>NZ_CM176894.1:0-3898716 GCF_058138025.1 Arthrobacter sp. AOP29-A2-19
CTCGTCGTAGTAGTCGTGGGCGTCCAGGACCCACCGGCCGGCGTTGTGCCCCTCGCGCAGGAGCCGCGCGACGTCGGGCCGGTGCGCCTTCGACGCCGGGTCGACGACCTCGCGGTGCACGTTGACGGTCAGCTCGGCGTGCGGCAGGCCCGCCACGGCCTCTGCCAGCGGCTCGACGATGCCCGGTTCCATGTTCTGCCGGATGCTTTTCAGGTGCACGCCGACCCGGAAGGGGTTCCGGGACGACGGAGGCGCGGCGTCGGCTCCGCCCCTTCGCCTGGTGGCCTGCAGCCGGTCCATCGTCGGGAAGTCGACGACGTGCGGGTGGGGCAGTACGACCGCCTCCACGCCCCAACGGCGGCCGATCTCGGCCGCGGCGCCGGCCGTCAGCGTCACCACACGGTCGGAGGCCGGGACCAGGATGTCCAGGTGCTCGTTGTGCGCCCGCGGATCCTCGTGGTGCGGGTTGCGCAGGTCGTGCGCCGTGTAAACCAAGGGCTTTCCGCGCTGCCGAAGCTCGTCGACCAGTGCCCGGAGCCCGGCGGGACTGATGGCGTCGAATCCGAAGTGGATGTGCATCAGGTCGAACTCGCGGTGGTGGCCGGCGACCCACCCGGCTGAAAGCATCACGGGCGGCCACCAGACCGACTGCGTGAACTTCCCTCCGCCGGCCGGGTCTGGGTCGGGCAGGCGCCGCACGCGCGACGTTCCGCTTCCCGAGGGGGCCTCGAGGTGCCGGATGTAGACCTGGCTGTAGGGGATCGACGCCACCCTGATGCCGCCCCCCGAAGAATCCTCGCCCACGTGTCCCCTTCCGCCGCCGCTATAGGCTAACGACTCTAGGCCACCGAAAAGGGGACGGAACATGGAAGGCGGCGTCTTCGCGCAGGACACCTCGCTCTTGGTGGTCGTCCGCGGCCGCGAGGGACACCTGCGCCGGCTGGTCGCGGGCGCGAACCGTGCCAACCCCGGACCGCTGGAAATCGTTGTTGTGCACATGGGCGAACGGCCAACCCAAAAACTCGACTCGCGCATTCCGCTGAGGCAGTTCCGGCTGGACGCGGATGGCGCCGGAGCGCTCCCGTTGGCCGCGGCCCGTAACCTCGCGGCGCGCCGGGCCGCCGGCGCCCGCTACGTCTTCCTCGACGTCGACTGCATCCCGGCGCGGGACATGTTCGGCATCCTCCTTGCCGACGCCGAGTCGCTGGGCGGGATCGCCATGGCCACGCCGCGCTATCTGTGCGCCCCGCTGGCGACCGGCGCGGTCGACGACGCGTCGCTGGCCGCCGCATCGGTCCCGCATGCGGCGCGGAAGGGGCTGGCTCCGGAGGGAGCGGCCGCGCCGTCGGGCCGGTACGAGATGTTCTGGACGCTGGGATTCGCCGTCGGCGCCGAGGATTTCGAGCGGATCGGCGGTTTCGACGAGTCCTACACCGGCTACGGCGCCGAGGACACAGACTTTGCCTTCGCGGCGCGCGAGCGAGGCGTTCCGCTGGGGTTCTCGCGGGCCACGATGTTCCACCAGCACCACGGATCGCACCGCCCCCCGCTGAACCATTTCGCGGACATCGTCGCCAATGCCGCGGTGTTCCGCGAGAAGTGGGGGACCTGGCCCATGGGGGGCTGGCTCCAGGCCTTCCGCGAGCTGGGGCTCATCGACTGGTCCCCGGAGGCCCCCGCGATTCGGGTGTTGCGCCAGCCGACCGACGGGGAAACCGCGGACGCCGCCCACGGCGGGCCCTATTAGCCGGTGGGGAGGCGGGCGCGGCCAGGTCCCGTTCCCGGCGCTCCCCTACCGGAAAGCCGGGATGCCCGTGATCCGGTTGCCCAGGATCAGCGTGTGGACCTCGTCCGTGCCCTCGTACGTGCGGACGGATTCGAGGTTGTTGGCGTGGCGCAGCGGGGAGTGGTCCAGGGTGATGCCGTTGCCGCCGAGCACGGCGCGGGCGTCGCGGCAGATCCGGATCGCCTCCCGGCAGTTGTTCAGCTTCCCCACGGAGATCTGGTGCGGCTCCAACCGCCCGGCGTCCTTGAGCCGGCCCAGGTGCAGGGCCAGCAGGAACCCCTTGTTGATCTCGAGTGCCATGTCCACCAGCTTTTGCTGGGTGAGCTGGTAGCCGGCCAGGGGCTTGCCGAACTGCAGGCGCTCCCGCGAATAGCGCAGGGCGGCGAGGTAGCTGTCCCGGGCGGCGCCCATGGCACCCCAGATGATGCCGTAACGGGCCTCGTTCAGGCATTCGAACGGCCCGCGCAGGCCCGTGGCGAGGGGCAGCACGGAATCGCCGGGAAGCCGCACGTCCACAAGTTCGACGTCGCACTGGATCGACGCGCGCATCGAGAGCTTCTGCCCGATCGGCGCGGCGGAGAAGCCGGGGGTATCCGTGGGAACCACAAAACCGCGGACCCCGTCCTCGGTCCGGGCCCAGACGACGGCGACCTGCGCCACCGAGGCCAGGCCGATCCAGCGCTTGGATCCGTTGATCACCCAGTCGTCCCCGTCGCGGCGCGCGAAGGTCTGCATCGACCCCGGGTCGGAGCCGGCTGTGGGCTCGGTCAGGCCGAAGCAGCCGATGGCCTCTCCCCGCGCCATCCGGGGCAGCCATTCCCGCTTCTGTTCCTCGGAGCCGTGTTTGTGGATGGCGCTCATCGCCAGCGAGCCCTGGACGGAGACGAACGTTCGCAGGCCCGAGTCGCCGGCCTCGAGCTCGGCCGCCGCGATGCCGTAGTCGACCGCGGAGCGTCCGGCGCAGCCGTAGCCCTTCAGGTGCATGCCCAGCAGGCCCAGCTGGGCCATTTCGGGGACGATCTCCAGCGGGAAGACGCCGTCCTCGTACCAAGTGGCGATGTTGGGCTTGATCCTGGCGTCCACGAAGGAGCGCACGGAGTCGCGCAGGTCCCGCTCCTGCGTGGAGAGCAGCGAATCTAGGTTGATCAGGTCGGATTCCTCGGACACGGGGGCTTCCTTCGTTGTGTTGTGAGCGGCGGCGGTGGGCAGCCTACCCGGACGGCCGGACGGTGCGCCGGAGCAGCGCGTCGAACCCGGCCCGGAAAGCTTCCCTGTCGCTGAAGAGGGCATCGCCAAGCGCGTTGGGGGGACCGGCCGCGAGTCGCCCCAGCAGGGCCTCCCAATCCGGGACCGCGTCCCAATCCGGCGCGACGGCGGTGCCGGAAATCCCGCGCAGCCGTTCGGCAAACGAGGCCTGCTCGCCGAACGGGCGCTCCTCGGGAACAATGACGGTTGGCCGCCCCGCCACGGCCGCCGCGGCCACGGCGTTGTGGCCGGCCGATGTGACAACGACCTCGGCCGCAGCCATCAGTTCGCCCGGATCGGCGACAACGCCGAGCAGGCGCAGGTTCTCCGGCGGCGCCTCGGAGGCGGCGTCGACCCGTCCGGCCACCCGCCAGTCCCAGGACGGCGTGGCGCGTGCGGCGCGCGCGATGCCGCCGACCCCCACTCCGCCGCCGAGGCTGGTCTGGACCACCACACTCCTGCGCTCGCCGGGGGCCCGGCGCGGGAGGGTGTCCGTGCGCGAGCCCGGTGTCCCGCCGGGAGGGGCGAGCATGCCGAGGTATGAGCTCTTCGCGCCGTGGAGAGCGAGGTGCGCCGGGTCCTCCAGCGCCGACGGGTAGTACGCCATCAGCTGGTCGGCCGCTCCGTAGGCTAACGCGTGTGCGGCATCGGTGCGCTTGCCGGGCATCCGGCGGAAGGCAAGCGGGTAACCGGAGAGCCGGGCGAAGACGGCGACCTCCACCGACACGTCCACCACCACCGCGTCGGCGCCGAAGTCCGCCCACGCCCGCGAAAGCTCCGCGAAGCGCCTGCGGATCGCCGGATGGCTCGGGGCGTAGTGGAGCCCCTCCGACGGCCGGTGTCCCAAGGGCGCGCCATCGGGTCCGACGTCCGGTTCCAGCGCCACGTAGTCGGCGGGGCCGGGCAGCAGCCGGTGGTTCCGGGGACCGGTACTGGTAACCATGAGGTCCACCAGATCCAGGGACGCGATGTTCTGGGCATGGCGCAGGTGCCCCGTCCCGTGGTGGTGCGCGTAGTAGGCGACCCGGAGCCGGCGGCGTCCGCGGCCTTGGGGGCCGCCCGGCCGAACCTCCCGGATCACGGTCCGGCCCCACTCACGGCCCGGCCGCGGTTTCCCCGGCCTGCTCGCCGGTCGACTCGTGCGCCGTGGCCGCCGCTGCCGTCTCGGCGACCAGCCCCAGCATCGCCTCCTCGTAACGGTCCACCATCGTCTCGATCGAGAAGCGGAGGGAGGCGCGCAGCACGGCCTCGTTCGGCAGGGCGCGCGCGGCCGCGACGGCCTCCGCGAGCGCCTCGGCACCGGAGTCGCGTGCCACAACCCCCGCGCCTGGATCGAGGATCTCCGACATGGCGCCGCCAGGCAGCGCGGCGACCGGTGTGCCGCACGCGAGCGCCTCCACCACGTTGAGGCCAAACGGCTCCTCCCAGAGGGGCGAGGCCACAAAAACCTCGGCGCCGGCGATCAACCCCCTCAGACGGCGGTGGTCAAGATGCCCGACGTGGCGGATCGAATCGTCCAGTTCGGGCTCGATCATCATCGAGAAGTACTCGCGGTCGTGGATCGGACCCGCCAGCACCAGGTCCATGCCCGCGCGGCGGGCGGCGGCGATGGCCACGTGTGCGCCCTTTTCCGGCGTGATCCGACCGGTCCACACGGCTTGGCCGATCCGCCGCCGGCCACCGGCGCCCCACTGTTCCAGCGGGATTCCGTTGTGGATTACGCCGATGTCCGGCAGATGCGCCCTCCATGCGCGCGCGTTGGACTCCGAGACGCTGACGTAGGCATGCTGTGGGTCCGGCGCCCAGCCGGCCCCCGAAAAGACCTCCACGATGCGCGGCAGGGGAGGGGTGTGGAACACGTTGAGGGTCGGGCGTCCGCGCAGCCCCACGTGGGGGACCGGGCTGAGCGAGTTGTTCAGGACGACGTCGTAGCCGTCCTGCGCGTACCGCACCGACGTCGCCATCGCGCGGTCCAGGACGTCGTGCTGGAGATCCCGCCCCGCGCTGTCCGGATGGCCGGCCACGTTGAAGCCGCCGTCCAGGACGGTGACATGGCGGCACGCCACACTGCTGCCGCCCTTCGCGAACAACACGACGTCGTGGCCCCGGTTGGCGAGCGCCGCGACAACCTGCGCGGTGTGCGTCTCGAGGCCGCCGGCGAAGGGAGAGGCTATGGGGTGGTGCAGGTGTGCCAGAACCGCGATCCGCAGCCCGTTTCCGCTGTGTCTGGGCTGGTGGTGTCGCGTCATTCCTGCATCATTGCAGAGAAGTTCCCATACTCCGAGGAATCGCGCATCCAGAACGTCGCGACGGCAGGGCGGATGGTGGCGTGGACGTGCCCCCCGTCGCGGCAGAGGCCGGACCACAGCAGGTAGGACTCCACCACCAGCGGGACGAGCGGGTGGTCGCCCGGGTGGTGTCCCGGATACGCGTCCGCGGAGGCCAGCGACGCGCCCGCACGGTCGGCGGTGAGGCTCGTTCCAGGTCCAGGTTCCGGCCCGTCCGCGGCGTCGCGGCCTCGTGCGTCCTGCCGGCCGGGATAGCCGGGGAGAGAGGCGTCCGACACGGCGAAGGAGCGCCCGTCGGGGCTCGCGGCCAGGGCCGAAACATAGTCCACGTCGTCGTTGTGGCGGACCCAGCGGAGCGACGCGGACGGCGGGACGACGACGAAGCCCCCGCCGCCGACGGGCAGCAACATGCGCAGGACGGACTCCGGCTCGTCCAGCCGGTCGAGCTCGGATTCGAGGGCGGACAGTTCCTTGGGTGTGGGCGTCCGTCCCAGCAGTTCGTTGTGCCTTAGGACGTTGGCGCGGGTCCAGGCGGTGAAGTGCGCCGTTGGGTCCCCGGCCAGCGGGTCGTCCTCCAAGAGCCCAAGCCAGGCCGCCAAAGCTTCGCCGAAGCCGGGATCGAGACCGGGACCCGCCGGATGGCCGTATCCCATGGCCTTGGTGAATCCCCGATCCATCCTGGTTTCCTCCCTCTTGAAACGGCGTTGCCGGGCTCCCCTTGCGTGGCGGCGGTGCGTTGACCGCCATTGCGACGATATCCCAGCACCCAGTACCGACGTTCCCGCGTCCGGCGCGCGGCGTGGGCGCCCGCCTAGGTAAGAAGCTGCGCGTCGTCGATGCGGTGCTGGCGCATGGCCCGTTGGATGAAGCCCACCTTGCTCGGCGTCAGCGTCTCGTCGATGTGCGCCCTGAGAACCTTCAGTTCGCGGCGCCACTTCCTGGCCGAGTCCCCGCGGTGGATCCGGCGCGCGCCGTGGGCGGTCAGCGCGTCGGTGGCGTAGGCGATGAAGGCCTGCGGGCGCGCCTCGCGGATCGCCTCGAAGGCCTCGACCGTGCCGAGTCCCCGGTCCAGCAGGATCGCGTAGCCCATGGAGGGCCCGCGGTTGATCCCCATGTGGCAGTGGGCCAAAACCTTGCCGCCCTCGCGGCGCGCGGTCCTCGCCACGCGGACCCCGGCGTCGAACAGCGCCGCGTCCACCGTGTGCCCCGCGCGGTCGTCCGTGCCCAGCCAGCGGTAGGCGACGCCGAACCGCGGCCACAGCTCGGCGTCGTTCGCCTCGCTGCGCATGTCCAGGATGTGGGTGACCCCGGAGTCGACGATGTCGGCGGCCTGGATGGCCGCCTTGGCCGGGGCGTAGGCCAGGTCGCCGCCGATGGCGAGATCGGGGGCGACCCAGCTGATGTTGGCCCGGATCGTCAACGTCCCGCGTCCTTGCGCTGGGTCGGCGAAAACACGCTGGCGGTCCGGATCGCCTCGGCGTCCTCGCCGCGGCTGCGCATCCGGCGGGCCCGCGTGGTCATCTCGCTATAGGCGGACATGGCGACGTCGACGGTGGCGCTCGTGAACGTCAGGGACCGGTCCGCGGAAATTCCTAGGCCGGCGCCGACTTCGACAGCGTCCTGGTTGGAGCCGAGGTAGGAGACAAGCCAGTCCGAATCCTTTTCGACCGCGTTGATCAGCTTCCGGATCGCGGGGCGGTCGAACTCCACGGACGCGTTCTCGTGCCCGTCCGTCATGATCCCGAAGTGGATCGAGCCCGGGCGCTGGGCCTGCGGCAGCTCGGCGATGCGGCCCTTGGTGGTGGCGACCGTGCGGGCCATGGCGTCCAGGAGGGCGGTGCCTCCGCGCGGTTTCAGGTCCAGCGGCGGGACCTCGGCGAGCGGCAGGTCCACGTAGACGGCTTCGAAGTCCGTATCGAACTGGTAGAGGGACACGTTGCAGCGCCCGGAAACAGCGCGCTGGCTTTCGATCATGGCGGCGAAGCCACCGATGATGTCCGACTTGATCGACTGCATGGAACCCGAACGGTCCAGCAGAAACACCATGTGGGTGAAGTCCTTGTCCGGCATAACGTGCTCCTCTTCGTGGGTGGTGCGTCGGCGGTGGTGTCTGCGTTGGTTCATGCCGCCCGTCAGGTTGCGCGGCGGCGCTTGAAGGTCATCTTCGGCTCCGGGGCCGGCCGCCCGAGCTCCGAGTCGTAGCGGGCACGCTCCACCGACGAACTTCCAACCTTCCCGTCCGGATCCGAGTACCCGCTGAGCGTCTGGGTGCGGGCCAGCCGCGGCGGCACCGCGTTCGGGGACAGCCCCGCCCGCAGGGCGACCGAGCGAAGCGAGGCCCCCTCGAGGGCGGCCTCGGCCATGGCGTCGTTGAGCGCGTCGTCCAGGAGTTGGCGCGCCTCGCCCAACCGTTCGACCGTCTCCATCGAGTCGTCGGGGAGGTCCCGCAGCAGTTCGCGGGCCCGTTCGATTTCCGAGGTGATTCTCTTGTGCATAAACCAAGTATGCGCAGTTTGTGCGCATGTGTCTATGGTGCGAATGAGATCTTTTTGAACGGTTCCTCGGGGGCTCGGCCGGCGAAGCCTTGACCGCCCGCCCGTCCGCACCTAGCTTGGCGCCAGGGGCCCGTCTTCCCGATGGGCCGCGTGCCGGAGGAGAAACCCATGTCGGAGCAGACCCAACTCGGATTGGCCGACGGTGGGGGTGTCCTGATCGTCGGCGCCGGGCTCGCCGCGGCGCACACGATCACCACGCTGCGCGCCGAGGGGTACGACGGCGGCATTACGCTCGTCGGCGACGAGCCGGAGGCCCCCTACGAGCGGCCGCCGCTGTCGAAGGGGTATCTCCAAGGCAAGGACGAGCGCTCGAAGGCCTTCGTGCACGAGGAGTCCTGGTACGGCGAGCACGCGGTGACCCTGCTGCTGGGCGAGACGGTCGACGCGCTCAATCGGACGGCGTCCACCGTCTCCCTCGCGTCCGGCGACGAACTCCGGTACTCCACGCTGGTGCTGGCGACGGGAGCCTCTCCGCGGCGGCTCCGGCTCCCGGGGGCGGACCTCGAGGGGGTCCACACTCTGCGCCGGATCGAGGACTCGGAGGCGCTCCGGCATGCCTTCCGGGCGGGTGGGCGGCTGGCCGTCGTCGGGGCCGGATGGATCGGGCTGGAGGTCGCGGCCTCGGCCAGGGAGGCGGGCATGGACGTGGCCGTCGTCGCGCCGGGGGCCGTGCCGCTGGAGGCGGCGCTGGGCCGCGACATGGGCGCCCACTTCGCCGAACTGCACCGGCGGAACGGCGTGGAACTCTGGCTGGGCACCACGGTGACGGGCATCCTCGAACGGGACGGGCACGCCGCAGGCCTCTCCACCGACGCCGGGGACGTGCCGGCCGACCTGGTGCTCGTCGCCGTCGGCGCCGTCCCGAACACACAGCTCGCCGAGGCCGCCGGCCTCGCCGTGGACAACGGGATCGTCGTCGACCCGATGCTGCGGACGCAGGATCCGGCCGTGCTGGCCGTCGGCGACGTAGCGAACGCGCAGCACGCGTCCTTGGGCCGGTTGCGCGTGGAGCACTGGGACAACGCGATCCGGCAGGGCAAGCTGGCGGCAAGGACCATCCTGGGACAGGGCGCCGTGTACGACTGGCTGCCCTATTTCTTCACGGACCAGTACGACCTCGGCATGGAATACGTGGGCCGCGCCGGGCGCGACGCCGAGGTGGTGGTCCGCGGCGACACGCGGGAGGGCGAGTTCATCGCCTTCTGGATCGAGGACGGGACCGTCGCCGCGGCGATGAACGTCAACATCTGGGACGTCAACAACACCCTCCGCGGGATCGTCGGCCGCCGGGTGCCGGCGGACCTCCTGCGCGACGCCGCCGTGCCGCTGGGGGAGCTCTAGGGGACCGCCGGGAATGAATGGGGTTCCGTAGACTGTTGTGGGTCTGCGTCAGTGCCGCCGCACATCACTTCCGCGCGCTCAACGCACAACCCGAAGGCAGGATCACGTATGACCCCCACCGCCCGCAGCACTCCGCCACGCAGCACGCTGCTCGAAGGCCGGGTGCTCCTGCTGGCCGTCGTCGCCCTGGCCATGGGCGGCTTCGGCATCGGCACCACGGAGTTCGCCATCATGGGGCTGCTCCAGGAGGGCGCCGTGGACCTGGGTGTGACCAATCCGGACATGGGCCTGCTGATCTCCGCATACGCCGTGGGCGTGGTGGTGGGCGCCCCGGTCATCACCGCCATCGGCGCGCGTGTTCCGCACAAGACCATGGTGCTGTGGCTGATGGCGTTCTTCACGATCGCCAACGTGTCCTCCGTGGTGGCGCCGAACTACGAGTGGATGCTCTTCACGCGGTTCCTCTCCGGGTTGCCTCATGGCGCCTACTTCGGCATCGCCGCGATCCTCGCCGGTTCGTTGGTGCCCGCGACCATGCGCGGCCGCGCGATTGCGTGGGTGATGCTGGGTCTTTCCGTGGCGAACGTCCTGGGTGTGCCCGTGGTGACCTGGATGGGGCAGCAGCTCGGGTGGCGCTGGATGTTCGCCGCCGTCGGCCTTGTGGGCGCCCTGACCTGGATCAGCATCAAGCTCTTCGTCCCGTTCAACCCCGCGCACGCCGAGGCCAGCATCAGGCGCGAGCTCAGCGCCCTGCGCAGCGGCCAAGTGTGGCTGGCCATGCTGACCGGCGTTGTGGGGTTCGGCGGATTCTTCGCCGTCTATTCGTACATCAGCCCCACGCTGACGGACGTCACCGGGCTGCCCATCGGCTCCGTGCCGTTGGTCCTGGGGCTCTACGGGGTGGGCATGGTGATCGGAAACCTCGCGGGCGGGCGCCTGGCGGACTGGTCCGTGCGCGGCAGCATCTACATCGCGACCAGCGCCATGGTGGTGTTTATGACCACGTTCGGCCTGGTCTCTCCGTACCCCGTGCCCGCCCTGATCATGGTCTTTATCCTCGGCGGCACGGGATCCATCCTGGTCCCGGGCCTGCAGGCGCTGCTGATGGACTCGGCGCCGAAGGCCCAGTCCCTGGCGGCCTCGCTGAACCACTCCGCGCTGAACGTGGCGAACGCCCTTGGAGCGGCCTTGGGCGCGGTGGTCATCGGCCTGGGCCTGGGCTACCAGGCGCCCGCCTTCGTCGGCGCGGCGCTCGCCTTCCTGGGCCTGCTCCTCGCGCTGGCCGCCGGCAGGGGCGCCCCTCGCCGTGCGGCCGCAGGGGCGACCGGGGAATCGGCTAGGATTCCGACCGCCTAGCGGCCGCGCCGACCGCCGGGTCCTCGGTATCCGCGGCTGCGGCCTCTCGATCCGCGGGCCCTCCCGCCGCGGCGTCCTCGGCGGTCGCGCGCATCCCCTCGGGCACCTCTCGGTTCGGATTGCTGGAGATGAGTGCGTTCAGCCAGCGCGCGCTCGGGTCGGCGTCGATCAGCAGTGCCTTGAGCAGCAGGGTGGCGGGCAGCGCCAGCAGCGCCCCCAGCCAGCCCAAGACCCAGTACCAGAAAAGCAGGGACAGGAACGAGACCGTCGGCGTGACCCCGACGGACTCGCCGGTGAACTTGGGTTGGACGATCGACTGCACGGAGAAGTTCAGGATGCTGTAGGCGAGGACGACGGCGAGCGCCGCGCCCGGTCCGCCGTCGAGCAGGGCCAAGAGTGCCGGCGGCGCCAGGCCGATCACAAAACCGATGTTGGGGATGTAGTTGGTCAGGAACGCCAGCACGCCCCACACCCAGACCAGCGGGACGCCGATGATGCCAAGGATGGCGACGTCCAGGAGCGCCACCACCAGGCCGAACACCGTGGTCACCACCCAGTACCGGCGCACCCCGTTGCTGAAGGAGGACACGGCCGTGGCGACGCGGGGATAGCCGAGGGACACCATGGACAGGCGGCGGTCGATGGACGTGGAGTCCATGCCGAGGAAGAACACTGCCATCACGACCGTTGCCAGGACGGAGAGGATCCCGGACACGTTGGCCACCAGCGGGGTGAGGAATCCCACCACGCTGCCGGCGCTGATGGCGCGGAACTGGTCCATCAGCATGGCCTCGCTGATGCCCTGCCCGGCCAGCCACGCCGTGGTGTCCGCCCAGAGTTGCGAGAACTCCCGGTTGTAGGAGGGCAGTTCCCTCAATAGTTCGCTGGCGGCCCAGCCCGTGGCGCCGAAGAACACGGCGATGACCAGCAGGACCAGGA
This sequence comes from Arthrobacter sp. AOP29-A2-19, assembly GCF_058138025.1. Lineage (NCBI taxonomy): Bacteria > Bacillati > Actinomycetota > Actinomycetes > Micrococcales > Micrococcaceae > Arthrobacter > Arthrobacter sp. AOP29-A2-19. The sequence goes on from NZ_CM176894.1 coordinate 11,511, forward strand.
CCAGCGACACGGCCGCGGCGAGGTAGCGCTGGATGCGGCGCGCGAGCCAGCGTTGCAGCGGGTAGGCCACGATCATCAGGTTCAGGCCCAGGAAGACGGGCGCCACGATGTCCCGCAGGTCGTGGATGAAGTTCAGGAATAGCGCCAGGCCAGCCAGGCCGACGGCGATGATGACGAAACGCGGCGCGGCCCGCCTGCTCGGGGCCGCGACGAGGTGTTCCGGTGAGTCAGACATTGGTGGAGTTCCCCCTTGATACGCCGCCAGTCTACGGCGGCGCGCCGGGCCGCCGCGTCGAACCAAGGGATGACACGACGGCACGGGAACCCAGCGGGAGGGCGCCGGGGGTCTCCGATTGGCGCGGCGCGGCCCGAGTGCTGTAGATTATTGAATCGGCTCGGCCGCCGATTTTAGGCGCAGGGCCGCCTCCGCGGGGGTATGGCGCAGTTGGTAGCGCGTCTGCATGGCATGCAGAAGGTCAGGGGTTCGAATCCCCTTACCTCCACCGTGAAAGCGTCCTCGGACGCAGGAAGCCCCGGTCCTCGGACCGGGGCTTTTTTGTGCCCGGCCGGCGTCTGGCCGGAAGGGCGGGCCGGCCGGCGTCTGGCCGGAAGGGCGGCCCGGGCTGGCGGTTGCCCCGCTCAGAGGGGCAATTCGAGGAGGGCGTAGTCGCCGTCGTCGCCCGTGTGACGGAATCCCGCGGACGTGTAGAGCGCCCGCGCGGGATTGGCCGTGTGCACACCGAGCGACGCCGTCGCGTGCCCCGCGGCCCGGGCGTCCGTCAGGTAGCGGCGCAGCAATACGCCGCCGATGCCGCGGCGGCGGAAGGCGGGGAGCACCTGGATCGTGACCAGCAGCGCGCCGTCGTCGGCGGGCATCCACATCGCGAAACCGGCGATGCGGCCGTCGTCTTCGGCCACGACGGTGCGCTCGAGGCAGGCGATCCACAGCTCCAGGTTCTTGTCCAGGGCCCCCGTCCAGCCCGCCTCCGCGGCCGGCTCCATGTCCCTCATGTAGTCCCGTTCGGCGCGGAAGACCGCGGGCAGGTCTGCGGGTCGCCCCGGCCTGAGCTGCAGGTTGTCGATCACACGACCGAGGCTATCAGCGGTGTCCGCCCCGGAGGCAGGGATTGACGGACGCGCAGCTCGGTGCTTTAGTTAGTTGCATGAGTAGCGAACCAAGGAACGGGGTGGGCTGATGGACGACGCGAAGCCCATCTTCATTCAGTTGGCCGAGCAGATCGAGGGCCGCATCCTGGACGGAACCTATCCGGAGGAATCCCAGGTCCCGTCCACCAACGAGTTCGCCGCGTTCCTGAGAATCAACCCAGCTACCGCGGGCAAGGGCCTCAACCGGCTCGTGGACTCCGGGGTGCTCTACAAGAAACGGGGGATCGGCATGTTTGTGGCGACGGGAGCCCGCGAACAACTGATGCGCGGGCGCCGGGAGGCGTTCAGCGCCCAATTCATTCATCCGCTGATCGAGGAGGCCGCGAGGCTAGGAATCGGTCCGGAACAACTCGCGGGCATGGTCGGCGAGGCAGCATCCACAACCACCCGGGAGGTGCGGTGATGGGAACCGCCATCGAAGTGAGGGGCCTGGTCAAGGCCTACGGCAAGACGACCGTGCTGGACGGGATCGACTTCAGCGTCGAGGAGAACACCATCTCCGGACTGCTGGGACGCAACGGCGCAGGCAAAACAACCATCATGTCAGTGCTGTCCGGGCAGGAGCCCGCCACGGCCGGCAACGTGTCCGTCTTGGGCGGCGGTCCGTTCGAGAACGCCGCCGTCCTGAAACGCCTGTGCTTCATGCGCGAGAACCAGAAGTACCCGGAGGACTTCAAGGCCTCCCACGTCCTGCGCACGGCCCCGTGGTTCTACGAGAACTGGAACGACGATCTCGCCGCCGACCTGGTGGCCCAGTTCCGGCTTCCGGTGGGGACACCCATCAAGAAGCTGTCGCGCGGGCAGCTCTCGGCGGTGGCAATCATCGTCGGGATGGCGTCGCGCGCGCCGGTCACGTTCTTCGACGAGCCCTACCTTGGGCTCGATGCGACGGCGCGCACCATCTTCTACGACCGCCTGCTCGAGGACTACATGGAGCATCCACGAACCATCATGATGTCGACCCACCTGATCGACGAGGCCTCCAACCTGCTCGAGCGCGTCATCGTGATCGACCAGGGCAGGAAGGTCTTGGACACCGACGTCGAGGAGGCCAAGGCGGCGGCGTTCACCGTGTCCGGGCCGGCGTCCGCCGTCGAGGCGGCCTCCGCAGGCCGCACGATCCTCCGCCGGCAGTCGCTGGGCGGCCTGGTCTCGGCGACCGTCGAGGGACGGGCCGACGCCGGCACCAGGGCGATCGCCGCCGAGCGGGGCCTCGAACTGGGCCCCGTATCGCTCCAGTCGCTCGTGTCCGCCTATGGGCTGCTGGGCACCGAGGGCACCGAAGGGGCCGCCGAGGCCGTCACAGAAGAGGAGCCAGTCCGATGACCGCCACCGCCGTTTCCGCCGGATCCACGCGGGCCCGCACGCCGGGACCGCTGGGCAAGGTAGTGCGCCTGCACTTCGTCGACGCCAGCCGGATGTTCACCGTTCCCCTGATCATCTTCGGCGGCGCAATCGCCGTCGGAGTAGTCATCATGCTGCTGATCCGCGCCCTTGTGCCCGGCGCCGGGCCCGAGGTCAGCGAGGGCTTCCGCCACAACCAGGCCGCCCTGTGGTGCTTCGCGGGGTATTTCATGAACATCGGAATCATGGCCTACGCAAGGACCATGCCGTATGCGATCGGGCTGGGAGCCACACGCCGACAGTACTGGGCCGGCACCGGTCTGGCGCTCCTGGCCGAGGCGCTGTTCCTCGCGGTCGTGATGGTGCTCCTGCTGGCAATAGAACGCGCCACGGGGCACTGGTTCACGGGCGCACGCATGTTCGACGTGTACGTCGTGGGCGACGGCAACTACGCCGACCTCTTTCTGATGGGGTTCGGCATCGCCTTCGCCTCGCTGTTCGTCGGCTCGGGCTTCGCTTCCGTGTACCTGAGGTGGGGCCAGAGGGGCGTCCTGGCGGTCGTCGCGGGCATCGTCGCCGTACTCCTACTGGCGCTTGCGGCCGTGTTGGGAATCGGGCCGGACCTGCTGAACGTCTTCGGCGCCTTCGCCTTCTGGAAGGTGGCCACGGCATTGATGGGGATCGGGGCGGTGGCTGCGGCGGGCAGCTGGCTGGTGCTGCGCAGGGCGCCGATCGGGCGGTAGCGAACGGCTACAGCAGGTCCGGATCCTCCGCCAGTCCCGGCAGCCCCGCGACCCAGGCGGCGAGCGGCACCACGTCCTCCATGGCGGGCTCGCCGCCGGGAAGCGCGAAGAACTCGATGTTCCGCCGCTGCTCCTCGTTGAACAACCCGCGAACATGCTCCGGGACGTCCGTCTCGCCCACCGCGACGACCGCCGTGGGCCGGACCATCGCCACGTCCCTGGCCAGGGCCGCGCCGTGGATGTGCCCGAGCATCACGGGGGAGAGGAGCACCAGCGCGCGGGCCACCGCAACCTCGTGGGGAGATGCCTCGGCGACCGGCACCTGCTGCGCGCGGCGGCCAAGGGTGTGCAGCCGGTCGGCCAGCAGCTGGGCGTAGTAGCGCGTGTCCCCGTGGCGCCGGTGGTACACGATGGCGGTCATCGACATGGCGGTCTTTCTGCGGGTGGGAAACCTTGGCCCCGGCCGGCGCCGGTGCATCACCCACGGATCAAGCGTAGACCCGTGGCCGCCAAAGGGAAGGGCTTCAGAACAGCGGGGGCTGGTCCTCTTCCGAGGGCAGGGTGCCCTCGAGCCGCAGCAGGAAGAGTTTGCGCTCGAGCCCGCCCGCGAAACCCGTCAGGGAGCCGTCCGTGCCGATCACGCGGTGGCACGGGACCACGATCGACAGCGGGTTGCGGCCGTTGGCGGTGCCGACGGCCCGGGTCAGCCGCGGGCCGCCGAGCTCGCGGGCCAGGTCCCCGTAGCTGCGGGTGCTGCCATACGGGATCCCGCGCAGCAGCTCCCACACGCGGTGCTGGAACGGCGTGCCCCGCGGCGCCAAAGGCAGTTCGAACTCCGTCCGTCCGCGCCCGAAGTACTCGGCGAGTTGCCGGGCGGCCTCGGACAGCACGTCTCCCGGCCCGGGATCGATCCGCTCGCCGAGGAGGGAATCGTCCGGACGCCGGACGTGCACCTCCATGTAGACGGCCGCCAGCGCGCCGCCCTGCGAGGCGCCCGCGCCGTAGCCGTCCGCAACGAGGGTCAGCGGCCCGATCGGAGACGGCACCACCGCGTGCCGCCTGTTCTTGTCCGCCGCGGCCGGAGCGCCGTCGGCCGTGGCCGCGTCCATCCCCGGCGCCTAGGACGTGATGTCGGCCAGGGCCGGCGCGAGGGTTGGGTGCCGGAAGCCGAACCCGGCGTCGGCGAGGACGGTCGACGTCGTGTGCCGGCCGGTGAGCCCCAAGGCGGGATCGGTCCGCAGGGCGACGGCCCCCAGCTTCAGCAGGGGAGCCGGCGTGGGGAGCGAGAAGCGCTTGAGGGGTCCGGGCGCCAGCCGCTCGCGCAGCAATGCCATCAGCTCCCCGTTTCGCACCGGTTCGGGGGCCGCGGCGATGAGGACCCCCGCGGGAAGCCCGATGCCGGGCTCCTCACCCAGCGACGCGCGCACGATGCGGAGCCAGTCCTCCAGATGGATCCAGCTGAACCACTGCCGGCCGGCACCAACGCTGCCGCCCAGGCCCAGCCTCGTCAGCATGGTCAGCCTATCGAAGGCCGGGCATTCCTGCTCCAACACGATCGAGGTGCGCAGGATGGTGGTGTGCTTCGCGTTGGCGGCGCCCGCGGCCTCTTCCCAGGGCCCCGCAACGCCCGTCATCTGTTCCAGGGCGGCCGGCCCGGTGGGCAGCGGCGAGTCCTCGTGCAGCCGATCTTCGCCCGCGTCGCCGAAGATTGCGGTGGTGCTGGCCTGCACCCAGCGCTCTACAGGCCGCTGCAACGCGGCGCTCGCCTGGGCCAGGACCCGGGTGGCATTCACCCGGGACGAGCGCAGCTCCGCGATGTTGCCCTGGGTCGGCGGGGAGTCGACGATCTTCCCGGCCAGGTTGACGACGGCCACGCGGCCGGCGGGCTCGTGGCCCGCGTCATCGGAAGTGGGCGCGGCGCTCGCCGTCGGCCCCAGTTCCTTCGTCCAGGCGCCGAGATCCCGGCCGTCCCACCAGGCCTGCCGGAAAGGCGACGTCTGGCTGGGTTTCCGGCTGAGCAGGACGACGTCGTGTCCCCGGCAGAGCAGGTCGGCGGCCAGACGGGTGCCCAGGAAGCCGGACCCTCCGGCGATGACCACCTTGAGGTCCCGCGTGCGCGTTCCACCGGCGAGCCTGTAAAGGCGGGCGCAGTTGACCGCGAACCCTGACGCCAACGGCTTGGCCGCGGTCTCCGCGAACAGGAGGGACGCGGTGCCGTCCACGGTGATCCGTTGTGTGAGCAGCGTTCCGCCGTCGACGGGGCGCAACTCCCATTCGGCGCCCAGGCCCCCGCCGGGTTGCGCCTGGCGCCACGCGAGCAGCCGTCCTGGCTCCAGCCGGGTCACCACGGCGGGCGGCGCGGTGCGCGCGTGGATCGCGCCCAGCACCAGCGGGTTCGGGACGCAGTCGAGCTCCGCGCCCTCGGCCAGCCCCGCTGCCGGAGGTGCTGCTGGGGCAGCGACGCCCACGGGGGTGCCGCCCGATGCCGTCCCGCGGGGAGTCAGCGAACGCACCGCCGCGTTCCACCGGGGGAGCGCGGACGGTTCCCCCACGATGTCCCACAGGACCTGTGGGGCGAGGGCGAAGAAGTGTGACTGTGTGCGGGACCAGGACATGGTCACAGCCTAGTTGTGTGCGGGCTTAAAGACCGATGGCGGCCGTCCCCGTGGGAACGGCCGCCATCGGCAGCGGGGCGGAGGGCGCAATCGCCCTCCCGCCTAACGAGTTAGGCGGCCCGCTTCTTGGTAATGAATCCCCAAACGACGAGGACGATAAGGGCACCGATGATAGCCCAGACCCAAGAGATGAGGTCGAAGAATCCGGCGGTGCCGCTGCCGAAGAGGCTACCGATCCAACCGCCGATGAGGGCGCCGATGACGCCGAGAATCAGGGTTGCGATCCAACCGCCACCCTGCCGGCCTGGCAGGATGAGCTTTGCGATGGCGCCCGCGATGAGGCCGAGAAGCAGAAAAGCCAGGAAATTCATGCGATTTTCCTCCTTTGTGTCCGCTCCCTTCGGAGCGGATATTGGTGCTCCGACGACGGTGGTCGCCGGTGTGACTATGAAACACTACCAAAAGGTAGGATCAGGGTAGCGTCAAAACCGCAAATCAACCACTGGTTTATGTTGCGAACGTGTCAAGTTATGACAGCGCCACGAACTCGGCGAGCGCCTTGAGCTGCGCCAGCCGGCACGCGGGGTTCAGGTACATCATGTGGCCGGCCTCGTGGCGGTGGTGGGTGAACCTCGCCCGCGCCTCCGGGGAAAGGTCCATGTGCGCCCACACGTATTCTGTGGCCGCGTGCGGCGTGGCGCCGTCGTGGTAGCCGTAGTCCACGTGGACCCGCAGGTCGGGCAGATCGATCAGCAGCCGCTCCAGATCCCGGGAGACGTCGACGGGCGCGCCCTCGAACGTCCGGTAGCTCCACGGGTGCACCCTGCCCGTCAGGACCTCGTAGGGCAGATCCGTCTCGTAGCCGAGTTCCGCGCGGACGTAGTGGTTGATGGCCGCGGAATACGGGCCGGCGATCGCCCGCAGGCTCGGGTCCTCCCACGTCGTCGATTCCTGCAGCCGCGGCGGCCGGGCCGTGAACCGGCCGTCGATGCGCCCCACCATCTTGCCCTCGCCCCGCAACAGTTCCATGGCGAACTCCATGTACTGCCACCGCAGGTTGGTTCGCCGGACGAAGTCCTCCGGGAGGGTGGTGAGTTCGGCGAGGCGGGCCACCACGGCGTCGTACTGGTCCCGCGGCAGCCGGTTGCCCTGGTGCAGCGCCATCACGTAGTCGCCGGACGCGTAGTCCTCCGCCTCGCGGAGCACGTCTTCCAGGGGCCGGCCGCCGTGGCGCCCGTGGTGGTGGGCGATGGCCGCGTACGTTGGCAGGTGCAGGGCGTAGGGCATGTCGTTGCCCGGCTGGAAGTCCAGGGTGGACATGTTAAGGACCGTGCTGATCAGGCCAAGCCCGCTGACGGCCAGCCCGTGGGCGTCGAACAGGCGCCGTCCCACGGCGACCGCCCGCAGGGTGCCGTAGCTTTCGCCGACCAGGTACTTGGGGGAGAGCCACCGGTTGTTGCGGGTCACCCAGAGGCGGATGACCTCCGCCACGAGGTCGCGGTCCTCGATGAAGGCATGGAACTCGTCGCTCTTTCCGCCCTCGACCACCCGCGAGTACCCCGTGTTGACGGGATCGATCATCACCAGGTCCGCGTGTTCGAGGAGGCTTTCCGGGTTGTCGACGATCCCGTACGGCGCGGGCGTCATGGAGCCGACGTCGCCGGAGTCGACCAGTCGCGGGCCCAGCAGCCCCAGGTGGAGCCAGACGCTGGCGGAACCGGGGCCACCGTTGAAGGCGAAGACCACGGGTCGGCGATTCGGCGCGGGGGCCCGGGTGTCCTCGTCCGCCGTGTAGGCAACGATGAAGATCTCGGCCTTGGGGTGGAAGCCGTCCACCTTGCCGTCGGTGCTTTCCTCGCGCCGCAGCACCAGCCGGCCAGTAGTGGTCGTGTAGCGCAGCCCCGTGGCCGAGACGTGGGAGCGCTGGACGAAGTCGTCGGCGACGTCGGGCTTGCCGGTGTCGTCCGCCGGGGCCTTGCCGCTGGCGGGGCCGGGCTGCGGGGATGTGGTGGAGGTCTCGTCGGGCATAGCCCGAGCCTACCGGGATCTCCTGCCTAGTCCGGCGGCGACTGCTCGTCGCGCTCGAAGGAGTCGCACTCCGCTTCGAATCCGGCGGACTGGGACTCGCGCTGCACGTCAGCGTCGTCGGAGAACGTGGCGCGGGGCAACGGCGGGATGTCGTCGATCAGCTCGTTCACGGCGTGGGCCAGCAGGTCCCTCTGCAGGTCGGGCAAGGACAGCATGCCCTGGAGGTAGGCGTCGACCTCGTACTCGCCCACGGTCCCGCCCAGGCTGAAGTACTTCAGCCACAGGTCGCCCGGGCTGATGTAGGCCGCCCGAATTGCGGCGGCGAGTGCGATGCGTTGGCTCGCTTCGCGGTCGTCGATAGTCATGGTGCGCGCCTAGTCCCGGTTTGTCTGGATTCCGGAAACCACGCGTTGGGCGGCCAGAATCACGCTGGAGTCCGAACGCGCGGCGGAGAGGAGACGCCGCATGGCCGCCTCCTCTGAAATGCCGTGCCGCTCCATGAGGACGCCGCAGGCCCGGCTGACGGTGTCGCGGCTGGTCAGGGCGTTCTCGAGGAGCTTGCCAATGCGGCGGGGAGTCTCGTTGGTCTGGATTCCGCGGAGCAGGACGGCCGCCGCGCCGGCGAGCAGCTCCAGGGTGCGGACGGATTCCTCCCCCAAGCCGGCGGATCCGCCCACGTACACCTTCAGCGTTCCGACGCACTGCCCTCCGGCCACCAAGGGGGTGCTCGCGACGGCCGCCACGGGCAACCCGGAAACCGCCTCGCTCCATCGTGACCAGCGCGAGTCGCCTGGGATGCCGTTGCCGACCACGGTGCTGCTGGTCCTCCACGCCTCGAGGCACGGGCCCTGGCCAAGCCTGTACTGGTGTCCGTCCGCCTCGCGCACCAGCTTGTCCGAGGCGCCCACGGTCGCACCGCGGCCGTCGGGATCGAAGACGCTTACCCCGGCGCCCACGGCCCCGGGGACCATGTCCTTGGCGGCCTTGGCCAGAAGCCCGACGGCGTGCGTCGCCTGCTCTTCGGTGAGCAGGAGCCCATTGATGCGGGCCAAGACGGTGGAGAGCTCATCCATCGGAACGTGGCTCGGCATGCTGCGCCTCCCTGGCATTGACGGGCCTCGGGGCTGCCGTGCGGTTTGCCGTGTGGAGACCCTGCGTCTCCGGTCCGTGTGGTGGTTGTGCTTAAAGTCTAGCCCGATATGCAGGGGCGGACTTTACTTGCGGGAGGACGAATATTGTCGCTGTGATCTGGGCATTCATGGTTCGGGGCGGCCGGCGGTACGTGTGCCCCGGGGCGCCGCGGCCCCCGGGGGCGGTCGGTCGGGGCGGCGCAAGCCGCCGGACGGAACGACGGCGAGGCACCAGATCCCCCAGGTGCCCCGCCGTCGTTTTCCTCACCGGATCGAGTCGTGCCTTGCGCGCCGATCCGGAGCTCTGTTGCCGCCCAAGCGGCGCGCCCTATGCGGCCATGTCGAAGGCGCGGCGCAGCCGGAACACCTGGTAGACGTTGCCGTGGAGCATCGCGCGGCAGCCCGTGGCGTCGTCGCGAACCCAGACCACGCCGTGCGCCGGCGCGGTGGCCTCGACGCGGCCGCGGTAGTGGACGTCGCTGAAGCGTCGCGCCTCCACGGTGTCCCCGGGGCCCAGCGTACGCAGATCCTGAATGTGGCTGACCGAAACGCTCATGGTGTGCTCCTCGCGGGTGGTGCGGTTGTTGATGGCTCCAACTCTCGCGCCGCAGTGTTTCCGCGTGGTTTCCGGGTGGTTAGGCCCTGATGATTTCGCCCGGCAGCCGTGTGTTGTCCGCCACTGCGTCGCCGCCCGCTCGCGGGTCCGGACACACAAACGGCGCCCCCTCCGGTCAGCGGGGGCGCCGAGTGTCCGTGCTTCCGGGCTAGGCCTTCGTGGACACGAGGACCTTGCCGTTGACTTGCTCCTCCATCGACGTGAACTCGGCGTCGATGGTCCCGTTCTCGCGGAACGTCGCCTTCGAGACGGCCACTGCGGCGACAATGCTGAGGATAAAGCCGGGGACGATCTCATACATGGCGCCGGTCAGGGCGGGGATGTTGCCCCAGACGAACACCGTGACCGTGCCGACCACCATGCCGGCCAGCGCGCCCATCGACGTCAGCTTTCGCCAGTAGAGGCTCAGCAGGATCAGCGGGCCGAAGGCGGCGCCGAAGCCGGCCCAGGCGAAGGCCACGAGGTCCAGGATGCTCGAGTCCTTGTTCAGCGCCATCAGGGCGGCGACAACCGCGATGACCAGAACGCCCAGGCGGCCGAGCGTCACCTGCTTCTTCGGCGTCGCGTCCTTGCCGACGATGTTGTAGAGGTCCTCCACCAGGGCCGACGAGCACACGATCAGCTGCGAGGAGACCGTGGACATGATGGCGGCCAGGACGGCGGCCAGCACCAGTCCGGCGACAAAGGGGTGGAAGAGGATCTGCGAGAGCAGGAGGAAGACGGTCTCCGGGTCGTCGAGCGTCAGCTCCGGGTTGTCGGCGAAGTAGGCGATGCCGATCAGGGCGGTGGTGACGGCGCCGAGTGCGGTCAGGACCATCCAGCCGATGCCGATGCGGCGCCCGGCCTTCGCGTCCTGCGGGGTGCGCAGCGCCATAAAGCGGACGATGATGTGCGGCTGGCCGAAGTATCCGAGGCCCCAGGCGGCGGTGGAGAAGATGCCGAGGGCCCAGATGAGGGAGTTGCCCTCGCCGAAGCCGGCGAAGAGGTTCAGCGCTTCCGGGTCGATCTGCTTGATCCGGTCCGCGGTGGCCACCACGCCACCGGTCTGGAACACCGCCACGACCGGGACGGCCACCAGCGCGGCCAGCATCAGCAGGCCTTGGGCCACGTCGGTCAGGGTGGCGCCCAGGAAGCCTCCGAAGAGCGTGTACACCAGCGTCACGATGGTCACCGTGGCCATGCCGGCGAGGTAGGGCCACCCGAAGGACCCCTCGAAGAACTTGCCGGCGGCCACCATGCCCGAAGACACGTAGAACGTGAAGAAGACCAGCACCACAATGGACGCGGTGATGCGCAGGACGTGCGTCTTGTCCTTGAGCCGCTTCTCGAAGAAGCTCGGCACCGTGATCGCGTTCTGTGAGACCTCGGTGTAGGAGCGCAGGCGCGGCGCGACGAACTTCCAGTTCAGCCACGCGCCGATCGTCAGGCCGATCGCGATCCAGGCCTCGACCAGTCCGCTGACGTAGATGGCGCCGGGAAGCCCCATCAGGAGCCAGCCCGACATGTCGGACGCGCCCGCGGAGAGGGCGGCCACGCCGGGCTTGAGGCCGCGCCCGGCAAGCATGTAGTCGTCGAGGTCGCTGGTGCGCCTGAAGGCGAAATAGCCGATCGCCAGCATGGCGGCCAGATACACGCCAATGGCGAGCAGCTGGTAGGTCTGGTCAGTCATGGTTTCCTTGCGATTGGGGACGCGCGGCGTGAACCGGCGGCGTCGTGGTGCGGGGAAGCGGCAATGCGGGTGGCGCCGGTGTGCGCTCTTCCCGCAGTTGCGCGGGCGCCAGGGGCGCCCGACGTCCCCCAGTGTGGCATCTTCGCGGAACGGGCTGTGACGACGGTCACCGTGCCGTTACCTTTCCGTGACCATCCTAGCGGAGTCCGACGCCAAGGCGACCGCCTCCTCGAGCAGTGCCCTCCGGACGGCCGCGATCGCGGGGTGCGCGGCGCTGGAGCGGCGCATCGCGGTGAAAACCGTCCGCTGCGGCATCCCCGGAAGATCCACGAACCGCACGGCCGCCTCGCGGTCGGACCAGACCAGGTCCGGCAGGAGCGCCACGGCGTTTCCCGATTCGACCAGGCGGACGTGCGCCTGGAGGTCGGCGGTCTCGTAGCGGACGTCCGGCTCGAACCCCGCGGACCGGCAGGCCTGCTCGGCCCAGTGGCGGGACGCGGCCCCGTGCGGCTCCATGACCCAAGGCAGGTGCCCGGCCTGGGCGAGGTTTTCCACACGCACGAACTCGGCGGGTATGCCGTGCCCCGCGCGCCATCGCGGCCTGTCCGCGCCGGCGCCCTGCCCGCCGCCTTCGGGCTCCCCGGGGAGGGCCAGGCGGATCGCGTCGTGGATCAGGGGCTCCCGGTCGAGTTCCGCGTAGTGCGGCGCCGAATGCCCCGGATACTGCTCGGCCACCACCAGGTCGAAGTCCCGCGCCCACGTTTCGTGCAGCGCGGTCTCCGGCTCGTGCTGGACCATCTCAACGCGGAGGTTGACGTGGGACTCCCGAAGCGCCCTGAGCATGTTGGGCATCAGCGCCAGTGCGGCCGTCTGGAAGACCGCCAACCGCACGGTGCCGCCGATGGTGTGTGCGGTGGAGGCCAAGGCGGACTCGGCGCGCTCCAACGACTCAAGCAGCTCGGACGTGTGAGCCACCAGCACCTGGGCCTGTGGAGTGAGCTGGAGCCGGCGCCCGCTCTTGCGCAACAGTTCGACCCCGGCCTCCTTTTCCAGCAGCGACAGCTGCTGGGATACGGAGGACGGGCTGTAGTTGAGGGCGGCCGCGACCTCTGCCACCGTGCCGCGGATGCTGAGTTCCCGCAGGAGGCGCAGGCGCCTGACGTCGAGCATGTGCGGCTCCCGGGGGTCGGATTGATCGTTCGGTTACACCGAACATTATGGTTCGGAAAACATCGCTTTTGCTTAACCTATGGCGGCCGGATACTTGTGTCCAAAGGGCCGCTTGCCTCCGCCGCGGCCGCCGGTCGACCCGCCGGCAACAACCTGAAGGAGCATGCACAACGTGACCACCCCCACCGCAGCCCCGGGCACCGCCGCGATCCGACCGCAGGACGTCGCGGACGACGCCGTCGCCCTGGTGCGCCATTGGCTCGCCGAGGGCGCCAAGGTGCCGGTCGACGCGTCGGCCGAGCAACTGGCCGGTGTGCTGAAGGATCCCAACGGGCTCGACTTCACCGTCGGGTTCGTCGATGGCGTTGTGCGCCCCGAGGACCTATCGGTCGCGGCGCGGAACCTGAAGGCCATCGCGCCGAAGGTACCGTCCTTCCTGCCCTGGTACATGAAGTCCGCCGTGGCGCTTGGCGGGGCCATGGCGCCGGTGATGCCCGGCGTGGTGGTGCCGATCGCCCGTCGCGTGCTGCGGGAAATGGTGGGTCACCTCATCGTCGACGCCACCGATTCCAAGCTCGGAAAGTCCATCTCCGCCATCAGGCAGGACGGAGTGAACCTCAACGTCAACCTGCTCGGCGAGGCCATCCTCGGCGAGGGCGAGGCGGGACGCCGGCTCGAGGGAACGCGCCGCCTGCTGGCGCGCGACGACGTCGACTACGTGTCCATCAAGGTGTCCTCGACCGTCGCGCCGCACAACCATTGGGCGTTCGACGAGGCCGTGGGCCACGTCGTCGAGAAGCTCGCGCCGTTGTACCGGCTCGCCAACGAGTCCTCGCCGAAGAAGTTCATCAACCTGGACATGGAGGAGTACAAGGACCTCGACCTCACGCTCGCCGTGTTTATGGAGCTTCTGGAGCGCGAAGAGTTCCGCGGCCTGGAAGCCGGAATCGTGCTGCAGGCCTACCTCCCGGACGCGCTGTCCGCGATGATCCGCCTGCAGGAGTGGGCCGCGGCGCGCACGGCAAACGGGGGCGCGCCGGTCAAGGTCCGCCTCGTCAAGGGCGCCAACCTGCCCATGGAGACCATGGACGCGGACATCCACGGCTGGCCGGTGGCAACGTGGAACAGCAAGCAGGAGACGGACACGTCCTACAAGGCGGTCCTGGACTACTCCCTCCACCCGGAACGGATTCGTAACGTCCGGCTGGGCGTCGCCGGCCACAACCTCTTCGACGTCGCGCTGGCCCACCTGCTGGCCGAGGCGCGCGCCGTGTCCGGCGGCGTCGACTTCGAGATGCTGCTCGGCATGGCCACCGGCCAGGCCGAGGCCGTGAAGCGCGACGTCGGCTCGCTGCTGCTCTACACCCCGGTGGTCCACCCGGCCGAGTTCGACGTCGCCATCGCGTACCTGATCCGCCGCCTCGAGGAGGGGGCCAGCCAGGAAAACTTCATGTCCGCGGTCTTCGAACTCGAGGGGAACGAGGCGCTGTTCGATCGCGAAAAGAACCGCTTCCTCGCCTCGCTGGCGGACCTGGGCGACGACGTCCCGGGCCCGCAGCGCACACAGGACCGCAACGCGTACGACGCCGAATCGGCGGCCGCGGCGGTGCTCGCCCGCGCGGCCGAGCAGGAGGACTCGGGTGTCCCCGCCGGCTACGGCAGCCCGGTTGCCACGTTCGACAACACGCCGGACACGGACCCGGACCTCCCGGCGAACCTTGCCTGGGGCCGCCGGATCCTGGAGCGGGTCCCGGCGTCCGTGCTTGGCCAGTCGACGGCCGAGTCCCACACCCTGACCACGGAGGCCGAGCTCGAGGGCGTGGTGGCCGCGGCCACCGGCGCGGCGGGCGCGTGGGGTGCCCTCTCCGGCGCCGAGCGCGCGACCGTGCTGCACCGCGCCGGAGTCCGCCTCGAGGCCCATCGCGCCGACCTCCTGGAGGTCATGGCCTCCGAGTGCGGCAAGACCCTGGACCAGGGCGACCCCGAGGTTTCCGAGGCCATCGACTTCGCGCACTACTACGCGGAGCTGGCCAAGAAGCTGGACCTCGTCGACGGCGCCCGCTTTGTGCCGTCGAAGCTCACGGTGGTCACGCCGCCGTGGAACTTCCCCGTGGCGATCCCCGCCGGCTCCACGCTGTCCGCGCTGGCCGCCGGCTCCGCCGTCGTCATCAAGCCCGCCGCCCAGGCGCGGCGCAGCGGCGCCGTGATGGTGGAGGCCATCTGGGAGGCGCTGGACGAGGCCGGCATCGGGCGGGAGGTCCTGCAGTACGTCCAGCTTTCCGAGCGCCAGCTCGGCACGGCGCTGGTGTCCCACCCCGCGGTCGACCGCCTGATCCTGACCGGCGGCTACGAGACCGCGCAGCTGGTCCGATCGTTCCGCAGCGACCTCCCGCTGCTCGCCGAGACGTCCGGCAAGAACGCCGTCATCGTCACCCCCTCGGCGGACCTCGACCTCGCCGCGCGGGACGTGGCGCAGTCGGCGTTCGGCCACGCCGGGCAGAAGTGCTCCGCCGCCTCCCTGGTGGTGCTGGTCGGGTCCGTAGCGACGTCGCGGCGCTTCCACCACCAGCTCATCGACGCCGTTCGCTCGCTGAAGGTCGGCTACCCGGAGGACCCACAGACCCAGATGGGCCCGATCATCGAACCCGCCGCCGGCAAGCTCCTGCGCGGGCTCACCGAGCTGGGCGAGGGCGAGAAGTGGGAACTGCAGCCCCGGCGGCTGGACGAGAGCGGCAAGCTGTGGAGCCCGGGCGTGCGCTACGGCGTCCGGCGCGGGTCCGAATACCACCTGACCGAATACTTCGGCCCGATCCTGGGCGTGATGACCGCTCCGACGCTTGAGGAAGCCGTCGCCATGGTGAACGAGGTCGACTACGGGCTCACCAGCGGCCTGCACTCCCTGAACCCCGACGAGCTGGGCTACTGGTTGGAGAACATCCAGGCGGGCAACCTCTACGTCAACCGCGGCATCACGGGAGCGATCGTGCGCCGCCAGCCCTTCGGCGGCTGGAAGAAGTCCGCCGTCGGCGCTGGCACGAAGGCCGGCGGACCCAACTACCTTGTGGGCCTCGGCTCCTGGACGGACGCGCCGGTCGAGGCCTCCCCGGCGCTGGCCACCGTTCCGTCCGGCGCGCCGGCCCGGCTGCTCGACGCCGTCCGGGAGGCCGCAACCCAGCCCGCCGCCGTGCCCGGCGCGGGGCTGGCGGCCGCCGACATCGACTGGCTGTCCGGTGCCCTGGCGTCCGACGCGGCCGCCTGGCGCGCGGAGTTCGGCGTCGCCAAGGACGTCTCCGGCCTGCAGGCCGAGCGCAACGTGTTCCGCTACCGCGCCGTGCCTGTCACCGTGCGCTACGAGGCCGGCACCTCCGGACACGGTGTCGCCGAACTGGTGCGCGTGGTCGCGGCCGGGCTGCGCGCCTGGTCCGACCAGACCGGTTCCGACCAGGCCCGCCCTGGTGCCCGGATCACCGTGAGCGCCGGCGAGGACCTCCCCGCGGCCGTCGCCGAGGCCCTGCGGGCGTCCGGCGTCGTCCTGGCCGTCGAGGACGCGGCGGAGTGGTCCGCGCGGGCGGCACGGCTGGCCGCACGCACGGGCCCGGACTCGGCCGCGCGCATCCGCCTGATCGGTGCCCCGGCGTCGCAGACGGCCGAGGCCGTCGGGGGCAAGCCGGACGTCGCGCTGTACGCGAACGCCGTGGTCTCCGCCGGGCGCGTCGAGCTGCTGACGTTCCTGCACGAGCAGGCAGTGTCCATCACCGCCCACCGCTTCGGCACGCCGAACCACCTGAGCGACGGACTGGTCTAGCCGCCCCGAGGAACGGGCGCCCGGCCCGGATTTCTCCGCGCCCACGCTGGCCGGACCCATCGCCACGGCGACGGGTCCGGCCAGCGTTCTCTCATGTGGTGGCCGTATGTTTTTAGGGAGGAATCTACGAAAGGCTGCCGCAATGCGCATTCCCCGAACACTTGTGCTGGTGATGGCGGGAGGCAAGGGATCCCGGCTGGACGCCCTGACGGAAAAGAAGGCGAAACCCGCGTTGCCGATCGGCGGCACGTACCGGCTGATCGATATCTCGCTGTCCAATCTGATGCACTCCCACCTCTCCGACGTCTGGGTGGTGCAGCAGTACCTGCCGCACAGCCTGAACAAGCACCTCGCCAACGGCAGGCCTTGGGACCTCGACCGATCTCACGGCGGGCTTCAGGTGCTCCCGCCGTACGAAGGGGCCGCGGGCGAGGGGTTCGCCGTGGGGAACACCGACGCCCTCCACCGGCAGGCGGGCCTGATCCGCGAGTTCGATCCCGATCTGGTCCTGGTGCTCAGCGCCGACCACCTGTACACGATCAACTTCCTGGACGTGATCGCGACCCACGCGGACAAGGGCGCGGACCTGACCATGGTGACCACGGTGGTGAAGGAGGACCCCTCCCGGTACGGCGTGGTCCAGGCGGACGACGGCGGGCGCGTGACCGGGTTCGACTACAAGCCGGAGGAGCCGCGGGGCCGGCTGGTGGCGGGGGAGATGTTCCTGTATGACGCCGGGAAGCTGCTGGCCGCGCTGGACGCCCTGAAGGAGCAGCGGGACGAGCTGGGCGACTACGGAGAGGACCTGGTCCCCTATTTCCTGGAGAACCACGACGTCTTCGAACACCGGCTGGACGGCTACTGGCTGGACCTGGGCACGGTGCAGTCGTACTGGACCGCCCACATGCAGCTGCTGGACCGCGAGGGGGCGGACCTGGACAACCCTGACTGGCCCATCCTTTCGGCACAGCCCCAGCTCCTGCCGGCCCGCATCGAGGAAGGCGCATCGGTCGGCCGCTCGCTGGTCGCCGCGGGGGCGGTCGTCGCCGGAACCGTCGAGCGCTCCGTGATCGGCCCCAGGGTGGTGGTCGAGGAGGGCGCCACGGTCCGGGGCAGCGTCCTGCTGGACGGGGTGCACGTTGGCCCCGGCGTCGTCCTCGAAAACGTCGTGGCGGACATCGGCGCGCGGATCGTTGGCGGGAACAAGCGCGGCAGCGACCGTGGCATCACGCTGATCGACGACACCGGCAGCGTGCGCCCCGTGGAGCCGTTCGACGACGCGGCGGTCCTGCCGACCGGAGGCGCGCGGGCCTAGCCTCCCGGCGGGGGACGGAAGCGGAACGGCCGCGCCGCGCGGAACTACCCGTGTGGCGCGGCCGTTCCGCGTGGCGGCCCAATGCCGGGCCGCCGGGACCTTCGCTACTCGGCGTCGTGGTCCGTTTCGAGGATCGTGACCAGCGCGTCGAGCGCGGCCTCGGCGCCGTCCCCTTCCGCGCGCAGCACCACTACGGTGCCGTGTTCGGCGCCGAGCCCCATCAGGGAGAGGATGCTGGACGCGTCCAGCGCGTCCTCCACCGGCTCGCCCTCGCGGGCGATGGTGACCTCGACGGGCTGCTCGGCGGCCGCCTCGGCGAAGATGGCGGCGGGGCGGGCGTGAAGTCCGACCCGGCTGGCGATGGTGGCGGTGCGTTCTGCCATGTGAATCTCCTGGTTTGTTGTTGTCCTGCGAGCGTACGGGTAAAGGGTGCCGGTTGTCCGGACCGGGATCAGACGCCGAGGTCCTCGAGCACGGAGAGCTCGGAACGCACGGCGTCGCGCGCCGCGGCCGGACCGTCGGCGGCCAGTGCGGCCGCCGCGAGCCCCTGCGCCTCGGACAGGGTGGTGCTGCGCAGCACGGCGGCCACGGCCGCCAGCGCCCGCGGGGTCATGGACAGGCTGGTGACGCCCAGCCCCACGAGGACGACGGCGAGCGCCGGGTCGGCGGCGGCCTCGCCGCACACCCCCACCGGCTTGCCCCCTGCCTCCGCGGCGCCGTCGACCGTGGCCTTCACCAGCCGCAGGACGGCCGGCTGCCACGGATCGTTGAGCACCGCCAGCGGCCCCAGCTGCCGGTCCGCCGCCATGGCGTACTGCGTCAGGTCGTTGGTGCCGATGGACGCGAAGTCGACGTCGCGGAGCACCGTGTCGGCGGTGATGGCGGCGGACGGGACCTCCACCATCACGCCGGCCGTCTTGAGCCCGGCCTCGGCGCAGAGCCGGGCGAACTCCGAGGCTTCGGAGGGCGTGGAGATCATCGGCGCCATGGTCCAGACGTCGGCCCCGCTCTCCGCCTCGGCCTGGGCGATCGCGGCAAGCTGGCGGGCCAGCACGCCGGGGACCGTGGAGTCCGTCCGGTAGCCGCGCACGCCGAGCGCCGGGTTGGGCTCGGCGTCGTCGGTCAGGAACGGCAACGGCTTGTCCGCGCCGGCGTCCAGCGTGCGGACCACCACCTTGCGCCCCGGGAAGGCCTCGAAGACCGCGCGGTACGCCTCCACCTGCTCGTCGTGCCCCGGCTCGGCGTCGCGGCCCAGGAAGCAGAACTCCGTACGGAGCAGGCCCACGCCCTCGGCGCCGGCCTCCGCCGCGGCGCGCGCGTCGGCGCCCCCGCCAACGTTCGCCAAGAGCGGGACGGCGTGCCCGTCGGCCGTCTCTCCGCGGCCCTCGAACACGGGCAGCGGGGCGCGCCCGGCGTAGGCCGTGGCCGCCGCCTGCTCCTCCGGTCCGGGGTTCGGCACCACGACGCCGGCCGCGCCGTCGACGAACACCACGGTGCCCTCGGACAGCTCAGCGGCCCCGCGGGCGGCGACGACCGCCGGGAGCCCGAGCGCCCGGGCGATGATCGCCGTGTGGGACTGGGGGCCGCCGCCGGAGGTCACCAGGGCGGTGACCACGGCCGGGTCGAGCGTGGCGGTGTCGGCCGGGGCCAGGTCCTCGGCGCACAGCACAAACGGGCTGTCCGAGTGCGGGATCCCGGGGGCGGGGACCCCGCGGAGCTCGGCGACGATCCGGGCACGCACGTCCAGCACGTCCGTGGCGCGCTCCGCCATGTACCCGCCCAAGGCGGTCAGCTGCGCGGCCACCGTGTCCGCCGCCTGCCACACGGCGGCCTCGGCGTGCAGGCCGGTGGAGAGCAGCTTGACCGCGGTCTTGAGCAGCATGGGGTCCGCGGCCATCAGCGCCGTGGCCTGCAGGACGTCCGCGGCGTCGCCGCTGGCCGCGGCGGCGCGCTGCTTGAGCGCGGCGGAGACCGCCTTGCCGGCGGCGCGGACCCGCTCGGATTCCGACTCGGCCGTCGCCCCCGCGGGAAGTGGCGCCGAGGGAACCGGCGGTGCGATGGGCGGGGGCATACGAAGGACCGGGCCTACAACGCGGCCGGGGCTGACGCCCACTCCGTGGATGGTGCTCATGATGAAACCTCGAATCCTGTCGTGGTGGTGCAGTCTAGGCGACGGCGCCGGTGGTGGCACCCTCGGCCTCGGCGCGGGCGCCGCTGTGGCTCCCGGTGCGCGGGCCACGGACGGCGTAGCGCTTCAGCGCGATGACGGCGAGGGCCGAAATGACGACGCCGACCAGGATCGAAACAATGAACATCAGGAAGTTGCCGATCGCGAAGAAAACAAAGACGCCTCCGTGCGGGGCCTGGGAGGTGACGCCGGTGGCCATCACGAGCGCGCCGGTGACGCTGGCGCCCAGCATGCTGGCCGGAATCACGCGCAGCGGGTCCGCCGCGGCGAACGGGATGGCGCCCTCGGAGATGAACGCGGCGCCGAGGAACCACGCGGCCTTGCCGTTCTCGCGCTCGGCCAGGGAGAAGCGGCGCTTGTCCAGCGCTGTGGCAAGGGCCATGGCCAGGGGCGGGACCATGCCGGCGGCCATCACCGTGGCCATGATCTCCCACGGCGCCTGGTTGGCGATGGAGCCCGTGCCGAGGCCGGCGACGGCGAAGGAGTACGCGACCTTGTTGACGGGGCCGCCGAGGTCGAACGCCATCATGAGTCCCAGGATGATTCCGAGCAGGATCGCCGCGGCGCCGGTCATGCCGGTGAGCCAGTTGTTCAGGCCGGTGGTGATGGACGCGATGGGACCGCCGAGGACCAGGAACATGGCGCCGGAGGCAAGGATGGAGCCGAGCAGCGGGATGACCACCACGGGCATCAGGCCGCGCAGCGCGCGCGGGACCCGCCACGTGCCCATCCAGTGTGCGACGACGCCGGCCAGCAGGCCGCCGACGATGCCGCCGAGGAAGCCGGCGCCCATAAACCCGGCGACGGCGCCGGCGGTGAAGCCCGGCGCGAGGCCCGGTCGGTCCGCGAAGGCGAAGGCGATGTAGCCCGCGAGCACGGGGACCAGGAAGCCCATGGACAGGGCGCCGATCTTGAAGGCGACGGCGCCGAGGTAGATGTTCAGGCCGCCTTCGGGCAGGTTGCCGAAGTTGTTCTCGAGGACCACCTTGTCGGCGACCTCGGTGATGTCGTAGCCGCCGAGCAGGAAGCCCAGGGCGATCAGCAGGCCGCCGCCGGCGACGAACGGGATCATGTAGCTGACGCCGGTGAGCAGGGCCCGCTTGAGCAGCGCGCCCACGCTCTCCTTGCCGCCGCCGTCGCCCGCCAGGTCGGCGTCGCCGCCCGCGCCGTAGCCGACGACGCGTCGGGCGTTGGGATTCTTGGCCGCGGCGAGGGCCTCGGCGACCATCTCGGCCGGCTCGTCGATGCCGCGCTTGACCGGGGACTGGACCACGGGCTTGCCGACAAAGCGTTCCTTGCCGCGCACGTCCACGTCGACGGCGAAGATCACGGCGCCGGCGGCGGCGATGATGGCGGGATCCAGCGGCGTGGCGCCGGAGGAGCCCTGTGTCTCCACGTGCAGGTCGACTCCGGCCTCCTCGGCGGCGGCCACCAGGGAGTCCGCGGCCATGTAGGTGTGCGCGATGCCGGTGGGGCACGCGGTGACCGCGACCAGGACGGGCCGCTCAAGCGTGGCGCCGGCGGTGGAAGCCTCCTGCGCGCTGCCCGTGGACGGGGCCGCGAACTGGGCCTGGGGTGCGGCCGTGCCGCCCGCGCCGGCGGCATCCGAGGCGCCCGCCGCGGGAGCCTCCGCGGGCGTTGCCACGGGTGCCGCCGGCGCGGGGCTGATGGCGTTCTCGACGAGCGCGACGATCTCCGCCCGGGTGGTCGCCGCGCGCAGGGCGGCCGTGAAGTCCTTCTTGACCAGCGAGCGGGCCAGCTTGGAGAGCAGCTTCAGGTGTTCCTGGTCCGCCCCCTCCGGCGCGGCGATGAAGAAGACGAGGTCCGCGGCGCCGTCCTTGGCGCCGAAGTCGACCTTCGGATCCAGCCGGGCCATGGCGAACGTGGGTTCCAGCACGGCCGTCGAGCGGCAGTGCGGAATGGCGATGCCGCCGGGCACGCCCGTGGCGGTCTTCTGCTCGCGGGCCACCGCGTCGGCGTAGAGGCCCTCGAAGCCGCTGGCGCGGCCCGCGCCGACGACGAGCTCCGCCAGTCGGCGGATCACATCGGTGCTGGACGAACCGAGGTTCGCGTCCAGCAGGACCAGTTCTTCGGTGATAAGTCGGGACATGGCTGCTTCCTAGGGGAGGGGTTGGAGGACGGCGACGGCGACGGCGTCCGGCGTCGTCTGGCTGGGTGACGGGATCGTGGTGCCGGGCAGCGAGACCGCGGCGGAGCCATGCGCGACGGCCTGGCGGAGGCAGTCGGGGGCCGAGGCCCCGCGGCTGTGCGCCAGCAGGTAGCCGGCCAGGGACGAGTCCCCGGCGCCGACCGTGCTGCGGGCGATGACGGGCGGATGCGTGGCGTGCCACGCCCCGTCCGCCGTGACAAGAACGGCACCCTTGGCGCCCAGGGTCGCTAGGACCGCCCCGGTTCCGCGGCCGACGAGCTGGCGGGCGGCGTCGGCCGCCCGGACCGGATCGGATTCGAACTCCGCCTCGGACCCGGTGCCGGTCAGTTCGGCGAGCTCCTCGGCGTTGGGCTTGACGAGTCCTGGGGCGCTTGCCTCGCCGGCCGCGAAGAGCGCCCGCAGCGGGTCGCCCGAGGTGTCGACGGCAACGAGCGGCGCCGCGGCGCCCAGCTCTCTGCGCAGTTGCAGGGTCAACGTCGCGTAGAAGTCGTCGGGCACGCCGGGCGGGAGCGAGCCCGCAAGCACCACCCAGGCGGCGTTGGCGGCCTCGGCGACGACAGCGTCGGCCAGGGCCCTGAGGTGTGCCGCGGACAGGCGCGGACCGGGTTCGTTGATCTTGGTGGTGGTCCCGTCCGGCTCCGCCAGGGTGATGTTGCAGCGCAGCGCCTGTCCGATCGGCAGGGCGCGGTGCGGAAGGGCGTCCTCCACCAGGCCCTGGACCACGGGATCGGTCGCGTCCCCCGGCAGGATGGCCACCGTGTGGACACCGGCGGCGGCGAGGCCGCGGGCGACGTTGACACCCTTGCCGGCGGCCTGCGCGGTGGCGGACGCCGCGCGCTGGACGCCGCCCCGCACAAGCGGGCCGGCCAGTTCCACCGTGCGGTCGATGCTGGGGTTGGCGGTCAGGGTAACGATCATGCGGATACCACCTCGATGTCTGCTTGCTCCAGCGCCGCGGCCAGTGCCCGGCCAGGCGTTCCGGTGGTGACGAGTGTGTCGATGTCATCGAGCGTGGCGAAACGGACCAGCGTCTCGACGTCGAGCTTGCTGGCGTCGGCCAGCACAACCACGCGGCGCGCGGACCGTACGATGGCGGACTTGACCGCCGCCTCCATGGGATCCGGCGTGCTCAGGCCGAATTCCGGATGCACGCCGTTGGCGCCGACGAACGCGATGTCCGGCCGGAGGGCGCCAAGCTGCTCGATCGTGCGGTTGCCGAGGGCCGCGCTGGTCAGCCCGCGGACCCTGCCGCCCAAGACCTCGAGCGCAAAGTCGGACGCGGTGGAGATGCGGTAGGCGATGGGGACAGCGTGCGTGATGACCAGCAGGTCCGAGTCGCGGCGCGGGGACAGCGTCTCCACCATCTGCGCGGCGAGGAGCTCGGTGGTGGTTCCGGCGTCGAGCACCACGGACGCGCTTCCGGACGGGATGAGCTCAAGGGCCTTGGCCGCGATGCGGCGCTTGTCGGAAAGGTTGCGGGCGGTGCGCGTGGACAGGCTCTCCTCCGCGGTGCTGGCCTTGGCCGCCGAGACCGCCCCGCCGTGGACCCGGCGCAGGACCCCGGACTTCTCCAGGTGGGCCAGGTCGCGGCGCACCGTTTCCCGCGTGATGTCGAACTGTCCGGACAGCTCGGCCACGGTCACCTTCCCTTGGCTGGCGACCAACCCGCCGATCAGGCGGTGACGTTCTTCGGCGAACATGGTGTGGGCCTCCCGGCCGATCTCTGGGTGATGGGAATCACAGGCTTTGCGTTGGGTCGACTGTAGTGGCGGACTCGGTCACATGTCAACACAAAACCACATGAAACCAAATAAACGGGCATGGCCCCGTTCGGCGCAGGGCGCTTGCGCCGTTCGCCCCATCTGGGATTGGCTAGTGGGATGGCTTCTCCGATCGAGGACTACGCACTACTGTCCGACCTGCGCACCGGGGCCCTGGTGTCCAGCAAGGGCAGCGTGGACTGGCTCTGCTTCCCGCGCTTCGACTCGCCGTCGGTGTTCGCCGCGCTCCTGGGCGACGCGAACCACGGGAGGTGGCTGATTGCGCCCGCCGGCGCCCCCGACGAGTGTGCGCCGAGCCCGGATTCGGAATTGGGCGGAACACCCGACGCCGCCGGCGCCGGTGCCGCCGTCGTCGAGGGCTCGGACGTGCCGGTCGTCGTCGAACGGACCTACGTCGACTCGACGTTTGTCCTGCGGACCCTGTGGAAGACGCCGACCGGCGAGGTCCTGGTCACGGACTTTATGCCCGTGGGCGACCGACGGGCATCGATCGCCAGGCGGGTGGAGGGGCTGGCGGGCAGCGTCACCATGCACCAGGAGCTCACCCTGCGCTTCGACTACGGGGAGGTCGTTCCGTGGGTCCGCCGCCACGGCGACGACGTCCGCGGCAAGTCCATCGTCGCCGTCGCCGGCCCGGACGCGATCGTGTTGCACGGCGACCGCCTCCCGAGGGCCTCGGACCACCGCCACTCCGGCGACTTCCTGGTGTCCGCCGGAGAGGTCGTCGACTTCGAGCTCTGCTGGTTCCCGTCGCACCGCAACGTGCCGAACCGGATCGACGTCGGCGAGAGCCTGCAGCAGACCACGACCTACTGGCGCAACTGGTCCCGGCGCATACCGAAGCAGGAGGCCTACGATTCGATCGTCCGGCGCTCGCTTTTGGTTCTGCGGGCACTGACGCACGAGGCCACCGGTGGGATTGTCGCCGCGCCCACCACGTCACTGCCGGAGGCCTTCGGCGGCGAGCGGAACTGGGACTACAGGTTCTGTTGGCTGCGCGACGCCGCCCTCACCCTCGAGGCCATGATGACCCACGGCTACGAGCGGGAGGCGCTCCAGTGGCGCAACTGGCTGCTGCGCGCCGTGGCCGGCGACCCCGAGGACCTGCAGATCATGTACGGGCTGGGCGGAGAGCGGCGGCTGCCGGAGCGCGAGCTGACGCACCTTCCCGGCTACGAGGGCTCCAAGCCGGTCCGCGAGGGCAACGGCGCGGTGGAGCAGTACCAGGGCGACGTGGTGGGCGAGGTCCTGGTGGCGCTGGAGAAGCTGCGCAACATGGGCGGCACGGAGGACCACTTCTCGTGGCCGCTGCAGAAGGCGCTCCTGGGCTACGTCGAGCGCCACGTCGACCGGCGGGACCACGGCATCTGGGAGATGCGGGGGGAAACCCAGGACTTCACGCACTCGCGGGTCATGATGTGGGCGGCGTTCGACCGCGGCGCCCGGGCCGTGCGCGATCACGGGCTCGACGGCGACGCCGAACTCTGGGAGAAATATCGCGACGACCTGCACGAGGAAATCATGCTCAAGGGGTTCAACGCGGAGGAAAAGACGTTCACGCAGACCTTCGGCGGCACGGAGGTTGACGCCTCGCTGCTGGTCCTGCCGCAGGTCGGCTTCGTGGACTACGACTCCCCGGAGATGCTCGGCACCGTGGCGCGCCTGGAGCGGGACCTCGTGGACTCGTCCGGCCTGCTCAAGCGGTACCGGACCCAGACGGGCGTGGACGGGCTCCCGCCCGGCGAGCACCCGTTCCTCGCCTGCTCCTTCTGGCTGGTGGAACAGTACGCGCGCTCGGGCCGGATCGACGACGCGCGTGTGCTGATGGATCGGCTCGTCGGCTACGCCAACGGGCTGGGGCTCATGGCCGAGGAGTACGACACCGAGCTCGACCGCATGGCCGGGAACTTCCCGCAGGCGTTCTCGCACCTGGCGTTGATCCGCGCGGCCGACGCGGTCAACGGCCACGGGCAGCCGGTGCTGTAGGTCCGCCTAGGTGGCGGTCGCGACGGCCTCCCGGTCCAGCGGGTGCTCGATCTCGTCCTTTGCCATGCGGGCGGCGAACCAGGCGCCGACCCCGACGATCGGGGAGACGACCCCGCCCACCACGAACACGATCCAGAGCGGCACGGCCTCGCCGATGGGCCCGGCCGCCGCCATGGACACCGGCATCAGCGCCAGCGACACGAAGAAGTCCAGGCTGGACACCCGGCCCAGCATGCGGGTGGGCACCCGTCGCTGCAGGAGCGTCCCCCAGATCACCTGGCCCACCCCGCCCGTGGCGCCCACGATGAACAGGATGGCGGCGAGCTGCCAGAAGTGCGTGGAGAAGCCGACGCCGACCAGTGGCAGGGTGCCGAAGCCCCAGAGCATGATCATCCACGTGAGGTAGCGGCGGGGGAGGGGGAGCGACGCCGTCAGCATCGAGCCGAAGGCGGCGCCGATCCCCAGGGCGGCCAGCAGGAAGCCGAAGGTTTGGGCGTCGCCCTGCAGCTGGCCCGTGACCACGAAAGGCAGCAGCACCTCGATGGGGCCGATCCAGCTCAGGACGGAAAGGACGGCGAACAGTAGCGTCCACAGCAGCCAAGGGGTGCGGACGGTGTAGGAGACGCCCTCTCGCAGGTCGGCCACCACGCTGGGGCGGACCGTGCCCGGCTCCAGGTGCGCGTCGTACCGCTTGTCGTGGCTCAGCGTGGTCAGGACCAGGAGCGCCACCAGGTGGCATGCGCCGATCGCCGCGATCGCATGGGCGGGAGAGAGCGATGCGACGAGGATTCCCGCCACGGCGGGGCCCGCGGCCTGCTGGAGGACGGGGCGCAGCGTACCCTCCATCCCGTTGGCGGCGAGCAGGTCGGCGACGGGCAACATCCGTGGCAGCAGGGCCGAGTAGGCGGGGAAGAAGAAGGCGGCTCCCGCGCCCACCATAAAGCCGGCGGCGGCCAGGTGCCAGAGCGTCACGGTGCCCGTGAGCGCCAGGACGCCCACGACGGTCATCACCGTCAGGCTGGCCGCCTCCACGGTGATGATGATGCGCCGGCAGGAGAAGCGGTCCGCGGCGATTCCGCCGACAAGCACCAGCGCGAGCAGCCCGACGCTGGTGGCGGTCGCCACCACGGAGAGCTCCACGGGTCCTCCGCCCAGCTCCTTGACCTGGAAAACCATCGCGACCGCCCAGACGCCGTGTCCGAAGATGCTGGCGATCAGCGCGGCAATGAGTGTGCGGTAGTCGCGGTGGGCGAACGGCCGGAGGGCGCGCGGTGCCATGGTGGTCCCCTTCGGGAGTGGTGCGGATCGAGGGCACGACGGCGGGATCCGACCGTATGCGCAGTACCAGTGTGCCCTAGTGATTGACGATAGTCAATCACTGGTCCGCGCGGTCGGCGACCTTTATTACCCGCGGGTAGTATCGGGGCATGCACATGATCTTCAGGTTCCTGGTCCTCCTGCTGACGGCGCGGCGTCGGGGAGCGCTCTCGATGTTCGGCACGGGCTCGCTGCCCATGCGCGCCCTGGTCACCGACATCGATGTGGCCGGGCACATCAACAACGGCGTCTACTTCTCGCTGTTCGACCTCGGCCGCTTCGACCTGATGATCCGGGCCGGGGCCTGGGGTGTGATGCGGCGCCGCGGCTGGACTCCCGTGGTCCAGGCGGAGACCGTGACGTTTCGCAAGTCGGTGGTGCTGCACCAGAAGTTCACCCAGGAGACGCGCGTCGCCGGAATGGACGAGCGTTGCATCTACTTCGAGCAGCGCATCGTCGCCGACGGCGAGGTCTACGTCAGCGCGCACATCGCCACCCGGCTGCTGTCCAGGAAGGGGCCCGTCGACAATGCGGAGATCATGGACGCGATGGGACTCGCGGTGCCGTCCGATCTCGAGCTCCCCGCATGGGTCGCCCGGTGGCGCCAGGACACGGCCCTCCCAGGGGCCCGCCGGCCGGCGCCCCACGTTTGGTCCTGATCCGCTTTTCGAGCGCGGCCCGGCCTGTCCCTAGCCGTCGAAGGCCCCCGCCCGGACCAAACCGATCGCCGCGTGCAGCGCGCCGTCGAGGACCACGCCTTCGCCGTTTTCCGAGGCCACCAGCTCGGCCCAGGACAGCGTGCTGTCCCGTCCCATGAGCTCTCGGGTGCGCCGAAGCACCGGGGCGATGGCCGGGGCTATGGCGCCGGCGACAATGATCCGCTCCAGGTCAAGCATGCCGGAGAGGAGCATGGCGACCGGGGCCAGGCGCCGGGCCAGCACCTCGACGATCTCGAGTGCGAGGGGGTCGCCCTCCTCGGCGGCGGCGAAAACATGTTTGGGCGCCGGCTCTCCGGAGGGGGTTCCCGCGAGCATCCCCACGAGCCTGCCCTCTTCGGCGGCGCGTCGGAGCTCCGCGCGAGCCTGGTGGGCGAGGCCGTCGGCCGAATCCACGCCGACCACGAGGTCCAGGACCCGCAGTTCCCCCACGGCGCCGCGGGGTCCGCGCATCAACTGCCCGTCGATGACGACGCCGGCGCCGAACCGTTCGCCGGACAGCAGTGTCGCGTAGGCCCTCGAGCCGGCGTCCGTTCCACTCGCGGCTTCGGCGAGGGAGGCCAGGTTGGCGTCGTTGTCGACGACCACGTCCCAGTCCCGGTCGGCGAAGACGTTGATGAACTCGGGATTCATGCGGATCCAGAAGTTGTCCAGCTCGTCGTTCGGCGACATGCCCGCCGCGTCCACGGGCGCGGGCACGCCAACGACGAGGGCGGCCACCGCGTCCGGGGCGATGTCGGCGTCGGAGAGCAGGTCCAGGACCAGGGACTCCAGCGCCATGCGCCGCTCCGCGCCCGATGCCCCCGGGTCCGCGGTGCGGCGTAGCCGGGCCAACTCGGTCCCGGCCAGGTCGGAGACGGCGGCCGTCATGGAATGCGCGCCGGCGTCGACGCCAACGGCGAAGCGGTGGTCGGCGCGGAACGCGTACCTTCGTGCGGGACGGCCCTTCGCGTAGTCTCCGGCCGCCCGCGCGTCCGCCAGTTCGCGGAGCCAGCCAGCGGCGACCAGGTCTCGGCACACGGCCAGGACGGTCGCGCGGGTGAGGCCCGTCGCCGCCATCAGGTCGGCCGCCGTAAGCGGCATGCCCGGCCATGCGACGGCGAGGATCCGGCGCGCGTTGCCTCTCCTGGGCGAGTCGCCACCGCCGTCGTACTCCCTTGGCCGGCCGCGCCTCGTCGCGAGGTGCCCCGTCCGAACTACCTCGACGCTCTCCATGGAAATCATTATAGACGCGCATAAATTTACGTGCTAAATTATCTCCAGATTCCTGTGGCGCGGGTCACATCGACCGGCGCCGCGGCCACACTAAGGAGACGCAGCCATGCTCAGACGGCTTCCGACCGGCTCTTCGCCCGGCGCCCCCGGCGCGCCCTCGCGGCGCGCCTTCCTGGCCGGCCTCGGCGGCGCCGCGGCGCTCGGCCTGGCGGGCTGTGGAGGCGCCGGCTCCGGCGCGCCGGAGGTCCGGTTCTTCCAGTCCAAGCCCGAAGTGATCCCCTACTTCGCCGAACTGCTGGCGGACTTCGCGGGGGAGAACCCCGGCATCCGGCCCGTCCACGAGATCGGCGGCAGCCTCGGCGGTCTGGCCGGCACCTTCGTCCGGAACGATCCGCCGGACCTGGGGTGCCTGAACTACAACTACGAGATGGCGAACTTCCAGGCGCGCGGCGAGCTCTCGGACCTTTCCGACCTTCCGCAGACGCGGGCGGTCTCGCCGCTCGTCCAGGACCTCGTGGAGCTCTATCCGGGATTTCCCGGCCGGACCTCGGTGCTGCCGTACTCCATGATGGCCGCCTCCGTCATCTACAACCGGGACGTCTTCGAGAAGCACGGCGTGGGGGTGCCGACCACGTACAGCCAGCTCATTGCGGCCTGCAAGACGTTCGACGCCGCCGGCGTCACTCCGGTCTACAGCACCTTCGGCGACGCGTGGACGGTGGTACAGGGGCTGGTCGACTACTCGATCGGCGGCATGGTGGACGTCATCGACTTCTACCGGAGGATGCGCGAGCAGGGGGCCGACGTCACCCCGGACTCTCCGGTCTCCTTCAGCGGAGTCTTCCGCGAGCCGCTGGAGAAGATGTTGGAGATCGCCTCCTACTCGAACTCCGACGCCGCGGGCCGCAAGTACGGGGACGGCAACGTGGCCTTCGCGAAAGGTGGGGCCGCCATGTACATGCAAGGACCCTGGGCGCTCACCGAATTGGAGAAGCTCAACCCGGACATCCGCGTGGGAACGTTCCCGCTGCCGATGACGGAGGATCCCGCCGACAACAAGGTCCGCGTCAACCTGGACCTCTCGCTGTGGATCCCCGAGAAGTCCAACCGGCAGGAGGAGGCCCGCGCGCTGCTCGGGTTCCTCACGCGGCCCGACGTGCAGGACGCCTACAACGCCCACGCGCTCGGCTTCGGCGTCCGGAAGGACGCGCCCCCCGTGGAGGACGAGCGCCTCCTGGAAATGCAGCCGTACGTCGACCGTGGCGCGTTCTATCAGGGCGCTTCCCAAGGCATTCCCCGCACCATCCCGTTCGAGAGCTACTCGCAGGCGATCGTCTTCGGCGCCGACCTCGGGAACACGCTCCGCACCCTCGACGCCGACTGGGCCCGCCTGGCCCGGCGCTCCTAACCCGCGACCGGCAAGGATCCCCCATGGCTCTGACCACTTCCCCCGCCCCCACCCCCACGCGGCACGACCCGCCGCGGCCCAGGCCCAAGCGCCGCGTAGACCGCACGCACTACCTGTTCCTGCTGCCCGCCGTCGCCGCCTTCACCCTCCTCATCACCCTGCCCGCCGCCATGGGCATCTTCTTCAGCTTCACCAACTCGGTCGGATACGGCGCCTGGGACTTCGTCGGACTGGCGAACTACGCGCTGATGCTGACGGACCCGGCCATCCTGGCCTCCTACGGCTTCACCCTGGGCTTCGCGGCAGTGACCGTGGTCGTGACGAACGTGGTCGCCTTCCTGCTCGCCGTCGGCCTCACCTCGCAGATCCGCGCCCGCGTCTTCCTGCGAGCGGTCTTCGTGATCCCCATGGTGGTCTCCGCGATCATCATCGCGTACGTCTTCAACTTCCTGTTCTCCAAGTCGCTGCCGGCGGCCGCCCAGGCTGTCGGGTTCGGGCCGCTCGAGGACAGCATCCTCGCCAACCCGGACCTCGCCTGGCTGTCGATCGTGCTGGTCACGGCGTGGCAGGCCATCCCGGGCACCATGCTGATCTACATCGCCGGCCTCGTCGCGATTCCCCGCGAACTCTACGAGGCCTCCTCGCTCGACGGCGCCAGCGCGTGGCAGCAGATCAGGACGATCACGCTTCCGCTGATGGCCGGCTACGTGGTCATCAACGTCATGCTGACGTTCAAGAACTTCCTCAACGCCTACGACGTCATCATCGGCCTCACCGGCGGCGGCCCCGGGACGTCGACGCGCTCGGTCGCCATGACGATCTTTTCCGGCTTCGACACCGGCGACTACGCCTACCAGATGGCGAACGCAACCATCTTCTTCCTCATCGCACTCGCGATCGCACTGATCCAACTGCGCCTGATGCGCGGAAAGGGGCAGTCCCGATGACCACCCAGGCAACCACCTCCATCGGCGCCACCGGCAACACCCCCACCGGCCGCCCCGAGTCCCCGTTGGCAAAGGACCGCGTCAACTGGCGACTCACGGCCGTCCTTGGGCTGTGCACCCTCGCGGTGCTCGTCCCGCTGTTCGTGACGGTCTCCATGGCCTTCAAGACCGGGGCCCAGGCCGTCCAGGGGCGGGCGTTCGACCTGCCGAATCCGATCAGCGTCGAGGGATTCGTCGCGGCGTGGGAGTTGACCGACTTCCCGGTGAGCTTCTCCATCTCGCTCTTCGTCTCGGCCATCGCGGTGGCCGGCGCCATCCTCGTCAGCAGCGCCGCCGCCTACGCGATCCACGTCAACTGGGAGCGCCGGTTCTTCCGCTTCTCCTTCTTCTACCTGTTGGCGGCCATGTTCCTGCCGTTCCCGGTGCTGGCGCTGTCCCAGATCAAGCTCACCGGCATCCTGGGACTGGACAACCCGCTCGGAGTCGGCCTCCTGCACGTCATGTTCGGTCTCGGTTTCAACGTCCTGCTGCTCACAACGTTCCTGCGGAACATGCCGGACGAGCTGGACGAGGCCGCGCGCATCGACGGGGCCAACACGTGGCAGACGTTCTGGCGCATCATCTTCCCGCTCCTCGCGCCGATGAGCGCCACGGTCGGCATCTTCGCCTTCCTGGCCTCCTGGAACGACTTCATGATGCCGTCGCTGATCATCTCCGACCCCACCGTGCAGACGCTCCCGGTCATCCAGCAGATCTTCCAGACGCAATTCAGCGAGAACTACCACGTGTCGTTCGCGTCGTACCTCATGGCGATGGCGCCCTCCATCGTCGTCTTCATCTTCACGCAGCGCTGGGTCCTCTCCGGGGTCACCCAGGGCGCCGTCAAGTAGCCGAACCCCCGCACCGCACATCCCGAAAGGAACCACCATGACCACGATTTCCCCCACCTCGTCGCCCGCCCGCCGGATGGACGACCCGACGTGGTGGCGCCAGGCGTCCGTCTACCAGATCTATCCGCGCAGCTTCGCCGACGCCAACGGCGACGGCATCGGGGATCTCCGGGGCATCATCTCCCGTGTGCCGTACCTCGCGCAGCTGGGGATCGACGCGGTGTGGCTGAGCCCCTTCTACCCCTCCGCGCTCGCGGACGGCGGGTACGACGTCGCCGACTATCGGGACGTGGACCCGAGGATCGGCACCCTCTCCGAGTTCGACGAGATGGTCGCCGTCCTGCACGCCGAGGGCATCAAGGTGGTGGTCGACGTCGTCCCGAACCATTCCTCCAACGACCACGCCTGGTTCCGGGCCGCCCTGGCCGCGGGCCGCGGCAGCGCCGAGCGCGACCGCTACATCTTCCGGGAGGGAACCGGCCCGGACGGCTCCGAGCCGCCGGCCGACTGGCAGAGCATCTTCGGCGGCCCGGCCTGGACGCGGGTGGAGGACGGCCAGTGGTACCTGCACCTGTTCGCGTCCGAGCAGCCGGACTTCAACTGGTCCAACAGAGAGGTCCGCGACGACTTTCTGGAGACCTTGCGCTTCTGGTCCGACAGGGGCGTGGACGGCTTCCGCATCGACGTCGCCCACGCGCTGACCAAGGACATGACCGATCCGCTCCCGTCCACCCTGGAGATGGAGGCCATACCCCGCGGTGGCGGCGCCCACCCGATTTGGGACCGCGACGAGGTGCACGAAATCTATGCCGAGTGGCGCCGCGTCTTCAACTCCTACGAGCCGCCCCGCACAGCCGTCGCCGAGGCGTGGGTGGAGCGCCACCGCCGCCCCCGCTACGCCAGCTCGGAGGGGTTGGGCCAGGCCTTCGAGTTCGACCTCCTGACGCAGGAGTTCGACGCCGCCGCGTTCCGCGAGGTGGTCAGCGACAGCGCCGAGCTGGCTGGCGAGTCCGGCTCGTCGTCGACCTGGGTGCTGTCCAACCACGACGTGGTGCGGCACGCGACGCGGTACGGCCTGCCGCCGCTGGGTACGCCCGTGGGCAGCACGGAGCAGGACCAGAAGCAGGGCCAGTCCTGGGTGCTCTTCGGCGCCCCGGAGGAGCAGTTGGACCGCGCGCTCGGCGAGCGCCGGGCGCGCGCGGCGAGCCTGTTCCAGCTGGCTCTGCCGGGCTCCGCGTACCTCTACCAGGGGGAGGAACTGGGTCTGCACGAGGTGGGCGACATCGCCGACGCGGCCCGCCAGGACCCGACGTTCTTCCGGAGCCCGGGCATCGACAAGGGTCGCGACGGGTGCAGGGTGCCGCTCCCGTGGGAGCGCGGGGGCAGCTCGTTCGGCTTCGGCGCCGGCGGAGCCCACCTGCCGCAGCCGGCCTGGTTCGGCGGGTATTCGGTCGAGGCCCAGGACGGTGTGGCCGGATCCACGCTGGAGCTCTACCGCGACGCCCTGCGCCTGCGCCGCGAGCTGCAGACGGCGGAGACCCTCGAGTGGGTGGAGACCTGCGCGGACTCGTTGCTGGCCTTCCGCCGCCCGAACGGCTGGGTGACGGTCACCAACTTCGGCGACGCGCCCGCCGCCCTCCCCGAGGGCGAGGTGCTGCTGTCCACAGCGCCGATCGCCGATGGCGAGCTGCCCGGGGCCAGCACGGCCTGGCTGCAACAGTAGACGGCCGGGCGCCGGCCCCATCACACCCCTCCGCGCCCCGCGAAGTGGACAACACCACGGCTCGTTAGCCGAGGTGTCGTCCACTTCGCGGGGACGGAGGGCGGGACCAAGGCTATGGATTTCAGCCTGCGCCGCTTCGCCCTAGCCGGCCGGCGGCCGACCACCGATCAGTTCCATGACCGGCCCGCGGTGGAGTGCGCGGTAGACATCGTCCCGGACGGCGTTCGCCTCGCCGTCCGTCAGCGTCCGGTCCAGCGGGCGCAGGACGATGCGCACCAGCGCGTTGGCCTGGTCGACGGCGAGCCGCAGGCGGGTCCGGGCGGCGTCCGGCAGGTCGCGGTGGGGCGTCAGGGCCAGGAGCTCCACCGACTCCAGGTAGTCCGCGCGCGTGCCCAGGGAGCGCCGCACCTGGTCGCCGAGCGTCTCGCCGTCGGAGTCGAGGGGAACGACGACGGACAAGTCCCTGCGGATGCTCGGCATGGCGGACACGGGCCGCCACGGAGCGAGGTCCAGCATCTGCGACGCGATCCGCGGCTCGCGCGCCCGGAGCAGCCTGATGTCGGGGATTCCCTTGCGCAACATCAGGGCCCGGTCCAGGCCCATCCCGAGGGCCAGCCCGGTCCACCGTGCGGGATCGAGTCCCGCCTCGGAGAACAGGCGCGCGGGGACCAGGCCACACTCCGCGAGCTCGAGCCAGTCCCCGTCTAGCCGCACGTCTACCTGCATTCCGTGCGTTGTGTAGGGGTGGCTCGCCCCGGTGGCGCGCCATGTGGCACCGGGCAGCACCGCCTGCACCAGGCGTTCAGCCATGCTTTCCAGATGCTCCGGAGCAAGCGCGGCACCGGACGAGATACGCCACAGGTCGACCTGGTGGGGGGTCCCCACATGGGTGCGGTCTATGGCGTCCCGCCGGTACACCAGGCCCGGCAGTACCAGCAGTTCGTCGTGGTCGTCGCCGTTCGGCAACGCGTCGAGCAACGGGGGGATCGAGGCGGACGTGTGGCTGCGCAGCATCACGGTGGGTCCGGCGTAGCGCGTGTATCGGCGGTTGCGGGTGACGTCGGTGGCGGAGAAACCCAGCCGGTCGTAGTTGTCGGCGACGGCCACCAGGGGGCTGTCGCGCACCACCCGGGCCGGAACGCCCCCATGGGCCGTCAGCGAGTCCACGACGTGTTGGAGCAGGAGTTGCATGGCGTGCGGGCCGGAGGCCGGATTGGACAGGTCGCGGAGCGTCAGCGAATCGTTGAGCTCGGCGGGGGAGAGGTAGCTGGTCATGTCGAAGGTCCTTGAGTGGAGGAAACGGTGGGCGGTACCCCCGATCCGTTCCGGCGCCAGGACCTAGGCGCGCGCCTGAGAGCCCTCGCGACCGGTAACCGGTCGGGGGCCCGTAAATCGCAGAACGGCGCTCATGGGCCAAGGATAACCCGTCCCGGGAACAATGCGGCCGGGGCGGCGCTTGCCGAGCGCCGGGCACTGTTACATACTTTGGCCCTCCGAACCGGGCGAAGGAGCTGGACCGCATGGACAAGCCAAAGCCCTCGGCCAAGCTGGTTCCCGCAGCGATGGTTTCGCTGGCGGGCTTCCTGATCTTTGTGCCGGAGCAGCGGCTCGCGGGCCTCGGCGTTCTCGCCCTGGCCCTGGCGGTCGCCGCGGCGCTCGACCGCGCACTCTTCCGGGACCTGCTGCTGATCGCGGCCGGCCTGGCGGTGATCAGCGCGGTCCCCATCACCACCGACATCAGCGGCGCGCACATGCTGGTGATGGGTTCGGCCATGGTGGCCGCGGTTGCGATCCCGTACCTCGGGTCCCGCTTCGTCTTCAAAGACCACGCCGTGCGGTTTCCGGTTTTCACGGGCAAGCGCTGGACGCGCGCGGAGTGGTGGTACCTGCTGGCGGTTCCCGCGATCGGGTACGCGCTTCTCCCGGTCTACATGCTGGGCACGGGCGTGTACCGGAACTGGCCCGCCGTGAACGACGCCGGAGGTATCCTACGCCTGTTCGTCGGGACGAACGCGCTGGGCATCTGGGACGAGCTCTTCTTCATCTGCACCGTGTTCGCGCTGCTGCGGCGGCACCTCCCCGACTGGCAGGCCAACGCGCTTCAGGCGGTCCTGTTCACGTCGTTCCTCTGGGAGTTGGGCTTCCACGCCTGGGCGCCGCTGTTCATCGCCCCGTTCGCGCTGGTGCAGGCGCTGATCTTCCGGGCGACCATGTCCCTGTCCTACATCGTGTGTGTGCACCTGCTCTTCGACTTCGTGCTGTTCCTGGTCCTGGTCCACGCGCACAACCCCCACTGGATCCGGATCTTCGTGTACTAGATCCGGGCCCGGCGGGGGCCGTGGGGAAGGCCTAGGGCTCCCCGTGCGGCACCACGGCGCGCTCGTCGTGGCGCGGACTGTCCGGATTCATCAGCGAATGCTTGCGGCCGTAGAAGAAGTAGATGATCAGGCCGACCAGCAGCCACACGCCGAACCGGAGCCACGTCTCCCAGTGCAGCTGGAGCATCAGGAAGCCGGAGGCCAGGACGCCGAAGGCGGGAACGAGCGGCATCAGGGGCAGCCGGAATGTCCGCGGGGCGTCCGGCCTCTTGTAGCGGAAGACGATCACGGAGAAGCAGACCACCACAAACGCGGCCAGGATGCCGATGTTGGTCAGGTCCGCCACGGCCTTGATCGGGAAGACGCCGGCCAGGAACGCGGATGCGACGCCGGCGATCCAGGTCACGCGCTGCGGCGTCCCGTGGCGGTCCGTCTTGGAGAACCAGCCCGGAAGCAGGCCATCGCGGCTCATCGTGAACCACACGCGGGTGACGCCGAGCAGGAACGTGAGCATCACGGTGAGGATGGACAGCACCGCGAACACGGAGATGATCGTGGCGATGACCGGCAGGCCCACGCCGTTGAACGCGGAGGCGAACCCCGCCGTCGGATCGATGTCCTGGTAGTTCTGCATGCCGGTCAGCACCAGCGTGGCCGCGACGTAGAGGACCATGGCGATGACGAGGGAGAAGATGATGGCCTTGGGCATGTGCTTTTTGCCGTCGGTGGACTCCTCCGCGGCCGTGCTCATGGCGTCGTAGCCGAACACGGCGAAGAACACGGTCGCCGCGCCGGCAACCACTGGGCCGAAGCCGCTGGGCATAAACGGGTCGTAGTTCTCCGTGTTGATGTAGAAGATGCCCAGGCCGATGATGAACAGGATCAGGATGACCTTGATCGCCACGGCCACCAGTTCGAAGCGCCCGAAGGTTCGTGTGCCGCGGGACAGGATCCACGTGACGATCAGACAAACGACGATCGCCGGGATGTTCACGATGCCGCCCCGGCCCTCGTCCGCCGTCGAGGCCGCCCAGTCGGGCATGTCGACGCCGATGCCGGAGAGGAAGGCGTCGAAGTAGCCGGAGATGCCGATCGCGACCACGGCCACGATGGCGATGTATTCCAGCAGCAGGTCCCAGCCGATGAACCAGCCGATGATCTCCCCGAGGGCGACGTACCCGTACGTGTACGCGGAGCCGGCGCGGGGGATCATGCCGGCGAATTCCGCATAGGACAGGGCCGCGGCCGCCGATGCCAGGCCGGCGATCAGGAAGGAGATGAGGACCGCGGGCCCGACGCCGGGCTCCGTCTCGCTGCCGTGGGCCACCAGGCCCGCCAAGGAGAAGATGCCGACGCCGATAATGCCGCCGACGCCGATCGCCGTCAGTTGCCACAGGCCGAGGGACTTGAACAAGCCGCTGTGTTTGTTCTCTTCTTCGATTTCGTCGATCGGCTTCCGCCGCATGATGGACTGCGATGCATCTTTAGCGTTCATGAGGGACTCCTGCGTTGACGTGCCCGACATTCCGCCCCGGAACGGGGGCGGCCCCGCCAGATCAGTATGCAAGCCCCGCCCATATTTATGAAGCCCCCAGTGGCGGGCAGGTCCCGCCGGTTCGGCTCAGTCGAGGCCGTCTACCGTCAGCCTCACGTTCACGGTGTCGCCCTCGCCGACCTCCTCGCGGGCCCGCGCCGCGGCCTTGAGCGGAACAGCGTAGGCGCCGTCCTTGGGGAAGAGCGCGGTGGTCCATTCCGTGGCACCGATCCTGGCGGTCACCGGGATCATGCCCCACCCGTAGCTGACGACGTCGGCCGCGTCGCGCAGGTCCGCGCACAATCCGTCCGGGACCGTCACGAAAAAGAACGGGGACGGGCCGCGCCAGTACCAGACGTCTCCGCTGAACTCGAGCTCCATCGCCCCAGCATCGCACGCCTCCCGGCGCCGGGGGGAGCCCGCTGTCCGTGTCGGCGTGCGGGTCGGGAACGCCGCGGCGACCGGTTGGCTAGCCTGTAGACCTGACCTGAACGGCCATGGATGGAAAGAGGACGCGATGACCGCCAAACTCCGCTGCGTGTTGCTGGACGACTTCCAGGGCGCCGCGCTGCGGTCCGCGGACTGGTCCGCGGTCGCCGACGAGGTGGACCTCGTGACCGTGCGGGAGCATCCCGCCGACCAGGCGGCGCTGCTCGCCCAGCTGGCGGGGGCCGACATGGCCGTCACCCTGCGCGAGCGCATCGCCTTTCCCCGCGCGGTGTTCGAGCGCCTGCCGCGGCTCCGCCTGCTGGTGGCCTCGGGCATGCGCAACGCGGCGGTGGACATGGAGGCGGCCCGCGGGCACGGGGTGGCGGTCTGCGGAACGCCGAGCGGCTCGGCGCCACCGGTCGAGTTGACCTGGGCGCTACTCCTGGGGCTGGCCCGGAACACGACCGAGGAGAACGGAAACCTCGTCTCCGGCGGCGCGTGGCAGAGCACCGTGGGCACCGACCTTTACGGGAGCACCCTGGGAGTCCTGGGCCTGGGCAACATCGGCTCCTCCGTCGCCCGGATCGCGCTGGCGTTCGGGATGGACGTCCAGGCGTGGAGCCAGAACCTTACCGCCGAGCGGTGCGCCGAGGTCGGGGTCAGGAAGGCGGAGAGCCTGGAGGGGCTCCTCGGCGGCAGCGACTTCGTGTCCGTGCACCTCAAGCTCGGTCCCAGGACGACGGCGCTGCTCGGCCGGGAAGAACTGGCGCTGATGCGTCCGGGCGCGTTCCTGGTCAACACCTCGCGCTCCGCGATCGTGGACCAGGCCGCCCTCGCCGAGTGCCTGCGCGCGGGATCCATCGCGGGTGCCGGTCTGGACGTGTTCGACACCGAGCCGTTGCCGGCGGACGATCCCCTGCGCGGGACGCCGCGGCTCCTCGCGACCCCGCACCTCGGCTACGTCACCCGCAACAACCTCGCCGCGTACTACGGGGGAGCGGTGGAGGACATCCGCGCGTTCCTGGACCGGAGCCCCATCCGCGTGCTCAACCCCGCGCCCTGATCGACCCGGCCCGGTTGGGCGCCGGCGCTGGCCCGCCCGGGGCCGCCTGGGCGCGTCCAGGACGGGCGAAAATTCCGGCGGCTCCCGTCGCGGCGTCCGGCGGTATGCTCTGGCCATGGTGCGCTTCCTGATCCTTGCCCTGCTGCTTGTGCTCGGCTTTGCCACGGTCGTTGCCGCGGCCTTCGGCTCGACCGGCTGGTGGGTCCTCGCCGTCGTCCTGTTGATGCTCCTGGCCCTGGGCATACACGACGTCCTCCAGACCAAGCACGCGATTCTGCGCAACTTTCCGGTGCTGGGGCGGCTGCGTTTCCTGCTCGAGTCGATCCGCCCGGAGATCCAGCAGTACTTCATCGAGCGGAACTACGACGGCAAGCCGTTCGACCGCGACACCCGCTCCCTCGTCTACGCACGCGCGAAAGGCGCGGACAGCCACAAGGCCTTCGGGACGGAGCGCGACGTCAACGAGCTCGGCTACGAGTTCCTCCTGCATTCGACGGCGCCGGTCGCGCCGCCGTCCGAGCCGCACCGGGTTCGCATCGGCGGACCGGACTGCGCCCGGCCCTACGACGTCTCGCTGATGAACGTCTCGTCGATGAGCTTCGGCTCGCTGTCCAAGAACGCCGTGCTGGCCATGAACAAGGGTGCCGCGCTGGGCGGCTTTGTGCACGAAACGGGCGAGGGTGGCCTGACCAAGTACCACCTGGAATACGGGGCGGACCTCTTCTGGGAAATCGGGTCCGGATACTTCGGATGCCGGGACGACCACGGGCGCTTCGACCCGGAGCGCTTCGCGGCGAAGGCCGGCCGCGAGGAGGTCAAGGGGATCACCATCAAGCTCAGCCAGGGCGCGAAACCCGGGCTGGGCGGTGTCCTGCCGGCGGCCAAGGTCACGTCCGAGATCGCCGAGGCGCGCGAGGTGCCGATGGGCCGCGACTGCATCTCGCCGGCGTCGCACTCCATGTTCCGGACTCCGCGCGAGCTGATGGGGTTCGTCGCCCGCTTGCGGCGGCTCTCCGGCGGGAAACCAATCGGCTACAAGTTCTGTGTCGGGTCCCGGACGGACGTCCTGGCCATGTGCAAGGCCATGCTCGAGACCGGGATCTCCCCCGACTACATCATCGTGGACGGGTCCGAGGGCGGCACCGGCGCGGCGCCGCTGGAGTACGAGGACCACGTCGGGACGCCCCTGACCGAGGGGCTGATGGTGGTCCATAACGCGCTGGTGGGCTGCGGGCTGCGGGACCGCATCAGGATCGGCGCCGCCGGCAAGGTGGCCACGGGCAGCGACATCGTCAAGCGGCTGATCCAGGGCGCGGACTTCACCATGAGCGCGCGCGCCATGATGATGGCCACGGGCTGCATCCAGGCGCAGAAGTGCCACACCAACGAGTGCCCGGTTGGGGTCGCCACCCAGGATCCGCGCCTGGTCAGGGCGCTCGATGTCCAGGACAAGGGCAACCGGGTCCACAACTACCAGAAGCTCACCGTCCGGGAAGCCGAGCAGATCATGGCGTCGATGGGGGTTGCGGAGCCCAGTGAACTCAACGAGCGCATGCTGCGGCGGCGCGTGGACCATCTCAAGACGCGCAGCTACGCGGCCATCTACAACTGGCTGCGCCCGGGCGAACTCTTGGTGGATCCGCCGCGGGGCTGGCGCATGGACTGGGACGAGGCGGACGCGGACCACTTCGGCGAGCACGCGCCCATGCCCTGGCTCGAGCCGATGCTGCTGGACGAGGATCGGGTCGAGCCCGAGGACTGGGGAGCGATCCGACGCCGGAGGGCGGCCCGGCCAGAGGAGGTGGCGCGTCCCAGCCGGGTCGAGGTCAAGGACACCACGCACGGCACCACCCCCCGTGTGGCGGGCGACGCCGTGCGTCCAGAGGGGCGGCCGGGTGCTCAGCCGGCGTAGTGCCGGTTCAGGGCCTCTTCTTCCTCGGGGGTGAGCAGGGCCGGGTCCGCGACGTCGGGAGCGTTCTCGATCGTGTCCTTCGGGTGGGCGACGTGCAGGTCCGCCGCGTAGTCCCCCTCGCCCCGGCGGGCGCCGGCCAGCGGAATGAACTTCTCCGAGCTGTTGAACAGCCCCAGTGCCACGCCGACCCACTGCGGACGGCCGGCCGGATCCTGGAACACCTGGGACACCTTGCCCAGCTTGTAGCCTTCGGAGTCCCACACGGTCGCGGACTGCAGCTCGTGCAGCTCGGTGAGGTCGGGGGCGTTGGTGGCGTCGTCCGTGCCGTTGGGCATGTGGTGCCTCTTTCCGTTGTCGGCCGATGGGGCAATCCCGGGCGTGGACCCGGCCCTGCTTGAGAGGCTAGCCGGTGGTCGCCGGTGGGCCAAGCGCCACGGGCCGCAAGAACGGCACCGTTGCACGCTCCGCCCGGCGGGTGGACGATGGAGTCCGGGCGTCGCCCCCAACCCCAGGAGAATCCCATGGCACACGTGCCCACCGGTTTTGCGCTCCAGTCGCCGCGGTGGCTGGAGGCCGCGCTCGCCGACCTGCCGGACGCGCTCGCGACTCCGGAGGACAGGATCCGCGCCGCGAACGTCCTGGCTCTGCGGAACATCGAGGAGGGCACGGGCGGCCCCTTCGCGGCCATCGTCACCGACGGGGAAGATGGGCTTGTGGTTTCGGCGGGGGTCAACCTGGTCATCCACTCGGGCCTGTCCGCCATGCACGCCGAGGTCGTCGCGTTGCAGCTGGCCCACGCCGCCGCCGGCACGTGGGACCTGGGGGACGGTGGCGCGCGCCGGACGCTGAGCATCAACGCGCAACCGTGCGTCATGTGCTTGGGCGCCGTCATCTGGTCGGGCGTCCGCGCCGTGGAGTTCGCCGTGGCCAGCCGCGAGGTCGAGGCCCTCACCGGCTTCGACGAAGGGCCGATTCCGGCGCAATGGGCCCGCGAGCTCGAGGGACGGGGCATCGACCTGACCACGGGCGTCCTGCGTGAGGAATCGCTGGCCGTGCTGGGCGAGTTCCGCCGGCGCGCCACCGAGGGGACCGCTGTGGTCTACAACGCGCGCGGCACCGGCAAGACGACGCCGCTCTAGCCGATCGCCCGGGACGAGCGCCCCGGCCAACCGCTCCCTGGAGGCGGCCTATTCCGCGGCCGGCTTCTCAGCCTCGGCCGTGTACTCCGCGAGCACGGCCTTGCCGATCTTGAACGCGACGTTGGCGGCCGGGACGGAGCAGTAGATGGCGCACTGCAGGAACACCTCCTTGATCTCATCCGGCGTCATGCCGTTGCGCAGCGCCGCGTGGACGTGCATCTCCAGCTCTTCCCAGTAGCCGCCGGCGATCATGGCGGTCAGCGTGACGGCGGAGCGCGTGGTGCGCGGCAGGCCCGGCCGGGTCCAGATGGTGCCCCACGCGTAGCGCGTGATCATTTCCTGGAACTCGGCGGTGAACTCGTCGGCGTTTTCGTTCGCGCGGTCGACGTGCGCGTCGCTGAGCACCTCCCGGCGGACCGCCATTCCGGCGTCGTACGGGTCGCCGGGAAGGCGGGCTGAATCGGGCATGGGGATCTCCTCGGTGGTGGGTGCGGGGCCGGCGGCGCCGCGCTCAGGAGCGGGCGGCGTCCGCGTAGAACGCGATGAGCAGGCGGGACGTCTCTTCGGGAGCCTCGGCGGGCGCCAGGTGCGCGGCGGACCGCACGACGGCGGAGCGGCCGTTCGCGACGCCCGCGGCGAGCGCCTCGGCGTCGGACGGCGGGCAGACGGCGTCGTGCGCGCCGGCGACGGCGAGGAGCGGGTCGGTGATCGCGCCGAGGCCGTCGCGCAGGTCGAAGCCCGCGAGGGCGCCGCAGGCGTGCGCGTAGGAGAAGCGGTCCGCGTCCTGCAGCGTGTGGAGCAGGTCCGTGGTGACGACGGGGTTCTTCTCGATGAAGCCGGGGGCGAACCAGCGCTCGGCTGAACCGGCGACCATGGTGGGGGTGCCGGCCTTGGCGACCAGCTCGGCGCGTTCCGTCCAGGCCTCCGGCGTGCCGATCTTGGCGGCGGAGCAGAGGATCGCGATCCCGCCGAAGAGCCCGGGGTAGTCGTGGCCCAGTTGGATGCCGGTGGCCCCGCCGATGGACACTCCGGCGTAGAAGACGGGCAGCGACGCGTCGACGCGACCCTCCTCCTCCAGGTCCTTGACCAGCGCGACGACTGCCGCCGCGAGTTCCTCGAGCGAGAACGGCTCGGTCGAGGGGGCGCTGGCGCCATGGCCCGGCAGGTCCCAGGCGACGAGCCGGAAGTCGTTGGAGAGGTACGGGACGGCGGGACCCCACAGGGCGGCTGCGCCGGTGCCGAGGGAGGGGCCGAGGACCAGGGTGGGTTTCCCCGCCACGTCCTCGGCGGAGTGGTTGAGAGCGGTAGCTGTCAGCTTCGGTTCGGTCATGATTCCTTCCGGGATTCGCGCCACGCCGCGTTCCCGGCCGCGGCGCGGTCGATGAACGTGCGGGTCTGGCCGAGGTAGCCGGACGGATCCAGCACCTCGGCGAGTTCACTGTCGGTGAGCCTATCGGCGGGGACGGCCGCACGCAGAAGATGACGCAGGGCGGTGCCTTCCGCAAGCGACTGGCGAACCAAGGCCTGCACCGCGTCCCTTCCGCCGT
The DNA here is from genome assembly GCF_058138025.1 of Arthrobacter sp. AOP29-A2-19. Lineage (NCBI taxonomy): Bacteria > Bacillati > Actinomycetota > Actinomycetes > Micrococcales > Micrococcaceae > Arthrobacter > Arthrobacter sp. AOP29-A2-19. The sequence continues at coordinate 55,396 of NZ_CM176894.1, forward strand.
CGACGAGCGGCGCGACGCGGGACATGATCCGCTCGCTGACCAGCAGATCCCCGCTGAGGGCGGCGTTGCGGGACATCGCCGCCGGGTCCACGGTCAGGCCGGACACCAGGTCGGCCAGCTTTTCGGCGGCGCCGCCTGCCAGGCGCAGCAGTTCCCGCAGCGCCGGCCATTCGCTGTGCCACGCGCCGTCGGGCCGTTCGTCCACCGCCATTCCGGCGGCGAGGAACAGCTGCGCCGCATGGTTCGGCGCGGACAGGGCGGCAGTACGGAGGAGGACGGACAGCACGGGATTGCGCTTCTGCGGCATCGCCGAGGAACCGCCCTTGCCCTCGGCGACCGGCTCGGCGAGTTCGCCGATCTCCGGGCGTGCCAGGATCAGCACGTCGGCGGCCACCTTGCCCGCCGCTGCAACGACGTCGGCCAAGGCCGCCCCGAGCCCGGTCACCGGGAGGCGGTTGGTGTGCCACGGGGCGCCCGGGTCGGCCAGTCCGAGTCGGCCGGCCAGGGAGGCGGACAGTTCCGGGACGCCCGAGGCGCCCGCGGGCCGGGCGCCCACGAGGTCCGTGAGCGAGGCGAGGGTGCCCACGGCGCCACCCCACTGCAGGGGCGCTGCTTCCAGCGCGGCGTCCAGCCGCCGACCCGCCAGCACAACGCCGGACAGCCAGTTCGCGGCGCGCAGGCCGAAGGTCGTGGGGAGCGCGTGCTGCGTCAGCGAGCGGGCCACGCACGCGGTGTCGGCGTGCCGGAGGGCCAGCGCCTCCAGCGCGTCGGCGGCGCGCGCAAGGTCGGCCCGGACCAGCGCGCCAGCGCGGACGGCGAGCAGCATCAGGGCGGTATCGATGATGTCTTGGCTGGTCGCGCCGCGGTGCACCGTGGAGGCGGCCGACGCCGGGGCTCCTTGGCTCTTGAGTTCGCGCCGCAGGTCCCCGAGTAGCGGGATCAGCGGGTTGCCTCCGTCGCGTCCGCGGGCGGCGATCGAGGGGAGGTCGTAGAGCGCGGCATCGGATGCCGCGTCGAGGGCGTCGGCGTCCGCGGGATCGCAGTGGCCGGCGTCGGCCAGCACGGCCACCCAGGCCGCCTCGACGTCGAGCATCGCCTGGACAAGCGCGGAGTCGTTCGTGGCCGCGGCCGCCGGGGTCCCGGCCCACGCGGGGGACAACAGGCCGTAGTCCGCCTCAGTCATGGTGCTCCCATAGCTAGTTGTTCATTCCGCGCGATGCCTTCGCCCGGAACACGGCAGATGCCGGAGTGCCGACCGGCGGGCCGGGCACCCCGGCAATCCGGGTCTCAGGCGCCGCGCGGGTATGCCAGGAAGACCGTCTCGCCGTCGCCCTGCAGCCGGATGTCGAAGAGCAGGTCGCCGTTGGCCTCCCGGGTTGCCACCAGCGTACTGCGGCGGTCCTCCGGCAACGACGCCAGCAGCGGGTCCGCGGCCAGGGCCGCCGCGTCCTCCGGGAGGTAGATCCGGGTGAACAGTCGGTTGAGCAGGCCGCGGGCGAAGACCGTGAGCATGATGAACGGCGCCTTGCCCTCCTCGGTGGCTCCCGGGTTCACGGTGTCGAACGTGTAGTGCCCCACGTTGTCGACGGCGACGCGGCCCCACCCGGTGAAGGTGTGGCCGTCGCGGATCAGCGAGCCGTCCCGCTGGACCACCTTGCCGTCCCCGTCCGCCTGCCAGATCTCCAGCAGGGCGTCGGGGATGGGGGTGCCATCGCCGTCGGTGACGACCCCGTGAAGCCGGATGGCGCCGGGGTGGGCGCGGTCCACCAGCTTGTGGCCGTCGGCGAAGGGCAGCGCGTAGCCGTAGAACGGGCCGATCGTCTGCCCCGGCATGGGGGTCAGCTTGAGTGCGGGTGCCTGTGCCATCTAGTGCTCCTCCTCTTCGGTTTCCATCCACGTGCGGTTGCTGCCGGTCAGGACGATGTCCCAGTTGTAGCCGGTGTTCCACTCGTGGCTGGTGACCGAGTGGTCGTACTTCGCCACCAGCCGGTCGCGCGCCTTCTGGTCCGTGATCGACTGGTAGATCGGATCCAGGCTGAACAGCGGGTCGCCCGGGAAGTACATCTGGGTGATCATGCGCTGTGTGAAGTCGGTTCCGAAGAGGGAGAAGTGGATGTGCGCCGGGCGCCACGCGTTGTGGTGGTTCTTCCACGGGTAGGGGGCGGGCTTGATCGTGGTGAACCGGTACTCGCCGTTGGGACCGGTGATGGCGCGCCCCACGCCCGTGAAATTGGGATCGATGGGCGCCGGATGTTGGTCCCGCTTGTGGACGTAGCGGCCGGCCGCGTTTGCCTGCCAGATCTCGATCAGCTGCCCGGCCACGGGGCGGCCGTCGCCGTCGAGCACGCGCCCCGCGACGATCATGCGCTCGCCGATCGGTTCTCCGTTGTGCTGGATGGTCAGGTCCGACTCGAGGACGTGGACGTCCCGCTCGCCGAACGCCGGGCTCCACAGCTCGATCGTTTCGGGATCCGCGTGGTGCAGCGACTTCGTGGGGTGGCGCAGCAGGGACGAGCGGTAGGGCGCGAAGTCGATGCGCGGCTGAACCTCCTCGGGCCCGCCGTCGGCCACGCCTTGGCGGTAGGCCGCGTGGATGTCCTCCATCTCCCGGTTGATGCTCTCCTGGGAAACGGCCGTCGCCGCCGGGTCCAGCACGTGGCTGTTCCCGAAGGATTCGTCGGCATTCTGTTCCGAACTCACAAGGCTCTCCTTTCTGTGGTGTGGGATGTTCTGCTTGTCCTTGGCCGCGCCAGCGCTGTCAGGCCGCGCGAGCGGCGTGCGGCCAGCCGGTGTACGACTCGGCGAGATACTGCTGTCCGTACCGCGAGCTCGTCACGGTCTCCAGCTCGCCGAGGGCCCGGCGGAGCATAAACGGCTCGCCGTTCGGCGGGGTGTGCAACATGCTGGTCATCCAATACGAGAAGTTCTGCGCCTTCCAGACCCGCTTGAGGGCAAGATCCGAATATCCCTCCAGCAGGGCCGGGCTGCGCGTGGCGTAATAGGAGTCGATCGCCTCGAAAAGCACCCTGACGTCGGCGAACGCCAGGTTCAGGCCCTTGGCGCCGGTGGGCGGGACCGTGTGGCCAGCGTCGCCGACCAGGAACATCCGCCCGTGGCTGAGCGGCTCGCGCACGAAGGACCGGAACGCCAGCACCGACTTGTCGAAGATCGGGCCGGTCTTCAGCTCGAAACCGTCCGGACCGTCGACGCGCTTCTGCAGTTCGCTCCAGATGCGGTCGTCCGACCAGGCGTCCACGTTCTCCCCCGGGTCGCATTGGAAGTACATCCGCTGGACCGTCTCGCTGCGCTGCGAAATCAATGCGAAGCCATCGGGCGAGTTGGCGTAGATCAGTTCGGGGGCACTCTTGGGTGCCTCCGTGAGGATGCCGAACCAGGCGAAGGGATATTCCGTCTTGTAGTCCCGGGTGCCCGGCACGGCGCGTCGGCAGAAGCTGCGCGAACCGTCCGCGCCCACCAGGATGTCGCAATGCACCTCGAACGCGGTCCCGGCGGCGTCGGTGAAATGAAATTTCGGGGTGTCGGTTTCGAGGTCGAACACCGCGTCGACGACCGCCTCGTACCGCACGTCGCCCCCGTCCCGCCTGCGCGCCGCGGCGAGGTCGACGAAGACCTCGTTCTGGGCGTAGAGGGTGACGGTCGCGTCGACCAGGACCTTGAAATCCAGCGGATGGGACTCGCCGTTGAAGCGCAGGTCGATCCCGGCGTGCTCGTCCCCGTCCGTCAGGACCCGTCCGTCGACGCCGGTGTCCGTCAGCATGGCCACGGATCCGGCCTCGAGGATGCCGGCGCGGTGGGTGTTCTTGATGGTCTCGTGGTCGCGGGACTCGACCACCAGGTTCTCGATTCCGGCCTTGGCCAGGAGGTGGCTGAGCATCAGCCCGGCAGGGCCGCCGCCGACGATGCCGACCTTGGTCTTCAGAACGGTGCGGGGCGCGCCCATGGGGTGACTCCTTCGGGGGATCGACCGGAGCCGTCGCGCATCATCGTTGATGGCGGCGAGGCCCGTCATGTACGAACCCAGTGTGTGCCCGGCCACGCGGGCGGCGCCAAGGGCGTCCCATTGAATGGGATTTCCTGCCCCGGCGCTATCCCGGCCCGGCGCTCGAGACGTCGGAGCGGAACGCCGCCTTGATGAGAAGCCGCTGGAACTCCGCGCGTTCGGCCGGATCCAAGGCGGACAGCGTCTCGTCCTCGGCGGCGGCCGTGGCGGCGCGGGCCTTGCGGTAGAGCTTGGCGCCCTCGGGGGTGGCCGCCACCAGCTTGGACCGGCGGTCGGACGGGTCCGCCTCCCGGCGAACCAGGCCTCGACCCTCCAGCGAGTCGACGAGCGCCACGATCTGGCTAGGATCCAGGGACAGGAAATCCGCGAGCTCCCGCTGGGTCGGGGCCGTGTCGCCGCAGGCCAGGGACAGGACCGAGTAGGAGCGGACCCTCAGGTCGAGCTCCGCGAGCCGGCGGTTCGCCTGGGAGGATCCGAGCGAGCGAGTGCGTGCGATCAGGAAGCTGGGTTCGCTGGCCAGGTCCGACGCCATGAGCCGGTGGGCCCCCGTCGCCGTGGCCGAATTGCTGGGGGCCATGGGCCCTCCGATCGTTTGTCGAAGCCGCGGTCCGCGGGCGGGACCGGATAATCGTTGACTTTCTCAAGAATATAAGTTGTCATGTATTCGAATCAAGAATCCCACGACAACGCGCCGGGCGGCAAGACTCCGGCGGCCGGCAAAGGAGCCAACATGTCACTCGCAGGAAAAGTCGCCATCGTCACGGGCAGCGGACGCGGCCTCGGGTTGGCGTACGCCCAGGAGCTCGCGCGGCAGGGCGCGGCGGTCGTGGTGAACGACGTCGATGCCGCCGTCGCCGACGAGGCCGTCGCCTCCATCGCGGCCGCCGGCGGCCGCGCCGTCCCCGTCGTCGCCGCGGTCGGCTCCACGGAGACGGCGAAGGCGCTTGTGGCGGCGGCCGTCGACAACTTCGGTGGCCTGGACATCCTGGTCACCAACGCCGGGGTGCTTCGGGACAAGTCGCTGCTCAAGATGACCGACGAGGACTTCGACCTCGTGGTGAACGTCCACCTGCGCGGCACATTCACCTGCGTCCGCGAGGCGTTCGCCTACTTCAAGCAGCACGGCGTCGCCGGCCGCGTCATCGCGATCGGCTCCCCGACGGGCCAGCGCGGCAACTTCGGCCAGACGAACTACGCGGCCGCCAAGGCCGGAATCGTGGGCATGGTGCGCACCTGGGCGCTGGAGATGAAGCGCGCGGGGGTCACGGCGAACGTCGTCGTCCCGGTCGCGGCGACCGCCATGACCCGGACCGTTCCGTTCTTCGCCAAGGCCGTCGAAGCCGACGACAACGGCGAGCCCATGCCCGACTTCTTCCGCAAGGACCTGGGGTTCGGCACGGCCGACGACGTCGCGGGGCTCGTGGCCTACCTGGCCTCCGACGAGGCCGCGGGCATCACGGGCCAGGCGATAGGCGCCGGCGGCGACCGCCTCCAGCTGTGGAGCCATCCGGAGGCGATCGCCAGCGAACTGCGCGACGGCGGTTGGGACTACGAGTCGCTGCGCGCCGGCTTCCCCTTTGCCGACCGGCTGCAGGGCGTCGGCGAGGACTTCCCGGAACTCCCCGCCGAGCTTCGTCCCGAGCCGGCCGGCAAGTAGGGCGAGGCCACCGTGCGCTACGAACCCGCCATCGACGCCGAGGGGATCTCGGCGATCGACATGCACGTGCACCTGGAGGTCGACGGGCACGGCCACCAGGCGATGCCGCAAGACCTTTTCGACGCGTCGGCCAAGTACTTCAAGGCGGAGGAGCGCACGCCATCGATCGACCGCATCGCCGAGGTCTACCGTGGGCTGAACATGGCCGCGGTTGTTTTTACCGTGGACGCCCGCACCGCGCTGGGGCACCGGCCCAATTCCATCGACGACCTCGTTGACGGGGCCGCGCGCCACAACGACGTGTTGATCCCTTTCGGCACCGTTGATCCCCGCACCGGGCCGGCGGCCATCGCCGAGGCGCGCCGGCAGGCGGACGAGTTGGGGGTGCGCGGCTTCAAGTTCCATCCGTCGCTTCAGGGTTTCGATCCGTCCTCCGACGAGTTCCGTCCGCTTTGGGGAACGCTCGAGGAGCTTGGGCTTCCCTGCATCTTCCACACGGGACAGAACGGCATGGGGGCGGGGCTGCCCGGGGGGAGGGGCATCAAGCTGCGCTACTCCAACCCCCTGCTGCTCGACGACGTCGCGGCGGAACACCCCGGCCTCACGATCATCATGGCGCACCCGTCCGTGCCGTGGCAGGACGAGGCGAACTCGATCGCCACGCACAAGGCCAACGTCTTCATCGACCTCTCCGGCTGGAGCCCCAAGTACTTCCCAGAGTCCCTCGTGCGGCTCGGCAACAACGTCCTGTCCCGCAAGCTGCTCTTCGGCACCGACTTCCCGCTGATCACGCCTGAAAAGTGGCTGTCCGCCTTCGAGTCGCTGCCGCTCAGTGACGAGGTGCGCCCCGGCATCCTGAAGGGCAACGCGGCGGGGCTGCTGGGTCTGGGCCGGCCGTGACGGCCTTCTATCCCAGCGACCAGTACGGCTTCTCAGAGCTGCTCTCCGGCGGGGAACTGGCCGCACTGGCACGCCTTCGCGCGGTGCTGGACCGCGACGTCCGGCCGCTGCTGGCGGACCACTGGGAGCGCGGCGAGTTTCCGCTGGAGACCCTGCGGCCGCTGATCGATCTGGACCTGATGGATCCTGCCGAGGTCCGTCGCGAGGGAGGGCACCCCTCCGCGCTCTACGGTGGCTTCCGGAACTTCGAACTGGGGCGCACCGACGCCTCCATGGCCACGCTCTACAACGCCCAGTCCGGCCTGTTCCGCACAACGGTGAGCCTGGGCGGCAGCCCGGAGCAGGCCGCCGCAATGGAACCGCGGATCCGCTCGTTTGGCCTCAAGGGAGTCTTCGCCCTCACCGAGCCGGAGCACGGATCGGACATTGCCGGCGGGCTCCAGAGCCGTGCGCGGTTCCGGGCGGACGGCGACGGCGGCCACTGGGTCCTCGACGGCGCCAAGCGCTGGATCGGCGGGGCGGCCACGGCGGACGTGCTGGCCGTGTTTGCCCGCGACGAGGCGGACCGCCAGGTCAAGTGCTTCCTGGTACCGACCGACGCGCCGGGGGTGGAAATCGAAAAGATGCGCGGCAAGACCTCGCTGCGCATCATGCAGAACGCCGACATCACCCTGAAGAACGTCGTGGTGCCGGACTCGGCGCGGCTGGCCAACATCAACTCGTTCAGGGACGTCGCCGCGTGCCTGCGCAACATGCGCTCCGACGTCGCCTGGATCGCCACCGGCGTCGCGGCAGGGGCCTACGAGGCGGCGCTGCGCTACGTGGCCGAGCGCCACCAGTTCGGGCGCCCCGTCGCGGGCTTCCAGCTGGTCCAGGAGAAGCTTGCCCGGATGCTTGCCAACGTCACGGCCTGCCTGGGCATGGTGGTGCGGCTGACGCAGCAACAGGAGGCCGGCGTTTACCGCGACGAAAACTCCGCCCTGGCCAAGATGTTCACGGCGCAGAGCCTGCGCGAGACCGTGGCGCTCGCCCGCGAGGTCGTCGGCGGAAACGGCATCCTGCTGGAGTACGACGTCGCCCGTTTCCATGCGGACGCGGAGGCCATCTACTCCTACGAGGGAACGCACGAGATTTGCGCGCTCGTCGTGGGGCGGGCGCTGACCGGCATCGGGGCCTTCACCTGAGCCGCCGCCCGTGCTCTGGCGGCCCAAAAACCACCATCACCACCACAACACACAGGAGGACCCGCCATGGGCCAGACCGTCATCAGCTACGAGGAACTCGCCAACGCCGCCGGGACGGACCTCGGCTACAGCGAGTTCCGCACCGTCACGCAGGACCAGGTCAACACGTTCGCCGATGCGGCCGACGACCACCAGTGGATCCACACCGACCCCGAGAAGGCCAAGGACGGCCCCTTCGGCGGGCCGATCGCCCACGGCTACCTGACGCTGTCTCTGCAGATCGCGTTCTGGACGGAGTTGTTCGAGGTCACGGGAGTGACGACCAAGGTGAACTATGGGCTGGACAAGGTCCGCTTCCCGGCGCCCGTCCCGGTTGGCGCCAGGGTGCGCATGAAGGCGGCCATCGCCGAGGTGGAAGAGGTCAAGGGTGGGTACCAGATCGCCGTCGACCAGGTGGTCGAGGTGGAGGGCGCCGCGAAGCCGTCCGTCGTCTCGCGGGGGATCTATCGCTTCTACGCGTAACCGCGCAATTTCTATTGACCTTCTCAACTATTGAACCTACATTGTTTATCGGATGTGACAGCGGTCACGGGGGCCTGGTGGCACCGGACGGCATCCGGCTCGGAAGGGGCAGGCGGGAATGAACAACGGCGGTCTGGGGTCTTGGATCCACAAGCGGCGGGTCAAATCGCGGAACAACGTCGCCGTGGTCAGCGGGGACACCGCGCTGACCTACGGCGAGATGGCCGGCCGGGTGGACCGCCTGGCGAACGCGCTGGCGGACCGCGGCGTTAGGGACGGCGACCGGGTCGCCTACCTGGGCAACAATCACCCGGCCTTCCTGGAGACGCTGTTCGCCTGCGGACAACTCGGGGCCGTCTTCGTCCCGCTGAACACACGCCTCGCCGCGGCGGAAATCTCCTACGCGCTCGGCGACTCCGGGAGCACGCTCCTGGTCAACGCCTCCAGCCTCGAGCCCTTGGCCGTGGCGGGCAGCCGGGGCACCGGCGTCGTGCGCAGGCTGGTGGTCGACGACGGCGCGGCCACGCCGTCCGCGGCGCCTCGCGGCGACGGGGATCCGGTCCCTCCCGCCGCGGTGCCGGCCGAATCCTACGGCGAGGCGGTGGCCGCCGCCTCCGAAGAACACGGAGACGTCCAGGTGGGCCTCGACGACACCGCGATCATCCTCTACACGTCCGGCACCACCGGCCGTCCCAAGGGTGCCGTCCTGACGCACGGCAACCTCACCTGGAACTCGATCAACGTGCTGGTGGACTATGACGTGACCAGCCGGGAGGTGGCGCTGATGATCGCGCCCATGTTCCACGTGGCTTCGTTGGGCATGGGGGCCCTCCCGACCCTCCTTAAGGGAGGAACCGTGGTGCTCCAGGACCGCTTCGAGCCCTCGGCGACGCTGGCCGCGATCGAACGGCACGGAGTCACCTCCCTGTCCGGTGTCCCGACCACGTTCCAGATGCTCGCCGAGCATCCGGGCTGGGACACGGCGGACCTGTCCACGCTGACCAAGCTGACCTGTGGCGGGTCGGCCGTCCCCTCCCGCGTCATGGACGCGTACGAGCGGCGCGGGCTGTCCTTCTCCGGCGGCTACGGCATGACGGAGACGTCTCCCGGGGCCACGTCGCTGCAGCCCGAACGCTCCCGCGACAAGGCGGGGTCCGCCGGACTCCCGCACTTCTTTTCGGACATCCGCATTGTCGACGCCATGGGCGGGCAGCAGTCGCCGGGGGCCGTGGGGGAGATCCTGATCTCCGGTCCCAACGTGATCCCGCGGTACTGGAACCGGCCGGAGGCCACAGCCGACTCCTTCGCCGACGGGGCCTGGTTCAGGTCCGGCGACATGGGCTATGTCGACGACGAGGGCTTCCTCTACATTTCCGACCGGCTCAAGGACATGATCATCTCGGGCGGGGAGAACATCTACCCCGCGGAGGTGGAGCAGCTGGTGATGGAACTCGACTCCGTGGCCGCCGTGGCCGTGGTTGGCGTTCCCGACGACAAGTGGGGGGAGGTTCCCCTGGCCGTCGTGGTCCCGGCCGAGGGGAGGAGCCTCACGGCGCGGGACGTGACCGCGCACCTCGACGGTCGCCTGGCCCGGTACAAGATTCCCAAGTCGGTGGAGTTCGTGCGCGAGCTGCCCAGGACGGCCTCCGGGAAGATCCGAAAGGCGGACGTCCGGCGGCAATTTGGTGGATAGTTCATCCTTTATCGCGCCGTGACCGGCGTGGTGTTTCGAATCACATCGGCGCCGACTAGGTTGGACACAGCAGTCAGCGCACAGAAGTTCGAACTGCGAACAACTCGTTACCGTTCATTGAGCATGACAAGGAAGTCACCCATGAAACACCTGTTGAAGCCCGCAGTGTTGGCCGCGGCCGTCCTGGCCCTGACGGCCTGCGGGGGCGGCTCACCGAGCGGCGCTACGGACACCGCCGGCGGCGCGGACGGATCCGGCGAGCTGACCAGGGTGACGGTCGGGGTCATTCCCATCGTCGACACGGCCCCGATCTGGCTGGGCGACGCGGAGGGCATTTTCGCCAAGGAGGGCCTCGACCTGGAGATCGAGACCGCCACGGGCGGCTCCGCGATCGTCCCCGGCGTCCAGTCCGGAAGCTACGACTTCGCCTTCTCCAACCTGATCTCGATCATGGTCGCCAACGACAAGGGCCTGGACATGGCCGTCGTCGCCAATGGGGCGACGACGTCGGGGGACGCGAAGCACGACTTCGGCGGCGTCGTCGTCAACCCCGAATCGGACATCAAGTCGCCCAAGGACCTGGCCGGCAAGAAGGTGTCCGTGAACAACCTGTCCAACATTGGCGACACCACGATCAAGGACGTCATCGAGGCCGACGGCGGGGACGCCGGCTCGGTGCAGTTCGTCGAGGTGCCCTTCCCGGACGCGCCGGCCGCGCTGGAGAACGGCGTGGTCGACGCGGCCTGGATCCTCGATCCCTTCCTGACCCAGGCGGTCGACGGCGGGGCCCGCCTGGTCTCGTCCAACTTCGTCGACTTCCACCCCGAACTCGACATCGCCGGCTACTTCACCAGCCAGGCGAAGATCGACGCCGAGCCCGAACTCGTGGAGAAGTTCACACGGGCCATGAACGAATCCCTGGAATTCGCGCAGGACAACCCGGAGAAGGTCCGCGACATCGTCGGCACCTACACGAAGATCGACGAGGAGACCCGCTCCAGGATCGTCCTGCCGCGGTACCGAGCCGACTTCAACATGGAGGCCGCGCAGAAGCTGGCCGACTCGGCCAAGAAGTACGGGACGCTCTCCAACGACGTCGACCTCGAGAAGTTGCTTCCCTGATGTCCGCGCAACAGGTGGTCGAGAGCCGACCGGGGAGGCGTGCCGGCGCACCCCGCGCGGTGCGGAAGAAGTCCGGTTGGGCGTCGAAGCCGTTGCTCGGCCTCGCCGGCGTCGTCGGGTTCCTGGTCTTGTGGGAGCTGATGCCGGTCCTGGGGATCGTCCAGGCGCGCTACCTGCCGCCCGCCTCGGAGGTTCTGGTGGCGTTGGGCCGGGACTTCGGGTTGGCCGCGTTCTGGGAGGCCGTGGGAGAGACGATGGCGGCATGGGCGATCGGGCTGGCCATGGCCATCGTGCTGGGCGGCGTGCTGGGGCTCGTCATCGGGATGAGCCCATTCCTCCGCCGCTTCACGAACTCGACGATCGAGTTCCTGCGGCCGATCCCGTCGGTGGCGCTCATCCCGCTGGCCGTGCTGCTGTTCGGCGTGAAGATCGAGTCCTCGCTGATGCTGATCGTGTACGCCTGCTTCTGGCAGGTGCTGATCCAGGTGCTCTACGGGGTGGCCGACGTGGACAACGTGGCGATGCAGACGGCGCAGTCCTACGGGTTCTCGCGCAGGCAGCGCATCAGGGACGTGGTGTTCCCGACCGTGTTGCCCTACCTGATGACCGGCATCCGCCTGGCCGCATCGGTCGCGCTGATCCTGGCCATCACGGCCGAGCTGATCATTGGGTCCCCGGGCCTGGGGCACGAGATCGCCCTGGCCCAGTCCGGGGGCGCCATCTCCGGGATGTACGCCCTGATCCTGGCCACCGGCCTGCTCGGCGTGGTCATCAACGCGGTCATGCGCCAAATCGAGAAACGGGTGCTGAACTGGCACCCGTCCGTCCGCGGGGAGGTGGTCGTATGAAAGCGCTCAAGACCCTGGGCTATGTGGTGGCGCTGCCGCTGATCCTCTTCGCCGCCTGGTGGGCGGGGACATCGGGGGAGCCGAACTTCTTCGTCCCGACGCCGGCGCAGCTGGGCGAGACGTTCGGACCGACGTGGCTCGAGGGCCGCATCACCTCCGACGTGTTGCCCTCGCTCGGCCGGCTGGTGGTGGGAGTGCTGTCCGCGATCGTGCTGGGTGTGGTGGTGGGGCTGCTGGTCGGCCTGAACCGAACGGTGCGCGCCGTGACCGAGCCCGTGTTCGAGTTCTTCCGTGCGCTGCCGCCGCCGGTGCTGGTGCCGGTCCTGATGCTGCTGGTGGGCATCAACGACGGCATGAAGGTCGCGGTGATCATTTCCGGCTGCGTGTGGCCGGTCCTGCTGAACACCATCGAGGGCGTCCGATCCATCGATCCGGTGCAGAACGAGACGACCCGCTCCTACGGGATCTCGGGGCTGAACCGGATCCGCTACCAGGTGCTGCCCTCCGCGGCGCCGACCATCATGGCCGGAATCCGCCAATGCCTGTCCATCGGCCTGATCCTGATGGTCATCTCCGAGATGTTCGCCTCGTCCTCCGGGCTGGGATTCACGATCGTCCAGTTCCAGCGATCCTTCGCGATCCCCGAAATGTGGTCCGGCATCGTGGTCCTCGGACTGATCGGTGTGGCCATGTCCTTCATCTTCCAATGGTGCGAGAGGCGCGTCCTGCGCTGGTACCACGGCCTTAAAGAGGTAGAAAATGCAGCCTGACACCCAGAACACCGAGGGCACGGGCGGCCTGCGGACCGGCGACTCCGCCGCACGCGCGGCCGCCCCCGACCACCTCTCCCAGCCAGCCGGCGCGGCGGCGCCGGGCGCGGGGCCGGTCCCGTCCGGGCGCACACTGCCCGAGGGTCAGGCGCTGCTGAGCGTGCGGGGCCTGAAGAAGGTCTACAAGACCGACGGCGGGGACATCGAGGCCGTCCGGAACCTGACGTTCGACCTGGGCCACGGGGAACTCGCGTGCCTCGTGGGCCCCTCGGGCTCCGGCAAGACGACGCTCCTGAAGTGCATCGCGGGCCTGCTGGGGACAACGGAGGGCGAGGTCCTGCTGGACGGGCAGCGGGTCACCGGCCCGCCGAAGAAGATGGCGGTGGTGTTCCAGGAGTACGGACGGTCGCTGTTCCCGTGGCTGCGGGTCGCGGACAACGTGGAACTTCCGCTGAAGAACGCCGGAGTGCCCAAGGCCGAGCGCCGGCGCCGGGTGGACGAGGCGCTCGAGGCCGTGGGCCTGTCCCACGTTCCCAAGTCCTACCCGTGGCAGCTCTCCGGCGGCATGCAACAGCGCGTGGCGATCGCCCGGGCGGTCGCCTACCAGCCCGAGGTCCTGCTGATGGACGAGCCCTTCGCGGCGGTCGACGCGCAGACCCGCGCGGACCTGGAGGACCTGGTGCGGCGACTGTGGAAGGACTTGGGCATGACCGTCCTGTTCGTCACCCACGACATCGACGAGTCCGTCTATCTCGGCGAGCGCGTCATCATCCTCTCCAGCTCGCCGACCGTGGTGCAGGAGGACATCCTGATCGACTTGCCCGCGGACCGCGACCAGCTCGAGACGCGCTCCTCGGCGAGGTTCACCGAACTGCGGCACCACGTCTACGAGCAGATCCAACTGGCCAAGAAAGGCCACCGCCCCGACGTCGCCAAGGCGCATTAGGGTCGGGGGGCGGGCGCCCGCACGGGGCGCCTACTCTCCGGCTCCCTCGCCGAGACCGCGGGCGATGCCCCGCGCCGCCGTCCGGAGGGCCATTACGGCGGCCGGAAGCGACTCGGATCCGCGGGGGACGACCACGGCCAGCACGGCGACCACCAGTCCTCGCGCGTCCAGGATGGGCACGGCGGCACCGGTGGTCTCGGCGTCGATAAAGCCGTCGAACGTCGCGTACCCGCGGAGCCTGATGTGCGCCAGTTCGCGGCGGATGTCGGCGTGCCGGGCCGCCACGGCGGCGGCATTGCGTTGAAGGTATCCCTCCAGCACGGGCGCGGGGGAGAAGGCCAGCAGGGCCATGCCCATGGACGTCAGGTGCACCGGCATCCGACCGGCTACGTGGGCCTGGTTGACCACCGAGTCCGGACGGGACAGGCGCTCGACGATGAGGACCTCGTCCTCGTGGAGGACGGCGAGTTGGGTGTTCTGGCGGACCAGCTGGTTCACGTCCTCCATAAACGGCAGTGCCACCTGGCGCAGGTCGCGCGTTGCGGAGGAGCGGTTGGCGATCTCCCACAGACGCACCCCCAGCCGGATCTCGCCGTTCTGGTTGCGGGCCAGGAGGCCGCGCTGGACCAGGTCGTCGACCAGGCGGTAGGCCGTGGCGCGGGGGACGTCGGCGCGGCGCGCCAGCGCGCCCACCGTCAGCGACCTGGAGTCCGGTCCGAAGGAGTCGAGGATCCGGACCAGCCGGTCGAGCATGGTGTCGCCGGACGGCGAGTTGGCCATGGCCGCCGCCTAAGCGGGGTGGGGCATGATCGCCGCAACCGCGTCGACGTCCACCAGCACTGGGCTGGCCGGCGACCAGGCCGGGTTGCGGTCCTTGTCGATGATCTGCGCGCGGATGCCCTCCGGCAGGTCGGGGTGGTCCATCAGGTAGGCGGCGATGCGGTGCTCGCGCAGCATCGCGTCGGCCAAGTGGTCCTCTTCCCTGGCGGCGCGGATTGCCTGGAGCGCCGTCTCCGTCGCGAGGGGCGAGTTGGCTCGGATGGCCTGCGCCGCACGGACGGCGCCGGCGTGCGGCAGTCCGTCGAGCGCGTGAAGGATGCCCGCGACCGAATCGGCGGCGTAGGCGGCGTCGATCCAGGGCCTTTCGGCGGCGGCCGTTGACGTGGCGGCGGGGGCGGGCATCGCGTGAAGCACCTCGAGGGCGGCGGACACCTCGGCGGCGGCGAGTCCCACCAGGTCCGGCAGCGTGCCCACGAGGTCCTCGAGCGCATCCTCCGCGACGCAGAAGTCCGCGAATCCGGCAAGGATGGCGTCGCCGGCGCCCATCGAGTCGGCGGTCAGGCCGAAATGCTCGCCGAGCCGACCCGGGGCCCGGCCCAGCAGGTGGGTCCCCCCGACATCGGGGGAGTAGCCGATGCGGGTCTCCGGCATCGCGACGACGGAGCGTGGCGTCACGACGCGGATGGACGCGTGGCCGGCCAGGCCCACGCCGCCGCCCATGCACAGTCCGTCCATCAGCGCGACGACCGGCTTGGGATACCCCGCGATCGCCTGGTCCACCGCAAACTCCTCCGCGAGGAAGTCCAGGAAGTCCTGATGGCGGTCGCCCTTGATGGACTCGTAGAAGCCCTTGATGTCGCCGCCGGCGCAGAAGCCCCTCTCGCCCGCCCCGCGCAGAAGCACGATCCCCACATCGGGGTCGGAGCGCCAGGATTCCAGGGCGGCCCCGATGTCCGCGACCATGGCCCGGGTCAGCGCGTTGATCTTGTCCGGCCGGTTGAGCGTGATGACGCCCAGCCCGTCGCCGGCGGCCGCGAGGACGTGTCCGCCCATGGTGTGTCCGCCCTTCGGAGGTGCTCAGTGGATCTCCCACGACGCTACATGCGCCGTTCGGGCCGCGCCACATCCCCGCGCGACGCCCCCGTGCCCGGCTCCGCGCGAACCCCGCCCGACGGGTGCCCCGCGCAAACCCCGCCCGACAGATGCCCCGCGCGGGCCACCCCTTGCCGCCCGAGGGCGGCGCTGATAAAGTTCATTGAACGCACAGAAGTTCATATAGTGCACTTTTTTACGAGGGACCAGGAGAAGTTGATGCAGCAGGCCTATGTGTACGACGCGGTGCGCACGCCTTTCGGAAAGATCGGCGGCTCCCTGGCGGGCCACCGCCCGGACGACCTGGCGGCGCTGGTGGTCGGCGAGATCGTGAAGCGGGCGCCGGGTCTAGACGCCGCCGTCATCGACGAGGTGGTCTTCGGCAACGCCAACGGCGCCGGCGAGGAGAACCGCAACGTGGCCCGCATGGCCACGCTCCTTGCGGGACTCCCGACGTCGTTGCCGGGCACCACCGTCAACCGGCTGTGCGGCTCCTCGCTCGACGCAGCCATGATGGCCTCCCGCCAGATCGAGGTCGGCGAGGCCGACCTGATGCTCATCGGCGGCGTCGAGTCGATGAGCCGGGCGCCCTGGGTGCTGCCCAAGACCGAGCGCCCGTTCCCCATGAGCAACCTCGAACTGGCCAACACCGCGCTCGGGTGGCGCCTCGTGAATCCGCAGATGCCCGCCGAATGGACTGTCTCCCTCGGCGAGGCAACGGAGCAGCTGCGCGAAAAGCACAACATTTCCCGCCGCGCCCAGGACGAGTTCTCCGCGCGGTCCCACCAGCTGGCCGCCAGTGCGTGGGCAGAGGGCAAGTACAGCAACCTCGTGGTCCCGGTCCCGCCGAACTCCAAGAAGGGCGTTGAGTTCACGCGCGACGAGACCGTCCGTCCCGATTCCACGGCCGAAACCCTTGGCGGCCTGCGCACCGTCTTCCGCACCGGCGCGAACGCCACGGTCACCGCCGGCAACGCCTCGCCGATGAGCGACGGCGCCTCCGCCGCCTGGCTCGGCTCCGAGAAGGCCGCCGGCCTGCTCGGACTCGAGCCGATCGCGCGCATCGCCGGACGCGGAGCGGCCGCCAACGAGCCCCAGTACTTCGGCGAGGCTCCGGTCGAGGCCGCGAACCTGGCGCTCAAGCGTGCCGGCATCTCCTGGGGCGACGTCGCCGCCGTCGAGCTCAACGAGGCCTTCGCGGCCCAGTCGCTCGCCTGCGTCAAGCAGTGGGACATCGACGAGGGCATCGTCAACGCCTGGGGCGGAGCGATTGCCATCGGGCACCCGCTCGGCGCATCCGGCCTGCGCGTGCTCGGCACCCTGGCACGCAGGCTGCAGGAGTCGGGGGACCGCTACGGCGTCGCCAGCCTCTGCATCGGCGTCGGCCAGGGCCTCGCCGTCGTACTAGAAAACACCGCGGCAAACCGCTAGAGCCCACCACAAGCCACAGACTAGGAAGTAGGAGCCACCCATGGCACCACGCATCGCCACTTCCGCCGCGGACGCCGTTGCCGGCATCCACGACGGGGCCACGGTACTGATCGGAGGGTTCGGCAATGCCGGCCAGCCGATGGAACTCATCGACGCACTCCTGGAGTGCGGAGCGACCGGCCTGACGGTCGTCAACAACAACGCCGGCCAAGCCGACGCCGGGCTGGCGCTCCTGATCAAGGAACGCCGGGTCAAGAAGATCATCTGCTCGTTCCCGCGGCAGTCAGACTCGTGGCATTTCGACGAGGCGTACCGCGCCGGCGAGATCGAACTCGAGTTGGTGCCGCAGGGCAACCTCGCCGAACGCATCCGCGCGGCCGGCGCCGGAATCGGTGGCTTCTTCACGCCCACCGGATACGGGACCATGCTGGCCGAGGGCAAGGAAACCCGGGTCATCGACGGCAAGGGCTACGTCCTCGAGTCGCCGATCGGCGCGGACTTCGCGCTCGTCAAGGCGCTGCGCGCGGACGGCGTGGGCAACCTCGTCTACCGCAAGACCGCCCGCAACTTCGGCCCCATCATGGCGGCCGCCGCCAAGCAGGCCATCGTCCAGGTTGACGAGGTCGTCGAGACCGGCGCGATCGACCCCGAAAACGTCGTGACGCCGGGCATTTACGTGGACACCGTCGTAGCGATTCCAGGAGCCAAGTAATGAGCGAATTCACCTCCACCGAAGCCGCCCTGACCCGCGACGAGCTGGCCAGGATCGTTGCCGCCGACATCCCGGAGGGCGCATTCGTCAACCTCGGGATCGGCCAGCCGACCAACGTGTCCAACTTCCTCACCGCCGAGCAGGGCGTCACCCTCCACACCGAGAACGGGATGCTGGGCATGGGCCCGGTCGCCACCGGGGACCAGATCGACGAGGACCTCATCAACGCGGGCAAGATTCCCGTGACCGAGCTCCCGGGGGCGTCCTACTTCCACCATGCGGATTCCTTCGCCATGATGCGCGGCGGCCATCTGGACGTCTGCGTGCTGGGCGCCTTCCAGGTGTCCCGGGCGGGCGACCTGGCCAACTGGCACACGGGCGCGCCCGACGCCATCCCGGCCGTCGGCGGCGCGATGGACCTGGCCATCGGCGCGAAGGCCACCTGGGTCATGATGAGCCTGTTCACCAAGGGCGGCGAGTCCAAGCTGGTCGAGGCGCTGACCTACCCGGCCACCGGGCTCGGATGTGTGTCCCGCATCTACACCGAGTCGGCGGTCTTCCTCATCGGCGAGGACGGCGTGGCCGTGCGCTCCACCCACGGCACCACCTTCGACGAGCTCGCCGAGCGGCTGCCGTTCGCGGTGACGCGAGCCTGAACGGCCGCTGCGCCTAGGATGTAGTGCGCGGCCCACCGGCCGCGGACCGAGGGGAGGGGCCACATGGAGAACAGCGGCGGCGCACCGCACACGCTCGTTGAGACCGGAGGCCCGGCAGGCCAGTTCGTCCAGTCCCTCGCCCGTGGGCTGGACGTCATCCGGGCCTTCGACGCGGACCACCCGTCCATGACCCTGACCGACGTCGCCAAGCTCACGGGCCTGTCGCGGGCGACGGCGCGGCGGTTCCTGCTGACGCTGGCCGATCTCGGCTACGTCAGGACGGACGGCAAGTACTTCGAGCTCACGGCCCAGGTCCTGCAACTCGGCTATGCGTACCTGTCCAGCCATTCGCTGCCGCAGCTGATCGAGCCGGTGCTGGAGGAATTGTCCGCGGAACTCAACCAGTCCGCGTCCGCTTCCGTCCTGGACGGCTCCGACGTCGTCTACATCGCCCGCGTGCACACGCGCCGGATCATGCGCGTGGGCATAGCCGTGGGCACCCGATTCCCGGCCTACGCGACGTCGATGGGGCGCGTGCTTTTGGCGCACTTGCCGCAGGCCGCACTCGAGCATGCCCTCGGGGCGCAGCCGTTGGAGGCGCTCACGCCGAGCACCCTCACGGACCCGGACGCGCTGCGCACGGAGCTGGACAAGGTGCGGGCCCAAGGGTGGTGCCTGGTGGACCAGGAGCTGGAGTTGGGCCTGAGATCGATCGCGGTGCCCGTTTTCGCGCCGGACGGCACCGTGGCGGCGGCCATGAACGTCTCCATGGGCACACTCCCGGCCGCCGACCGCGACGATCCCGTGGCCGCGGCCATGGAGGTGCTGCCCTCCCTGCGGTCGGCCGCCGCCCGGGTGGAGGCGGCGCTGCGCGCCCGGCGGTAGGCACGATGGCCGGCGGACCGCCGGTCCCGCCCTCTCGCGGCGCCCCGATGCGCGCCCGCGGACCCGCCCGCGGTCCCGCCCGCGGTTCCGGTGGCCGCGATAGCATGTGACCGGTGGGACGATGGCCCCGCCGGTTGTTGGTGGCCCAGTCTCCCGCCGACGGCGCCATTTCTCGCATCGGGGGATCGAAATGTCGGTTTGGAAGAACACGGGGCGGCGCGGCTTGGCCGCCGGAATCGCCCTGGGAATCGTTGTGGCGGGCGGCGCGGTACCGGCCGCCGGTGCCCAGGCGCCGGGGACGGCAACCTCCGCGGTCGCGGGGCCGGTCCGGGCCGCGGCACCGCTGGCGGTAGCTCCGGCGGCGGCACGTTCCGCCGTGCCGGCGGCCGCCACGAAGTATGCCAAGACCACCGCCAACCTCCACCTTCGCCAGCGACCCGGGACGAAGTACGCGTCCCTGGCACTGATGCCCAAGGGTTCCGTGGTGGCCAGAACGGGCAAGGTTTCGGGCAAGTGGTGGGAGGTGCGCCACGCCGGCAAGACCGGCTGGGCCAGCTCGGACTACCTGCGCTCCACGGCGGCACCCGCGGCGGCCGCGACCTCCAGCCGGTGGTTCGGCGGATCCCAGGCGCTGTACGCCAAGCCGACGTTCTCGTCCAAGCGGCTGATGGCGTACACCAAGGGCACCAAGGCGACCGTCCTGCGGACCTCCGGCTCCTGGAGCGAGGTCAGGGCGCTCGGCGGTCGCGGTTGGATTCCCACCGCGGCCCTGTCGAAGACGCAGACCTACTACACGGGAGCCACGATCCTCCCGTCGGCCACCTACCGGTGGACCACCGGCCGGGCGAACGTGCGGACGGGCGCGTCCACCGCCCACCGCAGCCTCGGAATCCTGCCCGCCGGGGAAATGATGCCGCGGCTGGGGACGAAGAACGGCTGGTCGCGCGTCAAGACGTCCCGCGGGACGGGCTGGATCAAGAACACCTTGCTGACGAACCTGGCCACCAAGGCGCCGGCCCACCTGCAGCCGGTGACCGCGAAGATGCTCAAGGCCGTGAAGCGCAACTTCCCGAACCACTACTCGTCCGTGGGCACCTTGCGCTCGGGCTCCATCGGCCACCGCCTCGGGCTGGGTGCCGACTTCATGATCAGGAACTGGAGCGCTGCGTCCGGCATCGGGAACGGCAACCAGATGGCCAACTATCTCGTCGCCAACGCCGACGCGCTGGGGGTTGACTACATCATCTGGCGCGACCGGATTTGGCTGGGCCAGGACGGGCAGTGGGGCCCGTACTCCAAGGGCGGATGGGGCGGCACCTGACCTCGCGCGGCTGGAACGCGACGACCATGCACTACGACCACATCCACGTGGACACGTTCGTCTCCAGGTAGCCGGTCCGGGTCCCGCATTGCCGCGGTCCGGCTAGCGCTGCCGCGGACCAATCTTGATCTGGCGCAGTTCGGTGGCGAGACGGTCCATAAACACGTCCACCTGCGCGCTGCGCCGATCGTTCAGCTGGAGCGCGAAGATGCTCCGGGCCAGCCTGATTTCCGGAACCTCGACCACCACCACTCCCGCGGGCCGGTCCTGCATTGCCAGGTCGGGCACCAGGGCGGCACCCAGGCCCGCCGCGGCCAGTTGCAGCGAGGCGTTGAAGTCGTCGCAGTAGGCCACCACGCGCGGGTGCAGGTCGCAGGAGGCGAACAGCCGGGAGATCACCGTGGCGTCCGACGTCCCGGGGTGGTGCATGATCCATGGCATGTGTGCCAGCTGTTCGGCCGTGACCTCGGATCCGTCCGCGATCCGCCACGACTTGGGAAGGACGACCCGGAAATTGTCGTCGCCGATCCACTGGCGGTCCAGGGTGCTCGGCCAGGCCAGTCCGGCCTGCCCCACCTGGAAGACCAGCGCCAGGTCCAGCTCGCCCCCGGCCTGCAACCCCTGGATGGTCTGGTGCGGCTCGCCGACGCTTACGCGCAGGCTGACGCCCAAGGACAGCCAGTCGCGGGAGCCGAGGAGCCGGGGCAGGGCGAACGTGGCGAGGGAGGGGAAGATGCCGAGCCGCAGTTCCCGTGTGCCGTTGCCCTCCGCTCCGGATCCGGCGGTGTGGCTGGCGGCCAGGAGGGCATCGATGTCGGTGAGCACCTTCCGCGCGTGCCTCGCCATGGTGGTAGCGGCCTCGGTCGGCTCGATCGCGCGGGCGGAGCGCCGGAAGAGGGACACCCCGGTGTCGCGCTCCAGGGCGGACATCTGCTGGGAGACGGCGGAGGCGGTGTAGCCCAGCCGCGCCGCGGCGGCGGCGAAGGAGCCCTGTTGGATGACCTCCAGCATCGTGCGCAGGTGCACCGGGTTGACCATCAGTGCTCCTTGCGCTTGATGCCGTCAGCGGCGGCTGCCGCTAATTCATCCTAGCGCCGCGGTCAGTCCCCTTCGGCGTCCTCGGCGTCCTCGTCGTCGTCGACCCGGGGCTCCTCGTCGTCCCATTCCTCCTCGGCGTCCTCGTCGTCGAGGTCCTCCTCCGTCTCGAGGTCGTCGTCGAGCAGGTAGTTGTGCTTGTGCAGCGGGTCCAGCACCTCCATCGACTCCGGCGAGTCGGAGGACCCCGGGTAGGGCTGGCCGTCGCGCCCATCCTCGGGTTCGTTCAGGTCGTCGTCGGCCCGTTCGTCGAACACCGTGTCATCGAAAACGTCGCTCATCTGCCCCTCCTGGTTGCCGGCGGGACCGGACGCCCCGCGGTGTGCCTTCAGTGACAGCGTAGAACCAGCCGATCTCACGGCATAGCCCTATTTTCCCAACCCCATGGCATCGGCCGTGATCCGGACGGAGGACAGGCGGTCCTCCGCGTGCGGCGCGTTGTGCACCGTGATCAGCTCGTCCGCGCGCGCGTGGGCGGCAAATCCCTCCAGATAATCTCGGACTGCCGCGGGTGTGCCGACGGCCGTGTAGGCGAGCATGCGCAGGATGGACTCCCCGGCGGGAGAGGTGAGCAGCATGTCCACCTCGTCCTCGGTGAAGGGCTGTTCTCGGCCGCGCCCCAACATCATGCGGATGCGGCTGCGGCGGACCTCCTCCATGATGCGCTGGGCCTCTTCGTTGGTGTCCGCGGCGACAACCCCGACGCCGGCGATCACGTAGGGCTCGGACAGCTGCTCCGACGGCTTGAATTCCGCGCGGTAGACGGAGACGGCCTGCTCGAGCGCGTCCGGCGCGAAGTGGGACGCGAAGGAGTACGGCAGCCCCAGCTGGGCGGCGAGGCGCGCGCCGAAGAGGCTCGAGCCGAGGATGTAGAGCGGCACGCCGGTGCCGCGGCCCGGGTAGGCGCTGACGCCGGGGATGCGGGAGGCGGGGCCCAGGAAGGACTGCAACTCCAGCACGTCGTGCGGGAAGGCGTCGGCCGACGCCGGGTCGCGGCGGAGCGCGCGGAAGGTCGCCTGGTCGCTGCCGGGCGCCCGGCCGAGTCCCAGGTCGATGCGGCCCGGGAACAGCGTCTCCAGCGTGCCGAACTGCTCGGCGATGACCAGCGGGGAGTGGTTGGGCAGCATAATTCCGCCGGCGCCCAGGCGGATCGTGGACGTGTGGTGCGCGATATGGCCGATCAGCACCGACGTCGCGCTTGAGGCGATGGTGGCCATGTTGTGGTGCTCCGCGTACCACACCCGCGTATAGCCGGAGGCTTCGGCCGCCTGCGCCAGTTGGACCGACGCGGCGAACGTCTGGGCGGGGGTGCCGCCGGGGGAGATGGGGGCAAGGTCAAGGACCGACAGTGGAATGCTCACACCTGATGCCAACCTCCGTCCCCCGGCGTTCATTCCCGCGAGGGGGGCGGGGTGCGAGGGGTCACCGCTGGGAGAAAGTCCGCAAAGAAATAGTTGCAAAGAAATACTTGCAAATAAACCTTTGCACTCCTATCCTCGTCTTATGGAAAACGTCCCGCGCGAAGCCGAGAGCCGGACACTCGATCTGGCCGCTCTCAAGGCACTGTCCCACCCGATCCGCCTGCAGCTTCTCGAGGCGCTCTCGCGCCACGGGGCGCAAACGGCCAGCGGCCTCGCCGAGCGGCTCCACGAATCGAGCGGATCCACCAGCTACCACCTGCGCCAACTGGCCAAGCACGGCCTGGTACGCGAGGTCGAAGGCAAGGGATCGGCCCGCGAGCGCTGGTGGGAGCGCCCTCCCGGAGCCATCAGCCTTTCTCCCGCCGCCGACCCCCACAACCAGGCGACGATCGCGGCGGCGCGCATCGTTGCCCGCCAATTCGAACGCAACCGCTCGGAGGCCCTGGAGGACTTCATCCGCTTCGGCGACGAACGGCTCGGAACGGAGTGGATGGAGGCCTCCGTGCTCAACACCTCCAACCTGCGGCTGGATGCTGCCCAGCTGGAAGAGATCAGCCGGCGCGTTGTGCAATCACTCGGCGAGATCGTCGAGGAATACCGCGGGAAGGGTGGCCCCGGCGCCCGTCCCGTGCAGCTCCACTTCAATGCCTTCCCCCTCGTTGATCCGGCGGCGCCCCCCGCGGGCCCCGCGGATCCAGACACAGAAAGCCGATGACGATGTCCCTCGCAACAGCAACAGCATCAGAGACACCAACACCAGACCCGGCCATCCACCGCACAACGGCCGCGAGGCCGCCGCGGGCCGCGGCCGTCGCCCCGGTCCCGTCCGGACTGGACCTCCTGATGGTTCGCGCGGGATCCGCACTGGTCGGCTGGGGCGAACGGTCGACCGCGCGGCGCGGCCAAGCGGACCCCCTGCGCGAGGCGCTGGGTCGGCGCCATGCCGAAACCCGTACAGACGTGCTGGCCCGGGCGCACTCCGGCCTTCTGCCGTAGCGGCCGGCCGGTGTGCGGCGTTCAGGCCTCCTCGGCGCCGTAGAGCTCGTCCGCGAGGCGCAGCCCGCGGTTGGCCCAGGCGATCTCCGCCTCGGCACGGGCGATCAACCCCTCGTACGCGAAGCGCTTGAACGCCGTGGTGCGCCCGCGGTCCTTCTCGGCGGTCTTGCTCAGCCGCCGCAGGAGCATGGCGCTGGTCCCAGTGTCGATCTCCCGGACCTTCTGCTCCCACTGCCGCAAGAGCGCGGTGTTGTGCGCCACGTGTGCCCGCATCTGGTTCCGCGCGGCCTCGGGCGTGGCCCATTCAAGGTAGGCGGCGCGAAGGTGCGCCGGATCGCGGACCCGCGAGAACTCCATCGGGGAATTGATCCAGTCCGTGAACGCCGCGTTGCCGTCCGGAGTGATGTGGTACCGGCGCTTGGTTCCCGACTTGCCCCACGGCACGTCCTCGCCGAGGACCAGCCCGTCCCCCTCCATCTTCCGCAGTTCCGGGTAGATCTGGGAGTCCGGCGCGTACCAGACGTGGCCGACGGAGGACTCGAAGACCTTGTACAGGTCGTACCCCGTCATCGGCTCGACGTTCAGCAGCGCCAATAGCGCATAGCGGAGGCTCAACGGTCCCCTTTCAGCGTTCGGCGGCCGCCCACGCGGGTCGGCGGTCAGACCATCCTATGCGGGCACGCGATGCGGATCGGCCTACCGTACGGCCGCGGTGCGCCAGCCTCCGCGGTAGTCCTGGCGGGCCACGGTCGAGTAGGGGGTCGGGCTGACGACCGCGCGGACCTCGATCTGGCGGTGCGGCTCCACGGTGGACTTTCGCGTTCCGCCGTCCGGCTCGCCCCACACGACCTTCAGCTCCGTCCCCACGGGAACGTCCGGGTCGATGGTGGCGAGCGACAGGCCGCGGCGCTCGTTCGAGCTGTACCCGGTGAACATGGAGAGCCCCACGGTGTTGCCGACGGCGTCCACAACCCTGTCGTAGTTGGAGGATCCATAGTTGGCCAGAGGAAGGTCGAAGTACTTGTAGGGGACCTCGTCGGTGTCCAGCACCGAAGTAAGGATCCGGCCCAGGTCCTCGGCGTTCCAGGCCAGCGTGACCTTCGTGCGCTGCGACGCCGGGTCGATCCGTTCCAGTGCGTCCCGCCCAATAAAGTCGTGGTCGAACTTGACGAACGAACCGTAACCGAGTTCCCACGGCGTCAGGTAGTAGTCCTCGATATCGTCCGAAACGAAGCTGCCGGCGACGGCGTTGGCCGCCTCGTAGCTGTCGGCGCCGAGCCATTGGCGGTAGGTCCGCAACTCGTCGCCCGTGTAGATGCCGGGCAACGGCGACGGTATCCATCCCGACTCCAGCGTGTTGGACGGGTAGGCGCGCGCGCCGACGGGCAGCATCCCGAATTCGGCCCCCGCCTCGACGATGGCGTCCCGGACCTTGTCGTAGGACCCGTATTCGCCCCAGATCTCCAACCCCGGGGCCCCGGCCATGCCGTGGCGCAGCGTGCGCACGCGCTCGCCCGCGATCGTCATCTCGTCCATGTTGAAGAACTTGAGTTGCTCGACCGAGCCGCCGTTGAGCTTCTCGATGATCTGCCACGCGTTGGGCCCCTGGATTTGGAACCGCCAGTACTTGCGCCGCACCGGCTTGCCCATGGGGCGCGAGGGAGAGCGCCGGTCCGCAACCACCTCCACGTCGTAGCCGCCCGTTTCAGCGTGGAAGAGCAGCCAGTTCGCCGCCGGGGCCCGGCCCACGTAGACGTACTCGTCCTCGGCCTCGTGGAATAGGATCCCGTCGCCGATGACGTGGCCCGCCGGCGTCGTCGGCACATACTGCTTGGCCTTGTTCACGGGGAACGCCGCGGTGCTGTTGATGGCCGTGTCCGAAATCAGCTTATGGGCGTCGGGCCCCTTGATGAACAGGTTGTCCATGTGGTGGGACTGGTCGAAAAGGACCGCCGTCTCGCGCCACGCGCGCTGCTCGCTGCGCCAGTTGGAGAACTCGGGCGCCACCACCGGGTAAATGTACGCGCCGATCTGCGAATTTCGTAGGAGCTCCACGGTGCTGGGTGCCGCGTCGAGAACGTCCTGGAGGTTCTTGGCTTCCACGGGGGCCTCTTCCTTCGTTGATGGTTCCGGATCCGCCGTTGGGCCGGAACGGTGAAATAGTGAAGCAGATCACACGAACTCCCTCGACCATATGACTACGCGCGTAGATATGTCGAGGTGTGGTCACCGAAATGCTTTCTTCGTCAGGGGTTGCCCACCGGGGAATCCGGGCGCCTATGAAATACCGATCAGTGTAGTTATTGTGTGAACTGGATCACAACCCCGGCCCGTGGGGTGTCCCCGACATCAGGAGAGC
Source organism: Arthrobacter sp. AOP29-A2-19 (assembly GCF_058138025.1). Classification (NCBI taxonomy): domain Bacteria; kingdom Bacillati; phylum Actinomycetota; class Actinomycetes; order Micrococcales; family Micrococcaceae; genus Arthrobacter; species Arthrobacter sp. AOP29-A2-19. The sequence continues at coordinate 81,807 of NZ_CM176894.1, forward strand.
ACGATGAAATCACTCAAGGCGGCCGTGTTGTGCGTGGCGGTACTCGGACTGGCGGCGTGCGGCGGCGGATCGCCGTCGTCGGACGCGAGCGGGACTGCGGCGGGCGGGGCGGGGATGGAGCAGATCGAGGTGGGTGTTATCCCCATCGTCGATGTCGCGCCGATCTACCTGGGCGTCGAGGAGGGGCTCTTCGAGAAGGAGGGGCTGGACCTCAAGCTGACGCTCGCGCAGGGCGGCGCCGCCATTGTTCCGGCCATCACCTCGGGCCAGATGGACTTTGGGTTTTCCAACGTCACGTCCATGATCGTCGCGCGCTCCAAGGGACTGCCGCTGAGGATGGTCGCGGCGGGCGCCAACACCACCGGAAACGTGGAGGACGACTTCGCGGCGGTCATGACCAAACAGGGGAGCGGCATCGAGGAGATCGCGGACCTGGTCGGCAAAAAGGTGGGAGTCAACACGCTCAACAACATCTCGGACTCGACCATCTCCGAGGCCGTCAAGCAGGCCGGGGGAGACCCGGCCGGCGTCGATTTTGTGGAGATGCCCTTTCCCGACATGGTCGGGCAACTGGACAAGGGCAACGTGGACGCGATCGCCGCCGTCGAGCCCTTTGTGACGATCGCGGAGGAGGGCGGCAACGAGCGCGTGTTCTCCAACTACGCCGAGCCGGTCGAGGACCTCACGGTCGCCGTGTACTTCACCTCGGACCAGTATGTGCAGGACAACCCGGAGACCGCGGAGAAGTTTGTGCGCGCCATGAAGGCCTCCCTGGAGTTCGCCGAGGCCAATCCGGACCGCGTCCGCGAGATTCTTCCGACCTACACCACACTGAAGCCGGACGTGATCGAGAAGCTGACGCTGCCGAAGTTCCCGACCGAGGTCAACGCCGACTCCATCGAGGAGATCGCGCAGATCTCCCTGGACCGCGGACTGATCGAAGAGGTCCCGGACCTGAAGGCACTGCTCCCGGCGGAGTAGCCGACGACGGCCCGCCGGCTATGCCCGGCGGCCGCCGTCGTCGTCCCTGAAATCCGCGATCCAGTCGGCGGTGGCCTTGAGCCCGCCAAAGGTGTAGAAGTGCAGCCCCACCGCGCCGTGGACCGCCGGGTCGTGGCCGGCGGCCAGGTCCCTCAGGAAGCGGTCCGGGCCCGCCGTGCCCAAGAGGTTGGCAAGGGAGAAGCCGTACTTCTGGGCTATCCCGGCCGAGGACGCGATGCCGAAGCGCTTGGCGAAGGTGAGCAGGCGTTTGATTCCCGCCGGTCCCGGGACGCCAATGCGCACGGGCAGGTCGATGCCGCGCCGCCGCACCTCGGCCAACCAGTCCAGCACGGGCTCCGTGTCGAACCCGAACTGGGTGATGATCGAGCCGTCGAGTCCCTGGGACGCGAGGGCGGCCGCCTTGTCCTCCAGCGCCCTCCACAGGGTGTCCGCGTCGATGTCCGGGTGCCCCTCGGGGTAGCCGCTGATGGACGCGTGCGTGAATCCGTGACGGGTCAGGGCCCCGCTTCGGATGACGGACAGCGAATCGGGATAAGGGCCCATCGGCTGGGCCGGATCACCGCCGACCACGAAGATGTCCCGGGCGCCGGCGCGCGTCGAGAGCGCCTCGAGAAACCCGTCCAGCTCCGCCTCGGTGGCCAGGCGACGCGCGGAAACATGGGGGACCGGCACAAAGCCCGCCGCCCGGACCGCGGTGGACGCGGCAACGCGCATCGGCAGGTCCTCGTTTCCGAGGAACGTCACGTTGATGCGTGTTCCCGCAGGGATCGCGCCGCGCGCCGCCTCGAGCGCGGGGATGTCCTTCCCGGTCATCTCCAGCGAGAAGTCCGCGAGCAGGCCCTGCGCCACAATGCCGGAGGGTGGACCGGGCGGCGTGGCGCCCGATGGACGCTGGCCTGGCGGGAGCTCGCCGGATGGAATCCCGTCGCGCGGAAGCTGGTCTGGCGGAGTCTGGTCGGACGGCGTCATTGGGGTCCTTTGGTTCCGGGTGCGTTGCCTGCGGCGGCACGTGTGCAGGGATCCCGACGTCGGTGTCGCGCCCCGCACGGGGCAGGCCCAGAGTAACTACCGCCATAGTGTCGTGTCTACGGGTGACCGGCGAGCGGGATGGCTGAGTAGGGCGGCATGACACTTGCCAGCTATCTATGTGCATAGTTACTCTGTGTTCCAGGCCACAAGCAATGCTCGAAGCCGGCGCGCACCATTCCGGCGCCGCCATTCCAAGAAGGACCAGCCATGACCAACACCGCCACCAGAAGCGCCGGAGCCGCGAAGGTTCTGGGGCATCCGCTCAACGCCTGGTACGTCGCCGCCTGGGACCACGAGGTCACGCGCACGCCGATGCCGCGCCGGGTGGCCAACCGGCCGCTCGCGCTGTACCGCACGGAGGACGGGCGCGCCGTCGCTCTCGCCGACGCCTGCTGGCACCGCCTGGCCCCGCTGTCCATGGGCAAGACGACGGGCAGGGACGGCATCCAATGCCCGTACCACGGGATCGTCTACAACTCCGCGGGGCGCTGCGTGTCCATGCCGGCGCAGGAGACCGTGAACCCGAGCGCCACCGTTCCGTCCTTTCCGGTGGTCGAACGCCACCGCTACGTGTGGGTTTGGCTGGGGGACCCCATGCTCGCCGATCCCGACCTTGTCCCGGACATGCCCCAAATGGACTCCGCGGAGTGGGCGGGCGACGGCGAAACCATCCATGCCGCCTGCAACTACCAACTGATCCTGGACAACCTGATGGACCTCACCCACGAGGAGTTCGTCCACTCGTCCTCGATCGGGCAGGAGGAGCTGAGCGAGTCGGAGTTCGAGACCTCGCGGGACGGGAACCGGGTCACGGTTTCCCGGTGGATGTTCAACATCGACGCGCCTCCATTCTGGCTCAAGAACATGCGGGACAGGTTCCCGGGGTTCGAGGGGAAGGTCGACCGGTGGCAGATCATCCATTTCGAGGCGCCGTCCACGATACGCATCGACGTCGGGGTCGCGAAGGCGGGCACCGGTGCCGCGTCCGGAGACCGCAGCCAGGGGGTCAACGGTTACGTCATGAACACCATCACACCGGAGACGGACCGCTCGTCCCACTATTTCTGGGCGTTCATGCGCAACTACCGGCTGGACAGCCAGCTGATCACCACCCAGCTGCGCAACGGAGTCCATGGGGTCTTCGGCGAGGACGAGGAGATGCTCAAGGCGCAGCAGGAGGCCATCGACGCCAACCCCGACCACGAGTTCTACAGCCTGAACATCGACGCGGGCGGAATGTGGGTGCGGCGGATTCTTGAGGGCATGCTGGCCGCCGAAGGTCGCGCGGCCGAGCGCGTCTGAGCGGCCACCGCCTTCCGAACAGCCATTCACGTCAAGCACACAAGGGGCACCAGCATGGCAGCCAACAACACGGAAACCTGGCAGGACGCCGTGGTCGTGGAAAGCACCGAGGTGGCCGCGGGGATCCGCCGCATCGTCCTCGAAGTCCAGTTCGCGCAGGCCGCCGAGCCGGGTTCCCACATCGACGTGGTGGTGGACGTCGAGGGGCAGCCCCACCGCCGCTCCTACTCGGTGGTGGAATCGATGGACGGTGGCAGGCGCCTGGCCGTCAGCGTGTTCCGCACGTCGTCGTCTCGCGGCGGATCCAGCCACATGCACTCGCTCCGCGCGGGGGACACGCTGCGCGCCACCACCCCGCTGCAGAACTTCCCGCTACGGATCGGCGCCGCCGGCTACGTCCTGGTGGCCGGCGGCATCGGCATCACCGCCATCGCCCACATGGCCGACGTGTTGCGGCGCGTCAACGCCCACTACCGCATCGTCTACGCGGGCAGGCGCAGGGACGCCATGGCGTACCTTGGCGAACTGGAGGCCTCCCACGGTGACAGGCTCGCCGCGCACATCGACGCGGAGGGGACGGCGCTCGACGTTGGTGCGCTTGTCGCGGGGATCCCCGCAGGCACGGAGGTCTACATGTGCGGTCCCATACGCCTGATGGATGCGGTGCGCCGCGCCTGGGCGGCGCGGGACCTTCCGCTCCCGGACCTGCGGTACGAGACGTTCGGCAACTCGGGGTGGTTCGAGCCCGAGGAGTTCACGGTCCGGGTGCCGCGGCTCGGCGTCGAAACAATCGTCGGCAGGGACCGTTCCATGCTGGAGGCCCTCCAGGACGCCGGCGTGGACCTGATGTTCGACTGCCGGAAGGGCGAGTGCGGGTTGTGCGAGGTCAAGATCCTTGGCGCAGAAGGCCGGATCGACCATCGCGACGTTTTTCTCAGCGAGCGCCAGCAGTGCGCCGCGGACCGCATGTGCGCGTGCGTATCGCGCGTGGCGGAGGGCGGGCCGGGCGGCTCCGGCATCCGGCCCGGGGCGGGCGCCTCCCGCCCGGCGTCGGGCCGCGCCGTGGTCAGCATCGATGTCTAGCTCCGTTGCGGAACTCAACTATTGATGAACCCTTGTAACTGTCATGTGGCGGCGATAGTGTGTGACCCAGCCCACAAAGCCGCCGGGGCCACGGCCGGGGAAGCCAGCGCATCCGGTCCCAGCTAAGGAGAAACCATGAACAAGAACCTGCCCAAAGCCGTTGTCCTGGGAGCCGCGGTGTCGCTGCTGCTCAGCGCGTGCGGCGGGGGATCCCCGTCCGGTACCGCCGCGGGGGCGGACTCGCAGTCCCCGGGGGATTCGAGCCTGACGAAGGTGACCGTCGGCGTGCTGGCGATCGCCCCGTCCGTCGCCATGCAGTACGGCATCGACGAGGGCCTCTTCGAGAAGCACGGGCTCGACGTCGAGCTCCAGACCGGACAGGGCGGGGCCGCCATGCTGCCCGCCGTGTCCACGGGAACCATGAACTTCGCGGTCGGCAACGGCCTGTCCGTGATGACGGCCGTCGACAAGGGCCTGGACATGAAGATCGTCACCGGCTACTCGAACTCCAAGGCGGAGGGCGAGGACATCAACGGGGTGGTGGTCCAGAAGGACTCCGGGATCGACACGTTTGAGGACCTCGCCGGGAAAACGACGTCGGTCAACGCGCTCAAGACGCAGGGCGACCTGACGATCATGGAGTCGGCGTCGATCGACGGCGGCGACCCCGCCGGGCTGAAGTTCAACGAGATGCCCTTCCCCGACATGGAGGCGCAGCTGGAGCGCGGCAACACCGACGCCATCTGGCTGCCCGAGCCGTTCCTGAGCAAGGCGTTGGCGGATCCCGACAACGAACTCCTCGGCTATCCGAATCAGAAAGCGGTCCCCGGCCTGCCCACCATGGTCAGCTTCACCAGCGGAAACTTCGCCAGCGGCAACGCCGAGACCGTGGCGAAGTTTAAGGAGGCCATGGCGGAGGTGCTGACGGAAGCGGAAACCAATCAGGAGGACGCCAAGGCGCTGCTCCCCGAGTTCATGGGCATGGACGCGGACGTGGCGAAGGGCATGAAGATGGAGACCTGGTCCGCGGAGGTTCCGGCCGAACAGCTGTCCAAGATGGGCGAGCTCACGGTGAAGTACGAGTTCCTGTCCAAGGCGCCGGACATCGACGCGATGGTGGTGCGGTAGCCGGCGGGGGCCGCCCAGGGCACAGCCGCGGCTTAAAGCCCGAAGGCGGCACCCGAACCGGGTGCCGCCTTCGCGGTGATTAGAAGAGCTCGATGTATCGAGCCGATCCGCTACTTAGACAGCGCGGATGTCGGTGGCCTGCAGGCCCTTTTGGCCCTGGGTCACCTCGAACTCAACGCGCTGGCCCTCTTCGAGGGAGCGGAATCCGTTGGACTGGATCGCGGAGTAGTGCGCGAACACGTCGTCCGAGTTGTCGTCCGGAGCGATGAAGCCGAAGCCCTTTTCAGCGTTGAACCACTTGACGGTACCAATTGCCATGATGTGTCCTTTCAGACTGTCCGCAGGGGACGTAGGGGTTGCGGCCACCGGACTTGGTGGCCCCATGCAGCTACGTGATTTACCGCGAGTCAGAAAGAGACACGCCCCGCGAGCGGGGACTTGGCACTGAAACTACTACGAGAAAACTACGACTACATCCACAACGATAGCCGATGGGTTCCGCAGAACCTATTTGGGGTGCGCGGAGCTCCCTACAGGCGGTCGAAGCGCTCGAGGACCAGATCCACGAGTTCGTTCGGGACGTCGGTGCCGGGAACCAGCAGGGGCTGCGAAACGACGTCGGCACCGCTGCCCGCCACGAGGGCCGCGAAGTGGCCGGGCGCCATCAAGTAGGTGGAGACCACCACCCTTCCGCGGGCAAACCACCGCCTGCGGGACCTCGCCCCGGCACGCCGCACCGCCTCGCCGACGGACGGGGTGGCCGCGGAGACGAACGACGTCTCCACGGTGGTGCCCAGCCTGTCGGACAGCAGGCGCGCCATCGCGTGGCAGTCCGCCACCCCTTGGGCGTCGGTCGAGCCGGCGCACGCCAGGATGACCTGGTCGCCGCGGCGGAGGCCCGCCTCAGCAAGCCGGCGCTCCAACACGGCGGCCAGCCGGGGATCGGGCCCGAGGGCGCGGGAGACCGTGGTGCCGGGCGCGCCGGCCGCGGATCCCGCCAGGTCGTGGCGCGTGTGGAAGCCCGTGGAAAGGAGGAGCGGCACAATCCGCGGCTTCCCGCCGGCGGCGCGCAGCACGGTGCCGACGTCCGGCTCCTGAACGTCCACGAACGCGGGGGCCACCGGGACCTCGGGGCGGGCTGCGGCCACGGCGGAGACCAGCTCAGCGATCGCCCGCTGGCCGGCGGGGCTGTTGGTGCCGTGGGACGCGGCGACGAGCGTGGTGGCCACGGCCGGCGGCTCCCAGCCGCCCCACGCGGAGTTCGAGGTCGGGGTCAGGGGCGCGGCCCCGTCCCGCGCCGTGTGCTCCTCCAGCAACGCCGCGGTCACAGCGAGAACCCAACCCAAACGCGGCCGTCCTCCACGCGCACACGGTGCACCGGCAGCACGAGCCCGGGGGAGCTGAGGCATTCGCCGGAGTCGAGCCGGTAGACCTCCTTGTGCAGCGGGCTGGCGATGGTGTGGACCAGGCCGGCGTCCGTGGAACGGCCGCCCATGATCCCGCGGGCCATCACATTGGATCCGGTGGCCGGGCAGCGCTGGTCGGAGGCGTGGATGGTGCCGTCGGCGAAACGGAACAGGGCGACCTGCCGGCCGTCGATCCATGCGGCTTCCCCCCAGCCCGTCTCCAGGTCGTCGAACCAGCAGACGTCGTGCCAGGCGACGTTTCCGGCGGTGGTGGCTTGCTCCTCGATCAGGACGGTCATGGCGGTGTCTCCTTCTACGGGTGGTGGGCGTTTGGCGTTGCATCGAGCCTAGGGAGCCGGTGTTACGCGTCGGTCCGGCCGATGTTTCGCGGCAGTAAATCCACCCTCACGCTCCCCCGCAGGGCCGCGTGAGGACCGGACAACGATTGTTTCCGGCACGTTTCCGGCCGCTCACCGGTATTCCGCGGATCCCGGAAAACAACGTATTGCGAACGAAACGCGAGGGTAATTGCGGGGCAAACGCCGCTTCCTACGCTTGAGGGCAGGCAGGGGGACGCCCCCGGCGCCGCGACCGGCAAGGCACGCCGCGGCCCACGGGACGCCCACGACGAACACAAGCGAGGACACCATGAGCACAGCATCCGGCAAGACCACCACCACCGAATCGACGGACGGCGTCCGCCGAATCGTGGTCGTCGGCGGCGGCCCCGCGGCGCACCGCTTCACGGAGGCCATCGCGGCCCGCGGACTCGAAGGCACCCGCGTGACGGTCCTGACGGAGGAAACGCACCTTCCCTACGACCGCGTCGCCCTGAGCAAGGCACTGACCGAGCCCGGCGTCGACCTCACGCTCGCCGGCGGCCTGTGGGACGACGGCGCCGTCACCCTTGTCACCGGCGCCCGCGCGGTGGACCTGGACATCGCCGCGCGGGAGGTCGTCACGGAGGACGGCCGTCGCTTCGCCTACGACGAACTGGTGCTCGCCACCGGTTCCAACGCGGCGACGCTCCCGATCCCGGGCAACGAACACACACACGTCTACCGCACGCTGGAGGACGTCTGGGCCATCAACGCCCAGGTGGCCGAACTCGGCGCGCGGCTGGGGCGCCCCGTCAACGCCGTGACCATCGGCGGCGGCCTGCTGGGGCTTGAGGCCGCCGCCGGCCTGCAGTCGCTCGGCGCCAACCCGATCGTCATCGACGGTGGCAAGTGGTTGATGGGCACGCAGCTCGACGAGGGGGCGGGGCAGGCCATGGGCCGGCTCATTGCCGCGAAGGGGCTGGAGGTCCACGGTGGCGTCTACCCCAAGGCGGTGCTGACGGAGGAGCACAACGGCGAGGCACGCGTCGTCGGCGTCGAGATGGCGGACGGCCGCATCATCGACGCGGACATGGTCGTCGTCTCGATCGGCGTGCGCCCCCGCGACGAGATCGCGCGCACCCTCAACGGGCGCGCCAAGGAGGAGGCCGCCGCCGCGGCGGGCAAGTCGGCCGACGAGCTGGGCGACGAGGACTTCGTCCCAGTGTTCCGGATGGGCGCCCGCGGCGGCATCGTCATCGACGAACGCTGCGCGACCGACGTCGAGAACGTCTGGGCGGTGGGCGAGGTCGCCAACTTCGGCGGCATGTGCATCGGCCTGGTCGCCCCCGCCAACACGATGGCCGAGATCGTCGCGGACCGGCTCTCCGGCGGCGACGCGTCCTTCGGCGGCTTCGACACGGCCACCAAGCTGAAGCTCTCCGGGGTCGACGTCGCGAGCTTCGGGGACGCCTTCGCCAAGGCCGACGGGGCGCTCGAGGTGGTGTACGCGGACCCGGCGCGCGGCGTCTACCAGAAGATCGTTGTCACCGACGACGCCAAGACGCTGCTCGGCGGCATCTTCGTCGGCGACGCCGCCCCGTACACCTCGCTTCGCCCGCTGCTGGGACGCGAGTTGCCGGCAGAGCCCGGCGCGTACCTCTCCGCCGCCGGCGGGGGAGACGCCCCGGACACGGAGCTGCCCGACGACGCCATCCTGTGCTCCTGCAACAACGTGGCGGCCGGTGCCATCCGCGACGCCGTCGGAGGCTGCGGGACGTGCGAGGGCAAGGATCCCGTCCAGGAGCTCGGCGGGCTGAAGTCCTGCACCCGCGCCGGAACCCAGTGCGGGTCCTGCGTGCCGATGCTCAAGAAGCTTCTCGAGAGGGAGCTGGTCAAGGGCGGCGTCGAGGTTTCCAAGGCCATGTGCGAGCACGTCGCCCTCTCCCGCGCCGAGCTGTTCGAGGCAGTGCAGCTGGCGGAGCTCGCGTCCTTCGACGCCATCATGGAGCGCTTCGGTACCGGGCTCGGCTGCGACATCTGCAAGCCGGCGATCGCCTCGATCCTCGCCTCCCAGCACTCCGGCTACCCGCTCGACGGCGGCCTTGGCGGGCTGCAGGACACCAACGACCGCGCCCTGGCCAACATGCAGAAGAACGGCACGTATTCGGTGGTCCCGCGCATCCCCGGCGGCGAGATCACCCCGGAGAAGCTCGGAGTGATCGCCCGCGTCGCGGAGAAGTACAACCTCTACACGAAGCTCACCGGGGCCCTGCGCATCGACATGTTCGGCGCCAGGTTGGAGCAGCTGCCGGACATCTGGAAGGAACTCGTCGAGGCGGGCTTCGAGTCCGGGCAGGCCTACGGCAAATCGCTGCGCAACGTGAAGACCTGCGTGGGATCCACCTGGTGCCGCTTCGGCGTCCAGGACTCCGTCGCCATGGGCATCGCCATGGAATTGCGCTACCGGGGTTTGCGGGCCCCGCACAAGTTCAAGATGGGCGTCTCCGGCTGTGCCCGCGAATGCGCCGAGGCCCGCGGCAAGGACGTCGGCGTGATCGCCACGGCCGACGGCTGGAACCTCTACGTCGGCGGCAACGGCGGAGCCAACCCGGCCCACGCGCAGCTCCTGGCCAAGGACCTCGACGACGCGACGCTGCTGAAGTACATCGACCGCTACCTGATGTACTACATCCGCACGGCCGACCGGCTGCAGCGCACGGCCCGTTGGATGGAGGACCTCGACGGCGGCATCGACCACGTCCGCGCCGTCGTCGTCGAGGACTCCCTGGGCCTTGGCGGTGACCTGGAGACCGCCATGGCGCGGCACGTCGACGCCTACGAGGACGAGTGGGCGGCCACCCTGGCCGATCCCGAGCGGCTGCGCCGCTTCCGCTCGTTCGTGAACGCGCCGGACCAGAAGGACACGTCGCTGGAGTACGTCGAGGAGCGCGGCCAGCGCCGGCCCTCCGGCCCCGTCCCGCTGGGGGACACGATTCCCGTGGGCCCGCGGGACGCGGCCGTGGGAGCGCCGACGGGGGCCGCCTCGTGATCGCCGGGACCTTGGAACTGGCCGGCCACACGGTTCTCGTCTGCGGAGGTCTCGAGGCCGCGCGCCGGGCCACGGCCCGCTATAAGGCGCTGGGCGCCGACGTTCGCAGCGCCGTCGCGCCGTCCGATCTCGGCGCGCTGGCGCCGACGCTTGGACGCGCCAGCCTGTTGGTGGCGGTCGACGACGGGCGGCCCGGCTGGGACATCCTGCCCGCCTTGTGCCGAGAGCGCCGCCTGATGATGGTCCGCGAGCCCGCGGCGCCCACCACGGGCACGGTGACGCTGGTCGGCGGCGGGCCGGGCGCCGCGGACCTCGTCACCGTGCGCGGGGCCGAGGCCCTCGGCCGCGCCGACATCGTCTTCTACGACCGACTGGGTCCCTACGGGACGGTGGCGTCGCTCGCGCCAGGAGCCGAGCTGGTCGACGTCGGCAAGCTCCCGGGGCACCACAAGGTGCCGCAGTCGCAAATCGAGTCGCTGATCGTCGAGGCGGCGCTTGGGGGCAAGGCCGTGGTGCGGCTCAAGGGCGGTGACCCGTTCGTGTTCGGCCGCGGGGGCGAGGAAGTGGCGGCGTGTGTCGCCGCCGGAATCCCCGTGACCGTGGTGCCCGGCATTACCAGCGCAGTCTCCGTTCCCGGCGCGTCCGGAATCCCCGTCACGCACCGCGGCGTCAGCCGCATGTTCACCGTCGCGTCCGGCCACGAGCCGTTCGGGGAGTCGGAGCTCGAGCACCTCGCCGGCCTGCGCAGCACCATCGTGATCCTCATGGGGGTCGGAACGCTCCCGCAAACGGTCGGGGGGCTGCTCCGGCACGGGCTGAACCCCGCGACCCCGGCCGCGATCGTGGAGCGGGGCTTCAGCGACACCCAGCGCAGCACGGTCGCCCGCCTCGACGAACTGGTGCTCGCCGCGGGGCGGGCGGGCTGCGCCTCCCCGGCCGTCGTCGTCATCGGCGACGTGGTGGCCGTGGGCGGCGCGGTCGAGGCCGCCGAAGTCGCCGGATTTCCCGTTGGAGCCGGGCGATGAGCGTGGTCCCCGGGATCCCGGGTGAGCTGACGCTGGACGGCTTCCGGATCGGCGTCACGTCGGACCGGCGGTCCGAGGACCTGATCGACGCGCTGGTGCGCCGCGGCGCCACCGTGCTGCATGCCCCCGTGCTGAAGATCGAGCCCGTCGCCCAGGACGCCGAGCTGGTCGCCGAGACGGAGGCCATCATCGCCGCCGACCCGGACTACCTCCTGGTCACCACGGCCTACGGCATGCGCCGCTGGATCGAGGCGGCGGACGCGCACGGGCTGGGCGAGGACCTCGCGGACGTGCTGGAGACCACCCGCATCCACGTGCGCGGTCCAAAGGCCCGAGGCGCCGTCCGGGCCGCCGGCTTCAACGACGAGGGCATCAGCGAGGACGAGCGCACGGCGACGCTGGTCCAGAACGTGATCGACGCCGGCGTCGCCGGCAAGACGGTCGCCGTCCAACTGCACGGCTACGCGGACCTGGAGGGGCTGGAGCGGCTGCGCGCGGCCGGCGCCACCGTGCTGACGGTTTCCCCGTACCGCTGGGTCGCTCCCGCGGACAGCGAGGAAAAGGTGGAGCGCCTGATCGAGGCGGCCTGCACCGGCGGGCTGGACGTTATGACGTTCACGTCCGCCCCGGCCGTCGACGCCCTGTGGAGCGCCGCCCAGGCGCGCGACCGCTACTGGCCCCTGGTGCAGGCGTTCCAGTCCACGCTGACGGCGGCCGCGGTGGGGCCGGTGACGGCGCAGCCGCTGCTCGACGCGGGCATCCAGCCGCTCATCCCCGAACGTTTCCGCATGGGGGCGATGATCCGTCAGATCGTCGAGCACCTTTCGGGCCGCGGCACGCACCGGTTCGAGACGGCGCTGGGCCAGTGCAGCGTCCGCGGCAACGCGGTGGAGCTCGCCGGGACGCGCAGCGAACTGAGCACCTCGCAGCTGGCCCTCTTCCGCGCACTCGCCGACGCGCAGGGTGCCGTCCTGCCGCGCTGCGACCTGGTGGCCATCCTGCCCGAGGGGCAGGGCGACCACGCGCTGGACATGGCCGTGAGCCGGCTGCGCCAGGCCCTCCCGGAGGGAAAGCTGATCGCGACCGTCATCAAGCGTGGCTACCGGCTCAACGTCTGAGCGGCCGGTGCGGCGCCCTCGCGTTCCGGGCGCAGGCACCGGGCGACGATCAGCGCGGCGGCCAGCGTCAGCACAACCGCGATCGCCGAGGTCACCGTGACCCCCGCGTCGAACGCGTGGGCGGCGGACTCCAACAGCGCGCCGGCGGTCTCGGCGGACTCGGCCGGCAGGGTGTTGGCGACGTCGACCGCGCCGCCGAGCGTTTCGCGGGCCCGCTCGGCGTCGGCCGCGGCGACCTCCGCCGGAACGCGCAGGCCGCTGCTGTAGGCCGCGTTGAGGATGCTTCCGAGGACCGCGGTGCCCATCACCGAGCCCACCTCATAGGCGGTCTCGGAGATGGCCGACGCCGCGCCGGCCTTGGCCGGGGGCACCGCGGAGAGGGCCAGGTCGTTGGAAATGGTCTCGGCCATCCCCACGCCGGCGCCCAGCACCGCGAAGGCCGTCATCAGGGCGGCCACCGATCCGGTCTGCCCCAGCGCGAACACGATTCCGTAGGCCACGGCGTTCAGCCCGAGCCCCGTCACCATGACCGTCGAGGGGCGGAAGCGCCGGACCAGCGGCACGGCCGCGAACCCGGAGGTCACCGTCAGCGCCAGGCCGGGGAGCATCAGCATCCCGGCCTCCACGGGCGACTTCCCGGCGATGAGCTGCAGGTGCTGGGACAGGAAGTAGATGAAGCCGACCAGCGAAAAGATGCTCAGCAGGTTGACGGACAGGGCGCTGGCGAACACCGGGTTGCGGAAGAGCCGGACGTCCAGCAGGGGATGGGCGCGGCGCAGTTGGCGGCGCACGAACACAACGCCGGCGGCGAGTCCCAGCCCGATTGACGCGGCGGGCCACAGCGCCGAGTCCGCGCTCGTGGCCGCCTTGATGCCGTAGACGACAGGCAGGAGCGTGGCGACGACGAGCAGGACGCTGACGGGATCGAGTGGGCCGGGGTGCGGGTCCCGGGACTCGGGGACCACGAAGGGCCCCAGCGCCAGCAACGGCAGGAGCATCGGCACGGCCAGGAGAAAGACGGATCCCCACCAGAAGTGCTCGAGGAGCCAGCCGCCCACGATGGGGCCGAGGGCCGCGCCGCCGGAGAAGCCCGCGGCCCACACGGCAATCGCCGTCCGCCGCTCGGAGGCGTCGGTGAAGATGTTGCGGATCAGCGAAAGCGTCGCCGGCATCAGCATGGCGCCGAACACGCCGAGCAGTGCCCGGGAGAGGATCAGGGCCTCGGCGGTGGGAACGAAGGCGGCGGCCGCGGACACGGCGGCGAACCCGGTGCCGCCGATCAGCAGCAGCCGCCGGCGGCCGATCCTGTCGCCCAGGCTGCCCATCGGGACGAGGAGCCCGGCCAGCACCAGCGGATAGACGTCGATGATCCAGAGCAGCTGTTCGCCGGTGGGCGCCAACGCCGTGGAAAGTGCGGGCACGGCGAAGCTCAGCACCGTGTTGTCCACGGCCACCAGCAGCACGGGGAACATCAGGACGGCGAGGGCCAACCATCGGCGGGCGCGCCCGGCGCGCCCGGGGTGGTCGGGGCGCGCCGGATGGGGCCCGCCGAAACGGATCCGGGTGCCGGGCGGCGTGGCGTGCTGTGGCCGGGACGGGTGAATGGTCATCGCTGTGTCCTGTGGAGAGGTTCGGTGTGCGGGCGGGCGGCCCGTCCATAACTGTACCGTCTGGACGGTATAGTTGACGAGGTGCGGCCGATGACGTTCGCCACAGCACGATTCCGGTCAACCTCGGCGGCCGGGCTAGAGTTTCAGGCATGTCCAGACCACCTGCGGCCAAGGAGAAGATCCTTGACGCCTACTGCGAACTGCTGCGGCGCGACGGCGAGCGCGCAGCCACGATGGACGCCACCGCCGCGCTTGCCGGGGTGTCCAAGGGCGGACTGCTGTACCACTTCAAGTCCAAGGACGCCCTCGCCGAGGCCGTGATCGAACGCCTCCTGCAGGCGTCGCGCGAAGACCTGGAGACGATGGCCGCGGCCGAGGAAGGCGCGTCCCATTACTTCGTTCGGACCTCCGTCCAGACCGGTTCCGTCTTGGACGCCAGCTATGCCGCCGTGCTGCGGATGGCGGCCGGCTCGTCCCCGGCGGCGATGGAAGCGCTGGACACCGTGCACCGGGGCTGGCTGGACCTGATCCATCGCGAGGTCGGCGACCGGCACGCGGCCGAGGCCATCATGCTGATCGGCGAGGGACTGTACTACCACTCGACCATGCCGACGTCGTACTTCGGGCCGGAGACCGGTTCCCTGGAACACCTGCTCCGCCAAGTCGACCGTCTGAAGTCCGGCAGCTGAGGTGGCGCTGAGACTGCCCCGCCAGCCGTGGCGGGGGCGCATCGGGGCGCTGCTCGGCATCCTGTTGATGGCCCTGAGCCTGCGTGCCGCCGTCGTCGCCGTACCCCCGCTGCTCGGGACGCTCGGCCCGGAATTGGGCTTCGACGCGTTCAGCATCGGTGTCCTCGCCATGCTGGCGCCGATCGTGTTCGCGGCCTTCGGCCTGGCGACGCCGCGGTTGATCGCCCGCTGGGGCCTGGAGCGGGTCCTGCTCGGTGCCGTGGTCCTCGCCATCGCGGGCCAGCTTGGCCGCGCAACGGTGGACTCCGTTGTCCCATTCCTCGCCCTCTCGGCCGTCACCATGGCCGGCTACGGGATCGGCAACGTGGTCCTTCCGCCGCTGGTCAAACGCTATTTCCCGGACCGCATGGCCGCCGTCACCGCCGGCTACGTGACCATGCTGGCCATCGGCACGGCCATGAGTCCCCAGTTCGCGGTCCCGCTCGCCGAGGCCGTGGACTGGCGCTTCTCCATCGTGTTCTGGACGCTTGCCAGTGCCGTGGTGGCCGTCCCATGGGCGATCCAACTGCTCGGGGACCGGAAGCGGCACCGCGCCGATGGCACCCATCCTCGGCCCGCCGCCGTGGCCGTCCCGCGGGCGGACCGGCTGAACCCGTGGCGGTCGCCGGTGGCGTGGGGGCTGGCGATCTTCCTGGCCGGGAACTCCGCGCAGACCTACGTTTACTTCACGTGGTTGCCGCCGTACCTGATCTCCCAGGGGCTTGACCCGGCGGCGGCCGGCAGCGCCCTGGCCTACTTCGCCATCCTGGGGTTGCCGGTCAGCCTCCTCGTGCCGCTCTGGGTGCCGCGGTTGCGCCACCCGATCATCGCCGTCGGACTTTTTGTGGCCTGCTGGGTGGTGGGCCACACGGGCAACTACTTCTCACCCACGGCTGGAACGTGGGTCTGGATGACCTTCGCCGGGCTGGGCCAGGGCACGTTCGCGATGGCGTTGCTGATGATGAATCTGCGCTCGCGGACCACCTACGGGTCGGGCGTCCTGTCCGGGTTCAGCCAGGGGCTGGGCTACGCGGGCGCCGCGGTCGTCCCGCTGTTCTTCGGCGTCGTCCACGACGCGACCGACGGGTGGGGCGCCTCGTTCTCCATGCTGGCGGTGTGCCTGGTGGTGCTGCTCGTCGGCGCGGCCATGATCAACGGCCCGCGCAGGATCGAGGACGCTCCGACGCCGAGGCGCCGTTCAGGCTAGGACGCCCGGGACGCGCATTCGGCCAGGACCTTGTGCATGGTGTTGAGGTTTCGCGTGGTCGCCAGCGGCTTGTAGCGGGCGCGGCCCAATTGCTTGGCCAGGTTCGAATCCAGGGTGCTTCCCTTGGGCACCTCCCAATAGAGGACGTCGCCTGCACCCTGAAAGCGTTCCTCCGGGGAGGGCTCCGGACAGGCGTCCACCGCCTCGCGAACCGTCTTGGCGCCGGTGGTCAGGACCGTGTACGCGTGCCGCGCCACGCCGTCGTCGGGGGCCACAAAGGGGTACCCGTCGATGACGGCGGCGACCTGCCCCGGCGTCTTGACGATCACCCACGCCTCGTATCCGAAGCCCTCGCGGAGTGCGGCCTCCACGGCTTCCTTCACCTCGCCGACGTCGTCCGTCCCGGCGTCCAACACCACGTTTCCCGATGCCAGCAGCGTGGTGACGTTCCGGAAGCCGGCGCCCGTCAGGACACGCTGGAGGTCCCGCATGGCGATCCTGACGCCGCCGACGTTGATGCCGCGCAGAAACACCGCAAAGGTAGCCATGCGTGCATTCTGCACGAGCGGGAGCGCGGGCTACAAGCCGGTAGGCTCGCGCCATGACGATTCGTGCCCCGTATGGTTCCTGGCCGTCCCCGATCAACGCGCGCCAGGTGGCCGCGGGAACCACGCCGATCGGCGCCGCCGCGTTCTCCGGAGACGAGCTGTGGTGGCTGGAGGGCAGGCCCGCCGAGGGGGGCCGGCTGACGGTGGTCGCGGGCCCGGCGGGACTCGACGGCGTCACCCGCGAGCTCGTCGCCGCGCCCTTCAACGTACGCAGCCGGGTCAACGAGTACGGCGGGTCCGCGTGGGCCTCCGTCCGGATCGACGGCCGGGACCGGTTGGTGTTCGTGAACTTCGCGGACCAGCGGGTCCACCTCGTGGATCCCGAGGGCGGGTTGCCGGTCCCGCTGACACCCGCGCCCGAGCATGCGGATCCCGAACTGCGGTTCGCCGAGTTCACGCCGTCATCCCTTCCGGGCGAGCTTCTGGCCCAGTGCGAGGACCACCGCGGGGGCGGGATCGCCCGGTACGTTGTGGCGGTGCCGCTAGACGGGTCCGCCGCCACGGACGCCTCCGCCCTGCGGCGCGTGGTTCCGGCGTCGCGCTTTGTGGCGGGCGCACGCGTGAGCCCGGATGGCCGCCGCATTGCCTGGATCTGCTGGGAACACCCGCAGATGCCGTGGGACGGGACGGTCCTGCGCGTCGCGGACCTGACGGCCGAGGGCACGGCCGAGAACGTGCGGGACGTCGCCGGGGCCGTGGACGAATCCGTGCTGCAGCCCGAGTGGCTCGACGCCGACACGCTTGCTTACGTCTCCGACCGGTCCGGATGGTGGAACGTGTACTCCCAGGGCGTGACGGGCCAGGATCCGCTGGATGCGGAGCCGCGCGCTCTTTGCCCCCGGGAGGAGGAGTTCGCCGGGCCGCTGTGGAACGTGGGCACGGGCTGGTACCGCGTGCTCGACTCCGGTCGCCTGCTTGTCTCCCACGGCACGCACGGCATGCGGCTGGGCATCCTCGACGTCGCGGCAGGAGAACTGACGGACCTCGACCTTCCCTTCACCCGCGCCATTCCCCACGCCGTTCGGGCCACGCCGCCCCGGCCGCCCGCCGGCGGGCCTCCCGCCGCGGCGCCGCCTCCCGCCGGCGGGCCCGCGCCCGCGGCGCCGTCGTTCGAGGCACTCGTTGGCGCCACGTCGCTGGTCGATGGAGACGGCATCCGGCTGATCGACCTGGCCTCTGGCTCGGTGCGCACCGTTCGGCTGGCGCTCGCCGACCGCCCGGACCCGGGCGTGCTCCCCGTGGCACGGTCCATGGAATTTCCGGCCGACGACGGGGCGTCCGTGTACGCGCACGTCTACGAGCCGCGCCTGTCCGGCCACGACGGCCTGAAGGGCGAGTTGCCGGCGTTCGTCGCCCTTGTGCACGGCGGACCGACGTCGCAGGCGCACGCGGGGCTTTCGATGGGCGTCGCGTACTACACCAGCCGGGGGATCGGGGTGGTGGACGTGAACTACGGGGGATCGACGGGGTACGGCCGCGCCTACCGGGAGCGGCTGAAGGGGCAGTGGGGAGTCGTCGACGTAGCGGACACGGTTGCGGTGATGAGGGGCCTAGTGGCGGCCGGAATCGCGGACGGCAACCGGCTGGCCATCGAGGGCGGATCGGCGGGCGGCTGGACTGCGTTGGCGTGCCTGACGCTGACTGACACGTTCGACGCCGGCGTCTCGCGCTACGGAGTGGCCGACCTCGAGGCGCTGGTCACCGACACGCACGACTTCGAGTCCCGGTATATGGAGGGGCTGGTTGGTCCGTGGCCGGCGGCCCGCCAGCTGTACCGCGACCGCGCGCCGGTGAACCACGTGGACGGACTCGACTGCCCGGTCCTGCTGCTGCAGGGCGACGAGGACAAGGTGGTTCCGCCCAGCCAGTCGCAGGCGTTCGCGGATGCCTTGGCGGTGAAGGGAATCCCGCACGCCTACGTGGTCTTCAAGGGAGAACAGCACGGCTTCCGCAAGGCCGAGAACATCGTCCGCGCCCACGAACTCACCCTTGCCTTCTACGCCAAGGTCTTCGGGTTTGCTGCCGACGTTCCGGCGATCGAGTTGTCGGGAGAGGCGGCGCGGTCACGATAGCCGGCACCGCCGTCCGCCGCGGCGCCCGGCGCGAATCCCTCGATCCGCCTCTGCCTTGGTGCCACACTGGTCGCATGGTCAGCAAACCGGAGACGGTGGACGAGTACATCGACTCCTTTCCAGCCGAAGCGCGAGCTCGCCTGCGCGAATTGCGCGAGCTCAGCCGCCTCCATGCGCCGCACGCGACGGAGGGCCTGAAGTGGGGGAATCCGGCGTATTGGGTGGAGACCATCCTGTTCGTCTTCAGCGGCCACAAGAGCCACGCCAACTTCGTCGTCACGCCGTCCACGTTGGAGGCCTTCGTGCCCGAACTGGGCGGCCGCACCACCGGGAAGGGGTCCATCCAGCTCCCGTACACCGAGCCCGTGCCCGTTCGGCTGCTGGGCCGGATGATCGACCACCGCATCAGGGAGTTCACCGAGGACGGTGTGCGGTGGAGGTAGGCGGGGGCGGCGCCACCGCGCGGGTCGAGGCGACGGTGACGGGCCGGGTGCAGGGTGTCGGATTCCGCTATACGGCGCGGAACACGGCCGTGGACCTGGGGCTGGTGGGCGAGTCCGTGAACCTACCCGACGGTTCGGTCCGTGTGGTGGCCGAGGGGCCCCGTGCCGCCTTGGACGACTTGGTCGCGTGGCTGGAAACGGGGCCGACGCCCGGCCGTGTGGCGACCGTCGACGTGGTCTGGCAAACACCACGCGGCGACCTGAGCGGTTTCCACACGGGCTGAACCCGGGCTCCGCGCCTACTGCTGGCCGGACTTCGCGCAGCCGTCTCGAAGGGACTCCACCAGCTTTGCGGAGGCTTCCGTGCCGCCTTGGTCGCCGGCGTCCGCGATGCCCTGAACCGGGTCGAGGATCTCGGCGGGTACGCCGGCGGCGCGTCCGGCGTCGAGCAGGCCGCCCAGCAGGCGGATCTCCTCGGTGCTCAGGCTCCCGTCCTCCACCGGCTTGCACAGCTGGTCGACCAAGGCGTCGCGGCCGGCGTTGACGGCCTCGGACGCCGCCTCGCCGGCCTGGCCCGCCGCGCCGCTGGCCACGTCCCGTGCGGCCTCCTCGGCCTGGGCGCACCCGGTGAGGCCAAGGCCGGCGATCGCGAGGAGGGCGGGAAGGAGCATTTTCTTGGACGGGGAGAGCATGCCTTAAGCGTAGGCGCCCGGGAGCGTCGACCGCGCGCCATAAGACACACTTGTCTGGTGAGCACCACCGAAAAGACACAGCACCTCTCCGCACGCGGGCGCCCCGCCCCGAGCATCGAACAACTTGTGGCCGACGAACTCGGGGTCGAGGTCTGGCGCGTCAGGGCGGCCATCGGCCTGCTCGACGGCGGCGCCACCGTCCCGTTCATTGCCCGGTACCGCAAGGAGGCGACGGGCACGCTGGACGACGCCCAGTTGCGTGATCTCGAGGAGCGACTGCGCTACCTGCGCGAACTCGAGGACCGCCGGGCCACCGTGCTTCAGGCGATCGAGGACCAGGGAATGCTGACCCCGGAACTCCGCACCGCCGTCGTGCGGGCATCCACCAAGTCGGAACTCGAGGACCTCTACCTGCCCTACAAGTCCAAGCGCCGCACCAAGGCCCAACTGGCCCGCGAGGCCGGGCTGGAACCGCTGGCCGATGCGCTCCTGAAGGATGGCGGGCTGGATCCGGAGGCCGCGGCCGGCGGCTACGTGGGGGCCGGATTCGAGACGGCGGCGGACGTGTTGGCCGGCGCGCGCGCCATCCTCACCGAGCGGGTGGGCCAGGACGCGGCACTGGTGTCCGAGCTGCGGGAACGCGTGTGGACGCGGGGGCGGCTGCGCTCGAAGGCGTCGACTGCGTCCAAGACGTCGACGGCCAAGGCCGGTCCCGGCCCCGCGAAGACCCCGAAACCGCCGGTGGACGCGTCCAAGTTCTCCGACTACGTGGACTTTGTCCAGGCCCCGGACCGGCTGCCCAGCCACCGCGTGTTGGCCCTGCTCCGCGGGGAGCGGGACGGGGCGCTCGCGCTCGAGATCGCCGAGGCGGATCCGCGGGACGAGGAATCCCTCGCCGCGGCCCGTTCGCGCTGCGAGGCGGCGGTCGCGCGGTCGCTCGGCGTCCGCGGACCCGCGGAGGGACCCGGGGCGGAATGGATGTCGCAGACCGTGAGGCTCGCTTGGCGCGGCCGCCTCCTGGCGCGGATCGAGTCCGATCTGCGCACCCGGCTCTTCGAGGCCGCGCAGGACGAGGCGATCAGGGTGTTCGCCGCCAACCTCCGCGACGTCTTGCTCGCCGCGCCGGCAGGGAACCGCGCGGTGCTCGGGCTCGATCCGGGCCTGCGCACAGGCGTCAAGGTCGCCGTCGTCAACGGGACCGGAAAGGTCGTCGACACCGCGACCATCTATCCGCACGCTCCGGCGAAGAGGTGGGACGAGTCGCTGGCCACGCTGGAGGCCCTTGCGGTCCGCCACTCCACGCGACTCGTCGCGGTCGGCAACGGAACCGCCAGCCGGGAGACGGACAAGCTCGCGGGGGAGCTGCTGGCCCGGTTGGCCAAGAACCCGGCGCTCGAGCCGGCAGGGACCGCGGCGGCTTCGGCGGAGCCGCCCGCGAAGGTGATCGTGTCCGAGGCGGGAGCCTCCGTCTATTCCGCGTCCGCGCTCGCCAGCGCCGAGCTCCCGGAGCTTGATGTCTCGCTGCGCGGGGCCGTCTCCATCGCGCGCCGCCTGCAGGATCCGCTGGCCGAGCTGGTGAAGATCGAGCCGAAGTCGATCGGGGTCGGTCAGTACCAGCACGATCTCGCGGCGACCAAGCTGGACCGCTCGCTGGACGCCGTTGTGGAGGACTGCGTCAACGCGGTGGGTGTGGACGTCAACACCGCGTCCCCGGCCCTGCTGGCCCGCGTTGCCGGTGTGGGCGAGACGCTGAGCCGGAACATCGTGGACTACCGGGACGCCAACGGACCGTTCTCCTCGCGCGCGGACCTGAAGAAGGTCCCGCGGCTGGGGGCCAAGGCGTTCGAGCAGTGTGCTGGCTTCCTGCGCATCACCGGGGGGCGCAACCGCCTCGACGCGTCGGCCGTCCACCCCGAGGCCTATGGCCTGGCGCAGAGGATGCTGGCGGCCGCTGGTGTCGCCACCGCGTCCGTGGGTGTGGACGCCGCCGGCTTGCTGGCGCGGTTGGACCCGTCCGGTTTCGTCGACGAGAAGTTCGGGCTGCCGACGGTGAAGGACGTGCTCGCCGAGTTGGCGCGCCCGGGACGGGACCCCCGGCCGGGCTTTGTCACGGCGTCCCTCAAGGACGGAATCGAGAAGATCGGCGATCTGGTGCCCGGAATGATCCTTGAGGGGACGGTCTCCAATGTGGCCGCATTCGGCGCGTTTGTGGACATCGGCGTTCACCAGGACGGCCTGGTCCACGTGTCGGCCCTGAGCAACGGCTTCGTGTCCGACCCGCGCGAGGTGGTGAGGTCCGGACAGGTGGTCAAGGTCAAGGTGCTGGAGGTGGACGAGGCACGCAAGCGCATCGCGCTGACCCTTCGGCTCGACGACGAGGCTGGCGGCGCCCGAGGCACACGGAGCGACCCGCGCGGCGGCTCGCGGCGGGACACGCCACAGTCGGGGCCACGGAACGACGCCGGACGTTCACGGGGCGGGGAGGCTCCGGCATCCGGACGCGCGCCGGGGGACAAAGCGCCGCGCCCCGACGTCGTTCCCGGGGGAAACGGCCAGAACCGCGCCAAGACTCCGCCGGCTCCTGCCAAAACGCCGCAGAACAACAGGGGCCGGTCGCCCCGCACGGGCGCGCCGGCCGCCCCGTCAGCCGCGCCGTCGGCAGATACGGCCCTGGCCGACGCGCTCAGGCGCGCCGGACTGGCCTAGGCGACGGCGGGCGCGGCGTTCCCTTGGCGCGACGCCCGCTCTCGCGGTCCGCCGCCTAGCGTTCGCGCCGGACCCGCTCCTCGTCCCAGACGGGCGCCTCGGACTCGTAGACGCGCCCGTTGGAACCGAACACCAGGAACCTGTCGAAGGACTTGGCGAACCAGCGGTCGTGCGTCACGGCCAGCACGGTGCCCTCGAAGGCGTCGATCGCGCGTTCCAGCGCCTCGCCGGAGTGCAGGTCCAGGTTGTCGGTCGGCTCGTCGAGGAGCAGGAGGGTGGCCCCCGAGAGCTGGAGCAGCAAGATCTGGAACCGTGCCTGCTGGCCGCCCGAGAGCGAGTCGAAGGACTGTTCCGCCTGCGCGGCCAGACCGTAGCCGTCCAGCGCCCCGGAGGCCGCCTCGCGCGCCATGCCGGAGCGGTGCTCGTCGCCGCGGTGCAGGATGTCCAGCAGGCTCCGCGAGCCCAGGTCCGGCCGCACGTGGGTCTGCGCGAAGTACCCCGGGCGGATACGCGCCCCCAGCTTCACGGTGCCTTCGTGCGGAACCTCCGCGATGACGACGTCGGACACCGGCACGTGCTCGCGCTCCGGATCGGTCCCGCCGGAGGCCAGCAGGCGCAGGAAGTGGGACTTGCCCGAACCGTTGGATCCGAGCACGCCGACGCGGTCCCCGAACCAGATCTCGGTCGAGAACGGCTTCATCAGTCCCGTCAGCTCTAGCTTTTCGGCCACCACGGCGCGCTTGGCGGTGCGCCCCCCGCGGAGCCGCATCTTGACGTTCTGCTCGATGGGCAGCGCCTCGGGCGGACCGGCCTCCAGGAACTTCGCCAGCCGCGTTTGGGCCGCGTGGTACCTGTTGGCCATGTCGGACCGGAATGCCGCCTTGTTCTTGTACATGTTGACGAGTTCCTTGAGCTTCAGGTGCTCCTCGTCCCACCGCTTGCGCAGTTCCTCGAAGCGCGCGTTGCGGTCTGCCCGGGCCTCGACGTAACTGGCGAAGCCGCCGCCGTGGATCCAGGCCCCGGCGCCGTTGATGCCGGGCTCCAGCGTCACGATGCGCTCCGCGGCGACGTTCAGCAGTTCGCGGTCGTGGCTGATGAACAGCACGGACTTCTTGGACTCGTTGAGCTTGGACTCCAGCCAGCGCTTGCCCGGAACGTCGAGGTAGTTGTCCGGCTCGTCGAGGAGCAGGACCTGGTCGGGTCCGGAGAAGAGCGCCTCGAGCACCAGCCGCTTCTGCTCGCCGCCGGACAGCGTGGACGCGGCGCGGTACTGGGCACGCTCGTAGGGGATGCCGAGGGAGGCCATGCAGACCTCGTCCCAGACCGTCTCCTGCTCGTAGCCTCCCGCGTCGCCCCAGTCCACGATCGCCTGCGCGTACCGCATCTGGGACTTCTCCTCCGCGTCCGGGCTCGCGTGATCCGCGATCATCGCGTCCTCGGCGGCGGCCAGTTCGGCGGCGGCGTCGGTAATCGCCTTTGGTGCGGCCGAGACCAGCAGATCGCGAACGGTCGATTCGTCGCGGACCTGCCCGACGAACTGCCGCATGATGCCCATGCTTCCGGAGCGGCCCACCGTTCCGCCGTCGGCGACAAGGTCGCCCGAGATGACCTTGAAGAGCGTGGTTTTTCCCGTGCCGTTGGGGCCGATCAAGGCCGTCTTGCTGCCGTCGCCGACCTTGAAGGAGACACCGTTCAGCAGTTGCGTGCCGTCGGAGAGGAAGTAGTCGATCCCGGCGACGTCGATATGGCCCATCCGTCAATCGTACGGTGGAGCGGGGTTTGGTTAGCCAACCATTCGACGCGAGGCCAAGGTTCGTGTGCCCGAAATGCGGCCGTCGCTGTGAGTAAGGCCGAACTTCGGTGAAACCCGCGCGGATTCGGCCTAGATTTGGGGCATGAAGCTCAACGGACAACTCGAAACCGCATTCAACGATCAAGTCACGCTGGAACTGGAGGCCTCGATGGTCTACCGCCAGCTCGCCATCGAGATGGAGGTCCACGACCTCCCCGGCATTGCCGGCTGGTTCCGGGCGCAGTCCCAGGAGGAGATCGCGCACGCGGAGAAGTTCATCGCGCACATGACCGACCGCGACGCCCATCCCCGCATCGGCGCGATCCACGCCCCCAACGCCACGGCCAACACCGTGCTCGAAGCCTTCGAGGCTTCCCTGGTTCACGAGCAGCGCGTCTCCGAATCCATCCGCAACCTCTACCGTTTGGCGCAGCAGCAGGGCGATATCGATGCCTTGCCGCTGCTGAACTGGTTCGTTTCGGAGCAGCTGGAAGAGGAAGCGACCGTCGGCGAAATCATCGGTCGGGTCCGCCTGATCGGCGAGGACGGCAACGGCCTGCTGCGCCTCGATTCCGAGCTCGGCAGCCGCCTCGCGGACGCGTCCTAGGACAAGGTTCGACGGCGGGGCGGGCGCGGTCCTGCGCCCGCGCAGCGCAGCGCTTGCGGTCTTGCCGAGGTGCCAAGACGGGGTACCCGTCGGTGGCGCCCATGGACGCCGCCGACGGGCCGACCTTCCCTCCACATGCGATAATTAGAACATAGATTCCACAATGGGCTCTCACGTAGCCATTGTGTCGTAACTCTCTTCTAGTGTTGGTTCATGGACCTACACGGGGAGTTTGGGACGCGGGAGGGCGGGGCGGGTCATGCGGGTGCGCGGCCGCCGGCGCTCCGAGCCTCCGTGCCGGCGCCTCGGGCCTGCGCGCCCGCGGCCTGTGATCCACCGGTCCTTGGCGACCCGGCTGCTCACGTCCCGGCCGCGACCCTTGGTGTTCCGGCACTTGACGCCCCGGCCCCTCACGCCCCGGCCCCTCACGTCCCGTCCCCGGCCGCCGTCCGGACCGTCCCCGTGGAGGTCGTGGCGGGTGTCGAGATGGTGGCGCTGGTCGAGGTGGTGGAGGGAGTCGAGGCCGGCCGCGCGGTGTTCGCGGGCGGCCGGCTGCGCGTCCCGGACCCCGGGTCGCTCACGCTCGCGGACACCGTCCGCCTCGCCCGGGACCTCGCCCGCCGCCGCGCCGGCCTGGAGGCCGACGAGATCCGGGTCCGCGCCTGGGCCGCGGAAGCCGCGTGCCGGGAGAACCCAGAGACCATCGCCGCGCTCGCCGCCGCGTCCCGGGACCCGGCGCCCACCGACGCCGCGCGGCTGCGCGCCCTGGTCCGCGACGCGTGCGTGCGGGAGAACGCCTGGGTCGAGACGATCGCGGCGTCCGAGCTCGCCGCGGCCTCCGGGACCGCGGAGGCCACCATGCGCGCCCGGATCTCCCTGGCCCTGGAACTCACCGGGCCCCGGGCCGCGACGCTCGCCGCGTTCGGGGCCGGGGACCTCGGGTACGGGCACCTGTGCGCGATCGTGCGGGCCTGCGAGGAGATCCAGCCCGCGCCCACGCCCCCGGCCCCGCCCGCCGGCGCCCACCCCGCCGCGCACGAGGCCCACGCCCGCCGGCTGGCCGCGGAGGCGGCCCTGCTGGAGACCCGCAGGGACTGGCTGGAAACCGAGCTGCTCGCGTTCGCGCCCGGCCGGACCCCGGGGCGGCTGCGGGACAAGGCCCGCCGCCTCCAGGCCCGCCTCGGGCCCGGGGCCCTGCAGGAACGCGTCCGGCAGGCCCGCGCCGGGCGCGGGGTGTGGATGGAACCGGGACCGGACGGGACCGCGGGGCTGCGCGCGGAGCTCCACGCCCTGGACGCGGTCGCGATGATGGAACGCATCCAGCGCATCGCCTCCTCCCTTCGCCGCCGCGCGGGCGAGGAGCGGACCATGGCGCAGCTGCGCGCGGACGTCCTGGCCGCCCTCGTCCTAGGCGCCACCGACACCACCACCGGTTCCGCCGTGGAGACCGGCACCAGCGGCACCACCACCGGTTCCGCCGTGGAGACCGGCACCAGCGGCACCACCGGGGACACCGGCACCGGCACCGGTTCCGATGCGTTGGACGGTGCCGTCGCCGGCGCGGTCGCGGGCGGGGACGCGTGGGCGAACATCCGGGCCGAGGTCATGGTCCTGCTGCCCCACGAGGCCCTCACCGGCGCCGCGGGAACCCTCCTCGACGCCTCCCTCGCCGCGGCCCGTGGGACCAACCAAGCCCCCGCCCCGGCCACCGACGGCGCGGACCCGGCCCCGCAAACCACCGCCCCCACGGACGGGACCGTGGTGGTCCCCGGGACCGCCGTCGCGCCCGACACGTCCGACGCGGCCGACACGACCGGCGCGGCCGGCGCGACCGACACGACCGGCGCGGCCGGCGCGACCGACGCGTCCGACGCGGCCGACGCGCTGGCCGCCGGTCCGCGCGCCGGTGCCCCGGCCCGGTGGGGCGGGGTGGCGGAACTGTGCGGGTACGGGCCGATCGACGCCGCGTCCGCGGCCCGCCTCGCCGGGCTCGCCGCGACCTGGTCCA
This sequence comes from Arthrobacter sp. AOP29-A2-19, assembly GCF_058138025.1. NCBI lineage: Bacteria > Bacillati > Actinomycetota > Actinomycetes > Micrococcales > Micrococcaceae > Arthrobacter > Arthrobacter sp. AOP29-A2-19. The sequence continues at coordinate 108,742 of NZ_CM176894.1, forward strand.
CGCTCTACGCCTCCCCGGACGGCACCGCGCTCGTGGCCATGGGCCGCGCCCGCTACCGCCCCACCGACGCCCAACGCCGCATCGTCGCCTCCCGCGACCCGTACTGCACCCACCCCGGATGCCGGCGCGTGGACTCCGAGATCGACCACGTGCTCGCATGGCGCGACGGCGGAAGCACCGACGTGGAAAACCTCCGCCCGCGCTGCCCGCGGCACCACGCCATGAAAACCGCCGGACTCTGGGCCACCGTCGCGGGACCGGACGGCGGGATCGAACACACCTCTCCCGCCGGGTTCACCTACACCACCACCCCCGAAAACCCCTGGGCCGCGACCGCCACCGCACCCCCGGAGAACGGGCCCGGCCCGGCACCGGGAAGCCCGACCGCGGACACCGAACCGCGCCTGATCGTGCGCACCGAACGGACCGAAGCCACCGAGGACCGCGACTGGCAACGCTCCCTCGCCCGCCTCCGCGAACAACTCGCACACACCGCCACCGAGACACCCGAAACCCGAACGACAACCGCTACCGGCGCCGGAACCGGCGGCGGCGGACGAGGATCCGATGCCGAACCTGGCACCAGCCCTGGCACCAGACCAGGACTCGCCACAAGAACCGCGGCTACCTTCCTTGATGCGGCGCACGAACCTCGGGATGATGCCGCCGGGCGGACTCGGCCACCGGGAAACGTAAGTCCATCCGTTCGACGCCGACGGATCCGCCGCAAGAATCTGCCCCGAATTCCACGCGCGGCATGAGGCAGGGGGCGTGCGAGCTTCAGGGTGTTCTACGGCTCGCGGGGATTGATTGCTTCGCGCAGGCGTTCCAGTTCGCGACGATCCTTTTTGGTCGGTCGTCCCGCGCCGCGATCACGTACGGGCACGGTCGCGACGAGTTCCTTCGGACGTTCCGGAGTGTGGTCCGCGTAGCAACGCGCCGCCGCCTCGGCCCCAACGCGCTTGACGATCAGGTCCCGCACCTCGAGTATTCGCTCGGACCCGTGCTGTCGGACCCGAATCGAGTCTCCCGGGACAATAGTCTGGGCCGCCTTCGCCGGGCGCCCATTCAGCCTCACGTGGCCTGCGCGGCAGGCGGCGGTCGCGGCGGACCTCGTCTTATAGGCACGGATCGCCCAGAGCCATGCGTCGATGCGCACGGCGGACTTGGCCTTGGGTGTCATGTTCATGTGCGACAGAGTTTACCGGTGTGGTCGGTTAGTCGCCTCGAATCGGAGTGACCGCCGCCAAGGGATGTCGCCAGGCTAGTGACTCGGCCAACCCGCCCGTTGGCCAAACCAGCCGCTTGCCCGGCGGTCCGCTCACCCACTTTCGCTCCGCTCCTGGTCTTCCGGCCTGCCGGCCGTCCACCCCGTGATGTTCCGGCCTGCCTGCCCTCCGCGCCTGACTTTGCGGCCTACCTGCCGAACGGCCGGGGTGTGCCCTCCCGGTAGGCCAGGGCCGAACAGAGTTGCGCGGACGCATCTTCGATCAGCGTCTCGGCATGGGTCACTAGCTCATCCAACGTCGCCGCGCCGCGGGCAATGGAGACCGCGGCCGTGATTCCGGCGTCGCGGCATTGGGCTGCGGTCAGCTGCACGGTTCCCGCAACAACAACCACGGCGCTAGTGGCCGGAGTCAGCCGACGCACGGCATCCACAACCTTGCCGCCCAGAGACTGCGAATCCAGGCTGCCCTCCCCGGTCAGCACAAGATCAGCGCGTTCCAGCGTCGCTTGGAGGCCGATGGCCTCGCCCACCAATTCGGTACCGGGCACGGTTTGCGCTCCGAGGAGGGCGACCAGGGACACCGGCAGGCCCCCCGCCGCTCCGAACCCGGGGGTGGTCGGGTCGACAGTCGCCCCGCCACCGAGGACGCGGGCCAGGTTCTCCAAACCGGCATCGAGTAGGGCAACGTCCGCGGGCGTCGCGCCCTTCTGGGGGCCGAAGACGGCGGCGGCCCCGCGCTCACCGCACAACGGGTTGTCGACGTCGACCGCCACCCGCCAACGCACGGCCGCAGCCCGAGCATGGAGGTCGGAGACGTCCACGGTGCGAATGCTCCCGAGCCCTCCGCCACCCGGCTGGACCGGCGCCCCGTCGGCATCCAGGAACCGTGCTCCCAACGCCATGAGCATTCCGGTACCGCCGTCCGTGCTCGCGGATCCTCCAATGCACAGCAGGATCTCGTCCACGCCGTCCTCCAGCAACTGGCGTGCGATCAGCCCCACTCCGTAGCTATCGGCCCGCAATGGCTGCGGGCGCACGTCGGCCACATCGGGTAGTCCGTTGCCTTCAGCGGCCTCGATGATCCCCGTATTTCCGTCCGCCGAAATCCCGTACCGGGCGGTCCGTGGACGGCCGATGGCGTCCGTGGCGGTGACGCTCAGGGGCGCCCGACCCCAGACGGCCAACAACGCATCAAGGGTCCCTTCGCCGCCGTCGGCCAGCGGGAGTTCGACGATCTCGGCCCCGGGGCCGAAGACCGATCGGGCGCCTCGGGCCATTGCTGCCGCGGCTCCGGCGGCTGTAATGCTCCCCTTGAAGGAGTCCGGGGCGGCTACGACGACTGGAAAACGTGTGGTGGGCATAACATCGACTCTAGGCCGCCACCCCGCGGTCAACCTATGGTCATAGTGACCATTTTTATGGCGAGTGGGCTCGCCATCACTGGGCAGGATGACCATAGGCGCCCATGGTCCGCAGACTCGGTTTCCGGTCCGACCTCAACTGGAACGCGGTTCGAGGCGCGTGGCCACGAGGCCAAGGCGCAGCGTAAGCGCCTGCCGCGCGTCGCGGGGGTTGAGCCCAGTCGTCGCGGCGATCCGGTCCAATCGCTGGATGACGGTGTTCCTGTGGGCAAAAAGAGCCCGGGCCGCTTCGGACACCGATCCGCCCGCGTCCAGGAACGCTTGCAGTGTTGTTCGCTGGGGAGCGGTCAGAAGCGCAACGCGGGTGGCCAGTTGTCGAGCCGTCTCGGGTGGCATGCAGACCACCGCCAGTTCGGCGGCGAGGTCCCGGACGTGCAGCGCCGCCGATGCTGCGGGCAGCACCACAGGTCTCCGGACCAGCGCTGCGAGGCCCTTCGCCGACCCCGCGAGCGAGCCCACGTCTGAGCACTCGTCGCCGAACACCGCCACGACGCCGCCGTCCGAGGACACTTTGGCCAGGGCCGCGGCGTCGTGTTCCGATGAACCGAGCAAGACCCAGAGCACACCCTCGAAGGAGGCCCAGTGGAAGCGGCCGGTTCGCCGGAGCACTTTGCTGACCCCGTCTGGCAGTTCAGTCGACGCGGCGGGTGTACCCGCGCCGCCGACGCCGAGCAGCGCCGCCAGCCGCCACGGCGCCGAGAGGGGCACGTCGGACCGATCCAGCGCGCGCTTCACGGCGGACGCGTCCAAGTTGCCCGCGATCAGCCGGCCGAGCAAGTCGCGGTCGCGCGCCTCGCGCCGGGCCGCGGCATCCATCTCCATCTCCCGCTCGAGAAGCAGCCGGATCGTCAACACCGCAACCTCGGCCACGGGCATCACGTCGTCGGGATCCCCGGTAAGACCCACGACGCCGACCATTTTGCCGTCGAGCTCGAACGGCAGATTCACGCCGGGCAGGCCGGCCCGCGGATCGTCGCCGGCCCGGATCACGACGGCGGCGCCGGACTCCGCGGCCTGCCGGGCGCCGGCGTGCAGCGTGCCGATACGGGTGGCGTCGCGCGAGGCGATGATGAGCCCCGCCGGGTCCATCACGTTGACGTTGTGCCGCAGGGTGGGCGAAATCCTGTCGACGACCCGCTGCGCCAGCTCACGGCCCAGCGGCTCCTCGATGGCGGGTGCCACCACTACTCCGCAACGACGACGGAGCCGATGAACTGGCCCAGCGTCTCGACGGCCTCGGGGGCGATGGCGGCGCCCGTCACCAAGACGTCCGCGTCGGAGAGCGGGGCGATGTGGCAGAGGCCCGTGACCCCCCACTTCGTGTGGTCGGCCAGCACAATGTGCTGCGCCGCCGACGCGATAAACGCCTGGTTGACCTGTGCCTCCAGCATGTTGGGCGTTGTGAAGCCGTCCTCGGAGGTCATCCCGTGGATGCCCATAAAGCACGCGTCGACGTGAAGGTGGCGCAGGGCGGCCACCGACAGCGGACCCACGAGCGCGTCCGACGGCGTCCTGACGCCGCCGGTCAGGATGACGGTCTGCGTGGGGTTCTCGGCGGCGTAGAACACCTCCGCGATGCGGGGGGAGTTTGTGACGACGGTGAGGTCCGCGATCCGCGTGCAGTGCCGGGCCAGCGCGTACGTGGTGGTTCCGGAGTTCAGCGCCACGGACATGCCGTCGTGGATCAGGGCCGCGGCCGCGACGGCAATCCGGTCCTTCTCGTCCGATTCGAGCGTCAGCTTCTTGACGAACCCGGGCTCGACACTGGTCGCGGCCTGCTCACGGGTCGCCCCGCCGTGGACCTTGACGACGGCGCCGCGCGAGGCGAGGGCGTTCAGGTCCCGCCGGACGGTCATCTCCGAAACGCCCAACTCGGCCGACAGGGCGGCAACGCGGACCTGGCCGTACTTGTCGATGCGGTCCAGGATGTGCTGCTGCCGGTGCGGCGGAAGCATTTCGATCATCTGGCTCTCCGTTCCCTTGCCGTGTCCTGCCGGCACTGTCCCGACAGCCTAGCCATGGACGGAAAAGCGAACATGGTGTCCGACCATCATGTTCGATTTGGTGCGTATCGCACAACCCTCGATTGAGCCGGATATATCGCAAATAGAAGAGTTCAGCGAAGTGCTTGTGTCCGTATGTGAGCTATGACATAGTGACTCGAAGTCGTTTTGAGTACGTTTCTGATCGACTTTGGTTGATTTTCTACCATCGCCAACCCGTCATCGGGCGGCCCAGCGTGAACTTCAAAGGAGAAACCGTGGCTATCCGTTCCAACCCCTTCGCCGGCAGGCAGCTGTCGCCGAGCCCGCTGAGTCTGGGGCCGTTGTCCAGCGTCCCGCTCACCCGCCGCAACGTCCTCGGCGGCGCCGTCGGCCTGTCGACCCTGGCCGCGCTCACCGCCTGCGGCGGCTCGGGCGGAGGCGCGGCCGTCTCCGAGGGCACGGGCGCGATCAGCCTCGGCTCGAACCAGTCCGACGCCGTTCCCAAAGCCGCGTACAAGAAGATCGTCGACGCCTTCGTCAAGGAGTCCGGCTCCGAGGTCAGCATCAACACGGTCGACCACAACACCTTCCAAGAGCAGATCAACTCCTACCTGCAGGGCCAGCCGGACGACGTCTTCTCGTGGTTCTCGGGCTACCGGATGCGGTTCTTCGCGGACCAGGGCCTGGCTGGCGACATCTCCTCCGTCTGGGACACCATTGGCGGGAACTTCAACCAGTCGTTCAAGGACGCCGCCACGGCGTCGGACGGGAAGCAGTACTTCGTGCCGCTCTCCTACTACCCGTGGGCCGTCTTCTACCGGAAGTCCGTCTTCGCGGACAAGGGCTACACCGAGCCGAAGACGCTGGACGAGTACATCGCCCTAAGCGTCGAGATGCAGAAGGACGGACTCACCCCCATCGGCTTCGCCGACAAGGGCGGTTGGGAGGCCATGGGCACGTTCGACATCCTGAACATGCGCGTCAACGGCTACGACTTCCACACCAAGCTGCTCGCGGGCGAGGGCTCCTGGGAGTCGCCGGAGGTCAAGGAGGTCTTCAACACGTGGGCCAAACTGCTTCCCTACCACCAGGATGGCGCGCTGGGCCGCGACTGGCAGGAGGCCGCGCAGGGGCTGCTGCAGAAGAAGTCCGGCACCTACGTGATGGGCATGTTCGTCTCCCAGCAGTTCCAGGACGCGGAGGGCGGCGAGGCGCTGGAGGACCTCGACTTCTTCACGTTCCCCGAGATCAACCCGGAGTTCGGCACGGACTCCATCGACGCGCCGACCGACGGTTTTATGATGAGCTCAAAGACGCAGAACGCCGGCACGGCCAAGAAGCTCCTGGAGTTCCTCGGCGGTGCCGAGGCGGAGCAGATCAACTCGGCGGCCGACAAGGGGCTCGTTGGCCCGGCGAACAGCATCGACACCTCCGGCTACACGGCGCTGCAGAAGAAGGCGGTCGAGGTGGTCGGCGAGGCGAAGCACATCGCGCAGTTCCTGGACCGCGACACCCGCCCGGACTTCGCCTCCACCGTGATGATTCCGTCGCTCCAGGCCTTCCTGAAGGCCCCGAAGGACATCGATACGGTCCTGAAGAACATCGAGGCGCAGAAGAAAGCCATCTTCGTCGGCTGACGGCCGGCCAGGAGAGGAACACCCATGACAACCACAACAAGCACTCGACTCGCCCCCGGACGTGGCAAGGTCAGGCGCTACTCGGGTTCGGACCGGATCGCCATGATCCTGATGCTCGGCATCCCGACCCTGATCGTCCTGGTCCTCGTGTGGGGGCCGGCACTCGCATCGGTGTTCCTCTCCTTTACCCGCTGGAACGGCGTAACGGCCATCGAGCCGATCGGGACGCAGAACTACGAGCAGATCGCCACGATCTACCCGCCGTTCTGGCCAGCCCTCCAGCACAACCTGATCTGGCTGGCCGTCCTCGGCCTCGTCGCCACCCCGCTCGGCCTGTTCCTGGCCGTCCTGCTGGACAAGAACATTCGGGCGACGCGGTTCTACCAGAGCATCTTCTACCTGCCGGTTGTGCTCTCGCTGGCGCTCGTCGGCTTCATCTGGACCCTGCTGTACTCGCAGGACCAGGGCCTGATCAACCAGCTCACGGGCGCCCAGGTGAACTGGCTCGGCGACCCGGACATCAACCTGTGGGCCGTCCTCGTGGCCGCCGGCTGGCGGCACGTCGGCTACATCATGGTCCTCTACCTGGCGGGCCTCAAGGGCGTGGACCCCTCCATCAAGGAGGCCGCCGCGATCGACGGCGCCAACCAGGCGCAGACGTTCTTCCGCGTGGTCTTCCCGACCCTCAAGCCCATCAACGTGGTGGTGCTGGTGGTCACCGTGATCGAGGGGCTGCGCGCCTTCGACATCGTCTACATCATCAACAAGGGCACGAACGGGCTGGAACTGCTGTCCGTCCTGATCACCAACAACATCATCGGCGAGGCCAGCCGCATTGGCTTCGGGTCCGCGATCGCCGTCATCCTGCTGGTCATCTCGCTGGCCTTCATCATCACCTACCTCGTCCAGACCTTCCGAAAGGAAGACCGCTGATGGCCCTCTCCACACCCCTCCGCGCCGACCGCGCCACGGGCACCACCGAACCGCAGGAACCGCGCCGCAAGGCCGGGGTCCGGCCGGGGCGCGTCATCCTCCACGTCAGCCTCGCCGTCTGGGCGCTCTTCTGGCTCACCCCGCTGGTCTGGGCGGTCTACACCTCGCTCCGGCCATACTCGGAGACCGCGGTCAAGGGCTACGTCTCGCTGCCGGACACGCTCAACTTCGACAACTACGTCACCGCGTGGACCCAGGCCGAGCTTCCGAAGTACTTCGTGAACTCGCTGCTGATCGCGATCCCCGCCGTCGTGCTGGTGCTCTTCCTCTCCTCAATGGCGGCGTTTGTGCTGGCCCGCTTCAGCTTCGCGCTCAACATCCCGCTGCTGATGTTCTTCACCGCCGCCAACCTGCTCCCGCAGCAGGTCATCATCACACCGCTCTACCGAATGTTCCTGTCCGTGGGCCTCTACAACACCCAGCTCGGCGTGGTCCTGATCAATGTGGCGTTCCAGATGGGCTTCTGCGTCTTTGTGCTCAGCAACTTCATGAAGGCGCTGCCGCCGGAGCTCGGCGAGGCCGCCCAGGTCGACGGTGCCGGCGTCTGGCGGCAGTTCTACCAGATCATCCTGCCGCTGACCCGGCCCGCGCTCGCCGCCCTCGCCACCCTCCAGTTCGCCTGGATCTACAACGACTTCTTCTGGGCCCTGGTGTTGCTGCGCGACGGCGACGCGATGCCCGTCACCAGCGCGCTGAACAACCTGAAGGGCGCGTTCTTCACGGACAACAACCTGGTCGCGGCCGGCGCCGTGATGATCGCCCTGCCCACCGTCGTCATCTTCATTGCCCTGCAGAAGCACTTCGTCGCCGGTCTGACCCTCGGCTCCAACAAGTAGGACAACCATGGACTCCAGCACCGCCACCGAAGCCCGCACGCCCGTCCCCGCGGAGCGCGCCGCGCCCACGGCGCTCCCGTACCACCTGGACCCGTCGCCGGGTGCCGGCGCCCTGCCGGCCCGGGCCCACCTCGCGTCGGACCGCCCGGAGGCGTCACTGGCCGGCCGGTGGGGGTTCTGCTTCGCCCCCAGCGTCGCCGCGGCGCACGCCGATCCCGCAGGCGACGGGGCCGAGTTCCCGGACACGACGGCGGTCCCGGGCCACTGGGTCCTCGACGAGTCCAACGGCCCGCTTGTCACCGGGCGGACCAACCGTTTCGGCAGCCCCTGGTACACGAACGTGGTCTACCCGTTCCCGGTCGATCCGCCGTTCGTCCCCGACGCCAACGGGACGGGGGACCACCTGCGCGAGTTCACGCTCGCCGGGCTCGGGTTCGACGACGACGCGCGCAGCGTCATGGACCGCGTCCTGCTGCGCTTCGAGGGCGTGGAATCCGTCTTCAAGGTCTGGCTCAACGGCACCGAGCTGGGGCACGCGGCCGGCAGCCGGCTCACCCACGAGTTCGACGCCACCGCCGCGCTGCGCGCCGACGGCCCCAACCGCCTCGTCGTGCGCGTCCACCAGTTCTCGGCCGCCAGCTATCTGGAAGACCAGGACCAGTGGTGGCTCCCCGGCATTTTCCGGGACGTCCGCCTCGTTGGCCAGCCGCGCCGGGGCATCACCGACGCGCGGGTCGTTGCCGACTACGACGACGGCGCCGGCACGCTCACGCTCGAGGCGGACGCGCCCGCCGACGCGCACCCCCTGGTCCTCCGGATCCCGGAGCTGGGCATCGAACACACGCTGGACGTGCCCGACGCCGGAGGGCCGGCCCGCGCCGTCGTTCCCGTTGGGGCCGTGCAGGGTTGGACCGCCGAGACGCCGAGACTCTACGCCGCGGAGTTGTCCGCGCCGGGGGAGACCGTCTCGCTGCGGCTGGGATTCCGCCGTGTGGCGATCGAGGACGGAGTGCTGACCGTCAACGGCCGCCCCGTGCGGCTCAAGGGCGTGAACCGCCACGAGTTCGACCCCCGCGCCGGTCGCGCCGTCACCGAGGAGTTCACCCGCAACGAACTGCTGCTGATGAAGCGCAACAACATCAACGCCATCCGCACCAGCCACTATCCGCCGAACCACCACCTGCTGGACCTCGCGGACGAGCTGGGCTTCTGGCTGATCGACGAGTGCGACCTCGAGACCCACGGCTTTGTGGTGCAGGACTGGGCCCGGAACCCCTCGGACGATCCGGCGTGGCGGGACGCGTACCTCGACCGCATCGAGCGCACCTGGCGCAGGGACTCCAACCACGCCAGCGTGGTGCTCTGGTCCCTCGGCAACGAGTCGGGAACGGGGGCCAACCTCGCGGCCATGGCCGACTGGGTCCGCGAACACGATCCCATGCGGCCCGTCCACTACGAGGGCGACCACGACGCGGCCTACACGGACGTCTACTCCCGCATGTACGCGACGCCCCCGGAATCGGCCTCGATCCTGCGCGCGGAGGCCGTGCCGTCGGCGTCCGCCGCGGGCTCGGCCCGGATCGCCGGGCAGCCGTACGTGTTGTGCGAATACGTGCACGCCATGGGCAACGGGCCAGGCGGGATCTCCGACTACGAGGCCCTTTTCGACGAGAATCCACGCGCGGCCGGCGGCTTCGTCTGGGAGTGGAAGGACCACGGGATCCTGGCCCGGACCCCGGAGGGGGAACCCGTCCACGCCTACGGCGGCGACTTCGCCGAACCGATCCACGACGGGAACTTCGTGCTCGACGGGCTGGTCTTCGCCGACGGCACACCCGGACCGGGCCTCGCCGAATACGCCAAGGTCATCGAACCGGTGCGGCTATCGCCGGACGCCGCGGCCGGGACCGTCGCCATTGCCAACCGGCAGGATTTCGCCGACACCGCGGCTCTCGCCTTCGGCTGGACGGTCCACAACGCGGACGGCCTCGCGGTGGCGTCCGGAGAGATGGGCGTCGAGACCGTGCCGCCACGCCACAGCGCGACCGCGAGCCTGCCCGCCGAGGCCCTCCGGGCGTTGAATGCCAACGCCGGCGCGACGGTCACGATCGAGGCGATGCTCGCGCGGGCGACCCCGTGGGCCAAGGCCGGACACGTCCTCGCCTGGGGCCAGGATGTCGGGGCCGTGGGCAGTGTCGGAAGTGTGTCCGAAGCGGAGGCGCTGCCCGGGGTCGGCGCCGCTCGGGACGAGCGGGTCCACGCCCCCTCCGGAGAATTGCCGGATGGTGCGGTCTTCGGGCCCGACGGGCTCCTCCGCTCGCTGGACGGAGTTGGCCTCACCGGGCCGGAACTCGGCGCCTACCGCGCCCCCACGGACAACGACACCGGCACCATCGAACCGACCCGGGACATGCGCCACGTGCCCGCGACCGACCCGTCCGTGCCCGAGGACTTCGACTGGGACGCCTACGCCGGCACCGAACCGGGCCCCGTCGTCGCCATCGCGCAACGATGGAAGGACGCCGGCCTGCACCTGCTCCAGCGGCGCACCGTGTCCCTCGAGCGGGAACGGGGCGCGGTGCGCGCGGAGTACCGCTACGCGCCACCCGCACTCCCCACCGGGTTCCGCGTCCAACAGGCCTGGACGGCCGCGCCGGCGGGCGCACTCGGCGCTCCCGCGGCCCTCCGGCTCCGCGCCCGCGCCGCCGCGCTGCAGGACTATGGTTTCCCCCTGGCCCGCCTGGGCCTCGACTTTGCCCTCTCCCGGGACGCGCTCGCCGACACGCCGGACACGGTCCGCTGGCTGGGGCTCGGTCCCGGCGAAGGCTACTCCGATTCGGCGAAGGCCCAACGGTTCGGACGGCACACCGCCGCGCCGGACGACCTCCACACGGACTACCCCATGCCGCAGGCCAACGGCCGGCGGGCCGGGCTGCGCCGGTTGGAACTGGGACTCTGCGACGGGCGGGTGCTGCGCATCGACGTCGTCTCCGGGCCCGAGGACACCGGATTCACGCTGAGCCCGTGGAGCCAGAACGAACTCGACGCTGCCCGGCACCCCTGCGAGCTGCCCGAGCCGTCGGCCTGGCACCTGGGCATCGACGCCGGACAGCACGGCCTGGGGAGCAGGTCCTGCGGCGTGGACGTTCCGGCTGCGGACGCTTTCCTCGCCACCGAGGCCGAACTGGTGCTCGACATCTCGGTCGTTGACGGCAGCCCGGGCATCGAATTCCCCGTCAACGATGCCGTCCCGGTCGCCGACGCCGGCGCCGCGCCCGGTAACCACTTCCCACGTTTGGAGACCCCATGAGCCTTGTCCGCCTGGCCGGAAACGGCGTCGCCCTGATCGTGGAAACGTCCGGAGCGCCCGCGGTTGTGCACTTCGGCGCCGACCCCGGGCCGCTTCCGGCGTCCGTTGCGGCGGGCCCGGTGGTGCATTCCGGCTACGACACGCCCGCGGCCCACCCGCTGTGGCCGGCCGCCGCGGAAGGGTTCTCCGGCACGCCGCTGCTCTCCGGGCACCGCGAGGGCCGGGACACGTCGCCGCGCTTCGCCGACGCCGAGGCCATCCCGGAGGCCAGCGCCCTGACGCTCAGGGCATCCGACGCCGACGCCCGGCTGACGCTCTCGACCCGCTTCGAGCTGCTCGAAGGCGGGCTGCTGCGCATGGCCCACACCCTGGCCAACGACGGGGACACCCCCTACGAGGTCCAAGGCCTGACACTGGCGCTGCCCGTGGGACCGCAGGCCACCGAACTGCTCGACCTCGCCGGACGGTGGACCCGCGAGCGCCACCCCCAGCGGGCGCCGTTCAACCTCGGGACGTGGACGCGGAACGGCCGCCACGGCCGCACCGGGCACGATTCCCCGCTGCTGCTCGCCGCAGGGACCGCAGGCTTCGGCAACCGGAGGGGCGAGGTCTGGGCGGCCCACTTCGGATGGAGCGGAAACTCCACGCTGTTCGCGGAACGCGCCTCCACGCCGTCGCGCATGCTCGGCGCCGGCGAGCTGTTCGGGCCGCGGGAGCTGACCCTGGCGCCGGGGGAGAGCCACACGACGCCGTGGCTCTACCTGGCGTACTCGGCGGACGGCCTCGACGGGGTCACCGAACGTTTCCACCGCCATGTGCGCGCCCGGCCGAACCACCCCTCGCGACCGCGCCCCGTGGTGCTCAACACCTGGGAGGCCGTCTACTTCGACCACGATCTGGGCGTCCTGCAGGAGCTCGCAGACTCGGCGGCCGAGATCGGCGTCGAGCGGTTTGTGCTCGACGACGGCTGGTTCGGTTCCCGGCGCGACGACACCACCGGCCTTGGCGACTGGCGGGTCTCGGCGGACGCGTGGCCCGACGGATTGCTGCCGCTGGTGTCCCACGTGCGCTCGCGCGGCATGGAGTTCGGGCTGTGGGTGGAGCCGGAGATGGCCAATCCCGATTCCGATCTGGCCCGCAACCACCCGGAGTGGCTGTGCCGCGCCAGGCGGGACGCCCTGGCGCCGACGTGGCGGCACCAGCACGTCGTCGACCTGACGAATCCCGACGCCTACCGGCACATCCTCGACTCCCTCGACACCGTGTTGTCCGACTGCCGCGACGCGGGGGAACCAATCTCCTTCCTGAAGTGGGACCAGAACCGCGACCTCACGGACATGGCCTCCGATGGCCGCCCTTCCCAGCACACCCAGACGCTGGCCGCCTACCGGCTGATGGACGAGCTGCGCGACCGGCACCCCGGCCTGGAGATCGAATCCTGCTCCTCCGGCGGAGGCCGCGTCGACCTGGGGGTCCTTGAGCACGCGGATCGTGTGTGGGCCTCCGACTCCAACGACGCGCTGGCCCGCCAGACCATCCAGGAGTGGACCCAGCGCGTGCTGCCCCCGGAGCTGGTCGGCCAGCACATCGGCCCGGACACGGCCCACACGTCCGGCCGCACCCACGCGCTGGCCTTCCGCGGCATCACCGCCCTGTTCGGGCACTTCGGCATGGAATGGGACATCCGGGAGGCGGTCGGCGCCGAACGGGAGACGCTGCGCGAGCTGGTGGGCCTGTACAAGGAACACAGGGCGCTGCTGCACTCGGGCACGGCCGTGCGGGCGGACCTCTCCGAGCCGGCCCACTCGCTCTACGGGACGGTGTCCCCCGACCGCTCCGAGGCGCTTCTCGCGTTCGTCTCGCTGGCGACGCCGGACGACGAGGCCCCCGGGTCCGTCGCGCTTCCGGGGCTCGATCCGGAGCGGACGTACCGCGTCCGCGGCATCGTCCCCGGCAACGAACCCGGGACGTTTGGGCACCGTGTGGACCCCGCGTGGCTGCGCACGACGTCCGGGGGCGAGGGGCGGGAAGGCATCGTCGCGACCGGCCGGCACCTGGCCACGATCGGCATTCCGCTCCCGGCCCTGAACCCCGAGCGCGCCATGCTGCTGCGGATCGAGGAGGCGCCCCGGCTAGGGGACGAGTCGCGGGGCGCGGACGTGGCGCGGGCCCATGACGGAGCACACGACCAGACCGCGGCACACGACCAGCGCTCCACACAGGGCCAGGATCCGGCACACGACCAGGATCCGGCACACGACCAGGAAGTGGTGGCGCCATGAGCACCGCGGATCGCCCATCGGCGACGTCGGAAATCGATGCCAGAGTGGCCGCCGCCTCCGCGGCACCCGGATCGGGCCGGTGGCCCGGAGCGAGCGGGGCCGCCGGGGCGACGGGGACGCGCGGGGCCGACGGTTTGCCGGTGCCCTTGCGCGCGTCCATGGCCGACGGCAGGGAACTGCTGTACTTCTTCGACGCCGGCACAATCGACGCCGGCACACGTCCCGTCGGGTCCCACGAACCATCCGCCGGCGGCCCGGCAGTATTCCACGGGCCAGTCGATGCGCGCGACCTACCGGACCGCCCCGCGGCTTCCGAGTTGCGCTTCGACCCGCTGACGGGGGAGTGGGTGTCCTTCGCCGCGCACCGGCAAACCAGGACCCACCTCCCGCCGGCCGACGAGTGCCCGCTCTGCCCCACCGACGCCGGGCACCTGACGGAGGTCCCGGCGCCGGACTACGACGTGGTGGTGTTCGAGAACCGCTTCCCGTCCTTCGGGCCGCGACAGCTGGACGCGCTGCCGGAGCCCGACCTTGGCGCGGTCGCCCCGGCGCACGGTCGCTGCGAGGTGATCGCCTTCGGCGCAGGGCACACGGATTCTTTCGGCGACCTCGGACCGGCGAGGGCGCGCACCGTCGTGGACGCGTGGGCCCAGCGGACCGCGGACCTCTCGGCGCTGCCCGGCGTGGAACAGGTCTTCGCGTTCGAGAACCGCGGCGCCGACATCGGCGTCACGCTGCACCACCCGCACGGCCAGATCTATGCGTACCCGTACGTGCCGGCCCGCACCCTGACGCACCTGGCGCAGGCCACGGCGCACCGGGCACGGACCGGCCGGAACCTGATGGGCGACGTCCTGGACTTTGAGGTGGCCGCGGGCGAGCGGATCGTGGAACGCGGGCGGCACTGGACGGTCCTGGTGCCGTTCGCCGCGAGAATGCCGATCGAGGCCCACGTGGTCCCGCACCGCCACGTTGGCGGCCTCGCCGAGCTGACGGCGGACGAACGCGCCGAGCTGGCGGACGTTTACCTGCGCCTCCTCCAGACCGTGGACGCCCTCTACGACACGCCGACTCCGTACATCGCCGCCTGGTTCCAGGCCCCCACGCGCCACCCGGACCGGGCGGAGGTCCGTCTCCACCTGCAACTCACGTCCCCGCGCCGCGCGAAGAACAAGCTGAAATACCTTGCAGGGTCGGAGGCGGCCATGGGAGCGTTCATCGGGGACGTGACCCCGGAGTCAACCGCCGCCCGCCTGCGGGAGGCCGCCGCGCGCATTGGAGGAGGGGCATGAGCACGCAGGAAGCCAAGGGAGCCACACGGAACGACGGCGCCGAGCTCGCCGACGCGTTCGCCGCGCTCTACGGCGAGGCGCCGGACGGAATCTGGGCGGCCCCTGGCCGCGTCAACCTCATCGGGGAGCACACGGACTACAACGAGGGGTACGTCCTTCCCTTCGCCATCGACCGCAGCGCCCGGGTGGCCGTGCGGCTGCGGCCGGAGGCGGTGGCCAGGACCCTGCGGATGGCGAGCGTCCAGAGCCAGAGCAGGCCTGGGGCGCGCTCAGCGCCCGGAAGGCCGGCGCCGGCGCGGGATGACGTTGTGGAGGTGTCGCTGGAGGGCCTCGCGCGGGACGCCGTCGAGCCGTGGGCGCGCTACATCGCCGGCGTTGTGTGGGCGTTCCAGGAGCGTGGCGTGGACGTTCCGGCGTTCGACGTGCTGCTGGACTCGGACGTGCCCATCGGTGCCGGACTTTCCTCCTCCGCGGCCATCGAGTGTGCCGTGGCGCTGGCGATCGACGAACTCGTTGGCGCCGGCGTGGGCCGGCAGGAACTGGTGCTTTTGTGCCGCCAGGCCGAGAACGACTTTGTGGGGGCGCCGACCGGGATCCTGGACCAGTCGGCCGCCCTGCTCGGAACGGCCGACCACGCGTTGTTCCTGGACTGCCGCAGCCGCGAGGCCAGGCAGGTTTCGCTGCCGCTTGCATCGGACGCGCTGGCGATCCTGGTCGTCGACACCAGGGTGAGCCACGCGCACGACACGGGCGGCTACAAGGGACTTGTTGCCGCCTGCACGAAGGGCGCCGAGGCGCTGGGGGTGACGGCGCTCCGCGACGTTCCGCCGTCGCGTCTCGACGAAGCCGGCAGGACACTGGACTACGTGACGTTCCACCGCGTGCGCCACATCGTGACCGAGAACCAGCGGGTGTTGGAGACGGTGCGGCTGCTCGAGGAAACCGGTCCAGCGTCGATCGGGGAGCACCTCACGGCGAGCCACGCGTCCATGCGCGACGACTTCGAGATCTCCTGTGCGGAACTGGACCTCGCGGTGGACACGGCCCTGGCGGCGGGCGCGCTGGGCGCGCGCATGACCGGCGGCGGGTTCGGCGGTTCGGCGATAGCCCTCGTCCGCTCCTCCGATGCCGAGGAGGTCGCCGATCGGGTCCGCGCCGAATTCGCGGCGGCCGGCTATGCGGCGCCGGACATCTTCCATGTGGCGCCCGGGCCCGGCGCCCGGAGACTGGACGCGGACCGGTAGGCGACGCAGGACGTCGATCTGTGGCCACCGCCTGCGCGGGTTCGGCTCCGCCGTCGGTTCGGTTCCGCCGTTAGTTGAGCTCCGCCAGCGGGGCCGAAATCTCGTTCAGCGCGCGGACGTCCTCGGTGGAGAGCACCAGCCGGGCGGAGGCCAACAGGGAACCGAGCTGCGCGACGACCCGAGCGCTGGCGATCGGCGCAACAATCTCCGGACGCGAACGCAGCCACGCCAGCGCGATGGTCGCCGGCTCTTCTCCGTGGCGCGCGCCGATACGCTGCAGTTCGTCCACGATCCCCAACCCGGCGTCGGAGAAGTGCTTCTCCACGCCCTGCTGGCGCGCGACGCCGCTGAAGTCCTCCGGGGTCCGGTATTTCCCGGTCAGGAAGCCCGAGGCGAGCGCGGAGTAGGGCATGACCGAGAGGTTGAACTCGGCGGCAAGGGCGGCGTAGGCGGACTCGTAGGGCTGGCGGGCAACCAGGTTGTAGCGGGGCTGGAGGGCGACCGGACGCGGCACGCCCAGCTCGTCGGAGAGCGCCATCCACTCGCGGACGCGCTCGGGGGAGTAGTTGGACAGGCCCACATGCCTGACCTTCCCGGCGGCAACCAGTCGGCCGAACGCCCCGACCGTGTCCGCCAGCGGGGTCTCGGGATCGTCGAAGTGCGCGTAATAGAGGTCGATGGTGTCGATTCCGAGCCGTCCCAGCGAGGCGTCCGCTGCCGCCGCCACGTTCGGCGCGGCCAGCCCGCCGAACTCGGGATGGGTGCCGACCTTGCTGGCGATCACCACGTCGTCTCGCGCGTCGCGGGACGCCAGCCAAGACCCGATGATGGCTTCCGATTCCCCGCCGCTGTTGCCGGGGAACCAGGCGGAGTAGCCGTCGGCCGTGTCGATGAGGTTGCCGCCATCGGCCGTGAAGGCGTCCAGCACCTCGTGCGATTCGGCCGCGTCAGACGTCCAGCCGAAGGTGTTGGCCCCGAGGGCCAGCGGGAAGATCTCGAGCTCCGAGGTTCCAATGAGGGGCACGTCATTTCCTTTCGACAACGGCCGGGGCGGGCACCGTGGTGGTTGGGGAAGTACGGCGCCGGCGGCATGGCCGAGGCTCCGTACCCAATTCAAACTACCGGGTGGCCCAGATCATTCCGGACACGGTCGGGCGACGTTCGGGACACGTTCCCGTGTCGATCCGGCGCCGCCCCGCGGAATCCTGCCCGGCGGGCGCCGGCGAGGGGGTCGATCCGGCGGTGCTTTTGCCGATTGGCAAGAATCGTTGCCGATTGCGAATCCCGAGGCCACGCTGAAGGGGACGGGTGGCTGAACCCCTGGCCGCCGGACGGCGGCCACCGAACGGAAGCGGAGAACCATGGTTGGGAAGACGTCAGCGGAGAAGGCTGTAGTGGAGAAGGCGGCGGAGCAGGACGCCACGGCACAGGACACGACGCCGCAAGACGAAACGGAAGGAGGCGGGGCGGCGAGGGGCATCGAGGAGTACGACGTCGTGGTGGTGGGAGGGGGAGCCGCGGGCCTCTCCGGCGCGCTGGCGCTCGCGCGCGCTCGCCGATCGGTGCTGGTGGTCGATGCCGGCAGCCCGAGGAACGCCCCGGCGGGGCACGTGCACAACTACCTCGGTCTGGAGGGCATCTCCCCGCTGGAGCTCGTCGCGGCGGGCCGCCGGGACGCGGAAGCCTATGGCGCGCGGTTCCGCACCGGCGAAGTGACTGCGGCGCGGCGCGACGGGGACGCGGCGTTTGCCCTCGAGATCGACCACGAAGTCACTGTTCGCGCCCGGCGCGTGCTGATCGCCTCCGGCGTCGTCGACCGCCGGCCCGCGATAGCCGGTCTGCCGGAACGGTGGGGCCGCGACGTGCTGCACTGCCCCTACTGCCACGGGTGGGAAGTCCGCGACAGGCCGTTGGGAATCGTTGCCACACACATCACGGCCGCCGTGCACCAGGCCCTCTTGTGGCGACAGTGGACGGACGACGTCGTTCTCTTCCTGCACACCGCCGAATCGCCCGACGCGGCGTCGGCGGAGCAGCTTGAGGCGCGCGGCATCCGGGTGGTTCCGGGGGAGGTCGTGGCGATCGAGGCCGAGGGCGACAGGCTCACCGGCGTCGCGCTGGCGTCGGGAGAGGTGGTCGCGCGGGAGGCGGTCGCCGTGTTTTCCCGGGTGGAGGTCCGGGACGGCTTCCTGGAGCCGCTGGGCGTCGACACGGTCGAGGTGCGGCAGGGCGAGGTGTCCATGGGTACGTCGATCGCGGTGGATCCGATGGGGGCCACCACGGTACCGGGTGTCTACGCGGCGGGAAACGTGGCCAACCCCGCGGCCCAGGTCATCGCGTCCGCGGCCGCCGGGCTGATGGCCGGCGCGGCCATCAACGCGGATCTGGTCGGCGAGGACACGCGCCGGGCGGTGCTCGAACGGGCAGGTTCGCTCGCCGCTGCCGGGCGCGCCATGGGCACCGCATAGCCCCGTGGGGCGCGCCGGCGTCCGGCCCGCGCCGGCACCGGCCTACTCCAACAGGAGCGCGGCCAGCGCGATCACCGGTAGGGAGAGGATCGAGCTGATGAAGATGATGTCCCGCGCCAGGGTGGAGGGCATGCGGAACTGGCTGGAGAACAGGAACACATTTTGGGCGGTCGGCAGCGCCGCCATGACCACCACGCCCAGGAGGTGGATGCCCTCGACGCCGAAGACAAAGCGGCCCGCGACCCACGCCACCAGGGGCATCACCGCCAGCTTGACCACGGTGCCGAGGACCAGATCGGGGCGGCTGCCCCGCTCGGTGAACGGCTTCTGCCCGTACAGGCTCATGCCGAACAGGAGCAGCAGCATGGCTATGGACGCGTTGCCCATCATCTCGATCGGGGTCCAGACCACGTCCGGAAGGTGCCAGCCGGTGAGGGACATCGCGGCGCCTGCCGCGGTCGCCACGGTCACCGGGTTCGCGATGGACCGCAGCACGGTGCTCCAAAGGGGCGGGGCGGCCGGCGCGCCGTCGCCGCCGGCGGGCTGGCGGGTGCACCAGGCGAAGATCGCCAGGTACACGGGTGCGATGACCAGCAGTTGGGCCAGGAGGACGGCCACGACCGGCGCGGAGCTGCCTACCGCGTACAGCGCGATGGGCAGTCCGATGTTTCCCGCGTTGACATAGGAGGAGGCCATGGCGCCGACGGCGGTCTGCGAGGCCTTCCGCCTAAGCAGCGGACCGCTGACGAGCGCGTAGACACCGCCTCCGACCGCGGCGGTGATCAGCGCGATCGGCGTGTAGACGCCGACGACGGCACCCAGGTCCGTCTCCGCCAGCAGCATGAACATCAGCGCCGGGTTGGTGATGTAGTAGACCGCCGGGGTCAGGCCCTTCTGCATGGCCGTCACCTGGGAGGGCACAAACGCGGCCGCGGCCAGACCCGTCAGCACAATCACCAGCACGACGCCGAAACCGAGCAGAACGCCGTCCACCGTGAACTCCTTGGGGTAGTGGGGCCCCGCGGCGGCCGCGGCGGAACCTCGGTGAAACAGAACCGGGCCGGTCCGTGTGCGGACCGGCCCGGTCGGGACGGGACAGTGCTGTGGTTGCCAACCAATCCTGTGCCTGCCAACCAGAGTCGTTGGCCGACCGGCTACGTTGGCGAACCCGTCCCTTGCTGGACGCGTCCCCCTAGCGAACCAGGCAGGGCCGCTTCGGATCGAACTCCCAGCCGTCGACGAGGTACTGCATCGCAATCGCATCGTCGCGGGCGCCCAGTCCGTGATCCAGGTAGAGCTGGTGGGCGGCGGCGAGCTTCTCGCGGTCCAGTTCGACGCCGAGGCCCGGCCTGGCGGGCACCTTGACCTGGCCGTCGCGGATCTGCGGCGGCTCGACCGTCAGGCCCTGGCCGTCCTGCCAGATCCAGTGCGTGTCCAGCGCGGTGATTTCGCCCGGGGCGGCGGCGCCGACCTGGGTGAACATCGCCAGCGAGATGTCGAAGTGGTTGTTGGAGTGCGATCCCCACGTGAGGCCGAACTCGTGGCACAGCTGGGCCACGCGGACGGACCCGCCCATGGTCCAGAAATGCGGATCGGCCAGCGGGATGTCCACGGCGTTGGTGCGGACGGCGTGAGCCATCTCGCGCCAGTCCGTGGCGACCATGTTCGTCGCCGTCTGCAGGCCGGTGGCGCGGCGGAACTCGGCCATCACCTCGCGGCCGGAGAACTTGCCCTCCGCGCCGCAGGGATCCTCGGCGTAGGCGACGACCCCGCGCATGCGCTTGCCCAGGCGGATGGCCTCCTCTAGGAGCCAGCCTCCGTTCGGGTCCAGCGTGATGCGCGCGTCCGGGAAGCGCTCCTTGAGCGCCACCACGGCATCGACCTCGACGTCGCCGGCCTGGACTCCGCCCTTCAGCTTGAAGTCCTGGAAACCGTAGCGGGCTTGCGCGGCCTCGGCCAACCGGACGACCGCCTCAGGGGTCATGGCCTTCTCGCGGCGGACCCGCTCCCAATCGTCGGCGCCCTCGGTCTCGCGAAGGTAGGGAAGGTCCGTGGAATCCGGATCCCCGACGAAGAAGAGGTATCCGAGCATCGGGACCGCGTCGCGCTGCTGGCCGTCGCCGAGAAGCTCGGCCACCGGCACGCCCAGGAACTGGCCCTGGAGGTCCAGCAGCGCGGACTCGATGCCGGTGACCGCGTGCACCGTGGTGCGCAGGTCGAACGTCTGCAGGCCGCGCCCGCCGGAATCGCGGTCCGCAAACTCGGCCGCGATGCGGCGCAGCAGCGTGCGGTACAGGGCCACCGGCTGGCCGGAAACGAGCGCGCCGGCTTCCTCGATGGTGGCGCGGATCTTCTCGCCGCCGGGCACCTCGCCGAGGCCGGTGCGCCCGTCTGAGTCCGTCACGATGACCACGTTCCGCGTGAAGAACGGACCGTGGGCGCCGGAGAGGTTCAGCAGCATGGAGTCGTGCCCGGCGACGGGCACAACCTCCACGCCGGCGATCGTGGGCTGGCCGCTCATGCGTTGCCCTCGGAACCGGCCAGGGTCAGGTTTCCGTCGATGCGGCGGTTGAGCTTCCACGGGTTGGAGTTGCGCAGCGGCTGCGGCAGCAGGCCGTCGGGGATGTCCTGGTACGCGACCGGGCGCAGGAAGCGCTCGATGGCGAGCGTGCCGACGGAGGTGGTGCGCGAGTCCGACGTGGCGGGGAACGGGCCGCCGTGGACCATGGCGTGGCCCACCTCGACGCCCGTCGGCCAGCCGTTGGCCAGGATGCGCCCCGCCTTGCCTTCGAGCACCGGCAGCAGCGGGGCGACCGTCGCCTGGTCCTCCTCGGTCAGGTGCAGCGTCACCGTGAGCTGCCCCTCGAGGCGGCGGGCGGAGGCGACCAGGTCCTCGGCGGAGGAGTAGCGGACCACCAGCGAGGCGGCCCCGAAGATCTCCTCGTGCAGGACGTCGTTGCCGAGGAACGTGGGAACGTCGGTACCGAACACGGTCGGCGCGGGGGCGTTCTCGGTGGGTCCTTCCTGTCCTCGGGCGACGACCTCGACGCCGGCCTGGGCCTCGAGCGCCTCCGCTCCCTTGGTCCACGAGCCCGCCATGTTCTTGGTGAGCATGGTCTGGCCGGTGGAGCCGGACAGGGTGCCGTTCACGGCCGCGGCGAACGCGTCGCCGGCCGCGCCGGTGGGGACGAAAACCAGGCCGGGGGCGGTGCAGAGCTGGCCGGAGGAACCGGTCACGGAGGCAACATAGGCCTTGGCGAGCGCATCGACGTCGTTCTTGAGGGCACCCTCGAAGATGAAGACCGGGTTGATGGAGCTCATCTCCGCGTACACAGGGATCGGCACGGGGCGCGCCGCGGCGGTGGACATCAGGGCCGTGCCGCCGGAGCGGGAGCCCGTGAAGCCGACGGCCTGGATCACCGGGTGGGAAACCAGTGCCTGGCCGATGCTCGCGCCCGGACCGTAGATCAGGGAGAACACGCCGGGGTGAAGTCCGGCGTCGCGCACGGCGTCGGTAATGGCCCGTCCGACGAGCTCGCTGGTGCCGGGGTGCGCGTTGTGGGCCTTGAAGACCACCGGGCAGCCGGCGGCAAGCGCGGAGGCGGTGTCCCCGCCGGCTGTGGAGAACGCGAGCGGGAAGTTGCTGGCGCCGAAGACGGCGACGGGCCCGAGGGGCACCTTGCGCTGGCGGATGTCGGCGCGCGGCATGGGGGTGCGTTCCGGCTTGGCGGGGTCGATCCGGACGCCGCGGAAGTCACCCTGGCGGACGACGGACGCGAACAGGCGCAGCTGGCCGGTGGTGCGGCCGCGCTCGCCGTTCAGCCGGGCCTCGGGGAGCCCGGTCTCCGCCATGGCGCGCTCAGTCAACTCCGGTGCGATGGCCTCGATGTTGTCCGCGATGCGCTCCAGGAACGACGCGTGCGTTTCCGGGTCCAGGGCGCGGAAGGACTCGAAGGCCTCCTCGGCGGCCGACGTGGCGGCGTCCAGCTGGTCGGCGTCGATCAGCGAGTAGGCGGGCTCGAGCAGGTCGTTGGTGGCGGGATTGAACCCGTTGACCGTCTTGCCGGTGCCGGGCGTTTCCTGACCGGCGATGATCGAGTGTCCGCGGAGGGTGGTCTGCTGCGTGGGCATCAGGGGTGCTCCTTCATATCTATGTGGCGCCGACGCGTTCGCCGGCAGGTCTGCTGGGTGGAACAGACTACGGCCGCCCGGCATTCCGGACGGCCGCAGCCGGGTGGTTAGGCGCCCTGCGTTGCCGCGGCCGCGGCGGGACGCACGGCGGCGGAGTCGATCAGCGCGGTGAGGTCGGCGAGGTCGCGCTCGGTGAGGTCCTGGAGCGGCGGGCGGACGCCGCCGGCGTCGCGTCCCACGGCCTTCAGGCCGCCCTTGACGATGGACACCCCGTAGCCCTTCACGCGGTCGCGGATGTCGATGTAGGGCAGGACGAAGCGGTTGAGTTTCTCGTTGACCGCGTCGCGGTCCAGGTTGCGGACGTCGCGGTAGAAATCGAGCGCGAACTCCGGGACGAAGTTGAACATGGCGGACGAGTAGGTGCTCATGCCCAGCTGCAGCAGCGGCAGGGCGAAGGTCTCGGCGGTCGGCAGTCCGCCGAGGTAGAACAGGCGGTCGCCGTTCTTCGCGTAGACCTTCACGTTGTGCTCGATGTCGCCCACGCCGTCCTTGAACCCGATGAAGTTCTCGTGGCGGTCGGCGAGGCCGGCGACGGTGTCGGCGTTGTAGCGTGCGTTCGCGCGATTGTAGACGATGACACCCAGCTTGGTGGCGCTGGCGACCGCGTCGGCGTAGGCGGCGAGGCCGGCCTGGTCGCACTCGGTCAGGTACGGCGGGAGGAGCAGGATGCCTTCGGCGCCCGCGGCCTCGGCGGCCTTGGCGTTGGCCACGGCCTGGGCGGTGGTGCCGCCGGCGGAGGCGAGGACGGGAACCTTGTGGCCGGCTTCCTCGACGGCCATGCGGACCACGGATGCGGATTCCTCCGGGGTCAGGCTGAAGCCCTCGCCGGTGCCGCCCGCTGCGAACAGCCCGGCGACGTCGTAGCTGGCCTGCCAGGCGAGGTGCTCGCGGTACTTCTTCTCGTCGATGTTCAGCTCGGCATCAAAAGCGGTGGCCGGGAAGGACAGCAGGCCGTCCTTGAGCTTGTCGGCGAGTTCCTGGGGGGTGTACTGAGCCACGGTGCATCTTCCTTTGCAATGGTGCCGCGGGCGGCGGGGCGAATGGTGCTTCGTGTCCCACAGTAGGGAGAGTGCTTGATGCCTGTCCAAGCCCTCTTTTGTATGGATTGATACCCCTTGGGCATGGAGCTCCGGCACCGCCGCGGGCGCCCGGCGGTGCCGCGCCTCACGCCGCGCTGACCCGGACCACTTCCAGCAGCCGCTTCAGGGCGGGATTGCGGGACTCGCGGCTCCAGATGGCGTGCAACTCCACGATGTCCGTCTCGATGCCGGCCAGATGCAGGAAGGAGACGCCGTCGATTGCGAGCATCCGTGCCGACTCCGGGACGAACGCCACGCCGCGGCCCGCCGCCACCAGCGCCACCATGGTCAGGATCTGGCTGACGGTGTGGACCACGTTGCGGTGCTCGATGGGAACCTGGCGGACGGCGAGGTCGTAGAAGTACCGGGCCTTGGTGGGGGAGTGCATGATCAGGGGCACGTCCTTGAGGTCCGCGGCGGAAACGGGCCGGGTCAGGCGGTCCAGCGGATGCCCCGTGGGCACCGCGAGCCTGAGGTTTTCGGAGAGCAGGAGGTGCGAGTCCAGGACATCGGTGTCGAAGGGCGGCCGGGCGAGGCCCAGGTCCAGGTCGCCCTCCTGCAGGGCCTGCACCTGCTCGCTTGTCACGAGTTCCTGCAGGTCCACGTCGACGTCGGGAAGGCCCGTGGCGATTTCGGACAGCAGCGGCCCCAGCAGGCTGAAGCCGGAGGCGGCCGTGAAGCCGATCCGCAGGACTCCCGCGCGGCCGGCGGCGATCCGCTGCGCAGTGAGTGGCGCCCGGTCCGCCGAGACCACCAGCTTCCGCGCCTCCACCAGGAAGGCCTTGCCGGCGGCCGTCAGCGAGACCTTCCTGTTGTCGCGCTCCAGCAGTTCGACGCCGATGGTGCGCTCCAGCTTCTGGATCTGGCGGCTCAGCGGCGGCTGGGTCATGTTGAGGATTTCGGCCGCCCGGCCAAAGTGGAGTTGCTCCGCGACGGCGATGAAGCTTCTCGCTTGATCCAACGTAAACATGATGCCTTTCGAGTATCACTCAATGCAGTAAAGGGCTTGGACATGCATCATAGTCTTTTCTAGGCTCTCCTAGGCGGACAGGAGTGATCCCGTTCACACGCATCGAATGCGCGGCGATCCATCCGCCCAACAGCCATCAGAAAACAAGGAGCCACCCATGAAGTTCTTCCCGACCCGCAGGGCCGTCCTGGGCGTCACGGCAGCATCGACGCTGCTCGCACTCACCGCATGCGGCGGCAACGTGGGCGGCGGCTCGGCCGCGTCCGAAGAGTTCCCGTCCAAGCCCATCAACGTCACCGTCGGTGCCGCGCCCGGTGGCTCCACCGACCTGATCGCCCGCGCCCTGTCCGAGGGGGCCTCCCAGGACCTCGGCGTCGCCATGCCGGTCGTCAACAAGCCGGGCGCCAACGGCGCGCTGGCCATGAAGGAGGTCGAGTCCAAGCCGGCCGACGGCTACGAGCTCGCCACCCTGAACGCGTCGCTGATCACCATCACGCCGCTCGCCGTCGGAGAGGCGGACGCCGTCTCCCTGGACGACGTCGACGTCATCGTCGGCCTGTCCCAGGACGACTACGTCCTGGTCGCCAACCCGGAGACCGGGCTCAAGACCATCGACGACCTGAAGGCGGCCAAGGGCCTGTCCTTCGGAACCACCGGCGTCGGCACCGGATCGCAGCTGGCCCAGGCCCTGCTACTCAAGCAGGCCGAGATCGACGGCACCGAGGTCCCGTTCGACTCCGGCGCACCGGCGGTCACCGCGGCCCTGGGCAACCAGGTCCAGCTCGCCACCGTCCAGATGGGCGAGGCCAAGGCGCAGATCGACGCCGGCAAGCTTGTGCCCATCGTTGTCTTCTCCACCGAGCGCAACCAGTACCTGCCCGAGGTCCCGACCGCGACCGAGGAGGGCTACGACATCCCCGTCTCGCAGTACCGCGCCGTGGTTGCGCCGAAGGGCACCCCGGAGGACGTCAAGGCCCGCCTGAAGACGGCCTTCGAAGCCACCTTCAAGACGGAGCAGTACCAGAAGTTCAACGAGACGAACCTGCTCACGCCGAAGGAGATCTCCGGCGAGGAAGTCGTCGCGGAGTGGACCGAACTGGCGGAGACGTACAAGTCGCTGACCGAGGAATACGGCATCTCGCTGAAGTCCGAGTAACAACCACAGCAGCAGGAGATTCTTCCCATGAAGCAGAGCGAGCACAGGACCGGCGGGACCGTTCCCGGCAACGTCCAGGCCCACGACGGCGACGACGCCGCCACGGCGTCCGCACACTCGGTGCCGGACGTGCCCGAGTCGGCCGCGGCCGGACCGGATCCGGCACTCGAGCCGGACCTGACGCCGGAACAGCTCGCCGAGCTGTGGGAATCCGAGGCGCCGCCAACCGCCGGGGGGATCGCCAACACGGCGGCCTCCCTGGTGGCCGGCGCCGTCGGGGCCACGGGAATCGTGCTTTCGCTGCAGCTCGGCCTCGGTAGCCCGAGCCAGCCGCAGCCGGGCATGTGGCCGTTCATCATGAGCCTCGTGGTGACCGTCCTGTCCCTGTGCCAGCTGGTGATCGGCCGGCACGGCGGCGACGGCGAGAAGTTCTCGCGGCTCTCGCTGATGACGCTCTACGGCTTCATCACCCTCGTCGGGCTGGTGGCGCTGATGCCCGTCGTCGGGTTCGAGATCCCGTCCCTGCTGTTGAGCCTGATCTGGATGAAGTTCCTCGGCGGCGAAACCTGGCGCTCGGCCGTCCTCTACTCGGTGCTCGTTGTCGCGGCGTTCTACGGCATCTTCATCCTGGGCCTGGGGACTTCGATTCCCCACATGTTCTAACGGCACCGAAAGGCACAACCCATGGACTTCTTCCAACCGGTCTTGGACGGCTTCGGCGTCGTTCTGGACCCCACCAACCTCCTCTACTGCCTGATCGGCGTCGTCATCGGCATGCTGATCGGCGTCCTGCCGGGCCTCGGCCCGGCGGCCACCATCGCCATCCTGCTGCCGCTGACCTACGGGATCGAGCCGGTCACCGCCATCATCATGCTGGCGGGCATCTTCTACGGCGCGCAGTACGGCGGCACCATCACGTCGGTTCTTCTGCGCCTGCCCGGCGAGGCCAGCTCCGTGGTCACCGTGTTCGACGGCTACATGCTCGCCAAACAGGGCCGGGCCGGCACCGCGCTCGGCATCGCCGCCATCGGCTCCTTCATTGGCGGAACGGTCGGCATCATCGGCCTGACGTTCCTGGCTCCCCTCGTCGCCAGCTTCGCGCTGGACTTCGGACCGCCCGAATACGCGGCGCTCGCCCTCTTGGGCATCCTGCTGGTGGCCACCATCAGCAACGGCAGCAAGTCCAAGGCGCTGATCGCCGCGGCCTTCGGGCTGCTGCTGGCGACTGTCGGCCGCGACGTGTTCACCGGCGCCGAGCGCTTCACCTTCGGCAACCTCGACCTCGCCGACGGCATCGACTTCGTTCCCGTGGCCATGGGCCTCTTCGGCCTTGGCGAGATCCTCTACAACCTGGAGGAGCGCCACCGGGCGGCCCAGGCGCCGGCGAAGGTCGCCAACGTCTGGCCGTCCAAGGCGGACCTCAAGCAGTCCGCCGGGGCGATCGGCCGCGGTTCGGTGCTCGGCTTCTTCCTCGGCATCCTGCCGGGCGGCGGCGCCACGATCTCCTCCCTCGCCGCCTACGCGGTGGAAAAGAAGCGGTCCAAGACGCCGGAGCGCTTCGGCCGCGGCGCCGTGGAAGGCGTCGCGGGACCGGAAACGGCCAACAACGCCGCGGCCACCAGCTCCTTCATCCCGCTGCTGACGCTGGGCATCCCGGCCAACGCCACCATGGCGCTGATGTTCGGCGCGCTGCTGATCCAGGGCGTGACCCCCGGGCCGCAGCTGGTCGAGCAACACCCGGACCTGTTCTGGGGCGTGGTGAACTCGATGTACATCGGCAACATCCTGCTCCTGATCATGTCCATCCCGCTGGTCGGCGTCTTCGTGAAGATCCTGCGAATCCGTGCGGCGATCCTGGCGCCCATCACGGCTCTCATCACCCTGCTCGGCGCCTACACGATCAACAACTCGATGTTCGACGTGACGCTGGTGGTCTTCTTCGGACTGGTCGGCTACCTGATGAAGAAGTTCGGCTTCGAACCGGGCCCGCTGGTCCTCGCCTTCGTCCTCGGCTCGCTGCTGGAGGCCAACCTGCGCCGCTCGCTGCTGGTGCTCGACGGCGACCTGTTCGGCTTCCTGGCCCGGCCGATCTCCGGAACGCTGCTGGTGGTCTTTGTGGTCGTCGCCGTGGCTCCGATCCTCCAGTCCGCGCTGCGCCGCCGCCGGCAGGCGTCCATCCCGTCCAACCGAGTTAAGGAAAACGCATGAGCATCATTGTTGGATACGTCCCGACGCCCGTCGGCGAAGCCGCCGTGACCAAGGCCATCGAGGAGGCGAAGCTGCGCGGCGAGGACCTGCTGATCGTCAATTCCGCGCGCGACGGAGCCATGGTGGACAAGTCGGTCGCGAGCCCCGAGGACCTGGCCCGCGTCTCCGAGGCCGCGACGGCGGCCGGTGTGGCCTTCGAGGTCCTGCGGCCCTCCCACCGCGACGACCTCGCCGAGGAGATCCTGACGCTCGCCCGGGACCGCAACGCGTCGCTGATCGTCATCGGCCTGCGCCAGCGGTCGCAGGTCGGCAAGTTCATCATGGGATCCCACGCGCAGCGCATCCTGCTGCAGGCGGACCGCCCCGTGCTGGCGGTCAAGGCCGGGGACGGGTTCTAACGGCTCAAGCGCACTGAGGCCATTGACCGGCCCCGCGGCGAATGCCCGGACCCCGCACCAGCCGGTGCGGGATCCGGGCCTTTGCGCGTCAGGAGGGGATGACCCGGGCGCCGCGCAGCTCCTTGAACAGCCCGGCGAAGGACGCGAGGGTGTCCGCGTACTCGGTGAAGCCGGCGTTGCGGCTGCGGGCCATGTCGGTGAAGCACTCGACGGGACGATTGAGGTCGCTGTCCGTGTGCCACCAGGAGGCCACGCGGTCGAGGTCGGGCTCGGAGAGGCCCTCGCGCTCGGCCAGCCGGCGCCAGGCGTCGGACTTGTCCGCCATCTGCTCCCCGAGCGGGCGCGGCCGGCCCGCATAGCCCTCGGGTTCGACGCCGAGCAGTTCCGCGATCCGCGGCCACATCCAACGCCAGCGGAACACGTCCCCGTTGGCCGTGTTGTACGCCTGGCTCGGCAGCGCCGGGGCGGAGGCCGCCCAGATCATCTGGCGGGCGAGCAGTCCGCTGTCCGTCATGTCGGTGATGCCGTTCCACTGCACCTCGTTGCCGGGGAAGACAAACGGCAAGCCCTCGGCTCGGCACAGCGCAGCCTGCGCGGCCAGGGTCTGGCCGAGGTTCATGGCGTTGCCGGTCGCGTGCCCGACCATGGTGTGCGACCGGTGGACGCTCCAGGCGAATCCGTGGCGGCCGGCGGCGTCCCACAACTCGTCTTCCTGGGCGTAGTAGAAGTTGGGCGTATCGAGGCGCGGCTCGTCCTCGTGGAACGGCGTGTCGCGCGTGGATCCCGTCGCGTACGCCTCGAACGGCCCGAGGTAGTGCTTGAGGCCGGTGACCAGGGCGACGTGGCGCAGGGTCCCGGAGGGGCCGGCCGCGTCCAGGACGTTGCGGACCATGGCGGCGTTGACGGTGATGTTTTCCGCCTCGGTGGGCATGCGGCTCCACGCCGTGAAGAACACGTGCGTCGGATCGAGCCCGGCCAAGGCGGCTTGCACGGACCCCGCGTCGGTGAGATCGGCGAGTACGGCGTGGACGCCGTCCTGGGTCGGCGCAGGCCGCCGGGAGAGGCTGGTGGTCTGCCATCCCTGCGCCACGAGCTCCCGGACCAGGGCGCGGCCGGAGATCCCGGTCCCGCCGATCACCAAGGCGCTTCTCCGGGCGGTAGCGGATGCATTCATCGTGCGTCTCCCTTGCTCCTCCGCCTCGCGGCGGGGCTGTTGGATGGCTGGATCGCCGCCCACGAGCTTAGGCCAGTGGCGTGCCGCCGCCGATGGGTCCATGGACCGCGGTCAAGGCAGAACGCAAGGAGTGGCACGCGGGCCCTGTTCATCACGGGGTCCCGGCGCGCCCAGGGAGTGGCACGCAAGACCCGTCCTCCACGGAGGTCCCGGCGCGCTCAGGCGGTGGCGCCGGCCTCGGCCTCCATGCGCCGCCGCGAGTTGACCAGGTGGGTGCGCATGGCTGCTGCCGCCGAGACGGGGTCGCCGGACTCGAGGGCCGCGGCGACGGCGGCGTGCTCGGCGCCGACCTGGGCCGCGCGGGCGCCCGGGTGGTCGTCCGCCTCGAGGCGCCCGCGCGGCATGGAGATCATGGCAGGGCCCAGCGCCTCGACGGCGTCGACGAAGAACGCGTTGCCGCTGGCGCGCGCAACGGTGAGGTGGAAGTCGAAGTCGCTCGCGAGCATGTCCGCCGGGCTGCCCGCGGCGTCCTCGAAGGACGCGAGGCTGGACTGCAGCGCGGCCAAGTGTTCCGGGCGGCGACGCAGGGCAGCCAGCGCGGCCGCCTCGGTCTCCAAGCCAGCCCGGTACTCCAGTAGCGCCGCGCGCTCCTGGAGTGTCCGGACCGGCCTGACGGATCCGCCGCCCACGCCCTCTGTGGGCGGGGTCAGCGCGTAGCTGCCGGCCCCGCGCCGGGTATGCACCAGTCCCTCGGCCTGCAGGCGTGTGATCGCTTCGCGCACCACGGTCCGGCTGACGCCGTGCTCGGCAATCAGCGAACTCTCGCTGGGCAGCTTGTCGCCGGGGGCGATCTTGCCATCGACGATATCGGCGCGCAGCGCGGCGACCAGGGTGGCCGTCAGGTTTCGACTCATGGACTCGATGC
This sequence comes from Arthrobacter sp. AOP29-A2-19, assembly GCF_058138025.1. Classification (NCBI taxonomy): domain Bacteria; kingdom Bacillati; phylum Actinomycetota; class Actinomycetes; order Micrococcales; family Micrococcaceae; genus Arthrobacter; species Arthrobacter sp. AOP29-A2-19. Next base: position 139,539 of record NZ_CM176894.1, read on the forward strand.
TTTCACGTCCGGGCGGGGTACCCCGCGAACCTACGCGCGGCCGAACTCCACGGTGTCCGTGGTCCACGCGCGCGCCTGGTCGCTGAAGGTCACACCAAGCCCCGGACGGTTCGGGACCAGCATGCGCCCGCCCTTGGTCTCGAGGCGCTCGTTGAAGAGCGGGTCGAGCCAGTCGAAGTGCTCCACCCAGGGCTCGCGCGGGTAGGCGGCGGCCAGGTGCAGGTGGATCTCCATGGCGAAGTGCGGGGCCAGGTCCAGTCCGGCCTGGTCGGCCAGAGTGGCCAGCCGCAGGAACTGGGTGATGCCGCCGATGCGGGGCGCGTCGGGCTGGATGATGTCGCACGCGCGGGCCTGGATGAGGCGCTCGTGCTCGGACACGGAGGCGAGCATCTCGCCGGTGGCGATGGGGGTGTCCAGGGCGAGCGCCAGCTGGGCGTGGCCCTCGGCGTCGTACGCGTCCAGCGGCTCTTCGATCCAGACCAGGTCGAACTCCTCCAGCTTTCGGCCGATCCGCAGCGCCGTGGCGCGGTCCCACTGCTGGTTGGCGTCGACCATCATCGGCACGTCGGCGCCGATGTGCTCGCGGACTCCGGCGACGCGGCGCAGGTCCTCGGCGGAATCGGGCAGGCCGACCTTGATCTTGATGCCACCGATGCCCTCTTCCAGCGACTGGCTGGCGCGCTCCTTGACCTCCTCGAGCGAGGCGTTGAGGAAGCCGCCGGAGGTGTTGTAGGTGCGCACCGAGTCGCGGTGCGCACCGAGCAGCTTGGCGAGCGGCAGGTCGGCGCGCTTGGCCTTGAGGTCGTAGAGTGCGATGTCCAGAGCGGCGAGCGCCTGGGTGGCGACGCCGGAGCGTCCCACGGAGGCGCCGGCCCACAGGAGCTTGTTGTACAGCTTGGCGATGTCGTTCGGGTCCTCGCCGATCATCGCCTCCGCGACCTCCTTGGCGTGGGCGAACTGCGCCGGGCCGCCGGCACGCTTGGAGTAGCTGAAGCCGAGGCCCTCGTGGCCCTGCTCCGTGGTGATCTCGGCGAAGAGGAAGATGACCTCGACCATCGGCTTCTGGCGGCCGGTGAAGACCTTGGCGTCGGAGATCGGCGTCGCGAGCGGGAGCGTGACCGTGGAGAGCTTGACGTGGCGGATGGCATCGGGGGTGTACGGCATGGGAATCCTTCGTTGGACTGGCCTGATGTACTTATAGTACAAGTGGCTGACTTGTACTACAAGAGCATGGCGGCATTATCGTCTGCGCCGCATCGTCTGCGCCGCGGGGGCGGTGGCCAGGGCGGGCGGGATGGTGCGTTCGCCGATCCCGCCACCGCGCATGTCTTCAGGCGGATGGCGGAGGATGCGACCATCGCCCATGGACGATCAACCGAACCAGGGGCCGGGCACTGCGCCACCCCCGCCCGCTTCCTTTGACTGGCGGCCCCTGCAGGGGGCCCAAGCCGCGCTCCGCGGGGTGGTCCGGCGCCGCCGAGAGACCGAACGGAAACTTCTCCGGCATCTGCTGCACGAGCGGGACGGGCGGCCTGTTGTGGCCGAATCGGAAGGATGGGCACCGCCGATAACACCGCAATAATGCCCGTGTGAGATAACCCTTATGAGATGCGTTCGAAAAAGCCCGGGCTCCACTGCTTCTCGGGGCACCTCGGGAGTCGCAGTCGGCTCGGCGGGCCGGTCCCGTCCGCGTTGCCGAGTGCCGGCTCGGGAAGTCTTGGCACAACGGGAGCATGTGATGGAAACGTATTGGTACGACCTGCACGAGGCCTATGTGCACGCGGAGGCCATGAGGACACCCCGCCGCAACGTCACCCGGGCCATCCACGGTCGGCGCGCCTGCAGCCGGCTCTGGGGCGGCGAGATGCGGGTCGGAACGATCGACACCGGCAACAATGAAGGCTCCGGGCCCTTTCCGCGGCTCTGCTTTCAGGATGGAACCTGGATGCGGCTGGACCTCACCATCAGGATGGTGATGGAGGAGGAGAACCTGGACGCGCAGCTCGTCGCCGACGCGCTCGCCGTCCGGCCGGCCCAGACCGCCGTTGAACTGGCAAGATCGACCCATCTCGGCGCCAGCGTGGTGACGGGAGCGCTGGGCCGCCTCCACATGCGGGGAGCCGTGCAGGTGGCGGAACGCCGGTGGACAAGCACGGGCAGCGACCAGTCGAGGCTGGCCCCGGAAGGTTCGGAACCCCCGGATGGAGACGCGCGCGCGGTGCTGGTGGACGGTGTGGCCCTCCAGCCCAGGGCGGTCCATATTGCCTCGTAGCGCCGGGCAACGGACAAGTTACCTCCGGCGGGATCGAACTGCCATACTCTGACCATGGCCGTCTACTTCGAGTGCACAACACGGACAAGCATGGACACGGCGGAGCTGTTCGACCGCGCCCGGAGCATCGACGCGCACAAGGACTCGATGGCAGCGTCCCGCGAGGACGCCATCGTGGGCGTGACGTCAGGGCTCATCTCCCTGGGCGAGGAAGTGACCTGGCGCGCTTGGCACTTCGGCCTTCCGCTGCGGATGACGAGCCGCATCACCGAGATGGAGTCACCCGACTACTTCGTGGACGAGCAGGTCAGGGGACCCTTTCGGCGCTTCCGGCACGTCCACGAGTTCAGTCGGGATCCGGCGGGCAGCACGATGGTCGATCGTGTCGAGTTCGCCGCGCCATTCGGCCCCCTGGGGCGCCTGGCCGAGAGACTGCTGCTGGCCCGCTACCTCCGGAACCTGATCGAGTCGCGGAATCGGCACCTGACCGCGGACTCGCCCCGCGCATAGTCCGTGTCCACCCGCCGCGGCGGCTGGCGAGACGCCCTCCAGCCGGGCTCCCGGAAAACGCTCAGCCGAGCAGGCCCTCGACGCCCGCCAGCACGTCGGCAATGGCCGTGGCGGAGGCCCGCAGGGCGTCGCCGACGTCGCGCTCCCGGGAGCGGGTGAGCTCCGCCAGCGGCAGGGACGCGGAGAGGGCGTCGCGGCCGACCCCGGTCTTGAGGCCAACCGCCACGCAGGCGATCCCCGGGGTGTTCTGCTCGCGCTCCACGGCGTAGCCGCGCCTCCTGACCGCCGCCAGCTCGCGGCCCAGGGCGGCCCTGCCGACGATCGTCGCGGGGGTCAGTCGCTGGGGTTCCGCCGGGAGCTGCGAGTCCAGGTCTTGGGGTTCCAGCCAAGCGAGGATCGCCATGCCCAGCGCCGTCGCGTGGGCCGGGAGGCGGCGCCCCACGCGCGGCGTCGTCCGCTCGCGCCCCGGGGCCTCCCAACTGGCGAGGTACACCACATGGCCGGAGTCGAGGCGGCCGAAGTTGACCGTGCCGCCGGTTTGCCGGCCCAGCAGCGCCAGGTGCGGGCGCACGATCCGCAGCAGCGGGTCGGCATCCAGGTAGGTGGTGCCGGCCAGCAGCGCGCGGATGCCGATGCTATAGGTGGCGCGCGACGGGTCGGTGCGCACCCAGCCCGCCTCGGTCAGCGTGCGCAGCAGGGCATAGACACTGCTGCGTGGGGCGTCCATCGCCGCGCACAGTTCGCGGATGGTGACGGGGGAGTTGCCGCGCGAGGCCAGGAGCTCCAGGACCTCGATGGTCCTGGCCGCGGACTTCACCTCGCGGACCCCCTGCGAATGGCCGAACGGCTGCTGCGCGGTCATGCCCACCCCCTTCGGTGCCACTGGCTTGGCGACATCGTACTGCTGCCGCCCGACCGGCGGGCAGCTAGCCTCGCGGCCCCACCCGGACCTTGACGGCGTGGACCGCGCAGCCCGCCTCGAGGAGGATGCGTTGGGACAGCGAGCCCAGCAGCAGCTTGCCCATGGGGGACCGGCGCCGGAGCCCGATCACCACGACCTCGGTGTCGGCGCGGTAGGAGGCGTCGATCAGGGCGTCTCCGAGATCGGCGTCCTTTTCGAGGGTCACAACGTCCAGCGCGACGCCGGCGGCCTCGGCCTCGGCGCGGGTGCGCTCCAGCGCCTCGAGGTCCGACGTCGACTCGGCCCCCGCGGGCAGGTACAGGTTGATGCCCGTGCTGCGCAGGGCGGCCTCGGACACTGCGGCGCTCAGCGCGGCGGCGGCTTCTTGCGTGGTGGCGAATCCGACGGCGATGCTCATGGTGGTGTCCTTGCCAGGTGGTGTCCGGTGTGTGGTGGGCGCGGGATCCGCGGGTGCGGCCCCGGTGCCTCGCTAGCCTATCGGCGTGACGAGGCTGCCGTCGCGCAGGTAGCTGCGCAGGTTGTCCAGTGTCAGCTCGGCCATGTCGCGCCGGGTCTCGTGGGTGCCGCTTCCCAAGTGGGGGAGCAGGACCACGTTATCCAGGTCCATCAGTTCGCGCGGGACGCGCGGCTCGTCCGCGAAGACGTCGAGGCCGGCGCCGGCGAGCCGGCCGCCTACCAGAGCCGAGACGAGCGCTTCCTCGTCGACAACCGATCCGCGGGCGATGTTGACGATGTAGCCGTCGGGTCCGAGCGCCGCGAGCGCGTCGGCGCCCACCAGACCGGCCGAGTCCGGGCCGCCGGCGGCGGCCACGATGAGGACGTCGACGTTGGCGGCGAGGCCCACGACGGAGTCTTGGTAGGTGTAGGACGAGCCGTCGACGGGACGGCGGTTGTGGTAGTGGATCTCGCAGCCGAATCCGTCCAGCCGCGTGGCGATCGCCGAACCGATGCGGCCGAGGCCGAGGATGCCGACCCGCTTGCCCGAGGCGCGCACGGCCAGCGGGAAGTTGCCGGTGTTCTCCCAGTCTCCGCGGCGAACGAAGCGGTCGGCCGCGGAGATGCGGCGCAGGACGTCGAGGTAGAGGGCCAGGGCGGTGTCGGCCACGCAGTCGGTGAGCACGTCCGGGGTGTTGCTGATGCGGATGCCGCGCTCGGTGGCCTGGGCGACGTCGGTGGCGTCGTAGCCCACGCCGAAGTTCACGATGGCCTTGAGTCCCGTCAGCCGGCGCATCAGCTCCGTGTCCACGCCGAAGCGGCCGGAGCACACCACGACCTCGATCCCCTCCGCGTGCGTGTCCAGGAACGCCGCCCGTTCCGCGGCGTCGTCGGGCAGGCGCAGGGCGCCGAACTCCGCGGCGAGGGTCGCCTGGACGGTGGGATTGACGGCACCCACCTGCAGGATGTGCTCGGAGACGGTCGCGGTGGTGTGGGCCTCGGTCGCGGGCGCTGCATTGTTGGTCATTCCTGCACAGTAGGCACCGCGGCCAATGCGCGTCCAACACGCAAGTTGCATGGATCAATACCTTCGGGGCATAGGTTGTCAAAAATCCGCCAAATGTAGCGGAAGTCACACTGCATCGGCGCCGGCGGGGGCGGCTTAAGGCTCCGTCACGTGCCCCGATCCCCGCCGTCGCGGGGGTTTCCGCCCTTGACGGGCGACCGGGCGCACTCCCAAGCTGTTGCTTACCAGTAGAGCTCGCGGCTTCATATGTAGACAGCCGCGGCGAGTTCGGCACCCGCTCCCGAAGGACGACAATGATGTTTGATTCACAGAAGACAGCGACGCCCGCCGCAAGGTCCACGCAGCGCCGCGCGCTGACCGCACTCGCCGTCACGGCCCTCGGCGGCAGCGTGGTCCTCAGCGGTTGCGCCGTGGCCAACTCCGACACCGCCGCCAGCGGCTCCGGCGGAGCGGTCTCCGACACACTCCGCGTGGTCCTGCAGCAGGAGCCGCCGACGCTCGAGCCGTGCGAGTCGAACCTGACCAGCACCGGCGTCATCGACCGCTCCACCGTCACGGAGCCCCTGGTGGAGCGCAACCCGACCACCGGCGAGCTCGAGCCGAAGCTCGCCACGGAGTGGAGCTCGGAGGACGACACGGTCTGGACCTTCAAGCTCCAGGAGGGCGTGAAGTTCCACGACGGAAGCGACTTCACCGCCGAGGACGCCGCCGCCACCATCGAACGCGCCGTCAACTCGGACCTCGGCTGCAACGTCGAGGGCTACGTGTTCGGCGACGACGACCTCGGCGTCGAGGTCGTCGACGACACCACCCTGACGGTCACCACGAAGCAGGCCGACCCCATCCTCCCGCTGCGGGTCTCCTTCCTCGAGGTGGTGCCGGCGGAGACGTCCTCCACCGAGAAGGTCCGCGAGCCGATCGGCACCGGCCCCTACAAGCTCGACTCGTGGGACGCGGGCCAGAAGATCACCCTCTCCGCCTTCGACGGCTACTGGGGCGAGAAGCCGGCCTACGCGAAAGCCGAGTACCAGTGGCGTTCGGAGGGCAGCGTCCGCGCCGCCATGATCACCTCCGGCGAGGCCGACATCGCGATGGGCCTGAGCCCCGAGGACAACATCGGCGACCTCGGCGTCCCGTACCCGAACAACGAGACCGTCGCCATCCGCATGCACAACGACAAGGCGCCGTTCAACGACATCCGCGTCCGCCAGGCCGTGAACTACGCGATCGACAAGGAAGGCATCGTTGCCAGCCTCTACGGGGGCCGCGACAAGGTGGCCGCGCAGCTCGTGCCTGAGGGCGTCGTTGGGCACAACGCCAACCTCGCGCCGTGGGCATACGACGCCGAGAAGGCCAAGCAGCTCGTCGCCGAGGCCAAGGCCGACGGCGTCGACACCTCCGCCCAGATCAGCCTGGTGGTCCGCACCGCACAGTTCCCGAAGATCCAGGAGCTGGCACAGGTCATCCAGGAGCAGCTCACTCAGGCGGGCCTGAACGTCAAGCTGAAGATGCTGGAAACCAGCCAGCAGCTCACCTACCAGGTGCGTCCGTTCGTCGAGGACGAGGGCGACATCGGCCTGATGATCCAGCACGGCAACCAGGCCGGCGACGCCGCCTTCACGGTGGACCAGTACATGCTCAGCAACGGTGCCCAGAGCGCGTTCGGCACCCCGGAGCTCGACGCCATGATCAAGAAGGCCGACGCCGCCACCGGCGAGGACCGCCAGGCGGCCTTCGAGGAGATCTTCGCCTACCAGAACGAAGAGGTCGTCCAGTTCGCGCACATCGCGCACCAGACCGGAATGATCGGCAAGGCCGCCAGCGTCGACTACGCGCCCAACTCGTCCTCGGGCGACGAACTGCGCCTGGCCGAGATCAAGCCCGTACAGTAGCGGCCGCACAAGAACACGAGGGAAGTCATGCTGACCTATCTACGCAAGCGAATCGTCTCCAGTGCGCTGCCGCTGGTGGTGGTGGTCGTCGGTGTCTTCGCGCTGGCCCGCCTCACCGGCAACCCGGCAAGCCTGTACCTGCCACTGAACGCCACGCAGCAGATGCGTGACGACTTCGCCACCCGCAACGGGTTGGATCAGCCGCTGTTGGTCCAGATGTGGGACTACTTCACGGGAGTCTTCGTCCTGGACTTCGGCACTTCCCTCAGGACGGGGGAGCCCGCAGCCGAAATGGCGCTGCGGGCCTTCCCGGCCACCCTCCAGCTCGCGGCGACCACCATGGTCCTCGCCATCATCCTGGCCGTCCTGGTCGGCAGCTGGGCCGCGCTGAAGCCCAACGGCATCGCGGACCGGGTCGCCAGCTTTCTCTCCATGGCGGCCGCCTCCATCCCGGACTTCTGGCTGGCCATCGTCGGCATCTGGGTCTTCGCCATCACGCTCGGCTGGGTCCCGACCTCGGGCGTCACCGGCGCCGCCGCGTGGGTCCTGCCCATCGGCACCCTGCTCATGCGGCCGTTCGGCACCCTGGTGCAGGTGGTCCGCGGTGCCATGGTGTCCTCGCTGTCAGAGCCCTACATCAAGCTGGCGCGCAGCAAGGGCGCATCGCAGACCCGGGTCGTGACGCACCACGCGCTGCGCAACGCGGCGGCGCCCGCCTTGACCGTCGCCGGCGACCTCACCGTGGGACTCGTCAACGGCGCGGTCGTCGTCGAGACCATCTTCGGCTGGCCCGGCATCGGCAAGCTCATGATCGATTCCATCCTGCAGCGCGACTTCGCCGTCCTGCAGGCGTGTGTCCTGCTGACCGCCGTCGCGATCTTCGCACTCAACATCATCATCGACCTGCTCTACGCCCTGCTGGACCCCCGCGTGAGGCCCGCCTCGGCGTCGTCCAAGGCGAAGTCCGTCTCCGCCGCGCCGCCGGCCGGCGGCGCGGCCTCGACCCCAGCCACGACCACCCCCGCCCCGGCCACCGCCGGCAGCCAGGCCTAGGAGGGCACCATGAGCCAACCACTCGACACCACGCCCGCCGCGCCGAACCCGGCGCACGACCCCGCCACGGCCGGCATCCAACCGCCCGCCGAGGCAAAAACGAACCACCCGAGCATGTTCCGCATGCTCCTGCGCGACAAGTTCGCCACCGCCGGCGCCGTTGTGCTGCTGATCGTCGCGGCGACCGCCGTCTTCGGGCCGATGCTCATGGGCGAGCTCGCCACCCGGCAGAACCTGATGTTCGCCAACAAGGCCCCGTTCATCCTGTCGAACGGCTGGGAATACCTGCTCGGCTCCGACTCGCTGGGCCGCTCCGTGCTGGCACGACTGGTCGTGGCCACCCGCACCACCCTGATGGTCGCCATCCCGGCGGTGCTGGTCTCCATGCTCATCGGCTCCCTCTGGGGCGTCTGGGCCGGCTACCACCGCGGCTGGCGGGAGAACGTCTCCATGCGCGTCGCCGACGTCATCATGAGCTTCCCGTCGCTGCTGCTCGCCGTGGTTGTGCTGTACGTCTTCAGCCCCTCGATCGCCAACATCGTGCTGATCCTGGCGCTGACCCGCATCCCGATCTACCTGCGCACCGCGCGGGCCGAATCGGCGGAGCTGCAGAGCCGCACCTTCGTGGACGCGGCACGGACCTTCGGCGCGCGGCCCAACGCCATTATCGTCCGGCACGTGATCCCCGTGGTCACGCCCACCATCCTCACGCTGGCCACGCTCGAGTTCTGCTACGTGATGCTGGCGGAGTCCTCGCTCAGCTTCCTGGGCATCGGCATCCAGCCGCCGGACGTCAGCTGGGGCCTCCTGGTCTCCCAGGGCCGCCAATACCTGCAGACCGCCTGGTGGCTCTCCATCTTCCCGGGCGTCGCGATCGTCGTGACCGCCATCTCCGCGAACCTGCTGGCGGCGTGGCTGCGCATCGCCACCGACCCCGCACAGCGGTGGCGGCTGACGCTGCCGGGCCGCAAGAAGCTCATCACCCGCATCCCGGCCAAGGAGTCCAAGTGACCATGACGGCAACCACCGAGGGGACCCAGCGCCCCGGCGAACCCAACCCCGTCGTCCTGCGCGTCGAAGGGCTCGACGTCGACATCCGCACCCCCGCCGGGGAGGTGCGCGCGGTCAGCGACGCCGGCTTCATCGCCCGCGCCGGACAGACCCTGGCCCTGCTCGGCGAGTCCGGCTGCGGTAAGTCCATGACCGCCAAGGCCGTCGCGGGCCTGCTGGACCCGGTGGCGCACGTCGCCGGCGGCACGGTGGAGCTGGACGGCAAGGACCTGAACCGCATGTCCGCCAAGCAGCGCCGCAAGGTCGCCGGCGCGGAGCTGGGCATCGTGTTCCAGGACGCCCTGACGGCGCTCAACCCGGTCTACCCTGTCGGGCTGCAGATCGGTGAGGCCTTCCGCATCCACCGCGGGCTCTCCGCCAAGGCCGCCCGCAAGGAGGCCATCGCCCTGATGAAGCGCGTGGGCATCCCGGAGCCCGAATCCCGCGTGGACGCGTTCCCGCACCAGTTCTCCGGCGGCATGCGCCAACGCATCCTCATCGCCATGGCCGTGGCGCTCGGGCCCAAGCTCCTGATTGCGGACGAGCCGACGACGGCGCTCGACGTCACGGTCCAGGCCCAGATCATGGACCTGCTGCGCCGCCTCCGCGAAGAGGAGAACATGGCCGTTGTCCTCATCACCCACGACCTCGCCGTGGTGGCCGAGGAGGCGGACGACGTGTCCGTCATGTACGCCGGGACGGTCGCCGAGACCGGACCGGTCGGACAGGTCTTCTCCCGGCCCCGCCACCCCTACACCAAGGGCCTGCTCGAATCGGTCCCCGTGAACGCCGAGCGCGGCGGGAAGCTGTCCTCCATCCCCGGGAGCCCGCCCGAGCTCAAGAACATCCCCGCCGGCTGCGTCTACCAGGACCGCTGCCCCCTGGCGCGAGACCTGTGCCGCCAGGAACGCCCGGTCCTGCGCGAGGTGGCGCCCGGCCAGAAGGCCGCCTGCCACTTCTCCGAACTGCTGGCCACCGACGAAACCCTTGAGGAGATCAAGTCATGACCGCTCTGCTGGACCGCCCGCACTCCGCGGCAGACGTGGCCCTCGAGGTCCGCGACGTCACCAAGACCTTCCAGGTGGCGCGCAGCGCCTCCGGCAACAACCGGCTCCGCGCGCTGGACGGCATCAATCTCACGGTCGGCCGCGGGGAGACGCTCGGGCTGGTCGGCGAGTCCGGTTGCGGCAAGTCGACGCTCGCCCGGACCCTGATGCTGCTGGAGAAGCCGGACTCCGGCACGGTGGCCTTCGAGGGGCAGGACCCGTTCGGCCTCAAGGGCAAGGAGCTCCTGGCCTGGCGTCGGCGCGTGCAGATGGTCTTCCAGGACCCGTTCGCGTCGCTCAACGCCCGGATGACCGCCGGGGAGATCATCTCCGAGCCGTGGGCCACCCACCGCAGCCTCTACAAGACCGGCCGCGAGCGCGAGGCGCGCCTGCGCGAGCTGCTTCAGCTGGTGGGTTTGCGCCCCTCGGACGCGAAGAAGTCGCCGCAGGAGTTCTCCGGCGGGCAGCGACAACGCATCGGGATCGCCCGCGCGCTCGCCCTGAACCCGGAGCTGATCATCCTCGACGAGCCGGTGTCCGCGCTGGACCTCTCCGTCCAGGCGCAGGTGCTGAACCTGCTCAACGAGCTGCAGGACAAGCTTGGCGTCAGCTACATCTTCATCTCCCACGACCTCTCCGTGGTCCGGCACGTCACGGACCGCGTGGCCGTGATGTACCTGGGCCGCATCATCGAGACCGGCACCACCGAGGACGTCTTCGAGCGCCCGCTGCACCCTTACACGGCCGCCCTGATGTCCGCGTCCCCGAAGCTGGACCCCGCGGCGCGTCCCACGGAGCGGATCGTCCTGAAGGGCGAGCTGCCTTCCCCGCTGGACCCGCCGTCGGGCTGCCGCTTCCGGACCCGCTGCTGGAAGGCCCAGGACATCTGCGCCCAACAGGCGCCACCGGCGACGACGGCGGCGGAGGCCGGCCGCGTCCCGCTCGGCACCCCGCGCCTGCGGGTGGTCGGCACGGACGGCCCGCCCGTCCACACGGCTGAATGCCACTTCCCGCTGGAGGATCCGCAGGAGGCTGGCCTGCGCGCCGTCGCGGCGGGGGAGTGAGCCCGGCAGACTATGCCGTCCTGGCCGCCACGATCTTCGTGGCGTCCGGGCTGCAGGGCTCGATCGGCTTCGGCGCGGGGCTGGTTGCGGCCCCGGTGATCGCGCTGGTCGAGCCCGACCTGCTCCCCGCGCTGGTGGTGATGCTCGCCTGTGTCGTGACGCTGCTGGTGGCCGTGCGCGACCGGGCGTTCCTGGACGTGCGCGGCGCCGGTTGGGCGCTGGCGGGCAGGATCCCCGGGAGCGTCGTCGGCACGTGGCTGGTGGTGGTCGTCTCCACCACCACGCTCTCGTGGATGGTGGCCGTGGCGGTGCTCGTGGGCATCGGCTCCGCCTTTCTGGGGTGGAGGCCGGCACGCACCCGCGCATCGCTGGCCACGGCGGGGGCCCTCTCCGGCGTGATGGGCACGGCGACATCGGTCGGCGGGGCGCCGATGGCCATCATCTGGCAGGGCCTTCCTCCCGCGCGCATCCGGGCCACCATGAGCGCGTTCTTCCTGGTGGGCTCGCTGATCTCGGTGGGCCTGCTGGCGATTGCCGGGCTGGTGACCCCCGCCGTGGTCCAGGCGTTCCTGTGGCTGAGTCCCGTGGTGCTCGCCGGGTTCTTCGCCTCCCGCTGGCTCAACCGCTTCCTGGACGCCGACCGGCTGCGGCTCGTGGGCCTGCTCGCGGCGGCCGGCGGCGCCCTGGTGCTGGCCGTGCGGCTGTTGCTGGGCTAGCCGCACGCAACAGTGCCCCGGCGGCTGTGGGATCACAGCGGCCGGGGCACTGCCGTACGGTCAGACGGTGGCGCCGGGGCGGACCCGGTTGCGCAGCTCGCCGCCGGAGGCGACCGCCTCGATGTTGGCGGCGATGTCCAGCACCCGCCGCTCAAACGTGCTCGATGCCAGGCCGGAGTAGTGCGGCGTCAGGATGACGTTCTCCAGCTCCGCGAACGGGAAGTCCGCCGGGGGCGTCCGGCCGGCCTCGGGGGATCCCCACCAGACGTCCAGCGCCGCACCGGCGATGGTCCCCCCGCGCAGCGCCGCGAAGAGTGCGTCCTGTGCCACGACCGGCCCGCGCGCGACGTTCACCAGGAACGCGGTGTCCTTCATCGCGGCGAGCTCGGCGGCGCCGATCAAGCCCTCCGTGGCCGGCGACAGCGGCACGGTGACCACCACGACGTCGGATTCGGCCAGCAGGCGGTGCAGGTCCGCGTCGCCGCCGACCCAGCGCGGCGCCACGCCGTCGGGCAGCGGCGCCTCCGGCCGGTGGCGCACCGCGATGACGTCCATGCCGAGGCCGGCGGCCAGGCGTGCCGTCTCCGCCCCGATGGTGCCCAGGCCGACCAGGCCGATCGTCATGGTGTCCAGGGTGGGGTGCAGCGGCGCCGTCGGATCCGTCAGGATGGTCCTCCACGTGCCGCCGCGCAGTTCGCGGTCCGTTGGGAGGAGCCGCCGCACCAGGGCGAGCGTCGTCATCACCACGTGCTCGGCGATGGGGCGCGCGTGGTGGAACGTGTTCGCGACCGCGGCCGTGGACGGCAGGTCCGCCACGGCCACCCGGTCCACGCCCGCGCCGGTCACATGGACCAGCCGCGCGGAAGCGACAGTCCGTGCCTCCTCCGGGGCCATCCGCGAGCAGACCACAACGTCGGCGCCGGCGACCTCCGCGGCCCGCCCGGCGGCGGGCACGTCGGCCAGGAACTTCCAGCGGTGGGAGGGCGCGCCCGCGACCAGCTGCTCGGCGAACGTGCTCATGATCGGGTCCGTGACAACAACGTCGAGGACCTCCGCGGGGGCGGTCGCCGCCCCGGCGGCTACCACCGGGGGCTCTTGGACTCGAAGGCCGGCTCGAAGCGGCGCATGTAGCCGGTGTCGTCGCGCTCCCGCAGGCCGCACTCCACGTACTGGCGGTGCAGCGTCTCGAGCTTCTCCCCGTCCAGTTCGACGCCGAGGCCGGGCGTGGTCGGGACGGCCACGGCGCCGTCGGTGATGCTCAGCACGCCGTCGACCACAACGTCCTCGCTGGGGTCCTTCCAGGGCCAGTGAGTGTCGCACGCGTAGTCGAGGTTCGGCGTCGCGGACGCGAGGTGGACCATGGCGGCCAGGCTGATCCCGAGGTGCGAGTTGGAGTGCATGGACAGGCCCAGCCCGAAGGTCTCGGCGATGCCCCCGAGGTGCTGGGAGCGGCGCAGGCCGCCCCAGAAGTGGTGGTCGGAGAGCACAACGTCGACGGCGCCGGCGGCGATCGCGGGCGGCAGGTCGTTGAAGCTCACCACGCACATGTTGGTTGCCAGCGGGAGGTCGACCTGGCGGCGGACCGCGGCCATTCCCTCGATGCCCGGCGTCGGGTCCTCGAGATACTCCAGGATGCCCTCCAGCCGGCGGCCGATGCGCACCGAGGTGTCCACGGACCAGGCGGCGTTCGGGTCGATGCGCAGGGGAAGGTCCGGGAACTCGGCGCGCAGCGCCTCGATGGCCTCGGCCTCGGCGTCGGGTTCGAAGACGCCGGCCTTGAGCTTCAGGGCGGTGAAGCCGTAGCCGTCGACCATGCGCCGCGCCTGGGCGACGATGCCCTCCGGGTCCAGGGCGGCGCCCCACGAGTCGTCGGCCTGGCCCGGGTGTCCCGCCCACTTGTAGAACAGGTAGCCGCTGAAGTCGATGGCGTCGCGCACGGCGCCGCCGAGCAGGTCGCTCACCGGGACGCCGAGCAGCTTGCCCTGGATGTCCAGCGCGGCGACGTCGAACGGGGAGAGGACGCGGTCCGAGGTGGAGGACCCGGTCACCATCCCGCTCATTCCGTGTCCGCCCTGGATGCTGTCCGTGGCGAGGACGCGGGCGATGCGCGCACGCAGGTCGTTGATATTGAAGGGGTCCGCTCCGACGACGGCGGCGGCGGCGAGCTCGAGCCGGGCGATGTGTCCGGCGTCGCCGTAGGTCTCGCCCAGGCCGGTCACGCCGGCGTCAGTGTGGACCTGCACGATGGCCCGCAGGGCGAACGGCTCGTGCACGCCCACGGTGTTGAGCAGCGGCGGGTCGGCGAACGCGACCGGGGTGATGGTGACCGAGGTGATGGCGCTCTGCCGGCGGTTGCCGGCCTCTGCGAGCGAGCCGGGTTTGGACTGTGTGGACGGCATGGGGATCCTTTGCGGGGCGGGCGGGACAACGGGCGTTGCGTCCACGCTATGCGCGCCGATCTATGCGTGTCCAAGCTAAAGTGTGCACTAAATCATTCAAGGAGAGCATCGATGTTTTCGCTGATCCAGCTGGAGTCCTTCGTCGCCGTAGCCGAGGAGCTCCACTTCGGCGCGGCAGCCGCCCGCCTGAACATGACCCAGCCGCCCCTGAGCCGGCAGATCCAGTTGTTGGAGCGGGAACTGGACGCCCAGCTGTTTGTCCGCAGCAGCCGCCGGGTCGAACTGACGGAGGCCGGGCAGACCCTGCTGCCCAGTGCGCGGGCCATCCTGGACCTGTGCCGGAAGACGGAGCTCGACGTCCGCAGGGTCGCCACCGGGGACGCCGGATCCATCGTGATCGGCTACACCGCCATCGCGGGCCAGTCCGGCCTGCCGTCCATCCTGCGCTCCGCCCGCGAGCACCTGCCAGGAGTCTCGCTGGTGCTGCGCGAGGCGGTGTCCACGGACCAGTTGGACATGCTGGGCCGCGGATCGATCGACATCGGCCTGCTGCGCCCCATCGTGGCCCGGCCGGGGCTGCTCACGCGGCCGTTGCTGGAGGACCGCCTGGTGGTCGCCCTCCCCGCGGGGCACGAGCTGCTGACCGGGCAGGGCGTGCACATGCGCCAGCTGGATGGCGTGCCGCTGATGATGTACTCGACGGCGGAGGCGCGGTACTTCTTCGACCTCGTGAGCCGGCTGTTCGACAGCGTGGGAGCGCATGCCAACGTCTCGCAGTACGCCAGCCAGGTGCCCGCGCTTCTCGCGTTCGTGGCGGCCGGCCTCGGCGTCTCGCTGGTTCCGGCGTCGACCATGGAGTGGGCGTCGCCGGGGGTCGGGTTCGAGGAGCTCGTGGGATCGCCGGGGCTGGCGGACCTCAACCACGCGGACCTGCACATCGCCTGGAACGAGGCCACGACCAATAGGGCCGTGGCCAAGCTGCTGGCGCTGCTGCTGGGACCCGGGCAGGCGGCCGGGGGCCCGGCGGAGGGTTAGGCCCGGGCCTTGCCCCGGTGGCCGTTCGCGGACTTGCCGCGGACGCGCGCCTGCTCCTGCTGTTCCGCGTCACGCCCGGTCCAGATCTTGATGACAGCCCAGACGACCGCGGTGAGCGGCACGGAGAGCACGGCGCCGACCAGGCCGCCGAGGACCGTTCCGATGGTCAGCGCCAGCAGGATGACCAGGGCGTGGAGGTTGAGGGCCTGCGCCATGACCACGGGCTGGAGGAAGTTGCCCTCCAGCTGGTTGACGAGCACCACAACGCCGAGCACGATCAGGGCGACCACGGGCCCGTTGGCCACCAGGGCAACGAGCGTGGCCAGGATGCCCGCGAACGTGGCGCCGACCATCGGGATGAACGAGGTGATGAAGACGATCACCGCGAGCGGAAGGGCCAGTGGAACCTGCAGCACCCACAGCGCGATGCCGATGCCGGCGGCGTCGACAAGTGCGATGGTGGCGGTGCCGCGCATGTAGCCGCCGAGCGTCTCGACGGTCCGCGCGCCCGACTGCCGCCACTTGGTCTGGTGGCGGTCGGGAATCCAGCTGAGGAAGAACTCCCAGATCTTGTCCCCGTCCTTGAGGAAGAAGAACAGGATCACCAGCAGGAGCACCAGGCCCGTGAGGAAGCTGCCCGCGGCGGTCAGCCCGGACAGGGCGCCGGCGCCGAATTGGCTTGAGGTGAGGAAGTCGGTGACGGTGGTGATGCCCTCGTCGATCTGCTGCTGCGAGATCGTGATCGGCAGGTTCTGGATCATTCCCTGGAGCTGGTGGAAACCCTCCACGGCCTGTTCAACCAGGGTGGGCCACTCGGCGCGCACCGCGAACACGATCCCCGTGCCGATGCCGCCGAGGACCACCAGCGATCCCAGGAACACGGTCCAGGCCGCCAGCATGGGCGACATGACCTTGCGCGCGAGCCGGACGACCGGCCACAGGGCGCTGGCCAGGATAAGGGCGATCAGGAGGGGAAGCACCGCGAGGCTGAGCTGCAGCAGGGCATAGATCGCGGCGCCGGCGAGCACAAGGACCACCAGAAGCTGGGCGGACCTCGTTGCGGTGCGTCCCAGGTTGTCGCTCCACAGCCCGGCCACCCGTTCGCGTCCGTTGGTCTGTGGCAGGGGCGCGGCAAGGGCCGCCGGGTTCGGCTGGTTGCCTGGGCGGCGTCGGGTGCTGAACGGTCGGAACGTCATGGAACTCCTCATCGGCGGCGTACCGACCACTCTATCCAGCCCAGCGGGAACGGGGCACCATGTGAGGGGAGTGGCCATGGTGGCTAGGCGTCCCGGAGTGCCTGGCGTTAGATTTGATGGTGCGGAGGGAACGTCCGGTTCGGCCGCCTCCGCCCAATCCACCAAAATTCGTCAGGGGTCGAGATGTATCCACAGTTCCTTCCGGGCGCGCGCCGCCGCGTCGTGGCGTTCGTCGTGGTCGCCGCCCTGGTGCCGCTGCTCGCCGCCGGACCGGCCGTCGGCGCGCCACCGGTACCCGCCTCGCCCGCCCCGCCATCATCGTCCGTCTCCGTCGCCGTTCCCGCTGCGAAGGCCTCCGCGCTCCGCAAGACCACGGCCAACCTGAACCTGCGCGCCGGCGCCTCGACCTCGGCGAAGCGGCTGCTCACGCTTCCCAAGGGGGCGATCGTGCGCGTGACCGCGACGTCCGGCGGCTGGCACCGCACCACGTTCCGCGGGAAGACGGGATGGTTCTCGGCCAGATACACCAAGGTCGTGGCCGACCGGCCCGGACGCGAGATCTACATCGACGGGCCCTACACCTCCAACCGTGCCGGGCTGACGGACCGCTACTGGACCCGGGTGGCCGGCGCGAACGTCTACGAGTCCGTGAACGGGAAGGTGCGGATCGGGGACGTGCCCCGGAACTCCGTGGTCTACCGGGACAGCCGGCACGAGAAGCAGGCAGGCTCCGTCGGCGGATGGGTCTTTGTGCGGACCCAAGGCATCGCCGGCTGGATGAAGACATCCACGCTGCAGCGCAAGTCCACGGCGTCGACGTCCGCCCCGTCCTACACCCGCGCTAAGGTGCGGGCCCAAAGGAACGGCCAGTTGCCCGCGGCCGCACTCGTCGCCATTCCCTGGGACAAGGAGAAGACGCTGATAGCCGCACCGGCGCTGAGGGACCTGACCCGCCTGAACGCCGCCTTCAAGAAGAAGTTCGGGCGGAACCTGGACGTGGACCTCGCCTACCGGACGCTGGACACGCAGAAGTACATCCACGCGGAGCTCGGCCCGTACATCGCCGCACGCCCCGGAACGTCCAACCACGGATGGGGCCTGGCCATCGACGTGCCGGAGACCAGGGACTACGGCTTCTCCGGCAGGTACTACAAGTGGCTGAAGGCCAACTCCAAGAAGTACAACTGGGTCCACCAGCGCTACCTCGAGCAGGGCAGCCCGTACGCCGAGGCCTGGCACTTCGAGTACGAGGGACGCTAGGGCGGACGCCCCCGGCGTCGTAGTCTGGCCCCATGGACGACGTAGCGAACGACCCCACCGGCACCTGGGGAGAGCAAGTTCGGGGGCGCCCGTGGCTGTCCTTCGACGCCCAGCGGTGCACGGGTTCCGACGGATGCAATTCGATGGCGGGTCCGTGGCGCGTGACCGGGGACGGCACCGTGGACATTGGACCGGTGATGATGACGCGCATGTACTGCGAGGGCGTGGACACCTGGCTGTCCGGCATGGCGTCGGTGCGCGTGGCCGGCGACGACTTGATCGTCTTCGACGCGGACGGGGAGCGAATCGGCGCCCTTCCGCGCGCCGCTTCGGGCCCGCCGCAACGAGCCTGAGGCGGCGGGGGATAACGCGCCGAAGGGACGGCCCCGTGGAGGCCGTCCCTTCGCCGTATTGGTGCTCCGCCGGAAATCTAGTCGGCGATGTAGAGCAGGCGCTTGTTCACGAACTCGTCCATGCCCAGCGGGCCGAGCTCGCGGCCGTACCCGGAGCGCTTGACGCCACCGAAGGGCATCTCGGCGCTCTCGGCGGCGGGGACGTTCACGTTGGACATGCCGACGTCGAGCCGCTCGGCCACCTTGCGGGCCCGCTCGGGATCCGTGCTGAACACGGCGCCGCCGAGCCCGTACTGGGTGTCGTTGGCCAGCGTGAGGGCCTCCTCGTCGCTGGAGACCTTGTAGACGACAGCGACCGGGCCGAAGAGTTCCTCGGCGTAGGCGCGCATCTCCTTGGTGATGCCGGTGAGCACCGCGGGGGACAGGTACGCCGCGCCGCCCTCGACCAGCTCGCCGCCGGCGTGCAGGGTGGCGCCCTTGTCGACCGCGTCCTTGACCTGCTCCGCGAGGCCCTCCGCGGCCGCGCGCGAGGACAGCGGCCCGAAGGTGCCCTCCTCGTCCTTGGCCGGGTCCCCGGCGCGCAGACCCTTCGCCAGGCTCGTCAGTTCGGCGACGAACTCGTCGTAGATGTCCTCCATCACGATCATGCGCTTGTTCGAGTTGCAGGCCTGGCCGGTGTTCTCGATCCGGGTTTCCCACGCCGTCGCGGCTGCGGCCTTGACGTCGTCGGCGTCGAGCACCACGTACGGGTCCGATCCGCCGAGCTCGAGCACGGCCTTCTTCAGGTTCTTGCCGGCGAGGGCGCCGATGACGGCCCCGGCGCGCTCGGACCCGGTCAGCGACACGCCCTGGATGCGCGGGTCGGCGACGATGTCGGCGATCTGGTCGTGGGACGCGAACACGTTGACGTAGGCGCCCTTCGGCAGGCCGGCGTCGTCCATGATCTGCTGGATGGCCAGCGCGGAGCGCGGGCACATCTCGGCGTGCTTGAGGACGATCGTGTTGCCCAGCATCAGGTTCGGGGCCGCGAAGCGGGCCACCTGGTAGTACGGGTAGTTCCACGGCATGATGCCCAGCAGCGCGCCTACGGGGCGCTTCTGCACCACGGCGCGCCCGCCGGAGTAGGACTTGATCTCCTGGTCCGCCGCCAGGGCGGGTCCCTCGGTGGCGAAGTAGTTGAAGATGTCGGTGCAGAACTCCGCCTCGCCCTTGGACTGCGAGAGCGGCTTGCCCATCTCCTCGGTGATGATGGCGGCGAGTTCGTCGGCGCGTTCCGTGAACAGCTCGGCGATCCGGGTCACCACCTTGGCGCGATCCTGGATCGGCACGTCGCGCCACTCGCGGAAGGCCCGGTCCGCGGAATCGATGGCCGCACGGATCTCGTCGTCGGTGGCGGTGGGGAATGACTCGACGACCTCTCCCGTGGCGGGGTTCAGAACGCGGTAGCCGGGTTCAGCGGACGTATTGGCGGTGGTTGTCACAGCCGGACTCCTATCGGTTGCAGCCCGCGGCGAAACGGTGGGGAGCCGCGGTACTGCCATCATGTCCTGAATGGCCGCATTTGTGAATCCAGTCACGCGGCGGGGCGGGTTGGCGGGGATCGCGTGGACCCGCGCCGAGGTGTTGCCCCCGGAGCGGGCAGGTGGAACGCTGGTGCCATGCCCGGGGAAGAGGACGTCCGCGCCATGTGTCTGGCCCATCCCGGCGTGACCGAACGCCCGAGTTGGAACCGCCCCGCGTGGTTCGCCAAGACCATGATGGCCAGGATCTGGGACGACGGTGTGCTGACCGTCAAGACACGGGAGCGCGAAGCCCTGGCCGCGACGGATCCGGACACCTTTTTCTGGACCCCTCACCACAACCGCTCGCCCGGGCTGGTGCTGGTCCGGCTCGACCGGGTGGACCCGGAGGAGCTGAGGGAGCTGATCGAGGAGTCCTACGGCCTTGCGGGCCCCGTCGGCGGTTAGGCGCGTCGGCCCCCGGTGGCGCTAGAACCTCGAGGAGCTCCCCGAGCCCGAGAAGCTGCCGCCGCTGCTTCCGTAGCCGGTGCTCGAGCCGCTGCTGGCGGCCGTGCGTTCGGCCTCCACGCTGCCTTGGGCCGCGCTGTAGCCGGCGGCGAAGGACGGCACGGAGAAGTAGCCGCGCGAGGGAAAGGCGATGTCGAGGATCCCCGCGCCGCTTCGGCGGGGTTGCCCGGCGGTGTTACGGGCCTCCGCCATCTTCTCCCGCATCGTGGCGCGTTCGGAGTCGGATTTCGCGAAGCCGGCGATCACGGTCTCGGTGTGGTTCTCCAGGAGTTGCGACAGTTCGTCCCGCGCCTCGGCCAGCGAATCCAACGCCGCGTCCGGCGTGGTCGAACCGTCGGCCAGGCCGGCTCCCCAGGCCTCGAGACGCCCCGCCGCGGTGCCCCGGAACGCCCGCAGCGCGGCGGCGGTCGCCGACTCCGGGTGGCCGTCGGGCCCGTCGAGCGTCCCGTCGATGGCGTCGAGGTCGGCGCGGAAGTCCTCCGTCTGGCGGTCCCAGGCCCGTTCCCAGTTGGAGGACTTGTTGAGGAAGTCGTTCGAGTCGGCAATGACATCGTCGAGGGCGTCGAGCCGGACGGCCCGGTCGCGATAGGCCACCGCCTTCTCCAGGGTTGCCTTGCGCGAGCGTTCCCTGGCGGTGGTGGCGTGCAACTCCTCCCGCATGGCGTGCACGGCCGCGTAGTCCGTTGCGAAGCCCCGGTGCCGCTCCAGGATCTTGCCCCCGTAGGCCGAGTCCTCCGGGATCGTGCTGGCGTTGAGGTCCGTGACCTCCAAGTCCAGCGTGACGTTGCTGTAGCTCCGGTCGCCGGTCTCGATGGCGGCCGCCCAGTTCTTGCGGCGACTCCCGCGCACGTACGCCCCCGCCACCGCGGTTCCCCCGCCAATAAGGACGGCCGCGCTGCCGCCGACGTACAGAAGCGGGGAGCGGTACCATGGGCGGTTGATGACAGCGGCCCCCTCCTCCACACCCACGATGGCCGCGCCCGTCCACTGGGCGTCGCGCAGCAGGTCGAACATCGATTCCTGAATGTCCTCGCGTTGGTCGAGGCTGACCTTGCGGTCCTCGCCCATGTAGGTGCCGACGTGCCGCCCGTCGGGGTCGATCGCGACGATGTAGAGCCCGTCGGCCCATTTCTGGCCGTCTTCGCTGATCCATTCGGGGTGTTCCGCCCGCGCAAAGCCGAGGACGCGCTCGTTGAAGTTGTCGCCGGCGGAACCGCGTTCGGTGAAGACGACGACCTTCGTGGGCTCGTGGAATTCGATGTCCCGCAGGGCCGGCATCAGCGTGCCGGAATCCAGGATGCCGGCGGTGTCCTCAACCACGATCTCCGTGGGCTTGTCGGCGGACGCGCCCGGCGCGAGCGCCAGCACACTCCCGAGGGCCAGCAGCCAGAGTGCCGCAGCCAGCCTGACTAGTACGTATCTTGCGGTGCGCTGCCGTGCCATGGTGGCCTTCCTCGCGTACGTCGTGGTGATTCCGACCCTACCGGCAATGTATGAGAGGCGCCCCCGCCCACGGTGACTCGTGGACGGGGGCGCCTGCGCGGACCCGGGGCGGCCGCCATGGAGGACTCGGTGCCGTCTCTAGGTCGCCTTGACGGCCAGGACGGGGCAGCTTGCCTCGATGAGAATGCGCTGCGCGTGGCTTCCCAGAATCAGCTTTCCCACCCGGGACCGGCGCCGGAGGCCAAGGACGATCAGCGAGGCGTTCAACTCCTGCTGCGTCCGCAGGACCAGATCGGCCGAATCGTGGACGGAATCCGACGGCGGCACGACCCGCACGCTTCGCGCCCCGGCCCCGGCCCCGGCACCGGGACCGCGGAGGTCGGGGCCGCCGGCGCCCGTGCCGCCGCCGCCGTTGTCGACGTCGATGATGACCAGGTCCTCGTTGAGCCGGCGGGACTCCGCGTGCGCCCTATCGACGGCGGCATGCCCCTCGGGCGTGTTGGTGTAGCAGGCAAGGATTGCCATGTGATTCTCCTTGGTGGGGTGGGGCTAGGACACAAGCCGGCCGAGCCAGCCCTGCGGCAGGTCGATCGGCAGCAGCGTGGGGAGCAACAGCAGCACGACGTAGAGGATGCCCGTGTAGATGAGGGTTGTCTTGGTTCGTGCCCTCGCCACGACCAGCAGGAATGCCGGCACAAAGACCATGACCGCCGCGATGTAGCCGAGCGCTGCCGTGAGGACCAGGAATCCCGCCATCCAGGCGAAGGTCTTGAATGCGAAGCGGGTGTCCGACGGCGCCGGCGCGGCGGCTGGTTCCATCGTGTCTGTCGCTGTCGCTGTCGCTGTCGCTGTCGCTGTCGCGGGAGCCGTGGTCACGACGCCGGGCGCTCCGGTCGCCGCTGCCGTAGGCGGCCCGGCCGGCGTCGTTCCCGGAACCGGTCCCGGCGCGGGGGCGCCGCCTTCGGCGCGGGGTGCGCCCGCGGCCGTGCCGTTGCCGGAGCGCCGTTGGCGCCGCACCCGAACCTCTTGGATGAGGAGCGCCGCCGCGAGCAGTAGCCCGGCCCACCCGACCAGCTGGGGGACCAGCCGCGCCTCGGGGGAGAACTGTGCCGAGAGGACGAGCGAGCCGACGAACACCAGCAGGGCCGCCGCCGCGGCGCCGAGCGACCAGGACGTGTTCTTCAGCGGGGCGTCGGAATCGGCCGCGGACTCGAAGGCCGAATCGTCGTCGCGGTCCATGCGCCTGCGGGCACGGAACCACTTGAAGACGTTCCACATGATCGGCAGGACGAGGATGGCGATGAACACCAGGGTTCCCGGGCGCAACATCCATTCGAAGCCCTCGTACAGGCTGTCCGTGAGGAAGTAGTAGCGCTCCAGCGGGATGGCCAAGACGAACCCGATCAGGAACGGCGCCCGGGGGAAGCCCGTGGACTTCAGGACCCAGCCGGCGACGCCGAGCAGGACCATGACCCAGAGGTCGCCGAGCTGGCCACCCTCCTGGAAGGCGCCGAGCAGCATGATGGCGATCAGGCCCGCGGAGAGGACCGCGAACGGGACCTTCGTGAGCGAGGACAGCGGCCGCACGGCGAGGAAGCAGAACAGGGCGCCCAGCACCGAGGCGATCGCGAACGACCAGACGATCAGGTACATCAGGTCCAGGTGTTCGCTGATGATGGCGGGCCCCGGCTGGATGCCGTAGGTGAGCAACATGCCCAACAGCATGGCCGACGGGACGCCGCCCGGGATCCCGAACAGCAGCGTGGGGATCAGGTCGCCGGCTTCGACGGAGTTGTTGGCGCTTTCCGGGCCCACGATCCCGCGCGGATCGCCCTTGCCGAATTTGCGCTTGTCCTTGGCGGTGGCGACGGCCTGGCCGTAGGCCAGCCACGTGCCCGCCGTGGCCCCGACGCCGGGGAGTATGCCCGCCCAGATGCCGATGAGCGCGCCGCGGATGACCTGCGACCAGTGGGTGAACCATTCGCGGATGCCGGACCCCCAGCCGCCGGTGACCTCGATGGGCGCGTCATCGCCCCGGCGCTGGCTGGCGCGGGAGGCGATTTCGGCGAGTCCGAAGATGCCCAGGGCCACGGCCACGAGGGAGAGCCCGTCGCCGAGGAAGAGGCTGCCGAACGTGAAACGCTCCTCGGCCGTCGTCGGGGAGGTGCCCATCATGCCGAGCAGGAGCCCGAGCATGCCGGCCACAAGACCCTTGACGACGTTGCCGCGGGAGAGGACGGCGGCGAGGGCCACGCCGAGCACCGTGAGCATAAAGAGCTCGGGGCTGGCGAAGGAGAGGACGAGCGGGCGCGCGAGCGGAATGGCGAGCGTGAGGCCCACCGCGCCGATGACGCCGCCCGCCATGGAGGAGAGGAAGGCGAGGCTCAGGGCGCGTTTCGCCTGGCCCTTCCGGGCCATCGAGTAGCCGTCGAGCATCGTGACGGACGCCGACGCGGAGCCGGGGGCTCCGAGCAGGACGGCGGACACGGTGTCCGAGGTGTGGACGACCGCCAGGGCCCCGATGAGGAGGGCCAGGGCGGAGGCGGGCTCCATGCCGAAGGTGACGGGCAGGAGGATGGCGACGGCGCCGGTGCCGCCGAGACCCGGGATGAGGCCCATAACGAGTCCCGCGACCACTCCGACGAGGAGCATGATCAAGAGTGACGGGTCCGCCAGGGAGGCCAATGCGGCCATGGCTGAATCAAGCATGATGGTTCCTTAGTCGACGCTGATGTCGTAGGTGTCGTGCAGCAGGCGCTGCACGTACTGGCGGGTGCTGTCGGTGACGGTGTAGGCCTCGGAGACGCGCTGCTGGAGCTTTTCGTCGGCGGAGATCGGGTAGCCGCCCAGGATCGTGTCGGCCCTGGCGTTGAAGTCGGTGTTCTCGGACATCTCGTGGGCGGAATCGCGGAGCAGGCCGACCGCCTTCTCGGGGGTGCCCGCGGGGACCCAAAGCCCCTTCTGGTAGGTGTAGGTCAGGCCGAGGAGCGTCTTGTAGGCCTCGAGCTTCTCGCCCGCTGGCTCGGAGCCGTGGATCTCCTTGTAGGCCTCCACGACGGTCGGAACGTCGGGGAAGTTCGGGTCCCTCGCCACGTTGCCGTCGGCGTCGAGCTGCCCGAAGGACATCAGGACGGTGGCCTTGCCCTCTTCGGCGATCCCCTTCACCGCGGAGGCGTACGAGCTTGTGGTCGTGTAGTCGATGTCGACCTCGCCGCGCTGCAGCGCCAGGTTGACCGGGCCGCGCCCCTCGAATCCGAAGGTGGCGGTGGTTTCGGCCTCGAGGAGGTCGAACGCCACAAGCGTGGTCAGGTCCAGCCCGGTGGCGCTGATGCCGCCGAAGACCAGCGGCTTGTCGCGGTCGACCAGGTCCTTCAGTCCCTCGACGCCGGCGTCGGTGCGGCCGTAGATGACGCCGCCGGTGCCATTGACCAGGACGGGGGTGAGTTCGTCGAAGGAGTACTTCACCGCGTCGCGGCCGAGCACCCACGGGACCACCGTGCTGGCCGTGCTGACCAGGATCTCCGTGCCGTTGTCGCGGGCGGACGTCGCGAAGTGGTTGGAGCCGGTGATTCCCTCGCCTCCGGCCTCGTTGGTCGGTGCGAACCCGGGGACGCCGGGCACGAAGTGCACCAACTCCGAGCCGATGAAGCGGGCCCACGTGTCCGTGCCGCCACCCTCGGCGAGCGGGATGGTGAGCTGGATGGTCTCGCCGGCGAAGTCGCCGTCCTCGGTGGTGGCGGGCGGATTCAGCAGGCTCCCGCCGAAGACGGTGGTGCCCAGTCCCAGCGCGGCGAAGAGGCCCACGGCCGCGAGGACGGTGCGGCGCGAGTGTTGCGGCGGATCGGCATGCAGCCGAAGCTTGGCCAGCGCGGTGTCCGCCGGCACCGCGGCGTCCGGAGAGGCGGGCGCGTAGCCACGGGACGCGGACTGGAGATCCGGTGCGGCGGCTACGCGCCCGGGCAGGGGAAGGTCGGCGCGGGCCAGCACGCGGGCGGTCCGCGTGGAGCCGACGACGTCCTTGGCCTCGACGGTGCGCCGCCACGTGGACACGATGCCGGCCGGGGTTCGGATGTGCAGGTCCGGGCCCGCGGGCGTGGCCAGGGCGCGCTGGACGACCGTGTCCGGCGTGCCGGCCGCCATGGTCAACCCGACGCTACCGGTGATCGCCAGCGCGGGGTGCGGGTTGCCCATCGAGAGCATCATGACCTGCACCGCGGCGCCGTCGTCCGCGCCAGCCGTTGCGTCGACGGGCGAGGCGATCGCAAGCTTCGGGACCGCGCGTTCCGCGCCTTCGGGGGTCGCCGCGAGCCCCATCACGACGGCGGCGGCGCGGCGGATGGCATCGAGGCGCTCCAGTTCGGGAAGGACCTCGACCTGCCAGTTGGCGAACGGGATCCCGCCCAGCCCCGCCGTTTCCGACGAGACGATGACCAGCGGCGCGCCGGCGTCGAGCAATGTTGCCTCGATTCTGGCGCCCCGTACGGAGAGGATGTCCGTGCCGTTGCCCGTGGGGAGAAGCGCGCCCGTGGTGCGCCCCGCCGGATCGACGAATCCGAGCCCGACGGCGGTGCCCGGGAAAGGGACGCCCGGGATGGTCGTGTCCAGTTGGGGATCCCAGCGGCCGCCCGGGGTCGCGACGCGCTGCAGGATCAGCTGGCCCGTGTTGGTGTTGCGCGTGCGGACGAGCGTCTCGGCGCCGTGTGCCGGCACCCACCCCTTCTCCAGCGCGAACGGAGCCACGACGGCGGAGCAGTTTCCGCAGTTGCTGCCCCAGTCGACCGTGCCCTCTTCGATGCCCACCTGGGCGAACGTGTATTCCACGTCCACGTCCGGGTCCGCCGACCGGGAGAGGATGACGGCCTTGCTCGTGGTCGAGGTGCCGCCCCCGACGCCGTCCACCTGGCGCGGATCGGGGCTCCCGAAGAGTCGCAGGAGCGTCTCGTCGAGCGTGTAGCCGGGGATGTCGAGGGCGTGGCGCTCGAAGACCCAGCACTTGCTGGTTCCGCCCCGCATCCACACCGCGGGAACCGAATGGGTTGTTGTTTTCATCTGCCGTCCAAGTCGATACAAGGTCTTCTGCCGGTGTGACGCCCGGCACTGTCTCCCTATCGATGGTGATGCCGCAATGATTGAATTACTAGTTACAGTAAGTAGAGTGCCATGTAGCAATGCTTCATCCATTTGCGGCGGCGAGCGGATGGTGCCCGAACGGCTGCCAGGTTCCCGCCGGCACTGGGCCGCCCGCTCGGCGGCGATCGGCGAATGAAGTGCGGGTTCCGCGGGCTTCAATGGGTTGAAGCGCCACTACAAGGAGGTTTAATGCTGGACGTCAAAAGACTCCAGGTACTGCTCAAGGTGGTCGAGACCGGATCGGTGAGCGCCGCCGCGGACGAGCTCTTCTACACGCCCTCGGCGGTGTCCCAGCAGCTCCGGAAACTGGAGGACGAGGTCGGCCAACCGCTGTTGCGCCGCCGGGCCCGCGGCATGGTCCCCACCGACGCGGGCCACGTGCTCGCCGGCCACGCCCGGACCATCCTGCGCCAGATGGATGCCGCGGTTGCCGACCTTGCCCAGCTGTCGGCGCTGGATGGCGGGAGCCTGAACCTGGGAACCTTTCCCACGTTGGGCGGCTCGTTCCTGCCGCTCGTGATCAGCCGGTTCCGCAGCCAGTATCCGGCCATCGCGCTGCACGTGACCAGCAGCCGGCTCGACGGGCTGCTGGACCTGCTCGCCCGGGGCGACCTCGGGCTCAGCCTCCTCTGGGAGTACGCCTGGAATCCGTTGGATCCCAAGCAGTTCGATCTCCTGCCGGTCTTCGAGGAGCCGACGGTCCTGGTCGTGGGCGCACAGCATGCGCTGGCGGACCGCGGTCAGGTGGAGATGGCAGAGCTGGGCGCCGAGCAGTGGATCGTGAGGGCGGACAACCACCCGGTGGGGGAGGTCCTGCAGCGCTCGTGCAACGCGGCGGGCTTCTCGCCACTGATCTCATTCCAGGCCAACGACTACCAGGAGGCGCAGGCCATGGTGAGCGTGGGCCTGGGCATCGCCCTGGCGCCGCTGAGCGCCGTGGTCATC
This sequence comes from Arthrobacter sp. AOP29-A2-19, assembly GCF_058138025.1. NCBI lineage: Bacteria > Bacillati > Actinomycetota > Actinomycetes > Micrococcales > Micrococcaceae > Arthrobacter > Arthrobacter sp. AOP29-A2-19. The sequence goes on from NZ_CM176894.1 coordinate 167,314, forward strand.
CAGCACCCCGGGGTGCGTGTCCTGCGGCTCGGCGACAGCGCACCCTCCCGGCGGGTTGTGTTGGCGCAGCGGCACGACAGGGTGCGCGCGCCGGCCGAGGTCGCCTTCCAGTCCCTGCTGCTCCGGGTCGCCGAGGAGTGGGAACGCGACGTCGTGTCGCCGTCCTAGCGACTTGTTGACGACGGCGCCCCGCCCCAAACGGACGTGTGGGACGGGGCGTCGTCATGTTCCTATCTGGCTACCTCTCCGACTGGCTCCGCCACAGGTCGACCTCCGCCACGTCCGTGGTGATGGCGTCGATGCGCCGCAGTTCCCCGTCCGTGAACTCCGTGTTGGCCAGGGCTCCGAGGTTCTCGTCCAACTGCGCCGTGGAGGAGGCCCCGAGGAGAACGGAGGTGACGCCGCCGTCGCGCAGCAGCCAGGCGATGGCGAGCTGCGCCAGGGACTGGCCGCGCTCGCCGGCCAGGGCCGCCAGATCGCGGACCTTGCGGAGGTTCTCGGCGTTGAGCCCGGAGAGGGACGTGCGCCCTCCGGCGGGAACGGCGTCGTCGTTGTCCAGGTACTTGTTTGTCAGCAGGCCCTGGGCCAGAGGAGTGAAGGCGATCGATCCCATCCCGTTCGCGGCGAGCGTCTCCAGAAGTCCGTCCTCCACCCAGCGGTTGAGCAGCGAGTAGGACGGCTGGTGGATCACCAGAGGCGTTCCCAGCTCCCGTGCCACTTTGACTGCCGCCTCCGTGCGCTCCGGCGAATAGGAGGAGATGCCGACGTAGTTGGCCTTGCCCTGGCGGACGAGGCGGTCCAGCGCGTCGACGGTCTCCTCGATGGGCGTCTCCGGGTCCGGACGGTGCGAGTAGAAGATGTCCACGTACTCCAGCCCCATTCGCTGAAGGGACGCGTCGGCCGAGGCGGTGATGTACTTCCGCGAGCCGTTGTTTCCGTAGGGGCCGGGCCACATGTCCCAGCCCGCCTTGGACGAGACAATGAGCTCGTCGCGGTAGGGCTTGAAGTCGGTCCGCATCATGCGGCCGAAGTTCTCCTCCGCCGAGCCGTACGGCGGGCCGTAGTTGTTCGCGAGGTCGAAGTGCGTGATGCCGCGGTCGAACGCGTGGCGAAGGATCTCGCGCTGGGTGTCGAACGGCCGGTTGTCGCCGAAGTTCCACCAGAGGCCCAGGCTCACCGGCGGCAGCAACAGCCCGGAGGTCCCGACGCGGCGATAGCCGAAGTGGTCGTAGCGGTCTTCCGCGGCCGCGTAGGGGCGGTGCGATTCGGGGACGCGGGGGAAGCGGACGTCGTCAGCCAAGGTGGCCTCCAGGATGTTCGGTGGCGGGGGTCACCAGCAATGCTACGTTGAGGCGCCCTGACCGGGCGTTAACGAATGAAGCACCGGTCGTAGCGGACAAGGAGGCTATAAAAGCCGCTACAACCGGTGCTCCTGATCACTCGCACCTTGAGAAGGTGGTCTCAGCCTAGGGGCCGATTCTTGGAGCTTGCTGTGCGCCGCATCGGAGCATCGTGTGTGCGGATTCCGCTAGTAGTTCGACGGCGGATCGGAGGCGGGGAAGGACTCGTCCTCCCACTCCTCCACCATCTCCTCCTCATGGTCGTGCTTCATCGCGGCCGTTTCTCCGGCGAGCTTTTCCGCGTCGGTCTTCTCGGCGTCGGGCTTCCCGGCCCCGGGACGCTCGTGGGGGGACGGCGTGGGGAGATCCTCGGCCGGGGTGCCGTCGATCGAATGGCTCATGGTGCATTCCTCCTGGATTGGGGCGGATCTACCGACTCCAGTCTCCCGCCGCAGACGTGGCCTGTCGAGGAATGCGGGGAGGTGCCGTGCGCAATCGGCGTCCGGGGGAACTTCCACACTTAAAAGGGGCGAGCACCGACCGGACGGCAGTTGGGGGGATAGCCGTGGCTCCGGTCGGTGCTCTTCATCACTCGCACCTTCATGAGGTATCTACGACTCTAGGAATCGAAGCTTGGCGTTGCCTGAGAAATGGGTCGGAACGCCGTGTGAATACAGTGAAACACTGGGTTACACGGCCCCCTTGGCGCCACATTAGCCCGCCTGGGTGAGCACTTTTCAGGCTTTGAGAATCAGTGCGTCGCCCTGCCCGCCGCCCCCGCACAGCGCCACGACGCCGATGCCGCCGCCGCGACGCCTGAGCGCGAGGGCCTGGTGCAGCGCGAGCCTGGCTCCCGACGCTCCCACGGGATGCCCCAGGGCGATCGCCCCGCCGTCGAGATTGATCGCCGCCGGATCCACGCCGAGGTCCTTCGCGGACTGCAGCACCACGGAGGCGAACGCCTCGTTGATCTCGATCAGGTTCAAGTCCGCGGGCGAGAGCCCCTCCTTCGCCAGCGCCGCAAGGATGGAGTCGCTCGGCTGGGAGTGCAGTTGCCCGTCGGGCCCGGCGGTCTGGCCGTGGGCGCCCACCTCGCACAGCCACTCGAGCCCGGTCTCGATGGCGGCGCCCTTGCGGGCCACGACCAGGGCGGCCGCCCCGTCCGAGAGCGGGGAACTGGAGCCCGCCGTGATGGTCGCGCCCGGGTCCTTGGAGAACACGGGACGCAGCGCCGCCAGCCGCTCCACGGAGGTGTCCTCGCGGATGCCTTCGTCTTCCGCGAGGAGCACGGGCTCCCCACGGCGCTGCGGAACCTCGATCGGCGCAATCTCCTCCGACAAGAGCGGACGGGCGGCCGCGGCGCGCTGGTGGGAGCGCGCGGCCACCTCGTCCTGCTCCCGCCTCCCGATCCCGCGCTCGGCGTTGCCGCGGTCCGTGGCTCCGCCCATCAGTTCGCCGGACACGGGGTCGTGCAGACCGTCGTGGTTGAGCGAATCGAGCATGGGCGCGTCACCGAGCGCCACACCCCCGCGCATTCCCTTCACCAGGTGCGGCGCGTTGGTCATGGACTCCTGGCCGGCGGCCACGATGAAGTCAGCCTCCCCGGCACGGATCATCCGGGCCGCGTCGATGACCGCTGTGAGGCCGGACAGGCACAGCTTGTTGATGGTCACGGTGGGCACGTTCCAGCCGATCCCGGCACCGAGGGCGGCCTGGCGTGCCGGGCCCTGCCCGGACCCGGCGAGGATGACCTGCCCGACGATCACGTGTCCGATCCGCTCCGGCGCGACGCCCGCGCGCTCCAGGGCATGGCGGATCGCGTGGCTGCCGAGCTCCGTTGCGCTGAGCGGGGCAAGCCCGCCGCGGAACTTCCCAAAGGGCGTGCGCGCGCCGGCGAGGATCACGGGAGTGTTGTCGGTCATGGTGTTGCCTCCATCGGTGTGCCGCAGTGCCCGGCGGTCGCCGGCGCGGTCGGTAGTCTAGGCGGGTGGCTGAAGCACTGAACCCGATCGACGGAACCCGCATCTCCTTCGACGCGACGGGCGAGGGCCCCGCCGTCGTGCTGCTGCACGGCTCGGCCCTCTCGCGCGCCATCTGGCGCGGGCTCGGCTACGTGGGGGCGCTCGCGGACGCCCACACCCTGGTCCGGATTGATTTGCGCGGACACGGGCGAAGCGACAAGCCGCACGACGCCGGGGCGTACGCCATGCGGCTCGTCGCCGGCGACGTGCTCGCCGTGATGGACGCCGCGGGCCTGGACCGGGCGTCCGTCGTCGGATACTCGTTCGGAGCCCGGGTCGGCTTTGCGCTCGCCGCCTCCGCGCCGGGGCGCGTGGAGCGGCTGGCCACCCTGGGCGGGGCGTACCGACCGCAGGCAGGGCAGGTCGCGAAGGTTTTCTTCGACGGTTACGCCGAGGCCCTGCGCGACGGGGGGATGCCCGGGTTCGTCGAGGGGATGGTCGCCGCCGGCCGCGACGTCGATCCGGCCACCCGCGCCGCGTTCCTCGCCAACGACCCGCTGGCCCTCGGGGCCTACTTCGAGGCGACGGAGGCGGCGCCGGGACTCTCCGAACCGCTGCTCCACCAGCTGACCATGCCGGCGCTGCTCATGGCCGGGACCCGGGATCCCGCGCGGCTGGAGGAGTCCCGCCACGCGGCCACCGTGATGCCGAACGCCCGCTTCGTCGAGTTGCCGGGGCGCACGCACGCGGGGACGCTGCATCCTTCGGGCGACGTCCTCGAGCACCTGGTTCCCTTCCTGCGTGGCTCCTGCTGAATTCTGTGCCGCGACGGCCGCTCGAAAGCGGCCGCCCCGCTTAGCCGGCGAAGGCGGACAGGCCGGTGATGGACCGGCCGATGATCAGCGCCTGGACGGTCTCCGTGCCCTCGTAGGTGTGGATGGCCTCGATGTCCGCGATGTGGCGGGCGATGCGGTTCCGCAGCAGAATCCCGTTTCCGCCCAGCAGGTCCCGGGCGTTCGAGGCGATCTGGCGCGCCGTGCGCGTGCACGTGTACTTCGCCAGGGAGGCCTGCACGGGGCTGAGCTGGCCGCGCTCCTCGAGGGCGGTCATCTGTGTGACCATCAGCTGCATCGTGGCCAGCTCGGAGTGCATGCGTGCCAGCCGCTCCTGGACGATCTGCGACGCCGCGAGCGGCCGGCCGAACTGGATACGCTGCGACGCGTACTGCACGGCGGTCTCGTAGCAGGCGGTGGCGTGCCCGACGGCGGACCACGCGACGCCCAGCCGGGTGGCGAAGAGGACCTTGGCGGTGTCCTTGAACGAGTTGGCCCCGGGCATAACGTTGGCGTCCGGAACGAAGACGTTCTCCAGCCGAATGTGGGCCTGCCAAATGGCGCGCAGGCTCAGCTTTCCCTCGATGGTGGTTCCGGTGTAGCCCTCGGACTCCTGCGGGACAATAAAGCCGCGGACGTTGCCCTCGTCGTCCCGGGCCCACACGATCGTCACGCCGCCGGTGGAGCCGTTGCCGATCCACTTCTTCTCGCCGTTGAGCAAGTAGCCCCCGTCGACGCGGGTGGCGCGGGTCTCCAGCGACACCGAGTCGGAGCCGTGGGTGGGCTCGGTGAGCGCGAACGCGCCCAGGACCTCGGCGGTCGCCAGTTTCGGCACCCACTCGGCGACCTGATCGGGTGAGCCGCACATCGCGACGGAGCGGAGGGCAAGCCCGGCCTGCACGGCGCCGATCGTTCCCACAGAGCCGTCGCCCCGGGACAGCTCCATGTTGACCAGCCCGGCGGCCAGCGTGCTCATCGCGGGGTAGCCCGCCACATCGATTCCGTCCCGCAGCAGGTCCAGTTCGCCGAGCCGCGTGGCCAGTGCGAAGGGGTAGTCGGCCGCGTTCCAATAGGCGTCGATGACGGGGCGGACCTCATCCAGGGAGAACCTGCGTGCCCGGTCCCAGTAGGCCCGGTCGGCCTCGGGCACGGCGCCGAACAGGCCGGCCGGGTCCACGTCGACCTCGCCCCACAGTTCGTACTCCGGCTCCTCCACTCCGTGCGGGAAGGCGTCTTCGCGCACGGGCGAGGCGGCCTCTTGGGCCAGGTCGTCGAGGTCGGTGGCGGTCGGGTTCAGCGGGGCCATGGGAGTCCTTCGGGAAGCCGCGTCCACGACGCCGTCGACGGGCGCCGGCACACGGGCGTGGTGGGCTCCACACAGCATGATTGAAACTGCGGTTCACGTCAAGAACCTCAGTGTCACGTAGAGTGCGCGCCGCGACGCCGCCCCGCTCGGTGGCCTCAGTGGCGGGGGAGGGCCTCGCGCACCGCCGCCAGGATGTCTTCCGGGCGTGCGCCCGGGTCAAGCACGGTCACCACGACGGCTGGCCCGGCCGGGGCGGCGGCCGCGCGGGGTATCGCGCCCGCCGCGGGCGCGCGGCCCGCAAGGCGCGGACCGAACAGGCGCGCGAGGCCCCGCAGTTCGCGCTCGAGTTCGCCGCGGATGGCGCCGTCCTGGTCGCGGAGCCAGCGGCGCAGGAAGGCATTGTGCACGGCCACGACGGCGGCCGCGAACGCAACCGACGCGGTGCCGCCGCCGGCCTGCGAACCGTCCCCGTCCGAGGCGTCCAGGCCGCGGCGGAACGTGCGCTCGTAGCGGTGTGTGCTGACCAGTTCCCTGTCCCGCAGGGCGGGCACCTCCTGGAGGAGGCGATGGCGGAGCAGGGAGGCCTCCGGGCGCGAGGTGTGGTGGTCGAACACTGCCATCGCCGCGTCGACGACGGCGTCCCGGGGAGAGTCCCGCCCTCCCGCGAGCACGTGCTCGACCAGGGAGATCACGGACTCCATGTCCGCGAAGACCATGTCCTCCTTGGTGCCGAAGCGGCGGAAGAAGGTGCTCCGGCTGATGCCGGCGGCGGCGGCCAACTGGTCCACGCTCGTGGCGTCGAATCCCTGTTCCACGAGGAGGCGCAGGGCGGCGTCGGGAATCGCGGACGGTGGCGTGGCGGTCATGCCGGTGAATGTAGCACGGGCCGTTAGCCGCGCCGCGCGCGGCTGACCTCCACCGCCTCGGCCAACTCGGCGAGCCGGTGGGCGCGGGCGGACTCCGCGGGGGTGAAGGGTTCGCCGGGCCGGTGCGCGATGAGCGGCGCCCCGGACGCCGTCGGGAGCCGCAGGACCGTGCCCGCCGCCTTGTCCGCGGCCGTGGGAGCGGTCTCCGGCACGCCGTTGGGACCGCCCGTGCGGGAGACGTTGATCGCGGTTCCGCCGCAGTGGATGGTGGCCCCCAACAGCTCGGACAGCGCCTCCGCGATGGACTCCGGTTCCGCGGCCACCCGCGCGGCCAGGCCGAGGCTGCGGGTCTGAGCGTCGGCCAGGGCCATGGGGGTCGTGGGCCAGGCCGCGCCCTCGTGCGCTCCCGCGGTCCTCAGCGCGTCCAACAAGTCCCGCTCGCCGAGCCCGGCCGGGGCCGAGACCACGAGTTCGTCCAGGACGGCCGACGACTCCCCGCCGAGCGGGTGGACGTGAATGGCCAGGATGTTGGCGTCCACCACGGCGAGTTCGTGGGTGACGCGCTCAAGCGCGCCGGCGCGGTCCGGCAGCGAGAAGCGGAGGCGCCAGAGGGCCTGCGCTTCGTCGAGCTCCCGCCGGCGGCGCAGCTGCGGCGCGTGGAGGAACCCCCGAAGGAACCGGGCCGCCGACGGTTCGGCGACCCAGATGGCCAGCGCGGTGGCGGCGACCGTCAGCAGCAGCACCTTGAGCGGCAGGGGCAGGTGCAACTGAAGGACGGCGGCGTGGACGGCCAGTTCCACCGGCAGGATGGCCAGGACCAGTCCGAGCGTGCGCCGGAAGCGTGCAGGCTCCGGCGGCTGGCCGCAGTCCGGGCAGGCCAGGGGATGGTCCGACGGCCTGTGCGCATCGTGTCCGGGGCGCGGGGCCCCCGTGAGCCTCTTCATGTCCCCAGCTTGGCCCGCCGGTGTCACGGCAGTGTTGCGCGTCCGTCACTTTTGTGTGAGATCGCCCTGCGCGTCCATCGGGGAGGCGGAGGTTTCCGCGGCCGGTGCCGTGCGGGGCCGCCGGAAGAATACCGCGACGATACCCCCGGCGACCGCCACGAGGCCCGGCAGCAGCAGCGACTGTCCCAGCGCCGCGCTGAACGCCGCATGCAGGAAATCGGGGATCCGCTGCCCCATGGCGCCCTCGCCCGCCACGGCGGGAACCCCCGCCGCGGAGCCCTGCCCGGCCGCCAGCGCCGCGGCGCTTTCGGCGGCGATGCGCCCCTCCATCAGCGCGGCGATCAGCGCCGAACCAAGCACGGCACCCACCTGCCGCGTGGTGTTGTAGACGCCGGAACCAGCGCCGGCCTCCGCCTGCCCGAGGTCGCGGGTGGCCGTCAGCGACACGGAGGGCCAGATGAGTGCGCTGCCCAGCCCCATAACAACGGGCGGCAGCAGGAGGACCCAGTACGGGGTGTCCGGGGCGATGATCAGCCCGTAGGCCACGATCGCGCCGCCGAAGAGCAGGAAGCCGGGGACGGCCAGCAGCTTGGGGTCGACCCGGTTCACGTAGCGCCCCGCCAGCGGCGCGAGGATGCCCGCGACGACCGCCATCGGGGCGATCATCAGCGCCGAAAGCGTCGGCGAGAGGCCACGGACGGACTGCAGATAGAGGATCATGGGGAAGCTCATGGCCGTGATGGCAAGGCCCATGGCCATAATCGCCACGTTGGCGAGCGAGAAGTTGGCGTCGCGGAACAGCCCCAGCGGCAGGAGGGGCTCGTTGCGGTTGAACCGCTGCCAGGCCAGGAACAGCGCCAGCACCACAACTCCTGCGCCGATGACGTGCCAGACGCCGATGCCGCCCGCGATCTCGCCCCAGCCGTAGGTGTTTCCCTCCTGGATGCCGAAGACGATCAGGAACATCGCGACGGCGGAGAGCGCCACGCCGGGCAGGTCGAACCGGTGGCTGTGCCGCTCGAGCTGCGGGACCTTGACCCATACGCGGTAGAACGCGAACACGCCGACCGGAACGTTGACGAAGAAGATCCACTCCCAGCCCAACGTGTCCACGAGCACTCCGCCCAGGAGCGGCCCGGTCAGCGCCGCGATGCCCGCCACGGCGCCCCAGACGCCCATGGCCGCGCCGCGGCGGCTGGCCGGGAACATCCGGGTAATGAAGGTCATGGTCTGGGGGCTCATAAGCGCCGCCCCGAGACCCTGGAGCACGCGGGCGGCGATCAGGGTCTCGATGTCCGGGGACAGGCCGCACCACAGCGACGCCAGCGTGAAGACGGACAGACCGATGAGGTACATGTTCTTCGGGCCGAAGCGGTCGCCGAGCCTCCCGGTGATCAGCAGCGGGACCGCGAACGCCAAGAGGTATGAACTATTGACCCAGATGACGCCGTTGATGTCCGTGCTCAGCCCGCCCATGATGGCCGGCATGGCGGTGGAGACGATCGTCGAGTCGACGAGGATCATAAAGAAGCCGATAACAAGAGCCCAAAGGGCGGCCCATGACTTCTTGTCGTGGAGGTCTGCGGCGGTGGTTGGCTGGTCTGTCGTCACCGGTAGAGCGTACTCCTCAGTGGGAGCGCATAGTTCCGTCGATGCATGTGACCGCCTGACCGGCGATCCACACCCCTTCGGCGTCCGAGGAAACCTCCACGTGGCCGTCCCGGCCCAGCCGGGTACCCTGGCGGACGGTGTAGTTTTCCGGTGCGAGCCCCGCGGGGATCAGCCACTGCGCCAGCCCCGCGTTGAGACTTCCCGTGACCGGGTCCTCCGGCAGCCCCTCGCCCGGGCAGAAGGCGCGGACCTCGTAGTCGGCCGGCGCGGTGGACACGGCGGCCTCGAAGGCGCCGGCCCGGCCGGTGCGGTGGCGCACGGGCAGCGGCTCCAGCTCGGCCCGGGCGCCCTTGGGCCTTTGCCGGCCCTCACCGCCGTAGCCGGCTGCCCGGGTTCCGGGTGTCGCGTGGGCGCCGATCACGCCCACCTCGAGGCCCTCCAGCGCGGTGAAGTCGGGCTCGAGAGCGAGCACGGCGTCGGCGTCGCGGAGCAGCAGGCCGGCCCACTGCGGGCCGTTGGCCACCCACTGGTGGTCCAGCACGTCCTCGGGTCGCAATCCGAGGCCGCCGAGCGCCCACTCGAGCACGTCCTCCTCCAGCGGGCCGGAACGGACCAGTGGCGGGGCCTTCAGCGCCAATCGACGTCCCGTGTCGTCTCCAGCGTCGGAACCGGTCCGCACCTCTATCAGTCCGGCGCCGCACTCCTGGACCAGGACCCCCGGCCGTGCGCTCCGGCCCCCGGCCTCGAGCCACGCGTGCGCCGTGCCAAGCGTGGGATGGCCGGCGAAGGGGAGTTCGGTGGTTGTGGTGAAGATCCGAACCCTGTAGTCCGCGCCCGGCCGGGTGGGTGGCAGGATGAACGTCGTTTCCGCCAGATTGGTCCAGTTCGCGAAGCGCAACATGTCCGCGTCGCCCAGGCCTTCGCCGTCCAGGACGACGGCAAGGGCGTTGCCCCGGTACGGCACCGAGGTGAAGACATCGACCTGTTTATAGGGACGGTTCATACCAGCATCGTGGCACAGGCGCCCGGCCGTGGCCCGTCCGGCGGGGTATCGTGACGCCACTGTTGCGCCCAGGCACGCCATGCTCCCGCCCTCCGGCGTGGGGCGGCATGGCGAGGCCACCGCGCCGAGGCGCGGTGGCCTGGACCGGTTGGTGTGCCTACCAGCGGTGGGCGACGTCGATCACCAGCATGGTGGTGTTGCCCGGGCCGTCGAGCGTCATGGTGCGGAACGGCAACCGGGCGCGCACGCCGAGCCCGAACGAGCTCTGGCCCTCGAAGCTCCCGAGGAAGGCGACTTGGCGGAACGTCCGGTATCCGGAGACGTTGACCACTTTCTTGTGGTTTTTCGGCTTGTAGGTGGCGCGGCCGGCGGAGTTGTACGCCGGTGCGCGGACGATGACCTGGAGGTCGGCGGCCCCGGCGAGCGGGACGCGGCGGCCCTCGCCCTCCGTGTACACGCTCTTGACGTAGCGGACGTCGTAGCCCTTCACGTCGCCGCGCAGGTCGATGACCATGCGGTCGAAGCAGGCGTGGCGTCCGGTGCGGACGTTCTTGACCTGCGCGGTGGCCATCCCGGCCTCGCGGTCCGCCACGGAACCCCACGTGATGCCGCAGTAGGGGGCCGCGGTGGCGGGACTTGCCGGGGTCAGTCCGAGCCCGGCAACCAGCAGCGCCGCAGCGATGCCGGCCTTGATTGCTTTCATGAAAATCGTCTCCCGATGGAAGGTAAACGGCTGTGACGGGTCCATGGTGCGCCGCGCGTTCGGCCAAGGGAAGTGGTTTGTCAAAGTGCGGCGCAAGCGTTATCGGCGATAACGGCGGCGGCGCCCGGGCGCCCGGGCGGCGCCGGTTACGCGGACCCTGAAGGTCACCGCCGGGCACGCGCGGGGATGTCTAATGCGTCACCGTGGCCGTCCCGGCGCCGGCCCGCGGTCACGTTCTGACGTGGCCGGACGCGCCACCGTCCGCGGCGGCCCCCGCGGTTCGCGTCGCGTCCGCGGCGCACGGTGTGGAACGCTTGAACCATGCTTGCCTTTCCCACCGCTTCCACCTCCTCGCTGGGCGGCGCCCTCGATGGGTTGGCCGAGGCCACCGGCGCCGAGGCGTTGCCCGTAGGCGCCCGGCCTCTCATGGCCGTCGCCATCGCCGTCGTTGCGGCGGTCGCCATCACCCTGGTCCTGGCGTTCGTCGTCGGCAAGGTCCTCCGCCACCGCGAGGCGCTGCGCGCGGACGTGAACCGCGCCCGGTTGCCGTTCCTGCTGGTGCTGGCGCTCGCCGGATCGACCGCCGCGCTGCAGGCCACGGCGGCGGACGCGGGGTGGCACGGCGCGGTCGACTTTGTGCTGCTGTGCCTGCTGATCGGCTGCTTTGCGTGGCTCGTCACGGTTCTGCTGCACCTGCTGGAGTCGGCGCTGCTGGCGAAGTACCGAAAGGACCTGCCCAACCAGCGCCGGATGGCGAAGCTGCGCACCCAAGTGACGCTGCTGCGCCGAGTGGCGATCGCCGTGGTCATCACGCTCGCCGTGGCGGCCATCCTGCTGCTCATCCCGCAGGTCCGCGCGCTGGGCGCCGGCATCCTGGCGTCCGCGGGCCTGATATCCGTGGTCGCCGGCCTGGCGGTCCAGGGCACGCTCTCCAACGTCTTCGCGGGCCTGCAGATCGCGTTCACGGACGCCATCCGGGTCGACGACATCGTGCTGGTCGAGGGGCAGCAGGGCAGCATCGAGGAGATCACGCTGACCTACGTCGTGGTGGCCATGCCCGACGAGCGGCGCATGATCCTGCCGTCGACGCACTTCACCACGGTGCCGTTCGAAAACTGGTCCCGCGGCACGTCGGAGATCAGCGGCAACGTGGTCCTGGACCTGAACTGGACGGCGCCCGTGGAGCGGCTGCGCGCGCGGCTGCAACAGCTTCTCGATTCCTCTGACCTGTGGGACGGCCGCTCCGGTTCGCTGAACGTCGTCAACGCCGTCGGAGGCATCCTTCAGGTCAGCATCTTCGTCAGCGCGCGCAACCCGGGCGACCTGTTCGACCTGAAGAACTACGTCCGGGAGCGCCTCATCCACGAGATGCAGGAGAAGTACCCGGACGCGCTTCCGACGCCGGTGGGCCAGCGCCCGCCGGCCTGATCGGGCTCCGCGGGCGAAGGAGCCCTCAGGTGGCCTCCGTGCCCGCCGGCGCGGCGTTCTCCCACAGGCCGAGCACGTTGCCTTCGCTGTCGCGGAAGTAGGCCGCGAAGCCCATGTCTCCGACCGGCTCCCGGGGCGACACGGTGGATCCGCCGGCCGAGGCCACCTTGTCCAGCGCGGCATCGATGTCCTCGACCTCGAGCGTGACCATCGGCGTCCTGAGTTTCTCCTCGCGGCGGAACATGCCCCCGTTGATCGATCCGGGCTCCGTGGGCCTGCCGTCGGCGTCCGTGGGGGCCGTCGTCACCATGGTGTACTCCATTTCCGGCATGGCCTGGGTCTGCCAGCCGAACACGGAACTGTAGAAGCCGCTGGCCCGCTCGGGGTCGTCGGTGGGGATCTCGAAATGCACGACTCGTCCGGTCATCGGTGGCACCTGTCTTCCGGGGGACGGCGCGGGCGGTCCACGCCTCGTGCGCCCAGTGTAGGAAGCGTCCGGGCCCCGCGGAAGACGGCGAACGGCGCCGGAGCGTTCAGTGCGCGTCAGGCGAAGTAGACGCCGATCCGGTTGCCGTCGATCTCCTCGATGCGGATGTCGACGTCGTACACGTCGCGGAGCACCTCGGGCCGCATGATGTCCGCCGGGGCACCCTGGTGGAGCAGCGCACCTTCGCGCATGGCAAGGATGGTGTCCGAGTAGCAGGAGGCGAAGTTGATGTCGTGGATGACGAGCACGACCGTTTTGCCCAGGTCGTCGGCCAGACGGCGGAGCAGCCGCATCATCTCGACCGAGTGCTTCATGTCCAGGTTGTTCAGCGGCTCGTCCAGCAGCAGGTAGTCGGTGTCCTGGGCGAGCACCATCGCGATGAAGGCGCGCTGGCGTTGCCCGCCGGAAAGCTCGTCGATGAACCTGTCCGCCATGGAGGCCAGGTCGAGTTGTTCCATGGCGTTCTCGATGTGCGCGCGGTCCCCGGCGGTCGGACGGCCGCCCGAGTGAGGGAACCTCCCGAACCCCACAAGGTCGCGCACGCGCAGGCGCATGGTCAGGTGGTTCTCCTGGCGGAGGATGGCCATGGTCTTCGCCAGTTCCCGGCTCGGCGTCGTGCTGACGTCCAGCCCGGAGACCTCGACGGAGCCGCCGTCCATCGGCTGCAGCCGGGAGATCATGGAGAGCAGGGTCGACTTGCCGGCGCCGTTGGGGCCGATGATCGAGGTCACGCCGCCGCGGGGGATGGTGGCGGTCACCGAGTCGACCACGGTGTTGGGGCCGTAGGCCTTGGAGACCTCGTTCAGCGCAATCACTTCAGGGAGCCCTTCAGGAGCAGGTAGATGAACAGCAGGCCGCCGGCAAACTCTATGATGATGCTCAGCGCGGTCGCGAAACCGAAGACCTGCTCGAGGACCAGTTGGCCGCCGATCAGGGTGATTGCGCCCAGCAGGCAGGTGACCGGAAGCAGCCACTGGTGTGAGAACTCCCGGACCAGCTGGTAGGCGAGGGACACCACCAGGAGCCCGAAGAACGTCACCGGGCCGACCAGCGCCGTCGAGACCGCGACCAGGACCGAGCACATCACGAGCACCAGCGTGACGATCCGCCGGTGGTCCACGCCCAGGTTCACCGCCGTCTCGCGGCCCAGGGCCAGCACGTCGAAGCTGTGGCGGAACCGCCAGGCGACGACGGCGACGACTGCCACGATGGCCGCGGAGATGCCGAGGAGGACGGGCTCGACCTGGTTGAACGAGGCGAAGAAAAGGTCCTGCAGGACGATGAACTCGCTGGGCTCCATCAGCCGCTGAAGCAGGGACGAGAACCCGCGGAACAGCGTGCCGACCACGATGCCGACCAACAGCATCAGGTGCAGCGAGCCGGTTCCGCCGGTGAAGAGCCAACGGTAGAGCAGCGCCGAAAAGACCACCATCAGCACCACCTCGACGGCGAACTTGGCCGATGGCGCCGCGGTGAGCAGCGTGCTGGAGCCGAGGGCAAAGACCAGTGCCGTCTGGATGAGGATGTACAGCGCGTCGAAGCCCATGATCGACGGGGTCAGGATGCGGTTGGACGTCACCGTCTGGAACATCAGCGTGGACAGGCCGACTGCCACTGCGACCAGCAGCATGGCCCCCACCCGGAGGCCCCGCCGCGAGAGCGCGTATCCGATGTTGCCGCGGAGGTCCACGGTCAGGAACAGGGCGATGGCCACGAGTGTCAGCGCCGCGAGGAGGACCACCAGGGTTTTCGGGGACAGGGAGGGCAGCCGCAGGCGACCGCGGCCGCTGGTTCGGGACGGCGCGGGGGCGGCGGGGGCGTTATGCATCGCGTTTCCTGGTTCGGAGCAGGAGGGCCAAGAAGATGATGGCGCCGAGGACCGACATGACCATGCCGACCGGCACCTCGTAGGGGAAGCGGATGGTCCGCCCGATGATGTCGCAGACCAGCACCAGCGCGGCTCCGAAGATCGCCGTCCAGGGCACGGCGCGGCGCAGGTTGTCGCCGAAGATGAGAGAGACGATGTTGGGGACGATCAGTCCGAGGAAGGGGACGGCGCCGACGGACACCACGACGACGGCGGAGATCAGCGAGACGATCACCAGCCCTAGGCGCATGATCGCCTTGTAGTTGATGCCCAGGTTGGTGGTGAAGTCCGCGCCCATGCCGACGACCGTGAACCTGTCGGCGGCGACGTAGCCCACGATCGTGAGCGCCGCGACGATCCACAGCAGTTCGTAGCGGCCCCTCAGCACGCCGGAGAAGTCGCCGACCATCCAGTTGCTCAGCGTTTGCAGGAGGTCGAAGCGGTATGCGAAGAAGGTGGTCACCGCGGAGATCACGCCGCCGAGCATGATGCCCACGATCGGGACCATCAGGGTGTTGCGCGTGGGCAGCCGGCTGAGTACCGCAAGGAACAGTGCCGTGCCGGCCAGCGCGAAGACGCTGGCCACGCCCATCTTGGCCATAAGGGGCGCGGCGGGGATGGCGACGGTCACCACCAGGATGCCGAGCGTCGCCGATTCGACCGTGCCCACCGTGGACGGCTCCACGAACCGGTTGCGCACCATCAGTTGCATCACGAGCCCGGCGACGGCCACGGCGGTTCCCGCGAGGACCACGGCCAGGGTCCGGGGCAAGCGGGAGACCCACAGCATCTGCCACGCATCGGGGTCGCCGGCGAGCAACCGGGGCAGGGACACGTCCGTCACCCCCACGAAGATGCTGACCACGGCGAGGAGCAGGACGAGCGCGGCCCCGATGGCCAGGCCCACCGGATTGTCCAGCCTTCGGGGACGCCGAACGGCCACCGCGGACGGGGAGTCCGCGGCGGCCGGCCGGTCAAGCGTCGGTGCTGCCATGGTGGGCCGTGTCGCCGGCGCTAGAGCGCCGCTGCCACTTCACCGATCATCTTCGGCAGGTTGTTCAAGCCGTAGCCCACGAGGTACCAGGAGTTGGCGTCCAGGGCGACGATCTTGCCGTCCCGGGCGGCGCTGGTGGACCGCACCAGCTCATTGTCGAGGACCGCGCTGGCGGCCGCCCCACCGGTGCCGAGCGCGGAGTCGCGGTCGACGACGTAGAGCGTGTCCGGGTTGGTTTCCTTGATGTACTCGAAGGAGATCGACTCGCCGTGGGAGCCCTCGGTCTTCACCTCGGCCGCGGTCGCGACGCCGAGCACGTCGTGGATCAGGCCGAAGCGCGAACCGGCGCCGTAGGCCGTCACCTCTCCGCCGGAGGTCAGGACGATGAGTCCCTTGCCGGCGTTGGCGGCCTCCTTCTTGACGTCGGCGATCTGCCGGTCGATGCCGTCGAGCTGGGCGGCGACCGCGTCCTCGGCGGCGAAGATCCGGCCGAGCGAGGTGGCGCCCACCTTGAAGGACTCGACGGGGTTCGCGGCGTCGACCGACAGGTCGACGGTCGGCGCGATCTTACTCAGTTCCTCGTAGGCGCCGGCGGTGCGGCCGGAGATGATGATGAGGTCGGGGGCGCCCGCGTTGATGGCCTCGAAGTCCGGCTCCTTCATGGAGCCGATCTTCTCGAAGTCCTCGCCGGCGTACTTGGAGAGCGACTCGGGGAACTCGGCGTCGGGAACGCCGTCCGCCTCGGCGCCGATCGCCTCCATGGTGTCCAGGGCGCCAAGATCGAAGGTGTAGACCGTCTCGGGGTTCACGGGAACGTCCGTGGTGCCCTGGGCGTGCGTGATGGACACGGTGCCCTCGGCCGAGGCGGATCCCGGGTCCGATTGGGCGGCGCCGCCACATGCGGTCACTGCGAGGAGGGCGGCGCCTGCGGCAACGCTGCCGAGGACGGTGCTGAGGGAGGTCTTCATGGGGGTGTGCTCCGTGGTGTGGGCGCCCTGCGGCGTGCGGTCGAGTAATTAGCGCACGGATTGTTTTCGTAAATCCCTGGCTTCACTTGAAGCTATAGCAAGGCATGCCTAAGTACCAATGCGGATTCGCGCAAGAGGGCCACTCGTTGCGGCCGCGGCGGCCGCGACGCCCCGCCAGTTCGGTGAAGATGCGGGGTGGAGTGATACGCGCCACGTTGCCCATGGGGGAGTCACATTGCGCCTCGGAACGCCGGCGGGCGCCCCGTGTCGGGCCGGACGGGCCCTACTCGCGCCCCAGGCGTCCGATCCGTTCGACAAGCGAGTCCGGGGCGATCCGGGCGACGGTTGCGGCTATTCGGTAGCGCGCCGAGGGGATGGATACGGACCTGCCTGCGCTGGCGTCGGTGAGGGCCACCTCGACCACCCGGTCGGCCTGCAGCCAAGCCCATCGGGGAATGCCTTTCTTGTCCATGCCCATTCGCTGGTGGAACTCGGTGTGGACCAGGCCCGGGCACAACGCCGTGACGGTGATGCCGCGGTCGCGGTAGAAGACGTTGGCCCACCGGCTGAAGTTCACCAGGAGCGCCTTGGAGGCGGAGTAGACGCCGCGCGGCGTGAACGCGGCGACGGAGGCGACGTTGATGATCCGGCCGCCGCCGTGTTCGGACATGGCGCGCAACGCGGCGTGGGCGAGGACCAGCGGGGTCTCCGTGTGGATTCGCAGCTGCTCCAGCTCCTCCGAAAGGTCGTTGTCCGCGAAGTTGCCCTTGAGGCCGTGCCCGGCGTTGTTGACGAGCATCGTGATGGGCCGGTCGGGATCGGAGAGGCGGCCGGAGACCGCGGCGATGCCTTCGTCGGTGACCAGGTCGGCCCGGATGGTCTCCACCGGAACCGCATAGCGCGCCGTGAGGTCGGCCGCCAGGTCGGACAGGCGCTCCGCGTTGCGCGCCACCAGGACCAGCCCGTACCCGCGCGAGGCCAACTGTCGCGCGAATTCCGCACCCAGGCCGGCGGAGGCTCCCGTGATCAGCGCGGTGTACGCGGGGTGTGCCGTGAAGTGGGCTTCGGGATGTGGCGTGGCGCTGGACATGAACCGACTGTAGCGAAGCGCGGCCTGCCACCCAAGGGCCACGGGGCACGGGCCGTTCTGCGTTGGATTCGCTTTACGTTAGATCAGCTTTGCGTAATTCGAGCTACTAAGGCTAGCCTTACTGAGCAACCCCATCCCGGAACAGTCCGGGACCGTTCTCTTCTCCCGAAGGACTCCCATGGAATTCTCCCGTCGCGCAGGCCTGCTCGCAGCCGCAGCCGCAGTCGTACTGTCCGCCTCTGCCTGTGGCGCCGACGCCGCGTCAACCGAGACCGCCACGTCCCCAGCGGCGTCCGCGGCCTTCCCCGTGACCGTTGGGCACGTCTACGGCGAGACCACCATCGAGGAGCAGCCGCAGCGCGTCGCGACCATCTCCTGGGTCAACGCGGACGTCTCGCTCGCCCTCGGCGTCGTCCCGGTCGGCATGGCCCTGGACACGTGGGGCAACAACGAGAACGGCTCCACCGACTGGAAGGACGCCAAGCTGGACGAGCTCGGCGCGGCCATCGGCGGGGACAAGGCTCCGGCCCAGTACGACGAGACCGACGGCGTGAACTTCGAGGAGATCGCCAAGCTGAGTCCGGACGTCATCCTGGCCGCCTACTCGGGCCTGACTCGGGAGGACTACGACAAGCTCTCCAAGATCGCCCCCGTGGTGGGCCCGGTCGCCGCGAACTACACGACGTCGTGGCAGGACGCCACCACCACCATCGGCAAGGCGCTCGGCAAGACCGCCGAGGCGGACGCCGTGGTCGAGGACGTGGACGCGCAGGTCGCCGCGGTCACCGAGGCGAACCCCGTGCTGAAGGAGTCCAGCTTCATCGCCGGCAACCTCGATCCCGCCACCAACGCACTCAGCATCTACGCCGGCGGCGACAACCGCCCGCGTTTCCTGTCCGCGCTGGGCATGACCGAGGCGCCCGTTGTCGCCGAGAACGCCAAGGAGGGCGAGTTCTACTACACGTGGGCCGCCGAGCGCGGCAACGAGCTCGAGTCCGACGTATTCTTCACCTGGCTGCCGGCCGGCACGACCAACGCGTCCATCCAGAAGCACGCGCTGTTCGGCCAGATCCCCGCGGTCAAGGACGGCGGGCTGGTCTCCATCACCGACGACCAGCTCACCCTGGCCATTTCCGCCTCCAGTCCGCTGAGCCTGCCATGGGCACTGGACGAGTTCACCCCGCTGCTCGTCGACGCCGCGGAAGCGGCGAAGAACTAGGGCAGCGCCGGTCCACCCGGGTCCCGCAGTGGTCCTAGCGCCCGGAACGGCCGCCCAGCAAATACTCGAGCTGGGCGGCCACCGATTGCTCGGCGGCGCCGCGCACCGTGGGGTCGACGTCGGAATACACGGCGTCGGCCACCTCGGCGACGGTCGGCGCCGGGCCCCCGGCGGTGTGACCCAAGGCCGCCAAGGCGTCCCGAATCTGCTCGAGGCGCTCCAGGCGGTGCACACGGTACTGGTCGACGACGTCGACGAGCGACGCGCCGACCGGCCCGTGGGCGGGCAGCAGTGCGGCGTGGCCGAAGCCCCCCAGCGTGTCCAGCGACGCCAGGTAGTCCCCGAGCGTCCCGTCCGGGAAGTCGAGGATCGTGGTGCCGCGGCCCAGGATCGTGTCGCCCGTCGCCATCGCCCCGTGCGGTCCGTCGTCGGGAAGGAAGAAGCTGACGGAATCGGACGTGTGGCCCGGCGTCGCCAGAGCCCAGATCTCGAGCCCCGCCGCCCGGATCACCTCGCGTCCCCCGGTTCCCGGGCCAAGCAGCGGCTCGGCCCCCCGGCAGAACTCCGGCAGGACCGCCCGGACCGGTGCCCCGCTCAGCCGATGCAGGGTGTCGACGCCGGCCGTGTGGTCGGCGTGGCGGTGCGTGACCAGGATCAGCTCCACCCGTCCCCGGCCGGCCAACGCGGCAAGGTGCCCGGCGTGGTCCGGCCCAGGATCGACGACCACCACCGAATCCGCGCCGGGGAAGCCAAGGACATAGGAATTGGTGCCGTCAAGGGTCATGGGGCCCGGGTTGGGTGCGGTCAGCACCGCGGCGAAGGCCGATACGGGTTCCGGGGCGGGGCCGGAGTAGGGTCCCTGCGGGGGCGTTTGTACCATCCCCACAGTCTAGGGACAGCCCCGGGAACACATTGGCAACCACGAGGGATCCGATCATGAGCACCACCACCGGCAGCGCGGCCGCCACCGGCGAGGCCCCCCGCCGGCGCGCACCCCTGCGCCCGCGCGGCGCCGTCCTGCTGGGCGCCGTCCTGGTGGTCCTCCTCCTGGCCGCGGCCGTCCTCTCGCTCACCGTGGGCGCGCGGGCCACGTCGCTGGGGACGGTCTGGGACGCCCTGACCAATCCGGACGCCACCAACGGCGACCATGCGGTCGTCGGATCCCGGATCCCGAGGACGCTGGCGGGCCTGCTGGTCGGGGCCTCGCTCAGCCTGGCCGGCGCGGCCATGCAGGGGATTGCCCGGAACCCGCTCGCCGACCCCGGCATCCTCGGCGTCAACGCCGGCGCCGCGCTGGCCGTGGTCCTGGGCATCTACCTGCTGGGCATCGTCAGCATCGCCGGCTACGTCTGGTTTGCCTTCGCGGGGGCCGCGGCCGCCGCGGTCCTGGTGTACCTCGTGGCCGCCCTCGGCAGGGAGGGCGCGACCCCCCTCAAGCTCGCCCTGGCCGGAGCCGCGCTGGCGGCGGGGCTCGCCAGCGTCATGAACGCCGTCCTGATGATGAGCGACGAGGTCCTGGACCGCTTCCGCTTCTGGCAGGTCGGCACGCTGGGTGTGCGCAGCCTGGCCGAGATGGCGCAGGTGGTGCCGTTCCTGGCGGTCGGAGCCGCCGTCGTCCTGTTCTCCGCCCGCCTGCTGAACGGTCTCGCCCTGGGGGACGACGCCGCCCGCGGCCTGGGCATCCGCACGGGACGCGCGCGCGCCGTGTCCGCGGTGGGCGTGGTGCTGTTGTGCGGCGGGGCCACCGCGCTCGCCGGACCCATCGGCTTCGTCGGACTCGTTGTTCCGCACGCCATACGAAGCCTGGTGGGCGGCGACTATCGCAAGATCCTCCCGCTGTCGGCGTTGGCCGGCCCGGTTCTGCTGCTGCTGGCCGACGTCGCGGGGCGCGTCGTCCTGCCGCCGTCGGAGGTCCAGGTCGGCGTGATGACCGCGGTCGTCGGCGCGCCCGTCTTCATCTGGCTGATCCGGCGCGGCAAGCGGGCCGCGCTGTGAGCATCGCACCCGAGATGGCCCCGCCCCGCGCCGGGCGCCGCCGAGGACGCGTCGCGCTCGTCTCGGCGGGGCTCGGCGCCGGCGCCGTCCTGCTGTTCCTGGCCAACGTGCTCCTCGGCTCCTACAGCGTGTCCCTGCCCGACTTTTTTGCGATCCTGGCCGGGGAAACCGTGCCCGGCGCCAGCTTCATCGTGATGGAGGACAGGCTGCCCGCGGCCGTCGTCGGAGCGCTCGCGGGCGCCGCCTACGGGCTCTCCGGCTCCATCTTCCAAACGCTGCTGCGCAACCCGCTGGCGAGCCCCGACGTGATCGGAATCGGCTACGGGGCGGCCGCCGCCGCCGTCGTCGGCATGTTGGTCTTCGGCCTGCAGGGGCCGGCACTCGCCCTGGTCGCCTTCACCGGGGCGCTGGCGGTGGCCCTGGCCGTGTACTGGCTGGCCGACTCCGGGCGGCACACCGGTGCGCGGATGGTGCTGACCGGCATCGCGTTCGCCGCCATGCTCCAGGCCGTGATCAGCTACCTGCTGACGCGCACCGACGTCCGGACCGCGGGCGACGCCCTCCATTGGCTCGTGGGTTCCCTGTCCTCCAGCAACTGGGAGCGGGCCGCGACGCTCGCGGCGGCCGTGGCGGTCCTGCTGCCGTTCGCCGCCTTGGCCGGGTCCAAGCTGCGCATCCTGGAACTCGGAGACGACGCGGCCGCGGGACTCGGGCTACGCGTCGGGCGCACCCGGCTGGGGCTTGTGCTGCTCGGCGTCGCCTTCACCGCGGTCGCCACGGCCGTCACGGGCCCCCTCGCGTTCGTCGCCTTCCTCGCCGGTCCGCTGGCGCGCATGTTGGCCGGCGGCCGCAACAACCTGGCCTGCTCAGCGCTCACCGGCACCGTGCTGGTGCTCGCCGCGAACTTCGTGGCAGGCAACGCATTCGGCGACACCAGCCTGCCCGTGGGGGTGGTCACGGGCGCCCTCGGCGCGCCGTTCCTCCTCTGGCTGCTGGTCCGCACCAACAAAACCGGAACCGGAGGCTGAGATGGCGACCCTTGAGGCGCGCTCCCTGACCCTGTCCTACGACGCCGCGCGCGTGGTCGAGGACCTGACACTGGTGCTGCCCGCGGGCGAGATCACCATGATCGTGGGGGCCAACGGCTGCGGCAAGTCCACCCTGCTCCGCGGGCTTTCGCGCCTGCTGAAGCCGGCGGGCGGCGCCGTCCTGCTCGACGGCGGCGACATCCACGAGCGCCCGGCGCGGGAAGTGGCCAAGGTCCTGGGGCTGCTTCCCCAGTCGCCGCTCGCCCCGGACGGCATTTCCGTGCGCGAACTCGTCGGCCGCGGGCGCTACCCGCACCAGGGCTGGTTCAGGCGTTGGACCGGCGAGGACGACGCCGCCGTGGACCGCGCCCTGGCCTCCACCGGCACCGCGGACCTCGCCGAGCGGCCGGTCGACGAGCTGTCCGGCGGGCAGCGGCAGCGCGTGTGGATCGCCATGGCGCTTGCCCAGGAGACGGACCTGCTGCTGCTGGACGAGCCGACGACGTTCCTGGACGTCGCGCACCAGCTGGAGGTCCTGGACGTGGTCGCCGACCTGAACCGCCGGCGCGGCACCACGGTGGCGATCGTGCTGCACGACCTCAACCTGGCCGCGCGCTACGCGGACCACCTGGTCGCGCTGAAGGACGGGCGGATCGTGGCGCAGGGCCGGCCCGCCGACGTCGTCACTGAAGCCATGGTGCAGGACGTCTTCGGCATGCCGTGCCGCGTGATCCCCGACCCGGTCGCGGGAACCCCACTGGTTCTTCCCATCGGCCGGCACCGGGTGGTGCGTCCGGCCGCAGCGGTCAGCGCGCCGGCGTCCACCGAGGGCCGCGTGGGCGATGCGGCGGGATCCTCCGGCGCGGCGCCCGCGGAGGCCGGCGAGCCCGCGGCGACCCCGACGGGCCATGCCGCGGCCGTCGCCGAGCCGGCCGCGGAAGCCCTGGCCGGCTCCGTCGCGGTGGCCGTCGATGAGCGGCGTCCCTCCGCCGAGGTCTGCCCCACCCTTGCCTTCGCCATGACCGCGGTGGAAGTTCAGGACCTCGGCCCCAGTTTCCGGCGCATCACGTTCACGGGCGCGGACCTGGCGCACTTCGGGACGGGCGGGTTCCCGCTGGACCTGCGCATCAAGGTCATCATCCCGCCGTCCGGGGAGCCCGGCTCCGCCGCCGCGGCGGTAGGCGGCGGAGGGGGCGAGGACCTGTTCGCCGACCTCCGGCCGGACGGAACCATCTCCGACGCCGACGCGACGGGGTGGTACCGGGCCTGGCTGGCCCAGGACGCGGCCGTGCGCGGCAACATGCGCACCTATTCCGTGCGCTCGTTCCGCCCTGCGGGCCATCCCGGAAACGTGGGTCCGAACCCGGAATTGGACATCGACTTTGTCCTGCACGTGCGCCGGGAAAACGGCCGGCTGGTGGGCGGCCCCGCGTCCGTTTGGGCGGCCGAGGCGACCGCCGGCGCGGAACTGACGCTCCTGGGCCCCAACAAGAGCTTGTGCGGACCGGACTACGGCGGCGTCGAGTTCCGTCCCGGTGCCGCCCGCCGGATCCTGCTGGCCGGCGACGAGACCGCCGCGCCGGCGATCTGCTCCATCCTCGAGTCGCTGCCGCCCGGCATCACCGGCAACGCGTACATCGAGGTGCCGACCGTGGAGGACATCCAGGGATCCTTCACGCGATCGGGTGTCACCGTGCAGTGGCTTCCCCGCGACTCCAGACCGCACGGCGAACTGCTGGGCGCGGCGGTGCGCTCCGCAGTGGCCATCCCCGCCGCGGGGGCCGTGGACACCGGCGCGGAACCCGAGGACGTGGACGTCGACGCGACGATCCTGTGGGAGACCACCACCGGCGCCACCCAGCCGTTCTACGCGTGGCTGGCGGGGGAGGCCGGAACCATCAAGGACCTCCGCCGCTACCTGGTGCGGGACGCGGGCATGGACCGCAAGCAGGTTTCGTTCATGGGGTACTGGCGCCGGGGCAAGGCCGAGGCCTAGCGATCGAAACGCCGGGCGCCGCACTACGCTGGATCCGTGACCACGGACCCCGCATACCAGGCGACCGGAGCGGCGCGCGTGACCGGCGTCCTGCTCGCGGCCGGCGGCGGAACGCGGCTGGGCCTGGGCCCGAAGGCGCTGCTCCGCCACCGTGGCAACACCCTCGCCGAACACCTCGTGGCCGAGCTGCGCGCCGGCGGGTGCGGCGACGTTGTGGTGGTGCTGGGCGCGCAGGCGGAGAGGGTGCGCGCCGAGGCCCGGCTGGACGAGCGCGGCCCGTCGCACGCCCGTGTGTTGGTCAACGGCGCGTGGGGGAGCGGCATGGGCGGCTCCTTCCGCGCGGGGATCGCCGCGCTGCCCGCCGGGACGGCCGCCCTCGTGGCCCTGGTGGACCAGCCCGGCACCGATCGACGACTCGTCGCCCGGATCATCCACGCCCACCGGCCGGGACGGGTGACGGCCGCCGGCTACGCGGGACAGGACGGCGGGCTCCGGAGGGGCCATCCGGTGCTCTTCGCGCCGGCGCACGCCCGATCGGCGGCCCTTTTCGCCCGGGGGGACTCGGCGGCGCGGACCTGGCTGGCCCGGAATCCCGGCCTGATCGACCTGGTGGACTGTTCGGACCTCGACGACGGGGGGGACGTGGACACCGCGGAGGATCTGGCTCGGCTCGTGTCCGACGGCGGCGGCGAGGCGTGACGGTGCCCGGCCGGACTCTTGCGTTCCTCAGGGCCGTGTTGTTCCAGCCGGTGTTTTCCCGACCGGCGTTGCCCTGGTCCGTGGCGCCCTAGTCCGTGCGTTCCGGCCGCGGGCCCTCAGGTGGCCGACCACGGCGACGGCCAGGCAGACCGCCGCGGCAACGACCAGTCCCAGGCCGAGGTTCGCCCGCAGCAGCAGGGCCCCCACGCCGGCGCCGGCGAGCATCAACAGCACTGCCGCGGCGCGGCGGCCCCACAGGTCCCCGGATCCGCCGGCCAGGCGCGAGTCCATCGACAGCCCGGTGATCGTGGACGTGATCACCACGGTCGTGACGTCCTTGACCCCGATCGCGCGGGCGGCCGCAGCCTGGACGCCCATCACGCCACCGAGGACGCCGGTCACCGACAACAGCGCGGCCTCCGGCGGATCCGTCCACAGCATGAGCGACGCGCCCAGAGCGAGGACCACCATCCCCACGGCCCCGAAAAGCCAACTGGCGGCCGTCGTCCAGGAACCGGTATGCCCGCGCATCGTCCTCCCGCCCACCACGGCGCCGAGCATAAACGCCGCCAGCGCCAGCGCCGGGCCCACCACCGGCAGGTCGTCGGCGCCCGCGAGGCCCATCCCAAGGATCACGACGTTGCCGGTCATGTTGGCCGTGAAAACGCGGTCCAGCCCCAGGTAGCCGACGGCATCGACGATGCCGGTGGCGAACGTGAGGGCCAGCATCAGGCGCAGGTGTAGCTTGGCGGCGTCGCGGACGGCGGGATCGGCGGCCTGTCCGGCCTTCGTTTCGGTCACCGTTTCACCTTAGGGATCCAAATGAAACACTCATTGCATCCTTTGGTAACAGCCACGTAAAACTTCGTTCCTAGTCTGGGGGGAACCGAAGGAGAGAGATGACCACCATCCTGCAGCCCGGCGAGCACCTGCCCGCAGGCGCCGAATACCTTCCCGCCGCCGCCGGCAACCTGATGTGGGGGCGCCTGCCCTGCGCGGCGGACGCGCCCGTGCTCAAGCTCGAGCCCGGGCAGGAGGCCGTGGTCGATACCCTCAGCCACGAGGGCGTCCTCGAGGACCAGGGCCGCGATCCGCGCGCGTTCTTCGCCGCCCACGGGGTCGACGGCGAGCTGGTGCTGCGCGACGCCGTCGCGCTGGCCGCAAGCCACGCCGACCGCGACGCGGCGACGGACGGGCCGCACGTGGTCACCGGACCCATCCACGTGGCGGGCGCCCGGCCGGGCGACCTGCTGAAGGTTACCGTGTCCCGGCTCGAGCGCAGGGTTCCCTACGGGATCGTCTCCAACCGGCACGGGAAGGGCGCCCTGGCCGGCGAGTTCCCGCGCTCGCCGGGCAACGTGAGCATCTTTGCCGGCGTCGAAGAGCACGACTCCGGCGCGGCGTTCGGCACCATGGCGCCGAACGCGGGGGCCGGGCGCGCCATCCGTTTCCCGCTGCGCCCGTTCCTGGGGACCATGGGTGTCGCGGTGGCCGGGGACGTCCGCCCGCACTCGGTGCCGCCCGGCCGCCACGGCGGGAACATAGACATCAACCTCTTGACCGAGGGGGCGGCGCTCTACCTGCCGGTCCAGGTCGACGGCGCCCTGGCGTACGTCGGGGACCCACACTTCGCGCAGGGCGACGGGGAGGTGGCGCTCACCGCCATGGAGGCCAGCCTGCGCGCCCGGCTTCATTTCGACGTCGTTCCGCGCGAGGACGCGCTGCGCCTCTTCGGCGAGCAGCTCGGGCCAGTCGCCCAGACCACCGAGTTTCTTGTGCCCACGGGCATGAACGCGGACCTGGACGAGGCGGTGCGGGAGTGCGTCCGCGCCGCGATCGCGCTGTTGCAGGCCCGCTGGGGGCTGGACGCCGAGCATGCCTACGCCTACCTGAGCGCGGCAACGGACTTCAACATCTCCCAGGTCGTGGATCTGGTGAAGGGAGTTCACGCGCGGATCCGGCTCGAGGACTTCGCGGGGGTGGCTCCGTGATGCCGCAGTACCCGCGGCCGGCCGCGCAGGGCTCGGCGGCACCCGGCGTCGTGGAGGCGTTCTGGGAGTACGAGCGCGCACTGATGGAGGACGACCTTCCCGCCATGGACGCGCTGTTCGCCCCGGGGCCGGACACGATGCGCGGCGACGTGAACGGGCTTCTTGTGGGCCACGAAGAAATCAGCGGTTTCCGCGGGAAGCGCGGCGGGGCGCCCAAGCGACGCGTTGTGGCGCTGGAGGTGCGCACCCTGGGCCCGGACCACGCCGCAGTCGTGGCGGTGACCGAGCTGCTGACCGGCGGCCGCGGACAGCAGACCCAAGTATGGTCGCGGATCGGCGGCGCCTGGCGCGTCGCCGTGGCGCACGTGATGGTCTCGGGACCCGCCTTCGACCGACGGATCTGGCGCGTGCTCGGGGA
Source organism: Arthrobacter sp. AOP29-A2-19 (assembly GCF_058138025.1). Taxonomy (NCBI): domain Bacteria; kingdom Bacillati; phylum Actinomycetota; class Actinomycetes; order Micrococcales; family Micrococcaceae; genus Arthrobacter; species Arthrobacter sp. AOP29-A2-19. The sequence goes on from NZ_CM176894.1 coordinate 194,061, forward strand.
CCCGCTGGTATCCGGCTCCGCGGCCGGGGCGCTGTCGGGGCAGACGGTGGCGGTGAAGGACTTGTTCGCCGTGGCGGGACACTCCATCGGTGCGGGGAATCCCGCGCGCCTCGCGACGGCGCCGGCCGAGGGTACGACGGCGGACGCCGTCGCCTCGCTGCTGGCCGCCGGCGCCTCCGTGAAGGGCATCTCCGCGACGGACGAGTTCGCCTACAGCCTCGCCGGCACCAACACGCACTACGGCACCCCGCCCAACCCGAAGGCGCCGTTCAGGATCAGTGGGGGATCCTCCTCCGGCTCCGCCTCCGCTGTCTCGCTGGGCCACGCAAGCATCGGCCTCGGCACCGACACGGGCGGTTCGATCCGGGTTCCGGCCGCCTACCAGGGGCTGTGGGGCATCCGCACCACCCACGGTGCCGTCTCCCGCGACGGCCTGCTGCCGCTGGCGCCGAGCTTCGACACGGTGGGATGGATGTGCCGGACGCCGGAACTGCTCGAGGAGGTCGGCGAGGTGCTGCTGCCGCCCACCGGCCCGCCGCAACCGCCGTTCTCGGGGCTGCGCGTTGTCCCCGCGCTGCTGGAGCTCGCCGAACCGGACGTCTCCGCAGCCCTGCGGGACACGCTGGGGCAGTGGAGCCACGACCGGGACGTGGATGAACTGGAGCCGCTGGACGCCGACCGCCACACGGATTGGTTGAGGGCGTTCCAGACGATCCAGGGCAGGGAGGCGTGGGCGGCGCACGGGGACTGGGTGTCGGCGCACTGGGACACGATGGCCCCGGACGTGGCCGCGCGTTTCCGGACCGCCTCGGTGATCAACGCCGGGCAGGAGGCCGCCGCGCGCGCCGTGGCCGCTGAGGCGGGCCGAACGATCCGCGCTCTGGTCGGCGACGGCGTCCTGGCGGTTCCGTCGGCGTCGTCCGTGGCCCCGCTGGCCAAGGAGTCCGCTGCCGGAGGCGAGGCCATCGAGCGGCGTCGCGAGCTGACCATGCTGCTGACCTGCCTCGCGGGACTGGCCGGGCTGCCCGCCGTCAACGTCCCGCTCCGGACGGCCGGGGGACTGCCCTGCGGGCTGTCCCTGCTGGCGGCTCCGGGATGCGACGCCGCGCTGTTGGCCTACGCGCGGCGGTTCGGTTAGTCCGCCGCGTCCGCTGCCATCTCCACGCCGGAGCCCGCCGACGGACCCCCGGGCTCCCAGCGCAACAGGTCGCCGGGTTGGCAGTCGAGGACCTCGCAGAGGGTGGCGAGCGTGGTGAAGCGCACCGCCTTGGCGCGGCCGTTCTTCAACACTGCCAGGTTCGCGGGCGTGATGCCGACACGCTCCGCGAGCGTTCCGACGGCCATCTTGCGCCGCGCCAGCATCACGTCGATGTCGACGACGATCGGCATCAGATCACCTCGTCGAGCTCGGACCGCAGGTGGTTCGCCTCTGCGTCGCGCGCCACGGCCTGGACGAGGAGGGCGCGGAGCACAAGGACAACGAGGGCCACGGCGCCGATCGTCACGGCCCCTCCGCCGATGAGGAGCACGATCCCGGGGGCCACGGCGTCCCCGGGCGCCAGTACCACGCCGAGGGCGAAGACCAGCGCGGCGGCGCTGGAGACGGCGCCGATCACTACGTCCACGTACCGGAACGAGGCGTCGGAGAAAACCGTCCCGCGCCGGGCCATCGTCAGCAGGCGCCACACGCAGACCAGGACGACCTGGGCCGCGACGATGCCGAGGACCACAATGACGACGACCGGCGTCCGGACGGCGGCGACGTCGGGACCGAACTCGGTCAGGTCGATGGCCAGGAGCGGCACCATCACGGCCTGCACGAACAGCGATCCTGCGAGCACCAGCGCGAGCACGATGCGCAAAGTGATGACGGTGAACTTCCCCATGCGAAACTCCTTAGACAATTGATTAACAGTAATAATACATCGATAAACGATCGATATGCATCCGACTGGTCTGCTTAGCGAACCGTCGCCAGCGGCTAGGCTTCTTGGGTGCACATGCGAGGAGGGCGGCGCTGATGGTCCGGGTTCTGGACGACTTGGAACTGCGCGTCGTTGCCGCGCTGCAGGTGGACCCCCGCGCGCCGTGGCGCAAGATCGCCGCGGTCCTGAGGGAACCCGAGCGCACGGTGGGCCGGCGCGGCAACGAGCTGATCGACGCCCGGCTCGTGAACATCGTCGGGGTGAGGCTGCGCGCGGAATCGGCGCTGTTGCGCCTCCAATGCGCGCCGGGAACCGCTCGGGTCACGGCCGAGTCGATAGCCCAGCGCCAGGACTCGACGTTTTCCTACATCATGACTGGCGGGGCGGACTGCGTGGCCGAGCTCCTGTTCGACCACGGCGACATGCGCAATGTGCTGACCACCGAGGTCCCCGCCACGGTGGGGCTCGTGCGCGCACTGAGCTATCCGATCCTGCGCTATTTCCGCACCATCAGGCGCTGGACGTCCGAGGCCATCACGCCGCAGCAGATTGCCGCGCTCACAACCGACCTCACACCGGAGACGAGCGGCATGGTCCCGGACGACGTGCTGACCGGCGTCGACCTGCGCATCGCCAACGTGCTCGCCGAGGATGGGCGCGCGAACCTCGAGACCATCGCGCGGCGGGCCGCGACCTCGGAAACCACGGCCGGTCGGCGACTCGATTGGATGCTGGCCAACAGCAGGGTGCAGATCCGTGCGCTGGTGGAGCCCGCGACGCTAGGGCTCCCCGTGGAGGCGATGTTGTGGATCAAGGCCGCGCCACACCGGGTGGAGTCCCTGGGACGGTCGCTGGCCACGCACCGCCAGGTCCGCTACGCGGTGGCCGTGGCCGGAGCGCACAACGTGGTCGCCAACGTCACCTTCGCCACGAATGCGGAGCTTTACGACTTCATCACGACGTCGGACTGGGCCCAGGAGGCCGAATCGATCGAGTCCACGGTGCTACTCCACGCGCGCAAGCGCGGGGGCAGGCTCAACCACCTCGCTTTCTGACATCCGTCACGTGCGGTAGGTATCGAGCCGCTTCGGGTTCGCGAAATGGGGTTTCTGGCCAACAATGTGGCCATTTCCGACATTCATTGCCATGACGTGGCTCACATTGGAAGGTGGTCTTCACCCCGCACACCGAAAAGGTGTCCCCCACCGACAAACAGGAGCCGTCAAGAATGCGCCCATTGCACCTTCCGCTACAGGCCACCCCCGGCTCCACGGACATCCTGGCGCTCGCCAACTCGCCCCTGGTGTGGATCTGCGCGCTCGGCGTTTTCGCCGTCATCTGCTTCCAATCCCTCGTCTACGTCAGGGCCGCCCGGAAGGCCGGGCCGGAAATCGGCATGGAGGCGTCGGAGATCAAGGGCGCCTTCAGGGCCGGCGCGGTCGCGTCCGTGGGCCCGTCCCTGGCCGTCGTTCTTGTGGCCATCGCACTGCTGGCGCTGTTCGGCACACCGGCTGTCCTCGTCCGCATCGGTCTGATCGGCTCGGCCGCGGCCGAGACGGCGTCCGCCGGCATCGCGGCCAACACCGCGGGCGCCACCCTGGGAGGGCCGGACTACACACAGCAGATCTTCGCGCTCGCATTTATCGCCATGAGCCTCAGCGGCGCCATGTGGATGCTGGCCACGCTGATCCTGACGCCCGTCCTCAAACGCGGCAGCAAAAGCCTCGCCAGGGTGAACCCTGCGGCGATGGCCATCATCCCCTGCGCCGCCCTGTTGGGGGCATTCAGCATGCTGACCCTGACGGAACTCCCCAAGTCCGGGGTCCACGTGGTGACCGTCGCCGTGTCCGCCGCTGTGATGGCCGCATGCCTCCACGCCGCCGCAAGGTTCCGGATCCGCTGGCTCAGGGAATGGGCGCTGGGCATCGCCATCATCGTCGCCCTCATCGTCGCGTACGCCTCCCACACCGCCTAGCCCGCCGCCACGAAAGGAACCACCATGAGCATCCAGACCGACCAGCGCGCCGCCGCGGGAATGGCCGAGTTCGAGACCACCACGTCCCGCTGGGGACGCATCACGATGATCGCCGGCCTGATGCTTTCGCTCATCGGGCCCGTCTACCTTGCACTGTTCTCCGGCATGGAGCTCTCGGGCAGCCAGATCTGGGTCGCCTTCATCGCCGTCGCCGGCGTCTTCGGCGTGTTGTGGGTCCTCGAGCCGGTCACCTATTTTCCGATCCTCGGCCCGTCGGCCATGTACCAGGCGTTTATGATCGGCAACATCTCCAACAAGCTGCTGCCGGCCGCCATCGTGGCCCAGTCCAGCATCGGCGCCAAGCCGGGCACCCGCCGCGGCGACATCGCCGCGGTGATGGCCATCTGCGGCGCCGCCACCGTCCACCTCGCGTCGCTGCTGTTCTTCGTCGGGATCCTAGGAACATGGCTGATCAGCGTCATCCCGACCACCGTCATCGACGTCGCGCGGCTCTACATCCTCCCCGCCGTGCTCGGCGCGGTGCTGGTGCAGAGCATCGCGACCATGCGGCAGATCAGGCCCACGGCCATCGCCGTCGTCCTGTCCCTCGTGATGTTGTTCGTGGTGATCCCGGCGCTGCCGCAGGTCGCCCTGTTCGGCACCGCTATCGTCGTCGTATCGACGATCGTCCTGTCCTGGTTGCTGCGGGACCGGCGGGAAGTGCACGTCGCGGCGGCGGGATAGCGCCGGGCCCACGCCCCCCGGACGGACCGCGCGCCGGCCGGGAACCAGCAGCACCAGACACCGAGCACAACGGACACCGAACAGAGGGGTACCCAGGCCATGGCCACAACACACGTTGCACCCGAGCCCACCGAGGCCGAGCGCGAGCACATGCATGCCCTGTACAGGCACCTGCACGCGCATCCGGAACTGTCCATGCAGGAAAACGCCACGGCCGCGCGCATCGAAGCCGAACTCGACGCGATGGGTGTGGAGAACTTTCGGTGCGGAGGCACGGGCGTGGTGGGCACCATCACCAACGGCGCCGGTCCGGTGGTGGCGTTCCGGGCCGACACCGACGGCCTGCCCATCGCCGAGGCCACAGGAGTCGACTACGCCAGCACGGCGCGCGGCGTCCTCGACGACGGCACGGAGGTCCCCGTGATGCACGGCTGCGGCCACGACACCCACGTGACCGCCGCGCTCACCATGGCCAGGGTCCTCCTGCGTGAACGGGACCGCTGGTCCGGGACGCTGGTGCTGGTGTTCCAACCCGGCGAGGAGACCGCGGCCGGCGCGCGGGCGATGATCGACGACGGGCTCTGGGACCGCGCGCCCCGGCCGGAGGTGGTGCTGGGCCAGCACGTGATGCCGCTGCGGGCCGGCCACGTGAACTACAGCCGGGGCAATGCTATGGCGATGGCGGACTCGCTCAAGGTCACCATCTTCGGGAAGCAGTCCCACGGGTCCCAGCCGCAGAACAGCATCGACCCGATCGTCATCGGCGCGCACACGGTGGCGCGCCTGCAGACGATCGTCTCGCGGGAGCTTGGCCCCCTGAGGCCGGCGGTGGTCACCGTGGGGACCTTCCACGCTGGGCTGAAAGAGAACATCATCCCCGACCGCGCGGAGTTCACGCTGAACATCCGCACCTTCGAGGAGCCGGTCCGGACCCAGGTGCTCGCCGCCGTGCGGAGGATTGTGAGCGCGGAGGCGGCCGCGGGCGCCGCCCCGGAACCGATGGTCGAGGAGCTCTACTCGTTCCCGCGCTGCCACAACGATCCCGACGCCACGGACCGCGTGGCCGCGGCATTGCGCCGCGTGCTGGGCGACGCGCACGTGCACGAGCAGCAGCCGCTGATGGGAAGCGAGGACGTCGGCCACCTCGCCGACTCGATCGGGGTGCCGCAGGTGTACTGGATGTTCGGTGGCTTCGACGGACCGGCGGAGGAGATGCCGGTCAACCACTCGCCCTTTTTTGCGCCCGTGCCCGAGCCCACGCTTGCCACCGGCACGGCGGCGGCGCTCACCGCGGTGTTGGCGTACCTCGAGCGCTAGTCCCGCCGCCTACCGCGCCTTCGGTCGGCCCGACGCTCCGCACCACTGGCGGGCCGCCGCCTTTTCATCCATGCGGATTGGGCATGGACAGGTCCAAAGATGATCTTGGACAGCATTCCATCCCGTCCCTAGCGTGGGGTGTGCCAACCATTCCCCAGCGCTAGGAACCCCGTGACCGGCACCGTCGACGCCATCCGCACCGTCAAGCTCTCGAGTGTGACGCTCCCCCTGGCCACCCCCATCTCCGACGCCAAGGTCTTCACCGGGCGGCAGAAGGCCACGACCGAGGGGGTCTTCCTCTTCGCCGAGGTCACCACGGAGAGCGGGCTGGAGGGCATGGGCTTCAGCTATTCGCTGCGGGCCGGCGGCCCGGCGCAGTACGCCCACGCGCGGGAGGTCGCCGAGGGCCTGATCGGGGAAGACCCCAACGACATTGCCCGGCTGTACACGAAGCTCATCTGGGCCGGCGCGTCCGTGGGGCGCTCCGGCGTCGCGCCACAGGCCATCGCCGCGTTGGACACCGCGCTCTGGGACCTGAAGGCCAGGCGGGCCTCGCTGTCCCTGGCCAAACTCCTGGGGGCGCACCGCGATTCGGTGCGGACCTACAACACGTCCGGCGGCTACCTGAACGCCTCCCTCGAGGAGGTGCGGGACAAGGCCACCCAGTCCTTGGAGGCGGGGATCGGCGGCGTCAAGATCAAGGTGGGCCTGCCCGATTCCGCCGAGGACCTGCGCCGCGTCGCCGGCGTCCGCGCGCACATCGGGGGGGACGTTCCCATGATGGTCGACGCCAACCAGCAGTGGGACCGCACCACGGCCCTGCGCATGGGACGGCGGCTAGAGGAGTTCGGCCTCACCTGGATCGAGGAGCCCCTGGACGCCTACGACGCCGTGGGCCACGCGGACCTGGCGCGCGCGCTGGACACCCCGATCGCCACCGGAGAGATGCTTTCCGCGGTGCCGGAGCTGGAGCGGCTGATCGAGGCGCGCTCCGCGGACATCCTGCAGCCCGACGCGCCGCGCATCGGCGGCATCACGCAGTTCCTCCGGGTCGCGACCCTGGCGGACCAGGCCGGCCTGGACCTGGCGCCGCACTTTGTGATGGAGATCCACCTCCACCTGGCCGCGGCGTACCCGCGCGAGGCCTGGGTGGAGCACTTCGACTGGCTCGAGCCCTTGTTCGACGAGCGAGTGGAGCTTAAGGACGGGCGCATGGTGGTCCCGACGCGGCCGGGGCTGGGGCTGACGATCAGCGAGCAGGCGCGCGCCTGGACGACGGACAGCGTGGTCATCGGGCACCGCCGAACCTAAAATATGGATATCGGCGCGCAGGCCTTGACGAGGGAGCGAAGATGTTCGGAGGACGCAACGACGGCGGGAACAGCGGGTGGCGCCGCTACGACCACAACCTGTTCCCTGTTTTCCACGAGCGGTTTGAGGAGCGCTGGGGGCCGGGAACGGCGCCGTTCCTGGACCCCGGCGTCTACGACGAGAACCAGCCGCGGCCGCGGGCCCAGTGGATCAACGTGGACACCGGCGCGGCGGTGGCCGTCGTGCCGGTCTGGCAGGACGAGAGCACCAACAGGTCGTTCGCCGTGTTCTATCTTCCGCCGGCCGGTGGAATCTGGGCACTCATGCCCGGCTACACCGAATACGTCGAGGACATGGGGGACGCGGGGCTGACCGCGCTCCGGAACGATTCGTTCAAGAAGGCGGTGGCCCACGCGGAGGAGTTCATCTTCGGACCCGACGCCTGACGTGGCGAGGGACGGCTAGAGCAGCAGCCACACCGCCGCGGCCAGCGCGGCAAGCAAACCCGTGGCGACTGCGGCTACGGCGGCCGTCACGCCGATCGACAGGAGGAACATGCGCGCGAGCGTTCTGCCGGCAGAACCCTTGGCTGCGTCGGCGGGCGGCGTCCCGGGCGGGGGAAACGGTGACATGGGAGGAACTCCAGATCGTTGGGTGGCGGCGCCACGCGTTGTCTTGTGTTCCTCCCCGCTCTGTATTTGGACCTGAGAGTTTCCGCCGCCGCGTGGGGGCTTGCTCCGTCGGTGCGTCCGGCCGGGCCGGGCTGCTTTCCAGATGTGCCTCTTCGCGGCGGTGCGGGGGCCTGAGAGTTTCCCGGGGAGGAAATTGCTCCTACGGCGCCCGACGACATGGCCGTGCGGGACTCTCCCGCCGCGGTTCGAAGGCTATTCAATTGTTCCGCGGCCGGGGCGAACGGTGTCCCAAGCTTATCGGTCCGCGCACCGCGGCGGGGCCGGGCGCGGCTGATCCTTAGGCCTGTGCGGCGTCCGCTATCAAGGGAGGGTGCACCCCGGCTGGCAGCCGAACGGCGAACTCGGTCCGGCCCGGCCTGCTGACCACGGAGATCCGGCCCCCGTGCGACTCGACGATGCCCTTGGCGATCGCCAGTCCCAGGCCGTGGGTGCCGCTCCGGTCGGAGCGCGAGACGTCCGCCCGCGCGAAGCGCGCGAAGACCAGATCGATGAAGTCCTCGGGGATGCCCGGACCGTCGTCGGCCACAACCAGGAGGATGCCGCCGTCGGGTTCCTCCCTGACCGACGTGGTGACGGTCGTCCCCGGGCCCGTGTGCTTGTGGGCGTTGGACAGGAGATTGATGAGGACCTGCCGCAGGTGTCCGGCGTCGGCCCGGACGACGAGCGGCTCCTCGGGCACATCCAGGAGCCAGCGGTGGTCGGGAGCGCCGATCCTGATGTCGTTGACCGACTCCACCACCAGCTCGGCCAGATCGACGTCGGCCTGGCCGGTGGGGTTGCCCTCCTCGATCCGCGCCAGGAACAGCAGGTCCTCCACGAGTTCCGTCATGCGCCGGGTCTCGGCCTCGACCCTGGAGATGGAGGAGCGGCCGTTGGGGCTGAGGTCCTCGGCGAGGCGGACCATCTCCGCGTAGCCACGGATCGACGTCAGTGGAGTGCGGAGTTCGTGGCTGGCGTCGGCGATGAATTGGCGCAGCGCGAGCTCGCTGTTGTGCCGGGCCCGGAGCGCCCCGGCGATGTTGTCGAGCATCAGGTTGAAGGCATGGCCGAGGCGTCCCACCTCGGTGCCGGGACCGGCCATGTCGGTGGGAACCCGTTCGACCATGGAGACCTCGCCCGCGCCGAGGGGCAGGCGGGCCACGCGTGTGGCGACGCTGGAGAGCTCCTGAAGCGGACGGAGGGTGCGGCGGATCACCACGATGCCGATGACGGCGGCGGCGGCGAGGCCGCCCAGGGAGGCGATGGTCATGATCGCGGTCAGCGAGGACAAGGTCGACTCGTTGTCCTCCAGGGGAAGCCCGCTGACGATCACAACATCGTTGTCCTCTTGGACGTTGGCGACGAGGCGGTAGTTTCCCATGGAGAGCGTGTGGTTCGTGGCCCGCCCGTCGGGGACCAGCGCGGACAGGACCTCGAGGTCGGACGGGGTCAGGTCGGCGACGCGGCCCTCCGAGTTGAACACGCCCGCGCGGTCGATCTCGTCGGGGGCGATGCGCGCGTTGAGGATGGGCGGGCCATGGTCCTGGGCAACCAGCCCGGCGTCCTCGAAGTCCCGGAATTGGCGCTGTGAGCGCACGGCGCTGTCGGCGGCCCGCTGGAGCTGTTCGTCCAGCTTCGCGGACAGGAAACGGTCCATGGCGCCGTGCGCGGACAATCCGATGGCGAGGCAGATCACCGCGAGCAGCGCCATCGTCACGGCGACCAGTTTGCTGCGCAGCTGCCAGTTGGCGAACGGGCCGCGACGCCGGCGGCCCGTCGGAGCAGGGGGCTCCGTCCACGCGGTCTCTGGCATGTCCTGCACCTCGCTCGTTGACCCACCGGTCGGGCCGGGAGGCGTCGGTAATGGACGACACTGTAGTGCAGGAGGCCGGGCCGCGGCACGGAAAGGCTGTGGCAGCGGCACCGAAGCGGGCTATCGTGGGCGCAGGATCCATCCGTGGGGCAGGGAGGGGCACCGGAATGGTTGACGAGGGTTTCACCAGCTTCACCGCCGATCTGCCGCGCCTGAAGCACCCCGACGGCAGCCCCATCAGGGCGCTCGTCGTGGACGACGAGCCGCAGCTGTCGGACCTGGTCCGCATGGGGCTGAGCATGGTCGGTTGGGACGTTTCGGTCGCGAACGACGGCCAGGCGGCGGTCCGGCTGGCACGGGAGGTCCGGCCGGACGTACTGGTGCTGGACGTGATGATGCCCGGGCTCGACGGCATCGAGGCGCTCGGCCGCATCCGCGCCGTGTTTCCCGGTGTGCCGGCGGTCTTCCTGACCGCCAAGGACGCGGTCGAACACCGCATCCGGGGGCTGGCCGCGGGCGGCGACGACTACGTGACCAAACCCTTCAGCATGGAGGAACTCATCCTGCGCCTGCATCGGCTGATCGAACGTTCCGGTGCGGTGGCCGCGAGCGGGTCCGAGCTGGTCGTGGGGGATCTGGTCCTGAACACGGACACCAGGGAAGTCACCCGCGACGGCACCAACATCCGGCTCAGCGCCACGCAGTTCGAGCTGTTGCGCTACCTGATGGTCAACGCGCGGACCGTGGTGAGCAAGTCCCAGATCCTCGACGACGTGTGGAACTACGACTTTGGCGGCCAGAACAACGTCGTCGAGCTCTACATCTCATACCTGCGCAAGAAGGTCGACGCCGGCCGGCCGCCCATGATCCACACGGTCCGCAGCGTCGGCTACGTCATCAAGCCCGCAGACGCTCCCTCTCCCTGAAATACCAATCCATCACCCCACGCATGTGGTCCGCGTCCCCGCGCGCCCAGTTGCGCATGATCTCGCAGCCGAACGCAAGGGCGGTCACGGGCAACGCGCCGCCGGCGCGCATCCGCTCCAGCGCGCTCTCGTGTGCGAGGGGGCTGATCCCACCGACGGCGTCAACGACCGGGTAGACGTCGTAGCCCTCGGCCAGCATGTCCAGCGTGGGCAGCGCCAGGCAGACCTCGGACCAGAGGCCGGCGATCACCACCTTCCGGCGCTTGCTGCCCTCGATGGCGGCGCGGAAATCAGGGTCTTCCCAGGCGTTCACTCCGGTCCTGTCGATTTCCACAACACCGGGCAGCTCCTTCAGGATGTGCGCCACGGTGCCTTCGTTGACGCCCATCCCCACGGCGACGGTGCTCACAACCACGGGGATCGCGTAGGCCGTGGCGATTTTGCACAGGGCCACCACATTGAGGTCGATGTCCTCGCGGGCGGCCGACGCCACCGTCCCGAAGTGCTCGGGCTGGAAATCGATCAACGCCAAGACCGCGTTTTCCGGCGTCAGAAGGTGGTCGGTCTGCGCGTCGCGCACGGGTTCCGGTTCGGTTTTTGCCATCAATGCCTCCTCGAGACGTTCACCCCGGGATCAGGACGGACCCGGCTCCACAGCAGCGACTATTCCCGATAAGGACCGGGCGCGAAAGGGGAGAGGGCCGGCGCCTGCCCTTTCGCGCCCAACCCGTGGTCACTAGGGTGTGTGTGGTCCGCAGGACGAACGCTTTTTCCACCTCGACGAAGGGACCGGACATGGGCTACATCACCGTTGGGAAAGAGAACAGCACCGACATCGAGATCCACTACGAGGACCACGGCAGCGGCCGCCCGGTGGTGCTGATCCATGGCTATCCGCTCGACGGCGCGTCGTGGGAGAGACAGGAGGCGGCCCTGCTGGCGGCCGGGCACCGGGTGGTCCACTACGACCGCCGGGGCTTCGGCGCATCGAGCAAGCCGACGGTCGGCTACGACTACGACACGTTCGCGGCCGACCTGAACACCCTCATGGAGACTTTGGACCTGAGCGATGCCGTCCTGGTCGGGTTCTCCATGGGAACCGGCGAGGTCGGCCGCTACCTGGCGAACCACGGCTCGGGCCGGGTGGCCAAGGCCGCGTTCCTGGGATCGCTTGAGCCGTTCCTGCTGCAGACCGACGACAACCCCGCCGGCGTGCCGCAGGACGTCTTCGACGGGCTTGCGGCGGCCGTGAAGGCGGACCGGTACGCCTTTTTCACGGAGTTCTTCAGGAATTTCTACAACGCGGACACATTCCTAGGCACCGATCGCCTAAGCCAGGAAGCGTTCGACGCCAGCCGGCAGACCGCCGCCAAGGCCGGGGCGACCGCCTCGGTGGCCGCGCAGCCAACCTGGCTGACGGACTTTCGGGCGGACATTCCCAAGATCGACGTGCCGGCCCTGATCGTGCACGGCACCGCGGACAACATCCTGCCCGTCGACGTGACCGGCCGCAGGTTTGCGGAGGCGCTGCCGGGGGCCAGGTACGTGGAGATCGAGGGGGCGCCGCACGGGATGCTGTGGACCCACGCGGCGGAGATCAACGAACTCCTGCTGGAGTTCCTGGCCGACTGAACCGCGGGCACCGCCACCGCAGCGGAGCCAAGCGGCTCCACCACCCGGTCGTCGGCCGACGGCACCTCCGCCACGAGACCGACGACCAGCACGACGCTACCGGGCGCCGGCCGGGCTGACGCGCGCCGCGGTGACTGGCGCCCTGATGGTGGGTATCGTCTGAACCGTGATAGAACTGCGCAATGCGCGCCTCCCGGGCCGCCGGATCGTTCCGGCTTCCGTCGCGGAGCTGCCGAGGGACGTCGGCGGCTACGGGAACGAACACCAATCCGAAGGGCGGCGCTAGCCCACATGGGCGGCGACGCACGCCCGCCGGCTCCGGAAAGGGTCGTCGTCGGCTTGAGCGGCGGGCCGGAGGGCGCGCAACTACTTCGTCGCGTGGCGGACACCCTCTCGGGGGCACCTGGCGCGGAGCTGCACGCGGTGCACGTCCGGGAGAGCGCCGCGGGGAACGACGTCGGTGCCGCCCGCGAGCTCGACGCGCAGCGGAAGCTTACCGTTGAGCTCGGGGGCGTCTTCCACACCGTCGGGGGCGACGACGCCGCCGCGGCGCTGGCGCAGTTCGCCCGCAACAACAACGCCAGCCAGATCGCCCTCGGCGCCCCGCACCACCGTTCCCGAAACCCGTTCGGGCGGGCAACCGTGGCCGAAAGGTTGGGAGGGTCCGCCGACGTCGACCTCCACATCGTCCCGCTCCCGTCGGCCACGCCGGGGGCCAAGCGGCGGGCGCCGTCGCGCCTCGGCCGGCGCCGCGAGGCTTGGGGGTTCGCCGTGGCCGTGGCCCTGCCGCCACTCCTGCAGCTCACGCTGGACCTGCTGCCCCACGACCTGCTCTCCACCGACATGCTGGTCCAGCTGGCCGGCATCGTGGCGGTGGCCCTGCTCGGCGGCCTCTGGCCCGCGCTCGTCGCCGCGTTGCTGGCCGGCCTGGTGGTGAATTACTTCAGCGTGGTGCCCTACGGGTCGCTGTCCGTGCTCGATCCGGAAAGCGTCCTGGCGCTGGCCATCTTCGTGGCCGTGGCCGTCGCGGTCTCGCTGGTGGTGGACCGGTCCGCGCGGCGCAGCAAGGAGGCGCGGCTGGCGGGGGCCGAGGCGCGCATCCTGGGCGACCTCAGCCGCCGCGCGGTGGTGGAGGGCAACAGCGTCGCCGTGTTCCTGGAGCAGATCCGCGACCACTTCCAGGCGGAGGGCGCCGGGCTGTGGGAGCGGCGGCCGAAAGGCGGCGGCGGGGACGGCGCGGACTGGCGGCTCCGAACCTCCGCCGGTGTCCCCGGCCCCTCGACGCCCAAGGAAGCCGACGTCGTCGAACGCCTGGACGACAACACGGCCCTCACGCTGGCCGGACGGGTCTTGGACCAGCGCGAGGGCAGGCTGCTGAGCGCGTTTGCCGCCCACCTGCTGGCCATGCTGCAGCGCGAGGAACTGACCCGCAGCCAGCACGAGAACCTGCGCCTGGCGGAGGGGAACAAGATGCGCACGGCGATCCTGCGCGCCGTCTCGCACGACCTGCGGACCCCGCTGGCCGCCATCAAGCTGGCGTCGGGCAGCCTGCGCAGCCGGGCCGTGGTCTTCACCGAGGAGGAACGCGGCGAGCTACTGGCCACGATCGAGTCGGGCGCGGACCGGTTGGACCGGCTGATCGCCAACCTGCTGGACATGTCCCGGATCACGGCGGACGCGGTCTCGCCGCTGATCGGGCCCGTGTACTGGGCCGACGCGGTCAGCGAGGCCCTGCGGGAGACCGACACCGGGAGCGTCCAGGTTCTGCTGCCCTACAACCTTCCTCCCGTTGACGGCGATCCGGGCATGCTGGAACGGGTCATTGCAAACCTGGTGGAAAACGCCCTCAAGTACGCGCCCGGCTCGGACGTCGACGTCACGGCAACCGCAGGGGGCTACGGAGACGCGCGGATCGGCGACGTTCCGGCCAGCGAGCTGCGCATCACCGACCACGGCCCGGGTGTCCCGCCCGAGGACATCCTGTCCGTGTTCCGGCCGTTCCAGCGTGCCGACGACACCACGCCGGGGACCGGGATCGGTCTGGGGCTGGCCGTGGCGAAAGGATTTATGGAAGCCATGGGCGGAGCACTCCTCGCGGAGCCGACCCCCGGTGGAGGGCTCACGATGATCATCCGGTTGCCGCTGTCCACGTCCGCCGGAACCACGACACCGAAGGAGGGCCGTGCCGACGGTTCTGGTAGTTGACGACGATCTTCCGCTGCTGCGCGCCCTGGAAATCAACCTCACCGCGCGCAAGTACTCGACCCTCACGGCGCCGACCGGGACCCTCGCCCTCGAGCTGGCGGCGGGCCGGCGCGTGGACCTGATGGTCCTGGACCTCGGGCTTCCGGACGTGGACGGCGTGGAGGTCATCCGCCGCCTGCGGCGCTGGTCCGACGTTCCCGTCATCGTCCTCTCCGCGCGCCACGGATCCGAGGACAAGATCGAGGCGCTCGACGCCGGCGCCGACGACTACGTCACCAAGCCCTTCGGGATGGACGAGCTTCTCGCGAGGATGCGCGCCGCGCTGCGGAGGACCAACGGTGGCGGGGACCCCGTGGTCGAGACGGACGCGTTCGTTGTGGACCTCGCGGCGAAGAAGGTGACCCGAGACGGCGCGGCGGTCCGCCTGACGCCGACGGAATGGGGCGTCCTGGAGCTGCTCGTGCGCAACAGCGGCGCCCTGGTCACCCACGACGAGCTGCTGACCCGGGTGTGGGGACCCGCCTACGTGGGCGAGACGGCCTACCTGCGCGTCTACCTCGCGCAGCTGCGGCGGAAGCTGGAACGGGATCCGGCGAACCCCCGGCACCTGCTCACGGACACGGGGCTCGGCTACCGCTTCCAGGCGTAAGGCCGCGAGGCGTTAAGAAAGCGTTAAGATCCCCGGAATCTCGGGGATTCGGGCGCATTCCCGGTGCTACGCTCGCCGGTGTTCGGCAGGAAAACCCCGCCGTCGTGGACAGAAAGACACCCCTTTGACCGCCTCCGCGCAGTTCTCGATACCCGCGATCCTGCCCAACCCGAAGCCAGAGCCACGCGCGCACAGCGCGGCGGTCCGCTGGCTGTTGGAGAACCGTGTCCACCCGCCCGTGGGGCCCGGCACGGCCACGGGCCAGGCCAGGCCCCACAGCTGGTGGAAGGTCATGTGCCTGACCGGCGTCGACTACTTCTCCACCCTGTCCTACCTGCCCGGCATCGCCGCGCTGGCCGCCGGAGCGCTGTCCCCGCTGGCCACCCTGCTGATCGTGGTCCTTACCCTGGGCGGCATGCTGCCCATGTACCGCCGCGTGGCCAAGCAGAGCCCGCACGGACAGGGGTCCGTGGCGATGCTGGAGAACCTCCTGCCGTTTTGGCGCGGGAAGGTTTTTGTCCTCATCCTGCTGGGGTTTGTGGCCACGTCGTGGATCATCACCATCACCCTCTCGGCCGCGGACGCGACCGTGCACCTCCTGGAAAACCCGTATGTGCCGGACGCGCTGGAGGGGAAGTCCGTCATCATCACCAGCCTGATGCTGCTGGTGCTCGGCGGGGTCTTCCTGCTCGGGTTCACCGAGGCCGTTGTGGTGGCCATTCCGCTCGTCGCCGTCTTCCTCCTGCTGAACGCCGTGATCATCGGCGCCGGCATGGTCGACGTGTTCACCACCCCCGGCGCCTTGGCCTCCTGGACCGACGCGCTGACCTCCACCGGCGGAGGCATGGGCAACATCCTTGGTCCCGCCCTTGTGGCGTTCCCCCTGCTGGTCCTGGGCCTGTCCGGCTTCGAGACCGGCGTCAGCATGATGCCCCTGGTCCGCTCCTCGGGCGCGACCGCCGAGGAGAGGCTCGCGTCGCGCGTGCGGAACACCCGGCGCCTGCTCACGGCGGCCGCCTGCATCATGAGCGTCTACCTCCTGGGAAGCAGCTTCGTGACCACCGTGCTGATTCCGCCGGCCGAGTTCGCCGAGGGCGGCGAGGCGAACGGCCGCGCGCTGGCGTATCTGGCCCATGAGCGGCTCGGAAACGGCTTCGGGACCGTCTACGACGTCAGCAGCATCCTGATCCTCTGGTTCGCCGGAGCGTCCGCGATGGCCGGGCTGATCAACATCGTTCCGCGCTACCTGCCCTCCTACGGCATGGCCCCGGAGTGGTCCCGCGCCGTGCGGCCCGTCGTCCTGGTGTACACGGCGGTCAGCATCCTCATCACCATCGGATTCAACGCGGACGTCAACGCGCAAGCGGGGGCCTACGCCACGGGCATCCTGGCCATGATGGTCTCCGGCGCAGTCGCCGTCGCCATCTCCGCGGCCCGGGCCAGGCAACGCCCGGCAGCGCTGGGCTTCACCGTCCTGACGGTGGTGATGCTCTACGCGCTGATGGAAAACATCGTCGAGAAGCCGGACGGGCTCGCGATCTCCGGCCTGTTCATCCTCGGTATTGTCGCCGTCTCGCTCGTCTCGCGGGTCAGCCGCACCACGGAACTGCGCGTCGAGAGGATCGAGTTCGACGACGAGGCCCGGCGCTTCCTGACGGAATCGCTGGACTTCGACGGCCGCCTGAACATCATCGCGCACCGCCCCCGCCTCCGCGACGCCGAGGAGTACGCGCGGAAGGAGGCGGTGCAGCGGGCCATGAACCCGGTTCCCGGGACGACGGACGTCATCTTCCTGGAGGTCGAGATCACGGATCCTTCGGGCTTCGGCAGCGTCCTCGAGGTCCACGGGTTCGAGGTGGGCGGGCACCGGGTCCTTCGCGCGCAAAGTCCCGCCGCCCCGAACGCCATCGCGGCGATCCTCCTGGCCCTGCGCGACGCCACCGGAGTCAGGCCGCACGCGTACTTCGAGTGGTCCGAGGGCAATCCGCTGGGGCACTTGATGCGCTACCTGCTGCTGGGCAGGGGGGACACAGCGCCCGTGGTCCGCGAGATCATCCGCGAGAACGAGAGCGACCCGAGGCGGCGTCCCGGAATCCACGTGGGCTAGGAGGGCCGGGCCTCCGCCTTCTTGTCGGCCTTCCTGTCCGGCGCGTGGACCACGAGCACCGGGCAGTGGGCCCGCGCCACGCAGGCCGAACTCACGGACCCAAGCAGCAGGCCGTGGAATCCGCCGTGGCCGCGCCTGCCGACGATCAGCATGTCGGCGTCGCGGCTGGCCTCGATGAGGATGGGGCGTGCGTTGCCCTGGCGCACCACCGATTCCACGCTGGCGGGTCGCTCGTCCCCGTAGGCCTTCACAAGGGTCTCCTCCAGGATCTCGCCGGCCCGCTCCTCGAAGCCGCCGATACCCATCAGTTCGTAGCCGTCGGCCATGCGCGGATAGTCCCAGCACGCCGTCGCCTCGATGCGCGCACCGAGGGGAGCGGCGATGCGGTGCGCCTGACGGAGGGCCTCCACGGACCCCTCGGACCCGTCGACGCCGACCACGATCCGCGGGGCGCGGGTGTTCTCTTCCATGATTCCTCCGTTCTCACCGCCGGGGCCGGGACCGGCCGGGCGTTCGGGCTGCCACGTGACCCCATCATGCGCCCTGCCTTGGGCGCTGCACAGGGTAGGACCGGGGCGAACCGCGGCGGGGTTTGGGCGGGCATCCCGCACACCCGCGGGGCCGGTCCCATCGTGCGCGAATGTGTGCGCCCGCCCTTCCGGTGGCCGACGCCTTGGAGGAACCTTCAGGTCAGGGACGGGACGGCGGGAGGACGGGGACAGGCGCCATGGTCGCAGACGGGACGGCACCGACTCGGCGGAGCCGCCGCCACCGCCGGCAACGGAAGTTGACGCCCAAACAGGCGGCTGGAACATCCGTCACGCGCCGTTCACACGACAGAAACCATCACGGTCGCGGGGATCCGTAGCGTTGCGCACGGACGCACTGGCTCGAACACACCCACAAGGACGGAACCCTGATGAGGCTCGATGAATTCAACGTCGCGGAGGCACGGACGCTGGAGGGCCCGCTTTTGGCCTGCGCGCCCATCCGGTCCTGGGCGGATGCGCTGCTCGCCGGACGGCCATACCCTTCACTTGCCGCACTGCTGGACGCCGCCGCCGACCATGCGGGGCGCTGGACCAGCGGGGACGTGGCCGGCGCGTTGGCCCACCACCCGCGAATCGGCGAACGGGCGCGGACACTAGCGCCCGAGGAGGCCGCGCACTCCTCCGCGGAGCAGTCGGGCGTCACCGACGCGGACGCGTGGGTAGAGGCGAACCGGCGCTACGAGGAGCGCTTCGGCGTCATCTTCCTGATCCGCGCGGCCGGACGGACCCAGCCGCTCATGCTCGCCGAGCTCGAGCGCCGGCTGGGCAACTCGGTGAAGGACGAGGAGCGCGAGCGCGCGGAGCAGTTGGCGCACATAGCCCTCCTCCGCCTGGGCCAGCTGGTGTCCGCGTGAGCCGGGCCGCGGGAGGTTGAGGATTTGCCCAGTTGATCCGCAGTAGAAACACCGCTGAAACTATTGTTTCATTAGATTGAGGTCAAGAAACCCGCAGACTGCAGAACGGACACGGCAGCATGAACTCCCAGCAGATCCATCCACCGCAACGGTTGTTGATGGGCCCCGGGCCCATCAACGCGGATCCCCGCGTGCTGCGCGCGATGTCCGCTCCGCTGGTGGGCCAGTACGATCCGGCGATGACCGGCTACATGAACGAGACCATGGAGCTGTACCGGGGGGTCTTCAAGACGGGCAACGAGGCCACGCTGCTGGTGGACGGCACGTCCAGGGCGGGCATCGAGGCCGCCCTGGTTTCGCTGATCGAGCCCGGCGACAAGGTGCTGGTTCCCATCTTCGGGCGGTTCGGACACTTGCTAAAGGAGATCGCGGAGCGCTGCGGTGCCGAGGTCGCCGTCCGCGAGGTCGAGTGGGGCCGCGTCTTCACGGCCGCGCAGATCGAGCGGGCCATCGTCGAGACGCGGCCCAAGCTGCTGGCCCTGGTCCAGGGCGACACCTCCACCACCATGAACCAGCCTCTGGAGGGGATCGGGGACGTCTGTGCCCGCCACGGCGTCCTGTTCTACACCGACGCCACCGCCTCGCTGGCCGGGAACGCGTTCGAGATGGACGCCTGGGGGATCGACGCCGCCACCGCCGGACTGCAGAAGTGCCTCTCCGGACCGTCCGGAAGTTCCCCCGTCAGCCTGTCCCCGCGCGCCGTCGAACTCATCGACGGTCGCCGGCACATCGAGGCCGGCATCGACGACGGCTCGACGCCACGCGGCACCCGGATCGCCTCCAACTACTTCGATCTGGGCATGATCCTCGACTATTGGGGGCAGGCACGGCTGAACCACCACACGGAGGCCACGAGCATGCTGTATGCCGCCCGCGAGTGCGCCCGGCTGCTGCGGGCCGAGGGGATGGACGCCGCCGTCGAGCGCCACCGGCTTCACGGCGAGGCCATGCTCGCCGGCGTCATCGGGCTCGGCCTGGAGGTCTTCGGAGACACGGCGCACAAGATGAACAACGTGGTGGCCGTGCGCATACCGGACGGCATCGACGGAGACGCGGCCCGGCAGGCACTCCTGGAGGACTACGCCATCGAGATCGGCACCAGCTTCGGACCGCTGCACGGCAAGGTGTGGCGCGTCGGCACCATGGGCTACAACGCGCGGCGGGACGCGGTGCTGCTCACGCTCGCGGCCCTCGAGCAGGTCCTGCGAGACGGCGGGTTCCCCGTGGTCGGGGGTGGCGGCACGGGCGCCGCCCGCGAGGTCTACGCGTCCAACAGGCACCCCGCGGTGGTGCGCTCGTGAGCACCCACGACGCCGGCCCCCGCCCCTCCCCGACCGCCCCGGCGCCGGGCGGTGCGGCCGTGCGCATCATGGACCGCTGCGACGAACTGGCGGCCATCAGCGCCATGGACGGCGGGATCGTGCGCGCGTACCTGACCCCGGAGCACGCCCGTCACAACGCCCTCGCCGCGCGGTGGATGGCCGAGGCCGGCCTTAAGACCTGGCAGGACGCCGCCGGCAACCAGTGCGGGCGCCTCGAGGGCCGCACACCCGGCCTGCCCGCCCTGGTGCTGGGTTCGCACCTCGACACCGTCCCCGACGCCGGCCGCTACGACGGAATCCTCGGCGTGATGCTGGCCATCGAGACCGCCGCGCGGTTGCGTCCGCGCGCCGCCGAGCTGCCCTTCGCCCTTGAGACCGTGGCGTTCGGGGACGAGGAGGGAACAAGATTCGGGGCCACGCTCTTGGGCAGCCGCGCCTTCGCCGGAACGTGGGATCCCGAGTGGCTCGGGCTCGCCGACGAGTCGGGCACCACCATGGAGCAGGCCTTCCGCGCGTTCGGCCTGGATCCCGACCGGGTCGCCGACGCGTCCCGCCGGCCGGAGGAGCTGGCCGGCTACCTCGAGGCGCACATCGAGCAGGGTCCCTACCTCGAGGAGGGCGGCCGACCGCTGGGAATCGTCACGTCCATCGCCGGGGCGCGCCGGTTCCGGATCGCCGTCGTCGGGGAGGCCCGGCACGCCGGCGGGACCCCCTACGGGCGCCGGCGCGACGCGCTCGTTGGGGCCAGCCGCGCCGTCTTGGACATCGAGTCGATCGCCCGGGCCGAGGGGGCCATCGCGACGGTCGGCCAGATGGAGGCCTTCCCCGGAGCCGTCAACGTGGTGCCTGGCAGGGCCGAGCTCTCGCTGGACCTGCGGGCCGAGACGGACGAGCTGCGTGACAGGGTATGGGACCTGGTGAGGGCCGAAATCCAGGCGTTCTGCGGGGGCCGCGGGCTCGGCGTGGAGGTGGAGGAGATCCATGCCGCCCCCGCGGTCCGCTGCTCGCCCCGGCTCAAGGACGCCGTCGGCGCGGGCATCAGGGCCACCGGCGACGATTCACCGATGGAGCTGTTCTCCAAGGCCGGGCACGACGCCATGGCGGTTGCCGGCGTGACGGACATGGCCATGCTTTTTGTCCGCTGTGAGGACGGCATCAGCCACCACCCCGCGGAGCTTGTCACGGCCGCGGACGTGGCCGTGGCGCTCGATGCGCTCGAGGCGGCCGTGCTGGCCGTCGCCGGGCTCGGATAGGGTTCACTTATGACCGACGCCCGGATCGACGCCCGGATCGACGCCAAATACGCGGACCTCTCACCGCAGGAGCGCCGCGTTTCCGACTTCCTGTTGGAGCACCTCGGCGACCTTGCCGTCTTCAGCGCGGCGGACATCAGCCGGGAAACCGGCGTCTCGAAGGCCACCGTGAGCCGCCTGTTCCGGAAGCTCGAGTTCGCCGATTTCCGCGAGGTCAAGGACCACACCCGGGCGATGCGCGGGCGCGGCGTGCCCATGGCATCGCCGTCGCGCACGGGTGCCGAGGTGTCCTCGGCGCTGCAGGTGCACGCCGAGAAGGAGCGGGAGAACCACGACCGCCTGTTGGAGGTGCTCGGGGACGGCAGGCTGGACACCGCCGTCGAGCTGATGGCCGGGGCGCGGAACCTTCTGGTGGTGGGCCTGCGCAACAGCTACCCGGTGGCGCTCCACCTCCACCAGCAGCTCATCCAGGCGAGGACAGGGGTCCGCCTGGCTCCGCAACCCGGCCAGACGCTCGGCGAGGAGCTCGCGGGGGTGGGCAAGGACGACGTTGTGGTGCTGATCGGTTTCCGGCGCCGGCCCGCGCTGTTCGCCAAGCTGGTGGCAACCCTCAACGCCTCGCAGGCGGATGTCATCCTTGTGGGCGACGGCACCGCGCGGGCCTACGCGGCCTCGGCCGACTGCTGGCTCGAGTGCCCGATCGACAGCCACGGCGCGTTCGACAGCTACTCGACCGCCATGGCGTTGGTCGGGTTGCTGGCGAACGGCGTCCTGAACCGGCAGGTGACCACGGGCCGGCGGCGCATCAGTGCCATCGCGGCCGCCTACGAGGATCTCGGCGAACTCGGGGACGCCTGACCGCGGTGGCGAAGGCGGCGACGGGGGCAAGAATCGGGCCATGACCGGGGCGTGGCCGTGGCCATCCTTCGGGCAATGCGTCCGTCTTCAACGACCGGCGACGCGCGGGCGCTCCCGCCGGATGGCCGGCCGGGCGACGGCGGATAGCCGGAAGGCTCCGTCCGAGTCTCGGACGGAGCCTTCCCCGCGTGGCCGGCCAAAGAACCGGCGCCCGGCCGCCCTGGACTTACTTCAGGTCCGGATTCTCCGCGTAGACCTCCTCGAGCAGCGACGGATCGAAGAGGTCCTCCACCGCCAGGTCGTACCCGGCGAGCTTGAGGATCTCTACGTTCTCCTCCATCAGGGCATCGGACATCGTCAGCAGGCCGTTGGCCTCCGTGTCGGCGGTCTCTATGAGCTTGTTCTGCTCCTCCGACTGGCGGACCTCCTTCTCCATGTCCAAGCCCAGGTCCTTGCCGTAGACCTCGACCGCCAGGCGCGCCGACTCCTCCGGGTCGCCGACCGAGTCTTTCCACCCCTTGATCATGGCGCCGAGGAACGCCTTGAGCTCCTCCCGCTTCGTTTCGATGTTCTCCTCCGTGGTCACCAGGCTTTCGGCCATGAACGGCAGTCCGTTGTCCGCCAGGGGCAGGTTCTCCACCTCGTGGCCGTCCAACTCGAGCGTGAGGGACTCGTTGGTGATGTACGCGAAGAAGCCGTCGACCTCCCCGTTGACGAGCGGCTGGGGGTCGTACTGCACGGGGACGACGGTCACGTCCGCCGGGTCGATGTCGTTGACCTCGAGCAGACCCTCGAAAAGCGTCTCGTTGACCCCCGCCTGGACACCAATCTTCTTGCCCACCAGGTCCGCGGGGGCGCTGATGGGATTGTCGGCCAGCGACACCACGGTGAAGGGATTCTTCTGGTACTTCGTGCCGATGATCTTCAGCGGCGCGTCGTCCTCCTGGATGACCGGGGCGACGCCCAGCGGGCTGGTGGTCCCGACGAGCGCGCCCCCGGAGAGGACCATGGTTTCCGAAGACGTGCCGCTGGGGCCGCCGGCGATCAGGTTGACCTCGCTGAACCCGGCGTCCGCGAAGTAGTCCTTCTCCTGCGCAAAGAACTCGCCCGCGAACTCGGCATTCTTGATCCAGGACAGGTTCATGTCCAACCTCCCGTAGTCCGCGGCCTCCCCGGAGGCCGGCGCGGACCTCTCGGTGGACGCGGCGGAACCGCCGCATGCGGCCAGCGCGAGGACCGCCGCCGTCGTGGCGGTCGCCAGGGCGAGGCGCTTGACGTGGGTGGGTGCCGAAAGGCTCATGGGTGACCTTCTTTTCGTACGGGTCCCGGTGCAAAATGGCGGGACGGAGTGGTTCCAAGCTAAGAACCGTTTGTTTCACCCGCTCTCGCGGGTTGTTACCCGTGTGTTAACAAGAATGTGACTGGCGGGCCCGGGGCGCGCCGAATCGGGCGGTTCTCCGGGGGGAGTCCATGAAACAAATGTTTTACGCGCGGGAAACGGAAGCGTCGAACCGGCACCGTAGCGTCTGGAGCGGACCGGAACACCGGCCCGCCAAGCAGGGGAGGGCCACGGCCCGCGAACAAGGAGCGACAGCCATCAGCCACGTCACCACCCACGTCTTGGACAACGCGACCGGGCTCCCGGCGCCGGGCATCGCGGTGGTCCTGGCCACCGCGGACGGCGCCACGCTCGGCAGCGGCACCACGGACGCCGACGGGCGGGTGGCCGACCTCGGGCCGGAGCGGCTGGAGGCCGGGACCTACCGCCTGGATTTCGCCACGGGGGACTACTTCGCGGCGCGGGGCCAGGAGACCTTCTTCCCGGAGGTTTCCGTGGCCTTCACCGTGGACTCCGCGCGGCACTGCCACGTGCCCCTCCTGCTGAGCCCCTTCGCCTTCTCCACCTACCGGGGAAGCTGACCATGAGCGAGGCCATGATGGAACACACAGCCGTCAAATCCGGCGGAATCGTGCTGGGCGCCAACCAGTACGGCAAGGCGGAGGTCCGGCTGGTCCGCATCAACCGCGACACCGCGCGGCACACGATCAGCGACCTCAACGTGACGTCCATGCTGCGCGGCGACTTCGAGGACTGCTACCGCACCGGTGACAACGCCCGCGTTGTGGCCACGGACACCCAGAAGAACACCGTCTACGCGCTCGCGAAGGAGCGCGGCGTCTCCTCGCCGGAACGGTTCCTCCAGGAGCTCGGCCGGCACTTCACCACGCAGACGCCCGGCATCACCGGCGGGCGGTGGGAGGCGGAGCAATTCGGCTGGGAGCGCATCGTGGCCAATGGCTCCGGGCACGACCACTCGTTCGTCAGGACGGGCCAGGAGGTGCGCACGGCGGCGCTGACAATCCAGGACGGGGTGGAACACGTGCTCGGAGGACTCAAGGGACTGACGGTCCTCAAGTCCACCGGCAGCGAGTTCCACGGGTTCCCCAGGGACAGATACACCACCCTGCCCGAGACCACGGACCGCATCCTGGCCACCGAGGTCGCGGCGCGCTGGCGCTTCCTGGATCCCGGCCCCGATTTCGACGCCACCTACGCCGCCGTCAAGGCCCTCCTGCTGGAGACCTTCGCCCTCACCCATTCGCTGTCCCTGCAGCAGAGCCTGTTCGCTATCGGGGAGCGCATCCTCACCGAACGGCCCGAGCTGGCGGAGATCAGGTTCGTTATGCCGAACAAGCACCACTACCTGATGGACCTCGCGCCCTTCGGCCTGGAAAACAACAACGAGGTGTTCATCGCCGGCGACCGCCCCTACGGGTTGATGAACGCCGCCGTCACGCGCTCCGGACAGCCGGAGGCGCCCGCCGCCTGGGAGTGGCTTGCCGGGTTCTGCTAAGGACACTCCCAAGCGGCCGTCCGGCCGCCCACGCACCACGTGAGGAATACACAGCGCATGCAGCCCACCCGCGTCATCGCCGAGAGCGTTCTGGTCGACGGAGTGTTCGTCGCCGCCGAACTTCGGCTGGCGGACGGACTGATCTCCGCCGTCCTGCCCCTGCCACAAGGGGTGCCGGACGGCACAACGGCCAGCCCGGACACGCTGGTGGTGCCGGACGGCATCAGCGTGCTTCCCGGCATGGTGGACACGCACGTCCATATCAACGAGCCCGGCCGGACCGACTGGGAGGGCTTTGCCTCCGCCACCACGGCGGCCGCCCTGGGCGGCGTCACCACACTCGTCGACATGCCCCTGAACAGCATCCCGGCCACGGTCGACGTCGCGTCGCTGCGGGCCAAGCAGCGCGCGGCGCATGGGAAGATCCGCGTCGACACGGGCTTCTGGGGCGGGATCGTTCCCGGCAACACGGCGCAACTGCGCCCCCTGTGGGACGAGGGTGTGTTCGGGTTCAAGTGCTTTCTGCTGCCCTCGGGCGTGGACGAGTTCCCTCCCGTGGACGATGCCCAGCTGCGGGAGGCGATGCGCGAGGTCGAGGGCTTCGGCGGGCTCGTGATCGTCCACGCCGAGGACGCCCGGACCATCGACGCCGCACCGGCGACGCCGTCGGCCGCCTACTCCGACTTCCTCGCCTCGCGCCCGGACGCCGCGGAGCTGACCGCGATCGCCCGGCTGATCGACGCCGTGCGCGAGTCCGGCGCGCGCACCCACCTGCTGCACCTCTCCAGCGCCAGGGCCCTGGACCTGATCGCGGACGCCCGCGCGGAAGGATTGCCGCTGACGGTGGAGACCTGCCCGCACTACCTCTGCTTCGACGCGGCCGCGATCCCCGACGGAGCCCCCGAATTCAAGTGCTGCCCGCCCATCCGCGATGCCGGGAACCGCGAAGCCCTCTGGCAGGGGCTCGCGGACGGACTGATCGACCTGGTGGTCAGCGACCACTCGCCCTCCACGGCGCGGGAGAAGTACCGCGGGGCACCGGACCTGCAACAGGCCTGGGGGGGCATCTCCGGGCTCCAGGTGGGATTCGGCGCCGTCGCGTCCCGGGCGCGGGAGCGCGGCATCGGGCTTCAGGACGTCACCCGCTGGATGTCCACGGCCCCCGCCTCCCTGGTGGGCCTCGCGGCCAAGGGCGCCATCGCCGCCGGCAGGGACGCGGACCTGGCCTTCTACGATCCCCGCCACGGCCACACGGTGCGGGCCGCGGCGCTCGCGCACCGCAACCCTCTCTCGGCCTACGACGGCATGGAGATCCGCGGCGGTGTTGTGGGAACCATGCTTCGCGGAGACCTGGTGTACGACGGCGGATCCGTGGCCGAGGGACACGGGGCGTTCCTGACCGGTCCCGGGGCGGGGAGGCAGTGATGCTCGACCTCCTGCGGCGCTGCGCCGACTGGACGTCCGGAGGGGCGCCGTTCGCCGTGGCGACCATCGTGGCCGCCAGCGGTTCCACGCCCCGCCCGGCGGGCACCTCCATGGCGTTGGGGCCAGGCGGCGAGGTGCGCGGTTCCCTGAGCGGTGGATGCGTCGAGGGCGACGTCCTGGCCACCTGCCAGGAGGTCTTGGCCACGGGAGAGCCGCAACGGCGCCGCTACGGATACTCGGACGCGGACGCGTGGGAGGCCGGCCTGACGTGCGGAGGGGAACTGGACGTGCTGATCCACCTCGTCGACGGCGCGTCCCGCGGGCCGGGTCCCGCCTCGGACGCGGCCGCTTCAGCGCTCGTCCTGAGGCTGGACCGCCCGGAACTCCGCGCCGACCTCCCGCCGTCCCAAGCCGGAGACCCCTCGGCGTGGGCCGCCGCGCTCGCACGACTGTTCGCCGGCCCGCGGACGGATCCCGGGCCGCCGCACGCGCTCGTGGACACGGTGCGGCTGGCCCGGCGGGTCGCCTCGCTCGCCGCGGAGGGGCACACCGGCATTGTGCACCTGTCCTCCGTCCCAGACGGCGCGCCGGAACTGTTTCTCGCGACAGCCACGGCGCCGCCGAGGCTGCTGGTGTTCGGGTCCAACGACTTCGCGGCGGCGCTCGTCGAGCAGGGGCGCCTGCTCGGCTACGACACAACCGTCTGCGACCCCCGCGCCGCACTCGCCACACCGGCCCGCTTCCCCGGCGCGGACCGCGTCGTCGTCGCGTGGCCGCACGAGTACCTCCGCGCCGAAAACGCCGCCGGGCGCCTCGACGCGCGCAGCGCGGTCTGCGTGCTGGGCCACGATCCCAAGGTGGACGATCCGCTGATCGCCCGCGCACTGGAGCTCCCCGTGGGCTACGTGGGCGCCATGGGCTCCCGCCGGACACACCGCGAACGGGACGCGCGCCTCAGCGCGGGCGGCGTCGCCCGCTCCGCCCTGCGACGGTTGCGCTCGCCGATCGGGCTGGATCTTGGCGCCACCACTCCCGCGGAGGTGGCCGTCTCGATCATGTCAGAGGTGATCGCGGAGCGCCGCGGGCGCGCCGCCGTGGCGCCGCTCAGCGCCCCGAGGCTCAGCGCGGCCGGCGAACCCATCCACCGCCCCACGGCCGAACGTTCCGAGAGGTCCATCGCATGAACCGCAACAGCCGCAACACGGGCGCCAAGGCATGAGCGGCGCCGAGGAACCGCCCGCGGGCGGACGGACCCCCGCCGTCGTGGACGGCGTGCCGGCCGCCGCGCCGCCGAGGCCGGGCCAGTGCCTGCGCACCTACCTGCGCGAGCTGGGCCGGCTGGGCGTGAAGAAGGGTTGCGACGGCGGGGACTGCGGCGCGTGCACGGTGCACGTCGACGGCAGGCCGGTCCACAGCTGCGTCTTTCCGGCCGTTCGGGCGGAGGGGACGGAGGTCACCACCATCAACGGGCTCGCGGCCGGCGGCGAGCTGCACCCCGCCCAGCAGGGCTTCCTGGACGCGCAGGGCTTCCAGTGTGGCTTCTGCACCGCGGGCGCCATCATGACGGCGGCCGCGCTCGACGACAGACAGCGTGCGGACCTGCCCCGCAGCCTCAAGGGGAACCTCTGCCGCTGCACCGGCTACCGCGCCATCGAAGACGCCGTCTGCGGGGTGGGCCACGTGCACGCGAACGCGGGGGCGGGCGGCAACGGAGCGGCGCCCGCCGCCCGCAGGATCGTCACGGGCACGGAGCCGTTCACGCTGGACGTGGATCCGGCGTCGCTTCCGGGCCTGGTCCACATCAAGGTCCTGCGCTCCCCGCACGCCCACGCCCGCGTGCTCTCGATCGACACGGAGGCGGCGCTGGGCATCGAGGGTGTCCGCGGGGTGTTCACGCACGAGGACGCCCCGCCCATGTTGTTCTCCACCGGCCAGCACGAGACGTACACCGACGATCCGCTGGACACCCGCGTGCTGGACAGCACCGTGCGGTTCGTCGGACAGCGGGTGGCCGCCGTCGCCGCGGACACCGTCGCGGCGGCGGAGGCCGGGGTGCGCGCCCTGCGCGTGCGCTACGAGGTGCTCGAGGCGGTCTTCGATCCGGAGGCCGCCACCGGCGGGCCCGCCCTGCACGGGGACAAGGGACCGGAAGCGGGCATCGCCGACGCGGCGCGGAACGTCGTCGCCGAACTGACCGGCCGCGTGGGCGACGTCGAGGCGGGCCTGGCCGAGGCGGCGGTTGTGCACGACGGCGTCTACCGCACCCAGCGGCTGCAGCACGTCAGTCTGGAGACGCACGCCTCCATCGCGTCCTTCGACGACGACGGAGGGCTGGTGGTGCGCTCCAGCACGCAGGTTCCCTACCTGGCCAAGCGCACCCTCTGCCGGCTCTTCGCCCTCCCGGAGGACGGGGTCCGGGTCGTCGCCCCCCGCGTGGGCGGCGGGTTCGGCGGCAAGCAGGAGGTGTTCACGGAGGACTTGGCCGTGCTGGTGGCGCTGCGCCTGGGTCGGCCCGCCCAGCTGGAGCACACGCGCACCGAACAGTTCACGTCCACGTCCGTCCGCCACCCGATGCGAATGCGGGTCCGCGCCGGGGCCGATGCCGCGGGACGGCTCACGGCCCTGCACCTGGAGCTGCTCTCCAACACGGGCGCCTATGGCAACCACGGCCCGGGCACCATGTACCACGGCACGGGGGAGTGCCTGGCGGTCTACAACTGCCCCAACAAGGCGGTCGACGCCCGGGTGGTCTACACGAACACCGTCCCGTCGGGCGCGTTCCGCGGCTATGGGCTCAGCCAGACGGCGTTCGCGGTCGAATCGGCCCTGGACGAGCTGGCCCGGCAGCTGGGCATCGACCCTTTCGACTTCCGCCGCATCAACGCCATCCGGCCGGGCGACCCCATGGTCTCCACCGGCCCGGAGCCGGTGGCCGACGTGCAGATCGGCAGCTACGGGCTGGACCAGTGCCTGGACCTGGTGCAGGACGCGCTGAGGCGCGGAAAGGCCCGCGGCACGGACGACGCCGTGGACGCGGGCCGGGGCTGGCGCGTCGGCGAGGGCATGGCGCTGGCCATGCTGGACACGGTCCCGCCCGGCGGCCACTACTCGCACAGCCGGATCGAGCTCGCCGCCGACGGCCGCTTCGACGTGTACGTCGGCACCGCCGAGTTCGGCAACGGCACCACCACGGTGCATGCCCAGTTCGCCGCGACGGCGCTGGGATGCCCCACAAGCCGCATCCGGATCCGCCAATCGGACACGGCACTGGTGGGGCACGACACCGGAGCCTACGGGTCCACCGGGACGGTGGTCGCGGGACGGGCCACCCACATCGCGGCGACCGGACTGGCCCGGCGCCTGGCCGCCGCCGCCGCGGAGCTGACGGGCGTAGCGGACGCCTCGTGGACGCCCGGACCCGAGGGGCTGCGCGGCGCCGGGCGTTCGGTCTCCTGGGAGGAGCTGGGCCGCTGGGCCGCCGGGCGGGGCACCGTCCTCGGAGCGGAGGGGAGCTGGGACGGGACGCCGCGCTCGGTGGCCTTCAACGTCCACGGTTTCCGCGTGGCCGTCAACGAGCGCACCGGCGAGCTGCGGATACTGCAGAGCGTGCAGGCGGCGGACGCCGGCTACGTTGTGAACCCGATGCAGTGCAGGGGGCAGGTGGAGGGCGGGACCGCTCAGGCCATCGGGGCGGCCCTGTACGAGGAGGTGGCGCTGGACGACGACGGACGGGTCGCCACGGACGTCCTGCGCCAGTACCACATCCCCACGTTCGCGGACGTGCCGCGGACCGAGGTCTACTTCGCGGACACCAGCGACGCGCTGGGCCCACTCGGCGCGAAATCGATGAGCGAGAGCCCCTTCAACCCGGTCGCCCCGGCCCTCGCCAACGCGGTCCGCGACGCGGTCGGCGTCCGCTACCCCCGCCTTCCGCTGGGGCGCGACACGATCTACCTGGGCCTCCGCGCGGTCCGGTCTGGCCAGCAGCCGGCATCACCCGCGGATTCGCAATCACCCGCTGATTCGCCATCACCCCGGAGAGGACCATCGTGAGCGCAGCACCCTTTGAGGTTCCCGCCATCGACATCACCCCCTACGTCGCCGGTGGCACGGCCACGGGGCGCGCCGACGTCGCGCGCGCCATGGACGCGGCCTGCGGCACGTACGGGTTTGTCCAAATCCTCGGCCACGGCATACCCGATGCGGTGGTCGAGGGGCTGAAAGCCGGAATCGACGGGTTCTTCGCGCTGCCGCTGGAGGACAAGCTGGGGTACCGGCTTCCGGCAGCGGTCAACCGGGGCTACTCGCCGCCGAAATCCGAATCCCTGAGCCTCTCGGCGGGTGTCGAGTCCGCGACGCGGATGAACGACTTCTTCGAGGCGTTCAACGTCGGGTCCCAGTCGTCCGACTTCCCCGGCGCGGGGCTTTCCGTGGACGCCTACCCGGAAAACGTCTGGCCGGAGCCGGAGTCGTTCCGTCCGGGGGTGGAGGCCTACTTCGCAGAGGCCGGCCGTGTCGCGCGCACCCTCACCGAGGTCTTCGCCGACGCGCTGGGCATGCCCACCGATTATTTCGCCCCGTTCACGGACCGCTCCCTGGACGTGATGCGCATGATCAACTATGCGCTGCCGGAGGGCGCGGTCCACCTGGACGGCGAACTGACCGGCATGGGCGAACACACCGACTTCGGCATCGTCACCGTGCTGTGGGCGGACCAGGTGGCCGGCCTCCAGGTTGTCGGGCCGGACGGCGCCTGGCAGGACGTGGCCCCCATCGACGGCGCGCTGCTGGTGAACCTGGGAGACATCACCGCCCGGTGGACCAACGACCGGTGGCGGTCCACGCTCCACCGGGTCAAGCCTCCGATCATCGACGGGACCATCCGCCGGCGGCGCTCGGCGGCGTTCTTCCACGACGGCAACGCCGACGCCGTCGTGCGGGCCATCCCCACCTGTGTGCCGGAGGGCACGGAGCCCAAATACCCGCCCCTGACGGTGATCGAGAACATCAACGCGAAGCTGGCGGGCTCCCGCAGGGGCAGGCTGAACGCCACGGCTGCGGCCGAGGCCGAACGCATCCGGGCGGCCGCCGGGACCGGGGCGGCCCGGAACGCCACCTAGGTGTTCAGGCCGGTTCCGCGGGCGTTGTAGACGGTCGCCTTCCCCGCTGCGACGTACCGCTGATAGTCGCGGAAGACGTCCAGGGCCTCTTCGCGCAGGACGCCGATCTCCACGTCGATCCCGCGCTCGGCGAACTTTTCCACCCAGTCCGCGCGCATGGGCCCCTCGTCGAAGGACGTGAGCTCCTCCACCTCGGGGCCGTCGCCGGCGATGACGAGCCTGCGGACGCCCGACCACATCGTGGCCCCGTAGCAGAGGACGCACGGGCGCCAATTGACCCACAGCTCGTGCCCGGGTCCGCCTGCCGCTCCGAGGTCCCACGTGCCGAGCCGGCGTTGGGCCAGCGACAGCGCCGTGACCTCGGCGTGCATGCTGGAGAGCTGGGAGTCCAGGACCCGGTTCACGCCGACGGAGACCACGCGGCCCGTTCCGGACTCGAGGACCATCGCGGAGAACGGCCCTCCGCCGCCGTCCCGGAAGTTCCGCCCGGCCAGGCGGTTCAGCACGCGCATGCGCTCCTCGGGGGTCTCCAGGACCTCCGGCTCGCCAGCCAGCTCCGCGAGGACCCAGTCGGGAATGCCGACTCCGAAAGTGGTGGCAAACGACGTCGTATCCATGTGGTCTCTTCCCTGTGTGCGGCGGCAACAAACGGTCCGTCGGCCAGCGTAGGCGGCCCAGGTATCGGGAAGGTTGCCGGAGGCGCCCGCGCATTTACACATTCGTAACGACAGTCGGTGCGTGCTGAAACACATGTTCCATAGGTTGGTGCCATCAACCCGCACCAGCCAAGGACACCGAATGACCACGCCCAGCGTTTCCCCCGCCCAGGAATCCCGCCGTTCCGCCCGCCGGTCCCGGCTGGCCATTGCCGCACTGGCGCTGGCCCCCGCCCTGGCGCTGACAGCCTGCTCCGGCGCCTCGGAGGCGTCCAGCGACTCCGAGGCCAGCTTCGGCACTTTGGACTACAACCAGTCCTGGATCAAGACCACCGAGTTCGCCGGGGAGTACTTCGCCGACTCGAAGGGCTACTACAAGGAGGCCGGCTTCGACACCGTGAACCTGATCTCCGGCGGCCCCAGCGGAACCTCCTCCGAGTCCATGGTCCTGGCCGGCAGCGCGCTGGTGGGCACCACCACCCCGATCGCCGCGGGCTCGATGGCCGCCGGCGAGGATGCGCCGCTGAAGGTGATCGGCGCCAAGTTCCAGAAGAACCCGTTCACCGTCTATTCCTTGGGCGACAATCCCATCGAAAAGCCCGCGGACATGATCGGTAAGAGGATCGGCGTCGCCACGGGCACCAACGAGGTCCTTTTCGAGGCGCTCCTCGAGGTCAACGGGATCGATCCGTCGCAGGTGGAGGCCGTGCCCGTCCAGTTCGATCCGCAGCCGCTGATGAACGGCGAGGTCGACGGTCAGATCGGCTTCCTCACGAACGAGGCCATCACGGTGGGCCTGGAGGGATACGACGTGGCCACCATGCCGTTCGCGGACAACGGCCTTCCCTTCGTCGCGGGGGCCTTCGTCACCACGGAGGAGAACACCGTGGAGAAGCGGGACGAGCTCAAGGCCTTCCTGGCGGCCACGATCAAGGGTTGGCAGGACGCGCTGGCGGATCCGGACGAGTCCGCCCGCCTGGCCTACGAGGAGTACGGATCCGACCTCGGCCTCAACCCCGAGAAGGAGAAGCTCCAGGCGGCGGCGCAGAACAAACTGGTCGCCAGCGACGACACGGCGTCCAACGGCATCCTGACCATCTCCGACGAGCTCGCCAACGCGAACATCGAGGTCCTCAAGCTCGCGGGTTACGAGATCACCGCGGAGGAGCTGTTCGACAACTCGCTCCTCGAGGAGGTCTACGCGGAGCACCCGGAGCTCAAGGAATGAGCGGGGCGCCCACCCGGCGGGAGCTGACGACGCCGGAGCTCGGCTTCCTGCGGGAGGCCATCGGCGAGGCGGCGGCGGCGAAGGGCCGCGGCCGTCACCCGTTCGGATCGGTCGTGGTCGACGCGGAGGGACGGATCGCCGCCCGCGCCGGCAACAACTCGATGCCGCCCGAAGGGGACCCGACCCGGCACGCGGAACTCACCGCCCTCGCGACGGCCTCCACGGTGCTGGGCCCCGAGGGGATGGCGGCGGCCACCCTTTACACCAGCGCGGAACCATGCGTGATGTGCACCGGCGCGGCCTACTGGACCGGCATCGGGCGCATCGTCTACGCCCTGTCCGAGCGCCGCCTGCTGGAACTGACCGGCGACAATCCGGAGAATCCGACGTTCGACCTTCCCTGCCGGGAAGTCATCAAGCGCGGACAGCGGCACATCGACGTAGTGGGACCCCTCCTGGAGGACGAGGCCGCCGCGCCCCACCGGGGCTTCTGGCGGTGACCGGCGGGGCCGCCGCCCCGTTCCGCGGTGGCCCCGTCCCTCCGATTTACACGTACGTAACGGGAAGCGATTCCCGGTGAAACAAGGGTTCCATAGGCTCGGGGCCAGCCCCGGGAAGCCCACAGAAAACGAGTTCACGATATGACTGTAGAGACCACCCCACAGACATCAGGCACACCGTTCTTCAGCGGCACCGGCATCAACCTCAGCGGCCTGGGCAAGACCTTCACCATGGGGCGCAAGACCGTGACCGCGCTCGAAGACGCCAACCTCGCCACGTCCAAGGGCACGTTCCTGTCCCTGCTTGGACCGTCGGGCTGCGGCAAGTCCACCATCCTGCGCATCCTCGCGGGGCTGGAAACGCCAAGCGGCGGCACCGCCATGGTCGACGGACACAACCCGGAGGAGCTGCGCCGCAGCCACAAGCTGGGCATCGCGTTCCAGGACTCCGCGCTGCTGCCGTGGCGCTCGGTGTACTCGAACATCCGTCTCCCGCTCGAGGTCGCGGGCCTGTCCGCTGACGACGCCTACATCCGGGACCTGATCGAACTCGTAGGGCTCAAGGGGTTCGAGAAGGCCAAGCCCGGCCAGCTCTCGGGCGGGATGCGCCAACGCGTCTCCATCGCGCGTTCGCTGGTGGTCAAGCCCTCCGTCCTGCTGCTCGACGAGCCGTTCGGCGCCCTGGACGACATGACCCGCCAGCGGTTGAACCTCGAGCTGCTGCGCATTTGGACCGAGAAGCCCGCGACGACGCTGATGGTGACCCACGGCATCGCCGAGGCGATCTTCCTCTCCGACGTCGTGGCCGTGATGAGCCCGCGTCCCGGCCGCATCGTGGAGGTGTTCGAGGTCAACCTGCCCCGGCCGCGGACGCCGGACATGATGCGGACCCCCGAGTTCCACGCGCTGCACGACTACGCCTCCGAGCTGCTCTTCGGCTCCAACGGCGCGGCGGCGGACGGACACTGAGCGCGGAAGCGAGGAGGAGAACCGCCATGAGCACCTCGATGACCGGCACCCCAACCGCCGGCTCCCCAACCGCCGGCGCCCCAACCACCGGCGCCCGCCGGCGCGCCCGTCCGGGCCCGCCGCCGTGGGTCGTCGGAGGCATCGGCGTCGCCCTCACCATCTCCGTCTGGTGGATCGGCGCGGTGACGTTTCTGAAGGGCGTTGGCGCCGGCCCCAACGGCCAGGGCGGCAGCATCCCCACGCCGCTGGCCATCGTGCGGCAATACGGTGTGGACGGCCTGGACTACTACTGGCGCAACGCCAGCGTCACACTCGCCGAGGCCGGCATGGGCTACCTGTGGGGCAACGCGGCGGCGCTGGTGCTCGCGGGGCTCGTGATGGTGTTCCCGATCCTCGAACGCCTGGTGACCCAACTCGGCATCATCAGCTACTGCCTCCCCGTGGTCGCCATCGGCCCCATCATCTTCATCGTGCTGGGACCGCCGTCCACCGGCGAGCCCTCCGGCACGGCGGTCGCGCTGGCCGCCCTGTCCGTCTTTTTCACCACCCTCGTCGGCTCGCTGATGGGCCTCAAGGCCGCGGACCGGTCCAGCCTGGACATCGTCAGCGTCTACGGCGGGCGCCGGATCCACCAGCTCCTGAAGGTCCAGGTCATCGCCGCGATCCCCAGCATCCTGAACTCGCTGAAGATCGCGGCCCCGGCGGCCTTCCTCGGCGCCGTGTTGGGCGAGTATGTTGGCGGCGTCGACCGCGGCCTCGGCCCGGCCATGGTCAACGCCCAGCAATCCCTGGAGATCGAGCGGGTCTGGGGCGTCGCTCTGGTCTGTGGCCTGTTGGCCGGCGCCGGATTCCTCGTCTTCAGCCTCATATCCCGGTTCGCCACCCCCTGGTCCGCCGGCACCGAAGGAGCACGCCCGTGAACACCGCCGCCCTGCAGGGACTGGGAAAATCCGCGGCCAGCGTCGGGATCTCGCTCGTCGTCGTTGTTGTCATCTGGATCGCCGCGCTCGAGCTCCTGGACGTCTCCACGTACATCGGCAAAGGCCCGCTGGACGTCTGGAACTACCTCATGGCGGAGGAGGACGCCGCCGCGAACCGCGCCGCGATCTTCGCCGACCTCGCCAGGACGCTGGCCGACGCCGGCATCGGCTTCATCTCCGGCCTGGTGGTCGCGCTGGTCATCGCCACCCTCTTCACCCTGTTCAAGGGCGTGGAACACGCGTTGATGCCGCTGGCCATGCTGCTGCGCTCGGTGCCGCTGGTGGCCATGGCCCCGATCATCATCCTGGTCTTCGGCCGCGAGACGGCCACGGTCGCCGCCATGGGCGGCGTTGTGGTGCTCTTCCCGGCGCTGGTCACGATCGTGATGGGGCTGCGCTCCTCCTCGCCCGCGATGCTTGACGTGGTCCACGTCTTCGGGGGCAGGAAGTTCAGCGCCTTCAGCAAGGTCGCCTTCCCGTCGTCGCTGCCCGCCTTCTTCACGGCCCTGCGCATCTCCATCCCGGGGGCGCTGACCGGCGCGCTGCTCGCCGAATGGCTGGCCACTGGCCAAGGCATCGGCTATTCGATCGTCTCGGCCGTGTCCAGGGCTAGGTACGACGCCGTCTGGGCCTCCGTCGTCGTCGTCACCGTCGCCTCGCTGGTCCTTTACGCGCTCGTCGCCGTCCTCGAATCGTCCGTGATGAAGCGCATGGGCAAGGCGGCCTGACACCGCATGGACCTGAACACCGTCGAGGAACTCCTCGCCACCGCCGACCCGGACGACTGGCGGCCCGGCGACGCCTGGCTGGCCGGCGGGACCGTCCTATTCTCCGACGGAAGCGATAGCCTTCTCCGCCTGCTGGACATCACCGCGGCCGGCTGGCGCCCGTGGCAAGTCCTCGACGCCGGCCTTGAGCTGGCCGCGACCTGCACCATCGCGGAGCTGTACGAGTTGCCGTCCGGCGGGCTCCCGGGCGCCGTCGCGTGGCCAGCGACGGCCCTGATCCGGCCCTGCTGCGACGCGTTTGTGGCCTCCTTCAAGATCTGGAACACCTCCACCGTGGGCGGCAACGTCGCGACCGCGCTGCCGGCCGGACCGATGACCTCCCTGCTCGCCGGGCTGGACGCCGTCGCCACGGTCCTTTCGCCCGGCGGTGGTCGGCGGGACCTCCCCGTCGCCGAACTGGTCACCGGCGACGGCGCGACCTCCTTGGCGCCGGGGGAGCTGATCCGGTCCTTCTTGGTTCCCCGGTCCTCGCTCCGGCAGCGGACCGCCTTCCGCCGGCTGTCCCTGTCCAACCTGGGGCGCTCCGCCGTCGTGCTGATGGGACGGGTCCTGCCGGACGGCGCGCAGCGGCTGACCGTCACGGCGGCCACGGTCCGCCCGATCCAGCTCACGCTGCCGGCGGGCGCCACGGCCGCGCAGCTGTCGGCGGCCCTCGAGGCGGCCATCCCCGGGGACCTCTACCACCGGGATGTCCACGGCCACCCGGCCTGGCGCCGGGACATGACCCATCTCCTCGCCGAGGAGATCCGCGGCGAGTTGGGCGCCTTAATGCGCCCGTAACGCCGGCGTCCATGGCCCGAAACGCAGCCCTGCAACACTCGTGTCAACAAGCATCAT
Source organism: Arthrobacter sp. AOP29-A2-19 (assembly GCF_058138025.1). Taxonomy (NCBI): domain Bacteria; kingdom Bacillati; phylum Actinomycetota; class Actinomycetes; order Micrococcales; family Micrococcaceae; genus Arthrobacter; species Arthrobacter sp. AOP29-A2-19. Next base: position 231,592 of record NZ_CM176894.1, read on the forward strand.
CCGGTGGAATGGCCGGCCCCGGCCGCCGATCCACTGCCCGCCCGCCTAGCGGTGACGATTCAGGTTCCACGCAGCTCCTGAGACAGGGACGGGGCCCTCCAAGGTGGAGGCGCCCCCGCGCTACTTGCCTCGGGAGCGACCATGCAGAAACCAGGAACCGCACGCTGCGACACCCTGATCGCCAACGCCTACGTCGTTGTGGACCGGGACACCGAGCTCGACGGCGGCTGGATCGCCCTCGGCGCCGGCCGCGTCCTGGCGGTCGGGGCGGCGACAGAACCGCGGCCGGCGGCGGAGACCGTGGTCGATGCCGGCGGCCGGCTGGTCACGCCGGGCCTGGTGAACACCCACCACCACATGTACCAGAACCTGACCCGCGCCTACGGTCCCGCGATCAACGGCAGCCTCTTCGACTGGTTGACCACCCTCTACCCCCTCTGGGCGGGACTCGAGGAGGAGGACATCTACCTGTCCACCTACGTGGCCGTCGTGGAGTTGCTGATGGGCGGCTGCACCACGAGTTCGGACCACCTCTACGTGCACCCGCGCCCGGGATTCATCGACGCGCAGGTCAAGGCCTCGACAGAGCTCGGGTTCCGGCTGATGGCCACCCGCGGCTCCATGACGCGGTCCGTCGAGGACGGCGGGCTTCCGCCGGCGTCCGTGGTCCAGGACCACGACTCGATCATGGCCGACTCGGAGCGCCTGATCGCGGCCCACCACAACCCCTCGCCCGGGGCCATGACCCGCATCGCCCTGGCGCCGTGCTCGCCCTTCTCAGTCTCCGAGCGCATCATGTCATCCAGCGCGGAACTGGCGGAGAAGCACAACGTCCGCCTGCACAGCCACCTCGCGGAGGACCACGACGAGGACGAGTACTGCGCCGAGGTCTACGGATGCACGCCCGCCGAGTATCTCGAGCGGGTCGGCTGGTCGTCCGGGCGCACCTGGCTGGCGCACTTCATCTATCCGTCCGAGGACGAGGTCCGGCGACTGGGCGCCGCGGGCGTGGGCGCGACGCAGTGTCCCAGTTCCAACATGATGATCGGCCACGGTTCGATGGACGCCATGCGCTGGCGGGAGCTGGGAATGAACGTCGGCTTGGGCTGCGACGGATCCGCCTCCACCGACAGCGGGTCGATGTGGATGGAGACCCGGAACGCGTTGCTCCTCGGCCGCCTGCGCAACGGGCCCGCGTCGATGCGCGCCCGCGACGCCCTGGACATGGCAACGCGCGGCAGCGCCGCCTGCCTGGGCTGGGACGACGAGATCGGCCACCTGAGGCCCGGCGCCTGCGCGGACCTTGTGGTCTGGGAGACGCATCCGGTCGCGCTGGCGGGTGCCCTCAGCGATCCCGTCGAGGCCTGGCTGAGGACCGGCCCGGCCCGCGCCTGGCACACCTTTGTCGCCGGGCGGCCGCTGGTCAGGAACGGAGAGCCGGTCGCCTCCGCGCTGGCCGAGATCCTGGCCCGTCACAGGGCGGCCGCCGGCAGGCTCCAGGGTTTGTCCGGCTAGGGCCCGCGCCACCACAACGCCTCAGCACCAAAACAACCAGAACGCTCCGAGGAGAACCATGGACACCACCACAACAACAGCGGCCGAGGCCGCACACCGGCGCAGGGCGGCCGGCTTCCTCGACGGGGGAGCGAAGCGGCTGCTGATCGGGGGCCGCTGGGTCGCCGCGGTCTCCGGCGCGGTCTTCGCCACCCACGACCCCGCCGACGGCGGACTGCTCGCCGAGGTGGCCCGTGCGGACTCCGCGGACGCCGACCTGGCCGTCGCCGCCGCGCGACGCGCGTTGACGGACGGCCCCTGGGCCGGCATGCCGCCGGCGGGGCGCGCCAAGCTCCTGTGGCGCCTCGCGGACCTGCTGGAGACCCACGCCGATGAGCTTGCGGTCCTGGAGACCCTGGACCAGGGCAAGGTGCTGGGAACCGCGCGGCAGGGGGAGATCCCCGCCGCCGTCGCCCAGTTCCGCTACTACTCCGGGCTCACCTCGCAGGTGTTGGGCACCACCATCCCCACCTCCATCACCCGCCAGGGTCCGGGGAAGCGGATCTTCGCGTACACCACCAAGGAGCCGGTCGGCGTGGTCGCGGCCATCGTGCCGTGGAACTCGCCGCTGCTGATGGCCGCAATGAAGCTGGCCCCTGCCCTGGCCGCCGGCTGCACCGTGGTCCTCAAACCCGCGGAGAACACGCCGCTGACCGCGCTGCGCATGGGCGAGCTGCTCCTCGAGGCCGGGACGCCCGACGGCGTCGTGAACATCCTCACCGGCTACGGCAACGAGGTGGGCTCCGCGCTGTCCAGGCACCGCGGCGTCGACAAGGTCGCCTTCACCGGTTCGACCGCCGTCGGCCGCCAACTCGTCGCCGACGCCCGCGGCAACCTGAAACGGCTCACCCTGGAACTCGGCGGCAAGTCCCCGGCCATCATCCTGCCCGACGCCGACCTTGCCGTCGCGGTCCCCGGCGTCGCGCACGGCATCTTCGACAACGCCGGTCAGGTATGCGTGGCCGGGTCGCGCATCTACGCGCACCGCGACGTCTACGACGGCGTGGTCGCCGGCCTCGCCGACTACGCTCGGGGCGTGCGGCTGGGCCACGGGCTGGCCCCGGACAGCGACCTCGGCCCGCTGGTGAGCCGGAAGCAGGCGGAGAGCGTGGAGTCCCGCATCGCCGCCGGCCGCGCCGAGGGAGCGGAGGTCGTCGCTGGAGGGGTGCGCGAAGGGGACAACGGGACGTTCTTCCGCCCGACCGTCGTCACCGGGGTGGCCGCGGACTCGGCGCTGATGCGCGAGGAGATCTTCGGGCCCGTCGCCGTCGTGACACCCTTCGATTCCACGGCGGAGGTGCTCGGCTGGGCCAACGACTCCGACTACGGGCTGGCCTCCAGCGTCTGGACGGAGTCGCTGTCCAGCGCCCACCGGATCGCCGCCGACCTGAAGGCCGGGACGGTGTGGATCAACTGCCACTCCTACTTCTCGCCCGAGCTGCCCAAGGGCGGACACAAGGAGTCGGGTTGGGGCTACGAGAACGGCATGCCCGGGTTGGAGAACTACCTCGAGTCCAAGACCGTCTGCGCGGTGGTCTAACCGTGGGACAGATCAGCCTCGGCGTCTTCGAGATGCTCAACCCCAACAACGGGCTCCCCACCTGGACCCATCCGGACGCGAAGGGCGGCGACTGGGACCGCGTCGACTACTGGGTCGGCGTCGCCAGGATGCTGGACGACGCCGGCTTCGACTTCCTGTTCTTCGCGGACACCTACGGCTACGCCAGCATCGACGGGGAAGTGCCGCGCGAGGTCATCGAGCATGGGATCCAGTTCCCCGGGCTGGACCCCATGCTCCTGATCGCCGCCTTGGCCCGGGAGACCCGTGAGCTCGGCTTTGTGGTCACGTCCCCCACCACGGTGGAGCACCCCTACGCTTCGGCCCGACGCTTCGCGACCCTGGACCACTTCACGGGCGGCCGCATCGGATGGAACGTGGTCACCGGCAGCTCGCAGTCCACCACCGACCGGTTGTTCGGGCTGTCCGACGCCGGCGCGACCCACAACGGGCGCTACGACCGCGCGGACGAGTTCGTCGAGGTCTGCCTGAAGCTCTGGGAAGGCAGCTGGGAGGACGGGGCGGAGGCCAGGGACGCCGGCGCCAACGTCTACGCGGATGCCACGAGGGTGCGCGGCATCGAGCACCGGGGCGCGCACTACGCCAGCTCCGGTATTTTCGGCGTGGCGCCCGGACGCCAACGCACGCCCGTCCTCTTCCAGGCGGGAACCTCCACGCGCGGCCGGGAGTTCGCGGCCCGGAACGCCGAGTCCGTCTTCATCCAGGGCCAGAACAACGCCCAGGCCGCAGGGCAGGTGGCGGCCATCCGGGCCGCGGCCGTCGCCAACGGGCGGCCGGCGGACTCGATCAAGGTCATCAGCGGCGCCACGGTGGTCATCGGCGCGACGCCGGCGGCCGCGGCCGCCAGGCGCGCGGAGCTCGAGGCGCTCTACACCCTTGGGGACGCGGCGGTCATGTTCGCCGGGATGACCGGAATCGACCTGCGCTCCGCGGATCCCGAGGCGCCGGTGACGGAGGCCGCCGCCGCAGGCATGGACGCCCAGCAGGGCCAGACGCTGGTGGACCGCTACGTGCGTCCCGGCCAGCCGGTCCCGACGATAGGGGCCGTGCTGGACGGATTCCGCCGGCAGGCCCTGCGCGGATTCCAACTCACGGGGACCGCGGACGGCGTCGCCGACCAGATCGGGGACCTCGTCTCCGAGACGGGACTAGACGGCCTGATGCTCGAACCGACCTTCGGAGGCCCCGACTGCTTCGCGGACTTCATCGGCGGCGTCCTGCCGCTGCTCCGGGAGCGCGGGCTCGTGCCCACGAAAGACCACGACGGCGGGACGCCGCGGACACTGCGCGAACGGCTGACCGGCGGGGAGGGACGACTGGCCGCGAGCCATCCAGGCGCCCGGCACCGCCCCGCCCGCAGCACCGCACCCCAGCCATTGCACGCACCAAGGAAGGAAAACCGATGAACAAGGACTCAGTCGACGCCGTGATCCGCGGCCTGAAGATGGCCGGGGTGGAGGTGGTCTGCTACCTGCCCGACTCTTTGCTGAAGGAGCTCTACCCCGCGCTTGACGCGGATCCGGACATCCGCACCATCCAAGTCACCAACGAGGGCGAGGGTGCCGCCATCTGCGGCGGGGTCTTCCTCTCCGGCAAGAAGGCGGCGCTCATCATGGAGAACTCCGGTCTGCGCGCGTCCGTGGAGCACCTTGCACGCCTGGGGCTCGGGGCCGGCATCCCCGTGGTCATGGTCATGAGCCACCGCGGTGACCTCGGCGAGAACAACTGGTGGGCCGTCCCCCACGGCATCACCATGGAGCCCATCCTGGACGCCCTGCGCACACCGTACCGGATCGTCAAGGACGCCGGCGAGATCGAGCGGGCCATCACCGACTCCTACGCCTGGTCCTACGCCGCCTACCACCACTCCGCCGTCGTCCTTTCGGGAGGAATCGTCCGATGATGAAGAGAATCGAATGCATGCGCCGCCTCGGCGCCCGGCTCGAGAACGAGCTGGTGGTCCTGTCCCTCGGCGGCGCGGTCGACGAGTGGTACAACGCGGCCCCGCACATGCGCGACGCGTCCCTGTTCCAACAGCAGCTGGGCTGCGTCACCGGGGAGGCGTTCGGCCTCTCCGTCGGCCTGCCGCACCGCCGGATCGTTTCGCTGGACACGGACGGCGGCCTGCTCTTCAACCTCGGCATCCTCGCCACGCTGGGAAACGAACGCCCGGAAAACCTCTTCGTCGTCGTCTGGGACAACGAGTGTTACCAGTCCATCGGCGGACCCAAGACGCACACCGCCGGGGGCCGGGTGAACCTCGCCGAGATCGCGAAGGGATGCGGTATCGGCGACGCGTATGTGGTGGACAACCTGGAAGACTTCGACGCGCACTGCGCCGCGGGCCTCGCCGCGACCGCGCCCTACGTCGTGGTGGCGAAGACCGACGGGATCCTCGAGCCGGGCATCAAGCGCAAGCACTCGGACGGCCGCGAGGACAAGTACATCTTCGTCCGCCACGTGGAGAAGACCGAGGGGATCACCATCATGGGCCCCAGCGAGCACAACTGATGCCCGGGGTCGAGGACCGGACGCCCGGGGCGGAACTCGCGGCGGCCTACGACTACGTGGTGGTCGGCGGCGGAAGCGCCGGCTGCGTGCTGGCCCGGCGGCTCGCCGAGGACCCGGACGCGACCGTCCTGCTCCTCGAGGCCGGAGGGCCCGACGCCGGAGCCGCCGACATCGACGTGGCCGCGCGCTGGACCTCGCTGCTGGGCGGCGAGCACGATTGGAAGCACCGCTACACACCCACCGGCGCGGTGAACGGGAGGTCCATCGCCATCCCGCGCGGGAGGGTGCTGGGAGGCTCCAGCAGCCTCAACGCCATGCTCTGGTACCGCGGGCACGCCGACGACTACAACGCCTGGGCGGACGCCGGGGCCGAGGGATGGGACTACGCCGCGCTCCTGCCGTACTTCAGGAAAAGCGAGGATTGGCAGGGAGGCCGGACCCCGTTCCGCGGCGCGGGCGGGCCGATGCGCATCGAGACTTCCCCGGACCCGCACCCGGTCGCCGCCGCGCTGCTCACCGGGGCCGCCGAGCTGGGCCTGCCCGTCGTCGAGGACGCGAACGCCGAATCCAACGAGGGTGCCACATTCGCGAACTTCAATGCGACGACGGGGCCGGACGGCGTGATGCGCCGCTGGAGCACGGCCCGCGGGTATCTTCGGCCCGCCACGGGCTGGCCCAACCTGACCGTGCGCACCGGCGCGGAGGCGGCGGGGCTGCTGTTCGAGGGGGACCGGTGCACGGGCGTCGCCCACCACGACGGCGGGCGCGGCACCATAACTCTGGCGCGGGCCGCCGTGGTCCTGACGCTCGGGGCCATCGGCACCCCGCGGCTGCTGATGCTCTCCGGCATAGGGGATCCGGGGCAGTTGGGTCCGCTGGGCATCCGGACGCGCGCGGCCCTGCCCGGCGTGGGCGCCAACCTCCAGGACCACCCGCTGTTGATGGGCGTGAACTTCAGGCTCCGCGGCCCCCTGGCCGCCCTGCGGGACAACGGCGGGGGATCGATGCTGAACTGGCGCAGTTCGCGCGCGGACCACCGGCCGGATCTGCACGCGTTTGTCGTGCAGGGTCCCCATGCCGGGCCCGAGCTCGCGGCCAGATACGGGGTCGAGGGCGACGTGTGCGCCGTCTCCCCGGGGCTGATGCGTTCGCGCAGCCGCGGTCACGTGCGGCTGCGCGATGCCGCCGGAACGCTGGACCTGCAACCCAACTACCTGTCCGAACGCGCGGATCTCGAAGCGCTCGTCGAATCGTTGGACACTGTCCAGGACCTCGCCCGGACCAGTGGCTACCGGGAACTCGTCGACGGGCCGCTGAGCCCTCCCGGGCGGCTCTCCCGCCGCGACGCGGAGCGGTTCGTCCGCGAATCCTGCGACACGTTCTTCCACTGCTGCGGCACCGCGCGGATGGGAACGGACCCCGAATCCGTCGTCTCGCCCGGGTTGGACGTGCACGGCATCAGTGGCCTCTTCGTGGCCGACGCCTCCGTCTTCCCCGAGATCCCGACGTGCAACATCCAGGCACCGGTGGTGGCCGTAGCGGAGCGCGCGGCCGAGCTCGTGGCGGCGGCCACGCGTTGAGACCGCCGCACCGGACCGCCGTTCCGAACACCAGCCCCTCCGGACACCGACCCCTCCGAAGACCAGCCCCCAAACCCCAGCGGGAGAACACATGACGCAGCACCTCTACTCGGCCGACCACGTCGTCACGATGGACGCACGGAACACCATCCTCAGAGACGGCGCCATGCTCGTGGCGGACGGCGCGATCCTGGATGTCGGGGACGCCGCGACGCTGCGCGCCCGCCACCCGGCGGCAGTGCCCCACGAACTCCGGGACCGCCTCCTGATGCCGGGGCTGGTCAACGCGCACCACCACTCGGGGCTGCTTCGCGGGACCGCCGAACATCTGCCCGTGTGGGAGTGGCTGCGGCTGCACATCGACCCGATGCACCGCGTGCTTCGGCCGGAGGAGGCGGAGGCCGCCGCGTGGCTCTGCTACGCGGAGGGCCTGCTCGCGGGCACCACCACCATCGTGGACATGTGGCGTTTTATGGACGGCGCCGCCCGGGCCGCGGAGGCCCTTGGCAACCGCCTGGTCACCGTCAACTACGTGGGCGAGCATCCGGACTACGACTACTTCGACACGCTGGACGACAACGAGCGGATGCTGGAGCGCTGGTCCGGCGCCGCCAACGGCCGAATAGTGCCCTGGGTCGGGCTGGAGCATCCCTTCTACGCCGACGAGGCCGGGCAGCGCCGCGCCGTGGACCTCGCGATCAAGCACAACACCGGGCTGTACACGCACTGCAGCGAGTCCGAGCAGGAGCTGGAGCTGTTCGGGACACGCTACGGTTGCCGGCCCGCCTTCGCGCTAGAGAAGCTGGGATTTTACGAGGCGCCGCGAGTGATGCTGGCCCACGCGGTGTGGCTCGACGGGGACGAGATCGGGCACTTGGCGGAGTTCGGCGTCGGAATCTCCCATAACCCGGTCAGCAACATGAAGCTCGCCTCGGGCATCGCCCCCGTGGCCGGCATGCTGCGTGCGGGCCTGAATGTCGGTCTGGGGACGGACGGCGAAAAGGAGAACAACAACCTGGACATGTTCGAGGAGATGAAGGTCGCGTCGCTGCTGGGCAAACTGGGAGCCATGGACGCCGCCGCGATGGACTCCTGGACCGTCCTCCGGATGGCCACCATGGGCGGCGCCGCCGCGCTCGGTCAAGAGGGGCGGCTCGGGTCGCTGGAGGCCGGAAAGCGTGCGGACTTCATCGCGGTGCGGACGGACACGCCCAGAATGACGCCGCTGATCGGGGAGGGCCACTACGCCAACATCCACCACAACCTGGTCCACGCGGTGCGCGGCTCCGACGTGGACCTCACCGTGGTCGACGGGGTCGAAGTGGTCCGCGGCGGACGGCTCGTGACCGGGGACCTGCCGCGGATCATCGAGCGCGCGCGCGACGCCGTGCCCGGCCTGTTCGACCGCCGGCGCGCCTATCTGGAGGGGACGGGGGAGCCGGCAGGACTGTTCGCCTAGGGGCGGGGAAGCGGCGGGGGCGCTGGAGAGCGGAATCGCCCGTTCGCGGCCACGGTCGCGATCGACCCGGCGCACAGCACCAGCACGGAGACCAGGATCGTCGTGGAGCCCAGCCACTGGCCGGCGAAGGCCAAAGCGGTAGGCGCCAGGAATCCCAGGTAGGCGAGCGTGTAGTAGCGGCCCGTCAACGCCCCCAACTGCGCGGGGGCGGCCGCTCGGTGCGTCTCGAGTAGCCCGGAGACCATCGTGAGCCCGTAGGCCGCGCCCAGCACTGCGGAGGCCGCCAGCCCGGTCCAGGGATCTTGGGCGACGACGGCAAGCAAGGCCACCAGGAGGCCTCCCAGCGCCGTCGCCAGGGACACCAGCAGGGCGCGCGCGGAGCGGTCCGTGTCGATCCGCCGGGCCAGAGGCTGCACCGCCACCCCACAGCCGAGCGTGAGGGCCACGGCCGCCGTCGAATAGAGCAGCCGGAAGTCGCCCACGTCGTCGATCATGCCTGGCACAACGGCGAAGCCGATCGTGCCGGATCCGAACACCCATGGCGCCGCCGGTGCGACGACCCGGCGGAACCGGGGGACCGGGGTCGTGCGCAGCGAGCGGAGGATCCCCGCATCCGGAGAACCAGCGCCGGTCCGGGTTTCCGGGAGGCGCCAGGCGAGGGCCACCAGGGGAATGCAGAGAACGATGTGCAGCAGGTACGGGAGGACCCCAGGCAATGGCGCCCAGTTCGCCACCAGCCCGCTCACGACCGGGCCGAGCCAGAACCCCGCCGTGGTGAGCAGCGACGCCCGCCGCGCGCCCGCCCCCACGGGCTGGGCGGCGGACCACGGGGGCTGGGAAAGCTCCTTGATCCAGCTGGTCGCGGCGGCCATGGCGATTCCTGTCGCGACACCGGCCAGGAACCTGCCGGCGAACAGGGGCGCGGCCCCGACGCCGCCGAGGGCCATGACCGCGCTGGCAACGACGGAGAGCAGCACGGCCCCGAGCGTCGGGGCGCGCCGCCCCATGCGGTCCGAGGCGGGCCCCGCGACAAGCAGCGCCGGAATCAGCCCGGCGACGTAGACGCCGAGCATGGACGTCACGGCGAGTTCGGAGAAGCCGTGTTCCTGCCGGTAGAACGCCAGGAGCGAGGCGAACTGGTTGGCCCCCCAGCCGACCATCATCAGGGAAAGCCCGGCCGGGAGCCAGAGCCGCGTGGGTGTGTTCACGGCCCCATACTGTCCCGTCGGGGACCGGGCGGCACAATCGTTGCGCCGCCCGCGCGTCACGCCCGGGTGACCGGAATTTTCGTGGTGGTCCCCGCGCCGGCCTCCGGCACGCGCACCCGCACCTCGAGGACGCCGTCCCGGTACGCCGCCGAGATGTCGTCCTGGCTGGCTCCGCTGGGCAACGTGATGCTGCGGGTGAGCGCCCCGTAGCGGAACTCGGAGCGGTAGCCCGACTTGTCCTTGTTCTCCGTCCGTTCCCGGCGTTCGGCCTTGATGTGGAGCACGCCCTCGGCCACCGTGATGTCCACGTCGTTCTCGGGATCGATGCCCGGAAGCTCGGCGCGGACCACCAGCGTCCCTCCGTCCTGGAACTCCTCCACCCGCATCCACGACGTGTCCCACTCGCCCTCCACGAACTTGCGGAACTGCTCCGGAAGAAAGTCGAACCTGTCGCGCCTGACAATTCCGGCCATGGTCCATCACCTTGTTTCTCTTGGTCTGGTCTTGGGTGGCATCAGAATACGTCGCGGCCACACGCACCAACAGGCCAAGGGATACGCTTCTGCCCATGGCACATGTGCGCGCCGTCTTGAGGCGCTACTTCGACGAACAACGGCCGATGTCGGCGCAGTCGCGGCAGGCACTCCTGAGGACCGCGGCCGCGCTGGCGGTTGTGGGCTTGGCGGGGTTTGCGTTCATCCTGTGGAGCATCCTGAACCATGCCGGCGCCGCAACGCTCGACGAACCCCTGCGGGCCTTTTTCGTTGATCTGCGCGGGCCGGGGCTGGACGGGGTGATGTGGTTCCTGTCCATGGTCACGGGCCCGGTCTTCCTTCCCGTGCTGATGCTGGTCCTGACCGTCGGCTGGATCTGGCTCGGGAAGCACGCCTGGCGGCCCACGATGCTTGCCGGCGGCATGCTTCTGGGTGTCCTGATCGCCATCCTGATCCGCGACACCGTGGACAAGCCCCGCCCGCCGCCGGACCTGATGGTGCTGTTCGAGGCGGACCACACGTTCTCGTTCATCTCCGGCCACACCCTGGGCGCCACGAACTTCGCCCTCCTGGGCTTCTACGTCCTGTACTCGCGGCACACCCATCCGAGGCCATGGATGTTCTGGGGCGGGCTCGCCGCCGCGACGGCCTGGATCCTGTCCTCCGCGTCCAGCCGCCTCTACACCGGCTTCCACTGGTTCACCGACGTCACCGGCTCCATCTGCATCGCGCTGGCGATCCTCGGCCTGGTGATCGCCGTCGACACTTGGCACACGGCGGAACCGGAAGGGACGCCGGCCGGCCCCGAGACGGAGCCGGCCGGCCCGCCCGCGTCCCGCTAGGCCGCGCCCGCCGCCGACCACCGGCCCTCGTCCGCGCGGCGCGGCGGGGGCCGCGGCGCGGCGGGCTAGGCTTCAGGCCATGAGAGCCGTAGCGGAGCGATGACGGTGGCGCAGCGCGAGGCCGGCGATACCAGGGCGGAGGCCGCGCGCGGCTCGCTCCTGGTGGCCGCCGGAATTCTCGCTGGATTGGCGGTGCTGGCCGCCGCGGCCTGCCTGCTCACCATCCCGTTCCTCGGCCACGCGCCCGGCAACCGCTGGGCGGGCGCCATCCTCCACATCTTGGCGCCGGGCGTGCTGATTCCGCTGGCGCTGGTGCTGATCGCCAAGGTTGGCGGCGCCGCGTGGATCGATGACCGGGGCGAGTGGGTGGCGTTCTCCCGGGCCGGGACGGCCGTGCGGCTGGCGACATCGATTCCCCTGGTGCTCGTTGTGCTTGCGGCCGTGTTGGCGGGCCTGGCCCCGCTTGCGGAGTTCATGCCGGGGACCTGGTACCGCTCCGGAGACTGGGTCGTCGGGGCGTTCGCGGCTTTGATCGGATTTGCCATCCTGATCTCTTCCGTGGCGGGTTCGGCCATCATGGCAGGCTGGAAAGGCGTCCCGGCGGCACTCCTGCTGACCGGCAGCTTCGCGTCGCTGACGATCTCCTGGTTTGCCCGCGACGACGTGTGGGAGATCTACGCCTATGGCCTGCTGGCCGCCGCGGTGGCGTGGTTCTACGCGATCGGCGCCGAGTCCGGCCACTTGCCCGCCGTCCACCGCCTGGTGCTGGCGCATTGGCTCACGGGTGCCTTGGGCGCGGGCGGGATGGCCGCGGGGCTGATTTTCGGAATGGCGTTTCCCGCGGTCCTGGGGCTGTGTGTGTTCGCCGCCTGGCTTGCCCTCAAGCTGCCGGCGTCCACCCGGCCGGAGGCGCCGGCGCGCCGCCCCGGGCGGGCCGCCGCGGGCGGCCGCCTGGAGCGGTCGGACGCCGCCGACCGCCGGGCCGGTCGCAAGCGCGACAGGAAGCGCCGTTCGCGGCAGGCGGGCGTCCGCCGGAGGCGCGGCTAGCGCCGGGGCGCGCCGGGTGGCTCGCGTGGCCGGACACTCACCGCGGGCGTTCGTCTCCGGGGATGTCGCCGTCGTCCGCCAGGATGCCAAGGAGGCGGGCCAATTGAGCCTGTTCGTCCGCTCCCAGGCGTCCAAAGAAGCGGCCGGACTCCTGCCGCCGCACCGCCAGCACGCGCTCCAACAGCTCTTCGCCCTCTCCCGTCAGGAGCACTTGTGTGGCGCGGCGATCTCGTGGATCGGGCCGCCGGGCCGCGAGCCCCTTGGCTTCGAGCTGGTCCACCACCTCCGTCGCCGAACGCGGCGCGATCCGCAGCCGCTCCGCGACTTCGTTCAGGCGCAGGGCCTCGGCCTGCCCACGGCCTTGCGGGCGTCCGTGGCCGCCGGCGAGGACGTGCAGCGCGCGCCACTGGTGCGGCGTCAGCTCGAACGGGGCCAACTGGGACGACCAGGTCCTGCGCAGGCCCCGGAACGCCGCGTGGAACAGATCCCCCAGCGCCGCGGAGTCGGGGGAGGAGTGCTGGGGGAGAGGCATAACACCATCCTACAGATTGCCCGGCAACCACATAGTGAGGTAACCTCTGTATATTGACGCGCAACCAGCGTCCCCACACCACAGGAGGTGGTGCCCATGACAATGCCAGCCAATTCCTCAGCAGTACCCCGGCCTTCCAACGGCGGGACGGGCCGATCCGCGGCGGGCCAGGCGCGCGGCGAACCCGGCGGAGCGCCTCGCGCGGCGCGGGTCGACCCGGCGGACAAGGGCCAGCTGAGGGCGCACCCGGTCAGCCTCCGGCGCATCGCAGGGCTGTTCGCCCCACACAAGACACGCATCGTACTGGTTGTGCTCCTCATCAGCCTGTCCTCGGTCATCGGGCTCGCCCAGCCATTCCTCATCCGGGCCATCATCGACGACGCGCTGCCGACCGGGAACACCGCGCTGCTGGCCGCGCTCGCCGGAGGCCTCGTGGCCGTCGCCGCGGCCACGGCGGTGATCGGAGTGGTGCAGACGTGGATGGCCACGGACATGGGACAGCGCGTTATGCACACGCTCCGAACGGGCCTCTTCACGCACTTGCAGCGGCAGTCCCTCGGATTTTTCACGCGCACCCACGGCGGCGACGTCCAGTCACGCCTCACCCACGACATCTCCGGCATGCAGTCGGTGGTCACGAACACGGCCACGTCGGTCGCCTCCAACCTGACCACTGCGGTCGCCACAGCCGTCGCCATGGTGGCTCTCTCGCCGCAACTGAGCCTCCTCTCACTGGTGGTCATCCCGCCCGCCGTCTGGCTCAGCCGCCGCGTGGCGCTGCTCCGCCGGGACATCACCGCCGAGCGGCAACGCGAACTCGCCAACTTGCACACCCACGTCGAGGAGGGGCTGTCCGTCTCCGGGGTCCGCCTGGCCAAGACGCTGGGGACCACGGGACGCGACGCCGACCGGTTCTCGGAGTCCTCCCACCGGCTGATCGGCCTGGAGATGCGGTCGCAGCTCGCGGGCCGCTGGCGTATGGCCACCATGGGGATCGTCTTCGCGGCCATCCCCGCGGCGATCTATCTTGCGGCCGGCTTCCCGGCAGCCACCGGCGGGATGACCATCGGCACCCTCGTGGCCTTCACCGCGCTGCAGGGAACCATCTTCCGCCCGATCATGGGCCTGCTCAACGTCGGGGTCCAGTGGGTCACGGCCCTGGCCCTGTTCAGCCGGATCTTCGAATACCTGGATCTGGAGCCGGAGATCCTTCCTCCGGCCCGCCCCGTGCGTGTGGATTACGCCTCCGTGCTGGGCGAGCTCCGCTTCGAAGGCGTGTCGTTCGCCTACGACGGCGGCCCCGCGGTCCTGCACCAGGTGGACCTGCGCGTGCCCGCCGGGACAACCACGGCGGTGGTCGGCCCGACCGGTTCGGGAAAGACGACGCTGGGCTCGCTTGTGTCCCGGCTCCACGACACCGCCGGAGGCCGCGTCACCATCGACGGGATCGACGTGCGGGATTTCGCCACGGACGACCTCGCCCGGATTGTGGGCGTCGTCTCCCAGGAGTCGTACCTCGTGCATGCGTCGATCCGGGACAACCTGTTGTTGGCGGCCCCGGACGCCGACGACGCCGCGCTATGGCGGGCCTTGGCGTCCGCGCGCATCGCCGACCTCGTTGCGGGCCTCTCGGACGGCCTGGACACCGTGGTGGGGGCCCGCGGCCACCGCTTTTCCGGCGGCGAGCAGCAGCGGCTGGCCATCGCGCGCACGATTCTGCGCAATCCGCGCGTGCTGGTGCTGGACGAGGCCACATCGGCGCTGGACAACACCACGGAAGCCGAGGTTCAGGCCGCTCTGGACCGCCTCTCCCAAGGGCGCACGACCGTCACCATCGCCCACCGACTTTCCACCGTCGAGCGGGCCGACCAGCTGGTTGTGTTGCACGGCGGCAGAATCGTTGAACGGGGAACGCCGGACGAGTTGTTGGCCGGCGACGGGGCGTACGCCCGGCTGGCGGGAACGGCAAAGGCCGGCCGCCCCGAAAGGCAGCCGGCCCAATAGCCGTGCGGAGTGCGTCTACATCGAGGGCGAGGAGCGCCGCCCGCGGGAGCCGAGACGGACCATCGCGGCGCCGGCGAGGAGCAGTGCCGCTCCCGCGCCGGCGGCCACAATGGCTTGGTCGGGACCGGTCTGAGCCAACTCGGCCGGTGCGGCCGCGGCCACGGGCGCACGCGGCGTCACAACGGTCGCCACGGGTTCGATGCGCGGCGGCGTTGCCGGCTCCGGGTTCACGACGGGTTCCGCCGGAACCTCCGGCTCCACGGGTACGGCAGGGGTTTCGGGATCCCCGGTCCCGGTACCGTCGGTTTCGTCGCCGGGCCATTCGCCGGACAGCGCCCGTTCAATGAGGAGCGTCAGACCGTAGGCGAAGTCCTGGTTGTCACCGAACTCTTCCTCGAGGTACGCCAAGAGCGCGTCTTCGTCCTCCGCCAACATGTAGCCCAGGATGGTTTCGAAGATGTCGAAGAACTCTTTGTCGTTCGCGAGCGCTTCCTCGTTCTCGTCCAGCCAGTCGAGGACCATGTCGAATGCCTCGTCGGACCACTTCTCGTCATCCCAGTGCTCGGAGCCTTCCGGCAGGGTGGGATAGTCCGTGCGGGCCGCGGCCGCTGCCCTGGCGGTGGTCGACGCGTCCGCGCTCTCCGTCGCTTCCAGGGCCTGTGCAAGGGCTGCCTCGACCGCGGTCGGAACGGCAACCTTGTCGAGGTTTGCCGCCGTCGCGTCGGTGGCAACGGGCGCCGCCGGCGCCTCGACGAGGACGGGAGCAGCGACGTCGGACGCGATGTTTTCCGGCAGGCCGGCGGGCAGATCTTCGCCGACCGCCTCGGTGGCCCCGCCGGCGTCGGTGATCGGCGACTCGCCATCGGAGGTTTCGGTTGGCGCCTCGACCGGCTCCGGGACCGCGGTGGTCGCTTCGTCGACCACGACGTCGGTCCCGCCGGCCGTCCCGCCACCGGCCGGCGCGGTGGACTCCCCGGCCTCCTGCGGAGCGGGCGTCTCCGCAGCGGAAGGCGCGGCCGGGGAAACAACGGGCGCGGCAACAGCAGGGGCGGCGGATTCGGCCGGCGCGGATGCAGTCTGGGGTGAGGCGACGTCGGTCACGACCTGATCGGAGACGGGCTCGGCCAGGGCGGGCGTGGCGGTGAGAAGGAGCCCGCCCATCGTCGTGGAAACGGCAAGGAGTGTGGTCAAGCGGCGGCTCATGGGTTCCCCTGGAGTGAAAGAAAGGCAGGGGCCATGGCTGAGTCGCACCAGCACCTTTGTCCCCCAGGAGGGAACAATTTCCCCATCCGATTGACATCGTAAGGCAAATCCATTGAACGGACAATGGCTTCGGCACGGTCCAAGGGGAGGTGGCCGCCCGCGTGACCGTAGGCTTGGGGGCATGGCAGCAAACGAGTACTCCACGCGAGGTTCCTACGTCACCGGCGGTGCCGAATTCAGCCGCGACACTAACTACATCGAGGACCGGATCGTCGCCGATCCGGAGGCCGCGCGGGCCTCGGCCGGCCCGACGGGAAGCAGCATCGGCGACCCCGGTGGCGGCCTTGCGGAGGGAGCCGACGCGTGGCCGGTCGAACCGGGCCGGTACCGCTTGGTGGCCGCGCGCGCCTGCCCCTGGGCTAACCGGGCCATCATCGTTCGGCGCCTGCTCGGTCTCGAGGACGCCATTTCGCTCGGCACCCCCGGTCCCGTCCACGACGCCCGTTCCTGGACGTTCGACCTGGATCCCGACGGCCGCGACCCGGTGTTGGGCACAGAGCGGCTGCAGGAGAACTTTTTCCGTCGCTTCCCCGACTATCCGCGCGGGATCACCGTGCCGGCGATGGTCGACATCCCCTCCGGCGGGGTGGTCACCAACAACTACCCGCAGATGACCCTGGACTTCAGCACCGAATGGCGCGCTTTCCACAGGGAGGGCGCCCCGGACCTCCTGCCGGCCGATCTCCTCGAGGACATGCAACCGGTCATCAAGCGGATCTTCACCGAGGTGAACAACGGCGTCTACCGTTGCGGCTTCGCCGGCTCGCAGGAGGCCTACGAGGACGCCTACGATCGCCTATGGACCGCGATGGACTGGCTCGAGGAGCGCCTGGCGGGCCGGCGATACCTCATGGGGGACACCATCACCGAGGCGGACGTGCGCCTCTTCACCACGCTGGTCCGGTTCGACCCCGTCTACCACGGCCATTTCAAGTGCAACCGGAACAGGCTCACGGACATGCCGGTGCTGTGGGCCTACGCGCGGGACCTGTTCCAGACGCCCGGGTTCGGGGACACGGTGGACTTCGAACAGATCAAGGCCCACTACTACGTGGTGCACGAGGACATCAACCCCACAAGGATCGTTCCGGCGGGCCCCGACTTGGCCAATTGGCTGGATCCGCACGGCCGCGAGGCGTTGGGCGGTGCCCCGTTCGGAACGGGCACGGCACCCGGCCCCGTGCGCCCGGGGGAAGAGGTCGAGCCCGGCCACAATCCGCTGACCCCCGCGTAGTCCGCGTCCCGCCGCCGCAAGCCGTGGGCGGGACATGGCAGGATTGAATCCATGACGATTACTGCCGCCGCGGACGGCTCTGCCCTCGGAAACCCCGGCCCGGCGGGTTGGGCCTGGTACGTGGATGACGATTGCTGGCGCGCCGGCGGATGGCCGCACGGAACCAACAACATGGGCGAGTTGATGGCCGTCCTGGACCTCTTTGAGGCAACCGCCCACGTTCCCCAAGAGCACCTGCACATCCTGTGCGACTCGCAGTACGTCATCAACTGCGTCACGAAGTGGATGCCGGGCTGGAAGCGCAAGGGCTGGAAAAAGGCGGACGGCAAGCCGGTCCTGAACGTGGACATCCTGCGGCAGATCGACGACGCCATCAAGGGCCGCGACTACAGCTTCGAGTGGGTTCGCGGGCACGCCGGGCACGATCTCAACGAGGCCGCGGACGTGCGCGCGCGGGCCGCGGCCACCGCCTACCAGGGCAAGCGCGCCGTCGACGCGGGGCCCGGCTTCGCGGGGGCGACGGCGATCGAGGAGGCCGCGCCGACAGGCACGGCGCCGAAACGCACCGCTCCGACGCCCGCGGCGGAGCCGGGGAGTGCCGGAGTGGAGCAGGACGATCTGTTCAGCTCGCTCGAGGACATTCAGGAGACCGGAACGGGCAGCGTGGACATCGACGCGGTCGTGACGCTCGAGCGCGAGCTCCTGGAACCGTCCGTCCGGTTCGAGGTGGGGCAATTGAACTACCTCCTGCATCCCGGCTACCGGGAGATCGCCTCCGACGGGACGCTTCGAGACAAGGACTCGACGATCGCCGTGCTCGCCTCGCTCGCCACGGAGGACGACGCCGCGCGCGCGGCGGACGACGACGGGGACGATGCCGACGAGGACGACCTCGCCGGGGAGCGGCGGGCGCGCCCGGGCCATTCCGGACGCTTCGAACTCCTCGCCTCCGACCTCCTGGGGGGAGACGTGGTGCAGTTGGCCTACCGGCTCTCCGACCCGAACGGAACCATCCTCGTGGGGTCCTCGTGGCAGCGGGACGCCGGCCGCTGGCGGCTGCGCTTCCGCCAGGAGACGCCCGAATCCTAGCGCCGGCCCGCCGGGCGGCCGCGCGCCTCCCGGCCCAATACACTGGGGCAGATGACTGAGAGCACCGAAAGCCGCACCGTGACCGGGGAACCGGCCGACCCCCGCTTCGAGCCGGTCGCCGACCTGCTCCGCGACTTCGCCGCCGAGGATCCCGACTACTCGGCGCAGCTCGCCGTCTACCACGAGGGTCGCCCGGTCGTGGACGTCGCCGTCGGGCCGAACAGCGAACGGGACTCCCTGACGGGGATCTTCTCCTGCTCCAAGGGCGCCGCCGCCATGGTGGTCGGCATTCTCCTGCAGGAGGGAGTGCTGGAGCTCGACGCGCCGGTTGCCGCGTACTGGCCCGAGTTCGCGGCCGGCGGCAAGGAGTTGGTCACGGTCCGCCAACTGCTGAGCCACCAGGCGGGCCTTCCCGGCGTCGACGGCGGGATGACCCTCGAGGAGTACGTCGACTCCCGGCTCGCGGCACGCATCCTGGGCTCCCTGACCCCGGCGTGGCGGCCCGGCGCCGCGCATTCGTACCACGCGCTGAGCATCGGCGTTTTTATGGAAGAGCTGGCCCGACGCGTCGCCGGCGAACAGCTGCAGGACATCTACGAGCGTCGGATCCGTGCCCCCTTCGGGATCGACTTCCACCTGGGACTGCCCGACGCCGAAGAGGCTCGCTTCCGCAACGTGCTCAAGCCCGCGCAAGCGCCGGACCTTCCTTTCATCGACCCGTTCGGCGTCCTCGGCCTCTCCGTGAATTCCACCGCCGGCTTCGAGGGGCCCGAAGGCCCGAGCCGTGACATCCTCGACCTGCCGAACGTCCGCGCGATCCGCGCCGCCGGGCTCGCCTCGGCGGGCGGCGTGGCCAGCGCCCGCGGACTGGCGCGCCTGTATGCGGCGGCGAGCACCGGCGTCGTCCAAGCGGACGGAACCGTGGGCGATCCGTTCCTCTCCGACGCCACCCGAGCCGCGATGGCGCAGGAGCAGGTCTTCGGGATCGATCGGGGCAACGGCCTCAGCGGGGCGTTCGGCGTCGTTTTTATGAAGTCCCAGCCGCGCAACGATTTCGGTTCGGCGCGGGCTTTCGGGCACGACGGCGCCAACGGATCGCTCGGATTCGCCGACCCGGCGTACGGGACCGGCTTCGGCTACGTCCCCGCGCGGGCGGAGGCGTCGGGGACGGGATCGCGCGGTGCGCGTCTGACGGTCGCGGTCCGCCAGGCCGTCCTCGGGGTCTAGGCTTCCGGCCCCCGGCGCGGGTCTCCGGTCTCCCCGGCGCCTTCCCGACCCCTCGCCGGCAGGGGCCACGCGTTCGATGCCAGCACCTGCCCGCCATGCCTGACGGCGAGAACGGCGAGCCCGGGTTCCCGCAGCGCCGCCGCCAGGGCGGCGGGGCCCCCGGCCAGAATGACCGCGGCCGCGCGTCCCGCGGCGACGATGTCTTCGGAGAGGACGCTCACCTGACGGTAGGCGCCCCGCCTACCGTCGGCCGACGTCGCCAGCGCCGCGGTGAACCCGGGCGTGCCCGCCAGCGGAACGTCCGCCACCAGGGAGCTCCCGCCGATCAAATCCGCGATGCCGGCCCGCCACGGCGTGCCGTAGTACGGGTCGCCGCCGGTGGGTTGGCCAGGGGACGGCGATCCCGTGCAGAGGATGTCCCCGCCGGCGTTGACGGCCCAGTGGGGGAGCGCCAAGTCCATGAGGGCCCGGCCGGTCCGTGCCGTGAGACGGGCCTTCAGGTCCGCCCCGCCCGGCATCCGGTGCGCGTCCTCGGTGAACACGCGTTCCACGGCCTGGACGACGGCGGCGAGCTCCTCCGGGTCCATCGGCGCGCTTACCGCGACCACGGTATCGACGGCCACAAACGTGCGGGTGGCGACCTGAAAGGTCAAGGGAGAGGACCCGTCCGGGACGCGGGAGGCCGGGCCCTCGCCGCTCACGCGTGCTCCCCGTCCACCGTCGACTGAAGGGTGCGCGGATAGTCGGCCGCCGCGTAGTCCGGGCCCCCGACGAGCTGCAGTGGCGATCCGCTCACCAGGGCGCGCCTGTCGACCATGGCCACCGCCGCTCCGGTTGCTCCGTGGGTGTCCGGGAGCGCCGCCGGCGCCGCGAAGCTGGTGGGCGCCGCGAAGCTGGTCGGCGCCGCGAAGCTGGTAGCTGCCGCGGGCGCCAGGAGCGGACCGGCGGCGGTGCCGCCGAGCCATCCCGTCGCCACCACCCCCGCGGAAGCGACGGAGACGAAGATCGCGCTGCGGAGGTTCACGGCGTTGTCCTTTCGGGTCGTGCAGCAGGTTGCTGCCTGCCCTCCCAGCCTCTCGCCCGGAGCTAGGCGTTGGCTGTGAGCCCCGTGCGCCGGGCCCGTGAGCGCCGCGCGCGGCCGGGACTAGTCGCGGTTCACAAGCATTGACACCGTGGTGTGCCCCTGATGTTCTTGCAGGCGGTTGTGGGGAACAACCGCTGGAATTGGTCTGGGGGCCTTGGGGTGGGAAACGAAACGCAGCACGGCGGCGCCACGGCACCGGGACCGAGATGGTCGGCGCACCGGGACCGCGATCGCGCGCGCGTTCAGTCGATCGCCCGTCGCTGCGGGCTCGATCCCGTCTACGTCGCGTCCGTCGTCGAGGACGCGGAACACCTGGTGCGCGACCTGGTCACAGACGACGGTTCGATCTTTGCGCCACCGTTGATGTACACGCGCGTGGGCGACCCCGTCTGGGACGCCGTCTGGCGACTGTTCAAGGCCCGGTCGCTGCCCGAGGACCTCTACACGCTGGAACCGCCGGAACTCGCGGCAACACTGGGTCTCGCAACGGAAGTCGTCGAACAACACCCGGTGTATTTCGAGTTGAACCTGCTCTCGGAGCTGGCGGCGATCCGGACGGCGTATACGAACGAGTCCCTAGACGATCTCGGGCTAGTCCTGTTCGCGTGGGTCGATGGCTTCGGCCGGCAGGCCGACTACCCCTTTGGGCGTCCGTTCGAGGTGCCCCGCGTTGGGTCGGAGAGGCAATTCGCCGCCTGGCTGGAGGACAACATCTCGGTGCTGGCGCCGTTCGGCTACGACCTGGCACCGCGGGTCGATCCGGCCCGCCAACGCGGCGGAAGAGAATTGGCCCCAGGTGAACGGCGTCGGCCGGATCGCGTGTATCGCGTGCGGCACGACGACGGCCCGCTGCGCCGGGGGGACAGGCTGGTCATCGAGAGCAAGACGGTGATGGCGGACGTCGGCGCCCTGCACGGGCTGCGGCGATGCGTCGACGTGGAGCGCGGGGAACCCGCCGAGGGTCGCGAACGCGTCTTCGGGTTGCTGATCGCGGACGGGGCCACGGTGGAGCTGCAGGCCGCGCTGCCCGAGGCCGGCCTGGGCTACCTGACCCTGGCCGCGTTGGGATACCGGGACCATCTGCGCGGTCGCGCACCCCTGCGTGACGCCGAGGAATCCCCCCGGCTCCGGCACACGCTGGCCACGGGCCGGGGTATCCACCTCCTCGACGGCGCGACCGCCGGCTAGAGACCGCCGGCCGCCGCACGTACGGCATTGGCGCGGGAACGTGGCTAGGCTGTCTGCGTGGACTTTACAAAGCGATTCGTGGCCCTGGGAGATTCGTTCACCGAAGGTGTGGGCGACGACGACCCGGGCCGCCCCAACGGTGTCCGCGGGTGGGCCGACAGGGTGGCCGAACAGCTGGGCGCGGCGGACCCCGCATGGGGTTACGCGAACCTTGCGGTCCGGGGCAAGAAGATCCGCCAAGTGGTCGCCGAGCAGCTGCCCGTGGCGCTGGAACTGAAGCCGACCCTGGTCACGCTCTACGCCGGCGGGAACGACATCCTTCGCCCCAGCGTGGACATCGACAACCTGATGGAGGGGTACGAGGCGGCCGTGGCCGCGCTGCGCGGAACCGGCGCCGCCGTCGTGCTCTTCACGGGATTCGACTCGTCCGCATCGGCCGTCTTCGGCAAGACCCGCGGCCGCACGGCGATCTACAACGAGTGGGTGCGCGAAATCGCCGAGAAGCACGACGCCGCCATCGCCGACTACTGGCGCTGGCGCGAGTTCCGGGACTGGCGCTATTGGGCGCAGGACCGGTTGCACATGGGCGTGCCCGGCCACACGCTGATGGCGAAAAGGGTCCTGGAGGTGCTGCGCGCCACGGACGGCATCGCGACGCCGGAGCTTGAGACGGCGCCCGCGATCGGACGGCTGCGGCAAGTCCAGGCCGACGCCCAGTGGGCGCGCGAACACGTGGTGCCGTGGGTGAGGCGCAGGCTCACCGGGACCTCCTCGGGAGACACCCTCACGGCCCGCTACCCGGACTACGTCCGCCTTCAGGCCGACGCCTAGCCGGGGCAGGCCCTCGGCCACCACACACCGCGGCCCGGTCGTCGCGCTAGCCGGCCAGGCGCCGGTGGATCTCCTCCACCACGGCTTCGTGGAGTTCGACCAACTGCTCGTCGGTCAATTCCGACGGGTCCGCGTCGGCGTCGATCGGCGTACCCGTCCCGCCGACCGCTTCCGTGGTGCCCTCTCCGTCCGAACAGGAAAGCTTGGTGCCGGTCGCGGTGAGCAGGCAGGAGGTGCCGTCCGCCAGCAGTTCCACCCGGTAGTTCACGTTCTGCTTCTGCCCAATCGAGGCCTGCCAGACCTCCTCCCCGCCGCCGGGGACAATCTCCATGACCGCCATGCCGGCGGCCCAGCCCGGCATGGACGCGTAGGTCGACTTGATGCCGTCCGCCGTGGCGGCGTTGGATTGCCGCGGCGTCGCCAGGGTGTGCAGGGAGGCGCCCGCGTGGTTTCCGGCGGCGACGCGCGAGGAGTCGACGACGCCCACGTGGTCGATCGTGCGGCTCGAGGCGCGCGAGGTGAACGGCGAGACGAACCCCTGGAGCTTGTCCGGTCCGACGGCGAGGCTGAAGTTTGAGGCGTTGGAGATGTTCGTGTCGTCCTCGTCCTTGGGCTGGTCCGTCAGACCGCTTTGGCCGATGAGGGACGACCACCAGGTGCCGCCGAACGTGGCGAGCGAGGCGTTGATGCGCTCCGCGTGGCTGATGGACACAACAGGTCCGGGCAACGCGCCGGCCTCGACCGAGTCCCGCACCTCAAGGACTCCGTCCCCGCCGTTGTACACGGCGACGCCTGCCGGCACGTCCACCGGCGAAAGCCAAGTGTGCAGCTTCGTCAGCGGCACCACGACCATGGGGGTGTCGCCGTCGCAGTAGCCCCATGCGTCCTTTTCCTTGGCGATGAGCATAAAGTCGTGTGCGGCGATCCCGCGTTCCAGCGAGTTCCACAGGAAGCCGCCCATGCGCTGGTCCGCCTGCTCGGAGAAGCGGCACATGGTGCTGTCTGCATTGCCCGTCAGCGCCAGCTGTTGGGAGACGATGGCCTCATACCCGGGGTTCAGCGGGCCGGGGCGGTTGACGAGCGTGGAGTAGGTGTCCGATGCCGGCAGGTAGTCCGTCTCGCCGATGTTCCCGACCGTCCCGGACAGGTTGGAGGATGCCTGCCGCTCCGCGACAAGGTACGGAGCGCGCATGCCCATGGCCGGCACCGGTACGTCGGCTATCGCAAAGGTGTCCCGCAGGGTCGTGTGCCGGTCCCACTGCTGCAGGAAATACCCCGCGACGGCCATCACCACAATCGCGGCCGCGGCGGCGAACGGCACCCAGACCCGTTCGGTCCGCCCGGTCGGGTCCGTTGTGCCCGCGGGGGTGGGGGCCGGCTCCGTGGAGTCCGCAGCCTCCGCAGCGTCCACAGCCTCCGCGGACTTCTGCGACGGCTTCAGCCGCCTGCTGCGCTCCTCCAGCACCACGATCCCCCAGCACAGGGTCAGGATCAGCAGCGCCCCGACGACGATCCACACGCCCTGCTGGAACAGCACGCCGTTGAGGACGCGGGCGCGGGTCAGCGGATCGAGAAGCGGCAGCGCAACGACTGCGGCCGTCGAGCCGAGGACGGGGAGGGTCTTGCGGCTCACGCGGATTCCTTTGGTCGTTCCTTGTCACGGGGCGCGCTGCATGGCGCGGGGCGACACTGGGTCACTTCAGCGTACCGACGCCGGGGGGTTTGCCCAGCAATTGGATGAGTGCCGGGGTGTTGCGGTGCTGCACGGGGGCCGGGCGGGCGAAGGCGCCTGCCTAGCTAAGGCGGGGGACTCGATGCTTAGCTACTCCCATGACCGAACAGCAATCCGGGCACGAGTCCGCCGACGCCGCGGTGTTCGCCGAAGCCGAAGCCGTGGAGTCGCGGCACGGCGACGAGCCCCACGACTCCGCGGGCGTCGCCCACAGGCTCAATTGGCTGCGGGCCGGCGTGCTTGGCGCGAACGACGGCATCGTCTCCGTCGCGGCGGTTGTGGTCGGCGTGGCGGGCGCGACGACCCAGACCGGGCCCATCCTGGCCGCGGGTGCCGCGGCCCTGATCGGTGGCGCCATCTCCATGGCCTTGGGGGAGTACGTCTCGGTCTCCAGCTCGGCGGATTCGCAGCGGGCACTCATCGCGAAGGAGAAGCGGGAGCTTGCCGAAACCCCCGCCGAGGAACTCGCCGAACTCGCGGACATCTACCAGTCCAAGGGCCTCTCGCAGGAGACGGCCCGCCGGGTTGCGATCGAACTGACGGAACACGACGCCCTCCAGGCCCACCTCGAGGCGGAGCTCCACATCGACGAGACCGAGGTTGTCAGCCCCTGGCACGCCGCCTCCGCCTCGGCGGTCGCCTTCACGGTCGGCGCCGTCCTCCCGTTCCTGACCGCCGTGCTCCTTCCCCCTGAGCTCCGTGTGCCCGTCACCTTCGCGGCGGTCCTTGTTGCCCTCGCGGTCACCGGCGCGCTCGGCGCCTACCTCGGCGGCGCGAAACCGCTCGTGCCGACCATCCGCGTGCTCGTGGGCGGGATCGCCGCGCTCGGCGTCACGTTCGCGATCGGCTCGTGGCTCGGGACCACGGGAATCGTGGGCTAGGGCCTCCCTCCATGAGTCCGGTGCGACGCCGGGCGGCCCCGCGGTTGTCTGTGGTCCGCGTCTCCAACTAGACTGTGCCTGTGCCCTCGCGGCACGGCCAATGACATGCGGCGGGAGAGATCCGCCAGATCCACTGGCGGGCGCCGTAGGAGCAATTTCCTCCCCGGGAATCTCTCAGGCCCCCGTACCGTCGCGCATAGGCAACTCTGGAAAGCAGTCGCGTTTTTCCGATCCGGTCCGACCGGTCGGCGCAGCGGGACTCACCGACGGTGCAAGAGGCGCCGGGCCACCGCCCGGAACCTCGGAAACTCTCAGGTCCAATACAGAGTCGGGGAGGAACCAAAGCTCATTCGGCGTGCACGCACATCGACCAACCTTGGAGTTCCCCTTATGACCGCGACACCGGCCCGCCCCACCACCGCCCGCGAGAGCACCACCCGCGAGCCCGGCGACCTTGTCTTCGCCGACCGCCACATCGGCCCGCGCGGCGACGCCGCCGAGTCCATGCTCCGACACCTGGGCTACGCCACGCTCGACGACCTGGTGGACACGGCGGTCCCCGCCGACATTCGCCAGTCCGAGCCGCTGGAACTCCCGGCCCCGCGCTCCGAAGCGGAGGTCCTCGCCGACCTGCGGGCCATCGCGTCCAAGAACACCATGAAGACGCAGATGATCGGCCAGGGGTTCTACGACACCTTCACGCCGCCCGTCATCCTGCGCAATGTCCTCGAGGACCCGGCCTGGTACACGGCCTACACGCCGTACCAGCCGGAGATCTCCCAGGGCCGGCTCGAGGCCCTGCTGAACTTCCAGACCATGGTGGGGGACCTGACCGGCCTCCCCATCGCCAACGCGTCCCTGCTGGACGAAGCCTCCGCCGTGGCCGAGGCAGTCCTGCTGATGCGCCGCTCCAACAAGGCCAAGGGCGACGCCAAGACCGTCCTCGACGCCGACCTCTTCCCCCAGACCATCTCCGTGGTTCGCGGCCGCGCCGAGGCGCTCGGCTTCGAGGTGGAGATCGCCGACCTCTCCGCCGGACTCCCGGACGGGGACATCTCCGGCATCGTCCTGCAGCAGCCCGGCAACTCCGGCCGAGTAGTGGACCACACCGCCACCATCGCCGCCGCCAAGGAGCGCGGCGCCATGGTCACGGTCGCCGCGGACATCCTCGCGCTCACGCTCATCACCGCGCCAGGGGAGCAGGGCGCCGACATTGCCGTCGGTAACACCCAGCGCCTCGGCGTTCCGCTGTTCTTCGGCGGGCCCCACGCCGCGTACATGGCGGTCCGCAAGGGCCTCGAACGGTCCCTCCCCGGCCGCCTCGTCGGCGTCTCCAAGGACGACGCCGGCACGCCCGCGTACCGGCTGGCCCTGCAGACCCGCGAGCAGCACATCCGCCGCGAAAAGGCCACGTCCAACATCTGCACCGCCCAGGCGCTGCTTGCCATCACCGCATCCATGTACGCGGTCTACCACGGCCCGGAGGGGCTGAAGGCGATCGCCCGGCGCGCCAACCTGCGCGCCCGCACGCTGGCCGCCGTTCTCTCCGGCGCCGGAATCGCCCTGGTTTCCGAGGCGTTCTTCGACACCGTCCAGGCGCGCGTCCCGGGCCGTGCCGCCCAGATCATCGCGGCCGCAGAGACCCACGGCGTGAACCTGCGCCTGGTGGACCCGGAGACGATCGGGGCCTCCGCGGACGAGACCACAACGACGGCGCACCTCGCCGCCATCGCCGCGGCCTTCGGCATCGAAGACGCGGCCGCCAAGGTCGCCGAGGCCGAACTCGACGCCGGGCGCGAACTGCCGGACGCCGTCGCGCGGACCAGCGACTTTATGACGCACCCGATCTTCCACTCCATCCGTTCCGAGACGCAGATGCTGCGCTACCTGCGCAAGCTCTCCGACCGCGACCTCGCGCTGGACCGCACCATGATCCCGTTGGGCTCCTGCACCATGAAGCTCAACGCCACGGCCGAGATGGAATCCATGTCCTGGCCGGAGTTCGCCTCCATCCACCCGTATGCCCCGGCGCACCAGACCGCCGGATGGCGCGAGCTGATCGCCGACCTCGAGGCGCGGCTGAGCACCATCACGGGCTACGCAGGCGTCTCCATCCAGCCCAACGCCGGTTCCCAGGGCGAATACGCGGGGCTGCTCGCCATCCGCCAGTACCACCTGGCCAACGGCGACGACGCCCGCACCGTCTGCCTGATCCCCGCCTCCGCGCACGGGACGAACGCCGCCTCCGCGGTGCTCGCCGGCCTGAAGGTGGTGGTCGTCAAGACCGCGCCCAATGGCACCATCGACGCCGAGGACCTGGACGCAAAGATCGAGGCCCACCGCGAGGCGCTGGCCGCCATCATGATCACCTACCCGTCCACCCACGGCGTGTACGACGCCGACGTGCGCGAGGTCTGCGACAAGGTCCACGCGGCCGGCGGGCAGGTCTACATCGACGGCGCCAACATGAACGCCCTGGTCGGCCTCGGCCAGCCCGGCAAGTTCGGTGGCGACGTGTCGCACCTGAACCTGCACAAGACGTTCTGCATCCCGCACGGCGGCGGCGGCCCGGGTGTCGGCCCCGTGGCCGTGGCCGAGCACCTGGTGCCGTTCCTGCCCGGAGCCCCCGCCGGCGCCTCCAACGGCAACAACGGCACCCCGGTCACGTCGACCCCGTACGGCTCCGCCGGAGTCCTCCCGATCTCTTGGGCCTACGTGGCCATGATGGGCGGCGAGGGGCTGACCAACGCCACCAAGAACGCCCTGCTGGCCGCCAACTACATCGCGTCCCGCCTCAACGAGCACTTCCCGGTGCTCTACACGGGCAACAAGGGGCTCGTCGCGCACGAGTGCATCCTGGACCTGCGCGATGTCACCGCCAAGACCGGCGTGACGGCCGAGGACGTCGCCAAGCGCCTGATCGATTACGGGTTCCACGCTCCGACCCTGGCCTTCCCCGTTGCGGGGACGCTGATGGTCGAGCCGACCGAGTCGGAGGACCTGGAGGAGATCGAGCGTTTCATCGAGGCGATGATTTCCATCCGCAAGGAGATGGATCAGGTCCTCGCCGGAGACTTCACGGTGGAGGAGTCGCCGCTGCGCAACGCCCCGCACACCGCGTCGGCCGTCGTCAGCACGGAGTGGGACCGGAAGTACACCCGCGAGCAGGCCGCCTTCCCGGTGGACAGCCTGCGGCAGGACAAGTACTTCACGCCGGTGGGACGCATCGACGGGGCCGGGGGAGACCGAAACCTGATTTGCTCCTGCCCGGCGCCCGAGGCGTTCGAGAACTAGCCCGGCCTCCCCGAACCGAAAGGCACACCCCGTGACTACCGAAACCGCCACGCCGCGGCAGACCGCGCTGCACAACGAGCACGCCCGCCTCGGCGCCTCCTTCACCGACTTCGGAGGCTGGGACATGCCGCTGAAGTACGGCTCCGAGCTGGCCGAGCACAAGGCCGTCCGCGAGGGCGCCGGCCTCTTCGACCTCTCCCACATGGGGGAGGTGTGGGTCGAGGGCCCGCAGGCCGCAACGTTCCTCAACAGCGCCCTCGTGGGCAACCTGGCCGTCGTCGCCGTGGGCAAGGCAAAGTACTCGCTGATCTGCAACGCCGACGGCGGGATCATCGACGACCTGATCACGTACCGCCGCGCCGAGGACCGCTTCCTCGTGGTGCCCAATGCCGGCAACGCGCCGCGCGTCGCGGCGGCCCTGGCCGAGCGCGCGCAGGGCTTCGACGTGACCGTCACGGACGCGTCGGCCGAGACCTCACTCGTCGCCGTCCAGGGCCCCAACGCGCTGGAGATCCTCCTGCCGCTGGTGCCGGCCGCTCAGCAAGCCACGGTCACGGACATGAAGTACTACGCCGCGGACGACGTCGAGTTCACGGTGTCCGGCGCCCCACTCAAGGTCCTCCTCGCGCGGACCGGCTACACGGGCGAGGACGGATTCGAGCTGTACGTGCCCAACGCCGCGGCCGCGTCGCTGTGGAGCGCGCTGCTCGAATCCGGCCACGGCCACGGACTGGTGCCGGCGGGCCTGGCCTGCCGCGATTCGCTCCGGTTGGAGGCGGGCATGCCGCTCTACGGCAACGAGCTGTCCGAGGACGTCACCCCGTTCGAGGCCGGGCTCGGCGGCGTCGTCTCCTTCAAGAAGGAGGAGGACTTCGTCGGCCGCTCGGCTCTGGAGGCCAAGAAGGCCGCCGGTGCCGACCGCGTGCTCGTTGGGCTGAAGGGGCTCGGACGCAGGGCGGGCCGTTCCCACTACCCTGTCCTTAAGGATGGCGCGCCGGTCGGCGAGGTCACCTCCGGGCAGCCGAGCCCCACGCTTGGCTACCCGGTGGCGCTCGCCTACGTCGACGCGGGTCTCGCCGAGCCGGGAACCCGGCTCGACGTCGACCTGCGCGGCAAGGCGGAGCCCTTCGAGGTCGTCGCACTCCCGTTCTACAAGCGCCAAAAGTAAAGCCATCCCGTAGCCCACCGGCTTCCCCGAAAGGAACACACCATGAGCAAGGTCATCTCCACCCTCCGCTACTCCGCCGAGCACGAGTGGGTCGACTCCTCGACGCCCCCCAAAGTCGGCATCTCGCAGATCGCGGCGGACGCCCTGGGCGACGTCGTCTACGTCGACCTGCCCGAGGTCGGCGCCACCATCACCGCCGGGGAGTCCTGCGGAGAGGTCGAGTCCACCAAGTCCGTGTCCGACCTCTACGCGCCGGTCTCCGGAACGGTGGTCGAGGTCAACCAGGAGGCCGTGGACAACCCCGCGATCCTGAACGAGGACCCGTACGGCGCCGGATGGCTGTTCACGGTCGAGGTCTCCGAGGAGGGCCCGCTTCTTTCGGCGCAGGACTACGCCTCCGCCAACGGCGGCGACGTGGCATGAGCGCTGTCTACGAGGCGGTGGCTTCCCGCTCCCTGACCGCCCCGCTGTCCGAACTGGATCCTGAGGTTGCGGCGCGTATCGATGCGGAGTTGCGCCGGCAGCAGGACGGGTTGGAGATGATCGCGTCGGAGAACCACACGGCGCAGGCGGTGATGCAGGCGCAGGGTTCGGTGCTGACGAACAAGTACGCGGAGGGGTATCCGGGCCGGCGGTACTACGGTGGGTGCGAGCACGTGGACGTGATCGAGCAGTTGGCGATCGACCGGGTGAAAGCGCTGTTCGGGGCGGGGTTCGCGAACGTGCAGCCGCATTCGGGGGCGCAGGCGAACGCGTCGGCGATGCACGCGCTGATCCGTCCGGGGGACACGATTTTGGGGTTGAACCTGGCGCACGGGGGGCACCTGACGCACGGGATGAAGATCAACTTCTCGGGGCGGCTGTACAACGTCGCGGCGTACGGGGTGGATCCGGAGACGAACCGGGTGGACATGGCCGAGGTCGAGCGGTTGGCTGTGGAGCACCGGCCGAAGCTGATCATCGCGGGCTGGTCGGCGTATCCGCGGCAGTTGGACTTCGCGGCGTTCCGGCGGGTCGCTGACCTGGTGGGGGCGTACCTGATGGTGGACATGGCGCACTTCGCGGGCCTGGTCGCGGCGGGGCTGCACCCCTCGCCGGTGCCGCACGCGCACGTGGTGACGTCCACGACGCACAAGACGCTCGCGGGTCCGCGGGGCGGGATCATCCTGACCAACGACGCGGACGTGGCGAAGAAGGTGAACTCGGCGGTGTTCCCGGGGCAGCAGGGCGGGCCGTTGGAGCATGTGATCGCGGGCAAGGCGGTGGCGTTCAAGGTCGCGGGGACGGCGGAGTTCCGGGACCGGCAGGAGCGCACCCTGGCGGGGGCGGGGATCCTGGCGGAGCGGTTGGGCCGGGAGGACGTCGCGGCGCGGGGGATCAGCGTGTTGACCGGGGGTACGGATGTGCACCTGGTGTTGGTGGACTTGCGGGACTCGGAGTTGGACGGGCAGCAGGCGGAGGATTTGTTGGCGTCGATCGAGATCACGGTGAACCGCAACGCGGTGCCGTTTGATCCGCGGCCGCCGATGGTGACGTCGGGGTTGCGGATCGGGACGCCGGCGTTGGCGACGCGGGGGTTGGGCGCGGCGGCGTTCGGGGAGGTCGCGGACATTATCGCGGAGGCCCTTGTCGCGGGTCCGGGCGCGGACGTGTCCGGTCTGCGGGCGCGGGTCCAGGCCGTCGCGCGGGCCCATCCCCTCTACCCAGACCTCGCACCGCTCGCCTGACGGGCGGCCCGTCGGGGCAAGCCATAGCCAACGGGCCCGGCCGCTTCGCCGGGCCCGTTGTGCTTTCCCAAACCACCAGCAGAGGAACCCTTCCCATGGCCATCAGCGTCTTCGACCTCTTCTCCGTCGGCATCGGTCCGTCCAGTTCCCACACGGTCGGTCCCATGCGCGCGGCCCACCGCTTCGCCGAGGGGCTGGCGCGGCAGGGGCTCGCGGAGCGCACGGTGGGACTGCGAGTGGACCTCTACGGGTCGCTGGCGGCCACCGGGCGCGGGCACGGCACCTTCACGGCGGTGATGCTGGGGCTCGAGGGCTTCCAGCCGGAGAAAATCCTGCCCGAACAGGTCGACGAGCGCATTGCCGACCAGGAAGCCACCGGCGTCCTCCGGCTGTGCGCCGAACTGGGTGCGCGCCGGGACCTCGACTACGGCGTCCCGGACATGGTCCAGCACCCGCTGACGGTCCTGCCGCGGCACACCAACGGCATGCGCCTCCAGGCCCTCGGCGCCGACGGCGGGGTCCTGCTGGACGAGACCTACTTCTCCGTGGGCGGCGGCTTTATTGTCCGCGAGGGCGAGGAGGACGCCGTCGTCGAGGAGATCGAGCAGGACCTCCGTGCCGTTCCATACCCGTTCCGCACCGCCGTCGAACTGCTTGGCCACTGCCGCGACACCGGGCTGCCGATCAGCGAGATCATGCTGGCGAACGAGATGGCGTCGAGGTCCAAGGAGGAGATCCGCGCTGGCCTGCTGCACATCTGGTCCGTCATGGAGGCCTCCAAGGACTCCGCGCTGGCCCGCGAAGGGCTGCTGCCCGGCGGGCTCAAGGTTCGCCGCCGTGCCCCGGACTGGCACGAGCGGCTCTCGAAGGAGGACAAGGACCGCGACCCCAAGTACTGGCAGGAGTGGGTGAACCTGGTGGCGCTGGCGGTCAACGAGGAGAACGCCTCCGGCGGCCGGGTGGTCACGGCGCCCACCAACGGTGCGGCCGGCATCATCCCCGCCGTGATGTTCTACGCCACCCATTACTCGCCGGGCATCGGATGGGCGACCCAGCAGGACAAGGAGGACGTGATCGTGAAGTTCCTCCTGGCCTCCGCGGCGGTGGGCGTGCTCTACAAGGAGCAGGCCTCCATCTCCGGGGCCGAGGTGGGCTGCCAGGGAGAGGTCGGCTCCGCGTCCTCCATGGCCGCCGCCGGGCTGGCCGAGATCCTCGGGGGTTCGCCGGCCCAGGTCGAGAACGCCGCCGAGATCGCGATGGAGCACAACCTCGGACTGACGTGCGACCCCATCGGGGGCCTGGTGCAGATTCCGTGCATCGAGCGCAACGCGATCGCCGCGTCCAAGGCGATCAACGCCGCCAAGATGGCGCTGATGGGCGACGGCGAGCACCGCGTCTCGCTCGACGAGGTCATCGTGACCATGCGCGAGACCGGCAAGGACATGAGCTCGAAGTACAAGGAGACGGCGCTCGGCGGACTCGCGGTCAACGTCGTCGAGTGCTGACCGGCCGCGGATAGGCTGGATCTCATGACCACGCCCCCCGGCTTCCTGCGGCCGCTGCGGCACTCCGACCGTGCCGAGGCGCTGGCGGCACACGCCGAGCTGGCGGCCGAGGGCTTCGACTTCCTGCTGGGCTACGACGACGGCGACGACTGGGACGGATACCTGGAGCTGCTGGCGGCGCAGGAGCGGGGCGAGCGCCTGCCCCGGGGGACCGTGCCGCACACCTTCCGTGTGGCCGACGACGGCGGGACGCTGGTCGGGAGGGTGTCCATCCGCCACGAGCTCAACGCCTATTTGGCGGCGATCGGCGGCCACATCGGCTACGCGGTCCGCCCGGGGGCACGCCGGCGCGGCCACGCGGGGCGGATCCTGCGGGAGGCCCTGGAAGTGGCGGCCGTGCTCGGCATTCCGGCGGCCCTGTTGACCTGCGACGAGGACAACGTCGGGTCGGTTCGAACCATCGAGGCCGCCGGCGGCGTCTTCGAGGACGCGATCGAACTGGTCCCCGGCGTGGCCAAACGCCGATATTGGGTTGAAACCAGGCCCTGACCTGCGATTTTACCGGCCGGTGGGCACAAAAAGTGCCCCTTTCGGCCAGAGTGGCCCGGTGCTACGGTGAACGGACGGATCCAGTAGGCACACGGCTGCTACGCCGTGTGGGAAGGAGTTTCCCCATGGCAAATAGGGCAGGTTCCAACGGAATCGACGCCACGCTGTACCGAAAGGAAGGCCCGTGGTGCACGGCCTTCGTCGACGCATCGCTCGGCACCTCGGCGGCGCAGGAGGCAGCGGACCGGCTACCCGAATCCGTCGCCCACCTCCTGTCCAGCCAGCAGGCCAAACCGCAAGACATAGAGGCTATGCGTGCCGCCATCCGGCCGGCGGACGGCAGCCCGGCGCCAGTGGCGCGCTTTGTCGCCGTCAACGATGGCGAGGT
Source organism: Arthrobacter sp. AOP29-A2-19 (assembly GCF_058138025.1). Taxonomy (NCBI): domain Bacteria; kingdom Bacillati; phylum Actinomycetota; class Actinomycetes; order Micrococcales; family Micrococcaceae; genus Arthrobacter; species Arthrobacter sp. AOP29-A2-19. The sequence goes on from NZ_CM176894.1 coordinate 265,562, forward strand.
CCTGATCGACGAGCTGGTGCAGGGCTTCCTGGCCGGCGAGCCGCGCGTCGAGTGCGCGCCCTTCCCCAACCTGGTGCCGCTTGCGCGGGCACGCGGCGGGCAATTCCCCTATGTGGTGGCCGAGGTGGGGCGCGACGGCGGCGAGATCCGCCTGCTGCACTCCGCCGTTCCCGGCGTCAGCGAGGAGCGCAGCGTCGCCGGTGACCCTGAGGAGGCGCACCACGCCCGGCGGGTTCCGGGCCGGTACGACGAGCCGCAGAACAGGGCGCAGACCGAGGAGATCTGGAGGCGCAACGCCGACGAACTGGCGAAACACATCGACGAGGTTGTGCGCGAAAACCGTGCCCGCCTGGTGGTCCTCTCCGGAGACGTCAAGGCGCGCGAGCTGGTGCTGACCCAGCTGGCGGAAGCGACGCGGGCCGTGACCACGGAGCTGGACCAGCATACGCGGACGGGCGGGGCGGACCCCGAGGTGGTCGCCAAGGCCGTGGAGTCCCGCGTCGCCGAGGTGCTGGCCGACGACATCAACCAGCTGACCGAGAAGATCGGTAACCGGTCCAGCGGGGACCATCCCGGGGCGGTCCTCGGGTTCGAGGAGGTGGTGGCCGCGCTGCAACGGGCACAGGCGGAAACGGTGATCGTGTCCGAGTTCCAGGACGACCACTCGCTTCTGGCGCTGGCCGCCGAGCCGTGGCTGGCGACGGACGAGTCAGGGACCCCGGGAACCGAAATCATCGGGTCGTGGCCGGCCCCCGAGGTCCTGCTGCGAGCCGTGGCACTGACGGACGCGTCGATCCGGTACGTGCCGTCCGGCGTCCTGCCGTCCGGGGCGACCATCGCCGCGCTCCTGCGCTGGCCGAACGGCAGCGCCACAGGGTAGCCACACGGTCGCCGTCGGTGGGCGCCCGTCCACCGACCTGCGGTGCGGCGGGGCGGCGAAGAAGCCGCCCCGCCGTCGTGCGCTCCGCCCCTAGGTGTTGCCGGTGAAGGCCGCCTGGGTGAGGTATACCTTGCGCAGCGGCTCGATCACGGTCCAGGTGGTCCGCATGCCGGCGGACAGCCGCATCAGGGTGCCCTGGCGCAGCTCGGCAGTCCGCACCGGATGGCCGTTTTCGGCGTCGATCACCACCACCCCCCGCCCGGCGGTGACCACAAAGACCTCGTCGGCCTCGACGTCGTACATGGTGCCCTCGGTCATTTCCCACACGCCAAGCTCGTGGCCGTCCAGCAGCGCCAGCCGCCGATGGCCGACCGACGGCGCGCCGCCGCCGGATTGTGCCTCCGGCACGGGCGCGAGCTCCAGCGGCAGGCGGTTGACCACCAGGGCCTGGCCGGGCTTCAGCACCACGGGGCCGGGCCCGCCGAGCGGGCTCACGAGTCGAACCCCATTCCGACGGCGTCCAGCACCTTCAGGAGCGGGCCGCGGCGCCCCTCGTGGCGGTCGGCGCCCACGAGGGCGGCGGTGGTGGCCTTGATGCCCAGCCAGGCGGCCGGCTCGGGCGGAAACGGTATCGGCTTCCGTCGGACCATCTCCAGCTCGGTCAGCTCCGTGGGGTCGCCGGCGAGCAGGTCGAGCATCACGTTCGCGCCGAAACGGCTGGCGCCCACGCCCAGGCCGGTGAAGCCGGCGCAGTACGCCACGCGGCCGGCGTGGGAGGTGTCGAAGAAGGGGAAGAATCGGCTGCAGGTGTCGATCGCCCCGCCCCAGCGGTGGCTGAAGCCCACATCCTCGAGTTGCGGAAACATGGCATAGAAGTGGGCCGCCAGCCGCCGGAAGGAGGCGGGGTTCTGCTCGTGGGACCGCTTCAGGGACCGCCCGTAGCGGTAGACGGCGTCGTATCCACCGATCAGGATACGGCGGCGGCCCTCGGCGTCCACGGTGGGTCGCAGGTAGTGAAACCGGTTGTTGAGGTCGGCGATGCCCTCGCCCCCGCCCCATCCGATCGCCGCCTGCTGCGCGTCGTCCAGCGGCCCGGTCATCAAGGCGTAATCGTAGACGGGCACGGTGAAGAGTCGGTGGCGCCGCAACAGCGACGGGAACGCGTTCGTCGCCAGGGCGACGAACGCCGCGTGGACGCTGCCCCCGTCGGTGCGCAGCACAACTCCGCTTCCGGCGGACTCCAGCGAACGGACCGGCGTCGACTCGTGGATCTCCACACCCAGGTCGCGGCAGGCCCGCGCCAGCCCCCACGCCAGCTTGGCGGGATGCAGCAGGACCGTGGAGGTCCTGTCCCGCAGCGCGGCGTGGAAGAGGGGCGAGGCCACCTCGGCCCGGATTGCCTCCACGTCCAGGAACTCGGCGTCGGGATCTCCGGCAGCCTCCTCCGCCAGCCAGGCGGCCTGGTGGGGCTCCGTCGCCACGGTGAGGGTGCCGGCGGGGGAGTAGTCGCAGTCGATGCCGTGGCGCCGCACCGCGTTGCCGATCTCCGCCAGGTTCTTCCGGCCCAGCACGGCCAGGCGTTCCGCCTCCCGGGGCAGGTGGCGCTCCCCGTTGGACTCGCCGTGCGTCAGGCTGTACTCGCAGAAGCCGCCGTTGCGGCCGGACGCGGCCCAACCGACCCTGCCGCCCTCCAGCAGCACCACCCGGCGGGACGGGTCGCGCTCCTTGGCCAGCAGTGCCGTCCACAGGCCCGTGTAGCCGCCGCCAACGATCGCGAGGTCCGTGGTGGATCCGCCCCGAAGCGCGGGCCCGGCGTCCGGACGGTCCGCCCGGTCCAGCCAGTAGGGGGTCGGGGCGGCGCCGGCCAGGCCCGAATCGACCAGCGATCCGGGCACCCGCCGTTCCGCGCGCTCGAAGCTGGTGGGGACTCCGTGTCGGCTCATCTGTGCTGCTCCGGTCCTTGCTCTGGGCGTTCCCGTGGCGCGCGGCGGGTCGTTCCACCAGCCGTGCACTCATCGAATCCCATGCCCGCCGGCACGTCAACGGGCATTCGTCGCGCGGGGCCGGCACGGCGTGGTTCGGCGACCGTTGGGCCGTGCCGTGGGGTTGGGGGAGACGTCCGGCTGAGCGTTCGGCCAGGCGTCGGGCTAGGCGTCCGGCTGCGCGTCCGGCTGGGCGTCCGCCGCGCGGACGAAGCCGTCCGCCACGTCCAGCGCCCGGTCCAGCGCGGCCAGTCCCTCGCGCAGGAGATCGTCCGGGATGTTCAGCGGCGGAACCACGTGGATGCGGTTGAAGTTCGCGAAGGGCAGGACGCCCTCCCCCTTGAGCGCGGCGATCACATGGTTCATCTCCGGCGACGATCCGCCGTACGCGGCCAGCGGCTCGCGCGTCTGGGGGTCCTTGACCAGCTCGACTGCCCAGAAGCATCCGGTGCCGCGGACCTCGCCGACCGAGGGGTGGCGCTCCGCCATCTCGCGGAGCGCCGGGCCGATGACGTCCGCGCCCAGGCGTGCGGCGTTCTCGACCATCTCCTCCTGGCGCATGGCGTTGATCGTCGCCACGGACGCGGCGCAGGCCAACGGGTGGCCCGAGTAGGTGAGGCCGCCGGGATAGGCACGGTCGCGGAACGTCTCGAAGATCGAGTCGGAGAGCGCCACGCCGCCCAACGGCACGTAGCCGGAATTGACCCCCTTGGCGAAGGTCAGCAGGTCCGGCTCCACGTCCCAGTGGTTGATGGCGAACCACTTGCCCGTCCGGCCGAATCCGGCCATGACCTCGTCCGCGATGAACATGATGCCGTGCTTGCGGGTCAGCTCCCGCACGCCGGCCAGGTATCCGGCCGGCGGCAGGTAGATGCCCGCTGTCCCGGGGACCGACTCCAGAATCACCGCGGCGATGTTGGCGGGCCCCTCCAGTTCGATCATGTCCGCGAGGTGGCGGAGCGCCCGCTCGCACTCTTCGGCCTCCGTGGTGCTGCCGAAGTAGGACCGGTACTGGTACGGGGGAAAGAAGTGGACGACGCCGGTGTCGCCGTCGTCGTTCGCGAACCGGCGCGGGTCACCGGTGACGTTCACGGCCAGCTGGGTGCCGCCGTGGTAGCTGCGGTAGGCCGAGAAGACCTTCTTGCGGCCCGTGTGGAGGCGGGCCATGCGGATGGCGTGCTCGACGGCCTCGGCGCCGCCGTTGGTGAAGAAGACGTGGTTGAGGTCGCCCGGCGTGAGCTCGGCGATCAGGCGCGCGGCCTCCGAACGCGCGTCGTTCACGTGCTGCGGGGCGATGGTGCAGAGCTTGCCGGCCTGCTCCTGGATGGCCGCGACCACCTTCGGATGCTGGTGCCCGATGTTGGTGTTCACCAGCTGGCTGGAGAGGTCGATCAGGCGGTTTCCCTCGCCGTCCCACACCAGCGATCCCTCGGCGCGCAGGACGGTCATCGGGTTGAACCGCCCCTGCGCCTGCCACGAGTGGAAGACGTGGGCCCGGTCCAGCGCGTGGGCCCGGCGCCCCGCCTCGATGTCCGCGTCCGTGACGGGGAGAGTGGTCTCGGGGCTCATGGCGATTCCTTTCGTGGGGGTGTTCTGGGCCCACCCTACCCACCGGTCCCCGCGGGTTCACCGACCGATACCCCCCCGTGACGGATGCAGCGGATAGCCTACTGGTATGACTCAAGCCATTGACGCCGTGACCAGACCTGTCATCGCGCTGACGTTCCCCGCGTCGGCCGCGCCATACTCCGACGCGTACCGCGCCGATCTCGTCCGGTTGGCCGGGCTTGCGCAGGCGGCGGTGGAGGCGGCGGGCGGCACCGCCCTGGTGCTGGATTCCGCGGGGGAGGACCCGGACGGCCCGAAGCAGAGCATCGCCGACGTGGCATCGATCGACGGCGCCCTGATCCTCGGCGGAGGGGACGTGGAACCGGCCCTCTACGGAAGCGAGGGCCACCCCAGCGTCGTCGACGCGGACCAGCGGGCGGACGACCTGGAGATTGCCCTCGTCCTGGGGGCGCTGGCGCTCGAGCGTCCCGTTTTTGGCATCTGCCGCGGCCTGCAACTGGTCAACGTGGCCTTCGGCGGAACGCTCGTGGAGGATCTGGGCCCGCAGTCACCGCACAAGGACCACGGGCCGGGCGACGAGATGGTGGGGCATCCGGTTGACGTTGTGCCCGGCTCCCGGCTCGAGTCGATGCTCGGCGCGTCGGTGTCCCGGGTCATGTCGGGCCACCACCAGGCGATCGGCATGCTCGGCGAACGCCTGGTGGCCTCGGCATTCGCGCCGGACGGCCTCGTCGAGGCCATCGAGCTGGTCGGCGGCGACGGCGACGGATGGCTGGTCGCCGTGCAGTGGCACCCCGAGCACGAGGGCACGCCGGAGGGTCAGATGGCGGCGTTGATGGGGCCGTTCGTCTCCGAATGCCGGCGTCGTGCCGAACTGCGCGCCGGCGTCCGGGCATCGGCCCCGGCCGCCCACCTGCCCTAGCCGGACCACCCGTCGCCGTCCGCCGGGGCCCGTGCGCCGGTGCGCCCATAAGGCCGGCGCCGGTCCGGTAGCGCGGAATCCTCCGAGGACCACGCCGCGATCCACGGCCCGGTCCCCTCGGACTGGTCCACAACGCCCTTTTCGAGCCACGTGTATCGCCCGTCCAGCACACGCCCGGACAGCCGGCGGTCCCGCGCATCCGTGTTCCGCCACAGCTGCCCGAAGAGCACCTCGACCCGGGCGCGGGACTGCCGGCAAAACGCGTCGGCGAGTTCCGCGGCCTGCCGGCCCTGCTCCGCGTCGCTTTTCCGCAGCAGCTCCACGCGGGAGACGCAGGCGGACATGGCGAAGAGTTCCGCGCCGATGTCGACGATCCGGCCCAGAAAGACCTGCCGGCTCTCCATGGCGGCCTGCCAGCGAGCCATCCCGGCGAACGTGTGCCGCGCCAGCCGCCGGGACGCCCGCTCCGCGTAGCGCACGTGCCGCGCGAGGGCCCCCAGCTCCCGGTACGACGACGGCAGCAGGCCGGGCCCGGCGGCGAGCGTGGGCAGCCACTTGGCGTAGAAGCCGGAGGCGCCGACCGCGGCCCGGGCCTTCGCGGACAGGTCGGCCTTGGCGTTGGCCAGGTCGCCGGCGGCCTTGAGGTGGGCGTCCACGGCCTCCCGCGCGATGAGCAGGTGCATGATCTCGCTGGACCCCTCGAAGATGCGGTTGATCCGCAGGTCCCGCAGCAGTTGTTCGGCCGGCACGGCGCGCTCGCCCCGGGCCCGCAGGGAGTCCGCCGTCTCGTAGCCGCGGCCACCGCGGATCTGCATGAGCTCGTCCGCGACCCGGCACGCCATCTCCGAGCTGAAGAGTTTGGCCAGTGCCGCCTCGATCCGGACGTCCTTCATGCCCGAGTCGGCCAGGGCCGCGGAGAGTTCGAAGACCGACTCCAGGGCGAACGTGGTGGCGGCGATGAACGCGATCTTTTGGCCGACCGCCTCGTGCCTTCCGATCGGCCGTCCCCATTGGACGCGCTCGGTGGACCACTCGCGCGCGATCTTCAGGGCCCACTTGCCGCCGCCGGCGCTGATGGCCGGCAGGGACAGGCGACCGGTGTTCAGGGTGCTCAGGGCGATCCGCATGCCCTGTCCCTCGCGGCCCAGCCGGTTGGCCGCGGGCACACGGACGTTGTGGAAGCGGGTGACTCCGTTCTCGATGCCGCGCAGGCCCATAAACGCGTTGCGGTTCTCCACCACCAGCCCGGGCGAATCGGCCTCGACGACAAAGGCGGTGATGCCTCCCCGCGACGTTGTGCCGTCCGCCAGTTGGTGTGGGACGACGCCGGCCAGCACCACGAGGAGCTCGGCGACGACGCCGTTGGTGGTCCAGAGCTTGGCGCCGTTGAGGACGTACGATTCGCCGTCGTCGGACACAGTTGCCGTGGTGCCCATGCGCGCCGGATCGGATCCGACGTCGTTCTCTGTGAGGAGGAACGCGGTGATGGCGCCGGCCGCGCAGCGGGGGAGGAAGGCGCGCTTCTGATCCTCGCTGCCGAACATGCGGACCGGTTCGGGGACGCCGATGGACTGGTGGGCGGAGATCAGCGCGCCGATGCTCGGGCTGACCGAACCGAGGAGCATGAGGGCACGGCCGTAGTCCGCCAGCGTCAGCCCCAGGCCGCCGTACTGGCGCGGGATCTTCATGCCGAACACGCCCAGCTCCGCCAGGGTGCGGATGTACTCGTCGGGGATGCGCGCGTCGCGTTCGATCCGTCCGCCGTCGAACCCTTCGACGGCGTTGGCAAGCCGCCCCAGGAACTCCGCGCCGCGGGCGGAATCGGCCGCGGGCGGCACGGGATGGGGGTGGACCAGGTGCCAGTCGAAGTGACCCAGGTACAGGCCCTTGGCGAAGCTGGGCCGCGTCCAGTCGGACTCGCGGGCGGCCTCGGCGACGGCCCTCGCGGCCTCGGCCGCGGTCTGCACCGTGACCCCGGCGGCCCCGGAATGCTCGGCTGCGGCTTCTTCGGCCTGGGTTTTTTCCATGAAGGACCCCTTCGGCTGGCGCACCGCTGCGCGCGGCGCCGTGGTGCGGGGCCCGCCGCGGGCCGGGGGCCCTCACGCTCACCGCAAGGCTACCGACTGGTAGCGCGGAGGGCTACGGTTGGCCGCACCCAAAACCCCGCCCGCCCCCCGGTCCCGTTTCCGACCCCTGAACCACCCGAGCCGCCGCCGTCCCGCCTTTCCGCCTTTTCACCCCCGGAAGTGGACGACACCTCGGCTAACGAACCGTGGTGTCGTCCACTTCCGGGGGCGGGGTAGGGGGGTGGGGGCGGGCAGGGTTGGGGGCGGAAGGTCAGACGGTCAGAGGTGGTTCAGTCCCTCGACCAGGACCGAGCGGAGGATCGACTCGATCTCGTCGAACTCCTTCTGCCCCGTGGTCAGCGGCGGCGCGAGTTGCACCACCGGGTCGCCGCGGTCGTCCGCCCGGCAGTAGAGGCCGGCCTCGAAGAGCGCGTTGGACAGGAAGCCGCGCAGCAGGCGCTCGGATTCGTCGTCGTTGAACGTCTCCTTGGTCGCCTTGTCCTTGACCAGCTCGATGCCGTAGAAGTAGCCCTCGCCGCGCACGTCGCCGACGATCGGCAGGTCCAGCAGCTTCTCCAGCGTGGCACGGAACGCGGGGGCGTTGTCCTTAACGTTCTGGTTGAGCCCCTCGCGCTCGAAGATGTCCAGGTTGGCCATGGCGACGGCCGCGGAGACCGGGTGCCCGCCGAACGTGTAGCCGTGGTAGAACGTGGTGTCCCCGTGCCTGAACGGTTCGAACAGGCGGTCGGAGGCGATCATCGCGCCGATGGGGGAGTAGCCGCTGGTGAGGCCCTTGGCGCACGTGATGATGTCCGGCACGTAGCCGAAGTCGTTGCACGCGAACATTGATCCGATCCGTCCGAACGCGCAGATGACCTCGTCGGACACCAGCAGGACGTCGTACTCGTCGCAGATCTCGCGCACGCGCTGGAAGTAGCCCGGCGGAGGCGGGAAGCACCCGCCGGAGTTTTGGACGGGCTCGAGGAAGACGGCGCACACCGAGTCGGGTCCCTCGAACTCGATGGCCTCGCGGATGCGCTCCGCGGCCCACAACCCGAAGTCCTTCTCGTTGTCCGCGAACTGATCGGGCGCCCGGTAGAAGTTGGTGTTGGGGACGCGGAACGTGCCGGGGACCAGGGGCTCGAATGGCGTCTTCATGTCCGGAATGGACGTGATGGACAGGGCGCCCTGCGGTGTCCCGTGGTAGGCGACCGCGCGGGAAATCACCTTGGTTTTGCCCGGCTTTCCCATCAGCTTGAAGTACTGCTTGGCCAGTTTCCACGCCGACTCGACGGCCTCGCCGCCGCCCGTCGTGAAGAACACCCGGTTCAGGTCGCCCGGCGCGTAGCCGGCCAGGCGCTCGGCCAGGTCGATCGCAGGCTCGTGCGCGTAGGACCAGATCGGCATAAACGCCAGCTGCTCCGCCTGCTTTGCCGCGGCCTCGGCCAACTCGGCCCGCCCGTGTCCCGCCTGGACCACAAACAGGCCGGACAGCCCGTCGATGTAGCCCTTGCCGGCGTCGTCGTAGATCATATGGCCCTGCCCGCGGGTGATCACCGGCACGGTGCCGCCGCGGGCCAGGTTGGAGTGGCGGGCCATGTGCATCCAGAGGTGGTCGCGGGCCGCCTGCTGGCGGTCGGTTCCGCGTGGTGTGGTGCTGGCCGTGGTGGTGGTTTCGGTCATCGTGTGCCCCAGTTGTATTCCTGTTTGCGCAACGAGAGGTAGAGGAACGTTTCCGATTCCCGGACCCCCTCGATGCTTCGGATTTCGTTGATGATGTCCAGGAGGTCCTCGTCGCTCGCGCAGACGACCTCGGCGAGGATGTCGAAGGATCCGGCCGCGACGACGCAGTAGTCCACGGCGGGCATGGCGGCAATCCGGTCGGCCGTGGCGACGAGGTCGCCGTGGGAGCGGATGCCGATCATGGCCTGCCGCGTGAACCCCAGTTGAAGCGGGTCGGTTACCGCGACCACCTGCATCACCTTGGCCTCGACGAGCTTCTGCACGCGCTGGCGGACCGCGGCCTCGCTGAGCCCCACGGCCTTGCCGATGGCCGCATAGGAGCGGCGGCCGTCCTCCTGGAGCTGCTCGATGATCGCCTTCGAGGTTGCGTCCATCACGTAGGTGTTCCCCGGTGGCGGGCTGGCTGAATTGGACACCCGGGAGTACCTCCTGCGGATCGGACCGGGAGGGACGTCCCCTCTCGCAACCGAGGATAGCCCTAAAGATTCCGTTGTGAAAAGCCCAATAGTGCAACTGATTCAGTGGTGAAACTTAGAATTTACAACTCGAACTATTGTCACGGGGTTTGTGCGCTGGAATGATCCACTACCAAGGGTTGACATGTTGATGGCGGCCCCGCCCGCGCCACAACAGGCCGCGCGGGCAACTCTTGTGAGGGAGACGAACATGGCACCGCGTCCTCGACCGGAACTACCCAACGATCCGGCGCTTCGGGCACTCGTCCGGGCGCAACTGACGCGCCGACGGTTTATGGCCGGGGCCGGCGGGCTGGGACTGGGCGGACTCCTCGCGGCCTGCGGAACCGGCGGCGGAGGCACCGGGACGGGTGGCACGTCCGCTGCCGCGCCCGCAGTGCAGGACCTCTCGGACTCCGAGAAGGTCGTGAACTTCGCGAACTGGACGCTCTACCTGGACTACGACGACGCCACGAAGGAATACCCGTCGCTCCAGGCGTTCACGAAGCAGACCGGCATTAAGGTCAACTACTCGGAGGACATCGACGGCAACGACACCTACTACGGCAAGGTGCAGGCGCAGCTGTCGGCCGGGCAGGACATCGGCCAGGACATCATTACGCTCACGGACTGGATGGCCGGCCGGGTCATCCGGCAGGGCTACACGCAGGCGCTGGACCTGGCCAACATCCCGAACAGCAAGAACCTGCTGCCGTCGCTGCAGGAGGTCGACTTCGATCCGGGGCGGAAGAACTCGCTGACCTGGCAGTCGGGATTCGCCGGCATCGCCTGGAACAAGGAGCAGGTCCCCGGCGGTCTGAAGTCCGTGGAGGACCTGTGGAAGCCCGAGCTCAAGGGCCGTGTGGAGGTCCTCGACGAAATGCGGGACACCGTGGGACTCCTGATGCTGCAGAACGGGGTGAACATCTCCGGCGAGTGGGGCGGGGACCAGTTCGACGCCGCCCTGGAGGTCCTCGAAGCGCAGATCGCGTCGGGTCAAATCCGCCAGGTCAAGGGCAACTCCTATAAGGAGGACCTGGTCTCCGGGGACGCGCTCGCCGTGATCTGCTGGTCCGGGGACATCACCCAGCTCAACTTCGAGAACAACGACAAGTGGGAGTTCGCCATCCCCGAGGCCGGCGGCACGCTGTGGAGCGACAACATGATGGTGCCCGTCGGCTCGCCGCACAAGAAGAACGCGGAGCAGCTGATGGACTACTACCTCGATCCCGACGTCGCGGCCGTCGTCGCGGCCTACGTCAACTTCATCTGTCCGGTCAGCGGCGCGCAGGAGGCCATGGAGAAGGTCGATCCCGACCTGGTGGACAACCCCCTGATCTTCCCCACCGAGGAGGACCTCGCCAACGCCCACGTGTTCCGTTCCCTGTCCGCCGAGGAGGAATCCGATTACGGGTCCCGCTTCCAGGCCGCCATCGGAGTCTGAGGCATGGTCCAGCAAGTCAGGCAGGCCCAAGAGGTGGCCGGCAGCGGAGACAACAGCGGCCAGGACCTTGTGCTGTCCAACGTCACCAAGAGGTTCTCCGATTTCGTGGCGGTCGACGACCTGTCGCTCACCATCCCGGCTGGTTCCTTCTTCGCCCTTCTGGGCCCGTCCGGCTGCGGCAAAACGACGACGCTGCGCATGGTTGCGGGACTGGAGCAGCCGACGTCGGGCTCCATCTCGATCGGCGGGCGCGACGTGACCTCGCTGCCGTCGCACCAGCGGGAGGTCAACACCGTCTTCCAGTCCTACGCGCTTTTCCCGCACATGTCGGTGCTGGAGAACGTGTCCTTCGGGCTGAAGCGCCGGCGGGTGCGCGACTCGAACGCCATGGCCCTGGCCGCGCTCGAGATGGTCGAGCTCGGGCACCTCGCCTCGCGGAAGCCGATCCAGCTCTCGGGCGGGCAGCAGCAGCGCGTGGCGTTGGCCCGCGCCCTCGTAAACCGGCCGGCCGTGCTGCTTCTGGACGAGCCTCTTGGCGCCCTGGACATGAAGCTGCGCCGGCAGATGCAGGTGGAGCTCAAGGCGATCCAGACCGACGTCGGCCTGACCTTCATCCACGTCACGCACGATCAGGAGGAGGCCATGACCATGGCCGACACGGTGGCCGTGATGAACAAGGGGCGCGTCGAGCAGATGGGCAATCCCCGCGAACTCTACGAACTGCCGCGCACCGCCTTCGTCGCCAACTTCCTCGGCAAGTCCAATTTGATGCGCGGGCGCGTGGCCGAGGACCTGGGCGACGCCATGGGCGTCGACGTCGCCGGGGTCCGCGTGGTCCTGCCCAAGGACCGCTGCTCCGGCCACAACGGCAGCGTGGTTGTGGGGGTGCGTCCCGAGAAGATGCGCATCATGGACATGGACATGGCCTATTCGCCCACCGCCAACCAATTGATCGGCGACGTCGTGGACGCCTCCTTCACGGGCGTCAGCACCGAATACATCGTCAACGCCCCGGGCGTGGGAATGATCGGGACCTTCTCGCAGAACATGGGCCAGAAGCCCGCCCGGAAGGGCGACAAGGTCCGCCTGGTCTGGGAACCGGAGTACTCCTTCGGACTGCCCGGCGACGAGGAGACGTCCGAGGGGGTCGACGCCGTATGACCGCCCTGGCCGATCCCGCGGCGCGCCGCGGCGGCAGGCAGCCGGCCGACGACGGCCGGAGCCCCGAGGAGGTCGTCGCCGAAAAGCGCCGCGGGCGGATCGGCCTGGCGCTCATCCTGCCCGGTTTCACCTTCCTGCTGCTTTTCTTCGCCGCGCCGGTGCTGGTCCTCCTGGCGATGTCCCTCTACGCCCGTCCGGCGGGCGCCGAGATCGGCGAGTTTGTGCCCGCCCTCCAATTCAGCAACTATGCGGTGGTCCTCGAGGCGTATTGGGAGGCGCTGGTGCGGTCCTTCGGGTTCGCGCTCATCGCCACCGTCGCCGCGCTGCTGATCGGCTTCCCCATGGCCTACCTCGTGGCCGTGAGGCTGCGCGAACGCAAGCTCCTGGCCGGGATCCTGCTGGTGCTGCTCATCGCGCCGTTCTTCTCCAGCTTTATCCTGCGCACGCAGGCCTGGAAGCAGATTCTCGCGGACGAGGGCCTCGTCGTCGAGACCCTGAGGGCGGTGTCCATCCTGCCTCCGGACGGGCGGCTGACCGCGACCGCCTTCGCCGTCGTCTGCGGGCTCACGTACAACTTCCTGCCGTTCATGACGCTGCCGATCTACGCCAGCCTCGAACGCCTGGACATCCGGCTGCTGGAGGCCTCCGGGGACCTCTACGCCAGCCCCTTCACCACCTTCCGCAAGGTGACGCTGCCCCTGGCCGCGCCCGGTGTCTTCGCCGGGACGCTGCTGACGTTCATCCCCGCGTCGGGAGACTTCGTCAACGCCGCCCTCTTGGGCAACAACCGGGACACCACGATGATCGGCCAGGTCATCGACTCGCGCTTCTTCCGCGTCGTCGACTACCCGGGAGCCTCCGCGCTCAGCTTCATCCTGATGGTCGCCATCCTGATCCTCGTCATGATCTACATCCGGCGCTTCGGCACCAAAGAACTCTTCTAGGGGGAGGCATGAAACGCACCATCGGACGTTGGATCATCCCCGTGATCGGCGGGCTGGCCTTCGTGTACCTTCTGGTGCCGATCGCTTACATCTTCGTGTTCTCCTTCAACGACGCCGGCCGCACCAACCTGACCTGGCGCGGCTTCACGTTCGCGAACTGGGCCAACCCGTGCGGTGCCCCGGACGTTTGCGCGGCGCTGGGCAACTCTCTCCAGGTCGGCATCGTGGCCACCATCCTGGCGACGGTCTTCGGCACGTGCATCGCGATGGGGCTGGTCCGCTACAAGTTCCGCTTCCGCAGCATGGCGGACCTGTTGATCATCCTGCCGTTGGCGACGCCGGAAGTCGTCCTGGGTGCGTCGCTCCTGGCCCAGTTCCTGAACCTCGGCTGGGACCTCGGCTACTGGACGATCATCATCGCGCACACGGTGTTCTGCATGGCGTTCGTTGTGGTGACGGTCCGGGCCAGGGTTTCCTCGCTGGACCCCAGGTTGGAGGAGGCGGCCGCGGACCTCTACGCTTCCCCTTTCGCGGCCTTCTGGAAGATCACGTTCCCGCTGCTGCTGCCGGGTATCGTCGCCGCCGCGCTGCTGTCCTTCGCGATGAGCTTCGACGACTTCATCATCACCAACTTCAATTCGGGCAACTACGACACTTTCCCGAAGTTCATCTACGTCGCGGCCACCCGCGGCATACCGGCCCAGGCCAACGTAATCGGTTCCGCCATGTTCATCCTGGCCCTGCTGGTGGTGCTCGGCTCGCAGGTGCTTTCCTACCGCCGCCGCAAGGCGCTCGCGGGCAGGTAGCCTCCGGCTCCTATGCCAAGATAGGAATCATGACCGAACCCCGCTGGCTTTCCAAGCAGGAGCGCGACTCCTGGCTGGCCCTCCTGGCCGTGTCCATGCAACTGCCGAGCCGGCTGGACAGCGAACTGCACAAGCAGGCGCGCATCACGCTCTTCGACTACAACGTGCTGGCGATGCTCTCCGAGAGCGACGGCCGCATGTTGGCTATGAGCGAGCTGGCGGGGATGACCAACGCGTCGCTGTCCCGGCTGAGCCACGTGGTCAAGAAGCTCGAGGGCCGCGGCTGGGTGGAGCGCACCCAGAGTGCGTCCGACGCGCGGGTCACCATGGCCCACCTGCGCGACGAGGGCATGGAGATGCTGGAGGACTTGGCGCCCCAACACGTGGAGTCGGTCCGCCAGATGATCTTCGACGGGCTCACGGAGCGCGACGTCGAGGACCTGGCCCGCATCGGGCGGAAAGTCATCGCGGGCTTCGACCCCGAACACTGGATCTTCCGCAAGTAGCGCCGCGGGCCCTGGCGCGCCGTGTGAGGAAGCCGACCTCCGGCGTCGTCCGTCCCGGTTTTGCGATCGCGGCCGGCCCGGCCTAAGATAGTAAGGCGTTAAGTCACGCGGGTTCTCTGCCGTGCTCCTCTTGGGGCCGGCAAGGAAGACCGCGTGTTTACCCGTATTACCGAATATCTGGACCAACCGAGTAGGGAAAAATGCTCACCCGGTCCTGAGGTTCACCGTACTTTCACGCGGCGAGGCGCTTCGGTTGGTTCTCACCCAACCTGGTTACCTTCAACGGTTCGCAGTAATAAACGGTGTCACAACTGGTGGCGGGACTCTTTGCGCAGATCCAGAGGCAGCAAGACCGCGCTGTATCTGTTACGAGTACCGTCAATTTTTACTACTACTGAGGAGTGATCATGGCAGCTGTATGCCAGGTGACAGGTGCGGTTCCGGGCTTCGGACACAGCATCTCCCACTCGCACCGCCGCAACAAGCGTCGGTTCGACCCGAATATCCAGAAGAAGCGCTACTGGGTTCCGTCCCTGCGCCGCAACGTCACGTTGACGCTGTCCGCCAAGGGCATCAAGACGATTGACGTCCGTGGCATCGAGCGCGTTGTTGGCGACCTGATTGCGAAGGGTGTGAAGCTCTAGTGGCTAAGGCACAGGACGTACGTCCCATCATCAAGCTCAAGTCCACCGCGGGCACCGGATTCACCTACGTCACGCGCAAGAACCGTCGTAACAACCCGGACCGCATGGTCCTGAAGAAGTACGACCCGGTTATCCGCAAGCACGTTGAATTCCGAGAGGAGCGCT
The DNA here is from genome assembly GCF_058138025.1 of Arthrobacter sp. AOP29-A2-19. NCBI lineage: Bacteria > Bacillati > Actinomycetota > Actinomycetes > Micrococcales > Micrococcaceae > Arthrobacter > Arthrobacter sp. AOP29-A2-19. The sequence continues at coordinate 280,849 of NZ_CM176894.1, forward strand.
AAACCCTATGGCTAAGAAGTCCAAGATTGCTCGCAACGAGCAGCGCAAGGTCGTCGTTGAGCGCTACGCCGCGAAGCGTGCCGAGCTGAAGAAGACCCTGGTCGACGAAAACGCGACCGACGAGGCACGCGAAGAGGCCCGCCTGGGCCTGCAGAAGCTGCCCCGCAACGCTTCGCCGGTGCGCCTGCGCAACCGCGACGCCATCGACGGCCGCCCCCGCGGCACGTTCCAGAAGTTCGGGATCTCCCGCATCCGCTTCCGCGACATGGCCCACAAGGGCGAGCTTCCGGGCATCACCAAGTCTTCCTGGTAACCACCAGCGAACTTGCGGCGAGGGTCCCTCCGGTTACCGGAGGGGCCCTCGCCTTTTTGTGTGTGTGCTGCTGTGCGCGGCCGGCCGCCCGGTTCCGTCCCGTCGCGAGACGCTTTGGACCGTCCTGGGCGGCTTCCCCGGCCCGCGCGTTCCCGACGTGCGGTGACGCGCACGCTTGAACCCGAAGGTGCTCAGGACGGGCGGCGGGAGGCGCCGCTCCGTCGCTCCCACCACCGCAGGCACCGCTTCCACCACGACGCCGGCGCGTCGCCTTCGGCGGGGGAGGGCGGGGCCGCGGCCGGGGCCCGGCGCTCGTGCCACCGGCGGAGTTCCGCCTCGACGTCGCGGGTGGGCGTGATGACGGGAGGGCCACCGAGTAGCTGTCGCCTCGCCTCGACGACACGGCCGTTGAAGTCCTCGAGCGCCTCGCGCACCTCCCGTTCCGAGAACAGCCGGTCCAGCCTGCCGTCGAGCTCCACGTTCTCGGTGCGCAGCAGCAGCGCCGGAGGCCCCAGTCCCGTGAGCTTCTCGCGCTCGATGAGTCCCTTCAGCCACCAGTCCGGATCGCTGGTGCCGCCGAGGTTCGGGATCGGCTTTCCGGCATAGGCCAGGTTGTCGAAGTCGCCCCGGGCCACGGCGGCGTCGATCCTCTTGTTGGCGATCTCGTAGGCCTCGTCGGTGGGAAGGATCGGCGGCGTGCCATCGTCGGGCGCGGCCCCCGCGCCGTTGGCACGGCCCGCCCGACTCGTCGCGCCCGGCTCCTGCGCCTCGTCCGACCCGCCCGCCTCGTCCGGCATGTCCACTCCGGCCGACCAGTCCGCGCCGGCCGGGTCGGCGGTCTCCGGGTGTGCCCTGCTGCTCACAGCGGCGCGGTAGCGCGCCGCACGAACGCGCGGACTATCGCGTTTGCCTGCTTTTTCGTCCACGGTCCCGCACCTGCCTCCATTGGTGTCCGCCGCCAGCCGCCGATCGGCCGCCCCCCGGTCGAGCGCCCGCCGCGCACCCGCAGCCCACCGGGCGCCCATCGAACGCGCTGTCCGCGCGACGCCTGTACCGAGTCCGACGCCGGCGGAGCGCCGCAGTTGACCGCCTCGCGGCGTTGGCCTCCAGCCTAGGGAGCGGGGTGCCCTCGGGCAACACGTCCGGGCCCGTGGGCCCCTCCCAGATAGGCGTCCTCCGCCGCGTAGTCGAAGTACGGGCGGAAATAGTCGGCGTCGAAGGCGGCAGCCGTCCCCGCGGCGGATGCCCTGGCGACCATCCAATCGATGTCGCCGGGCAAGGTGGACGCGCAGCCGGCCACCGGCCGGTAGCCCAGCTTCCGCGCGGCCGATGTGTCCAGTTCCATTGCGAGTGCCGCCTCCCATGGATGCCGGCCCAATCCGCCACCCGTCCCCTCCGGCAGAAGCACTTCGTCCCACACGTGACCGAGGTGGGAGGCGACCACCCGAGAGAGCTCGACGGCGCTGGGCCTGTCCGGATCTGCCACGTTGAGGATCCGGGGCGCCGGGCGGTCCGCGATGAATCGCACGAGCCCGGCGAGGTTCACGGCGGACGTGCAGTGCTCGCGCTGAAGCCCCAGGCCGCGTAGGAACAGGGCCGGGCGCCTGTCCAGGGCCCGACGGACGAACACCCACTCACGCGGGCGTTCCGCCCCGGGTCCGCGAACCTTCGAAGCCCGCAGCACGGACACGGGGTGTCCGCTGTCCAAGAAGGTCCGTTCGGCGGCGACCTTGTTGGGCCCGTAGCCCTCCCGGGAGTCGTAATCCATGTCGCCGGGGGGCAGGGTCGGCTGGTCTTCGGTCACCGGCACCCGAAAGTCCGGGGGCACGCTTGAGTTCACGTGGTTGCCCAGCGCGTCGACGTAGACGGCCTTGGCGGAGACCATCACCGTGTGTCCGACGTCGGCCAGGAGGGGCAGCAACATCGCCGCGTGGGCGCCGGTGTAGGCGAGGCAGTCGACGACGAGGTCTGCCCCGGGGCCGACGGCGTCGCCCACCTCGCGGTCGTTGGTGCGGTCGGAGGCAAGGAAGCGCGCACCGGCGGCGGCCAACGAGGGCGGCATGCGCGCCGGATCCCGCCCCGTCACGTCCACTCTCCATCCGTCGGCGAGCAAGCCTTGGGCGACGGCCCTGCCCACGGGTCCCGTGCCGCCGAACACCAGCGCGCGGGGAGAGGACGCTGTGGGGTCTCTGGTGGGCATCCGGCCAGCCTAACAACCACCGTAGAGAGAGGCCGACGGCCAAACCGTGGGGATTCCAGCCCCCGGCGCGGGGTTCCGCCGGAGCGGGCACCATCACGCCGAAAGGCGGCGAAAATCACGCCGAGGGCTGAAAAACCCCGAAATTCCGCGGAAAAACCAAAATAATCGGGCCAAACCCCCCGAAACCGGGCGTGTCTGTCCGGCATGGCTGGTAGTTTCCTTGTCAGAAGACCCCGTAACCGCGGGGCATTCCGGCCCGTACGGGCCGGAAAGGAACAGTCCAGGAGGACATACATTGGCTATGAACCGTAGTGAACTCGTTGCAGCCGTCGCCGAGAAGACCGGCAACTCCCAGGTCGCCGTGAACGGCGTTCTGGATTCCGTGTTCGAGGTGTTCGTTGACCAGGTTTCCAAGGGCGAAAAGGTGTCGATCCCGGGCTGGCTCGCCGTCGAGCGCACCGACCGCGCCGCCCGCACGGGCCGCAACCCGCAGACCGGCGACACCATCCAGATCCCGGCCGGCCACTCCGTGAAGCTGACCGCCGGCTCCAAGCTGAAGGCCGCCGTCGCGAAGAAGTAGTCCGCAGCGCCTGCCGAGGGCCCGCCCACCCCACGGGGAGGGCGGGCCCTTGCTGTCTTGCGGGCCCGACGAGCGTGCCGCATGCTTCTACTTGACGTAGAATTTATGCCGTTGCTTGTCGGTCTTTCCGATCGCCCAGCCGTCCAGTTTCCAGCCGTCCCAAGGAGTCGTTTCCGTGGAGCACCGCAGCCTGCGCCTTCTGCGCGGCTGGCTGGGCGCCCTCGCCGCCACGACCCTCGCCGCGGCATCGCACACCCTTGCCGGCGGAAGCCTTCCGGCCCCACAGCTTCTGGTGTTGGTCTTGGCGCTTTCCGCCGCCGTCTGCACGGCGCTGTCCGGACGTGGGCTGTCGCTGGCCCGAACCTCGCTGGCGGTTGCTTTCAGCCAGGGCCTCTACCACCTGTCCTTCGGCTGGGGCCACGCGGCCGACGCGGGGGCGCGCTATTTGCCGCCGACCGGCGCATCCGAACACGCCACGCACGCCGCGCACGGCATCGGCCGCGCGGATTGGTGGTCCGTCTCGCTGACGGCCCGCGGGTTGGGTCCGGACGCCGCCTCGGGGCCGGGCTCTCCGGCGGAGGCCACGTGGATGCCCGTGGCCCACCTGGCGGCCGCCCTATTGACAATCGCTATCCTGCGCCGCGGCGAGTTGACCCTCCGCACCCTCGCCGAGACGGCACTTCTCGCGGCTCCAATTGCGGTGCTGCGCTGGAAGTCGGCGCCCGCCGTCGTCCGGGTTCTCCTTCCCGCCCCCGCCCAGGTTCCCGGCCTGCCGGACCTGGGCGTCCCGTTGCGCGCCCTCCGCCGCCGCGGGCCTCCCGCCTGCCCTGCCTCGTAACCGACAGCAGTCAGCAGGCCCCGTCCGCGGGGAGACAAGGAACACACCATGCAGCACGTACACACCCCCACCCCAACACGCTCCGACGCGGCACGTTCCCTCGCCGCCACGACCCTGGTGCCGCGAGCAGCCACGAGGACTCTCCTCTCCGCCGCGGCAGCGCTGCTGCTGGCCGGCGCGGCCGTGGTTGCCGCGCCGGCCGCCTTCGCCCACGACGCGCTGGTCGAATCGACCCCCGCGTCGGGCGCCACCGTAAAAACAGCGCCGGACGAGGCGACCCTTCGTTTCAGCGGCGCGCTGCAGACCATCGGGAAGAGCACCGTCGTGGAACTGACGGACGAGGCGGGCACCGAGCTGGACGCCGAGGCCAGCATCAACCGCGACACCCTGACGGTCGACTTTGGCCAAGACTTGCCCGACGGCGGCTACACGTTGGTTTGGCGCGTTGTGTCCAGCGATGGCCATCCGATCGAGGGCACGCCCTCCAACGGTGAAGCCATCGAGTTCACGGTCGAGGCCGGCAGCACGACGGAGTCGGCGGCCGCTTCGGCCGCAAGCGAGACCCCAACCGCCTCGAGCGGCGCGGCCTCGGCCCCCGCCGCCTCCGGCGGCGCCGCCACGCCGAGCGCCGCCGAGAGCGGCACCCCGGACGCCTCCGCGTCCACCGCGCCGGCCGAGACCGAGGCGACGGGACTGGGCGGCCTGCCGGCGCCGGTCGTCTGGATCGTCCTCGGCGTGGCCGTGGTTGCCGCGGCCGGCGTGGTGCTGGCCAAGGCGCGCCGCCAAACGAAGTAGCGCACCCCGGAAAGAGCGCCGTCGCCGCCCCGGGGCGGAGTGAGAGAATTGAAGGCCTGCCCGTGCGAGAGGATCCAGTGAACCAGAACGCCAGAACCACGACCGTCGGTGCCGCCGACCCCTCGGGGACCGGCCCGGACCGGCGTTGGGCCGCCCTGGTCCTGCCCGCCCTGGTGGCGGGCGTCTTCGGCCTGGTCGCGGCCCTGCTCTATTCCGGGTCCACGGTCGCCGGCCAGCTCTCCGACCCCGGGGCGTTCACGCGCTGGGGGCTGCCGTTCGCGGTGGCCATCCACCACGTTTCGATGTCACTCGCCGTTGGCGCGCTGTTGTTTGCCGCCGTCGTCCTCCCGCGGTCGACCAAGCCGCAGCGCGCCCGCCGCGGCGAGGACGGCGGCGGGACCACGGACGGCGGCGCCGAGCATCCGGCCTTCGCCCGCGCCATGAACATCGCCGCCGGCGCGGGGATCGTGTGGACCCTCGCGGCGGCCACCGTGCTGGTGCTCTCCTTCTCCGATGTCTCCGGCCTCCCGCTGAGTTCCGATTCCGCCTACACGGCGGCTCTGCTGGACTACGTCGTCAACATCTCCCTCGGCCAGGCCTGGATGTGGATGGTGGTCATCGCGGCCGTCACCTCCTCGCTTGCCTTCGGCGTCCGCTCGCCGGCCGGCGTCGGCGTCGCCGCGGTCTTCTCGTTGGCCGGCGTCCTGCCGGTGTCGCTGGTGGGCCACGCCTCCGGCGGAGACGACCACTGGGGCGCCACAAACGCCATCCTGCTGCACCTTGTGGGGGTTTCAATCTGGGTCGGCGGGATCGGCGTGCTGGCCTGTTTGGCGGGGCTGCTCGAGGGCAGGGCGCCGGGCCGGTTCGCCGATGTGCGCCCCGTGTTGGCCGGTGTGGTGCTGCGACGCTTCTCCGCGCTGGCCACGGTGTGCTTCTTCCTGGTCTTCGCCTCCGGCGTCGTCAGCGCCACCGTTCGGATGGAGTCCTGGGCCCAGCTGGCCACCCCGTACGGCGGTCTGCTGGTCGCCAAGGTTGTCCTGACGCTTGTCCTTGGCGTGCTGGGACTGGCGCACCGGTATCGCGCCATCGGGCTGCTCGAGGCGGGGCGGGCGACGGCGGCGCGGCTGGCCTGGCGCATCGTCGCCGTCGAGGCGGCCGTCATGGCGGCGGTCATGGGCCTCGCCACGGCCCTGGGCCGGACGGCCCCTCCCGTGCCGGAAGAGCTCCCGCCGGCCGCGACGCCGGCCCGCATCCTGACCGGCTACGACCTGCCGCCCGAGCTGGTGTCCGGCAGTTGGCTGACGGTCTGGCGGATCGACTGGCTGTGGCTGGCCATCATCGTTTTCCTGGCCGCGGCCTATCTCAAGGGCTTCATCACCGTCCGCCGACGGGGCGACAAGTGGCCGGTGCTGCGCCTGGCGACGTTCCTCTTCGGGCTGGCGGCACTCTTCTACATCACCTCGGGCGCCCCCGCCGTCTACGGCATGGTGATGTTCTCGATGCACATGGTGGCGCACATGGCGCTGACCATGGTCGCACCGTTCTTCCTGGTGCTCGGATCGCCGGTGACTCTGGCCCTGAAGGCCATTCCCGCCCGCACGGACGGAACCCGCGGGCCGCGCGAATGGATCCTGGTCCTGGTCCACTCGTGGTTCTCGAAGATCGTCACCAACCCCCTGTTTGCGGCCGCCAACTTCGCGGGCTCGATCATCATTTTCTACAACACGGATCTGTTCGGGTTTGCGCTGCGCGAGCACGTTGGCCACGAGCTGATGAACCTGCACTTCCTGTTGACGGGATACATCTTCGCGCTGAACATGGTGGGATCCGATCCCCTCCCGCGGCGTGCCCCGTACCCGCTGCGGCTGGTGATCTTGCTGGCCACGATGAGCTTCCACGCCTTCTACGGCGTCTCCATCATGGGCAGCGAGTCGCTGATGCAGGCCAGCTGGTTCGGCAACCTGGGCCGCCCGTGGGGCGCGTCCGCGCTGGAGGACCAGCGCACCGGAGCCGCCGCCATGTGGGGCATCGGGGAGATCCCGACCCTGCTCCTCGCGTTGGGTGTGATGGTCTCGTGGAGCCGCGACGACGCCCGCGAGTCCAAACGCAAGGACCGAGCCGCGGACCGCGACGACGACGCCGAGCTGGAGGCCTACAACCGCATGTTCTCCCAACTGAAGAACCACGACGAGGAGCTTGACCAACGTGGCCGCTGAACCGCACCGCACCCCGGGCACCACCCCACCGCCCGGCGTCCGCTCCCACGTGGCCGCCATGCGCCTGGCCAGGGTCCTGGCGGTCCTTGCCGTCGTCGTCGCGGCGGTGATCGCGCTGTCCGGCTGCGCCGCGGGCGGGGATCCCGCGGAGACACCGGACCCGCACGCCGGCGTCGAGACCCGGGTGCCGGGCGCCGAGGCCACGACGTCGCCGGCGACCGCGGCCCCCGATACCGTTGCTGGACGGGCCGTGGCCGCCGGGATCCAGCGGGCCGCGAGCTACGGGTTCGACCGCAGCCTGGCGGCCGGCCAGGAACAGCTCGAGGCGCTGCGCTCCGCGCCGGACGGCACCCTCGAGGGCGTGGTGGTCATCCCGTCCACCTGCGAGTCGGCGCTGAGGGACCTGAATTGGTCGCCGGTGCTGCTCGGGGACGACTCCGCCCGCACCGACTTCGCCACCGACAACGTTCTGGCCACCGGTTCGGTGGAGGTCGCCGCCGTGGAGGACCGTGCCGACCTCGAGGCGCACTACGCCACCGTGGAAAAGATGCTCGGCGAGTGCAAGGGCATGACTCTGAACATGCAGACCGAGGGGCCCAGCGGGGGAGTGGTGACTGAGACCGTCCCGCTCACCAGCAAGGTTCCCGACGTGGCGAAGGGCGCCGCCGATTCGGCGCTCCTGTGGACCCGTGGACGCGGCGACAGCGAGCTCAGGCAGCAGGCGCTGGTGCTGGTGAAGGAGCGCGGGGACCACGTGGCGATGGTCTCCTTTATCGCGACCGAGGGACTGGAGGCACAGCAATTCAGCGACATGGCGACCGCGGTGCTCGACGCCGCCATCGCCGAACTGCCCGAATAGGGGTATCTTCGGCCCATGGCACACCTGGTCTCGGACATCTTCGAATCACTGCGGAACTCGCTCATGGGAATCGCGCAGGGGCAACCGGTCGACGTCGGCGGGCGGACAGTCGTCCCGGTGGCCTTCGTCTGGTGCGGGGCGGGCGGCGGATCTGATCCGGAGGGGGCCGCCGGCGGCGGGGGCGGCGGCTTCGCCTGTCCCGTGGGGGCCTACGTCTCCACGGACACCGGGACGGTCTTCAGGCCCAATCCCGTGGCCTTGCTGGCGGCCAGCGCTCCCGTTGTCGGGGCGGCCGGGCTGGCGGCTGCACGAATCCTGCGGGCGCTGCGCTGCTGAGCCGCGGGCGCGCGTCCTGCCCTCGACCGCCGCGCGTCCTTTCCTCGACCCTCGACCCTCGGGCCGACCCGGGCGGGCCCCCTCGCGAGGGGCTGCGTCGCGTTGGTGCTGTGCGTAGTGCGGGTCTGCGGCGCGCCGGCGTCGTACGCCGTCATGCAGGCCCGGACTCGGGAACAACCGCGTCGATAATAGGGTTGAGAAACTACGTCAGCCGACAAAGTCTTAGGAGTGCCAGCATGTCAGCAGAGCCCACAACCGTGACCACCGAATCCGTCCGCGCCGCCTACCGCGTGCGCGCCTCCGAACTCGTGGGCCGCAACTGGCTCAACACCGGCGGCAAGCAGGTCACGCTCGAGGACCTCCGCGGGAAGATCGTGGTGCTGGACTTCTGGACCTTCTGCTGCATCAACTGCCTGCACGTGCTGGACGAGCTGCGTCCGCTGGAGGAGAAGTACCGGGACCTGTTGGTCATCGTCGGTGTGCACTCCCCGAAGTTCGAACACGAGGCGGATCCGGTGGCGCTCGCCGCGGCCGTCGAGCGCTATGAGATCCACCACCCCGTGCTGGACGACCCGGAGCTTGAGACGTGGCAGGCGTACTCCGCCCGCGCGTGGCCCACGCTCGTCGTCGTCGACCCCGAGGGCTACATCGCTGCGCACCTGTCCGGCGAGGGCCACGCCAACGGTTTGGAGGTCCTCGTCGAGGAGCTCGTCGCCGAGCACGAGGCCAAGGGCTCGCTGCATCGTGGCGACGGGCCCTACGTGGCGCCGCCCGCGCTCGAGGGCGACCTGCGGTTCCCCGGCAAGGTCCTGGCCCTGCCGAACGGCAACTTCCTCGTCGGCGACTCGGGCCACCACCGCCTGGTCGAGCTGGCCAACGACCTCACCACCGTGGTCCGGACCATCGGCGAGGGAGTCAAGGGCTTTGCCGACGGTCCGGCGGACACGGCACGCTTCAACGAACCCCAGGGCCTCACCGCGCTTCCGGCCGACGTCGCCGCGCGGGTGGGCTACGACGTCGTCGTCGCCGACACCGTCAACCACAGGCTCCGCGGCCTGGTCCTTTCGACCGGTGAGGTCACGACCATCGCCGGGAACGGCGTTCAGCGCCTGCTCGACGCCGACCAGGCCCGGGCGGCGGGGGACGCAGCGAACGACGCCGACGCGTGGATTCACGATTTGGGCGCGGCCCCGCTGGAGACATCCCTGTCCTCGCCCTGGGACGTCCTGTGGTCACAGAAGGCAGGCCGGCTGATCGTCGCCATGGCCGGGACCCACCAGATCTTCTCTTTCGAACCCGCCACGGGCGCGCTCGAGGTGTTCGCGGGCACGGGCCTCGAGGGCTTGCAGGACGGTGCGCCGGGTCAGGCATGGTTCGCCCAGTCCTCCGGCCTCGCCGACGACGCCAACGGCGACATTTGGGTCGCGGACTCGGAAACCTCCTCGCTGCGTATGCTGCGGCTCGGGGACGACGGCCGCGTCTCCGCGGTCGAGTCCGCTGTGGGGGCCGGGCTGTTCGACTTCGGCTTCCGCGACGGGGCGGCCGCCGACGCGCGCCTGCAGCACCCGCTCGGAGTGACCGTGCTTCCCGACGGCTCGGTGGCCGTCGCCGACACGTACAACGGCGCCGTCCGACGCTACGATCCGGCGTCGGGGACCGTATCGACCTTGGCGCGCGGCCTGGCCGAGCCCTCCGACGTCCTGCTGGACACAACGGTCGACGGCGAGCCCGTGCTGCTGGTCGTCGAGACCAACCAGCACCAGCTGGTGCGGCTGCCGCTGCCCAAGGAGGCGCTCACCGTGGACGAGGGCGCGTCGCAGACCTCCCGTCCCAAGTCCCCGGTGGCCCCGGGCGACCACCGGCTTGTGGTCCGTTTCTCCGCCCCCAAGGGCCAGAAGCTGGACGACCGCTGGGGCGACCCGACCCAGCTGAAGATCTCGGCCTCGCCGGAGGAACTGCTGGTGGGCGGGGCCGGCACGTCCGTGGGCCTGACGCGGACGCTGCGGCTCAACCCCGATGTGCCCGAGGGTGTCCTGCACATCACGGCACGGGCCGCGGCCTGCGACGGCGAGCCCGGGGGAGAGATCCCGGACCATGCCGCTTGTCATCTGTACCAGCAGGACTGGGGCATCCCGGTGCTGGTCGACGCCGACGGCGAGACCGGGCTGACCCTGGATCTGCGGGGCCTGGACTAGCCTTCCGCGGGGAGCGCAGGCGGTTGCCCGCCTGCGCTACTCGCCCCGGCGCGTGTAGGTGAGCACGGCGTTTCCCTTGCTGGTGATCGTCGAAGCGGCGAGTTCCAGGCGGGTCGTTGGATCGCCGGCCTCGAACAGCCGGCGGCCGGAGCCGGCAACCACCGGGTGTGTCATCAGCATCAGCTCGTCCAAGAGCCCGGCGAAGAAGAGCTGGCGCACCACGGAGATGCTGCCGCACACTGCGATGTCACCGCCGTCCCCCTGCTTGAGCTCCGCGACGAAATCCTCCAGCGGTCCTTCGACGAGCCGCGAGTTGTTCCACGCGAGGGGACCGCTGAGGGTTTTCGAGGCCACAAACTTTTCGACGGGGTTGATGAAGGAGCCGAATTCGTCCGTGGCGGTCGGCCAGTACCCCGCCCACTCCTGGTAGCTGACCCTGCCCAGCAGGACGGTCTCGACCCTCTTGATCATGGCATCCATGCCGGCGCCCAGCTCGTCGTCGAACGCGTCGAACTGGAAGAGGTGTGGCGATTCCACCACGCCGTCGACGGAGTGGAAAAGTCCTGCGGTGACCTTGCGCATTGGGTTCCTTCCGGTGGGCTACGCGGGCCGCGGCACGCGGCTCCGGCCTGACCAAGCGTCACCCGACCCGGGACATGGCGTCAATGGAGGAGTATACTTAGCACTGCTAAGCAACTAAATCCGGAGGATGTTCAGGCCGCCGGTCCAGCCAGCAGCAGAGGAGCGCGCGTGCCAATCCCCGAGGCCCTGGAGGGCGGCCCCGATGAAGCGAGGGCGCCCGGTGCCGCGACAGGTGATCCGGCGAATCCCTGCACGGCCGACGCACCTCCCACCGACCCCCCTCTCGCCAGCCCCCTGCCCAACGGCACCAAACCAGGGAACAACGACCTCGCGGCGGAGCTGAGGGTGGCCATCATGCGCACGTCGCGGCGGTTGCGGATCGACGCCAGTGGGCACTCGATCTCCGCCGGACAGTATTCCGTCCTGGTGGCGCTCTCGGGGGGGCCGCAGACCCTTGGTCGGCTTGCCGCGAGGGAGAATGTTCAGGCGCCGTCGATGACGCGCATCGTCAAGGCCCTCCAGGACAAGGGGTATGCCGAGCGGCAGGCGCACCCCGACGACGGCCGCCGGGTGTTGATCGGCATCACGAGCGCCGGTGCCGCGGCCTTGGATGAGGCCCGGGGCCAGCGGACGGCGTGGTTGTCCCGCAGGGTGGCCGAACTGGGGGACAAGGACCGGGACGTATTGGCCCGCGCGGCGAGCCTGCTGCAGGGGATGAGCGCCCAATGAGCGCCATGTTCAGCGCCATGCGGAACCCGAACTACCGGCTGTGGGTTTCCGGCGCCCTGGTGTCCAACATTGGCACCTGGATGCAGCGGGTGGCCCAGGACTGGCTGGTGCTGACGGTGCTCACGGACCAGTCGGGTACGGCCGTTGGAATCACGACCGGGCTGCAGTTCCTCCCGATCCTCTTTCTCGGTCCGTTTGCGGGGCTCGTTGCGGACCGCTACGACAAGCGACGGCTCCTGCTGCTCACCCAGACCGCCATGGGACTGTGCGCCCTGCTGCTTGGGCTGCTGGTGCTCACGGACATGGCCGAGCTGTGGATGGTCTACGCCATTGCGCTCGCGCTTGGTGTGGCCAGCGCCTTCGACGCACCTGCCCGGCAGGCGTTTGTCTCCGAGGTGGTCGGCAAGGGCGACATCCCCAATGCCGTCGCGCTGAACAGCGCCTCCTTCAACCTGGCCCGTTTGGCCGGCCCCGGCGTCGCGGGCCTGGTCATCGCCTGGGTCGGTACCGCCCCGGCTTTCCTCATCAATGCCGCAAGCTTCGCCGCGGTGATCCTTTCGATCGCCAAGATGAAGACCGATCAGCTGCACCCCAGCGAGCGGGCGCCCCGCGGCAAGCACCAGATCATGGAGGGTGTCCACTACGTGAGCGGGCGTCCCGATTTGGTGATGATTCTTGTCCTCGCCGGTCTCATCGGGACCTTCGGGCTCAACTTTCAGGTCACGAACGTGATGATGGCGACGCAGGTGTTCGGGCAGGGGCCGGGGGAGTACGGCTTGTTGGGTTCGATCATGGGACTCGGAACCCTGGCCGGCGCCCTGATGGCCGCCCGACGCGGGCGCTTTAGGCTCCGCTATCTGGTGGGCGGCGCGGTGGGGTTCGGGGCCTTCGCCGTCGTCGCCTCGCTGATGCCCCTGTTTTGGCTCTACGCGCTTGCGCTCGTGCCGGTGGGTGTGGCGGCGCTGACCTTCCTGAACAGCTGCAACACGTCCATCCAGCTCTCCGTGGAACCCCAGTTCCGAGGGAGGGTCTTGGCGCTGTACATGGCGGTCATCCAGGGTGGAACCCCGATCGGAGCACCACTGATCGGCTGGATCGGTACCGAGTTTGGCGCGCGTTGGTCCGTTGGCATCGGTGGGTTCATCGCGCTGGCTGCCGGCGTGTGGGCCTTGGTGGCTATTCGCCGGGGCCGTCTCAACATAAAGGACACTCCGGACGACGCGCCGGCAGGGAGCGACGAGGGCTCGGCCACCGACATCGCCGACAAAGCCGACGACGCCGACGACACCGCAACCAAGCGTCCGGGAAGTTGGTACCGGCGTCCAACAAGCCGCAGCATTCGACGTTCATAGCCGCACTCGACACTCATGGCCGCGGGGCCGCCGGGTCTCTCGGCCTGACTCAATCGATCGGTCGCCAAGGGGCAGGTCCGCGGGAAGCCGTTTTCCCACAGGCCTGTCCAAGGCGATCCGGCCCTGTGCGGGCCAGGATGGCCGCGTTAGGACGAGCCGGCCCCCAAGGAGCCCGTTTTAATAGGCCGGCTCGACGCATCAGAAGGGCAGTTGCTGTCGGGCCCTGTTCCCGCGGGTACGTCACGCGTCGCGACGCTGCAGGTAAGCAGCGTTAGGTGGACGGCGTGGACGAGAGAAGAGGGGCACCAGGAACGGTGAGCGGCCATGCGGCCAGTCCCCGGAGCCGCCGCGCAACGCGGGCGGGGTGCGGTCAGTCGCCAGAGACCGGGGTGACGCTGACGGAGTCCGGGCCCACGGAGAGGGTGGCGGTGAAGCCGAACGTCTCGGTCACGGCCTTCTCTTCGAGCGCCCCAGTCATTAGGTCCTGTTCCACCAGAGTCAGCCGGGTCCCGACCTCCAACGGGCGGAGGACCCAGCCGCCCTGGTACGCCCCCACGTCGATTTTCGGGTAGCTGACGACGTCCCACTTGATCGTGTCCGCCGAGACCCGCGCATTGGTCGTGTAGGACAAAGGGCAGGCCGCCGGCTTCAGGACCTGCTGGTCGGCGCAGCCGTCGACGTAGGCACGGACCTGCTTGTCGATGTCGTCGACCAGCCGCTGGGTGGGCTGGGTGACGAGGTCCAGTGGCTCGCGCTCGGCCGCCAACCGGGTATCGACCACGCGGGTTTTGGCCGGAGCCTCGAAGTACTTGGTCTTGTAGCTTGCCTCGACCACCGCGGGAACGAGGGTGGGCAGGCGCTGCGAGCCCTTGAGCAGCGGGGACTTGCGGCCGTTGACGAGGACCTCGTTCGTGGTGTCGGCCTCAACCTGGAGGACGGGCAACTGTGGTGCCTCGAAGGCCCACCGGTCGAAGAACAACCAGTCGCTCCCTGTCTTGCGCAGCTTGAAGACCGTGCTGTGCTCCTCGCCGTCCACCGTGTAGGCGGTCGTCACCTCGACGTGCCCTCCCGCGAGCGCGATTGTCTCGGCGACGTGGAAGTCGGAGATCGGCGCAACGGTCGCCTTCAGGCCATCGCCGTCCAGGAGCACAGCGTTTCCGGCCGGCACCTCCGCGCCCACAAGCCCCAGCGCGCGCTCGCCCTCGCCCGCCCGCAGCAACGCGAAGTAGTCCTCGACCAGCTTCTCCGGTCCGTAGACGCGTTGGTTGACGGTCGCGACGGTCACGATGGCGGCGACGACCACCACCATCAGGGCAGCCAGCCAGAGGGCGACTACCTTCACGAGGGGCGAACCGTTTTGCACCCGACCTACGTTACCGGCCCGCGCCCACCATCCCGGGCAGCCGACGCCGGGGCCGGGATCAGCGGCGCCGGCGCCGCTTGGTGCCGAACATGCCGCGCAGCAGTTCCTTGCCGATCGCGCCTGCGGCCTGAACGGCGAAGTCCATCATGGGGTTCGACTCCGGTTCGGGTTCGCGCCGGGGCGCCGACGTCCGTGTCCGCGACGCCGGCCGAGCGCCGTCGTGGTCCACACCCCCCTGGCCCGCACCCCTGTGGTCCGCGGCGCCTGGTTGGGGCGCGCCGTTGGGGATGCTGCTGGGCCTGCCCAAGATCTCGGCTTCGATGCGGCGGGCCTCCTCGTCGATCTCCGCCTGGGTCTGGCCGGCGCCGGGCACACGGCCGGCCACCGAGCCGCCGGTCGTTGGGACCTGCGCCGGGGCCTCCGCCGTCGCCGCGGTCTTTCCCTTGAGCACCTCGTAGGCGGACTCCCGGTCCGTCGCCGTGCCGTACACGGACAAGAGCGCCGAGTCGGCCACGGCCTTGGCCACTACGGCGGGGTCGGAGGCGCCCATCTTCGACTCCGGGCTCCACATGCGCGTCCAGGCGACGGGTGTGGGCGCGCCCTTCTCGTTCATCACCGTCACGATCGCCTCGCCCGTTCCCGCTTGGGTCAACGCCTCGTCGAGGTCGTAGTCGCTCACGGGGAAGGTGGAGACCGTGGCCTTCAGGGCCTTCGCGTCGTCGGGGGTGAAGGCCCGGAGAGCGTGCTGGACCCTGTTGGCGAGCTGCCCCAAGACCTCCTCGGGGACGTCCTTCGGCGTCTGCGTCACGAAAAAGACCCCGACTCCCTTGGAACGGATCAAGCGCACCGTGGTCATGATCGAGTCGAGGAACGCCTTGGACGCGTCGCGGAACAACAGGTGCGCCTCGTCGAGGAAGAACACCAGCTTGGGCTTGTCGACGTCGCCCACCTCCGGCAGCTCCTCGAAGAGGTCGGCGAGCAACCAGACCAGGAACGTGGAGAAGACCAGCGGCCGCTGCAGGATGGTCGGCAGTTCGAGGCAGGAGATGACCCCGCGTCCGTCGGGGGCCGTGCGCAGCAGCTCCGCCGTGTCGAACTCCGGTTCGCCGAAGAACTTTTCCATGCCCTGCGCCTCCAGGGTCACCAGCTCGCGCAGTATGACGCCGGCGGTGGCCTTGGACAGCCCGCCCAGCTCCTCGAGCTCCGCCTTGCCCTCGTCGCCGGTGAGGTGGGAAATAACGGCCCTGAGGTCCTTGAGGTCGTAGAGCTCCAGGTCCTTGGTGTCCGCGTAGTGGAAGATCAGCTGCAGGCTGGACTCCTGCGTTTCGTTCAGCTCCATGATCCGGGAGAGGAGCAGCGGCCCGAAGGAGGAGATCGTGGCTCGGACCGGGATCCCGGTGCCGTCCCCGCCCAAGGAGAAGTATTCGACCGGGTAGCTCTTCGCCTCCCAGTCCATGCCGACGCTCTTGGTCCGGGCCAGGAGCTTCTCGCTGGCCGTGCCCGGCGTCGAGAGGCCCGTCAAGTCCCCCTTGATGTCGGCCAGGAACACGGGGACTCCGTTGGCGGAGAGCTGCTCGGCCATCACCTGGAGGGTGATCGTCTTGCCCGTCCCGGTCGCACCCGCCACCAGGCCGTGGCGGTTCATCATCCCGAGCGGTAGCCTGACCTGCGCCTCCGGGTGGATCTCCCCACCCACGAGTGCGGCACCAAGGTTCACCGAGGCGCCCTCGAACGTGTAGCCGGTCCTGATCTTTTCGGCCTGCTCGGCCGGTGTGGTCGTCGACATGGCCCCAGCCTACGGCGCGTGCCGCGGCCGCGCACCCGTCGTCAGGCGAGGGGCTTGGTGAAGGCCAGATGAACCACGGTCTCGGGATCCGCGCCCAGATCGAAGCCGGGCGTGTAGCCGGTGGCAAGGTAGAGGTGCTTGGCCTCGGGCTGGCGCGGCCCGGTCGTGAGATACAGGCGCGCGTAGCCGTTGCGCGCTGCGGCCGATTCCAGTTCAGCGAGGACCAGCCGCGCCAGGCCCCGGCGCCGGTGCGCTTCGTGCGTCCAGATCCGTTTGAGCTCCGCGGTCTCGGCGTCGTACCTTCGGTACGCGCCGCCGGCGACGGGCTCCCCGTCCTCGATGACCAGGAGGAGGAGTCCGTCCGGCGCCGCGAACTCGGCGGCCGGGTAGCGTGCCATCTCGGCGGAGGCCCCACCGAAAATGTCGCCGTAGCGCTCGGAGTATTCCCGCGTCAGGCCGTCCAACAACGGTCTGGCGCGCGGGTCGTCCATCGAGACGACGACGGTGCGGCGGGTGCTCGGCGCGGTCGTGGCGGGCGGGGTGGTGGTGGACGCCGGGGGACTCGGATTCACTGTGCCTACCCTACGTAACGGTGGAGGTCGGCGACGGACGCCGCCAACTGCGATTCGGACATGGCCGCCGTGGACGCGTCGGCCGCGGCCGGTGGTGATTCCGCCAGTGTTCCCAGCAGCGAGCGGGCCAGCGCGTCGGTGTCCCGGAAGGGGGCCGCGTTGCTGTGTGGCCGGGCGAACGCGCCGCCGCCCCATCCGGAGACTCCGGCGCCCACCGCAAAGAGCCAGGCCCGCGCCGACCCGTCGGGGCCGACGACGCGGCGCTCCGCGTCGACCAGAAGCTTGCCCGTCCCGGTGGCCTCCTCGGCGGCGATCCCTGCGTCGTGGAGGAACCGCAACACCGGGTTGGCGCTCCCGGAGAGCGTGGGGTGGGGGAGCCGGGCCTCCACCAGGGTGCGGGCTGCGAAGGTCTGACCCAGGGACGCGCTGTGCGCGGTGAACATCCCGCTCGACTCGTCGGCCCCAAACCGCGTGTCCGGACCCAGAAACTCGACCAGCCCGGCCCGGTGGAGGGCCAACAGCTCGCGGAGCCGGTGGGCGGGCGGGCCGGAGTCCACATAGCTGAAGAAGCCGTGCCACCAGCCGGAGACCGTGGCGCGGGAAGCCTTGTTGAGCGCATCCAGGGGCACCAGCCGGCCGAGCTCCATGTACACCCCCAGCAGTCCGAGGAAGATGCCGAGCGTCTCGGTGTTCCGGCCGCCGTCACGCAGTTCCAGGTCGCCGGCAATGTGCTCGGCGACGGCGCGCTGCAGGTCCTCGCGACGGGAGAAGACGGCGCCGTCCAGCGGCCGGTCGAGCGACTCGAACTCCAGTCTGTCCTCGTGGCGGGGCACCGAGTGTTCGACGAGCTCCCTTCGGCCCGCGGAGTACCAGTCCACGGCGGCGTATCCGGCGTCGAATTCGGGCCAACCCATGGAGACCCGGTCCGGATGCCCCGTGAACAGCTCGCGGTAGTAGCCGTAGGCCGCGTCCTTCGCCAGCAGGGGCCACAGGTGTTCCGCGAAGTCCAGCTCGCCGTTCTCGGCCACCAGCTTGGCCACCGCCTCGCGGTTCAGGAACCGTGGGGGCCGAGCGGGATCGCCCGCCAGCGGGGCGGGACCGGCGCGATCGCCACGTCCACGGGGCAGTCGGCCGTCGCCGTCGCGCTGCTGGCGTTGCTGGGCGGCGGCCGGGACGAACACGGCGTCCGCACGCCGGGCGGCAGGCACGTCGTCGCCTCATCCCGGCTGCACGGGGGAACGGTGGACCTGCTGACGGATACCTTCGCCGACTTCGGGATCGCCGTGGACTTCGTCGACCCCGGCAACCCGCGGGAGTGGGCCTCCGCGATCACGGGAGACACGCGCGCGGTGCTGCTCGAATCCATCACCAATCCGCTGGCGACCCTGCCGGACCTGCCGGCCATCGCGGCGACCGCCCACCGGGCCGGCGTGCCGGTGGTGGTGGACAACACGTTGGCGACGCCGGTCCTCTACCGGCCCTTCGAGCACGGCGCCGACGTTGTGGTCCATTCCGCCACGAAGTTCCTTGGCGGGCACGGCTCCGTGTTGGCCGGTGCCGTCGTGGACTCCGGATCCTTCGACTTCGCCGCGCATCCGGACAAGTTGCCGCAACTCGCGTCCCCCAAGGCACGGTACGGCGGCGACAGCCTCGCCCGGCGGCACGGCCGCGGGGCGTACCTGGCGCTCGCGCGCAGCAAGTACCTGCACGACCTGGGGCCGTCGTTGGCGCCGGCCAGCGCGGCGGAAATCCTGCGGGGGCTTGAGACGCTGGGGCTGCGGGTTGAACGGCACGCCTCCAACACGGCGCGGGTCACCCGTTTCCTGGCGGCGCACCCCGCGGTAGCCCGGGTGCACCACCCTTCCGTCCCCGGCAACGCGGACGCGGGCATCGCAGCGCGCGACTTCCCGCGCGGGGCCGGATCCGTCTTCGCCTTCGATCTCGCGGCGCGCGCGGACCGGGTCGGCCCGTTCATCGATTCGCTGCGGCTCTTCACCCTCGCGGCCAACCTGGGAGACACCCGCTCGCTGGTCGCGCACCCGGCGGCCATGACGCATTGCCGGCTCACCGCGGACCAGCGGGCGGCCGCGGGAATCGCGGATACCACCATCCGCCTTTCCGTGGGGCTGGAGGATCCGGGGGACTTGCTGGCGGACCTCGACCGGGCGTTGTCGGCGCTCCTTCCCGCCGAGGCCGACCCGGCGGTTGCCGGGCCGCCCGTGCCGGCCGGGCCGCCCGCGCCCGCAGGGCGGGTGGGCTGACGTGGGGTGGCCGGCCGGCCAGGCGAGCCGCGGCTTCAACACCACCGCCATCCACGCCGGGCAGGAGCCGGATCCGCTCACTGGCGCCGTCATCCCGCCGATCTACCAGACCAGCACCTTTATCCAGGACGGCATCAACGTGCTGCGTGCCGGGCACGAGTACAGCCGCGGATCGAATCCCACCCGCAACGGGTTCGAGGCGCAGTTGGCGGCGCTGGAGCGGGGTGCCGCGGGATTCGCGTTCGCCTCGGGACTGGCGGCGGAGGACGCCCTGCTGCGCGCGCTGCTGCTCCCGGGCGACCACATCGTCCTCGGCGGCGACGGCTACGGGGGCACCAACCGCCTCGTCAACCACCTGCTCGGCCCGTGGGGGGTCGCGAACACGCCCGTGGACACCACGGACCTTGCCGCCGTCGCGGCCGCCGTGGAGCCGGGCCGGACCGCCCTGTTGTGGCTGGAGACGCCGTCGAATCCCCTGCTGGGCATCGCCGACATCGCCGGTTGGGCCGGGGTCGCGCACGCGGCCGGGGCGCTGTTGGTCGTCGACAACACGTTCGCCTCGCCCTACCTCCAGCGACCGTTGGACCTGGGCGCCGACGTCGTGGTCCATTCGACGACCAAGTACATCGGCGGGCATTCGGACGTGCTCGGCGGCGCCGTCGTGTTGGCGGATCGGTCGCACCGCGGCCAACCGCTGGCGCAGAGCGTTGGCTACCAGCAGTTCGCGGCGGGGGCCGTGGCGGGGCCGCAGGACTGCTACCTGGCGGCGCGTGGCCTGAAGACGCTGGGGTTGCGGATGGAGCGGCACTGCGCCAACGCCCTCGACTTGGCGCTGTGGCTCTCCGAACAGGACGGCGTCTCCGACGTCCTTTACCCGGGGTTGCCCGGGCATCCGGGACACCGGCTGGCCGCGCGGCAGATGTCCGGGTTCGGCGGCATCGTGTCGCTGCGCTTCGCGGGCGGGGAGCGTGCGGCGCGCGCCTTCGCCGAATCGACCCGATTGTTCGGCCTGTCCGTCAGCCTGGGAGGGGTCGAATCGCTGGTCTGCTACTGCTCCGACATGACGCATGCCTCGGTCCGTGGGACCGGGCTGGCGGTTCCCACGGACCTGGTGCGGCTCTCGGTCGGAGTTGAGGACGTCGGGGACCTGCGCGAAGACCTGGCCGCGGCGCTGGGAAAGGTGCGGGAGCTCGACGGGATGCGGGTCGGGTTCCGGGCGGTGTGAACGGGGCGGCGGTCCTCAGAAGGGATTCAGCAGGCGGTGCACAAATTGGCGGGTGCGCTCCTGCGCGGGCTCGCGCAACACCGTGTCCGGGTGCCCCCGTTCGACGACCACCCCGCCATCCATAAAGACCACCTCGTCCGCGACCTCGCGCGCGAACGCGAGCTCGTGGGTGACCATGACCATGGTCCAGCCCTCCTCGGCGAGCTCCTTGATGACCGTGAGCACGTCGCCAACCAGCTCGGGGTCGAGTGCGGACGTCGGCTCGTCGAAGAGCAGCAGCGACGGCTTCAATGCGAGCGCGCGCACGATCCCCACGCGCTGCTGCTGTCCTCCGGAGAGTTCGTGGGGGTACTGGTCGCGCTTTTCGGACAGACCGACCCGGGCGAGCAGCGCCTCGGCGTCGGCGGTGGCCTCGGCCTTCCGGCGGCGCTGCACCTGCACTGGACCCTCGATGACGTTCTGCAGCACGGTCATGTGGGGGAAGAGGTTGTAGCCCTGGAACACCATGGCGCTCTTCTGCCTCAGGGACTGCGCCTGCGCCCGGGTGGTCTTCGCGCCGAAGGTGACGCTGGGCCCGCCCGAGAACGCGACCGTTCCGGCGTCCGGCCTCTCCAGCCCGTTGAGGCAACGGAGCACGGTGGTCTTGCCGGAGCCCGAGGGACCGATGAGTGCCAGGACCTGGCCCTGGTTGACCTTCAGGTCGATGGATCTCAACACCTGGTGGTCGCCGAACGACTTCTGCAGGCCGCTGACGGAAAGCAACGGCTCCGCGGGCGACGACGGCTCAGTGGGCGACATACCGGTCCAGCCTTTCCTCGATCTTGTTTTGGCCCGCCGACAGCACCAGGCAGAACACCCAGTAGACCAGCGCGGCCTCCACGTAGAGCAACATGAACTCCTGGCTGAACGCCGCCACCTCCTGCGCCTGGCGGAACAGCTCGGTCACCAGGATCAGCGAGGCGAGCGAGGTGTCCTTGACGAGGGAGATGAACGTGTTGGACAGCGGCGGAACGGAGACCCGTGCGGCCTGCGGCAGGATCAGCCGGCGCAGCGCCTTCCCCCGAGACATGCCGATCGTATAGCCGGCCTCCCACTGGCCGCGGGGCACCGACAGGATCGCCGCGCGAATGATCTCGGCCGCGTAGCCGCCCACGTTCAGGGAGAAGGCGATGACCGCGCTCGGCCACGGATCGAGCGTCACGCCGATCGACGGCAGGCCGTAGAAGATGACGAACAGCTGGACCAGCAGGGGAGTGCCGCGAATGATGGAGATGTAGGCGCGGCCGATCCAGGACAGCACCGGGTTTCGCCCGATGCGCATCAGCGCAACAACGAGAGCGATGGCGAGCCCGATCGCGAAGCTCATCAGAGACAACGGAATGGTGCCCGTTATCCCGCCCAGGACAATCGGCCACAGCGAGTCGAGGAAGAGCTGCCAGTCGATACTCATGGGCTCACAGTATCGCTAGCCCCGATCCTGCCCATCCGCTACTTGGAAATGTCGGCACCGAAGTACTTTTCGGAGAGTTCCGTCAGCGTGCCGTCCGCCTCGAGTTCGGCCAGGGCCGTGTCCACGGCGTTGACCAGGTCAGCGCTGCCCTTCGGGAAGGCGAGCGCGGAGAACGACTGCTCGTCGGTCTCGACGGCGATCTTGATGTTCGGGTTGTTGTCGGTGTTCTGGTAGTCGAGGTACGTCAGCTTGTCGTTGATCGTGGCGTCGACGCGACCCTGCTCCAGCAGCGTGATGGACTGGGCCCAGCCTTCGACGGCCTCGATCTTGGCGCCGCTCTCCTTCGCCAAGTTGTACCAGTTGCTCGTGAGCGACTGCGCGGTGGTCTTTCCGGAGAGGTCCTCGAAGGAGTTGATCTCGTTGTTGTCCGCCGCGGTCACCACGACACCGGTGCTCACCGTGTACGGCTCGGAAAAGTCGTACTTGGCCTCGCGGTCTTCTGTGATGGACACCTGGTTCGCGATCGTGTCGAAGCGGCCGGACTCCAGGCCAGCGAAGATGGCGTCCCACTGGGTTTCCTGGAACTTGGCCTCGACCTCGAGCTTCTTCGCCACCGCGGTGACGACCTCGACGTCGTACCCGGTCAGCTCGCCCGTTCCGCCCTCGTGGAAGGAAAACGGCTTGTAGGTGCCCTCGGTCCCGACGTTCAGCACTCCGGCGTCCTTGACGTCCTGCAGGGTCAGGCCGCCCGCGGCCTCCGTCGAGTTCTCGGACTCCGGGGCGCTGGCGCCGCAGCCCGCGGCGGCGAACGTGATGGCAACGGCGGCGGCGGCGAGTGAAAGCTTGCGTCGGTTCATGGCGGAATCCTTTGGTGCTGTTGGGGCATGGTGCGGGTTGCCGGCCCGAGCCGGCGGCAATGCGTACGCTAGCAGGCTCAACGCCGCCGCGAGAGGCATTTATTCCGTCAGGCCAGCAGCAGCGGGACCAGCATCATCGCGGGGACGGCCACGATCGTCGTCACCAGGACGGTGTCCTTGGCCACCACAACGCCGCGCTCGTAGCGCGAGGCGGTTACAAAGACGTTCTGGGCCGTGGGCAGGGCGGCCATCACCACAACGGCGAACAGCTCGGCGTCGCGCAGGCCGAACAGCCACATGCCGATCGCCCACGCCAGCGCGGGCTGCAGGAAGAGCTTCAGGAAGGAGGCGACCAGGACGTCGGCGCGGCGCGCGGAGGCGCGGTCCAACGGCTTGGAACCGACGAGCGATATCCCGAAGGCGATCAGCATGGCCGGAATGGAGGCCCCCGCGATGAGCTCCACGGGGTCCGCCAGCTGCTGCGGAAGCTGCCAGCCGAAGATCGCGAACGCCAGGCCTAGCAGCGACCCGATGATCATGGGATTGCGGGCCGTCTGCACGATCATGGACAGCGCGGTTGTTCGGTGCCGGGTCGTCGACGCGTCCAGCATCGCCAGGAACACCGGGCTGAAGAGCGCCAGCTGGAACAGGATGACCGGAGCCGCGTAGGAAATGTCCCCGAGCACGTACGCGGCGATCGGCAGTCCAAGATTGGCTGAGTTCACGGTGGCGGCGCTCATGGAGCCGATGAGCGCCTCCGAACGGCCGCGCTTGAGCCACCAGGCCGTGATGGCCAGGTACAGGAGCGCCACGATGACGGCGCTGACGAGTGCGACGCCGAGCATGGGCCCCAGGACGGACGCCGGATCCGAATCGGAAACGGTGGTGAAGAGCAGGGCGGGGCTGGCGACGAAAAAGGTCAGGCGGTTCAGTACGAAGCGTGCGTTGGGACCCAGAACCCCGGTGCGTCCCACCGCGTAGCCAACGGCAATGACGGTCCAGACAACGGCGAAACCCGACAGGACCCCCAGCAAGGCCTAGGACTCGAACCGTGCTCGGCGGGCGCCAGGGGCGTCGTCCGGGACGCCGCCCGGAACCACCGTCCGGGGCGCGTGGTCGTCGGGGACGACGGACAGCGGTGGACGCGAAAGGCCCTCGACGAGTGCGGCGCCCGGATCCGATCCAACGTCGACCACGCGGTTGTCCGCGTCGACGTGGACCACGTTCGGGACGAACCCGCGTGCCTCGGCCGTGTCCATTTCCGCGTAGGTCATGAGGATGACGACGTCGCCCGTCTTGACCAGGTGGGCAGCGGCGCCATTGATGCCGACGACGCCGCTGCCGCGTTGGCCGGCGATCGTGTAGGTCTCCAGCCTGGCGCCGTTGGTGACGTCCACGATGCTCACGAGTTCGCCGGGAAGGATGTCGGCGGCGTCGAGCAGATCGAGGTCCACGGTGACCGAGCCGACGTAGTGCAGGTCGGCGTGGGTGACCGTGGCGCGGTGGATCTTGGACTTGAACATGGTGCGTCTCATAGCGCCTCCAGTTTACGCCGCCGGTCCGTCGGCAGGTGACCTGACTTGGTCACAAAGAGAGCGGGCGACGGGAATCGAACCCGCGTGTCCAGCTTGGGAAGCTGGCGCTCTACCATTGAGCTACGCCCGCACACGCCCGCAAGTCCGTTCGTACCGCGGGCGCAACCCAGCATATCCCACGTCAGGCATGCCTTGCGCCATCGGCTTGGCGACGGCGTGCCGCGCGCGGCGCCGATGGCGCAAGTGCCGGGAAGACTCGCCGGTGCCTAGCCCGAAGGGAACGCGTCAGGCGTCGGTTCCGGTTCCTGGCGCGGGGCGCGGAGGGCCCGGACGGCGGGCTCGGCGTAGCGTGCCGCCACGGGGCCGAGGACGGCCAGGAGCATCACGTAGGTGGTCGCGAGGGCGGCGAGTTCCGAGCCGACGGCGCCGGAGGAGACGGCGAGGCCGGCGATCACGATCGAGAACTCCCCGCGCGCGATCAGCGCCGTTCCCGCGCGTATCCGCCCGCGCATGCCGATGCCGGCGCGCTTGGCCGCCCAGGCACCGGTCGCGACCTTCGTCAGGGACGTGAATACGGCCAGCCCAAGGGCCAGCGCAAGCACGGGCGGGATGGTCGTCGGATCGGTGTTGATGCCGAAGACCACAAAGAACATGGCGGCGAAGAGATCGCGCAGCGGCTCGAGGATCTTGGCGGCCGAATGCGCCGTGGAACCCGAGATCGCGATGCCGAGGAGGAACGCCCCGACCGCGGCCGAGACCTGCAGGGCGGCCGCGAAGCCCGCCACGAGCAGCGCGGCTCCGATCAGCTTGAGGAGGAAGTTCTCGCGGTCGTTGGAGTGCACAAGCCGAGAGATCGCCCCGCCGTGGCGCAGGGCCAGCAACAGGACCAGGGTGACGGCGAGCAACGCAACGCCGACCGCCCGGAGCCCGCCCCAGAAGCTGACGCCGGCCAGCGTGGCCGTCAGGATGGGCAGATAGACGGCCATCGCCAGATCCTCGAGAACCAGGATGGAAAGGACCACCGGCGTTTCGCGGTTGCCCAGGCGCTCCAGATCGGTCAGCACCTTGGCGACGATGCCGGACGACGAGATATAGGTGACGCCGCCAAGGACCAGGGCGCCGGGGAACCCCCACCCAAGGATCAGGGCGAGCGCCGCGCCCGGCGTGAAGTTCAGGACCAAGTCCATCACTCCGGCCAGCCAGGACCTCTTGAGCCCGGTCATCAGCTCCTTGGCCGTGTATTCCAGGCCGAGCATCAACAGGAGCAGCACCACGCCCAGCTCGCTGGCGATGTGGCCGAACTCCTCGATCCCGGACAGCGGCACCACGCCGCCGTGGCCGACCAGCAGTCCGCCAAGGAGGTACAGGGGCACCGGCGACATGCCGATGCGCGCGGCCAGGCGGCCGAGGAGCCCGAGTCCCAGGAACACGGCACCCAGTTCGATCAAGACAAATTGGGTGTCATCCATGGGCGTCCGCTCCTACCCGCGGGCGAGAAGTTCGGCGGCCCGGTCCAGGCCCTCGGAGGTGCCGACGACCACAAGGACATCGCCGGCGGCCAGCTGGAACGACGGCGCGGGGGAGGGGACCACCTGCCCCGCGCGCGAGACGGCGACGATCGATGCGCCGGTGCGGGTCCGCAGATGGGTGTCCCCCAGCGAGCTCTCCGCGTAGGGGCTTTCGTCGCTCAGCACGAACTGTTGGGTATTGACCCCGGGAAGGTTGCTGTGCTGGCTGGTGAGGTGGGCGACCAGCTGGGGCGCCCCCAGCATTCCGCCGAGCGCGGCCGCCTCCTCGTCCGTCAGGCGGACCGACGCCTGGCAGGCGTCGGGATCGTCGCGCTGGGACACGATGAGTTCCAGCTCTCCGTCGCGGCGCATGACCACACCCACCCGGCGACCCGTCGACAGGGTGATTTCGCGCCGCACCCCGATGCCGGGCAGCGGGGTCTCTTCAAGATTCATGACTCCACTTTAGACCCGCTCCACGGCCGCCGGATCCCGTGCGCGGGACCCGGCGGCGGGGCTGCCCGCGGGTTATTCGGGGGCCTGCGTCGGTGCCGCGTCGCCGGGTGCCTGGCTGGTGGACGTGCCGTCGGGGCGGAAATCGCGGCGGATCGATTCGACGCCCTCGGGGCCGATCTCGAAGCCGATGGGGTGGCCGGGGTTGATGACCATGCCGGCGCCCTGGAGGTTGTCGATCACGGCCGCGCCGACCACGCGCACGGCGAACGGTGCCTCCTCGATGTAGGTGGCGGGAATGCGGTCCACGTGGGTGAAGAGGGCGATCAGCGGACTTCCGTCGCTGTTCTGCAGCAGGAGCGGCTGGACGTTCTCCGTGGATTCCCCGACCTCTTCGCGGCTCAGGAAGTAGACCTCTTCCCGGAGGAAGGTTCCGATGACGGTGCCGGCCATTCCGGGATCGGCCTGCCCGGCCACCAGGACCGTCTCCAGGTGCGTCTGGGGTTCGTTGCCCGTGTTCTCGGTCTCGGGTGCTTCGTTCGGCTGTTCGCTCATGCACTCCAGCCGACCATGCCCATGGACGTTGTGCAAGCCGCCGCGGGGCCGCACCCGGGGCGCCGCGCGCGTCATCGGGGCGCAGGTTTCTTTGCAGACCCGATTGTCGAACTACAGTGGAGTCGCCCTAGATGGAGACACTGCGAGGAAGCACCATGACGGAATTCCAGTACGAGGACCTGCTGCCGATCGGCCAGGACGAGACCCCCTACCGCCTGCTCACGACCGATGGCGTGAGGACCGTGGAGGGGCCCGGCGGCCGGACGTACCTCGAGGTGGATCCGGAGACCCTGGCGCTTCTCTCCCGCACGGCGCTGCACGACATCTCGCACTACCTGCGCCCGGCGCACCTCCAGCAGCTGCGCAACATCCTCGACGACGCCGAGGCCAGCCCGAACGACAAGTTCGTGGCCCTCGACCTGCTCAAGAACGCCAACATCGCGGCCGGCGGTGTCCTGCCGATGTGCCAGGACACCGGCACCGCGATCGTTATGGGCAAGCGCGGCCAGCGGGTCGTCACGGAGGGCCCGGACGAGAAGTCCCTTTCGCAGGGCATCTACGACGCCTACACGCAGCTGAACCTGCGCTACTCGCAGCTGGCGCCGCTGACCATGTGGGAGGAGAAGAGCACCGGCAACAACCTGCCCGCGCAGATCGAGCTCTACGCCGACACCGAACCGGGCCACGAGAACCAGTACAAGTTCCTGTTTATGGCCAAGGGCGGCGGTTCCGCGAACAAGTCCTTCCTGTACCAGGAGACCAAGGCCATCCTCAACGAGAACTCGATGCTGAGGTTCCTCGACGAGAAGCTGCGCTCGCTCGGCACCGCGGCCTGCCCGCCGTACCACCTGTCCATCGTCATCGGCGGCACGAGCGCCGAGTTCGCCCTCAAGACCGCGAAGTACGGCTCGGCCAAGTACCTGGACGGGCTGCCCACGACGGGGTCCATGACCGGCCGGGGATTCCGCGACGTCGAACTCGAGGAAAAGGTCCTCGAGCTGACCCGACACTTCGGAATCGGCGCGCAGTTCGGCGGCAAGTACTTCTGCCACGACGTCCGCGTGGTGCGCCTGCCCCGCCACGGCGCGTCCCTGCCGGTGGCCATCGCCGTCTCCTGCTCCGCCGACCGTCAGATGCTGGCCAAGATCACGCCGGAGGGCGTGTTCGTCGAGAAGCTGGAGACGGATCCCGCCCGCTTTATGCCGGACGAGACGCACGCCGCCGTCGCCGAGCACGGCGAGGACGCCGCCGGCGTCTCCGGCACCGGCGGGAACTCTGTCGTCAAGATAGACCTGAACCGCCCGATGGACGACATCCTGACCGAGTTGACGCGGCACCCCGTCAAGACGCGGCTCTCCCTGAGCGGCCCGCTGGTCGTCGCGCGCGACATCGCGCACGCGAAGATCAAGGAGCGCCTCGACGCCGGAGAGGACATGCCGCAGTACCTCAAGGACCACCCGGTCTACTACGCCGGCCCCGCAAAGACTCCCGAAGGCATGGCGTCCGGCTCCTTCGGCCCGACGACGGCGGGTCGCATGGACTCCTATGTCGACCAGTTCCAGGCGGCCGGCGGCTCCAAGGTGATGCTGGCCAAGGGGAACCGCTCCCGCCAAGTGACGGAGGCGTGCGACACCCATGGCGGCTTTTACCTTGGCTCCATCGGCGGACCGGCCGCGCGGCTGGCCCAGGACTGCATCAAGAAGGTCGAGGTCCTCGAATATGCGGAGCTGGGAATGGAGGCCATCTGGAGGATCGAGGTCGAGGACTTCCCGGCGTTCATCGTGGTCGACGACAAGGGCAACGACTTTTTCGCGGAGACCCTGAAGCCGACGTTCACGGGCATCCCCGTCCGCGCACGCTAGACGGACGGCCCGCCGGTGCGTGGTGTGGGCCCCCGGCGTAGGCTGGATCCCATCAACCACCACGTTCCGGCGCCGCCGGAGAAGGGACGGGCATGTCCGTCGAGAAGAACACGCGGGCCCTCGAGGACGGCATCGAGACCAACTTCCGGGACAAGATGAGCTACGGGTCCTACCTGGGCCTTGACACCCTGCTCGCCTCGCAGCACCCGGTGAGCCGGCCCGAGCACCACGACGAGTTGCTCTTCATCATCCAGCACCAGACCTCCGAGCTGTGGCTCAAGCTGATGCTGCACGAGTTGCGGGCCATCGTGGTCCGGTTGCGGAACGACGACCTGCGCTACGCGCTCAAACACATTGCCCGCGTCAAGCACATCCAGCGCACGCTGACCGAACAGTGGAGCGTGCTGGCCACGCTGACCCCGTCCGAGTACGCGGAGTTCCGCGGGGACCTGGGGTCCTCCAGCGGCTTCCAGTCCTACCAG
Source organism: Arthrobacter sp. AOP29-A2-19 (assembly GCF_058138025.1). Taxonomy (NCBI): domain Bacteria; kingdom Bacillati; phylum Actinomycetota; class Actinomycetes; order Micrococcales; family Micrococcaceae; genus Arthrobacter; species Arthrobacter sp. AOP29-A2-19. The sequence continues at coordinate 309,753 of NZ_CM176894.1, forward strand.
TACCGTGCGGTCGAGTTCCTGCTGGGCAACAAGAACGCCGCGATGGTCGCCGTGTTCGACGCCGATCCGCAGGCGCACGAGCTGCTCACCGAGCTGCTGGCGACACCGTCGCTGTACGACGAGTTCATCCGGCTCCTGGCCCGCCGCGGCCTTCCCGTCCCGGCCGAGTTGCTGGAGCGCGACGTCACGCGCGCGCACGTGTTCAACGAGGCGCTGGTGGGTGTCTACAAGACGGTCTACGAGAGCGCCGGGGAGTACTGGGACCTGTACGAGGCCTGCGAGGAATTCGTCGACCTCGAGGAAAACTTCCAGCTATGGCGCTTTCGCCACCTCAAGACCGTGGAGCGCACGATCGGGTTCAAGCGCGGCACGGGCGGCTCCTCCGGCGTCGGCTTCCTCCAAAAGGCGCTGGAGCTGACCTTTTTCCCGGAGCTGCTGGCCGTGCGCACGGAGGTCGGCGCCTGATCCGGAGGTCCGGTCGCCGAGCCCGGCCTCAGAAGGGCCTGATGCGCAGGCTCCACTTCGGGTACCAGTCCAGCGACGGCGCCTCGGGACGGGCAATGGTGGACGGCGTTCCGCCGGAACCGGGAACCTCGCCGGCCCCCTCGACCGTCACCGCGGCCGCGAACTCCTCGAAAGTCTGCGCGCCGGTTTCCGCCATGGCGGCCACCGCCGTCGTGCCGATGTAGCGGAGGTGCCAGGGTTCGTACTTGTACCCCGTGACGTCCTCCTGGCCGTCGGGGTACCGGACGATGAACCCGAACTCTCGCGCGTTGCCGTCGATCCACCGCCCGGCCGGGGTGTCCCCAAAGCAGCGTTCCAGCGAGCATTCGCCGCTGGCGAGGCCGACGTCGGCGGCAAGTCCCAGCTGGTGCTCGCTGGTGCCCGGCTTGGCCGAGATGGTGGAGGCGTAGGCCTCTCCGTAACGCGCCACGTAGCGGCGGTAGAGCGCGTCCTGGCGGGAGTGGGACCGGTAGGCGCTCTCCACCATCAGTCGGTGGCCGTCGGCGGCCGCGTGCTCCAGCAGGACGGCGAGGGCGACGGCGGCCTCGGGCGCCATCAGGTTCTCGGAGCCGCCGGCCGGCGTCAGGTCGGCGGGCACGTAGTCGAGGGGATCTAGCGGGTTCTTGCCGTTGACGAGCACGGTCGCGGCGGCCGGGTCGGAGAAGTCGAACACGGCGTCCTGGTCCGCGGAGGTCGCGGCCGCCGCCGGTGCCGTCCCGGCAAGCGCCAGCGCCGCGGCGGCCACAAGTGCCGCGCCCCCGTAAATCCGGCGCTGAAGTGCGGGTTCGTCCATGGTTCGTCCATCGCTAGGGCGGGCGCTGCGCCCGCCTCGGGTGTGTTGCACTCAGGGTATCCCTCCGCGGCCCGGGCGGACAGCCAAGGCATCGACTCGGGTGGCGCCGAAACGCTTGCCGGCGAACGCCGCCCGATGGGATATTTTGGACGGGTGCTGATCTCAGACCGCGACATCCGGACCGAACTCGACTCCGGCCGCATTGCGCTGGACCCCTACGACCCTTCGATGGTGCAACCCTCGAGCGTCGACGTGCGGATCGACCGCTTCTTCCGCCTCTTCGACAACCACAAGTACGCGCACATCGATCCGGAGCTGGACCAGCCGGAGCTGACCCGGCTGGTTGAGGTCGAACCGGACGAGCCGTTCATCCTGCACCCCGGGGAGTTCGTCCTGGGTTCCACCTACGAGGCCGTCACGCTTCCGAACGACGTTGCCGCCCGGCTCGAGGGGAAGTCGTCGCTGGGCCGCCTCGGACTGCTGACCCACTCGACGGCGGGCTTCATCGATCCCGGCTTCTCCGGGCACGTGACGCTTGAGCTCTCCAACATGGCCACGCTTCCCATCAAACTCTGGCCGGGCTCGAAGATCGGCCAGCTGTGCTTCTTCAAGCTCAGCTCCCCGGCAGAGCACCCCTACGGTTCGGGCGAATACGGCAACCGCTACCAGGGGCAGCGGGGACCGACGGCGTCGCGCAGCCACCTGAACTTCCACCGCACCCGGCTGGAAAAGTAGGACCGGAAAAGTAGGGCCGGAAAAGTAGGGCCGGAAAAGTAGGGCCGGAAAAGTGCGGCCGGAGAAGTGCGGCCGGAGAAGTGGCAACCGGTTGGACGCGGAACCGCACGGGAGCGGGACCGTGGGATGCCGGGGCCGGCGGCTAAGGGTTCTGGCGGGCGGGCCTGCGCACCGGCAGCAGCAACAGAAGGCCGATCAGCAGGACCGCCAGGATGCCGAGGATCCCGAACCGCTGGGCGCCACCGGCGGCGACGTGCGGGGTGGCAAGCACGATCGCCAGCGAGAACAGGGCGGGCGCCATAAAGCTGACCGCCCTGCCGGTCGTCGCGTACAGGCCGAAAAGTTCCCCCTCCCGCCCCGGCTCCGCCAGCCGGGCGACGAAAGCGCGAGCCGAGGACTGCGCGGGCCCAACGAACAGGCACAGCAGGAGCGCGAACACCCAGAAGCCGCCGGCGTCGGGGGAGAGGAACACTCCGCCGCCGGCCACCAGCAGGCCGACGAGCGAGCCCATGATGACCGCCTTCGGGCCGATCCTGTCGTCCAGCAGGCCGCCCACCATGGCGCCGATCGCCGCCACCACGTTTCCGACGATGGCGAAAACGATCACCTGGGACGTCGAGAAGCCGAAGGTCCCCGCGGCGATGATGCCGCCGAAGGTGAACACGGCGGCCAGGCCGTCCCGGAAGACGGCCGCGGCGATCAGGAAGTACAGCGTGTGCGGAGCCGACGCGGCGAGCGCCTTCACGTGCCGGCCGAGGATGCGGTACGACTCCAGGAAGCCGACCTTGGACGTGTCCACCCTTCTCGGTACCTCGGGCACGGCGAAAAGGACAGGCAACCCGAATACCAGGAACCAGATGGCGGAGAACACGGCCACGAGGCGCAGGTTCAACGAGCCGTCCTCGGAGGCGCCCGGCCAGTCCACGATCGGCTGCACAAATCCGAAGAGGACGATGGCCAGGGCGATGATGCCGCCCAGATATCCCATGCCCCATCCGAAGCCGGACACCTTGCCGATGGTCGTGGGGGTGGAGACCTGGGGCAGCATGGCGTTGTAGTTCACGGTCGCGAACTCGGCGAAAACGCTGGCCACGGCGATCAGCGTGACGCCGAGGATCAGGAACCTCGGTTCCGGGAAAACGAAGAAGCAGGCGGCCGTCGCCAGGGTCACCAGGACGGTGTTCACGCCCAGCCAGAAGCGGCGCCGCCCGCCGGCGTCGGATCGCTGTCCGGTCACCGGCGCCAGCAGCGCGATGACGACGCCGGCGATCGCGAGCGCGTTGCCCAACACCGCCGAGTTGGAGTCCGTTTCTCCGAACAGCGGGCTCGCCAGGTACACCGTGAAGACGAACGTGGTCATAACCGCGTTGATGGCCGCGGAGCCCCAGTCCCAAGATGCCCATGCCAGAACCTGCCGGTTGATGGGTCTCGCGGCGTTGGCGGGGGCCGGCGCGGCCGCGGGCTGGTGGCTCATGGTTGAATCGTAACGCTCTACGCGTAATTGCCCCGCCGAACGGCCCCCCTGGTCCGGCGGGGCCCGGCCGAACTGTTAAAGTTAAGTCAGCCCTTGACCACCTGCCACGACGCCCAGCGGTGTCTACGCAGTTTGCGCCCACCAGGAGATCATCGTGCTCGTCGTGCTCATCGCTCTGTTCGCGGTGGCCGCCGTGGCGCCCTTAATCTTCCGCAGGTTGGGCCGGGGAACGTTCTACGTGTTGGGCGCGGTGCCCGCGGCCGGCTTCGTGTGGCTCCTCGTCAACTTCAGCGAATTCACCTCGGCCGAGCAGGCCGCCGCGTCGGGCGAACCCAACGCACCGCCGTCCACCGTGGTCACCTGGATCGAGTCGCTGCACCTCGAGGCGGCCTTCCGCATGGACGCGCTCGCGGCCGTCATGAGCCTGCTGGTCCTCGGCGTGGGCGCGCTGGTGCTCTTCTACTGCGCGCGCTACTTCAAGAACGAGGACGCCAACATCGGCCCGTTCGGCGCGCAGCTGCTCGCCTTCGCCGGGGCCATGTTCGGCCTCGTGACGGCGGACGACCTGATCCTCCTGTTCATCTTCTGGGAACTCACCACCGTCCTGTCCTACCTGCTCATCGGTTTCTCCCGGACACGAATCTTCGCCCGGCGCTCGGCGCTGCAGGCCCTTATCGTCACCACGTTCGGCGGATTGGTGATGCTGCTTGGCCTCATCATGCTCGGCGACGCCGCGGACACCTACAGGCTTTCCGACATCATGGCCCAGGCCGGCGCGGTGGCGGCCCAGGGCACGGCGGTCGACGTCGCCATCCTCCTGATCCTGATCGGGGCCGTCTCCAAGTCGGCCCTGGTTCCCTTCCACTTCTGGCTCCCGGGCGCCATGGCGGCGCCGACACCGGTGTCCGCGTACCTGCACGCCGCGGCCATGGTGAAGGCCGGCGTGTACCTGGTGGCGCGACTGGCCCCCGGCTTCTCCGAGACCGCTTTCTGGCATCCGGTGGTGCTGGGTCTGGGGTTGGCGACCATGCTGGTGGGCGGATGGCGCGCGCTCCGCCAGAACGACATCAAACTGCTCCTGGCCTACGGCACCGTCTCCCAGCTCGGCTTCCTGATCCTTGTGGTGGGCATCGGGACGGCCAACGCGGCCATGGCCGGCATCGCCATGATGCTGGCGCACGGGTTTTTCAAGGCCACGCTCTTCCTGGTGGTCGGCATCATCGACCACAAGGCCGGAACGCGCGACCTGCGCCAGCTCTCCGGCCTGTGGCGGACGTCGCCCAAGCTCTTCGCCGTCGCAACCATCGGCGCCGCATCCATGGCGGGCCTGCCCCCATTCTTCGGCTTCGTCTCCAAGGAGTCCGTCTTCGAGACCCTGATCGACGGCGCCGCCGGCGGGCCGGGAGGAACATGGCTGCTCACCGGCGTCGTGGCGGGTTCGATGCTCACGTTCGCGTACAGCGCGCGCTTCGTGTGGGGAGGCTTCGCCACCAAGCCCGGAGTTCCCGCCACCTCCTTCAAGCCCGTCCCCTGGCTGTTCCTGGCGGCGCCGCTGCTGCTGGCCGTCGCCACCGTCTTCTTCGCCTTCGCGCCCGGCATCCTTGAGGACGCGATCGCCCCCTACGCCGCGCTGTTCCCAGCGCAGGAGCATTCCGTCCACCTTGCCCTGTGGCACGGCTTCACTCCGGCGCTCGGCCTCTCCGGCCTCGTGGTTGTGGTGGGTGTCCTGTTCTTCGCGCTGCGAGGGGCGGTCTCCCGCGCCCAGAACCTGCTGTACCCGGTCCTGGACGCCGAGCGCGCCTACAAGTACATCCTGGGCGCCACGGACGAGGTCGCCGTCTGGGTCACCGGCCGCACCCAGCGCGGTTCGCTGATGTTCTACCTGACGGTCATCCTCTCCGTGGGCCTGCTGACTCCGGCCGTCGCGGTCATCTGGTTCGAGACGCCGCTGCCGCGTGAGATCGTCTGGTTCGACACCCCGGCGCAGCTGATGGTCGGCGCGTGCATGGCCGTGGGCGCCATCGCCGCGATCAAGGCCAACAAGCGCTTCCTCGCCGTCCTGATGGTGGGAGTCACGGGCTACGGCATGGCCATCATGTTCGCCCTGCAGGGGGCACCCGACCTGGCGCTCACCCAGCTCCTGGTGGAGACGATCGTAATGGTGGCCATGGTCCTGGCGCTGCGGACGCTGCCCGCCCAACTGTGGACATCCAACCCGGCCGGGCACCGTGTCCTCCGCGCGGCCATCGGCATCGGATTCGGCCTCGTGATGATCGCCGTGGCCGCGACGGCCATGGCCTCGCGCACGGCGGACCCCATCTCCCTCCAGTTCCCCGCGCTCGCCTACTACGGCGGAGCCGGCGGCAACATCGTCAACGTCACCTTGGTGGACATCCGCGCCTGGGACACTTTCGGTGAGATCACCGTTCTCGCGGCCGCCGCGACCGGCGTTGCCAGCCTGATCTACGTGCGCGGACGCGGCGACGACAAGCGAAGCATGGAGGACGTCGAGCCGGGCTCGGTGGACCGCGGATCCGAGCACATCCACGAGCCGAACCGGTCCGCCGCGGCGCTGGCCATCGCCCGGCACTTCGCCAAGTCCGCCAAGGACGCCTGGATCGTGGCGGGGCGCACCCTTGCCCCGGAGCGCCGCTCCATCATCCTTGAGGTCGTCACGCGGCTGCTGTTCCACTCCTTGATCCTCGTGTCCGTCTACTTGCTGCTCGCCGGGCACAACACGCCCGGCGGCGGCTTCGCCGGGGGCCTGCTGGCCGGGCTGGCCCTGGCCATCCGGTACCTGGCCGGCGGACGGTTCGAACTCGCGGAGGCCACGCCGATCAGCCCGGGCACGCTGCTGGGCCTCGGCCTCGCCGCCGCCGCACTCGCCGGCGTCGTGCCGTTGTTCTTTGGAGGACAGGTGTTCCAGTCCGCGGCCTTCGAGTTCTCGCTCCCGGTGTTCGGCGACCACAAGTTCGTCACGTCGACCATCTTCGACATCGGCGTCTACCTGGTGGTGGTCGGGCTGGTCGTGGACGTGTTGCGCAGCCTCGGCTCCGAGATCGACGAACGGTCCGAGGGCGCCGCGCCGCACCAGGACCACGAGCCCGCCGAGGCCCAGGCCGAGGGGGTGGCCCGATGACCGTCAACGCGACCCTGCTGGTGGTCATGGGCGTGCTCTTCGCCACGGGAATCTACCTGCTCCTTGAACGCAGCCTGACCCGCGTGCTGCTGGGCCTGATGCTCATCAGCAACGGCGCGAACCTGTTGCTCCTGGCGACCGGCGGCCTTCCGGGGCTGGCGCCGCTCTTCAACGCGGACGTCGCCGCGGAGGAGTATTCCGACCCGCTGCCGCAGGCCCTGATCCTCACGGCGATCGTGATCACCTTCGCGGTGACGGCCTTTATGCTCGCGATCATCTACCGCTCGTGGGTGATCGCCCGCCGCGACGAGGTTGTCGACGACGTCGAGGACCGCCGCGTCGCGGCCCAGTCGCACTTCGACTTCGAGGAGGACTCGGAGGTGGCGGCGGATACCACGGAGTTCACCGATGAAGACGACGACGAGGCCGCCTCGCGGGCCACGGCGGCGGCCACGCGGTCTCGGGACAGATCGGACCGGCGCCAGGCGGCGTCGGAGGAAAGCGCCGGAACCAACAACCATGGACGGAACAGGGAGGCACGATGACCGAACCACTGGCCGCCGTGGCCTTCGCCCCGCTCGCCGTCGCCCTGCCGATCCTTGGCGCCGCCCTGGCGTTCGTGCTGCGCCGGCACACCCGCGTCCAGCGCGCGGTCACTATCTCCGCGCTGGTCCTGACGCTGGCGCTCGAGGTCTGGATGCTGTCCTCCGCGTGGGGCAACGGAGCCCAGGCCGTCCTGTTGGGCGGCTGGGCGCCGCCGTTCGGCATCTCCATGGTGGTGGACGAGTTCTCCGCCCTGATGCTGGTGGTCTCGACGGCAGTAAGCCTCGCCGTGTTGCTCTACGCGACCGGGCAGGGCATGGCCGACGGCGACGAGGACGGCCCCGTCTCCGTCTTCCACCCGACCTTCCTGATCCTGGTGGCCGGTGTTTCCAACGCCTTCCTGGCCGGCGACCTCTTCAACCTGTACGTCGGCTTCGAGATCCTGCTGACGGCCTCATACGTCCTGCTCACGCTCGGCGGAACCACGGCGCGGATCCGCGCGGGCGTGACCTACGTCGTCGTCTCCGTGGTTTCCTCCATGCTGTTCCTCATCGCCATCGCGATGATCTACGCGTCCACGGGCACGGTCAACATGGCGGACCTCGCCATCAAGCTGAACGAGCTCGATTCGGGCACGCAGATGGTCCTGCACCTGATGTTGCTGGTGGCCTTCGGCATCAAGGCCGCGGTCTTCCCGCTCTCGTTCTGGCTGCCGGACTCCTACCCGACCGCGCCCGCACCCGTGACGGCGGTGTTCGCGGGCCTGCTGACGAAGGTCGGCGTCTACGCGATGGTCCGCACCGAGACGCTCCTGTTCCCGGGGGACCGGATCAATTCCCTGCTGATGGTCGTCGCGCTGCTGACGATGGTGGTCGGGATCCTCGGCGCCATCGCGCAGGCGGACATCAAACGTATGCTCTCCTTCACGCTGACCAGCCACATCGGCTACATGGTCTTCGGACTCGCGGTCGGCAACGTGGCGGCACTGGCGGCGACGGTCTACTACGTGGCGCACCACATCATCGTCCAAACGTCCCTGTTCCTGGTGACGGGCCTGATCGAACGCCGCGCCGGGACATCGAACGTGGACCGCCTCGGCTCGCTGTCCAAGCTCTCCCCGGTCCTGGCGGTCCTGTTCTTCGTGCCGGCCATGAACCTGGCCGGCATCCCGCCCTTCTCCGGATTCCTCGGCAAGCTGGGGCTGCTACAGGGCGGCATCGAGCTGGGGACGCCCCTGGCCTGGACGTTGCTGGTCGGCGCCGTGGCCACCTCGCTGCTCACGCTGTTGGCCGTGGCCCGCGTCTGGAACCGCGCCTTCTGGCGCAAGGCGGAGGACGCGGAGAACCCGGATCCGCTGCTGCTGGTGGGCGCGGCCGACGGCGGCCGCGTGACCACGTACAGCCACGTCGCGAACTTCCCGGCGAGCCGCTTCAGCGAGCGCGGCGACATCGAGCTGCTGCCGCGGACCATGGTGGGATCGACGGCCGCCCTGGTGCTGCTGGGCGTCTCGCTGACGGTCTTCGCCGGGCCGCTGTTCGATCTCAGCGACCAGGCAGCGCGCGCCATGCTGGACCGCACCGACTACATCGAGGCCGTGCTGGGGACCGACTCGGCGCCCACCGATCCGGTGAAGGGGGTCGCCCCGTGAGCCCGACCCGCCCGTCCGCCCTGGGGATGCGGACCCCCGGCGCGACGTCCCGGCGGCGGAAGCGCGCCAGGTTCCTGGTGGAGCTTCCCCTGCTGGTGTGGATGGCCGTGGTGTGGGGAGCCCTGTGGCAGGACTTCAGCGCCGGCAACCTGGTCTTCGGCTTCCTGATCTCGCTCGGCGTCGTCTCCACGTTCCGGCTCCCGCCGGTGGAACTGAGCGGCAGGTTCAACGTCCTGCACGCGGCGCTGTTCGCCGTCCGCTTCGTGTGGGACGTCGCCGTGGCGAGCTTCCAGGTCTTCGGGGTCGCCCTGTTCAGGGGGCCGAAGGTGCGCAACGCCGTCGTCGCCATCAAGCTGCGCAGCCGCGAGGACCTGATGACCACCACGCTCTCCCATGTGCTCACGCTGGTGCCGGGTTCCTTTGTGGTGGAGGTGGACCGCCCCCACGCGACCATCTACCTGCATGTCCTGAACGTGAACACAGTGGCCGAGGCGGAGGACTTCCGCCGCACCGTGCGCGACACGGAGGCCCGGCTCATCCGCGTTATGGGAACGCGCGAGGAATTGGCCGCGCTCAACGCCGAGGACGGCGCCGTCGACGCGCCGGAGCAGGAGAGGAAAGCATGATCTTCGACATCGCGGTCTGGGTCGCCGGGCTCCTGCTTGCCGCGGCAGCCACCCTGGCGATCGTGCGCATCGCCCGCGGGCCCTCGATCCTGGAGAGGGTGCTGGCGCTGGACGTGCTGCTGGCGATCCTCATCGCCGCGCTCTGCGTGGACATGGCCGCCAACCGGCACATCAACAACCTGCCGTTTGTCGTGGTCGCCAGCGTGGTGGGCTTCATCGGCTCGGTCACCGTCTCGCGGTACGTCACGGACAGGAGGAACTCCTGATGCAGGATGCGGGAATCGGCACCGCCGTGGACATCGTGTCCGCGCTCTGCCTGGTTGTGGGGGCGCTGATGTCGCTCGCCGCGGGGATCGGCATGCTGCGTTTCCCGGATCTGCTCTCGAGGATGCACGCGGCGACCAAGCCCCAGGTGCTCGGCATGCTGCTGATGCTGACGGCCGTGGGACTGCAACTCGGCCAATGGTCGCTGGTCCCGGCCCTGCTGCTCGCGTGGTTGTTCCAGCTGCTCACGGCGCCCGTCAGCGCCCACATGGTGGGCCGATCCGGCTACCGCACCAAGCACCTGAAGAAGGAGACCCTGGTGCTGGACGATCTTGACGAGGTCGTGTCCCGCGCGGCCGACGGGCACCTCCACCCCGTGGACGGAGCGGGCCGGGTCGACGCCCTGTCCGTTCCCCCGGCGGCGGCCGAGGCCGGGGCGGAGTCCGGGGCCGGAGCCGCGCCACAGAGCGGCACGGGGCCCGCGGCCGATGACGGTGAGGCCGCGGATGGTGCGACGCCGGGCCCCGAGGGCGCCCGCAACTAGCCGGCGCCCCGGTGGGGCCAGGACTCGTCCGGGCCTAGACCTCGTCGAGGTTGTTGCCAAAGCGGGCGATGGCGCGCTGCGTGCCGCGGTTGGTGGCGACCTGGATGATGGCCGCGACCACGGAGGACACCACGGCGAAGCCGAGCGCCTGCCGCAGGGAGGCCTCCGCCTGGCTTTCCGGATTGGCCGGCTTGGGCGGCTCGTGTCCGGTGATCTTTGTCCAGACCGCGTCCACAAGCTTGGCGCCCACCAGTCCCGCGCCCAGCGACACGAGCGTGCCCACAACCTTCAGCAGTAGTTTCACGTGCGATGCTCCCGTCGTTTGGGGTGATTACCCGCCCAGCATAGCGCGGGGATAGACTGGGAAAACTGAACACCTACGACAGGGGAGCGTCAGGATCCGGCCGCCAAGGCCGGGCCACGGACGCTGAGAGTGCGCATCGACGCAGACCCTCGAACCTGCTCCGGCTAGTACCGGCGAAGGGAGTCGAGATCTCAGGGTGAGCTGCTTGCCGGCTCTTCCTCCCCTCCTTGCCTCAAGGAGGAAAAACCCATGACCACCCTGCAAAATCCCCGCCCCGTGCGCGCCTCGTGGCGTGTAGTCGACATCGTTGTGGCCGCCGTGATCGCGGTGGCCTCCGGCGTCGTCTTCTTCGGCTGGAACACCCTCCACCACGTCCTGGACTTCCTGTTCGTGGCGTTCCCGCCCTCGTCGGCCCTGCTCGCGGGCTTCTGGCTGTTCCCGGCCGTATTGGGCGCTCTGGTCATCCGCAAGCCCGGCGCCGCGCTGTTCTGCGAGACCGTCGCCGCCGTGGTGTCGTCGTTCCTGGGGTCCGAGTACGGCTGGACCGTCCTGGTGTCGGGGCTGGTGCAGGGCCTGGGCGCCGAACTGGTCTTCGCCGCCTTCCTGTACCGCAACTGGGGGCTCCCCACCGCCCTGCTCGCCGGCGCGGCCGCCGGCCTCTTCGGCGGTGTCAACGACGCGTTCATCTTCGAATGGTTTCCCGAGTACACCGACGCGATGAAGCTGGTCTACGTGGTCTGCATGACGGTCTCCGGAGTCGTCGTCGCCGGCCTGTTGTCCTGGCTTGCGACGCGCGCGCTGGCGCGCACTGGAGCCCTCTCCGCGCTGGCCTCCCGCAAGGCAGGCCAGGAACCGGTTCGGGGCTAGGGACCGGATCCGACGTGGCCACACCACCCATCCCCGATACCGCCGGAGTTCCGGCCGGCCGCGCGGCGGCACCGCGTCAGGCTGCCCCGGCGGACGCACGGACCCCCGCCCGGCCGCCGGCCTCGGTCGGCGCGCGCGGGTGGGGCTGGCGGCACGCCGGCCGCGACGCCCCGGCGCTTCGCGGACTGGACCTGGACATCCGCCCCGGAGAACGGATCCTGCTCGCCGGGCCGTCCGGCGCCGGCAAGTCCACGCTGCTGCACGCGCTGGCCGGCGTGCTCCACGAGGACGAGGACACCGCATCGACGGGGGAGCTGTCGATCGACGGAATCCCCGCGCACGCCTCGGGGGGCCGCGCCGGGCTGATGCAACAGGATCCCGAAACCCAGGTGGTCCAGGCCAGCGTGGGCGACGACGTGGCCTTCGGCGCCGAGAACCTCGCCGTTCCGCGCGAAGAGATCTGGCCCCGCGTGCGCGCGGCGCTCGACGCCGTCGGGCTGCGGGTGGGGCTGGACTATCCCACCTCGGCCCTGTCCGGGGGACAGAAGCAGCGCCTGGCCCTCGCCGGGATCCTCGCCATGCGGCCCGGGCTGGTGCTGCTGGACGAGCCCACGGCCAACCTGGACCCGGACGGCGTGGTGGAGGTTCGCGACGCCGTGGTCGCGGCGCTGGACGCCAGCGGGGCGACGGCGGTCATCGTCGAGCACCGCCTCGACGCGTGGGCGCCGCACGTCGACCGTGTGGTGGTCCTGGAGCCGGGCGGCGGCGTCTGGCACGACGGCACTCCGGCCGAACTCTTCGGGCCCGGTCCGGTCCGCGAAGAGCTGATCCTCGCCGGCGTCTGGGTACCCGGGCACGTCCCGACGCTCCCGGTGCGAGTGCCGCCGGCGACGCCCGCCGGCGCGCGGGCGGGTGCCGCGCCGGGCGCCGTGCCCGCGGGCGGCGCGTTGCTGCGGGCGGACAGGCTGTCCGTGGCCCGCGCGCGTGGGGGGCCGGAAGCGCTGGGCGGGGTAGACCTGGAACTCGCGGCCGCCGGCGCGCTGTGCATTTCCGGACCCAACGGCTCCGGAAAGTCCACCCTGGCCCTGACGCTGGCCGGACTGCTGCCCGAGCGATCGGGAGAGGTGCGTGCCGGGGCCGCGCTGATCCACGACGGGGCGGGCGCCCCGTTGCCGGAGCGCCCGTACCGGTGGAAGGCGGCCGATCTCGTCAGCCGCATCGGCACCGTCTTCCAGGAGCCCGAGCACCAGTTTGTCACCGCCACGGTGCGGGACGAACTGGCCTTCGGTCCCCGCCGGGCGAGGGTTGCCGGCACCCGCCGTCCGCTCTTCAGCGAGGAGCAGATCGCGGCGCGCGTGGATGACCTGCTGGACCGGCTGCGGCTCCGTCACCTGGCCGACGCAAACCCCTTCACGCTCTCCGGCGGCGAGAAGCGGCGCCTCTCGGTCGCCACCGTTGTGGCCTCCGGGCCGTCCGTGCTGATCGTCGACGAACCCACGTTCGGCCAGGACCTGAACACCTGGCGCGAGCTGGCGCTCCTGCTGCGCGAACAGCTCGACGCCGGGGCCTCCGTTGTGGCCGTCACCCACGACGAGCACTTCGCCGCGGCGCTGGGGGCGCGGACGCTGGCCATCGAGGCGCCTGCGGTGCCGCAATCCACTGCGGCCGCACCGCGGTCCGGGCTGCTCGAGCCCGGCGCCTCCGGGCGCAACAGTTTCCTCGGGAGGGCAAACCCGCTGGCGAAGCTCGCGGCCGTTGCCCTGACGACGATCCCGCTGGTGGCGACGCTGGACTTTGTCAGCGCCGGCGTTGTGGTGCTGGCGACCCTGTTCCTTCTGCCGCTCGCGGGCCTCTCCGCCCGGCGCTTCCTCGCGCGGGCGTGGCCGCTGTTGGTGGCGGGCCTGTTCGGGGCGTGGGGGACCGCGCTTGTGGGCAACGATTCGGGCGAGGTCCTGCTGGACCTCGCGGTCTTTACGGTCACGGAGGGCTCCCTGGCAGCGGGCCTGGCGACCGGATTGCGCGCATTCGCCGTCGCGGTGCCGGCGGTCCTGGTCTTCTCCACCACCGACCCCACGGACCTCGCGAACTCTCTGGCGCAAAAGGCGCGGCTGCCTCACCGCTTCGTCCTGGGAGCCTTGGCCGGAATGCGCCTGCTTGGCCTTCTTGTGGAGGAGTGGACGACCCTGGGCATGGCGCGGAGGGCCCGCGGTGTCGGCGCCCACGGCTCGCTGGGGCAGCGGGTCGCGGCGAATCTGGGCCAGGCGTTCGGCCTGCTGGTGCAGGCGATCCGCCGGGCCTCGCGCCTCGCGGTCACCATGGAGGCCAAGGGCTTCGGCGGGGCGCGACGGACGTGGGCCCGCAAATCCGTGTTCGCCTGGCGCGACCTGGGGATCGTGGCCGGCGGCGCGCTCGTCGGCGCCGCAGCCGTGTGGGCCGCCGTCGCGGCGGGCGCTTGGAACCTCGTCTGGGCCTAGCCGCGGTGGTGCGCCCCGTGCGGTCAGCGGATGGCGTCGACCATGGCCGTGAGTTCCGCGTGCAGTTCGGCGTCGCGGGACAGCTCGACCCCGTCGAGCGAGTTCACGGGGGCCAGGAGCCGGACGCTGGAAACCAGCCACACGGCGTCGGCCTGGATCAGATGCTGCGGTTCCAGGGGCCCGTACCCCAGATCCCAGCCGGCCGCCTCGGCGGCGGTGAAAATGGCGCCCTGCGTGGTGCCGGGCAGGATGCCTGTCTCCAGCATCGGGGTGATGAGGCGCTTTCGGTCGCCCTCGCGGACGGCGAGGAGCACGGTGGACGTGGGGCCCTCCAGCACCCGGCCGTCGCTGGAAACGAAGATGACGTCGTCCGCTCCCAGCTTGCGGGCGTGCCGCAGCGCGGCCATGTTCACGGCGTAGGACAGGGTCTTGGCGCCCATCAGCAGCCACGGCGCGCGCTCGGCGACCGTGGAATCGTAGCCGCGGTCCAGCAGGAGAACGGCGACTCCCGCGGCGCGTTGCCTGCGGCCCAACGCGGGGGCCGGCGCCACGGTCACCCAGGCCGTGCCGTGCGGGGCGCCCTCGGTGCCGCGCGTTGCAACCAGCTTAAGGACCGCCTCGTCGTTGTCCTGGGCGTCCTTGGACCCCGGGGCGTCGGCGGAGCCGGTCCCCGCCGCGCGCCCGGCCCCGTAGGCGTCCACCGCCGTCGCGATGGCCGCGCGCCAGGCCTCCTCCGTGGGAAGGGACAGGTCGCAGCTGGCGGCGGACACGGCCATGCGTGCCAGGTGCGCGTCGAGCTTGCGGACAACCCCGCCCTTGTAGAGTGCGGACTCGAAGACGCCGTCGCCGCGGGTGATCCCTTGGTCGAGCACGGAGAGCTGCGGGACGGACGCGTCGGCCACCCGGCCGGCCGGGTGGGAGGGCTCCACAAACACCAAGACAGTCATGGATTAACCCTACGCCCGGCTCCCGACGGTTGCGGCTAGGCTGATAGGCATTGCTCGGGGTGACTTGGAGGTTCCGTGTTCGACATGCTTGCCCTGTGGGAGAGGCTTCCCGGATGGCTGCTGGGGGCCGCGTGGGTCGTGGACATGGGCATCAGGCTCCTGATGCTGGGCGTGGTTCCCGGCAACCGGCGCCCCACCACCGCCATGGCCTGGCTGCTGGCCATCTTCTTCCTGCCGATCGTCGGCCTGGTGCTGTTCCTGCTGTTCGGAAACTTCCGGCTCTCGCAGCGCCGTATCCAGCGGCAGAAGGACGTCAACGACCGTGTCCTGGAGTCCACGCGGCACCTGGACATCGACGACAGCGAATTCGACGCCCCGGAGTGGGTCCGGTCCGCCGTCGAACTGAACCGGAACCTCGGCGCCTTCCCCATGCAGGAGGGCAACGCGATCGAGTTCATCACGGACTACCGCGAGTCCCTGGGGGCGATGATCGAGGAGATCAACGGCGCGAAGCGCTACATCCACGTGCAGTTCTACATCGTGGGGGACGACGACGAATTCGCCGGCCCGCTGCTGGACGCCCTTGACGCGGCCGCGGCGCGCGGGGTGAAGATCCGCTTCCTGTTCGACCACCTGGGCACCCTGCGGATCAAGGGGTTCTCCAAGCTGAAGCAGCGCCTGGACGACGCCGGAATCGAGTGGCGCGCCATGCTCCCCGTCTCGCTCAAGCGGCGGCAGTGGCGCCGTCCGGATCTCCGCAACCACCGCAAGATCCTGGTGATCGACGGCGAGGTGGCGTTCACCGGCAGCCAGAACCTCATCGAACCGGGCTACAAGCGGGCGTCCGCCCACGCGGCGGGGCGCGAATGGGTCGACCTGATGGCCCGCATCCGCGGACCCCTGGTCACCGGGCTCGACGTGGTGTTCGCGACGGACTGGTCGCAGGAGACCGACGAGAACCTGATGGAGGACGTCACACGCGCCATGCCGGAGGGGCCGCACGGGCCACTGACCGGACAGATCGTGCCCAGCGGCCCGGGCTTCGAGTTGGAGAACAACCTGCGGCTCTTCACCACCCTGATCTATTCGGCGACCGAGCGCCTGACCATCACGAGCCCCTACTTCGTCCCGGACGATTCGCTCCTGTACGCCATGACGACGGCGGCCCAGCGCGGCGTGGACGTAGAGCTGTTCGTCTCGCAGACCGGCGACCAGCTGCTGGTCCACCACGCGCAGCAGTCCTACTACACGCAGCTCCTCTCCGCCGGTGTGAAGATCTACCGCTACCACTCGCCGATGGTGCTGCACTCCAAGTGCTTCACCGTCGACGACGAGGTAGCCGTCTTCGGCTCCTCGAACATGGACATGCGGTCGTTCTCCCTGAACCTGGAGGTGTCCGTGATGCTGATCGGCGCCGACGCCGTCGCGGAGGTGTCGCGCGTGCAGGACGGGTACCGCGCGTCGTCGAAGCTCCTGACGCTCGAGGAGTGGAAGGCTCGTCCGCCTCTGGCCCGTTGGGTGGACAACGTCGCGCGGCTCACCGCGACGCTGCAGTAGGCGGTTCCCGCAGCGGAGCCTAGGCGGACGGGAAATCCGATCCCAGGGCGCTGAGCACGCCGTGCGCCTTGGCGAGGACCTCGTCCCATTCGTCCTCCGGGACCGAGTCCGCGGTCACCGCGCCGCCCACCCCCAGGCTCAGGCGCCACCCGGCAGTGCCCACAACCTCCTGCATGGCCAGCGTGCGGATGACCACGGAGAGGTCCGCCGCTCCCGTGTGGGAGAAGTAGCCGAACGCGCCGGAATAGACGCCGCGGGCCCGGCCGTCCTCCAGCCTGTCCAGGATGGCCATGGTGGAGATCTTCGGGGCGCCGGTCATCGAGCCCGGAGGGAAGGCGGCCGCCACCGCCTCCGCGCGCGAGGCGTCCGGGCGCAGCCGCGCGTCGATGGTGGAGACGAGCTGATGGACCGTGGCATAGGACTCCACCGCACACAGCCGGGGCACCGTGAGCGTCGCCGGATCGGCGGAGCGCACCAGATCGTTGCGGAGGAGGTCGACGATCATCACGTTTTCCGCGCGGTCCTTGGGCGAGGACGCCAGCTCGTCCCGCAGGCGGCGGTCCTCCAGCGGATCCGCGGACCGCCGCCGGGTGCCCTTGATCGGTTCCGCGCGCAGCGCGCCGTCGGCCCCCACCCGCAGGAACCGTTCCGGCGACGTGCCCGCGACGGCCGTGCCGCCGAACCGCGCGTAGTTGGCAAACGGCGCGGGATTGCGCGCGCGCAGGAGCCGGTACGCTGCCCACGGATCCCACCCCGCTTCCGCGACGTCGGCGCGCAGCGCCGTCGTCAGGCAGATTTCGTAGCTGTTGCCCTCGAAGATCTCGCGCTGCGCGTCGCGCACCTTGGCGAGGTACCCCGAGCGGCCATCCAGGGAGGCGAAGCTCGGCGCGGGCGGACCGGGGGCGTGCCCTCCGGGACGTTCCGCGCTGGCGTTCGCGACGGCCGCGGCCGCGGACTCCATCCACTCGTCGGCGTCGGGCGCGGCCAGGGCCAGCAGCCAGGCGGTCCCGGACTGGTGGTCCATGACGACTGCGCGGCCAGCGTGGAGCAGCGCGGCGTCCGCGGCGCTCCCGGCGGCGACTGAGCCGCCGACGTCGGAGCCGCCGCATTCCCGCTTGAGCTCGTAGCCCAGCCACCCCAGCCAGCCGAGGCAAAATCCGGACTCGAAGCCCTCCGGCGCGTGGAGCCGCGGGGAACCCCACGCCATGTCCAGCCACGCGAAGAACGGTCCGCGGACGCTGGCGACCGCGGAGCCGACCGTGTACCGCGTGGTGCCGGCCCGGTGCTCGGCCACCGCGCCGGCGGCGCCTCCGGCGTCGGCCATGATGCTGAAGCGGTTCCGCCCGCCGGGGTCCGGGTCCCCGGTGTTGGAGGAGTCCAGAAGGACGGCGTGGGTGCTGCCGCCGTAGAGGTCCTCGAACAGGCGGGGCGCCGTTGCGCCGGCGGGCAGCGGGACCGCCCGGTGCAACAGGGTGGGGGAGGCCGCCTGCGCGATCTCCGGGTGCAGTGCGGCCCGCAACGCGGGGACAGACAGCAGTGCTCGCAGGGCGTCTCCCGGAGCGCGGCCGTCGGCGGCGTTGTGGACAACGACGTCGGCCGCCTCCCGGACGGGGTCGCGGGACAGCCACGCGGCCTCCTGCGCTGCCCAGCGCTCCCAGTGCGGCGCATAGTTCTGGCCGTCCCGCTCCAGGGCGCGGCGCCGCCGCTCGTCGTCGGACACCTCCACCCACACGATGGCGTCCAGGTGCTCCCGGGCCGCGGCGGCGGCCGCGCCGACTCCCTCGATCACCACAATGGGGGAGGCCGCCGTGGTGCGGCGCTCGCCGCCGGCTCCCGCGGCCCAGTCCCAGGCCGTCCAGCGCGCGTCCTCACCCCAGTGGAGCGGATCCAGCACGTCGCTCACGTAGGCGTCGATCCCCGCGCGCAAGCCGTCCCATCCGGGATAAAGGTCTTCCAGGTGGAACAGGGACACCGGGCGGTGCCGGCGCAGTTCCGTGGCGAGTTCCAGCCCGATGGTGCTCTTGCCGGCGCCCGAGCGGCCGTCGACCGCGATGATGACCGGCGCGCTACGCCCCACGCGCCTCGGCCGTCTCTTTTCTGACGTGCTCAACGAGTCCGGGCAGCGCGGAACGGATCATGTCGCGGCACAGCTCGAAGTCCGCCGCGTCGCCGAACCACGGGTCGTAGATGCCCTGGTCCGCCGGCCCCAGGCCGGACAACGCCGGGTCGAAGGAACGCAGCATGTGTACCTTGGCCTGGTCCGCGGGGTTGCCCGCGAGGCGCCGCAGCTCGGCGTAGTGGTCCATGTCCAGGGCGAGCACCAGGCTGGTGGTGGCGAAGGACTCGTGCGTGAACCGGCGGGCGATGTGGGCGCCGGCGTCGAGCCCGTCCGCGGCGAGGAGCTTGCCCGCGCGGGGATCCACCGGATTGCCCGTCTCCCAGTCGCTGGTGCCCGCGGAATCGACAGCGACGTCGGTGACGCCGGCGTCGTCGAGCGCATGGCGGATCATAAATTCGGCCATGGGGGAGCGGCAGATGTTGCCCGTGCAGACGGCGGTGATCCGGTACATGGGAACAGTCTAGATTGGGGCGGCCTAGTGCATCAGCACCAACAGGGCCGCCACGAAAATGAACAGGACGCCGAACACGAGGTTCAGGATCCGCTGCCCGCGCGCGCCGCGGGTGAAGCGCCGGAACGACTTGGCCGCGGCCGCGAAGAAGAACCACATCACCAGGATGTCGACGGCCACCACCGTGGCGATGAAGACGGCGTACTGCGGCGCCAGGTTCTGGTCCGGGCGGATGAACTGTGGTGTGAAGGCCAGGAAGAAGACGATGGCCTTGGGGTTCAGGAGGTTCACCCAGAGGCCGCGGCGGAACATCGACCAGGCTGGCTCGCCGCCCCTCACGTCGAGGGCGCCCGCGCCGGCATCCGGCGTGGCCATGATGAGCCGCGCGCCGAGAAAAATGAGGTAGGCCGCGCCCGCATAGCGGACGGTGGCGAAGGCCACGGGGGAGCTGGCGACCAGGAGCCCCACACCGGCCGCGACGATGACCACGTGCACCAGCAGCGCGGCCTGTTGCCCCAGCACTCCCCAGATCGACCGGCGGAAGCCGGCGTTGAGCGAGTTCGTCATGGTGTTGATGGCGCCCGCGCCGGGCGTGAAACTAATCAGGACGCAGGCGCCCAGCAGGGACAGCCAGAGGGAGAGAGTCACCAGAAGAGTCTAGGGCGGGCTCAGGGCGCTTCGAGTACCGCGCGCGCGGCGGCCCAACCGCCCAGTCCGCTGACGCCTCCGCCCCGCCGGGAGCCCGCCCCGCAGAGGAGGATGCCCTCCCATGCCGTGGCCACACCCCACCGCTCGGCCGCGGTGTCGAGCGGTTCGTCGTCCTCGGCGAAGGGCCACGAGAGCGGCCCGTGGAAAATGTTGCCACCGGGCATCCCCAAGGACTCCTCGAGGTCGGCCGTGGTGCGCGTTTCAATGCAGGGTTGCCCGTCGGGGCCGAGAGCGATGCAACCCTCAATGGGTTCCGCCAAGACCGAGTTAAGCGACGCCAAGACCGCTTCCTGCAGCCTGTCGCGGGCCTCGTCGGGGTCCAGCCCGGCCACCAGCCGGTGGGGCGTGTGCAGGCTGAACACGGTCATGGTGTGGTGGCCCGACTCGCGGAGCTCCCGGCTGAGGATGCTGGGGTCCGCCAGGGAGTGGCAGTAGGTCTCCAGGGGGAGCGGGCACGGGATGTCCCCGGCGGACGCCGCCACGCGGGCCGCCTCCAGCTGCCCATAGCCCTCGTTGACGTGGAACGTTCCGCCGAAGGCCGCCTCGGGCGCCACGGCCGGGTCCTTGAGGCGCGGCAGCCGGGACAGCAGCAGGTTGACCTTGGCCTGCGCGCCCTCCGGCGCGGGGGCGGATTCCGCGTCCGCCGCGCCGACCACGAGCCTGGACAGCACGGACGGCGCCACGTTGGAAAGAACGCGAAGGGCCCGCAGTTCGTGTTCGACGCCGGAGCGGCGGTACCGCACACCGCCGCCGGGTTCCACGTGGGTCACTTCCGCGGCGGTGACGATCTCGGCGCCTGCGCGACGCGCGGCGTCCTCCAGCGCGTCGGACAACGCGCCCATGCCTCCGCGGGGCACGTCCCATGCCCCGGTTCCCCGGCCGATCACGTGGTACAGGAAGCAGCGGTTCTGTTCCAGCGAGGCGTCCAGCGCCCCCGCGAACGTCCCGATCAGCCCGTCCGTCATGACCACGCCGCGGGCCACGTCCGATTCCAGGCCGCGCTCGATCGCGAGGCCCAGGGGACGCTCGACGAAGTCGTCCCATGCCGCCGCGCCGCCCGGTTGCGCGGACACGAGGGCACGGGCCTCGGATCGGCGGGGGAGGGGGCCCATTACGGTCGGCCACAGCCCGGCCGCCAACGCCGTGGTCCCTTTCAGCAGGTCCGCCAAGCCGTCCGCGTCCGCCGCGGCCCCGACCGAGGCGAAGGACTCCGCCGTGGCGGCGGCGTCGTGGTTGTCGACCAGCAGGCCGGCGGCGGTGCCGGGGACGGGCGTATAGGAGGAGTAGCGGCGCGGCACCAGATCGAGGTCCAGGCCGAGCTCATCGAGAAGCTCCTGCGGGAACAGGCTCACCAGATAGGAGTAGCGGGAGATTCGCGCCCCGGGAAAGACCTCTTCGGACACGGTGGCCCCTCCCGCGTGGCCGGCCCGTTCGAGCACGGTCACGGTCAGCCCCGCGCGGGCCAGCAGCGCGGCGGCGACCAGGCCGTTGTGGCCGCCGCCGACGACCACCACGTCGCGGGTAGCCCCGGTGTGGGGGGCGGACGGTGTGGCGGGGGCGGCAGGAGTGGTCATGGTCACACCCTAACCACTGCGCCCCTAGTCCGCGGGGACGGCGGCGATGATTTCGACGCTGGGCATCAGGAACACGCCCGACGGGTCTTCCGCCCATTCGTGCCAACCGCGCGCGATGGCGTCCAGTTCCGCGCGGCTGGCCAGCCCCACCTCCAGCGCCTGCTCGGCGTAGTTGGAGTGGAGCACCCGCTCCGCCCAATTGGACCCGAACTGCCGACGCCGCTCCGGCGTCGCGTAGATCCACGTCGATGCCGACGGCGTGAGGTCCCCGGGCTCGAACCCGGCGGCCAAGGTCCACTCCAGCAGGTGGCGCCCGGCGTTGGGCTCGGCCCCGTTGGATCGGGACAGGGAGTCATAGACCCGCAACCACTCGTCCAGGGCCGACGCCGCGGGATGCCAGGACATGGCCGAGTAGTCGGCCTCGCGGAGGGAAACCAGGCCGCCGGGGCGGACCACACGGCGCATCTCGCGAAGGGCCGCCACGGGATCGGCCAAGTGGTGGAGCACCTGGTGGGTGTGCGCGACGTCGAAGCTGGCGTCCTCGAAGGGGAGGTCGTAGACGTTGCCCGCCTCGAACGCGACATTGGCGACCCCCGCCTCCGAGGCCCGGCGCCTGGCCTCGGCGATGACGTCCTCGGAGCGGTCCAGCCCCGTGGCGCCGCCCGATCCGTCCGGCGCGGCAACGAGGTCGGCGAGGCCCGTGGTGATGGTTCCGGGTCCGCAGCCGACGTCCAGCAGCACCATGCCGGGCTTCAGGAGGGGGGCCAGGTGCGGGGCGGAGTCCTCGGCGGTCCTGTGGGCGTGTGCCCGGACCACGCTCGAGTGGTGTCCGTGGGTGTAGACCTCGTCGCTCATGGCAAGAGCCTAGGCGACGCGTTGGGGGCCGGTAGCCCTAGGTTGCGAGATCTTTCGCGGCGGTTTCCATGGCGGTGGTGGCATCGGCCAGGAAGCGGGAGATGACCTCGACCTCTTCGGGGGTGTAGTCCGCGAAAGATGCGCCGAGGAGACGCGCCATCGGGCCAAACATGCGGCGCCCGTCCTCGGCGGCCTTGGGTGTGGACCGGACCAGGACCACCCTGCGGTCCGACTCCGAGCGCTCGCGGACCACGTGGCCAGAGCGTTCCAGCCGGTCCAGCATGGCGGTCGTGGCGGGGGAACTGAGGTGCAGGTCGCGCCCGACCTGCGAGGCCGTCGGCGCCTGCCCGGCCGTCTCGTGCCGCATGACCGCGGACAGTGCGTTCAGGTCCGTCCGGTGCATCTTGTTGCGGCCGCCGGTCACGTCGATGAAGCGGTCCGAGGCCAGCGCAAACTGCTGCAGTCCCCGAACCAGGCGGAAAGCGGCTGTCTGGTCCATGCGGACAGTCTAGTTCAGGGTTGGTATTTCTCCACGATGGAACTAGTCTTTGGTGGAAGTTGTTTCCTTTCTATCCGTTCTAACCGAGGAGTGGCCATGGGCCCCCAAAAAACGCTGGCGGAGCGCCGCGACGTCGAGCCCCCGGCCACCAGGCGCCCCTCGCGCACCAAGGGCGCCGCCGGGCGCGCGCTCGTCGCGATTGTCCTGGTGCTCGTGTGGCTGGGAATCAGCGGCGTGGGCGGTCCGACGTTCGGCAAGCTGGGCGAGGTCCAGACCAACGGGCAGGCATCGTTCCTGCCCGCGTCCGCGGAGGCCACCCGCGCGCTGGAGTGGCAGCAGCGCTTCACCGGCACCGACGCGATACCGGCCGTCGTTTTGATTGAGGCCGGTGACGCCGCCGGCCTGGCGGAGGTGGACACGGAAGCTCTCGCCGAGGACATCCGCGGCGGCGCGGCGCTCGAGGGCGAACTGGTTGGCCCCTTCCCCTCCGAGGACGGGCTTGCGCTCGAGTACCTCGTCCCCCTGAGCACGGAGGCCGACGTCGACACCGCCGTCGACGAGCTGCGGAGCCTGGTCGACGCGGCCGCGCCGGCCGGGGTGCAGGCCTACGTCACGGGTCCCGCTGGGTTCAGCGCGGACCTGGTCGAGGCGTTCGGCGGCATCGACGGCATCCTGCTGGGCGTCGCCCTGCTGGCCGTGCTGGTGATCCTGCTCCTCGTGTACCGCTCGCTCCTGTTGCCCTTCACTGTGCTGTTCACCTCCGTCGCGGCCCTCTGCGCCGCCGTCCTCGCCGTCTACTACATGGCCAAGTGGGACTGGATCAAGCTCGACGGGCAGGGGCAAGGAATCCTGTCCATCCTGGTCATCGGCGCCGCCACCGACTACGCCCTCCTGATGGTCGCGCGCCACAAGGAGGCGCTGACCGCGGGGCAGGGACGCTTCGAGGCGGCCGTCAGCGCCCTCAAGGGGGCCGCGGAACCCATCCTCGCGTCGGCCGGAACCGTCACCGTGGGCCTGCTCTGCCTGATGTTCTCCGACCTGAACTCCAACAAGGCGTTGGGGCCCATCGGCGCGGCCGGCATCGTCTTCTCCGTGGTGGCCGCACTGACGTTCCTCCCCGCCGCGTTGGCGCTGTTGGGCCCCGCGGCCTACTGGCCGTTCGTGCCGCGCCCGGAGCGGAGCACGGGGGGGCATGCCGCCAAGAGGGTCGGGCTGTGGGGCGGAATTTCCTCCTTCGTGGGCCGCCACCCGCGGCCCATCTGGGCGCTGACCGCGCTCGTGCTGGTGGTCGGCTGCCTCGGCATCACACAACTGAAGGCGAACGGCGTCCCGCAGAGCGAGCTGGTGCTGGGCGAGACCGAGTCCGCCGCCGGCCAGCAGGCGCTCGCGCGGCACTTCGACGCCGGAACGGGCAGCCCCGCATTCGTCGTGACGGACGCGGCCGGGTCCCAGGCGATGCTGGCCGACGTCGAGGCGGTCGACGGCGTCGCGTCCGCCTACGTGCAGGCCGAGGACGGAGGGCCCGCCGGCGTCGGCGCCCCGGGAGCGGAGCGGCCGGCCATGGAGGTCGACGGCAGAGTCCTGATCTCGGTCACCCTCGCCGACGCCGCGGACTCCCCGGAGGCCGAGGCCACCGTGGTGGGCCTGCGCGAGGCGACGCACGCCATGGACGCGGAGGCGCTCGTGGGAGGGTCCACCGCCACCTCGCTCGACACCAACGCCACCGCCCAGGCGGACCTGGTGAAGATCATCCCTCTGATTCTCGGCGCCATCCTGCTGATCCTGATGCTGGTCCTGCGCTCCGTCGTGGCGCCGGTGCTGTTGATCGTCACCACGGTCCTTTCCTACGGAACGGCCCTCGGCGTCTCGGCTCTGGTCTTCAACGGGATCTTCGGCTTCTCGGGCGCGGACCCCTCCGTGCCGCTGTTCGGCTTCGTGTTCCTGGTGGCGCTGGGGGTGGACTACAACATCTTCCTGATGACCCGTGTCCGCGAGGAATCGCTGCTGCACGGCACGCGGGAGGGCGTGTTGCGCGGCCTCACCGTCACGGGTGGAGTGATCACGTCCGCGGGCATCGTCCTCGCGGCCACCTTCGCGGCGCTGGGGGTCATCCCGATCATGTTCCTGGTGCAGCTGGGATTCATCGTCGCCTTCGGTGTGCTCCTGGACACCTTGGTGGTCCGCTCACTCCTGGTTCCGGCGCTCGCGCTGGACATCGGCCGGTTCATCTGGTGGCCGGGCAAGCTCTACAAGCGCCGTGACGCCGCGGATCAGGAAGCGTCCGTCCGCGGCTAGCGGCCGACCAGGCTCCGGGGCCCGATGCGGGCCCCGGAGCCATCTGCTGGTAGTGTTGGGACTTGTGGTACCGCCGAACCGGCCTCAGGCACGGGCAGGCGGGACCATGCGTCGACAGATTTGATCCTTTTCCCGCCGCGGCACGCACCAAGAGTGCGCCACCGTCGCGGCGGAAGGCCACCCGCCCCTCGAGGCGGTCTGGCGGAGCCTGTGAACACGGGCCCAGGCATTCCTTTTCTTCGGCGACAACGCGCGCCGGTCCCGGTTGCGCGCAGCAACGACCGAAAGCAGCCATGAGCGCTTCCTTCACTTCCCTCGGCGTGCCCGCCGAACTCGCCTACGTCCTTGCCTCGCAGGGCATCGAATCCGCCTTCCCGATCCAGGAGGCCACCCTTCCGTCCACCCTGGCCGGCAAGGACGTCCTCGGACGCGGACAGACCGGCTCCGGCAAGACCCTGGCCTTCTCCCTCCCGCTCGTCGCACGCCTGGTGGCCAACCCCAAGCAGCGCCGCGCCCGTTTCCCGCGCGCCCTCATCATGGCTCCGACGCGCGAGCTCGCCACACAGATCAGCCGAGTGGTCATCCCCCTCGCCGAATCCGCGAAGCTCCGCACCGCCGTCGTTTTTGGCGGGGTGTCCCAGTCGCGCCAGGAGAAGGAACTCAACGCCGGCGTCGACATCCTCATCGCGTGCCCCGGCCGCCTCGAGGACCTGCTGAACCAGCGCTGCGTCGACCTCTCGCAGGTCGAGGTCTCCGTGCTCGACGAGGCGGACCACATGGCCGACCTCGGCTTCCTGCCGGTCGTCAAGCGCATCCTGGACAGGGCCCCGCGCGGCATCCAGCACATGCTGTTCTCCGCGACCCTGGACAACGGCGTGGACAAGCTGGTCCAGCGCTACCTCGACAACCCGGTGACCCACTCCGTGGACGCGCCACAGGCCGCGGTGAACACCATGGAGCACCACGTGTTCCTCGTCGACGCCGACCTGAAGAAGGAGCTTGTCCGCGAGCTCGCCTCGGGTAGCGGCCGCCGCATCATGTTCATGCGCACCAAGCACCACGCCAAGAAGATGGCCGTGTGGCTCTCGAAGTCCGGTGTTCCGGCCGTCGACCTCCACGGCAACCTGTCGCAGAACGCCCGCGACCGCAACCTGGCGGCATTCTCCGGCGGGGACGCCCGCGTCCTCGTCGCCACGGACGTCGCGGCCCGCGGCGTCCACGTGGACGGCGTCGAGCTGGTCGTCCACATCGACCCGCCGGCGGAGCACAAGGCATACCTGCACCGCTCCGGCCGCACGGCGCGCGCCGGCAGCGACGGCACCGTAGTGACCATCGCGACGCCGGACCAGCAGGGCGACGTCCGTTCGTTGCTCCGCGCCGCGGGCCTGAAGGTTCCGTTCGAATCCGTCACGCCGGACTCCGAGGCCGTGGCCGCCGTGGTCGGTTCCCGCGCCGCCGAGGTGGCCTATGTCGAGCCGCAGGCCGCAGCGCCGCAGCGCCGCACCCGTGGAGCAAGCGACGCCGGCACGGGCGCCCAGCGCTCGGGCCGCGGACGGGGCGCCGGGCGCACCCGCCAGCCCGCCGCGGAAGGTGCCGGTCGCTCCGGCGGCCGCCAGGGCGAACGGTCCGGGAGCCGCGACGCGGCCCGGGGGCCGGCCACCGGCGGTGGCCGTGGCGAGAACCGCTCCGAGGGCCGCGGCGACCGCGACGTCGCACGTCGCCAGGGGGCGCCGAAGTCCGGCTCCACGGGAAACCGCGGCGGCCAGAAGTCGGCAGGGGCAACCGGGGGGCGTCCCGCGGGAACCCGCCACACCACGGCCTCGCAGGGTGTCGGAACCCACCGTCCCGCAGGGGCCGGACCGAGCCGGGGACTGGGCAACACCATCGCCGACGCCCTGGGCCAGAACGCGGCGGCCGCGGCCAGCGGCGCGGCCCGGACGGGCCGCTCGCGCGGAAGCCGCCGCGCAACCGCGCCGCAGTCCAACCAGAAGGACTAGTCCCTTCGGGGGGACCAGCCCCCTTCAGGGCAGGCGCTGGCGCGCGGGTCGCATCGTCCGGCCGAAAGCCATCGCCGGCTCCCTCGGGAGCCGGCGACTAGCCGGAACAGGCCAGCGCGCCACCGTCGCGCAAACACTTCGTTCGCAGACAACGGCGGGCGGCACCATCACCATGGTGCCGCCCGCCGTTTCCCGTTGTGTGGGGGTTGGCCCGACCTTAGCTGGAGGACGCCGTCTGGTAGGTCGCTTGGATGACCGAGCCCCAGTAGGGGCCGTACATCGTTGTTGAAGTGCTGCCGTAGCCGTAGCTGTTGACGGAGTTCTGGAACCCGTCGGAGCCGCTGCCCAGGAACCACGGCCCGCCGGACGAGCCTCCCGTCATGTCGCACGTGATGCCCTGCGAGTCGAACTGCGGGTTGTAGGGGTCGTTGCTGGCGGTGCCCGTGCAGGAGATCAGCTCCTGCCCGTCGAAGGGCCGGGCCGCGGGATAGCCGAAGGCCGTGTATCCCTGGCCGCGGGTCGCATTGAACTGGACTCCCGATGCGCCCACCGTTTCGGCGAGCGTCTCGCCGTCGAGGGTGGAGACCACCGCGAACCCGGTGTCGTAGGTCATGTCGCCCGCGCTGCTCCACTGGGTGGGCGCGTAAAGGGATTCGGCCTCCCATTGGCCGTAGGGTGCCTCTCCGTTCTCGTAGGCGGGGACAAACGTGAAGTTGGTTGCGAACGCGCCGGGACCGGAGTTGAGGCAGTGCCCCGCGGTGGAGACGGTGCTCTCGTTGTCGGCGGAGACGGAGTTGCCCGAGCAGACGTAGTTTTGCCCGCCCAGCGTGAAGAAGACCTTGCCCACGTGGGCGACCGGCTCTTCAGATGCGTGCAGGACCGGCTTGCCCTTGGCAGCCTTGCCCTTGATGCCCGCAACACGCTGCTCCAGGCCCTTGGCGACCCGCTCGGGAGCGGTCACCGCAATGCCGGCCAGGGACTCCTGGGCCAGTACGTCGCCGGGCACCGCGTTGCGCATGCGTTCCGCGGTCCAGTAGCCGTCGGCCTTCTCGGAGGCCGCGACGGTGTGGCTGACGACCCCGGCCTGGCCGGAGGGAGCGGCTTGTGCCGGGACGCCGGCCGCCAGCGAGGTTGCGAGTGCGGCGACGGCTGCGATGCCGAGCCCCAGGTGGTGCTTTCCCATCGGAAAACCTTTCTCGAGTGCAGGCGGCAAAGGTACTTCCGATGCCGTTCGTGATCAAGAAGTTACCCATAAGAACATTTTTTGTAAAGGTTTTGCTTGAGGTTTGCTTCTATAACAAATTAAGTGAAATGCCCGCTCGCGCTCATCCCGAGCACACTTCAGGCCCGCCGGACCACCCTCCGACGGGCCTGTAGCGTGTGGCCGGACGCCGCGGCTATCCGGCGTCGACTCCCACGGGCTCTTGCGCGAGCCGCGAGAAGAGCCGTTCGAAGACGGCGGCGCGGTCGAACTGCATGGCGTATTCGCGTGCCCCCGCCTCGAGCCGCAGGCGTTCCTCCACGTCCGTCTCGAGGACCGCGCGGTCGATTGCCTTGGAGATGGCGCCGGGATCGTCGACCGGAACGAAGGTGGCGAACTCGCCGACGGCCTCCCGGATGCCGCCCGTGTCGGCGGTGACCACCGGCCCGCCACCGGCCAACATCTTTTCGACAAGCGCGATGCCGAACGTCTCGACAAACTCGGGGCGCGGCTTGCTGGGCAGCACAAAGGCCGCGCAGCCCGCCATCAGGTAGGGCTTCTCGGCGTCGTCGACGTCGTCCAGGAACACGATGTTCGCGGCGGCCGTCGAGGCCGCCGCCTGCTCGCGCAGTTCGGCCGCCTCGGGTCCGCGCCCGGCGATGACCAGCTTCAGCCCCGCCGACGCCCGGCTGGCGGCGAAGCCGTTGATGAGATCGTCGACGCCCTTCGCGCGCGCCAACCTGGAGAGATAGAGGACGTAGCCGTCGCGCGAAAGCCCCCGGCGGTCCAAGGCGTCGCGCAGCCGCAGCTGATCCAGGTCGAGGTAGGCGGAGGCGTCGATGGCGGGGTAGGAGATGCCGACGCGTCGGCGCAACTGGTCCGCGAACCGGGTGCCGTGGAGCTCGTCGATCTCCGCGGCCGAGGCGACCACCAGATCGCGCGTGTACTCGGACACGGCGACGCAGTGGTCCTGGGCCAGATAGCTGGACAGCACGTGTGCCGCGGCGCCGAACCGGCCCTCGTCGGCGCAGGCCCGGACCACGTTGGTGATGTCGGAGCCGACGGCCTCGGCGATGGTCGTCACGTTGACCGGCAGCCCCGTGGACCGTGCCACGCGCACGGCCTCCGTGAC
This sequence comes from Arthrobacter sp. AOP29-A2-19, assembly GCF_058138025.1. Taxonomy (NCBI): domain Bacteria; kingdom Bacillati; phylum Actinomycetota; class Actinomycetes; order Micrococcales; family Micrococcaceae; genus Arthrobacter; species Arthrobacter sp. AOP29-A2-19. The sequence goes on from NZ_CM176894.1 coordinate 339,003, forward strand.
CGCGAGCGTGTGCGGGCTGAGGTAGAGCGACATGCAGACCGTGGGGACGCCGTCGGTGAACAGTTCGACGAGGCGTCCCACCAGGCCGGCCAGGTAGCGTCCGTCGGGAACCTTATAGTCGCCGACCGGCTCCGGCCGCTCCACGACGATGCCGTCGCTGTAGGGAAGGACGCCCTCGAGCGGCTTGAGCGGAAGCCCGGTGTCCCTGAGTCGGTCGATGGGCCAGGTAACTATCCTGACTTCGTCGAAGCCTTGGGTCAGGGCGGCCTCCGCCAGGTTGCGGCCCTCCCCGGAGTGGCCGCAGATGACGGGATCGGCACGGACAACGATGACGAGCCGGCGCATGGGGTTGGATTTCACGATGATGCCTCCTGGATCGGGTTTCGTGGGGAGCGGGGAATGGATGCCGACGGCGGTCGCCGGTCACGGCCCCAGGGCCCCGGTTCGCTGCCGAGCTCCATAACGAGCCGGCCGCCACGGTGGAGTTCCTTGCCGAGCAGCCAGCTCCGTTCGAGCGGCTGCCCGTTGAACTCGACCGACTGCACGTACTGTGCGCGCCCGCCGGGCCGCGGTTCGGTGAAGCCGCGGGTGGCGATGGTCAGCTCCTCGTCGCCCACCTGGACCGTGGACTCGGAGTACGAGGGCGTGTTGAGCAGGAACAGTCCCTGTCCCGCGACCGGAAACAGGCCCAGGGACGCCCAGACGTACCAGGAGCTGAGGCCCCCGGAGTCGTCGTTGCCGGGCAGCCCGCCGCGACCGGTGCCGAACTGCTGGTGCACCGCGGCGTGGACGACGTCGGCGGTCCGGTCCGGGCGCCCGGCGTACTGGTAGGCCCAGGGGGCGTCCATGTCCGGTTCGTTGTTCATCCCCTCGAAGCGGCCCAGCCCGTAGCCGTCGAGCATCTCCAGCTCGCCCGGCGCGACCCCGGGCTGGCGCACGGGTTTGGCGCCGAAGCCGAAGAACCGGTCCAGGAGCCCGACGAACGCCTCGTCGCCTCCGGCGAGGGAGATGCGGGCCGCCATGTCCTGCATCAGCCGGAACGAGTAGTTCCAGGGCCCGCCCTCGTAGAAGGTCGAGTCACGCAACAGCCCGGTGGTCGGATCGTAGGCGTTGGGCCAGCGGCCGGCCAGCGCGTCGAGGTCGCCGGCGAGGGCGGGGTCGCCGACGTGACGGGCGATGTGCGCCGAGCACCAGTAGCCGAGCGAAAGGTCCAGCGTGTGGCTGATGGGATGGGTCGTGCCGGTCAGCAGGAAGTCTTCCCCGTACGTGCGGCGCAGGTCATTGTGCATGTGGACCAGTGCCCAGTCCCAGTCGATGCCAGGCAGCTCGAGCCTGCACAGGTCTGCCAGGTACGTGTGCGCCAAGGCGCTGGCCTGCCGCGCAAAACGGTCGCTTCCGCGCGCCATCCGGTATCCGATCGGGAAGTTGCCCTCCTCCTCGCAGATGGTCAGGAGGGCGTTGCCCAGCTCCACGGCCTTGTCCGGCAAGAGAGTGGTCAGGAGCGGCAGTTGCGTGCGGTAGATGTCCCACATGGTGCAGATGTCGAACGCGAACGCGCCGTCGGTCGGCCAGAAGGGACTTTCGTCCGGGGCCAGGCACGGTTTGATGAGCGAGTGGTACAGGGCGGTGGAGAACACCGTCTGGCGCTCCCGCGACGGGGTGTCCACGGCGACGCGGCCCAGGTGGGCCGCCCAGTCGCCGGTGGTCCGGCTTCGGCGCAGCTCGAACGCCTCGCGTTCCGTGCCGCAGTCCCGCTCCAGGTTTTCGCGCGCCTGCTCCACGCCGCGGAGCGAGAATCCCATGCGCAGCTCGATGGTCCGTCCCGGCTCCGCGGGCCCGGCCCACATCAGTCCGAAGGGGCGCAGCGTGGTGGGCCGAATGTGGTCGAAGTCCAGCCGCTTCCCGCCCGGCATCAGGCGGCGGTCGTACCAGAGCATCTGGCGCCACTGGTCGGCGTCGCACTCCATGTGCACGGCCAGCGGCGTGCCCTCCACGGTGATCTCGCCGCGCGCGACGCCGGGTGAGCAGGACTCGAGCGCGGCCCGCAGGGGCACGGTGCTGCCGAACGGGATTCCTAGCCCGCCCAACGAGAAGTCGATGACCAGGCGGGCGTCCCGGTGGCGCGGAAAGGTGTAGCGGTGGACCACGCTCTTGGGGCCCGCGGTCAGTTCGCACCTGATGCCGGAGTCCAGCGTGGTGGCGTAGTAGCCCGGCCGGGCCTCCTCCTCCTGCAGTTCCCACCGCGTCCCCAGGTCGTCGAGCGGTCCGAGCATGGGAGACACTCGGAAGTAGTTGTAGTACTTGCGGATGGCTCCGGTTCCGGACTGCTGGAAGTGCGTGAAGCCGGACGCCGCGTTGGAACCGAACAGCGCCGGGGGCACACCCTCGGTGCTCAGGTCGTAGCGGCCGTACCCCGTGGGGTAGGCGCCGGAGTAGGCGGTCGCGGAGACCATTCCCAGCGGATAGGTGGCCCCGGGATGGGTGTTGCCGATCTGGGGCTTCGGCCACCACCAGCTTGCCGCGAGCCCCGAGGGCTCCGGCAGATCGGTGGCTTCGCTCCCGATGAACGGGTCGACGCGGTCGATCACGCGGACCCGGCCCCGGGTCCGGCCGGTGCGTCCGTCCGGGGGCTCGGTGCTCGAAAGGATTCCATGCTGGGACAGTAGGTGCCGAATGTGGCGGTGCCGTTACGGGTCGTCGACGATTGGGTCAACGGGATCGCTCCGCCCCCCTGCGCAGCGCCGACGGCCGGGCCGGGCCCGCTAGGCGCCGTGCTCGCTGAGGGCGAACACCGCAGACGTTACCGCGCGGGAAGCCCGACATTCCGGGGACAACGGGAGGGGGACCACCGGCGATTCGCGGCCGCGCGAACCAAGTTGAGCCGGATAGGCTCAACTCTGAATTGACATCGTTTTCGGCCCGCGTAGACTTGAGTCCAGAACGCTCAAGCTGCAGTTTCGCTCAGCCGACACACCCCAGTTTTCCAAGGAAAGAAGGAAACACCATGTCACGTGCCGTAGGCATCGACCTCGGAACCACAAACTCTGTCGTCTCCGTTCTGGAGGGCGGCGAGCCCACCGTCATCGCCAACGCGGAGGGCGCACGCACCACCCCCTCGGTGGTCGCGTTCTCCAAGTCCGGCGAGGTCCTGGTCGGCGAAATCGCCAAGCGCCAGGCCGTCAACAACATCGAGCGCACCATCGCGTCCGTCAAGCGCCACATGGGTACCGACTGGTCCGTCGACATCGACGACAAGAAGTACACGGCGCAAGAAATCTCCGCGCGCGTCCTGATGAAGCTCAAGCACGACGCCGAGTCGTACCTGGGCGAGAAGGTCACCGACGCCGTGGTGACCGTCCCGGCCTACTTCAACGACGCCGAGCGCCAGGCCACGAAGGAGGCCGGCGAGATCGCCGGCCTGAACGTCCTGCGCATCGTCAACGAGCCGACGGCCGCCGCGCTGGCCTACGGCCTCGACAAGGGCAAGGAAGACGAGCTCATCCTGGTGTTCGACCTCGGCGGCGGCACGTTCGACGTCTCCCTGCTCGAGGTGGGCAAGGACGAGGACGACTTCTCCACCATCCAGGTCCGCTCCACCGCCGGCGACAACCGCCTCGGCGGAGACGACTGGGACCAGCGCGTCGTCGACTGGCTGCTGGCACAGGCCAAGTCCAAGGGCGCAGACCTCTCCAAGGACAAGATCGCCCTCCAGCGCCTCAAGGAGGCCGCGGAACAGGCGAAGAAGGAACTGTCCTCGGCGACCAGCACCAACATCTCGCTGCAGTACCTCTCCGTGACTCCCGAGGGCCCGGTCCACCTGGACGAGCACCTGTCCCGCGCCAAGTTCCAGGACCTCACCAAGGACCTGCTCGAGCGCACCCGCAAGCCGTTCAAGGACGTCATCGCGGAGGCCGGCGTCAACGTCGCGGACATCGCTCACGTCATCCTCGTCGGCGGCTCCACCCGCATGCCGGCCGTCGTCGACCTGGTCAAGGAGCTCGCCGGCAAGGAGCCCAACAAGGGCGTCAACCCGGACGAGGTCGTCGCCGTCGGCGCCGCGCTCCAGGCCGGCGTCCTCAAGGGCGAGCGCAAGGACGTCCTCCTGATCGACGTCACTCCGCTGTCCCTGGGCATCGAGACCAAGGGCGGGGTCATGACCAAGCTCATCGAGCGCAACACGGCCATCCCGACCAAGCGCAGCGAGACCTTCACCACCGCGGACGACAACCAGCCGTCCGTCTCCATCCAGGTGTTCCAGGGCGAGCGCGAGTTCACCCGCGACAACAAGCCGCTGGGCACGTTCGAGCTGACCGGCATCGCGCCGGCACCGCGCGGCATTCCCCAGGTCGAGGTCACCTTCGACATCGACGCCAACGGCATCGTCCACGTGTCCGCCAAGGACAAGGGCACCGGGACCGAGCAGTCGATGACGATCACCGGCGGCTCGAGCCTGTCCAAGGACGACATCGACCGCATGGTGCGCGAGGCCGAGGAGCACGCCGCGGAGGACAAGAAGCGCCGCGAGGCCGCGGAGACCCGCAACCACGCCGAGCAGACCGCGTACTCCGTGGACAAGCTCATCAAGGACAACGAGGACAAGTTGCCCGAGGACGTCAAGACCGAGGTCCAGGCCGACGTCGACGCCCTCAAGAAGGCGCTGGAAAGCCAGGACAACGACGACGAGGTCAAGGCCGCGTACGAGAAGCTGCAGGCTTCCCAGACCAAGCTGGGCGAGGCCATCTACGCCCAGGCCCAGTCCGAGGCGCCCGCCGGGAACCCCGGAACCGAGTCCGCGGGCGGGGCGTCCGACGCTCCCGAAGAGGACATTGTCGACGCCGAGGTTGTCGACGAAGACGAGAAGAAGTAAGGCGGGAGTGCCCATGCCGCACCACGGCAACGAGGAAGAGCACGGCGCCGAAGAGCCCGTCCGCTTCACCGACAAGCGAAAGATCGACCCGGAGACCGGCAAGGTCCGCGGCCAGGACGGCGCGGCGGAGGACTTAGCGGCGCCGGAGGGCGAGCACCACGAGGACCTCACGCCGACCGACGAGGCCCACGATTCGGGAGACGCCCTGGCCCAGGCGGAGAAGATCCTGAACGAGGTGTCGTCCGAGGACGTCCAGGCGCAGGGCGAGGCCGTCAGCGTGGTGGCCGAGTTGCGCAACGACCTGCTGCGCCTCCAGGCCGAGTACGTGAACTACCGCAAGCGCGTGGAGCGCGACAGGGAAGCGGTTCGCGAACTCGCGGTCCAGTCCGTGCTGGCCGGGCTCCTGCCCGTGCTGGACGACTTGGACGCGGCACGCCAGCACGGCGACCTCACGGACGGGCCGTTCGCGGCCATCGCCAACAAGTTCGACGGGATTCTGGCCGGCCACGGCTTGGAGCGCATCGCCGAGCCGGGCGTGGCCTTCGACCCGCAGATCCACGAGGCGCTGATGCAGCAGCCGAACGCGGAGGTGCCCGCCGACCACGTCGGCGCGGTCCTGCGCCCCGGCTACCGCAAGGGCGACCGCGTGATCCGGGCCGCCCAGGTCATCGTTTCCACCGGAGAATAGATCAAGTGCGGCGGGTCGGGGCGCGAGCCCCGGCCCGCCCGTCCCGGCGGAAACGCCCCACAACGTTGAAAGGAGGCGCCCGATGGCAAGCCAGGATTGGGCCGAAAAGGACTTCTACGCCATTCTCGGCGTCTCCAAGGACGCGAGCGACGCCGACATCAAAAAGGCGTACCGGAAGCTCGCGCGCCAGCACCACCCGGACACCAACGCCGGGGACGCCGCGTCCGAGCTTAAGTTCAAGGACATCACCGAGGCGCACTCGGTGCTGTCCGACCCCGAAGAGCGCCAGCAGTACGACGCCATCCGCGCCATGGGCTCCGGCGCCCGCTTCACCGCGGGCGGTCCCGGCGGCGCGGGACAGGGCGCGGGATTCGACGACATCTTCGGCAACCTTTTTGGCGGGCCGGGACCGTCGCGGGGACGCGGAGGCTTCCCCGGCGGGGGAGGGTTCCAGGGTGGATCGGTGCCGCCCGAATTCGCCGACCTCTTCGGCGGCGGCGGATTCGGCGGGGGCCACCAGCAGGCCGCCCAGAAGGGGGCCGACCGCACGGCCAACACCACCATTTCGTTCGCGGGCTCCATCAACGGCACCACCATCGGTCTGCGGGAGGCCAGCGGCGAGGTCCTGGACGTCCGCATCCCGCCGGGCATCAAGGACGGACAGACCGTGCGGGTGCGCGGCAAGGGCCAGAGGGGGCCGGCTGGCAACGGCGACCTTCTGGTGAAGGTGGCCGTCAGGCCGCACCCGTTCTTCGTGCGCGAGGACAACAACATCCGCATCCACGTGCCCGTGAGCTTCCCCGAGGCCGCCCTGGGCGGCCAGGTGGAGGTGCCCACCCTGACCGGCGAGACCGTCAAGGTCAAGGTGCCCGCCGGATCGTCCTCCGGCCGCACCCTGCGCCTGAAGGGCCGTGGCGTCAAGACGTCCAAGGCCACCGGGGACCTGCTGGTGACCATCGACGTCGTGGTTCCGCAGAACCTCGGCGCCGACGCCGAGGCGGCGGTCAAGGCGTTCGCCGAGGCCACCGCGGGTGCCAACCCGCGGGCGGGGCTGGCCGCCAAGGCGGTGCTGTAGCGGTCATGGTTCCAGACAGGTTTGCGCCGATCTTCGTGATCTCCGTCGCGGCGGACCTCGCCGAGATGCACCCGCAGACCCTGCGCCAGTACGACCGGATGGGGCTTGTGTCCCCGTCGCGGCAACGCGGAAAACAGCGGCGCTACAGCCAACACGACGTCGAACTGCTCCGAGAGGTCCAGCGTCTCTCAAAGGACGGCGTGTCCTTGGAGGGCATCCGGCGCATCCTGGAGCTGGAGAACCAGGTGGCCGCCCTGCGTTCCCGCGTGACCGAACTTTCCCAAGAGCTCGAGGCCACCCGCTCCGGACGCCGCAACGCCGAGCTGTACCGCGTGTTCGCGGCCGGCGCGGGAGGGGACGTTGTCCCGCTCGCGCGGGGGAAGCGTCCCCGCGGCAGCGGCCAGGCCGTTGTCCTCTGGCGACCGCAGCGCTAGGAGCCCGTCCAACATGGTCCTCCCAGCGAGCTATGCGGAGGTGAGCGACGCCGCGGAGGCACGGCTGGAAATCCTCAAGTCGAGGCGGGACGGGCTGCCCCAGCGCAAGAAGGCGGCCATCGACGGCGTTGTGCACGCGCTGAATCCCGCCGCGATGGATCCGGCCATCCCACGCCGCCGCCTGCTCTACCTGGACCTGCAGGGGCCCGAGCCGCTCGCGGCCATCGTCGTCGGCGACCTGGACACCGCGACCCATGTGACCTGGCAACTTTCCGGCGCGGGGATCCGCGCCACCACCGCCATGTGGGGAACCGTCCGGGAAGCCGGCCAGCTCCTCCTGGAACAGCGTCTGGTGGGGGAGCGGAATCCGGCCGTCGTCGCTTGGCTCGGGTATCCCGCGCCGGGACTGCTGCGGGCCGTGTTCAACCGGACGGCGCGCACGGCCGTGGAACGCCTGGCACACGACCTACGGCGTTTTGCCCGCCTGCGGCCGGACTCTCCCCGCACCGTGATCGAGGCCCACTCCTACGGCGCCACCCTCGCCGCCCACGCGCTCGAGCGACTGGCGGCCGGGGCGGGCGGCGCCGGCGGGCTCCGGGTCCACGCGCTCGCGACCACGGGATCGGCGGGCATGCCGCGCCGCCTGGCGAGGGACCCCGCCCTGATGGGGCTCGCCGGCGACGCCGTGTTCGAGGGCGTCGCAACCAGCGACTCCCTGGCGCGGGCCGGGCGGCTGCTGAGCGGGCGGTCCCTGGTGCCCGGCCGCGGATTCGGTGTGGACGGCGCGCCCGTCCTGGGCCTGCTTCCCGTCACGGGGCACAACACCTCCCGCTTTGTGCCCGGCGCGCACCGGTCAAGCTACGGCTACCGCGACCCCGGCACCCAATCGCTGCGCAACCTGGCCCTGGTCACAACGGGCCGCGGACCGGTGGGTCCGCAGCCGGCGGGCCGGGGCGGCGCTCCCCGGTTTGCCGGTCGTAGACTGTGGCCATGACGGGCTACTCCATGGATCTGGCGACCTTCGCGCCCGCGGGCAAACGCTGGGTGCTGACATATGGCATAGACCTGCCGGTCAACCGCTGGGACGCCTGGATCGCCGTCACCTCCAGGGACGGGCTTCGCGAGTGGTTCCCCGCCACCATCGTCGGCGAGTGGACGCCCGGACGGGAGTTGGTCTTCACCTTCCCGGAGGACCCGGACGCGGACCCGATGCGTGGGGAAGTGGTGGACGTGGACTCGGGCAGCAGCCTGGTCTTCAGGTGGGAGTCGGACTCCCTGCGCATCGCCCTCCAGGAGCACGACGCCGGCACCCGCCTGGTGTTCGCGGCCTCGCTCGACGAGCAGGGCCGAGGAGCGCGCGAAGGCGCGGGCTGGCATGTCTGCCTGGCCAACCTGCGCGAATCCGTGGGCGGCTACGTCGAGGACAGCGACAAGGACTGGCCGTCGCTCTTCGGCGCGTACGCGCGGAAGTTCGGCCCCGAGGCGTCGACGGCCCTTCCGCCGGACACCGGGGACCGCCCGTAGGGGCGGGGTGCGGCTACGCCCTGCGCCGGTAGGCCAGGTCGAACACCAGCCGCCCGGCCTTGAGCGCCTTGCCCTCGAAACTGGTGAGGACGCGCTCGTCGAAGCGGGGGGCCCAGCCGCCCGTCTCGTCGGTGAAGTCCGGCTCCGCCTCGTGGCCCTCGAGTCCGCCGCGGCGCACTCGTGTCAGGGGCCCGCCAGGCCCGCCGCCGAGCCCGGTATGCAGGTTCTCGAAGTCCGCGGACGCGTCCAGGGTGGCCCGCATCTGCTCCGCGTAGTTGGACCAGTCCGTGGCCAGCCGCCACGTCCCCTCGGGCGCCAGCACCCGGGCTGCCTTGTCCGCGAAGGCACCCTTGACCAGGCGGCGCTTGTGGTGCCGGACCTTGTGCCAAGGGTCCGGAAAAAACACCCACAGCTCGTCCACCGACCCCGGGCGGAGCATCACGTCGAGCACCTCGGGGGCGTTGGCCTGGACGGCCCGCACGTTGGTCAGGCCCTTCTGCTCGATCCGCACCATCAGCTGGGCCAGTCCGGGACGGTAGACCTCCACGGCCAGGAAATCGCGCTCGGGGTGACGCTCGGCGGCGTCGGCGACGGCCTCGCCCAGACCCGAGCCGATTTCAACCGTCAGCGGCGCGATGCGGCCGAACGACTCGGCGGCATCGAAGCCGAAGTCCTCGCGCACGGACGTGTCCGCGTGGTGGCGCGGGACCTCCAGCAGGAACTTGCCCGATTGCCGTTCCCACGCCTCCTGGCGCTTGCCGTGCAGCCGCGTTCCGCGCCGAACGAACGACACCGGCTCCGTGCGGTAATAGCTCAGGTCGTCGACGGCGCGGCCGCTTTGGGGTGGTTTGTGGTCGTGGATATCCATTGCATCAAGATTAGTCGCCCGCGGCGGTGAGGGCGTTCGCCCGGGTCAGGAACTCCTTGATGAGGGGGCCGCCCGTTTCCGCACCGGAGAAGCCGGTTTCCACGAACGCGGCGACAGCGAGATCGCCCTGAATGGCGATGACCCACGTGTGCCGAAGGTCCTCCTTGCCGTCCCCGTACTCGGCGGTGCCGGTCTTCGCGGCGACGGCCGGTCCCGGGACGTCCTGGAGCTCGGTGACGGTGCCGTGGTCCACGGTTCCGCCCATCATCGCCAGCAGCTGCTTCGCCTCGGCCTCGGTCAGCGGGGTGGAGGGCTTGGCCCCCGCCCCGGGCTCCGGGTCCGCCACGATGTGTGGGGACACCGTGGACCCCTTGGCCACCGACGCGGCGACCGTGGCCATGCCGAGGACCGAGGACTCGACCACCCCTTGGCCGATCATGTTCGCCGCATGTTCGGTTCCGGTGGAGTCCGACGGCACGGAACCGAGGAAGGCGGGGGCCCCGGCGGCGGGTTCCGGCGCCAGGCCCAGCGACCCGGCGGCTTCGGAAACGGTCGACATGTCCACCTTCTCGCTGGCGCGGATGAAGACGGTGTTGCACGACTGCGCGATGGCCTCGGACAGGGTGATGGTGCCCAACCCGGCGGCCGGGTAGCCCGTGTAGTTCTTGAACGTGCGCCCGTCGAGCACGGTGGTCTGCGGGCACTGCACCTTGCTCTGGGGCGTGTACCCCGAGCGCAGCATGGCGAGCGCGGAGACCACCTTGAACGTCGATCCCGGGGCGTAGCGCCCGATCATCGCCGTGTTGTAGGAGTTGCTGTCCGGTCCGCTGGCGGCCGCGAGCACCGAACCGTCCGAGGGCCTCAGCGCCACGATCCCGCTGGGTGAATCGGTCTCCGAGACGATCCCCTCGGCCACGCGCTGAAGCGGCGCGTCGAGCGTTGTGTGGATGGCGTCGCCGTCCACGGGCGCGAGGCTGAAGAGTTCGCGCGGCTCCTCGGCCTGGCCCTCGCCGGCTCCGTCGGAGGCCGCGCCGGACGCCGAGCCTTCGGCGCCCTCCCCGGCGTCGGCCGGAACGGTCCAGACCGAAAGCCCCTTGCGCCCGGCGAGGCGCTCGTCGTAGGTGGCCTGGAGGCCGGAGAGCCCCGTCGCGTCGCCCGCCGACAGCCGGCCGTCCGACTTCTCGACGAGTTCTGCGGTGGCTTCGCCGACGGTTCCCAGCACGGCCCGGGCAAAGGTCCTCGTCGGGGCGAGCGGCAACTCGTCGGGAATGGCGCGCGCGCCGGGGATAACCGCGAGATCCGCGTCGGAGATCTCGAGCGATTCGTCGTCGCGCAGGACGATCGCCTCCACAAACGCCTTGTCGCCCGCCGCGTCGACCCGCGCGGCGAAGTCCGCCTCGTCGATGTCCACCAGGCGGGCCAGCGCCGAGGCGCTGGCGGCCGCGGGCTCGCCGTCGAGCAGGGTCTTGTCCAGGCCCATGCGGAGGACCTCGCGGTTGGTGACCAGGACGTAGTCGCCCGAACCGAGGATGTCGCCGCGCTGGGCGGCCGTGGTGCGCAGCCGCAGCGACTCGCCGTCGAGGAGTCCCTCGACGGCGACCCCCGGCGTGAAGCGGGTCTGCCAAGACTCCGCCTCGGCGTTGTACTCGAGGGTGGCGGAGGTGGTGTAGGACCAGTCGTTGTCGGATTCGTCCAGGTCCCAGGCCGTCCTCAGCGTGGCCGTCGCGGTGGCCGGGCCGTCGTCCGCCGTCTCGTCCAGGGCGACCGCTTGGACCTCCACGGTCCGCTGCATGTCCGCAAGGGAACCGTAGGCGGCGAGCAGCGCCTCGGTCGCCTCCGTGCCGGAGCCATCCGTCAGCGGGACCGCGTCGAGGTTGGCCGCCTGGAGGCCCTGGGCCAACGCCTGCGCGGCCGGTGACGGGTCCGGGGCCTGCTGGCTGCAGGCCGCCAGCGACGAGGCCAGCAGGATCCCGGCCATCGCGGCGGGGAGGGCCCGACGGGTGGCGGGTGTTGTGCGGCGGACCGAGGCGGCGCTGGTGGCGAACCGGTTTGTCGAGGTCATGTACCCATTATGTCCATTAAATGGGGGGAATCCCCGATGGCGGGTCGGCCGCGCATGCGCGAGGATGGATTTATGAACGGACCACTAGCAATCGCCCTGAATATCATCTGGCTCGTGTTCGGTGGAATCTGGTTGGCGCTGGGCTATTTCCTCGCCGGGATCGTGTGCTGCCTGCTGATCGTCACCATCCCCTTCGGCATCGCCTCCTTCCGCATCGCCAGCTACGCGCTGTGGCCGTTCGGCCGCACCATCGTGGACCGCGGCGGCCGGACCGGCGCCCTCTCAACCGTCGGCAACGTGATCTGGATCCTGGTTGCCGGGCTGTGGATCGCGATCGGGCACGTGTTGACGGCGATCCCCATGTTCGTGAGCATCATCGGCATCCCGCTGGGCATCGCCAACCTCAAGCTGATCCCCGTCTCCCTGGTTCCGCTGGGCAAGGAGATCATCCCCTCGTCCGGGGCGCCGTTCGGGGCGCCCGCCTGGGCGCCGCGCCACCGCTAGGCGAACGCGGGCCGAGGAAACCCCGGCCGCCGGTCTGGCGCGTGCCCGGCATTGGGTACATTGTGGATGAAGCGTCGCGCTGAAAAGCCGCGCAGCGACCCATTGTTTCCCCCGGGCCGCCGGTTCCGCCGGCGGCCAGGAGGGGTTCCGGAAAGGCTCTCCAATGCAAGACATCGTTAACTGCCTGTGGTTCGACGGCAGGGGCCTGGAGGCCGCCATGTACTACACGCGGCTCTTCCCGAATTCGCGGATCCTCGGCCAGTCTTCGGGGCCCGAGGGCGGTGAGCCGATGACGGTGAACTTCGAACTCAACGGACGCTCGTTTGTGGCGCTCAACGGCGGTCCGGCGAACGTCTTCAACGAAGCCGTCTCCTTTCAGATCGTGTGCGATTCGCAAGAGGAGATCGACCGCTACTGGGACGCGCTGACGGCTGGCGGGGCGGAGGGCCAGTGTGGTTGGCTGACCGACCGCTTCGGCGTGTCCTGGCAGGTTGTGCCGCACAGGCTGTCCGAACTCCTCGGCGGCGGGGACCCGGAGGTCGCCCGCCGGGTGGTCGAAGCGTTTATGCCCATGCGCAAGTTCGATCTGGCCGTCCTCGAGGCGGCCGCGGCCGGCTGACGCCGGCGACGCATTCCGCCTCCGGAATAATCCCCATCAGTCCAAAGTTGAGTGGAGTAGACTCAAGTCTGAATGGATGACCCGAGCAGAGGAAGGACCCGTCGTGGACGCCAAATTCACCACCCAAAGCCAGGAGGCACTCTCCGCCGCAGGCATGAACGCCTCCACGGCGGGAAACCCGCAGGTCGAACCCGCGCACCTGCTCAAGGCGCTGGTCGACAAGCGCGAATCCATCGCCGTGGCCTTGCTGAGGGCCACCGGCGTCGATCCCGACGCCGTCTCCGTGCAGGCGAGCGCCGCGATCAAGGCCCTCCCGGCGTCGTCCGGGTCCTCCGTGGCGCAGGCGCAGTACTCCCGCGGGATCCTTCAGGTCATCACCGCCGCGCAGCAGGCAGCGGAGCGGTATGGGGACACCTTCCTGTCCACGGAGCACCTGCTGCTGGGACTCGCCGCGGACACGGGGAAGGCCGGATCGGTGCTGCGCGACGCCGGGGCCACGCCCGAGGCCCTGCTGGCCGCCCTGCCGGGGATCCGGGGCGACCGGAAGGTCGACAGCCCCGATCCCGAGAACACGTTCCAGGCTCTTGAGAAGTACGGCACCGACCTCACGGCCATCGCCCGCTCCGGGAAATTGGATCCAGTGATTGGGCGCGACGGCGAGATCCGCCGGGTGGTCCAGGTGCTTTCCCGGCGCACCAAGAACAACCCGGTGCTCATCGGCGAGCCCGGCGTCGGCAAGACGGCCGTCGTCGAGGGCCTTGCCCAGCGGATGGTGGCGGGGGACGTGCCGGAATCCCTGCGCGGCAAGACGTTGGTGGCGCTGGACCTGGGGTCCATGATCGCCGGCGCCAAGTACCGCGGCGAGTTCGAGGAGCGGCTGAAGGCCGTCCTCGAAGAGATCAAGGGCTCCAATGGACAGATCGTGACGTTCATCGACGAGATCCACACCGTCGTCGGCGCGGGGGCCTCGGAGGGGGCCATGGACGCCGGCAACATGCTCAAGCCCATGCTGGCCCGCGGCGAACTCCGGCTCATCGGCGCCACCACCCTGGACGAATACAGGGAGAACATCGAAAAGGACGCGGCCCTCGAGCGCCGCTTCCAGCAGGTCTACGTCGGCGAGCCGTCCGTCGAGGACACCATCGGCATCCTGCGCGGGTTGAAGGAGCGCTACGAGGCGCACCACAAGGTCTCCATCGGCGACTCGGCGCTGGTGGCAGCCGCAACGCTGTCCAAGCGCTACATTTCCGGGCGCCAGCTTCCGGACAAGGCGATCGACCTGGTGGACGAGGCGGCGTCGCGGCTGCGCATGGAGATCGACTCGGCGCCGGAGGAGATCGACGAGCTGCGCCGGTCCGTCGACCGGCTGAAGATGGAGGAACTGGCTCTGGAGGGGGAGTCGGACGCGGCCTCGATCGAGAGGCTCGCGGCCCTACGCGCGGACATGGCCGACAAGAAGGAGGCCCTCGACGCGCTGAACGCCCGGTGGGAGGCGGAGAAGGCCGGCCTGAACCGGGTGGGCGACCTCAAGGTCCGACTGGACGAGCTGCGGTCGCACGCGGAGATGTTCCAGCGCGAGGGCGACCTGGAACGGGCCTCCCGGCTGCTCTACGGGGAGATCCCGGACCTGCAGCGCCAGCTGGACGAGGCGCAGGCGGCGGAGCAGGAGGAGGGCGGGCTGGAGTCGATGGTGTCCGAGGAGGTCACGGCGGACGACATCGCCGAGGTCATCTCGGCCTGGACCGGCATCCCCGCCGGCCGAATGCTGCAGGGCGAGGGCCAGAAGCTGCTGCGCATGGAGGAGTTTTTGGGCAAGCGCCTGATCGGCCAGGAGAAGGCGGTCGGCGCGGTCTCCGACGCCGTCCGGAGGGCCCGCGCGGGCATATCTGATCCCGACCGTCCCACGGGGTCCTTCCTGTTCCTGGGGCCCACGGGCGTCGGCAAGACGGAACTCGCGAAGGCTCTGGCGGACTTCCTCTTCGACGACGACCGGGCGATGGTCCGGATCGACATGTCCGAGTACTCGGAGAAGCACTCCGTCGCGAGGCTGGTCGGGGCGCCCCCGGGCTACGTCGGGTACGAGGAGGGCGGCCAGCTGACGGAGGCCGTCCGCCGCCGGCCCTACTCCGTCGTCCTGCTCGACGAGGTGGAGAAGGCGCACCCGGAGGTGTTCGACATCCTGCTCCAGGTGCTCGACGACGGCCGCCTGACCGACGGCCAGGGGCGCACCGTAGACTTCCGCAACGTGATCCTGGTCCTGACGTCGAACCTGGGATCGCAGTTCCTCGTGGACCCCACGCTGGACGAGGAGAGCAAGCGGGCGGCCGTGATGGGACTCGTCCACTCAGCGTTCAAGCCCGAGTTCCTGAACCGGCTGGACGACGTGGTGATTTTCGACCCGCTGTCCCTGGAGCAGCTCGGAAGCATCGTCAACCTGCAGGTCGACGCGCTCGGCCGTCGCCTGGCGGCCCGCCGGCTGGCGCTGACGGTGACGGAGGCCGCGCGGGACTGGCTGGCGCTGACCGGGTACGATCCCGCGTTCGGCGCGCGCCCGCTCCGGCGCCTGGTGCAGCGGGAGATCGGCGACCGGCTGGCCAAGGAGCTGCTCTCCGGCACGATTGCCGACGGCGACGGGGTTCTCGTGGACGTGGCGGACGGCAAGGGGCTGACGGTGGTCCGGCGCTAGCCGGAGCGGGCCCGTCCGGAGCGGGCCTAGGCCGTTCCGGATGCCGCCGGCAGCATGGAGCGTCCCACGGTTCCCTCGGTGAGGGTGAGGAAGCACGCGACGTTCCTGTCGCCCGCTGCCCACGTGCCCTGCGAGGGACTGCTGAATTCGTAGGTCCACGCGCCCTCGGACAACGCGGCGGGGTCGAGGCGGATGGCCTTGCACGCCGCCTCGGCCTTGGTCGCCGTGCGGGCGTCTCCCGGGTAGGGGGTGTCGTCCAGTCGCGCTATCCCGATGAGCTGGGCGGTGTGGGGGGTGCGGCAGGTGACGATCGTGGCCCGGTCCAGCGGCCCCTCGAAGTCCGTGAGGCAGTCCCCGGCGACAAACTGGGAGGCCGGCGCGTCGCGGGCGATGATCCCGTCGATTCCTGGGTCCGTGTCCCGCGAGACCTCGGTCGCCGGGGCGGCGTCGGGGGAGGCCGTGTCCATCAGTTTTCCCGCCCCGTAGACCAGCATCAGAATGATTCCGGCGGCGCCGAGAACCACCCAGAACGGGGACGTGCCGCGGCGGCGGCGCACCTGTGTCTCGGCTGATCGCGCGGGTTGGTATGGCGAGGGTTCCGGCGCCTCTTGCTCGTTCACGTCGGTTCCCTGTCCTGAATGTGTCGTAGGGGGCATTTGGGTTCAACTCTAGCCGCCGCCGGCGCGCCACCCGGAGAGGTGCCGGAGACGGCGATTGGGGCCGAATCATGTTAACCTAGAAGCACGAAAGAATCAGTCGCATATTCCGGGGCCTCTACCTTGCAAGGGGTGGACCACCTCCGGATCTACCGAAAAAGGGGGTCACGCCATGGGGCGCGGCCGTCAGAAGGCAAAAGCAACTCGGCAGGCCAGGGATATCAAGTATTATTCCCCGGCCACTGACTTGTCTGCCCTCCAACGCGAGCTCGGAAACACCCGCGGTCACGCCGGTGCTCCAGCCACGCATGTCGAAGAACCGTTTGAGCCGGACTACTCGGACTACGGCGACAAGTACTCGGATGACGACGACGAGGACGATCAGCGCCGCATCGGCTGATCACGCACGCACACACTCAGCGTGGACTTCACGGATCTTCCCATCGCCAACGCGCATCGCGCCGCCATCCGCTCCATCGAGCGTGTGGTGGACGAGACGGCGCAGCCCCAGGATCCGGCAACGGCCCTGGCGGGAATCTCCTCCATGCTCTTGGCCGGACCGGTGCTCCTCCTGACCGGCGCAGGCGTGTCCACCGACTCAGGGATACCCGACTACCGGGGGCCCAACGGCTCGTTGCGCCGGCACAGGCCCATGACGTACCAGGAGTTCAAGCACGACCCCGCGGCGCGTCACCGGTACTGGGCCCGCAGCTACGTCGGCTGGCGCCAGATGGCCAGGTCCGAACCCAACTCGGCGCACCACGCGGTCGCCGAGTTGGAGCGGCGGGGGGTGCTCAGCGGTGTGGTAACACAGAACGTCGACGGCCTGCACGTCCGCGGAGGATCCCAGATGGTCGTCCCGCTGCACGGGGACCTGGACACCGTGATGTGCCTCAGCTGCGGCTTCGTCGAGGAGCGCGCGGACTTGGACGCCCGCTTGGCCGAGGCGAACCCCGGTTACGTGGAGCGCATCAGCCTCGATCCCGCACTCGTGAATCCTGACGGCGACGTCACCCTCGACCAGGCACATGTGGACGAATTCGCCATGGTCGGCTGCCTGTCCTGTGGGAGCGTGGAACTGAAGCCCGACGTCGTCTATTTCGGCGAGAGCGTGCCTCCCGCGAGGAAAGCCGTCGTAAAGCAACTAGAGGATAAGTCCACTGGATTGCTGGTCGTGGGCTCGAGCCTCGCGGTGATGAGCGGCTATCGGCTGGTGCTGAACGCAGAAAGGGCGGGCAAACAGATTGGCATCATCAATGGAGGCCCCACGCGTGGCGACGCCAAGGCCACGTGGCTCTGGCGGGCACGCGTTGCGCCCGCGCTCGAGGAATTGCTGTCCGGAGTTCCTGCCGCCTAGGAGGTCGCGTCCTGGATAGGGCCCGGCGCGAGGTCCCAGACGAAGACCACCCGGCGCCAGCGCGGGTCCCCGTCGGGCCGCATATCCACCAGGGCGACGTGGTCGACCGCGAGCGTGTCCGACGGGTGCAGCCGACCCACGGTGTGCGACACGTGCGGGCGGTACCCGGCCTTGGTGTGGCGTCCGCCCGGCAGGTGCACGGCGTCGCCGAGCGCGTCGAGGACGGCCACGTGCAGGGCGGCGAGCCCCGAGTCGGCGTCCAGGAGCGACACCGGCACACTCCCGTCGCGCCCGAAGGCCGCGTCCCCGCCAACTGTGGCGGCGAACGCCGCCCGCGCGGTCAGCGCCGGACCGATCCGTTGGCGGATCCGCGCGGCGGGCTCGGCCGCATCGAACCGCACCAGCGTCGCATGGAGCGGCCAGCGGGCGCGGGCGAACACGGTTCCCGCGGGAATCCGCGAGACGAACACCACCAGCACGTAGCTTCCCATGGCCGGTGGGCCGGTAGCCCGCGACGGCGCGGCGTAGGCTTCGCTACTGGGCGTAAGCTCCGCGGAGCAGAACGGCGCCGCCGTCGACTCCCTTGGCGCCCTGGACGAAATCCAACCCCGCGGACGCGGCGGACGGGTCGATCCCGGACACCGTGCCCATCACCCACGAGGCCACGCCGCGCTCGTTCAGGCGCGCCAGGGCGGCGTCCGCCGCGGACGCCTCCACGATGGCGACCATGCCCACGCCGAGGTTCAGGGTGCGTTCGAGATCGGGCTGCGGCACGCCACCGAGTTCGGCGACGAGCTTGAAGATGGCGGGCAGCTCCCACGTTGTGCGGTCGATCGTGGCCATCAGGCCCTGCGGCAGGACGCGGGCCAGGTTGGCCGCGAGGCCGCCGCCCGTCACGTGGCTGAAACCGTGCAGGGGAGCGGCGCCATCAACATTGAGGGTGCGGATGAGGTCGAGGCAGTCGGCCGCGTAGACCTTGGTGGGCACCAGCAGCTCCTCGCCCAGGGTGCGCCCGAGTTCGGAGACCTCGCGGTCGAGGGCCCAGCCCGCGTGGTTGATCACGCGGCGGACCAGCGAGTAGCCGTTGGAGTGGATGCCGGAGGATGCCATGGCGATGACCACGTCCCCCGAGCGGACGCGCTCGGGGCCGAGGAGCGCGTCCGCCTCGACAACGCCCGTGGCGGCGCCCGCCACGTCGTACTCGTGCTCGCCCAGAAGCCCGGGGTGCTCGGCCGTCTCCCCGCCCACCAGCGCGGTGCCCGCGATGGTGCAGGCCTCGGCGATGCCGCGGACGATGTCGGCGATGCGTTCCGGCACCACCTTGCCGCAAGCGATGTAGTCGGTCATGAACAGCGGTTCCGCGCCGACCACCACGATGTCGTCGACCACCATGCCGACCAGGTCGTGGCCGATGGTGTGGTGGATGTCCATGGCCTGCGCGATGGCCACCTTGGTGCCCACCCCGTCCGTGGACGTGGCCAGCAGCGGCTTGGAGTAGGCGAGCAGGCGGGACGCGTCGTAGAGTCCGGCGAACCCTCCCACCCCACCGAGCACCGACGCGTTGTGGGTCGCCTTGATCGCGCCCTTCATCAGTTCGACGGCGCGGTCGCCGGCTTCGACGTCGACGCCCGCGGACGCGTAGGTGATGCCGGTGCGGTGCTCTGGCGTGGGGGAAGTCATGCGTCGGGCGTCCTTTACTTGGTGCTGGGGGTCTTGTCGGCGGGCGTGAGCGAGGGCTCGAACTCGGCGTCCGGGCCCGGGTCGCAGCCGTCGCTGCTGTCGACGGAGCGCTCCAGCAGGTTCTTGCCAAGCCGGTCCGAGCTGGGGAGTTCGATGGGGTACTCGCCGGTGAAGCAGGCGGTGCAGAGGCGTTCGCGCGGCTGCTCCGTGGCGTTGATCATCCCGTCGTCGGAGATGTAGGCCAGGGAGTCCGCGCCGATGGAGGTGGTGATTTCCGCGATGGTGGCGCCGTTGGCGATCAGCTCCGCGCGGGAGGCGAAGTCGATGCCGTAGAAGCAGGGCCACTTGATCGGGGGCGAGGAGATCTTGACGTGGATCGAGGTGGCCCCCGCCTCGCGCAGCATGCGGACAATCGCGCGCTGCGTGTTCCCTCGGACGATCGAGTCGTCCACCACGATGACGCGTTTGCCCTTGATCACCGGCTCCAGGGCGTTGAGCTTGAGGCGAATGCCGAGTTGGCGAAGGGTCTGCGAGGGCTGGATGAACGTGCGCCCGACGTAGGCGTTCTTGACGAAGCCGTGGGCGAACGGAATGCCGGACTCTTCGGCGTAGCCGATCGCGGCTGGGGTGCCGGATTCCGGGACGGGGATAACGATGTCCGCCTCGGCGCTGTTCTCCCTGGCCAGTTGGCGGCCCATCTCCACGCGCGACTCGTAGACGGACCGGCCGTTGATTGAAGCGTCCGGGCGGGCCAGATAGACGTATTCGAAGACGCAGTGCGCGGGCGTCGCCGGGCTGAAGCGCTGGGACCGGATCCCGTCCTCGTCGATGGCGATCAGCTCGCCGGGCTCGATCTCGCGGATGTAGCTGGCGCCGACGGTGGCGAGGCCGGACTGCTCGGACGCCACGACCCAGCCACGCTCGAGCCGCCCGAGCACCAGTGGACGAACGCCGTGGGAGTCGCGGGCCGCGTAGAGCGTGCCCTCGTTCATAAACACAAAGCAGAAGGCGCCCTGCAGCTTGGGAAGCAGCTCCATGGCGGTCTCTTCGAGGGACCTGCCCTCGGTGCCGCGCATCAGGGCGGTCACCAGGGCGGTGTCCGTGGTGTTGCCCTGGGCCAGCTCGCCGCGGAACTTCGCGCCCTGCTCGGCGACGACCATGTCCATCAGCTCGGCCGAATTGATCAGGTTGCCGTTGTGGGCGAGGGCGACCGTGCCCTCGGACGTCGCGCCCAGGGTCGGCTGCGCGTTGGCCCAGTGGCTGGCACCGGTGGTGGAGTAGCGGCAGTGGCCGACGGCGATGTGGCCGGTCATCGAGTTCAGCGTGTTCTCGTCGAACACCTGGGAGACCAGGCCCATGTCCTTATAGACGTTGATGCGCTGGCCGTCGGACGTCGCGATGCCCGCGGATTCCTGTCCGCGGTGCTGCAGGGCGTAGAGCCCGTAGTACGCCAGCTTGGCGACGTCCTCGCCGGGGGCCCATACGCCAAAGACACCGCATTCGTCCTGCGGACCCTTTTCGTTGGGCAAGAGATCATGAGAAAGCATTCCGTCACCACGCGCCATGGGGTCCATTCTCTCACGGGAGGATGGGCTGCGGCGCATCGGCGACGGGCTAGCGGTCCTCTGTTTCGTCCAGTGGAACCGCGGTGGTCCGGCGGTCCCGCTTGGACAGGATCCGATCGGCGACGAGGTAGGTGACGCATCCCACCAGCACCCCGGCGAGGCCGAAGTAGACGGACAGGAACCCGGCCACGGTGTTGCGGGTGAACTCGGCGCTCTCGGGGCCGGTCAAGGCGGACAGGATGGCCACAAACACGCCGAGGGCGGCTCCCGTGCCGACGAACGGCCAGAACTTGGGCGCGCGGCGCAGGCGGACCTCCACGGAGCCGTCCTGCGGCGCCTGTTCGGGCACGTCCTGGTTGTCCTGCTGCGGTGAATGCATGCCTTAAAGGGTACCGAACAGGGGGAGGTGGGCGGACAGGTCCGCCCGCAGGCCGGAAGCGCCGACGGTGCCGGAGGCGCGGGCGCCCTCCCACGACAGGACGCCGGTGGCCAGCGCAAGCCAGGTCTGCGCATCCATCTCGACGACGTTGGGCGGGGTGCCCCGGGTGTGCCGGGGCCCCTCGACGCACTGCGCGACGCCGAACGGGGGCACCCTGACCTCCACCGAGTTGCCCTCGGCGGCCTCGGACAGCTCCTCCAGCGCAAAGCGCACGGCCGTCGCCGTCACGGCCCGCGGCAGGGCGGGCCGGTCGCCCGGGGTGGCCTCGATCCACTGGCGCAACGCGCCACGGCCCACGTCCGCGGCGATCCGTCGTCGTACTCCCATGCGTTCGGCCCCGCTAGTCCAGCAGCGCCATCACGGGCGCGGCGAGACGGATCCTGCCGACCGGACCGGCGCCGCCCAGGACGGGCCGGACGACGGTCTCCAGCACGGGCCCCACACGCTCCACGTCGATGGCGCCGGCGTTGGCCAGCAGTGTCAGGCCCACCAGCGTGGCGCCGCGGCCGTTGCCGTCGAGCATCTTGAGGGTGCAGGCGTACCCCGTGTCCGTGCCCAGCATCAGCACACCCTCCGCCCCGAGCTTGGCGATGACGCCGAGCTCCTCCATCACCACGGTGTTCTCTTCGCCGTGGCCGTGCACTGCCCACGGGTAGTCCAGCATGGCGGTGGCGATCGTCGCGGCGCGGGCGTCCGCGTGCTTGTTTCCGGGCGACTTCGCGAGGCGGCCCGTGGCGCGGGCCAGCCCGCGCAGGGAGAAGGCCGGAACGGGTGCGCCGCAGCCGTCGACGGCCAGGTGGGCGATCTTCTCACCCGCATACTCCTCGACGACCTCCACCACGCGGCGCTGCAGCGGGTGCTCGGGATCGAGGTACGTCTCCGTGTCCCACCCGTTCTCCGTGCACGCCCACAGGAAGGCGGCGTGCTTGCCGGAGCAGTTGAACGCCAGCCGCGACTTCCCGTGGCCGGCCCGGACCAGGTCGTTGCGCGTCTCTTCGTGGCCGGGCCATGCCGCGGGGCAGCGCAGGTCGTCCTCGCCCAGCCCGGCCTTCGCCAATATGGTGGCCGCGAGGTCCATGTGCTCCCGGCTGCCGACGTGGCTGGCGCACGCGAGTGCCACCTCGGCTCCTCGCAGCGGGACGCCGGACTGCATGGAGGCCAGCGCCTGGAAGGGTTTGAGCGAGGAGCGCGGGAAGACCGGCGCATCGATGTCTCCCAAGGCGGTGACGACGTCGCCGGAGCCGTCCAGCACAACGGCCGATCCGCGGTGCCGCGATTCCACGAATCCGTTGCGCTCGACGACGGCAAGGTCAACGGCATCCGCCGAGGAGAAGGTTTCTGGCATGGTGACCAGTCTAGTGAGTCGTGGCCGTCCCGGATTCGCCCGGCTGGCCCCGGGACAGCACCGCCACGAGGAAGTCGCTGTCCGGCGTGAACGGCCGAAGATCCCAGGTCGAGAACCTGCCGTCCACGGCGAGTCCGGCCCGCTCCGCGTCCCGGGAAAAGTCATCGAAGGCATAGCCGCGGCCGGAGCCGAATCCGACGACGGCGCGGCCCCCGGGCACGAGGTGGGCGGCGAAGCCGGTCAGGACCTCCGGGGCGGTTCCCGGCGCGAGGAACGCCATCACGTTGCCCGCGCACACGATCACATCGAACTCTGGCGCCCGATTGGACGGCGTGGCGCCGAGCACGATGCCCAGCTCCGTAAGGTCGCCGGCCAGCCACCGGCAGTCCGGGTGGTCCTTGGCCGCCTCCGCGACCAGCGCCGCGTCGACGTCGACGCCCACCACGCGGTGCCCGCGGCGCGCCAGCTCGCCGCCGACGCGGCCGGGACCACATCCGGCGTCGAGGATGCGGCTGCCCCGGGCCGCCATGGCATCCACCAGCCGGGCCTCGCCATGCAGGTCCGCGCCCTCGGCCCGCATGGCGGCGAAGCGGTCGATGTACCACTGTGAATGTCCGGGATTGGCGCGCAGCCGCGCCTCCCACAACGTTTCCTTTCGCACGGGACCAGCGTAACGCCCGTCCGTTGCGCGGTGCTCCCCGGTAGGCTGGGGGATCGTGAAGGTACTCGTTATCGGCCCCGGTGGCCGCGAACACGCAATTGTCCGAGCGTTGAAGGCCGACCCCTATGTGACCGACGTGCACTGCGCGCCCGGAAACGCGGGCATCGCCGCCGACGTCCCCGTGCACGCGATCGACGCCCAGGATCCAGCGGCCGTCGTCGCGCTGGCCCGCGAACTCGACTCGTCGCTGGTCGTCGTGGGCCCGGAGGCCCCGCTGGCCGCTGGCGTCGCGGACGCCCTGCGCGACGCCGGGATACCGGTGTTTGGCCCCTCGAAGGCGGCCGCCCAGCTGGAGGCGTCCAAGGCCTTCGCCAAGGAGGTCATGGCCGAGGCCGGCGTCCCCACGGCGATGGCCCGAGTCGCCGTCGACGCCGCGGAGGCGGCCGACGCGCTGGACACGTTCGGCGCGCCCTACGTGGTCAAGGACGACGGCCTGGCCGCGGGCAAGGGCGTGGTGGTCACGGACGACCGCGCCGAGGCGCTCGCGCACGCCGACGCCTGTTTCTCCCTCGGCGGCACGGTGGTGATCGAGGAGTTCCTCGACGGCCCCGAGGTCTCGCTGTTCGTCATCTCCGACGGCAAGCACGCCGTCCCGCTGGCCCCCGCGCAGGACTTCAAACGCATCCACGACGGCGACGCCGGACCGAACACCGGCGGCATGGGCGCCTACACCCCGCTTCCGTGGCTGCCGTCGGGCTTCGTCGACGAGGTCATGGAGCGCGTCGCCTACCCCACCATCCGCGAGATGGACGCCCGCGGGACGCCCTTCGTCGGCGTCCTCTACTGCGGCCTGGCCATCACCCGCCGAGGCATCCGGGTCATCGAATTCAACGCCCGCTTCGGCGATCCGGAGACGCAGGCCGTGCTCGCGCGCCTCCGCACCCCGCTGGGCGGGCTGTTGATGGCGGCCTCCACCGGTTCCCTGGACGACGCCGAAACACTCCACTGGCGGCACGAATCCGCCGTCGGGGTGGTGCTCGCCTCGGCGAACTACCCGGACAAGCCCGTGGTGGGGGATCCGATCGGGGGCCTGGAGGACGCCGAGGCGCTCGACGGCGTCAGCGTCCTGCACGCCGGCACGGCGACCGACGACGCCGGCCAGGTGGTCTCCGCCGGCGGCCGCGTGCTCGCCGTCGTCGGGCTCGGCGAGGACCTCCACGCGGCCCGCGAGGCGGCGTACCGCGGCGTCGGCCGCATCACGCTGGCCGGCGGTCAGCACCGCACGGACATCGCGCTCAAGGCGGCCGAGGGGTCGATCGCCGTCGCCCCTCCGGGATCGGCGGGTACTCCGGGTTCGGCTGGGTCCCCGGGCCCCTCCGGATCCGCGGGAAGCGCCGCCGGCGCGCAGGGAGGGCTCCTCTGATGGCGGGCCTGGACACGCAGACGCTGGACCTGCCGGGCTGGACCCACGTCTACTCGGGGAAGGTGAGGGACCTCTATGTTCCGGCCGGCTCCACGCAGGCGGACGCGGACCGTGTGCTGGTGGTGGCCAGCGACCGGATCAGCGCCTACGACTTTGTGCTCGCGTCGGAGATCCCCGACAAGGGCAAGGTCCTGACCCGGCTGAGCCTGTGGTGGTTCCGGCAGCTGGACGGGATCGCCAACCACGTGATCTCCACCGACGTGCCGGAGGCCGTGGTGGGACGGGCGATGGTGTGCAAGAAGCTGGACATGTTCCCGATCGAGTGCATCGCCCGCGGCTACCTCACGGGTTCGGGGCTGCTGGAGTACCGGGAGTCGCGGACCGTGTGTTCCCTTCCGCTGCCCGACGGTCTCGTCGACGGCTCGCGGCTGCACCCCTCGATCTTCACGCCGTCGGCCAAGGCCGAGGTGGGAGAACACGACGAGAACATCTCCTACGCTGAAACCGAGGAGCGCGTGGGCGCGGAGACGGCTGCGGAGCTGCGCCGGCTGACGCTGGCGCTCTACACGCGTGCGGAGGCGATCGCCAGGGAGCGCGGCGTGATCCTCGCAGACACCAAGGTGGAGTTCGGGACGGATCCCGCAACGGGGGAGATCACGCTCGGCGACGAGGTCCTCACGCCGGACTCTTCCCGCTTCTGGGACGCCGAAACCTATGCCCCGGGGCGGGCGCAGCCCTCCTTCGACAAGCAGTATGTCCGGGACTGGCTGAGCGGACCGGAATCCGGCTGGGACAAGTCCTCCGGCGCCGAGCCGCCGGCGCTTCCGGACGACGTCGTGCGGCGCACCCGCGCGCGCTACATCGAGGCGTACGAGCGCATCACCGGAGAGACGTTCGCCGCGTAACCCGCGCCCGGTCCGGGCGGCGCGGCCGCTAGCGGTTGGCCGAGCGGATCTCCGTCGCGAGTTCGATGGCGAGCGACGCGCGGTCCGGGGATCCCGCGGAGGCGAAGGACCTTTGCGCGGTCGCCAGGTGTTCCAGCGCCTCCTGGGCCTTGCCCGTCGCGACGAGGCACCGCGCGGTCAGGAGGTCCAGCTCGCCCTGCAGGTGCTGCGAGAGCGCCTTGCGCTCCTCGTCCACCGGCTTGAGCTGCTCAAGGGCCTCCGCCGGCTGGCCGTTGAGGTGCAGCCAGCGGGCGCGGATCAGCCGGAGCTCCAGCCCCTCGGCGGGGTTCCCGCCGATCACGCTGAGCGCGAGCTCCGCCTTTTCGATGCACTCGAGGGTTTCCGGCTCCACCACGCCCGCGGACAGCCGCATCGAGGCCGATGCCTTGTTGAAGCGGGCCCACAGCTCGATGTCGCTCGCCGGGAGGAGCCGCTGCGCCGCGAGCTGGTGGTTCGCGAGCCCGGCGGCGATGTCCTGGCGCTTGAACGCCACGTTGCCGATGGCCCAGTAGGCGTTGCCGGCGGTCTGGCTCGGCGATCCGTTCGCGACGGCCTCGGACAGGGTTTCGCACGTCTTCCACGCCTCGTCCAGCTGGCCCGATTCGGCGAGCGAGGCGATGAGCGAGAAGAGGGAACCGATGTAGATCAGCGAGTCGCCGGGGAGGTCCTTGCCCAGCGCGACGGCGGTCAGCGCGTGGTCGACGGCGATGTGCAGCTTTCCGAGCCCCAGGTAGGCATTGGCGACGAGGGTTTCCGCCCTGACCTTGAGGGCCAGCGACTCGTCGGTCAGCGGGTGGGAGAGGACTTCCTCGGCTGCCGCCCGGTAGTCGTCGTGGCGCCCCTGGTCGCGGAGCGATTCGGCGCGCAGGAACATCATGTTCCACCACGCGCTGGAGTTCTTCAGCCGCAACGCGACCGCCGCCGCCTCGGTGGCGGTGGACTCCGCGTCGGTGTACTCGCGGGCGGTCCACGACTGCCGGGCGCGGTGCTCCAACAAGACGAACTCCGCCTCGTCCGCCGAGACGGGCGTGTTCCAGGACTCCATGACCTCACGGTCGAGTTCCAGTCGCGCCGACAATTCGGTGATGATGTCGGAGGTCGGTTCGCGGCTGCCGGTTTCCAGGAGGGAGATGTAGCTCGTCGAGTATTTCCCCGCGCCGAGCTGAGCCTGTGTCATCTTGTGTTGCAGGCGTGCCTGGCGGAGCTTCTCTCCGAATTTGATGCCCAATGGATCCCCTTAGGTTGTGTGGATTATCAGTCAAATCCCCCGCCCCGGGAAGCCGACCGACTGCGCCCTTGACGAAACGTGTTTGTATCAATTTACAATGAATGTTAAGTGGTTCGCCACTTACTCGCCCGAACTTGAGATGCTCCAGAAGGAGAACCATGAAGAAGTTCATTGCAGCGTTCGCCGCCGCGACGGCCTTGGCCGGTATCGGCATCATGGCAGTGGGGGACTGGCCACACGAGTCGCTGGCAGTGGGGGACTGGCCGCATTCCGTCCGGGCAGTTGTGGGGGACTGGCCGCATCTGTCAACAACGCGTGTGGGGGACTGGCCACACGCCGCATCGGCACCAACCGTGGGGGGATGGAGCCCGCAGTCGAGCACCCTGGTGGGTGATTGGCCGCACTAGGCACCACAAAAGCGTTACCGATCTCCCCGGGTCCTCGGACCCGGGGAGATCCTTTTGCCGTCGCATTTCGCCGTTCGCCGGGCGGGCCGGGCGATCCGCTCCGGATGCGGCGGCCGGGGGGCCGTTGCGGGTGCCACGGCACGGAATCCGTGCGTGGGCGGCTAGACCAGGCTGTCGCGCCACGCCCTGTGCAGGGTCGCGAACCGGCCTCCGGCGGCGACGAGCTCCTGGGGGGAGCCGTCCTCGACGATGCGCCCGTCGTGGACCACCAGGACGCGGTCCGCGATCTCGACCGTGGAGAGTCGGTGGGCGATGATCAAGGCCGTGCGTTCGCCGAGTAGCTGGCGCAGCCCGTTCTGGACCAACCTCTCGCTGGGGATGTCCAGCGACGAGGTGGCCTCGTCCAGGATCAGCACGGCGGGGTCGGCGAGGAACGCGCGGGCGAACGAGATCAGCTGCCGTTGGCCGGCCGAGACGCGCCCGCCGCGCTTGTTGACGTCGGTGTCGTATCCGTCGGGAAGCTCGAGGATGAATTCGTGGGCGCCGACCGCCCTGGCGGCGAGCACGATTTCCTCGTGGGAGGCGCCGGGCTTGCCCAGGGCGATGTTCTCGGCCACGGACCCGGAGAAGAGGAACGCCTCCTGCGTGACCATGACCACGGCGCGGCGCAGGTCGGTGTTGGAGACGTCGCGCAGCTCCACGCCGTCCAGCGCCAGGGAACCCGTGCTGAGGTCGTAGAAGCGGGCGATCAGCTTGGCCAGGGTGGACTTGCCCGCGCCGGTCTGTCCCACGACGGCGACGGTCTGCCCCGCAGGTATGTCCAGGCTGAACTTCTCCATGACGATCGGGCCGTCGCCGTAGCGGAACTCGGCGCCGGTGAAGGCGATGTGGCCACTGGCGTTCGCCAGGGGAACCGGGTGCGCCGGCTCCAGCACCGTGGGTTCCTCCTCCAGGAGCCCCGAGACCTTCTCCAGGGCCGCCGTCGCGGCCTGTAGGGAGCTGTAGAACATGGCGATGGACTCCACCGGCTGGAAGACGCGCTTGGCGGCCAGCAGAAGCGCCACCAGCGTGCCCACTTCGAGCGCGCCGTCGAGGACGCGGAATCCGCCGAGCAGGAGCATCGCGGCGACCGTGAGGTTGCCGATCAACACGAGGCTGGGCTGGAGCACCCCGAAGAGGTTGATGGAGCGGATGGAGTTGTCGCGGTACTCCTCGGCCACGGCGGTGTAGGTCGCGTCGTTGTCGCGCTCCCGCCGGAAAGCCTTGACCGCGCGGATGCCGGTCATCGTCTCGACGAAGGAGGTGATCAGGCGGGCGGACACCACGCGGGACTCCCGGTAGACCAGCTCGGAGTGGCGCTGGTACCACCTGAAGATCACGGCGATCGGTACCGCGGCGCAGACCACCACGATCCCGCTTCGCCAGTCGAGGAGGAACACGCTGGCCGCCGTGAAGACGATGAAGACGATGCCGGAGACCAGTTGCGACATGCCTTGGTCGAGCAGTTCGCGCAGGGTCTCCAGGTCCGACGTCTGCCGGGAGATGATCCGGCCGGACGTGTAGTTCTCGTGGAATTCAAGGCTGAGCCGCTGGGTGTGCCGGAACACGCGCAGCCGCAGGTCCAGCAGCATGGCCTGGCTGACCTTGGCGGTGCACAGGTTGTACCAGCCCAGGAGGACGCCGGCCAGCACGGCGGAGACCAGGTACATGCCCCCGGTGATGCCGAGGGCGAGTGGACGGTCGGCCAGGATCTCCGGCAACGCCCAGTTGATGGCCCACGCGATGATGAGGGGAAAGGACGCCCGTGCCGCGTTGGACACAACCACCAGGACGATGGTCAGCGCCAGCATCCTGTGCAGCGGCCGCGCCAGGAGCCTGAGCAGCGCCCACGAGCGGGTACGGACGCGGGCGCGGTCGGACTTGTTGAGATTGACCTCGTCCTCGTTTGCGACGCCGACTGGATGGCTCATCGGGAGGCCTCCTCTTCCTGGCGCTGGTCCGCGCCCGTTGCCGCGCCGCCGTTGGGGTCGGCGTCGCCCTCGAGCACGTCCTCCACGGTCGGTGGTTCGTCGAGGCTGGCGATGACGTACCGGTAGTGGTCGCTGCGCGCCAGCAGTTCCGCGTGGGTGCCGACGTCGACGATCCTGCCGCCGTCCAGCAGTGCGACCCTGTCCGCGAGCATCACGGTGGAGGGGCGGTGGGCGACGATGAGGGTGGTGGTCCCCGAGAGGACGCGGCGCAGGGCGTCCGTCACCTTCTCTTCGGTGCGCACGTCGAGTGCGGACAGAGGGTCGTCGAGCACCAGGACCAGTGGCCTGGCGGCGATCGCACGGGCCAGCGCGATGCGTTGGCGCTGGCCGCCGGACAGCGAGAGGCCCTCTTCGCCGATCACCGTGTCGACGCCCTCCGGAAGGTCGCGGGTGAAACCGGCCTGCGCGACGTCGAGCGCCTCGTCGAGAGCCTCGTCCGGTGATTGTCCCGCGGCGGGCCGTGCCCCGAGCAACACGTTGTCCCGGATGGAGGCCGAAAAGAGGGTCGTGTCTTCGAAGGCGACGGAGACGGCGGTCCGGAGGGCCTCGAGGTCGTACTCGCGGACATCGATCCCGTCGAGCTCCACCGCCCCACCCGTGGCGTCGTAGAGCCGCGGCACAAGCTGAAGGAGGGTCGACTTGCCGCTGCCGGTGGTCCCGACCAGCGCCATGGTTTCGCCGGGGCGGATCTCGAGATCGACGCCGGAGAGCACCGGTGAGGTGTCCCGCCGTGCGTCCGGATAGCGGAACTCGAGATCGCGCAGGCGCACGTGGCCGCGCGCGTCGGCGGGGACGGCCGGTCGGGCGGGGGAAACGATGTTGCTCAGCGTGTCCGTCACCTCGAAGTGGCGGTCCAGCGCCGTCTTGGTGGTGAGCGTCATGCCCAGAAGCATTCCGATTCCCTCGACAGGGGCGGCGAGCACGGCGGCCGTCGCGAAGAAGGCCACCAGTTCTCCGACCGTGAGCTGGTCCTGCGCCGTGAGCCAGATGCCAACGAACAGTCCGATCCCCAGCGTGAATTCGGGAACGGACACCACGAACATCAGGAATCCGGAAAGCGACCGCGCCTTCTTGATTTCGGTGTCCCGAAGCTTCTGCGCCTGGACGCTGAAGCCCTCCAGCGACTGGCGGCCCCGCCCGAACGCCTTGATGACGCGGATGCCGTGGACGGACTCCTCCACGGCGGTGGCCAGATCGCCGGCCTGGTCTTGGCTCAGCCGGCTGGCGTCCCGGAAGACGTTGCGGAAATGGAACGCGCGCACGGTGATGGGAATGGCGCCTGCCAGGTAGATCAGCCCCAGAAGCCAGTTGCTGGCAAACATCAGCGTGACGCCGACAACTACCGTGACGGTGGCGACCACCAGCATGATGGAGCCGAACGCCAGCCAGCGGCGCAGGAGCCCCAAATCGGCCATGGACCGGGACAGCAGCTGGCCGGAGCCCCACTTGTCGTGGAAGGCCACCGGCAACTGCTGGAGATGCCGGTAGAGGCCGATACGCAGATTGGATTCGATCTTCGCCGCCGGTGTGATGACAAAAACGCGCCTGAAGTAGACCAGCGCGGCCTCCAACAGGCCAAGGGCGGCGACGACACCGGCGCTGATCCACACGGCCTGGCTGGCCCCGCCGCTGTGGAGGACGGAATTCACCAGCTCGCGGAGCACCTGGGGGATGGTGAGCGCCACGAGACCGGCTGCGAGGGCGCAGAGGAAGCCCAGGATCAGGCGCGGCAGAATGGGCTTCAGCTGGGGCCACAGTCGGGAGAAGGTGCGGACCAGGGAAGTCTGGCCGCTCTGGCCGGCATGGCCCATTTGGTGTTGCACCACGAGTGGCGTCCCCGATCCGTCTTATTTGCCTACAGCAATCATTTCTAGATTACCCCGACTGGTTGACGTTCATCAATCGGCGAACGACGGCGACAGGTGCTAAGGGAGTGGTGCGGTCGCGGGGACGATCGTCCTGGACGGGCCGCTACGCCCCGCGCGCGGTGAGCGTGACGACCACGGCCTCCGGCGGGCAGGCGATACGCACCGGCGCGAAACGCGACGTGCCGATTCCGGCGGATACGTTCAGCGGCACCGAGCGGCCATCGAGTTCCCACTCGGTGAGGCCGCGCGCCCGCCATGTGGGCAGATCGCAGTTGCTGACGAGGGCGCCGTAGCCGGGAACACAGACCTGGCCGCCGTGGGTGTGCCCGGCGAAGATCACGTCGGCACCGCCGGCCGTGAAGTAGTCCAAGACACGCTGGTACGGCGCGTGGGCCAGGGCGATGCGCACGTGCGGGGCAAGCGACGACGTCGAGGAACCGCGGGGCCATCCGGCGTAGGCATCGCGTCGGAGGTGGGGATCGTCCACGCCGGAGAAATCGATGCGCAGGGGTCCCCAGGGCATGGACAGGTTCCGATTGGCCAGGTTGAGCCACCCGGCGGATCCGAACCCGGCGTGCATCTCGCGCCACGGAAGCTCGAAGTTGGGGTTGTTCCGCGGGGTGCCCGAGGGGCCGCGGAGGTACCGCAGCGGGTTCTTGAGCCGCGGCGCGAAATAGCAGTTGGAGCCCGGAACGTACACGCCCGGGAAGCGCATCAGCGGGCCGAGGGCCTCCAGCAGCGGACC
Organism: Arthrobacter sp. AOP29-A2-19; assembly: GCF_058138025.1. Classification (NCBI taxonomy): domain Bacteria; kingdom Bacillati; phylum Actinomycetota; class Actinomycetes; order Micrococcales; family Micrococcaceae; genus Arthrobacter; species Arthrobacter sp. AOP29-A2-19. The sequence continues at coordinate 370,678 of NZ_CM176894.1, forward strand.
AACGGCCGAGCGGTGGCTCAGGTTGTCGCCGGTGTTCATCACCAGGTCGGGTTCGAGATCCGCCAAGGAGTGCAGCCAGCGGCGCTTTATCTCCTGGCCGGGCACCATGTGGATGTCCGAGAGATGGAGGACCCGGATGTCCGGGATGCCGGGCGGCAGCACCGCGACCGACTCGTGCCGCACCTGAAAGCGGTTGCGCTCCAGCAGCCCGTAGCCGGCCGCGACCCCGCCAGCGGCGGCCAGCGCGCCGGCGCCCCATGCCGTCCTGCGCGCGACGGACCCCACTGCGGACGCGAACTCACTCACGGCGGCCACGCCTACTCGTCCTCGTCGTCCTGGCTAGGCGGCTCGGGCGTCGAATCCTGCCCGTTGCCATTGCCGTTGCCATTCGCGTTGCCGTTGCCGTTGCCGTTGTCTTCGTCCGCCGGGGCCGAGGACTCGTCCGCGGGCTCGGAGGACTCGTCCGCCGGGGCGGACTCTTGGTCCGGCGCAGACGATTCGTCGGACTCGTTGCCGTCGCCGCCGTTGTCGTCCTGGCCATTGTCCGACGGTGTGGTGGGGGTCGGTGCCGCGGACGGGCGCGAATCCGGTGTCCCGAAGTCCTCGGCCGGGTAGTACTGGACCACGTCCTGCATGTACGAGAGCCACAGCGGCGAGGCGAACGTCGCGGAGTCCGCGTAGTCGTAGATCTGACCGTTGATCCGCTCGCCGAAGATCTCCGCGTTTCCGGTGTTGCGGCCGACCCAGGCGGCGGTAGCGACGCCGGTGGTGTAGCCGACAAACCAGGTGGATGAGGCGCCGTTGTTGGTGCCCGTCTTGCCGGCGACCGGCACGTCCAACGTTCCCTTGGCGACGCGCTCGCCGGCGATCTTCGAGAGTGTGCCGTTGAGGTTGGCGACGACCTGCTCGTCGATCTCCTGCGAGCATTCCTGGGCCGGGACCTTGTAGTTGTTTCCGGCGGCATCGGACACCGCGGTGAGGGCGCGGGGGGCGCACCACTCGCCCTTGTTCGCGAAGGCGGCGAACGCGGAGGCTTGGGCCAGCGGGGTCACCTCGGTCGTGCCGAGCACGAAGGACGGGTTCGGCTTCTGGGCCTCGCCGGTGGTGCCGTCGACGAGGCGCAGGCGCTCGGTGGCGTCGACGATACTGCACAGGTCCAGCTGGGCGGCCTCCGCCACGGTGGCCGTGTTCACGGACCAGTACAGGCCGTAGTCCACGGTCATGCTGCGCTTGAAACCCTCCGACGCGTTGCCGAAATCCCAGCGGCCGTCATCGTCGCTGACTGTGGTGGTGTATCCCTTCGGCAGGCAGGAGGCCTGCCACAGGTAGGTGTCGGGGTAGGAGTCCCGCGACGCGTCGATGTTGTCCCACATGTTGCGGCCCGATTCCAGCCACGCCAGTGTCGTGAACGGCTTCATCGTCGACCCGCCCTGGAAGCCGCCGGAGCCGCCCATGTTCCTCTCGACGTTGAAGTTGTACTCCGTGTACTCCGTACCGTCTTGCGGGCTGTAGGTCTTGTTCTGCGCCATGGCCAGGATCTCGCCGGTGCCCGGCTGCACGGACACGATGGACGTCCCGAGGTTGGACTCGTCCTTGGCCGGGATGGCGTTCTTGGTTTCCTTCTCCGCCTCCTTCTGCAGGCGCGGATCCAGCGTGGTCTTGATCGTCAACCCGCCCCGGTACAGCAGGGCGGTGCGGTCCTCGGGCGTTTTGCCGTAGGCCGGATCGGAGAGGATGAGGTGGGAGACGTAGTCGCAGAAGTACGCTGCGCTACTCGCGGCAATGCACCCCGACTTGAGCTTCTTGGGCTTGATTCCCAGGTCCGACTTCACGGCCTGCTGGTACTCGGCGTCGGTGATAGCGCCGGTCTTCTTCATGGCGCCGAGGACCACGTTCCGGCGCTTGGTGCTCGCCTCCGGGTTCGTCTCGGGGTTGAAGACGTTGGGCAGCTGCACCATGCCGGCCAGCATGGCCGACTGCTGGATGTTCAGCTTGGACGCGGGCACCGAGTAGAAGCGCTGGGCGGCCGCTTCGACCCCATAGGTGGTTCCGGAGAAGAGCACCATGTTCAGGTAGCCCTGGAGGATCTCCTCCTTGCTGAACTCCTTTTCCACGGCGATGGCGAGCTTGGCCTCGCGCAGCTTGTCGCCGATGGACTTCGAGCCGGAGATGGTCAGGTCGCTCTTGTCCACGCCCCGCAGGCTGTCGGCGTTGATCAGCGTGTTGTTCACGTACTGCTGGGTCAGCGTGGAGGCGCCCTGCTGCGTGGAGCTGGTGAGGTTGTGCATGGCCGCGCGGGTAATGCCGCGCAGGTCCACGCCGTTGTGCTCGAAGAAGCGCTCGTCCTCGATGGACACGATCGCGTTCCGCATGTTCTCGGAGACCTTGTCCAGGGTCACGGGCACGCGGTTCTCCGCGTAGAACGAGGCGATCGTCGACCCGTCCTTCGCCTGAACCCGGGACGGAACGGACAGCGGCTCTTCGCGCAGCTCCGCCGGGAGTGCCTCGAAGAACTCGATGCCCGCGGTCGCTCCGGACCCTGCGACGGCGGCTGCGGGAACCAGCAGACCGGCCGCGAGCACTCCACAGAAGGCACTCACCCCGAAGAAGGCGACGATCTTGCCCAGAGTGGTTGCGGTATCAAAAAAGGGTGACTTTCGACCTGCCATACAGACCAGTTTAGCCGGAGCGGATAACCTATCCGTTATGACCAAATGGGAGTACGCCACCTTACCGCTCATCATCCACGCCACGAAGCAGATCCTGGACCAGTGGGGAGACGACGGCTGGGAGCTTGTGACAGTCATTTCCGGCCCCGACGGCAACGCGCCAGTGGCCTACCTCAAGCGTCCCAAGTCCTAACCAGAGAATCCGGAGAACCCGTGGACAACCAGCCAACCTCAGCCGTCGAACGACGCCTCGCGGAGCTCGGCATCGACCTTCCTCCGGTGGCCGCGCCGGTGGCCGCCTACGTGCCGGCGGTCGTCTCCGGCAACTACGTCCACACCTCGGGGCAGTTGCCTTTTATTAACGGGGAACTCCCAGCTACGGGCAAAGTGGGGGCGGGCGTCGCCGCCGAGGACGCCGCGGCGCTCGCCGCCACGTGCGCGGTCAACGCGCTGGCCGCCGTCAAGAGCGTCATCGGCGACCTGGACCGCGTCACGAGGATCGTCAAGGTCGTTGGGTTTGTCGCCTCGGACCCGTCCTTCACCGGACAGCCCGGCGTCGTCAACGGCGCCTCCGAATTGCTCGGCAAGGTCTTCGGCGACGCGGGCGTCCACGCCCGCTCCGCAGTGGGGGTCGCCGTCCTGCCGCTGGATTCGCCCGTGGAGGTCGAACTGATTGCCGAATACAGCTGACGCGGGCCCGGCCCCGGCCGGAAACCCGCCGGGGACTTCCGCCACCAAGCCCCCGGCGGGGCAACGCCGCCGCTTCTTTCCCGTGCCGCCCGAGCAGCGCGGGGCGGCGGAAAGCTGGGTCGCCTACGGAGAGCGCACGCCGCGCAGCGCCCGGCGCGCGTCGTCCGTGGTCCTGGTCCGGGACAGTCCTCGCGGAGTCGAGACGTACTTGGGCTACCGGCCCGGCGGTTCGCCGCTGGGAACCGTGGCCTTCCCGGGCGGCAGCGTCGAGCCGGGGGACGAGGACACCACCGAGTGGTTCGGCCCGGACATCGGCACGTGGGCGAAGCGCATGGGCATCCTGGACCACCGCAAGGTCCGGAGCCACATCGTGTGCGCCGTCCGCGAGTTGTTCGAGGAGACCGGCATCCTGCTGGCCGGTGCGGACCCCCTCTCCATCGTGGAGAACTGCTCGACCGACGAGTGGATGGACGTGCGCGAGGCGGTGGCCGTCCAGGACAAGTCGTTCACCAGCGTGCTCGCCAAACGCGGGCTGGGGCTGCGCACGGACCTGCTGCGCCCGCTGTCGCACTGGATCAGCCCGGACTTCGCGCACCGCCGGTTCGACACACGCTACTTCGCCGCCGCCATCCCGGTGAACCAGCGGGTGTCGTTGCTGCGCGGCAAGGGCGTCTGGGCCGAGTGGCTGGCCGCGGCCGAGGTCCTTGAGCACCGCGGTGAGACGGTGCTCGGAGACGAAATCGGATTGCCGGACACCTCGGGATTGGTCCTGGGCGAGTTGACGACCCCCGCCGTCGAATGCATCCTCGAGAAGATCGCGACGACCCGGGGCACGGTCGCATACCTTTCCCACCGCCGCGAGCTGCGGTCCTACCACCCCACGCTGGTCGACACCGAGGACGGATTCTCCTTGGAGGTCGTTGTGGACACGGCGGCCGAGGGCGGAGCCACGGCGCGCGGACGCTAGCGACGGCGGTACCGCCGGCGACGAACGCGGCCAACGCCCGACCCCGCCAACCAAGGCGGCGCCGCACCCTGTGGAGGGGTGCGGCGCCGCCGTCTTCGTTCTGAGGCCTAGCGGGAACGCTGGCGCAGGCGCTGGATGTCCAGGATGACCACGGCCCGGGCCTCGAGGCGCAGCCAACCACGCTGCACAAACTCGGCCAAGGCCTTGTTCACGGTTTCGCGGGAGGCGCCGACCAGCTGCGCCAACTCTTCCTGCGTGAGCTCGTGCGCCACCAGGATGCCGTCCGTCGCAGGGCGCCCGAAGCGGTCCGCCAGGTCGAGCAGGGCCTTGGCAACGCGGCCCGGGACGTCGGAGAACACCAGGTCGGCGAGGGACTCGTTGGTGCGGCGCAGGCGGCGCGCCAGCGCCTGCAGCAACTGCACGGATACCTCGGGGCTGGTCTGGATCACCTTGCGCAGGTTCTCGTGCCGCAGCCCGGCGAGGCGCGTCTCCGAAACCGCGGTGGCCGTCGCGTTGCGCGGGCTCGGGTCGAAGAGTGCCATCTCACCGAAGAGCTCGCCCGGGCCAAGCACGGCCAGCAGGTTTTCGCGGCCGTCGGGGGCCGTCCGTCCCAGCTTGATCTTGCCGGAGACGATGAAATAGAGCTGGTCGCCCTGGTCGCCCTCCCGGAAGACGGAGGCGCCCCGCGAAAGGTCGACTTCGGTGAGCTCCTCGGTCAAGGCCGAGAACACCTCGTCGCCCAGGGTGGTGAAAAGTGGGGCCCGGCGAAGTACCTCGATGTCCATGAATTCTCCTGTCAAGTGTCGTTGGCGCTCTCTTCATTGTGCCGTAGTCAGGAGGCATGTGACACCTTCCACACCGTGAACCGCCGGTATTGCGTGCCTCGGAAGGGGTCGTGGGGGCCTTTCGGCTTAGACTGGAGGGGTGGCGACCGCGTCGGCACGTGACCGGCCGGGTTGCAAGCGCGGCCGCGGCGGGTTTGGAGTCAGAGCGTGCTTTACGGGTTCAGTTGGCTGGACATCCTCTTGGTGTTGTCCCTGGCGATGTTCTTCGTTTCCGGGCTGCGGAAGGGGTTTTTCGTCACCCTGGGCGGCATCGTGGGCTTCCTCGCAGGCGGGGTCGCAACCTTCTTCGCCATCCCGCTGGTCTCCAGCTGGGTGCAGGACGCAGGATGGCGGCTTTTCTGGGTGATCGCCACCGCCGTCGTCCTGATGCTCCTGGGACACGGCATCGGCGCCGCCATCGGGGCGCGCGTCCGCCTGGGCCTCAATTTTCCCGTGCTGAAGTCCTTCGACCGCCTCCTTGGCGGAGTCGCCAACGCCATCGTGGCCGCGCTCGTGGTCTCTGCGCTTGCGTTTTCGGCGGCGACCATGGGCGTCCCGATGCTGTCGCAGGCCATTGCCTCCTCGCAAGTCATCCGAACCATCCGCACGTGGACCCCGGACCCCGTCGCGGCGCTGATGGCACAGGCCAGGTCCACGGTGATGGGCCAGACGATCCCCGAACTGTTGGAGCCCTTCGCGCCCACGGACACCGAGGCGCCTCCGGGGGACGCGCCGTCCTCCGACGCGCTGGAGGCGGCCGGCGACGCCGTCGTCAAGATCACCGGCACGGCCTTCGCCTGCGGCGTCAACCAGACGGGATCCGGGTTCGCCGCGGCCGACAACCGCGTGATGACCAATGCGCACGTGGTCGCCGGCATCAGCGAACCGGTCGTGAATACCCGCGACGGCCGCGCGCTGCCCGCGCGTGTGGTGTTTTTCGACACCGTCACCGACCTTGCGGTCCTCTCCGTCGACGGACTGGAACTCGATCCGATCCCGGTGGGGGAAGACCTCTCCACCGGTGACACGGGCGCGTTCCTGGGCTATCCGGCCGGCGGCCCCTTCGCCAGCCAGGGAGCCACCGTGCAGTCGCTGCGCGAGGTCATGGTGCACAACATCTACGGCGCCGATCCCTCGCCGTTGGAGATCTACCAGCTCGGCGCGGACGTGGAGCAGGGCAATTCGGGCGGGCCGCTCTTGGGCACGGACGGGGAACTGGCCGGCGTCGTGTTCGCCAAGGCCAAGGGAGACCTCGACGTCGGCTACGCGCTATCGCTCGAGGAGGTCGAACCGGTGGTCGACGACGCGCCCGGCTTCATCGACACCGTCTCGACCGGAGCCTGCTCGGCCGAGTAGCCGGCCCCGGGCCCCTAGCCCAGGGTGGACAGGTGCGAGATCGCGAGCCGGTAGCCGTTGGTGCCCGCGCCGACGATGACGGCGGCGGCCACGGGGGAGATGTAGGAATGGTGCCGGAAGGACTCGCGCTTGTGGACGTTGGAGATGTGGACCTCCACCACGGGCAGTTCGACGCCGGAGATGGCGTCGGCCAGGGCGATCGACGTGTGGGTGAAGGCGCCCGGATTGAACACAACGCCTGCGACGTTCCCGCGGGCCGCGTGGAGCGCGTCGATGAGCACGCCCTCGTGGTTTGACTGCAGGAAGTCGATCTCGAACCCGGCGGCGGACGCGGCCACGCGGCACAGGTCCTCCACGTCGGCGAGCGTCTGGTGCCCGTACACGTCGGGCTCGCGCGTCCCGAGCAGGTTCAGGTTGGGCCCGTTCAGGACCAGGATCTTCCGCGGAGCCGCGTTCACATCAGTCATGCATCCTTTATACCCGGGCGGCTGGCTTGCCACCGGGACTGGCGTGCCCTGGGCGCCCGCGCGGGGACGTCGTTACCGGAACGCGCGGACGCCGCAACCGTGAGCGGGGAGGGATTCCCGAGACACGAGAAATCCTTCTGCCAGCGTTGGTTGCGGCATCCGCAGCCGGTTACTTGCGCAGCGACTCCGCGATCTGCGCCATCACGGTGTTGTCCGCCAGCGTCGTCGCGTCGCCGACGTCGCGTCCCTCCGCCACGTCCTTGAGCAGGCGCCGCATGATCTTCCCCGAGCGCGTCTTGGGCAGCTCGGGAACCACGAGGATGACCTTGGGCTTGGCGATGGGGCCGATCTCCTTGGCGACGTGGTCGCGGAGGACCTGAACGACGTCGGGCCCGTCCGTCGGCTCGCCGCGCAGGATCACAAAAGCAACGATCGCCTCGCCGGTCGTCTCGTCCTTCGCGCCGACGACGGCGGACTCCGCCACGAGCGGGTGCGAAACCAACGCCGACTCGATCTCGGTGGTGGAGAGCCGGTGGCCGGACACGTTCATCACGTCGTCGACGCGGCCGAGGAGCCAGATGTCGCCGTCGTCGTCCTTCTTGGCGCCGTCGCCGGCGAAGTACATGTCCTCGAAGCGCGACCAGTACGTCTCGCGGTAGCGGTCCATGTCGCCCCAGATACCGCGCAGCATGGAGGGCCACGGGTCGCGGATGACCAGATAGCCGCCCTCGCCGTTGCCGACCGACTGGCCCAACTCGTCGACGACGTCCACGGTGATCCCCGGCACGGGAACCTGGGCGGAACCGGGCTTGGTCGCGGTGACGCCGGGGAGCGGGGCGATCATGTGCGCCCCGGTCTCGGTCTGCCACCAGGTGTCGACGATGGGCGTCGGGTGGTCCTTGCGCTCGCCGTTCTTGCCGGCGTTGGTGCCGATGACGTCGCGGTACCACATCCAGGCCTCGGGGTTGATGGGTTCGCCCACGGAACCCAGGACCCGCAGCGAGGAGAGGTCGTAGCCGTCGGGAATCTCCCGTCCCCACTTCATCATGGTGCGGATGGCCGTCGGTGCGGTGTAGAGGATCGTGACGCCGTACTTTTCGACGATCTCCCACCAGCGGCCGCGGTGCGGCGCGTCGGGCGTGCCCTCGAAGACGATCTGCGTGGCGCCGTTGACCAGCGGCGCGTAGGTGACGTAGGAGTGCCCCGTGACCCAGCCGATGTCCGCGGTGCACCAGTAGACGTCGGTCTCCGGATGGAGGTCGAAGGTGTCCTTGTGCGTCGCGGCCGTTTGGACCAGGAAGCCGCCGGTGGTGTGGACGATGCCCTTGGGCTTGCCGGTGGTGCCGGAGGTGTAGAGGACGAACAGCGGGTGCTCCGAGTCGTGCGCAACGGCCGTGTGCTCCGGCGCCGCCGAGCCGACGACGTCGTCCCACCACTTGTCGAGGCCGTCGTTCCAGACCACGTCCTCGCCGTTGCGCTTCACGACCACCACGTTCTCCACCGTGTGCCTGCCCTCCGCTAGCGCGTCGTCGACCGCCGGCTTCAGCGGGCTGGGCTTGCCGCGGCGCCACGTGCCGTCGGCGGTCACGACCAGCTTGGCCTCGGCGTCGTCGATCCGGGAGCGCAGCGCGTCGGCGGAGAAGCCGCCGAAGACGACCGAATGGATGGCGCCGATGCGGGCGCAGGCCAGCATCGTGATGACGGCCTCCGGGATCATGGGGAGGTACACGGCGACGCGGTCGCCCTTGGACACGCCCAGGGATTCGAAGGCGTTGGCCGCGCGCTTGACCTCGTCCGTCAGCTGGGCGTACGTGTAGCTGCGGGTGTCGCCCATCGCGCCCTCGAAATGGATGGCGACACGATCGCCGAGCCCGGCCTCGACGTGGCGGTCCAGCGCGTTGTAGGCGGCGTTTACGGTCCCGCCGACGAACCACTTGGCGACCGGCGCGCCGGACCAGTCGAGTGTCTCGGTGAAGTCCGTGTCCCACGTGAGGGTCTCGCGGGCGCGGTCCGCCCAGTATCCCAAGCGGTCCGCGGCCGCCCGCTCGTAGAGCGAGGCGTCCGCGACGGCGTTGTCGGCGAACACGGGGCTGGGTGCGAACTTGCGCTCCTCGCGCATCAGGTTGTCCAGGGTGGAAGTGTTTTTATCCGACACGACGGGTCCTTTCGGAGCGGGATTTGTGCTGTGACTCAGGTTACAGCCGGGTTGGCGCCGTGGTGGCGTCCGTCACAAGTCCGGCCGTGGAACGCACCGTTTCTGCGGTGAACGGTTGGGATGGCCGCCGAATGCCCGCACCGCGGGGCTGCCTTGGTGGTGCCCGTGTGGTGTGGCGCCATTAAGCTGGGGCGAGAAGCCCTCACACGGCCCGCCGGGTGGCGGGGAAGAAGGAGTCACCATGGTGTACCGAACTGACCTGGACCAAGAGTCCGCGACGGCGCTTGCCGGGCCCTTCACGTTGCGCGAGGTTGTGGTGATGGCTGGCGGTGTCCTGCTCCTGCTCGGGTCCGTCCTTCCCTTCCAGGTGGCGGGCACCTACCTCAACATCTGGGGATTCAGCGCCCTGGTCTTCAACCAGTTCGTCTCCTTGGCGCTGCCGCTGCTGGTCGCCGGGGCCTTTGCCTGGCGCCGCATGACCGGACGGCGGCTGGTGCGGGTCGGGTCGATGACGCTGGACCAGCTCGGCTCGGTCGTGGCGGTGCTGACCGTCCTCTATTTCTTCCTCGGCACCGTTATGTCGATGAACGCGGCGTTCCTGCTGGGTCTTGTGGGTGCCCTCGCGCTCCTCGCCGGGACCACCTCGGCCTCTGTCATCCCCGGATTCGCGGCCGATTTCGAACCCGGGGACGGTCCGCTGCTGACCCGCCCGGTGAGGGCGGCTGTTCCTTCCCGGCGCCCCGAGGGTGGCAAAGGAAACGCGGCCAAGGCGGGCGCGTCCGCGCCGAAGTCCTGGCTCGGCGCCGGGGCCGCGTCGGGTTCGGGATCAACCCCGCCGGTGGCGACTGATGAGGCGCAGGCAACGGCGTCGAACGCGGAGGCCGCCGCGTCGCCGGACCAGTCCGGGGCCCCGGCCTTCTTCGACGGGCGCTCGGGCGCCGGCCCGGAAGCCCCGGCCGCCTCCGGACTCGCGCCGTCAGCCGGGGACGTGCCGGCCGGCCCTTCGGCCGGCGAAGGGACCCATGCCCCCGAAGCGGATTCCGGCGAGACCCAGTCCCGGGCCGCGGCCGAATCGGACGCCCCTGAATCCGCGCCAGAATCCGACGCCGGTGTTACGGCGGCCTCGAACGACCGGTCCGGTGTCGCCGTCCCGACCGGCGAGCACGGACTCGTCGCCGGCCCCGCCACGGTGGCCCAGCCTCGGGCGGACGCAGCGGCTCCTTCGACCGTTGCCCAGGCACGGATCGAGCCCGCGGCGCCGCGAACCGACGAGGCGCCGGTATCTACCCCGGATGACGACGAGCCCTTCGAGGCCAGCCGCGACGCGGAGGAAGGCCCGGCCTACCAGGCGTTCTGGTTCGCGGTCCCCCGCCCCCGGGACGTCTATGACGAACGGACCGGCCGGACGGTCTTCACCGCCGAACCCGGCGCATGGATCCTGGCCCTGGAGGACCGCGGGCACGAGTACCTGGTCCAGGACACCGACGGCCGAATCGGCGTCCTGAGGGACCTGGCGAACGTTGAACGTGCCTAGCGGAGAATCGACGCTCGCCCTCAAGAGGCGGGCCAGGCGGATCAATCGCATCCTCGCGGACGCGTACCCCTATGCCGTGCCCGAACTCGATTTCGGCGACGCCTTCGAGCTGCTGGTGGCCACGGTCCTGTCCGCCCAGACCACCGATGTCCGGGTCAATGCCACGACGCCGGCGCTTTTCGCCAGGTATCCGGACGCGGTGGCACTGTCGGAGGCCGACTCCGCGGAGCTTCAGCAACTGATTCGGCCCACGGGGTTCTTCCGCGCCAAGTCGGAGAACCTTATGGCCCTCGCGAGGCGGATCGTCGACGAGTACGACGGCGAGGTCCCCGGACGCCTGGAGGACCTGGTGACGCTCCCGGGCGTCGGACGCAAGACCGCCAACGTGGTGCTCGGCAATGCGTTCGGAGTGCCGGGGATCACGGTGGACACGCACTTCGGCCGGCTCGCCCGGCGCTTCGGCTGGACCACCGAAACCGATCCCGTGAAGGTGGAGCACGCGGTCGGCGCGCTGTTCGAGCCGAGCGACTGGACCATGCTTTCGCACCGGGTCGTTTTCCACGGCCGTCGCGCGTGCCACGCCCGGAAGCCGGCGTGCGGCGCGTGCCCCGTGGCAACCTTGTGCCCCGCCTACGGCGAGGGAGAAACGGACCCCGTGGCGGCTGCGAAGCTCCTGAAGTACGAGCTTGCTCCACACCGCTCCAGTCTCTTGGAGCTCATGCGCAGCGGTAAGACCCGCCGGGAGTTGCGGGAACTGGGCCACGGGCTGGACGCATGAGCGCCCGCGCCGAGTTGGAGTCGCTGATCTCCCGGCACCGTAGGGCGCTGGCCAGCGGGTCCGAGGGACCCGGCGAGATGCCCGGCACCTGGGTTCTCCGCGAAATGGACCACGCGGGAGCGCGCCGCGCCGCCGTCCTGATCCTTTTTGGCCGGCTCGACGACGTTCCGGCTCGGCACGGATCGCCCGCCGTCCCAGCCGATCTGGACATGCTCTTTGTGCAGCGGGCCGACACCCTGCGCCAGCATCCCGGCCAGGTTGCCTTTCCCGGCGGGGCCGTCGACGACACTGATGCGTCGCAGGCCGCCGCGGCGCTGCGGGAGGCCCACGAGGAGACGGGGCTGGACCCCGAGGGCGTGGAGATCCTGGGGTCGCTTCCAGATGCGGAACTGCCCGTCACCAACTTCCTCGTGACGCCGGTCATCGGCTGGTGGGTCCGACCCTCGGAGGTGTTCGTTGTGGATTCCGGCGAATCCGCGAAGGTCTTTCGCGTCCCCGTCGCCGACCTCCTCGATCCGGCCAACCGCGCCACGGTTGTGGTCGTACGCGAAGGCCGGCGTCACTCGTCGCCGGCCTTCACCGTGGACGGGGAATTGATCTGGGGATTCACCGGCATCGTGCTCTCGCGCCTGTTCGACGAACTGGGGTGGACCCAGCCATGGGACGCTTCCGTGGAGCTACCTTTCCCGCTCGACTGATTGCGTGCGCCGGCCCGCCCGTGGTCGCCTTGGTCCGGCGGTCCCCCCGGCCGCGGAACGGGCCGCCCCGAGCCTTGTCGCCAGCGCCGCGTTGGCGTCGGCGCGCTGGCTCGCGGTCCCCGCGGCGTAGCCCCTACCAGGCAGCGCGGCGCCCATCGTCGAGTCGGCGGCGTGGGCTGCCGCCTTGATCGCGAGAACCGAGGGGCCCAATTTCGCGGCCGACGGCGCCAGGATCGCTCCGCGCCGTGCCGCCGCGCGGATGACGGGATCGCGCAGCGCCGCGGCCCAGTCGGCCCGCATGCCGGGCCTCCTCCCGCCGGCGGCCACGCCCTTCCCCAGCAGCGCGGCGGCGCCAACGCCGGCCCGCTCGCCGAGGTGCCCGGCCAAGGTGCCCGCCACGCCCCCGCTCGCTACGTCGCGCGTGAGGGCGAGGGCCTTCGCCGCCCGCGTCTCCGTGAGGCGTCCGATCCCGCGCACGGCCGCATCGACGCGAGGCGATCCGGCCATGGCGCGCAGCCGCGCGGCTCCGCCGGCGGCCACGCCTCCCGTGAGCCGTCCGGTTGGCGCGAGCAACGCACGGCACCTCTCGGCGAGCGGGGCGATGCGTCCGGCCACGGCCTGCCCGAGGACCGCCAACCGGTTGACGGTCGCGCCCAGGCGGATGCCCACCACGGTGGCCCGTCCGGCGGACAGGGCGACCCCGACGGCCACGGACCCTCCGAACGTCAGCGGGGCGGCGGCGGCCGAGACCCCGGCGAGCGCCGCGGTCTCGAGCGCGACCTGAAACGCCTCGTTGCGGACCTCCTCGTGCGCGGCGTCCACGTACGCGGCGAACTCGGAGCAGGACTCGGCCAGGGCCCGGCAGACTTCGGAGAGCGTGTGGACATCGTCCGCCCCGATCCTGAGCGCGTCGACAACGAGGGTCGCGTCGGCGGACACGCACCCCGACAGCCGCCGGATGGCATCCGGAGGATATGCGCCGGCAAGCGCGCCCACGCGGCGCGCGGCCCGTGCCCAGATGTCCGACGCGGCCCGCAACCCCGCGGGCTCGGCCCCCGGCCACACGATGCCGCACAGGTCCAACACCCACTGGTGCGGTCCTGCGCCGCCGAGCGACGCGGCGCCGGCGGCGGACGGCGGGAGGGGAGGGCAAAGGGCCGGCCGAGCCTCCGGCCGGACGGCCGGCGGAGCCTCGAGCCCGGAATTCGCCGCCTCGGTCGCCGCGTAGAGGGCCCCGCACAGGAACTGCGCGTCCGCCAGCCGCGCCAGGCCGCCGGCGGTCCGGGCAAGGCCCTCCAACACGGCGGCGGAGGCGTCGTCGTAGGCCGTGGCAAAATCGCGGCCCGTCGCGTCCGCCCCGGCCATGCCCGCGGTGTCGCACAACTCCCGGCCGGTCGCCGCACCCGCCGCGTCCAGTTCGGCAACCCATTCCGCGGTGATCCTCCCGGAGTCCACGAAGGCATCCGGTTCCACCACCAGGCGCGCCATGGCCCTCCCTCCGGGACCCGTGTGGGCCCGGAACCGAGCCTAGGGGCGCACGCGGGGCGGCACCACCGGCGTCGTACTCCCTGTGGACAAGTGGCCGGCCGCGCCCGGGGTGACGGGCGGGCCGTCAGTCCTCGGGCGCGCACGCCCCGGGCGGTGTCGCGGATCGGTACCAGGAGGGGAGATCCGCGGCGAAGGCCTCCGCGATTCGTGGGCTTGCGGCAACGCGCCAGTCGACGGCGCCCCCGACCTCGTCCTCGAACTTGTCCCACTCGAACCAGTTGACCATTTTGATTAGGGGGTAGTCCTGATGGAGCGCCGGGTCGAAGAGCTGCCTCCACCAGGCGCGCTTGATCGCGAGCTCGTCGGCTCCCCCCGCCCCGGACACGAGGAGCGCGGCGGTCTCGGCGATGGCGACGGGCTTCTGCCGCCGCGCGCCGTATTCGGCATAGAAGTCCGGCACGGCCGCGTCGTCGCCGCCTTTGCCGTTGTAGCGGCCCGTGAGTTGGTCGACGAACTTGCCGTCCTCCGGGACGACGTTCGCTCCCCACGGGTAGGTGTTGCCCCAGTGGTAGATGGACAGCCCCACCCAGTCGACGGCGTCGTCGCCCGGATAGTAGGGAGCGTACGGGTCGTCCTCGCCGGTCTGGTCTCCGTCCCGGTCGGTGTCCAGGGTGGCGAAGTCCGGGGATCCGGGGGCGGCCTGGTGCGGTCCCCTCGCGAACGGGTACCCTCCGCCGTAGTTCGGCGCCCACATCGTCGCGCTGCCGGGGGCGAGGCGGTGGATGGACTCCGCGACCTGGCGGAACGCGGCCCTGAACGCGGAGGGCTGCTGCCCCCATGCGTGCCAGGACCCGTTCATCTCGTGGGCGAACCGGACGATGACGGGAACCCCGGAGCGGTTGAAGCCGTCCAGCAGTCCCGCCAGAGCGTCCGAGTTCTCCTGACCCACCTTCGCCAACCCCGCCTCGGGTTCGAGCGTCAGCAGCAGCACGCCCCCGCTCGCCCGGACCTGGCCGGCCGCGGACTCGACCGCGGCCCTGTCCTGGGCACCGAGGGGGAACGGAGCGAAAATGCCGGCGACAGACGGACTGCTGCCCGACGACGCCGCGTAGTCTGCGAGGGTCTGGCTCTCCCAGTCCAGGTTCACGCCGGACAGGACGCCGGACCGGGGCGGCAGTGCGTCCCGGCCGGCGACGGCGCACGCGGGGAGGGAAGCCGCCGCGGAAGCGGCCGGCCCGGGCACGGGATCCTCCGGCGGCGCGAAGGTGCAGGAAGACACTAGTGCCGCCCCCACGACGATGCCGGCGAAAAGTCCGTACCCTCTAGTCACACCCCAAATCTACTGGACGTGCGCGAACCCGGCGCGGGCCTTGCCCTTGACCGCCGCGGCCCGGCGGAGCACCCTGTTCCCATTCGGGAAAGGACCGCACCATGAGCGACTCCACGGGCGCCGACGACCGCGCCCTGAAATCGAAGCACCGCGCCATGTGGGCGCTGGGCGACTACCCCTCGGTGGCCGCCGATATCGTCGGGGACCTCGGCCCCATTCTGGTGGACGCGAGCGGCATCAAGCCCGGAGACCGCGTCCTCGACGTGGCGGCCGGGTCCGGAAACGCCGCCATTCCTGCCGCCTTGGCGGGCGCCCGCGTTGTCGCCAGCGACCTCACCCCCGAGCTCCTGGACGCCGGCCGCGCGCTGGCCGCGGCCCGGGGAGCGGAGTTGGAGTGGCGGGAGGCCGACGCCGAGGCGCTCCCGTTCGAGGACGCGGCGTTCGACGTCGTGATGTCCTGTCTCGGGGTCATGTTCGCGCCGCACCACCAGCGCAGCGCCGACGAACTCGTCCGCGTCTGCCGCCCGGGCGGGACCATCGGTCTGTTGAACTGGACTCCCGAGGGCTTCATCGGCCAGATGTTCGCCACCATGAAGCCCTACGCCCCGCCGCCCCCGCCGGGCGCCTCCCCGCCGCCGCTGTGGGGCAACGAGGAGCATGTGGGAAGGCTTCTCGGCGAGAGGACCGACGTCGTGGATGTGCGTAGGGCCAAGCTTCCAGTGGGACACTTTGGCGCCCCGGAAGACTTTCGCGACTACTTCAAGGAGCGCTACGGCCCCACGATCGCCGTCTACCGCAACATCGCCGCCGAACCCGAGCGGGTGAAGGACCTGGACGAGGAACTCGCCGACCTGGCCCGCCGCTTCGGCGCCGGAAGCGGGGCGCTGGAGTGGGAGTACCTGCTGGTGACGGCACGCAGGAACTAGGTGCGGCGGGCCGCGTCCCTACTTGGCGTCGGCGTAGGACTCCACCACGGCGACCCCGACCGGGAACTCCACCGGTGTGCGGCCGAACATCAACTCCGCCGCGGCGGTCGCGGCCTCCTGTGCCATGGCGGCCGCGAAATCGGCGCGCTCCGCGGGAACGTGCAGCACCACCTCGTCGTGCAGGAAGAACGCCAACTCGCCGGCGTCGTTTCCCGCCGCCCGCTCCGCGCGGAGTCGACGTCGCAGCTCGCCGAGCCAACACAGGGCCCACTCCGCGGCGGTGCCCTGGACCACGAAGTTCCGCGTGAAGCGACCGCGGGTGCGCGACATCTGGTCGGCTCGCCGCTGCTCGTCCGCGTCGGACGTCCTTTGGGCGGCCAGCCATTGCGGGGACGCGGGGGGCGAGCACCGCCCCAGGAACGTGCCCACGGTGCCGCCGGCCTCGCCCACCCGCGCGGCCCGCTCCACCAACTCCACGGCCTTGGGGAAGGTGCGGGCCAGCTGAGGCATAAGGCGGCCGGACTCGCCCGTGGTCGCCCCGTACATCGCCCCCAGCATGGCGATCTTGGCGTGGGCACGGTCCCCGCCGAATCCCAGGTCGGCGATGCCTTGGTACAGGTCGCGGCCGCGCGCGGCGTCGGCCAGGGCGCCGTCGTTCGCCAGAACGGCCAGGATCCTCGGCTCCAACTGGGCCGCGTCGGCAACCACAAGCCGGTAGCCCGGGTCGGCGCGGGCGGCGTCGCGCACGGTGTGGGGGATCTGCAGGGCTCCTCCGCCACGCGAGGCCCAACGGCCGGTGACCACGCCGCCCACCACGTACTCGGGACGGAAGCGGCCGTCGGCCACCCAGGCGTCCAACCACGCCCAGCCGTTGGCCGTCAGCAGGCGCGAGAGCTTCTTGTACCGTTGAAGAGGATCGAGCGCCGGATGGCTGAACTCCTGCAACTCCCACTGGCTGGTGCTCTTGGCGTCGATCCCGGCCCGGTGCAGGGCGCGTAGGAGCTCCTGGGAGGAATCCGGGTTCAGGATCGGCGCGCCCAACGCCGTCCGCAGCTCGGCGGCCGTCGCCTCCAGCCGCGTCGGACGGATGCCGGGCGCGGTGCGGGGGCCCAGCTCCTCCGTCAGGAGCGTCTCGTGGATGTCGCGACGCCACGGGATGCCGTGGGCCCGCATCTCGGACGCCACAAGCGACCCGGCGGATTCCGCGGCGAGGAGCAGTTGCAGCCTCCTTCCACGGGGCGTGTTTGGGACCGCGGCGAGCTGGCGCGAGAATTCCTCGGCGATGGCCTCTGCGGAGCTTCCGGCCGGCTGGGGATCCTCGAAGAGCGACCCCTGATTCTCCGGTGGACGCGGCGGCAGGAGCGCGAGCGGCGGCTCGCCGTTGCCCGCCTCCGGCGCCTGCCGCCGCAGTTCCTCCGTGTAGTCGGTGTCCAGCGCCGCCGTCGAGTGGCGCAGGATGGTGCGGCAGAGGGCGAGATCGTGGGCGCGCTCGACGCTGCGTCCCGCGGCGAGCAGCCGCGGATACCACTCCGTCGTGCTCGCCCAGACCCAGCGCAGCCCGCGTTCCTCCACATGGTCGACCGCGTCGGCCAGTCGACCGCTGGGCACCGGCCTGGCGGGGCCCTCCGCCTGGCCGCGGTCGTCGAGGAAAAGCACGACGGCGGCGGCCGCGCCGGCCTCGGGAGCGGGCTGGCCGTCGGAATGGGTCGCCAGCACGGCGTAACGGGGCACCATCCCATTCTGTCAGCCCCGTGCGTGGTCCCGGACCGGCCCTCCACAGGCGCGCCGCGGCGCGCGGGGCCCGGCGGCCGTCCACACGCCGGCGACGCCGGTCCGCGCCGGTCGGGGTCCAGGCGAGGGTGGAGGCATGAGGGAACCGAGGAGATTTGTGGCCGTGCCGCAGGATCGCTGGGGTCGCAGGCCCGCCGGCGGGGTGGAGCGGACTCCGCCCGGCGGGGTGGAGCGGCGTCCGTCCGGCGGGGTGGATGCCGGTGCCCTCGTGGGCCCGGCACCGGCGGCCGGCCAAGCTGCGGCGACGCTCACGCGGGACGCCGAGGGTTTGGTGGGCGGGGACTGCCTGCTGGTGACCCGTGACGATGCGCTCGCCGACCACGTGGCCCTCGTCGCCGCGGCCGCGGGGGCCGCGCTGCATGTTGCGCGGGACGCCTCCGGGGCTCCGCCGGAGCCGGGGAACGTCCTGCTGCTTGGGCCGGATGCCGCCTTGGCCGACATCGCGCTCCGGACGGGCGGGCCGGTGATCCTCGTCGGCTATGCCGAGTCGGAAGACGCCTTGTGGAGGGTTGCGGCCCGCCGGCCCGGCTCGCGCGTGGCGGTGCTGCCCCGCGCCGCCGCGTGGCTGGGGGAGTTCCTGGGTGAGCTGGGGTTGCGCGGCGGACAGGGCCGGGTGCTTCTTGTTGCGGGAACGGCCGGCGGCGCCGGGACGACAACGGTCGCGGCTCTGGCGGCGGGTTCGGCGACGCTGGACGGCTCGCGCACGCTCCTCATCGATGCCGATCCGCACAGTCCCGGCCTGTGGCCCGTCCTGCGCCCGGAATCGTCGGGGATGGTGGGGTGGGAGGACCTCTCGCGGTCCCGTGGCCAGGTCGCCCCTGCACAGTTGGCCGAGATCCTCCCGCTCGCCCAGGGGACGGCCGTGTTGACCTGGTCCGCGAGGGAGCCCGGCCGGCACCTTCCCGTTCAGGTGCTCGGCGAGGTTGTTGCCGCGGCCAGACGGATCTACGACGTGGTCGTTGTCGACGGGGGACGCTCGGCGGGGCTCGACGCGGCACTGGTGGCGGTGGCCGACCGCGGTCTTGCAGTGGTGCCCGCGCGCAGCGGTACCGCGGCGGGCTGGCTGTTGGGCCCGCACGGGTCCGCGCTCCCGTGGGGCGCCGTCGTCACGGGCAGGCTGCACCCGGGCTCCGACGCGTCCCGAGTCGCCGCGGGGTTTGGGCTCGAGGCGGTGTGCTTCTTCCCGGAATCCAAGGCTGTCGGCGCCGCGTGCGCCGAAGGCCGATTGTTGGCCGTCTTGGGCCGCCGCGCCTTGCGTTCCGCCGTGCGCCCCCTCGTGGCGGCCTGTCGCGCGCCCGCGGCGGTCCCCGTGACGGGGCGGGTGGCATGAAGGGAGAAATCGGGAGCGGGCAGGGCACGAGCGGACACGGGACGGGCGGATCAAGCATGCGCGGGGACGGGGACGGCAACTCCACCGCGGCGAACGCCGGAAGGCACGGCCGGCGGAGCTGGGGTGCGGCGGACCCGGCGGGCAAGGAAGCCGTCGACTCGCGCGTCCTGGAGGAAGTCAGGAACCGCGCCCTGCAGGGTGCCGGCGAGCTGTCCGGCGCCGACCTCGCCGGGGCAGTGCGGGCCTCCGGGCTGGTGGTGGGCAGCGGCAGCGCGGCGCGGGTCATCCAATTGCTGCAGGAGGACCTTCGCGGCTTGGGTCCGCTCCAGGAAATCGCCGACCTCGAGGGAACCACGGATGTCCTGGTCGACGCGGCCGGCCGCGTCTGGTCCGACGGGCCCAACGGGTTGGCGGCGACCGGCATGCGCTTCGCAGAGGCCGACGACGTGCGCCGGTTGGCGGTGCGGCTCGCGGCGGCCGGGGGCCGCAGGCTGGACGACGCGCAACCGTTCGCCGATGTGGTGGTCGGCCCGTACCGGATACACGCGGTGCTGCCTCCCGTCTCGACCGGCTGGCCACTGGTGTCGGTGCGCATCCGCAGTTCCCAGTCGCCCCGCCTGGACGCCATGCTTCCCCGGGGGAAGACGGACGCCTGGGCGCCGATCCTCCGGGCCATCGTCGCCGCCAGGCTGAATTTCCTCGTCAGTGGCGGCACGGGGTCGGGCAAGACCACGATTCTGGGCGCCATGTTGGCGGAGGCGGATCCCGCCGAACGCCTGCTGATCGTCGAGGATTCCCAAGAGTTGGCGCCCGCCCACCCCCACGTGGTCGGCCTCCAATGCCGGGCAGGGAACGTCGAGGGCGCGGGCCAAGTGGCCATGGGTGACTTGGTCCGGCAGGCACTGCGAATGCGGCCCGACCGGCTGGTCGTCGGCGAGTGCCGTGGCCCGGAAATCCGAGACTTCCTGGCCGCCATGAACACCGGCCACGACGGCGCGGGAGGAACAATCCATGCCAGCTCCGCCGCAGCCGTACCGGCCAGGCTGGCCGCCATGGGCGCACTGGCCGGACTGACCCCGGAGGCCACGGCGCTTCAGGCGTCCAGCGCGCTGGATCTCGTGGTGCACGTGTCCCGCCGCGGAGGAACACGCGGCCCGGTCCAGCTGAGCCGCATGGTGCACGCGCCGGGACCGTCACTGGCCATGCTGACGGTCCTGGAGGCGGACGGTGCGGGCGGTGTCCGCGAGGGGCCAGCGGCGCCCTGGTTCCGCGGGGAACTCGTGCGGAGGTCCGTACCGTGGGCCTGGTGATCGTTGCTGTATTGTGCGCCGCCGGGGCCGCGTGGTTGTCCGTCCCCGGGACCCGGGCTAGGCCTGGGCGATGGCCCCCAACCGCGGGCCGCGGCCGAGCTCCGGTGCGGCGAGGACACGGTGGAGGCGGCGGCGGGAGATCGCAGGGTGGGCGAGCACACTCGGTGCGGCCCGCCCCCCGACCGGTGCGTCTGAGGCGAACGGCGCCCTCCGTGGAGCGGCACGTGCGCGCCCTGCGACAGCTCGCGTCCCTTCTGCGCTCCGGCCGAACGCCCGCGGAGGCCTGGACCCTGCTTGAGGAGACGTGGTCGCGTCTGCTTCCGGATTCGGGTGCCTCGAATGCCGTCGCCAATACCGAACCGGCCGCAGGGGCACGAGCGACGGAAGACATCCTGGCCGCCAGTCGCGCCGCGAGGGGCGCCCACGAGATGGGTGCGGCGCCGTCCACGGGCCTGGAACGGCACCTCCGCTCGGGACCCGAAGAATACGGCAGGGTCTGGTCCCGCCTGCTGTGGTGCATCCGCCTCTCCGAGGTGACCGGTGCCGCCCAATCGGACCTGCTGGAGCGCTTGGCGGGACAGCTGGAGTCGGGGGAGGACCGCCGTCTAGCGCTCGACTCGGCGCTCGCGGGCCCGAGGACAACACAACGGATGCTGGCCTGGCTGCCCGCGTTCGGCCTGGGCCTGGCGCAGCTGATCGGAGCGCAGCCGCTGGCGGTCCTCACGGTGCACCCGGTGGGCCGGCTGTGTCTTTTGGCGGGGCTGTTGCTGTGGTGGGCCAACCGCGCGTGGGGTCGGCGGCTGTTGGCGCAGGCTTCGGAACCGGCATCGCCGTGATGGCCCTCTGCGCCGTCGTGGCCGCCGCGCTCGCCGCGTGGTGCGTCGTCTCCGGTCCGGCGCGACGGCGGGCCGGCCCCGCGGAGCACGGCGGGCGGTCGCCGTCGCCGTTGCCCACGGCGCAGGGAGCCGGCGCCCGGGGCGGCCACAAGGCGCTGCGCCGCGCCGCGTCCGGTCGGTCTGCCCCGCCGGGCAACCCGAGGGCGCCGGCGGCCGGGACCAACCAGCGGAACGACGAGGGGCACGCGGCAGTCGCGGGCCCGGAGGACGCCTCGCTGCTCCTGGACCTGTGCGCCACGCTGTTGCAGGCGGGCCTGCCCGTGTCCAGGGTCTTGCGGGTCCTGTCCGAGGAGGTGCCGGGTTGCGAAGCGCTGGCCACCGTCGTCCGGTCGCTCGAGTTGTCCATTCCCTGGAGCAGGGCCTGGTCGGGAATGCCGTCGCCGCTCGCCTCGCTGGGGGAGTCGCTCGCGTTCGCCCACCTGACGGGCGCCGCGACGGCAACGATGCTGCGCGAGGCGGCGGATCAGCAGCGCCGCGCGGACGTCAGGGCGGCCGAGCGGCGGGCGGCTGAACTCGGTGTCCGTCTGGTTGTTCCCCTGGGCGTCTGCGCCTTGCCCGCCTTCATCTGTCTGGGCATCGTCCCCGTGGTGATTTCGCTCCTTCCGGACTTCGGCTAGGCGCGGGGCGGGCCCGACTGGCCCTCCACAAGCCGGCGGGGACGCGTCTCATCCAGAAAACGACCGGCGCTGAACAGCGGCGGACGGGGTCCGCGGATGCTGGTTGCAGGCCCCGGTGCGGGGCCGTTGGAACCAAGGCATAGGGAGCATGCTCATGCAGCACGAAGATCGGGAAGAAAGCCGCGGTCAGCGGTCAGAGGGATCACAGGAGGACGGCATCGCGACGGCCGAATTCGCCATCGTCACGCTTGCTGCCGTGGGTTTTGCGGGGCTGCTCGTCACCATCCTGAGCAGTGGCGACGTCCGCGAGCTCCTGATGGGGCTGGTTCGCCAGGCCCTGTCCTACTAGGGGGCGGGGCCGTGCGCTGTAAGGGACAGCGGGGCGGCAGCACGGCGGAAGTCGCCGTGCTGCTGCCCGCGGTGGCCGCGCTGCTGGTGCTTGCCCTGGGTGTGGGATCGGCGGGCGCCACCCAAGTCCGTCTGGAGCAGGCGGCGCGGGCCGCGGCCCGCGAGTTGGCCCGCGGCGAGAGCGCCGCCACGGCGATCCAAACCGGGCAGCGGCTGGCGGGAGAGGGCGCGACCGTCATAATCGGCGGAGACGGTGGATTCCGCCGGGTTCACGTGAGCGCGGACACGTGGATTCCGACGCTCGACGGCGGAGAGGGCCTGCTTGTGCTCAAGGCCGAAGCCGAGGCCCGCGCCGAATCCGGCGAACCTCCGGGCGGAGGCGACCATGGCGGGCCATAGGTTGCGGCAACGCGTCCGCCCTGGCCGCGAACGCGGGGCGGGGACCGCCCTGGTGTTCGTCGTCGTCGCCGCGTTGTGTCTGGGACTCGTGGTCGTCCTGGCGCTGACAAACGCGGCGGCGGCGTCGGGCCGGGCGGCGACCGCCGCCGACCTGGCGGCGCTGGCCGCCGCGGACGCCGCCCGTGGGCTGGCGCAGGGCGATCCGTGCGGCACGGCCGAACAAACCGCCGGCCGCAACGGCGCCACGCTGGTCGACTGCCGGCGTTCCGGCGCCGACGGCGAAGTGGTTGACGTCTGGACGTCGGTGTCCCTCGGCGCCGCCTGGGGCTGGCTGGAAAGCTTGGGGCTGCAGGCCGAGGGCCGATCGAGGGCCGGGCCGCCCCCGCAGCCGTGGTCGCCGGCGGGGCGCTAGTCCCTTGGCGCGTCCTTGAGGAGTGCCGCGATGAGCGCCACGGCGCCATCCTTGTCCAGCGGGTTGTTCTTGTTGCCGCACTTGGGCGACTGCACGCAGGACGGGCAGCCAGCATCGCACTCGCAGGCCATGATCGCGTCGCGGGTCGCACCGAGCCACGTGGTGGCCCGCTCGTAGCCGCGCTCGACGAATCCCGCGCCGCCGGCGTGCCCGTCGTAGACGAAGATCGTCGGCATCTCGGTGTCGGCATGGAGGGCAGTGGACACCCCACCGATGTCCCAGCGGTCGCTGGAGGCCACAAGCGGTAGCAGGCCTATCGCCGCGTGCTCGGCGGCGTGGAGGGCGCCGGGAATAGAACCAAGGACGATGCCGGCAGAGACCAGCCGCTGCTCCGGGACCGTGAACCACACGGCCTTCGTGAACAGGTCCCGCGCACCGAGGTCCAACGGCTCCTCGCCCAGGATCTCGTTGCTGATCAGCGCCTTGCGCTGGAAGGAGACCACTTGGGTGGTCACGCGGACCTCGCCGAAGTGGGCCGTCACTGGTCCCCATTCCTTGGTGCGCAGCGTCTCCAGCACCTCGATGGTGGTGATGTCGCGTGCCTGGGTGTAGAAGTCCGGCGTGGCCCTGCGGACCAGCACACAATGGTCTTCCTCGTTCAGTTCGTCGACCACATACGTGGAGCCCTGATGGACATAGATCGCTCCCGTATGCGCCTGGTAGTGCGTCTGGGGGGAGTCCATGGTCCCCAGCAGGGAACCGGTCTCCGAGTCGATGATGTTCACGGGCCCGCCGCCGTCGGCCCTCAGGTTCACCATGGAGGCTGCGCTCTCCGGGTGGGTCCAGAACCATCCGGAGGGTCGCCTCCTGAGGTAGCCGCGCTCAACCAGCGAATCCAGCAGTCCCGCCGCCGTGGGCCCGAACAGTTCGGCCTCCTCGGGCCGCAGCGGCTGCTCCGCCGCGGCGGCGCACAGATGCGGGCCGAGCACGTAGGGATTCGAGGGGTCCAGGACGGTTGCCTCAACGCTGACGTCGAAGATGGCCCCGGGGTGGTTGACGAGGTAGGTGTCCAGCGGGTCGTCGCTGGCGACGAAGGCGGCCAGCGCATTCTGGCCGGCCCGCCCCGCCCGGCCGATCTGCTGGAAGAACGAGGCCCGCGTTCCGGGCCATCCGGCGACCAGCACAGCGTCGAGCCCCGCCACGTCGATGCCCAACTCCAGCGCGGAGGTGGACGCGATGCCGAGGAGTTCCCCGTTGCGCAGCCTCCGTTCCAGTTCCCGCCGCTCTTCGGGCAGGTACCCGGACCGGTAGGCCGCGATCCGCCCCGGCAGGCTGGGGTGCACCTCGTCGACGTGCCGCTGCGCCATGGTGGAGATGGTTTCCGCGCCCCGGCGGGACTTGATGAAGGCGATGGTGCGCACCTGCGAGCACACCAGGTTCGCCAGCAGGTAGGACGTCTCCGCCACGGCGGTCCGGCGTCTCGGCGCACCGTTCTCACCCCGCGACTCCGTCAACGGCGGCTCCCACAGTGCGACGGCCGTCTCGCCATGCGGGGAGAAATCCGTGGTCACCGCGCTCACCGGGGCGCCGATGAGCCGACCAAACGATTCCTGCGGGTCGGCACTGGTGGCCGAGGCGCCGATGAAGACCGGATCGGCGCCGTAGTGCGTGCAGATCCTCCGCAGCCGGCGGAGCAGGTTGGCCACGTTGGAGCCGAATACGCCGCGGTAGCTGTGGGCCTCGTCGATGACCACGTAGGACAGGCGGCGGAAGAATCTGGCCCACCAGGGGTGGTTGGGCAGGATACCGAAGTGGAGCATGTCCGGGTTGGCGAGCACGAAGTTGGCGTTGTCCCTGATCCAGCGCCGCTCGCCCGCTTCCGTGTCGCCGTCGTACGTGGCGGCGCGGATGGTCTTCAGCCCCAGGGCGGTGAGTGCGGTCAACTGGTCCGCGGCGAGTGCCTTGGTGGGGGAGAGGTAGAGCACCACGTCGCCGCTCGCTTCCAGGGTTACGGATCCCGCCAGCACCGAACGGTGGATGGCATCGACCGCGGGAAGCTGGTACGCCAGGGACTTGCCGGACGCCGTGCCCGTCGAGATGATCGTATGGTGCCCGTCGTGGGCGGACATGGCCGCCTGCACCTGGTGCAACCAAGGCTGCTGGACGCCGAGGCGCGCATAGGCGGCGACGACGTCGGGATGTGTCCATTCCGGCCACGGCCCGTGCACCGCGTCCCGGGCGGGGAGCACGCGCAGATGCCGCAAGGCCTCGGGCGCGGAACCGTAGCCGAGCAACGGAACCATGGTGCGGAAATCTGTCACCGCATCATTGTGGCACCCGGTGGCGACGGCTCAGGACCGCTTGCCCTCCAGGGTGACGACGGTGCCCAGGGGAGTCCAGCCAAGGTAGCGGTACAGCGCCTGGCCGTCCAGCGAGGCGATCAGAAGCCCCTCATCGACCTCGTGCTCCATCGCCAGCGCCACCAGCGCCCGCATCACGAGGCTGCCGAGTCCGCGCCGGCGGAACTCGGGGGCGGTGATGATGCGGTCGAAGATCGCATAGTCCCCGACGACGGACACGTGCCCGCTGGCGGCCACCACTTCCGAGTCTTCCTCGGTGTGGATGGACACGTAGGCGTGGCCGTTGTCGCGTTGGGTCTCGATGGTGAATCCCTCGGGCGCCCGCGGCTCTTCGACGTCCTGCCCGTCCATGTCCGCGACCATCAGGGCTTCCTCGGCCACAACGACCGACAGGCCGGCCAACACGGCTGCCTCCGCCAAGGCCTGCGAATCGCCGGCGAAGGCTGTCAGGCGGCGCGCGGGATGCTTGCCCAAGGTTTCGCCGACGGCCACGAGTTCCTCGGAGGAGGGCTCGTAAATGACGTATTCCCAGTCACCGGTGGTGTCGTGGCGCAGGGCGGCGTGGACGCGGCCTTCGTGGCGACACTCGTAGCCGCGCGCACCGGCCCAACCGGTGACCCAAGTGCCAATCAGTTCGTCGCTCGCTGAGGATCCCATGGGACGACACTACCCCCAAGTCACGGGGGTGAGGAGTCCCCCGCGGCAACCGTTGCCGTTCCGCAAGAATCCGTTAATCCCCTTGACGCGGGGGCCTCTGACGGCCCTGAGCGGGCCCCGCGCCAATCCCGTCGCGAAGGGCCGTATCGGCGCCGCGGCGACCCGCACCGTACCCTTAAGAGGTGTCCCAGAACCGCATCGTCCTCTTTTACGCCTTCACGCCCCTGCCCGACCCGGAGGCCGTGCGCCTCTGGCAGCGAGCCCTGCTCGAGCGGTGGGGACTGCGGGGTCGGATCGTCGTTTCCAAGGACGGCATCAACGGCACGGCCGGCGGGGAGATCAAAGCGGTCAAGGCCTACGTGAAGGCCACACGCGAGTACCCCGCGTTCCACAAGATGGACATCAAATGGAGCGACGGCGGTGCCGAGGACTTCCCGAAGGTCTCGGTGCGCGTCCGCGACGAGTTGGTGTCATTCGGCGCGCCGGGCGAGCTCCGCGTGGACGGGGACGGTGTGGTCGGTGGCGGGGTGCACCTGAGGCCCGAGGAACTGCATCGGCTGGTCGACGCGAAGGCCGGCTCGGGCGAAGAGGTCGTGTTCTTCGATGGCCGCAACGCCTTCGAGGCGCAGATCGGCAAGTTCAAGGACGCCATTGTTCCGGACGTTGCCACCACCCACGACTTCATCAGGGAACTGGACTCCGGCAAATACGACGCGCTGAAGGACAAGCCCATCGTCACCTACTGCACCGGCGGGATCCGGTGTGAGGTGCTTTCCTCCCTGATGGTCAATCGGGGCTTCCAGGAGGTCTACCAGCTCCAGGGAGGCATCGCCCGCTATGGCGAAAAGTATGGGGACAAGGGTCTCTGGGAGGGCTCGCTCTATGTCTTTGACCAGCGCATGCACCTGGAGTTCAGTCCCGAATCGAAGAGCCTCGGGCGCTGTGTGGCCTGCGACGCGGCCACCAACAAGTTCGAGAACTGCGCGAACCTCTCCTGCCGCAACCTGCGTCTCTTCTGCGCCGACTGCGCCGCCGACGAGGCCCTGCGCGTGTGTCCAGACTGCGCCGTGGACGGCGACAACAAGGGCCACGGTGACCACCCCGGCCACGGCGACGACGACGGCCATGGTGAGGGTGGGCACGCGAATCACGAAGCCGGTGCGCGGGTCAAGACCGAGGAGGGGTCCGCGCCGGCGGTCAAGGCCGTCTAGGCGCTGCCCAGCGGCCACAGCCCGGCGGTCGCGTCAGCGGGAGTCTGCTCTTCGGATTCCGTCATGAAGACGCTGAACCCGCGGGCCCGATAGTTCGCCAAGGCGGCGGGTCCGTCCAGCGAACAGGTGTGGACCCACACCCGCGACACCTCCGGCAACCCCGGCCAGCGGGAATCCAGGTCCCACGCCCTCCGGATCCCCTCTTCGAGCAGCGGCCCGCCAAGGCCCTGTCCGATCCGCTCCGGGAAAAGACCGAAATAGACGATCTCCACCTCGGTGGCGCCGCCGAGGTCGGGAGTCGATGCGGCGTCCCGGGCGCGCCCCGCCAATTCCACGTAGCCGGCGGGGGCCCCGGCCACGTACAGCACCCAGGTTTCCGAACCCGGCGCGCGCAGCACGGCCTCCCAGGCGCTGCGCGGGAGCCCGAGACGGTCCGTCCAGTTCCACGCGCTTCCCACGCTGCGGTAGAGGAATCTGCTGAATTCGGGCGTGATGGCCTCGACGCGTTCGATGCGCGCAAGCGGGGGAAGCGACCGCGCACTGGGGGACATGTCTCCCGGATTGAGTTGTTGCAGGTGTGTGGTGGTGACGGTTACCGGCGCGCCGGCCCGGGCGGAGGGTATCGTCACGGCTTGTGCCTGGCGAGGCGGACGGCGGCGCTCGCGCCGTCGGAGGCGGTGCTTTCGATGTAGTAGGCCGAGGGCTCGAGATCAACGATCGTTCTGGTCGTTTGCGGGACCGGGGACTTCGCGCACGCACCCTCCAGCTCGTGCAGGGGCGCGCCTTCCGCCTCGCCGCCCACCTCGATCGCCCTGAAGAGGCTCGCCGAGATGCTTTCTTTCCCTGTGGCGCCGGCGCAGATGATACCGATCTCGTAGGTGCCGCCTTCGAAGTAGCCGCTGGCCGCGCTTCCCGCTCCGAACGCGAGACCGTCGAGGTCTTTGGTGAAGGCCTCGTAGTCGATCTCCACCCGCGGCGTGGTCGTCGCGTCGCTCGGAGCGGACGTCGGGGCGTCCGGCGTCGGCCATCCGGCCGATTCCGGCGCAGACGAACGTGGGGCGTCGTCGGGCGCCGTGCAGCCGGTGGCGGCAAGAAGGACAAGGAGAGTCGTAGGGATGGCGGGGCGGGTGCTGCGCATGATCGTCATGCTAGGCCATCCGGCGTCTATTGCACCGACGAGTCCACGCGGGCCGCCAAGGCGACGCCGGGGCTGGAGGAATCGAGCATGATGTCCACGCCGTCCTCACCGAGGATGAAATCAACCGTGTGTTCGCTGGTCTTTGGCTCCTTGGCGCACTTGCCCTCCTCCACCGCGACGACGTTCATCTGCGGGTCGCGGACCAGTGCCGTCACCACCGCCGTCTTGCCCGGCGACGAACAGGCGAACGTCAGCGTGTACTGGCCCCGCTGGAGGGTCGGTCCGGACAGGGTCAGGGTCGTCTCCTTGGACGTGGGCCGCGCGAGCTTGTTGACGTTCACCAGCAGGGGGTGGCCCTCCGAGAACTTTCCGTCGATGGCGCGCGCGGGCTCCACCGGTTCAGAGGGAGCGCGCGAGAAGGTGGGCACCGGCGCGGGGATCTGGTCCGCCGATGCCGAACCCGCCGGCGGGGTCGGGGCACAGGCGGTCGCCACGATCGCCACACCGGCCAGGACCACCGCGGCGAAGGCTCCACGACGTGCGGTGCGGGCAGTGTGGGGCTGGGGAGACGTCTGTGGCATGCCGCAATTCTATGCCCCGACGCGCCGGGACCGGACGGGCGGCCCCGGAACCCTCCCGCCCGCGAACCCCGTCCGGCGCCTCGGTAGACTCCTCGGGTGAACCCCGCACACGACTTTGCCCGCATTCCCGACGCGCCCCAGAGCCACGACCAGGGCCTGCTGGACGCTCTCGCGGACGACCTTGGCGAGGCCCCCTACCTTCACGATCAGGTGACGGCACTCGTTGGCGAGCCCGCGCATGCCGCACTCAATAGGGACCAGGTGGTTCCGGCGCTCGTCGTGGTGGAGAAGGAACTGTCGGCCGCCGCGCCGCCGCCGCTGGCGGTCGTCATCGGACTATGGATGCTCGGGCTGGAGCTGCCGGCCGCGGTGGTGGACGCGGCCCTCCCGCGGACGCGGTCCGCCGGTCTTGCCGCGCTCGGCCTGGCCGCCGGGGGCTCGGAGCCGGGCACCGTGCGCGCCTCCGTCGACCTGCGTCCCCACGCGTCCGACGTCGACGCGGAGGTCTGGGTTGCCAGCGACCTCGGCGCGCACCAGCGGCCGGGTCCCCTGCGGCACGACCACGTCCTCGGCATCGGAAGGGCCTCGCTCACGCTCGCGCAGACGACCGTCAGGCGCGACGTTGGCCGCGCACTGGACCTGGGTACGGGGTGCGGCATCCAAACCTTCCACCTTCTCCGGCATGCCGCGCACGTGGTCGCGACAGACGTCTCCGAGCGGGCCCTGGCATTCAGCCGCTTCAACCTGTTGCTCAACCACGGCGCTCTCCGCATCGATCCGGCGGCGCTGGGCGACCGTGTGGACCTGAGGTTGGGCAGCCTGTTGGAGCCCGTCGCGGGCGAGGAGTTCGACCTGGTCGTGTCCAATCCCCCCTTCGTCATCACGCCGCATCCGGAGGGCGAACCGGAGGCGGAGCGCTACACGTACCGCGACGGCGGCCTCCCGGGCGACCGCCTGGTCGCGGAGCTGGTGGCCGGACTGCCGGACGTGCTGGCCCCGGGCGGAACGGCCCAACTATTGGCCAACTGGGAGATCGCCGATGTCGA
The DNA here is from genome assembly GCF_058138025.1 of Arthrobacter sp. AOP29-A2-19. Lineage (NCBI taxonomy): Bacteria > Bacillati > Actinomycetota > Actinomycetes > Micrococcales > Micrococcaceae > Arthrobacter > Arthrobacter sp. AOP29-A2-19. Next base: position 400,656 of record NZ_CM176894.1, read on the forward strand.
AGGCGGGCGGGACGACGCCGCGGGCTGGTCGGACAGGCCACGGTCGTGGGTGCGGGAGGGCACGGAGGCGTGGTTCATCCAGCGCGAGGCCGCCTCGCCGGAGGAGTACGCGGAGACGTGGTTGCGGGACTCCTCGGAGGCGCGCGATCCGCAAAGGTACCGCCGCCGCTACACCGATTACTTGGAGGACTTCGCCTCCAGGGACGTGGCCGCCGTCGGCTTCGGCATGGTCTGGCTGCGCAGGCCCGCGTCTCCCGGACGGGCGCCCGTCGGGCAGCGCTTCGAGGAGATCGCGTATCCGATCGAGCAGCCGCTCGGTCCCCATCTGGCGCGTGCCATCGAGGCGGCCGAATTCGTGGCCGGCGCCAACGTCGCGGACCTGCACCTGGTGGTCGCGGACGACGTGACGGAGGAGCGCCACCAGCGACCCGGCGCGGAGCACCCCGGCGTCATCCTGCTGCGCCAGGGCGCTGGCCTGCGCAGGACCACGTTGTTGAGCACGGAAGAGGCCGGTTTTGTCTCGGCCTGCGACGGCGACCTGTCGGTGCGCCAGATCGCCCTGGCCATCGCCTCGCTGTTGGGCGCCGACCCCGCGGACACGCTCGGGGAGCTGTCCTCGAGTGTTGTCCGACTTGTTACCGACGGCTTTCTGTGCGAGATGCGAAACAACGGCTAAAGTTTTTCGACATGACGCAGAACACATCCGCGAAGGACTCCGCGGCGCCGCGGGAAGTTCGGCGGCAGACGGCTAACCCCGTGGTTATCAGCGACCCCCAGGCCATCCGGGCGTTGGCCCACGAGGCCCGGCTGGAGGTCCTCGAGGAACTGTTCGCGTCCCAGTCCACCCGGACGGCCACGGAGCTCGCCTCCCGGTGCAACCTGACGCCGAGCGCCATGAGCTACCACCTGCGCGCGCTGGAGAAATACGGATACGTGGAGCGAGCGGCCAATGAGGGCGACGGCCGCGAACGCCGCTGGAAGGCCGCGGGCGACCAGCTCGTCGTCGGCACGCTGAGCGATTCGACCGCGGCCAAGAACGCCTTCCTGAATGTCCAGCTCAACGCCTTCCGCGAACGGCTCAGCGCGGAGATCGCCCGGCGCGACGCCGAGCGCAAGGCCGGAATCGAGCCCGCCCCCGGACGGGCGCCCGTCCTGACCACGGGGATGGTGTTCCTGAAGGAGGACCAGCGCGAGGAGTTCGTCAAGCGCGTTTATGCCCTGGTGGACGAGTTCGAGGCGCTGGCCGTGCCCGAGGACCGTGGCATCGACGGCGAACGCGTCTACTACATGCTCTCCTTCCTGCCGGAGTTCAAGCCCCGCTGAGGCGTGCGGCGGCGTGCGGCGGCGTGCGGCGGCGTGCGGCGTTCTTCACACCGTGGTGCCCGCTTGCTGGGGACGGCTCGGATGCGGCTACCCTAGAGCAGGTATGAGCAGGCCGTCGCATGGGCGTGCCACCGGTTGCAAATAGGAGTGTTGTGCCCCCCAAGGCCAAGGAAAAGACCGGCAAGAAACTCGTGATTGTGGAGTCTCCTGCTAAGAGCAAGTCGATCGCCAAGTACCTCGGCGAGGGCTTTGTGGTGGACGCGTCCGTCGGCCACATCCGCGACCTGCCGCAGCCGAAGGAGCTGCCCGCGGAGCTGAAAAAGACCTCCGTGGGCAAGTTCGCGATCGACCTGGACAACGACTTCGAGCCGTACTACGTCGTCTACCCGGACAAGAAGAAGCGCGTCGCCGACCTCAAGGCGCAGCTCAAGGACGCCGACGCCCTCTACCTCGCAACCGATGCGGACCGCGAAGGCGAGGCCATCGCGTGGCACCTCCTCCAGGTGCTCAAGCCCAAGGTCCCGGTGTACCGCATGGCGTTCACCGAAATCACCAAGGAGGGCATCGCCCGCGCCCTGGAGAACATCCGCGAACTGGACACCGACCTGGTGGACGCGCAGGAAACCCGCCGTGTGCTGGACCGCCTCTTCGGCTACGAACTCTCGCCCGTCCTGTGGCGCAAGGTGGGCCCGGGCCTGTCCGCGGGCCGAGTGCAGTCCGTCGCGACCCGCCTGGTCGTCGAGCGCGAGCGCGAGCGCATGGCGTTCCGCAACGCCTCCTACTGGGACCTCACCGGCGAGTTCGCGACGTCGGGAGGCGACTCCTTCCGCGCCAAGCTGGTCTCTGTCGACGGCGCCCGCGTCGCCACGGGCCGCGACTTCGACGACCTGGGCCAGGTCAAGGTCCCCAAGTCCGGCGCCGGCGTCGTGCCGCTGGACGAGGCGGCGGCGACCTCGCTCGCCACCGGGCTCACGGGGTCCGCGTTCTCGGTGCTGAGCGTCGACACCAAGCCGTACACGCGCCGACCCGCCGCTCCGTTCACGACGTCGACGCTGCAGCAGGAGGCCTCGCGCAAGCTGCGGTGGTCGTCCAAGTCGACCATGCAGGTCGCCCAGCGCCTGTACGAAAACGGCTACATCACCTATATGCGCACCGACTCGGTCTTCCTCTCCAACGAGGCGGTCAACGCGGCCCGCAAGCAGGCGGCGGAGCTCTACGGCGCCGACTCCATCCCGGAGAAGGTGCGCGTCTACAAGTCCAAGAGCGACAACGCCCAGGAGGCGCACGAGGCCATCCGCCCCGCCGGCGACTCCTTCCGCCGCCCGGTGGACGTGCGCAGCCAGCTCGGCGCCGACGAATTCAAGCTCTACGAACTCATCTGGAAGCGCACCGTCGCCTCCCAGATGGCGGACGCGAAGGGCTCGACCGCATCGGTGCGCCTGTCCGGCGACGCCACCGACGGCCGCACCGCGGAATTCTCCGCCTCCGGGACCGTCATCACCTTCCGCGGATTCCTGTCCGCCTACGAGGAGGGCAAGGACATTTCGCCGGAGCAGGAGGCGGAGAACGACGCCGAACGCCGGCTCCCGGAGCTCAAGGTCTCCGACGCGCTCGAGGGGCGCCAGATCGAGGCCCAGGGCCACGAGACGTCCCCGCCGCCGCGCTACACGGAGGCGTCGATCGTCGCGGAGCTGGAGGCCCGCGAGATCGGCCGCCCGTCGACGTACGCGCCAACCATTTCCACCATCATGGACCGCGGGTACGTCACCAAGCGTGGCGGCGCGCTTGTGCCGAGCTGGATCGCCTTCTCCGTGGTGCGCCTGCTGGAGCAGCACTTCGGCCAGTACGTCGACTACGGCTTCACCGCCCGGCTCGAGGACGACCTCGACGAGATCGCCAAGGGCCACCTGGGCCGGATCGAGTGGTTGAAGAAGTTCTACTTCGGCGAGGGCCAGGAGGCCGAGGGCCTGCAGGGCGTCGTCGAGAACCTGGGGGACATCGACGCCCGCGCCATCAACTCCGTGGAGATCGCCCCCGGGATCGTCCTGCGCGTCGGCAAGTACGGGCCGTACCTCGAGAAGCCGTTGCCGGCCGACGCGCCGGAGGGCACGGAGCCCCAGCGCGCAAACGTTCCGGAGGACCTGGCCCCCGACGAGCTCACCGCCGAGAAGGCGCTCGAGCTCATGGAGGCGAGCGGACCCGAGGAGCGCGTGCTCGGCACGGATCCGGAGACCGGTCGTCAGATCGTGGCCAAGGACGGACGCTACGGCGCGTACGTCACCGAGGTCATCACCGAGCCGACGCCGGAGGAACTGGCCGCCCAGCCGGTCGAGTACTACAAGAACGGCAAGCCCAAGCCGCCAAAAAAGCCCGCCAAGGTGCGCCCGCGCACGGGCTCGCTCTTCAAGTCGATGTCCGTTGAGACGGTCACGCTGGAGGAGGCCCTGAGGCTGATCCGGTTGCCGCGGGTCCTCGGGCAGGACGCCGAGGGCAACGACATCACCGTGCAGAACGGGCGGTTCGGGCCGTACCTGAAGAAGGGAACGGACTCGCGGTCGATCGGCAGCGAGGAGGAGATCTTCACGATCACCCTCGAGCAGGCGCTGGAAATCTATTCGCAGCCGAAGCAGCGCGGGGGCCGCACGGCCGCGGCGCCGCTCGCCGAGTTCGGCGCGGACCCGGTTTCGGAGAAGCCGATCGTGGTGAAGGAGGGCAGGTTCGGCCCGTACATCACCGACGGCGTCACGAATATCACCGTCCCCCGCGACACCGCCATCGAGGAGCTCACCCGCGAGCGGGCCGTGGAACTGCTGGCGGAGAAACGCGCCAAGGGACCGGTCAAGCGCGCCACGAAGACGCCGGCGCGGCGCGCCCCGGCCAAGAAAAAGTAACGGGGCGCGGAACACGGATGAGACTGGGCGTCCTGGACATCGGCTCCAACACGGTCCACCTGCTGCTGGTGGATGCGTATCCGGGCGCCCGGCCGGTCGCGTTCGCCTCGCACAAACGCCCCCTGTCCCTCGTTGCGTACCTCGACGCCGACGGCGCCATCACGGAGCAGGGACAGCGGGAGCTGTTGGACTTCGTCCAGGAGGCCTCGCGCTTCGCGGTGCGGCACCAGGCGCAGGATCTCCTGGCCTTCTGCACGTCCGCCGTCCGGGAGGCCGCGAACGGTCAGCAGGTGCTGGACCGCGTGGTCGAAGAGACCGGCGTGCGGCTGGCCGAGCTGACGGGCGAGCAGGAGGCGGGGATGACCTACTCCGCCGTCCGCCGATGGTTCGGGTGGGGGTTCGAGACGATCCTGGATCTGGACATCGGCGGCGGTTCGTTCGAAATGGCGATCGGGAACGACGAGCTGCCCGCGGTGGCCAGGTCCGTTCCCCTCGGGGCCGGACGGCTGACCCGCGATCGGCTGCCGGGGGACCCGCCCGGGGCCAAGGCCCTCAAGACGTTATCCGCCTACGTTGCGGAGACGCTGGAGGAGCCGGTGCGGGAACTGGTCGCGTTCGGCCGCCCCACCCTGGTCGCCGGAACGTCCAAGACCTTCAGGTCGCTGGCGCGCATCACGGGCGCGGCGCCCAGTGCGGAGGGACCCTACGTCAAGCGTGTGCTCAGGCTGGACGACCTCCGGCTGTGGAGGCACCGTCTGGGCGCCATGAGTGTCGAGCAGCGCAGCGAGCTCCCCGGCGTGTCGGCGATCCGCGCCCCGCAGCTGCTGGCCGGCGCCATCGTGGCGGAGGCGGCCATGGCGGCCTTTGGCGTCAAGAGCCTGCGCATCTGTCCATGGGCCCTGCGTGAGGGACTGATTCTCCGCCGCTTCGACCAATTGATGTTCGACAGCCCGGTGCCGCTGGGTAGTAGCGTGGGAGTCGGCCATGTGGAACTCGGGCAACAGCCCGGGCTTCCCCGGATGGACGCGAACGAATAGGACGGGAAGCCGCGGCATGACACAGGACAACATCCCAGTGGCGCTCTCCAGCGCGTCGGTCTACCCCCTGAACGTGCACGACGCGTTCTCCCTCGCCAGCGACCTCGGCTACGACGGCGTCGAGGTGCTCGTCACCGGCAATCAGATATCCCAGCACCCCGGAAAGCTCCAGGAGCTGAGCGCCCGCTACGACCAGCCGATCATGGCGATCCACGCCCCGACCCTGCTGCTGACCCAGCAGGTCTGGGGCAACGCGTGGAACAAGATCGAGATGTCCGCCGCGATGGCGGAGGAGGTGGGCTGCGACGTGGTGGTCGTCCACCCCCCGTTCCGCTGGCAGGGCACCTATGCCACCGGGTTCGCCGAAGGCGTGGAGCGGATCATGGAGGAACACGGGGTGAAGATCGCCGTGGAGAACATGTACCCGTGGCGCGCGCGGGGCCGCGAGGCGCTGATGTACCTCCCGCACTGGGACCCCACCCCGCAGCCCTACAATTACGTGACGTGGGACTTCTCCCACGCGGCCATCGCGGACATGGACTCCCACCAGGCGATGGCCGGACTCGGCGAGCGGCTGACGCACGTCCACCTGTGCGACGGCAAGAACAACGGCAAGGACGAACATCTGGTGCCGGGACGCGGCACGCAGCCCGTCGCGGAGGCCATGGCCCACCTGCGGGACTCCGAGTGGAAGGGCGTGGTCGCCGTCGAGGTCTCCACCAGGAAGGCCAAGGGCGCCGGCGAGCGGGAGGAGTGGTTGGGCGAAACGCTCGCGTTTGCCCGGCGGCACCTTGACCGCAGCGCCGTGGCGGCCGAGGCCGACCCGTCGTCGCTCGCGCCGTAGGCGGGCGGACGGCACAAGCGGCCGTGGATCGCACCCGCCGGAGCGGCCGTGGAACAATGGCGCCATGCCTTCAACGAAGACGGAATACCCCGTAGAGACCTTTCCCCACCGCATCGCGTTCCTCGGAACCGGCTCGATGAACGGCGCGATCCTGCGCGGCATCCTCGCCTCCGGCGTTGATCCCTCGCGCATCGTCGCGACCGTCCGCGGCGCCGAGAAGGCGCGCGCCCTCGCCGGGGACACGGGCGTGCAGGCGCTCGCCACGTCCGAGGACCCGGACGCCAACACCAACGCCGTCCTGGGCGCCGACGTCGTCTTCGTGGGCGTCAAGCCGGCTGGCGTCCAGGAGCTGTGCCGCGAGATCTCCGGAGCGCTCCGCCCGGGCGCCGTGGTGGTCAGCGTCGCCGCGGCGGTCACGATCGAGCTGATCGAGCGGTCGCTGGCACCGGGGCAGCCGGTGGTCCGCAGCATGCCGAACACACCGCTGATGGTGGGCCGCGGGGCGGTCGGGCTCAGCGGCGGCAGCAGCGCGGCGGCGGAACAGGTGGACGCCGTCGTGGGCCTGCTGGAGGGGTCGGGGCTGGTCCGCGTGGTGCCCGAGTCCCAGTTGGACGCCGTGTCCGCCGTCAGCGGCTCCGGGCCCGCCTACGTCTTCTACCTGGCGGAGGCGATGGCGAAGGCGGGCGAGGACCTCGGCCTCGACCCCGAGCTCGCGCGCGACCTGGCACGGGCCACGGTCGCCGGCGCCGGTCTGATGCTCGACGACGCGTCCGCCGATCCGGCGGGGCTCCGCAAGGCCGTGACCAGCCCCAACGGAACCACCGAGCGCGCCATCGCGACGTTCGACCGGGAGGGCCTCCCGGCCATCGTCGCCCGCGGAGCCCGCGCGGCGTCGGACCGGGCCGCGGAGATCAGCCGCGAACTCGCCGGATAGCCTCGGCCGCCCGGAGGGAGGCTAGGGTCGGGACGCGAAGCGCTCCAACAGGTCCACGTGTCCGGAGACGATCAGGATGTCGCGGCGCGTCACCTTCGTGTCCGGCTGGGCATAGGTGAAGTCCTCGCCCGGCGACTTGACCCCGACGATGGTCACTCCGTACTTCGAGCGCACCTGCGACTCTGCCAGCGTGAAGCCCTGCGTCTCTTTCGGCGGGTACATCTTCACGATCGCGAATCCGTCGTCGAACTCGATGAAGTCCAGCATGCGTCCGCCGACCAAGTGCGCCGCGCGGACGCCGGCGTCGGCCTCCGGATACACAACGTGGTTGGCGCCGATCCTGCTCAGGATCTTGCCGTGGGACGGCGTGATGGCCTTGACCCAGAGGTGCTCGATGCCCAGGTCCACGAGGTTGACCGTGATCAGCACCGAGGACTCGATCGAGGTGCCCACTCCGACGACGGCGGAGGTGAAGTCCTGGGCGCCCAGTTGACGCAGCGCGTCCACGTTGGTCGCGTCCGCTTCGACGACGTGGGTGAGGGTCCCCGCCCACTTCTGGACCAGATCGGAGTTGCGCTCGATCGCGAGGACCTCGCGGCCCTGCCGCACGAGCTGCTCCGCGACCGCGGCGCCGAACCGGCCCAGGCCGATCACCAGCACCGGGGCGTTGTGGTCCGTCTTGTTCTCAGCCAATGATCGGCCTCTCTTCGGGGAAGTGGTAAAGCTGGTCGCGCTGGCGCAGGGTGAGCGCCGCGGCCAGTGTAATGGTGCCCACGCGGCCCGCGAACATCAGCGCGGAGAGGACGTACTTGCCCGAGGGAGGCAGCTCGGCGCTGAGATTGGTGCTGAGGCCGACGGTCGCGAACGCCGAGATCGATTCGAACAGCACGCGGTCCAGGCTCTGCCCGCTAATGCCGAGCAGCAGCCCGGTGGCCACACTCACGAGGCTCGCGCCGAGCACAACAACCGAGATCGCCACCCGCATGGTCCCCTCCGGGACGCGGCGCCCGAACGCCTTGACGTCCGTGTCGCCGCGCGCCTCGGCGGCGATGGCCAGGAACATCACGGCAATGGTGGTGACCTTGATGCCACCCGCGGTCGAGGCCGAGCCGCCGCCCGCGAACATCAGGGCGTCCGTCACCAGCATCGTGGCGGACTCGAGTTCGTTCTGGTCCACGAGGTTGAACCCGCCCGAGCGTGTCATGACCGAGGCGAAGACCGAGTGGACGATCTTGTCGCCGTCGCTCATGGAGCCGATCGTGGCGGTGTTCTGCCACTCGAGGGCGCCCCAGAGCACGGTTCCCGCCGCCAACAGGATGCCGGTCACCGCCAGCGTCAGCTTGGTGTGGAGGTTCCACTGCCGCACCCTGTGTCCGAAGGTCAGCAGGACCATCAGGACCGGGAAGCCCAGGCTGCCTATCGCGACGCCGATCATCAGGGGGACCAGGATCCACAGGTCGGTCTCGTAGGGGACCAGGCCGTCGGAATGGGGTGTGAAGCCGGCATTGTTGAACGCGGAAATCGAGTAGAAGACCCCGTGCCACAGGGCCTGCCCGAAGGGTTCGCCCAACACCATGAAGCGCGGCGTGAGCATGGCGGCGAGCAGGAGTTCGATCGCCACGGACGTGGTGATGACGATGCGCAGCAGCGTGCCCACCTCGCCCAGCCGGCCGACGTTCTGGGTGTTCATGGACTGCTGTGCCAACAATTTCCCGCGCACGCCGAGGCGTTTGCTGACCGCCAGGGACAGGACGGAGGCCAGGGTCAGGATGCCGAGGCCGCCAACGAAGATGCCCACGAGGATCACCACCTGGCCAAAGGTTGACCAATGGACGGCGGTCGAGACCACGGTGAGGCCGGTGACGCAGACGGCGGAAACGGCCGTGAAGAGCGCGTCGTGCAGCGGCGTGAATTCGCCGGTGCGCGACGACACGGGCAGGGCGAGCAGAAGCGTGAAGAGCGTGATGACCAGGAAAAAGACGGCCAGCGCCAGGCGGGCCGGAGAGGTCGCCGCCAGGGAGTCGACGAAGTCGCGGGCAGCGAAGAGAAAGCGCCCCAGGAAGCCGAAGCGCTCCTGGCGTGACTTCTGCTGCTGTGGGGGCATGGGTATCGGCTGGCTCCGTGGCGTGCTGCTGCGGCGCAGGACCGTCCTGGCGCCAGTTCTCAGTAAACCACCTTGGGGACGCTGCGGCGGGAGCCCGGCAGTGACCGGCGCCACGTCTCACTGGGCGGTTCCGGGCCCTTCTCGCGTAGCCTGTGGAGTGATGAGCAACAGCACAGCACCGGCGCCCCCCACGCAGATCGTCTGGAGTGCGGAGATGATGGCCTACCACTTCGGTGACAGCCATCCCATGCACCCGTCCCGGCTGGATCTCACCATGCGGCTGTCCCGGGAGCTGGGCCTCATCGACCTGCCCAACATCACCCTGTTGGAACCCGAGATGGCCAGCGACGAGCAGCTCGCCACGGTCCACGACCGCGACTACATCGCGGCCGTCCGCCGCGCCAGCGCGAATCCGGCCGAACCCAACGCTTCGGTCGGCCTGGGCACCGACGACAATCCGCTCTTCGCGGGCATCCACGAGGCGAGCGCACGCCTGGCCGGCGGGACACTGGCCGCCGCGGAGGCCGTCCTCGCCGGCACGGCCCTGCACGCCGTGAACTTCGGCGGGGGAATGCACCACGCGGCCCGGGGGAAGGCCAGCGGCTTCTGCATCTACAACGACACGGCCGTGGCGATCCAGCGACTCCTCGACGGAGGGGTGTCGCGCGTCCTCTACATTGATGTCGACGCCCACCACGGGGACGGCACGGAGGCGATCTTCTGGAACGACCCGCGGGTCATGACCGTGTCTCTCCACGAATCCGGCATGTCCCTGTTTCCCGGCACGGGCTTCGCCAACGAGATCGGCGGCCCCGACGCGGCCGGCACCGCCGTCAACGTGGCGGTACCGGCCCGCACCACCGACGCGGCCTGGTTGAGGGCCTTCCACGCGGTGGTGCCCCAGATCGCCGCGGCCTTCGAGCCCGACGTCATCGTGAGCCAGCACGGGTGCGACGGCCATCGCGACGACATGCTGAGCAACCTGAAGCTCAGCGTCGACGGCCAGCGGCAGAACATGCTGGACATCGCAGACCTGGCGGACCGCCTCTGCGGCGGCCGGTGGATAGCGACCGGAGGCGGCGGGTACAACCTGACACACGTTGTGCCGCGGGCATGGAGCCATCTGGTGGCGATCGCCGCGGGCCGCCCGGTGCCGCTACGGACGCCGGTCCCGCAGCCGTGGCGGGACTACGTGGGCGACCGCTACGGCGCCGACGCGCCGGCACTGATGGGGGACGACGCCGAGATCTGGTGGCGCTCCTGGGAGGTCGGCTACGACCCGGCGGACCCGGTGGACCGCACCATCATGGCAACCCGCAAGGAAGTCTTCCCGCTGTACGGCCTGGATCCCTGGTTCGACTGATCGGCGGGACCGTTCCCCTCACGGCCGTCTCGGCCGTCGCGTTTGGCGTCGAAGCCGGTCGGTGGGCCGTGCCGCTCAATGCTTGCCAAGGTATATGCGGATAGGGTGATGGGATGGCCACCGAGGACGTATTCCCTGTCATCGCCGAACCCACCCGGCGCCGCATCCTGGACGCGCTGAGGCCGGGAGACCGGTCCGTCGGCGAACTGGTGGACACGCTGGGCGTCAGCCAGCCCACCGTCTCCAAACACCTGAAGGTCCTGCGCGAGGCGGGTCTCGTGACCACCCGCGCTGACGGCCAGCGCCGCTTCTACGCGGTCGACCCCGCGCGCTTCGAGTCCGCGGCTCGGTGGCTGGGCTCCTTCCTGCCCGCCAGCGCCCCGCCGGTCGCGGGCGCCGCCGACGTCGCCCCTTCCCCGAGCGCCGCGACGGCTGCGCGCCCGAGCCTTCCGTCGGCGCCCGCCCCGCAGGCCGCGTCGGCGCCCGCCCCGGCCCAAGTTCCGGCCCAGTCGACGCCCGCCCACCCCACGTCCATAGACTCCACGCCCGCACACCCCACGCCAGCCCGGTCCACCCCCGGTCAGGCAGTCCAGGGGCAGTCGACCCAGAACCTGGGACGGACGGTGGGCCGGACCGTGGAGCAGGTCACCGGGCGCGCGCAGGACCTGCTGGACCGGCTGCCCAAGCCCAAGTTCGGCCGCCGCCGCTAAAAAACCTCTGGACGGGAGGCGCGACGCGCCCTCCGGCGGGAGGAGACGGCGTCGGGCGCCCGTGACTGGCCAGCCGCCCGCGGGTGTGACAAGAACCTCAGAGTTACGCGGCGCGCCGGCATTGTTGCCGCCAGCTTAACCGGCCCCGACTCCGACGTGGCAAGGTGTTGGGTCGGATGAACAGCCGCGGTGCACCGGTGCGCGCGGAACCTTGACGTCGGGAGTAACCACATGGACCAGCATCTTGCCAAGATCCGCGAAGAGGTGTTCCTCCGCAACCCGGGGGAGGCGGAGTTCCACCAGGCCGTTACCGAGGTCTTCGAGAGCCTCGCCCCCGTCGTCAACCTCCACCCCGAGTATGCCGACGCGGCCATCCTCCAGCGCATGTGCGAGCCCGAGCGCCAGATCATTTTCCGCGTCCCGTGGACCGACGACAACGGCGGCGTCAGGATCAACCGCGGCTTCCGCGTCGAATTCAACTCCGCCCTCGGCCCCTTCAAGGGCGGCCTGCGCTTCCACCCCTCCGTCTACCTGGGCATCGTGAAGTTCCTGGGCTTCGAACAGACCTTCAAGAACGCGCTGACCGGCATGCCGATCGGTGGCGGCAAGGGCGGGTCCGACTTCGACCCGCGCGGCAGGTCCGACGCCGAGATCATGCGCTTCTGCCAGTCCTTTATGACCGAGCTCTACCGCCACATCGGCGAGTACACCGATGTTCCGGCCGGCGACATCGGTGTCGGTGGCCGGGAGATCGGCTACCTATTCGGGCAGTACAAGCGCATCACCAACCGCTACGAGTCCGGCGTGCTCACGGGCAAGGGCGTGAGCTGGGGCGGGTCCCTGGTCCGTCCCGAGGCCACCGGCTACGGAGCCGTCCTCTTCGCCCAGGAAATGCTCAAGACCAGGGGCGCTTCCTTCGACGGACAGCGCGTGGTCGTCTCCGGCTCGGGCAACGTGGCCATCAACGCGATCGCCAAGGCCCAGGCCTTCGGGGCAACGGTCGTCGCCGCGTCCGACTCCGGCGGCTACATCGTCGACGAGGCCGGCATCGACGTCGACCTGCTCCGCCAGATCAAGGAGGTCGAACGCGGCCGCATCAGCGACTACGCGGAGCGCCGCGGCTCGGCCGTCGACTACGTCGCCGGCGGCAGCGTGTGGGACGTCGACTGCACGGTCGCGCTCCCGTCGGCCACGCAGAACGAGCTGGGCGCGGACGCGGCCGCGCGCCTGGTTCAGCGGGGCCTCGTGGCCGTCGCCGAGGGTGCGAACATGCCGACCACCGCGGACGCCACCGGCGTCTTCCAGGAGGCCGGCATCCTCTTCGGACCGGGCAAGGCCGCCAACGCTGGAGGCGTCGCGACCTCCGCGCTGGAGATGCAGCAGAACGCCAGCCGCGACTCCTGGACGTTCGAGCACACCGAGCGTCGCCTAGAGGAGATCATGGTGGGAATCCACGACAACTGCGCCGCCACCGCGGACGAGTACGGACAGCCCGGCAACTACGTGGTAGGCGCCAACATCGCCGGCTTCGTCCGGGTGGCCGACGCCATGCTCGCCCTCGGCGTCGTCTAGCCGATTCTCTGCCACGATGGGGACATGGAACTGACCGAGCCCCCGGACGCCCGCCTCGTCCAACCGGGCGGCGTCGGTGCCGGGGACATCGACGCCTACCGCGACCTCGCCGCGGACATCGCCTCCGGTGTCGCCGTCGTCGCCACGCGCCAGCGCGGCCGCGACGTCGCCGCGACGGTTACCGGATACCTCGACGTGTCCTACGATCCGCCGACCATGATGGTCAGCCTGTACGCGGACGGCAGGATGGCCGAAGCGGTCGAGTCCGCCGGCGTGTGGACGCTGTCCCTGCTGGCCGCGGACCAGCGGGGAACCGCCGACTGGCTGGCGAGCCCCGGCAACCCGGTGATGGGGCTGCTGAGCCAGATCCCCTTCAGGCGCGCCCCCGCGGGCGGTGCCGCGGTCGTCGAGGGCGCCCTGGCGTGGTTCGAACTCCGCACCGTCGACACGATGCGCGTGGCAACGCACCTGCTGGTGGTGGGCGAGGTGCTTTCCATGGGCAGGGGGACGGGCGCGGGGACGGCGGACGATCCGCTGGTGCACTTCGCCCGCGGCTACCGCGGCCTGCGCCGAGGAACCGCCTGAGCCGTGTTCCGGATGCGTCACATTTCGCCCGGGGTGGCGGAGGGCGCGCGCGTTGGGTAGCGTACCGGGCATGACAAACCGCTGGTATGCGTATTTTTCGTCGGCTCTGGAGGAGCCAGCGTCTGACTGACACGCGCATACCCACCTTCAGAGCCGACCAGGACCGGAGCACTCGCTCCCGGTCCTTTGCCATTTCCAGGCGGCCCTGAAGGCGTTCGAAGATTCCGGAAAACGGGGTTCGGGCGGGCCGCCGGAGCAGCCGCCGCACCGAAAGGCCCCCCCACATGAGCACCACGGCCGAAACCCGCCAACTGCCCAACGCGAACGAGCGCGTCGACTTCTTCTCCCCGCTGCCGAGCCCGGCCGAACTTGCCGGCCAATTGCCGGCGTCCGCCGGGGTCCGGCACGGCATCGCCAGGGCGAGGCAGGAGATCCGCGCCGTGCTCGATGGCCTGGATTCCCGGCTGCTTGTGGTTGTGGGCCCCTGCTCGATCCATGATCCGGAGGCGGGTCTCGACTACGCCCGCCGCCTGGCGGCGGAGGCCGACAGCCACCGCGGGGAACTCCTGGTGGTGATGCGGACCTACTTCGAGAAGCCGCGCACGACGATCGGGTGGAAGGGGCTCGTCAACGATCCGGCGCTCGACGGAAGCCACGACATCGCGGCCGGCCTGCGCGCCGCCCGCCGGTTCCTGCTCGACGTCGGACGCCTCGGCCTGCCCACGGCGACCGAGTTCCTCGAGCCCCTCAGCCCCCAATACCTGGCGGACCTCGTGTCCTGGGGAGCGGTCGGGGCGCGGACCACCGAAAGCCAGATACACCGCCAACTGGTTTCCGGGCTGTCCATTCCCGTGGGATTCAAGAACGGGACCGACGGCGGGCTGCAGGTCGCGCTGGACGCATGCTCGGCGGCGGCGGCTCCGCAGAGCTTCCTGGGGGTCGACGCCGACGGGCGCGCCAGCGTTGTGGCGACCCTGGGGAACACCGACACGCACGTGGTGTTGCGGGGCGGCGCAGCGGGCCCCAACCACCACGCGGCGGACGTTGCCGCGGCCTCGCGCCTGCTGTCTGCACAGGGACTCAACCCGCGGGTGGTCGTCGACGCCAGCCACGCGAATTCCGGCAAGTCCCATCTGCGCCAGGCCGAGGTTCTTTCCGAGTTGGCGGTGCGCATCGCGGCGGGGGAGCAGGGCATCGCCGGGATCATGGCGGAGAGTTTCCTGGTCCCCGGAGCGCAGCGGCTTGTCCCCGGCCAGAACGACGCCGAGCCCCTGGTCTACGGCCAATCCGTCACCGACGCGTGCATGGGCTGGGAGACCACGCGGGAGCTGCTCGGCGAGCTTGCGGGCGCCGTGCGGACACGCGGCTGAGGACCGGTCACTGTGTTTCACTTTTGCCACACCAGCCACTACTGTTATGGCCTAGACGGCTATGCCCACCACAGGCAACGAACGCGCCGTTTTACGGTGGGATCTTGCCCGAATGAGGAGATAATTGGGGATGGCTGACGATAGGAACTTCTCGAACGCGCGGTTTATGACGGTGGCCGAGGTCGCCGACGTCATGCGCGTTTCGAAGATGACGGTGTACCGCCTGGTGCACTCCGGGGAACTCCCCGCCGTCCGCTTCGGCCGCTCTTACCGGGTCCCCGAGACCGCCGTCGAGGACTACCTGCGGACGGCACGGGTCGAGGGAGCCTCGGAGACCGCCTAGGTCCCGTGTCCCGGACGCTCGCCGGAACAGGGTAACCTGTTAGGGAACGTTTAACGTCCATGTTGGTTGCGCCCGGTTGCACCGCGGTCGGAAAGCAACCACCAACCAACAGTCTGTGAGGAACCAATGGGCTCAGTTATCAAGAAGCGCCGCAAGCGTATGGCCAAGAAGAAGCACCGCAAATTGCTTCGCAAGACGCGTCACCAGCGTCGCAATAAGAAGTAGGGTCACCGCGTCCGCAGGGCGCAGGCACGACGGCGGGGCCGCACCGATCAGGTGCGGCCCCGCCGTCGTTGTGTGGCGTGGAGGCCGAAACCTCCACCGGACCTCGGCCGCTCCGGACCTCAGCCCCGCCTGAACATGGCCACCGCGCGCCACAGGCCGTAGGCGGCGCCGGAGACCGTGGCCGCCTTCAGGCCCAGCGTTGCCGCCGCGCGGCCGGTCCGGAAGTCGTAGACGGGCCAGTTGCGGCTCAGCGCGTGGCGGCGCAGGCGGGCGTCGGGATTGATCGCCACGGGGTGGCCGACGGCCTCGAGCAGTGGGACGTCGTTGTGCGAATCGCTGTAGGCCCAGCACCGGCCCAGGTCGAGGCCCTCCGCCAGCGCCAACTCCCGCACGGCGTCGGCCTTCGCGCTCCCGTGCAGGATCTCGCCCACGAGTCGGCCCGTGTAGACCCCGGCGCTGTGCTCGACGACGGTGCCCAGGGCCCCGGACAGCCCCAGCCGCCGCGAAATCACCGAGGCCACCTCCAACGGTGTCGCCGTGACGAGCCAGACCCTCCGGCCGGCCCTCAGGTGCTGGTCCGCCAGGGCCCGCGTGCCCGGCCAGATCTTCGAGGCGATGAACTCGTCGTAGACCTCGTCGCCGAGTGCGGCCATGTCGTCCACCAGAAAGCCCGCGGCCAGGGCCAGGCCCTGTTCGCGGATTTTCTGGATGTCCTGCAGGTTCTCGCCGGAGACGATGAAACGCGCCTGCTTGAAGGCGAAGGAGACCACCTGCCGGACGCTGAAGGCGCGTCGGGCGTGCATCTTGCGGGCCACGGCGAACAGGCTGGCGCCGCGCATCATGGTGTTGTCGACGTCGAAGAATGCCGCCTCCGCGCCGGACGACGGGCGTACGGGTGAAGGCACCGTACGGCCGGTATTCCGCTGGGGCATGGGCCCAGTCTATGGCAACCCGTTCGTGGCCAGCCCACGTCGGCGGACCGTCACGCACACCGGGTCCCGGGCGCCGCGGCGGTAGATTTGTTCCATGGATCCAGCCACCGACCGACCGCGCGTTGAACTTTTGACCCGTGAGGGCTGCCACCTCTGCGAAGCCGCCCACGAGACCGTGGCCGCCGTCGCGGGGCGCCTCGGCGTCGCGTGGACCGAGCGGCGCATCGACGACGACCCGGAGCTCATCGCGCGGCACGGCGAGGAGATCCCCGTGCTTTTTGTCGACGGTGTGCCCCGCGACTTTTGGGTGATCGACCCGGTCCGCCTGGAACGGCTGCTGACCGCGTGAGGCAACCGGACAAGCTGCTGCCCGAGGCCACCCTGGGGCGCATGACCATGTATCTCCGGGCGCTGAACGCCCTCGCCGCCGACGGCACGGCGACGGTCTCCTCGGAGCGGCTCGGGGACGCCGCCGGGGTGAACTCCGCGATCCTGCGCAAGGACCTTTCCCTGCTGGGGACCTTCGGCACCCGGGGCGTGGGCTACGACGTGCGCATGCTCGCAGGGTTCCTCTCCGAAACACTCGGGCTGACGCAGGACTGGCGCGTGGCCATCATCGGCGCCGGCAACCTGGGCAGGGCGCTGGTCGGCTACGGCGGCTTCCGCAGTTCCGGCTTCAGCCTGGTGGCGCTGCTGGACGGCGCACCGGAACTCGTCGGCAAGCGCATCGCCGACCTGCCCGTGCGGGATGCGGCCGATCTGGAGGCGATCCTGGCCGAAGAGCGGGTGAACATGGCCGTGCTCGCCGTGCCCGGCCCCGCCGCGCAGGGGCTGTGCGAGAGGGTGGTGGCCGCCGGCGTCGTCAACATCCTGAACTTTGCGCCGGTGGTCCTGCAGGTGCCCGACGGCGTCCGGATCCGCAAGGTGGACATGGCGCGGGAACTGCAGATCCTCGCCTACCACGCCGTGAACGCGACGCCGGGGGAGCCCGGCGAAGCGGACTGAGCCGTCGGCGGCGCGGGGCGTCGGGGGCGCCCGCGCCTGCGCGGGGGCCACGGGCCCGGCACAACGAACGACGGCGGCCGCGCGGACCGGGATCCGTGCGGCCGCCGTCGGCGGCGACTGGTGGTGCTACCGGCCGAAGCCGGCGGACTTCTGCGCCTTGCGCGCGGCGATGTACGCGCTGGACGGCTTGAGCCAGGCGAACACGATGCCGGCCACACCCAGCAGGATGGTGACCAGGCTCAACGGATCGCCCGCCGTGAGGCCGAACAGCGAGATGGCCGCAAGGACGGTTCCCGTGATCCGGGCGCCGTTACTGCCCTTGCGGATGAAGAACGCGATCAGCGCGTAGAGGGCCGCTCCGACGATCATGACCACGAGGCCCACGGTCTTGATCATGGAGACCAGCGCTGCGCTGTTGATCCCTGCGGCCTCCATCTGCTCCTGCAGGGCGGGATCCTGGGACAGTGCGTCCTGCATGGCGTTCTGGATTTCGGTACTCGGCAAGACAAGCAGCAAGAGTCCGGAGATCAGTGTCAGCGCGCCGGCCGCCAGGATGAGCCAGAACGCGATGTTCAGTTCCTTCGGGCGGACCAGCGGTCCCGTCGGGGCGCCAAAGCCGGCGGTTCCCGGCATCGGCTGCTGGTAGCCGTAGTTGGCCTGCCCCGGCTGGCCGTAGGGTCCGCCGCCCTGCTGAGGCGCCGCGCCGTAGCCCTGCGGCGCCTCCCCGTAGGGCGACTGGCCCACGGGGGGAACCTGGCCCTGACCGTACTGGCCGTACGACGACGGTGCGGCCGGGCCGGGCTGTCCGTACTGGCCCGGCCCGGGCTGGCCGCCCTGCGCCTGGCCGCCGTCGGCGGGCGCGCCCTCTGGGAGCCGCTGTCCGTAGCGCGGCGGTTCGGGTACTTCCGGGGTGTTTTCGGGAGTGCTCATGGTTCCTCCTGGGGCGGGTTCGGTGTCTTCGTCTCACGATATCCGCAGCCACCCCGCCGGGCGCATCATCACGAAGGACGATTTGATGTCCGCCGGCCCCCGCGGAAGTGGACCGGAAAAGGTTCCCGTCCGGCGCCGTGATGCTTGTCATTCGGCCGCTTTAGGCCGAGACCGAATCGTTTGAGACACTGGATGTATGCCAACTGCGACGGTTCATCTTCTCCGCCATGGGGAAGTCCACAACCCGGACAAGGTGCTTTACGGGCGGCTGCCCGAGTTCCACCTGTCCGCGCTGGGGCGCACCATGGCCGATCGCGTCGCGGAGTATTTCGCGGCCAGGCGCGACGCCGGCGCCAACATCGTCCGCCTCGTCGCCTCCCCGTTGACACGCGCGCAGGAGACGGCAGCGCCGACGTCGACCGCGCTGGGCTTGGACATCGTCACCGAGTCGCGCATCATCGAGGCGTCCAACTACTTCGAGGGCCTGTCCGGCATCAAGGGACAGCTGCGCAACCCGCAGCACTGGCCCGCGCTGGTCAACCCCTTCCGTCCCTCCTGGGGCGAGCCCTACGGGGAGCAGGTCGCGCGCGTCATGGAGGCCGTGCGCGAGCATCGCGACGCCGCCGTCGAAGTCGGGGGAGCGGGTGCCGAGGCCATCCTCGTGGCCCACCAGCTGCCCATTTGGGTCACCCGGCTCGCCGCCGAAAACAGGCGCCTCTGGCACGACCCGCGCAAGCGGGAATGCACCCTCGCCTCCGTGACCAGCCTGGAATTCGAGGGGGACAGCCTGGTCGCCGTCCGCTATTCGGAACCTTGTGTCGACCTGCTTGCCAACGCCGCGAACATCCCCGGAGCCTGACCCGATGCCCAACCCGTCCCCGCTGTCCCCCCGACCCGACCGCCGCACCGTGTTGCGCGCCGCGGCCCTGTTCGCGGCGGCCATCCCGCTGGCCGCCTGCTCCGCGGTCGAGGATCCGCTGGCCGCGCAGGCACGGGCCGGGAACAACAAGAACTACATTGCCGGTGACGGCTCCGTGGAGGAATACGCCGCGGACTCCCGCGGCGGGGCTGTCCGGTTGGCGGGCACCACGTACGACGGCGAGTCCGTGGACTCCGGCGCCTGGGCCGGCCAGGTCACCGTGCTGAACTTCTGGTACGCGGCCTGCGCCCCCTGCCGGGTGGAGGCGCCGCACATGGCGGAACTCAGCGCCGAGTTTGCCGACAAGGGTGTCCAGTTCTTTGGCGTGAACGTGCGCGACGAGCAGCCGACCGCGGCCGCCTTCGAGCGGACCTTCGGCATCGAGTACCCGTCCATGCCTGACCGCGACGGTGCGATCCTGCTGGCGATGACGGACTTCGTGCCGCCGCAGGCCGTGCCCACGACCCTGGTGATCGACAAGCAGGGCCGGGTCGCCGCGCGGATCCTGGGTGTCGCCGAGAAGGGCACGCTTAAGACGCTCATCGCCGACCGGGTATCCGAGACGGCGTGAGCCTCCTCGTACCCACCGGCCTGGCCGCCATCGCGGCCCAGGCCAATCCCTTCGCCGAGGTGGTCCAGGACGGCTCCCTGTTGCTGGCCGTCCCGGTGGCCGTCCTGGCCGGCCTGGTCTCCTTCCTGTCGCCGTGCGTCCTCCCGCTGGTGCCCGGGTATCTCGGGTACGTCACTGGGCTGACGGGTGTGGACCTCGCGCAGCAGAAGCGCGGCCGGATGGTGCTCGGCATCGGACTCTTTGTCCTGGGCTTCACGGCCGTTTTTATGCTGGCGGGGGTGATCTTCACGCAGTTGACCTACTGGCTCCGGTTCCAGGGCGCGTGGGTCACCCAAGCGCTCGGCGTGGTGGTGATCCTGATGGGCATCGTTTTTATGGGCGGCCTCAGCTGGTTCCAGAGCGACCGCAAGATCCATGCCAGGCCGCCCGCAGGACTCTGGGGCGCCCCGGTCCTTGGCGTCACCTTCGGGCTCGGGTGGGCACCCTGCATTGGCCCGACGCTCGCCGCGGTCCTGGCGCTCAGCAGCGGCGCGAACCCCGACATGGGTAAGGCCGGAGTGCTGACCTTCGCCTATTGCATGGGACTCGGGCTCCCGTTCCTGCTCATCGCCGTGGGCCTGCGCCGCGGCATGGGCGCGCTCGCCTTCTTCCGCCGCCACCAGCGCACCGTGATGCGCCTCGGCGGCGCCATGCTCATCCTGCTGGGCGTACTGATGGCCACGGGCCTCTGGGGCTCGTGGGTGACGCAACTGCAGGACTGGTTTGCCAACGAGGTGAGGTTGCCCATTTGATGGCCACGACGAAGACCCCCAAGAAGCCGAGCGCGCCGGACGGCGCGGCGAAGAACCCCAAGGACGACGTCGCCATGCCGTCCCTGGGCGCCCTCGGCATGGTTCGGTGGGCATGGACGCAGCTCACCAGCATGCGCACGGCGCTGTTCCTTCTCCTGCTGCTCGCGGTGGCCGCGGTCCCCGGATCGCTGTTTCCGCAGCGGCCGGTCAACCCCTCGCTGGTCACGGACTACCTGACCAACAACCCCGTGCTGGGGGAGTGGCTGGACCGTTTCCAGCTGTTCGACGTGTACTCCTCCGTCTGGTTCTCCGCGATCTACCTGCTGCTGTTCGCGTCGCTGATCGGCTGCGTCATCCCGCGCGCCAAAAAGCACTGGCAGGCCCTGAAGACGCCGCCGCCGCGCACGCCCGCCCGCCTCTCCCGGCTTCCCGAACACGGCACGGTCCCGCTGGCCGCGGAGGCCGAAGGCGGCCCGTCGTCCGCCGCCGTCGTCACCCGCGTCGCCGCCCTGCTGAAGAAGCGCGGGTACCGCGTCCAGGAGCGCCCCGCCGAGGCGTCTCCCTCCGTCGGAGCCGAGCGCGGCTACGTTCGCGAGATCGGCAACCTCGTGTTCCACACGTCGCTGATCGGCCTCCTGGCTTCCGTCGCGATCGGGGGCGCGTTCGGGTACAGCGGTCAGCGGCTGGTCGTGGAGGGCGAATCGTTCGTCAACACGCTGGTGTCCTACGACGCATTCTCTCCCGGCACGGCCTTCAACGAGGACGCGCTCAAGCCGTTCTCCGTGGTGCTGGACGAGTTCGAGGTGGAGTTCGACCGGGAGTCGGAGACCCACTACGGCCAACCCATCGACTTCACGGCCAGCGTCACGACCACCGAGTCCCCGGGCGCCGCCCCGGTGAAGGAAGAGCTCAAGGTCAACCACCCGCTGCGCATCGGTGGCGCGGACGTCTACCTCGTCGGCAACGGCTATGCGCCGGTCATGACGGTCAAGGACGGCAACGGCGACATCGCGTACCAGGGCCCGGTCATCGGAGTCCCGCAGGACGGCGTCTACACGTCGCTGGTGGTGCTCAAGGCACCCGACGCCCGGCCGGACCAGCTGGGATTCGTTGGGCTGTTCCTCCCCACCGCGGGTATCTCCAACGGCGTCGGCATCTCGCTGGATCCCGCCCCGGCGATCCCGCAGCTGCAGCTCAACTCGTACTACGGCGACCTGGGACTGGACGGCGGCGCGGCCCAGAACGTGTACGTGCTGGACACGGCGGAACTGACCGAGCTGAACAGCCGCAACCTGGACGCCGGCGGCCTCGTTCTCAACGCGGGCGAGACGGTCCAGTTGCCCGAAGGCAGGGGGTCCATCTCCTTCGACGGGCTCAAGCGCTATGTGGCGCTGGACGTCCACCACGATCCCGGCAAGGCGCCCGTGGCGATCTTCGCCGCACTGGCGCTCCTCGGCCTCGGCGTCTCCCTGTTCACCCCCCGCCGCCGCGTGTGGGTCAAGGTCGCGGCCGCGGATCCGGGCGGCCCGGACGGCGGGCGTATCATCGAATACGGGCTCCTGGCCCGCGGCGAGGACCCGCGGGTATCGGTGGAAGCCCGGGAGATCCACAAGATTCTTGAGCGGGAATGGTCCGGCCCCCACCGGACGGAAGTCTAGGAGACCGAGGAAACACCATGCCGTCCATCAACGCAGACCTGGGTGCGTACAGCGACCTGTTTATGCTGCTGGCCGCGATGGCCTACGCCGTCGCGTTCATCGCGTTCACTTGGGACCTTGCCAAGTCCAGCACCACCATTCGCGAGCTGGAGTCGGAGGCCCTGGCGGCCGAGGCCAAGCAGCTGGCCTATGCCGGAGCGGGCCCGGGACGCGCTGGCGCCGCCGGCTCTGCCGGGGTGGACGGGCCGGACGCCAACGCGCGGGACGGCGAACCGCTGGTCCACGAATCCATGGACTACACGTCCGGCTCCCGCAGGCGCATCGCCGCCCGCATCGCCGTCTCCCTTGCCTGGATCGCCGTCGCCATCCACGCCGTGGGCGTTGTGAGCCGCGGAATCGCGGCCGCGCGCGTGCCGTGGGGAAACATGTACGAGTTCCTGAGCACGGGCGCGCTGGTTGTCGCCGTCGTGTTCCTCGTGACGCTGCTGCGCAAGGACCTGCGCTTTATGGGGACGTTCGTCATCGGGCTCGTCGTCCTGATGCTGTGCGCGGCGACCATGGGCTTCCCGACCCCGGTCGCCCACCTCGTCCCGGCGCTGCAGAGCCCATGGCTGGTCATCCACGTCTCGATCGCAGTCATCGCATCGTCGCTGTTCACCATCACGTTCGCGATGAGCGCCCTGCAGCTGGTGCAGCACGAGCGGCAGAACCGCCTGGCGGCCGGCAAGCCGGACAAGCTGGCGTTCCTGCGCCTGGTGCCGAGCGCCGCGGCCCTTGAGAACTTCGCCTACCGGATCAACACCGTCGCGTTTGTGCTCTGGACGTTCACGGTCATGGCCGGCGCCGTGTGGGCCGAGGCGGCGTGGGGGCGCTACTGGGGCTGGGACACCAAGGAGGTCTGGAGCTTCGTCATTTGGGTCGTCTACGCGGGCTATCTGCACGCCCGCGCGACGCGCGGCTGGACCGGGGCCCGTTCCGCGTGGCTAAGCATCATTGGCTACCTGTGCATCATCTTCAACTTCACCGTGGTCAACATTTACTTCAACGGACTCCACTCCTACGCCGGCGTCTAGCCACACCCGGCACCGCTGGCCCGGTCCCGGGCGCGCTAGTCCTCCTGCCCCGCTCCGCATCCGCGGATCGGGGCAGGAGCCGTTGAGGCCGGAAACCCGCCCTTGCCAGTCCACCGGGGACGTTGTTAGAGTTTCGCCTTGTCGGCCCGAACCGGGCCGCCGGCGCGTCGCATCGAAGACGCACAGCACCACGCCCTGAAGGAGGGAACCGTGTACCGCTCGCCACTGCAGCAGCAACCCGTCTTCCCGCGCGCCCACAAGCGCCACTTCCAGAGTGAATCCTCAACCGGGTTGCCCGTGCAGTAGGTCCCTGTCCCCAGGACGGAACCAAGCCCCGCAATCTTCGAGGTGTGGGGCTTTTTCGATGCAACGACACTGCGCCCCACACCTCCCGACCCCGCCGATCCGCGGCGGGCTCTTCATAGAGAGAAGGAGAAGTGGAAACCATCAACCGCCGGCTCATGAACTGGGCGTCGATCCTCGACGACAAGACGCGCGAGCAGGCCGAAACCACGTCCAAGCTGCCGTTCATCTACCCGCACGTCGCGCTGATGCCCGACGCCCACCTGGGCAAGGGCGCCACGGTCGGCTCCGTCATTCCCACGCTCGGAGCCATCATCCCGGCCGCCGTCGGGGTCGACATCGGCTGCGGCATGATCGCCGTGAAGACCCCGTACCGGCTGCAGCAGCTGCCCGGGGACCGCCGCGCGCTCCGCGAGTCCATCGAACGCGCCATCCCGCTCTCCGCCGGCCACTACAACCGCAAGATCGTGGCCACGGCCGAGGCGCGCCTCGGCGTGCTGCGCGGCGAGGCCGAGGCGGCCGGGTTCGATCCGTCGTCTTACGCCGGAAACTGGGAGCTGCAGCTGGGCACACTGGGATCGGGCAACCACTTCATCGAGGTCTGCGTCGACGAGGACGACGCCGTGTGGCTCTTCCTGCACTACGGGTCTCGCGGTGTGGGCAACAAGATCGCGCTGCGGCACATCGCGGCCGCCCAGCAGGTGGCCAAGCGGTACTGGGTGGACCTGCCGCACGCGGACCTGGCCTACCTGGCGGAGGGGACGCCGGAGTTCGACGCATACATGCGCGAGCTGCGGTGGGCGCAGCACTTCGCGCTGCTGAACCGGGAGGAAATGATGGACCGCGTCATCCGCCAGTTCTCCGAGTGGGTGGACGGTCCGGTGGAGGAACTGGAACGCATCAACTGCCACCACAACTTCACGGAGAAGGAGACGCACTTCGGCAAGTCAGTGTGGGTGTCCCGCAAGGGCGCCATCCGCGCGCGCGAGGGCGACGCCGGGCTGATCCCCGGTTCCATGGGGACGGCCTCGTATGTGGTCGAGGGGCGCGGAAACGTCGTGTCGCTGGACTCGTCGCCACACGGCGCCGGACGCAGGTTCTCGCGGTCGGCGGCTCGGCGAACGTTCACCCAGGAGCAGCTACAGGAGGCGATGGCCGGGATCGAATACCGCGACACCGACGCATTTATCGACGAGATCCCGGAGGCCTACAAGCCGATCGACCAGGTGATGGAGGATGCCGGGCCGCTGGTGCGCGTGAGGCACCGGCTGCGCCAGATCGTCAACGTCAAGGGAGACTAGCGGAGGTCCACACGGGCGGGGGCCGCCGGGGGGGGAGCCCCCCGGCGCCGCGGTGGGTGTTGCCGCCCGCCGGCGCCGCCTGCGCCGCCGTCACTTCTCGATCGGGGGATCCTGCGGGTTCTCGTCCTTGAGCTGTTCCTCGAGGTCCTTCAGCTCGGCCTCCTTGCGGCGGAGCTCCTCCTCGCGGGCCTTCTGTCGGCGCTTGCGCTCCAGCTCGCGGAGGAAGTCCGCGTCGTCGTCCGGGTTCGAAGGGCGCGGGGACGGCCTGCCGCTGCTCTGCGGCGGGACTCCGGGGGTGCCGTAACGGGGCCGGCCCAGCCAGAACCACAGGGACGCGCCCACCAGGGGGAGCAGGACGATGGCCAGGATCCAGGCGGGTTTTGAGATGCTGCGCACTTCGTGGGCGGGCGTGCGAATGCACTGGATGAGCGCGTAGATCGTGACTGCAAGCGCTACGAGGGCCGCCACGATGATGTTCCTGACCATCTTCATAGTCTAGTGAAGAACCCGTGGACCGGCTGCCCACCGTAGAATTGGCTGGTGCAGTTTCTCAAGTACACCGTTCTGCGGTTCGCCCTGTTCTTCGCCGTCTTTGCCGCCCTGCTGTGGGGGCTGGGCCAGAACCTGTGGTTGTCGGCCGTCGTCGCCCTTGTGGTGGCCTTCGCCGTGACGTACCTGTTCTTCAACAAGCTGCGGCTGGCCGCCGCCGTGGAGCTCCGAGGCATGCTGTCCGGGCGGCGCTCGGGCCGCAAGGGCGCCGTTGAGCTGGACGACGCGGCGGCCGAAGACCGCCTGCAATAGCCGGCGGCTCCACCGGCGGGTCGCGCGGACGGGCCGCCCGTCGCCCGGTCGGGCCTTGCCGGGCTACCGGCGGAGCAACACCGTGATGACCAGGCCCGCCGCGTAGAGCGCCGAGTAGCCCAGGTTGATGACGCCCGTCTGCTTCAGGACGGGAATGAGCGACTTGCGGTCCTCGCCCTTGAGCATCGTCCACGACGGCATAAGGCACAGCGGCGCGACCAGCATGACCAGCATGAGCCACGGGTGGTCCCCGATCAGCACCAGTGGCAACAGCAGCGCCAGCGCCAGCATCAGCACGTAGCTGATCCGCGCGGCGTCGTCGCCGAGCCGGACGGCCAGCGTCATCTTGCCGACCTCGCTGTCCGTGGGGATGTCGCGGACGTTGTTGGCCATTAGGAGCGCGGTGGCGATCAGCCCGGTTCCGCAGGCCCCGACCCACGCCGGAGCGGAGAGCTGCAGCACCTGCGTGAACGTGGTGCCGAGCGTGGCCACCAGGCCGAAGAACAGGAAGACGAAGATCTCGCCGAGCCCCAGGTAGCCGTAGGGCCGCCGGCCGCCCGTGTATCCCCAGGCCGCGGCGACGGCGGCGATCCCCACGAGGACCAGCGGCCAGGCGCCGGACATCAGGATCAGGATCCCGCCCGCGGCGACGGCCGCGCCGAAGCAGAGGAACGCGGCCGCCTTGACCTGTCCGGGCTTCGCGGCGCCTGATCCAGTGAGCCGCAGCGGCCCCACCCGCACGTCGTCGGTGCCGCGGACGCCGTCGGAGTAGTCGTTGGCGTAGTTGACGCCCACTTGCATCAGGAGGGCCACGACGGCGGCCAGGAGGGCGCGGACCCCGTGGAACCGGCCATCGACCTCGTAGGCCGCCGCGGTGCCGATGATGACGGGCGCCACGGCCATGGGCAGCGTGCGAAGGCGCGCGCCTTCGAGCCATTGGGCGGCAGTGGCCACGACGGATTCCTCTCGGTGGGGATGGTCTTCAGCCCCCTATTCTTCCCCCGCGGGGCCGCCCGGGGAAATCAGGCCGCGCCCGCGGTCCCGCTGCCGCCCAGGAGGTCGATGGCCCTGCGGCGGTCCGGCTTGCCGTTGGGCAGCAGGGGCAACGCATCGGGGCGGTGGAGCCGCCGTGGGACGGCGGCGCGGCCCAGCGAGGAACGCACTGCCTCCGCGAGGGCGTCGTCGTCCGCCTCGCCGACGACGACGGCCGCAACGACCGCTCCCCACTCGGCGTCGGGGACGCCGACGACCAGCGCGGCCCGGACGCCCGGCACGGCCTCGAGGACGCTCTGCACCGCGCCGGCGGACACCTTGATTCCTCCCGTGATCACTACGTCGTCCGCGCGGCCCAGCACCGTGACGCGACCACCGTCGACGCTGCCGAGGTCCTCGGTGCGGAACCATCGCACGCCGTTCGTGTCCGTACGGAAATGCTCGGCGGTGAGC
Organism: Arthrobacter sp. AOP29-A2-19; assembly: GCF_058138025.1. Classification (NCBI taxonomy): domain Bacteria; kingdom Bacillati; phylum Actinomycetota; class Actinomycetes; order Micrococcales; family Micrococcaceae; genus Arthrobacter; species Arthrobacter sp. AOP29-A2-19. The sequence goes on from NZ_CM176894.1 coordinate 427,687, forward strand.
TCCGGGTTGCCGAGATAGCCGCTGGCGACCACGTCACCGCCGAGCCAAAGCCTGCCCTCCTCCTGGCGTGCCAGCACACCCGGCAGCGGTGCGCCGTCGTACACGCATCCCCCGCACGTCTCGCTCATGCCGTAGGTGAGCCGCACGCGAAGACCCTGCCGGTTCGCCTCCTCGCGCAGCGCGTCCGGCGCGCGCCCGCCGCCGAGGAGGATCGCGTCGAAGCGGCGGAGCGCGGCCAGCGTGCCCGGTTCGGGGTCCGCCAGCAGGCGCTGGAGCTGGGTCGGGACGAGGGAGGTGAGGCGGAAGCGGTCCGTCAGTTCGCCGGCGGCCTCCGTGAACGCGCGGGCGGTGAAGGAACCGGACGGATCCATGGCCCAGGGGCGTGTCCCGGCGTACAGGCTTCGGGTCAGCACGGACAGCCCCGCCACGTAGTTCACCGGCAGCGCCAGCAGCCACTGCCCCTCGGCGCCGAGCTCCAGGGCGGTGGCCATGGCGCTGGCGGCCAGGGAATCCACCGGCAGCGCCGTGCGTTTGGGCGTTCCGGTGGATCCCGACGTGCGCACGACGGCGGCCGTCCCCTCCGGTGCGCCGGCCGCGGTCGTCACCCGGTATCGGTTCGGGCCCGCGTCGTCGAGCAGTTCTACGCCGGGGCCTTCGCCGTTCAGCGCGGCGGAAAGCGCGGCGAGTGCCGGGTCCAGGTCCACGGCGGCCTAGAAGTGGTAGGGGTGGTTGGACCAGTCCGGGTCGCGTTTCTGCAGGAACGCGTCGCGGCCCTCGACGGCCTCGTCCGTCATGTAGGCCAGCCGCGTGGCCTCGCCGGCGAAGACCTGCTGGCCGGCCAGCCCGTCGTCGGCCAGGTTGAACGCAAACTTCAGCATGCGGATTGCCTGGGGGGACTGGCGGGCGATGTCCGCCGCGTACTCCAGCGCCACCTGCTCGAGGCGTGCGTGGTCCACGGCCTCGTTGACGGCGCCCATGCGGACCATGTCCTCCGCCGAGTGCTCCCGGGCCAGGAAGAAGATCTCGCGGGCGGTCTTCTGGCCGACCTGGCGGGCGAGCAACGCGGACCCGTACCCGGCGTCGAAGGAACCGACGGTGGCGTCCGTCTGCTTGAACTTTCCGTGCTCGCGGGACGCGATCGTCAGGTCGGAGACCACGTGGAGGGAGTGCCCGCCGCCTGCCGCCCATCCGTTAACGACGGCGACGACGACCTTGGGCATGGTACGCATCAGGCGCTGGACCTCGAGGATGTGCAGGCGCCCGGCGCGTGCCGGGTCGATGGTCTCCGCGGTCTCGCCCTCGGCGTAGCGGTACCCGTCGCGGCCGCGGATGCGCTGGTCGCCTCCCGAGCAGAAGCTGTGTCCGCCGTCCTTGGGGGAGGGGCCGTTGCCGGTGAGCAGGACCGTGGCGACGTCGGGCGTCATCCGCGCGTGGTCCAGCGACCGGTAGAGCTCGTCGACGGTTCCGGGGCGGAAGGCGTTGCGGACCTCGGGGCGGTTGAAGGCGATCCGCACTGTGGGCAGGTCGCGGACGTGCCGTCCGTCGGCATCGCGCTCAACCTGCCGGTGGTAGGTCATGTCCTCGAAGTCGAACCCCTCGACCACCCGCCAGCGGGTCGGGTCGAAGATGTCTGATACCTGGTCGGGGAGGGTGTCTGCGCTCATCACCCTCCCGATGATAGCCGCGGGAGGCCTAGCCGAAGCAGAACTCGTTACCCTCGGGATCCCGCATGGTGTACCAGGCGAACGGCCCCTGGCTGCCCTCGTGGAGGAACGTCGCGCCCCGCGCCTCGAGCGCCGCGCGCACCTCGTCCTTGTCCTGTCCGTCGAGGTTCAGGTCCCAGTGGACGCGGTTCTTGACGGTCTTCGGCTCCGGCACCTCCTGGAAGAGGATGCGCTGCCGAGGCTTCTTGCCGACTTGCTCCGCAGGGCAGATGGCGGCACCCTCCCGCCAGACCAGCGTCCCGTGGTATTCGCGGGTCTGGGCCTCCGTGGCGTGGCCCTGGGCGACCATGTCCCGGATGAAGGCCTCGTCGCTCGGCTCGACGCTCCAGCCCAGCGTCTCCGCCCACCAGTCGGCCTGCACGTGGGGATCGTGGCTGTCCACGCAAATCTGGATGTTGTGTCCCATGGGGGACACGCTACGCCGGGGCCCCGGGGCGGTAAATGCCCCGCCGGCACGGCCGCCGCGGTTGCCCGTTCTCCGGGTTTCGCGATCGGCTTCCTCCCAAGCGGTCCTTGACCTGTGTGGTTGGTCACTTTGGCCCTGTGAGGTTGTACACTGTTACGTCCCCCCAAAGCCCTGGCCGCCGTCATCCCGTGCGTCCGGAACCCGGAAGGAGCCCGCGTGGATCCCCAGCGCGAACTCAAACCCGAAGCTCCCCAACCACACCACCACCATCACGCCAGCACGGCCGAAGCCGAGGTCAGCGCCGAGGGCTACAAGAAGACCCTGACGCGCCGCCACGTGCAGATGATCGCGATGGGCGGCGCGATCGGAGTCGGCCTCTTTATGGGCGCCGGCGGCCGCTTGGCCTCGACCGGGCCCGCGCTGATCTTCTCCTACGCCATCGCCGGCGTCATCGCCTACTTCCTGATGCGCGCGCTCGGCGAGCTGATCATGTACCGCCAGAGTTCCGGCTCGTTCGTCAGCTACGCGGGCGAACTCTTCGGCGCCAAGGGCGCGTTCCTCTCCGGCTGGATGTACGTGCTCAACTGGGTCATGACCGGCATCGCGGAGCTCATCGCGATCGGCCTGTACTTCCAGTTCTTCTTCCCCGCCGTGCCCATCGAGGTGTCCGCGGTCTGCGCCCTCGCCCTGCTGGTGGCCGTGAACCTCTTCAGCGCCAAGGCCTTCGGCGAGTTCGAGTTCTGGGCCTCCTTCCTCAAGGTCGCCGCCATCGTGCTGTTCCTCGCCACGGGCATCGTGATGGTCGTGATGAACACGCGGATCGGCGAATCCACTGCGTCGGTGTCCAACCTCTTCGCCAGCGACGGCGGCATGTTCCCGCGCGGGTTCTTCATCAGCATCCTGGTGCTCAACGCCGTCATCTTCGCCTACAACGCGATCGAGCTGGTCGGCATCACGGCCGGCGAGATGGAGGATCCGGCCCGCGAGGTGCCGCGCGCCATCCGTGCCGTCGTCGTCCGCATCGTCGTGTTCTACGTCGGATCCGTCTCCCTGCTGGCCATGCTGCTTCCGTGGGACCAGTACAAGGCCGGCGAGAGCCCGTTCGTGACGGTATTCGACCAGCTTGGCTGGGCGTGGATCGGCGACGTGATGAACTTCGTGGTCATCACGGCGGCCCTGAGCTCCTGCAACTCCGGGCTGTACTCGATAGGGCGCGTCTTCCGCGCCATGGCCAACAACGGGCACGCCCCCCGCTGGCTCGCCAAGATGAACTCGCGCTACGTTCCCTACGCCGCGATCTTGACCATCGGCGTCGTCTATCTTGTGGGCATCATGCTGAACATCTGGCTGGGCGGCACCTACGCGTTCGACCTGGCGCTGAACACCGCGTCCATCGGGGTCATCTTCACCTGGGGATCCATTTTCGCGTGCCAGCTGGCGCTGCGGAAGAAGAAGGGCAACGTCAGCAAGCTCCCGATGCCCGGGGCCCCGTGGACCGGCTGGGCGGGCATCGTCTCGCTGGCCATTATCACGGTGCTGATCGCGTTCGACACGATGCGCGACCCGGAGACCGGAGAGGTTTTCCGTCTGGGCCTCTACACGATCGCCTGCGTTCCGCTGATCGCCGCCGCCCTCTGGATTGGCTGGCGCAGGGTGCGCAACAACAAGCCCGCCAACGAGTTCTTCTCCTAGGAGCCGCAACCAGGAGGGCCGGTCCGCTCCTCCCCATGGGGGGCGGACCGGCCCTCCTTTGTGTGGGACGTGGTCCGGCGTCCGGGACGTGCCGCCGCTAGCCCTAGTGCTGCTGGGTTCGGGGGGCACGGAGGGCGAAGAGCGACGCCGTCGCCGTGGCGAGTATCCGGCCCTCGCCGTCGCGCACCTCGCCCGCGCTGACCGACGTCGAGCGGCCATGGTGCTCCACCCTGCCGGTGGCCGTGATGGTGCCGGAATCCGCCGTCATCGGCCGCCGGAAACGAACGTGCAGGTCGGTGGTTGTCCAGATCGTCCCCGCCGGGGTGACCGTGTCCACGGCGAGGCCGAGGGCGGTGTCCAAGAGTGTTGACAGGAATCCGCCATGGCCCGTGCCGATGGTGTTGAAGTGCTGGGGCTGGGGCTCGGTCGCCAGGACCACTTCGCCGGGGGTGGCCGCAACGGTGCGCACGGCCAGCGACTCGAGGAGTGGCGACTGCGGCAGCTCGCCGGCGATGACCGCCCTCAGGAAGTCGAGCCCGTGCATGGCCTGCACGCGCTCCCGGAGGGCCTTCGAGGCGGCGGAAACATCGGTCGCGGTCGCTGAATTCATACCGGAGATCCTAGCGCCGGGTAGGCTCCCGGCATGGAATCGTATGAAACGCGGCAGGACATACAGGCCACCGCGGACACCGTGTGGGGCGTCCTCGTGGACGGGGCCAGGTATCACGAGTGGGTTCCCGGCGTTGTGGATGTCGAGGGGGACGTGGCCGACGGCCAAACCATTCGCATGCTTACGGGGGAGGACGCCCGCGACGCGTCCCTCAAGGTTGTGGCGGCCACCAACCGCCGCCTGCTCCGCTGGGAATCCGGTGCGCCGCTGGGGATGTACACCGACCTCCACGCCTTTACGCTGGCCGAGACCGAGGCCGGATGCACCCTGGTGCTGACGCGGGACATGATGGGTCCGTTGGAGGGTCTCCTGGGGAGATCCACGGAGGACGCCCAGCGGGAGATCGAAGAGCTGGCCCGGGCCTTGAGGGCGGCGGCCGAATCCCGCGAAGGGGGTTCGCCGGCGCCGCAGCACCAGGTCGACGGTCCCCACCGAATCACGGGCGAGCCGCCGGCGGGACCGATCTGACGCGACAACCTCCCCAAACGCCCGAGCGCGGTGGTGTGGCTAACCCCGCAGCCCCGCGGGTTCCTCCTCTGCCAGGATGCCGGTCTCGGCCGCGTCGGGCAGCGCGGTGCCGCGCAGCGATGCGCCCGCGGTCTCGGGCATGAACCTGATGGCGACGAAGCCGATGATGCAGGCCACCATCATGTAGACGGCGGGGAAAAGCAGGAAGCCCGTGTCGTCGATGACCGCCTCGTTGACCACCGCGGCGGTGCCGCCGAACAGGGCCGTGGCCACGTTGTACGTGATCGCGAAGCCCGCGAAGCGCACGTGCGAGGGGAACATCGCCGGGAAAGTCGCGGTGATCGTGGCCAGCTGCGGGATGTACAGCAGGCCCAGCACCGCGAAACCGATGATGGCCAGCGCGAAGCTCTGGCCCATCAGCCAGAACATGGGCAACGCGAACACGAACAGCCCGATGACGGAGGTGTACCACATTGGCTTGCGCCCCACGCGGTCGGAAAGGCTTCCGGCGAACGGGATCACGGCCATCATCGCCAGCTCGCCGATCAGGATCACGGCCAGCGAGGCCTGCGACGCCAGACCCAGCTGGGACTCCAGGTACGTGGGCATGTAGCTCAGGAGCGTGTAGTTCACGACGTTGAGTGCCGTCACGAGCCCGGTCATGACCAGCATGGGGCGCCAGTATTCGCGGATCAGAGACTTAAGGCTGCCGCCCTGGGAAACCTCGCCGCGTTCCTCAAGCTCCTGGAAGACCGGAGTGTCCTCAAGCTTGGAGCGGAGGTAGAGGCCGATGAGGCCCATGGGGAGCGCCAGCATAAACGGGACGCGCCAGCCCCAGGCCATCATGGACTCCTCGGAGACCAGCAGCTGCATGCCCAACATGACCGCCGTGCCCAGCGCGAATCCGCCGAGCGTGCCGAACTCCAGGAAGGACCCGAAGAAGCCCCGCTTCTTGTCCGGGGAGTATTCGGCCATAAACGTGGCCGCCCCGCCATACTCGCCGCCGGTGGAGAAGCCCTGCACCATGCGCAGGAACACCAGGAGGACGGGCGCCCAGATTCCGATCTGGTCGAACGTGGGCAGGATGCCGATGGCGAACGTCGCGGCGGACATCAGCAGGATGGTTGCGGCGAGGATCGTCTTGCGGCCAAGCCTGTCGCCCAGCGGACCCCAGACGAGTCCGCCGAGCGGTCGGACCAGGAACGAGATGGCGAAGGTGGCGAGCGCATAGACCGTGCCGCCCTCGGAGGGGAAGAAGTGCGCGCTGATGTAGGTGACCGCTACGGCGTAGACGCCGTAGTCGAACCATTCCGTGGCGTTGCCCATTGCGGAGGCTGCGGTTGCCTTGCGGATCTCGCGCCGTCCCTCGGACGTGGCCATGTCCGGGCCGATGTCCTGGGTGTGGTCGATGGCCGCCGGCGACTCGCCGCCCATGGCGGGCGCGGTTGGCCGGCTGTCGGCGGGATCGGTGGAGGGTTGCTTGCTGCGTTCGGGTGGCATGAATGCCTTCCAAGATTGTCCAGCGTGCGTCGACCGGATGGCGCCGGATCCCTGGGGCGGAGCCCGGCGGTGACGGTCCACGATCCGGGGTATTACCCGGAATCGGTCAGCTGACAAGGCTACGGAGGCTGCCGGATGGCGTCAATTTGGCCCGATGCGGCGCCAACGGGTTGACCGGGCGGCTCGGTCGGTGCGAATCTATTAGTGAACGATTGGTCGGTAATTGGGCGCATCGACGCACCCGTCCGCCACTCTCATCGGGAACCGTCCCGTGGCAGCGAAGAAGGAGCCTCAATGACCGAAGCATTCCTGGTAGGCGGCGCACGGACCCCGGTCGGGCGGTATGGCGGAGCGTTGAGTTCGGTGCGCCCGGACGACCTGGCCGCGGTCGCGATCCGCGCCGCCGTCGAGCGGGCCGGCGTAGATCCGTCCGTAGTGGACGAGGTCGTGTTCGGGAACGCGAACGGGGCCGGGGAGGAGAACCGCAACGTGGCCCGCATGGGGTGGCTGCTCGCCGGGTTCCCCGACACGGTCCCGGGGATCACGGTGAACCGGTTGTGCGCGTCGGGGATGTCCGCGATCACGATGGCCTCCCACATGGTGAAGGCCGGTGCCGCCGACATCGTCGTCGCCGGCGGGGTCGAGTCGATGTCCCGGGCGCCGTGGGTGATGGAGAAGCCGGCCACGGCGTTCGCCAAGCCCGGCGCCACGTACGACACGTCGATCGGCTGGCGCTTCCCGAACCCCGCGTTCCTCTCCGGGGAGTACTCCCGGGGCGGGAAGGCGACGTTCTCGATGCCCGAGACCGCGGAGGAGGTCGCCCGGGTGTACGGCACCTCGAGGGAGGACTGCGACGCGTTCGCGGTCCGCTCGCACGAGCGGGCGCTCGCGGCGATCGCGGCCGGCCGGTTCGCCGCGGAGACCGTGCCGGTGACCGTCCGGGGCCGCAAGGGCGCCGAGACCGTGGTCGACACCGACGAGGGCCCGCGGGCGGGCACCACCGTGGACGTGCTGGCCGGGCTGCGGCCCGTGGTGGCGGGCGGGAGCGTGGTCACCGCGGGGAACGCGTCGACCCTGAACGACGGGGCCTCCGCGATCATCGTCGCGTCCGAGGCGGCCATCCGGAAGTACGGGCTGGTTCCGCGGGCGCGGATCCTGGACGGCGCGTCGGCCGGGGTCGCCCCGGAGGTGATGGGCATCGGCCCGGTCCCGGCGTCCCGGAAGGTCCTGGAGCGGGCCGGGGTCCGCACGGACGAGCTCGCGGCGGTGGAGCTGAACGAGGCGTTCGCGTCGCAGTCCCTGGCCAGCATGCGCGCGCTGGGCCTGGACCCGGGGATAGTGAACAACGACGGCGGCGCGATCGCGCTGGGCCACCCGCTGGGCTCCTCGGGGTCCCGCATCGTGGTCACGCTGCTGGGCCGGCTGGAGCGCGAGGCCGCGAACGCGGGGCGCCGGCTCGGGCTGGCGACGATGTGCGTGGGCGTGGGCCAGGGCTCGGCCCTGCTGATCGAGGCGGTCTAGATGGCAGCCGAACACGACGACAACGGGCACGGCAACGGGCACGACGGCGAGGGCGGCGGGCCGCGCCTGGACCCGGCGGCGTTCTCGACGCTGCTGGTCCAGGAGTCCGCGGACCGGGTCGTGGCGCGGCTGCACCGGCCCGAGGTCCGCAACGCGATCGACCAGGAGATGGTCGGGGAGCTCCACGCGGTCTGCGCGCACCTGGAGCGCGCCCCGAAGATCCTGATACTTTCCGGTGCGCCGTCCGAACCCGCCACCGAGGAGCAGCCCAAGGGAGCCAAGGGGATCTTCGCCTCCGGGGCGGACATCGGCGAGCTGCGCGAGCGGCGCCGCGACGATGCGCTCGCGGGCATCAACTCGGGCGTCTTCGAGAGGATCGCGAAGCTGCCGATGCCGGTGATCGCGGCGTTGGACGGGTTCGCGCTCGGCGGGGGCGCGGAGCTGGCGTACGCGGCGGACTTCCGGATCGGGACGCCGGGGCTGCGGATGGGGAACCCGGAGACCGGGCTGGGGATCCTCGCCGCGGCCGGCGCGACCTGGCGGCTGCGCGAGCTGGTCGGGGAGCCGCTGGCGAAGGAGATCCTGCTGGCCGGGAAGGTCCTCACCGGGGCGCAGTGCCTGGCCGCGGGCCTGGTCACCGAGCTCGTGGAGCCCGGCGCGCTGCTCGGCGCCGCGCACGCCCTCGCGGACCGCATCGCGGCGCAGGACCCGCTCGCGGTGCGGATCTCCAAGGCCGTGTTCCACGCCCCGCGCGAGGCGCATCCCGTGATCGACACCCTCGCCCAGGGCATGTTGTTCGAGTCCGAGGCCAAGTTCGACCGCATGCAGGCATTCCTTGACCGAAAGAAGAAGTAAATGAGCGACTCCACCCTTCCCGCGGGCCTTCCCGCCCGTGTCGGCGTGCTCGGCGGCGGGCGCATGGGCGCCGGCATCGCGCACGCGTTCCTGCTCCACGGCGCGCACGTGCTCGTGGTCGAGCGCGACGAGGCCGCCGCGGAGGCGGCCCGCGAGCGCGTCGAGTCCGCCGCGGCGCGGTCGATCGAGCGCGGCGCCGCGGACGCGAACCTTGAGGAGATGGCCTCGCGCCTCGACGTCGGCGTGGACCACGCCGCCTTCGCGGACCGGGAACTGGTCATCGAGGCCGTCCCGGAGGACTGGGACCTGAAGGTCGCCGCGCTGCGCGGGGTCGAGGAGCGCCTCGCGGCGGACGCCTACCTGGCGTCGAACACGTCCTCGCTGTCCGTGGACGGGCTCGCCGCCGAGCTGGAGCGCCCGCAGAACTTCCTGGGCCTGCACTTCTTCAACCCCGTTCCGGCGTCCACGCTCATCGAGGTCGTCCTCGGGAAGCTGACCCGCCCCGGGCTCGCGGACGCGGCCCGCGGCTGGGTCCGGGCCCTCGGGAAGACGGCCGTCGTCGTGAACGACGCGCCCGGCTTCGCGTCCTCGCGGCTCGGGGTCGCGATCGCGCTCGAGGCGATGCGGATGGTCGAGGAGGGCGTCGCGTCCGCGGAGGACATCGACAACGCCATGGTCCTGGGCTACAAGCACCCCACCGGACCGCTGCGGACCACCGACATCGTGGGCCTGGACGTGCGCCTGGGCATCGCCGAGTACCTCCACTCCACCCTCGGGGACCGGTTCGCCCCGCCACAAATCCTCCGCGACAAGGTCGCCCGCGGCGAACTCGGCCGCAAAACCGGTAAGGGCTTCTTCGACTGGAGCTAGGACAACGCACAACCTCGGGGAGCGGCGAGACACGGCCGCGCCGCGCGTGGCACAGTGGTGGCATGCAGCAGGTGGACTGGGAGGGCGCCGTCAACGCGCGGCACGTGTTGGGAGACCTGTACCGGATGGGCCGTAGCGAGTGGCTCACCGAACGGGGTTGGAGACAGGCCTACGACGACGGCGTCCGCACCGTGATCGACCTTCGCAATGCCGGGGAGCGCTCGCGCCGCCCTACGGACCCGGAGGTTTCGGAGGCGGCGCTTGCCGGCATCACCGTGGTCCACCGCCCCACCGAGGACCAGAACCACACGGAGTTTATGGAGATGGCCGCGCCCTACCTGAGCCATCCGCGCTTTTACCCGCACAACCTCCGCTTTTTTCCGGACAAGGTCGCCGAGGTGGTCCGCGCCGTCGCCGACTCCCACGGCAAGGTGGTGATCCACTGTTCGGCGGGCCGCGACCGTACGGGCCTGGTCGTTACGCTCCTGCTTTTGCTGGCCGGGCGGCGCGACCTGGTGGTGCCGCACTACGACGCCGGAGCGCGGGGCATCAACGACTGGCACCGCGTCAGCCCGGTGAAGCACCCCTACGAGCGGTATCTTGCCGAGGCCGAGTTCGAACCCTTGCAGCGCGAACGCGTCGCGGCACTCGCGGAGTTCGCCGACGGGCTGGCCGTCGAGGAGTTCCTGCTGTCCCATGGATGCACCCGGGCCCAACTCGCCGGAGTGCGCCGCCTGCTGGGATGCGAGGCTGAACGCTAGGCTGACCTCACCAAACGCCGCCCACCGGGCCGTCCTCCAGGAGAGACCATGAAGCCGACCACGCCCGCGCAGATCAACCGCACAGAGATCGACGGCGTTCCGGTCTTCTGGGCGGACACTCCCGGCCGCCTGGAAGCGTTCCTATACTTTAGGGTGGGCGTCCGCGACGAATCCTTCGCGACGGCGGGCATCACCCACCTGATAGAACACCTGGCCTTCTCCAAACTTCCGGCGATCAAGATCGACCACAACGGCCAGGTCGAGTTGGGTCTTACGACCTTCACGGCTTCGGGCCGCCCGGAACTGGTCGCGGCCACACTCGCGGACATTTGCCGGTCGCTGTCGGAGCTTGCCGCCGGTGGCGTTGAGTTGGAGATGCTCGCAAACGAGGTCAGGGTGCTTGAGGCCGAGGGGTCGCTCGCCGTTCCCCCCTCCGTCGCCGAGGCGCTTGTCTCCCGCTATGGACTGCGGGGTCTGGGGGTGGCCGGAGCCGAGCCCGTGTTCGCCGAGCGCTTCACTGTCGAGGAGGTTGCCGCGGCCGCGGCGAAGTTTTTCACCCGCGGCAATGCCGCGCTGGTTCTCTCGGGGCCGCCGCCCGAGGGCCTGCGCCTGCCCCTGCCGTCGGGCGGCACCGTCCCGCGGCCAGCGGCGCGGGAGGTGCCGCGCGCGTTTCCCGTGGAGTACGAGTCCGGAGGCGACTCGTTGGTGCTTTCCTTTGCCATCCCTGGCGAAGGTGCGCCGCTCGCGGGCGCGGCGACTGTGCTTGGGAAGGTCTTGGGGGACCGCGTGCGGTCGTCCCTTCGGCGCGGCAGGGGACTCGTCTACGACCTGGACATCGCATACATCGCCCTCACGGCGGAGCAGGCCGTAGCGGTCGTCACCTTCGACCTCAAGCCCGCAAACGCCGTCGTCGTCGCCCGCGAGGTCATCGCCGTCCTCGGCGATCTCCGCAGGGACGGCGTGACACCGGATGAGCTGGCCGACGCCCTGACGCCCATCGAGGAGGCCGGCCTCGACCCGCAATTGCCACTCTGGGACGCGAACGACGAGGCCATGCTCCGGATCGGCGCCGGTGGCAGTCCGCCCCACGAACGGCTCCTGGCCGCCATGCGGTCCGTCACCACGCGGGACGTGGCGCACTGCCTGGACGGCTTCGAATCCTCGCTGATGGTCGGTCTGCCCGAGCAGTCCCTTTCCGAGGATGCCGGACGGGAGGGGATCCTCTACCCCCGCCCCGTCCACCACCCGGCAGCCCTAGGCAAGGGAGAGGAATACCGCCGAAGCATCCTGGGCGCGGTGGCCCTGCAGGTCCCGAGGGACGCGCGCCTGACGATCGGCGGGGACGGCCTGAGCATGCTAGGCGACGGGGAGGTCCAGGCCTACCGATGGGAGGACATTGCCGCGGTCGCCTGGGAACCGCCGGCAAAGAACGGCTCGGCGCCGCCTGCCTGTGCGGTCTTCGGCGGTGACGGTTTCATCATGAATCTGGCATCCAGGTGGTTCCGCGGGGGAGACCGCGCGCTCAAGTCGATAGCGGACCGGGTACCCGCGCGCATCCAGTACACGGACACCGTCGAGACAACGGAGGCGTCGTAGTCCATGAGCCGCATCGAACCTGTCACCCTCACCGGACGCCTTGTCCGGCTCGAGCCGCTGGACATGGCCCACCACGACGGCCTGGTCGACGCCGCCGGCGACGGCGAGCTGTGGAATCTCTGGTACACCTTGGTCCCCACTCCCGGCGGCATGGCGGCGGAGATCGAGCGGCGCCTGTCGCTCCAGGAGGCCGGCTCGATGGTGCCCTTCGCCACCCGGCGCCTGTCGGACGGCGCGGTCATCGGCATGACCACCTACATGAACATCGACGCCGAGTTGCCGCGCGTGGAGATCGGGTCCACCTGGAACGGGGTGTCCGCGCAGGGAACCGGGACGAATGCGGAATCCAAGCTGTTGCTCCTCGGCCACGCGTTCGACACGCTGGGATGTCCCGCGGTCGAATTCAGGACGCACTGGATGAACAGGCAGTCGAGGACGGCCATCGAGGGTCTCGGAGCCAAGCTCGACGGTGTGCTGCGCTCGCACACCATGATGGCCGACGGCAGCCTCCGCGACACTTGCGTCTACTCCATCGTGGCCGCGGAATGGCCGCAGGTCAGGGCGGGCCTGCGCCACCGGCTCGGCCAGCGGGAGCGGCGGCCCGGGGGTTCCTGACGGGAAAGACGGCCCCGGCCGATGTCGCCGCGCCCGGCGTGCGGGGCCGTGCAGGCCGGGAGCGACTTGCCAGAACCCGTGCCGGGGGAGTTGGCTGGAGCCTATGGCAAAAATCCTCATCCTCGGCGGTACCCAGTGGCTCGGGCGGACCGTTGCGCGGTTGGCACTCGACGCCGGACACGAGGTCACTTGCCTGGCTCGCGGTGTCTCCGGCGACTTTCCGCGGGGGGCCGAAGCGGTGGTGGCCGACCGTGACGGCGCGGACGCCTACGCCGAGCTAGAGGGCCACACGTGGGATCTCGTCGTGGAACTCACGCGGCTGCCCGCCCACGCCCGCGCCGCCGTTGAGGCACTGTCGCCCGCAGCCGAGCACTGGGTTTTCGTCTCGTCCTGCTCGGTGTACGCCAGCCATGCCAGGCCGGGCGTCTCGGAGACGGCGCGTCTACTGCCCGCATTGGGATCCGGCGAGGCCTACACCGACGAGAAGTACGGCGAGGCGAAGGTCGGCTGCGAGTGGCTGACGGTTGCCAGCCGGGGGAACGCAGCACTGCTGGTGCGGGCCGGCCTGATCGGCGGCCCCGGAGACCCCACCGGCCGGACCACCTATTGGCCACTGCGCTTCGCGGCCGGCCGCGAGCCGGTGTTGGTGCCGGACGACTCGGAGGACCCGCGCTACGTCCAGATCATCGACGTGCGCGACCTCGCGGCGTTTATCCTCGAGGCCGGCCTTGCCGGTCGGGGCGGACCCGTGAACGCGGTCGGCGCGGAGATGCCGCTGGGCGACGTGCTGGCGAGCGCGCGCAGCGCGGCCGGGTTCGACGGCGCGACCCGCGCCTATCCGCTGGGTTCGATGGAGGCCGACGGCGTCGCCCCCTGGTCGGGTCCGCGCTCGCTGCCGCTGGTGCTGCCGGCAGGGGGCGACTATGCGGGTTTCGCCCGGCGGGGCGACAAGCGCGCGGTGCGCTGGGGCCTGGTGCGCCGTCCGCTCGCGGACACGTTCGCCGACATCGTGCGCGGGGAACCACGCCTGGACGACGTGGTTCCCCGCGCGGGCCTCACCGGGGCCGAGGAGAGCGGGCTCCTGGCGCGGACCGGCTGAGCCCGCTCACGAGCCGCGGTGTTCCGCCAACGGGTTCGCGAGAGTGCCGGCGTAGATGAGGCTGCCGGCGGGGTCGGCGAGGTCCAGCATCGATTGGTTGTTGCGCAGCTGCAGCCGGTTCAGGCACGACAGGCGGAACCGCTCCTCGAAGAGGCCGAGGGCGTCGAACTCGGCCGCCAGCTCCGGATGCCGTGTCCGGTACGCGTCCAGCCGTTCCGCCGCCGTGCCCCAGAATTCGCCGGCGTCCGCCACGCCCTCGCGTTCCAAGAGCGGCGCGAGGAACCGCAGGAAGCAGTCGACGACGTCGGTGAAGACGGAGAGCACCCTGTCCTCGGGTGCGACGTCGGCACGAATCCGCGAGACGGCGTCCGGAAGCGGCGTCCGGTCGCCGACCACGGCGATCTCCTCGGCGAGGTCCTTCAGCAGCATCCTGTCCGGCGCGCCGTCCCGCAGCACCAGGATCACGTTCTCGCCGTGCGGCATGAAGACCAGGTCGTGGGCCACGAGGCAGTGCACCAGCGGCACGAGGTACGCGTCGAAATAGCGGGCGAGCCACTGCCGCCCGGTCAGGCCGGAGTGCCGGACCAGCGCGGCCGCGAACGACCGGCCGTGGGCGTCCACGTGGAGCAGCGACGCCATGGTGGCCAGGGACTCGTCGCCGTCGATCCTGTCTGCCGGGGACTCTCTCCACAGGGCCGCCAGCATCTTCCGGTAGGCGGACGCGGGTTTCGTCGCAGCCTGGAACAGCGGATTTGTGTAGCCGACGGCTGCCACCTCCCGGAGCAGCCCGACGCGACGCTCGCGCAGTTCCCCGTCATCCCGGACGAGACCGTCAAGCCACTCGTTGATGGCGGGGGTGGCCTCCATGTATTTTGCCGAAAGGCCACGCAGGAATCCCATGTTGAGCACCGAGAGCGCCGTCTTGACGTAGCGGCGGCCGGGGTTGGAGCGGTTGAAGAACGTGCGGATCGATTGCTGGGGCTGGTACAGGTCGGCGCCCGCGCCCAGGTGGACCAGGTGCCGGCTGGCCACGTCGCCGGCGAACGTGACGGCCAGCCGGTTCTCCCACTGCCACGGGTGGACCGGCAGCAACAGGAAGTCCGCAGGGTCCAGCCCCGTTCCCGCGCAGGCCGCGGCAAGCCGGCTGCGGAACGCCGTCACCGTTTCGGCGCCGAGTTCCTGCTCGAGCAGGCGTTCATGGTCCAGCTCCGCGACGTGGGAGTAGGCGGCGCGTGAGGAGTGCGCCGCGACCCACTCCAGCCTCACCGGGGATCCGGTCTCCGGGGCGAAGTCCAAATAGTCGCCCGCGCCGAGTCCAAGCCGCCCGTTGTTCGCCACGAAACATGGGTGCCCCTCCGTCATGGAGGCCTCGATTCTCTGGAAGTCCGCCAGCGCGTCGCCCGTGCCGCTGGCCATCTCCGCCGAGGTGGGGCTCGAATGCAGCTGCTTGTAGCAGTGTCCCGCCAGCGTGCTGCCGAGCTCCTCCAGGTACACGGGGAGCTGCTCGTCGGACAGTCCCAGGTCTTCGCGGAACGCAACGACGAACTCTTGTGCGTCGGGCCGGACGGGAACTCCGTCGAGATCGCACAGCAGCGATGCCGGGTCGACGCTCCAGTGCTGCAGTGCGTGGGTCGTGGCCGCGAAGCGGTACACCCTGGCGCCCGCGGAGATGCGCCAGCCGCCGTCGGGTTCGGCAGTGGGGGCGAGAAGCCGCTCGTGGCTGAATTCGGCGATGGCCTTGGCGAGCACGTGGCGGTTGGCGGCCGCCCAGCGTTCGGGGGACAGATGCGCAGTCACCGTGGAAGGCAGCCCGGTGGCCTCGGCGAAAGACCTCCGGTCGCAGAAGGACAGTTGGGCCGTTTTCGCCGGGGATCCGGGTCCTCCCGGCAAGCGGACGCGCTCCTGTGGCCGGAAACCGAGCCGGGCGTTCAGCGACTGGACCGCCGCGTTACGGGCGTCCGGCTCGACGACGACGCGCAGCACCGCCGGATCGGCGAACAGGTGCGCCAGCGACGCCCGCATGGCCGCGGCGCCGAATCCCGGGATGGAGTCGCCGGGCTTGGGCGCCGGCAGCAGCAGGTGGAGGCCGGCGTCGCCGTCGCGCCAAAGGTAGCGTCCCGCGAGGGCCGAACGCTCGGGAGCGTATGTCTCCAGCAGGAAGGCGGGCCGGCCCGCCCGGAGGCCGATGAGGGCGTGGTGGTGGGCGTCGGCGCCGATCCGCTCGTATTCCGCGCGGACCTCGTCGAGTCCGGCGTCCGGCATGCCCCAGAAGCGGGCATGCTCCGTGGCGATCCACGAGTGCAGCAGCACGGCGTCGGCGGCGGCGTCCACGGGCCGGAAGGCGATGCCCCCGGCCCCGCGGGAGCCGGCGGTGGTGCCGTCGGCAATGCCACCCGGCGCGTAGCCGTCGAGGGGAACGTCGGCGGGCGCCGCGTGGGGAAGGGTCTGCGTGGTCATCGTGCGGCCTCCTGGAGGTCGGTTGGTTGGGGATGTGTGCGGTGGGCCGCGTGCCCCGCGGCCGCCTCGCGGTGCAACGGGCCGGGGGATCCGTGGTCGGGGGTCCCGAATTCCTGGAATGCGACGCGCCGCTCCACGTGGAAGTGGTCGCGCCCGGCAAGGCGGTTCAGGATGATGGAATTGCGGTACGCCCCCATGCCGAGGTCGGGCGCCGTGAAGCCGTGCGTGTGCAGTTCGGCGTTCTGGACCATGATGTCGCCGTGGACCCCGGCGCCGTACTGGCGGTCGATGTCCAGGCGCCCGTCCGGCAGGCGCCTCAGACGCTGGTGGATTCCCGCGAGGAAGCCCGGCTCTCGGTACCGGTAGCCGGTCGCCAGCACAACGGCGTCCGCCTCGACCTGGTGCGCCCCGCCGTCGTCCGCGTTGCGCAGGCCGAGCCGGAGCCCCGGCGCGCCCCGCGGCGGGGGCGCAAGGGACTCCAGCGCCGTGGAGGCCATGATGCGCACGGGGACGGCGCCGGAGACACTGCGTTCGTAGAGGAGGTCGTGGATCCGGTCGACCAGATCCGCGTTGATTCCCTTGTAGAGGCCCTTCTGCTTGGCGGAGAGCCGGTCGCGGACCGGCTGCGCGAGCCCGTGGAAGTGGTCGATGTAGTCCGGGGACGTCATCTCCAGCGTCAGCTTGGTGTACTCGAGCGGGAAGAAGCGGTCCGATCGGGTTGCCCAGGCCAGGGTCTGATCGTCCCCCAGGTTCTCGAGCAGTTCGACGAAGACCTCTGCCGCGCTTTGGCCGCTGCCCACGACGGCGAGTCGCCGCACTCCGTTGAGGGTGGCGCGATGGTCGCGGAAGTCCGAGGAGTGGAAGGCCGCGCCTGTGGCCATGGCGGCGGCGGAGACCGCCTCCGGCACGTGCGGCGAGGTTCCGGTGCCAAGGACGAGGTTGCGGCAGCGCACCGTGTCCCAACCCTCCACCGTGCGCACTCCCAGGTGGTAGAGACCGTCCTCGTGGGTGCAGGTTTCCACGCTGTGGCCAAACCGCACGCCGTCCAGCTCGCCGGCGGCCCAGCGCAGGTAGGCGTCGTACTCGGCGCGCAGGGGGTAGAAGTCCTCGCGGATGTAGAAGGGGTAAAGGCGCCCGGCGCCCTTGAGATAGTTCAGGAACGAGAGTCGGTGCGTGGGGTCTGCCATGGTGACGAGGTCCGCCATAAAGGGGACCTGAAGGTGGGTGCCCTCCAGCATCATGCCGGGGTGCCAGGCGAAGCCCTCGCCGGCATCCAGCACCAGAACGTCGAGCTCGGGAACGTCCTCCGCAAGTGCCGCGAAGCCCAGGTTGAACGGTCCGGCGCCAATGCCGACGGCATCGTAGATCCGGTCGGACGATCCGGCACGCCGACGCGGGCCTTCGTGGCCGCTCACGCGGTGGCCCCGGCGGTTGCCCGGACCGTGTGCGCGAGGCGCTGCTCCCCGCGCGCCACGACGGCGGCGAGTATCGCCTCCACGTCGGCCAGGGTGGTCCGGGGGTTGAGCAGGGTGAGTTTGAGGTGGCGGCGTCCGGACATCGTGGTCGCGGCAACCATGGCCTCGCCGGAGGCCTGCAGGTCCCGGCGTATCCCGTCGTTGAGAGCGTCCAGATCGCGCGGCTCGTGGCCTGGAGGAACAAACCGGAAAACGACCGTGCTTAGCTGCACCGGCGCGGCAAGGCGCAGGGACGGCGACGCCTCCACCAGTTCCCCGGCGCCGGCGGCCAGATCCACGACCTCGTCGAAGAGGGCGCCGATGCCCTCGGCCCCCAGCGCGCGCAGCGTGACCCACAATTTGAGGGCATCGAAACGCCTGGTCGTCTGCAGCGACTTGTCCACCTGGTTGGGGACGGTGCCGGCCTGGGCGGCGGGATTCAGGTAGTCGGCGTGGTGGGTCACGTGGGCGAACGCGTCCCCGTTTCTCACCAGCAGCGCGCTGGAGCCGATGGGTTGGAAGAACGACTTGTGGAAATCCACCGTGACCGAGTCGGCGAGCTCGATCCCGTCCAGCAGGTGCCGGCGGCGGGGCGAGACCAGCAATCCGCAGCCGTAGGCGGCGTCCACGTGGAACCACGCCCCGTGCTCCGCGGCAAGCCCGGCGGCCGCCGCCAGCGGATCGATCGCGCCGAAGTCCGTTGTGCCCGCGGTGGCGACGATCGCCATGGCCCGCTTTCCTTCCGATTCCCCGGCCTCCAGGGCGGCCGCGAGGGCCGCGGCGTCCATCCGGTGCGAGCCGTCGACCTGCACGGGGACTACGGCGTCCTCGCCCAACCCGAGCATGGATGCCGCGCGGACCACGCTGAAGTGGCTCTCCAGCGAGGCATAGATGCGAAGGTCGCCGAGACGGGAGGGGAGCGGGCCCCGGCGCCCGGCCACGGCCTGGTTGCGCGCCATCAGCAGCGCCTGCAGGTTGGACTGGGTGCCGCCGCTGGTGAAAATGCCGTCGGCGTCGTCGCCGAACCCGATCAGGCCCGCCGTCCAGCCGACGAGGCGCTGCTCGATCAGCGTGGCGCCGGCGCTCTGGTCCCAGGTGTCCATGGAGCTGTTGACGCTGGTCACCAGCGACTCGGCGGCGACGGCGGGAATGGCGACGGGGCAGTTCAGGTGGGCGGCGTAGCGGGGATGGTGGAAATAGACGGCGTCACGGAGATAGAGCCCGGCGGCCTCGGAGAGCGCGTCGCCGGTGGAAGCCAGCGGTGTGTCGAGATCGACCGCGTCCACCAACTCGCCCAGTTTGCGCGCGTCCCGCCCCGAGCTCGGCGCCGTCGCGGTGGCGATGGCCTGCGCGGCGAGTTCCGTCGCGGCCCGTGCCTCGGCGACGTAGCGACCCGCGGTTTCGCCGCACAGCAGGGCCGCGCTCGCCGTGAGGGGCTCGGTGGTCAGGAAGTCCGCGGGACGGGCGCCGTCCGGCGCCGATCCAGTGGCGCGCGGGACGGTTCGCGCTGCGTGCGTGGTGGGGGATGTCATGCTGCTCCTTCGGATTGCTAAGGCTTGCCTAATGCGGTGACATTAAAGGCATACTTCTGTGGCGTAATACAAATTGGGTAATAGTGTCCACGCGTCGTGTCTCATTCGAAGCCGCCAATCCACGACTAGTTGACGAATGCCAATCACTAAGGGCATACTTCTTGTTGTCCCATACCCGACGTGAGGAATCTCCGTTGAAGACCTCGGCCGCCTTCGCCTGACCCGCGCCGATCGGACGCGCCCTTCGGACTCATGCCGAGGGTCTCCCGGCGCAGTACGCCCCGAGGAGACCGAATGCCCAGCACCCATCACGCCGGAAGCCCCATGGGCGGTTCCGGGCGCGCGGCATTGCCCGCAGAAAATGCCCAGGCCACCCGGGGCTTTGGCCCCAACGGCCACCCTCAGACGGGGACCGCGGGACATTCCGTCACACTGAGTCACGTCGGTCTCTCCTGGCCGGACGGCCAGGTGGTGTTCGAGGACGTCAACGCCACGTTCGACGGCGGCCGGACGGGGCTGGTTGGCCCCAACGGGACCGGGAAGTCGGCGCTGCTCCGCCTGGTCGCCGGAGAGCTCCGTCCCACGCGCGGCAACGTGGCGACCTCGTCGACGCCCGCCTACCTCGGGCAAAGGCTGACGCTGGACCTGCGGCGCACGGTGGCCGAGCTGATGGGCATCGGCGAGATCCGGCGCGCACTCGCCGCGGTGCTGGCGGGCCACGAGGAGCGCTTGCAGGAGAATCTGGACGCGGTGGGCGAGGACTGGGACATCGAGGAGCGCTCCATCGCGCTGCTTGCCGCCTACGGCCTGCCCGCCGATTCTGTCCGGTTCCTCGACCGTCAAGTGCGTACCCTGTCCGGCGGAGAGGCGATGATAGCCGCGCTCGCGGGACGCGAGCGTGCCCGCCGTCCGATCACGTTGCTGGACGAACCCACCAACAATCTCGACCGTGTGGCGCGGCACCGGCTCTATGCCGCTGTCGAACGCTGGCCGGGGACCCTCATCATGGCGAGCCACGACGCGGCGCTCCTTCGGTTGGTCGACGGCATCGTCGAGCTACGGCCCGTGCGCGTCAGGTCCGGCGTTCCGCAGCGAGTGGACCTGGTCCGGCACGGCGGCAACTGGGACGCCTACGTTGCCGGCACACAAGCGGAGCTGGCCCTCGCACAGCGCAGGGTCCGCGACGCGGGGGCGCGCCTCGGCGTGGAGAAGAGGCAGCGGATCGAGGCGGAGACCAAGGTCGCCAGGCGTGCCAGGCAGGGCCTCAAGGCGGCCGAGGGTATGCCGAGGATCCTCGCCAACGCAGCGCGCAGCCGCGCACAAGAGAGCGCCGGGAAGACCCGCGGCACCATGGCCGGGCGCGAACAGGCCGCGGCCGGCGATCTGGCGGCGGCGCGGGACGCGCTTCCCGAGGTGGCTGCGATCCAGATCGACTTGCCCGCGACCCGCGTCCCGGCGGGACGCACCGTCGTGGAGCTGCCGGCGGCTTCGGTGCGGCCGGGTGTGCCCTACGACGCCGGATCCGAGGTGTCCGCAGAGGGACGGATGGTCCTACGCGGCCCGGAGCGCGTGGGGCTGACCGGACCGAACGGCATCGGCAAGACCACCCTGTTGGGACGGCTGTCCAGCGAGTCGCTCGTCCCGGTGGGATACCTGCGGCAGCGCGACGTCGTGGACGGCGCAACCGGGGGTGCCGGGCGGCGTGGCATCCGCGGCGGCGGCGACGAGTGGGCGGGGCTGGACGACGTGGCGTCGGTCCTGGAGAACGTCCGGCGCGCCGCGCCCGGCGCGCCTCCCGGCGTGGTTCGGGACCGGCTGGCCCGCTTCCACTTCCGGGGCGGACGTGTGGAGCAGCTCGTCTCCGAGCTCTCGGGAGGGGAGCGGTTCAGGGTTGCCCTGGCCTGCATACTCTTGGCGGATCCGGCCCCGCAGTTGTTGCTGTTGGATGAACCAACCAACAATCTGGATGTGGCATCCGTCGGGCAGCTCGTCAGCGCACTGGAGTCCTACGAGGGTGCGCTTGTGGTCTCCAGCCACGACGCGGAGTTCCTGTCCATGCTGGCTCCGCTGCGGTCCTGGGAGCTGCGTCGGGGGACCGGGTAGTCGCCCGGAGCCCGCACCCGGGTGCCCGCCCGAAAGGGGGGTGGCCGGGGGACTAGTGGGCGGCGCGCATCCGTCGCCGGTTGGCCGCCGCGGCGGGGGCCCGGGACACCGAGCGCGCCCCAAGCTCGGCCAGGGCCAGAACCGCGAAGGCATTGGCCGCGTGAAGCAGGCCGATCAGCGGGATGGCGAACGCGGCATAGGCGAGACCGATTTGCACCGCGACCGCCAACAACAGCCACAACGCCCACTTCACTCCTGCGCGCCCAAGGAGGGCAACCGCCAGCAGGGCCAGGGCAAGGATGGGGACGACGTAGTTGCCAAGAAAGCCGTGGACGATCCCGCCGGGTGGTGGGCCGCCCGGCGTCGTGCCCGCCTGCAAGAGAGCGATCAGGTCGAAGACCGCCCAGGCGATGACCGCCGCCTGAACAACGACGGCGAGCGAAACGAGGTGGGCGATGATCTTGTAGGCGCTCTGCATGGGGACTCCCGAGGCTGCTTGCTGGAGTGGTGTGGCGGCGGTGCGGAAAGAATACGTCCGGTCCGCACGGCCGACAATCCTTGACGGCGCCGCTACCAGCGGGCGGCCACCAGCTCGGCGAGCAGTTCCCCCTCGTCGACGTCCAGCCCCCGCGAGGCGAACCAGGCGCACATGTTGCGGCAGTCCCGCGCCAAGAGCTCCATCCCCTGGGTGTTGCCCGCCAGGTCGACCAGCTGCGGCAGGTCGATCACCACGAGCCGGTCGCCGGCAGCGAGCACGTTGTATGGCGAGAGGTCGCCGTGGGCGAAGCCGAGCCTGGCGAATCCCGACATGGCATCGACCAGCTGCCGCCAGTAGCCGCGCAGGCGCTCCGGCGAGGGATGGACCTGTTGCAGTCTGGGGGCCGCCGCCCCGGGATCCTGCGGATCCTCGATGAACTCCATGAGGATTTCCGTTCCGCAGATCTGCACGGGATAGGGGACGGGAACGCCGGCCTCGTACGCCAGGCGCAGGTAGGTCCATTCAGAGTTGGCCCACCGCGCCGCCTCGACCGACCGGCCGTAGCCGCTGCCCGTCTTGAGGGCGCGCGCGTCGCGGGAGCGCCGCACGGAACGGCCCTCGTTGTAGGCGGCCGAACGGTGGAAGAGCCGCTGGTCGGGGGAGCGGTAGCGCTTGGCGGCCAGGATCGACCGGTGCTCGGCCGTGGCGCGTTCGAGCAGGAAGACGTCCGCCTCCTTGCCGGTCTTGAGCACGCCGAGATCCGTGTCGATCGCGCCAGCGTCCTCGACGACGAATTCGGGGTACGGCGCCGGACCGCGCATGAGCTTTTCGACGGAGGGCCACGTTGACCAGCGCTGGTTCTCTGCGAGCTCGTCGTCGAGCACGTTCCAGTCCGCCGGGCGATCGGCGTCCGATCGGCGCGTCGGGTTCAAGGCGCGGCCGGCGCGCCGGGTTGGTTCGAAGGTGTCTGGGTGCTGAAGGTCAGCCGGTTGCTTCATGGGTGGTTGGACTCCTGTGGAGGGTGTTGCCGGGCGTGGGATCGCAGACTGCTGCAGAGACGCTCATCGGGTCCTCCTTGGGGGTCGTCAAGCCGGCCGGATTGGCCGCGCAACCAGTCCACCACGAGTGATTGAATCTTGTCAATGACTCACCCGACGATCCGCCGGCTGACCGCCGGGGCGAGCTGGGGCTGTCCGCGGCGAGCCGCGGCTGTTAGTGTGGTCATGATTACCGACCGATCGTTCAGGAAGGACTTGTCAACGATGACGACGCAGACGGCGGAGCTTGTTCCCAGCTATGTTCAGGACGGATGGTGGACCCCCGGCGACAGCGCAGGGGCCACCGCGGTCCTTGATGCCAACACCGGCGAGGAGTTGGCTCGGGTCAGCACCGAGGGGCTGGACCTCGCCGCCGTTGTGGAGCATGGACGCACCGTCGGCCAGTCCGAACTGGGGAAGCTGACGCTTCACGAGCGAGCCCTCCGGCTGCGGGACCTGGCGAAGTACCTGAACGACCGGCGCGAGGAGCTCTACGCGATCTCCTACCGAACCGGCGCGACGAAGATCGACTCCATGGTGGACATCGACGGCGGAATCGGCGTGCTCTTCACGTTCTCCTCCAAGGGACGCCGGGAGCTGCCCAACTCCAATGTCATCCCGGACGGGCCGACGGAGGTGCTCTCCAAGGACGGATCGTTCATCGGCGAGCACATCTACACGCGCATCCCCGGTGTCGCGGCGCAGATCAACGCCTTCAACTTCGCCGTGTGGGGCATGCTGGAGAAGTTCGCCCCGGCCTTCATCGCCGGCGTACCGACGATCGTCAAGCCCGCTACGCCCACCGGCTACCTGACCGAGGCCGTCGTCCGGCTGATGGTCGGGTCCGGGTTCCTGCCGGCCGGTTCCCTCCAGCTCATCTCCGGCTCCGCGCGCACACTGCTGGACGTGCTGGACTACCGCGACATGGTCGCCTTCACCGGCTCCGCAAGCACGGCGAACACGCTCAAGTCCCACCGCAACGTCGTCGAGGGCGGCGTCCGCTTCTCCTCGGAGACCGACTCGCTCAACGCGGCGATCCTCGGTCCGGACGCCGTCGTCGGAACGCCGGAGTTCGAGGCGTTCGTCAAGGCCGTCGCCACGGAAATCACGTCCAAGGCGGGGCAGAAGTGCACGGCCATCCGCCGCACCATCGTGCCAAAGGACCTGGTGAACGACGTCGTGGCCGCCGTGGGCCGGCGCCTCACCGAGCGCGTTGTGCTGGGCGATCCGCGCGCCGAGGGCGTGACCATGGGGGCCTTGGCTTCGCTCGAGCAGTTGCGAGACGTGCGCGGCGCCGTCGAGGACATGCTCGCCGCCGGAGGCGAGCTGGCCTACGGAACGCTCGACGCCCCAGTGGTGCGGACCGCATCCGGCGAGGAGTCCGTGGTGGGCGCCGGAGCGTTTATGTCGCCGCTGCTGCTGACGTGGGACGACGTCGAGAACGAGGCGGTCCACAGCCGCGAGGCCTTCGGCCCGGTGACATCGGTCATCGGGTACACGGACCTGGCCGACGCCGTCCGGCTGGCCGCCAAGGGGGCCGGTTCGCTGGTCGCCACGGTGTGCACCAACGACGCCGACACCGCCCGTGAGCTGACGATCGGGATCTCCGGCCACCACGGCCGCGTGCACATCCTGAACCGCGAAACCGCGCGCAGCTCGACCGGGCACGGTTCCCCGGTGCCGCACCTGGTCCACGGCGGGCCGGGCCGCGCGGGAGGCGGCGAGGAACTCGGAGGCATCCGCTCGGTCAAACACCACATGCAGCGCACGGCGGTCCAGGGATCGCCGAACATGCTCACCGCGGTCACGGGAACGTGGCACACCGGGGCGGACCGGAACATCGCCGGCGCCCCGGAATTCGGGGGCGTGCAGGGAGCGGTGCATCCGTTCCGGAAGTCGCTGTCCGAGCTGCGGATCGGCGACGCCTTCGCCTCCCCGCTGCGCCGGGTGACCCAACAGGACATCACCGACTTCGCCGAGACGACGGGGGACACCTTCTATGCCCACGTGGATCCCGCGGCCGCGGAGGCCAACCCCTTCTTCCCCGGCACCGTGGCCCACGGGTATCTGCTGGTGTCCTGGGGCGCGGGGTTGTTCGTGGAGCCCGCGCCGGGGCCGGTCCTCGCCAACTACGGTCTGGAGAACCTGCGCTTCGTCACACCCGTGCCCGCCGGCGACTCCATCCGGATCACGCTGACGGCCAAGAAGATCACGCCGCGCGTGACCGACGAATACGGCGAGGTCTGCTGGGACGCCGTGATCCACAACCAGGATGGCGAGATCGTCGCGAACTACGACGTCCTGACGCTGGTGGAGAAGGAAGACACGATCTACAGGAACTGGCCGGCCCAGGCCCAGGCCTAGTCGCGCCGTAAGCGGAAGGGCCCGGAACGCGCCGCGTGGCGCGTTCCGGGCCCTTCCCGTGTGTGGACGGTGGCGCGGCGCCTCTAGTACGCCTTGACGCGCTGTTCCACGATGAGGTGGATGAGGGCGAACTTGCCCTCCTCGTCGATGGTCTTGAGCGCAGCCTCCAGTGCCGCCGGCACATCGGCATCGCGCTCCACGCGAACGCCGAAGCCGCCGAACGCCTGCGCCATCATCGCGAAGTCGGGGTTCTGCAGCTGCGTGCCGGAAACGCGGTTCGGGTAGTCCCGCTCCTGGTGCGTGCGGATGGTTCCGTATTCCTGATTGTCCATGACCACAACCAGCGGGGTCGCCCCGTACTGCGTGGCGGTGGCCAGTTCCTGGCCGTTCATCAGGAACTCTCCGTCGCCGGCAATGGTCACCACGCGGCGGCCCGGGTAGTTCAGCGACGCCGCGACCGCCGAGGGGATGGAGTAGCCCATGGAGCCGTTGCGCGCGCTGATCATCGACGCGTAGCCGTTGGTGGGGAAGTAGCGGTGGGCCCAGTTGGTGTGCTCGCCCGCGCCGAAGGTCACGATGGAATCCTCGGGGAGCCCCTGGACCATGTTCGCCATCAGTGTTGCCATCCTGGCCTGTCCGTCGCCCGGAACGGCCGACGGTAGTGCGGAGAACTTCTCCTGCTCTCCGCGCATGCGTTCCGTCCACTCTCTCCAGGACGCCTTGACGGGGAGGTCCATGCGGACGAGGTCGCGCACAAAAACATCCGGCTTCGAGGCGATCTGGTAGGAGACGGGGCCCGAGCGTCCGCGCAGTGACGGGTCGATGGTGACCAGGAAGTTCTTTTTGTCCCAGTTCTGGCGTACCGCGAACCCGTCCGTGATCACGTCGCCCGGCACGGTCCCGACGAACACCAGCAGGTCGGTCTCGGTGAGCAGGTCGTAGGTCGGCTTCGGTCGGCCGTAGCCGATCGGGCCTACGTAGGACGGGGAGTTGAAGGGGACCGTGCCCTCCGTGCGCCACTCGGCCGCGGCGGGGAGGTCGTGCTCCTCCAGCCAGGCGGTGAACGCCGCGGCGCCCTCGGCCGACCAATCGTTTCCTCCGGTGACGAAGAGCGGCTTCTCGGCCTCCTTGAGCGCCTCGTTCAGCGCCTTCCAGTCGGTCACGGTCATGCCGCCCTGGGCCACGGGAATCTGCGGGTGCAGGGTGGCGTCGATCTGCTGCTTGATGATGTCCTCGGGGAGCCCGATGACAACCGGTCCGGGGCGTCCGCTGACGGCCGCGAACATGGCCTCGGCCACGATCTCCGAGGCGCGCTCGGCGTGGTCGAGAACCATCACGCGCTTGGCGCCGGTTCCGAACCAGGCCTTCGGATCGAATTCCTGGAAGGCCTCGCGGTCGCGGTGCTCGAAGGGGATAAGGCCAACGAAGAGGACCATGGGCGTGGAGTCCTGCCACGCGGTGTGCAGGCCCACGTGCGCGTTCGCGGCGCCCGGCCCGCGCGTCACCATGGCGATGCCGGGCACGGGGTTCATCTTGCCGTCGGCCTCCGCCATGTAGGCGGCCCCGCCCTCGTGGCGGCAGACGACCGTCTCGATGTCGGACGTGTGGAGCCCGTCCAACACGTCCAGGTAGCTCTCCCCGGGCACCACGTAGGTTCGCTTCACACCGTGCGCCACCAAGGTGTCGACGATGACGTGTCCGGCGGACTTCGTTGCCGCTGCCGGTGCGGGTGCTTCCGCTGACGTAGCCGTTTGCGTCACTGGGTGACCTCTTTCGCCTTTGAAATCAAATGTCACGTGCCACGGCGGCTCACACACAGGCGCGCGACGTCGATAACGCCGTGGTCGACCCAAAATACCGCCACGCCATGGTTACCGCGCAGTCGGCATGACACGCGGCGGTCATGCATGCGACGCGCATCACATTCCCTTGACGCGCAGCGGGGCACCGGTCCCGCGCCCGCGCGCCTAGGCTGGGTGCATGAAAGCCTCCCCGTGGCCCGCGTGCCGGCCCGACGACGGCGCCGCGGCCCACCTCAGGCCGTGGACCGCGGACGAATCGGACGTCTCGGCGGTGTTGGGCGCCTTCGGCGCGGCGGACATGCGCCGCCAGGCCGCCGGGCAGATCACCACGCGGCAGGCCGCCCTGGACTGGCTGACAGGGATGGTGCCCGGCGCCGGGGGCTCCGCGCGCGCCTTCGCGATCGATTTGGGCGGTGTGGGCGGTGTGGTTGGCGCCGTGGGGCACGTGATGGTCTCCGGCATCGACGGGGACCACCAGACCGGTTGGGTGTCCTACTGGGTGGCGCCGGGCCACAGGGGCAGGGGCCTGGCGGCCGCCGCGGCAGCCGGGCTCGCACGCCACTGCTTCGACGACCTGGACCTGTTCCGCCTGGAGCTGGGCCACCGCACCAACAACCCGGCCTCGGGCGCCGTGGCGTCCGCCGCGGGATTCCGCCCGGAGGGCATCGAGCGCGCGAAGTTGCGCTATCCCACCGCCGGCGGCGGCTGGGAGCGGCACGACGTGGCCCGGTGGTCTCGGCTGGCTAGCGACCCCGCGCCGCGGGCCGCGCCGCTTCCCCTGGGATAGTCCCACGGGCCGGTCCGTGCGGCCGCGCTAGGCCGAATAGGGATGCGGGGGATACGCCTCGACCGACTCGTCGGCCGCTTCCGCCGGGAGTTGGCGCCACGCCCACCAGCCGTACACGGACGCGCCGAATTGGAGCACAAGCACGGCCAGGGTGGCCAGGGCGGGCTGGCTGCCGAAGAACAGGACGATGTAGGCCACGGACGCGGCCGCGATGGCGAGCCATGCCCAGCGCACCCCGTTGGCGATGCCCACCAGGCCCGCCGTGACGGCCGCGCCCAGCGCGGCGTTCAGCCAGAGCGACGTCGCGGCGGCGTCGAGGGCGAGCCCTGAGGTGAGCATGGGCCCAAGGCGCAGGCCGGTGAGGACCACGACGACCGCGGCGCCCCAGAGGACCTGCACCGGCGCGAACCCCCGCACTTCGACGCTCCGGCCGAAGCGGCCCGCCAGCGGGTACTTGCTGAAGCGCCAGAGCCCGTACGCGGCGAGGAACATGGCCGGCAGGGCCGCGAGCAGCCCCGCGTACCCGAAGAGCAGCGCGGTGACCAACGGTCCGCCGAAGACGGCGAGGACCTGGGCCCACCATCCCAGATCGCTGCGCCGCGCCAGCAGCAGGAGGGCCACGCCGGTCAACAGGGTGGAGAGGGCGCTGAGGGCCACGATGGTCGCGGTGGAGGTTCCGGGCGCCTGCCCGAAGAGTTCGAAGAAAAGCTGGTCCACGTCAGAATTGCCTATCGAAAAGATGTTGCGGTCCGCTCGCGGCGGTGGGGCGCGCCCCGCGGGGCACGCCCTCGATGGTATCGCCCCGGGGCCCTAGCCGTTGCGCGTGTGCAGCCCGTGGAGCATCATCGCGATGGCGTTGTCCTCCACCTGCGACGCCGTCACGGGGCCGTCCGGCCGGTACCACTCGACCAGGGAGTTGATGGTGCCGAACAGCAACCGGGTGGTGGTCCGCGGATCGATGTCCCCGCGAAGCGTGCCCTCGTGTTGGGCCTGCACGACGAGGTCGGTGACCTTGCGGTCCACCGCGCGGCGGCGTTCGAGCGCGTCGCGCTCCACCTCGGTGTTTCCGCGCAGGCGCAGGAGCAGGGTGACGAACTGCTGGCGCTCGATCAGCACCCGGATGGTGGAGCGCAGAATGAACTCCAGCCGCTCCTCCGCCGTGCCGTGCAGCGCGCCGTCCTCCTCGCCGATCGCCTCCAGGGGAACCAGCGCCTGGTCCAGCGCCAGGCGCAGCAGGTCGCCCTTTGACGGGACGTGGTGGTAGATCGCGGACTTGCTGATGCCCAGGTTGTCGGCGAGTGTGCCCATCGACGTGGCGTCGAAGCCGTGCTTGTTGAACACCTGCACGGCGATCCCCAAGACGGACTCCTGGTCGTATCCGGGACGGCCGCGCTTGGCGCCGGCAGACTTCATTGCTGTGTTGGGCATGGGCACGATGTTTTCACACCTCGGTCGCTATTTGTCGCGCAGGTCGTAGATGCGGCGCAGCTTGCCCGACGAGCGGGCGAGGCTCCCGGGATCCATGACCTCGATCCGGCAGGAGGAGCCGATGTTGATCTTGATGGCCTTCTGAAGCTCCAGCCCGGCAGCCTGACCGCGGGCCGAATCGCACTCCTCGCGGCGCTCGATCTTCACCGCCAGCTCGTCCATGCGGTTCGGCCGCGTGATCTCCAACTGGAAGTGCGGGGAGAGTCCGGGGATCTTGAGGGCCAGTTCCTCGATCTGCGAGGGGAACAGGTTGACGCCGCGGAGGATGATCATGTCGTCGCTGCGCCCCGTGATGCGTCCCATGCGGCGGTGTCCCGGGCGGGCCGTGCCCGGCAGCAGCCGCGTGAGGTCGTGGGTGCGGTAGCGGATGATCGGCAGCGCCTTCTTGGTGAGGGACGTGAAGACCAGCTCGCCGTGCTCGCCGTCGCCCAGGACGCGCGAAGCGTCGAAAGCGTCGATGATCTCCGGGCGGAAGTGGTCCTCCCAGATGTGGCTGCCGTCCTTCGTCTCGTTCGACTCGCCGGCGACGCCCGGGCCCATCACCTCGGACAGGCCGTAGATGTCGCAGGCGTCGATGCCGAACATGACCTCCAGTTCGTGGCGCATCTCCTGCGTCCACGGCTCCGCGCCGAGGACGGCGACCTTGAGGGATGTGGAGCGCGGATCGACGCCGGCCCGCTGCATGGCGTCGCCGATGGTCAGCAGGTATGTGGGCGTGCAGAGGATCGCGTCGGGCTCGAAGTCCCTGATCATCGTGATCTGCTTCTCGGTCTGTCCGCCGGACATGGGGATGACCGTGGTGCCCAGGCGTTCGGCGGCGGCGTGGGCGCCGAGGCCACCCGTGAACAGCCCGTAGCCGTAGGCGTTGTGGACCCGCCACCCCGGTTTGACGCCGGAGAGCCGCAGGCAGCGGGCGCCAAGCTTCGCCCAGTCGTCGAGGTCCGACTGCGTGTAGCCGACGACCGTGGGGCGGCCGGTGGTGCCGGAGGACGCGTGGATGCGGGCCACCTCCCCGCGCGGGACGGCGAACATGCCGAACGGGTAGGTGCGCCGCAGGTCCTCCTTCTCGGTGAAGGGGAACTTGGCCAGGTCGGCGAGCTCCTTGAGGTCGGAGGGATGGACGCCCGCGGTGTCGTACTTTTCCTTGTAGAGGGGCACGCGGGCGTAGGCGTAGGCCACGGTCTCCTTGAGGCGCGTGAGCTGGATGGCCTCGATCTGGTCCCGACTCATGGTCTCTTCGGGATCGAGAGGGTTGGCGAGTTCCGTCGTGGAGAGCGTTTCGGTCATCATCGGCCTTCTTTGGTGCGTGGTGGGCTGGAGGCTGCGCTTGTCAGCGCTTCGGGACGGTGCGCGAGCGCCCGCGGAACTCGGCGATGACCTCGTCGTCGCCGCCGGGGACGGACTGGGTCACCACGATGTCGTAGAGTCCGCTGCGGCCGGCCTGGCGACGGCGGTCCGCCACCGCGGTGAGCGTGCGGCCGGCGATGCCGGACTTCAGGAAGTTGATGTCGACGCCGGCGGCGACGGTGATGGTGTCGGGGGACCCGCCGGCGGGGTTGCAGGCCATGGCAAAGGCCGTGTCGGCCAGCGCGAAGACCATGCCGCCGTGGGCGATCCCGAAGCCGTTGAGCATTTCGCGGCGGAGCGTCATGGCGATCCTCGCGTGCCCGTCTGCCACGTGGTGCACCTCGACGCCAAGCCACGCGGCCGTGTGGTCGTTCTCGAGAATGGCGTGGCGTGTGGCGAGGTTTTTGGAGCCGCCGGGGCCGCGGGATTCGACGTCGATGTCGGTCATGTGATGCCCTTCACTGTTATTTACCGAATGTTCATTAGGTAATCCTGTGCGGCGGAAAATGTCAAGGGCGTCGGCGCGTCGCGGGGCCCGGGGGAGGGCCATCCGGCGGTCGCGGGAGAGACGCGAAAAACGCGCCGAACGGACCGCGCCGGGGCGCGGCCCGCGCGGCGCGCGGGCTGGAGGCGGCGGACGGGACCACCCGTCCGCCGCACCCGTGGATCAGGCGAGGCGCTCCGTGGCACCGAGGGCATCGAGCGCGAATGCGTAGTCCCAGGCGCGGTCCTTCCAGCCCTCGTAGCGGCCCGAGGCGCCGCCATGTCCGCCGTCCATCTCGATCTTCATCACGATCGGCTCGGAGCCGGTGGTGTGCTCCCGGAGCTTCTGGACCCACTTCGCCGGTTCGACGTACAGCACGCGGGTGTCGTTGAAGCTGGTCACCGCAGCGATCCGGGGGTACGGGACGTCCGCGACGTTCTCGTAGGGCGTATAGGACTTCATGTACTCGTACACCTCCCGGTCGGTGATCGGGTTGCCCCACTCCTCCCACTCCAGAGCGGACAGCGGGAGCTCTGGATCGAGGATCGTGGTGAGGGCGTCGACAAACGGCACCTGCGCCACGACGGCGCAGTACAGCTGCGGCGCGAGGTTCGCGATCGCGCCCATCAGCAGGCCGCCGGCCGAACCGCCCATGGCGGCGATGCGGCGCGGATGGGCCCATCCGGCGGCCGCCACGTGTTCGGTCACGGTGATGAAGTCGGTGAAGGTGTGCTTCTTGGCGAGCTTCTTGCCGTCGTCGTACCAGGCCCTGCCCAGCTCGCCGCCGCCGCGCACGTGCGCGACGACGAACACCACCCCCCGGTCCAGCAGGCTCAGCCGCGGAATGGCGAAGGCCGGGTCCATGCTGATCTCGTAGCTGCCATAGCCGTAGACCAGGGCCGGGTTGGTGCCGTCGGGGCGGACGTCGCGCCGCCGCACGATGCTCACCGGGACGCGGACCCCGTCGGCGGCGGTGGCCCAGTCGCGCTCGGCCACGTAATCGGACGGATCGTAGCCGCCCTTGACCGGGGTCTCCTTGCGCAGGTCCAGCCCGCCGTCGGCCAGCGCGTAGTCGTAGACCCGGGGCGGCACGGTGTAGCTGGTGTAGGAGAGCCGCACCAGCGGGGACTCGAACTCGGCGTTGGCCAGCGAGCAGGTGTAGAGCTCCTCGTCGAAGGCCGGTTCGGCGGCAGCCTGCTGGTCCGCCGTACCGATCCCGGCCAGCGGCAGGATCTGGACCCGCTCGGTGGTGTCCTTGCGCACGGACAGGACGGCGTGCGTCGCGGTGACGGCGGTTCCCTCCACCTTGACGTCGTCGCGGTGCTTCAGCACGGTCGCCCAATGCTGCTGGGCGAACGGCTTGGCGAACTCGTCGCCGGGCACCAGCGACACCATGTTGTTCACGGCGTCGTGGTTGTGTGTGACGAGGTAGGCGCGCGCGCCCGCCACGTCCACGGGGTCCATGCTGTGCAGGATCCGCTCGTCGCGGGACAGCAGGAGTCGCGGCGCCGCGGCGGGGTCCACCAGGTCCAGGGTGTGCGTCTCGCTGTATTCGGAATTGCCGATGCCGATCAGCAGCTCGCGGCGGTCCGGCGACAGGTCGAAGCCCAGCCACATGCCCGGATCGTCCTCCTGGAACAGGACGACGTCGGACTCGGGCGCCGTGCCCAGGGTGTGGACCTTGATCTGGTGCGGTCGCCACGAGTCGTCGACGACCGTGTAGAACACGCGCCGGCCGTCCGGCGAGAAGGCCAGGCCGTAGAACACGTTCTCGATGGTGTCGGGGAGGAGCGCACCGGTGGCGAGGTCCTTGACGCGCAGCGTGAAGCGTTCGTCGCCGGCGTTGTCCTGGGCGTAGGCCAAGAGCGAGCCGTCCTCCGTGACCGCCATCCCGCCGATGGAGAAGAACGGCTTGCCCTCGGCTTCGGCGTTGCCGTCCAGGAGCACCTCCTCGCCGCCGAACGGCGCGCCCGGTTCCACAACGGGGGGCGTCCAGTCGGCGGTGGCGTCACCCGTGTCCCGTGCCGCGACCCGGCAGTGGACGGCGTACTGCTTGCCCTCCTCGGTGCGCGTGAAGTACCACCAGCCGCGTTTGCGTGCGGGGACGGAGAGGTCGGTCTCCTCCGTACGCTCCTTGATTTCGGCAAAGATCGCGTCGCGCAGCGGCTGCTGGTGGGCCGTGACGGCCTCCATGTAGGCGTGTTCGGCCTTGAGGTGCTCCACCACCTCGGGGCTGTCCTTCTCTCGGAGCCACTCGTAGTCGTCGACGAACGTGTCGCCGTGGTGCGTGCGCTGCACAGGCACCTTCTTCGCGACAGGCGGGCGCGTGCCGCCTGAGGGCCCCGCGGGACCAACGGCACCGGAAGCCTCTTCCGGAGCCGCGTCCTGGGGGGTCTGGTGCTGTGCGGTCGTTTCACTCATGGGCACCATTCAACCCGCAACACCCCCGCGTTCCCAGCCCGCGGGCCCCGTGTTCGCCGTCGGCGTCCGGCGTGCCGACCTAGCGTTCCGGAACCAGGGTCCGGCTGTACTGCACCGCTCCGTTGGCGTTGACGAGGCTGACCGTAAACTCGGAGCCGTCCCCCGCGACGTCGACGTGGCCGAAGTACTGGTGGTCGCCGGAGCGGGGGGAGCCGAGTGGCGGGCCGGCCTGCTCGAAGTCGACGCGCGGACCGAACGTCAGGTCCAGCTTGTTGGGCCCGAACGAGCCGGCGTTGATGGGACCGGCGACGAACTCCCAGAACGGCTTGAAGTCGCGGAAGGCCGCGCGCTCGGGAGAGTAGTGGTGGGCGGCGCAGTAGTGCACGTCGCCGGTCACGAAGACCACGTTCTTGATGCTGTGGTCCTTGATGGCCTTCAGCAGGCGGGCGAGCTCCAGCTCGCGGCCCAGCGGGGCGCCGTTGTCCGCGTTGGAGATGGACTCCTGGGCCTTTCCGTCCGGGACAACGAGGCCTAGGGGCAGGTCGTTGCCGACGACCTTCCACGTGGCCCGGGACGTGCGCAGCCCTCGGATCAGCCACTGCAGCTGCTCCTCGCCGAGGAGCGGGGTCTGCGCCGTCTCCAGGCCGTCGGTGTTCGGTCCCTTGTGGCTGCGCATGTCCAGCGCGAAGACCTCCAGTTGCGGGCCGCGGTCGATCCGGCGGTAGATGCGGGCCGGTTCGAAGCCGGTGCCCGGCCGCAGCGCCCGGGAATCCGCGATCGGCATGTATTCCTGCCACGCCTGCCGACCGCGGCGGGCGAGCGTGTCGACGTCGCGCACGGTGTAGCGGGGATCCTGGAGGATCTCACCGGGATACCAGTTGTTCACGGTCTCGTGGTCGTCCCACTGGGCGATGACGGGAACCTCCGCGTACATGGCCCTGAGGTTGGCGTCCATCATGTTGTAGCGGTGCCGCCCGCGGTACTCGTTGAGCGTCTCCGCCACCTTCGAGACTTCCTCCGTGACCACGTTGCGCCAGATCTGGCCGTCGGGCTCCACTTGGGTGGCCGCGATGGGGCCATCGGCGTAGACGGTGTCGCCGGAATGAATGAAAAAGTCCGGACGGGTTCCGTGCATGGCGGCGTAGCCGCGCATCCCGCCGATCTCCTCGTTGATGCCGAAGCCCTGTCCCGCGGTGTCCGCCGTCCAGACGAAGCTCTGGGCGCCGTCGTCGTCCCGTCCGCGCCTTCCGCCGGCGCCGCGGCCGGGGGACGTGCCCGGGGCCGTCACCAGGGTGCCGCGCCCGGACTCGCCGATGCGGCCGTCCTCGTCCTCGAACATCAGGGCGACGTCGAAACGCGTTCCGGACGGTAGGCCGCGCGCGCTGATCTTGGCGGTGAAGTCGCTGGCCTCCGTGGCCTGGCCCCCCGCCAGCCGCAGGGTGCGGGCGTGCCGGCCGCGCAGGGGAGCGCCGCCGGAATCCAGCGGACGCAGCACGGCGTGCAGGCGCCCGGGTCCGGATGCGCGGGACCACAGCACGGCGGAATCGCGGGTGACGTCTCCCATGGAGATCCCGGACGGCAGCGTAAGGCGACGGGTCACGAGGGGCGCCGCGGCGGGCCTGCGGGCGGTCGACGCCGCGGCGGGCAGGGCGGCCGCCGCGAGGACGGAGGCTCCCGCGGTCCCGACAAGCAGCGTGCGACGGTTGACGGTTTTCGTTGAGTCGATCATGGGGCACAGTCCACCGGACGCAGCTGGCCGAATGGTGGCCCCCGCATGAACTGCGTCCCAATCCTTCGGGCGTCCCCGGTCGTGGGCCGTTTCCGGCGCGGGCGGAGTCGGCCTATTCTCTAGGGAGCAAAAGGGCTCCCGGGAACCGTGGAGACCCATGTCACCAAGAACGGGGTAGACACCTTGAGAAACCACACGAAGGCCCGCGGCCCGCGGCGCAGGACCGGGGCGGTGGTCGCGGCGCTGCTGGCGGTCGCGGCCCTGTTGTTCGGCGCCACGGCCGCCGGGGCAACATCGACCGGGGAAGCGGGGTCGGCGGAGGGCAAGACCTTCGTGATCGGAACGGACACCACGTTCGCGCCGTTCGAGTTCCGCGATTCCAATGGCGAGATGACCGGCATCGACATGGACCTGATGCGGGCGATCGCCGACAGCCAGGGTTTCGAGGTGGAGATCCGGTCGCTCGGCTTCAACGCGGCGCTACAGGCGCTCTCGTCCGGCCAGGTGGACGGCGTGATCGCCGGCATGTCCATCACCGACGAGCGCAAGGCGATCTACGACTTCTCCGAGCCGTACTTCGAATCCGGCGTGCAGATGGCGGTCGACGAGAACGACGACACCGTCAAGGGCTACGAGGACCTGGCCGGCAAGACGGTGACCGCCAAGACCGGCTCCGAGGGCGAGACCTACGCGAAGTCGATCGCGGACCAGTACGGCTTCCAGGTGAACTCCCTCGACCAGTCGGCGACGATGTACGAGCTCGTCAAGTCCGGCAACGCCGTCGCGGTGTTCGACGACTACCCGGTGCTGGCCTACGGCATCGCCCAGAACAACGGGCTCAAGACAGTGACCGAGAAGGTTCCCGGGGGCTCCTACGGGTTCGCCGTGAACAAGGGCGACAATCCCGAACTGCTGGCCGCGTTCAACGACGGGCTCGCCGAGCTCAAGGCCAACGGCGAATACCAGAAGATCCTGGACGAGTACCTCGCGGATCCGACGGCGGCGCAGCCCACCACGTTCTGGGAGCTGCTGGGCGGTTCCTTCCCCGCACTGATGAAGGGATTGGGCAACACCCTGCTGGTCACTGCGATCTCCTTTGCGCTCGCCATGGTGCTGGGGCTCTTCTTCGGGTTCTTCAAGGTCTCCCACAACATCGTGCTGCGCGGAATCGCGACGACGTTCGTCAACATCTTCCGCGGCACGCCGCTGCTGGTGTGGGCGTTCTTCTTCTACTTCGGCATTCCACAGCTGACCGGGCAGCCGATCGACATTTGGGTCGCCGCGGTGCTGACCCTGTCCCTGAACTCCGCCGCGTACATCACCGAGATCGTCCGCGGCTCCATCCAGTCCGTGGATCCGGGGCAGCTAGAGGCCAGCCGCAGCCTGGGCCTGGGGTATGGCAAGTCCATGCAGAAGGTCGTGGTGCCGCAGGCGTTCAAGATGATGACGCCGTCGCTGATCAACCAGCTGATCATCATGCTCAAGGACAGCTCGCTGCTGCTGGCCATCGGCTTCGCCGAGCTGCTCTACCAGGGCCAGCAGATCTACGCGTCCAACTTCCGGATCACCGAGACGCTGTTCATCGTCGCGGTCATCTACTTCGTGGCCATCATGGCGCTGACCAAGCTGGCCAATGCCGTCGACAGGAGGTTCAACAAGTGAGCGAATCCATGGCGAACGAGCCACGCAAGAGCAAGATCATGGTCCGCGGGCTCCACAAGTCCTTCGGCTCCAACGAGGTTCTCAAGGGCATCGACGCGGACGTCGCAGAGGGCGAGGTGGTGTGCGTGATCGGCCCCTCCGGGTCCGGCAAGTCCACGTTCCTGCGCTGCCTTAACAAGCTGGAGGACATCACCAGCGGCCACGTGGTGGTGGACGGGTTCGACCTCGTGGACCCCAAGGTGGACATCAACCAGGTCCGGCGGAGCATCGGCATGGTGTTCCAGCACTTCAACCTGTTCCCGCACATGACGGTGGCGGAGAACATCATGCTGGCGCCGGTGGAACTGAAGAAGGCCACCAAGGAACAGGCCCGCCAGCAGGCGCTGGAGCTCTTGGACAAGGTGGGACTGCGCGAGAAGGCCGACGCGCGCCCGGCGTCGCTCTCCGGCGGGCAGAAGCAGCGCGTGGCGATCGCCCGCGCCCTGGCCATGAACCCGGGCATCATGCTCTTCGACGAGGCGACGTCGGCGCTGGACCCGGAGATGGTCGGCGAGGTCCTCCAGGTCATCCGCGACCTGGCCAAATCCGGCATGACGATGGTCCTGGTGACCCACGAGATGGGCTTCGCCCGGGAGGTGGGCGACCGGGTGCTGTTTATGGCCGACGGTGTCATCTGCGAGCAGGGCAAGCCATCGGACCTCTTCGGAAACCCCCGGCAGCAGCGCACGCAGGACTTCCTCTCGAAGGTCCTTTAGGCGCAAGGCACGCAGACGACGGCGGCCGCATCCTTCACGCGAAGGGTGCGGCCGCCGTCGTCGTTCCCCTCGCCGGGCGTCGCGGCGCCGTGCCTACCCACGGCCTACCCCGCGGCCAGCGCCACAAGCCAGAAGCACAGCGCGCCGGCCGGAAGCACCCAGTGCGCGGCGACCGCCATGGCCGTCGCGCCCCGCCCGGCGCGGGGTCCGGACAGGGGATCGACCACCGGGTCTGCCGCCGTGCGCAGCGCGCGTACGGTGTCCCACACCGAGGTGGCCAGCAGGACCGCCCCCGCGACGATCGCGACCGCGGCCGCCGGCATGGACAGCCACGCGGCATCGGCCGCGCGCGGCGTAAAGAGTCCGGAGAGAATGCCCGCGGCGATCACGGCCACCACCACCCCGGCGAGGACCCGGCGGTTGCGCAGGGCGGCGTTGAAGTAGGCGGGCAGCGAGGCGACCGCCACGATGGGCACGGCGAGCAGCAGCGCCTGCGGCAACGAGTAGAGCAGTGGGCGGCCGTCGATCAGCGGCGCGAACGTCGAGTTGAGGACCAGGAAGGCCAGCAGCCCCGCCGCAGCCCGCGCCACCGTGGAGCCGAGCCGGGCAGCGTCGGCCGCACGGGGCAGCTCAAGGCTGGCGGCATATTCGCGGGCCGGGCCGAAGGCGTCCTCGGGCGCCTGGCCCGAATCCGCGAGGAACTCCCTGACGGTCGCCGCGGCGTCTCCGATTGCGTCGCCGGGCACGTCGCGCAGGCGCAGCTCGAGCACGAAGTCGTCGAACCACTTCCGGTGCAGCGTGTTGTTCATGCGGTTCTCCCTTGCTTGTTCCCGCTCCCGGCGGGGCTGATGTAGCGGATGCTCGCGGCGGTGAAGGCGTTCCACCGGTCGGCCTGGTGGTGGAGTTCGTCGCGGCCGGAGTCGGTGAGGGCGAAGTACTTGCGACCCGGTCCTCCGTCGCCCGCCTTCCATTCGGTGGTCACCCAGCCGGACGCCTCGTGGCGCGTCAGCAGGGGATAGAGCGTTCCGCCCTTGATGGTGCCGAGCCCCGCCCGCTCCAGTTCGGCGATGATGGCGTAGCCGTAGGAGGGTCCCTCCTCCAGGGCGCGCAGTACGCACAGGCCGAGCGCGGCACGGAGCCAGTCGCTGGGCCACTCCGCGCCCGGGTGGGTGCCGGATGTCCCGGCCGTGGCGGTTTTCATAACTAGATTGTGTGGCTAACTAGTTTGCCTGTCAAGCCCCTCGCCTTGCCGCCCGCGGGTGTTGACGATCGGCGGGGCACCGCATATCCTGAACGAACGGTCAGTAATTCGAACCAGCCACAGTGAGGTGAGCACGATGGGTGCACAAAACGACGCCGGCGGGCACCTTTCCGCCGTCCCGAGTGCCGAGGAGCAGGAGGGCCAGGCCCGCTTTGACGCCCTGATTGCCCAGGACTCGCGCATCGAGCCGCGCGACTGGATGCCGGAGGGATACCGCAAGACGCTCACGCGCCAGATCTCCCAGCACGCCCACTCCGAAATCATCGGCATGCAGCCGGAGGCGAACTGGATCACCCGGGCGCCCTCGCTGAAGCGCAAGTCGATACTCATGGCCAAGGTCCAGGACGAGGCGGGCCACGGGCTCTACCTCTACTCGGCGGCCGAAACGCTGGGCACGCCGCGCGACGTGTTGAACGATCAACTGCTCACGGGCAAGGCCAAGTACTCCTCGATCTTCAACTATCCCGCCCGTTCCTGGGCCGACATGGGTGCCATCGGCTGGCTGGTCGACGGCGCCGCGATCGCCAACCAGGTGCCGCTGTGCCGCGCCTCCTACGGCCCCTACGGACGGGCCATGGTCCGCGTCTGCAAGGAAGAGTCCTTCCACCAGCGCCAGGGCTTCGAGATCCTCCTGGAACTCGCCAACGGCACCGAGGCGCAGAAGAAGATGGCGCAGGACGCGGTCGACCGCTTCTACGCCCCCTCGCTGATGATGTTCGGGCCGCCGGACAGCGATTCCCCCAACTCGTCGCAGTCCATGAAGTGGAACATCAAGCGGTTCTCCAACGACGAACTGCGCCAGCGCTTCGTCGGCATGATCGCCGAGCAGGTCAAGGTCCTTGGCCTCACGCTTCCGGACCCGGAGCTCTGCTTCGACGAGGAGTCCGGCAAGTGGCTCCACATGGACCTGGACTGGGAAGAGTTCTCCGCGGTGATCGCCGGCAACGGTCCGTGCAACGCGCAGCGGCTGGAACGCCGCCGCGAGGCCCACCGCGAGGGCGCATGGGTGCGCGAGGCCGCGGCGGCCTACGCGAAGAAGACACAGGAAAGGGTGGCCTAGGCATGGCTGATTCCAACGGTTGGCCTTTGTGGGAAGTGTTCGTGCGCTCGTCCAGGGGACTGTCCCACGTCCACGCGGGCTCGCTCCACGCCCCGGACGCGGAGATGGCCGTGCGCAACGCCCGCGACCTCTACACGCGTCGCAACGAGGGTGTCTCGCTCTGGGTCGTCGCGTCCGAGAACATCGTGGCCTCCGACCCCGACGCGAAGGGGCAGTTTTTCGAATCCCCGCAGGGCAAGGACTACCGTCACGCGACGTACTACAAGAAGAGCGAAGGCGTGAAGCACCTGTGAGCGCGCCCGAGACAACCGACAGCCACGGATCGCACGGCGTGGACCACAGCCTGGACAGCTTCGGCGACTCGGCCGCCTCGGCCACCCGGGTCACGCCGGGCAATGCGTTGCGCCCCGAGGACATCCAGGTCCAGCGGGACAAGCCGTCCGACGCCGTGGCGCGCTACGCCGTCCGCCTCGGCGACGATGCCCTGATCCTGGCGCAGCGGCTGTCCCACTGGATCTCCCGCGGACCGGAGATCGAGGAGGACATCGCCCTGGGCAACATCGCGCTGGACCAGCTCGGCCACGCGCGATCGTTCCTCAGCTACGCCGGGCTGGCGTGGGACAAGACCGAGGACGACCTCGCCTACTGGCGGGAGGAGGAGGAATTTCGTTCCCTCCACATCGTCGAGCAGCCAAACGGCGACTTCGGCGCCACCATCCTCCGGGGCCTGATCGTCTCCATCTACCAGCACCTGTTGTATTCGCGGCTGCTGGACTCCAGCGACGCCACGATTGCGGCCATCAGCGCGAAGGCCGTCAAGGAGGTCGACTACCACCGGGACCACGCAATCCAGTGGACGCTCCGCCTGGGCCTGGGAACCGAGGAGTCGGCGCGCCGGATGCGCCACGCGTTGGATGTGCTGTGGCCCTACATCGACGAGATGTTCGTCGACGAGCCCCTGCACGACGAGATCGGCGACGCCGGTGTCCGCCCCTCCACGCTCAGGGCCGCATGGGAGTCCGAATTCCACACCGTGCTGGGTGAGGCCGGCCTCGAGGTCCCCAAGGCGCCGTTCGCGATGTGCGGTGGACGCAAGGGCGAGCACTCGGAACACCTCGGCCCGATCCTCGCCGAGATGCAGGTCTTGGCACGCAAGCACCCCGGCGCGAGTTGGTAGGGGCTGCCATGGCCGCGCCAGCTCCGGAACTGCTTCGGATCGCCGCCAGCGTCACCGACCCGGAGATCCCGGTCCTCACCATCGAGGACCTCGGCATCCTCCGCGGCGTGGAGGCCGACGGCGACGAGGGCGTCGTTGTCACCATCACGCCCACCTATTCGGGCTGCCCAGCGATGGACGCCATCCGCGAGGACCTCGAAGAGGCCTTCGGCTTGGCGGGCTACGGCCGGGTCAGGGTGGAGCTGGTGCTCTCGCCAGCCTGGTCCACGGACTGGATGAGCGAGGCGGGCAAGGCCAAGCTCGAGGAGTACGGGATCGCGCCCCCCACGGGGAAGGGCCACCGCGGTCCGGTAACCCTCGGGCTCACGGTCAAGTGCCCCCGCTGCCACTCGCTGAACACCCGCGAACTCTCCCGTTTCGGGTCCACTTCCTGCAAGGCGCTCTACCAGTGCAGGGACTGCC
Source organism: Arthrobacter sp. AOP29-A2-19 (assembly GCF_058138025.1). Lineage (NCBI taxonomy): Bacteria > Bacillati > Actinomycetota > Actinomycetes > Micrococcales > Micrococcaceae > Arthrobacter > Arthrobacter sp. AOP29-A2-19. Next base: position 469,324 of record NZ_CM176894.1, read on the forward strand.
TGGAACCCTTCGACTACTTCAAGGTGCTCTCATGACTGAAACCAGTGCATTCGCAAAGGCCGCGTCCGGTTCCGACGCGGCGGGCGGACGCCGCCGCGCGGCGTTCCACACGCTCCGGGTGTCCGAGGTGCGTCGCCTCACCGCGGATGCCATCGAGGTGACCTTCGAGGTCCCGGCGAGCCTGCGGGACGAGTACGATTACCTGCCCGGGCAGTACGTGGCGCTGCGCAAGGAGCTGCCGGACGCCGAGGGTGCCGTCCGCGAGGTCCGCCGCAGCTACTCCATCTGCGCCGAACCCAGGCCGGGCGAGATCAAGGTCGCCATCAAGCGCGACCTCGGCGGCCTGTTCTCCACCTGGGCGAACGAGAGCCTGGCCGCCGGGGACACCATGGACGTGATGAGCCCCTCGGGTGCCTTCATCTCCAAGCACAAGATGACGGGCCTGAACGACCCCGAGTCGATCGACACGGACACGGACCACGTGTTTGTCGCCGTCGCCGCCGGGTCCGGCATCACGCCGGTCCTGGCCATCGCGCGCACCGTGCTCGCGGCCAACGAGAACGTCCACTTCGACCTCGTTTACGCGAACAAGGCCGCCATGGACGTTATGTTCCTGGAGGAGTTGGCGGACCTGAAGGACCGCTATCCCTCCCGCTTCGCGCTGCACCACGTCCTGTCCCGCGAGCAGCGCATCTCTCCGCTGCTGTCCGGGCGCATCGACTCGGAGAAGCTAACCACGCTCCTCGGCTCCGTCATCCGCACCGATCAGGTCGACGAATGGTTCTTGTGCGGACCGTTCGAGCTGGTGCAGCTGGTCCGCGACAACCTGTCCGCGCAGGACGTGGACCCGGAAAAGGTTCGCTTCGAACTCTTCACGACCGGCCAGCCCACGCGCCCCGAGGGGCACGTCGGCCGCCCCGTTGTGGACGACGGGGACGGTGAGGGGTACGAGATCGAGTTCCGCCTCGACGGCCTTCAGGGGCAGGTCAAGAGCCCCGTCTCGGCGCGCGAGAGCATCCTTAACGCGGCCCTGCGGGTCCGGCCGGACGTTCCCTTCGCCTGTGCCGGAGGCGTGTGCGGCACCTGCCGGGCCAAGCTGGTCACCGGGACCGTGGACATGGACGAGAACTACGCGCTGGAGCCGGACGAGGTGGCCGCCGGCTTCGTGCTGACCTGCCAGTCCCATCCCACCAGCGAGAAGGTTTCCGTCGACTTCGACGCGTAGCCCGGCCGCCGGCACGGGCCCAGCCCCGCCGGCAAGACCGCCGCGGGACATACCGCTAAGAACAGGAGCCCCCATGATCGACCTGGTGATCGCCGACGGCGTGGCCGAGATTGTCCTCAACGCCCCGCAAAAGATGAACGCGTTGGACGGTGCCGCGCTCGCGGAGTTGTCCGCGGCCTACGACGACGCCGCCGCGGCCGCCGGGCGCGGCGACGTGCGCGCCCTGCTGCTCCGTGGCGAGGGGCGGGGCTTCTGCGCCGGCCGCGACATCTCCGGCGTCGTCCCCGCCGACGACGACGTCCAGGGTTACCTGGGCGGGCTCCTGGAGCCCCTGCTGCGCAAGATGTCCGCCTTCCCGGCGCCGACGTTCGCCGCCGTCCAGGGCGCCTGCCTGGGTGTTGGACTCGGGCTGGCCATCGCCACCGACGTCGTCTATGTGGCGGACAACGCAAAGATCGGATCGCCGTTCGCGAACCTTGGCGCGACGCTCGATTCGGGCGGCCACTGGCTCTTCACGGAACGGCTCGGAGCGCACCGGACGCTGGACCTGATCTACACCGCCGAGCTGGTGTCCGGGGCCGAATCGGTGCGCTCGGGGCTGTTCAGCCGCTCGATGCCGGCGGAGGAACTGCTCGGGACCACGCGGGCCACGGTCTCCCGCGTCGCCCGCGGCGCGACCGGCGCCTTTGTGGCCTCCAAGGAGCTCGTCGCCGCGATCCGCGACCGCCGCCTGGGGCTTTGGGACTCGATGGCGCAGGAGAACGCCGCGCAGGCCGAACTGTGCGCCACCCGGGACTACGCGGAGGGCTTTGCCGCGTTCCAGGAAAAGCGCGCGCCGGTCTTCCGCGGAACGGCCCAAGCGGCCCCCGGGGTCCGGCGGCCCTAGCGGGTATCCACGTCCTCGAAGATCAGGAAGGTCTGCGTGTCCAGCACACCGGGCATCGACTGCAACTCGTCGAAGATGACGCGGCGCAGGTCCACGTTGTCGCGGGCGCGGACCAGCAGGATGACGTCGAAGTTGCCGCCCACCAGCCCTATGTGGTGCACCGCCGGAAGCGCCGCCAGCCGTTCGCGCATCTCGCGCCAGGAATGCTGCCTCAGCTTCAGGGTCACGTAGGCCGACGAGCGCAGGCCCGCCCGGACGGGATCCACCACGGCGGTGTAGCGCGTCACCACGCCCTCGTCCTGCAGCCGGTTGATGCGCGAGTACGCGTGCGCCCTCGAGACGTGCACGGTCTGGGCGATGGCCGTCACCGACTGGCGCCCGTCGCGTGTCAACTCCGCCAGGATGCGCCGGTCGACGTCGTCGAGGGGTACTGGTGTTGCTTCCATTGCTGGCCTTCCGGTCGTGCCGTCCACGAAATGGTGTGTAGCCCGGGTCACAGTGGCGATTTGTCCAACAGGGACGTGCTTCCGTCAACAATCATCCACGATTTTCGCCGAGACTGGATACGAATAGTGTTCAATCCGCATACTTGAGTCGAGAATTGCCGATAAATGTGGTGCCGGTCACCCGTGCCACGTGCCGCCGTGCAGCCACCGAGATCAGGGAGAACCATGAGCCGTCCGGAGCATGACCGCGAAACGCCACAGGCCGCCGCCACGCGGGCGGATTCCCATGCCGGGCACGCGCACGGGTCCGCCCTGGACGACGCCTGCCGCAACTTCGGCATCTCCGTCGAGGACTACCTGCTTCCCGCCCGCGGACAGATCCAGATCGTCGACGAATCCGGCCGGCTGCGCGCCACGGAGGACCAGGGCACGGCCCCGGGTCACGAATACCCGCTTCCCTCCGACGCCGCGCTGATGCGCGCGTACGAGCGGCTCGTCGTCGGACGCAGGGTGAACGACCAGAACTCCGCGCTGGTCCGCCAGGGGCGGATGGCCGTCTACCCGTCCAGCCACGGGCAGGAGGCGTGCCAGGTGGCGGCGGCCCTCTGCCTGGAAGAGGACGACTGGATGTTCCCGACCTACCGGGACTCCGTTGCCGTGATGGCCAAGGGCGTGGACCCCGTGGAGACCATGACCCTGTTCCGCGGAGACTGGCACGGAGGCTACGATCCGGCCAAGTACAAGGTGGGCATCCAGTGCACGCCGCTGACGACCCAGCTGCTGCACGCGGTCGGCGTGGCGCACGCCGCCAAGCTGCGCGGCGAGGACACCGTGGTGCTGGCCATGTGTGGCGACGGCGCCACGAGCGAAGGGGATTTCCACGAGGCGCTGAATTTTGCCGCCGTGTTCAACCTGCCCGTGGTGTTCTTCGTGCAGAACAACCAGTACGCGATCTCCGTGCCGCTGGCCCACCAGTCGGTTGCCCCGTCGCTGGCGCATAAGGCCGTCGGATACGGCATGGCGGGGGAGCGCGTCGACGGAAACGACCTCGTCGCGCTGATGGCCGTGCTGGGCCGCGCCGTCCGCCTGGCCCGCGCGGGCTCCGGTCCGCTGCTGGTCGAAGCTCACACCTACCGCATGCAGGCCCACACCAATGCCGACGACGCCACGCGCTACCGGCAGGACGCCGAGGTCCAGGCGTGGATGGCGAAGGACCCGGTGGCCCGCATGAAGGCCTACCTCACCGACCGGGGCCTGCTTCAGGACTCCGAGTCGGAGCGCATCGCCGCGGCCGCCGAGGACGTCGCCACCGCACTGCGCGACGGACTCAACGCCGACGTCGAGGTCGACCCGCTGGACCTCTTCCGCTACGTCTTCAGCACCCCCACCCCGCAGCTCGCCGAGCAGTCCGCCCGGCTGGCCGACGAGCTCTCCCGAGAGGAGAACGCCAAGTGAGCACCCAAGTCACCACCTCCTCCCTCGCCAACGGCAACGTCAGTGCGGCCACCGCGCGCGCGGCCGCCCGTGGGGCCGAGGCCGCACCCGGTCCGGCGACCGTGACTTTCGGCAAGGCCCTGAACACCGCGCTGGCCGACGCGCTGGAGTCCGATCCCGGGGTTGTGCTGTTCGGCGAGGACATCGGAACCCTCGGCGGCGTCTTCCGCATCACCGACGGCCTGGCCGCCCGCTTCGGCGTTCAGCGTTGCTTCGACACGCCCCTCGCGGAGTCGGGGATCGTGGGAATGGCCATCGGCATGGCCATGAACGGCATGCGTCCCGTCGTTGAGATGCAGTTCGACGCGTTCGCCTACCCCGCCCTTGAGCAGATCTTTTCCCATGTCGCAAAGATGCACAACCGCACCCGCGGCGCGGTGAAGATGCCGATGGTTATCCGCGTCCCGTACGCGGGCGGAATCGGCGGGGTCGAGCACCACTGCGACTCCTCCGAGTCCTACTACGCGCACACGCCCGGCCTGAAGGTGTTCGCGCCAGCCACCGTGGCCGACGCGTACCGCATGTTGCGCGAGGCCATAGCCTCGGACGACCCGGTCTTGTTTATGGAGCCCAAAAAGCTGTACTGGTCCAAGGAACTCCTGGACCTGGACGCGCTGCGGGAGGAGCACGACGCCGGCACGGCACGCACCGAGGGCCGCGCTGCCGTCGCGCGCACCGGAACGGACGCCACGCTGATCGCCTACGGGCCGTCGGTCCCGACCGCCCTGGCCGCCGCGGCGGCCGCCGCCGAGGAAGGCCGGTCGATCGAGGTCATCGACGTGCGCAGCATCGTCCCGTTCGACGACGAAACGGTGTGCGCCTCCGTGCGCAAGACCGGCCGCGCCGTCGTCATCGCGGAGACGCCCGGCTTCGCCTCGGTCGCCAGCGAGATCGTGGCCCGGGTCCAGGAGAGGTGCTTCCACTCGCTGGCGGCCCCCGTCCTGCGCGTCACCGGATTCGACGTACCGTTCCCGGCCCCCAAACTCGAGCACTACTTCCTTCCGAGCGTCGACCGCATTCTCGACGCGATCGACGACCTGCAGTGGGAGAACTGACCATGTCCGTCAAGACCTTCCTGCTCCCCGATCTGGGAGAGGGCCTGACCGAAGCCGAGATCGTTGCCTGGCTCGTGGACGTGGGGGAGACCGTCGCCGTCGACCAGCCGATCGTCGAGGTGGAGACCGCCAAGTCGATGGTCGAGGTGCCCAGCCCGTACGCCGGCGTCGTCCGCGAACTCTTCGGCGCCGCCGGGGACACCATGGACGTCGGGAAGCCCCTGGTCTCCATCGCGCAGGGCATGGGAGACGAGGAAGACGAATCCGACGCCGAATCCGCCGACTCGTCGGGCGAGGCCTACCGCGAGGAGGAGCGCGCCGGGGCCGCCCAGCCGGCCTCCGGATCCGAAGGCGGATCCGGCAACGTCCTGATCGGCTACGGGACGCCCGGCGGGACCGGCGCGGCGCGCCGAACGCGACGCCCGCGCACCGCGCCGCTCGGCGTCGCCCCAGCCGCGGTCACCGCGCGCATCGCCGACCGTCCGGTCGGCGCTCCGGGCGCGAACGGCGCCGGGGGGCCGGCCGCGCCGTCGGCTCCGCTGGTGGTCTCGCCGCTGGTGCGAAAGCTGGCACGCGAGCACCGGATCGACGTGGGCAGCATCGCCGGATCGGGCAAAAACGGGCTCGTGCTGCGCAACGACGTCGACGCCGCCATCAGGGCCGGCGGCGGTTCGTCCGCCGTCGCCCCGACCGGCACGCCGGACGCGGGCGCGGTTCCGCCGGCAGCCGTGGCCGCCGTCACCCAGACGCGCACCGGAGCCGCCGACGCGGCCGGCCGGGACGCGCGGTCCGGGCTCGGAGTCGCGGCGCGCACGCCGGTCAAGGGTGTGCGCAAGACCATCTCGCAGGCCATGGCGCGCTCCCGGGCGGAGATCCCGGAGGCGACGGTGTGGGTCGATGTCGACGCCACCGCACTGGTGGACCTGCGGGCGGGGCTAAAGCGGTCGGACCCCGCAGGGGCCCCGGGGCTCCTGGCGTTCATCGCGCGGTTTGTGCTCGCCGGTCTCGCCAAATACCCGGAGCTGAACACGCGTGTGGAGACCGCCGGGGACGGCAGCCAGGAGATCGTGTCCTTCGACGGCGTCAACCTGGGCTTCGCCGCCCAGACCGACCGGGGCCTGATGGTGCCCAGCATCCGCCGCGCGGACCGGCTGAGCGCCCGCGCCCTGGACGCGGAGCTGAAGCGGCTGTCCGGCATCGCCCGCGAGGGCAAGGCGACGCCGCAGGAGCTGACCAGCGGGACGTTCACGCTGAACAACTACGGAGTCTTCGGTGTCGACGGATCCGCGGCCATCATCAACCACCCCGAGGCCGCCATCCTTGGTGTGGGCCGGATCATCGACCGCCCCTGGGTCGTCGACGGGCAGCTGGCCGTACGCAAGGTCACCGAACTGACGCTGACCTTCGACCACCGCGTGTGCGACGGGGGCACCGCCGGCGGGTTCCTTCGATATGTTGCGGACGCCATGGAGAGCCCCGGCTCGGTCCTGGCGGACCTGTAGGCGGCTTGGTGGGGAGGCGCTCGATCCCCTCCCCACCGGGCGCCCCGACGCCTATCCTTAGGCCATGGAAATCCTTCCGACCAGCTACGAGCAGTACCTGAGGACGCTGGACGAGCACACGGCGCACGCGCTGCGGCCCATCTTCCTGGAGTCGGTGGCCGAGGGCGACCACGGCGTGCACATCCGGGGACTCGGAACGCACTACGAGCAGGCCTTCGTCGACGACAACGTTCCCTTCGGCGAGGTCCGCGTCACCTGAGCGTGTTCCGGGGGCCGCAACGCCGCCGCGCCGAGACGCCGCGGCGGCGCAACCGTTTGTGCGGCCGCGCTCCCCAGCCGGTACTTTGATGGGTGGGCACGTACGCCCGGATACCTGCGAACGAGGGGCCACATGAGCAACACAATCCCGACTCCCGAGGTCAAGGAGGCGGCCGAGGCCGCCGGTTGGGAGTACATCGGCGAGAAGAGTTGGGTGCTGGTCAACGCCGGCTTCACAATGAACACCGGCCTGATCGTCGGGGGGAACAAGGCGCTGGTCATCGACCCGGGCGCCGGTCCGCGCGAGGCGGCCGCGACCTACGACGCGATCCGCGCCGTCACCGACCTGCCGCTGATCGTTGTGAACACACACGCGCACGGAGACCACTTCTTCGGCAACGACTACTTCCGGGCCCGGGGCGTCGAGACGATTTGGGCGCACCACCGCACCGCCGAACGCATCGCCGCGGACGGGGAGTCCCAGCGTGAGCTGGTGAAGGCGGCCGAGCCCGAGATGGCGGCCGGGAAGGGCGCCTACACCCGGATTGTGGTGCCCGACTCGGTGGTCAAGGACAAGCCGGTGGATCTCGACCTCGGCGGCCACACCGTGACGCTCTTCCACCTGGGCCGCGGGCACACCGACGGCGATCTCCTGGTGTCGGCCGGGTCGGTCCTTTTTGCCGGCGACATCGTCGAGGAGGGGGCGCCGCCGAGCTTCGAGGACTCCTTCCCGCAGGAGTGGCAGAAGGTGCTCGGCAAGCTCATTGCGATCGACGACCTGTACACCGTCATCGTTCCCGGCCACGGGCGCCCGGTCGACCTGGAATTCGTCCGCACGCAGTTCCACAAGCTGCGCCAGGCCATCCTGACGTGCACGGGTGCGATCACGGAGCAGGTGAACGACTACACGAAGGCGGTCCCCGTCCTGCCCTACGGTCCGGTGCAGTCCCGCTACCTGCTGACGCGCATCAAGGCGGCCGGCTCGAGCCGCCCCCAGACCGCGCCGCGCTGACGTTGGCGGACGAGGGCTTCAGGCTGAGGGACATCGGCCTTCGCGTCTACGCGCCCTCGCTGCTCTACGCCGTGGGCCTCGGTGCCGTGGTGCCCGTGATCGCCCTCAGTGCCCGCGGGCACGGGGCCAGCATTGCCGCCGCGGCACTGGTCATCACACTCGTCGGCGTCGGATCGCTGATCACCAACGTGCCGGCCGCATTGATCACCGCCCGCTTCGGCGAGCGCCTGTCCATGATCGGCGCGGCCGGTTGGGCGACCCTGGGCATGGGGCTCTCTTTGGCGGCACCCAACCTTGCGTTCTACGCCGGCGGGATCCTGATGATCGGCATGGCCGGGTCGGTCTTCAACCTGGCGCGGCAAAGCTATCTTGCGGAGGCGGTGCCGGTCAGCCACCGCGCGCGTGCCATGTCCACGCTGGGCGGGACCATGCGGATCGGGGTGTTCATCGGTCCGTTCGTCGCCGCCGCCTTTATGGTGTGGCTCGGTCTGGCCGGTGCCTACTGGGTGGGCCTGGCCGCCATGGTCGCCGCGGCGATCGTCTGCATCCGGATCCCGGAACTTGCCGGGCGCGGAAGCACGGGGGCGGGGACCGTGGATGCTGCCGCCCCGGGACCCACCATGCGTTCCATCGCTGCCGAGCATTGGCGAACACTGGCGACCCTGGGCATCGGCGTACTGTTGATTTCCGCGGTGCGCTCCACGCGCCAGGCGGTCATTCCGCTGTGGTCGGAGCAGCTGGGCCTGGACCCCGCGGCCGCGTCCGTGGTGTACGGGATCTCCGGCGCGGTCGACATGCTGGTGTTCTACCCTGCCGGCAAGGTGATGGACCGCAGGGGCCGGGCCTGGGTGGCGGTTCCGTGTCTCGCCGTGATGGGCGCCGCGCTGGTCCTGCTCCCCTTCACGCACCAGGCATGGACCCTCTTGCTGGTGGCCATGCTGCTGGGGTTCGGCAACGGGATCGGCTCCGGCATCGTGATGACGCTCGGCGCGGACCACTCGCCCACGCCCGGGCGGCCGCAGTTCCTGGGCCTGTGGAGGCTGCTGTCCGACGCCGGGACCATGGCCGGGCCCGTGGTGCTGGCCCTGGTGACCGGGCTGGCCTCGCTGGCGTCCGGGGTGTGGGCGGTGGCGGCGCTTGCGTTCGTGGGCTCCGCCGTCTTCGGCTATTTCATCCCGCGCACCCGCCCGCCGCGCTAGGGACTCAATTGCGTTGCCCCGCGGCGGCGCGCCCGCCGTCGTACTCGATCAGGATGCGCTGGTGGTCCGGTTCGTGCGGGGTGCCGATATAGGGGGCGATGCCCCGGAGCAGGTCTAGCGCGTCGGGCTCGATGTGGCTGGCGGGGTTGAGGTTGACGACGACTCCGCACGCCACCACCCCGAGGGTCCGGCGAAGTACGGGGACGAGTTCCTTGACGCCGTCCGGCGTGAGGTGGCCGTTGACGATGACTTCCGCCGCCGGGCGGTCGAGGTCGATGTTGATCCGGAGATGTAGTTCGTGAACCATTCGGGCGCGCCTCCCAGGATCGACACGGGCGGCCTTTGCTCGACCTGGCCCCACTGTAGGACGGCGCCCGTGGTCGGGGGAACCCCGGGCGGGCGTCGACGGGCAACGTCACTTTCGGACACGCGGACACTCGAACACTCGAAGCTTTTGGCCCCGCGGACGCTCGGAGGGGCTAGGCGGCGACCTGCCCGCGCGGCGCGAACATGATGACCGCAACCCCCACCAGGCAAACGATGGATCCCGCCACGTCCCAGCGGTCGGGGCGGAAACCGTCGAAGACCACGCCCCAAGCCAGCGAGCCCGCGACGAAGACGCCGCCATAGGCCGCGAGGATGCGGCCGAAGTTGGCGTCCGGCTGCAGGGTCGCCACAAATCCGTAGACGCCCAGCGCCATCACGCCCAGGCCCGCCCACCACCAGGAGCGGTCCTCGCGGACGGCCTGCCAGATGAGCCACGCTCCGACGATCTCGGCCACCGCGGCCAGGGCGAACAGCAGGACGGACCGCAGGACCGTCACGTGCCGGTTCCGGTGGCCGCCTGGACGGCGGCCAGATGTTCGGGCCTCACCGGAGCCGTCTCCGCCTGGTACTCGGGGTGCTTCCGGACGTAGGCCTTGATGTAGGGGCAGAGGGCGACGATCTTCAGGCCGGCCCCGACCGTCTCGTCCAGTGCGAACCGGGCCAGCTTTGAGGCGAGCCCCCGCCCGCCGTATGCGTCGTCGACGGTGGTGTGGTAGAAAATCCGCTCCGAGGAGGGCGTGTGATCGAGGTGGAGCCAGTGCGCCTTGCCGATGACGGCCTCGCCGTCGAGGAGTTCGTGGCGGTGGCGTGCGCCGTTGGCACGGACGGTGATGGCTGACTCGGTGGCCATGGTCTCTCCTCGGGGATGTTGGGCGGGGGCTGGGCGTGACGCGAGTGTGGCGGCACGACCGCCTGCGCCCAGCCTAGTTGCACCGGGCGGGCAGGGCGTGCGGTGCCCCGCCGTCGTAGGCTGGAGCCCAGGATGCCGAGGATTGGGAGCGTTGTATGAATGGGACGACCGTGGACGGGATTCTTGCCGAACTGGCCGAAATCGAGGACCCCAGGATGCGCCAGGCGAACCTGAAGCGGGGCGACGACCACGGGGTGAACCTGACGCAGTTGCGAGCGCTGGCCAAGCGGCTCAGGACCCAGCACGAGCTCGCACGCCAGCTCTGGGCGACGGACGACACCGCCGCGCGCCTTGTCGCGTTGCTGGTCTGCCGGCCGAAACTGTTCGGGCGCGGAGAGCTCGACGCCATGCTTCGGGAGGCCCGCGCGCCCAAGGTCCACGACTGGCTGGTGAACTATGTGGTCAAGAAGAGCCCGCACGCCGAGGACCTGCGCACCGCGTGGACCGCGGACGCCGATCCCGTCGTCGCCAGCGCCGGCTGGGCGTTGACCAGCGAGCGGGTGGCCAAGAAGCCGGAGGGGCTCGATCTGCCGGTCCTGCTGGACACCATCGAGGCCCAGATGGGGGACGCCCCCGAGCGCCTGCAGTGGGCGATGAACCACACGCTGGCGTTCATCGGCATCGAGCACGCCGGCCACCGCGCCAGAGCGCTCGACATCGGCGAGCGGCTCGGGGTGCTCAAGGACTACCCGACACCGCCGAACTGCACGTCCCCGTACGCGCCGAGCTGGATCAACGAGATGGTGGGCCGCCGGGGCGGGGCCTAGGCGCGCCACCCCGGCGGCGGCTCAGGCCTGGTGGGCGTGCCGGCCGGTGAGGATCGGCGCGAAGAACGCGCCGAGCTCCGCCGTCGCGGTCAGGGGGAGCACATCCGCGACGTACTGGTCGGGCCGGACGACAACCACAACGCCGTCCCGGGAGAGGCCGCGCACGTCGAAGATGTCGTCTCCCGGCACGGTCCCGAACACCTTCTCCAGGTCCGTCAGCCCGAACGGGCCGACCTCTGGCCTGAACACGGCGGGCACGGCGTTGATGTCGATGTCCTCGTGCCGCTGCTGGTAGACCACCTTCACGTCGAACCAGGCGTCGGTGTCCGCGCCCTCCGGCGTGGCCGCCAGCGGGGAGTCCGGCGCGGTGGCGAGCCACCCGGCCAGCGCGGTGGTGGGGGAGTCCTCGCCCGGCAGCGCCGCGTCGGCGAAGACGTAGATGCGCCATCGGCCGTCCGCCTGCGCCTGGTGTCCCAGGTGGAGCGGGTTCGTGTCGCAAACCCGCGTGGCGCGGGCGGACTTGAAGCGCTTCCCCACTGGGAAACCCGCGGCAAGTTCCTGGTGCGCGGCCTCGCCGACGATGAGCGAGGGCGTGTATTCCGTCATAAAGCCGGCCGGGAACTCGGCGGTGCGCACGTAGAAGTCCTCCAGCTCCGAAGGGTCCTCGAACTCCTCCGGCTTTTTGGCCATCATCGTGGACCATGTCTTGTCGAAGTCGATCAGGTTCTTGGCCACCACCTGACGCTCGGCGGAGTAGGTGGACAGGAGAGATTCCGGGCTGCGGCCCTCCAGCACGTGGCCCAGCTTCCATGCGATGTTGAAGCCGTCCTGCATGGACACGTTCATGCCCTGGCCCGCCTTCGCGGAGTGCGTGTGGCAGGCGTCGCCGGTGATGAACACGCGGGGGGTGCGGACGCCCACCTGGTCCGGGAGGACGTCGTCGAAGCGGTCGGTGAGCCGGTGGCCGACCTCGTACACGCTGTGCCACGCGACGTTGCGCACCTCCACCGTATAGGGGCTCATGATCCGGTTGGCCTTGGCGATGATCTGCTCGATCGAGGTCTGGCGCACCTTGCCGTTGTCGTCTTCGGGAACCACACCGAGGTCCACGTACATGCGGAAGAGGTGCCCGCCCTCGCGCGGGATCAACAGGATGGAGCCGCCGTCGTGCGATTGGATCGCGCACTTGGTGCGGATGTCCGGGAAGTCGGTCTTGGCGAGGACGTCCATAACGCCCCACGCGTGGTTGGCCCTGTCTCCCGCCATCGTGCAGCCGATCGCCGAGCGGACCTTGCTGCGCGCGCCGTCCGATCCGACGACGTACTTCGCGCGAACGGTGCGTTCGCTGCCCTCGTCCGGTCCCGCGCTGCGCACAAGCGTCACCGTGACCGGGTACTCGCCCTCGTCGGCAACCGCGAGCGAGCGGAAGTCCCAGCCGTAGTCCGGGGTGAGGCGGGACGGGGAATTGAGGGCGACCCTGGCGAAATAGTCCAGCACGCGGGCCTGGTTGACGATCAGGTGCTTGAACTCGCTGATGCCCGCCTCGTCGTCCTTGGCGCGACCGCCGCGGACGATCTTCGTGGGCTCCTTCATGTCGGGGCGCCAGAAGGCCATCTCGGTGATCCAGTAGGCCTCGGCGGTGATCTCCTCGGCGAACCCGAAGGCCTGGAAGGTCTCCACGCTGCGGGCCTGGATGCCGTCCGCCTGGCCGATCTCCAGGCGGCCCGGGCGGCGCTCGATGATGCGCGTGGTGATGTCCGGGAACTGCGCGAGCTGGGCCGCGGCCAGCATGCCCGCGGGGCCGGAGCCGACGATGAGGACGTCCATCTCGTCGGGGAGCTCTCGGGGACGATCGACTCCGACGCCGGACGCCGGCTGGATGCGCGGGTCACCGGATACGTATCCGTGGTGGTGGAACTGCACGGGCTTTCCTCACTTCTTTGTGGTCTGTGCCGCCGCAACGCGTGTTCTATATTAGAACTCTACGTTCGATAATCGGACACCGGATGGCTAGGGAAAACTGTACGGCCATATGACGCAGGTAACAAGTGGTGGTTCCGCACGGGAGGGCGGGCATCGGCTGGCCCGTCGGGTCAGCACGTCGTCCGGCGTGACCGCCCGCGCGAGGGCGCCGCGGAGCGTCGCCACCCGGGGCCCACGTCGTGGCCCAAGGGCTCAGCGTTGGGGGCGGCGCCGCGTGGTTTGTGGGGCGCGCGTCTGGTTCGAGAAGAAGGCGCTGCCCAGCCCGAACAGGAACAGGGCCGAACCCACGATCAGCAGCACCCCGGCGACCAGGTACCACCCCAGTCCTTCGGTCCCGGTCTCCCCGCGGGCGTGGGCGACGAACCAGTAGGCGGCCGCGGCGCCGCCCAGCGAGACAACACCGGGGATCCATAGCACCGCCACCCAGGCGCGGGCGGACGCCCAGTGGTCGGAGGAGCCCCGCCACACGTTCCACGACGCCTGGCGGCGGAGGATGACCAACCCGCCCAACAGCCCCCAGAACACGGCCAGCAGGTAGGCGGCCAGGATGTCGGCCGGCCGGTGCCACCCCAGGACGAAGGTGGCGCTGCCGGCGAGGGCCGCGTACAGTCCGCCGCCCGTGGCGACCAGCGGCCGCCAACGCGGAGACGTCACCAGGAACACGGCCACCATGGACGCCGCGGCGAACGTGCTGTGCCCGGACGGGAACGAATTGACGGTCGCCTCTGAGATGTCCTTGTCCGGCCGGTCCAGGACTACGAGCTTGAGCACCTGCGAGCTGAGCACGGCCGCGCCGAAGGCGAGGGCCGCCACCGCGGGCGCGAACAGGCTCCGGCGGACGGCGGCCGCAAGCGCCAGCGCGAGCAGGCCGATGCCTGCCGAGACCGTGGGAAGCTCACCCAGGAGCGCGAGCGCGGGGCGGCGAGCGGTGTCCGCGTCCAGGTAGGCGATCGCTCCGCGCAGGGCGTTGTTGTCCGCCTGCTGCCCCGTGGCCGTCAGGACAAACGCCCAATACGCGACGCCGAACGCGGCCGCCACACAGAGCATCCCGAGGATCCACAGCAGCGGGTTTCGTGCGGCGCTGTGGGAACCGTTGCCGGCAGTCCGCCGCACGCTTGTCTCGTTCATCCGCTCCAGAGTGCCACAAGCGCTTGTGAAATGCCTGTAGCCCGCGTCGATACAGTGGGTGTATGAGCGAGCATCGGCAGTCCGGGAACCCCCTGCCCGACGTCCGGGAGCTGCTGGACCGGGCGCACGTGGTGTCGCTGCCGCTCCGGGTCCGCTTCCGGGGGGTGGTGGAGCGCGAGGTCCTGCTGCTGGACGGTCCGGCGGGCTGGGCCGAGTTCTCGCCTTTCACGGAATATGACGACTCCGAGGCGTCCTCCTGGCTGGCCTGCGCCATCGAGGCGGGGTGGAAGGGTTTCCCCGCACCGGTCCGCGACTCGGTGCCCGTGAACGCCACGGTTCCCGCCGTCGGCTCGTCCGGCGTCGAGGGGATCCTCGCGGCCTTCGACGCCGCCCACACGGTCAAGATCAAGGTCGCCGAGCGCGGACAAACGCTTCGGGACGACGTCGCGCGCGTCGCGGAGGTCCGCCGCCTGCTGCCGGGGGCCGCGCTGCGGATCGACGCGAACGCCGGCTGGGCCCACGACGAGGCGCTGGCGGCGCTGGAGGCCCTCGCCCCGTTCGACCTGCAGTACGCCGAGCAGCCCGTTGCGGGCATCGACGGCCTGCGGCGCCTCCGGCTGGAAGTGGTGCGCCGCGGCTGGGACGTCCCGATCGCGGCCGACGAGTCCGTGCGCAAGGAGTCGGACCCGCTGGCCGTGGCCCGCGCGGACGCGGCAGACCTGATCGTGGTCAAGGCCCCGCCCCTTGGCGGGGTGCGCCGCGCCCTGAGGATCGTGGCCGAGGCCGGGCTTCCCGCCGTCGTCAGCTCCGCGCTGGATTCTTCGATCGGGACGCGCGCGGGGGCGGCCCTGGCCGCGGCACTGCCGGAACTGCCGTACGCGTGCGGCCTTGGAACGGTGTCCCTTTTCGCCGCGGACGTGGCCGCCGAACGCTACGAGGCGCGCGGCGGCGCACTCGCGATCCATCCGGTGACCGCCGATCCCGGCCTGTTGGGCCGGCATGCGGCGGCGGCGGAGCGCCGGGACTGGTGGCTCGAAAGGCTACGCCGCTGCCATGAACTTTTGGTGACATCCGGGTAGTGCGGCCGTTTACCCGGTGGCATACTCCCTGTTGCCTGCGGGTGTAAAGGTTCTCACGGGACACGCCCGACCAACCGGAGGACAGCCACAATGAGTACCGACCGCAAGTTCCTGCCCATGCTGGGCCACACCCGGGGCAACCGCTCCGCGGCCACCTGCCACTTCAAGTGCGGGAACGCATGCGCCAAGGACGTGTGCAACACGTCCGGGAACAACTACTTCCGCGACATCGCCGACGCGGCGCTGTCCCGCCGCGCAATGTTGGGCCTGTCCGGCGTCGCCGCCGCCGCGGTGGTCATCGGAACCGACCTCGGCTCCGCTCCGCAGGCGAGCGCCGACTTCGGCGGCTTCGGCAAGGGCGGCGGGAAGCTCTCCTTCACCGCGATCGCGCCCGTCGAGCGAACGGTCGACACCATGACGGTTCCCGAGGGCTACGACTGGGCGCCGATCATCCGCTGGGGCGACCCGCTGTTCAGGCGCACGCCGGACTTCGACATCAGCAACCAGTCCGAGGCCGCCCAGGCCGGCCAGTTCGGCTACAACAACGACTACCTGAACATCATCGCCGACGGCGGCAACGGGCGCACCGGCGTCCTGGTGGCCAACCACGAATACACGAACGAGGACCTGATGTTCGACCAGGCCTGGTACGCCGCGAACATCAACGAGGCCCGCCGCATCGCCATGGCCGCCCACGGCTTCTCCGTAGTCGAGGTCCAGCGCAAGAAGGCCGGGCAGAAGTGGGACTACGTCCGCGGGGCCGAGCGCAACCGGCGCATCACCCTGTCCACGCCGTTCGCCGTCGACGGCCCGGCCGCGGGCTCCGATCTGCTCAAGACCAGGGACGACCGGACCGGCAGGAGGATCCTGGGCACGCTGAACAACTGCGCCGGCGGCACCACGCCGTGGGGCACCGTCCTGTCCGGCGAGGAGAACTTCAACCAGTACTTCACGGCCTCGGGCGCCGCCCACGACGCGCGCTACGGCCTCTCCGGCGGCGCCACGGAGCGCGGCTGGGAGGAGATCGAGGAGCGCTTTTCCGGCAAGGAGGGCTACGAGAACGAGGTCAACCGCTTCGGTTGGATCGTCGAGATCGATCCGCAGAACCCGGAGTCCACCCCGGTCAAGCACACGGCCCTGGGCCGCTTCAAGCACGAGGGCGCCAACGTCCGCATCGCCAATGACGGCCGCGTGGTGGCCTACTCCGGCGACGACGAGCGCTTCGATTACGTGTACAAGTTCATCTCCAAGAACAAGTACAAGCCGGGGAACCGCCGCCACAACATGACGCTGCTCTCCGAGGGTGACCTGTACGTCGCCCAGTTCTCCGGCAACTCGCCGGCCGCCGAGGTCGACGGCTCCGGGGAGCTGCCGTCCGACGGCGCGTTCGACGGCTCCGGCAAGTGGATCCCGCTGGTGGTCGGGGGCAAGTCCAAGGTGCCCGGCATGAGCGTCGACGAGGTGCTCGTCTACACGCGCGTCGCCGGCGACAAGGTCGGCGCCACCAAGATGGACCGCCCGGAGGACGTGGAGCCCAGCCCGACCAGCGGGAAGCTCTACATCGCCCTGACCAACAACACGGACCGCGGAAAGGCCGGCAAGAAGGCCGGCGCCGACGAGCCGAACCCACGTGCCGGACTTGAGAGCAAGACCGCCAACCGTGACGGCCACGTCATCGAGCTCACCGAGCGCCGCAACGACGCCGCGGCGCTGACCTTCGGCTGGAACATCCTGCTGCTCTGCGGCGACCCGAAGGCGCCGGCGTCGGAGCTGTACTTCTCCGGCTACCCTGCGAACAAGGTCTCGCCCATCGCCTGCCCGGACAACCTGGCGTTCGATTCCAAGGGCAACCTCTGGATCTCCACCGACGGCCAGCCCGGCACCATCGGCTACTGCGACGCGCTCCACAAGGTCACGCTGACCGGCAGGAACCGCGGACGCGTGGAGCAGTTCCTGGCCGTCCCGGCCGGCGCGGAGACCTGCGGCCCGCTGATCCATGACCGGGACGACTCCGTGTTTGTCGCCGTCCAGCACCCGGGGGAGGGCGGCTCGTACGCCAAGCCGTACTCGCTGTTCCCCGACTACGTCTCCGCGTCCGGCAGGGAAAAGAGGGGCGAGGCGTACGGCCCGCGCCCCTCCGTGGTCCAGGTCTTCTCCACCAGCGGCAACCGCGGCAAGGGCCACTCGGCGCGCAACGAACGCGCCAAGGGCGCCGGGCGCGGGAGCGACACGCAGACCGGCAAGGGCAACGGAACCCGCCGGAACGGCTAGTCCGGACCATGCCACAGGGCGCCCCCTTCCCCGCGGCCGCCGGTCCAACGACCGGCTGCCTCTCCGGACGGGGGCGCCCACCGCGTCCGGGCGTCCGCCGCCTTGCCGCCGCGGACGCCCGGCCCGTGCCTAGGATGGGGTTATGAGGATTCCCGGCACCACCGACGGACCGACCGCCCTCGAGAACGCCCGCTCCGCGGTCCACGCGCTGGAGGACGGCGGAGTCAGGGAGGTGGTTCTCTGCCCCGGTTCGAGGAGCGCGCCGCTTGCCTACGCCATTGCCGAATCGGAGGCCCGCGGAGCCCTTCGCGTCCACGTCCGCATCGACGAGCGCGACGCCGGCTTCACCGCGCTCGGCCTCTCGCTGGCCAGCGGCCGGCCGGCCGCCGTCGTCACGACGTCGGGCACCGCGGTCGGCGAACTGATGCCCGCGGTGATGGAGGCCAACCACGCCGGGGCGCAACTGGTGGTGCTCAGCGCCGACCGCCCCGAGGAGCTGCGGGGCACCGGCGCCAACCAGACAACCCACCAGGTCGGCCTTTTCGGAACCCACGTGCGCATCGGAGTCGACATACCGGCCGGAGAGGACCCGGCGCCGGAACTCCGCCGGGCGCTGCTGGCCGCGGAAGGCATCGCCGTGTCCGACGGCCGCGGGGAGCTCCACGGGCTGGGCGGGATCGAGGGCGTCAGCGTGCACGTGGCGGCTCCGGGGCCCGTCCACGTCAACATCGCCTTCCGCGAGCCGCTGGTGCCGGGCCCGCTTGACCGGCTCGGGACCGCCGCGCGCCGTTCCGACGAGGGCGCGGACCCTTCGGCGCGTGGTCCCGTGGCCGGGGAAGAGGACACGCGCACCAAGCCGATCCCCGTGGTCCCCGCCGCCGCGACGCACGACGCGGAGCCCGACGACCTGCCGGCGCGGCGCACCGTGGTTGTCGCCGGGCACGACGCCGGGCCCGTCGCCGAGGAATTCGCGCGCCGGCACGGCCTCCCGCTGTTGGCGGAGCCCAGTTCGAACGCGCGCTTCGGCCCCAACGCGATCGGTCCCTACCGGCTGCTGGTCCCGGCCTTCGAGTCGGCGATTGAGCGCGTGGTCGTGTTCGGGCGGCCCACGCTCAGCCGGCCGATTGCCCGGCTCCTGGCCAACGCCAGCGTCCCGGCCGCACTCTACGTGCCGGAGCCGGTGTCCTGGTTCGACGCCGGCCACCGCAACGAGCGCATCATCGACGACCCCGAGGACCTCATCCGCTTCTCGGGGCGCGGAGCGGACGGGTGGTTGGAGGCGTGGCGGGAGGCCGGCGGAGCGGCGTCGGAAGCCATCGGCGAAGTGCTGAAGGGGGAGGGAGCCACGGGCCTGCTGCTGGCCCGCGAGGTGTGGGCCGCGGCCACCGGGCTGCTGGTCCTCGGATCCTCGAACCCCATCCGCGACGCCGACCTCGCGGGCGAACCGGCCGGGGCGCCCGCCGCGCGCGTATTCGCCAACCGCGGGCTCGCCGGCATCGACGGGGCGCTCGCGACCGCGACGGGAATCGCCCTTGGCGCGGCCGGCGGCGAGCGGACCACGCTGCTGGTCGGGGACGTGACATTCCTCCACGACGTCGGCGGCCTGCTGCTGGGCCGGGGCGACGCGGAGCCGGACCTGGACATCGTGGTGCTCAACGACGGCGGCGGGGCCATCTTCTCCACGCTGGAGCACGGGGCCGTGGCAGAATCGGGCCACTACGGCGACGCCGTCGAACGCTTCTTCGGCACACCGCACGGCGTGCGCCTGGAGGGGCTGGCCGCGGCGTACGGCGTGGACTACGTGAGGGTCGCGGAACCCGCCGCGCTGCGGGCGGTCCTCGGCTCCAACGCCGGCGACTCGGAGTCCGCGGGGCAACGGGGACGGGGCGGGCGCCGCATCATCGACGTGGCCGTGGACCGGTCCGACGTGCGGGGCCTGCACCGCCGCGTCGCGGCCGCCGTGGGCCGGGCCGTGGCGCCGGCGGCGGAGCGGACACTGGCCGCGGCGCTGGCCCCCGCTCCCTCCCCGTAGCGCGCCCGACTCGTCGCGCGGCCGGCGCGGCTAGTCTTGGACGTCCACGTGCGTGGGATCCAGGACGCGCCGGAGGAAGTCCTGGGTGCGGGGCTGCTGGGGGTTGCCGATGACCTCCTTGGCCGTGCCCTCCTCCACAACAACGCCGCCGTCCATAAAGACCACCCGGTCGGCGACCTCGCGGGCGAACGCCATTTCGTGCGTGACGACCAGCATGGTCATGCCGGCCTTCGCCAGCTGGCGCATGATCGAGAGCACCTCGCCGACCGTCTCCGGGTCGAGCGCCGACGTCGGCTCGTCGAAGAGCATCAGTTGCGGGTCCATGGACAGGGCCCGGGCGATGGCCACGCGCTGCTGCTGTCCGCCGGAGAGCTGGTCGGGGAAGCGGCCGGCGAAGTCGGAAAGGCCCACGTTGTCCAGGTGCTTCTGCGCCGTCCGTTCGGCGTCGGCAGCCGAGCGCTTGAGCACCTTGGTCTGGGCGACCGTGCAGTTCTGCATCACGGTCAGGTGCGGGAACAGGTTGAACTGCTGGAAGACCATGCCGACGTTGCGGCGCATCTTGTCCAGCTCGATGTCCGGATCGGTTGCCTCGAACCCGGCCACGTGGATGGTGCCGCCGTTGGGCTGCTCGAGCAGGTTGACGCAGCGCAGCAGGGTCGACTTGCCGGATCCCGAGGGGCCGATGAGGCAGACCACCTCGCCGGGCGCGACCTCCAGGTCGATGCCCTTGAGGACCTCGTTGGAGCCGTAGGACTTGCGCAGGCCCACGATGTTGACGCCGGCTGCCTTGAATTCGGAGGGGGACTCGGTGTTGGCCGTCTCGTTCATGTCTGGGTGCCTATCGCTTGGTCCGCGCGGTGCGGGCTTCGAACTTGCGAGCCAGCAGGCTCAGCGGGACGGTGATGACCAGGTACAGGGCGCCCGCCACGATCAGCGGCGTGATGCCGGCGCCGAGGCTGGTGATGCCGTCGCGCCCGAACTTGGTGAGCTCGTACTGGCTGGCCATGGCCCCGAGGATGAACGCCAGGGACGAGTCCTTGGTCAGCAGAATGACCTCGTTCGTCAGCGGCGGCAGGACGATCTTGAACGCCTGCGGGATGATGATCGTGACCATGGCGCGCCAGGCCGGCATGCCGAGCGAACGGGCGGCCTCCATCTGTCCCTTCGGCACGGCCTGCAGGCCGGCGCGGAGCGTCTCGGCGATGTAGGCGGAGGCCACCATGCCGAGGGCCACCATGACCACAACCGGCTGCGGCCAAATGGTGCCCGGGAACGCGCTGGGGATGCCGTAGCCGAAGGCGATCAGAACCAGGATCGCGGGGATGCCGCGGAAGAATTCGATGTAGCCGGTCGCCAGCCAGCGGTAGGGGAGGAAGCTGGACATCTTCATGAGTGCCAGCAGCAGGCCGAGCGTGAGGCCGAGCGCGAACGAGATGATCGTGTAGAAGATCGTGTTCTTCAGGCCCACGACGATCAGGTCGGGGAACATGGGGGCCAGCGCACCGAAGTTGAAGAAGGAGCGGTTCATCACCTCCCAGTCCAGGTTCAGCACCAGGACGACGACGACGACGACGAGGAGCGCTAGCTGGACGATCTGGCTGATCCGTGATCGCTGGCGGACGGTCAGGGCCATGGGGGAATGCCTTCCATTAGGTTTGCCGGCCCGGGGGTAACTCGGGTGTGGACGCCCGGGCGGGCGCATGCCGGTGCCGGGGGATGGGGCCCGAACGTGAGGGTCGGCGGCCGGCGCGGGGTGCGCCGGCCACCGCGGGTGCTACTCGGTCTCGCCGAACCAGGTGGCGGTGTACTTCGCCATGGAGCCGTCGTCGGTCAGTCGCTTGAGCGTCCCGTTGACGGACTCGAGGAGGGCGGTGTTGCCCTTCTTGACGGCGACGCCGAGCTGCTCGCCGGTGGTGAAGTCGGCGACGCGCTTGAAGTCCGGGTTGTCCTTGATGGCGTAGCCCAGGATCGACTGGTTTCCCAGCGCGGCGTCGATGGTGCCGGACTTCAGCGCCTCGACCTGAAGGCCGCCGTCCTCGAACTGCGTGGCGTCGAGGCCCTGGTCCTGCGCGTACTTGGCGCCGGTCGTGGCCTGCTGCACGCCAACGCGCTTGCCCTTGGCCGACTCGATGTCCGTGATGCCGGAGCCCTCCTTGGCGACGAGCGTCAGGTCGTCGTCCATGTAGGGCTCGGAGAAGTCCATGTTGGCCTTGCGCGGCTCCGTGATGGACACGGAGGAGATGGCCGCATCGCACTGGGTCGCGAAGAGGCCGGACTCGATGGCGTCGAAGGAGGAGTCGATGACGTTCAGCTCCACGTCCAGGTCCTTGGCGATCTCGGCGGCGATGTCCATGTCGAACCCGACGTTCTTGCCGTCCTTGACGAACTCGAACGGCTCGTACGGGATGTCGGAGCAGACGGTCAGCTGGCCCTCGTTGACCAGGGAGATGGCGGATTCCGAGCCGCTCGCGGCCGGCTCGTCGTTGGAGCCGCCGCAGGCGGTCAGGGACAGGCCGGCGATGGCGGTGACGGCAAGTGCCTTGGTGAATTTCGGATTGATCCGCATGTGGTTACGTGTCCTTCTGGGTGGTGAACGGGCGGAGCCTGGGTCAGCACGGTCATTCTAGCCCGGGCCGCAACGCGGTTATGAGATATGCATCACAGGCTACAGGAGTAGATCCGGCGTAAACAATCGCCGGCCGTTACAAAAACTTTACTGCGGGCCGGGCTCAGAGGTTCAGCGCCTCGCGCATCGGCCGCATTTTTGCCCACGACTCCGCCAGCTCCGCGTCCGGGTCGGACGCCCCCACGATCCCGCAGCCGGCGTAGAGGCGGATGCGCGTGGGGGACTCCACCACGCCGCCGCGCAGCGCGATTCCGAACTCGCCGTTGCCCGCCGAATCCACCCAGCCCACGGGGCCCGCGTAGGCGCCGCGGTCCATGCCCTCGAGTTCGCGGATCAGGGCGCCTGCCGCCTTCGTCGGCGTTCCGCAGACGGCCGCCGTCGGATGGAGCACTTCCGCGAGGTCCAGCGCGCTCGGGGCCGAGCCGTCGCCGCGCACGCTCAGCTGCGCCTCGACGTCGGACGCGAGGTGCCACACGTTGGGCAGCTCCAGGACAAAGGGCTCGTCCGGCGCGACCATGCCGGAGACCAGCGGGCCCAGCTGCTCCGTGAGCGAGTCGATCGCAAGGCTGTGCTCGTGGCGCTGCTTCTCGTCGCCGGACAGGAGCCGGCGCGCGTAGCCCGCGTCGCCGGCCGGCGCCGTGGCGCGGTCCAGTGTCCCGGCGAGCACCCGCGCCCTTGCCGTCTTGCCCTCCACCTGGATCAGCATCTCCGGCGTCGAGCCGATCAGGCCGTCCATCGAGTACGTCCAACAGTCCGCGTACCTCAACGCCAGTTCGCGCAGCACCTGGGCGACGGCGATCGGGGCCGCGAGCTCGGCGACGGCGTCCCGGGCCAGCACCAGCTTGGTCAGGAGTCCCGCGTTGATGGCGCGGACGCCGGCTGCCACCCGCTCGCGGTAGTCGCCTTCGGACACCTCGCCCGGGACGAGCCGGTCGCCGCCCTCCCCGAGTTCGTGTTCGTCGGAGACGTCGTCCAGCAGGACGGCCAGCCGCTCCTCGGCGGCCTGCACGCTGAGCTCGGCGTCCGGGTCCGCCGTGGTGTAGGTCAGCCAGCTGGCGTCGTCCCGGCGTCCCACCACGATCTCCGGGACGACCATCCGCGAGGAACGCGCGCTGGTGAAGGAGAAGGAGAAGGAGGCGAAGGCGACGGGGCCGGTGCCCGGAATGCCGACGTTGTCCGTGGACTCCGCGCCGGCGAGCGTCCCGCCCCACCAGGCGCGCGCCTCGGCGAAGCGCTCGGGCCCCCTGGACTCGAAGCGCGCCGCCTCGCCAAACCCGACCATTCCGTTGCCGCGCCGGCCCCACACGAGGGCGTCGTCGCGGACCACGTAGTCGAGGAGGCCGTGTTCGCTCATCGGTGGGCGGGCAAAGGTGATGCTGCGCAGCGCCGGCGTGGCGCGGAGGCCGACCTGCGCGCCGGAGGACGGCGCGGGGGAGCCCGGAAAATCGATCTTCATGGTGCCCCAAGCCTACTCCCGGCGCGCGGGGACCCGGCTTTTCCCACCACGGCCGAACTTTGCGACAATGGGCGGGTGAGCCGTGCATCGCTGGAGAAGCGTCCCGAAGAAGTCCAAGCCATGTTCGACGACGTCGCGCCCCGCTACGACGTTGTGAACGACATCCTCTCGGTGGGCCAGACCCGCCGTTGGCGCCGGATCGTGGTCGACGCGGTGGGCGCAAAGGCCGGGCAGCGGGTGCTGGACCTGGCCGCCGGCACCGGCACGTCCTCGGAGCCCTACGCGGACGCGGGCATCCACGTGGTGGCCTGCGATTTCTCGCTGGGCATGCTGCGCGTGGGCAAGCGCCGCCGCCCGGACATCGACTTCGTCGCCGGTGACGCCACCAACCTCCCGTTCGAGGACAACAGCTTCGACGCCGCGACCATCAGCTTCGGGCTGCGCAACGTCACCGACCCGAAGAAGGCGCTCGCGGAGATGTATAGGGTCACCAAGCCCGGCGGAACGCTGGTGGTCGCGGAGTTCTCCCACCCGACGTTCGCCCCGTGGCGCACCGTCTACACCGAGTACCTGATGCGCGCGCTCCCCGCGATCGCCACCAAGGTGGCCTCCAATCCGACGGCATACGTCTACCTTGCGGAGTCCATCCGAGCTTGGCCCAACCAGGACGGGCTGGCCGCGTGGATCGGCGGGGCCGGCTGGGAAGAGTGCCGCTACCGCAACCTCTCGGGCGGCATCGTGGCCGTCCACCGCGCGACCAAGCCCGGCGGCGGTGCCGGGGCGGATGCCGAGCGCAACGGGGAAGCGTCCGAATACCTGCGCCACCACGCCTCGCGGCGTGTCCTCTAGGGGAGCGGGTTTCCCAACGTGTCTGTACTGATTGTCGGCGCCGGTCCGGCAGGGTCCACCGCCGCCACACACCTCGCGCGTGCCGGCGTCGAGGTGACCGTCCTGGAGAAGACGTCGTTCCCGCGCGAAAAGGTGTGCGGCGACGGCCTCACCCCGCGGGCCGTTCGGGAGATGCGGCTGCTTGGCCTGCCGCACCTCGAGGAGGACGGGTGGCGCAAGAACAAGGGGCTCAGGCTCGTGGCGGGAGGCCGCTCGATCGAGCTGCCGTGGCCCGAACTCGGCGACTTCCCCGACTACGGGCTGATCCGGACGCGGCTTGGTTTCGACGAGGCGATGGCCCGCCACGCCCAGGCGGCGGGAGCCGAACTGCACGAGGGCCACGCCGTCACCGAGGCACTGCGGGACGAGAGCGGCCGCGTCGTCGGGGCCCGCGCCAACGTGCTGGACGCGGACGGGCGGAAGACCGGCGAGACGCGCGACTTCACCGCCGACATCGTGCTGGCCGCCGACGGCAACTCCACCCGCACGGCGCTGAGCCTGGGGTACGAAAAGCGGGACGACCGGCCGCTCGGCGTCGCCTACCGCACCTACTTCACGTCGCCGCGGCACACGGACGAGTGGATGGAGGGCTGGCTCGAGCTTCCCGACGGCGCCGGCAAGCCCCTGCCCGGCTACGGCTGGGTCTTCGGCGTCGGAGACGGCACGTCGAACGTAGGGTTGGGGATCCTCAACTCGTCGAAGGAGTTCGGCAAGCTGGACTACCGGCAGGTACTGCGCGACTGGACGGCCGGGATGCCCGCCGAGTGGGGCTTCAACGCCGAAAACCAGGTGGGCGGCATCCGCGGGGCGGCCCTGCCCATGGGCTTCAACCGCACGCCGCACTATTCGCCCGGAATGTTGCTGCTGGGCGACGCGGCAGGCATGGTCTCACCGTTCAACGGCGAGGGCATCAGCTACGCCATGGAGTCCGCACGCTACGCGACCGAGCTGGTCATCGACGCGGAGTCCGGCGCGCGCGGCGCCACCCGTGCCTCCCGTGACGCGGTCTATGCGTCCTACGCGGACGTGGTCCGCGGCAAGTGGGGCAGCCACTTCACGCTGGGGCGCGTGTTCGCGCGCCTGATCGGGAATCCCACGGTCATGCGGCTCGCGCTCCGGGCCGGCATGGGCACCCCCGCGCTGATGCGGATGGTGGTGCGGATGCTCGCGAACCTCACGGACGAGGGCGGCAAGTCGTTTGAGGATAGAGTGATCCATGTACTGGAGAGGCTGGCTCCCCCCACCAGCAACCAGCGTCCGCCCCGCGCGAGAGACGGTGGCCGCCCCGCACCGACGAAAAGTAAGTCCAAGAACCTTGACTGATTCCCAGACCAACTGGACCACCGCCGGACATGGCGTTCCGGAGAACGTGGACCTGAACCCGGAGACCGCCGCACTGGCGGCAGGCATCAACCTGCCGCCGGGCTTCCGGGCCGTCGCCGAGGATCCCGGGTTCGGGCCGGCCATCTCCCAGGGCATGGCCCGCGTCGAGAAACTGTTGCGCGACGCCGTGGCCAACTCGGATCCGCTGATCGACCGGACCAGCCGGCACCTCGTCGAGGCCGGCGGCAAGCGCATCCGCCCCATGCTCGTGATCCTTTCCTCCCTGCTGGGAGACGGCGTCAACGCGGAAGTCATCAAGGCCGCCGCCGTCGTCGAACTCACGCACCTGGCCACGCTCTACCACGACGACGTGATGGACTCCGCGCCCTATCGCCGGGGAGCACCCACCGCCCACGAGGTGTGGGGCAATTCCGTCGCCATCCTGACCGGCGACCTGATCTTTGCGCGCGCCTCCGTGATCGGCGCCGAGCTGGGACCGGACGCGGTCAACATCCAGGCCCGCACATTCGAGCGGCTGTGCCTGGGCCAACTGCACGAGTCGATCGGTCCACGCGAGGGCGAGGACGCCGTCGGGCACCATCTGCAGGTCCTCGCCGACAAGACCGCGTCGCTGCTCTCCGCCGCCGGAGTGTTCGGCGTCCTGTTCGGCCGCGCGGCACAGTGGCGCGAGGTCATGCGCGACTACGGCGAAAAGGTCGGCGTGGCCTTCCAGCTGGCCGACGACGTGATCGACGTGACCGGCGCGCAGGTGCGGTCCGGCAAGACGCCCGGCACCGACCTGCGCGAGGGCGTTCCCACACTTCCCGTGCTGCTCCTGCGCCAGGATGCCGCCGACGGCGACGCCTCGGCGTCCGCCGTGCTGGAACTGGTGGACGGCAACCTCGAGTCCGACGAGGCACTCGCCGCGGCCGTCTCCGCGCTGGGAAGCCACCCGGTGACCGGACGCGCCTGGGCCGTCGCCCGCCAGTGGGCCGACGACGCCCGCGCGGCCCTCGCGCCGCTGCCCGAGGGGCCGGTCAAGACGTCGCTGGCCGCCTTCGCCGACGCCGTCGTCACCCGCGAACTCTAGGCCCGCCGCGCGGCGGACACGCCCGGGCCCGGGCTGCGCGGCCCTCACGCCCCCGCCGCCCGTCCTGAGCGCCTGAGCGGCTTTGGCCCGTCCGAGCCGGCTTTGGTTCGGACCGATCCACGAGAGCGGGCATGGCGCGGGGTGGGCCGGGCCTAAGCGGGCGGGAGCAGGACGCGGCCTAGCGCGACCGGTCCAGGGCGTCGCGGAGTTCCGCCGCCTTCCGCGCGCGGTCCTCGACCGCAACGCGGTGGCGGAGCTGACGGTAGAGTTCGTCGCCGTGGTACCGGGGAAACACGTGCTGGTGATAGTGCCAGACGTGCTGGTTGCCGGCGGGCTCGTTGTGTTGGCGGGTGGACGTGCCGTCCGGCTCCCACGCGTCCTTCATGGCCACCGCGATGCGCCGCGTGGCCAGCATGATGGCCGTGGCCACCCGGTCGTCCAGCTCGTAGAGGGTCTCCAAATGCCGCACGGGAATAACCATCGCGTGGCCGCCGTGCGAGCCGAACCCGTCGCAGGCCATGATGATGGCGATGTCCTCGTCGCGGTACACCAGGTCGCTGGGCGCGCAGAGGTTTGTCTCCGAGAGCGGGCCGCCGGCGAGCAGCTCGCAGAAGGGGCAAACGTATCCGGCGGGAGCATGGCTGGGCCAGGTTCCCGCGGCGGACACGGCGCTAGTTCTCCAGTTCGGGCTCGAGTTCGTCGAAGACCCAGGTGAACATGTCCAGCATGTACTCGCTGAACGTGCCTTCCTCGCTCTTCCACACGCCCCGCACGTTGTGGCGCCGGTGCACGATCGGGTCGGGGATGTCCAGCTGGTCCTCGCGGATGCCCCAGACGTACTGCTCGTCCTCGTCTTCCATAAACAGCAGGAAGCCGTCCTCGATCTCCAGCTCCTCGGGATCCCACACGAAGTAGTAGGCCTCCATCAGGTCCTCGCAGCCGCCCAAGGCGAGGTAGAACTCGCGCAGAGCCTGCGGGATCTCGACCCCGGCGTCGTCGAGGGCGTCGTCGAGCTCGTTTTCGGTCAACCCGTCCTCGGGGACCCAGACATCGTCCAGGTATTGCGGAACCAGGGAACGGAACTTCTCAACGAACATCTCAGCCATGCCTGAATCCTATCGGTCTCCGGAGCGCGACGGACGCGTCCACCCGCGCACGGCCAGTGGCGCGCGCCACTTGTAGCGCAGCGCCAGCTCGCGGAAGGCGAAGACGACGACGGCGATCCCGGTGCCGACGCCGAGGTTGAACACGCCCAGCGAGGCGGTGAGCGCCGTCAGCCCGGCCCCCAGCATGGCCGGCAGGGCATAGATGTCCCGGTGGTTGAACAGTTGAGGGACGTCGTTGGCGGCGATGTCGCGCAGCAGCCCGCCGCCGCAGGCCGTGGCGATGCCGAGTAGCGCCGCAGCGACGGGGGAGAGTCCCGCGCCCAGGGCCTTGTCCGTTCCGGCGATGCAGAACAGCGCCAGCCCGGCGGCGTCGAAGTGCAGTATCCACCGGTTCAGGCGCTGCAGGCGCGCGGAGACGAGGTAGACGGCGATGGTCGCCAGCAGCGGCGGCACCAGGTAGACGACGGACGTGAACGACGTCGGGACGCCCTGCCCGATGACGAGGTCCCGCACGATTCCGCCGCCCAGGCCCGCCATGCTGGCCAGCGCCAAGGAGCCCACGATGTCGAACCCCTTGCGGGCGGCCAGCAGCGCCCCGGAGACCGCGAACGCGAAGATGCCGACGAGGTCCAGCCACAGGCCGATCACGTCGGCGTCGACGCCGGGAAGGGCGCCCTCCATCAGTGGACGTCCTTCGCCGAAAGGGCCAGCCACAGCTGGACGCGGTCCTGCGTCGTGGAGGGGTCGTAGCCGCTGAGCTCGGCGATCTGCTGCAGCCGGTACCGGACGGTGTTGCGGTGCAGGCCCAGCTCCTCGGCCGTTGCACCGACGCTACCGTTGAGGTCCAGGTAGGCGCGCAGGGTGAGCATCAGCCCCGCGCCATGCGCGGCGTCGAACGTCTCCAGCGGCTCCAGCGCCTCGCCGGCCAGCGCCTCGAGGGGCACGTCCCGGGCGGCCAGCAGGAGGGACGTCAGGGACAGCCGCGAGGGGCGGTTCAGCCGTTCCCCATGGCGCAGCGCTCCGAGGGCCTCGAAGTAGCTCCAGCGCAGGCCGGACGCCTGGGCGTAGGATCCGCCGAAGGAGACGCGCGCGGCAACGCCGGCGCCGTCGAGGTAGTCGGCGAGCGCGGCGGCGGCGGCGCTGCCGTCGTCGCCCTCCAGCACGACGGCGAGGCGGTCGTCGAGGAGGGCACCGACGGCGTGGTCCAGGACCGGGGGCAGCGGCAGGGCCCGGAGGGCCTTCGGCGATCCGGAGGTCGACTCGACGAGGAGGACGCAGTTCAGGCCGGTGGCCGCGATTCCGACGGTCTGCAGGCGCAGGGCCGCGTCCTGGCCCTCGATGCTTCCCCGCGTGAGGTCGCCCAGGACCTGCCCGGCCACGGTGCGCCGCGACTCGCGGAGCCGGGCCTGGCCCGCCAGTTCCACACCGATCAGCGACTGCGCGTATTCGACCAGCCCGTCGCGGGCGAACGGCTCGGCAAGGGAGAGCGTGCAGCGGTCCTTCAGGCCCGTGGCGATCGGGACCTCGTGCCAGTTTCCCGTGTCCGTCGCCGGGCCGTAGACCCGGGCACCGTACTGGCTCAGCGACACCGTGGTTCCGAGGAGCCGGTCGAGTTCGCGCAGGAGCCGCTCCAGCCCGCCGCCGCCCAGAAGCGCTGCCGCGAGCTGTTGGTGGCCCTGAAGCAGGCGCTGGACGCGGCCGAGGTGGTCGGCCGCGATCGCCTCGGCGATCATGCGGGTGATGGCGACGAACGGGGTGTCGTAGGGGACCTCGAACACCGGCAGGCCCACCTCGCCGGCGCGGCGCACCACAGCGGCGGGCACCTTGGCGTGCGAGAGCCCTGTGCCGAAGCCCAGGGCCAGGGCGCCGGCGTCGACCGCGCGGTCCACAAAGGCGGCCTGGGCGGCCGCCGTCTTCTGCCGCAACCCGGTGGTCAGCAGCACCTCGCCGCCGCCGAGAAAGGGGGAAGGGTCCTGCAGTTCGGTCACGGCGGCCCACCGAATGGGGACGTCCGCGTGCTCGCCCGGCCCGGTCAGGGGGCGCAGGTCCAATTGGGGCGAGGCCAGCAGCCCGGCCAATGTGATCGCCATATAACAATCGTAGGCTGGCGTTGTGCATCGGACCGGAGGGCACCGCAACATTTGGTCAGTGTGACGAGGGTGTACGTGCTGTCATTGTGACGCGTTCGGCACGCGTCTACCGTGGTCTGCATGATCAACCAATCCAAAGGTGGGGCCGGTGGCGCGCCCACCGCCGCCAGGGAAACGTTCTCCTCGCGCAGACTGTTCATCCTTTCGGCGATCGGCTCCGCCGTTGGCCTCGGCAATATCTGGCGCTTCCCCTACATCGCCTATGAGAACGGCGGCGGCGCGTTCCTCATCCCTTATCTGGTAGCGCTACTGACGGCAGGCATTCCGCTGCTGTTCCTGGACTACGCCGTGGGGCACAAGTTCCGCGGCTCGGCGCCGCTGGCGTACCGGCGGATGAACCGGGGCGCGGAGGTCCTCGGATGGTGGCAGGTACTGGTCTGCTTTGTGATCGCCATCTACTATGCCGTGATCATCGCGTGGGCCACCATGTACACGTTCTTCTCCGTGACCAAGGCCTGGGGCGACGATGCCGAAGGCTACTTCTACAACGACTTCCTCCAGATTGCCGAGGTCCCGGCGCTCGGCTTCGACTTCGTGCCCGGCGTTCTGTGGCCGCTCCTCGCGGTGTGGGCCGTGGTCATCGGGATCATGGTCCTCGGCGTGCGCAAGGGCATCTCGCGGGCGAACGGGATCTTTCTTCCCCTGCTCGTGGTCATGTTCGTCATTCTGGTGATCACGTCCCTGTTCCTGCCCGGGGCCATGGACGGCCTCAACGCGTTCTTCACGCCCGACTGGGCAGCGCTGGCCAATCCGGGCGTGTGGGCCGCCGCCTACGGCCATATCTTTTTCTCGCTGTCCGTCGCCTTCGGCATCATGGTGACCTACGCGTCCTACCTCAAGCGGAAGTCGGATCTCACGGGATCCGGCCTTGTGGTGGCCTTCTCGAACTCGGGGTTTGAGATCCTCGCCGGCATCGGAGTTTTCGCGGCGCTCGGCTTTATGGCCCAGGCGGCAGGCACGGGCGTGGACGAGGTGGTCAGCGGGGGCATCGGCCTGGCGTTCATCGCGTTTCCGACGATCGTGTCCCAGGCCCCGCTCGGCGCCCTGCTCGGCGTCCTGTTCTTCGGCGCACTGGTGTTTGCGGGCCTGACGTCACTCATCTCGATCCTGGAGGTCATCGTGGCCGCCGTCCAGGACAAGTTGGGGTGGGCCCGCGTCAAGGCGAGTCTGGCGGTGTCCGTTCCGGTCGCCTTCATCTCGCTGGTTCTGTTCCCCACCGCGACGGGCCTCTACCTGCTGGACGTTTCGGACGCCTTCGTCAACAGCTTCGGCATCATGCTGGGCGCGCTGGTCGCGGTCGTCGCCATTGCGTGGCTCTATCGCAGGCTCCCGATGCTGGCGGAGCACCTGAACGCAGTATCGACCGTCAAGTCGCGGCGGGGCTGGATGGTTCTCGTCTCGGTCGTGGCGCCCATCGCGCTTGCCTACATGCTCATCAACGACTTGATCACGAAAATCACGACCCCCTACGAGGACTATCCGGCCTGGTTCCTCAACGTCTTCGGCTGGGGCATGTCCATCGGGCTGATCGTCGTGGCGCTGATCTTGACGCTGATCCCTTGGAGCAGGAAGTCCAAGCTCCATAACGATCCCGAATACGAGGCCATCCTGGCCGACGAGAACGAGGAGGCATCCCGATGACCGGCATTGCCATCACCATGATGATCATCTCCATCCTGACTGTCTGGGGAGGGCTGGGGCTGGCGCTGATGAACCTCGCCCGACACCCGGAGGACGAGGGACACCTGCCGGAGGAGCACGCGCCGGAACTTTGACGTTCGCCGCGCCGCCCCGGGGCCCGCGGGCCGCTATGCACATGCACAGCGACCCGCGGGCCCTTCTGTGCCGGGGGCCGTGGCGGAGCATGTGGGCCGGACGTAGTCTCGGCGGAGAATATTCGGCTCGAAAGGAACCTCCCCGTGGACATCCAGTACCGGCTCGACCAGAAGCGCAGCATCACCGGTCCCTTCCCCGGACCCAAGTCGGCAGCCCTGTCCGAGCGCCGCTCGGCCGTGGTGGCGGCCGGCGTCGCCTCGTCCGTTCCGGTCTACGCGGCAGACGCCGACGGCGGCGTCATCGTCGACGTCGACGGCAACTCGCTGATCGACCTCGGCTCCGGCATCGCCGTGACCACGGTAGGCGCCGGCAACGAGCGGGTCGCCGCGGCCGTCGCGGAGCAGGCCGCCCGCTTCACGCACACCTGCTTTATGGTCACGCCCTACGAGGGATACGTGGAACTCGCGGAGAAGCTGGCCGAACTGACGCCCGGCACCCACGCCAAGAAGTCCGTCTTCTTCAACTCCGGCGCCGAAGCCGTGGAGAACGCCATCAAGGTGGCGCGTGTGGCCACGGGCCGCACCGCCGTCGTCGCGTTCGACCACGCCTACCACGGCCGCACCAACCTGACCATGGGCCTGACGGCGAAGGCCGCCCCGTACAAGCGCGGCTTCGGCCCGCTGGCGTCCGAGATCTACCGGATGCCGATGAGCTACCCGTACCGCGAGGAGAACCCGAACATCTCCGGCAAGGAGGCGGCCGAGCGGGCGATCCTCAGCATGGAGAAGCAGATCGGCGGCGACCAGATCGCGGCCATCATCATCGAGCCGATCCAGGGCGAGGGCGGCTTCATCGTCCCGGCCGACGGATTCCTCCCGCGGATCGCCGAGTGGGCGAAGGAGCAGGGCATCGTCTTCGTTGCCGACGAGGTCCAGTCCGGGTTCTGCCGCACGGGCGAATGGTTCGCGGTGAACCACGAGGGAGTGGTCCCGGACATCCTCACGCTGGCCAAGGGGATCGCCGGCGGCATGCCGCTGTCCGGGATCGTCGGCCGCGCGGAACTGCTCGACGCCGTCCACCCGGGTGGCCTGGGCGGCACCTACGGCGGCAACCCCGTCGCCGTCGCGGCGGCGCTGGCGGCGGTGGACTACATGGCGGAGCAGGACCTCGCCGGGCGCGCCCGTGAGATCGAGGAGCGCTTCTACGCGCGTCTGCGCCCCCTGCAGGCCGAGGTCCCCGCCATCGGCGACCTGCGCGGCCGCGGCGCCATGCTGGCCATCGAGTTCGTCAAGGCCGGCGGCAAGGAACCCGACGCCGACTTGACCAAGAAGATCGCAACGGACTGCCTCGCGCAGGGAGTCGTCATCCTCACCTGCGGCACCTACGGAAACGTGGTTCGGCTGCTGCCCCCGCTGGTCATCGGGGACGAACTGCTGGATGACGCCCTCGACGTGCTGGAGGCGGCCATCCGCGCCAACGCGTAGCGCGCGCCCGAGTCGGATCCGGTGGCACTGGAGGGCCGTGGCCGCGCCACGGCCCTCCACGGTAGAGTCTGAGCCACCGACACGCCGGCGGCCTTGCGCGGCCGGGACACGCCCAGGAGGCACACATGCGCTATCTCGTTGGCTACCGACCAGACGAACGCGGTGCGGAGGCGCTGGCCCTCGGCATCGCCGGCGCGCGGACGCTGCAGACCGAGCTCGACGTCGTCTACGTGGTCCCCGAGGACACCCCCTACGTGGCGACGCACCCGCAGGGGAGCCGCGTCAGCGTGGAGGAGCAGCGCCTGCTCACCGCCAAGCGCGAGGTCCTCTCCCGTGTCCCGGACGACGTGCCCGTCCGCTTCCACCTGCGGCGCAACAACTCCACCGCCCAGGGCCTGATCGACGCCGCCCACGAGCTGGGCGCCGTGCGCATTGTTGTCGGCGCCGCCCGCAGCGGGGTGCTGGGGCGGTACACGATCGGCTCGGTCGCCAATGCGCTGCTCCACTCCAGCCCCGTGCCGGTGATGCTGGCCCCGCGCGGCTACCGCAACACCGTGGCCTTCAGCCGCCTGACCGCGGGCGTGGGGGAGCGGGAGGGATGGCAGAGCGTCCTTACGACCGCGCTGGTGTCCACCAGACGCCACCACCGGCCGCTGCGGCTGATGTCGCTGGTGGCCCTGGACGCCGCCACCGCCCGCTACGGCGAGGACGTCAACGAGGCGCTGAAGCACGCCAACACCGTCCTGATGGAGGCGGCCCGCTCGCTGCCCTCCGGCGTCGACTACGAGGTCACGGTCGCGCAGGGGCGCAACGACGAGGAGGCGATCTCCAAGCTGGACTGGGAGGACACCGACCTGCTCGTGATCGGCTCGAGCCGGCTTGCCCAGAAGAGGCGCATCTTCCTGGGGACAACGGCCAACCGGATGCTGCGCGCCCTCCCGGTCCCGATGCTGGTGGTGCCCCGCGACCACGAGCCGCCGGCGGAGTGAGCCGCCGGGGCGCGTCCCCGAGGGGCCGACGCGCGGGCCGCATGGTCGGCGGCGCGGATCCCGTTAGACGGGCGGCGTGCAGGCCGCCTCCGCGGCCGCCCGTTCGGCCTTCCGGCGCACCCGCGGGCGGCGAACCATGTCCAACGTGAGCAGCAGGATCGCGACCCAGACCAGTCCGAAGCCGATCCACCGCTCCAGCGGCATCTCCTCGTTCAGGACGGTCAGCGCCAGGATGAACTGCAGGACGGGCGCCAGGTACTGCAGCGTGCCGATCGTGCTCAGCGGCAGCCTCCGGGCGGCGGCCCCGAAGAGCAGCAGCGGGACCGCCGTGATGATTCCCCCGGACGCCATCAGCCAGAAGTGGGCGGTGCCCGACGTCAGCAGCGTCGCCTCGTCGCGGGCCAGGATCCACGCCATGTAGCCCGCCGCCGGCAGCGCCAGCACCGCGGTCTCCACCGACAGCGACGTCACTGCGGTCGCCGTGCGCCCCACGCGGTTCTTCACGAAGCCGTAGAGGCCGAACGAAAAGGCCAGGGTCAGCGCGATCACCGGCACGCTGCCGTACGCGAAGGTGAGCACAAGGACCGCGAACAGGCCGAAGCCCATGGCGGTCCACTGGATGCGGTTCAGCTTTTCCTTCAGGATCACCACGCCCAGGGCCGTGGAGACCAGCGGGTTGATGAAGTAGCCCAGGGACGCCTCCACGGCGTGCCCGTTGAGCACCGCGTAGGTGTACGTCAGCCAGTTCACGGCGATCAGGAACGCGGCGAGGGTGAGGCGCAGCATGGCCCCGCGGTCGCGGAGCAGCGCCACCAGCTGGGGCCACGATCGGGTGGCGGAGAGCAGGAGCAGGCAGAACAGCAGGCTCCAGACCACGCGGTTGGCCACGATCTCCACCGGGGAGGCGATGCCGATCGCCAGGAAGTAGAGCGGCAGGAGCCCCCAGAGCCCGTAGGCGCCGAGGCCGTAGAAGAGGCCGGTGCCGCGTGCGGGGGAAGCGGTGGCTGCGGGGGCGGTCTCGACCGTCGTTGGCGTCTGGGGCATTCCTATGCCAACAACCCGGCCGCGGACCGTATTCCGCCCGCGCCGGACGACGCCGGTGCGCGGACCGGACGACGCCGGTGCGCGGACCGGCGTCGTCCGGCACGGCTAACCATGGAGGAACGTCTGCACGGTCTGCAGCGGCCTGCCGGTCTGCACCAGTTGCCCGCGCCCCGGCGGCAGCGCCCGCGCCCGGATGTTGTTGATCAGGCCGCCCTCCGCCCGGTCGCCGTTCATGATG
Organism: Arthrobacter sp. AOP29-A2-19; assembly: GCF_058138025.1. Taxonomy (NCBI): domain Bacteria; kingdom Bacillati; phylum Actinomycetota; class Actinomycetes; order Micrococcales; family Micrococcaceae; genus Arthrobacter; species Arthrobacter sp. AOP29-A2-19. Next base: position 505,068 of record NZ_CM176894.1, read on the forward strand.
AGGGCCGCCGAACCGGAGTCCCGCAGCGTGGCGAAGAACGACTCGTACATGCCCCGGCTGGCGCCGCGTACCTTGCGGGTGAGGATCACGTTCAGGTTCAGTTCGGCCGCCATGGGCAGGTAGGTGGCCATGCGGCCCATGGGGGAGCCGCCGCTGGCGGTGAGAATGTCGTAGTCGTCGACGATGACCACAAGCCGGGCTGTTCCCGGCTTCTCCTCGTCGGTGCCGCCGGTGGTGCGCAGTTGGAGTTCCTTGACCAGCGCCGCGGACAGTTGCTCCGCCACGGCCGCGCTCCCGGCGTAGCCTCCCAGGTAGTCGTCCGGCACCACGTTGTCCAGGCCCTTGCGGGGGTCGTAGACCGCGAACAGGAGCTCGTCCGGTGTGTGCTGGCCGACCAGCGTATCGATGTAGTTGCGAAGGATGTTGGACTTGCCGCACTCCTCGTCGCCCATCACGATCAGGTGCCGGTCCTTGGATGTCGTGTCCAGCAGGTGCGGCGCCAGGTCCACCTCGCGCAGGCCGAGCGGGAAGATGCCCTTGGCGGCCGGCTTGTCGACGGCGGAGAAGGGGGCGGCGCCGGGGAGAACCCGCACGCGCATGGCTTGCGCGTGGGTGGAGTCGGCGACCTGGCGCACCAGGTCCCGGAGCCCCTCGGACATGTCGTCCGCATCGGCGATGCCGTCGATCCGGGGCAGGGCGACATGGCCGATCAGCTTCCGGTCCGAGAGGCCGCGGCCCGGCGCGTCCGAACTCACGCCCGCGGCGATCTTGCGGTCGATCGAGGAGTCCGCCGGGTCGGTGAGGGCCATCTCGATCCGGTTGCCGAAGAACCCCTGCTGCGCCATGCGCAATTCGGCGTTGCGGTTGAGCGTGGTCACCACGTGGATGCCGTAGCCGCCACCGCGCATGATCAGGTTGTTGACGCTGTCCTGGACCTCCTCGAAGTCGTCGCCGATCTGGCCGTAGCCGTCGATGACCAGGAACACGTCGGCGCTGGGCAGTTCGGGGAGGCGGCCGGCCGCGCACATGCGGCGCATCGTCGCCAGCGAATCGATCTGATGCGCCTCGAACACCCGCTCGCGCACCAGCAGCATGCCCATGATCTCCTCCACCGTGCGGCGGACCACTTCCCTGTTGGTGCGGATGGCCGTGCCGCCGACGTGCGGGAGACCACCCAGGGGCAGGAGGCCGGAGCCGAGGAGGTCGATGCAGTAGACGCCCACCTCGTGGGGGGAGTGCGTCAGGGCCAACGACGCCACCAGCGTGCGCAGCACGGTGCTGCGGCCCGATTGGGGGCCGCCGACGACGACGAGGTTGCCGCCGCCGGCGGTGAAGTCGATCTCCCACAGGCCCTGCCACTGCTTGGCCGGATCGTCCAGCAGGCCGATCGGCACCCGGAGATTCCCTCCGTGCTCCAGCCGCAGGCCGCGTTCCCCGGGACGCACGGCACCGACGGCGGCGTCGAGCGGGATGGCGGCGGGAAGCGGGGGGAGCCAGATCTCCTGGACGGAACGCGGAAACGTGCGCAGGGTGTCCATCAGGGTGGACATCACGGTGGGACCGGTGGTCCGCCGGGCCGCGCCGGGGCGGGTCTTGGTGGCCGTGGCCACGCCGGACGCCGCCTCGTTGTCGCCCGCGTAGCGCGGGACGGGCACAACAACCGGGAGCTCGGTAACGGCGGGTTCCCGATCCTCGGGCGCCTCCTCGGCCTCGAGCGGACCGGAGACGTAGCCGGACTTGAAGCGGGAATAGACGGTCGTGTCCACCTTCAGGTAGCCGTAGCCCGGCACGGGCGGCAGGTGGAAGGCGTCGGGGGTGTCCAACACCGTGCGGCTCTCCGATTCGGACAGCGTGCGGAGCCCGATCCGGTAGGAGAGGTAGGTCTCCAGCCCGCGCAGCTTGCCGCCCTCGACGCGCTGGCTGCTGAGCAGCAGGTGGACGCCGATGGAACGGCCGATCCTGCCGATGGACAGGAACAGGTCGATGAAGTCCGGCCGCGCGGTCAGCAGCTCGCCGAACTCGTCGATGATGATCACCAGGTGCGGGAGCGGTTCCATGGCCTCGCCGCGGGCCAGGCGCTCGGTCCGGTGGATCTGGTAGTCGGTGATGTTGGCGATGTTGCCGGCGGCCTTGAGGACCTCCTGACGGCGGAGGATTTCGCCGTTGAGGCTGGCATAGACGCGCTCGATGAGCGAGAGGTCGTCCGAAAGGTTCGTGATGATGCCGGTGACCTGGGGCGCTCCCTCAAAGGGTGCGAACGTTGCGCCGCCCTTGAAGTCCACCAGCACCATGGCCAGCATGTCCGGCGAGTGGGTGGCGAGGAGGCCGAAGACCAGCGAGCGCAGCATCTCCGACTTGCCTGAGCCCGTGGCGCCGATGCACAGGCCGTGCGGTCCCATGCCGAACTGGGCGGACTCCTTCAGGTCCAGCACGGTGGGCTTGCCGCGGTCGTCCGGACCGAGCGGAACCCGCAGGAAGTCGGCCTCGGTGCGCGGGCGCCAGGTGCGTTCGACGTCGGCCCTGTCCAGGCGGTGGGAGAGCCCCAGCATCTCGAGGAAGCTCTGCGCGCCCTCGACGGATCCGCTGTGCTCCAGGGAGTCCGCGGACAGCCGCAGCGGCGCCATCTCGCGGGCGAGCGCGGTGGCGGTGGCGGGGTCGAGTTCGTCGAGCGTGCCGGTGGTGGTCTCCGGGTGCACGGGGTCGTTGCGGTAGTTCTGCACCTCGAACCCCGCGGGGGTCTGGCTGATCCGCACGGAGACGTCGCTGGGCTCCTGGCCGCGCTCGTGGACCAGGTGCAGGACGGTCAGGCCCAGGCGGGCGGGCTCGACGAACTTGTCGGCCAGGGGCAGCTCGGTGGACTGGCCGCCGTGGGAGTCGGAGACGACGAGGAGCCGGGACAGTGCCTGGCCCAGCGACGCGTCGGTCTTGCGGGCCTCCACGGCCATCTTGGTCCGCTGCTGCAGGTCCGGCGCGAGGACGTCGGCCAACGCCCGGATGTCCGGCGCGATGCGGCGGACCAGGCCGGTGGAGTCGCTCTGGCCCTGGTCCGCCAGGTGCGGCAGCCACGCGGCCCACTGCCAGTCGTCGCGGTGGTGTTCGGGCGCGCTGATGGCGATGCCCAGGTCCTCGGGGGAATGGAACGCCGTGGCCGCGGCGAGGATGTTCCGGGTCAGGGCAACCGCGAACTCGCGGGTGCCCACGATGCTGACGTTGCCCGCGGCATCCAGGGGAACCGTGATGGGCATGTCGGGGGCGGCCGAATAGCGGCGCTTGAGGATCTCCGCCTCCGCGACCATAAACGAGTCCAGCTGCTGGGTGGACCCGGCGCCGTCGGTGATGTTGATGGGCCGGCACGGGCGCTCGCCGGTTCCGATGCGCACGTCGAGGAAGTCGGTGTTGCCGCGCCGGCGCTCCCACAGCCGCATGGGGGTGCGCACGATGTCGAACAGGGCCTGCGGGGGCGGGCTGCTCACGCGGGCCGTGCGGACGGCCTCCTGCTCGTCGGCTCGGAGCCTGGAGCGGGTGCGCTCGAGGTAGCGCATGTAGTTGTCGCGCGCCTGGGTGCGGGTCTTGGCTTGCTTGCCCCGCTGGCTGAACATCATAAAGACGGACATGATGACGGTCAGGATCATCATCATCGCCCCGACGGCCGCGAACGGGGAGTTGCGGAACATCATCATCACCGTCATGGAGACCGCGCCGCCGAGCATGGGCACGATCGCCATCAGGTTCAGCCCGGGGGCGTCGCCCTCAACGGGCGGCGGGCCGTCGATGTCGAACGGCCTGAAGCTGCGCAACGGCGCGGAGGTGCGCGCGGGGCGGTGGACAATCCGCTGTGACATGGCCTAGCGCACCCCGTTGGCCAGCTGCAGCAGCTGCCCGGCGATGGTTGCCACCGAGACGCGGTGGTCCGGTCCGAGGAGCGGCAGCGCCACCGCTGAGCCGGCGGCCAGGTGGCGGTCGTAGCCGATCGCGTACGCGTCGAACCCGAGCCGCGAGAGCCGGCCCGCCTGGTCCAGCGCGGCCAGCGGCGCGGCCTTGTCCTGCTGGAGGACCAGGACCGAGAGCGGGATTCTGGCCAGCCGGGGGTCCCGCCGCCAGCGGGCGAGCTGGCCCAGCGCGTCCTCCATCCCGGACAGTGTCGCGGGGACCACGTACAGCGCGGCGTGGCAGTCGGCCAGGGCCGCCTGCGTGGCGGGCGCGTCGAAGCCGGTGGGGCAGTCGAGAAGCGTGACGGGGAAATAGCGGGAGACGGCTGCGCACGTTGCGCGCAGCGCGGCGGCGTCGGCCTGCGCCTCCACGACGCCGCCCGGGCCGTTCTGCCGCGGGCCGCTGGCGAACAAGTTCGGTGCCGCGTGCCCCAAGAGGTCGCCGAGCGCCGCGGCCGACGGCAGTTTCCCCCCGGTCGCGTGCGGCACCACTGCGTCGATGGGCGGGGCGGCGTCCATGCCCAGGCGCAGCCCGAGGCTCCCTTGGCCGGGGTCGAGGTCCAGCACGGCGACCGTGTCCGGGCGGACCGCTGAGAAAAGGCGGGCCAGCAGCGCGGCGGACGTTGTTTTTCCCGCGCCGCCGCGCGTGGAGACCACGGCGATGCGACGGCCGGTGGCGACGGGGGCCTGGGCGAGCGCCGCCTGTCCCGCCATGTCCGAGGGAGTGCGGTCGGCGGTGAACATGGCGCGGAGAAGCCGCCCCAGGCCGCCCCCGGTCGCGGCGGTCTTGGCCAGTCGACGCCGGTCGCCGTCCAGCGGGGATCCGACACCGGCCGACGGCCCGGGGGCCGCGCCGGGCGGGACCGCCGCGGGCGCGGACTCGAAGGCGGAGGGAGCACCGGCCGCGGGCCGACGTGGGGTATGGACCGCGGCGCCGGCCAGAGCGGCCGCGCCGGGCGCTCCGGCGGAAGGCTGCCCCATCTGCCTGTTGGACCGCCGGTCGCGGCGTGCGGGCGCGGGCGCCCACGGATCCTCGGAGGGCGCGGCCCAGGGATCCACTGTGGGGCGCTCGGCGTTCGTGTGGGGCGGCTGCTGTTGGTTGGTCATCTGAGCTTCCTTGGCCTAGAACGTCTCAAGCATCTTCGCGAAGACGCCGAAGTAGCCGACTAGCAGGGGGACTGTTGCGAGGATGGCCAGGACCTCGACGCGCTCGGCGATCTGCCGCAGTCGCGCCTCGGTGTGTTCGGGGAGGTCCACGGACAGGCCCAGCCCTATGAGGACCGAGAGGACCAGGACGCCGGCGCCAACGATCCAGACCGTGTCCGGGTTGAGGGCGGCGAGCGCCAGCGCGCCCGCGAGGACCCCGGCGCCGGCGGCACCGTACAGCGCGTACCGCTCGATAGCCATCGGGAAGGATCTGGCACGCAGCATCGTGGCCAGCGCCAGCGCGAAGAGGAGCGGCAGCGACCACACCTGCCCGGAGGCGTCGGTCGCGACCAGCCACATGGCCAGGCCGGCGGAGCCCGCGGCGGCCACCGTGGAGAGGGTCAGCCCGCCGTGTGCGGCGCGGATTGCGGCCAGGGCGTCGCGGCGCCAGATGGCGGAGCCGGTCGCGCGCTTGTCGTCCAGGGTGGCCAGGCCCGAGGCGGACAGCGCGATGCCCGGCAGCAGCCCGAGGACCAGCACGGAGCAGATGCCGGCGAACCCGCCCACGCCGACGGCCAGGTTGACGCCGCCTCCGGAGGACGCCCAGGACGAGAGCGGCATGGCGACGGCCCACACACCGGCGAGCGCGGCCATCACACCGGCCGCCGTGAGGTTCGACTTGGGCTGGCGGACGACGGCGGACAGGCAGGCGGTCAGCGCCACGGTCGCGGCGGCCCCCAGCAGGATCCGCAGGGGCGGGGCCGCGTCCCAGTGGAACAGGCCGAGCAGCGCGACGACCCACCCTGCTCCCATCAGGGTGGTCGCGACGGCGCGGGTGGCGGCGGCGATGGCCGCGCCCAGGACGAGGAGTCCCCCGCCGATGGCGAGATACGCCCACCAGCGCTGCTCCGGCAGCAGGGCGCCGAAGACGATCTCGAGCGCCAGGCACAGCCCAGCGGAGGCGAAGATGCCCGACGCGGCCACCATGTGCCTGCGAGTCCACTGCCCGCCGACCTCCTGGGCCTGCTCGACGACGGTGTCGGCGATGTCGTAGACGACGGCGGGCGGCGGCGCGTCCCCGTTGCTGAAAAGCGTCAGCCGGGCTCCGTCCAGAACGCCCGCGTCCGCCAGCGTCTCCTGCGAGGAGATCGATTCCCCGGTCGACGTGAGCAGGACCTTCGTGGCCACCCGCTCGCCCGGGCGGTCGCCGAGCAGGTCGAGTATTTGGGGCATCAACGTGCCGACCTCGGCGGTCGAGGGCAGGAGCAGGTCGACGTGCCGGCGCGAGCCCATAAGGGTTACGCGGGTGTGCGGCTGGGCCATGGCTTCAGACTCCGTTCCGTTGGGCGGCGGGTGCCGCGTGCGGGGCGCCCTGCGCCCACGAGGCCCACGCCCCGTCGTCGTTCCGGATTGCCGGCGACGAATTCACCTGTTGTTCCTGCTCGGCGCGCTGGCGTTGCTGGTCGGCCAACAGCCCGGACACGAAGGACACCGCGACACAGATGGCGGCGATCAGGGCGGCGGCGACCACGCTGAACAGGAACTGCTTGGCCGTCGCCTTCCAGCGGCGTTCCGTGGGGTTGTTGCCGTAGAGCAGCGCATCGGTCATTCGGTTGCGGCGCACGGCGACGGATTCGATGAGTTGGCTGTCGAATTCTGTCGCCACTGTGGCCTTTCGGGCTGAAGGGATGCGTCTGACTCGAAACCATCATGTCATTTCATTGGAGCAAAGCGGCGATATCGGCCCCCATATGGGGAGTTCTCCCCATGGGTGTCGCTTGACCGGGTTTGTGTGACTGAAGTTGTATGGAGTTACCCGGAAGAGATTCGAACGCACCTTGCGGGATTCAAGGATCAACCGTCTGCCAGATTCGCCGGGCCCGATGCCGGCCGTCGGGGGAGGCATTGGCCGGCCACCGGGGAGAAGTCCCCACACCGAGAGGCAGGAAAATCGCATGAGTTTCAAAGGAAAGATGAACGTCCCCGCCATGGGAGACGCGTCGACCCAGTCGGAGAACTCCGGCGCCGAGCTGGTAAAGCTCGTCGAGGAACTGGTGGACGGTGTCGAGGACCTGGAGACGACCTTCTCCGGCAACGGCGCAGCGGCCTACCGCAACTTCATGGCGGAGTCCCAGCGCGTGCAGTCCGAGCTGATCACCGCGCTGGCGTCGATCTCCGCGGGCCAGGCGAAGACCGCCAAGGCCTACGTCACCATGGACGACACCATGCAGGACGAGGGCACCTCCGCCACAAGCCAGGCCTCCGGCGTGACCGTCGCCGGCTTCAACCGCGGCGCCTAGCCCACCCCCACACCACTTACCCCCCCGGCCCGAGCGGCCGGACCGAAAGGACAAGACCATGGGCAAGGACAAGGACACGATCTCCTTCGACTCCGGCGCGGCAGCGCGGATCGAGGGCGACATCCTGCGAATCGCGGGACGCATCGAGAGCATCATCGGCGACCGTGAGCAGCAGAAGAACTTCGTCGCCGAGAACTGGGAGGACGAGCAGAACCGCGAGGGCTACGACAAGAAGGAGGCGGATTGGGTCACGGCCGCCAACGACACGCTGGAGCTGGTCCGCAAGGCGCGCAAGCTGCTCGAGACCAACCAAGTGACCGCGGCGGGCACCGGTCGCCAGGTCGGCGGGATCATCGACTCCATCTAGGGACGCGGCCGTGCGACCGGCGGGGCGGACGGCCAGCGCGCCGCCGCCCCGCCACCGTTTTCGGACGGGGCACGGTGGCAATTAGACTAGGTGGCTGTGCGCTATTTAGCCGCGCGCGCCTACCTTTCGGAAGGAACACACGTGTCCAACCCAGCCGCCGACCGTCCCCTTCGCGTTGCCATCATCGGCGCCGGTCCCGCCGGTGTCTACGCCGCGGACATCCTCACCAAGGCGGAGCGCGAATTCGACGTCAGCATCGACCTGTTCGACGCGTACCCCGCGCCCTACGGCCTGATCCGCTACGGCGTGGCCCCCGACCACCCGCGCATCAAGGGGATCGTCAACGCGCTGCACAAGGTGTTGGACCGTGGCGACATCCGGTTCCTCGGCAACGTCACGTACGGCCGCGACCTGCTCCTGAGCGACATCCGGTCCATGTACGACGCCGTCATCTTCGCGACGGGCGCCATCAAGGACGCGGACCTGAACATCCCGGGCATCGAACTGGACGGCTCCTACGGCGCGGCGGACTTCGTGTCCTGGTACGACGGCCACCCCGACGTGCCGCGCGAGTGGCCGCTGGACGCCCGCGAGATCGCCGTGATCGGCAACGGCAACGTGGCGCTGGACGTGGCGCGCGTCTTGGCCAAGCACGCCGAGGACCTGCTGGTGACGGAAATCCCGGACAACGTCTACCGGGGGCTGGCCGCCTCTCCCGTCACCGACGTGCACATCTTCGGCCGCCGGGGACCGGCCCAGGTCAAGTTCACCCCGCTGGAGCTGCGCGAGCTTTCCCACAGCCGCGACGTCGACATCGTGCTCTACCCGGAGGACTTCGAGTTCGACGAGGCCTCCGACACTGCCATCAAGACCAACAACCAGGTCAAGACGATGGTCAACACGCTGACCAACTGGCTGGTCGAGGAACAGGACTCCGGTGCCTCCCGCCGCCTGCACCTGCACTTCCTGCACAACCCCGTGGAAGTCGTCGGGGAGGACGGCAGGGTGTCCGGGATCCGGTTCGAGCGCCAGGAACTCGACGGCACGGGCAACGTGCGGGGAACCGGCGAGATGGTGGACTACCCCGTGCAGGCCGTCTACCGCGCCATCGGCTATTTCGGCTCGGAGCTGGAGGAGGTCGACTTCGACGCCAAGCGTGGCGTTGTCCCGAACGAGGGCGGCAGGGTGCTCGGCCAAGGCGGCCGCCCGGTTCCCGGCATCTACGCCACCGGATGGATCAAGCGCGGTCCGGTGGGACTGATCGGCCACACGAAGGGGGACGCGCTGGAGACCATCGGCAACCTGCTGGAGGACCGCCTGGACCTGCCGCCGGCGGAGCATCCGGAGGAGAGCGCCATCGTCGATCTGCTCGAATCGCGGGGCGTCGGCTACACCACCTGGGAGGGCTGGCTGAAGCTCGACGCGCACGAAAAGGCGCTGGGCGAGGCCGCCGGGACGGTGGACACCGCGGGTGGTCCCGTGACCCGTGAACGCGTCAAGGTGGTGCCGCGCGAAGAGATGGTTCGCATCTCCCAGGTCTGACCCGATTAGGCATTGGTGGCCGGGTCGTCGAAAATTGATGGTGGGGCCATCCCGTGGGGACACCACGGGACGGCCGCCGGAACCCTGCGGGGACGCGGCGGCCCGAGCGCCCGGCATTGCATTGCACGCACCGAGAGCGACCTTCGACCCAGATCGAGAGACCATCCCGTGCCACCTGTCCACAGCCACACGCCGGAACCTACGCCGCCCGCAAACTCCGAACTGAGACGCCGAGTCCACTTCCGTGATCGCGCGGCGGGCGGCGGGTCGTCCCTGCGCAGGACCGCCGCGGGGACCGCGGCCTTCGCGCGCGCCAACCGGGTTTCCGTCGGCGCCGCGGCGGCCACGGTTGCGTTGGCCGCGGTGGGTTTCGGTGCCGCCGCCACCATCCCTGCCCTGGACGGGACCGTGCCCGTGGCCGGGCACAGCGACAGCGCCGCGGCGGACGGCGAAGCCGGGCTTGGGACCGGGGCCGGCAACGGGGGAGCGGTCGGCGGCGGCGTGGCCGGGGAATCGACCTCCGCGGAGGGCCCCGCGCCCTCCGGCACCGCCCCGTCGTCCGCCCCGGCCGTTGGCGGGCAGGCTACCGGAGCCGCCGCCTCGGGCGACGCGGCGGGGCAGGACCCCGGCCAGGGCGACTCGCCCGGCGCCCCGGGTGGTGCGCCCAACGGCGCGCCAGCCGCGTCCACCGCCCCGGGCGGGGATGGATCGGATCCCGGGCGCCCGGACACGAATGCCCCGGAGCCGATCGGTCCAACCGAAGACCCGCCGCAGGACCCGACCCGGGACCCCGGCGAGGATCCGGGCCAGTCCCCGACTATTGCGCCCACGGAGCGGACCACGCCGGCACCAGAGCCGTCCGGACCCGAAGCCACGACTCCGGCGCCCTCCAGCCCCGCGCCCTCGAGCCCCGGCGAAGAGCCGGCGCCGAGCGACCCTGCGCCGAGCGAGCCGACGCCGAGCGAGCCCGCGCCGAGCGGCCCCGCCCCGACTCCGCCCACCGGGTCCGGCGCCCCGACGTCGTCCGCCCCGCCGACGTCGTCGCCTTCCGGAAATGCGGTGGGCAGCCTTTCCGTGGCAGTGCAGGGCGGCGGGTCCAACCTGGTGCTGCTAGCCGAGCCCGCGGGCGGCTTCGGCGGCCCGCTGCGCGTGACCCTGACGGTCGGCGCGGGCACGCTGCTGGACCGTCCGGCGCCGGGCACCGACTGCGGCAGGGTGGGCCCGTCGCAGTGGCAGTGCAACACGGGCGGCGCCCAGACCGTGCAGTTCCTGGTCCGCGGTTCGGACGCCGCGACCGACGGCCCGATCGTGCTCCACGTCGAGGCGACGGACGACGCAGGGCGCTCGTTCGCCGGCGACGCGACGCTTCCTTCCGGGAGCTGACGGAGGGCACCCTCCGGAGGTGCCCCAATTCGCGACAAAAAAAGGGCCCTGACCGGCCGCCGTTGTGGCGGTGGGTCAGGGCCCCGGCGTCTCCGCTCCCGGGGGAGCGGGGACGCCGGCGTGCTTCTAGCGGGCGGCCATTTCGGCGGCACCCTCGGTGACGCCCTGGTCACCGGCGGCGAAGCGCTCGCGCAGGATCAGGCCGAGGTTCGCGTCGACGTTCGTCCAGTACTGGAAGAAGCGCTCGCGGATGGCCTCGACACTGATGCCGTTGGCCTGTCCCAGCAGCGTCTCGTGGAAGCGCTCCTTGGCGGCGGCGTCGTAGACCTCGCGGTACAGCGTGCCGGCCTGGCCGAAGTCGTCGTCCTCGGAGTGCAGCGTCTGGGCGGCGCGCACCAGCTCGCCGTCGGTTTCCCAGCTTCCCTCGCCGGCGCGTGCCGCGTCGGCGGCCGGGCCGCCGTAGGAGTTCGGCGTGTAGACGCGGGCGGATGCGTCGTTGAACTGGTACTGCATGCTGCCCTCGTGCATGTAGGTGGTCACCTTGGCCGCGTGCGGCTGGTTCACCGGCAGCTGGTTGTAGTTGGTGCCGATGCGGTTGCGCTGGGCGTCCGGGTAGGAGAACACGCGCGCCATCAGCATCTTGTCCGGGCTGATGTCGATGCCGGGAACCAGGTTCGACGGGGAGAACGCGGCCTGCTCGATCTCGGCGAAGAAGTTCTGCGGGTTGCGGTTCAGCGTGAAGTGGCCGACCGGGATCAACGGGTAGTCCTTGTGGGACCAGATCTTGGTGATGTCGAACGGGTTGAAGCGGTAAGTCTTCGCCTCTTCGTACGGCATGACCTGCACGGAGACGTCCCACGTCGGGAACTCGCCGCGTTCGATGGCCTCGTAGAGGTCGCGACGGTAGTAGTCGGCGTCGGAGCCGGCCAGCTTCTCCGCCTCGTCGGCCCCGATGTTGTGGACGCCCTGGCGGGACTTGAAGTGGTACTGCACCCAGAAGCGCTCGCCCTCGGCGTTGATCCACTGGTAGGTGTGGGAGCCGTAGCCGTTGAGCTCGCGCCAGGAGCGGGAGAGGCCACGGTCGCCCATGAGGTAGGTGACCTGGTGGGCCGACTCGGGGGAGAGGGTCCAGAAGTCCCACTGCATGTCGGCGTCGCGGAGGCCGGAGCCGCCCAGGCGCTTCTGCGAGTGGATGAAGTCGGGGAACTTGATGCCGTCGCGGATGAAGAAGACCGGCGTGTTGTTTCCGACGACGTCGTAGTTGCCCTCGGTCGTGTAGAACCGCAGCGCAAAGCCGCGCACGTCGCGCCAGGTGTCGGGGGAGCCCTGCTCGCCGGCGACGGAGGAGAAGCGCAGCAGTGTCTCGCTCGTGGCGCCTGGCTGGAAGACCGCGGCGCGGGTGTACTTGGAGACGTCCTCGGTGACCGTGAACTCGCCGAACGCGCCACCGCCCTTGGCGTGGGGGTTCCGCTCCGGCACGCGCTCGCGGTTGAAGGAGGCGAGCTTCTCGACCAGGTAGCGGTCGTGCAGCGCGGTGATGCCGTCGGGGCCGGTCGTCAGCGAGTGCGCGTCGGACGCGACCGGGGCGCCGGACTGGGTGGTGGTGAAGTTCTCAGACAAGAGATTCTCCTTCTTCTTTGATGGGGTTCCCTGCGGGGCGGCGGTCAGCTGGCATGTCCGGCCGCCTTGTCCCTGCAGTCTTCACAGACGCCCTGGTAGAGGACATCGGCAATCTGAATGGCCATGCCGTGGTCGTCCGACGGCGTCAGGCAGGGGGCGTGGCCCACCGCGCATTCGACGTCCTCGACCCGTCCGCACGACGTGCAGACGGCATGGTGGTGGTTGTCGTCCACACGGGTCTCGTACAGTGCCGCCGAGTGCGGGGGGCTGAACCGGCGGAGTATGCCGAGCCCGGTCAGGTCGTTGAGCACGTTGTAGACGGACTGGATCGACAGGTCCGGAATTTCCCCGCGCACGGTTTCCACGACGGCGTCCGCCGAAGAGTGGGGGTGGGCCTCCAGGACGGCAAGCACGGCAAGCCGTTGCCGCGTGACGCGCAGGCCGTGGCCGCGCAGCCGTTCCGAGAAGTCCATGGTCGCCATTCTTCCCGTTATTTTGATGATATCAAAATAAGGCAGACCTAACCCCGGGCCTGTGCGCGGCTAGAATCTTCCGGTGCCCCGACTGTTTGCGGATCTGACGCCGCTGAAAGCCAGCCCCGCGTTCCGCCGCCTCTGGATCGGCAACGCGCTCTCCGCCGTCGGCAGCCAGCTCACGCTCCTGGCGGTCAGCCTGGAGGTGTACGCCCTCACGGGGTCAAGCTTCCACGTGGGGCTCTTGGGCCTCTTTGCCCTGGTGCCGCTGGTGCTTGCGGGCCTCTACGGTGGGTCCATCGCGGACGCCTACGATCGGCGCAAGGTGGCGCTCGGATCCGCCGTGGTTTTGTGGGCCGCCACGGCGGCCATCGCCGCGCAGGCCTGGCTGGGCGCCGACAACGTATGGCTGCTTTACGCCCTGATCGCCGTGCACTCCGGTGCCGGCGGGATCAACCAGCCCACCCGCGGAGCCATGATCCCGGCGATCCTCGGGCTGAAGCTGCTGCCCGCCGCCAACTCGCTGAACATGGTGACATTCGGCATCGCCCAAATGGTTGGCCCGCTGCTTGGCGGCATCCTGGTGGCGCAGGTGGGCTTCGCGTGGACCTACACGATCGACGTCGTCACCTATTTGGCCGCCATCTGGTCCGTCTACAGGCTCCCGTCCCTCCCGCCCACGGGCGGGGTCGCGCGTGCGGGGCTGCGGTCGGTCGTCGAGGGGTTCCGGTTTCTCGCGACCCAGCCCAACATCCGCATGACGTTTGTGATCGACCTGGTGGCGATGATCATGGCCGCGCCGCGCGCACTGCTGCCGGCCATCGGGGCCGTGCTGATCGGCGGGGGCGAGACGACAGTTGGACTGCTCCTGGCGGCCATGGCCCTGGGCTCGTTCCTGGTCGGTGTTTTCTCCGGTCCGCTGGGGCGGGTGCACCGGCAGGGCGTCGCCGTATTCTGGTCCGTGGCCGCCTGGGGTGCCAGCATCGGGGTGTTCGGCCTCGTCGTGGTGCTGGCCGGTAACGACCCCCTGCCCGCGGACGGGTCGGCGACCGCGTGGGTGTGGGCCGCGACCGCGTGTATGGCGGCCGCGGGGATCGCGGACGCCGTCAGCTCCGTCTTCCGGACCACCATCCTGCAGTCGGCGACCCCGGACCACTTGCGCGGTCGGCTGCAGGGGGTCTTCATCGTGGTGGTCGCCGGCGGCCCGCGCGTGGGGGAGATGCTTTCCGGCGGAGTTTCCACGGGGATCGGGGAGGGTTGGACGCTGGCCTGTGGCGGGGTGGCATGCATCGCGCTCGCCGCGGCCCTGATGAGATGGCAGCCGGGATTCATGGCCTACGACTCGCGCCGCCCGGTGCCCTAGCGGAACACCGCGCGCCGCTGCGGCGTTGACTAAATTAGGTGTAAGCAGGTCCGCGCAGCGCGGCCGGCACCCGCACTAACGAGGAGCGAGAACCGGTGCATAACCACAACAACGGGCTGAAGACGGCCGGACTGCTGGGCGGCATGTTTGCGCTGCTGCTGGCAATCGGCGCATTGATCGCATCCGGGACGGGCAACTCGTCCTTCATCTGGATCTTTGCCCTCATCGGCGTGGCCACAACGGCCTACGGGTACTGGAACAGCGACAAGATCGCGATCCGTTCCATGCAGGCCTACCCGGTCACCGAGCAGGAGCAACCCGGCATGTACCGGATCGTGCGCGAGCTCTCGATCGCAGCGCAGGAGCCCATGCCGCGCCTCTACGTCTCGCCCACCTCCGCGCCCAACGCCTTCGCCACGGGGCGCAACCCGCAGAACGCCGCCGTCTGCTGCACCGAGGGCATCCTTCACCTCCTGGACGAACGCGAACTGCGCGGCGTGCTGGGGCACGAGTTGATGCACGTCTACAACCGGGACATCCTGACCTCGTCCGTCGCCGCGGCGGTCGCCGGCGTCATCACGTCCGTCGCGCAGTTCATGCTGTTCTTCGGCGGCGGGGACCGGCGCAACGCCAATCCGCTGGCCATGATCGCCACCGCGCTGCTGGCGCCCATCGCGGCCTCGCTGATCCAGATGGCCATCAGCCGCACCCGCGAGTACGACGCCGACGAGGACGGCGCCAAGCTGACCAACGACCCGCTGGCCCTCGCGTCCGCGCTGCGCAAACTGGAGATGGGCGTCCAGCGGGCCCCGTTGCCAGAGGACCAGCGCCTGGTCAACACGTCCCACCTGATGATCGCCAACCCGTTCCGCGGCGGGGCGAAGAAGCTGTTCACCACGCACCCGCCGATGGCGGACAGGATCGCGCGGCTGGAGCGGATGGCGGGCCGCCCGCTGGGCTACTGACCCGGACTTCCACCGCTGGCGCCGCCAGCGGTGGCCGCCCATCCGCGGCATTGAAATCGGGCGGGGCGCGCACCCCGGGGGGAGTGCGCGCCCCGCCCTTTCGCGTGCGCGGTGGCGTGTGTGGCCGCTAGCGCATGTTCACGAACTGAAGGTCCGCGTCCTCGAAGTTGCGCAGTAGCGCCATGGTGGCCTGCAGGTCGTCGCGCGACTTCGACGAGACGCGAAGCTCGTCGCCCTGGATGGTCGACTTGACGCCCTTGGGGCCCTCGTCGCGGATCAGCTTGTTGATCTTCTTGGCGACGTCCTGGGCAATGCCCTCCTTGATGCTCGCCTCGATGCGGTACTCCTTGCCCGAGGCGAAGGGCTCTCCGGCGTCCAGGGACTTCAAACTGATGTTGCGCTTCACCAGCTTGGTCTGGAAGACGTCGAGGATCGCCTTGACGCGTTCTTCCGAGTTGGCCTTCATCAGGATGGTGTCGCCGCTGAAGTCGATCTCCGCGCCGACTCCCTTGAAGTCGTAGCGCTGGGCGATTTCCTTCTGGGCCTGGTTCAGGGCGTTGGACACCTCTTGGGTGTCGACCTTGCTGACAACATCGAACGTGGAATCGCTCGCCATGGGAGTCCTCCTGGTAGACGGGTTATGTTGCGTTCCAGCGTACCGGGAGCGGCCCGCGAAGGCCCGGCGGGGCGGCCGGACGCCCCGATTCGATTCTGCGGCAAAACTTAGGTAAAGTTTCTTCTCGTTCCATTACGGAGCGTTCGGCAGATTACCCGAGCGGCCAAAGGGGGCTGACTGTAAATCAGCTGGCATTGCCTTCACTGGTTCGAATCCAGTATCTGCCACATGTGTCCGGCAACGGACCACCGGAAACCCCGGACCTTAGGGTCCGGGGTTTTTCGTTGCCCCTGAAACCCCGGTCCCCGGACCCCGTTCGGCGTCGGGACCCGTCAGGCCGCCAAACTGCCTTCCTCGGCCCGCCAGTAGACGTCCCACAGCAGGAAGTGCGCGGTCGGTGCGGCACCCATCACGGCGTTGTAGTGCGCCCACTGCCAGTCGGTTGCACCGTTCGCGTCCGGCGGCGCAAGGGCGCAGTTGGACGGGGTGCTCCACAGGCCCCCGGACCACATGGCGTGGACGGCGCCGGTGGAGGTGCCGGCGCTCGAGGGATTGCGGAGCACGGAGGGCAGCCTGGTCCTGCGTTGGATCCGGGCCGCCTCGCCCACGGCGTACAGCTCCCTCCGAACGTCCGCCAAGGACCCGGGCACCATCTCCTCGTAGCCCTCCGCCAGGGCGAGGCCCTGGACAATCGCGTCCTTGAGCAGGTGCCTTTCCACAATGATCAGCAGTGTGCGGCGCGGCATGGCGTGGTCCTCTCGTAAATGCCTCTGGGGTACCGAGGCTAGGCCGAGCGGAACGGGTGCGGGGCGGAAGCCGGCGCATTGTGGACAACTCGGCTCGCGCACGGCGTCGTGCGGCGGGCGAGACAGCCCCGGGGTCCAAGGGCTACCGTTGTCACATGGCAACCATCGACATCACCGAGGCCCAGTTCGCACAGACGCTTGAGGACAACGACATCGTGTTCGTTGACTTCTGGGCGGCCTGGTGCGGACCCTGCCGGCAGTTTGCGCCCGTCTTCCAGGCCGCGTCGGAGAAGTATTCCGACGTCGTGTTCGCGAAGGTGGACACGGAGGCGGAACAGGGGCTGGCCGCGGCGGCGGGCATCACGTCGATCCCCACGCTGATGGCGTTCCGGGACAAGGTCCTGGTGTTTTCGCAGCCCGGAGCCATGGGCGCGTCGCAGTTCGAAGACCTGGTCGAGGCGGTCAAGGGCATCGACATGCAGGAGGTCCACGCCCAGCTCGCGTCGCAGGACGCCGCCGACAAGGACCCCGCCGCCACGTAGGCGCCACAACGGCAATGGGGGACCCGCGCGGCCGCCCGGGTCCCGCGGGCCGGCGACGATTCCGGTCGGATCCGCTACTGCCCCCGCGCCGGCAGCAGGTGGTCCGGCAGGCGGTTGCCCGGCGCCGAACCACGGATGGAGATCAGCTCCCGCGCGTGGTCGTGCAGGGACCGGTCCTCGCCGCTGACCGGCACCCAGACCGGGACGGGCACGGCCGAGCCCTGCTCGTCCCGCGCCACCATCACGGTCATGCAGTACGTCGTCAGCTCCATTTCTCGCGTCTTCGGATCGCCCGAGCGCACGTGCACGGCGATGTGCATACCCTTGTTGCCGGTGTAGACGAGCCGCGCCTCCACCTCCACGACGTGGCCGATGAGGAGGGGGCGGTAGAAGCGCACGCCACCTGAGAACACGGCCACGGCGTCCCTGCCGCAGTAGCGCGTCGCGCACACGTAGGCCGCCTCGTCGATCCAATCCATCACGATGCCGCCGTGCACCTTGCCGCCCCAGTTGACGTCCGACGGAGCGGCGAGGAACCGCAGGACCACGCGCTCCGCCGTCCCCTCGTCGGTGTAGGAGACGCGCCCCATCGCCTCGACGATCCGCTTGCGGACATCGACCCGCGCGATCGCGCTGGCCTCCTGCCCGCGTTCGGCCGCCGTCGCCGGAACGAACGGCGTGACAGGGACGGGCTTGCCGGCGTCGTCCACGGCCACGAAGATGACCAGGCACTGGCTGCGCGCGTCGGCCTGTACGCCGGCGTCCCCGAACGTCCGCGGATCTCCGGACGTCACGGTGGTGAGGATGTGCATCGAGGACCTGCCGGTGTGCACGATCCGGGCCTCGAGTTCGACCATGTCCCCGACCTGCACGGGATCGGCGAAGTGGATGTTCCCGACGTAGGCGGTGACGCAGTAGGACTTTGCCCACGCGACGGCGGCCGCGTAGGCCGCCTTGTCGACCCACTCCAGAATGGTTCCCGCGTCCACCGTGCCGCTGTGCCCGACGTCCATGGGGGCCGCAAGGAACCTGAGCGTGGTGACGTTCTGTCCCTGGACGGCCGCGCCGTCCGTGCCGTCCGCCGTCGTTTCCCCGACCTCCATGGTGTTTCCTCCCCGCCGTGCCGATGTGTCCTGTGCACAGTCTGACCCACCGGCGCGCCGGGAGTCGATCATGTGTCGCGGCCGCTCCGCCCGGCTAGCGCCGTCGGTGGTCCATGGGGGCGAGCCGCGGCCCGAACGAGGGCTTGCGGAATCCGGACAGCACCAACATGCGGACCACGCGCTGCCGGTGCCCGGCCCAGGGGCTCAGGAGCTCGAGCATGCCGGCGTCGTCCGTGGCGCGCCCCGTGAGGGCGTGGCCGACGTAGGCGGCGAGGTGGTAGTCGCCGACGGAGACGGAGTCGGGGTCGCCGTGCGTGCGCTGCAGGACCTCCGCGGCCGTCCACGGGCCGATCCCCGGCACGGTCCGCAGCTTCGCGCCCGGCCCCGCGGACAGCGGGAGGGCGCCCAGCCGGTCCAGCCCCGCCGCGGCCTCCACCGCCCGCATGATGGTGGTCCGGCGGGAGATGTCCACGCGCGCCGCGTGCCACTCCCAGCTGCCGATCCGGCGCAGCTGGCGCGGACCCGGCGCTATGCGCATGCCCGGGGGCACCGGCCCGGGCGCGGGAGTCCCGAACCTCCCGGCCAAGTACCGCCACGCGTGCCGCGCCTCGATGGTCGTCACCTTCTGTTCGAGGATCACCGGCACCAGCGCGTCGAACACCCGCCCCGTCGAGGGCAGCCGGATGCCGGAGTGGCGGCGCCGCGCCTGCGAGACCATGCGTGGAAGCGTGGTGTGGAAGTCGGGGGCGTCGAAGCCGGCCCAGTCGTCGCCGGCGCCGAGCAGGCCGGGGGCCGAGGCCACGGCGGCGGCCGCCCCGGGGCCCCACGCGCGGACCGCCACGGCCGTCGGCCCGTCCTGCGGGCCAGGCCGGGCGGATTGGGACAGGAACAGGGAGGAGGGACCGGCCGCGGTGTCGAAGCACAGCCAGGCGGAGCGGCCGGCGACCCGGACGCACGGGTCATGGGAGCCGCGCTGCAGGACGCCCAGCGTGGACGCGAGGGAGTACGGTCCCTCCGCGATCCATTCCGACTCGGCCTCGGCGGCGGGCAGGCCCGGATCGATGGCCGCATCGGAGACTGTCATGCCACCATGGTGCCACCCGGCGCCGGCGGAACCGGCATGACGGCGGGTTGCGCCCGGTGGGGCGCCAAGTTTGCCCCGCGGGTAGAGTCTTGGGCATGAAATACGCCAATTCCGTCCTGGATCTCATCGGCAACACGCCCCTCGTCAAGCTCGCCCACGTCACGGGGGACATCAAGGCCACCGTCCTCGTGAAGCTCGAATACCTGAACCCGGGCGGCAGCATCAAGGACCGGATTGCGCTGAAGATGGTGGAGAACGCCGAGGCCTCCGGCGACCTGAAGCCCGGCGGAACCATCGTGGAGCCGACGTCGGGGAACACCGGCGTCGGGTTGGCGCTCGTTGGCCAGCTCAAGGGCTACAAGACGGTCTTCGTCACGCCGGACAAGGTCGGCGAGGAGAAGCGCGACGTGCTGCGTGCCTACGGCGCCGAGGTCGTCGTGACGCCCACCGCCGTCGCACCCGATTCCCCCGAGTCGTACTACGGCGTGTCCGACCGCCTGGTCCGGGAGATCCCCGGCGCCTACAAGCCGGACCAGTTCTCCAACCCGGCCGCGCCGGAGAGCCACTACGAGACCACGGGGCCGGAGATCTGGCGCGACACCGACGGCACGGTCACGCACGTCGTCATCGGGGCCGGAACGGGCGGAACCATCACCGGCACGGGCCGCTACCTCAAGGAGGTGTCCAGGGACCGCGCGTCCGGCGCCGTCAAGGTCATCGGCGCGGACCCCGACGGCTCGGTCTACTCCGGCGGCACCGGCCGCCCCTACTTCGTCGAGGGCGTCGGCGAGGACATGTGGCCCGGCAACTACGATCCCGCCGTGCCGGACGAGGTCGTCGCGGTCAGCGACGCCGACTCCTTCGCCATGACCCGGCGACTCGCCCGCGAGGAGGGCCTGCTGGTCGGCGGTTCGTCGGGCATGGCCGTCGTGGCGGCCCTTCGCGCCGCGCGCGACCTGCCCGAGGACGCCGTCGTCGTCGTGATCCTGCCCGACGGCGGGCGCGGCTACCTTGCCAAGATCTTCAACGACGAGTGGATGCGCTCCTACGGCTTCACCGCGGACGAGCGCGTGGACACGGTGGCCGCGCTGCTGGCCAACAAGTCCGGGGACCTGCCCGACCTCGTGCACACGCACGCGCAGGAGTCGGTCCGCGACGTCATCGGCATCATGAACGAATACGGCGTCTCCACACTCCCCGTGCTCTCCGCCGAACCCCCGGTCCGCATCGGCGAGGTACGCGGGAGCATCGACGAGCGCACCCTGACCGCCGGGCTGTTCCGCGGCGACATCGCGCTGACGGACGCGATCGCCGACCTGGTGTCCACGCCCATGGAGCTGATCGGCGCGCAGGAGTCCATCGCGGCCGCCCGCACCAAGCTCCAGCACCAGGACGCCCTTCTGGTCACGCGCGACGGCAACGCCATTGGCGTTGTCACCCGCCACGACCTGCTGAACTACCTCACGCACTAGCACCCCACGCACTAGCACCCCACGCACGAAGGAGACTGAAGATGAGCAACCCCACCTCGGGCTTCAATACCCGCGCCGTCCACGCCGGCCAGGACTTCGAGCCCCGCACGGGCGCCGTTGTGCCGCCCGTGCACTTTTCCACCACCTACGCGCAGGACGGCATCGGCGGCCTCCGCGACGGCTACGAGTACGGGCGCGGCACCAACCCCACGCGCGACTCGCTGCAGGAGCAGCTCGCCGGCGTCGAGAACGGAAACCACGCGTTCTCCTTCTCCTCGGGGCTCGCCGCCGAGGACGCGATCATCAGGGCGCTGACCCGCCCCGGCGACCACATCGTGCTCGGCAACGACGCCTACGGCGGCACGTACCGGCTGATCAGTCGGGTCCTGGGGGAGTGGGGCATCGGCAACAAGCCGGTGGACATGGCGGACCTCGACGCGGTCCGCGCCGCCGTCGCCGCCAACCCGACCAAGCTGGTCTGGCTCGAGACGCCGTCCAACCCCATGATGAAGATCAGCGACATCCAGGCCATCGCGGAGATCACGCACGACGCCGGGGCCCTTCTGGTTGTGGACAACACCTTCGCGTCGCCGTACCTCCAGCAGCCGCTGGACCTCGGCGCTGACATCGTGGTGCACTCCACCACCAAGTACATCGGCGGCCACTCCGACGTCGTCGGCGGCGCCGTTGTGGTGAACGACGCAGAACTGGCCGAGAAGATCGGCTTTATCCAGTTCGCCGTCGGCGCGGTCTCCGGGCCGCTGGACGCGTTCCTCACCACCCGAGGCCTCAAGACGCTCGGCGTGCGCATGGACCGCCACTCGAGCAACGGCCAGGCCGTGGCCGAGTGGCTGCTGACGCGCCCGGAGGTGGAAAGCGTCCTCTACCCGGGGCTGCCGGACCACCCGGGACACGAGCTGGCCAAGAGGCAGATGCGCGGCTTCGGCGGCATGGTCTCGGTCCAGTTCGCCGGGGGCAAAGCGGCGGCCCGCAAGATCGCCGAGTCCACGCGCGTGTTCACGCTGGCGGAGTCCCTCGGCGGCATCGAGTCGCTGATGAACTACCCGTCCGAGATGACGCACGCGTCGGTCAAGGGCACCGAGCTGGCCGTGCCCGTCAACCTGCTCCGGCTGTCCTGCGGGATCGAGGACGTCGAGGACCTGATCGCGGACCTGGAGCAGGCCTTCGCCCAGCTGTAGGCCGCATGGGCCGCATGGGCCGCATGGCCCTCCAGCCCGCCCGCTCCCTCCCCTCCAACTGCCGGAAGTGGACATTTCCCCCAGTAGTTACCCGCTGGGATGTCCACTTCCGGCGGTTGGGGCGCGGGGCGGGCCTCCTGCGTAGCCGGGGTGGGCGGCCATGGGCGCACAAAGGTTGACGTTTCACGTGACGACGCGGTAGGATGATTGAAAGTTCAATTATTCGTTCCGACCGCCCCGGAGGCCGCCATGTCCTGGTTCTCGAAGCTCTTCCGCAAGTCCGCCCCGACGGGCGCCCACTCCGCCGCAACCGAGGCGGCAGCGCCGTCCGACGCCGTCCGCGCCACGGCTCCGACGACCGCGTCGGTCCCCGTGGTCGGGGCCGGCTCCGACCTCCCGCGCATCGCCGTCGTCACGGGCTCGACCCGGCCAAACCGCGTTAACCGCGGGGTGGCCGAGTGGGTCCTCGCCCAGGCCCGGCGGCGCGGCGACGCCAGCTACGAGCTGCTGGACATCGCCGACTTCAAGCTCCCGCTGCTGGACGAGGCCTACCCCGCGGCCTACCAGAACTACCAAAAGGACCACACCGTGTCCTTCGCCGCGCGGATCGCGGAGTTCGACGGCTATGTCTTCGTCACGCCGGAGTACAACCACTCCGTCGCGCCGGCCCTGGCAAACGCCCTGTCTTTCGTGAACGCGGAGTTCAACAACAAGGCGGCCGGGATCGTGGCCTACGGCTCGGCGTACGGCGCGCGTTCGGTGGAGCACCTGCGCCACGTCCTGTCCGAGCTGCAGGTGGCGCACGTGCAGAAGACCGGAATGTTCTCCCTCTTCACCGATTTCGAGGAGTTCTCAACGTTCAGGCCCACCGAGCAGCAGGCGGCCTCACTCGCGCCGGTCCTGGACCAGCTGGTTCCCTGGACGCGCAGCTTCGCGGCGGTCCGCGCCGGCATGCTCGCCTCCGCCACGGCCTAGCGCCACGGCCTAGCGCCACGGCCCAGCCCCCACCCCAGTCCCAGCCACGCGAAGTGGACGGTCCCACGGCTAGTTAGCCGAGGTGCCGTCCACTTCGCGTGGTCTTTTGTCGGGCGGGAAGGGGCGTGCGAGGGCGGGACCGGGTGGGGCGAGGGCGGCCCGGCCCGGGGGTCGGGGCTAGCGCGCCGCGTTGGCGCGGCGGTCGACCACCCTCGGGGTGCCTGCCTCGGCGTCGTACTCCATGACCTGGCGGCCGCCGATCCAGACGCGCAGCGCCCGTTGCATCACGTCCAGCGGGTCGCCGGACCAGAGGACCAGATCCGATTCCTTGCCCGCCTCGATCGAGCCGATCCTGTCGGCCAATCCCAGGACCTTGGCGGGGTTGATGGTGATGGATCGCAACGCCGTCACCGGGTCCAGCCCCTCCTTCACCGCGAGCGTGCACTGGTGGACCAGGAAGTGGATGGGGATGACCGGGTGGTCCGTGATGATCGAGATTTCGACGCCGGCGCGGGCCAGCTTCCCGGGGTTGGCCAGCGAGCGGCCGCGGAGCTCCACCTTAGACTTCGTGGTGAACAGCGGACCGATCAGGACCGGGACCCCGCGCTCGGCGAGGACGTCCCCGAGCACGTGGGCCTCGGTCCCGTGGTCCAGCACCAGTTCGTAGCCGAACTCGTCCGCTAGGCGCAGCGCGGTCGCGATGTCGTCCGCCCGGTGGCAGTGCTGCCGCCACGGAATCTCCCGCCGCAGCACCATGGCCAGCGCCTCCAGCTTCGGATCGATCGCCTGCGGATCCGCCTTGGCCATGTAGTTCCGAGCGTCCATAAAGGCCTTGCGGATGACCATGGCCGTCCCGAGGCGCGTGGCCGGCGTCTGTTTGCGCTCGCCGTAGATGCGCTTGGGGTTCTCGCCGAGCGCCGACTTCAGGCCGCTGGGGGAGCGCAGAACCATCTCCTCGATGTAGCGGCCATGCGTGTGGATCGCGACGGCCAGGCCGCCCACCGGATTGCCGGAGCCCGGGTTGACGTTGACGGTGGTCACGCCCCCGGCCAGCGCGTCGTCGAAGCCCGTGTCGAACGGGTCGACGGCGTCGATCGCCCGCACGGCGGCCATGATCGGGTCCGTCATCTCGTTCACGTCCGACGTCGAGCCGTTCTCGCCCTCCGGATGCATGCCCAGGTGGACGTGCGCGTCCACAAACCCCGGCAGCAGCCACCGGCCGGCGGCGTCCAGGAGCTCCGCGCCGTCCGGCACGCGCACCTCCGGGCCGGCCTCGGCGATCTTCCCGTCGCGGACGACCACGGTCCCGTCGTACGGCTCGCCTTCGATGGGGACGACGTGGGCGTTGGTGATGGCAAGCAGGGTCACGGTGGTGGTCCTTTCGGTGCGGCAGGGGTACTTCGACCCTAGTGCCGAACCGGCGGCGGGGTGACCCGGGACACCGGGCGCCGCGCGTCCGGCGCCCGGCCCCGATCAGCCGTTGAAGGTCCGCGGGTCCGGCCCCGTGCGGCCCCCGCGGTCCAGCGCGTCGACGGCGGCCAGCTCCGAGGCGTCCAGCTCGAAGCCGAAGACGTCGAGGTTTTCGCGGATGCGCGACGGCGTGACCGACTTCGGGATCGCGATGCGCCCCTGCTGGAGGTGCCAGCGCAGGACGACCTGGGCGGGGCTGCGGCCGTGGCGTGCCGCGATGGCGGCAATGGCGGGGTCGCCCAACACGCCGCCCTGCGCCAGCGGGCTCCAGGCCTGGGTCGCGATGCCTCGCGCGGCGTTCGCTGCGCGGACCGACGCCTGCTGCAGCGCGGGATGCAGCTCGATCTGGTTGACGGCGGGCACGACGTCGGAGTTCCGGGCGAGCGCCTCAAGATGTTCCGGCTCGAAGTTGGACACCCCGATCGCCCGGACCCGGCCCTCCGCTAGGAGCCGCTCCAGCGCCCGCCACGTCTCGGCGTACAGGCCGAGCGCCGGGGCGGGCCAGTGGATCAGGTACAGGTCGGCGTAGTCCAGGCCCAGCTTCGCCAGGCTTGCATCGTAGGCCGCGAGCGCGGCGTCGTATCCCTGGTCGGAGTTCCAGATCTTGGTGGTGACGAACAGGTCGCCGCGGGGGATGCCGGAGTCGGCGATCGCCCGGCCCACCCCGGCCTCGTTCCCGTAGACGGAGGCCGTGTCGATGCTTCGGTACCCGGCGTCGAGCGCCGAGGCGACCGCGGTGGTGGTTTCGGCGTCGGGCACCTGGAAAACGCCGAAGCCGAGCTGGGGCATCTGGTGGCCGTTGTTGAGTGTGACGGTGGGGAGGGTGGGCGTGGTGGACATCGGGTCTCCTTGGTGAGGGGTGGGGATGGTTGGTGGGGCGGTGCCGGGAGGGCGGCGGCCTCAGGCGACGGGCGCGGCCACGGGCTCGGGCGCCGTCCGCGGGGCGGCGGGACGGGCCTGGCGGGCGGCGAGCGCAGCGGCGGCCATCACGGCCAGGGCGACGGCGGTCAGCCCGGATCCGGCCCACAGCGGGGACGTGTAGCCCAAGCCGGCCGCGATGGAGATCCCGCCGATCCAGGCGCCGAGGGCATTGCCGATGTTGAAGGCCGCGATGTTCGCGCTGGAGGCGAGGGTCGCCGCGTGCGGCGCGTAGCCCATGATGCGGGTCTGCAGCCCGGGGACGGTGCCGAAGCCGAATCCGCCCATCAGCACCAGCAGCACGAAGGTTGCCGGCCGGCTCGCGGCGAGGAGCGCGAACGCCGCCAACACGATCGTCAGTCCAGCGAGCAGGACCAGCAGCGTCGGGTCGAGGCGTCGGTCCGCTGCCTTCCCGCCGGCGATATTGCCGGCGAAGAGTCCCGCGCCGAAGAGCACCAGCAGCCACGGGACGGCGCCCGTCGGGAAGCCGCCGACCTCGGTGAGCGTGTAGGCGATGTAGGTGAAGGCGCCGAACATGCCGCCGAAGCCGAGGACTGTCACCGCGAGCGACAGCCAGACCTGGCCGGAGCGGAAGGCGCGCAGTTCGCCGCGGAGGGACGCGTTCCCGGCTGCGTTGGCCGACGCCGGCACGAGGGCCGCGATGCCGGCGAAGGCGAGCACGCCGATGCCGGTGATGGCCCAGAACGTCGCGCGCCAGCCGAAGGCCTGGCCGATGAAGGTGCCGAACGGGACGCCAAGGACGTTGGCGAGCGTCAGGCCGGTGAACATCACGGCGATGGCGGCGGAGCGCTTGTCCTTGGCGACCATGTCCGCGGCGACCACGGAGCCGATGCCGAAGAACGCTCCGTGGCACAGGGACGCGATGATGCGTCCGATCAGCATGAGCTGGTAGTCCGGGGCCGTTGCCGAGACCAGGTTGCCGGCGATGAACAGCACCATCAGCCCGAGCAGCACGCGCTTGCGTGGCTGGCGGATGACGGCGGCGGTGAGGGCGATCGCCCCGACCGCGACCCCGAGCGCGTAGCCGGAGATCAGCCACCCCGCGGCCGCCTCGTCGACGCTCAGGTCGGCGGCGACCTCGGGCAGCAGGCCGGCGATCACAAACTCGGTGAGTCCGATCCCGAATCCGCCGATGGCCAGGGCCAAGAGTCCGATGGGCATCGTTCCTCGTTTCCTTCGTATACTGGATGAAAGTGCAGGCGCTGGTAGTTGCTGAAGCAGGTAGTTGCAGACGCTTGGTAAATAGTTGCATGCGCCGGGTATCTGCGCAAGCGCGACCGGGCCCGCCCGGCAGGATGGAGAGGAACGCCACATGGGAATCAGGGACGACGCCGTCGAGGTCCGCGCCCAGGGGTGGCGCACGCTCGCGGCGCTCCACGGGCTGATCGAGGCAGAGCTCGAGCGGGCGCTGCAGGCCGAGGCCGGGCTGTCCGTCGTCGAATACACCGTTCTGGACGCGCTGAGCCGCCAGGACGGCTGGCACATGCGCATGCAGCAGCTGGCGCGCGCCGCGGCCCTGAGCAGCAGCGCCACGACGCGGCTCGTCAACCGCCTGGAGGACCGCGCGCTCCTGACGCGCATCCTGTGCCTCGACGACCGGCGGGGCGTGTATACGGAGCTGACGGCCGCCGGCCGGAAGCTGCTGGAGTCGACGCGGCCGGTGCATGACGCGACGCTCGGGGCGGCGCTGGAGGAGGCCAGGGCGACGCCGGAGCTGGCGCCCGTCGTCGACGTCCTGGAGTCTCTGGCGCCGCTGCCGCAAGAGTCGGTCTAGCCCTAGGGCGGCCGTGTCAGTCCGCCCTAATGCCCGCCCCACCTCCGGAAGTGGACAATCCCACAGTTCGTTAACCCCCGGAAATGTCCACTTCCGGCGGTGGGGTGCCGGTGTGCGGTGGTGGGGGGTGATGGGGTGCGGTGGCGGGCGCGGGTTAGCGGCGCGTGGGGCGGCGGGTCGCCGCGCGCTCGGCCTTGCGCCGAGCTCGGGCGGCGCGGGCCTGGGCCTTGAAGTACTCCAGGCTGGGCGGGAGCCACAGCAGCAGCACGCCGATCAGCAGCCCGACGGCGAGCACGCCCAGCCGCGGGCCGCGAAATAGCAGGGGCACCCCGCCGATCAGGCCGAAGGTGGTCAGGCTGCCGCGTCCCGCGAGCTTGCCCCGGGACAACTGCCACGCGCCGTAGCCCACCAGCACGCCCAGCAGGGCGAGGACGGCGGCCAGCGCCACGAGCCCCAGCCGGTCGTTGTCCGAGGCGACCTGGGCGTTGCCGCCGGCGGCGGCGGCGAAGCCCAGCGCCGCGACGGCCATGGCGGCCCACCAGAGCAGGGCCGCGCGCAGGGTTCCCGGGAGTTTCTTCACGATTCCGAGCCTAGCGGAGGCGTCCGCCTAGCATGGAGCCATGGAAAGAGCCTCCGGAGTCCTCGCCGCCGTCTGCCGCGTCCACCAGCTGATCCCGGACCGCGGCCCCGTGGGTGTGACCGCGATCGACAAGCGTCACGTGGACGGGCCCGTCAAGGTGGGCCCCCTCGGCGTCTACGCCGACGTCCAGGCGTCCCGCGAGCACCACGGCGGCGAGGACCAGGCCGTCTACGCCTACTCGGAGGAGGAGGCGCGGCGGTGGGGCGAGGAGCTGGGCCGCCGCGTCGAGCCAGGCCTCTTCGGCGAGAACCTGCGTGTTGACGGCATCGCGACGTCGGACGCCGTGATCGGCCAGCGGTGGCGGATCGGCGCCGACGTCGTCCTGGAGGTGACGCTGCCGCGCACACCGTGCTCGACCTTCGCCCGGCGCCTGGACGAGCCGCAGTGGGTCGCCCGCTTCACCGAACGCGCGGACGTCGGCTGCTACCTCCGCGTGGTGCGCAAGGGCGCGGTCAAGGCCGGGGACCCGATCGTCGTCGAGCACACGCCGGCGCACGGCATCACCGTCCGGGACGTCTTCCGGCGCCTGGCGCCGGAGCAGGCCGATGCGCTGCGCGAGGGGCACGACGCCGGCGCCTGGACGCTTCCGGAGAAGATCCTCCGGCTCCTCTGAGGCCCGTGTGCGCAAGCGCACAGCCGCCTCCCGCCCACGCTCCGGCAGGATCGGCTAGTATTAAGTGTTCGCCGATATCCGGCTTCCCTCGCATCCTGCCCAATATTTGAGGCAAGAGCTACCGCATGTGAGCCCTTCAATCGGGCGGTTTTCATAGGGGAGCGCCGGACTTAGCAGGTGAAAAGTCCGAATGTGCCGCGGAAGCCACTCCTGATCGAGTGGCGCGAATCCGCCCCTATGAATGAGGTAATTCTCTATGTCTTCCGACATGCCCGAAAACCAAGCCGCCGAAGCCAACGAGCCCGTCGAAGAGACCATCAAGTTCTCCGACCTCGGCATTGACGGCCGCGTCCTCGCCGCCCTGACCGACGTCGGCTACGAGAAGCCGTCCCCGATCCAGGCGGCCACCATCCCGATCCTGCTCGAGGGCCGCGACGTTGTGGGCCTGGCCCAGACCGGAACCGGCAAGACCGCCGCGTTCGCCGTCCCGGCGCTGTCCCGCATGGCGGAGCTCGCCGACCTGAACGGCCCCACGCACAACACGCAGATCCTGGTGCTGGCCCCGACCCGCGAGCTCGCGCTCCAGGTCGCCGAGGCGTTCACGTCCTACGCCCGCCACATCGAGAACTTCAGCGTTCTTCCGGTGTACGGCGGCTCGCCGTACGGCCCGCAGCTCGCCGGCCTCCGCCGCGGCGCCCAGGTCGTCGTCGGCACCCCCGGCCGCGTGATCGACCACATCAGCAAGGGCTCCCTGGACCTGTCCCAGCTCCAGTACGTGGTCCTCGACGAGGCCGACGAAATGCTGCGCATGGGCTTCGCCGAGGACGTGGCCCGCATCCTCGAGGCCACCCCGGTCGAGAAGCAGGTCGCACTGTTCTCCGCCACGATGCCGGGCGCCATCCGCCGCATCTCCAAGCAGTACCTGCGCAACCCGCAGGAGGTCACCGTCAAGTCGACGACCACCACGGGCAAGAACACGCGCCAGCGCTACGTTCAGGTCATGGGCCCGCACAAGCTCGACGCCCTGACCCGCATCCTCGAGGCCGAGCCGTTCGACGGCGTCATCGCCTTCGTGCGCACCAAGATGGCCACCGAGGACCTCGCCGACAAGCTGAAGTCCCGCGGCTTCCGTGCGGCCGCCATCAACGGCGACATCCCGCAGCAGCAGCGCGAGCGCACCGTCGAGAACCTCCGCGAGGGCAAGATCGACATCCTCGTCGCCACCGACGTCGCGGCCCGCGGCCTCGACGTCGAGCGCATCAGCCACGTCGTGAACTTCGACATCCCGCACGACACGGAGTCCTACGTGCACCGCATCGGCCGCACCGGCCGCGCGGGCCGCCAGGGCGACGCCATCCTGTTCATGACGCCGCGCGAGAAGTACCTGCTGCGCGCCATCGAGAAGGCCACGCGCCAGCCGGTCGAGCTCATGCACCTGCCAAGCGTCGACGTCGTCAACGACAAGCGCCTGGCCAAGTTCGCCGAGCGCATCACGGAAACGCTTGCCTCCGAGGACCTGACCGTCTTCCGCGGCCTGGTGGAGAAGTTCGAGGCCGACCACGACGTCACGGCCGCCGAGATCGCCGCTGCGCTGGCGCACATGGCACAGGGCGGCCGACCGCTGCTGATGGAAGACATGCCGATGCCCCCGGCCAAGCAGGCCCGCGCCATGAAGGGCGCCAAGGACGGACTCGGCTCCCGCGGCCCGTCCCGCGCGCTCACCGAGGGCAACGCCACCTACCGCATCGCCGTCGGGCGCCGCCAGCGTGTGATGCCCGGCTCGATCGTCGGCGCGCTCGCCAACGAGGGCGGCTTCAGCTCCGCCGACATCGGCGGCATCGACATCCGCGCCGACCACACCCTGGTGGAGCTCCCGGCCGAGCTCTCGCAGGACCAGTGGCAGGCGCTGTCCAAGACGCGCATCGGCGGCGAGCTGATCCGTCTGGAACTGGACAACGGCCGCACCCCGCGCAGCGAGCGCGACTCCGCGCCGCGTTCCGGCGGCTTCGGCGGCGGCCGTGGCGGCAGCGGCGGCGGCGGATTCCGCAAGCGCGAAGAGGGCGGCTACGACCGCGGCGAGCGCCGCCAGGGTTCGGACCGGCCCGAGCGCGGCGGAGAGCGCTCCGGCGCCGGCTTCGGCGGATCGCGCAAGCCCCGCACCGGTTCCCGCGGCTTCGACGGCGCCCGCGGCGGCAGCCGGGGCTACTAGCCGAGACCGGCGGCCCCCGGCCGCCGGCACCGCATAAACCGGCCCGGCCGGGACACGTTCAACGTGTCCCGGCCGGGCCTTTTTGCTGCCCCCACGCCCTGATGAGAGGCGTCTCATGAACGGTTCATCTCCGGCTCATGTTCCGTTGGCACGCTGTTGCACGGCGCACCCGCACCGCGGGACCGCGCTCCACCGGCACCGGCCGGAGGCGAGAGACAAGGACGGGCAGCACATGGCACGAACCCAGCACCAACCGGGCCTCCGTGTGGCCCTCTATTCCCACGACTCGGTGGGGCTGGGGCATACGCGGCGGAACCTCGCCATTGCCCACGCCCTGAGCCGGTCCCTCCCCGGAACCACCGGGCGGCGCGTCTCCGGGCTGCTCATCACGGGGGAGCGGACGGCCACCAGCTACCCGGCGCCGGACGGCTGGGACTGGGTGGTCATGCCCGGCATCCACAAGCGGAACGGACGCTACGCGCCCCGCACGCTCAACGTCGGGATGGACCGGCTGATGGACGTCCGCTCCTCCGTCGTCGACGGCGTCCTGCAGTCTTTCCGGCCCCACATAGTGGTGGTGGACAGGCACCCCTTCGGCGTCGACGGCGAGCTGGCCGCGCCGCTGGCGAATCTCCGCCGGGACAATCCCGGTTGCCGCGTGGTCCTCGGTCTCCGCGAGGTCCTCGACGACCCGCGCACGGCGTCCGAAGAGTGGGCCAGCATCGGCGTGGACCGGGTCGCCGACACCTTCGACGAGGTCTGGGTCTACGGGGACGCCGGCGTGCACGATCCCGTCGCCGAGGGCGAGGTCCCGCGGGCCCTGGCCGGCCGCGTCAGGTACACCGGCTACCTCTCCGCCGGCCGCCACTGCGCCGAACCCGCCGACGCGATGGCCCGCCCCTACCTGCTGACCATGGCCGGAGGCGGATCCGACGGCTACGGCGTCACCGCGGCCGCTGCGGCCGCAGCCGTCCCCGAGGGATACCGGCACCTCGTGGTCACCGGACCGCAGATGCCCAAGGCGCTGCGCGAGAAGGTGGTCGCCGCCGCGGCGCCGGGCACCCGGGTGCTCGCGTCCGTCCCCGACGGGCTCTCCTACATCCGCTCCGCGGCCGCCGTCGTGGTGATGGGCGGCTACAACACCGTGTGCGAGGTGTTGGGTTCCCCGACGCCGGCCCTCGTGGTTCCCCGGGTGGCGCCGCGCACGGAACAACTCATCCGCGCCGTGTCCCTCCAGCGGCGCGGCGCGGTCCGGGTGCTCACCCCGGACCGGCTGGACTCCGCGGCCATCGCCGACTGGTTCGCCGACATCGCGGGCTCGGGGCGCCACGACGGCCAGGGACAACCCGGTGCGGCGGACCCCTGCGCGGCCCACCCCGGCCCCGCCCAGCTCGAGGCCCGGGACGGCATCGCCCTTGACGGCCTCGCGGCCATCGCCCGCCACACCCTGCGGCTCACGGCCGCCACCACCCCACTCCGAGTCCCCAGCCCGGCCCCGTCCGGGAGCAGAGAGGAATACGTCCATGTCGCCGTCTAACGCCCGACGCACGGGATATGTGCTCAAGGTCTACCCGCGCTTTTCCGAGACGTTCATCGTGACGGAGATCCTGGCCCGCGAGGCGGCCGGCGAGAGCCTGCAGATCTTTGCCCTTCGCCACAGCACCGACGCCCGGTTCCACCCGGAGCTGGCCCGCGTGCAGACGCCCGTCACGTTTGTGCCCAAGCCCTTGAAGCTCTCCGACGCGTGGGAGCTGGTGGGGGACGCCACCCGAACGGTGCCCGGATTCGCCGACCGCTACGCGGCCCTCCTGCCCGAGCTCGCCGGCTACGATCCCACCGAGGTCCACCAGGGAATCGCGCTCGCCACGTCCGCCGCCAGGTCCGGACTGACCCACCTGCACGCGCACTTCGGTTCCCTCGCCGGCAGGACGGCGGAGCTTGCCGCGGAGCTCGCCGGCATCACCTTTTCCGTCACCACCCACGCCAAGGACCTGTTCCACGAGTCCGTCGACCGCGAGCGCCTGGGCACGACCCTGCGCCGCGCGTCCCACACCGTGACCATCAGCCGCTTCAACCTGGAGCACCTGGCCCGGCACTACCCTGATCTCGCGGAACGCACCCATCTGCTCTACAACGGCCTGGAGCTGGCGCGCTTCCCCTTCCGCGAGCCCCGCGTCCCGGGGGAACGGCTGAGGATCGCGGCGGTCGGGCGCCTCGTCGAGAAGAAGGGCTTCGCGCAGCTGATCGACGCCGTGGCGGCCCTGGCGGCACGCGGCGTCGCGGCGGACGTCCGCATCGCCGGCGACGGCGAGCTCCGCGCCGGGCTCGCCGCCCACATCGCGCGGCTGGGCCTTGAGCCCGCCGGCGGGAAAGCCGGCGGGCCCTTCGCCCGGCAGGCCGGAAACACGGCGGCGCTCCTAGGGCCGCAGACACAGGCGGAGGTCCGCGCGCTCCTGGACTGGGCGGACGTTTTCGCCGCACCCTGCACGGTCGGAGCGGACGGCAACGCGGACGGCCTGCCCACCGTGCTGCTGGAGGCTCTGGCCATCGGTGTGACCTGCGTGGCCACGGCGGTGACCGGCATCCCCGAGGCCGTCGTCAACGGCAACGGGACCCCCGGCTCGGCCACGGGCATCCTGATCGATCCGGACGACGCCGGGGCCCTGGTCCGCGCGCTGGTCCGGACCGCGGATCCAGCCTTTCCGCGCAGCGACCTGGCGCGCGCCGGCCGCGCCCTCGTGGAGCGGCGGTTCGATTCGGCCGCGCAGGCCCGCGCGCTGGCCCGGCTCGAGGACGGTGCCGCGCCGGGTGGCGCCGTCGCCGCCCAGCAGGCCGGGGCGCCGAACCCCGCGGAGCTCGCCGACCCCGCGGAGCTCGCCGACCCCGCGGAGCTCGCCGAAGTCGCGGACCTCACGGGCGTTCGGGTGGCCTACGCCTGCGTGGACCCCGGCATACCGTTCTTCGGGACGAAGGGCGCGTCCGTGCACGTGCAGGAGATCGTCCGCGCGCTGCGCGCCCGAGGCGCCACTGTGCGCCTGTACTGCACGCGTGCGGGCGGCCACGTCCCCGCGGACCTGGCCGACGTTCAGGTCACCGAGCTGCGGATCCCGCCGGGCACAACGGCAGAGCGCGAGGCCGCGCAGCTGGCCGCCTCCCGGGAAATGGCCGGGCGCATCGCCGCGGACGGGGCGGACCTCGTGTACGAGCGCTACAGCCTCTTCAGTACCGTCCTGGCCACGCTTGCCGAGGCGGAGGGCATTCCGGGCGTCCTGGAGGTCAACGCGCCCCTCATCGACGAACAGCGCACCCACCGGGAGCTGGTGCTGGAGGACCACTCCTGGCGGGCGCTGAGCCGCCAGGTCGGCGCCGCGGCACGGACCGTTTGTGTGTCCGGGCCGGTCGCCGACTGGGTGCTGGGCCACGCCGACGCCTCCGCGGCCCGGCGCGTGCGCGTCGTAGCCAACGGCGTGAACACCACACGGATCCGCCCGGGCGACCGGGGCAGCCGGCCCCGCGCCGACGCGGTTCCGACGGTCGTTTTCGTCGGGACCCTGAAGCCATGGCACGGCGTCGAGACGCTGGTCGACGCCGTCGCCCGTTCCGCCGGGGACTGGCGGCTGGAGATCGTCGGAGACGGGCCACTTGCGGAAGCCCTGAGGGCGAGGGCCGCCGCGCACGGACCCTCCGTGCGCGCGCGGATCGATTTCGCCGGCGCCGTGGAGCCGGAGCGCATCGGCGCGCTCCTTGCCCGGGCGGACATCGCCGTGGCGCCCTACCCTGCCGCGGCCGCGCGGGACGCCTACTTTTCCCCGCTGAAAATCTACGAGTACCTGGCCGCGGGCCTCCCCGTCGTCGCGAGCCGCGTGGGGCAGGTCCCCGGGATCGTGGCCGACGGGCGGACCGGAGTCCTGGTGGAGCCGTCCGACGCCGGTGCGCTGGCCCGGGCGCTGGATGCGCTCGCCGCGGATCCCGCGCGGCGCGCAACGCTGGGCGGAAACGCCCGGGCGGAGGCCGTTGCCGAGCACGGCTGGGAACGCGTCCTGGAACGGGCGCTCGGAGGCCTGGACCTGGTTCCCGTGGCGGACAGCGTCCCGGCGGGGGCGTCGTTGTGAGTGCCGTGAAGACCGGCACAAACCGGCGGCCCCCGGGCCCCCTGCGCCGCACCCTGGCCGTCCTGGGCCCGCACCTCCCCGGCAACCGGAAGCTGATGGCCGGGGGCATAGTCGCCCTGATCTTCGAGGTGGCCTTCCGGGTGCTGGAGCCCTGGCCCACCAAGTTCGTCGTCGACGCCGTCTCCCAGAGCCTGGGCGCGCAACTTGGCGCCTCCGTCCCGGCCGCCACGCTCTCGCTGATGCTCTCCTGCGGCGCGGCCGTTGTGGTCATCGTGGGACTGCGGGCGCTGGCCAACTACCTGGCCACGGTGGCGTTCGCGCTCGCCGGATCGCGCGTCGCCACGGCCCTGCGGCAGCGCGTCTTCGCGCACGTGCAGTCGCTCTCCGGCGCGTACCACTCGGGCGCGAGGACCGGAGACACGGTCCAGCGGCTCGTCGGCGACGTCGGGAAGCTGCAGGAGGTCGCCGTCACCGCCGGACTGCCCATGCTGGCCAACATCCTCACCCTGGTGGCCATGGCAGGCGTGATGTTCTGGCTGGACCCGCTGCTGGCCCTCGTCGTTGTTGTGGCGGCCGCGGCCTACCTGCTGAGTTCGCGGGGGAGCACAGGGAAAATCACCGGAGCCTCGCGCAAAACGCGCAAGGGGGAGGGGCAGCTGGCCAACATCGCCAACGAGAGCCTCGGCGCCATGCGCGTGGTCCACGCGTACGGCCTGGAGAAGGAGCTGGAGGGCAGGTTCGCCGGCAGCAACAACAGGACGCTGCGCGACGGCGTCCTGGCCAAGCGGCTCTCGGCCGGCCTGGAACGCCGAACCGATGTCATCGTGGGCGTTGCCACCGCCACCGTGCTGGTCGGCGGCGGCTGGCGCGTGGTGCAGGGCGGCATGACCCCGGGGGACCTGGTGATCTTCCTGACCTACCTCAAGACGGCCATGAAGCCGCTGCGCGACATGGCCAAGTACACGGGCCGCATCGCGCGCGCCGCGGCCTCAGGCGAACGCGTCGCGGACCTGCTCGACGTGCCCGTCGGCATCGCGGACTCACCGGACGCCCGGGCGCTGGCCCGAGCGGACGGCAACCTGGCGCTGCGCGACGTGACGGCCGGCTACGGCGGAGAAAAAGTGCTGGACGGCCTGACGCTCACCATCCCGGCGGGCCAGAAGGTCGCCGTCGTCGGACCGTCCGGCTCGGGAAAATCGACGTTCTCGCTGTTGCTTTCGCGCCTGCTGGAACCCTCGGCCGGCGCCGTGATGCTGGACGGCCTGGATGTCCGGAGGCTGACGCTGGCCTCGCTGCGCTCGCACGTGAGCCTGGTGCCGCAGGAGTCCGTGCTCTTCAGCGGGACCATCCGCGAGAACATCCGCTACGGGCGTCTCGGCGCCACCGACGCCGAGATCATGGACGCGGCGCGCCGGGCCCAGGCGCACGACTTCATCCACGAGTTTCCGGACAACTACGACACGGTGCTGGGCGAACGCGGCGGCACGCTGTCCGGCGGCCAGCGCCAGCGGATCGCGATTGCCCGTGCCATGCTGCGCGACAGCGCCGTTGTGGTGCTCGACGAGGCCACCACCGGCCTGGACCCGGCGTCGGCGACGTTGGTGCTGGAGGCTTTGGGGCGCCTGACCGCGGGGCGCACGACCATCAGCATCACCCACGATGCGGCGACGGCGCTGGCCGCCGACCGCGTGGTGTGGATCGAGCGGGGACGCGTTGTCCTGGATGGGACGCCCGCCGAGCTGCTGCGCGATCCGTCCGGCATGTTCGCGGGCTGGGTGGCCCGCGAGGCGGCGGGCTCCGCGGGCTCCGGGGGTTCCGGGGAAACGAACGACCGGACGACGACGACAACCCCGGCGCCGAGGGAGGTGTCTGCATGAGCGGGACGGCGGCGGCGTTGTTGCCGGCCGCGGCGGTCCTGCTGGGCGCCCACCCCGCGTCGGCGGGTGTTCTGGAGGCGCTCGGCTGCGGGAGCGCCGAAGTCGACCACCTCCGGCACAAGCCGGGGCGGTCGGTGATCGGGCGTGTCGGAGGCGGCGGCGGCGCGCGGTGGGTCGCCGGGTTCGCCCCCGCGGCAGGGGACAAGGCGGCCAAGCTCCGGCGCAAGGCCGGCGCGGGCGGCTACGCGCTGTCCGAGGTCGAGATCCCCGGCGCGCCGGGACACGTCCTGATGTCCGGGCCGGTGGGCCTGGACAACCGCCTGAGCGCGGCGGTGGGGGAGGCCGGACTGCTCCGCGCCGACGGGTCCCCGGCCGGGACCGTGCTGAACTACAACCCGTGGAGGCGCCTTGTGCTCCAGGTGCGCCGCCCGGGGGGAACGGGACGCGACGACGCGGGACCCGAGGGTGGCACCGAGACCCGGGACCGCCGGGTTGTGAAGACCACCGTCCACCCGCTCCATGGGCTTCCCGGCCTGCTGGGGGAGCTGCGCGCCCGCGGTGTGCCGGTGCTTGTTCCCCGCGTGGGGCGGGACCCCCGCACGCTCGACTACGCGCACTACGGCAACGGCGACCTAGGCGTGGCATGGTCCGGCCGGCCGGTTGGCAGGGTCGGGGCCGGCGCGGAAGAGGCCGCAGCCGCCGGCCGCATCCTGGCGGCGCTGCACTCCAGCGGCGTGCGCCCGGACGGCGTCGTCGACCCGCGCCGCGGCCTGATGGCCGTGGCGCGCGGGATCGCGGACGTCCTGCCCGGCACGGCGACGCTCGCCGCCGCAACCGCCACGGAGCTGCTTCGCGCCGTGGAGCCGCTTCAGGGCCGCCACGTCCCGCTGCACGGCGACTTCTCCGCAGACCAGGTGCTCGGCGGGCCGGACGGACAGCGGCTGATCGACCTGGACCGCACCGCCATGGGGCCGGCAGGCTGGGACGTGGGCTGTTTCGCGGCCACCGAACTGCTCGCTGGCCGCGGCGAAACATACCTGATCCCGCTTCAGGACGCCTATCGCGACCTGCGGGACGCGCCAACCGGCGTCGAGGCCTGGACCGGGGTGCATCTGATGTTGCGCGCGCTCGAACCGTTCCGCGCGGCTCGCGCGGGGTGGGAGCGGGGCGTTGTGGACCGCTTGCGCCTCGCGGCCCGCATGGCCCGCGGGCCCGGCGGTCAGCCCGGACCTCCCGAGGCGCCGGAGAACGGGGGCGCCCGGTGAGCGCGCGGACGGGGCCGGCAGATCCGCCGCCGGTGCTGCCCGGCCGTCTGGAAATCCACGGCTGCGGCGTATCCGTCCGGCGCGCCTGGCCCAAGCCGGACGGCACGCAGACGTTCGAAGGCGTCGACGACGCGGGCCGGCTCCGCGCCGGACGCTGGGACGGCCAGACCGCCAGCCTGCTTCCGCACGCCGCGGATCCCGGGCTGCCCGCGCTCGCCGGGGAAGGCAGCCTGCTGGTGCACCGTTACGGCCGCCGGGCGGTGCTGCGCCGCAACGGAGAGCGGGGCCCGGAATACGTGAAGGTCCTGCGCCCCGGCAAGGCGGCCGCCGTCGCGGTGGTGTCCCGCCGTCTCGCGGAGGCGGCCGCCGCGGCGGGCCTGCACGTGCCCGAGGTCCTGGCGGAGGGCGACGGGGTTGTGCGCTTCTCCGAGGTGCCGGGCCAGGCGCTGGGCGGTCTGCCGCCGGAGGCGTGGCACCGCGCCTGGGCGGCCTGGGCGGTCGCCTGGCCGCGCCTGGCCTCCACTGACGCGTCCGGGCTGCCGGTGCACAACGTCGCCAGCGAGCTGGGTGTGCTCCGGACGTGGGCGGGCCACCTCGCGCAACACGATCCGCTGCGCCTGTCCCTTGCCGCGAAGGTGGAACTCGACGCGCGCCTGGGGCGTGCCTCCGCCGCGTTGGAAGCGGCCGGTCCGGGTCGCCAGTCCCTGGCCCATCGGGACCTGCACGACAAGCAGATGCTCTTCGACCCGAAGACGCGGCGGCTCGGCATCCTCGACTTCGACACGGCCGCGCGGGCCGACGTCGAGCTCGATCTCGGAAACCTGCTGGCGCACGTGGACCTCCGCCGGGACCAGGGGGTCATCGACGATCGGGCTCGCCGCACGGCGGTCGAGGCCGTGGCGGCGGCAGCCGAGGCGCTGGGGGCCGGACAGGACAGGCTGGACGCCTACACCGAGGCAGCCCGGATCCGCCTGGGCTGCGTCTACGCGTTTCGGCCTCCCTGGCGCGGGTTGGCGGCGGATTGGCTGGCCGGCGGGCCCCCGCGCGGCGGACCCTAAAGTGGTGTTTTCCGCGCGCGACGGGGGTGTGGGACCTCCGGCACGCAGGGCCTCCGGAGGACCCGCGTGTGGCGTCCGCCACGGAGGGCTTTTCCGATTTCATTCGGCGGAAGAATGCTGGTAAAGTTTTTCTCCGTTGCCCCCCTAGCTCAGTGGTAGAGCGCGTTCTTGGTAAGAACGAGGTCACCGGATCGATTCCGGTGGGGGGCTCTGAATGATTAGGGCCCGCGTCGATGTCTCTCTTGGAGAAGATGTAGGCGCGGGTTCTTTCTCATTCGTGGCGGTGTAGCTCAGCTGGTTAGAGCGCACGACTCATAATCGTGAGGTCCCGGGATCGAGTCCCGGCACCGCTACCAGACGGAAAGACCCCCGGCGTTTCGCCGGGGGTCTTTTGCCTTGTCGCGGCAGAATCGGATCCGGTCCCAAGCTGGGGTCCTCAACGCAGGGAGGTTGGATCGACCCGATGGCTGGCATCCAGGAGGCAGCGCCGGCGCGCGGGGGACTGCTCTGCCACGGCATCCGCTGGCCCTCGTCCGACGGCGTTCCCCGCCTCGCGCTGGGCGCTGCGGACGGGGTGGCCGACGTTGTGCTGGATCCCGGCACGCGCCTGTCCTTCGCCGTCGCCGCGGGGCGCTGGTGCCTCGGGCACACCAGGGTGCGCGGGCGCCGGGACAGGACGGCAGTGGAGTGCCCGGCGGCCTCGCCGGCCGAACGGGGCCACCAGTGCGGACCCTGTTTTGCCCGCGACGAGACGCGCCACATGCACGACTTCCACCGCTCGGGTAGCGCGCCGGCGGGATTGCGCGACTATCTGGCGCAGGAGCATTGGCTCTACGTGGCGAGCTTCGCGAACGGGGCGTCCAAGGTCGGGACCGCGGCGGCGGTTGGCAAGTGGCGCCGCCTCGCGGAACAGGGCGCCGTGGCGGCGTCGTACGTCGCGCTGGCGGACGACGGGGGAGCGGTGCGCATCCTGGAGGATCTGGTCACCGAGTCCCTGGGGTTGGGGCAGTCCGTGCGCGCGGCTGCCAAGGCGGGCGCGCTGGCCGGTCCCGGCGGCGCGCACGACGCCGTTTCCCTGGCCGGATTGAACGGCGAACTCGCCCGGCGGGTGGGATCCTTCCTCGAGCGCTCCGCCGAGGCCTCCGAAGTGCCCTTTTCCACCCGCGCCGAGCCGTGGGTGGCGCCCACGGCGGCCGCCGACCTGTTGCGCGGTTGGGACGCCCGGACCCTCCATTCCTATCCCGGCGCGCTCGATCGCGGGGCCCACGGGTTCACCGCCGCTTCGGTCCTCGGGCAGGCGCTGGAGGTCCGCCTTGACGGGAGCGGCGACAGGTTCCTGGCGGACGCGTCCGTCCTGAAGGGGCGGCGGCTGCTTTTCGGCGCCCACTCCACCGCGGTGCCGCTGCTCCAGGATGCGCTATTCTGATCCCGGTCCGCCGATAGACTGGTGGGCATGATCAGCACGCCGTGGGATGCCGCCTCGACCCTCTACAAGCGATTGGTCGTTGTGTCCATGGCGACGTCCGCCGTCGGCATCGTCCTGGCGATCGTCGGGGCGGCCACGGAGAACCGCACCCTGATGTACACGGCCGTCGGGATCATCCTGCTGGGACTCCTGACGCACGTCGGGGGGCTGATGGTCCGGGGACGCGACGTCCGCGAGTACCGCAAGCTCAATCCGCCCACGCCCCAGCCGCCGCGGGAACGCAAGCCCGCCCGCAAGCGGTCTCCCGTGCGCAAGGAACCACGCGCCCGGGGCTAGGGTGATCGACGGCACGCCTCGCCGACGTGACCCAGAAGCCTGAATCGGGCACAGGGTCGATCCGCTGGATCGAATCCGGCGCTACAGCTGCTCCGGGCCGCCCGCGGCAGGGGGACCGAAAGGACCGGCGCCCGTCTCCGCCTCCCGGTTGCGCCGCACGTGGTCCCGCGCGTGCTCGATGGCCGCCCCGAGGTCGTCGAAACGGTGCTTGTAGTGCCGCAGCGCGGCGATGATTCCGACCGTGTCGGCCAGCCGCGCGTGTTGCGGTTGGATGCCCTTGATCAGCACCGTCACCTTCCGCCGCTCCAGGGAGCCGACGACTTCGGCC
Organism: Arthrobacter sp. AOP29-A2-19; assembly: GCF_058138025.1. Lineage (NCBI taxonomy): Bacteria > Bacillati > Actinomycetota > Actinomycetes > Micrococcales > Micrococcaceae > Arthrobacter > Arthrobacter sp. AOP29-A2-19. The sequence goes on from NZ_CM176894.1 coordinate 545,940, forward strand.
AGGGCCTTCGCTCCCGTCGCGTCCAGCATCCGCAGGTGGGACAGCCGCAGCACCGCCACCTCGATCCCGCGGACGGATTCGATCTCCCGAAGGATCCTCTCGGACGCGCCGAAGAACATCGATCCCTCCAGGCGGAAGACGGCGATCCGTTCGTCTCCGGGGACCGGATCACCGGGGAGCTCCTCCCTCCGGACGCCGGAGAGCTTGGCGACGCCGCGGAGCGCGAAGAACGCGGCCACCACCAGACCGATCTGGATGGCCTCGATCAGGTCGAACGCCACGGTGACGACTGCGGTGACCACGAACTGGGTGGCGTCGGCGCGGGAGGACCGCAGGATCGACGACACGGTGTGGCGCGAGACCATGCGCGTGGCCGTCACCATCAGGATCCCGGCGAGCGCCGCGAGCGGAATCCGCGCCACCAGCGCGGCTCCGGCGTAGACCACCAGCAGGAGGAGAAGGGCATGGACGATCGCCGCGAGGCGGCTACGGGCGCCGCTGCGGACGTTCACGGCCGTCCTGGCGATGGCCCCCGTGGCCGGCATGCCGCCGAAGAGCCCGGCGGCGATCGATGCCAGCCCCTGCCCGGTGAGTTCGCGGTCCGGCTGGTACGGACCCGTCGACGATCCGTCCGGTCCGTTCAGGCCGGAGGCGACACGGGCGGAGAGCAGGGATTCGATGGCAGCCAGCACTGCGACGGCGACGGCCGGTCCGGCGAGGTCGGCGACGAGTTGTGGGGTCGCGGCCGGTAGGACCGGCGCGGCCAGCGAGGACGGCAGGGCGCCGATGCGTGGAATGTCCAGGCGCATCAGTTCCGCGGCGACGGTCGCTAGGAGGATGGCGATGAGGCTGGCCGGGATGCCCGACCGGATTCTCGGCAGGAGCACCATCAGGGCGGCGACGGCGGCGACCACCCCGAGCGTCGCCGCGGCCGTGGGCAACGTCGCCGACGCGGCCGCCTGCCACGCGGCGACGGCGGTGTTCACGCCGGGGATGGACGAGGTTCCCGTGGCCAGCGGGACCTGCTGCAGGAAGATGATTGATCCGATCCCCAAGGTGAAGCCTTCCACCACAGGCCACGGGATGTACGCGATCGCGCGCCCGAGGCGCAGCAACCCGATGGCCAGCACAACGGCGCCGGCCATCAGGGTGAGCAGCGCGACGGAACCCGCCCCGTGGGAGGCGACGATGGGGGCAAGCACCACCACCATGGCCCCGGTCGGTCCCGACACCTGGACGTGCGACCCGCCCATCACCGCGGCGACGGCGCCCGCGACAACCGCCGTGACCAGGCCAGCGGCCGCGCCCACCCCGGAGGAGACGCCGAACGCCAGGGCCAGCGGCAGCGCCACGATGCCCACCGTGATGCCGGCGAGGACGTCGCCCCTCCATGTCGTCCCCATGCCCGCGTAGTCGCCGCGGCTGGGCAGGAAGGCCCGGGCGTGGGAAGTCATGGCCGCCGTGCGCGCCCTCATGGGGCGCCGGGGCCCTCGGGCTTCGCCCGCGCCTCTGCCGCGGCCTTTGACGCGTGGACCGGCCTGCCCGGACCGGTGGACGGCAGCCGCGCCGCCTGAGACGCCTGCTCCTGCTCAATGTTGTCCAGCAGGAAGCGGCGCGCGATGCGCAGCAGCTCCGACACGCCGGGATGCGCTAGCGTGTAGTAGACGTTGCTGGCCCGCCGTTCGGACACGACCACCCGGTGTCGGCGCAACACTTTCAGGTGTTGCGAAAGGTGGCTGGCCTCGATGTCGATCTGTTCCAAGAGGAAAGCCACTGCCACCGGCTCTCCGTTGGCCGCGCTGAGCAGCTCGAGTACGCGGATGCGCGCCGGGTGGGCCAACGCCTTGAAGAGGTTCGCCTTGATTTCATACAGGGGCGCTTGCCCCGGTTCGAGCTTCACGAGCCACACTCCAGTAAAACGATATGATAAAAGCATCATACCGTACTTCGCCCGCGCTGGCCAGATAAGGTTGATGGTGGCGGCAGAACGGCTGCCGCCCCGAGCCAGGAGTGACATGACCATCGATCCTGCCCTGCAGGGGCGCACCTACCCCGCCGGCGAGCCCTACGTCGTCTGCCGGGAGAAGATCCGGGAGTTCGCGACCGCGGTCAAGGCGACCCATCCCGCCCACTTCCAGCCGGAGGCCGCCGCGGAGTTGGGCCACGACGACGTCGTCGCGCCGCCAACCTTTGCGATCATCGTCGCGCAGCGGGCCGACGCCCAGCTCATCGCGGATCCCGGCTCCGGCATCGACTTCTCGCGCGTTGTCCACGCCGACCAGCGCTTCACGCACCACCGCCCCATCGTGGCCGGGGACGCACTGGTCGTCGAGCTGCACGTCGACCAGGTCCGCGCCATGGGCGGCGGGGCAATGATCACCACGCGGTCGGAGATCGCCAATGCCGCCGGCGAGCCCGTCGCCACCACCGTATCGTCGCTGCTCGTGCGCGGAGAGGACTAGCAATGACCGCCATCGATTTCGATTCCCTGGAGGCGGGGCAGTCCATCGGCACGGCCACCGTCAGCGTGAACCGCGCCGACCTGGTCCGCTACGCCGGAGCCAGCGGGGACTTCAACCCGATCCACTGGAACGAGCGCTTCGCCGTCGAGGTGGGGCTGCCGGGCGTGATCGCGCACGGCATGTTCACCATGGGCGCGGCCGTGCAGCTGGTCACTGACTGGATAGGGGATCCCTCCGCCATCGTCGACTACCAGACGCGCTTCACCAAGCCCGTCCTCGTCGAGGATCCGGCCGGGTCCAACCCGACCGACGCGCCGGGCACTGAGATCGCCGTGACCGGCACCATCGGCAAGCTCGATCCCGAGGCCAGGACCGCGCGCGTGGACCTGACCGTCGGGGTGGGCGACCAGAAGGTCCTGGTCAAGGCTCAGGCCGTGGTGCGCTTCTGACGCACGCTCCCTTCCCGACCCGCCGGCGCTCCACCATCGCGTGGCGCAACGGCGTCGTCGCCGCCTACTTCGCGTCCGGCGTCGTTGTTTCCACGCTCGTTTCCCGGCTCCCGTCCGTCCGCGACGACCTGGGCCTCACCCACGGCCAGGTGGGCCTGCTGTTGCTGTGCATGACGTTCGGCTCGTTCGTGAGCGTGTCGCTCTCGGGGCTGATCGTCCTGCGCGTCGGGTCCGGCCGCACCATCCTCGGCGGCGCGCTGCTGGTGGCGGCGGCCCTTGCGGCCGCCGGAGCCGGGACAAGCGTCCTGGGCAGCGTGCCCGCGACCGGTGCCGCCCTGGCCCTGCTGGGCATGGGAACCGCCTGCTGGAACGTGGCCTCCAACGTCCAGGGCGCCGCCATGGAGACGGAGCTGGGCCGCTCCGTCATGCCGGTGCTGCACGGCTGCTTCAGCCTCGGGACCATCGCCGGGGCGGGCATCGGGGCCTTCGCGTCCTGGGTCCACCTCCCCGTGGGCTGGCACTACCTGGCGGCCGGCACCGCCGTGGCCGGCCTCGTGCTGTGGGCCGCCCGCGCGTTCCGCGCCGACACCGGCGGGACAACCGCCGGCGCCTCCTCCTCGGGCTCGGTGATGGGCCGCACCTGGCGTGAACCGCGCACCGTCCTGTTGGGCGTGATGGTACTCGGCATGGCGCTCGCAGAGGGCGCGGCGGGGGACTGGGTAGCCCTCGCCCTAGCCGACGGGTACTCCACGGCCAACGCGGTGGGCGCCCTCGGCTATGGCGTTTTTGTGACGGCCATGGCCACCGGCAGGCTCTGCGGCGGCCGCATCCTGGAGCGGATCGGCAGCGTCGCGGCGATGCGCGCCAGCGCCGTGGCCGCGCTCGCCGGGGTGCTCCTTTTTGCCTGGGGCACCTCCGTGCCCATGGCCTTCGTCGGTCTCGCCCTCTGGGGCCTCGGGGTGGCACTTGTTTTCCCCGTGGCCATGACGTCGGCGTCGGACGATCCCCTGCGCGCGGCGGCCCGGGTGTCCGTGGTGTCCACCATCGGCTACGGGGCCTTCCTCTGCGGCCCGCCGTTCCTGGGCCTGTTGGCGGACCAGGTGGGCCTGCTCAACGCCCTGGCCTCGCTGGGAATCCTGGTTGTCGTCTCGTTCTTCCTCGCGGGCTACACGCGGCCCTCCGCCCCGGCGCGGGCCGTCCCCTCCGCGCCGTCCGGCCGCCCGGGGAGCCCGGCCGCGGGAGAATCGGCCGATCCCGATTAGGCTGGGTGGTGTGAGCACCACGTTGATTTCCTCCCTGACCACCACCGCGGTCGGCGGCCCCGCCGGCCAGTACCTCGAGGCCGCCACCGAGCGCGAGATCATCGAGGCGGTGGCCGCCGCCGACGCCGCCGCGGAGGACCTTCTCATCGTCGCGGGCGGCTCCAACCTCGTCGTCGACGACGCCGGCTACCCGGGCACCGTCCTGCGCATCGTGTCCCGCGGCATCACTATCGACGACACGGTCGCCTCCTGCGGCGGGGCCACCGTCACCGTGCAGGCGGGGCACCCGTGGGACGACGTCGTCGCCCGGACGCTCGCGGCGGGGCTCGTCGGGCTCGAGGCCCTTTCCGGCATCCCCGGCTCCACGGGCGCGACGCCGGTGCAGAACGTCGGGGCGTACGGCACGGACGTCTCGCGGACCATCTCCCGGGTGCGGACCTGGGACCGGGAGGCCGGGGCCATCCGCGGCTTCGCCAGCGCCGACCTGCGCTTCGGGTACCGCGACTCGCTCCTCAAGCGCACCACCGCCAACGGATCGCCGCGCTACGTGGTGCTGACGGTCGAATTCCAACTCGAGCCCGGGGAGCTGGGCGCCCCCATCGCCTACGCGGAGCTGGCCAAGGCGCTCGGCTGCGGCGTGGGCGACCGGGTCGACTCGTCACGGATCCGCACGGAGGTGTTGCGGCTGCGCGCCGGCAAGGGGATGGTCCTGGACTCCCGCGACCGGGACACGTTCAGCACCGGGTCGTTTTTCACCAACCCCATCGTGGACGCCGGCGTCGCCGAAACGCTGCCTGCGGACGCGCCCCGGTTCCCGGCCGGGGAGGACGGGCTGGTCAAGCTGTCGGCCGCTTGGCTGATCGACCGGGCCGGCTTCGGGAAGGGCTACGGGCTGCCGGGAACGGCCGGTGAGTACCTGGCCGACGGGCGGGCCGCGCTCTCCACCAAACACACGCTGGCCATCACCAACCGCGGGGCGGCGACGGCGGCGGACATCCTTGCGGTGGCTCGGGCCGTGCGCGCCGGGGTGAAGGAGAAGTTCGGCATCGAGCTCCACAACGAGCCGCTTCTCATCAACTGCGCCCTGTAGCCATGGGGGACCGGCTTGTCCCGCCGAACCGGGCGGAGCTTCGGGCGATCGCCCGGGCGCGGCTGTCGGCCCAGGGCCTGGTCCCCGGGTTCGGGCGCGCGGCGGGGCTGGCGCCGACCGTGGCGTGGATGGGCATGATGCAGGCGCAGGACCTCCGGCAGGCGTTCTGGGCCCTGGGAGTGCGCCAGCCGGGCAGCCGGGCGTCGGAGGTGCGCGCGGCCCTGAACCAAGGCAGCGTGGTCCGCACGTGGGGCGCCCGCGGAACGCTGATGCTGCTGGCGCCGGTGGACGTGCACCTGGTGCTGTCGGTGACCGGGGAACGGATGTACGCGGCCGGCGCGGCGCGCCGTCGGGAACTCGGAATCTCCGAGCAGGACGTCGACGCGCTCGCGCCCGTGGCCGTGGAGCGCTGCGGCGAGCGCGGCGCCACCCGCGAGCAACTGTTTCAGGCGTTCCGCGCGGCCGGCCAGCCCACCTCAGGCCAGCGCGGCATCCACCTGCTCTTCGCCCTGAGCGTCAGGCGAATCCTGATTCAGGGCCCCTTGGTGGACGACGGCGCCACACACGGACAGTTGTTCGTTCGCTACGGCCGCTGGCTGGGCCCACAAGCGGCGGGAGAGCCGGCCACGTCCGCGGAGGCGCTCCGCACGCTGGCCGTTCGCTACTTCCGCAGCCACGGGCCGGCCACCGAACGCGACCTCGCCTGGTGGCTCGGACTGCCTGTGCGCCCTGTGCGGGCCGCGCTGGCGGCGATCGCCGAATCGCCCGGCACCCTGCTGGCGCGCGTGATCGGCGGGGAAACCCACTGGATGGATCCGCGCGCGGGCGCGTTCCTGGACGCCGCCGGCCCGCCGGCGCCCGGCTCCCGGTCCGTGCTGGCGCTTCCGGGCTTCGACGAACTGCTCCTCGGATACCGGGACCGGTCCGCGACGCTGCCACCTCGGCACGCCGACCGCGTGGTTCCGGGGGGTAACGGCGTTTTCCGCCGGATCCTGGTGGCAGGGGGGACCGCGGTGGGCACATGGAGCGTGGGAGGCACACGGACCAAGCCGCTGTGCGTGGCGGAACCCTTCGAGGACCCCCTCGCGCCGGGCCACTCGAGGGCGTTTGCGGCGCGTGCGCGGGAGCACGTGGCCTTCCTCGCCGGGTAGGGCCGCCCGGCGGGGAGGGCCGCCCGGCACTCGCCCGAAGCCCGCACAAGACCGTGGACATTTCGTCGCGACGCGGAGCACTATGGGGTCATGGAACACACCACAAGCCTCGAACACGCGATGGACTTGGCCCAGGCCAACCTGAAGCAGGCCAAGCGGCTACTGGACCAGGGCGTCAAGGCGCGCGAAGCGGGCGACATCGACGACGCCCGGCTGGAGCAGCTCCAGCGCCTCTACGACGCCGCGAACGACGACGTCGTGCGGGTCAGGCGCGAGAACTAGGGCCGCCGCGGGCTCCGCGCGGCGGCCGGGCGGGGCCGCGCGGTCCCCGGGGCTAGAGCCTGCCGAGCGCGATCAGGAGCATGCGCCGAAGCGGCTCGGCCGCGCCCCAAAGCAGCTGGTCTCCGACCGTGAACGCCGAGATGTATTCCGGACCCATGTCCAGCTTGCGGATGCGACCCACCGGGATGTCCAACGTCCCGGAGGCCGCCACCGGGGTCAGCTGCTTCATGGAGGCGTCCTTGGTGTTCGGCACGACAGTGGCCCACTCGTTGTCGGCGTCCAACAGCCGCTCGATCTCCGCCACCGGGAGGTCTTCGGTCAGCTTGATGGTCAGGGCCTGCGAGTGCGACCGCATGGCCCCGATGCGCACGCAGAGCCCGTCGACGACGATCTCCTCGCCCGCGGCGCGGCCGAGGATCTTGTTGGTTTCCACGCCGGCCTTCCACTCCTCCTTGGACTGTCCGTTGCCGAGGTCGGCATCGATCCAGGGGATGAGGGAACCGGCAAGCGGCACGCCGAACTGTGTGGCGTCCAGGCCGCCCCGCTGGCTGGCGAGGACCTGGCGGTCGATCTCCAGGATGGCCGAGGCCGGATCGGAGAGCTCCGCCGAGACGGCCGAGTTGATGTCCCCGAACTGCGTCAGCAGCTCGCGCATGTGGCGGGCGCCGCCGCCGGAGGCCGCCTGGTACGTCATTGACGTGCTCCACTCCACCAACCCGTTGCGGAAGAGCCCGCCGAGGCCCATCAGCATGCAGGAGACGGTGCAGTTGCCTCCGATGTAGTCGCGCGTGCCGTTGGACAGTCCGGCATCGATCACGTTGCGGTTGACCGGGTCCAGCACAATGATCGAGTCGTCGTTCATGCGCAGCGTGGAGGCCGCGTCGATCCATAGTCCGTCCCATCCGCGCGCCCGGAGCTGAGGGTGGACGGCGGACGTGTAGTCCCCGCCCTGCGCGGTGACGATGATGGGCAGCTTGGCGAGCGCGTCGACGTCGTACGCGTCCTGGAGCGGGCCGGCACCCTCGGCGAAGGCCGGGGCGGCGCCGCCGGCGTTGGAGGTGGAGAAGAACACGGGGTCCAGGCCCGCGAAGTCTCCCTCGTCCTGCATGCGCTGCATCAGGACGGAACCGACCATGCCCCGGTAACCGACGAAACCAACTGAAGAAGTCATACGTCCATGGTAGGTGGGCCGCGCGCGGTAGCGAGAGTTGGTTACGGCCCTGGGCGGCGGGCGGAGACCGGGGTGGGGGAGGTCAGCGGGCGCCCGGGTCCGCGTCGAGGAGCCGGCGCCGGCGGTTGATCGCCCAGAAGCCGCCCAGGGCGAACGCCTGCGTGATGGTGAACAGGACCACCAGCCCGCCGATGCTCTGCCCGGTCACGATCATCCACAGCCCCAGGGCGGCGCAGATCAGGGCGAGGAGCGGCAAGAGCATAAAGCCGAGGGCGAAGAGCGGCTCCGGCTTGTTGGCGAGGGCTTTGAAGGCTTCCTTCACGGGGTTTTCTCCCAAAGTTCGAAGCGGTATTCCAAGCCGGTGGAGGACGTCAGCCATCCTTGCTCCGGTTCGGACATGGTCAGGCGCCAGGCGTCGCCGAGGGACGGCGCGGTGGTGTCGCCCTCGATGGTGGCGTTGATGACGGTGACGAGGGCGGTGTCGGCGAACGGCTCGCACGCCGCGTAGACCTTCCCGCCGCCGCAGACCCAGATTTCGCCTGCGCCCTCGGAGGCCCGTGCCGCGTCCAAGGCCTCCTCGGGGGAGTGCGCCACCACGCCGCCGGACGCGCCGACCGCGGCGCCCGTCGCGGGATCCGACGTCAGGACAATGTTGGTGCGCCCGGCAAAGGGACGGAAGCGCGGGGGGATGGACTCCCAGGTGCGGCGGCCCATCACGACGGGGTGCCCCATGGTGGTCCGCTTGAAGTGCGCCATGTCCTCCGGCAGGTGCCACGGCATGGTGCCCTGGTTGCCGATCGTGCCGTCCAGCGTCTGGGCCCAGACCATCCCGACGCGCCGGCCCGCGGCCGGAGCGTCGGCGTCGGCGGGTCCGGTGTGGGGGAGCGTCATACGGCGATCGGCGCTTTGATGGAGGGATGGTGCCGGTAGCCCACGACGTCGAAGTCCTCGAGTGTGTAACCGAAGATGCTGTCCGGGGTTCGTGCGATCTCCAGGCGGGGGTACTCGTAGGGCTCGCGCGAAAGTTGCTCCTTGACCTGGTCCACGTGGTTGTCGTAGATGTGGACGTCGCCGCCCGTCCAGACGAACTCGCCGACCTCCAGGCCCGTCTGCTGGGCGACCATGTGCGTCAGCAGCGCGTACGAGGCAATGTTGAACGGGACGCCCAGGAACATGTCGGCACTGCGCTGGTAGAGCTGGCAGGACAGCTTGCCGTCGGCCACGTAGAACTGGAAGAAGGCGTGGCACGGCGGCAGGGCCATGTTCCGCAGCTCGGAAACGTTCCAAGCGGAGACGATGTGCCGCCGGGAGTCCGGGTTGGACCGGATCGACTCCACGACCTGGGCGATCTGGTCGATGTGGCCGCCGTCGGGCGTGGGCCAGGAGCGCCACTGGACGCCGTAGACGGGGCCGAGCTCTCCGGCGTCGTCCGCCCATTCGTTCCAGATGGTCACGCCCTGTTCCCGCAGCCATGACACATTGGAGTCGCCGCGAAGGAACCACAGCAGCTCCAGCGCGACCGATTTGAAGTGGACGCGCTTGGTGGTGATCAGCGGGAACGAGTCGGCCAGGTCGAAGCGCAACTGGCGGCCGAAGACGCTGCGCGTGCCGGTTCCGGTTCGGTCCGACTTTTGGGTGCCGTCGGCGAGCACGTCGCGGAGCAGGTCCTCGTACGGGGTCGGAATAGTCACCGGACCAGTCTAGCCGGGTTCCCCGAGCGCTGGCCGTCCGCCGTGGCCCTAGGCGCGGCCCCTCGGCGAGCCGCGCCGCCAGGTCCCGCCCTGCGCCGGGAGGTTGAGCGCGCGGGTCCCATGTGACTTTTTGTTGTGCGCGGGTCGGGAGGGGGAATTCTTGTGTAAAACCTGTGTAAACACACAGGTTCAGGCGCCCCGCCACCTCCATGATCGGCCCTAGTCTGGGCGGGTGCCACCCTGTTGCTTGGGGCATCTTGGGGGTGGCGCGCCGCACCAGGCCGCTGGCCAGTCCGTGCGGAATGGACTGCTACTTGGGGGCAAGTATGGGGAACATCTTATCGGGACGACACGTCGCTCCCTGGGGCCAGAGGGCCACGACCAGGTTCGGCCAGACCTTCGGCCGCCGGTATCGCATACCGCACCGGGTGCGGTCGGTGGCGACGTCGCTTCCCGTCTTCTTCGACCCGGGTGGTCGCCGGTGGCACCGCATCCTGGTCGCCTCCACGCTGCTGTGCGCGGCGCTGGTGGCCTCCGTGGCGTGGGTCCTGCCGCAGGCGGTGGATCCGGTGTGGGATCAGCCGCTCAACCAGGACTCGGCCTACCCGCGCGAACTGCTCGCCAGCGGAAATCCCGACGACATTCCGTTGGTTGGTCCGGAGTCCAGTTACGCCTTTATGCGCATGGCGATCGTGAAGCACGTCGGCAACGCGGTCTACCTGGCGGATCCCTTCAGCGACACGATCTTCCGAGCCGTGGACGACGCCGAAAAGGACGCCATCGGGGACAGTCCCTACGCGATGGAGCGCTTCGGCGCGGCACCTCCGGGCGTCCTGATGCTGACCTTCGACGATGGACCTGATGCCGTCTATACGCCGCAGATCCTCGACGTGCTCGCCGCGGAGGGGGTCCAGGCGACATTCTTCGACGTCGGGTCCAATGTGGTGAGGAACCCGGAGGTTTTCCGGCGGGCCGTTCGCGAAGGGCACATGGTGGGCAACCACACCATGACGCACATCCGTACCTGGGACACCCAGGACGCCCAGCATCGCGAGGAACTTGTCGGCACCGATAGGTCCATGCGCGCCGTCGGCGGATACTCCACGCGGCTTTTCCGCATTCCGGAGGGCGATCCGGAAAACAACGCGCTGGCCTTGCTGGAGGCCCAGCAGTTGGGTTACCTCCACGTGGACATGGACTTCGACACGTTGGACTGGTCGTTCGCACCCGGCCAGCGGATCGCCCGCCCGGAACTGGACGGAAACGGGCACATCGTGCTCATGCACGACGGCGGCGGAGACCGGTCGGCAACGGTGGTCATGCTGAGCGAGCTGATCAAGGAGGCGAAGTTCAAGGGGTACACGTTCTCCACCCTTGATCCGCTGCTTGCGCCGGATCTCGTCCCGGTCAAAAACGCGACCCCCGAACTTGGCGACGTGGCGACCGTCGCCGGCCTGGCCGCCGTGATGGTTTTGCCCGACGTCGTGATCACCTGGCTTTTCTGGTTCGGCACCGGATCCCTCGCCATCATGTCCACCTTCTACCTCGTCCTGGCCCTCATCGGATTCCGCAGGCAACGCGGCAAGGTGTTTTCCATGCCGCCGGACGATCGGCTGCCGCTGGTCAGTGTGGTCCTGCCCGTCTACAACGAGGAACCCGTGGTGGCGCGGACCCTGGAGGCCCTGCGCAACAGCGACTATCCGGCCATGGAGGTCATTGCCGTGGACGATGGTTCCACCGACAAGACCCTCCGCATCCTGCGGGAGTTTGCGGCCGACTGGCCACAGTTGCGGGTGCTCACACAAAGCAACGGCGGGAAGTCGGTCGCCAGCAACCTGGGCATCTCCGCGGCTCGGGGCGCCATCATCGTCACGCTCGACGGCGACACGATCTTCGAACCACAGACGGTCCGGATGCTGGCCAGGCACTTCCTCGAGCCGCACCGCGGGAAAGAGGTCGGCGCCGTCGCCGGGCACGTCAAGGTCGGCAATCGCAAGAACCTGCTCACCGCGTGGCAGAGCCTCGAGTACATCTCCGGCATCTGCGTCACCCGCATGGCCGAGGGGGTCGTCGGGGCGATCTCCATCGTCCCGGGTGCCTGCGCCGCGTGGCGCCGCGACGCGATGGTCGCAGCGGGCGGCTACTCCCACGAGACCATGGCGGAGGACGCGGACCTGACGCTGACGATCCAGAGCATGGGCTATTCGATCGTCCAGGAGAACGAGGCCGTGGCATGGACTGAGGCGCCTATGACTGTCGGCGGACTGGCCAAGCAGCGGCTGCGGTGGACGTTTGGCAACCTCCAGGCGCTCCGCAAGCACGCCGGAATGATCTTCCGCCCCAAGTACGGCGTGCTGGGCATGGTGGCGCTCCCGCACATCCTGCTCTCCACCGTCGTCCCGCTGCTGTTCCTTCCCCTCACCATCGTGATGGCGGTCCTCAGCCTCATGGCGGGGAACTGGGAGAGCATCGCGCTGTTCGCCCTGTTCGTCGCCCTGATGCACGCCGTGGTGTGCGTGATCGCCATCCTGATGGTTCACGAAAGCCCGATGCACCTGTTGGTGGTGCCCATCTACCGGCTCATCTACGAACCGCTCCGGGCGTACCTCCTGTATGCGTCCCTTATCCAGGCCCTCAAGGGGCGGGCCGTCGGCTGGTACAAGCCCGAGCGGACCAACAGCGTGGTGGCGCCGTCGAGGGCCGGATCCGCCACGGCGGAGGCCGGCGTCCTGCCGACGCCGGGCTAGCGGTGGGGCGCCGGGCCGTCAGAGCCCGGCGCCGAGCGCCCGACCGAAGGCGCCCGGCTCGTCGTCGACGCCGCTGCACAGGTCGCTGGCCTGCCCGGGGTCGGCGACATCGGAACCGCATTGCCTGTCGCGGTTCTGGGACCAGTAGGAGAGCCGGCCGAGTCCATGGGCCAGCGCGAACCGGTTGATCTCCGCGGCATCCCCCAGGTCGAAGACCTCCTCGCGGACATCGTTCTGTCCGATCATCGGCGTTAGCCCGATTTTTGCCCACAACGCCTCGGAGGACGGGGCGGAGCCGGAGCGGCCGTAGACATCGGCGAGTTGGCCGTGGGTGGCCAGTGCCGCCCGCTTGGCCGCGGCGGCCATGCCGACGTCTGCCGGCTTGCTGCCGCCGAAGTCCATGACCATGATGTTGACGCCGGCCAGCTTTACTCCGGCGTCCACCCACTGCGAAACCACGCGCACTCCGTCCGCGGTCAGCCCCCCGGGCTTTACCGGCAGTGTCAGCCATATCTCCAGCGGCTCGGCGTCGGACCGTTCCCGCTGTAGGGTCGCCATGGCCTCGGCGCGGCGCAGGTTCGACGCGGAGTCCAGCAGATCGTTGTATTCGATGTCGAGGTCGATGGCGTCCGTTCCGTACCGCTCCACCACCGAGCGGTAGGCGTCGACGAGGAGTCCGCCGTCGGCGCACACCGTGGCGAGCTCGTCCCGGGCCGCCCCGCCGAATGACACCATCACGTCGCCGCCCGCGCCGCGCACGGAGGCGATCCGGGCGTCCATCCGGAGCGCGGACTCCGCCTCGTCGAGCGAATAATACCCACCCCACGACGGCAGGCAGGGATCCGTGGGAGAGGCGACGATGAAGCCGAGCACCTTCGACGCCGGTCCTTCGGCGGCGAAGTCGTGCACCGGGTACGACGTCGTATCGATGTAGGCGCCGAATCTGGGGCCCGCGGTCGTTCCCGCCGTCGTCGCGGCGGGGGAATCCGTCACGCCGGATGCGGGCGGTGGAGCCCCGCCGCACGCGGAGAGCAGGAGCGCGGCGGACACCGCGCCAGCCCACGCAAACGCGCGGACGGCGAACCCCGGGCTATTCCGCCAGAAGATCGTTGTACTCCGGGTAGCGCCGAAGGTAGTCCTGCACGTAGGTGCACTCGGGAACGATCTTCTTTCCCCGTGCGCGCAGGTCCTCGAGCACCAGGGTCACCAGCGCTCGGGCGTAGCCGCGGCGCCCGTAAGCCTCGTTGATGATGGTGTGCTGGAGGTCCACGACGTCGCCGTCCTCCGTGAAGCCCACAAAGCCAATGTAGGTCTCGTCCTGCCACAGCGCGTAGCGGCCGCGGTCGTCGTCGCGGTCGAGCCGCAGGCGCTCGTGGACAATCTTCTCCGGCTGTTGGGCCGACCGGTGCTTTGTCATCGCTGACTCCTTGGAAGGGGTGGACGTAACACTAGTCCTCGAAGGACTCGTAGACCTCTACGGACACCAGCTTGCGCCCCTTGGCGGCACTTTGCTGGACAACAACCATGGCGCCGGGGCGCAGGTAGGGGTCGGTGGCGGGCAGGTGGGCCGCGGCCTTCTTCGGCAACCTGTCGCGGAGCACGGCGAACGCGTTGGGCAACACCGGGCGGTGCGTGCACACGGCGGTGGACTGCCCCTTGTCCAGGAGCTTCTCGATGGCGCGGCGCGCCTTGGCGGGGTTCCGCTTGTTGTCCCGCTCGGTGATGGCCCCGACGGTCTTCACGGCGAAGCCGGTCTGCTGGAGGTAGGGCGTCACGGTCTGCACGCAGCGGGTCCATGGGCTGGTGGCGACCTTGCCGGGCCGCCAGGCGGCCAGGAGGTTGGACACCGCGAGCGCTTGACGCTTGCCGGTGGCGGCGAGGGGTCGCTTGCCCTCTTCCTGGGTCCAGCTGGAGCGCGGCTTGGCCTTCGCGTGCCGGACAACGATGAACGGCATCGTGTCCAGGTTCCCGGATTCGTGCGCCGCGAGCAGCGCGTCCAGGGGCTCGACGTCGGTCGGGTTGGTCAGGAGGCGGCGCGCCTCCGAGGGCGCCGCCCAGCGGATCGCGTCCGCCTCCCTGCCGTCCGGGACCGCCTTGGCGCGGCCCACGTGCGCGGCCCAGTAGTAGACGACCTTCGTTCCGGACCCGACCGCGTAGCGGATGGCGGGCAACGGAATCCCGAGCGCGACGTCGAGGCCCACCTCCTCGCGGACCTCGCGGACCGCGCACTCGGGCACGGTCTCTCCCTCGTCCAGCTTGCCCTTGGGCCAGGACCAGTCGTCGTAGCGGTCCCGGTGGATCAGCAGCAGCTGGAGCCCGTCGCCGTTGATGCGCCAGGGAAGCACCCCCGCGGCCACGACGTCGAACGTCGCGGCCGCGATCTCCGGCTCGTCGGAGGAGCGCACGGGCGGCATCAGAGACGGACCGCGCCGCGCTGGCGGCGGCGCGAGTCCAGCAGCCAGCTTTGGATGTCGTCCAGCGGCGCGCCGTCGTCGGACTTGTTGTGGCGTATCCACACCCCGTCGGAGTCGAGGTGCCAGCTGGCGGTGCGCTCGTCCATGTAGCGGTCCAGCAGGGCGACGAGTTCGGTGATGTCTTCGCGGTTGGACAGGCGCACCAGCGCCTCCACCCGGCGGTCGAGGTTGCGGTGCATCATGTCGGCCGAACCGATGAACACCACGGGGCTGCCGGCGTTGCCGAAGGCGAACACTCGGGAGTGCTCGAGGAACCGTCCCAGGACCGAGCGCACACGGATATTCTCGCTGAGCCCCGGCACACCCGGTCGGAGCGCGCAGATGCCGCGGACGATGACATCCACGGACACGCCCGCCTGGGACGCCCGGTAGAGCGCGTCGATGACGGCCTCGTCGACCATCGAGTTGACCTTGATGACCACGCGCGCGGTCAGGCCGGCCCGGCGGTTCGCGATCTCCTGTTCGATCCTGTCGATCAGGCCGGATCGCAGGGAGCGCGGGGCCACCAGCAGCCGCTTGAACGTGGAGCGCGGCGCATAGCCGGACAGCTGGTTGAACAGCTTCGACAGGTCCTCGCCGACCTGGTCGTCCGAGGTGAGGAGGCCAAGGTCCTCGTAGTAGCGCGCCGTCCGCGGGTGGTAGTTGCCGGTTCCGATGTGGCAGTAGCGCCGCAGCCGGTCGCCCTCGCGCCGCACCACCAGCGACAGCTTGCTGTGGGTCTTGAGCCCGACGATGCCGTACACAACGTGTACGCCGGCCTGCTCCAGCTTCCGGGCCCAGGAGATGTTGGCCTGCTCGTCGAACCGGGCCTTGATCTCCACCAGCGCCAGGACCTGCTTGCCGGCCTCGGCGGCGTCGATGAGGGCGTCGACGATGGGGGAGTCCCCGGAGGTGCGGTAGAGCGTCTGCTTGATGGCCTGCACCTTCGGGTCCGCGGCGGCCTGCTCGAGGAAGGCCTGTACGGAGGTGGAGAAGGAGTCGTAGGGGTGGTGCAGCAGGATGTCCCGTCGGCGCATCGCCGCGAAGACGTTGGCCGCCTTGGAGGTCTCCGACTCGTTGAGGTCGCGGCTGGTGTGGGCCAGCTGCTTCGGGTAGTGCAGGTCCGCGCGGTCGATGCCGGAAATCATGCTCAACCCGCGCAGGTCCAGCGGGGCGGGAAGCGCGAAGACCTCGTCCTCCTCCACGCCGAGCTCGCGGACCAGGAGGGCGCGCACGGCGGGGTTGATGTCGTTGGCGACCTCGAGCCGGACGGGGGGACCGAAGCGGCGGCGCAGGAGCTCCTTTTCGAGGGCCTGCAGCAGGTTCTCGGCGTCGTCCTCCTCCACCTCGAGGTCTTCGTTGCGGGTGACGCGGAACGAGTGGTGCTCCACCACCTCCATGCCCGGGAACAGCAGGTCCAAGTGCTCGGCGATGACGTCCTCGAGCGAAATGAAGCGAGCCACGCGGCCGGGGGAATTGCCGGCGCGGGGGCCGTCCACCGAGATCAGGCGGGGCAGGACGTCCGGCACCTTCAGGCGCGCGAACAGTTCCTTCCCGCTGATCGGGTTGCGCACGATCACGGCCAGGTTCAGCGAAAGGCCGGAGATGTAGGGGAAGGGGTGGGCCGGGTCGACGGCCAGGGGGGTCAAGACGGGGAAGACCTGGTCGGCGAACCAGCGGCGCAGCTCGTCCTTGGCGCGGTCGTCCAGCTCGTCCCAGCGGTTGATCAGGATCTGCTCCTGCGCCAGGGCGGGGCGAAGTTGCTCGGCGAAGACGTGGGCGTGGCGCCGCTGGAGCTGCTTCGCGCCCTCCAGGATGTGGTCCAGCTGGTCGATCGGGCTGATGCCGGCGGGGGAGGGGACGGCCAGGCCCGTCGCGATGCGGCGCTTGAGGCCCGCCACCCGCACCATAAAGAACTCGTCGAGGTTGGACGCGAAGATGGACAGGAAGTTGACCCGTTCCAGCAGGTAGAGGTCCTCGTCTTCCGCCAGCTCGAGGACGCGCGCGTTGAAGTGCAGCCAGCTGAGTTCGCGGTCCAGGAACCGGTCCTGGGAGAAGTCGCCCTCGGGAAGGAGCGCCGGCTCGAACTCGGGCAGCTCGATCCGGTCCTGCGTGGCCCGGGCCGACGGCATGTCGCTGTCGCCAAAGGTGGTGGAGCTCACCGGTGTTGTGTCCATCGGGCGTGTCCTAACGGTTACTGTGCCGCTAACGTGGCAGCTTTCGGGTGCAACGACCAACCCATTCGGCCTGCTGATGTTGCTGTTTCACTGTACCCGGCGCGGGTTATGCGCCGGTGGCCGCGGCTGGGGCGGCGGCGTACATGACGTCCACGTCCCACCGGGTGAATCCCAGCTTCCTGTACAGCTCGACGGCGGCGGTGTTGTCCGCATCGACGTAGAGCATGACCGCCTCCAGACCCTTGGCGCGGAGGTGCTCGATCCCCGCGAGCGTCAGCGCCTTGCCCAGCCCGGTTCCTTGCGCCTGCGGAAGAACGCCGACGACGTACACCTCGCCGAGCGCCTGGTGGTCGCCGGTGCGCGGATTCTTGACGGCAGGGTGCACCTTGGTCCAGTGAAAGCCCAGGATCCGGTCCTCGCGGTCCACGGCGAGCAGGAAGCCGGACGGGTCGAACCAGTCCTCCGCCATCCGCGCGTCCAGGTCCGACCGCGTCATGGAGCCCTGCTCGGCGTGCGCGGCGAATGCCGCCGCATTGGCGGCCAGCCAAGTGTCCTCGTCCCGACCGGGGACGAACGGGCGGATGGACACGCCATCGGGCAGGCGGGCGGCCCCGGCGTCCCTGGTGTGCACCAGGCGCATCCGCCAAAGCTCCCGGACGGGGACAAAGCCGTTTTCCTCAGCCAGCCTGGCCGCGGCCTCGTGGTTGCCGTGAGACCACGCGTGGAGGCCGCCCAGGTCCGTCCGGGCACCGACCGCGGACAGGAGCGCCGCGCCGATTCCGTCGTTCCTGTAGTCGGGATGCACCACAATCTCCAACGTCCCGCTTCCGCCGGAGGAGCGCGGCTGAAGGGCCACGGCCAGCCCCAGGAGTTCGGCCGAGTCGTGGAGCTCGCCGTCGGAGAGGTAGGCGTAGGCGCCGAGCAGCGCGTCGGGATCGTCGTTGGTCTTCAGCTCCACCAGCGTCTGCTCGCTGAGGGGGGGATTGCCGTCCGATTCCTCGGCGGCGGAGGCCAGTGTCCTGATCCTGCCCAGCACGTCGGCCTCGGGCATGCCCTTGAGGGTGCTGATCGTCCAGTCGGTGCTCTCGGGTGCGCTCATGAAACCAACATAGCGCCGGGGCGCGGGCTTTGGGAGCCGCTCAGGCCTCGACGGTTTCGTCCGCGTCGCTGTGCCGCGTGCTGGTGAACCGGTAGCCGACATTGCGGACGGTGCCGATGAGCTGCTCGTGGTCGGCGCCCAGCTTGGCGCGAAGCCTCCGCACGTGCACGTCGACCGTCCGTGTGCCCCCGTAGTAGTCGTAGCCCCAGACCTCGTGCAGCAACTGGTCGCGCGTGAAGACGCGGCCCGGGTGCTGTGCCAGGTACTTGAGGAGCTCGAACTCCTTATAGGTCAGGTTCAGGGGCTCGCCGTGCACCTTGGCGGTGTAGCTGGCCTCGTCGATCACCACGCCCGCAGCGCGGATCTCGGTGGAGTCGTCGCCGGCATTCGCCGGGCGCGCCGTCGCGAGCCGCAGCCGCGCCTCGACCTCCGCCGGGCCGGCGCTGTCCAGCACCACGTCGTCGGCCTGCCACAGAGAGGACACGGCCGCCATGCCGCCCTCCGTGAGAATCAGGATGATGGGCGCGGACAGCCCGGTGGTCCGTAGCAGCTGGCACAGTGAGCGGGAGCCGGAGAGGTCCTTGCGAGCGTCGACCATCACGACGTCGGCCGCGTCGGCGTCCAGCAGGGCGGTGGCCGCGGCCGGGAATATGCGCACCTCGTGCGCCAGCAGTTCGAGCGCCGGAAGCACGTCGATGGACGGGCCGGACGCGTTCGTCAGAAGCATAATGCTGGCCATGTCGGGCCTCCTCAAAGCATGTGGATCCGAGCGCGTCGTTGGGACCGGGTTCGTACAAGTATAAATGTGCGGGGCCCCGAAGCCGTGGGACCCACGTCACGAATACGAAACACGCGCCAATCGCGAAGGAAACACGGGCCGCTCCGGCCACGCTCCGGCGCATCGGCGGCTTCCCGCCCCAACGGGCCCCGCGCAGCCCGGGGGCCGGCCGGCAGTCGCGATAGGGCAGGATGGAGGGGTGAGGACCAAAACCGTTGCAGGATCAGCACTGGCCGCCACCGCCGCGGTTGTGGCCGCCAGCTATGCGGGCACGGCGGGCTCCGCCCACCCGCTGGTTTGGGCGGCCGTGTCCCTCTTGGTTCTCCTGTTTGCCATCGGGTGGCCGCGGATGATGGGCCTCCCCGCGGGACTGTCGGCAACCGTCCCGATGGCGCTCGCCGGATGGTCGGCGGCAACGCTGGCCTCGGTTGTGGCCATGCCCGTGCCCATGAAGTGGACCGCCGCCTGCGTGGCGGTCGGAGTGATCGTGGTCTTCGTCGGGCAACTGATGCGCGGAACCGGCGAACGCCAGCGCCTCGAATCCACCGTGGCGGGGGTCAGCGGGACAGTGGTCGCGGGATTCGGCGCCGGCTGGGTGGCGGTTGACCGGCTCGCCCCAAACGCCTCGAACTCCTCGATGATGCTCGTGTCCGGGCTCAGCATCGCGGCCGCCGTGCTGATCGGGACCATTCGCTGGCCGGACCGGGTGACGGCGCCCCTCGGATTGGTCGTGGCCGCGCTGGTCGGCGGGGTCGGGAGCGTGGTCGGGACCAACGTCCCCATCCTCCCGGCCGTCGCGGTCGGCGCGGTCCTCGGCGCCGTCGTCGTCGGATGCCGGGTGCTCTTCGTTGCCGAGGGCGGGCCACGGGGAACCATGGCGGCGATCGCCACGGGCATCGCGCCCGTGCTCGCGGCCGGCACGCTGGCCTACTACGTCGAGCGGCTCCTCCTGCGCTGAGTGGTCGCGCAGGCGCCTCGGCGCGACCGGGCGCAATGTTTCGGGCCGTGCCAAATGCGCTCCGGGCTTTGGATAGTATGGACGCATGGAATCCAACTACTTGGCGCTCGAGATCTTCTTCATTAGCCTCCTTGCGGTGGCCGGACTGGGTATGGCCGGCTTCGCCGCGCTGGTTGTGTCGCGCCTGTTCAAGGGCCAGAAGTAGGCGGGGGACACCACCCCATGCCCATTGAGATACCTACGGACCTGACGCCGGAACTCGTTCCGCTGTCCTGGTTGCTCGGCGTTTGGCAGGGCTCCGGCCGGCTGGGCGCTGGAGAGGGCGAGGATGCCCACTTCCAGCAGCGGGTCGAGTTCACGCACAATGGGCTGCCGTACCTCCAATACCGCGCCGAAAGCTGGCTGGCGGACGAGGAGGGCACACGCTTGAGGCCCCTCTCGATCGAGACGGGATTCTGGGCGCTCGACCGGCCGATGGTCGAGGCGGACGGCGGGCCGGGCATGTCCCCGGCGGAAATCGTCCCCGCCCTGAGGACGGCCGACGACGTGGAGAAGTTGCGCAACGCCGACGGCGGATTCGACCTCCAGGTCAACATCGTCCATCCGGGCGGCATCAGCGAGCTCTACTACGGGTCCATCAAGGGACCGCAAATCCAGCTCGCCACTGATCTGGTGATGCGCGGAACCAACTCCAAGGACTACGCGTCGGCGACCCGCATCTACGGTCTGGTCAACGGTGACCTCTATTGGCGTTGGGACGTGGCGGCGAATGGCCAGTCCTTGGCCGCCCACGCCTCCGCCGCCCTGAAGAAAAGCGAGTAGATGGCCACCCCGTCCCCCCTTCTTGGCCGACCCGGAGCCGTTGCGGGCTCCGGTGCAGATGCCGGTGTCGCCGCGCACTACGGCGAACCCCTGCCCGAGCAGCGCCGGCTGGCCATGGGTCTGGCCGTCGCCGACCTGTCCAATCGCGGGATTGTGACCGTTACCGGGCCCGATCGGCTGTCCTGGCTGAACACGCTCTCCTCCCAGCAGCTGCTAGGCCTGGCGCCGGGCGGTTCCAGCGAGGCGCTCTTCCTGACCGTGCAGGGCCGCATCGAGCACGATTGCCGCGTGGTCGACGACGGCGAGACCACGTGGCTGCTGGTGGAGGACTTCGAGGCGGCGCCGCTCGCCGCCTTCCTGACTTCCATGCGCTTTATGCTGCGGGTCGACGTCGCCGACGTCAGCGCGCAGTGGGCCGTCGTCGGCTCTTCCACGGAACTTCCGGGCTTTGGGGAGCGCACCGTTTGGCGGGATCCGTGGCCGGGCGTCAACGAGGGCGGTTTCGCCTATTCCGCCGGCGAACACCCGGCGGCGGGCCGGACGTGGCTGGAGTACCTGGTGCCCGCACCGGAGCTCGAGTCCGCCGTCGAGGGCCTTCGCCTCTCGGGCACCATGGCCGTGGAGGCGTTGAGGATCGCCGCATGGCGTCCGCGGATGGGCGCGGAGACGGATGAAAAGACGATCCCGCACGAATTGGACCTGATGCGCACCGCCGTGCACCTGGCCAAGGGCTGCTACAAGGGCCAAGAGACCATTGCCCGGGTACACAACCTGGGCCACCCGCCCCGGCGGCTGGTTTTCCTGCACTTGGACGGTAGCCTGCACACCCTGCCGGAACCGGGCAGCGAGGTGCGGCTGGGGGAGAAGGTCGTGGGGCGCTTGACGTCCGCCGCGCTCCACTTCGAGGCGGGCCCGATCGCCTTGGCGGTCGTCAAGCGAAACGTGGACCCCGCGGCCACGCTGTCCGTCGTCGACGGCGACGAGGCCTATGCCGCGGCCCAGGAGACCATCGTGGCCACCGACGCCGGTCAGGTCGTGGGCCGCCAGCAGGGCTTCCTGAGAGGTCCCCGGTAGGTTTCGTCGGCTTTTCCCGGCGGGAGGCCCCGGACTACCGGCCCGGCGGCGGTGAGCCGATGCGGGCACCGGTGACCGAGCCGGCCAAGACAAACCCCAGCGAGTCCGCCGTCTGGTGGGCGGCGCGGTGGCTGAGGCCGGCGCGCCACTGCGGCACCAGACCCTGCGTCAGCGCCTCGTCGGCCGCGACCGCGGAGATGTAGCTCCCCAGGCCGTGACGGCGAAGCGACGGGACGGTGATTGAGGCGACGTCTGCGATCAGGCCCTCCCAGATGTCGTAGCCGGCGCCGGCCAGGGGGGCGTGCCCCTCTTCGGCGAGCAGGGTAAAGGTGTGTTCCCGCCTTGAGAGCAAGACCCCTGCCAGGTCGTCGCTCGGGCACTCGGACTCGAGCGCCTTGGCGTGCTCCACGTCGAAGGACACCACCGTGGACTCGGACGGAACCACGTCCAGCGGCTCGTCCAGGTAGTAGAGGGAGAATTCGCCCGTTCCGCGCGCGTCGTGGCTGCCGATGTTGTCGCGGATGAGGCGGACCAGCGTGGATTCCTGGGCCAGTTCGTCGTCGCCGACCTCCGCGGCGGCTTCCAGGAGCCATTCGGGTCCGGCGAGGGCCGAGCCGCGCAGGAGGCGGAGGAAAACGACCGTCTCGGCGTCGTCGTTCGGGGCCAGGACGCGCGAGGCGGTTTCCCCCATCGCAGCGAAGTGGAGGGCGGAGTCCGGCAGTCCCAATTTCCTCGCCCAGGCCAGCGAAATGATCGCGCGGGTACCAGTCTCCAGCTCCATGGCCCTAAGCGTAGCCGCCGAGGGCCCCGCGCCGAGCGAAGCGAGGTGTGGGAGGCGGGTGCGCGGTAGCCGCCGAGGGCCCCGCGCCGAGCGAAGCGAGGTGTGGGAGGCGGGAGCGCGGTAGCCGCCGAGGGCCCCGCGCCGAGCGACCCCCGCCTATCCGAAGAGGATCGCGGCCTCGTCGTACCGGTGCTGCGGGACGCGCTTGAGGTTGTTGAGCGCGGCCTGGAAGGGGACGCGGTGGATGCCCGTCCCGCGCAGCGCCACCATGTTTCCCCAGGCGCCGTCGTCGACCGCGTCGACCGAAGCCATGCCCAGACGCGTCGCAAGGACCCTGTCGTAGGCGGTCGGGACCCCTCCGCGCTGGATGTGGCCGAGGACGGTGGCGCGGGTTTCGATGCCGGTGCCGTCCTCGATCCGCAGGGCGAGCTGGTCTCCGATGCCACCGAGACGCGGCCGCCCAAACGCGTCGAGGCCCCGGTCCGAGTACGCCTCGTCGGCGTCGTCGGGGACCCATCCCTCGGCCACGACCACCAGCGGCGCGCGTCCGCGTTCGTGCGCCTCCTGCACCCACTCGTTGACCTGCTTCATGCTGACGCCCTGCTCCGGAATCAGGATGGCGTGGGCGCCGGCGGCCATGCCGCAGTGCAGTGCGATCCACCCGACGTGCCGCCCCATGACCTCGGCGACCATACAACGGTGGTGGGACTCGCCGGTTGTGCGCAGCCGGTCGATGGCCTCGGTGGCGATCTGGACGGCCGTGTCGAAGCCGAACGTGTAGTCCGTGGCGTCGAGGTCGTTGTCGATCGTCTTGGGGACGCCGACGATCCTGAGCCCCGCATCGGTCAGTCGTTTGGCTGCGGCGAGCGTTCCCTCGCCGCCGATGGCGATGACCGCGTCGACGCCGATGCGCTGGAGGGTGGCCGCGATGTTCTGTGGACCCCCGTACTCGCCCTCGAACGGGTTCGTCCGCGATGTCCCGATGATGGTGCCGCCCTGCTTGGAGATGCCGCGAACCCGCTCGCGGGGGAGGTCGACGAAGTCGCCTTCGACCACGCCGCGCCAGCCGTCGAGGAAGCCGACGAACTCGTGGTCGTAGGACTTGATCCCATTCAGGACGGCCCCGCGGATCACCGCGTTCAGCCCGGGGCAGTCTCCGCCGCTGGTCAGGATACCGATGCGCATGCGTGCTCAGCTTTCGTCTGGTGCTCGTCCCGCACGGCGGGACCTGGAGGGAGCACGTCTCTGGGCCCGGGAATCGATGCTAGCAAGAGCGCAGGGTGACGGCCACCACGCGCAGCGGGGCCCCGCCGGTGGCGGGGCCCCGGGAAGGAGGTGGCTAGCGGCGATCGCCGACCAGGCGCTCCAGCGCGATGGAGTCGTCGTGGAGCGGGATGAGCAGCCAGAGCACGAGGTACAGTCCGACGCCGATGAATGGGAGCAGGAAACTCAGCAGCACGCCGATGCGAACCAGCGTCACGTCCCATCCGGTCTTGTCGGCGATGCCGCCCGCGATGCCTCCCAGGATGCGCTTGGGGCCCCGGCGGAGCGGGATTGATCGGAGGGTTGCGTAGAACTTGTCCATGGGTGAAGCCTTTCACGTGTTGGCCGGTAGTGACAGTTGGGCGTTCGAAGGCGGAATCAGGTCCCCGTGCCGGCGGATCTGCGCCCGGCCACCAGTCCGCCGACAATGAGCAGGAGGCCCGCCCCCACAACGATGCCGACGGCGACGACGCCGGGGTCCAGCGTCAGGCCGTAGAGGATGCCGGCCAGGAGAATGAGGCCGACGGCGACTAGCACCAGCCCGAAGACCAGGGTGCCCACCGGGACCTTGCGGGCCACGGGTTCGTTTTCGGTGGTGTCCGTTGTCCCGAAGGTGCCGTCCGAGGTTGACGCCTCCGTGTCCGCCGCGTACGCGGGCTCCCCGCGCTGGATGTGGTTGGTCGGTTCGCTCACGGCGCTACCTCCTTGGTCGCTACGTCGACGCTGTTGAAGGCGCCGTTGATTTCTATGGTCAGCGTGGGGCCGGTCGCGTCGGGGTTCACCTGAACCCCGTCGTCGCTGCCGATGCCCGAATAGGTGGTTGTTCCGGTATCCGTGGCGACCTCCATGGAGTAGAAGGCGCTGTCTCCGTGGATGACCACCGGCACGTTGTCGGGGACGGTGAGATCCAGGCTGCTGAAGACATTGCTGATGGTGACCGCGGTATCCGCCCGGAGATCCTCGCCCAGTGGGCTGAGGTCCAGCGTGGCGTCGCTGAACACGTAGGTGTACTCGTTGCCCTCGTGGACCTGGACCGGTCCGAACCACCTGGCATCGGCGGAGCGGTTGACGGCTGCGCCCCCGAACACCAGCGTGGGCACGAGCAGCGCGATTGCGAAACCGGTCAGGGCGCCGCCGCTGTGGCGCCTGAGCGCGGCGCCGACCAGCCCGAAGCCGACGACCGTCAGCGCGGCGGCCAGCGTGACCGCGGCGGCGTGCCCGCCAAGGTCGATCCAGCCGAGCATGGAGGCCAGCACCGTGGTGCCCGCGACCAGGATGGCCACACCAAGGACAATCGCCGCGGTGTGCCCGGGCAGGGGGTTTCCGGTGCGCTCCGGCGCCTGCTGCCGGGGCGCGTCGGACGGGCCGCCGGGCGCGTGGGCGGTGCGCGGCGCGGCTCCGCCGACGAAGGCGTGCGAACCGTATCCCGAGGGCGCGGAGCCGATCGGGGCGGTGGGGTAGGTGCCAGTCGAGGTGTCGATGGGTGTTGTTGGGTAGGTGCCTCCCCACGCGTCGATGGGGGCGGTGGCGTTGTCGCTGTCGGCGGAGGCGGCGCCGGTCCCCGGGTGGGTGCCCTCGGCGGGTTCGGACGGGTCGCTGCCCCGGCCGGCGTCGGCCCGGTAGGCGTCGCCGTGCTGCCCGGACGGCGCGGAGGGGAACGGCGCGCCCGACGCCGGGTAGCCTCCCGCTTCGCCGTGGCCCCCGGGGCCGGCGCCGTGGGCGGCGCCGGAGTTGCCGACCGGTTCGTCTCCGCGCCGCTTGCCGCGCGCGACGGAGAACCAGATGGCGCCGCCGATGATGGCCAGGACCCAGAAGGTGCCGCCCCACCAGGAGTTCCACCGGCCGTCGCCGGACCAGCCGTCGAAGGGGCCGGGACGGCCGAAGGTGCCCAGCAGGAAAAAGACCAGGGCGCCGGTCATGCCGGAGGTCCACCGACCGCGCCCCGCCTCCTGTGCGTGGATGCGGCCGTCGGGCTCGGGCAGGAGCGCCCACGCCAGCCCGTAGAGCAGGAGGCCGACGCCGGTAAACACGGCGAGGACCAGGACGATGCCGCGGGCGAGGATGGGATCGATGCCGAAGCGTTGGCCGAGTCCGCCGGCCACGCCGCCGATCCAGCGGTTCGCGCTGCGCTGCACGCCCAGGCCGCGGACCCAGCGGAAGAAGGGGTTCTCAACAGGTGCGTTGTTCATACCAACCATGCTTCCGGTGTGCCGGCGGCGCCGCTATGGGGGTCGACCCTGAACCGTCCCTGAACATCCGCTGGTTGGACCCCGGATCGTGGGCCGCCGGCCCCTGGGCGTGCTTGGATTGGATCATGAGCGCAGAACCTTTCCGCCCCCCGCTGGTCCGCGGGGGCCCGCGCGTACTGGCGGGCGTCTGCGCGGGACTCGCCGTACACCTGGCTCTGGAAGTCCGCGTTGTGCGCATCTGCATGGCGTTCGCGTCCCTGCTTGGAGGCGCGGGGATTCTGCTTTACGCGTGGCTGTGGATCTTCGTGCCCAGCGAAGAGGACGCGGCGCGGGAGGCCGCACGCTCCGCCGCCGGCGAGCCCGTCTCGATTACCCGCAACCTGCGGGCCGAGCGCGCCGCCCGGACCCACGCGCGGGGGCGGGTGCGCTTCGAGGGCCGAGAAGTCCTCGTCGGGTCCGGACTCCTGGTCGTGGGCGTGCTGCTGATCGCCCAGCTGCAGGGGGTCGCCATCGCGTGGCATCTGGTCTGGCCGACGCTGGTGATCGTGGCCGGGGCCATTCTCGCGTGGATCCAGCTCGACGCCGTGCGCCGGGAGGGCCTGCGCCGCCGGGCCGGGGCCGACCGGGCGGCCGGCCTGGCGCGCCTGATCGGCGGCATGGCGCTGGTGGTCACGGGGCTCGTGTTCCTGATCTCCGGCGCGGTGTCCTGGGAGTCCATGTGGTCCGGCGCGCTCGTCTCGCTGGCGGTGCTGGCCGGCGTCGTATTGGTCCTGTTGCCGTGGGGGCTGGGATTCTGGCGCGACTACGTGTCCGAACGTTCCTCGCGGGTGCGCGCCGCCGAGCGTGCCGAGATCGCCGCGCACCTCCACGACTCCGTGCTCCAGACGCTGGCCCTGATCCAGAAGCGCGCCGACGACGAGGGCCAGGTTCTTCGCCTGGCCCGCGCCCAGGAGCGGGAGCTGCGGCAGTGGCTTTACCGTCAGGAGGCCGTGGTGGAGGGCGAGATAGCCGAGGCCGTCCGGGCCGAGGCGGCGCGCCTCGAGGACGTGCACGCGGCCACCATCGAGGTCGTCTCCGTGGGGCAGCTGACGGGACTTCCCGGCCACGACGCCCTCCTGCAGGCGGCGCGCGAGGCCATGCTCAACGCGGCGAAGCACGCCGGAGGGACGGTTGCCGTGTATGTCGAGGCCCGCGCCGACGGGGTGGACGTCTTTGTCCGCGACCGCGGCGGCGGATTCGACGTCGACGCCGTGGGCGAGGACCGCCTCGGCGTCCGCGAATCCATCGTGGGTCGGATGCGGCGCAACGGCGGCTCAGCCAGCATCCGCAGCGGGTCCGGAGGCACCGAGGTCCACCTGTCCATGCCGCACACCGCTTCCGAAGACAACCAGTAGGGACATGCCATGACAGAACCGATCACGGTCGTTGTCGTCGACGACCACGCCATCTTCCGCTCCGGTCTCAAGGCGGACCTTGACGAACGCATTCGCGTCGTCGGCGAGGCCGCGACCGTCGAGGGAGCCGTCCGCGCCGTGCAGGAGCTGCGCCCCGCCGTCGTGCTCCTGGACGTCCACCTTCCGGGCGGCCGTGGCGGCGGCGGCGCCGAGGTCCTGGCCCAGTGCGCCGGCCTGCTGGGCGAGGTGAAGTTCCTCGCGCTGAGCGTCTCCGACGCGGCAGAGGACGTGGTGACCGTCATCCGGTCCGGGGCGCGCGGCTACATCACCAAATCGGCCTCGGGGAGGGAGATCTCAGACGCCGTGGAACGGGTCGCCGGCGGGGACGCGGTCTTCTCCCCGCGGCTGGCGGGCTTTGTGCTCGACGCGTTCGGCACCCAGGCGGCCGTCAGCGCCGACGAGGAGTTGGATCTGCTGTCGGCGCGCGAACTCGAGGTCATGCGGCTGATCGCGCGCGGCTACAGCTACAAGGAGGTGGCCAAGGACCTCTTCATCTCCGTGAAGACCGTGGAGACGCACGTTTCCTCGGTGCTGCGCAAACTGCAGCTCTCCAACCGCCACGAGCTGACACGCTGGGCCGTGGACCGCAGGATCCTGTAGCCCACCGGGCCGCCGGAACGCCCTCCCGCGGGGTTGCGGGGCGCTACTTGGCGCGGCCGAGAAGTTCCTGGATGCGGCCCACACCCTCCGCCAGGTCCGCGTCGCCCAGCGCGTAGGACAGGCGAACGAATCCGGACGGGCCGAAGGCCTCGCCCGGAACAATCGCCACCTCGGCCTTCTCGAGAATCAGGGCGGCCAGCTCGGCCGACGTGGCCGGGCGGACGCCGTCGATGTCGCGGCCCAGGATCCCCCGCACGTCCGGATAGACGTAGAACGCGCCCTGCGGGACGGGGCACTCGATGCCGTCGATGGAGTTCAGCGCGGCGACCATCGCCTTGCGGCGGCGGTCGAACGCCGAACGCATCTGGGCGACAGCGTCCAACGGCCCGGAGACCGCGGCGAGGGCCGCCATCTGCGACACGTTGGCGACGTTGGAGGTCGAGTGCGACTGGAGGTTGGTGGCGGCCTTGATGACGTCGGCCGGCCCCGCCATCCAGCCCACGCGCCAGCCCGTCATGGCATAGGTCTTGGCGACGCCGTTCAGGACGACGACGCGGTCGGCGAGCTCGGGCGCGGCCGTGGCGATGGACGTGAACTCGGTGCCGTCGTACGTCAGGTGCTCGTAGATCTCGTCGGTGACGACCCAGAGTCCCTGCTCGGCCGCCCAACGGCCGATCTCCGCGACCCGCTCCGGCGGATAGACGGCCCCCGTGGGGTTGGACGGGGACACAAAGAGCAGCACCTTCGTCTTCTCCGTGACGGCGGCCTGCAGCTGGTCGACCGTGGCCAGGTACCCCTGCTCCGGGCCGGCGAAGACTTCCACGGGAACGCCGCCGGCGAGGCGGATCGCCTCCGGATACGTGGTCCAGTAGGGGGTGGGCACCAAGACCTCGTCGCCCGGATCCAGCAGCGTGGCGAACGTGTTGTACACGGCCTGCTTGCCGCCGTTGGTGACCAGGACCTGCGAGGCCTCGATCGCGTAGCCGGAGTCCCGCATGGTCTTCGCCGCGAT
Source organism: Arthrobacter sp. AOP29-A2-19 (assembly GCF_058138025.1). Taxonomy (NCBI): domain Bacteria; kingdom Bacillati; phylum Actinomycetota; class Actinomycetes; order Micrococcales; family Micrococcaceae; genus Arthrobacter; species Arthrobacter sp. AOP29-A2-19. The sequence continues at coordinate 574,905 of NZ_CM176894.1, forward strand.
GGCGGACTTCAGCTCGGGCAACCCGGCGGCCGGGGAGTAGCGGTGGAACCGGGGGTCCCTTGCCGCGGCGACGGCGGCCTCGACGACGTAGTCCGGCGTGGGGAAGTCCGGTTCCCCCGCGCCGAAGCCGATCACAGGCCGCCCGGCCGCCTTCAGGGCCTTGGCCTTGGCGTCGACGGCGAGGGTGGCGGATTCTGCAATGGACCCGATGCGTCGGGAGATGCGTGGCATGGTGTCGCTTCCTGGGAGTCGGGGGGCGTGCGCCTGACGCCCCAAGCTTAGCCAAGCGGAAGCGGCCGGACACATACGCGTGCCGGGGTGTTTCGGCGCCTCGTCCGTGTGGCGGGAGCTTCCCGCGGGGCCGGTTCGACTTGTGCGAACCGATTGCGTAGACTGTTTCCTCGGTGTTCGAATACGCCCTGATGAAGCGCGCTTGCCCGCAAGTTCGTGAGGTTCAGGGGGATTCAAGCCCAAAGGGTAGTGGCGCAATTGGTAGCGCAGCGGTCTCCAAAACCGCAGGTTGCAGGTTCGAGTCCTGTCTGCCCTGCGCAGTGGCAATCCACGCGAACAGCGTGGCGTGCTCGGCGAAATCCACGTCACGGTGTGTTGCGGTCGAAAGGCTGCGGTGCACCGTGATTGTTTCCATACGGCAGAACGCGAAACGAGGCACAGTGACCGAAACGGCTGCTAGCAGCTCACAGGGCGCGCCGAGGGGCGAGAAGCCCGCGAAGCGCGGCATCTTTGCCGGCCTCGCGCTGTTCTTCCGCCAGGTGATCGCCGAGCTGAAGAAGGTCGTCACGCCGACCCGCAGCGAACTGGTCAACTACACGCTGATGGTTCTCGGGTTCGTCGTCCTGGTGATGCTGATTGTCAGCGCGCTGGACTTCGTGATCGGAAACGGCTCGATCTTCGTCTTTACGGACAAGCCGGAGCAGTAGCCCCAGCGCGCCCATCCCCTCAGGACGGCGCCGCCGTTGAATAGTTCTGGTGTACCAGTCAATGAAAGCAGGAACCGCAGTGTCCGATCAGGAACTCGAAGCGCAGGCCAACGACGACGTCGTTGAGCAGGCAACCGAGGCCGATGCCCTAGAGGCGCCGGCCGATTCCGTCGTTTCCGAGGACGTCGAGGTCGCCGACGATGCGGGCTCCGACGCCGCGGACACCGAGGTGGTCTTTGAGGCCGCCGACTCCGAGCAGGAGAACGCCGACGACGAGTCGGACGACTACGACGACGACGAGTCGGACGACGACGACAACGAGGCGGACGACGCAGAGGCCCCCGAAGGCGCCGACGAGTCCGCCGAGGGCGAAGAGCCCAAGGTTGATCCGCTGGAGGCCTTCCGCACCCAGCTGCGCCGCCAGCCCGGCGACTGGTACGTCATCCACTCCTACGCAGGCTATGAGAACCGCGTGAAGGTGAACCTCGAGACCCGCATCCAGACCCTCGGCATGGAGGATTTCATCTATGAGATCCAGGTGCCGATGGAAGAGGTCGTGGAGATCAAGAACACCACGCGCAAGATCGTCCGCCGTGTCCGCATCCCCGGCTACGTGCTGGTCCGCATGGAACTGACCGACGCCTCGTGGGGCGCCGTGCGCCACACCCCCGGCGTCACGGGCTTCGTGGGCAACGCACACGATCCCGTGCCGCTGAGCCTCGACGAGGTCTACTCCATGCTGGAGCACACCGTGGTCACGGCAGAGCCTTCCGAGTCCGGCAAGCCCGGCCGCGCACCGATCACCCAGGTCAACGTCGACTTCGCCGTCGGCGAGTCCGTCACGGTCAACGACGGCCCGTTCGAGACGCTGCCCGCGACGATCTCCGAGATCAAGCTCGAATCCCAGCAGCTGGTGGTCCTCGTCTCGATCTTCGAACGCGAGACCCCGGTGACCCTGTCCTTCAACCAGGTCACCAAGATCCAGTAGCTCCTCCAGTCTTCGTCCCGCGCCGGCCGCTTTACCGGACAGGGGACGATCCGGCCGCCGCGCCACGGCGGCCAAACCCCCGGTGCACGCTCCTGTGCGGCGGGAACCGCAATGAGAAGAAGGACCCGAAATGGCCCCGAAGAAAAAGGTCACCGGCCTCATCAAGCTGCAGATCCAGGCAGGCGCCGCCAACCCGGCACCGCCGATCGGTCCGGCACTTGGTCAGCACGGTGTCAACATCATGGAATTCTGCAAGGCCTACAACGCCGCGACTGAAGCACAGCGCGGCAATGTGATCCCTGTTGAGATCACGGTCTACGAGGACCGTTCCTTCACGTTCATCACGAAGACCCCGCCGGCCGCCGAGCTCATCAAGAAGGCCGCAGGCGTCGCCAAGGGTTCCGCCACCCCGCACACCGACAAGGTTGCGAAGCTGACCCAGGCGCAGGTCGAAGAGATCGCGACGACCAAGATGGAAGACCTCAACGCCAACGACATCAAGGCCGCGGCCAAGATCATCGCCGGCACCGCCCGCTCCATGGGCATCACGGTCGAAGGCTAACCAGCAACACCCGCCTCCCTCGGGAAGCACACCAATCATCCAAGAACGACGGCGAAACGCACCGCCCGGTGCGCGCCACCGCCGTCGCAGTGGCAGGGTCGAGCGCGACCCATACGGACCACGACTGCATAAGGAGAACAAGCAGATGGCAAAGCGCAGCAAAGCATACGAGGCAGCTGTAGCCAAGATCGACGGCGACAAGCTCTACTCGCCGGTCGAGGCAATCAACCTGGCCAAGGAGACCGGTTCGGCCAAGACGGATTCCACCGTCGAGGTCGCATTCCGCCTGGGCGTCGACCCGCGCAAGGCGGACCAGATGGTCCGCGGCACGGTCAACCTGCCCAACGGCACGGGCAAGACCGCCCGCGTTGTGGTCTTCGCGAACGGCGACAAGGCTGAGGCCGCCATCGCTGCCGGCGCCGACTTCGTCGGCTCGGACGACCTGATCGAGAAGATCTCCGGCGGCTGGACCGACTTCGACGCCGCCGTGGCGACGCCGGACCTCATGGGCAAGGTCGGACGCCTGGGCAAGATCCTCGGCCCGCGCAACCTGATGCCGAACCCGAAGGTCGGAACGGTCACCATGGACGTGGCCAAGGCCGTCAACGACATCAAGGGCGGCAAGATCGACTTCCGCGTCGACAAGCACTCCAACCTCCACTTCATCATCGGCAAGGTTTCCTTCGACCAGAACAAGCTGGCCGAGAACTACGCCGCCGCCCTGGAAGAGGTGCTTCGCCTGAAGCCGTCCTCCTCCAAGGGCCGTTACATCCAGAAGGCCACCGTGGCCACCACGTTCGGCCCGGGCATCCAAGTCGACCCGAACGTCACGAAGGTCGTCATCGAGGGCTAGTTCCCCCGAGACAGCAGGATCAGGGACCCGTCCGGCACCAGCCGGGCGGGTCCCTTTCCCTTTCCGCGGCGTTGCGCCGAGCGCCCGCCTTTGGTGCCGAACCGTGACCGCGCGACACTACTGCGCCGTACCTGGCGGGCGTACCGTGGGGGCACGATCTCCCCGGGGTTCGTGTGTCCCGGGCGTGGAAGTGCGGGAGCACCCATGGGAAACAACCGATTGGCCCGCGGAGCCGAACCAACCCGGCGGACGGTGCTGACCGCCTCCCTGGCCACGCTAGCGGGGCTTGCCGTGGCCGCAGGGCCGGGTTCCGCGGCCCCGGCCGCCGCGGCACTGCCCGCCGCCGTCGTGCGGAACCGGGTCTACACCGTGTCCGGACGCAATACCGCAACCTCGCGGACCTACCCCCGTTCCGAGTTCCGCGGATTGTGGACCGCAAGCGTTGTGAATGTGGACTGGCCGTCCCGCACGGGACTCACCGCCGCGGCCCAACAGGCGGAGCTGCGCTCCATCCTGAACCTCGCGGTGGCCCGGAACCTCAACGCCGTGTTGCTCCAGGTGCGCCCCGCGGCCGACCGCATGTGGGTGTCGGCGCTGGGGGAGCCGTGGTCGAAGTACCTCACCGGCGTCCAAGGGCGCAGCCCGGGATACGATCCGCTGGCGTTCGCCGTCACCGAGGCGCACGCCCGCGGCCTCGCCCTCCACGCCTGGGTGAATCCCTTCCGCGTCTCGATGCAACCGGGTCTCGACTCCGTCGTCGTCGGCCACCCCGCGCGCACGCATCCCACGTGGAGCTTCGCGTACGGCGGACGCCGCTATTACAACCCCGGTATCCCGGCGGTGCGCACGTACATACGCGGCGTGGTGGTCGACCTGGTCAAGCGCTACGACGTGGACGGCGTCCATTTCGACGACTACTTCTACCCGTATCCGGTGGCCGGCGCGGCCATCCCGGACTCCGCCGCATACGCCGCCCACAAGGGTTCCTTCACATCCGTCGCCAACTGGCGGAGGAACAACATCAACGTCTTCATCCGCGACACCCGGGCCGCGATCAGGGCGGCGAAGCCGCGGGTCCAATTCGGGATCAGCCCGTTCGGGATCTGGCGCAACAGGACTTCGAGTTCCCTGGGGTCGGCCACTTCCGGGCTGGAAAGCTACTCGGCCCTCTACGCGGACAGCCGCCGGTGGGTCAAGGAGGGTTGGGTGGACTACATAGTGCCGCAGCTGTACTGGCACCAGGGTTTCCCGGCCGCGAACTACGATGTGCTCGTCAACTGGTGGGCCGCCCAGGTGGCCGGGACAAGGGTTCGGTTCTACACCGGGGAGGCGGCGTACCGCGTGGGCGATCCCGCCACCGCGGCGTGGCGGGATCCAGCGGAACTCCGTGACCACATCGCCAAGTGCCGCTCCGTTCCGGCCGTTGCGGGCCAGGCGTTCTACAACACCACGGCCTTCAGGGCCAACAAGCTCAACGCCGTCGGAATCCTGGCCGTGGCACACTATGCCCGGCGCGCGCTGCCCGTTCCCATGCCGAACCTCCGGGCCACCCGGCCGTTCACGCCCGTGATCCGGGGAGCTGTCTGGGACGGGACCGGCGTCCGGCTCACGTGGACGTCCGGCGGCACCGGTGAGCCGGCGCGGCTGATCGCCATCTGGCGCTGGGAATCTACCGGATCGGTTGTGCCCCACATCCAGTCGACGGGCACCTACCTGCGCGCCGTGGTCCGCCGGGGCTCGACCACCCAAAGTTGGCTCGACAAAGGCGTCACTAGGGGACATTTCTACTGGTTCATGATTCAGGCAATCAGCCAAACCGGCGTCGACTCCGGGAATGCCACCGCGATCTTCGTGCGGGCGTGAGCCGCAGGGGCGTCCGCCCGCCCGCGTTCCCGCGCCGCCATTGCGGTCGCCGCCGTTCGCCCCTACTCTGATTGGGGTAAGTCAATCACTTTTCCCGTCCGGGTCACGTTCCCCAGGCCGGAACAATTCAGACGGGAGCGGGCCATGGAAGGCATCCGCATCGAATGGCTTCCCCTGCCCGCCACGCTCGCCGCGGACGGGGGAGCGGACTACGCGGCGGCCGCAACGCTCGAGGACCACGCCTTGGCGGAGGTGCTCGGCCACCGGGACTTCTGCGAAAGTGCTCCCCGCAGGTTGGAGCGCGCCCAGCCCAGCGACTACGGGATGCAGGTTCGCTGCGTTGCCCGCGGAGACGTGGACGGCAGGATTCTGGGGACGGCGTCCGTGTGGCTTCCCCTCGCGGAGAATACGGACATGGCGATCGTCGACATCGCCGTCGCTCCCGCTGCACGGCGGCGCGGTATCGGAACACGGCTGTTCCGCGAGGTGGAGGCCGAGGCCGCGCGGCGTGGCAGGGAGAAGCTCAACTCTTGGGTCAACTATCCGCTCCCGCCGCTCCCCGGCCGCGAGTCGGGCGGATTGCCGGGCGGCGGCGCTGTGTTGCCGTCGAAGGGGGACGGGGCGGTCCCCGAGGACCTTCCGGCCACGCGGTTTGCCCGCGCGCTTGGCATGGACCTGCGGCAGGTGGAACGCGTGAGCCGGCTGGATGTCGTCTCCAGTGCCCGGCGGGTCGACGCGCTGGCGCTGGAGGCCAAGCGGGCGTCGGACGGTGAGTACGACGTCGTCGGCTGGGTCGGTCCCGTGCCCGGGTGGGCGGTCGAGGGATACTGCCGCATGATCGAGAAGATGGACACGGACACGCCGGCCGGGGGGCTCGAGTGGGACCAGTCGGTGTGGGACGAGGCGCGGCTACGCGTGGCCGAAGAGCGGGCGTCGCGGCGGGATTGCTTTACCGTCCATTCGTGCGCGGTGCACCGGGGGACGGGGCAGTTGGTGGCGTTCACCGCGCTCGAGGTCGCCCGCGACACCCCGGAGGCAGCTTTCCAGGAGGACACGCTGGTTCTGGAGGGGCACCGTGGGCACAAGTTGGGGCTGCTCGTCAAGACGGCGAATTTCGTCAGGATCCGGGAGGCCTGGCCCACGGTTCGGCGGATCTACACGTGGAATGCCGAGGAAAACGCGCACATGCTGGCCATTAACGTGTCCATGGGCTTCCGGGGCGCCCAGTCCGAGGGGGCCTGGGAGAAAAAAACCCGGAAGAATCCACAGAATGTGGTTGCCACAGGGGACCCATGCACTGCTAATCTTGACTTGTCGGCAGATGATTCTGTCGAGTGACGTGGCAACGCGTCGTCCGTGCCGGAGATGTTCCCCAAGCTATCCGGTGCGATGAACAGCTACGGTGCGTTCCCCCAAGCCGCACCGTAGCGAATTGAAGCCGGGTCGCTCCCGCCGTCCCCCAAGTGGCGCGGAGCGGCTCGGTTTCGCCGTTAAGGTCGATTTGGCGCCTCCTCCCTGGCGCGGTACGCTGTAATAACCAAAGACCGTCGGTCGATGTACTTCCTTGCCTTGTGCGGGGAATCATCCGAAAGTCCCTCACAAAGGGCGGCCCACGCAGGTGAACGAACTTGACCCATGGCTTCCGGCTAGACCGGAACCCGAAGGTAAAGCCCCGTGCATCTGCACGGGGCGTTTTTTGTGTGTAGGCCACCAGGCCTCGGGACCGGGATACCGGCTCAGAATCAATCCCCGGAAGGAGGGTTATGGCAACGCCGATCAAGGTTTCCGCAGTTGAGGAAATCACTGCCGACTTCAAGGAGTCGAACGCCGCTGTCCTGACCGAATACCGTGGGCTTTCCGTTGCACAGCTCAAGGAGTTGCGCCGCTCGCTTGGTCAGGACACCAAGTACGCGGTTGTGAAGAACACTCTGACGGGTATCGCAGCCAAGGAAGCGGGCATCGACGCGTTCGATGGCCAGCTTGCCGGCCCGACCGCCATCGCCTTCATCAAGGGCGATGCGATTGCCGCGGCCAAGAGCCTCACGGATTTCGCCAAGTCGAACAACCAGCTGGTCATCAAGACCGGCTACTTCGAGGGCAAGGCCATGGACGCCAGCGAGGTGGCCGCTCTGGCCGCTCTGGAGTCCCGCGAGTTCCAGCTGGCCCGCGTGGCCGGCATTCTCAAGGCCCCCGCCGCCGCCGCCATCCGCACCATCGATGCGCTGCGTATCAAGCTCGAAGAAGAAGGTGGCGCAGCCCCGGCCCAGGCCGAAGCTCCTACCGCTGAGGCCGAGGAAGCACCCGCTGCCGAAGTTGCCACCGAAGAAGCCTAAGGGCTTTTTCACCCCACCAAAATCTCGCGGCGCCTCGTGGCGCCGCCCCAGGGAAAGGACGCCACCCCATGGCGAAGCTCACCACTGAAGAGCTCCTTGAAGCATTCAAGGAAATGACCATCATCGAGCTCTCCGAGTTCGTTAAGACCTTCGAGGAGACCTTCGAGGTCACCGCCGCCGCCGTTGCCGTTGCAGGCCCCGCCGGTGGCGCAGCCGAGGCCGAGGAGGAGAAGACGGAATTCGACGTCATCCTCGAGGCGGCTGGCGACAAGAAGATCGCAGTCATCAAGGAGGTCCGCGCGCTTACCTCGCTGGGTCTGAAGGAAGCCAAGGACGTTGTCGACAGCGCCCCGAAGGCCGTCCTCGAAGGCGCCACCAAGGAAGCCGCAGAGAAGGCCAAGGAGGCCCTCGAGGCCGCCGGCGCCACGGTCACCGTCAAGTAGTCAACGACTGCTTCCCGAAAGCCCCGTCCACCACAGGTGGGCGGGGCTTTTGCGTGCCCGTTTCCGCGGGGGCAAGAGCACATTCGCGCACGTATCGCGATCAGCGCGCGTATCGCGCGTGGCGAGGATGGCATGCGCGCACGTATCGCGCGCGGCGGCCCTGTGAATTCCCTGCGAAAGGTGGCCTTCGTCCCAGTGGCGGGCAAAGGGCCCGAAGCTTGGGCTATATTGAATGGTAACGAATAGGTAACGCAAGCAGGTGCCTGAAGGGAGGGCGGAGGAATCACAGCCACGATCAGCACGGAGCGGCCCACGCCCCGCAGCAACGAGACGACCGATTCCGCCCCCGGCGGCGAACCCCAACTCAAGACGCGCGCCGCGGCGCCCGCAACCAAGCGCCGCGCGCCTCGGCTGGCCCTGTTGGACGGCCTCAGGCTGGCGGCCGCGCTTCTGGTGGTCCTGTACCACTACACGGCCTGGCATCACGGCTATTGGGGCGTCGAGCCCGCCAAGGACGCGTGGCCCTGGCTCTCCCGCATCACCGTTTTCGGCAACATGGGAGTCCAGCTCTTCTTCGTCATCAGCGGATTCGTCATCCTGCTCTCCAGCTACGGTAAGAGTCCCGCCCAGTTCATCGGTTCGAGGGTGGGCAGGCTGTTCCCGGCCTACTGGGTCGCCGTCCTGCTCACCGGCACTCTGGTCCTGTTCATTTGGCCCGCCCTCGGCAGCCACCTGAACGTCTGGGACTGGGTAGTCAACCTCACCATGCTCCAGGGCGGCACCGGAAATCCGCACATCGACGGCGTCTACTGGACCCTGTGGGCGGAGCTGCGCTTCTACGCCTTGGTGCTGCTGCTGATGCTGTTCGGTTGGCAGACGCCGGGACGGCTGCTGGCCTTCGCGGGCATCTGGCCGGTTGCCGCGCTGGCCGCGCCGCTGGCGCCGGGAAACTTCGCGGCCCAGGCGCTGATGCCTGAGTATGCCCCGCTGTTCGCTGGCGGCATGGCGCTGTTCCTGCTCTACCGCTTCGGTCACACTCCGCTCCGTTGGGCCGTACTCTTGCTGAACGTTGTCCTGGCCGCGCACCACACCGGCGCCTCCGCGGCGCGCGAGGCGCAAGAGCTGGTTGGCTATGCGGTTCCCGAACAGGCGTATTGGGCGATCGTCGTCGGCATCTTCGCGGCGATCGCGCTGCTCTCCCTCACCCCGCTGCGCCGGGTCAGCCTCCCGGGCATGGCGCTGGCCGGCGCGTTGACGTATCCGCTGTACCTGCTTCACCAGGTGTGGGGCTGGTGGCTGATCGACAACCTCAGCCCCCACCTTCCGCGACCCGTGGTGCTGGGACTGGTTCTCGCCGTTGTGGGTGCCGCCGCCTATCTGGTCCACCGTCTCGTGGAACGGCGCTTCGGTCGGACGTTGGGCAATAAGACCACCTCGCTGGTCGAATCCCTGCTGGTGTATCGCAAGCGTGCCCGCGCGTTTGCCACCCGTGTGGAATCGGCACAGCCCGCTCAGGGCGTGGTCTGGGACCGGCGCGCACTCAAGTCCGCGCGGTAGGTGCGCGCGCCGCCGATGCCGGCCATGCGCGCACCGATGCCGGCCGGCAGTGCTTCCGCCTCCGCGAACGCGACATGGCCACGATGATTCCCCGAGATGGGCTGTCGGCGCGGAACCGCCGGAGCCCGTTGCCCGACACCGCCGGTAGTCCCGGTACTAGGCCTCTCGGGACAGAAGCAGCGCTTCGCCTTGGCCTCCTCCGCCACAGAGGCTGACGGCAGCCTTGCCGCCGCCCCTGCGCCGAAGCTCCAGCGCGGCGTGGAGCGCCAGGCGGGCACCCGACGCGCCGATCGGATGCCCCAATGCGATGGCCCCGCCGTGGATGTTGGTCTTCTCCAGCGGGTAGCCCAAGTCCTCCAGCGATTGGACCGCGACAGCTCCAAAGGCCTCGTTGATCTCGATGAAGTCGAGGTCCGACGTCGTCCAGCCGGCCCGCGAGAGCGCTGCTTCGATGGCGCGGGACGGCTGCGAGTGCAGGGAGTTGTCCGGTCCGGCGACCTGTCCGGGTTCGCCGACGACCGCGATGATCTCCAGTCCGTGCGCCTCCGCGTAGGCCCGCGAGGTGACGACGATGGCGGCGGCGCCGTCGGAGAGCGGCGAGGAGTTGCCGGCGGTGATGGTCCCCTCCTTGTCGAAAGCCGGCCGGAGCCCCGAGAGCGACTCCACGGTGGTGCCGGGCCGGATCCCCTCGTCGGTCGCGACCGACAGTGGCGATCCCTTCCGCTGCGGAATCTTCAGCTGGACAATCTCGTCGTCGAAGACGCCGGCGTCCCGTGCCGCCGCGGCACGGGCGTGTGAGGCCGCCGCCACCGCATCCTGGGCGCCACGTCCGATGCCCAGCACGGAGTTCTTCGCCTCCGTGCTGGCGCCCATGGACTGCCCGTCGAAGGCGTCGGTGAGCCCGTCGTGCGCAACGGAGTCGACGGCCGTGATGTTCCCGTAGGTCCAACCCTGCCGGCTTCCGGGCAGCAGATGCGGGGTGTTGGTCATGGACTCCTGGCCTCCGGCGACGACCACCTCGGCCTCGCCGAGTCGGATCTGGCGTGCCGCGTCCGTCACCGCGGCCAACCCGGAGAGGCACACCTTGTTGACGGTGATTGTCGGGACGTCCCAACCGATGCCGGCGCCGATGGCGGACTGCCTGGCGGGATTCTGGCCGCAGCCGGCCTGAACCACGTGTCCCATGACCACGGCATCGACGTCGCCGGCCGGGACGCCCGCCCTTTCCAATGCTCCGCCAATGGCCGCCGCCCCGAGTTGGACCGCGCTCAGGGCCGCCAACTGCCCGTTGAGCCGGCCAAAAGGTGTCCGCGCCCCGCCGACAATGACGGGATCCCGCTCGGTTGCCATGATGATTTGCCCGCTTTCCTTCGGAAAAATTGTCCTTGCCCCAACTCTAGCGTGAGGGGCATCACATCCACGTCGGGCCCACCACGCCATGGAGAGGCTTCCGACCGACCCATCCGATGCCAGCGGTGTCCACCGATTGTGACACCGTATTTGACATGCGGGACATAAAATTCTTGTCATATCCAAGGTCGCGGGGGTTCACTATCCGGCGTTGCCATGGTTATAGTGCTCGCATGGCCGCCGAGGGGGTTCGGCAGCCAAAAAATCTGGGGAATCTGGGGGGTGATCTGGGCGTGGGGACTCGGACATGTTGCGCAACGCAACGCTCGTGTGCGGCTCGTCTCTTGCTTGGGGGAGGGACGATTCCCGCCGGCGTGGCACATGACATCCGATTGACACCGGAGGGTCCCCTGTTGAACACGTGCATTGACAAAATGACCCGCGCCCCGGCGCGGGTTTTTTCGTCTGACCTTCATGGGGCAGTCGAAACAGGGGAACACACTCGGAAGTAACCGCCTGGGGGAACGCAGCGGTTCCGGGGGCCTTGGGGGCTCCCGGCAACCGGTGCAGCAGGCGGATTGTGGTGGTCTTGGGGCCGCCGGAATTGGGGTCGTCGTGGCGCAGCGCATGTGGAGCATTTTCGCTCCCGGGACTCGCGGTCGTTGGGGATGGTTCAGGAAGACGACGGCGGCCATCGCCGTGTCGTCCCTGGTGCTGACCGGGGCGCTGGCCTCGGGCGCGGTCGCCGCCGAGGCTCCTCCCGTAGGGGAGTCCGCCGCGGTGGAGGTGGTCGCCGAGGCGCCGGCATCCGCGGTTGCGTCGGCTGCCGGTGCCGAGCCCGCAGCCGTGGAGGCGGGTGAACCGCAGGACGCTGCGGACGCGCCGGGCACCGGGGCGCGCCCCACACCGGAGGCGGCGCCCAACGCGCCGGACGCACAGTCGCCCGCAGTGGCGCCCGCTTCACCCGTCCGGCCGCCCAACGTTCCCGCGTCCGCTGCGGCGGCCCTGGCCGAGGCGGACCGCCCGGAGAAACAAGCAAGAGCACGATCCACAACCGGTGGGCGCGCGGCGTCTCCGGCGCCGGCGACCGAGTCAGTCGCTGGGGTGGGTGCGGAAGCACCGGCAACCCTGGCGGGCGCTCCCGGGGTGTGCGACACAAACGCGAACACCGGCAAGGTCGATTCGTTTCTGCAGCGTTCGGACGTCACGGAGTTCGCCAACGGAAACCTGTCGCGGGGGCTCGTCGAAGGCGGCTACACCCACCAGCGGGTGCGGATTGGGAGCCTTCATCCCGGCGAGAACGAGCTCACCTTCACCTACCGCGTCAAGTACAACGGAGTCTTCGCCTACGACTATCTCGACAACTTCTCCATGACCGGGGCCGAGATCGTCAGGGTCCAGACGATTGAGGGATCCGGCGAGAATCGGGTCGACACCGTGAAGTTGACTTTCGACGTCGCCGACACGGCGTCGGAGGAGGAGAGCGCGCAGCTTTTCTTCAGCGCGCACATCGCCTCCTCGCTGGACCACGGGCCCGGCCAGGGCGCCGGGTCCATCAACGGCTCGGCCTACCACGTTGTCCTCGACAGCCTGAACTGCAAGGCCACCGGCAGTATGGACAACCAGATCTCCGCCAACCAGGTGCAATACGGGACGCTGACGATCGTCAAGGATGCGGACCCCGCCGACGGCACCGACTTCGGCTTCCACCTGGCGGTCCCAGCCACGGACGACACGGTCGAGTTCAAGCTCGACGACAGCGTGGCGGGCGACAGCGGGGCGACGAATCTCCCGGCGGGCGCCACTTACACGGTGGCGCCCGGCAGCGCCACAGTCTCCGAGGAATCGCTGCCCGCCGGCTGGTCGCTGACTGCCCTTGTCTGCACGGGCGCCACCGTCGCCACCAACCTGGAGTCCGGCACGGCGACCATTCCGGTGGCGGACGGCGCGCGCGTGACGTGCAACTTCACCAACACCAAGAGGACCTATCGGGACCTGACGGTATCCACGACGGCGCGGCCCTCCTACGTTCGCGACTACGACTGGTCCATGGAAAAGACGGCGCCGGTCGACCGCATCGAATCGGCGACCGGAAACGTCGGCTTCGGCTACCGGGTGGTGGTCGACGCGGGCCCCGCGAAGGACGGTGGCTTCAAGCTCACGGGGAAGATTGTCGTCGGGAACCCCAATAGTGTGGCGATCGGCGGGGTGACCGTGACGGGCACCCTTTCCGGAGCCGATTGCACCCTCGGATATGCCGATGGCGACCCCGTCACCGGTGCCGTTACCGTCCCGGCGGGCGGGGCGACGTACACCTACGAATGCTCGCTGCCCAGGGGCACCACGGCCGCCAGCGAAGGAACCTTCCCGGTCACGGCCACCTGGAACGCTCCCAGTTACTACGGGACCGGCGGACAAGCGGGCGCCACGGCGTCGTACGATTTCGCGGCCGCCACTCCCACCGTGACCGACGGTTCCGTCACCGTCACGGATCGGGAGATCGACCTGGCTGCGCTGCCCGGAGGCAATGTGGTCGCCGCGTCCGATGCCCCCCGCACGTTCGAGTACACACTCGCCTGGCCCGGAGTGGCGGGAACGTGCACGAAATACACGAACGACGCCTCCTACAAGGAGGCGGACGGTGGAACCGGCACGGCCAGCGAGGACGTGACACTGTGCCTCGGGGCGGACCTGTCCGTCACGAAAAACGTCCTGTCCAGCTTTGACCGCACCTACCTTTGGGACGTGGAAAAGGTACGCACGGGATCGGGGCCCTACACGGCGGATCCGGAGACCGGAGAGGTGGCCGTCGAGTACGAGGTCACCGTCCAACCGCGCACGACGGACGACGGGACCGGGTATCGGGACAGCGGTTGGGCCATGATCGGCACCATCACCGTCGAGAACCCGAACGACTGGCAGGCCGTTGGGGCGACCGTGGCCGACGCGGCGGACATCGGCGGCGGCGCCGTCTGTTCGGTCACCTCCGGCACGCTGCCCGACGGCACGACGATCGCAGACCGCGGCCCCGAAGCGGGCTTCCAGACCACGATCCCCGCCGGTCAGGCGGCGGAGCTCGCGTACGTCTGCACCTTTGAGAGCCAGCCGGACTACACGGGCACCAACACGGCGACCGTAACGTGGGATGCCGCCGGGGCAAGCACAACGTCCGGCACCGACGCCTATCGCGCGCCGGTGACGCTGGGCACCTGGGGCCAGACCCCCGTCAACAACACGGTGGTGGTGACGGACGACTTCCACACGTTTGATCCGGCGTGGACGGTGACCTGGTCCCGCGGCATGGAACCGCAGTCCCGCACCTACACGCGCACCTGGACCGTGGACGAGCCCGGCACCTGCCGGGAATTCACCAACACCGCCACGATCTCAGCCGCGGGCGAGGACACGGGCCCGGCGCTGGATTCCGACGCCGATCGCCTCAAGGCGTGCCGTCAGGCGCCGCCCAAGATTTCCAAGGAGGTGGAGGCGACCTTCGACCGCACCTACCTGTGGGACATCGACAAGGAACTGGCCGAGGGCCAGGAGGACACCGTGGAGACCGGAACGGCTTCCACGTCAGCCGTGGACTACGACGTGGTGGTCACGAGCGACGGCTACACGGACTCCAACTTCGTCCTCGGCGGCACCATCACCGTCTCCAACCCGAACACGTACGACGGCGGCGACATCCGCGGCACCGTGACGGACACCATCGACATCGACGGCCTGGCCTGCAGCGTCGACGGCGGCGGAAGGTTCGACGTCGCGCCGGGCGCCATGGCGACGCTCGACTACACGTGCACCACCGACGGCGCGACGGCGTCGACGACCGGAAGGAACACGGCAACGGCCACTTGGGACGGCGGGGCGCGCAGCGCCACGTCCGACGTCGAGAAGGTCGCGTTCAAGATCCGCCACTCCATCGACGATGAGGTCGACGTCGTCGACGACTTCGCGGGTACGCAAGAGCCCGGCGTGATCGGAAGCGTCAAGTGGAAGGACGTCACGTACCCCCGTGGCGACTGGTCGCGCACGTTCGAGCGGTCGATCGCGTTCGACGGGAAGCCGGGGGAGTGCGCCGCGTACCGCAACACGGCGTCCTTGGAACTTGAGAACCTGGCGGAGGGCCCCACGGACACGGCGGACGTTGTTGTCTGCGACACGCTGGGCCTGACCGCGACGAAGACGGCAAGCGCCCGCTACGACCGCGACTACGGATGGCAGCTCCTCAAGGTGGCCGAACAGGCGCGGGCCGTCGTCGACGAGGGCGAAACGGCGAACTTCGACTACACGGTCTCCGCCGTGCCCGACGGCTACACGGACTCGAACCACCGGGTGACCGGAACGATCACGCTGACCAACCCCAACACCTTCGCGGGAGGTGCGATCACGGCGACGGTGGCCGACTCGATCGATATCGCCGGCGTGGTCTGCACCGTCGACGGCACTTACACGGGCGCCGGCAACGCCTTGCGGGTCGTTGTCCCCGCCAACTTCGGTGAACACAGCGGTGTCCTAACGCTTGGCTACGAGTGCACGGGAACTCCGGAGGACGGGGACTATACCGGCACGAACACTGCGAATGTTCGTTGGGACGGCGGCACGTCCACTGCGGCGGCGCCCGTCTCCTACGAGGCGGACCAGGTCAAAGACCGGACTGTCGCGGTGTTCGACGACATGGTCTCGAACCTCGATGCCCCCGTCCGCCTCGGTGAGGCCGAGTGGACGGAAAACGGCGAGGGCACCGAGTTCACGTATTCGCTGCCGCTCCCCGGGGTTCCGGGCACCTGCGTCGACCACACCAACACCGCCCTGCTTGACGCCGAGGGCGAGGGCACGGAGGATCACGACGCGCACGAAACCGTCACGGTGTGTGTCAAGGGAGGCTTGGCGGCCGAACAGTCGGCGGCCGCGGAGCTTGACCGGACCCACCTTTGGGACATCGACAAGTCGGCCGACGCCACCACGCTCGAGGTCACCGATTCCGGAGAGGCGACGTTCGGCTACACCGTGACGGCCACTCCCGCCGGCTCGGCCGACTCGGGGCACACGCTGTCCGGCGAGATCACGCTGACCAACCCAAACGACTTCGACGGCGGCGCCATCACCGCGACCGTGGCCGAATCCGTGGACGTCGGCGGCGGCGCGGTGTGTTCCGTCACCGGGCCCGGCGGCGCGGCGGATGCGGATCCCGGTGCGGACGGTTTCCAGGTCGAGGTGCCCGCGCGCACCGGCGGCGGCACCGGCGTTGTGGTCCTTCGCTACGACTGCGACTTCACCGGCGCCCCGGCGGCCAAGGGAACGGGCACCGCGACCGTCGCGTGGGACGGCGGCTCCGCCACGGCCGCCGTGCCAGTCGAATTCGGCACGGGAGACACCGCCAACGGGACGGTCAAGGTCTACGACGACAAGGCGAACGGCTCGGCGCAACCCGCCCTCCTGGGCGAGGCGGAGTGGAACGCCACGGGTGTTCCCACCGAGTTCGACTACCGGCTGACGCACGAGGGTGTCCCAGGGACGTGCGTGGACTCGACCAACACGGCGTGGGTCGCCGTGGACGGGCCCGACGGGTCCGAACGCGAGGATCCCCGGGCCCGGGAAACCGTCACGCTGTGTGTGGAGGACGATCTGGTCGTCGCCAAGACGGCAAAGGCCAGCTTCGACCGCACCTACCTGTGGGACATCGGAAAGAGCGCGTCGGAGACGAAGGTCGAGACGGGACCCGAAGGGACCCACATCTTCGACTACACGGTAGAGGCGATCCCCGACGGCTACCGCGACAGCGACTGGCAGCTCGAGGGGAAGATCACGCTGACCAACCCGAACGACTACTCGGAGGGCGCCATCACGGCCGCCGTCAGGGATCTGGCGGACGTCGGGGCGGGCGTCGTCTGCGACGTTGACGGAGGCGATGCCGTGACCGTGGCGCCCGGGGGGACCAAGGTCCTGCGCTACGAATGCGACTTCGAGGGCAAGCCCGACTACCGGGGGACCAATACCGCCCTCGTGGAATGGGACGGCGGCCGGGTCGAGGCCCAGGCGCCGGTGAGGTTCCGGGTCGACGACGAGACGGACAAGACGGTCGCCGTCCACGACGACATGGTGGACCTCGACGCGCCGGGCCTGCTCGGCATCGCACGGTGGAACAGCGACGGCCGGGCGACGGCGTTCGGGTACGGCCTGAGCCTCGAGGTTGACCCGGGGACATGCGGCGTGCTCACAAACACCGCGTCCCTCGCGACCCAGGGTGGCGGCGACTGGCGTGCCGGTAAGCACCGCCAGCCGACGGCGGACGCGGAGGTCGAGCTCTGCTCGGAGGCGCCGCTGGTGGTGGAGAAGGACGCCGAGGCGGGCTTCGACCGGCAGTACCTCTGGGACATCGACAAGACGGCGGAGGAGGACGAAATCGAGACCGTCGAGGGCGCCGGGGCGACCGCGAAGTACAAGGTCACGGCGACCCCGGGCGACTACGAGGACTCCGGGTGGACCCTCGCCGGCAGCGTCACGGTGGAGAACCCCAACGACTATAAGGACGTCGTGGTGACGGTGTTGGACGAGGTCGACGTCGGGGGCGGGGCCGAATGCACCGTGGAGGGCGGCAGGGAGGCCACGATCGGCGCGGGCGATTCGGAGACCTTCGGCTACGAGTGCGACTTCGATGAGGAGCCGGAGTACGGCGGGACCAACACCGCCACGGCGGAGTGGGAAGCGTATGACGGCGCCACGGCGCGGGCCGAGGGGACGGCGGACGTCGAGTTCGAACTCGACGAGGAAACCGACCGCACGGTCACGGTCCTCGACGACCTTGCGGAACCCGCATCCGATCCCGAGATCCTGGGGATCGCAGAGTGGAACGAGGACGGTGAACCGTCCACCTTCGACTATTCGCTCGAACTCGACGGAACGGCCGGCACCTGCGTCGACTACACGAACGAGGCGAGCCTCGAGGAGACCGACCAGAGCGCGTCGGCGGACGTCGAGGTGTGCATCGAGTCGGATCCGACCGCGGAGCACGACGCGTGGGCCGGGATGGACAGGACGTACCTGTGGGACATCGACAAGACGGCCGGGAACGAGGCGGTCATGATGGGCGCAGGGAAGAAGCCCGCAACCTACACGGTCGCGGTCACGCCGGACGGCTTCGAGGATTCGGCCCGGACGCTCGGGGGCACGGTCTCCGTGCACAACCCGAACGACTACAAGTCGATGTCCATCGCGGTGGACCTGGAGAACACACTCGGCGGCGACGCAACGTGCGCGCTGGACGCGGAGGACGCAAAGGAGATCCTCGTCGGTCCCGGAGAGCTTCTGGCGTTGCCGTTCGGCTGCGACTTCGGCGCCGAACCGGACACCGCCGGCACAAGCACGGCCACGCTCGCCTGGGAGGACGCGGACGGGGAGGCGCGGAGCGTCGACGCGGAAGCCGACGTTGTGTTCCGCCTCGACGAGGAACACAACGCCACCGTGACCGTGACCGACGACCAGGCGAACCCCGACGGGGAGGCCCGGGTGCTCGGCACCGCCGATTGGAACGCGGAGGGCGAGCCCAAGGTGTTCGGGTACACGCTGGACCTCACGGCCCAGCCCGGCAGCTGCCGGGAATACACGAACACGGCGACCTTGGTGGAGACCGGGGCGTCGGACTCCGCCACGGTGAGGGTCTGTGGAATCGCGGCGCCACTACAGCCGCTCGCCCCGGACACGACGTCCGGCGAGCCGCTTCCCAACACCGGCGCCAACATCCAGGCCATTCTGTGGGTGGCGCTCGCCTTGCTCCTCTCCGGAATCCTGGCACTCGGCGCCGGCCGGAGGCGGCGCCACGAAGCCTGAGGTGACGAGGTGGCAGACCCCCGCTGCCACCGGCACCGAAGGAGGGCGCGCGGCGCGCGTCCTAAGGGCAGGGTCCCGCTCCTGGCT
Source organism: Arthrobacter sp. AOP29-A2-19 (assembly GCF_058138025.1). NCBI lineage: Bacteria > Bacillati > Actinomycetota > Actinomycetes > Micrococcales > Micrococcaceae > Arthrobacter > Arthrobacter sp. AOP29-A2-19. Next base: position 593,709 of record NZ_CM176894.1, read on the forward strand.
GCGGGACCCATGTCCCGGGCCGGGGCCGGGGTGGTCGCGGACCATTCCGGCCCCGGTCCCGGGGGCGGGGGAGCGCGCTTGGTCCGCACGCGGATCCACACCCCGTCGACACGCTTGTTTCCCCGGGTTAGACATGGTAGGTGTGCCAGTGTAGTATGAGAGTTTGCGTCTTCCCTCTTTACCTTCGGCCTTCATATAGCGGTGGGCTTGATTAAACGGTGGTCTCCCGGGTTCCTCATCCCGGGTGGGGGTCGGCGCCGGAAACCTGACGGTCTGTGGAAGGATCCATCTTGGTCGCCTCGAGCACCTCTAATCAAGAAACCGCTAGTTCGGCCCGCACAGCGGAAGCTGCCGGCCGAATCTCATTCGCAAAGATCCACGAACCCCTGGACGTGCCCAACCTGCTGGCGCTCCAGACGGAGAGCTTCGACTGGCTCGTGGGCAACCAGCGCTGGAAGGCCCGCCTCGAGCAGGCCATCGCCGAAGGCATCCAGGGCGTAGCGTCCACCTCCGGCCTCGCCGAGATCTTCGAGGAGATCTCGCCGATCGAGGACTTCCAGGGCACCATGTCCCTGAGCTTCTCGGAGCCCGAGTTCGCGGACCCGAAGTACACGATGGCCGAGTGCAAGGACCGCGACGCCACGTACGCCGCGCCGCTGTACGTCAAGGCCGAGTTCATGAACAACAACACGGGCGAGATCAAGCAGCAGACCGTGTTCATGGGCGACTTCCCGCTGATGACGGACAAGGGAACGTTCATCATCAACGGCACCGAGCGTGTCGTTGTTTCGCAGCTGGTGCGCTCCCCGGGCGCCTACTTCGAGCGCACCCCGGACAAGACGAGCGACAAGGACATCTTCACGGCGAAGATCATCCCGTCGCGCGGTGCCTGGTTCGAGCTCGAAATCGACAAGCGCGACCAGGTCGGCGTTCGCCTCGACCGCAAGCGCAAGCAGTCCGTTACCGTGCTGCTGAAGGCCCTCGGCTGGTCCGAGAGCCGCATCCTTGAGGAGTTCGGCCAGTACGACTCCATCCGCGCCACCCTCGAAAAGGACGCGACGGAGACCAAGGAAGAAGCCTTGCTGGACATCTACCGCAAGCTTCGCCCGGGAGAGCCGCCGACGGTCGACGCCGCCGAGGCACTGCTGGACAACCTCTACTTCAACTCCAAGCGCTACGACCTCGCGAAGGTCGGCCGCTACAAGATCAACCGCAAGCTCGGGGTCGACAAGCCGCTGTCCGCGGCCGACGCCTCCGTGCTCGACATCGACGACATCGTCGCGATGATCAAGTTCCTGGTCGCTCTGCACGCCAACGAGAAGACCGTCCAGGGCACGCGCAACGGCGAGACCGTCGACCTCCGCGTCGAGGTCGACGACATCGACCACTTTGGCAACCGCCGCATCCGCGCGGTCGGCGAGCTCATCGAGAACCAGGTCCGCACCGGCCTGTCCCGCATGGAGCGCGTTGTCCGCGAGCGTATGACGACCCAGGACGTCGAGGCCATCACGCCGCAGACCCTGATCAACATCCGCCCGGTGGTCGCCGCGATCAAGGAGTTCTTCGGAACTTCCCAGCTGTCGCAGTTCATGGACCAGAACAACCCGCTCGCCGGACTGACGCACAAGCGCCGCCTGTCCGCGCTGGGCCCGGGTGGCCTGTCCCGCGACCGCGCCGGCATGGAAGTCCGTGACGTCCACCCGTCGCACTACGGCCGCATGTGCCCCATCGAAACCCCTGAAGGCCCGAACATTGGCCTGATCGGTTCGCTGGCCACCTACGCGCGCATCAACGCGTTCGGCTTCATCGAGTCCCCGTACCGCAAGGTCGTCGACGGCAAGGTCACCGAGCAGGTCGACTACCTGACCGCCGACGAGGAACTCGAGAGCGTCATCGCCCAGGCGAACGCCCCGATGACGGACAACCAGACCTTCATCGAGGAACTGGTCCTCTGCCGCGAGCGCGGCGGCGGCGGCGAGCCCGTGCTCGTCCCGCCGACCGAGATCGACTACATGGACGTCTCCCCGCGCCAGATGGTCTCCGCGGCCACCGCGCTGATTCCATTCCTGGAGCACGACGACGCCAACCGCGCGCTCATGGGCGCCAACATGCAGCGCCAGGCCGTGCCGCTGCTGGCCTCCGAGTCGCCGCTGGTCGGCACCGGCATGGAGAAGTACGTTGCCGTCGACGCCGGCGACTCGATCACCGCCGCCCAGCCGGGCGTCGTGAACGAGGTCTCCGCGGACCTCGTGACCGTCCTGAACGACGACGGAACCGAGTCCGCATACCCGATCATGAAGTTCGCGCGCTCCAACCAGGGAAACGCGTACAACCAGCGCGTTCTGGTGTCCGAGGGCGACCGCGTGGAGTACCAGAGCATCATCGCCGACGGTCCCTCCACGGACAACGGCGAGCTCGCGCTGGGCAAGAACCTCCTGGTCGCGTTTATGTCCTGGGAAGGCCACAACTTCGAGGATGCGATCATCCTCTCCCAGCGCATGGTCTCCGACGATGTCCTCACCTCGATCCACATCGAGGAGCACGAGGTCGACGCCCGCGACACCAAGCTGGGTGCCGAGGAAATCACCCGCGACATTCCGAATGTCTCCGAGGAGATCCTCGCGCAACTCGACGAGCGCGGCATCATCCACATCGGCGCCGAGGTCGAGGCGGGCGACATCCTCGTCGGCCGCGTCACGCCCAAGGGCGAGACCGAGCTGACCCCTGAGGAGCGCCTGCTGCGCGCCATCTTCGGCGAGAAGTCGCGCGAAGTGCGCGACACCTCCCTGAAGGTGCCCCACGGCGAGTCGGGAACCGTCATCGGCGTGCGCATCTTCGACCGCGACAACGACGACGAGCTGCCCCCGGGCGTCAACCAGCTGGTCCGCGTGTACGTGGCGCAGAAGCGCAAGATCACGGACGGCGACAAGCTGGCCGGCCGCCACGGCAACAAGGGCGTCATCTCGAAGATCCTTCCGATTGAGGACATGCCGTTCCTCGAGGACGGAACTCCGGTCGACGTCGTCCTGAACCCGCTGGGTGTGCCGGGCCGCATGAATGTGGGCCAGGTCCTGGAGATCCACCTCGCGTGGGCCGCCAAGCAGGGCTGGAAGATCGAGGGCGAGCCGGAATGGATCAAGAACCTTCCGAACCTCCCGCGTGAATCCGGATCCACCACCGTCGCGACCCCCGTCTTCGACGGCGCGGCGGAGGACGAGATCCGTGGTCTCCTTGACCACACCGCGGTGACGCGCGACGGAAACCGGCTGATCAACAACTCGGGCAAGGCCCGGTTGTTCGACGGCCGCTCCGGCGAGCCGTTCCCGGACCCGGTCTCCGTGGGCTACATGTACATCCTGAAGCTCCACCACCTGGTGGACGACAAGATCCACGCCCGCTCCACCGGCCCGTACTCCATGATCACCCAGCAGCCGCTGGGCGGTAAGGCGCAGTTCGGCGGACAGCGCTTCGGCGAGATGGAAGTCTGGGCCCTGGAGGCCTACGGCGCGGCCTACACGCTGCAGGAACTGCTGACGATCAAGTCCGACGACATCCACGGCCGCGTGAAGGTCTACGAGGCGATCGTCAAGGGCGAGAACATCCCGGAGCCCGGCGTTCCGGAGTCGTTCAAGGTTCTCATCAAGGAAATGCAGTCGCTCTGCCTCAACGTGGAAGTCCTCTCCACCGACGGCACGACGATCGAAATGCGGGACTCGGACGAAGAAGTCTTCCGGGCCGCGGAAGAACTGGGCATCGACCTTTCACGGGCCGAGCCAAGCTCCGTCGACGAGGTCTAGTACGGCCGGCGGGGAGCCGGGCAGCGATGCCCGGCACCCCGCCGTCCCTCCGGACACGTACTAGACCACCGGGACGGACCAGCGTCCGCCCCAGCACAGACTTCTTCTAAGAATCAGACGAGAGAGACAGGGACCATATGTCCAGCGAATCCTCATTCGGCCTTATGCGCATTGGCCTCGCAACCGCGGAAGAGATCCGCGGATGGAGCTACGGCGAGGTTAAGAAGCCGGAAACCATCAACTACCGCACCCTCAAGCCGGAGAAGGACGGACTCTTCTGCGAGAAGATCTTCGGCCCTTCCCGCGACTGGGAGTGCTACTGCGGCAAGTACAAGCGCGTGCGCTTCAAGGGCATCATCTGCGAGCGCTGCGGCGTCGAGGTGACGCGCGCCAAGGTGCGCCGCGAGCGGATGGGCCACATCGAACTGGCCGCGCCCGTGACCCACATCTGGTACTTCAAGGGCGTTCCGTCGCGCTTGGGCTACCTGCTTGACCTGGCACCGAAGGACCTCGAGAAGGTCATCTACTTCGCCGCCTACATGATCACGTCCGTCGACGAGGACCGCCGCCACGCGGAGCTCCCGAACCTGCAGGCGCAGCACGACCTGCAGCGCAAGACGCTCGTCGACAACCGCGACTCCGACATCGCCGCGATTGCCCGCGACCTGGAGAACGACCTCGCCAAGCTCGAGGCCGACGGTGCGAAGGCGGCCGAGAAGAAGAAGGCCCGCGACTTCGCGGACAAGACCATGGCCCAGGTGCGCAAGCGCGCCGACGCCGAGATCGAGCGCCTCGAGCAGGTCTGGGACCGGTTCAAGAACCTGAAGGTCGCGGACCTCGAGGGCGACGAGGGCCTGTTCCGCCAGCTGCGCGAGAAGTACGGACTGTTCTTCGAGGGCTCCATGGGTGCCGAGGCGATCAAGAAGCGCCTCGAGACTTTCGACATGGAGGCCGAGGCGGAGCTGCTGCGCGACATCATCAAGAACGGCAAGGGCCAGCGCAAGACGCGTGCCCTGAAGCGCCTGAAGGTCGTCAATGCGTTCCTGACCACCACCAACAGCCCCCTGGGCATGGTGCTGGACGCCGTCCCGGTGATCCCGCCGGAGCTGCGCCCGATGGTCCAGCTGGACGGTGGCCGCTTCGCGACCTCCGACCTCAACGACCTCTACCGCCGCGTGATCAACCGCAACAACCGCCTGAAGCGCCTGCTCGACCTCGGTGCGCCCGAGATCATCGTCAACAACGAAAAGCGCATGCTCCAGGAAGCGGTCGACTCGCTGTTCGACAACGGCCGCCGCGGCCGTCCGGTCACCGGACCGGGCAACCGCCCGCTGAAGTCGCTCTCCGACATGCTCAAGGGCAAGCAGGGCCGGTTCCGCCAGAACCTGCTCGGCAAGCGCGTCGACTACTCTGGCCGTTCGGTCATCGTCGTCGGCCCGCAGCTGAAGCTGCACCAGTGTGGTCTGCCCAAGCAGATGGCCCTGGAGCTCTTCAAGCCCTTCGTGATGAAGCGCTTGGTTGACCTCAACCACGCGCAGAACATCAAGAGCGCCAAGCGGATGGTCGAGCGCTACCGCCCGCAGGTCTGGGACGTGCTCGAGGAAATCATCACCGAGCACCCGGTGCTGCTGAACCGCGCACCCACCCTGCACCGCCTCGGCATCCAGGCGTTCGAGCCGCAGCTCGTCGAGGGCAAGGCGCTCCAGCTCCACCCGCTGGTCTGCGCCGCGTTCAACGCCGACTTCGACGGCGACCAGATGGCTGTGCACCTGCCGCTGTCGCCGGAGGCCCAGGCCGAGGCCCGCATCCTGATGCTGTCCTCGCACAACATCCTGAAGCCCTCCGACGGCCGCCCGGTGACCCTGCCCTCCCAGGACATGATCATCGGTCTGCACCACCTGACCACGAAGCGCCCCGGAGAGAAGGGCGAGGGCCGCGTGTTCTCGACCCCCTCCGAGGCCATCATGGCCCTGGACGCTGGCGTTCTCCACCTCAATTCGGTCGTCAAGATCCGCGTCGAGGGCTTCGTTCCGTCCGCCGAGATGCCGGCTCCCGAAGGCTGGGAAGAAGGCGCCCCCGCGCTCATCGAGACGTCGATCGGTCAGGTCCTCTTCAACGAGACCCTGCCCGCCGACTACCCGTGGGTCGAGCGTGTGGCCGGCAAGGACACGCTCTCCGAGATCGTCAACGATCTCGCCGAGCGCTACCCGAAGGTCGTCACCGCCGCGACGCTGGACAACCTGAAGGACGCCGGCTTCAGCTGGGCGACCCGCTCGGGCGTGACCGTGGCCATCTCCGACATCACGTCGAACATGGACAAGGCCGCGATCCTGGCGCCGTACGAGGAGCAGGCACTCAAGGTGCAGGCGCAGTACGACAAGGGCCTCATCGCCGACGAGGAGCGCCGCACGGAGCTCATCGACATCTGGAACAAGGCGACCGACGAGGTGGCCGAGGCCATGCGCGCCGGCATGGAGGAACTGAACACCATCAACCGCATGGTGACCTCCAAGGCCCGAGGCAACTGGCTGCAGCTGCGTCAGATCGCCGGTATCCGTGGCCTCGTGTCCAACCCCAAGGGCGAGATCATCCCGCGTCCGATCAAGTCCTCGTACCGCGAGGGCCTGTCCGTTCTCGAGTACTTCATCGCAACCCACGGCGCCCGCAAGGGCCTCGCGGACACCGCGCTGAAGACCGCCAACTCGGGTTACCTGACCCGTCGTCTGGTGGACGTCTCGCAGGACGTCATCGTCCGCGAGTCCGACTGCGGCACCGAGCGCGGCCTGACCGTGCCGATCGCCTCGGTCGACGAGATGGGCACCGTGCGGATGCACGAGACCGTCGAGAACTCGGCGTACACCCGCACGCTGGCGACCGACGTCCTCGGCGCCGACGGCAAGGTGCTGGCCCCGGCCGGCTCCGACGTGGGAGACGTCCTCATCGACGAGCTCTTCAACGCCGGCGTGTCCGAGATCAAGGTCCGCTCGGTGCTGACCTGCGAGTCCGTCGTCGGAACGTGCGCGCTGTGCTACGGCCGCTCCCTGGCCACGGGCAAGACCGTGGACATCGGCGAGGCCGTAGGCATCATCGCCGCACAGTCCATCGGCGAGCCCGGGACGCAGCTGACCATGCGTACCTTCCACACGGGTGGTGTCGCCTCCGCGGAGGACATCACCCAGGGTCTGCCCCGTATCCAGGAGCTCTTCGAGGCGCGTACCCCGAAGGGTGTCGCCCCGATCTCCGAGGTCGCCGGCCGCATCACCATCGAGGACGCGGAGAAGCAGCTGCGCATCGTGGTGACCCCGGACGACGGCTCGGAAGAGATCGCCTACCCGGTGCTGCGCCGTGCGCGCATGCTCGTCGCCGACGGCGACAGCGTGGCGGTCGGCCAGCAGCTGGTCTCCGGCGCCATCGACCCGAAGCAGGTACTGCGTGTCCTCGGACCCCGCGAGGCCCAGAAGTTCCTGGTCCGCGAAGTCCAGGAGGTCTACCAGTCCCAGGGTGTGGGCATCCACGACAAGCACGTGGAAGTCATCGTTCGCCAGATGCTTCGCCGCATCACGGTCATCGAGTCCGGCGAGACCGGCTTGCTGCCGGGCGAGCTGGCCGAGCGCGCCCGCTTCACCAACGAGAACCGCAAGGCCGTGTCCGAGGGCAAGCAGCCCGCGTCCGGCCGCGACGAGCTGATGGGAATCACCAAGGCCTCGCTGGCCACGGACTCCTGGCTCTCGGCGGCATCCTTCCAGGAGACCACCCGCGTCCTGACGCAGGCGGCCATGGAGGGCAAGTCGGATCCGTTGCTGGGTCTGAAGGAGAACGTGATCATCGGTAAGCTGATCCCGGCCGGCACCGGCCTGGACCGCTACACCCAGGTCAACGTGGACCCGACGGAGGAGGCCAAGGCCAACCTCTTCACCGGTCCCAGCGCGTTCACCGGCTTCGACTACGAAGGTGTCGAGCCGGGGATGTCCCCGGAGTTCCACGCCATCCCGATGGATGACTACGACCTCGGAAGCGACTTCCGCTAGGTCCGGTCCCCGGTAGCATCCGGGGCCCGAACCGACACGCCGTGGCCGGCACTCCCGCAAGGGGGTGCCGGCCACGGCCCGCTTAACGGCGGGCTTCGGCCGGCGGGTTCCGGATCTCGGGCCCGGCGGCCGTGAGGAGCGGCGGCAGCGAGTTCGCGCACGGCGGGGGAGCGGCGGTGCGGCAGCCCAATTCGGAGCGCAGGGCCCTGCGTGCTAAGGTATTAGTAATTGTTTTATGTGTGGCAAATGGACACGGTCCGGGTTGCGGGGAACTTGCGCAACAGATGCCACACTTTTGCACGCCTACGGTCGATTCCGCAGACGATGCGAGGAAAACGACCAAAAGCGCAACGCCCCGGCCAGCAGAGCGGCAGAGGGCGCGGCAGAACCAAGAAACCGGAGGACACGAAAGTGCCTACTATTCAGCAGCTGGTCCGCAAGGGCCGCTCGCCGAAGGTCAACAAGACCAAGGCCCCTGCCCTGAAGGGCAACCCCATGCGCCGTGGCGTGTGCACCCGTGTGTACACCACCACCCCGAAGAAGCCGAACTCCGCGCTCCGTAAGGTCGCCCGTGTTCGCCTCGCCGGTGGCATCGAGGTCACCGCATACATTCCGGGCGTCGGCCACAACCTGCAGGAGCACTCCATCGTGCTCGTCCGCGGCGGCCGCGTGAAGGACCTCCCGGGTGTCCGCTACAAGATCGTCCGTGGAGCCCTCGACACCCAGGGTGTTAAGAACCGTCAGCAGGCACGCTCCCGCTACGGCGCCAAGAAGGAGAAGAAGTAATGCCTCGTAAGGGTCCGGCGCCCAAGCGCCCTCTCGTTTCCGATCCGGTCTACGGATCCCCGCTGGTCACCCAGTTGATCAACAAGGTCCTGGTCGACGGCAAGAAGTCCACCGCCGAGCGCATCGTCTACGGTGCCCTCGAGGGCGCACTGGCGAAGACCGGCAGCGACCCGGTTGCCACCCTCAAGAAGGCCATGGACAACGTCCGCCCGGCCCTCGAGGTCCGCTCCCGCCGCGTCGGTGGCGCCACCTACCAGGTCCCGGTCGAGGTCAAGCCGGGCCGCTCCACCGCGCTGGCCCTTCGCTGGCTCGTTGGCTACTCCAAGGCACGTCGCGAGAAGACCATGATCGATCGTCTGCAGAACGAGATCCTGGATGCCTCGAACGGTCTGGGTGCCGCTGTGAAGCGTCGCGAAGACACGCACAAGATGGCCGAATCCAACAAGGCATTCGCCCACTACCGCTGGTAACCGTGATTTCCGTACGACGGCGGCCGCCTTGCCAAGGCGGAGCGGCCGCCGTCGCACTGGATCAACAGACATAAGGGAGACACCGTGGCACTGGACGTGCTCACCGACCTCAAGAAGGTCCGGAACATCGGCATCATGGCGCACATCGATGCCGGTAAGACCACCACAACGGAGCGCATCCTGTTCTACACGGGTGTGAACCACAAGATCGGCGAGACGCACGACGGCGCTTCGACGACCGACTGGATGGAGCAGGAGAAGGAACGCGGCATCACGATCACGTCCGCCGCCGTGACCTCCTTCTGGAACAACAACCAGATCAACATCATCGACACCCCCGGCCACGTTGACTTCACGGTGGAGGTCGAGCGCTCCCTGCGTGTGCTCGACGGCGCCGTTGCCGTCTTCGATGGCAAGGAAGGCGTCGAGCCGCAGTCGGAGACCGTCTGGCGCCAGGCGGACAAGTACGACGTGCCCCGCATCTGTTTCGTCAACAAGATGGACAAGCTGGGCGCCGACTTCTACTTCACCGTGGACACCATCATCAAGCGCCTCGGTGCCAAGCCGCTGGTCATGCAGCTGCCGATCGGCTCCGAGAACGACTTCGTCGGCGTCGTCGACCTCATCGAGATGCGCGCCCTCGTGTGGCCCGGCGACTCCAAGGGCGACGTCACCATGGGTGCCGCCTACGAAATCCAGGAGATCCCCGAGGACCTCAAGGAAAAGGCCGTCGAGTACCGCGCCCAGCTGGTCGAGGCCGTTGCCGAGTCCTCCGACGAGCTGATGGAGAAGTTCCTCGAGGGCGAAGAGCCCACGATCGCGGAACTCAAGGCCGGCATCCGCAAGATGGTCATCGGTTCCAGCGCCTACCCGGTGTTCTGTGGCTCCGCGTTCAAGAACCGCGGCGTCCAGCCGATGCTTGACGCCGTCATCGACTACCTGCCGTCCCCGCTGGACGTTCCGCCGATGATCGGCCACGATCCGAAGAACGAGGAGATCGAGCTCACCCGCGCGCCCTCCTCCGACGAGCCGTTCTCGGCCCTGGCCTTCAAGATCGCGTCGCACCCGTTCTTCGGGCAGCTCACGTTCATCCGCGTGTACTCCGGCAAGGCGTCCTCCGGCCTCCAGGTGATCAACTCCACCAAGGGCAAGAAGGAGCGCATCGGAAAGCTCTTCCAGATGCACGCCAACAAGGAGAACCCCGTGGACGAGGCCTACGCGGGCCACATCTACGCGGCCATCGGCCTCAAGGACACCACCACGGGCGACACGCTGTGCGCGGTCGACGCCCCGATCGTCCTCGAGTCCATGTCCTTCCCGGATCCGGTGATCTTCGTGGCCATCGAGCCGAAGACCAAGGGTGACCAGGAGAAGCTCTCCACGGCCATCCAGAAGCTCTCCGCCGAGGACCCGACCTTCACCGTCTCCCTCAACGAGGACACTGGCCAGACCGAGATCGGCGGCATGGGCGAACTCCACCTGGACATCCTGGTGGACCGCATGCGCCGCGAGTTCCGCGTCGAGGCCAACGTCGGCAAGCCGCAGGTGGCCTACCGCGAGACGATCAAGAAGAAGGTCGACAAGGTCGACTTCACCCACAAGAAGCAGACGGGTGGATCCGGCCAGTTCGCCAAGGTCCAGATGGCTTTCGAGCCGCTCGACACGACCGACGGCGCCACGTACGAGTTCGTGAATGCCGTCTCCGGTGGCCGCATTCCGCGCGAGTACATCCCCTCGGTCGACGCGGGAATCCAGGCTGCGATGCAGTTCGGCATCCTGGCCGGCTACCCGATGGTGGGCGTCAAGGCGACACTGCTCGACGGCGCCTACCACGACGTCGACTCGTCCGAAATGGCGTTCAAGATCGCCGGCTCGCAGGTGTTCAAGGAGGGCGCACGCCGCGCCACCCCGATCATCCTTGAGCCGCTGATGGCCGTTGAGGTCCGTACTCCCGAGGAGTACATGGGCGACGTCATCGGCGACCTGAACTCCCGCCGCGGCCAGATCCAGTCCATGGAGGACGCCGCCGGCGTGAAGGTCATCAAGGCCTCCGTGCCGCTGTCGGAGATGTTCGGCTACATCGGCGACCTGCGTTCCAAGACGCAGGGCCGCGCCGTGTACTCGATGAAGTTCGAGAGCTACCAGGAGGTCCCCAAGGCTGTCGCCGAGGAGATCATCCAGAAGAACCGCGGCGAGTAGTCGCCTCGACAACAACTTGCCGCGATCCCGGTCATCCGGGGGAACGGCACCGTGGAGGCCGGCTGGCCGCCAGCCGGACGGCCGGCCTCCACGTGGCAGACTGAGGGGCCCGATAGCGGGGCCTGACGGAAACCGCAATTTCAGGAAAAATACCAGCCCACAGTAGACTTGCATGAGTTTCGCCCACGAACCGCGTGGGCGGGGTAAGTCTTCTGTATACGTTCTAGGAGGAACCTGTGGCGAAGGCAAAGTTCGAGCGGACTAAGCCGCACGTCAACATCGGCACCATTGGTCACGTTGACCATGGCAAGACGACGTTGACCGCTGCCATTTCCAAGGTGCTTGCTGACAAGTACCCCGATCTCAACGAAAAGCGCGATTTCGCGGCTATCGACTCCGCCCCGGAAGAGCGCCAGCGCGGCATCACCATCAACATCTCCCACATTGAGTACCAGACGGAGAAGCGCCACTACGCGCACGTTGATGCCCCGGGTCACGCTGACTACATCAAGAACATGATCACCGGTGCCGCACAGATGGACGGCGCGATCCTCGTGGTTGCCGCCACCGACGGCCCGATGGCTCAGACCCGCGAGCACGTCCTGCTCGCCCGCCAGGTTGGCGTTCCCTACCTGCTGGTCGCGCTGAACAAGTCGGACATGGTCGACGACGAAGAGCTTCTGGACCTCGTGGAAATGGAAGTTCGCGAACTTCTCTCCGCCCAGGGCTTCGACGGCGACGAGGCACCTGTGGTGCGCGTCTCCGGCCTGAAGGCACTCGAAGGCGACCCGGAGTGGGTCAAGTCCGTCGAAGAGCTCATGGACGCGGTCGACGAGCACGTTCCGGACCCGATCCGCGACCGTGACAAGCCGTTCCTGATGCCGATCGAGGATGTCTTCACGATCACCGGCCGTGGCACCGTTGTTACGGGCCGCGCCGAGCGTGGCACCCTGCCGATCAACTCCGAGGTCGAGATCGTTGGCATCCGCCCGGTCCAGAAGACCACGGTGACCGGCATCGAGATGTTCCACAAGCAGCTCGACGAGGCATGGGCCGGCGAGAACTGTGGTCTGCTTCTTCGCGGCATCAAGCGCGAAGACGTGGAGCGTGGCCAGGTTATCGTCAAGCCGGGTTCCATCACCCCGCACACCGATTTCGAGGCCAACGTCTACATCCTCTCCAAGGATGAAGGCGGCCGCCACAACCCGTTCTACTCGAACTACCGCCCGCAGTTCTACTTCCGCACGACGGACGTGACTGGCGTTATCACCCTGCCCGAGGGCACGGAAATGGTTATGCCCGGTGACAACACCGAGATGACCGTTGCGCTGATTCAGCCGATCGCCATGGAAGAGGGCCTCGGCTTCGCTATCCGCGAAGGCGGCCGCACTGTTGGCTCGGGCCGCGTCACCAAGATCATCAAGTAGTTTTTGACGATCTGACCTGACGGTCCAACGGAAGGACCCCGCTGCTTATGCAGCGGGGTCCTTCCGCGTTCTGCCGGGGTGGCGCCGGGCATGTCCTGTCCACATGCCCGCACGTGCGCTTGGGCAAATCGCGGAATATGGCTAGTGTCGTGACTAATTATCACGAATGGAGTGGCCCGCGCATGGAGCTGGTGCTGTTGGCGTTGTTGGTTCCCGCGGTTTTCGTGGCACTCGGCGTGCTGATCGGATGGTGGGCGGGGCGCCGCGCGCTTCGCCGCTCCCTTTCCGTTCCCGAGCCTCGCCCGCTCTTTCCCGACGTCGGATCGTCCTCCCCGGTTGCGGCCGACGATCGGGCGGCCTTGGCGCGGGCGTGGCAAGAGGGGTATGAGGCCGCGGCCACCTTCTTTTCCCCGGCTCGGTCCTTCCCGGACGGCGCTCCACGCGATCGTGCTCCGTCGGAGAGGGGCCTGGAGCCGATGCGTGTTCAAGGCGGGGCGGCACAGGACGGCACCGCCGAGCCGCGCGCCGTGCCGGTTTCGTTACGGCGGGAACCGGCCGGCGCCGGGCCAATCGACCGCGCCGTCGAGCCGCCGCCGAAGGACGGCGCCGAGGCGCACGGGCCCGCCGCCCCCGCACCCGTCGATCCGGAGCGCCGAACGCTCCGCAACATCAACATCACGCTGTACGTCGCGTCGATGCTGTTGGTGGCCGCCGCGTCCCTCTTCATCGGAATTGCGTTCCCGCCGGGCGTGAAATTCGCGGGACTGCTGCTCCTGACGGCGACCTTCTATGTCGGCGGTCTCGCGGTGCACACGCACAGCGAACGACTGCGGCCGGCGGCGGTCGCCTTCACCGGCACGGGGCTGGCGCTGATACCCGTGGCGGGCTTGGCCCTGCATCTCCTGATGACGGTCGGCGCGCCCGTGGCCTGGTTCGCCACGTCGATCGTCGGAACGGCCGCCTTTGTCCATGCCGCGGCTCGTCTCCAGAGCAAGGTGCTGGCGGCACTGTCGCTGACGTTCCTCGTCTCCACGGCCTGGTCCGGAGGCGCGGTCCTGAACCGCGGCCTGGTCTGGTACTTCATGTTCACGATCCTGCTGGCGGGCGTCGCCACCTTAGCGGCCTCCGCCCGGCCGCGCTGGCTCGCCAACGTCTACGTCGTGGCCTTCACAGCGGCCCACCGCTACCTGGTGCCCTCCACCCTGCTGGTCGCGTTGCTGCTGGTTGGCACCTTGGCTTCGACCGATTACGTCCTGGTGTTCCTCGCCGCGACGGCCTACTACGCGGCGGCGGCGGCGTTCGGGCTCCGGCGGGACCGCATCCCCAACATGTACGCCTGGCGGGCGACGTCGGTGATGGCCGCCGTCGCGCTGGCCGCCGAACTGGGCGCGGGCCCCGCCGGACTTTCCCGGACTGCCGCGGTGCTGCTGCTGGTACAGGGCACGGCCGTCATCCTCGCGAAGGTGCCCTACGCGCGCTGGCTGGCCGAACACGGAAGCCGGGAGGCAGCTGCGCGTGTCGAATCACGGAACGATCAGGCACGAGGAGGCGAGGCACGAGCCAACGAAGCACGGACGGATCAGCCTCGGAACGTTCGCCGTCAATGGGCCACCGGACCGGAAACCGTCGTCGGGGAGGGGCTGGTTCTCTTCGCAGGCGGCGTCCTGTGCGCCGCGTTCGGCAACGAACGGCTGATGGGCGGCGGCCCGGGGCTGGGCGCCGCCCACCCCTGGTGGTCCTTCAACTGGACGCTTCTGCTGGTGGCCGTGGTAGGGACCCATGCGGCCCTGCGGGAGGGCGGTCGCTACGGTTGGATCCCGATTGCCGGGGGAGTGGCGGTCCTCTTGGAACCCTGGGATCCCTCACCGTGGCGTCAGGCAATCGTCTTGTTGGTTGCGTTGGAGGGCGTTCTGGCGGCGCGCCGGAAGTCGGCGGGCGCCATCGGGCGCCGCATGGGAGTACTGGGATGGCCGGAGAGCCTGGCCTCCCGCGTCGTCCAGGGCACGGCGGGCACGTCTGCGCCAAAGCGGGGAGACACCGGTCCGTCCGCGGTGATCAGGAGCGGCGTCGACCCATCCGGGCGGACCCGGGGTGAGCCCGGCCAGCCGCAACTTGCCCAGGGAGTCGCGATCCGGGTGCTCCTACCCGTGGCCGCGGCGAACGTCGCCGGTTGGGCCGCGTCCGGCTGGGCGGTGCCCGGATCCGCGTCGCATGGCGCGGCGGGCGGCGGGCCGGGAACCGAAGCCGCCACGATAGGCGGCGCGGTCCTGCGCGCCTGGCTGCTGGCGTATGCGGTCGCCTGGTTGGCCAATACCGTGGTGGCGGCGATCCGGTTGCGCGGCGGAAACACCCCGGAAAGAAGGCTCCTCAGCGCCGCGTCCGAGGCCGTCCTCCTGCCGCTGGGCGTCGCGATGGGCCTGACCGCGACACTGGTCCTCCTTGCTGACGGCGCTCTGTCCGTCGACGGAGGCGCGGCCCGCGAAGGTGCCGGCGCGCTAGGCGTCAGCGGCACGTCGGGGCAGGTGTTGGGCCCGCGGGCATGGCTGATCGCCCCGTGGCCCAGTGAATGGGCGCTCGGCGCAACGATTGCCGTGGCCATTGTCGCGGCGACGCTTGTGCTGGGCATCCGGGGCCTGCCCGCACCGGAGGGGCCCCGTGGAATCCGGGGCCGCCGGATTCGCGGGGCCGCTCACGCCACGGGTGTTCTGGGTTTGGCCGGGGGCGTCGCGTTGGGCGGGACCTTCCGGGCGGAATGGGGCGTCGAGGCCGTATTGGTCCTGGGGCTGGCGTACTGCTCCGCGCGGTGCGCCTCGCCGGGGCGTCCCTGGGTCCGTGGTGTGTATGCGGCGGGCGGGCAGCTCTTCCTCACCGCTTTTGCGCTCCACCTTGCCGGGCGCCACGACGCCGATGCGCACGCCACCGCGGCCATCGCGGCGCTGACGCTGGCCGCCGGACAGTCGGCCCGGCTTGTTCTCCAGCGAGGGAAGCCGGCGCACGGCGGAATCGGCCTGCACGCCCTGATGGGTTGGGCGACCTTCGGCCTCCTGACCGCCGGGCCTTTTGCCTACGGTGCGGCCAACGCGGCGCCCACGGGCACGGACTTCGGTTATCTGGCCGGCTACGAACCCGGGGTGGACCAGGCCTCCCTCCTGGTCCAGCTCATCTGCCTCGGAGTGTTCGCGACCCTGTGGTGGCGCCACGGCGATGGGGTCCGCGGTCACGCCGGCCGCCGCTGGACCGTTCTGGCGGTGGCGCTGGCCGCCGGGGGAATTGCCGTGGTGCCGTCCGGTGCGTTGTCTCTCCGTGACGGCGGATGGCTCCCCGATCCCCTGTGGAACTTACCCGCTGCGGTGCTGCTGCTGGTCGGGTTGGCGGCCGCGGCCATTGTGGCCGAAGCGTGGAACCGCTCCCGGTCGAGGGCGGCGGCAGCCTACACGGGGCCGCGTGGCGCGGCGGCAGCGGGCCTGCTTGCGGCCGCACTGGCTGTCGCCCCGGTCGGGGAACCCGGCTGGAAGGCGCCGGTTCTGGTCATGATTGGCGCGGGCTTCGCCGTTTTCGCCGCCACGTCGGGGATCCCGTGGCTGCTGCTGGGGACGGCCCTGGCCTTGCCGGCCGCCGTGTATGCGGGGGTGGTGCACTTCGTGCAACCGGTTGGTCCGGACGCGCTGTCCTTCGAGCCGGTCGTGTTCCTCGCCACCCAGGTCGCCTCCGGCGCTGTGCTCTACGCGGCGGGAACGGTCCGGGCGGGCGGAAGGCGCTGGATCAGCGGCGAATGGGTTCCGCAGTGGTGGACGCCGGGGCATTCGGTGGTTTGCGCGGGCGGGGGCCTGGCCAACATTGGCCTCGGCGGACTGGCGGCGCAGGGGGAGTCGGCGCCGCTGGTGTACGTCGGCCTGTTGACGATCGCCGCATCGGCCGTGGCCGCCGTGTTCGAATGGCCCTCGGGCCGCAGGACCATACCGGCCGAGGCCGCGTATGTTGTGGTGGCCGCCTGCCTCCATCGTGCCTGGTGGGTCACCGTCGGAGGAGCGGGGTACTTCTGGGCGGTGCAGTATTGGGTGGTTGTCCTCGCCCTGGCCGCGGCGTTCCACTACCTGGCGCGGAGAGGGGCCCGCGGCACGGCGTTCCTCTGTGTTGGGGCCGGGCTCCTCTCGGCGTCCGGCCTCACCAGCGTCTTTGTGGGCGGTGCGGAGCGGCAGATCTGGACTCTCACCGGCCATGCGGCCCTGCTCGCGTTTGGTCTCTTGTCCAACCGTAGGCTTTTTGTGGTGTGGGGAGCTGCCGGTGTCGGGTTGGCCGTTCTCTGGTACTTGCGCGGTTACACGTTCCTACTCCTGCTGCTCCTTGCCGTCGCGCTCATCGGTGTTGCCGTCTGGAGGCTGAGCAAGATCGGGGGCGGCAGAACATAGCGGCATGCCGCACGGCGGGACAGCGTCGGTCGGCACGGAACCAACCCCGCTGTACGGGACCAACCTCGGGGTGAGGAGTCAACGCCGGGCATAAAACAACGCGCCGACGCGGTCTCGGGCCCCCGGACGGGTGAACCCGCCGAAGCGCGGCCTGCGATCCTGAAGCCAGGGCTAGACCGTCTGATGCAGGCAGAGGATGTTGCCCTCGGTGTCGGTGAACCAGGCGGCCTTGTGGTGGTCTGTGGTGGCAACGTGGTTCTCGGTCTTGAGGCCGGGAAGGTCGTAGTCCTCGAACGTCACCCCGGCGGCCTCAAGCCGCTGAATCTCTTCGGCGAGGTCGTCCACCTCAAAGCTGAGCGACGTGTGGTCCGACGTGTCCACGTCGGGCTTCACCATCAGTTCGATCGCGGTTGTGCCGTCGCTCGAGAAGAGCTGGCTGCCGTCGTCGAGCTTCGTGGTTGGCTCCAGCCCAAGCGTGTCGCGGTAGAACCCCTTCGCGCGCTCCAAGTCCTTGACGGGCAGAATCGCGGTGAGTCTGGTGGTGCTCAGCATGGCGCATCTTCCTTGAATCGCAGTGTTCCGGACACCTCAAGGTTAGGGCCGGAGGGCGGCCCGGAGTAGGGCTGCGGCGGGCGAAGATGAGGCCACGCACGCTAGGCTCGAACCCATGGAAATTCTGCTGTGGATTGTAGTGGGCGTAGGAGTCGCGGCCGTGTCGGGGGTTCTGTGGGGCCGGAAGTACTTCCGCCACGAGATCGACCGCGCACGGCGCATCAAGCGCGCCAACGGAGACGGCCGCTAGGCGTGCCCCGTGGGCGACGAGGCCCTCGCGCCGTCGGCCTCCTCCTCGTTGTGGCCGCCGCCGTGGGGGTATGGGTTGCGCAAGACGCCGGGTTGCTCCGGTCAGGGGCACCCGGGACCGGTGCGGTGCACGCCGGGGCGTCGGGAGCCGGCGCGTCGGCCGCACGGCCCGAGGGCGCCGTTCGCGTGCGGGTCCATTCGGTGCACGACGGCGACACGCTCCGGCTCTCCGCGCCCGAGGCCACGGAGGGCGCGTTGGGGGAGTGGCGATCCGCCGTCGGACGCGAGAGCACCCGAATCGTCGGCATAGACGCCCCCGAGATTGGGAAAGCGGCGGAGTGCCACGGCCAGGAGTCCGTCGCCGCGCTTCGTCGGCTGGCCCCGGTCGGCTCGACGCTTTGGGCACTACCGGACGAGGACCCCTTCGACCGCTATGGCCGCGTCCTCCTGAACCTCTGGACCGACGACGGGCGCCTGGTGCCCGCCGAACTGGTGGCCGCGGGGGCGGCCCGGGCGATCGCCGTCGAGCCGAACACCACATATTTCACGCTTCTTTCGTCCTTGGAGGAGGCCGCCAGAAGCGATGGAGCCGGCATGTGGGGTTCCTGCTAGGATTCGCCGGCCCGATTGGTGTTTGGGCCCGGAATCTGCCAGACTAGACAAGTTGTTCAAGCGCCTCTCCATGTCTTGTGCTCGCCGCTCGGTCCACCGATAGCGGAGTCAAGGCCGGTTTCGACCGAGATTGCGTCCCGCCCGGGATAATGCCCGGGGCAGGGGCGGATACGACTGAAACGGTGAGGACCAAAACGGCCCACCCCCAATTCTTTCGGATTGTGCAGCGGATAATTCGCGACACGCCCGACCGCGGGGGTCGGAGCCTCGGCGGGGTGAGGAACCCGGATTCGTCCGGATTCAGCCCGTGCGGGGAGTGCCGGTCCGCACGGACCCGTAGGGCACATGAAATGTACGTGAAGAGTGCTATCGAGAAAGAGGCATGACGCCATGGCGGGACAGAAAATCCGCATCCGGCTGAAGTCGTATGACCACGAGGTCATTGACGTTTCAGCCCGGAAGATCGTTGAGACGGTCACGCGCGCAGGCGCAACCGTAGTCGGCCCAGTGCCGCTGCCGACGGAGAAGAACGTGTACTGCGTTATCCGTTCGCCCCACAAGTACAAGGACAGCCGTGAGCACTTCGAAATGCGCACGCACAAGCGTCTGATCGACATCATCGATCCGACCCCGAAGGCAGTCGACTCGCTGATGCGCCTCGACCTGCCGGCGGACGTCAACATCGAAATCAAGCTCTAGGGGAGGTGCTGAGAAACTATGACCGCAACCCGTAACATCAAGGGCCTGTTGGGCACGAAGCTCGGCATGACCCAGGTCTGGGACGAGAACCACAAGCTCATCCCCGTCACCGTCGTGCAGGCAGACTCCAACGTTGTGACCCAGCTCCGCAATGCGGACCGCGACGGCTACACCGCCGTTCAGATCGGCTTCGGCCAGATCGACCCGCGCAAGGTCACCAAGCCGCTCGCCGGCCACTTCGAGGCCGCGGGGGTCACCCCGCGCCGCCACGTGGTCGAGCTGCGCACCGCCGACGCGGATTCCTACGCCTTGGGCCAGGAACTCACCGTCGAGCTCTTCGAGGCCGGCCAGAAGGTCGACGTCGTTGGCAAGTCCAAGGGTAAGGGCTTCGCCGGCGTTATGAAGCGCCACGGCTTCCACGGTGTTGGCGCCTCGCACGGCGCCCACAAGAACCACCGCAAGCCGGGTTCCATCGGTGGCGCGTCCACCCCGGGCCGCGTCTTCAAGGGCCTGCGCATGGCTGGCCGCATGGGCGCCGAGCGCACCACCACGATGAACCTCACGGTTCACGCCGTGGACGCCGAGAAGAACCTCCTGCTGATCAAGGGTGCCGTTCCCGGCGCCCGCGGCAAGGTCGTCCTCGTACGCACCGCCGTGAAGGGAGCAAAGTAACATGGCTATCTCTGCACTGAAGGTCGAGCTTCCCGCCGCGATCTTCGACGTTCAGACCAACGTCCCGCTGCTGCACCAGGTTGTTGTGGCCCAGCTGGCCGCGGCCCGCCAGGGTACGCACAAGACCAAGACCCGCGCCGAGGTTTCGGGCGCCGGCCGCAAGCCGTTCAAGCAGAAGGGCACGGGACGCGCCCGCCAGGGCTCGATCCGCGCTCCGCACATGACCGGCGGTGGCGTGGTCCACGGACCGACGCCGCGCGACTACAGCCAGCGGACCCCGAAGAAGATGAAGGCCGCCGCGCTGCGCGGAGCCCTCTCGGACCGTGCCCGCCACGATCGCATTCACGTGATCGAGTCCCTGGTTGCCGGCACCACGCCGTCGACCAAGGAGGCCTTGGCCACCCTGCGCGCTCTCACCGAGCGCAAGAACCTGCTCGTCGTCATCGAGCGCGCCAACGACGTTGCCGCACTGTCCGTGCGCAACCTCGAAGACGTCCACGTCATCTACGTTGACCAGCTGAACACCTACGATGTTCTGGTTTCCGACGAGATCGTCTTCACCAAGGCCGCCTTCGATTACCTGGTCAACAAGGAGGACTCCAAGTGAGCGCCGCCCTCACCAAGTCTCCGCACGACGTGGTCATCGCGCCCGTCGTTTCGGAAAAGAGCTACGGACTGATCGACGAAGGCAAGTACACCTTCCTGGTCGACCCGCGCTCCAACAAGACCGAGATCAAGCTGGCGGTGGAGAAGATTTTCTCCGTCAAGGTTGACTCCGTCAACACCATCAACCGTGCCGGTAAGCGCAAGCGGACCAAATTCGGATGGGGAACCCGCAAGGCTACCAAGCGTGCGATCGTCTCCCTCAAAGAAGGCACGATCGACATCTTCGGCGGTCCGCTTTCTTAAGCGGAGACCACTTTAACGAGGAAATAAAACATGGGAATCCGTAAGTACAAGCCGACTACGCCGGGCCTTCGCGGCTCCAGCGTCGCCGACTTCGCAGAAATCACCCGGTCGACGCCGGAGAAGTCGCTGGTTCGCCCCCTGACCAAGTCGGGCGGCCGCAACAACTCGGGCAAGATCACCACCCGCCACAAGGGTGGTGGACACAAGCGCGCCTACCGTCTGATCGACTTCCGTCGCCACGACAAGGACGGCGTGCCCGCCAAGGTCGCTCACATCGAGTACGACCCCAACCGCACGGCGCGCATTGCGCTGCTGCACTACATCGATGGCACCAAGCGGTACATCATCGCCCCCAACAAGCTCAAGCAGGGCGACCAGATTGAGGCCGGCGCTGGCGCCGACATCAAGCCTGGCAACAACCTGCCGCTGCGCAACATCCCCGTGGGTACCGTTATCCACGCCGTGGAGCTGCGTCCGGGTGGCGGCGCCAAGATGGCCCGTTCCGCTGGTGCCTCCGTGCAGCTGGTTGCCCGTGAGGGCCGCTTCGCCCAGCTTCGTCTGCCGTCCGGTGAAATCCGCAACGTCGACGTCCGCTGCCGCGCAACGATCGGCGAGGTCGGCAACGCCGAGCAGTCGAACATCAACTGGGGCAAGGCCGGCCGCATGCGGTGGAAGGGCGTTCGCCCGACCGTCCGTGGCGTCGCCATGAACCCGGTCGACCACCCGCACGGTGGTGGCGAGGGCAAGACCTCCGGTGGACGACACCCGGTCAACCCCAACGGCAAGCGCGAAGGCCGTACCCGCCTCGCGAACAAGGAAAGCGACAAGCTCATTGTGCGTCGCCGTCGTACCGGCAAGAACAAGCGATAGGAGCCTGGAGACATGCCACGCAGCCTGAAGAAAGGCCCCTTCGTCGATCAGCACCTGTTCCTTAAGGTCGCTGCTGAGAACGAAAAGGGCACCAAGAACGTCATCAAGACGTGGTCCCGCCGTTCGATGATCGTGCCCGACATGCTCGGACACACGATCGCTGTTCACGACGGCCGCAAGCACATTCCGGTGTTTGTCACCGAGTCGATGGTCGGGCACAAGCTCGGCGAATTCGCTCTGACGCGGACTTTCCGCAGCCACGTGAAGGACGACAAGAAGGGCAAGCGCCGCTAACCCGCGAGGGTTAACGAGTGCTTAGCACTTCTTCGATAGACGAGAGAAGGAAAGCAATGGAAGCCAAGGCAATTGCGCGTCATATCCGCGTAACGCCTATGAAGGCCCGGCGCGTCGTCGACCTTGTTCGTGGCAAGCAAGCGAATGAGGCTCTGGCGATTCTGAAGTTTGCCCCACAGGCAGCTTCGGAGCCGGTATTCAAGGTAGTTGCGTCGGCCGTGGCAAACGCCCGGGTCGCCGCAGACCGCGACGGTGTCGCGTTCAACGATGACGAGCTGTTCATCAGCGAGGCGTTTGTCGACGAGGGCGCGACCATGAAGCGGTTCCGTCCGCGGGCCCAGGGTCGCGCGTTCCGCATCAACAAGCGCACCAGCCACATCACTGTGGTCGTCGCAACCCCGGAGAAGGGTGGGGAAAAGTAATATGGGTCAGAAAGTCAACCCGAATGGGTTCCGACTCGGCATCACCACCGACCACGTTTCGCACTGGTTCGCCGACAGCAACAAGCCCGGTCAGCGCTACAAGGACTTCGTCCGCGAGGACGTTCGTATCCGCGAGCTTATGACCGTTGGCATGGAGCGCGCCGGCATCGCCAAGGTCGAGATCGAGCGCACCCGTGACCGCGTCCGCGTGGACATCCACACGGCCCGCCCGGGCATCGTCATCGGCCGCCGCGGCGCCGAGGCCGATCGCATCCGCGGCGAGCTGGAGAAGCTCACCGGCAAGCAGGTTCAGCTGAACATCCTCGAGGTCAAGAACCCCGAGATCGAAGCCCAGCTTGTTGCACAGGGCATCGCCGAGCAGCTTGCTTCCCGCGTGGCTTTCCGCCGCGCGATGAAGAAGGCCATGCAGTCGGCAATGCGCGCCGGCGCCAAGGGCATCCGTGTCCAGTGCGCGGGCCGCCTTGGTGGCGCCGAAATGTCCCGTAAGGAGTTCTACCGCGAAGGCCGCGTGCCGCTGCACACCCTCCGCGCGAACATCGACTACGGCAAGTTCGAAGCCAAGACCACCTTCGGCCGCATCGGCGTGAAGGTCTGGATCTACAAGGGCGACGTGACCGCCAAGGAGCTCGCGGCCCAGGCCGCAGCCGCTCCGGCACGTGGCCGTGGCGACCGCCCGACCGGCGGACGCCCGCCGGCAGCCGGCGGAGACCGCCGTCGTCGTACCGAACGCCCCACCGGCGCTCCGGCAACCGAGGCCGCTCCGGCGACCGAGGCTCCGGCCGCGGCGGCCGCAGAAGGAGGACAGGCTTAAATGCTTATCCCACGCCGAGTCAAGTTCCGCAAGCAGCACCACCCGACCCGCTCGGGCGCTGCGACCGGCGGCACCACGGTTTCCTTCGGTGAGTACGGCATCCAGGCCCTTACACCGGCCTATGTGACGAACCGCCAGATCGAGGCCGCTCGTATCGCCATGACCCGCCACATCAAGCGTGGCGGCAAGGTCTGGATCAACATTTATCCGGACCGCCCGCTGACCAAGAAGCCTGCCGAAACCCGCATGGGTTCCGGTAAGGGTTCGCCGGAGTGGTGGGTTGCAAACGTGAAGCCGGGACGGGTTCTCTTCGAACTCTCCGGTGTCACTGACGAAGTGGCCCGCGAGGCATTGCGCCTGGCGATCCACAAGCTTCCGTTGAAGGCACGCATCGTGCGTCGTGAGGGTGGTGAATAGGGAATGGCAATCGGATCCAAGGATCTCGCAACCGAGCAGCTCGACGGTTACGACAACGGCCGCCTGGTCGAGGAACTGAAGAAGGCCAAGGAGGAGCTGTTCAACCTCCGCTTCCAGTCGGCCACCGGCCAGCTGGAGTCCCACGGCCGCCTGAAGACTGTCAAGCGCGACATCGCCCGCATCTACACGGTGCTGCGCGAACGCGAGCTCGGCATTCGCCAGGAAGTCGTTGTGCCGGTCGAGGAGACCACCAAGAAGACCAAGAAGTCTTCGAAGAAGGCCGACGACGCCGCCGCGACCGAAGCCGCTGACGCGACCGAGGAAGCCAAGTAATGACCGAGAAGGAGAACGCAGTGGCTGAAGCTACCGAAGCTCGCGGTGACCGCAAGACCCTCCGCGGGTACGTGGTTTCCGACAAGATGCAGAAGACCATTGTTGTCGACGTTGAGGACCGTGTTAAGCACGCCCTGTACGGCAAGGTCCTGCGCCGCAACAAGAAGATCAAGGCCCACGACGAGAACGGAATCGCCGGCATCGGCGACCTCGTGCTCATCGCGGAGACCCGCCCCTTGTCCAAGGACAAGAACTGGCGCCTGGTCGAGGTCATCGAGAAGGCCAAGTAGCCCTCCCGGAGCCCAGTAGTACACGGCAGGACCCGAAGGAATGTGCATAGCACAGGATTTCGGGTCCTGCCGTTTTTAACGTAGACTTAGTGCTCTGTGCGCTCTGCATGTCGAGACTATCCACCTTGCATGTAGGCACTCGTGCGCGGCGATCGGGTCAAACCCCGCCGGCGCGCGGCACGGCTCTCCGGCGCATCGCCTCGGCCCTGCCTCCCCAGCAGTCGCGGAACCCCTTGGTTCCGCACCGTTTGGAGGTGGGGGTAAGCGACAGCCGGAGGTGGACCATATCCGTTCCGCAAGGCTCCCAGAGAGAACCAGCGAGACGACAGGAGTTAAAAGTGATTCAGCAGGAGTCGCGACTCAAGATCGCCGACAACACCGGTGCTAAGGAAATCCTTACCATTCGTGTTCTCGGGGGATCCGGACGTCGCTACGCAGGCATCGGCGACGTCATCGTCGCCACCGTCAAGGATGCGATCCCTGGCGGTAACGTCAAGAAGGGCGATGTCGTCAAGGCCGTCATCGTCCGCACCAAGAAGGAACGTCGACGCATCGACGGTTCCTACATCAAGTTCGACGAGAACGCTGCCGTCATCCTCAAGGGTGATGGCGAGCCGCGCGGTACCCGTATCTTCGGCCCGGTCGGACGCGAGCTTCGCGACAAGAAGTTCATGAAGATCGTTTCCCTGGCTCCGGAGGTGCTGTAACCATGGGTGCAAATATCAAGAAGGGCGACCTGGTTCAGGTCATCACCGGCGCCAAGCAGGAACGCGGCGGCGACCGTGGCAAGCAGGGCAAGGTCCTGAAGGTGTTCAAGGAGTCGGAGCGTGTCCTCGTCGAGGGCATCAACCGCGTCACGAAGCACACCAAGGCCGGCCAGACCGAGCGCGGCACCAAGACCGGCGGCATCGAGGTTGTCGAGGCCCCGATCCACGTGTCCAACGTTGCGATCGTTGATCCGGAGACGAAGAAGCCGACCCGCGTTGGCTTCCGCGTCGAGACCGCGACCAAGAACGGCGTCGAGAAGACCGTGCGCGTGCGCTACGCCAAGGCTTCCGGGAAGGCACTCTAATGACTGAAGCAGCTGTGAAGATTCAGCCGCGCCTGAAGGCCAAGTACAACGACGAGATCCGCGAGTCGCTGAAGTCGGACTTCTCCTACGCCAACGTCATGCAGATCCCCGGTCTGGTGAAGGTTGTCGTGAACATGGGTGTCGGCGAGGCCGCCAAGGACTCCAAGCTCATCGAAGGCGCCGTGCGCGACCTGACCGCCATCACCGGCCAGAAGCCGTTGGTGACCAAGGCCCGCAAGTCGATCGCCCAGTTCAAGCTGCGCGAGGGAATGCCCATCGGCACACACGCCACGCTTCGTGGCGATCGCATGTGGGAATTCGTCGACCGCCTGGTGACGCTGGCCCTGCCCCGTATCCGCGACTTCCGGGGCCTGAGCCCCAAGCAGTTCGACGGCAACGGCAACTACACGTTCGGCCTCACGGAGCAGTCCATGTTCCACGAGATCGACCAGGACAAGATCGACCGCGTCCGCGGCATGGACATCACTGTGGTGACCACCGCCAAGACCGACGACGAAGGCCGCGCGCTGCTCAAGGCGCTGGGCTTCCCGTTCAAGACCGACAACTAGATCAACTACGTTACAGGTCCGCCGTCGTGCGGAAACCGTAGCGAGGAAGGGCAGAAGCCCACATGACAATGACAGATCCAGTCGCAGATATGCTGACTCGTCTGCGCAACGCTAACTCGGCATACCACGACACCGTGTCGATGCCGTCTTCGAAGCTGAAGGTCCGCGTTGCCCAGATCCTCAAGGCGGAAGGCTACATCGGCGACTTCGTCGAAGAGGCCGCCGAGGTAGGCAAGAAGCTGACCATCAACCTGAAGTTCGGCCCGAGCCGCGAGCGTTCGATCGCTGGCGTCCGCCGCATTTCCAAGCCCGGACTCCGCGTGTATGCGAAGTCCACCAACCTGCCGCACGTCCTCGGGGGCCTCGGCATCGCCATCCTGTCCACGTCCTCCGGTCTGCTTACCGACCGCCAGGCCGCCAAGAAGGGTGTAGGTGGGGAAGTCCTCGCCTACGTCTGGTAACGGGAAGGGAGAGGAAACCATGTCACGTATTGGACGTCTTCCAATCACCGTCCCCGCCGGCGTCGAGGTCAAGCTCGACGGCTCGGTTGTCTCCGTCAAGGGTTCCAAGGGGGAGCTGACCCACGCAGTGGCCAGCCCGATCACCGTGGCACTCGAGGAGTCGACCCTCACCGTCTCGCGTCCGAACGACGAGCGCGCTTCGCGCTCGCTGCACGGTCTGACCCGCACCCTGATCTCCAACATGATCCAGGGCGTCACCGAGGGCTACACCAAGAAGCTCGAAATCCACGGCACGGGTTACCGCGTTGTGGCGAAGGGATCGAACCTCGAGTTCGCCCTGGGCTACTCCCACCCGGTCTCGGTCGAGGCTCCGGAGGGCATCACGCTGACCACCGAGGGCGCCAACAAGGTTGTCGTCGCCGGTATCAGCAAGCAGCAGGTTGGCGAAGTTGCAGCCAACATTCGCAAGCTCCGCAAGCCGGATCCCTATAAGGGCAAGGGCATCCGCTACGAAGGCGAAGTTATCCGCCGCAAGGTCGGAAAGGCTGGTAAGTAATCATGGCTCTCGGAATCAAGGGTAAGAGCAAGGCCGCCGCTCGCGGCCGCCGCCACCTGCGCGTCCGTAAGCGGATCGAAGGCACCGAGGCGCGTCCGCGCCTGGTCGTCAACCGTTCCGCCCGCCACATCTTCGTCCAGGTTGTCGACGACAGCAAGGGCCTCACCGTGGCCTACGCGTCCACGATGGAAGCCGACCTGCGCGCATTTGATGGCGACAAGACCGCCAAGGCAAAGCGCGTCGGCGAACTCGCCGCAGAGCGCGCCAAGGCCGCCGGCATCGAGTCGGTTGTCTTCGACCGTGGAGGCAACAAGTACCACGGCCGTGTTGCAGCGGTCGCGGACGGCGCACGTGAAGGTGGGCTGGCACTGTGAGCGAAGCTACTAACGAGAAGGAAACTCAGGTGTCTGAAGCTACTGAGGCTGCCTCGTCGACCACGACGGTGACGGCTGACAACGCCGGTGCCCGTCGCGGCGACAACCGCGGCGACAACCGTGGACGCGGCGAAGGCCGCGGCCGCGGAGAGGGACGTGGCCGTGGCGGCCGCGACTCCAAGGACAGCCGCAACGACGACAAGGACAAGTTCCTCGAGCGCGTTGTGAACATCAACCGCGTGTCCAAGGTCGTCAAGGGTGGACGTCGGTTCAGCTTCACCGCCCTCGTTGTTGTCGGAGACGGCAACGGCATGGTCGGCGTCGGCTACGGCAAGGCCAAGGAAGTTCCCGCGGCCATCGCCAAGGGTGTTGAAGAGGCCAAGAAGTCGTTCTTCCGCGTTCCGCGCGTTGGTGGAACCATCCCGCACATGGTGACGGGCGAGGCCGCCGCAGGCGTTGTCCTGCTTCGTCCCGCGTCCCCGGGTACCGGCGTTATCGCCGGTGGTCCGGTTCGCGCCGTCCTCGAGTGCGCCGGTATCCACGACGTCCTCTCGAAGTCCATGGGATCCTCGAACCAGATCAACATCGTCCACGGAACCGTGGCCGCGTTGAAGGCGCTCGAAGAGCCGGCAGCCGTCGCGGCACGCCGTGGCCTGCCCCTGGACGAGGTTGTTTCGCCGCAGATGCTGCGCAACATCCAGAACCAGCAGAACCAGAAGGTTGGTGCGTAGTTATGGCGAAGAACTTTATCCCTAGCGACTCCCAGCTGGTTATCACCCAGATCCGGTCCACCATCGGTGGCAAGCAGAACCAGCGCGACACCCTGCGCTCACTCGGACTCAAGCGGATCGGCCACACTGTGGTCCGGACCGCCGACCCGGTGACCGTGGGCATGGTCAACAAGGTTCCGCACCTCGTAAAGGTTGAGGAGGCGAAGTAAGCATGGCTATCAAGGAAACTGCACTGAAGGTGCACCACCTGCGTCCGGCCCCCGGAGCCAAGACCGCCAAGACCCGCGTTGGTCGTGGCGAAGGCTCCAAGGGAAAGACCGCCGGTCGCGGCATGAAGGGCACCAAGGCGCGCTACCAGGTCAAGGCCGGCTTCGCCGGTGGCCAGCTGCCGCTGCACATGCGCCTTCCGAAGCTTCGCGGCTTCAAGAACCCGTTCCGGGTCGAGTTCCAGGTTGTTAACCTGGACAAGCTCGGCGAGCTGTTCCCGGAAGGTGGCGACGTCACCGTCGACGCCCTGGTCGAGAAGGGCGCCGTTCGCAAGAACCAGCCCGTCAAGGTCCTGGGCACCGGCGACATCACCGTCAAGGTGAACGTGAAGGCCAACGCCTTCTCGGCGTCCGCCAAAGAGAAGATTGCCGCCGCCGGCGGCTCGGTGATCGAGCTTTAAGGTCCCCGTGTTCTCACGGTTTGGCTGAAAGGTCCCTGACGGGCCGGGTTCCTCCCGGTCCGTCGGGGGCCTTTTGCTATGCCCTGCGCGTACGACGCCGGTGCGGCACGCCTTGCTGTGGCAAGACGGCCGCTTTCTACCGGTAGACTCACAGAAGCCAATCCCGGCCCTGTGGCCGGAACCACATCTTTCAGGAGGACGCTTGCTCAGCGCCATTGCCCGGGTCTTCCGGACGCCTGACTTGCGACGCAAGTTGTTGTTCACGCTCGCCATCATCGCGATCTACCGCGTCGGCGTGTTCATCCCGACCCCCGGCGTCGACTACGGGAACGTTCAGCAGTGCCTTGCCGCGGGCAACACCACGGGCGGCCTGTACCAGTTCGTTAACCTGTTCAGCGGCGGGGCCCTCTTGCAGGTGTCCATCTTCGCGTTGGGCATCATGCCCTACATCACGGCGTCGATCATCGTGCAGCTGCTGCGCGTGGTCATTCCCCGCTTCGAGGAGCTGCACAAGGAGGGCTCGGCCGGACAGTCGACGCTCACCCAGTACACGCGCTACCTCACGATCGCCCTCGGCCTGCTCCAGGCCACGACGCTTGTCTCGCTGGCACGGAGCGGGAACCTCTTCCAGGGGTGCACGCTGCCGATCATTCCGGACGAATCGATCGTCAACATCATCCTGATGGTGATCACGCTGACGGCCGGCACCGGCCTGATCATGTGGTTCGGCGAGCTCGTCACCGAGCGCGGCGTCGGCAACGGCATGTCCATCCTCATCTTCATCTCCATCGCCGCCGGCTTCCCGGCGTCGATGGGCGCCATCGCCAACACCCAGGGGTGGGGCGTCTTCGCCGGCGTCATCCTGATCGGCCTCGTCGTGGTGGCCCTGGTGGTGTTCGTCGAGCAGTCCCAGCGCCGCGTCCCGGTGCAGTACGCCAAGCGGATGGTGGGACGCCGCACCGTCGGCGGCACCTCGACCTACATCCCGATCAAGGTCAACATGGCCGGCGTCATCCCGGTGATCTTCTCCTCGTCGATGCTGGCCTTGCCGAGCATGTTGGTGCAATTCAACGTCCGTCCCGACGGCACGCTCCCGGACTGGGCGCTCTGGCTCCAGACCCACTTCAGCGGCAGCAGCCCGCTGTACATGGTGGTCTACCTCCTCCTGACCGTGTTCTTCACGTACTTCTACGTGGCGATCACGTTCAACCCCACCGAGGTCGCGGACAACATGAAGAAGTATGGCGGTTTCATCCCGGGCATTCGTGCGGGCAAGCCGACGGCCGAGTACCTTCAGTACGTACTTTCGCGCATCACGTTCCCCGGAGCCATCTACCTGGGACTGATCGCGTTGACACCGTTGATTGCCTTTGTGCTCATCAACGCCGACCAGAACTTCCCGTTCGGCGGCGTGTCGGTCCTCATCATGGTTGGTGTGGGACTTGAGACCGTCAAGCAAATCAATGCCCAAATGCAGCAGCGACACTACGAAGGACTACTGCGATGACTCGATTGTTGATCATTGGCCCGCCGGGTTCCGGCAAGGGCACCCAGGCGGCGCGGATCTCGGAGCGCCTCGGCGTTGTGGCGATCTCCACGGGGGACATCTTCCGCGCCAACGTGAAGGAAGAGACCCCGCTGGGCGTCGAGGCCAAGAAGTACATCGACGCCGGCAACTTCGTCCCCGACGAGGTCACGAACAAGATGGTTCGGGACCGCCTGCTGCAGGAGGACGTCGCCGACGGCTTCCTGCTGGACGGCTACCCGCGCACCTCGGCCCAGGTCGACGAGTTGGACAGCATCCTCGCGGAGGCCGGACTGGAGCTCGACGTCGTGCTCCAGCTGACAGCCGACGACGACGAGCTGGTAGAGCGCCTTCTCAAGCGGGCGCAGATCGAGGGCCGCGCGGACGACAACGAAGAGGTCATCCGCCACCGCCTCGGGCTTTACCACGAGCAGACGCAGGTGGTCGTGGACCGCTACCTCGACCGCGGCATCGTCCGCTCGGTCGACGGGCTCGGGGACATCGACGACGTCACCGAGCGCGTTATGGCCACGCTCGAGCCCACGGGCGACCAGACCGCCACAACGAAGTAGCGGCACCCAGACGCACGCGGTGCGACGACGGCAGCCCCCGCCCCACCGGCGGGGGCTGCCGTCGTCGTACTGGATAATGGAACGCAGTCCAACCCGGAGGAAACACAGCATGCAGTTCGGCCAGCCCAAGATCGAATACAAGTCCAACGCGCAGATCCTGAAGATGCGCGAAGCCGGCCTTGTCCTGGCCGAGGCGCTGGACACCGCGGTCGCCGCCGCGCAGGTGGGCACCACCACCGCCGAGCTGGACGCGCTGTTCTCCGCGGTGCTGGACAAGCACGGCGCCACGAGCAACTTCAAGGGCTACCACGGCTTCCCGGCGACCATCTGCGCGTCCGTCAACCACGAGGTGGTGCACGGGTTCCCCAGCCACTACGTGCTCGCCGAGGGGGACGTGCTGAAGATCGATGGCGGGGCGGTCGTGGACGGCTGGCACGCCGACTCGGCGCGCACCGTCATCGTGGGCACGGCGGACCCCGCCGACCAGCGCCTCTCCGACGTCACCCGGGAGGCCATGTGGCGGGGGATCGCGGCCCTGGCCGAGGCCCGCTTCGTCGGCCAGATCGGCGACGCGATCGACGACTTCGTCTCCGCGCAGGAGGGGGAGCCCCTCGGCATCCTGGAGGACTACGTCGGGCACGGCATCGGCAGCGAGATGCACATGGCACCGGACGTCCTGAACTACCGGACCGGCCACCGCGGGCCCCGCGTGAAGCCGGGCATGTGCCTGGCGATCGAGCCGATGCTGGTGCGTGGATCGCTGGAGACGAAGACCCTTGCGGACGACTGGACCGTGGTCACGGTCGACGGCGCCCGCGCCTCGCAGTGGGAGCACACGGTCGCCGTGCACCTCGGCGGCATCTGGGTCCTCACCGCGCACGACGGCGGCGCCGCGGGGCTGGCGCCGTTTGGAGTGACCCCGTCGCCGCTTCAGGGCTAGCGGGACGGCTGCGGGCCAGGCGGGCGTCCCCGGGCGCGGCCCGGCGGCGTTGCCCGTGGCCCCATTCGGTGGCGCCGCGCCGATTTCCGTTATCCCGCGGAACCCGGTAGGCTTGCTTGTTGGTTGTCTCTACGTCTATGCCCAAAACATCGAGTCTTTGGACCCGTGTTGGACAGCGTTGTCGAACAACCGAAATCTATACGAGCCGGAAGCACAAGCGACCGGCACAAACGTTAGCGGAGGATATGGCCAAGAAAGAGGGTGTCATCGAGGTAGAAGGCACCGTGTCGGAGGCACTGCCCAATGCGATGTTCCGCGTTGAGCTTCCGAACGGACACGTGGTACTTGCCACTATCTCGGGAAAGATGCGTCAGCACTACATTCGAATCCTCCCTGAGGACCGCGTAGTGGTGGAACTCAGCCCGTACGACCTCAACCGCGGCCGTATCGTCTACCGCTACAAGTAAAGCCCGACTCCCCGGATCCCCGGGCGACGAAGGTAGCTACAGCTCCACTGAAAACAGCAACCGCAAAGGAACAGTGCCTTGAAGGTCAACCCTAGCGTGAAGCCGATCTGCGAAAAGTGCAAGGTGATCCGCCGTAACGGTCGGGTCATGGTGATCTGCGAAAACCCACGCCACAAGCAGCGCCAGGGCTAATTTCCGCACGGAAATCTAGACCTGCGCGTAGTTAGTAATTACGGCAGCACAGCGTCCACTACGCGGGACGCACACCCCCGGGCACGGAGGCCGGGGACCTGGCAACAGGGTATGTGCTGCTCCACACCTCCGCGATTAACGTAAGGAAGACAACCAATATGGCTCGTCTCGCTGGCGTAGACATCCCGCGCGAAAAGCGCGTGATCATCGCGCTCACCTACATCTACGGCGTGGGCAAGACCCGTGCAGAACAGACCATTGCCGAGACCGGGATCTCCCCGGACACTCGCGTAAAGGACCTCACCGACGCTGAGCTTCTCCAGCTGCGTGACTTCATCGAAGGCAGCTTCAAGGTCGAGGGTGACCTCCGCCGTGAAGTGGCAGCCGACATCCGCCGCAAGGTCGAGATCGGCTCCTACGAGGGCATTCGCCACCGCAAGGGCCTGCCGGTCCGCGGACAGCGCACCAAGACCAACGCTCGCACCCGTAAGGGCCCGAAGCGCACCGTCGCCGGTAAGAAGAAGACCCGCTAGACATAGCGGATCCCATAGCCAATTCATTCGTAGGAGTAAGCAATGCCCCCAAAGACTCGTGGAGCGGTGCGCAAGCCGCGTCGCAAGGACAAGAAGAACATCGCGCTGGGCCAGGCGCACATCAAGAGCACCTTTAACAACACCATCGTGTCCATCACGGACCCGTCCGGTGCCGTCATCTCCTGGGCTTCCTCGGGCGAGGTCGGATTCAAGGGCTCCCGCAAGTCGACCCCGTTCGCCGCTCAGATGGCCGCCGAGGCTGCCGCAAAGCGCGCCCAGGAGCACGGCATGAAGAAGGTCGACGTGTTCGTGAAGGGACCGGGCTCCGGTCGCGAAACGGCAATCCGCTCGCTGCAGGCCGCAGGCCTCGAGGTCGGGTCCATCCAGGACGTGTCCCCGAGCGCCCACAACGGTTGCCGCCCCTCGAAGCGTCGCCGCGTCTAAGTAGTCCACGTTCGGCGCGCGTTGTCGTTGTGTCCCCTGACGGGGCACGACGCCGGCGCGCGCCATACGCGGCCCACTGACCGACCAAGACGACCGCCTTCGCGGCAGACGTCGTTTCCACCCCCTGTGTTGCGTCATATAGCGGACGCTCGCTGAAAGGAAATGTAAGTGCTTATTGCACAGCGCCCCACCCTCACCGAAGAAGTAGTAGCGGACAACCGTTCCCGGTTCATCATCGAACCGCTGGAGCCCGGCTTCGGCTACACCCTGGGTAACTCGCTTCGCCGCACGTTGCTGTCCTCCATCCCTGGTGCTGCTGTCACCAGCGTTCGGATCGACGGCGTGCTGCACGAGTTCACCACCGTTCAGGGTGTCAAGGAAGATGTCACCGAACTCATCCTGAACATCAAGAACCTGGCTGTGTCCTCCGAGCACGACGAGCCCGTGGTCGCCTACCTGCGCAAGCAGGGCCCCGGCGTCGTCACGGCTGCGGACATCACGCCGCCCGCCGGCGTCGAGTTCCACAACCCGGACCTGCACATCGCGACGCTGAACGCGAAGGGCAAGTTCGACATGGAGCTGACCATCGAGCGCGGTCGCGGCTACGTTTCCGCGTCGCAGAACAAGAGCTTCGATGCCGAGATCGGCCGCATCCCGGTCGACTCCATCTACTCGCCAGTTCTGAAGGTGACCTTCCGCGTGGAGGCCACCCGCGTCGAGCAGCGCACCGACTTCGACAAGCTGATCGTCGACGTCGAAACCAAGGATTCCATCGTGCCGCGCGACGCCGTCGCGTCCGCCGGAACCACCCTGGTTGAGCTGTTCGGTCTGGCCCGCGAACTCAACTCGGCCGCAGAAGGCATCGAGATCGGCCCGTCCCCGACGGACGCCGCGCTCGCCGCCGACATGGCGCTGCCGATCGAGGACCTGGAACTGACGGTTCGCTCGTACAACTGCCTCAAGCGCGAGGGCATCCACACGGTAGGCGAGCTTGTGGCCCGCTCCGAGGCTGACCTCATGGACATCCGCAACTTCGGTGCGAAGTCCATCGACGAGGTGAAGGCAAAGCTGATCGAGCTGGGTCTTTCCCTGAAGGATTCCCCTCCAGGGTTCGATCTGGCCGCCCGTGCCGCAGCCATTGAAGAGGACGACGCCGCCTACGGCGACGAAGAGGTCTAAAGCCGCCTTCGAAGTAATGTACTTTGCCCGTGTTTCCGCGCCGAGATGGTGCGGGGCACGGGCACCATATGAGGAGAAAAACCTATGCCTACCCCCCCTAAGGGAAAGCGCCTCGGAGGCGGAGCTGCCCACGAGCGCCTCATGCTCGCCAACCTGGCCGCCCAGCTTTTCGAGCACAAGAGCATCACCACCACGGCAACGAAGGCAAAGCGCCTCCGTCCGTACGCCGAGCGTCTCGTCACCTTCGCCAAGCGCGGAGACCTGGCGTCCCGCCGTCGTGTTCAGGCCGAAATCGCATCGCGTAGCCGCACCAACAAGAGCATTGT
Organism: Arthrobacter sp. AOP29-A2-19; assembly: GCF_058138025.1. Classification (NCBI taxonomy): domain Bacteria; kingdom Bacillati; phylum Actinomycetota; class Actinomycetes; order Micrococcales; family Micrococcaceae; genus Arthrobacter; species Arthrobacter sp. AOP29-A2-19. The sequence continues at coordinate 628,584 of NZ_CM176894.1, forward strand.
CCACGAGCTGTTCGTGAACATCGCCCCGCTGGTTGCAGAGCGTGAAGGCGGCTACACCCGCATCACCAAGATCGGCAACCGCAAGGGCGACAACGCCCCCATGGCAGTCATCGAACTGGTGCTGGAGCCCGTTTCCCCGAAGCAGGCCGTCGTGAAGGAAGCCGAGAAGGCTACCGCGAAGTCCGCTCCGGTCGAGGAGGCCCCGGTCGAGGAGACCGAGACCGCCGAGGTCGAGGCAGCCGAGACCGAGGCTCCCGCAGCCGAGGAGACCGAGGCTTCGAACGAGGACGCGAAGAAGACCGCCGAGTAGGTTGTCTCTTCCGTTCCCAGCGAACGCACGAGGAACCCGTCGACCAATGGTCGGCGGGTTTCTTTGTGTTCCGGGGCATGTGCGGGGAGGACTCGTGTGCGGAGACGGACCCGTGGATACACCGGCGTGGGAGCCGGACACATGTCGCCTAGAATCGAGGGCATGGAATTCCCCCCGCCGGCCAGCGAACATCCGCATGCGCTGGCGGGAGTGTCGGTCCCAGATGCGTCGACGGCCGAGCCCGCCTCCGTCCGGATTCGCCTGACGGTCGCCTACGACGGCTCCGCGTTCTCGGGGTGGGCCATCCAGCCAGGACGCCGCACCGTGCAGGGTGCGCTCGAGGAGGCCCTGGCTCTGCTGTTCCGCAGGCCCGTGCGCACCGTCGTGGCCGGCCGGACCGACGCGGGTGTTCATGCGCGCGGGCAGGTGGTGCACTTCGACATCACGGAGGCGGAGTTCGCGGCTCTGCCCCGCGGCAAGGACATGGCACCCGAGGTGGCGCTGCTGCGGCGGGTGCGCGGAGTGGTCTCCAGGATCGGGGGATCCGTTGTTGTGCACGCGGCGGGCTTGGCGCCGACGGGCTTCGACGCCCGGTTCTCCGCGCTGTGGCGCCGCTATTCGTACCGCATCGCCGACGGTGAGGAGCGCTGGGATCCGCTCACGCGCAACGACACGCTCTGGCATCCCCGCCCCCTGGACATCGCCGCACTGAACGCCGAAGCCACATCGATGACCGGGCGGCACGACTTCCTCAGCTTCTGCAAGCCGCGCGAGAGGGCCACGACCATCCGCACCCTGGAGCAGTTCGCCTTCTCCCGGGGCGAGGACGGGATCATTGTGGCGCACCTGCGCGCCGACGCGTTCTGCCACAACATGGTGCGCGCGCTCATTGGTGCGGCCCTGATGGTCGCGGACGGCAGGCAGCCGGTCGGTTGGATGGAACGGCGGCTGGGGGAGCGCGTGCGGGACGCCAAATCCTTCCTCTCCGCGCCACATCCTCTGGTGCTGGAGGAGGTCGCCTACCCGGAGGATGGCGCCGTGGCGGACCGGGCGGAACTGACGCGGGCGAGGCGCCAGCCGCACGACGTTGGACGGCTTGGCGACATCGACTCATAGTGAGTCACAGGCGCCCCAAAAGGCCCAACAATCACGATTGGTGCATTGCTTCGCATAGGTTGCTCTAGATTAACTACGCCACTCCATAAACGACTTTTTTTGGGCGAGTCGCCTACGACACGCCGGATCTTAGTGCATTCGACGTGCCAAACGCCAAATTTGGCGCTACGCTCCGAGAAGAATCAATCGGGGGGAAGCCGTTTTGAAGTCGATGAACCATGCCGTCGCGGAGACCGCCGACGCAGTTGCACGGAAGGCGCACAGGCGTCCTCTGGCACTGGCCGTTCTCTTGGGAACAACACTTGTCCTGTCCGGGTGCGGACTGGCCGCGACACCCGCTCCGGCCGCCAGCGAGACGCCCGCGGCGGCCTCGTCGAGCGCCCCGGCCTCCGGCGAGCCGGCCGACGTCAGCGTCAGCGCCGCCCCCACGGAGCCCGCCACCTCGAGTAGTCCCTCGGCCGCGCCCTCGTCGCAGGCCACTCCCTCGAATACCGGGACCGCGACGACCTCGGCCACCGCCACCCAGAGCGCCGCGCCGTCGGAGCCCGCGGATTCGCCGCTCGCCTTCAGCGCGCCGCGCGCCAACGACGCCGACACGCTGGCCGGTGGCTTCAAGGACGGGGCGGACTACGTCCGCACCTACGCCCAGACAGAACTGGGGGCCGCTGCCTTTGTGCGGGACTTGTTCGGGCCGCTCGACCAGCACGCGACCTTTATGATCGAGTCGGTCTATGCCGGGGACGCGGCCGCGGCCCTCGACGGCCTCAACTCGACGCCCGAGGACTTCCTCGCGACCGAAACGAGTTCCCTCGCCGACGAGGCAGGGTTCGAGGACCACACCCAGGCCATCAGGTTTTATCAGACCGTTGCCCCCTACGTGATCGAGGGCGCCAGCGAGACCCTGAAGGCGGACGCAGCGGGCCTCGGCTCCGGCACGGCTTCGACGGCGTCAATCGATACTGGTCGATTCTTCACCTACCGTGACGGAACCGACGCCTCGGCCGAAGCCATAGCTCCCGGAACGCTCGTGCAGCTGGCCTACAAGGACGGCTGGTACTTCACCGGACTGGCGGTACCCGCCGGGTAGCGCACGCGGCGCCGCAGCCGCATCCGCGCCCCAGCCAGAGGCGGGGCAAACCAGGGGAGACCTTCCCCTGACGCACCAAGAACACTGAACCGCACTGACGGAAGCCCATCCGTCGGTGGGGGTCAAACACTCCTAACTTCCAAACCACACCAGCACCTTTGATCTTCAGGTAGAACTTTCTTCTCACAATGAACACCGTGATCTACAGGTCACTCGCACCTCACCAATCAAGGAGCAGCACCATGCCAGTACAACAATCCCGTGGGCTGCTCTCGGCGGCAGCGGCCGCAGCGCTTGTCTTGGGTGCCTTTGTTGCCGGACCTCCCGCCGCGGCGGCGGTCGTCGCGCCCGCCGCGGGACCCGCCGCCTCGATTCCCGCGGTGACCATCCCGAGTGCCGTCGCGGACAGCACCATCAAAAGGGCCACCAAGTGGGTCAACCCGCTGAAGGCCGAAAGCTACCGGTTCTCCTCGACGTACGGGCCACGCTGCATCCCCGTGGTCGGTGGATCCACCCTTCACCAGGGGCAGGACCTGGCCTTGGCCGAGGGTTCGCCCATCTACGCGGCGGCCGACGGCAGGGTCGTCACTCTTCGCAGCGGCACGAGCAATGTGTCCGGCTACATCGTGATCGAGCACAACGACAACGGGCGCAAGATCTACACCGCTTACATCCACATGTGGTCCGCAACCACCCACGTCAAGGTCGGCCAGTTGGTGACGGCGGGGCAGCAGATCAGCAAGGTCGGCAACTCCGGGCCTTCCACCGCTCCCCACCTGCACTTCGAAGTGTGGACCGGCGCACTGTTCAACTCGGCCATCGATCCTGTCGCCTTTATGAACGGCAAGGGCGTCAGCATCAAGGCCGATGCGTATCTGGTGTACTCGTTCCCGACTCCGATCAGCTGCACCTACTACTCCAACAAGGCCACGTCGCTCAAGGCCACCCCGTACTCGACGTCGGCAACCCTGAGCACCGTCGCCAGGGGCGCCGCGCTGACGTCCAAGCCGGGAACCCTCACCAACGGCTACGTGCCCGTCACCATCGGCGGGGTCTTCGGTTGGATCGACCGATACGCCTTGAACCCCGGCAAGGTCACGCTCGCACCGGTGGCCGACACCGTGGTCCCCACGACGACGGTCGCGGCGCTGAAGAACACGAAGTACACCACAACGGCCGCGTTGAACCTGCGCTCGCGCGCCATCTACGGTGCGATCGTCAAGACGATGACCTCCGGCTCCTCGGTGACCGCCACCGGCGTCGTGACCACGGACAAGAAGTGGTACCAGGTCAAGCACGGGACGACCACGGGTTGGGCATCGGCGGCCTACCTCAAGGCCGTTGTTGTGAAGCCGGCCCCCGCCCCTGTGGTCACGCCGCCGGCCACCAAGACCGTGGCCGCCCTGAAGAGCAAGGCCCACACCGTCACGGTGAACCTGAACCTCCGCAAGACGGCCAAGACCGGCGCCGTCCTGAAGACGATGCCCGCCAACTCCGCCGTGACGACTACGGGACTCGTCACGACCGACTCCAAGTGGTACCAGGTCAAGTCGGGAACCGTCACGGGCTGGGTTGACGCCTCCTACCTGAAGGCCGTTCCGGTCAAGGCTCCCGTGGTGACCGCGCCGAAGACCAAGACGGTCGCCGCGCTGAAGAACAAGTCCCACACGGTCAACACGAACCTGAACCTGAGGCAGACCGCGGTCTCCGGCAAGATCCTGACGATCCTGAAGCGGAACTCGAAGGTCGTCACCACCGGGCTCGTCACCGTGGATTCCAAGTGGGCCCAGGTGAAGTCCGGCACCAAGACCGGATGGACCCTGTCCTCCGCCCTCAAGGCAACGCCGGCCAAGGCGACGACCAAGACGGTCGCCTCGCTCAAGAACAAGGCGCTCACTGTCACCACGAATCTGAACCTTCGGCAGTCCGCCGTCACCGGCAAGGTCCTCGTGACGCTGAAGAAGAACTCGACGGTGACCTCCACGGGCGTCGTCACGCTCGACTCGAAGTGGTACCAGGTCAAGGCGGGGACGCGGACGGGCTGGACCCTGGCATCCGCGCTCAAGGCCAAGCCGGCGGCAGCCACTCCCGTGAAGGCGACGACGAAGAAGGCGACAACCAACGTCAACATGCGCAAGGGCGCCGGTTCGTCCTTCGCGGTCGTGGTGGTCGTGAAGAAGGGCCAGACGGTGACACTGACCGGAAAGAAGTCCGGTCCCTGGGTCCAGATCAAGCTGGGCGCAAAGACGGGCTGGGTCAGCGCCAGCTACCTGAAGTAGGGCACACGCGCGGGTGATTGGCATCAGCCGCACCGCGTGAATCGATGGGGAGAGTGGCCGCGGCCGCTCTCCCCATCGCCACGTCCCGGGCGTGGCGTCACGAGATCAGCGCTGCCTGGATGTTCGGCCGGAAGTAGGTGTTGCGGAGCCTCGGGCGCCTCGGGTCCACGTGTGCGGGTGGACTCCAGTAGACGGTGCCGCCGTTGATTTCGACGTCCCAGCCTCCCTCGTGGATGAGGTGGTGGTGGGAACCGCAGACGAGCAGGCCGGAGTCGACGTTCGTCAGACCGCCTAGGGACCAGGGAGTCAGGTGGTGCGCCTCTGTGAGGGACCCAGGCACTGTGCAGCCCGGACCGGTGCATCCGCCATCGCGCGCGATGAGCGCCTTGCGCTGCTCTACGCTGAACAGGCGTTGCGAGCGCCCCAGACTGAGGACGGCGTTGTCGCTGCCCAAGACGATCGGGATGATGTCGGCGTCGCAGGCGATTCTTCTGATGGTGGAGGGGTTGATGGGGCCTTGGTACGTGGCTTCAGCCGTGCCCACGCTGCTCTCGGTGATCTGGCCGAGCAGCGTTTGGTAGTCGATGGTGACCATGACCTGGGGGCGAAGGCCGCCAGTGGAGGGAAGTCGGTTGGTTGACAAGGCAATGCGTGCCGCGTTGACGATGCCGTCGAGCGACTTTTGGGGGAGCGATCGCTGGTCGAAGTCCTCAGTGGTGGCCGACTCGGGACCCTCCTGGCCGTCGTCGGATGCATCAGCCTCCGGCCGGGCCGACTCGTTGGCATCGAAGCCAGAATGTGAGCCATGTGCGCTTCGCGCCCGGGGATTTGTTTCCGTGGCGGCAACGGTCTTGAGGACTTCGTGTTGGGCGTTGTCTGCATTCAAGAGATATTGGTGCAGCCCGAACTTGCGGCCCTTGTAGAAGAGTCCTTGGATCTCCTGCTTGACCGCGTCCGTCGGTTCCGTGCCGTCCTGGTCGATGTGCGCCTCCCACCGGTCAACGCACGCTCGAACCAACTCCGGGTCCCCCTGTGCGGCCGTCTCGGCCAGGTTGGATTCCATCACGGCCAGCTCGAGGCGGCCGCCGGCTGAGCGTTGCCGTGCCGCGGGAGTCACCTTGCGCAGTGCCCGCACGGCAAGCATCGCGGTCTCGACCGCGACCGATCCGTCGGCTACCGCTCTTGCCAAGACGGGAAATGCCGGGGCAGTCGGTTCCCCGGTGAGCGACCGGTCGGGGAGCAACGCGGTCGCGGCGTCGAGCCTGCGCCGGGCCGTTGCGCGCGTGACGTGGAGGACCGCGCGCATGAAGTCGGACGTGTCCCGATACGGGGAACGCGCCTCGCCGGCGGCCGCGGGCATCCCCACTCCGGAGACGTTGGCGCGATCCGCGAGCTGGGCTGCCACGATCTGAGCCCGCTCAGCGGCTCGCGCCAATCGCTCCACCGCGAGCAGTGCCGCGGCGGCCTCGGGCGGACTCAGAGAGCTGCCCTGCATGCCGCTCGCCAAATCGGACGCCGTCTCGCCAAGATCGTCGAACCGGGAGGCGAGGGCGGCCGCCGTCGTCGCCGAGAACATGGATTCGTGCGCGAGATCCGCCGTGGACAACGGAGGGTTAGCGTCGAGGGAACGGACGGCGCCGAAGCGTTCGCCGTCGTCGCATCCCCTCGCCACCGCTGGTTCCCAGTCCATGGACCAATTCTCCTAGAACATGCGTTCTAGGAACTCGATGATCCGCTGAATGTGGACAGCCGCTGCCCGCAGAGGCTTGTGGAGGGCAAGTGCGTCAAGGCGACGTGCGGGCCGATGCAATCTCGCGGTGACGCACCCGGTAAACGACCAACCACGGGCCGGGAAGAGCTTGAAAGGCGGCCCCGGTCAATTAGGGGCACGGTCCGGGGCCGCCAGCTTGGTCCCCCCGACGTCGCAATCCAGCGACGCCACAGGGAAGTATCGTGACCGACCAACGTCAGCCGAAGATTCCGCTCTTCATGATGTTGATGGCCGCGGGGCCCAAGATCACGATGAACAGGGTCGGGAAGATGAAGACCAGCAGGGGGAACAGGATCTTGACCGGCAGCTTCATGGCCGTCTCCTCGGCCCGCTGGCGCCGCTTGATGCGCATCTGGCCGGCTTGGGTCCGCAACACCCGCGCGATGCCGATCCCGTACTTGTCCGCCTGAACGACGGCCCGGACAAACGACTTGAGGTCGCCGACGGTGGAGCGGTCCGCCATGGCGGCGTAGGCCTCGCGGCGGGAGCGGCCGACCTGCATCTCCTGCAGAGTCCGCCCCATCTCCTCGGCCAGGGGACCTTGGCCCCCGGCGGCCACACGCGCCATGGCGGATTCCAGGCCCAGCCCCGCCTCGACCGAGATCAACAGCTGGTCCAGGGTGTTCGGCAGCTCCAGTTGGATGGCCTGCTGCCGCTTGATGCCGGCGTTGTAGGCCAGGAGATCCGGCAGGAAATAGCCGAAGGCGGCCATCGCGACGCCCAGCACAAAGATCCCCGTGCCCGGATTGGACGAGAACATCAGGAGCCCCAGCAGTGCGCCGGCAAGCGCCAGAAGCGGCTTCATCATGAGCACACGGTCCAGCGGCCACGAGGCCGGGCGGCCAGCCGTCGCCAAGAGACGGTCCACTTTGGCCGAGTAGCTGCCCGGCGTCAGCCGCCTGGCCAACGCGGCGAACTCGTTGTCTCCGCTGCTCCTGATTTCCTCGCCCGGCGCGATGGCGGATCTCGAGAGGTTGCGCCGCACCAGCACCAGCTGATTGCGGTCGACCGAGACCAGACCCCACACCAGGAACGACAGCGGCAGCACCACAAGGGCGATGGACATCCATCCGACGACTGCGATTTCCATGGTCTTCCCCCTAGAACTTGATCTTGACCATGCGGCTCATCCAGAAGGAGCCGATCGCCATCATGATGCCGCCCACCACAAGCATCCCGATGCCCAGTGGGTGGCTGAAAAGTGTGCCAATATACGTCGGGTTCATCACGAACATCAGCCCGCTGATGCCGAAGGGCAGGCCGACCAGAATGTAGGCGGAAAACTTTCCCTCCGCGGACAGCGCCCGCACCTGCCCCTTGATCTGAGAGCGCTCGCGGATGGTCTCGCCCACCTGGTCCAGCACCACGGCCAGGTCGCCGCCGACCTCGCGGTTGATCTGGATGGCCTCAGCCACCCAGGAGAAGTCCTCGGACTGCATCCGCGCGGCGGTCTGCATCATGGTTTGCTCCGCGTCGCGCCCGACGCGGGACTCGTTCACGATGCGTCCCAGCTCCTCGGCCATCGGCGACTCGAATTCCTGCGCCGCCCCGTCGAGGGCGCGCATCACGGAGTGTCCGGCCCGCAGACTGCCGGAGACGGTCATGATCATGTCCGGCAGTTGATCCTCGAACTTGGTCCGACGCCGGTCGGCACGCACTTGGAGGAACGCCCACGCCCCGGCGGGCGTCAGAACAACGAAGAGCACTGCAAGACCGGCTCCTCCGATGAGCAACCCCACGACGCCGGCGGCAAGGGCGGCCGATCCGACCAGGACCAGGAACTCGGCAGGATCCTGCTTGAGGCCGGCGGCCTGGAGGGCGTCCCGACCGAATGGACCACCCGTCGTCGCGGTGGCGTTCCGTTGCACGGCCTTCACCGTTGCGCCGCTGAAGCGGCTCAGCAGCGACGGCGACTGGAGGGCGGCGTCGCCCATCCGGCGTCGTTCGATGGGCACCTCGGAGCTCGCCGGCCTCAGCACCACCAGGACCAGCAACAGCATGGCGCCCAATCCGGCAAACAGGCCGGCGGCGAGCAGCATCCCCTCCACGGCTACCAGCGCCCCTTGCTGGAGCTGGCCTGCGCCGCCGAGCCGCCGGCGCCGGATGCGCCCGGAGCCCCGAAAATGCCCGGGGGAAGCTTCACGCCGACCTCGTGGAAGTGGTCCAGGAACCGCGGACGGACGCCGGTCGGAATCGGTTTGCCGAGGAATCGTCCCTGCGGATCCATGCCCGCCGAGTAGTCGAAAAGGAAGGCGTCCTGAAGCGTGACCACGTCGCCCTCCATACCCTGAACCTCGGTCAGGTGGGTCACGCGGCGGGTGCCGTCGCGCAGCCGGGTGAGGTGGACAATCAGGTGCACCGCGGAGGCGACCTGTTCACGGATGGCCCGCAACGGCAGGTCCATGCCGGCCATCAGGACCAGGGTCTCGAGACGGGCGACGGCGTCGCGAGGAGTGTTCGCGTGGACCGTGGAAATCGAGCCGTCGTGGCCCGTGTTCATGGCCTGCAGCATGTCCAGCGATTCGCCGCCGCGGACCTCGCCCACCACGATGCGGTCTGGGCGCATGCGCAGCGAGTTCCTGACCAGGTCGCGGATCGTGACCGCGCCCTTGCCCTCGATGTTGGCCGGACGGCTCTCCAGCCGGACCACGTGGTCCTGCTGCAGCTGCAGCTCAACGGCGTCCTCGATGGTGACGATGCGCTCGTCCATCGGGATGAAGCTGGACAACACGTTGAGCAGCGTCGTTTTGCCGGTGCCCGTGCCGCCCGAGACGATGATGTTGAGCCGCGCCTTGACGCATGCCTCCAGCAGGTGGGCCATGTCCGGCGTCAGCGTCCCGAACTCGATGAGGTTCCGCACCGTGAGCGGGTCCTTGGAGAACTTCCGGATGGTGATCGAGGGCCCGTTCACGGCCAACGGCGGGATGATCGCGTTCACGCGGCTGCCGTCAGTCAGGCGGGCGTCGACCAGCGGCGAGGATTCGTCGATGCGCCGTCCCACCTTGGACACGATGCGTTCGATCACGCGGCGCAGTTGGTCCTCGGAGCTGAAGGTGGCGTCGGTCGCCTCGAGTTTTCCGTTGCGCTCCACGTAGATCTGGTCGCGTCGGTTGACCATGATCTCGCTGATCTCCGGGTCGTCCAGCATGCGCTGGATCGGGCCCAGTCCCAAGACCTCGTCGCCGATGTCGCGGATGAGCCGGCGGCGTTCCTCGGGGGAGAGCGGCACCTGTTCCGCGTCGATCACCTGGCTGAGTTCGTCGCGGGCCAGCTTGCGCAGTTGTTCCTCGGTCAGCGAGGGATCGGTGATGCGCGCACCCAGGCGCTCGAAGAGCGCCTCGGCCGCGCGGGCCTTGAGTCCGCCGAGCGCGTCGACGCTCCCTCGGCGTGCGGACGACGGCGGAGCTGGCGGCGCGTCCGGGAACGCGCCGAAGTCGGCGTCGGACGAGGGCGCGACGTCGATTCCGTCGCCGTCGAAGGCGGCAGCGGCCGGGACGGTGTCCACCGGGGCCGAGGCCACGGCGTCGTCCGGGATCCCACCGGAAGGCTTCGTCGCGATGTCGGGCGCGCCGCGGCGCGCTGCCGTGAGGCGGCTGGCGAGGTTCATCGGACCACTTCCCTGCGGTGGATCTTGCGGCTGTTGGTGGTTTGCTCCGCGTCGAAGCGGTGCGCAAGCTTGCTGAGGCCGCGCGCGGCGGCGTCGTGCGACCGGTCGGTCAGGAGCGGGGTTCCCTTGTTGGTGCTCAGCGGAACCGCGCGGGATCGGGGGACGACGGCGTCCACCGGAACCCCGATCGAGGCCTCGACGTCCTGCACCGTGAGGCCGCTGCGCCGGTCCGCGAAGTTCAGCACCACGTGCCGGCCCTGCGGGATGAGCTGCAGTTCGCGGAGGACGCCGAACCCTGTGTTCAGTCCGCGGATACTGGGCACGTCCATGCCGCAGACCCACACTGCGTCCGTCGCCTGTTCGAGCGCCGCGAGCAGGTGCTCACCGAGGCCCGGCGCGGTGTCGAGAACCACGTACTGGAACTCCGCCGCGAGCTGGTTGATCAGGACGGCGATCTGTTCCGGCCGGATCAGGTCGGCGTCGGCAGGGCTTTTCGGCCCGCAGAGCGCGTAGACGCCGGTGTCATCGACCGTGAGGAAGGCCTTAAGGACCATCGAGTCCTGGGCGGCAGCCCCGAAGACGGCGTCGGTGATGGTGTGCTCCGGGTCCAGGTTCAGGGCGCTGGCGACGTCGCCGAACTGCAGGTCCAGGTCCACGATGACCACCCCCATGGGCGCGTTCTTGGCCAGCCCGACGGCGAGGTTGGTCGCCACGGTGGTCTTGCCGACGCCGCCCTTCGGCGACATAACGGAGATGACGCGGCCCCGGCGTCGTTCGTTGGACCCGCCTTCCCCGGTGGCATTGCGCCGCCTCCCGTCGGTGGAGAGGCAGGCGCGTTCGAGGAGAACACGCAGCGTGGCCGGATCGGCTTCGGGCTCCGTGATGTCTCGGACGCCGGCACGCATCGCCAACACCACGAGCTGCGGATCGGCCGCCGCCGTGAGCACCACGGAGATGTCCGGGTTCATCAGGTCCAGCGCCGTGGCGAGCCGGAGGGCCGCGTCGCGGTTGGTGTCCGGTCCCAGGAGGACGACGTCGGTGGGCTCGCCGATGCTGCGCGCGAGCAGATCCTGCGGGGAGAGGTTCGCGGCCTCGGCGGCGACGCGCTGGACGGCGCCCGGCATCGAACCCTTGACGGCCGTCAGGACGCGGCGCTCGAACTCGACGGAGTCGGTCAGGAGCAGGAAGCGGCTCATTTCAGCACCTGGTTGATTTCCCAGATCCGGGTATCGCCCTTGTCCGTGTCCTCGTTCTGCTTGGTCAGCCAGACCAGGCCGAACTCGCGGGTGTGGATGATCTTGGCCGCCTGGGCGGAGTCGACGCCGAACGTCACGTAGGCGGATCCGGCCGGCAGTGTCGCCGCGCCCTCGGCGGTGCTTTCCGTCTCGCCCGCCGCGATCTGGATGGCGGTGATGAGGACCTGCTCGTTGAGGAGCTTGGTGATCTCGACCTCGTCGGCGTCCTTCTTGTCCTTCTCCTTGACGGTGAAGCTGCCGAAGACGCCCACGGTGTCGCCGGCGCGGAGGTTGCCGCCGGCCACGCGCTCGGGCTCGAGGAGGACCGTGACCTCCTGCTTGCCCTTCGGGACGTCGACCGTTCCCGGGGTGAGGAGCGATTCCTCGGCGACGAGCTTGGCCGCGAGTAGCTGCTCGCCCGTGGCAACCGCCTGGGCCAGGACCCTGCCGTCCTGGTCGGCGAGGGTGGCCAGCGCGTCCTCCGGCACGGCGACCGCGGGGAGGCTCTGCTCCTTGAAGGCGCCGGCCAGGTCCGCGACCGGAGTGCCGGCCGGGACGTCGCGCGTGGCGACGAGCACCTTCACGGGTTCGAGCGATGACTGTGCGCGGGCGTCGGCGCCCTGCACGTAGGTGAGGAGTAGAACCGTACCGACGATCGCCAGTACCAGTGCCGCTATGCCCCCAAGCAGCCGTGTCTTCATTGTGTGCCCCCAAGGCCTTGAAATGATGTTGAGTTGTGGTTCGGCGGCCGTCCCTCCCCAGGGGCAACCATCGCTGATCGACTACTTCGTCATGGTGACGATGTTCGCGCCGTAGGGAGACGTTCCAGTTCCCGGCGTGACCTCTTCGTCGTTGAAGACATAGCGGACGAACTTGCCCACAAAACCGAGATCCGAGTTTTTGAACCCGCCGGCGGCGAATACGCCACTCGTGGTCCCGGGCAGGTAGTCGAGCAGCGCGTCGTTGTTCTTGAAATGCCAGCCCTTCACGTCGAAGGCAACGTAGGCGGACACGTAGTACTCGGTGTTGTTTCCGGACCCCTTGTACTTGCTCATCACGGGAAACAATGCGATGACCTCGCCGCCGGCCTTCAGGGTGTCCTGCCAAGTCTTCAGGCGTGCCTCGCATCCCGACTTGAAGTTGTTGCCGGTGTCGCTGGCTTCCCATCCGCCGATGACGGTGTCGACCGTGCAACTCTCGCTTGGCTCTTGGACGAGCCATCCGAAGCCGCCCGGCGCCTCCTGCCCGGAACCCGTCAGGTGGCACGGATCCGGCTTGACGTTGCCGCTGCCGTGGCTTTGGAGGAACTGTAGCTGCCCGTCCATCACTGGACTGGAATCGATCTCGCAGTCGGAGAACGCGAGCGGGAACTTGGCGTCGAGCGAGCCGGGCGGTCCCCACGAAGCAGCGGCTTGCGCGCCGACCTGGGCCTCCTTGAAACCGAGTGCTTGGGCAAACCACAGAGACACCGAGTTCGCCGTCGCGCCGGTTTCGGATGCGCTCGTCTTCACGAGGGCGGTGTTGGCCGGCTTGTCGACCGTAATGCCCGTAACAAGCGATTGCGCGTCGTGTGAGTTGGCGGTGGCCAGCCCCAATGGGACGCCGGATGTGTTGGAGCAGTCGGCGGCCGATTCGTTCTTGCCGCAGATCCCCGCGAGCGCCAGGGCGCCGGCGTCCGCGGCGTTCTGCAGCTGTGCCCGCTCCCAGTACAGTTTGCCGACGTCGATGGAGATTGCCGCGAATCCGAGCAACGCCACCATCAGAAGTGCGACGATGACTGCGGTCGCGCCGCGTTCGTCCGTTGACGTGCTTCTTAGCCGCCGCATCGCATGGCCGCCCTTGCTTGGACTGTGGCCGGCATGGCGAAGTCGATCCAGCCGGTGATGGACGTGTAGTTCTTGGACGCCGTGATCGTGACGTTCGTGTCTGCGGGACATCCGGTCTTGTCGGCCGTGGCGGTGATCCCGGTGACGCTGGGAGCAGCCTGCTGTACGACGTTGTTGAGGCTGAATCCAGGCGTCTTGTATTCGATGGTGTAGGCGCGAGCGCCTTCGCGCGCGGCCTGGGTGACCGAGATCTGCTGGTTGAAGAAAAAGCCGAACTCGATGATTCCCAAGACCAGCGCAATGAGGACCGGGAGAACAAGCGCGAACTCGACGGCGGACGCGCCCTCTTCTCGCTTCGTTGCACCTTGCATGTTTGCCCCTAGGCTCGATGATTTGGTCATGGGTTTCATCCCGGGGGGTGCTGATGTTCGCCGGGCCCGATGCGGCTCGGTGCCCGGCGAGCAACAACCGATTGGCTATGCCCCCATGGTGCCCAGCTTGGCGGTGACCTTATCGAAAAGCGCGTCGATTCCGCCGCCAAGCAGCGTCACCGCCCCAATAATCGCAACCGCGATCAGCGCGACCATGATGCCGTACTCAACGGCGGTGGCGCCCTTCTCCTCGCGGCGCAGCTTGCCGGCGACGGTGTTCATGGCGATGTAGATGTTTGCAAAGAGAGTGTCCATGATGTGCCCCAATTTCATTCGAGAGATGTGGCGCGATTACGCGCACCACGCCGTTGATATTTGACGTGGAGATTTCCCCGGGAATGGTGTGGTCTTCGAATGAAGTTCCCCCAATAGATGCCTGACTCGAACGAGTTCTTGCCCCCAAGCGGTTCCCCAACCGCGGCATCTGCTGGAAACACTAGACCCACGAGTTTTCATTTGCATAGCTAGTTGCGCCAAAATTGCGTCTTTGGGAATTCTTGAGCAATTCTTTGGGAAGAGAGTGGCCAAAGTTTTTAGCGGGGGACGGCGCCGGCGCCGTCCAGCACTTTTGGCCCCAGCCCATCGTTGCTGTATCGTTGAAAGCTGTTGTGCGTGTCCTATGCCTGACACACCTTCTTCGCGTGACGGCCCAGTTGCAGGGCCCTGGTCTGCGGGGATTGCAGGCAAATACGGGATGGCCGGTTGGAGTCAGTCCTCACCTGATGAACTGGTACAGCGCAGATCGATAACACAGTGCAAGCCCGCCGGTGGATCTCAACGCCGCAGGCCGGGGGAGCGCTTGACCAGTATCCAAGGAAACGAAGGCAATTAACGTGCGTACGTACTCACCGAAGCCCGGCGACGCAGATCGCCAGTGGCACGTCATTGACGCCACTGACATCGTTCTGGGCCGCCTCGCCAGCCAGACCGCAACGCTGCTGCGCGGCAAGCACAAGGCGACTTTCGCCCCCCACATGGACATGGGCGATTTCGTCATCATCATCAACGCAGAGAAGGTTGCCCTGACCGGCGCCAAGCTCGAAAAGAAGCGCGCCTACCGGCACTCCGGCTTCCCGGGCGGCCTCAAGTCCGTCAGCTACGCGGAACTGCTTGAGAAGAACCCGGTCGAGGCCGTGGAGAAGGCCGTTCGCGGCATGCTCCCCAAGAACACCATCGCTGCCCAGCAGCTGCACAAGCTCAAGGTCTACCGTGGCGCCGAGCACCCGCACGCCGCCCAGCAGCCCAAGACGTTCGAAATCACCCAGGTCGCGCAGTAGCGCTGGGCCCCGAAACAAGAGATTAATTTTCAAGGAGAATCGTGGCTCAGAACACTGAAGAGCAGAATGAATTTGAAGGTGCCGCACCCGCTGCGTACACCTCCGAGTCGACGTCGGCCGAAGAGACCGTCGTCAAGGAGCGCCCGGCACTGACCGTTCCCGGCGCAGCCGTTGGCCGCCGCAAGGAGGCCGTGGCCCGCGTCCGCGTCGTCCCCGGCACCGGCAACTGGATCATCAACGGCCGCACGTTGGAGAACTACTTCCCCAACAAGCTGCACCAGCAGGAAGTCAACGAGCCGTTCAAGATCCTCGATCTTGATGGCGCGTACGACGTGATCGCACGCATCCACGGCGGCGGCGACTCCGGCCAGGCCGGCGCCCTGCGCCTCGGCATTGCCCGCTCGCTGAACGAGATCGACCGCGAGAACAACCGCCCGATCCTCAAGAAGGCCGGCTTCCTGACCCGCGACCCGCGCGCTGTTGAGCGCAAGAAGGCCGGACTCAAGAAGGCACGCAAGGCCCCGCAGTACTCGAAGCGCTAAACCCGCTTTCCCCGAAGGCCCCGCAGCATTTCGCTGCGGGGCCTTCGGGCGTTTAAGGATCCGGTACGACGTCGGTGTGCCGCCCGGCCGCGCGGCGGCCCTACGGCGCCACCGGTTCCACGGGCGTGACCGGATCGACCGGATCTGCCGGCGCGACGGGATCCGGCGTCACCGGCTCGGCGGGCTCGGGGCACGGGGCACCCAACCACCCGCCCCCGACGTAAACGAAGCAGAGGCCCGGAATGTCCGGCGGCGCCTCGTAGGACGGAGCCGGGGCGGCGGCCGCCGACAGCGGGGCCATCAGGATGAGGCCCGCTGCGGCAAACGATGCGAGGGCCGTGGTTTTCTTCATGGGTCTCTCCTTGCTGCCGTACGTTGCGCGTTGGCCCATGATGCACCCCGGCCCGGCAAGAAGCCACCCGTGAATGCGGATTGGGATGCGCTCGCGCGTGTCGCCGCTGGTGGGGCGCCCGCTCGCCTAGCCGGTTTCGCCGCCCCGGCGTAGTCTCGGCTCCATGGCCAGCCCTAACCCCGACCGGCAGCACGCCGACGTCCTCCCGGCCCAGGAGTGTTGGGCCTACCTCCGGGGCGAGTCCGTGGGCCGGCTTGGCGTCACGGTCGACGAGGTGCCGCAGATCTTCCCCATTAACTACGTGGTGGACCACGGCTCCCTGGTCTTCCGGACGGGCCCCGGCACCAAGCTCGAGGCGCTGCTCTCCGGCAGGCAGGTTGCCTTGGAGGCCGATGGGGTCGATCAGGTCACCGGCGCGGCGTGGAGCGTGATGGCCACCGCGAGAGCCGAACCCATCACCGGCATTGAGGACGTTCTTGATTCTGCGGCGCTGGAGCTTTTCCCGTGGCAGCCCGGTCAGAAGGACAATTTCATTCGCTTGCTTGTTGGTGGGATCAGCGGTCGCCGATTCAGTGTGTCGCCCGCATCGACATGGCGCGATGGGATCGATGACACCCCGCGCGCCGGCCACGAATAGCCCGCAGCGAACTTCCGGGCACACCCTGCGAACCTGTGATTCTCCTGTGACTTGTGTCACTTAGTGTGTACGCCCTATTCAGGCCACCCTCTTAGTGGGTAACCTCCGTCTATGGCAATGCTTGGGGGCATGCCGGGGCTATGGGGGCGTAATGACAGATCTACTGCATGCGCGCGGCCAGGTGCAAAACCGAGAAGTCACCGGTCGGTCGCGGGACAACACGAAACACAAGACACCAGCCATCAAAAGGCCGGTTGAGCAGCACATCCGTGCCGCGCTATCGGCGGACGGGCTGTGGGGGGCCGTGCTCACAGGGGGCAGTGGGAGCGGCAAGTCAATGCTTCTGCGCCGCATCGCGCGTGGATCGGAACGCACCATGAGCGTCCGCCACTTCAACGCTGGCGACGCGGACTGCACCGACACCGGCACTGACACCGGCCCCGGGGTCGACCTCGTTGTGGTGGACGATGCCCACCTGCTGGACGCGGCGTCCGCCGGAACGCTCGCCCGACTGGCGCGAACCGGCCGCGCCAAGCTCCTGTTGTCGCTGCCCGCCGGCGCCCGCGGGCCGGAGGAGTTGATGCAGCTGTGGTCCTCCGGAAGCCTGGAGGGACACACGATTGGCGCCCTGACCTGGGACGAGGCGCGCCGCCTGCTTGAAAGCACGATGGGCGGCACGGTCGCCTTCTCCGCCGTCGACTCGCTGTGGGCGGAAACCGATGGCAATCCCAGATTGTTCGGGGTCCTGCTGGATCGACTGCGGGAGGGCGGGGCATTCTGCGAGAGCGGCGGCACGTGGTCCTTGGCCCTGAGCCTCGCGGAAACGGACGCGCTCCACGGCGTTGACGCCATGGCAGAGGTCCTGCCGGGTGCTACGCAGGCGCAAAGGACCGCAGTCGAGCTACTGGCGCTGTCCGGAACCATGCCCTACGACGAACTCGCCGAGTTTGTGCCCGGGGCGGACCTGGACCATCTCGAGGACGCCGGACTCTTGGCCGTGCTGCCGGGTCAGGGGAGGCTCGAAGCGCGGCTGGTTCCCGGGACGGGAGCCCGCATGGTCGCGCTCTCGGTTGGTCCCACGCGCGCCGGCGATCTTGCCGGACTGCTTGCGAGTTCCGAATCGACCGAACGGCCGAGCGCACTCCGGCGGTCCGGTTCGCGAGAGGGCAACCGCATGGCGGTGGCGCGCGGGACAGGGAGGCCGGACGACGCCGGGGCCGCCCCCGCCGCCACCAATCCAGGCCCCTGCGCCGCCGTTCTGGCGGGAACCAGCCATGGCACGACCATCGGCACGACCCATGGCGCCGACCTCGACGCCGGCCCTTGCGCCGCGGCGGCCGGAATCGACCGCGTCACACAACATGCCCGTGCGGGCAGGTTCGACAGTGCGGAAGCCCTTCTCTCCGGCATTCTCGACGGCGGTGCGGCGCGCCCGGTCGGCGGCGAGGCCCATCCGCAGTGCCGCACGATTGCCCTCTCGCTCCGCGCGCTTGTGCGGGCAGTCTCGGGAAACATGGGGGACGCGATCCACGACGCCGAGACGGTGGCCGCGGCGCTGCCCGAACTCCCTCTTCCGCCGGAGTCCGCGGACGACGCGTGGGGCAGGGTGTTCCTGGTCCTCATCCTCGCCGGGAAGTGGCGCCGCTGCGACCAATTGCTCGGCGCCATGGTTGTCGGCGCCGTCCCGCACCCCATCCACGGGAACGTCCGGCAGCTGATGCGCGGGCTGGTCCAGCTGCTCAACGGGTGCGCCGACGACGCCGGGGCGACCCTCGAGGGACTGCTGGATGAGCTGTTTCCGGCCGAGAACCATCCCGGCTCCGCCGTCGCCGCGGCCGCCTCAGCGCTGGCCCACGCGCTCCGCCATAACGCGAAGGAGGCAGCCGTGCCGGGGCGGGCCGCGACCGGGGCTGCCGGGACGGTGGCGGTCGCGCCAAGGGTGGCCGTGCGCCCGGCGGACACGACCGGCCCACCCCAGGACGCCGACCGGGCGGGCGACGCGCTGGCCGACTACTTCCGGATCCGTGCCGAGTGCGGCGCGGACCACGCGCGGGCAGCAGCCGCGCTGATGGCCGCTGCGGAGCGGCTTCAGGCAGAGGGGCTGGTCGGGTTCCTACCCCTGTACGTCGGCACGTCGGATCGTTTGGCGCACTCGGCGTCACGCCCGGATGACACCCGTGCATTCGACATGCTCGCCGCGCTCCACGCGGCCGACGGCGGGGCCGGCCATGACCTGGAGGTTCCCGGGCTGGACCGGCGCGGACCGGGAAGGCGCAGCCTGGACGAACGTGGTCTGGACGAACGTGGTGTGGGCGAACGCGGTGCCGGCAAGTGGCCGCTGCTGGCGATGGAAATGGCCGCGGCCAGGGCGCGGGCCGACGGCGACGCGGACCTTTACCTGCGCGCGGCCCAGATCGCGGCGGAGGAGGGCAACGACCTGCTGGCGTTCGAATGCGCCAAATCGGTCCCGTCCGCCACCACGGATACGCGACGGCGGAGGATGGCCCGTGACGCCATGAACTCCGCACGGCGCCGGCTCACGGGGGAGGACCGCATCAGGCAGCAGGTCCGCGACCTGAGCGAGTTCGAACACTCGCTGGCGTACGCCGCGGCGCACGGGAGCAGCAGCCTCTCGCTCGCACGGCGGCTCCACCTCTCGGTGCGGACCATCGACTGGCATCTGGGCAGGATCTACGACCGCCTGCATGTCTCCAGTCGTGGCGAACTTCTCCAGGTCTTGGGCTAGGCCCCGGACATGGCCGCGTTGGGGGAGCGGGAACACGGGTTGATTGGCCGGGGGGCCGACATGGCGACGGTGCGCGAGGCGCTGCTCGGCCACGGGACGGGCCTCCTGTTGGTGGGCGAGGGCGGAGTGGGCAAATCGGTTCTGGCGGCGGCATCGGTCCAGGCTCTTGAGGGGGACTTCGAGCCCACGTGGATCCACGGATCCCAGAGCCTGTCCGCCGTCCCCTTTGGCGCGCTTGCGCCGCTGCTGGGCCGATCCGCGGCGACGCTCCTCGACGCCATCCGCCTGCTCCGCGAGCGGCTCGACGATCCCGGCGGCCGCCCGCAGCTGATCGTGGTCGACGGCGCGCACCACCTCGACGAACACAGCGGCGCCATCCTGGGCCAACTGGCCTCGTCCGGCCGCGCCAAGTTGTTGGCCGTGGCCAGGCTACGCCGCCGTGTGCCCGAGGAGATCCGGTCGCAGGTGTCCGACCGGCTGATGGCGCGGCACGTCGTCGCACCCATGGACCACAACGCGGTCGGCGAGTTCTGCCGCGCGTTGCTGGGCGGCCCCCTGCTGGCGACCACGCGCGATCGCATCCACGCCCTCAGCGGAGGAAACCCCAGCGTGGCGCGCCGCCTGGTGCAGGACGGCCGCGCCGCGGGCGACCTGGCCCGGATCGAGGGCCGGTGGGTGCTGCTGCGCGAGCCGGTGCCGGGCCGCGAGGCGCGCGCATGGTTCGGGGGGCTCTTCGCGACCGGCTCGGCCCAGGCGGACGAGGTCCTGGAGGCGGTCGCCTTGACCGAACCCCTACCCTTGGCGGTGCTGTCCCGGGTAGCGCCCGCCGGCACCATCGACTCGCTTGCCACCCAAGGGCTGTTGGAGATCGGCTCCGCGGGTGCGCAGATGGTCCGGACGGCTCATCCTTTCCACGGGGCCGCGCTGCGCAACACCGTTCCCACCGGACGATCCCGTCGCCTGTGGGACAGGCTGGCCGCGGGCTGCACGGGCGAGGCCGTCCACCCGCTGGCCCTGACCCGGCGAGCCCTCTGGTCGCTCGAGGCGGGCAGGACGCTCCCCGACGCCATGCTCCTTCGCGCCGCGCGCATCGCCAACGACTCGCTGGAACCGGCGAGGGCCCTCCAGCTGGTGGGCGGGATCGCCGAGCCGTCGGTGCAAGCCGAGGCGGGGCTTGAGACGGCCGTGGCCCGCATCCTCGATTCGGGCGACCTCGACTCCGCCGGATCCGCCCTCGCGAGTGCACGGGTCCACTCCGCATCGCTCCCGGGACGCAAGGGACGCTGGCGCGCCGCGCTCGCCGGGGCGCAACTGACGCTCCTTGGTGCAGACGGCGACGAGGTCCCGGACCCGGACGCACCCGGCGCGGGGCTCACCGGCGCCGACACCCGCGAGGAAGCACGCGCCGAAAGCCACTTCGCGCGGCTTGCGCTGGCGGGAACCGCGCAGGTTGCCGCCGGGGACCTGGAGGCCGGAACCCGGGCGACCGCGGAGGCCCTGGAACTCACGGCACGCCATCGGCGGCTCCGGCCCCACGCCGTCGCGCTCGCCACCACCCACGTGCTGGGTCTCGCGTGGGCCGGCCTGCTCGACGGAGCGCCAACCGCGGACAGCGGCGGCTCCGCCCTGCCCGATGGCGCGGCAACCGCGGCAACAGCGACAACCGCGGACAGCGGCGGCTCCGCCCTGCTGCGGGCCGGCGCGCCCCCGGCCCTGGCGGGACACCCCGCGCTGGCGGCCGCGGAATCGCTCGCCCGTTCCATGTCCCTCTCCGACGCCGGCGACTACGAGTCAGCGCTGCGGGAGGCCCGCGACGGGCTTGCCGGGCTGGCCGCCGCGGATCCGTGCCGGCTGTACCCGCTCGCCCTGGCCCAGGCCGCCTGGTGCTCGGCGGCATCCGGGGCGCGCGCGGACGCGGCCGACTACGCCGTACGGTTCGGGCGCGTCCTGCACCCGGGACCCCCGATGTGGGCACTGCTGGCGCGGGGCATGGTCCTGGCGGTGCGGCATCAGGACGGGGAGGTGGGCTTTCCCGCCGAGGAGCTGGCGCGGTGCTGCGACGTGGCCGGGGCGCGCGGATGGATCACCGTCCGGGCGCGGCTCCTGCATTTGCGTGTCCTTCTGGGCGACGACGCGGCGCTCGCCGACCTGGTCGATGGCGCGGCCGCGCTTCAGGGCCCGACGCCCGCGGGATGGCGGGGCCTCGCGGAGGGCCTGTTTGCTCGCCGTGGGGAGACGGCGGCGCGGGACTCCGGCGCCGTTCCCGGCGATCATTGGGGCTCGCATGGCCACGGGGCGCTGGTGTTCCTGAACCGCTACGTGGAGGCGGCACTGTCGCCGGACCAGGGATGGGTCCAGCTTCTGGCCGTGCTCGAGGGGGAGGGGTTGGCCGCCGGCCATGGTCCGGCGGCGGGAGGCGCGCACGCCCCCGGGGCCGGGAGCGACGGACTCGGCGCGGATACGGCGGGAGCCGGCACTACCCGGCCGTTGCTGACGCGCCGCGAGATGGGGATCGCCAGGCTGGTGGCGGCGGGGAGGCGCAACTCGGAGATCTCTGCGGACCTGCAACTCTCGACCAGGACCGTGGAGGGGCACGTGTACCGGATCTTCGGCAAGCTTGGCATCCGGCGACGGGAGGAGCTGACGGTCGAGTACCTGGCGGCGCGAGTCGCCAGCCACACCTAGTTTGTCCCATACCTAATTTCCATCGCGTAGGGCGTACGCGGGGCGGGTAGCCCCTACGCATGAAACACGGGGAACCGCCACATAGTCTGCTCGTGAAGTCAATACATCGCACGGGGAAGCGAAACACAATGACGATAACTTTGGGGACCGCCGTCGACAGCTTGGGGCTGTTGGACGGAACGAACGAGGAGCTCGCGGCCGTGGCCGGTCTCCTCACGGACACACACCGGGGGGCCCTGATCGTGGGCGGACCCGGTACCGGGAAAACAACGCTCGCGGTCGCGGCGCTGGACGCCCTGCCGCCGGGACGCCACGTGGAGAGGATCCGCGGCAGCGCCGGCGTCGCCAACCAGCCGTTCGGCGCGTTGGGCTATCTGGTGTCCGAGCTGACGCCCGAGGCCGCCGCCGACCCGCTGCGCGTTGTGGGCGGGCTCGGCACCGTCCTGCGGCGCCGCGCCGAGGGGCGCGAGATTGTGGTGTTCGTCGACAACGCGCACCTCGTGGACGCGGAATCGGCGGCGGCGCTGTCCCAGCTGGCGGTCGAGGGCACGGTGCGCATGCTGGCCTGCTGCGACAACAGCGCCGGCGTTCCGGCCACGTTCCTCGGGATGTGGCGCAACCAGGCGCTGGGCCGGCTGGACCTTCACGGCCTGACCCGGGCCCGGACCGGCGCCTGGCTGGACCGCTGGCTGGGGGAGCGTGTGTCCGGCGACGCCGCGCAGGCCCTCCACGAGGCATCGGGCGGGAACCCGTTGCTGTTGCGCGTGCTCGCCTCCGAATGGCGGGACAGCGGCACCCTGGAGTTGTCCCGCGGGTGGTGGATCCTGTCCGCCAACACCGCGGTACCGGGGAACGAGCTGGCAGGCGTGCGGCCGGTGCAGCTCGAGGGCCTCACGGACCGGCAGCGCCGCGTCGTCGAGACCTTGGCCATGCTGGGTGCCGCCCCAGTGCTTGTCCCGGCCTCCCTCTGCGACGACGACGACATGGACGTCCTCTACCGGCGTGGGCTGCTGGCCGCCGTTCCCGGCATCAGGGCGGCCGTGCAGCTGCAAAGCCGCCTGATCCGCGAGGTCCTCCGGCGCGGGATTTCGCCCGCCCGGAGCCGCCAGCTGCTCGCAGACCTGCAACGCAGCGACCCGTGGACCCTGATGTCCCTCGCCGTGTGGAGCGATTCCTTCCCGCTGCGCCGGGCGCTGGTGGATCTGGTCGGTTGGATGGTCGATTCAGGTGTGGAACCCGAGGCCCGTTGGCTGCTGGCCGCGGCGCGGACGGCGTGCGAGATCGCCCACTACGGGTCCGCGCTGCGCCTGCTGGATGCCGCGCCGGCGTCCGTCGACGCCGTGGAGTCCGGCCTGCTGCGGGTCCGCGCCCTGCTGGGAGCCAACCACAGGGCGGACGCCTCCGACGCGTTGGGCAGCATAGAGGCCAGGGTGGCCACCGCGGACGACGCCGGGGTGGCGCGGCCG
The DNA here is from genome assembly GCF_058138025.1 of Arthrobacter sp. AOP29-A2-19. Taxonomy (NCBI): domain Bacteria; kingdom Bacillati; phylum Actinomycetota; class Actinomycetes; order Micrococcales; family Micrococcaceae; genus Arthrobacter; species Arthrobacter sp. AOP29-A2-19. Next base: position 651,951 of record NZ_CM176894.1, read on the forward strand.
GAGCAGCGGGTCGACATCGCGGTCTACCGCAGCCACCTTGCGAGGACCAGCGCCTCCACCGCGTCGACGGCACGGCAGGAGTTGCTTCTGGCGCGCACCGAATCGGAGTGGAATGCCGCGGGCGGGGACGGCGTGGGCGGGACGGTCGCGCGCGCCGCGTGCCCCTACCCGCGTCCGCGGGCGACGGGCGCGGAGCAGGTGTTGGAGCGGCGGCTGGCGCTCGAGGACGCGGAACTGGCCCTGTTCGAGGGGCGGTACCGTGACGTTTCGGCGGAAGCCTTGGCGCGCGGACTGCACGGCGCCGACCTGTCGACGAGGCTCCGCGGCGCCGCCCTGCTGGTCGAGGCCTTGGCCGCGACCGGGCGGGTGGACCAGGCACGCAACCTGGCGCGGGAAATGGCCTCGGAGACCGGCCCGTCGCTGCGCACCGAGGGGGACGAGGCCTGGATTCGCTCGTGGAACAACCTTTCGCGCCAGCAGCTGTGGGGCGAATGCGGGGTGCTTTTGGAGGGCCGCCGCCCGGGAGGCGCCCGCCAGCGGCACGGCGCCAACGCCACGGCCGTGGTCGCCTACGCCGTCAACGAGGCCGAGTCCGGCCGGACCGAACACGGTGCGGCCATCCTGGAGCGCGTCGCCGCGGAGGTCAAGGCGGGTCGCCGGCACTTGCCCGGGGCCCTGGTCCACGCAGCGGCGGCGTACGTTGCCGTGCTGGCGGGCGATCCGTCCAAGGCCCGGAGACACCTCGACCGTCCGGCCGATGCGGAGCGGCGCGAGTCGCGGGGAATCGACGTCGTCACCGGCTACTACCGCGCCATGGCGGGGGCGGCGCTGGGGGACCGTGGGCAGTCGGCCTCGCGGCTGCTGTCCGACGCCGCGCAGGCCGGCCGCGGGGGAGCCCGGGCCGACGAGTTGCGCCTGCTGGCCGGGGCCGCGCGGTTGGGGAACGTGGAGGCGCTGCACCGTATGGTCGCGGCCGCCGCCGACGTGGACAGTGGATTCGCCCGGACCATGTCCGCCTACGGCCGCGGACTCCTCGCGGGAAACGCCGGCCTGCTGTTGCAGGCGGCGTCGTGGGCCGAGGCCGGGGGAAACCAGCTTTTGGCCCGTGAAGCCTCGCGGCTCGCGCTGTCGATCGCGGCCGAATCCCGCGACACAGCGGCCATGCGGGGCGCACAGCGTGTCCTGCGCCGAGCCGCCGAACGCTTCGACTTCGCGGCCCTGCAAGGCACGGGACCCCAGGCTTTGACGGATCGTGAGCTGGCGATCGCCGACCTGGTGGCCCGCAAGCTGAGCAACGGGGATGCGGCCAGGAAGCTCGGGGTGTCGGTCCGCACCGTGGAGGGCCATCTGCACAAGGTCTACAGCAAGCTGCAGGCGGGCATCGTGCCGCTTGTTTCCGGTGCCGCGCTGGCCGCCGGGGACGCCTGATGGCGGCCGACCGGACCGGATCGGGTTTCCCCGGACGGAGCCAGGCCGAACCCCGCAGGCCCGAACCCGGCCAGTCCGGACTCCGCACGCCGGAGCACCGCCTGCTGGGGAGAAAGTCCACGCTCAAGGGCGTGCTGGACAGCCTGCGCGGAACGCGGGGCGCCGGCGCGCTGGTGGTCGCCCCCGCGGGCTGCGGCAAGTCGACCCTGATCGGCGAGGCGGTGCAGGGCGGCGCGAACGAGTTCCAGTTCTTCCGCACCACGGGCGGGGTCGACGCCGGCCCGGGCGCCTACGGCGCCCTGTTGGCCTTCATCGGCGGCCCCGGAGCGCGGTCGGCCGAGGCCCCGGGCGGGATGTTCCGCGCAGTGTCCGACTACATCGAACGGAATACGCCCAAGGGGCGCCGCCCCGTCGTCGTGATGGACGACGCCGACGCGCTGGACGCGGCAAGCATCGAACTGCTGGTCCAGATCGCCTCCAACTCGAACGTCCGCGTGATCCTGGCGGCCAGGCCGCTCGGCGCGGCCCCCACGGGCCTGGGCGACATGGTCTCCGAGGGTGTGCTGGCCCGCTTCGATCTGGCGCCGCCGACCAACGCGGAGCTGCATGCCATGTGCCGCGATTGGCTTGCCGGGAACGTCCTCACGGGCACCTGCGACGTCCTCGCGGCCGCCTCGGGAGGGAGCCCGCGCGTGCTGCGCGCCCTGGTGGGCGAGGGTCTCCGCACGGGCGGCCTGGCGCGGCGCGGCGGCGTGTGGATGTTGGTCGATTCGCTGCCGGAGACCTGCGAGCGGCTGGTGGATCTGACGCGCGACGAGTTGGCCCGACTGTCCGAGCGGTCCGCGGGGGCCCTGACGACGCTCGCGTTCCTGGGCGCCGATTCCGCGGGCGCCGACCCCGTCGCGGTCGGCGAAGACTGCCTGACCCTGCTGAGGGACGCCGGACTTGTGGACGTTGCCCCGCCCCGAGACGGCGGGGCGCCGCGGGTCTTCCTGACGCCCGCCGTGCACGCCGGCTCGCTGCGCGCCCTGGCCCCGTTGTCCTTGCGGCGCCAGGTGTTCCGCTCGCTGCCCGTACCCGCCGGAGACACCCGGCAAACACGGGACGACGCCGGTGCCCGCTACGGGGACGGCGCCGTCCGCTATACCCAGCTGGCGGCCGAGTGTGGTGCGGAAGTGCCGTCCGGCGTGATTCTGGCCGCCGCCCGGCAGGCGAACGCCCGGCACGTGATGCCGCTGGCCAGGGACCTGGAGATGGTCCTCGCCAGCCACCAGGGATCGGACGAATTCGCCGTGGAGCTGGCCCTGGCGGCCATGCGGGAGGGCCAGTTCACCAAGGCCAAGGCCGTGCTGGACGAACTGCTGGACTTCGCGACCGACGGGGCCGTCCTCGTGGACGCCGCCGGCCTGTCCCTTGAGCTGCACATGATGACCGGCAACCAGGTGGGCGGGGTGGGCGAGCTGGAGGAGCGCTGCGCCGAGGCGCTGGAACGTCTGTCGGGCACCGTGGGCGAGGAGCGCCTGGGCGGCTGCGTGCGGCTCATCGGTGCGTATGCCCGCCATCTCGACGGGAAGCGTGCAAACGGCGAAGGCGAGCTCGAGCACCTCTCCGCGGAGGGGCCCCGGGGCCATCGCGCCATCGCGTTGGTGCTCCTCGCGGAGGAGCTCGCGGCCACCGGACAGTCGCGGCGGGCGGCGGAAACGGCCGACGCGGCGTGGGCTCTCCTGGAGGGCGCGCCGCTCTGGCCCCGCCTCTCGGTCGAGCTGCTGATGGTGAAGTGCATCCAGGTGTTGGTGATGGACGGCGACCTCGCCGGGGCCGGGAGCAAGCTGGCGGAGTTCCGCGCCCGCTGGACGCACGCGCAGATCCTCCTCGGCGGAAGCATCGAGTACCTCGCGGCGCTGCTGGAGCTGAAGAGGGGCCGCGTGGCGCGGGCGGCGATGCTGCTGGAGGCGGCGGTGGCGGGTCTGGGGGTCTTCGACCCCGTGGGCCACCGGGCGTCCGCGACGGCGCTGGGAGCATACGTCGCCGCGCTGCGGGGCGACGCCCGGGTGGCACGGGAGCGCGCGCGGAAGTTCTCGGAACTGTTCCACGGGAACGGGTTCGTCGACGAGCACCTGTCGCGGGCGCGGATCGCCGCGGCGGGGGCGATCTGGAACGGCACGGCCACCGCGCTGGAGGAGCTCTCCGAACTCGCGGCCGCCCTGCACGGCCGCGGCCTGTTCGGCGTGGAGCTTCTGGTCCACGGCATGATGGTCCGGCTGGACGAGCGGCACGACGGAACCACGGCACGGCTCACGGCGGCCAAGGCCACCGGGACATACGCCGCGGTCTTCCGCGAGTACCTCGGCGCCCTCCACGCCAGAAGCGGAGACGGGGCCGCCACGGTTGTGGAACTCGCCGAGAGCCAGGGCTTTGGCCTGCTCGCCGCGGAGGCCGCGACCCGCGCGGCCACGTTCCACACCAGCGCCGGCAACCACCGCTCCGCCCGGGTGATGGAGCGCAAGATCCGGGAGTTCGAATGCGCCCCACCCGTGTCAACGGGTTCCGCGCGCGGATCGAACGCCGCCGTCGTGCTCACCCAGCGCGAGCGGGACGTCGCCATCCTGGCGGGAGGCGGCGCCAAGAGCCGCGACATCGCCGACAGGCTCGGTGTGTCGGTCAGGACGGTCGAGGGCCACATCTACCGCATCTACGAGAAGTTGGACATCCGCAGCCGCGACGAGCTGCGCGATCGGCTGGCCGCGGGGTAGCTCGACGGCAGCCCACGGGACCAGGGGACGGTGCGGATCACTCCGCGCCGTCCCTTTCGTTTGCCGGCTCCCGCGTGCGCTCGCCGACGCCGGCGTGGACCTCACCGACGCGGAACCGAGTACGCCTAGGTAGGCGCCGGGACCCCCGGCGGGTAGCCCCCCGGAAAGACCCGTAGAACCCACGCGTGAGACGCCCTCGCGCCGTTCCTAATCTGAATCTCGAGCGGTCGGCCACCCATCCCAAGCGGGTGGCCACCCAAGGTCCGCTCACTGCGGTCGTAGCCCCCGGGCAGCGGCACAACCCCAGATCGGGGTCGGCGGCGGAGGAGTCACTGAGGTCAGGATTCCATCCCCCATCCGTCCGTCGGCCCCTTTCGGGTGGTTCTCCAGCGGTCCAGGTGTTTGGAAAGGGGTCAACATGAGCCAGCTTGATCGAGCGGTCTTCGGCGGTACGGTGCACAATCCCGCATTGCCCCGCCCGGCGCAACATCGATTCGGCATCCAGGCCATGCTCCGCGTGGCGACGGACCGGATCGGAAACGGCGGCGCCGGGCTTCGCGCTCCGGCGGTCCCCGGCATCCTGCAGTCTGCCGCTCCGGTGGCCCCCACCGCGGCTCCGTCCCTCACGGCAGCGCTCGCATCGCCCCCGGGGGCCCACGCACCGTCGCAATTGCGGCGCACCTACTTCCGCAGGCAGGTCCTGGCCGACACCGCCGTCGTGCTTGGAACCGTTGCCCTCGGCTCCGTCCTGCCGGGCTCCCAGCTTTCCGGATCGGCCCTGCTGCCGGCCATCGCCATCGCGGCCGTTTGGCTCGGATTGCTTTCCGTCTTCCGCACGCGGGACCGGCGGGCCACGGCGCTCGGAGCCGCGGAATACGTCCGCGTCCTGAAGGCCGGCGCCGCCAGCTTCGGCCTGCTGGCGTCCGTTTTTCTCCTGATCGGATTCCAGCAGGGTGCCATCGCGCTGGCCGCCACAATCCCGGCCGGGACGGTGCTGTTGGCAGTCGAACGCTGGGGCCTGCGCCGCTGGCTGGATGCTCACCGCCGCGCTGGCCGGCACCTGTCCCGCGTCGTCGTCGTCGGCAAGCCAGTCGAGGCGGCCTACGCCGTCGACCGCCTGCGCCGGCACGGCGGCTCCGCCTACCAGGTCGTCGGCATAGTGCCGGACGTGGATCCGGCCGCCGTGGAATTGGCCGGTGGGGATCCGGCCGTCTGGGACCTCCCCGGCGTGCCCGTCGTCGGAACCGCCGACGACGTCGGGGCGGCCGTCCGCGCGACCAGCGCCGAGGCGGTCCTGGTGGCCGGGCACCTCGAGGGAAACGGGCGGTCCCTTAAGGAGCTCGCCTGGGAGCTGGAGCAGTACGGCGCAGAACTGGTGCTTGGCCTCGCGCCGACACACGTCGCCGGATCCCGGCTGAGTCTGCGTCCCCTGGACGGCCTGCCGCTGATGCACGTGGACCCGCCCCGCTTCACCGGTGCCAAGCACGTGGTGAAGCGGTCGTTCGACGTCGTCGCGTCGGCGCTGGCGCTGGTGGTCCTGGCGCCGGTGTTCGCTCTCCTGGCCATCCTCATCAAGCGGGACAGCCCGGGCCCGGTGATCTTCCGCCAGGAGCGGGTCTGCCGGAACGGGGGAACGTTCTCCATCCTCAAGTTCCGCTCCATGGTGCTGACCGCGGAGGAGGAACTGGCGCGGCTGCGCGAGGCGAACGAGGGCAACGACGTCCTGTTCAAGCTGCGCGACGACCCCCGCGTCACGCGCACCGGCAAGTGGATGCGCCGCTTCTCCCTGGACGAGTTGCCGCAGATCGTCAACGTGCTCCGCGGGGAGATGTCGCTGGTGGGGCCGCGGCCGCCCCTGCCCGGCGAGGTGGCCCAGTACAGCGGGCCCGAGGGCAGGCGCCTCTTCATCAAGCCCGGCCTGACCGGCCTGTGGCAGGTCAGCGGCCGCTCCAACCTCAGCTGGGAAGAGAGCATCCGGCTGGACCTCTACTACGTCGAAAACTGGTCCCCGTTGGGCGACCTCCACATCATCTGGCGAACCGTCCAGGTACTCCTGCGCCCCGTCGGCGCCTACTGACACCCGCACGCATTCGCCAACGAAGGAAATGCAACCACCAACGGAAAGAGGCAAGGACATGGATAAGTCGTTCGCAACGCTGTTTGCCCCGGGAAGCAAGATCCTCTGGGTGGCCACCGCCGGGGGCCACCTGGCCGAACTGAAGATCATCTCCGAGATGTGCCCCGCCTGGTCCGAGGACTCCACCTGGGTCACGTTCGACACCGCGCAGTCGCGGTCCATGCTCGAGGGGCAGAACGTCAAGTTCGTGGACTACGTCTCGCCCCGCGACTTCAAGGGAACCGCCCGCCTGGTGCCCACGGCCTACGGGTTGCTCTCCAAGGGCCACTACGACGCCGTGGTGACGACCGGGGCGGCCATTGCCGGCGCCTTCCTGCCGCTCGCCGGGCTGTTCGGCGCCAAGGCCACCTACATCGAGAGCCTGACCCGGACGACGGCACCGTCGGTCACCGGGCGCGCCGCGGAGATCATGCCCGGCGTGCGCTGCCTGACCCAATACCGCAGCTGGTCCCGGCCGGGATGGTCCTACGACGGCACCATCCTGGACGGTTGGGAGCGGACCGAGCGGGACACGGGCGAGCCCATCCGCCACGTCACGGTCTCCGCCGGATCGATCCGGCCCTACCGCTTCGACCGCCTGATCGACGCGGTGCTGCAGCGCGTCTCCGAGGAGCAGGACGTGACATGGCAGCTCGGCGCCACCGAACGCGAGGGGTTGCGTGGCGACGTCCACGAGTCCCTTCCCTGGAGCGAGCTCGGAGACAAGATCCGCTCCTCCGACGTCTATGTCTGCCACGCCGGAGTCGGGTCCGTGCTGCAGGCGCTGGAGAACGGCAAGATCCCCATCCTGGCCGTGCGCTCAGCCGTGGAGCACGAGCACGTGGACGACCACCAGGGGCAGCTCGCGCGCGAGATCGTGTCACGCGGCCTGGCGATCGAGCTGGACCTAAGCCGGCCGACCGGCCGCGAGTTCGCGGAGGCCTGCCGCTACGGCGTCCGCAAGCGCGACGACGGAGATGGGGCTGGAGTTGTGCGGGCGGAAGGCATGGCGGCGGCCGCGGTGCCGACCGCAGGCGCCGCGGTTCGGGTCGAAGCTGCGGCCGGCGACGACCCCGTCATCCGCCTGTCCGGCACCGGCCCGGAACCGACCGGCGACGCGCCGGCCGGCGACGCTCCGGTCACGGTCCCGGTCCACCACCGGCGGAGGGCCGGCGTCGGGCAGTCCTGACCCGCATCGCGAGGCCTCTTGGCCGCCAATTTCCATTCCCGGTTGACCGCCGGGAATGGCGGGAGCCCCGCCCACGCGGGGCTCCCACTCAGCTGCACACCACATGCGGGGCGGGCCCCGCGACATCACTCTGGGGGATCGATCGACATGAGAACACCGACACAGTCAGCAAGCGGGACTGGCCTGCGCGCGGGGGCGGCCGTGCTGGCCGCCGTCATTGCGGGAGGTCTGGTCGCATCCGGGACGATGCCCGCCGCCGCCGCCGGGACCCATTCCGGGACGCCTTCCGGGGCAGCCGCCTGGCCGAGCGCGCATTCGCCGCTGCCGGACGGGTTGGATCCGGTGGACGACGCCGGTGTGGACCTGCAGTTCGAGGGCGACGACGGTTTGCTCGACGCCGAGGGAACCGGCACCGGATTCCGCCTCGCGCTGCCCTCCGGGGCGGCGAAGGACCGCTCCTACGTTCCGGAACGGCTGGCCGTGGCGGAGGGCCAGCTGCGTATCACGGCCGCCCCGGGGGCGGCCGCAGGTGCCGGGGACAGCCTGGAGAACGCGCTCGGCTACGCGTTTGCCCGGCCGACGTCGCCCTTCGCCACAACGGCGGAGATCGCCCTTCCGCTTCCCTCTGCCGTGGGTGCCGAGGCGGGACTCTGGATTGGCGCCGACGAGGACAACCTGCTGACCCTGGCCGTGGGGCGCTCCAATCGGGGTGCGCCCGAGGTCCGTCTTGAACTCGAGGACGGCGGAGAGGCCCCGACCGCGAGTCCGTCCTCGGACCAGTTGGGGGAAGACTCCCTCGACGCACCCATTCATTTGGCACTGGACATCGATCCAGAGACCATGAGGGCCACGGGGTCCTACCGGGTCGGCGACGGGAAGCCCACCGAACTGCCCGCAATCGAGCTTCCCGACACGTTCCTTGGGTCCGTGGCCGACGCTCCAGGCGCCGCGTATCTCGCCGGAGTGTACGCATCGGGCGACGCCCGCGGCGGGGCCGCCGGCGGCGAAGGCGCGACGGCCCCCGAAGCCGGGGATCCCGCCGTGTACTCCTTCGACGCATTCACGTGGACGGCGGACCCCACCGGTGGTGGGGCGCCGTCGGAGGAGGGGCCCGCCGCGGAAGATCCCGCCGAGGAGAACCCTGCCGAGGAGACCCCCGCCGGCGCAGCGCCTTCCGAGGGCGCCCCGGAGAGTGCGTCACCAGGGGCAGAATCGCCGGAGAACGGGGCCCCGGAGACCGAAGCTCCGGAAAACGAAGCTCCCGAGACCGAAGCTCCGGAGACCCAGGCGCCCGAGACCGAAGCGCCCGGGACCGGAGCGCCGGCGACCGAGGAGCCGGCCGATGATTCCCCCACTGCCGGGGAGCCCGCGCCGGAAGACTCGGCGGGGGAGCCCGCCGCGGAGGAACCCGCAACGCAGGACACCGATCCGGCGAAGCCCGCGCCGGCGAGCCCGAACACCAAACCAAACGCCGCGCCCGTCTGCAGACCCGGCGAATGGCTCGCCACCTACTACTCTGGCATCGGCCTCCTCGGAGCGCCGGTGAAGCAGGACTGCCAGGTGGACATTGTGCACGACTATCCGGTGGGCGAGGGCCCCGAGGGCGTCGGCCCGACCTCCTATTCCGTCCGGTGGAGCAAGACCATCCACACGAAGGCCGGGGCACACGCGTTTGCCGCCAGCGCCGACGACGGCATCCGGGTCCTGGTCGACGGCGCACCCGTCATCGACCGGTGGGGAGCCCCCACACAGGCTTCCGTTGAAGCAACCGTGGACCTCAAGGCCGGACCACACGACGTCGTCGTCGAGTACTTCCAGGCCGGCGGCACCGCCCGTGCCGGGGTCTCCTACGAACACGCGGGCGGTGACGCCGAGGCCCCCGTCGCGCCCACCAACCTGTTCGCGCAGGCGCATCCCGCGGAGACCGCTGGCTCGGGCACGGCGGGCGCGAACAAGGCCGCCGAGGACAAGGCGGGCAACGTCGAGCTCCGCTGGGACGCCAGCGCGTCGAAGGACACCGCCAACCACCGCGTCTTCCGCGGCCCCGAGGGCTCCTCCGCCGACGAGCTCGAACCGCTGAGCGGTCTCCTCGGAGCCGTCGATTCCTCCTACACCGACCAGGGAGCGGATCCCGGGACCGCGTACGTTTACGCCGTCGTCGCCGTTGACGCTGACGGCAACATCTCGGACTTCTCCAACACGGCCGAGGTCGACGCGCTCGCGGTGGAGGCCACCGCAGCCGTGGACGCGCCGACCCAGCTCGTGGCCACCGGGGCCAACACGGCAGTCGCCCTCTCGTGGGGGGCACCGTCGGGCAGCGTGGCCGGGTATCGCATCCACCGCTCGCTCCAGCCCACGGTCCTGGACACCGGAGAGCTGCTCACCGGCGAGGGCCTCGTCACCGGGACCACGTTCGTCGATCAAACGGTCACGAACGGAACCACCTACTTCTACGTCGTCACCGCCGTCGACCTGTTCGGCGAGGAGACCGGCCCGTCCAACGAGGTCTGGTCCGTTCCCAACATCCCCAACACGGTGAACGTCAAGGTGGACTTCACCACCTCCACCGGCGCGGTCCCCGCGGGCTACGTTGCGGACTGGGGAGAAGCGTTCGGTCCGCGGACCGGCCCGGGGCAGGGCGCGGACAACGTCTATGGCTGGCTCACCCAGGACGGGAACCCGCTCAGCCTGGCGGGCAACGGCCGCGACCGCGGGCGCGCCGGGATCGACCAGCGGCTCGACTCGATCATCCACGCCCAATACGGCGACGCGACCGGAACCAGCGGCGTGAAGACCGAGGGAATCTGGGAACTCGCGGTTCCCAACGGGGTCTACGAGGTCACCGTCGCGGTGGGCGACAACAGCTACGACTCGCTGCACGCGGTGAACGTGGAGGCGGCGGCCGGCATCGAGTCCTTCCGCGGCACCGCTGCCACCGAGTACCGGACCACCACCGTCACCGTCGGCGTTTGGGACGGCGCCCTCACCATCTCGCCGCAGGGCGGAACCAACACCAAGCTGGCCTTCATCGACGTCGTCGGCGTGGACCGAGCCCCGCACGTGGACACCATGCGCCCCGAGAACCGCGCCAGCGGCCACGATCCGCTCGACGGCGTGTCCGCCACCATCCGCATCCCCTACGCAGGCGTGGGGGTCAACCCCACCACGCTGCCGGGGAACGTCCACCTCTACGAGGTCGCGACCGGGGCCGAGGTTCCCTCCAGCACCGGCACCTCCGGCGGCAACGACGTCATCTCCACCCAACCCGACGCGGCCCTGAAGCCGAACACCGCCTACCGGTTCACGGTCACTGCCGGCGTCAAGGACAACTTCGGCGTGCCGTTCGTTCCCTACACCTCCGTCTTCACCACCGGGGCGGGCGTCCAGGAGACGCCCGAGGAGCACACGCCGCTGGTCGGCGTCGGCTTCGAGAAGGTCGAACAGACGGAGGCCAACGGCTTCTACTGGTCCTCCATGGCGTTCGGTCCGGACGGGAAGATGTACGCCACGTCGATCGGTCAGGGCATCAGCCGCTTTACGGTCGCCGAGGACGGCACCCTGACGAACCGCGAGGACCTGGGCCACTACGGCCGCGCGATCATTGGCCTGGTCTTTGATAAGAACGCGACGGCGGAGGACCCGCGGCTTTGGATCACCTCCACGACCGCCAACGTGTTCAACGAGACCGGCGAATGGGTCTCCGGCATCAGCCTGCTCAGCGGCCCCGCGCTGGAGACCGAGTCCCGCGTGTTCGAGGGCCTGCCGCGCTCGCAGGCCGACCACCTGACCAACTCCATCGAGTACGGCCCCGACGGGCGCCTGTATTTCCTCCAGGGCTCCAACCAAGGCGCCGGGGACCTCGACAACTCGTGGGGCCAGCGCGGGGAGAAGCTTCTCACCGCGGCCGTCCTGGTCTTCGACCCCGCTCACTCGGCCGTCCAGCAGGCCATCGCGACCGGGGTCCCGATCAACGTCCAAACGTCCGACGGCGGCAGCTACGACCCGAATGCGCCGGGTGCGCCGCTGCAGCTCTACGCGACGGGCATCCGGAACGCGTACGACCTGGTCTGGCACTCGAACGGGCACCTCTACGTGCCCACGAACGGCACCGCGGGCGGGGCCAACAGCCCCGGCGTCCGCGCCAACGCGAACGGCACGTACACCCGCCTCGCGGCCAGCGGCATCCCGGGCTTCAGCTCGGTCAACGGCCAGGACGTCACCGAGCAGTGCGTCCGGCGCGGGTACACCGGCGGCTCGGTGCCGGCCGTGGGCAACCAGCCGACGCAGCGGGACCTGCTGTTCGACGTCGTCGCCGGCGGCTACTACGGCCACCCGAACCCCGAGCGCTGCGAATGGGTGCTCAACGAGGGCAACGACCCCGCCAACCCGCCGCTCTCGGCGGGCCAGGGCGGCAGCAGGTACCCCGCGGGGACGCTGGCGGATCCCGACTACGAAGGAATCGCCTGGGACCTCGAGTTCAACAAGTCCCCGAACGGCTCCATCGAGTACGGATCGAACGCCTTCGGGGGCCAGCTCCAGGGCCGGCTGATCGTCACGCGCTTCTCCAACAACAACGACCTGCTCTTCCTGGAGGTGGATCCGGAGACAGGGGACGTGCTGGGCCAGCAGACCTCCGTGGGGATCACCGGTGTGGACAATTCGATGATCAACGGGGTCAGCGGCTTCAACGACCCCCTCGAGGTGGTCGAGGACCCGCGGACCGGCAACCTCTACGTCAACCAGTACGACCGTTCCGGGAGCGACCAGAAGATGTGGCTGCTCAAGGTGCCCGAAGGCCAGCAGGCCGCACCGCTGGAGTCCTCCGCCGACGAGCTGGTCTTCTCGGCGGTCAAGCAGACCACAAGCGCCGGCAAGACCGTGGACGTCACCAATGCCGGACCCAGCGCCGTGGTGCTCGACGCCACGCTGTCCGGCGCCAACGCCTCGGACTTCCGGGTGGTCTCCGGCAACGGGGCCGTGCTGGAGCCGGGCGCTACGGCGGCCGTCGCGGTGGCGTTCGCTCCGGGCAACACGGTGGGCAAGCGGCAGGCGTCGCTGGTCCTGGCTACCGGGTCAGGATCCATCGCTGTGGACCTGTTCGGGCTGACGATGAACGGCATCGAGGGAGACAACGAGCCCGTGCTGCAGAGCGTCGTCGATGTCCTCGGCTACGGCGTCGACGTGGGCTTCAACGTCCTGGCGGGCGGGACGGACCCCGGTGCGAGGGGCGAGGAGGTGCTGGAGCCGCTGTTCGTCCGCGCCTCCAACGCACCGGTCGGCATGGTGCCGCTGGCGCAGTACGCCCCGCGGGAGAACCTTCCCTACGGCTGGTACACGGGAGACGGCGCCACCGCGCAACGCCACCAGGTCGGTTCCATCCACATCGACGGCTACCAGTCGCTGCTGCCCCCGACCGGAGCGGGGTCGTCGGCCGCATTCGACCCGGGCGACGAGGCGTTCGGCCTTTACTACTACTCGAACGCCTTCCAGCGGCTCGGCTTCACGGAGGACCGGCTGAACACCGGCGGCGTGCCACACCGGGCGCGCGTCTACCCGGCAAAGGACCGCGCCGGGCAGCCCATCCCGAACACGTACCTCGTGGGGTTCGAGGACGCCAGCAACGGCGACTACCAGGACTACCTGTTCCTGCTGACCGGCGTCCGGCCCGCGGGTGAGGTCGTGGATCCGGGCGACGGCGAGCCGGCCGGCGCCATCAAGGTGGACTTCACCACGGCCGCGGGGGCGCTGGCTCCCAACTACCTCCGGGACTCCGGCCAGGCCTTCGGCCCGCGGGCCGGCGCGGACCAGGGCGGGCAGGCTTTCGGCTGGCTCAACCAGGCCATCGGGAACCCCACCGACATGTCCACCGCCGCGCGGGAGCGTGTGGTGGCAGGCGACTACGACGTGCGCCAGCTGTCGCTGACGCACATGCAGTCCGCCGACGTCCCCTACTTCACCGGGGTCTCCACCTACGCCAAGTGGGAGCTCGCGCTGCCCGACGGGGTCTACGACGTCACGGTCGGGGTCGGCGAACCAACGTTCCAGGCGCTGCCCGGCGAGCACTCCATCAACATCGAGGGCCAGCCGGTGATCAGCCGCTTCGTCCCCACCGGGGCTCCCGGGAACCCTGCGCGCTCGACGTCGGCCACCGGGCGGGTGGCCGTGAGCGACGGCCGCCTGACCATCGACGCCGTCGGCGGGACCAACACGAAGATCGGCTTCGTCGACGTGGTGCCGGTTCCCGATGCGGTGGGCGACGATCCCACGGACGGCGCGCAGGTCAAGGTCAACTTCCAGACCTCGGCCAGCGCGACGCCGGCGGGCTGGCTCGCGGACAGCGGGTTGCCCTACGACGCCGGCCGCGGCAGCGGATGGCTCTCCGGCGGTTCGCCCGTCAACCTGACGGCCTACGCGAGGCACCGGGCCGCGGCCACGGCGGGCATCAACTACCCGCTGAACGAGCCGCTGCTGCAGGGATACCTCCACATGGGGCCGACGGCCGCGCTCGCCTCGGCGACGTGGGAACACGCGGTGCCCAACGGCACCTATCTCGTCGGAGTCTCGGTGGGCGACTCCGCCTACCTCGACTCGGTCCACGGCATCGCGGCCGAGGGTCAGCCGGTGATCCAGTCCTTCGTCCCGACCGGGGCGACGCCGTTCCAGACGGGGTCGCGCCAGGTCACGGTCTCCGACGGGAAGCTGACGCTGACCAGCACGGGCACCAACACGAAGATCAACTGGGTCTCCATCAAGGGCGCGGCCCTGGACGAGGTCCCGGCAACGGCACCCGTGGCGAAGTACAGCTTCCAGCCGGCCGACTTCGGGACCATCGAAGGGTGGATCCCCGACTCCGGTGGCGCATTCGATGGCGACGGCCACGGATGGCTGGTCGGCGGGATCCCGGCGGACCGCCAAGGCGCGGTCTACCGCGCCTCGGCACTGAACGGCATCACCTACCCCGCCGGAAACCCGCTGCTGCAGACCACCATGCACATGCAGGCCGGAACCAGGGCCGGCGTCGTCGACGGGGTGTGGGAACGCGCCCTCGCCAACGGCACCTACACTGTGGAATTGTCCGTCGGGGACGCCAACTACCTCAACTCCACACACGCGGTCTCGGTCGAGGGGGAGCCGACCATGGAGCCGTTTGTCCCCAGCGCAACGCAGCCGTTCAAGACCGTCGCCGTCACGGTGGACGTGTCCGACGGCCGGTTGACGCTGGTTCCCACCGGAACCAACACGAAGGTCAACTGGATCACCGTCACGGGCGAGAACCTCGACGATCCGGTGGTTGTCCCGGACCCGGACCCGGAGCCGGAGGAGCCGGACGCTGAGGCGATCCGTATCAACGCCGGCGGTCCCGCGGTGGTCGTCGCGGGGACTCAATGGCAGGCGGACACGTTCGGCACCGGAGGGAAGTCCTTCACGAACCCCGCAGTTACCGCTATTGCGGGAACCGACGCAGACGCCCTGTATCTGGACGAGCGCAGCGGGGCGTCGTTCGCCTACGCGATCCCCGTACCGGCCGGAACCTACAGGGTTCGGCTTCACTTTGCGGAAATCTGGCACGGAAGTCTCGCCTGGGCTCCGGGCGGCGCGGGGAAGCGCGTGTTCAGCGTCGACATCGAGAGTGGCAAAGCTGCCGTCTCGGGGCTCGACATCGGAGCGGTGGCAGGAACTGCGGCGGCGCGTGTCGAGAGCCGTGACGTTGTTGTTGAAGATGGCGAACTGAACCTCGCTTTCGGGTCCACGATCGACGAGGCATCGGTCGGCGCCATCGAGGTTGTTCGCGTGGGTCCGCCGACCTAACGTCCGACAGCGCAGGCGCACTTGTTGGGGCGACAGGTAGGCAAGCAAGAGGTAGTGGGCGGCGGGGCGCCGGTTCGTTTGGATCGGCGCCCCGCCCGTGTGCGGTCCCGGGCCCTGGGTCAGGGGCGTGCCGGGGCGCGTCCGGTTAGCAGGGGGCGTGGCTGGGTTCGGGGTGGAAGTAGGTGTTGCGCAGCGGGCGCCGTGACGGGTCCGCGTGGGCCGGCGGGATCCAGTACGGGACCCCGCGGATCACCTCGATCTCCCAGTCCCCGGCGTGCGCGAGGTGGTGGTGGAACGCGCAAGCGAGCGCCCCGTTGTCGATGTCGGTCGGCCCGCCGCGGGACCACCACCACACGTGGTGGGCCTCGCACCCGTCGGCCGGGGCCGCGCACCCGGGCGCGGTGCAGCCGCGGTCCCGGGCGTAGAGGATCCGGCGCTGGTCCTCGGTGAACAGCCGCTCGGCGCGGCCGGCGTCGAGCACCTGCCCGTCCCCGCCGAGGACGACCGGGATCAGGTCCGCGTCGCACGCGATCCGGCGGACGTGCCGCGGGTGGATGGTCCCGCCGTGCACGGCCTCGGAACGCCGCGCTCCGGTCGGCCCGGCCCCGGAGGGCCCGGCCGCGGTGGGGGCGAGCTGGTCCAGGAGGGTCTGGTGGTCGATGGTGACCATGACCTGGGGGCGGTTCCCGCCGTTGCGGGGCAGCCGGTTCGTGGACAGGGCGACGCCGAGCGCGCCGACGAGCCCGTCGAGGAGCTTCTGCGCCCTCGTCCGCGGGTCCATGGGGGCCGGGACCGCCTCCCCGTCAAGGGTCATCGCGTTGAGGTCTCGCCCGGTTCCGGGGCAGGCGGCGCCGGGTGCGGCGGGGTCGGGGCGGGGGCCGGTGCGGGGGTTCGCGGCCGGGGAGACGGCGGCGAGGAGCCGCTCGGCCTGGGCGTCGTCCATGAACAGCCGGAACGCGCGCAGCCCGAACCGGCGCCCGCAGTCGAAGAGCCCCTGGAGCTGGGTTTTGGTCTCCTCGGAGGGCTCGCGCCCGTCCTGGTCCAGGCGCAGCTCCCAGACCTCGGCGACCTTGCGCACGGTCTCCGGTCCGGCCTGCCCGGCGGTGGCGACGAGGTTCGCTTCCATGGCCTCGAGTTCGCGGTGGCCCCCGCCGGGCAGCTGCCGGGCGGCCGGGCGGACCCGGTCCAGCGCCCGGACCAGCAGCGCGGCCGTGCCCAGCGACAGGGTTCCGGCGTCGAGGGCCGCGGCCGCCGCGCGGTGGCGGGGCGCGACGGGCTCCCCGGTCAGGGACCGGGCGGGCAGGACCGCGGTGGCGACCTCGAGCCGGGTGCGGGCCTCGGCCCGTCCGATCCGCAGGGTCCGGGCGAGGTAGTCGGCCGTGGACCGGTACTCCGGGCGCCGCGGCCCGGCGCCGGGGGCGCCGATCAGGGCGATGCCCGCCCGGTCCGCGGCCTGGGCCGCGACGAGCTGGGCGCGCTGGACCTCGTGGTGCAGGTCCTCGATCGTCGGGAGCAGCGCGGCGAGCTCGTCCCGGTTGTCGGGGCGGGCGAGGAGCTCGTCGATCCCGGCGCGGACCAGCGCCCGCAGGGACCGGAAGTCCGGTCCCTGGGTCGTGTGGTCTGGCGTCGGGGAGTCCATACCCCCAGTCTTATCGAACGTGTGTTCGAGTAAGCGGCCGGAACCGGGATGGTGGACGAACGACAGCTTGCGAGGCATGTGGAGGACAAGACGCGCGAGCGTGGACGTGACTCCAATCCGGTTGCCGTTCTCTTGAAACGCATCCGAAGGCGTGGTTCCCGAACCGACCGACCCGTCGACCTCCACCTCCAGCCCCGCCCTGAAGCGTCGCACTCAAGCGCCGACCCTAAGCCGGATCGACGCCACGTGCCCATGCAGCACACTCGTCACAAAAGCAACACCCGTTTTGCTGTTCCTTCGGCTAGGTGAAGCCGTCCACTTCGGTTACCTTTGTCTCGGCATCTGGGGGCCGCACTCGACCGGACTGACCTACCGGGCGGGCTGCCGGGTGCCGGGGGATGACTTTGTCATCACTACTAAGGACGCCACAAAAAGTGAATACCAAAACGACGACCATCACCGCGGCCGCCGCCGCAACCCTGCTTGTCTTGGGCCTGGGAGGTTCGGCGGCCGCTGCCCCGACGAAGGTCGGCACATCCGTGCCGGCGGCCGTCACCGTCAGCGCCAAGCGAATCGCCTTCAACCACCCGTTCCGCTCCAGCGCATTCTCCAACACCTCCGTCGGATCGGGCGCGATCTTCGGTTCCGCCACCGATCGGCGGAATGTCGCCCTTCAGAAGCATTCCGCAAACATCAACCGCGACAGTTGGTCGATCCCGGTCTACCGCGCCACTGCCAGTGATCCGACCGTGACCGTCTCCATCAACGCGAACTGGCGACAATCCATGCGTGTGCCCTCCGGCGCGACCACGACCACGGGCACGGACGGGCACATGACGATCGTCCAGCCCGACGGCAAGACCGCCTATGAACTGTGGGGTCTCAAGCGGACGTCCACCACGACCATGTCGGCCGGCTACCTGGTGACTACCGACATCACGGGCACGGGCACCAAGGCAGGCACGAGGGCGGCTGGCGTCAGCCAGCTCCACGGACTCATCCGCGCCCACGAAGTGGCAAGCCTCAATATCCCACACAGCATCGCCATGGCCATCGACAACGACCAGCTCAAGAGCGTCAACGGCGGGACGGGGGTGTGGCCTGCGCACGACGAGGACGGCAACTCGGCCAGCACGTATGCCGGTGCGATCCCCATGGGCACGATGTTCGCCCTGCCCGGCTCGGTCAAGATCGACTCGCTGGGTCTCAGCCCCGAGGGCAAGGCGCTGGCCCGCGCGCTGCAGAACTACGGGGCGCACGTACTGGACCGTTCAGGCGGCGTGGCCATCTATGCGGAGCCCAAGTCCAATGCCACGGCGGTCGCCCGAATGAAGGCCGATTGGGGAAAGCTGAAGAACATGCTGCGCGTTGTCACCAACAACACGGAGACGAACGTCGCGGGCGGCGGCACCCGCAGGGTGGCACCCTTGCCGGAAGTCTCGGCCGGATAGGAGCCGGATATCAGAGGGCCGCGGCACCCAGCCCAGCCCAACCCCGCCCCCGCCCCCGCCCCCGCCCGGGCGATGGCCGGCCATGGCACCCAACCCAACCCCGCCCCTGCCGCAGCCCGGGCGACGGACGGCGGGCGGGGGCGGCGGGCCAGGCGGGGTGCCGCGGTCAGCCCACGCGTGTCACGGCACGGACCTGGGACCGCCCCGGCGCGAGGTACGTCCATCCCGCGTCCCGCCACCGCTCGGGATCCAGCACGTTCCTCGCGTCGAGGATCAGTGGCAGATCAACCCGCTGGGCCAGCCACACAGGATCCAGCTCGCGGTACTGGCGCCACTCCGTCAGCAGCAGGACGGCGTGGGCGTTGCGCACCGCGCTCTCCAGATCCGCCTCGAACCCCAGCTCCGGGAAACGCCGCGCGGCGTTCCCCAGCGCTTCCGGATCCGTCACGGTCACCGTGGCGCCCTGCAACTGGAGCTGCGCGGCGACGTTGAGCGCGGGGGAGTCCCTGACGTCGTCGCTCTCGGGCTTGAACGCCGCCCCCAAGACGGCGATCCTGCGCCCGATCACCGACCCCCCGCACAGCTCGCGTGCCATCTCGACGACGCGGGTGCGCCGGCGCATGTTGATGGAGTCGACCTCCTTCAGGAACGTCAGGGCCTGGTCCGCCCCCAACTCGCCGGCGCGCGCCATAAACGCGCGGATGTCCTTCGGCAGGCATCCGCCGCCGAAGCCCAGCCCGGCGTTCAGGAACTTGCGCCCGATCCTCTCGTCCAGCCCGATGGCGTCGGCCAGCAGCGTGACGTCCCCGCCCGCGGCGTCGCAGACTTCCGCCATCGCGTTGATGAAGGAGATCTTGGTGGCCAGGAACGAATTCGCGGCGGCCTTCACCAGTTCCGCGGTCTCCAGGTTCATCACGAGGCGTGGCGTGCCCGCGGCAAGCGCGGCCGCATAGACCTCGTCCAGCGCCGCCACGGCGTCCCGGCCGAGGGGACCGTCCGGGACCCCGTACACAAACCTGTCCGGCATCAGGGTGTCCTGGACGGCGTGGCCCTCACGCAGGAACTCCGGATTCCACGCCAGCACGGCGTCCGGCTCCCGGACGCGCAGCAGCGCGGCCATGCGTGCGGCGGTCCCCACGGGGACAGTGGACTTGCCGACGACTACGTCGCCCGGCTTCAGCAGGCAGGCCAGCTCGCCGAACGCCGCCTCCACGTATCCGAGGTCCGCGGCGAACTCGCCCTTGCGCTGCGGAGTCCCCACGCATACAAAGTGCACGACGGCCGAGGCCGCCTCTGCGAAGTCCGTGGTGAAGCGCAGGCGGCCGGTGTCCTGCGCCTCGGCCAGGAGTTCCGGCAGTCCCGGCTCGAAAAACGGCGCCCGGCCCGCGGCGAGCTCGTCGATCTTGCGCCGGTCGACGTCGATCCCGACGACGTCGTGCCCCAACTTGGCCATGCTCGCGGCATGGACGGCACCGAGGTAGCCGCAGCCGATCACTGAAATACGCATGTGTCAGTCCTTCTGTTCGGATGGTCCGACGCCGTGGCCTACAGGCCGGCGGGCTGGTCGGCTTCGGCGGCCCTCGCCGCCGGGGCGGCTGAGGCGGCCTCGGCCAGGTAGTACGAGCCGTAGCGGTCGGCGTCCGGGCCGCGCCGCGGCAGCCGGTTGAGCACCACGCCGAGGAGCTCGGCGTTGGCGATCCGCAACGTGGACATCGACTCCTCCAGCTCGGCGGCCTGCACCTGCCCGCTGCCGACCACCATCACCACGCCACCGGCCTGCTGGGACAGGATGGCGGCGTCCGTCAGCGACAGCAGCGGAGGCGCGTCGATAACGACGTAGTCGAATGCCGACTCAAGGTGGGCCACCAGTCGGCGCATGGCCTGGCTGGCCAGCAGTTCGCTGGGGTTGGGCGGCACCTTCCCGGTGGTCAGGACGCGCAGGTGGGCGTTGCCGGGCAGCGGCCGCAGCAGGTCGTCGACGCCCTCCTCTCCCATCAGCGCCGTGGTCAGTCCGGTCCGGTTCGGCAGGCCGAAAAACTTGGCCATGCTCGGCCGGCGCAGGTCGGCGTCCACGAGCACCACGCTGTGGCCCTCGTCCGCCAACGCCAGTGCCAGCGAGGCCGCCGTCGTGCTCTTGCCCTCGTCCGCGACGGAGGACGTGACCAGGACGGAACTGACCTGGCGGTCGAACTGCGCGAACTGCAGGTTGGTGCGGATCTTGCGGAAGCACTGCGCCCGGAGCCCTTGGAGCGCGTCCGCCGCGTGGATGGGAGTCCTGGTGGCGGCACGGTCGAACGGGATGCCGCCCAATACGGGCGCGTCGGTGACCTGCAGCAGGTCCTTCTTTCCGCGCACACGGTTGTCCAGGGCGTCCGCGGTGAAGATGGAGAGGATGCCCACGGCCAGGCCGATCAGCAGGCCGAGTCCCAGCGAGAGCGGGACGTTCGGCTGCGACGGCAGCGCCGGGAGCGTCGCGGGGGTGACGACGGTCAGGGACACCAGCGGGTCGCCGTCGGAGGACAGGCCCTCGACGTCGTCGACGGCGGCCACGAGGCTCTCCGAGACCGCCGTGGCCAGGTCGGCCGCCCCCTGCGGCGTGCCGTCGGTGACCTCCAGCGTGATCAGGACGGTGTTGGAGTCCACGGACGCGTTGACGTGCTCGGCCAGCGTGCTGGGGGTCATGTCCAGCCCCAACTCCGCGATGGCCGGCTGCAGCACCGTGGGGGTGCTTGCCATGCCCACGTAGGAGTGCGTCCGGGACAGGATGAACAGGCTGCTTTGTTGCCGCTCCAGGATGGTCTCGGTGGAGCCCGATGCGACGAACAGCTGGGTCTGCGACGTGTAGACCGGCGTGGTCAGCATGGCCGCGGCCCCGCCGCCGGCCAGCCCCAACAGGGCGCACACGACGATGGCGATCCAGCGCCGCCTCGCAATGCGTAGATAGTCCTTGAGATGCAAGGTGATCACCTTCCAAGAGTGGTGTGGATTGTTGCGGCCCCATGCGTGTCAAGGACCCCCGATACGAGCATCTTGGTTCAGCGTGCCCCGCCCTGGATAGCGATTTTGGCCCCAGAGCCCAGAGTCCAGTACCCGGATGCCGCCCGGTGGGCAAAGCGAGTAGTGCGAATGCGTGCCGGGTACCCGTGCCGGTCCCGGCGCGGCTTCCTAGTGTCGGTGGGGAGGCGGCACAACAGGGGAATGCCGTCCACCTCGGGGAAGGAACGCCAACATGAGTACCACCGCGCCACCGGCCGCACGCACCGGCAGACTACTGGTCCACCAGTTCGATCCGGTGAGTCCCGTGCCCGGCGGCATCGACGGTTGCATCCGGGACATCCTCAAGTACCTGCCGTCCGGAACGGACGTTGCGGTGGTGGGCGTCGACGGCGGCCAGGGGCCCGCCGAGCGGCGCCTCGGCCGGTGGGAACGGCACGTCCTGGGCGAGACGCCATTCTGGTTCCTTCCTGTGGCGCGGCTGGATCCGGCGGCGCCGGGACGCAGGATGCCGCACATCCTCCGGGTGCTGGCCGGCACGGCCCGGTACTGGCGAAGGATTCCCGATGCGGTCCGCGTCGACGCGCACCGCATGGACACGGCGCTGGTGATCGGCACGCTCAAGCGCCGCCCCGTCACCTACTTCATCCACACGCAGGCGGCCGGCCTGCGCAGCGGCCACTCAGATTCCTTCTGGAGATTTGCCGGCGCGCTGCACGGAAAGCTCGAGGAACGGGTGGTCCGCGGCTCCGCGGATGTGATCGTCTTCAACGCCGACTACGCGAAGCAGGCCACCCGCTGGAACCGGGCCGCACGCTTTATGCCCCAGTGGTTCGATCCGCAGCTCCTGGCCCCCGCGGGCGGGGCACGCGATGCGCACCGTCTGGTCTGGGTGGGACGGCTCGAGGCGCCCAAGGACCCGGCGCTGGCGATCGCGGCCTACGCAGAACTCGTCGAACGGTTCCCGGACGCCGGCTACACGCTGGAGATGCTGGGGTCCGGCACGTTGCTGCCGGCCGTTCAGGCGCTGGTGGCGGACCTGCCCGAGGGCGTGCGGAGCGGCATCACGCTGCGCGGGCGGGTGGAGCGGGGCGAGGTCGCCGAGATCTCCTGTTCCTCGGGGGTGTTCCTGATGACGTCCCACCCCGGGTACGAGGGCTATCCGCGCAGCCTGGTCGAGGCGCTTGCGGCAGGGCTGCCGGCCGTCGTCACCCACGGTTCAGACACCGGCGGGCTTGTGGTCGACGGCATCACGGGATACACCTGCGGGCGGGAACCGTCCGAGCTGGCCTTGCGCATCGCCGACGCCACCGGTCTGGACCGCAACGGACCGGTCTCCGCCGTCGCGCACCTCCGCGCCGAGACACTGGTCCAATCCGTCTTCAACGCTCCCGTCCAGAACGGGGCCCGCTGATGCCGCGGCTATCGGTGCTGATGCCGGCCTACAACTCGGAATCGACCGTGGAGAAAGCCGTCCGGTCAACGCTGCGGGCGCTGCCCTCGGACGCCGAGCTGCGCGTGATGGACGACGGCAGCACGGACGGCACGCTGCGTGTCCTCGAGCCGATCGCCTTCGCCGAGAAACGTCTGGTGGTGACGGCGGCGCCTCAAAACGGCGGCGTCGCACGGACGCTCAACTCACTGCTCGGCGCCTCGGACAGCGAGCTGGTGGCACGCATGGACGCGGACGACGTCGTCCTGCCGTGGCGCTTCGCCGTTTCCTCGGCGGTCATCGAACGTACACGGACGGACGCCGTCTTTATGTCCGTGGTGCACAACGATGCCGGCCGCTTGCGGCCCATGGCCCCGCTTCCGCTCGGGCCCCGCGGGGTGCGCGCCGCGCTCCTGGTGGGCAATCCGGTCGCGCACTCCACCATGATGGCCCGCCGCTCGGCGCTGGACGCCGTCTCCGGCTACCGCGAAGTTCCATCCGAGGACTACGACCTCTGGATGCGGCTCAGCGCCGACGGATATGCGCTCCGCCGCACCGGCACGCCCGGCATCGTCCTGCGCCGTCACGAGAACCAGGTCACGGCGCGGCCGGACTTCTTCGCCGCGTCGGCCGGCGACGCCGCCACCGCCCACTCCCACGCCGAACTGAGCCGCCAGGTGCTGCGCGGGGCCCCTCGGGTCTTCCACCTGCTGCACCGGCCCACCGCGACGGCCCCGGAGGCAGCCGAGGTCGCGGAGTTCCTGCGGCATGTCCGGGCGCACGCCGAGGGCCTCCCGCCGCTGGACCGGGCGCTCGTCCGGCGGTACGTCCGCATCGCCGAACCGGTGCGCCACGGCATCCCGGTCCTGGCCGGAGGGGTGACCCACGATGGACGTTGAGTCGCTCGGACTGGGTGTGTTCGTCTGCGCCGGCCTGGTCCTGCTGGTGTTGCCGGCGGTGCCGGCCGGCGCCGTGCTCTTTGCCATCGTCGCCCTCCGCGCGCTGACCGATTTCGGCATGACGTCGACCGGCACGGGGCCGGCGGCCTTCGTGGCCGCTTCCGCAGGGCTGGGCGTCCTGGCCATGATCGCCGCGGTCGTGCCCTCGGGGACACCGCTGCGGCCCGCGGTGCACGCGGTGGTGGGCGCCATCCTGTTTGTGCTCGCGCTCGGAAGCTGGGTGGCCATCGACATCGCCGGCTTCTCCACCACCACCGTGAGCGAGGCCGCCGCGTACGTTTCGATGCTGGCCCTGTTCGTGCTGGCGGCGCGCTTCGGCAGGGGCCGGGGTAACGACCCCCTGCGCCATCTGGCGCTCGCCGTCCTGCCCGCGGGCGTCCTCTCCTTCGCCGGGTTCGTCTCCGGGCAGGAGTTCGCGCTCTCCCCGGGCGGCCGCCTCGCGGGCACCTTCAGCCACCCGAGTCCGGCGGGGGCGTTCTTCGCCGTCGCCGCCCTGACGCTCATTGTGGTGGCCTGGCAGCTGCGCTCGCCGTGGGCCCTGGTGTCCGCGGCCGTCAGCCTCGTGGGGCTGGTCATGACACAAACCCTTGGCGCGGTCCTGGCCTTCGCCGTGGGCGGGCTCGTGTTCCTCCTCTTCTCCGCGGTGCTGCGGACCATCCAGAAGGCCGCCGTCCTGATTGTCACCGCGCTACTCGGAACGTTCGCGTTCCTCTCGAGCAGCGCCGCGGGGAGGCTCGCCGAGTTCGAGGAGATGGATGTGGCCGCGGCGCTCGCCACCGGGTCCAGCGCCAACAGCCTGGAATGGCGCATCATCAACTGGGAGCGGCTGCTGCACCTCTGGTCGGAGCGCCCCGTGCTCGGCTACGGGCTGGGCAGCACCTCCACCTACGTCATGCCGCTGGGCGGCCCGCCGCACAGCCTGCCGATCGAGCTGCTCGTCGAATTCGGGCTTGTGGGCGCGGCGGTCATCCTGGCCGCCGCCGTGCCGATCCTGATGTTCATCGCGCGCTGGACCGCGCGCGGCCGCTGGGAGGGCGCGCTGATGTTGGCCCTGGTGGCCTTTATGCTCGTCAACGGCGCCGAATCCAACCTGCCCGACTACACCGCGGCCATGTACCTGCTCGCGGTGGTGTTCGGCCTGCTCTACGCCCGCCTGCGCACCACACCGGAGGCCGATCCGCCGGGCGGCAGCGCGGCGGCCGTCCCCGCCGTCCCGGACCTCCCGGCCGTCCCGCGCTGGGACGGACGCCGCCGCACGGCGACTGGCGCACACTCCGGGCGGGTGTCGCCATGACGGCGCGATCCGGGGTGCGTTCCGGGACACCAACGGCGGGCGAGTCCACGCGGACGACGGTGGCCGGGCGACTCGGGCAGGACTGGCACCGTAACGCCGGACAGCCCCAGATCCAGGTGCTTTTGGTGCTGTTCCGCCTGGCCCAGGCGGCGCGCACACACAGCGGGCCGCTGAGACGCCTCGCGCCCGCCACCACCCTGCTCTACCGGTGGCCCGCGCTGTTCATGGTGGGGCTGGACATGCCGGTCAGCACCCGCATCGGACCCGGCCTCGCGGTGCACCACGGCATCGGAACGGTGGTGCACGCCGGCGCCGAGCTGGGCCGGAACGTCACCCTCCGCCAAAACGTCACGGTCGGATCCAAGGCCGCCGGAGCCCCTGCGCCGCGCCTCGGCGACGGGGTCGACGTCGGGGCCGGGGCCAGCATCATCGGCGACATCGCCATCGGAGCCGGGGCCCGCATCGGCGCGGGAGCCGTGGTCCTGGTGCCCGTGCCCGCCGGCGCCACGGCTGTCGGAAATCCCGGCCGCGTCCTCACGGCAACGCAGACCCCACCATCGAAGGAACCGGCATGACACAGAGAGCCAGCCCCACCGCCGGCCCGCCCACGGCGGTCACGTGCATCATCCCCACGCACCGGCGGATCGAGGCCTTGATGGTCGCCGTCGAATCGGCCCAGGGCCAGACCCTTCCGCCGGCCCTCGTTGTGGTTGTGGACGACACGGGTTCCGCCGACGTGCGCGCCCGCGTCGAGTCCGCCACCGGCCCGGTTCCCACGCTGTACGTCGACGGCAGCGGCAACGATCCCAAGGGTGCCTCGAGTTCGCGGAACCTGGGCGCGACGTTCGCAACCACGCCGCTGCTGGCGTTCCTGGACGACGACGACCGCTGGGAGCCCGGCTTCCTTGAGGCCTGCGTCGAGCGCCTCCGGGCCGCGGACGCGGACCTCGGCATCGCCTGGGGCACCATCGAGGTGGGCGGCCAACCCGGCCGCCGCTCCTGGGCCATGCGGGCCGGTATCGACGCGGCGGACTGCGTGGCGTTGAACCCGGGCATGACGGGCAGCAACTTCGTGGTCCGACGCTCGGCCTTCGACGCGGTCGGCGGGTTCGACGCCGGCCTGCCCGTCTACAACGACCTGGACTTCCTGGTGCGGAGCCTGAGGCGAGGCTCCACGTACGCCGTCGTGGAGCGCGAGTTGGTGGTCCAGAACGGCGACGGGCAGGACCACCTGTCTTCCCGGGGCCCGCGGCGCGTGGCCGGCATCGAGCGCTACATCGACAAGCACCGGGACCGGCTCGGGTCGAGGGACCTGCGCCTGCTCCGGCGCGACCTCCACCTCGCGCACAGGCACCCCGCGCAACCGCTGCGGCGCCGGGTGTTCCACTTCGCGATGATGTGGCTCCATTCCTCGCCGCACCACGTCGCCCAGCTGCTCCGCGAGCGGTTCGCCGCCGGCGGCAGGAGCTACGCGTGAGGGGGCAGTTCGCCGCCCTGCTGCTCTCGCGTGGCGCGGCCAGCGGCTTCCAGGCGCTGACGGTCATCCTGCTGGCCCGGTGGGTCGGGGCCGAGACCTTCGGCGTGGTCGCGATCGTCACGGGTGTGGGCATGGTGCTCTTCACCGTGTCCGATTGGGGACTCTCCAGCTACATTCCGCGGGCCAGGGCCCGGGGCGACCACGGAGAGGTGGCACTGGGGCTGCGCCTGAACCTCTTGGGCAACGCGGCGGCGGGGCTGCTCTTCGGCGTTGTCCTGGCCCTGCCCGCCGCGGCGGGGGCGTTGTCCCCGTGGCTGTGCCTCCTGCCGTTGGCCCTCGCCGCCGACCAGTTCGTCGAGGCCGGACTGACCGTTGCGGTGGCGGACCGGGCCAAGCGCGTGGTCATCGTTTCCATCACGGTGCGCCGCTCGCTCACGCTCGCCGCGATGTTCGCCCTCCATGCGCTGGGCGTGGACCCGGTGGCCGCCTACGTGGTGGGACAACTGGCGTCGGCCGCCTTCGGCCTGGCACACGTGCGGGCGGACCTGCGGCGCCGCGTTTCCGAACCCGGACCGCGGCCGACGGCCGCGGCGATGTACCGGGCGCTGGTTCCGTACGTCGTCGCGAACGTCAGCACAGCGTCGCGGACGCTGGACGCGGCGCTCATCGGCGCGCTGGCGTCCGTGCAGTCCGCAGGGCTCTACTCCGCGGCCGAGCGGCTGATCCGGCCGTTTATGTTGGTCGGCGGCGCGGCCGCGGCCGTTGTGCTCCCGCATGCCGCCCGGCACCCCCTCGCGGAGGGGAAGCGGCTGGGCCGCGTCCTGGTCGTCTCCGCCGTCGCGGCCTTGGTGCCGCTGGGCGGACTGGCGCTCGCGAGCGGCCCGATCGTCCGGCTGCTCTTCGGCGACGCGTTCGCGGGGGCGGCGCCAATGCTGGCCTGGGGACTTTGCTCGCTCCCGTTCGTGTCGCTGGCGTCCCCGCTGGGCGGCATCCTGCAGGGGCAGGGCCACGCCGGTTTCGTGGCCCGCAACGGCATGGTGTTCGCCGCCGTCACCCTGGCGCTCATCGCGGGAGGGGCCTGGCAGTGGGGCGGTACCGGGGCCGCCGCGGGGGTCGGCGCGGCCTACTTCCTGAAATGCCTCTTCCTCTGGACCCGGCTGGAGCGCGCGGCCGCCCCTCCGAACACACCCACCTTCCGCCCGCGGGGCCCGGAACGCGCCGCCGCCAACCGCAGGGCCGAACGCGAACTGAAACCCGCCGGCAGCACATCGAGAGGACGTTGACCATGGAACGGAAACAGCAATCGGGAACACGCACGAGGACGGCCTCTGCGGCGGCGATCGCCGCGGCGCTGGCGTTGGCGGCGGGGCCGCTGTCGGCGGTGCCTGCCGCCGCCGCCGACGAGGAGACCATCCGCATCAACGCGGGCGGCCCCGCCTTGGTGGCCGGCGGGGTCCAATGGCAGGCGGACACCTACTCCACGGGCGGCAAGTCCTGGACGGGCTCCGCCACGGCCATCGCCGGCACGAACGACGACGCCCTGTACGTCGACGAGCGCAGTGCGACGGCGAACCTCGGCTCCTTCGGCTACGCGATTCCGGTGACCCGCGGCGGGACCTTCACTGTCCGCCTGCACTTCGCCGAGCTGTGGTTCGGCGCGCACGCGTGGGCTCCCGCGGGCGCGGCGGGGCAGCGCGTCTTCGACGTGAACCTCGAGGGCGGCGCGGTGGAGCTGGACAATCTGGACGTCTTCGCCCGGGCCGGCTCGGCGACGGCGCTCGTCGCCAGCACGGACATCGCCGTGACCGACGGGACGCTGAACCTCGAATTCGCGGCCTCGGCCAACCAGCCCACGGTGGCGGCCATCGAGGTGGTGTACCCCGAGGCGCCCGCGGATCCCGACCCGGTGGACCCCCCGACGTCGGCCATTCCGCCCCTCCGCATCAACGCCGGCGGGCCGGCGGCCACCTCCGGTGGCGTCGATTGGGCCGCGGACACGTATTCCGGCGGGGGGAAGACCTGGACCGGCTCCGCCACCGCGATCGCCGGCACGGAGGACGACGTCCTCTACCGCGACGAACGCAGTGCTACGGCAAACCTCGGCCAGTTCTCCTACGCCATTCCCCTCCAGCGGGCGGGGGAGTTCACCGTCAGGCTGCACTTCGCCGAGCTGTGGTTCGGAGCCCACCCATGGGCGCCCGCGGGCGCGGCGGGGCAGCGGGTCTTCGACGTGAACCTCGAGGGCGGCGCCGTCGAGCTCGATAACCTGGACATCTTCGCGCGGGTCGGGGCCGCCACCGCGCTGGTCACGACCCACACGATCGCCGTGACCGACGGGACGCTGAACATCCAATTCTCCGCGTCCGCCAACCAGCCCACGGTGTCCGCCATCGAGGTTGTCTACCCGGCCGGGAGCACCACGCCCACGGACCCGACCGGGCCCGCCGACCCGGACGGGATCGCCTGGCCCGCCAGCTGGGCCTCCGGTCCCTCGGCCCCGCAGGTCAGCTACGAGACCGCCGTCTCTACGGTGAACGGAACCATCTACAGCTTCGGCGGGTTCGACAACCAGTACCGGGTCCGGCGCGGCTACTACGGCTTCAACCCCGCCACCGGCGTCTGGACAAACCTGGGGAACATGCCCGCCGGGCTCGCCGAGACCCACCAGGGGACCACCACGGACGGCCGCTACATCTACCTCGCGGGCGGATTCGCCGGCGACCTCGACGACAGCCGCGCGCCCCAGCAGGATACGACGTCGACCATCTACCGGCTGGACACGCTGGACAACACCTGGACCAGGCTGCCGGACCTGCCCGCGCCCCGCGGGGCCGGGGCGGCGAAGGTCGTTGGCAACAAGCTCCACTACATTGGCGGCCTGCAGGCGGACATGCACACCAACGTGGCGGACCACTGGGTGTTGGATCTCGCGACGCTCGCGTGGTCGACGGCCGCGCCGCAGCCCAATCCCAAGGACCACGCGACCGTCGCGGCCGTCGACGGCAAAATCTACGTGATGGGCGGAGAGCACGAGCACCACCGCCTGCACCTGCAGCAGAAGGACGCCCACGTCTACGATCCGGCCACCAACGTCTGGACGCGCCTGGCGGACATGCCCACCGCCAAGAGCCACCTCGAGGGCGGGACGTTCGTCTCCGACGGCAAGATCATCCTGGCCGGCGGACAGGTGGACAACTTCGCTCCGACTGCGGAGGTGGTGGCCTACGACCCGGCGGCCGACTCCTGGACCACGCTGGATCCGCTCCCGGCGCCACGCCAGGGAGCGATCGTCCAGCGGGCCGGCAACAAGGTGGTGGTCGCGCTCGGCGCCACCGAAACCTGGCTTCCGCAGAACACCACGTGGATCGGGGATTTGCCCTGACGCCGAAATGCAACTGTTGCGGTGCGGCTTGACGAAAAGGGAAACTGACGCCGTAAACCTGTAGCATCTGTTTCCAACAACGCTTTGTGTAAAAAGGGGGAAGACTGATGATCACGAAGGCAGTGATTCCGGCGGCGGGTCTCGGGACCAGGTTCTTGCCGGCCACGAAGGCCATGCCCAAGGAGATGCTCCCGGTCGTCGACCGGCCCGCGATCCAATACGTCGTCGAAGAGGCGGTCCGCAGCGGGCTGCACGACATCGTGATGGTCACGGGACGCAACAAGCGTCCCCTGGAGGACCACTTCGACCGCGTGCCGAACATCGAGTTCGTCCTGAAGGAAAAGGGCGACCTGGAGAAGCTGGCCATGGTCCAGCACGCCTCGGACCTCGCCGACATCCACTACGTGCGCCAAGGCGATCCCAAGGGCCTCGGCCACGCCGTCCTACGTGCCCGCTACCACGTGGGCAACGAGCCCTTCGCGGTGCTGCTGGGCGACGACCTGATCGACGAGCGGGACAGCCTGCTCGACGAGATGATCGCCGTCCAGGAGCGCACCGGCGGATCCGTCGTCGCCCTGATGCCGGTCCCGGAGCACCAGATCAGCTCCTACGGCTGCGCCGACGTCGCGGAGGTGTCCGAGGACGGCTACGTGCGCATCAACGGCATGGTGGAGAAGCCCGCCGTCGAGGACGCCCCGTCCAACCTGGCCATCATCGGGCGCTACGTGCTCCACCCCGAGGTGTTCAAGGTCCTGGACCGCACCGCGCCGGGCCGCGGCGGAGAAATCCAGCTCACGGACGCGCTGCAGGAACTGGCGGGCATGGAGGGCGAGGGCGGCGGCGTGTACGGCGTTGTCTTCACCGGCCGCCGCTACGATACGGGCGACAAGCTCAGCTACGTGAAGGCCGTGGTCAAGCTCGCCGTGGAGACCAGCGACTTCGGCGACGATCTGCGCGAGTGGCTCTCCACCGAGTACGGCGTGGTGCTTCCCGAGCTCGAGAGCGACGACGTCTCCCTCGGCCGCTAGGCACAGCGAAGGCGCGGGATCCCCGAGGGGGTCCCGCGCCTTTTCCGTGCGCGGAGCGAATCGGGCTGACCAGCGAAAAGGTTGGCAATGCCTTGCCCGGCCATATGATGGAGCGACTATGGCTAGGTTATTTGGCACGGACGGCGTCCGTGGAAAAGCGAATGTTCTGATCACGCCCCAACTTGCCATGCAGCTGTCCCAGGCGGCGGCAGTGGTGCTGGGCTTCAACCAGGTGCCGGCGGGCAAGCGGCCGGTCGCCGTGATCGCCCGCGATCCCCGGATCAGCGGCGACTTCATCTCCGCCGCCATGGAGGCCGGGCTCGCCGCGGCGGGCGTCGACGTGTTCGACGCCGGTGTGCTCCCCACGCCGGCCGCCGCCTACCTGGTCGCCGACCTCGGCGCCGACTTCGGCGTGATGATCTCCGCGTCCCACAACGCCGCTCCGGACAACGGCATCAAGTTCCTCGCCCGCGGGGGCCAAAAGCTCGACGACGCCCTCGAGGACGCCATCGAGGCCGAGATGGAGCGCGAGCCGCTCCGCCCGGTCGCCGGCGACGTTGGACGCGTCCGGCGCTTCGCGGACGCCGAGGACCGCTACATCGTCCACCTGCTCGGGACGCTGCCCAACCGGCTCGACGGCGTCAAGGTGGTCCTGGACTGTGCCCACGGCGCCGCCAGCGGCTGTTCGCCCGAGGTCTTCTCCGCCGCGGGGGCGGACGTGGTGGTCATCGGCGCCGATCCCGACGGCATCAACATCAACGACGGCTACGGTTCCACCCACCTCGGGAACCTGCGGGCCGCGGTCCTGGCGCACGGGGCCCACCTGGGCATCGCGCACGACGGCGACGCGGACCGTTGCCTCGCAGTGGACCACGAGGGCAACGTGGTCGACGGCGACCAGATCATGGCCATCATGGCCACCACGCTCAAGGCCCAGGGCAAGCTCACGGACAACACGCTGGTGGCGACCGTGATGAGCAACCTCGGCCTCAAGATCGCGATGCGCGAGCAGGGCATCGAGTTCCTGGAGACCGGGGTCGGCGACCGCTACGTCCTGGAGGCCATGCGCGCCGGCGGCCTGAACCTCGGCGGGGAGCAGTCCGGCCACGTGATCTTCGCCGACTACGCCACCACGGGCGACGGCGTCCTGACCGGCCTCCAGCTGGCGGCGCGGGTCGCGGGCACGGGCCAGAGCCTCAAGGACCTGGCCGGCATCATGACGGTCCTGCCGCAGGTGCTCATCAACGTCAAGGGCGTCGACAAGGCCGCCGTGACGGCCAACACGGACATTGCGGACGCCGTCCGCGCTGCGGAGCGGGAACTCGGCGATTCCGGCCGGGTCCTGCTTCGCCCCTCCGGAACCGAACCCGTGGTCCGGGTGATGGTCGAGGCCACGGAGCAGGAGACGGCCGACGCGGTCGCCCAGCGGCTCGCCGGCGTTGTGCAGCAGGCCGTGGCGCTCGTCTGAGGCCCGGCCGGCCCCCAGCAACCGCCCCGATCCGCCCGCGACGTCCGGAAGTGACCGCACCTTGACCGACCCATCCCGCGCACGGCGCATCTTCGACATCATCGACCTGAGGGGCGAGGCCGGCAACATCTCGGGCCGGACGGCGGTGGTGCTGAACCAGGCGCCGACGGCCATCGCCACGTTGGTGGTCCTGCTGCTCATCTCCGTGGTCCACTGGCACCACACGTTGGACAACCCGATCCTGTGGGTCGGTGTCGCCATCATCGCGGCCGCCACGGTCGGCGTGTTCTACGTGCCGACGGGCCGCAGGGGCGAGAAAATGCAGCTGCTGGTGCCACTGGCC
This sequence comes from Arthrobacter sp. AOP29-A2-19, assembly GCF_058138025.1. Lineage (NCBI taxonomy): Bacteria > Bacillati > Actinomycetota > Actinomycetes > Micrococcales > Micrococcaceae > Arthrobacter > Arthrobacter sp. AOP29-A2-19. The sequence continues at coordinate 684,713 of NZ_CM176894.1, forward strand.
GACGTCGTGGGCCTGTCCCTGGTGGCCATCGCGGGCCACCACTCGCTGGCCGGCCTGTCCATCCTGCTGGGACTGCCGTTCTTCTGGCTCGCCTGGACGCGGATCCATCCGCGGCTGGTCCGGCTGGCGTCCTTTGTCATACCCCTCCTGGTGGTCTACATCCAGCGCGTCAACGAGGACGCCGGCGAGGGCTTCGCGTACCTGCTGCGCCCACTACTAATGCCGATCATGATCCTGGCCTTCACCGTCTCCGTGTCCGTGATGTCCGCGATCGTCTCCGGCACCGAGCGCCGCCTGGCCGGCGCCCTGCGCGAGGCGGAGACGCGCACCCTGCTGCTCAACGGCGTGCTGAACGCGGCCAACGTCGGCGTGGTCGTCGTGGACGAAAACGGGCACGACGTGCTGATGAACCCCCGCCAGGAGTCGATCCACCGGCAGGCCACGCCGCGGGACATCGCGGACCCGAACGAGCGCCAGCTGCTGATCTTCGGAGCCGACCGGAAGACCCCGCTCGAGGCGGACGACCGGCCGGTGCGCCGCGCCGTCCTGGGCGAGGAGTACTCCGGGCAGCTCGTGTGGATCGGGGAGGGCGACAACCAGGGGGCCTACGACGCCTCCGCGAAGACCATCGCGGACCAGCACGGGCGCCGCCGCGGCTCGGTGGTCGTTTTCCACGAGGTCACGGACCTGATCGAGGCGCTCACGGCCAAGGACGAGTTCCTCGCCAACGTCAACCACGAGCTGCGGACCCCGCTCACGTCGATCATCGGCTACCTGGAGCTGGCGCAGGACGATCCGGACCTCGCAAGCTCGGTGGGTGTCTACATCGGCGTCGCGCGCCGGAACGCCGAGCGCCTCCTGGGCCTCGTCGGCGACCTGCTCGACGCCGCCACGGGCCAGCTGGTCATCGACAAGGAACGGGTGGACCTGGCCGGGATCGTGGACTCGTGCGTCCAGTCCCAGTCGGTGCGCGCGGAACAGGCGGGAATCGAGCTGCGCAGCGACATCCGTGGCCCGCTGCCCACAGTGGGCGACGACCGCCGGCTGGGCCAGGTGGTGGACAACCTGCTGTCCAACGCGGTCAAGTACACAAAGTCCGGGGGAACCATCACCGTCTCCGCCTTCCGCCGCGACGACGACGTGGTCCTCGAGGTCGCGGACACGGGCATGGGCATGAGCCCGGAGGAGCTGGAGCGCCTGTTCACGCGGTTCTTCCGCACCTCCTCCGTCCGCAACGCCGCCATCGCCGGCGCCGGCCTGGGACTGGCGATCACCAAGGAACTGGTCGACGCCCACCGCGGGACCATCGAGGTGGAGAGCGCCGTGGGCCAGGGGAGCACCTTCCGCATCGTCCTGGGATCGGCGCCGGCGCTGGTGGACAGCTAGTTCGTTGTGCGACGCCGGGTCGCCCGGCGGATCTCCAGCACCTGCCGCGACGTGGCCGGCAGCTGCCGCAGGAAGCGGCCGAGCCGCGCGCGTCGCCGCAGGGCCAGCGAGGCGTCGTCCGCGGTGCGGAGGGCAAGATCGGATGCGGCCAAACTTTCCACGGACGGTGCGAGCGAGCGTGCGAGTACGCTCCACTTGTCACGCCACGGTGCGCTGAGCAGATGGTGCATCTTTATAGCTCCGGGAAGTGTGGCCTTGTTTCGAAGTAGCCAATCCTCGCTCGGCGGCGGGAATTCCAACTCGCTCGACTCGGGGTAGGCCTTCCGCAGGATGGGCTCCAGGGCAGCCAGGGAGCCAGTCTCCTCAATGAGGGGCAGGAGTTCTGACCAGGCGGGCAGGTCGGGGCGGGCCACAAGATGGTCGAAGTCCGCCTGCCCTGCCGCGCGGAACGGAACGGACGCCACATTACGGATGGCATGGGTCGCCTGGATGATGAAGTGGCCGCGCACGTCCGGCACGGGCGCCCGCCGGCCCGCGAAACCGTGCGTTGTGCCCGCGCGGGCCAGCGCCTCGAAGGAGGCTGCCTCGTCGGCGTCGAGACCGGGGAAGCGGAAGTGGACGTCAAGGTCGGTGGGCCACTGCGGGTGGTACAACGTCACCGAGTGCTTCGGCGTGCCGACACCGTCCTCGAACGGGCGCGATTCCCAGCCGCGTTCGGCCAGGGCCGCGCAGAGGGCCTCGAAATCGGCGGGGTGCACCAGCACATCGGTGTCCGCGGAGGGGCGGGCGGGCCGCATGCCCGCCGCCACGGCAGCCGGGCCCTTGATGATGAGGCAGCGGAGGCCGCGCCGTTCGGCGATGTGGGCGACCAGCGCCGCGGAGAGCGGCACGGCCTCTTCTTGCCAGAATTCCTGCTTGACGGTCACGCGTTCACTCTAGGCGACGCCGAACGGCGGGGCCGGAGGGCGGGCCCGCAAACAAGGGACCCCGCCGGTGGCGGAGTCCCCTGTCCCGCATCTTGGATGCGGGGCGAGTGGAGCGTGGTCAGGCGCGGTTCCTGAGGGAATCGCGGATCTCGGTGAGGAGGAGGACGGAGGCGTCCACTTCCTCGGGGGCCGGTTCCTGGCCGGCGGCCAGGCGTGCGTTGCGGCGTTCGATCATCTTGTTCATCGGCATCACAACGACGAAGTAGATGGCGGCGGCCACAAGAAGGAAATTGACGAGGGCGGTCAGGAAAACGCCGAACTTGACCTGGCCGAAGACCAGAAAGTTGTCGAAGTCGGGGGAGGCCACCAGCATGGAGATCAGCGGCATCAAGACGCTGTCCACCAAGGCGGTGATGACGGCCCCGAAGGCGCCGCCCATAACAACAGCAACGGCAAGGTCAACGACGTTGCCCTTCATAATGAAATCTTTGAATCCTTGGATCATGTTCGTCAGCGTACAGCGCCACAAACCCCACGTGGGGGCGCTTCGGCACAATTCTTGTTAACTTCTGCACGGGATCCCGTGACATTTGGATTACGGGTGGCCCGCGGTCTTCAGATCTTGCGGAGCAGCATCCGCCGGATCGAGTGGTCCGCGTCCTTCGTGAGCACCAGCTGGGCGCGGCCGCGGGTGGGTAGCACGTTCTCGCGCAGGTTCGGTTCGTTGATGCTGCGCCAGATCCGCAGGGCGGTCTCCCGCGCCTCGTCGTCGCTAAGCACCGAGTAGCGGTGGAAGTAGGACGCGGGGTCGGCGAACGCTCCGTCGCGCAGCCGCATAAAGCGGTGAACGTACCATTCCTCGATGTCGTTTGTCCGGGCGTCCACGTAGACGGAGAAGTCGAAGAAGTCGCTCAGGGCCAGCCCTGCGGTGCCGTCGGACCGCACGCGCGCCGGCGCCAGCACGTTCAGGCCCTCGACGATCAGCACGTCCGGCCGGCGCACCACCACTTCCTTGCCGGGGACGATGTCATATGTCAGGTGCGAGTACCACGGGGCCCGGACCTCGTCCGCCCCGGACTTGACCTCGGAGACGAACCGCAGGAGGCTTCGGCGGTCGTAGGACTCGGGGAAACCCTTGCGGTGCATCAGGCCGCGGCGCTCGAGGACCTCGTTGGGGTACAGGAACCCGTCCGTGGTGATCAGCTCCACGTTGGGGGTGTCCGGCCAGCGGCGGAGCATCTCCTGCAGCACGCGCGCCGTGGTCGACTTGCCGACCGCCACGGAGCCGGCGACGCCGATGACGAAAGGCGTGCGCTGGGTCTTCTCGCCGAGGAACGTGTTGGTCGCCTGGTGGATCTGCCAGGCCCCCTGGACGTACAGGTTCAGCAGCCGGGACAGCGGGAGGTAGACCTCGCGGATCTCGTCCAGGTCCAGCTGCTCGCCGAGTCCGCTCAGGCGGTCGAGGTCCTCCTCGTTGAGGGGCTGCTCGATCTCGTCCGCGAGCCGGGCCCACGTCTGGCGCTCCAATTCGACGTAGGGCGAGACTCCGGCGTCGTGCACTCGTTGACCATTCACCCACCGCATTCTGCCAACAGTCGGGGGTGATTCCTAAAACACTTCGCGCCGGGGTTGCCGTGAGTCCTGTGCGCGCACGGTAATCTTGAGCGCATGTGTGGAATTGTTGGCTACGTAGGCCTCGCGACGAAGACCTCCGGAACGCACGGCGCCTTGGACGTGGTGCTCGAGGGCCTGCGACGCCTCGAATACCGCGGCTACGACTCGGCCGGCGTCGCCGTGTTGACCGAGGACGGCGTCGAGGCGCGCAAGAAGTCCGGCAAGCTGACCAACCTGGTGGACCTGCTGGAGGCGGACCCGCTTCCCGCGTCCATGACCGGCATCGGCCACACCCGCTGGGCCACCCACGGCGGGCCCACTGACAGGAACGCGCACCCGCACCTGGCCGACGGCGGCAACCTGGCCGTCATCCACAACGGCATCATCGAGAACTTCGCGGAGATCAAGAAGGAACTGCTGGCCAAGGGCCACACCTTCCTGTCGGAGACGGACACCGAGGTCGCGGCCGTGCTCCTCGGAGAGATCTACAACAATGGCGGCAAGGGCGACCTGACCCTGACAATGCAGGAGGCCTCGCGCCGGCTGGAGGGCGCGTTCACGCTCCTCGCCGTGCACAAGAACCAGCCCGGCGTCGTCGTCGCCGCCCGCCGCAACTCCCCGCTCGTCGTCGGCCTGGGTGACGGCGAGAACTTCCTGGGCTCGGACGTGTCCGGCTTCATCGACTTCACCCGCCGCGCGGTAGAGCTCGGCCAGGACCAGATCGTCACGATCACGCCCGAGTCGCACAGCATCACCGACTTCTTCGGCAACCCGGCCACCGGCAAGGAGTTCCACGTCGATTGGGACGCCGCCGCGGCGGAGAAGGGCGGCTACCCGTCCTTTATGGAGAAGGAGATCCACGACCAGCCCGCGGCCGTCGCGGACACCCTGCTGGGGCGCGCGGACACCGAGGGCAGGATGATGCTCGACGAGCTGCGCATCGACCCCGAGGACCTGAAGAACATCTCGAAGATCATCGTGCTGGCCTGCGGAACCTCGGCCTACGCCGGCTCCGTGGCCAAGTACGCGATCGAGCACTGGTGCCGCATCCCGGTGGAGGTCGAGCTCAGCCACGAGTTCCGCTACCGGGACCCGATCGTCGGCGCCAACACGCTGATCGTCTCCATCTCCCAGTCGGGCGAGACCATGGACACGCTGATGGCCGTCCGCTACGCCAAGGAGCAGGGCGCCAAGACGCTGTCCATCTGCAACACCAACGGCTCCACGATCCCGCGCGAGTCCGACGCCGTGCTCTACACGCACGCCGGCCCGGAGATCGCGGTGGCCTCCACCAAGGCGTTCCTTGCCCAGATCACCGCCACGTACCTGCTGGGCCTGTACCTGGCGCAGTTGCGCGGCAACCTGTTCACCGGCGAGATCAGGGACATCCTGGCGGACCTGCACGAGATCCCGGCCAAGATCCAGAACGTCCTGGACCGCGCCGAGGACATCAAGGCGCTGGCGCGCTCCATGTCCGACGCCGAGTCGGTGCTGTTCCTGGGGCGCCACGTCGGCTACCCGGTGGCGATGGAGGGCGCGCTGAAGCTCAAGGAGATCGCCTACATCCACGCCGAGGGCTTCGCCGCCGGCGAGCTCAAGCACGGCCCGATCGCGCTGATCGACGACGGCAAGCCGGTGTTCGTGGTGGTCCCGTCGCCGCGGGGCCGGCACTCGCTGCACTCCAAGGTGGTCTCCAACATCCAGGAGGTCCGCGCCCGCGGCGCGAAGACCCTGGTGATCTCGGAGGAGGGGGACGAGACCGTGCGCGAGTACGCGGAGTTCGTCTTCCCGGTCCCGCAGACCGCGCCGCTGCTGATGCCGCTGCTGGCCACGGTCCCGCTGCAGCTGTTCGCGTGCGAGCTGGCCACGGCCAAGGGGTTCGACGTGGACCAGCCGCGCAACCTGGCCAAGTCCGTCACCGTCGAGTAGCCCGTCCGGCCGGCTCGTCCCGGCTAAGCTCGCCTCTGGGCCAGGCCGCGCACGTAGGCGGCCTGGCCCACGTGCTGCGCGGTGTCGTCCAGCACGCTGATCAGGCGGACCGCGGCCGTGACGGGCGGGTTCCAGCGGCGGTCGACAATGCTGGCGTAGGAGCCGCGGTCCATGCCCCCGACCAGGTCCAGCGTCCTGGCGTGCACCTCGGCGTGGTAGCCGTCGAGCAACACCGGGTCCACGGTGGTAAAGCGCCCGACGTCGTCCGCGTCCTGGCCGAATCCCGAGGCCATGGGGGAGTAGGGGAGGCCGAACCGCTCCGCCCACCCGCCCTCGGCCCAGGCTTGGCCGCCCGGGGCGCGCCCGAAGCCCCGCGCGGGAGGCTCCGCGCCGCCGAGCACCTCCACGATGCCGGCGACGTGGTCGTCTTGGACGCGTGTCAGGTGCCAGACCAGCCAGGCGATGGGGTTCGCGGCGGCATCGGGACGGTACAGGAGCGCGTCGGCGTCGAGCCCGTCGAGCACGGCGGAGACGTTCTCCCGCACCCGCCCGAAGCCGTCGGCCAGCAGTTCCCTCGCGAGTTCGGTGTCCATGCCGAACAGCATGGACGGCCACGGGGCGGGTGTCGAGCCCGGCGCGCCTATCCGGGCAGCGCGTCGGCGGCGAGGCTGCCCGCGACGACGGTGGCCACGTTGCGGACGGTGTGCAGCTCGCCGGCCGGCAGCCCAAACGGATCCACTGAACTGACGGCGAGGTCCGCCCGCGCGCCCACGGCGACGCGTCCGGCGTCGTCGAAGTGCAGCACCCGGGCCGATCCCGCCGTGTAGGCCTCCAGCGCGCGGCGCAGGCCGAGCGCCTGGCGAGGCAGCAGCGGCTCTTCGGTGGTGCGGCCGGGCGGCGTGCGGTTGACCGCCACATGGATGGCCTGCCACGGATCCGGGGTGGAGACCGACCAGTCCGACCCCATGGCCAGCTCCGCCCCGCTCGCGTCCAGGTCCGCGAACGGGTACTGCCACGCGGCGCGTTCCGTGCCCAGGATCGGCAAGGTCAGCTCGCGCATCTGCGCGTCGTTGCAGGCCCACAGCGCCTGCAGGTTGGCCGTGACGCCCAACTCGGCGAACCGTGGGACGTCGCGGGGGTTCACGATCTGCAGGTGCGCCATGTGGTGGCGCAGTCCCGCGGGGCCGCCCGCGGGGCGGGTCAGCGCGACCGCGTCCAGGGCCGTCCGGACCGCACGGTCCCCGATCACGTGGAAATGCAGGTTGAAGCCGGCGTTGTGGAGGGCCGGGACCACGCTGTTGAGGAGTTCGGGGCCGAGGTAGGACATGCCGCGGTCCTCGCTGGGGCACCAGCCGCCCGCCGCCGCGGCCACACCGGAGCAACCGCACGGTTCCAGATACGGTTCCTCGAGCGCGGCGGACCTGTTCTCCGGAACCCCGTCCACCATCAGCTTGATCGTGTCCGTCCGGAAGCCCCGCGCGGCGTTGGCCGCCCGCCGCTCAACGAAGCTGCCGACGAGGTCGGCGAGCGGCACCGAGTCCGCGTCGCGGGGCAGCCACAGCGCGCCCGTGGCCCGCGCCCGCAGCGTTCCGTCCGCGATGGTGTGCCGGTAGGCCGCGGCCACGTCCGGGTATCCCGCGTACTGCCCGACGATCGCCTCCTGCCAGCCCGTGACGCCGAAGCCCGCGAGGTGCTCCTGGGCCGCGAGGATGCCTGCCGCCAGGCGCTCGATGGAGGGCTCGGGCAGGATCCGGGTCACCAGGTCCATGGCGCCCTCGTGCAGTGCCCCGCTGGGGGAGCCGTCGGAGCCGCGCTCGATCCGCCCGTCCGCCGGATCCGGGGTGCCGGCGTGGATGCCCGCGAGTCGGAGCGCCGCGGAGTTCACCCATGCGCCGTGGTGGTCGCGGTTGAGGAGGAACGCGGGGCGGTCCGGGACCACCAGGTCCAGTTCCGCGGCCGTGGGATTGCCTCCGGGGAAGTGCGCCATGGACCAGCCCGCGCCTGTGATCCATCCGCGCGCGGTCGTGCCGCCGGGGTCGGGCGCGAAGGGGTCGGACGCGTCGGCGTAGGCGCGGACCAGCCCGGGATAGTCTGAGCGGCCCAGCGCGCCGGAAAGGTCGCACGTCGTGGCCTCGTATCCGGCGAACGCGGCGTGCACGTGCGCGTCGACGAACCCCGGCGTCACCAGGCCGCCGCGCACGTCCAACACGTCGCGGGCGTGCGGGAAACGCTCGCGGACGTCGTCGTCGCTCCCGACGGCGGCGATGGTTCCGTCCACAACGGCCACCGCGGTCGCCGTCAGATGCCTGCGCGCGCCGTCGAAGATGCGGCCGCCCCGCAGGACCAGGTCGGCCGTGTCCCGTGCCCGCACCTAGCCCGTCCGCCCGGAGACCCGATCGGCCAAGCGGGCGACGCCGGACGTCGTCGCCCGCCCGTCGCGTTCCCTCCGGTCCGCGTGGTGGTAGGCCGCGTACATGGTCTTCACGGCGAGCCAACGCAGGGGTTCCGGCTCCCACTTGCGGACCGTCCTGTTGACCCAGGGCATGGCCGTGAGCTCCGTCCGGTCTCCCCGGACCAGGTCCCGAAGCGTCCGCCCCGCCAGGTTCGTGGCCGTCACCCCGGTCCCCACGTACCCTCCGGCGAAGCCGAGGCCCGTGGCCGGGTCGTAGTTGACGGTGGACTTCCAGTCGCGGGGAACCCCCAGCACGCCTGCCCAGGCGTGGTCGATCGCGGCGCCGCGGGTCGCGGGGAACATTTCGTTGAGCATGGCCGTGAGCGCCACGATGGTCTGGGGCTGGGTGGCCCCGTCCATGTCCGTCTTGGAGCCGAAGCGGTAGGGGACGCCGCGTCCGCCGATCGCGATGCGGTCGTCCGCCGTGCGTTGCAGATACACGTACGCGTGGGCCAGGTCCTCGAGCGTCTCGCGCCTCTCCCACCGGGCGTCCCTCCAGAAGTCCCCGGGCAGCGGCTCGGTGACGATCATCGACGAGTTCATCGGCAGCCACTCGCGGTGCAGGCCCTTGATGTTGGCGGTGAAGCCTTCGGTCGCGCGCAGGATGGTCCGGGCGCGCACGCGGCCCCGGGCGGTGGCCGCCGAGCCCGGGACGATCTCGAGGACCTCGGTGTCCTCGAAGATCGGGACCCCGAGCCGCTCGACGGCGCCAGCCAGGCCCCGGACCAGCTTGGCCGGGTGGATGCGGGCGCAGTGGGGGATGTGCATCCCTCCCACGGCCCCGGCGACGCCGACCCGGCCCCGGGTCTCCTCGGCGTCCAGGAGCCGCGCGTCGTCCTCCGGCCAGCGCGCCTCCTCCGCGGCGAGCTCGCGCAGCCGCCCCAGCTGCGCCGCGTTGCGCGCCACCAGAAGCTCGCCGCCCTTCACGATGTCCGCGTCGATTGCCTCGTCGGCGGCGGCCCGGATGACCTCGTCGACGGACTCGTTGAACAGCTCCTGGAAGCGCCCCGTGACCTCCCGGCCGTGGGACCGCGCGTAGCCCGTGCGCCCGCCGGTGATCGTGTTGGCGAGCCAGCCGCCGTTGCGCCCGGACGCGCCGAAGCCGGCGAAGCGGGACTCGAGCACCACCACGTTCAGGGACGGCTCCGCCTTCTTGAGGTAGTACGCCGTCCAGAGTCCGGTGTAGCCGGCGCCCACGATGGCGACGTCGGCCTCGAGGTCTCCCGGCAGCGGCGCCCGCGGCGCGGGCACACCGGCCGCCGCGTACCAGAAGGAAACGTTGCCGTTGACTGTCATCGGGTCTCTTCTCGTTGGGGGTTATTGGCCGCGGTCACCGACTGCCGCGCTACGTGACGGACTGCTCGCCGGTGTCCGGGAGCAGCGACCCCGTCTCCGGGTCCCAGTGCGCGTAGGCCTGTTCGCCCGCCCCGATGTCCGCGCCGTCCGCGAGGGACCCGCGGACGATTCCGGTGGAGCCGTCGGGCAGCCGCAGCTCGAACTTGCGCCCGGAGCCCAGGTAGATGCTCTGCGTCACGGTGACGGGGCAGCCGAGGTGGCCCGGCGGAACCCGCTCCGCGGAGCGCGCCAGCCTGATGTGCTCCGGGCGCAGCACCAGGGCGGCCGGCCCGGCGAAAGGGGTCCGCCGTCCGCGCAGCACCGCCCCGTGGAAGCCTAGGGTCCACTCGTCCCCGGACCAGTCCGGCGTCCCGCGGAACACGGTGGATTCGCCCATGAAGGTGGCCACGAACAGCGTCTGCGGCGCCTCGTACAGCCGGGAGCTGGCGCCGACCTGTTCGATCCGCCCGTTGTTGAAGATCGCGATGCGGTCGCTCAGGACCAGGGCCTCCTCCTGGTCGTGGGTGACGAACACAAACGTCCGCCCCACCTCTTGGTGGATGCGCTTGATCTCCAGCTGCAGCTTCTCGCGCAGGTTCTTGTCCAGCGCGCCGAGCGGCTCGTCCATCAGGAGCGCGCGCGGCTCGAAGACCATGGCGCGCGCGAACGCGATGCGCTGCTGCTGGCCGCCGGAGAGCTCGGCGGGGTAGCGGTCGGCGTAGGACGCGAGTCCCACGGTCGCCAGCGCCTCCGCCACGCGGCGCTTCTGCTCCGCCCGCGCAACCTTGCGCTGAACCAGCGGGAACGCGATGTTCTGCCCCACGCTCATGTGCGGGAACAGCGCGTAGTGCTGGAACACCACGCCCAGCCCGCGCTTGTCCGCGCGGATGTTGTCCACCCGCTTGCCGTCGATCTCGATGTGCCCCGCGGTCAGGTCGGTGAACCCGGCGATGAGGTTGAGCGTCGTCGTTTTCCCGCTGCCGGAGGGCCCCAGCAGCGTGATGAACTCCCCGGGCTCGATGGTCAGCGTGACGTCCTCGACGGCGGCAGCGTCCCCGTATCTCTTGGTCACGTTGGTGATGTCGATGCGGGTGCCGGGCCCGCCGTCCACGAGCTGGGTCTTAGCCACGTTTCCTCCTGCGCATGCCTAGAAGGCCGATGGTGATGATGGTGGTGGTCAGAAGCATGATCATGGTGGCCGCCGCGGCGATGGTCGGGTCGGTGTCTCGGGTGACGGACGCGTACATCTTCACCGGGAGGGTCTCCAGGAACGGGCTCTTGATGAAGATCGAGACCACCACCTCGTCGAACGAGGTCACGAACGCGAACAGGGCGCCGGAGACCACGCCGGGCATGATCAGCGGCAGGGTGACCTGGCGGAAGGCCTGGATGCGGTTGGCGCCCAGGCTGATCGCGGCCAGCGTCAGCCGGTCGTCGTACCCGGTGAGGGTCGCGGCGACGGAGACGACGACGAACGGCACGGCCAGCACGGTGTGCGCCAGGACAAAGCCCAGGAGGGTGCCGAGCATGCGCGCCTCGAGGAACACCGCGTACACGCCGATCGCAATGATGATGGCGGGAACCACCATCGGCGCCAGGATCAGGGCCTGGCCCACGGCGGAGGCCCTGCGGTTGGTCCAGCGCCGCAGTCCGACGGCGGCCGCCGTGCCGATCGCCGTGGCCACGACCGTGACGATCAGGCCGACCAGCATGGAGTTGCCCATGGCCTTCAGCCACGCGCGGTCCGTGAAGAAGTTCTGGTACCACTCGGTGGACCAGCCGGTGGGCGGGAAGGTCAGCGAAGCCTTGTCCGTGAAGCTGAGCGGGATGACGATCAGCGTGGGCAGCACCAGGATCGCGGCGACCAGCGCGGAGAACACCCACAGCAGGGTCCGGGTGGTGGCGGAGGTTTTCATGCTGCGCCCCCGTCAGGCGTGGGTGCGGTGGCCCGTTTGCGGCCCAGCCTGCCCAGCGCGGCCATGGCCGCCAGCAGGATGAGCACGGCCACCAGCAGGACGACGCCGAGCACGGCGCCGCGGCCCCATTGGAGTTGGCCGCTGACCTGCGTGTAGATGTACTGGGAGATAAGCATTTCGGTGGGGGACCCCAGCAGCGCGGGCGTGATGTAGAACCCGAGGGCCTGGATGAACACCAGCAGGCTTCCGGAGAGGACGCCGGGCATGGCCAGCGGGACAAAGACCTTTATGAAGGCCACCGTTGGCGTGGCGCCCAGGCTGGTGGCGGCCTGCATCAGCCGCAGGTCCACCCCGGACATGGCGTTGTAGAGTGGCAGGACCATAAAGGGAAGCAGCACCTGGACCATGCCGATGAGCACCCCGATCGGGTTGCGCATCAGGGCCAGGGGACCGATCCCGATGGCCTCGAGCCCCGCGTTGACCAGCCCGTTGTCCTGCAGCAGGATGATCCACGCGAACGTCCGGATCATCAGCGACGTCCAGAACGGCACCATGACCAGGATCAGCAGGACGTTGCGGGTCCTTTTCCCGGAGATCGTCATTAGGTACGCGTACGGGTAGGCCAGCGCCAGGCAGATGGCCATGGTCAGGAACGCCACCCAGAGGGTGCGCCAGAGGATGCCGAGGTTGCTGGCGCTGCCGAAGAACCACTCGTAGTTCTGCAGTCCCAGCTCGGGGAACGCGAAGCTGCGCCAGAGGGCCACCACCAGGGGGTAGGAGAAGATGCCGAGGGTGAGCAGCGCCGCGGGGAGCAGGAGGAAGAAGACCGCCCAGTTGTTCCGGCGGCCGTGGGGCGTGGTGCCGGGCGCGGGGCGCCCGGCGGCGGGGCCCGCCGGGACGGCGGACCCCACTGCGCTGCCGAGGACCGTGGTCATCCGTTGATCCAAGCGAGGTACTTCTCCAGAGCGGCGGGGTAGTTCTCACCCCACCAGGCGAAGTCGGTCTTGAAGATCTTGGACTCGACGTCCGGCGACGTCACCAGGTACTGCTTGGCCAGGTCGTCGACGTCCGGCTCGGCCTCCTTGTTGACGGGGGAGTAAGACGTCGTTTCCGTCAGCTTTTCCTGCTGCTCCTTGCCCAGGTAGTAGTTGATGAACGCCATGGAAGCCTTGGGGTTCTTCGCGTTGGTGGGGACGCCGATGACGTCCATGACCAGCATGCCGGTGTCCCAGGCGGGCGAGTAGTCCGCGCCGTTCTTCACGGCCGAGTAGGCGCGCCCGGACCAGACGACGGCGATGTCGGCGTCGCCGGATTCGATCATTTGCTGCGACTCGGCGCCGGTCTTCCAGTAGATCAGGCTGTCCTTGATGGTGCCGAGCTTGGCGAGCGCCCGGTCGACGTCCAGCGGGTAGATCTCCTCCTCCGCCACGCCGTCGGCGAGGAGGGCGCCCTCGAGGATGGGTCCGACGTCGCCGCCGTTGATCGCCCGCTTGCCGGGGAAGGCCTCCGTGTCGAAGAAGTCCTCCCAGGTCTGGGGCCCGTTGCCGCCGTACTTCGCGTTGTTGGACATCATGACGTTGGCGTACTGCATGGCGGGCACGTAGCAGTCGCTGACGAGTCCCTCGGGGACCTGGGAGACGTCGATGATGTCGTAGTCGAGCTTCTGGAGGTTCTTGCCGCACTGGCCCGCCGCCCACGTGGAGTCCATGTCCACCACGTCCCAGGTGACGTTGTCGGATTCGACCTGGGCCTGGATCTTCGCGTACTCCATGGGGCCGTCGGAGAGGATCTCCGCGCCGGACTCCTCGCCGAACGGTGTGCCGGCGGCCTCCATCTGGCCGTCCTGGTAGATGCCTCCGTAGGAGGCGAACGTCAGCGTGGTGCCGTCGAGCGCGCCGGCCTTGACCGTCCCGGCCTGGGCCGGCTCGCTCCCGAGGTCCACCTCCGGGGCCGGGGCCGAGCCCCCGCCGCAGGCGGTGAGGCCCAGGAGCGACGCGGCTCCGAGGGCCAGGGTTATCCTCACGCGGGTACTTGTCTTCTTCATGGGACTTCCTTTCCAGGATGGGTTCCGGTGTGGCGGACTTGCGCTTCTCTTCCGTTCGGCGGGGTGCTAGTCGGGTGTGGGCGGGCTGATGATCCAGAGGACCTCGGCGGGGCCGGCGCCGTTGTTGCGCAGGCCGTGCGGGACGGAGGTGTTGAGGTCCACCAGGTCCCCCTGTTCCAGGTGGTGGCTGGTGTCCCCGACGGCCACGTCGACCGCGCCGCGGAGGCACAGCAGCATCTCCTGGGCGTCGCCGTGCGTGTAGAGCTCCCCGCCCGTCCCGGCCCCCGGCTCCAGCACGCCGAGGTACACCTCCAGGTTCCGCAGGGGTGTGGAGGACAGCAGGTACTTGGTGAGGCCGCCCTCGGAGAGGATCACGGTGCGCTCGCCGTGGCGGAGCACGCCGCGGCCGTGCGGATTGTCGCCGTCGATCAGCTCCGCGACCGTCAGGCCGAGCGCACGCGACATCCGCCGCAGCGTGGAGATGCTGGCGCCCGAGCGCCCGTTCTCCAGATGGGAGACGAAGGCGGGGCTGACGCCGGCGTCGCCCGCCAGCCGCCGGACCGACAGCCCGCGGACGGTCCGCGCCGCGCGGATCCGCGCGCCGATGTCCCCCGTCCCGTCCACGGCGTTCGACGGCATGGAGCCCCCTCCTGTGATCCGGTTCACTATACGAAGTGTTGAGAGCGACGATACGACGCCGATAGTCCGGCCGCTAGGGTCGGCGGCGGAATTTACACGACCGTCATCGGGTGGCCCGCCGTTCGGCAGTGCCGGCCCGCGTCATCGGCGGGGCGGCCCGCGGCGCGGCTCGCCGGAGCTAGCCCCGCATCCGCCTGCCCTGCGGATCGTAGAAGGGGCGGCGGCCGAGCGTCGCGGGGACGTCGGCGCCGCGGATGCGGACCGTCGCGGGCCCGTCCGGGGCGTCCGCGGCGATGCGGGCGTGCCCCACGGCGGCGCCGAGCGTGTGGCCGTAGGCGCCACTGGTCATGCGGCCCACCACGCGCCCGCCGACGGAGACGGCCTCGTCGTGGAAGAGGAGCGGCTCGGGGTCGTGGAGCAACACGTGGACAGTGCGCTCGGGGAGGGCGGACCGGTCGAGCGCCTCCAGCGCCTCCCGTCCCGTGAACCGTGCCGGCTTGCCCATGGCCACCGTGAACCCCAGGCCCGCGGTGTAGGGGTCGTCCGCCGGGCCGATGTCGTGGCCGAGATGCCGGAACCCGCGTTCGCTGCGCAGCGTGTCCAGGGCGTGGTAGCCGGCCATGCGGGCCCCGAATCCGGCGCCGGCGTCCCAGAGCGCGTCGAAGGCGTTCACGGCGAGGTCCGCCGGCACGTACAGCTCGAAGCCCAGTTCGCCGACGAAGCTCACGCGCAGCGCGTAGGCGTACCCGTCTCCCAGCTGCACCTCCCGGCCGTGTGTGTAGGGAAGCGATGCGTTGGACCAGGCCCCGTTGGACCAGTCCGCGTTGGCCCAGTCCGCGGGGGAAACGGCCGCCATCAGCCTTCGGCTCTCGGGTCCCATCACCGCGATCGTGGCCCAGCCCGCGGTCGCGTCGAAGACCGCGGCGGCATGGCCGTCCGCGGCGCGGCGCAGGAGCTGGAGGGCGAGGTCCTGCGCCGCGGCCGGCGCGACGAACCAGAACCTGTCGCGGCCCAGCCGCAGCACCGTGCCGTCGAGCTGGATGCCGCCCCGCCGGTTGAGGGCCAGGGTGTAGACCGACTTCCCGACCGGCAGGTCGACGTCGGCGGTCACCGTCCGCTGGAGCACGTCCAGGGCGGCGGGGCCGGCCACCTCGATCTTCGCGAAGGAGCTGAGGTCGAAGAGTGCGACGCCGGTGCGCGCCGCCCGGTGTTCGTCGCCGACGCGCCCAAACCACCGCTGCCGGCCGAAGCCGTAGTCGTACGCCGGCGTCGTCCCCGGGTCCCCATACCAGTTGGCGCGCTCCCAGCCGTTGAGTTCCCCGAAGCAGGCGCCGAGCGCGGCCGTGCGTTCGTGCAGCGGTGAGCGGCGGACGCCGCGGGCCGTGGCGGGCTGCAGCTGCGGCCAGTGCATGGCGTAGAGCCGCCCCAGGGCCTCGGTGGTGCGCGCGTGGAGGTAGCGCGCGCTGGCCTGGTGGCGGGAGAACCGGCGGACGTCCACGGCGGAGGCATCGAAGGCCGGGGCGCCGTCGAGGATCCAGGCGGCCAGCTCCTTGCCGGCGCCCGGCGCGAAGATGATCCCCTGCGAGTTGAACCCGGCGGCGACGTAGAGCCCGGGCACCTCCGCGGTCTCGCCGAGGGCGAAGTCCCCGTCCGGTGTGAAGCCCTCCGGCGCGTTGAGGAAGCGCTCGAACCCGGCGTCCGCCAGCAGCGGGACGGCGGCCTCGGCCTTGGCTCGGACGGGGGCGAAGTGCCCCCAGTCGGCGGGGAACTCCGCGAACCCGTCCGCGGGAACGCTCTCCACGGTCCGTGGCAGGCCGTGCGGCTCGAAGGCCCCGACCAGCAGGTGGCCGCCCTCTGCGCGGATGTAGTAGTGGTTGTCCAGGTCGCGGAAGACGGGCAGGCCGTCGGCGCCGTCGACGGGGGCCGTCCGCACGTGGACGTGCTCCGCGGGATAGACCGGCACGTGCGCCCCGGCGGTCCGCGCCAGGTCACGGGTCCACAGCCCGGCGGCGAGCGTGACGGTGTCGGCCAGGACGTCGCCGGCGGTGGTCCGCACGCCCGTCGCGCGGCCACCCTCGACCAGGATTCCGGTGACGCGGACCCGCTCGTGCAGGGCGGCCCCGTGGTCGGCGGCGAGCTTGCCCAGCGCGATGGCCGCGTGGCCGGGGTTGACGTGCCCGTCCCCTGGAACGAACAGGGCCTTGCGGATGCCGGCCGGGTCCGCGGCGGGCCAGTGCCCGAGCACCTGCTCCGGGGTGAGGACGTGCGCCTCCACGCCGTTGAGCCGGGCGACGTCGTGCGCGTACTCGACCTCCGCCGCGCGGCCGTCCGTCCGGGCGACCATCAGCGAGCCGACCGGGCTGAAGGCGACGTCGATTCCGGTTAGCTCCTGCAGGCCCGCGTACATGTCCCTGCCGTAGGAGGCGAGCCGGGTCAGCACCGTGGTGGAGCGGCTCGCCGTCACCAGCCCGGCGGCGTGCCAGGTGGTCCCGGACCCGAGCACGTTGGCCTCCAGGACGGCCACCGGCGCCCCCCGCATCGCCAGGTGCGCGGCGATGCTCAGCCCAACGATCCCTCCGCCCACCACCACGTGGCCCACGTGGCGGGGGAGGCCCGGCCCGGACGCCTCCCCGGGCAGTCGTTCCTTGGGTGCGATCATGTGCGCCCCGATGGACTTGTCGACCAAGCGGTCCATGCGTGCTCTCCTCCGGTCAGGCGGGGGCGTGCGCCCCCACCGACCGTCCGACAGATCGGGCGAACCGTCAAGATGCGGGCCATGCGGGGGAGGCGTCAAGCAGCGGGGCGAAAGTTGCCAAAACAACTAGTGAGGTAGGAGTTAACTAATTGTGGTGCGGATCACAAGTTGTGCAATGCTGGCGGCAATCAATGGCGATTGCACGACCGACGCGAGAGGCGACCCGCATGCACATTCTCGAAACGCTCCACGAGAACCTGACCGCCTGGTGGGAGACGCACGTGACGGGACCGGACCCCGCGCCCGGCGCCTCGCACCTGGACCGCCTCGATGGCGTCGGCGCGGGGGATCGGGCCGCCGGCGCCTAGTCCGCCTCGCGCCGCGGGGCGCCAAGCTCCAGTTCGTCTTGCCCCGAAGGGCGCCAGGCCTCAAGGCGACGGACCGCCCGGCGCGCGCAGGGGCCGTTGGCCGCGTCAGCCCATGAGCGAGTCGAGTCCCGCACCGTCGGTGGCGGGCAGCAGCGAGGCGTACCGGTCGTAGATGGCGGCCCGCGCGCGGCTGCCCGCCTCGGCGGCCTCGCCCGCGGCGATGGCCTCGAAGATGCCGCGGTCCAGCGCGGCCGACTCCGCCTCGGTCCGCTCCGTGGAGCCGGAGTCCTTCAACTGCCGCGTGATGAGTTCCAGGATCGCGCCGGCCACGGCGCGCCCGCACATGGCCAAGAGGGCGTTTCCGCTGGCCTCCCAGACGGCGAGGTGGAAGTCCATGTCGGCGCGGGCGAACGCTTCGGCGTCCTTCCCCACCTCGCCCTCCATGCGCTCGATGCACGAGCGCATGCGCTCCAGCTGCTCCTCCGTGTGCAGGGCCGACGCGAGCCGGCACGCCGAGGAGTCCAAAACCAGGCGGAACTGCACCAGCTCCGTCATGGACAGGGACTCCAGCCGCACCATGGTCGCGAAGGACCGGGTGAGGGACGCGGGGGAGGGCTCGAGGACCAGGGGGCCGCCGCGCCCCCCGGGCTTGGACTCGATCAGGCCCATGGACTGCAGGACCCGCAGGGCTTCGCGGATGGTGGGCCGGGAGACCGAGAACTGGACCATCAGTTCCCGCTCGGACGGGAGGTGGTCTCCCGGGCGGACGCTCCCGGACGTGATCGCGGACTCGATCTGCTCCACGACCCTTTCGTAGGTGCGGACCGGGACGGCAGGGGTGAAGTTCGTCGTCAAGGTGCTCCCTCGGGTGGGGTGTGGCTGCCGATGTTGCAATGCCTCACAGTTTACGGCCAAATTCATCCAACTGGTCTTACCATCGAACTCAGTAGAAATATGCGTGCAATTCCCCGTTGCATGGATCACAATGAACCTGTGGTGGCCGTCACCTGAACGGAAACCTGGGATCATCAGCACTCGGACTAGTAACAAGCAAAGGACCGGACATGCCGCTGCGAAACTTGGGCAAGAAAACCCTGGCCGTCCCGGCCCTGGCCGTCACCGCCGCCCTGGCCCTCTCGGGATGCAACGCGGGATCGGGCGGCGCGGACACCGCGGACGGCGCCGCGAGGACGGACATCGTGGTGGCGCTCACCGGCGAGCCCGTGAACCTGGACTTCACCACCACGGCCGGGGCGGCCATTCCGCAGGCGCTCATGTCCAACGTCTACGAGGGCCTGGTGGAGGTGGACCAGGACGGCGAGATCCAGCCGCTGCTCGCAGAGTCCTGGGAGCTGTCGGAGGACCGCAAGGACTACACCTTCACGCTCCGCGACGGAGTCACGTTCTCCAACGGCGAGGCCTTCGACGCCGACGACGTGAAGTTCTCCATCGAACGCGTCCAGTCGGACGCCTGGGTTTCCGGCATGAAGGCGAAGATGGACATCGTCGACTCGGTCACGGTGGAGTCGCCCACGTCCGTCACCGTGTCCCTCAAGCAGCCCTCCAACGCCTGGCTCTTCAGCATGACCACGCTGGTCGGCGCAATGTTCGACCCCTCCGGCGTGGACGACCTGGCCAACGAGGCCGTCGGCACCGGTCCGTTCCAGCTCGAGTCCTGGACCCGCGGCGAGTCGATCGAGTTCGCGGCCCGCGGGGACTATTGGGGGACCGCGCCCAAGGTCCAGAAGGCGACGCTACGCTACTTCGGCGACGCGGTCGCCACCACCAACGCCCTCCGGTCCGGCGACGTGGACGTCGTCTACAACATGCAGGCCCCGGAGCTGGTCAACTCCTTCGAGACGGACAGCAACTACCAGGTGATCGAGGGGACCTCCAACGGCGAGATCGTCCTGTCCATGAACAACAAGGCCAAGCCCTTCGACGACGTGCGCGTGCGGCAGGCCGTGATGTACGCGATCGACCGGCAGGCCGTCGTCGACACCGCCTGGAACGGTTTGGGCACTGCCGTCGGCGGCCCGGTGCCGCCGACCGATCCGTACTACGAGGACCTCAACGCGGTGTACCCGTACGACCCCGAGAAGGCCAAGTCGCTGCTGAAGGAGGCCGGCGTCGAGAACCTCGACATCGTGTTCACCGTCCCGACGCGCCCCTACGCCTCCGCCGTCTCCGAGATCGTGGTGTCCCAGCTCAAGGACGTCGGAATCAACGCGACCATCGAGAGCGCCGAATTCCCCGCGGTCTGGCTGGACAAGGTTTTCACGCAGCACGACTACCAGATGTCCGTGGTCCTGGCGGTCGAGGCCCGCGACGTGCTGACGATGTTCAACAACCCGGACTACTACCTCGGGTTCGACAACAAGGAGATCGCTCCGCTGGCGGCGGCCGCGGACAAGGCCGACGAGGCCGGGTACGTGGACGGGATGAAGAAGGTGGTCCGCACCATCGTCGACGACGCCGGCGCGGACACGCTCTTCATCTTCCCGAACGTTGTGGTCGCCAAGGCCGGGGTCGCCAACATCCCCGCCAACTCGGTCACCGAGGCGCTGGACCTGACCGACATCGGCTGGCAGTAGCGGCGCGGGAAGGCCGGCGGCATGATCCCCAGAATCCTCACCAACCTTCTCAGGTTCGTGGTCACGTTCACCGTCGCGACGGTGATGGTCTTCCTGCTGCTGCGCGCGGTGCCCGGCGACCCGGCGAAGATCGCCCTCGGCGAGCATGCGACGCCGGAGCTTCTGGCCCAGATGCAGCGCGAGTTCGGCACCGATAGGCCGCTGGTGGCCCAGTACCTCGACTGGGTGCTGGGCCTGCCGTTCGGCGACTTCGGAATGTCCTACGTGACGCGGAGCGACATCTCGCCGCTGATCGCCGACCGCGTCCAGGTGTCCCTGATCCTGGTGGTCTTGGCGATGCTGCTGGCCCTGATCGTCGCCATTCCCTTCGGCACGCTCGCCGCGGTGCGGCACCGGAAGGCCTCGGGCGCGATCATCAGCGCGGTGAGCCAGCTGGGCATCGCCATTCCCGGCTTCCTGGCCGGAATCATGCTGGTGGTGGTGTTCGCGCTGGGGCTGGGCTGGTTCCCCGCCAACGGTTGGACGCCCCCCGGGCGGGATTTCGCCGACTTCCTGTCCCGCGTCACGCTGCCCGTGGTGGCGCTGGCCTCCGTCCAGGCGGCCATCCTCACCCGGTACGTGCGTTCCGCGGTGCTGGAGGTCATGAGCGAGGACTACCTCCGGACGGCGCGGGCCAAGGGGCTCTCGCCAATGAAGGCCCTGGTCAAGCACGGGTTGCGCAACGCGGCCATCCCGGTCATCACCGTCACGTCGGTGCAGCTGGCCGCGTTGATCATCGGCGCGGTGGTGATCGAGAAGGTGTTCGCGATCCCGGGCCTCGGATCGATGCTGCTGGATTCGGTCGCCAACCGGGACATGCTGGCGGTGCAATCGATCGTGATGGTGCTCGTTGGCATCACCCTGGTCATCAATCTTGTGGTCGACGTCCTCTACACCGTCGTCGACCCGCGCATCCGGAAATCGGCCTAAGGGGCAGTCCATGACAACCACTTCAACGCCCCGGACCCGCGTCAGGAAAAGGCGCCCGCCGGGCGGCAGCATGATCGCGGGATCCGTCCTGGTGGGACTGGTGGTCCTGGCCGCCGTCGTGTCGCTGTTTTGGACGCCGTTCGATCCGGTCCAGGCGATGCCCGCGGACCGGCTCCAGGGCTCCAGCGCGGAACACCTGATGGGCACGGACAAGTTTGGCCGCGACACCTTCTCCGCCATCCTCGCCGGCGCGCAGATCACGCTCCTCGTGGGGGTCGTAGCAGTGCTGATCGCGCTGGTGGTCGGCACACCACTGGGCATCCTGGCCGGCATGCGGCGCGGGGCGGTGGAGGAGGCCACCATGCGCTTCGCCGACGTCCTGCTCGCGTTTCCGGCGCTCCTGGTCGCCATCGTCTTCTCGGCCGTGTTCGGCGCCAGCACGATGACGGCCATGGTCGCCATCGGCATCGGCTCGGTTCCCGGCTTCGCGCGGGTGGCGCGCTCCGGCACGCTGCAGGTGATGAGCACCGAATACGTGCAGGCGGCCCGGGCGTCGTCGCAGCCGGCGCTGCGCATCGCGCGGCGCCACGTCCTGCCCAACATCGCGGGCATGGTGGTGGTCCAGTGCTCCGTGACCTTCGGCCTGGCCGTCCTCGCGGAGGCCGCGCTGTCCTTCCTGGGCCTGGGCACCCCGCCCCCCATCCCGTCCTGGGGCCGGATGCTGCAGACCTCGCAGGAGTTCTGGGGCACGGAACCCATGCTCGCCGTGTGGCCGGGCCTGGCCATCGCGGTCGCGGTCATGGGCTTCAACCTGCTCGGCGACGCCCTCCGCGACCGTTTTGACCCGAAACTGAATGGAGAGCGCTGATGAACAATCCGGCGGGAGTCCCCGGCAACACGCTCCTGAACGTGGAGAACCTCGGCATCGGGATCCGCGGAGTGCCCCTGGTGGAGAACGTCTCCTTCGCGATGGCGCAGGGCGAACGCATCGGACTGATCGGCGAGTCGGGCTCCGGCAAGTCGCTGACCAGCACCGCCATCATGGGCCTGCTGCCGGAGGGGCTCCAGGCCTCCGGTTCGGTGACCCTCGCCGGGCACAACGCCAACTTCGTCGACGCGCCGGACGCGACCATGCGCAAGATCCGCGGCCGCGACATGGCCATGGTCTTCCAGGAGCCGCTGACAGCGCTGAACCCCCTGATGAAGGTGGGTGCCCAGGTGGCGGAGATCATGCTCCAGCACCGGACGGTCGCCTCCCGCCGGGAGGCCAACGCCAAGGCGGTGTCCATGCTGGCCTCGGTGAAGCTTCCGGACCCCGCTGAGGCTGCCAAGGCCTACCCGCACCAGCTCTCCGGGGGACAGCGGCAGCGCGTGATGCTCGCCATGGCCCTGGCCAACGACCCGTCACTGCTGCTGTGCGACGAGCCCACCACCGCGCTCGACGTCACCGTGCAGCGCCAGGTCCTGGACCTGGTCCTCGAGTCCGTGGTCCTGCGCGGAACGGGCCTGTTGTTCATCACTCACGACTTGGCGGTGGTGGCGAACATGTGCACCCGCGTGCTGGTCATGAACAACGGCAGGATCGTCGAGGAAGGGGCCACGGAGGACATCTTCTCGACGCCCCGGCACCCTTACACGCGCGGGCTGCTGGCCGCCAGCGACCTGGAGGCCACGGACCGCGAGGGCCGGCTCTTCACCGTCGCCTCGTCCGCCGCCTATGTCCCGCCGAGCGTGGAGGAGGCGCGCCAGTTGGCCGCCGAAGCGTCCGCGGCCGTGGCCGCGCCGGCGGCCGAGGGCACGGGACCCGCGGTCATCACCGTGGGCAACCTCGGGCGTACCTACACCCGCGGCAGGACCCGGCTCTTTGGCAAGCCCACCGAGGTGCACGCGCTCAAGGACGTGAACTTCCAGGTCAGGGCGGGCGAACGGCTCGGCGTGGTGGGGGAGTCCGGCTCCGGCAAGACGACGCTGCTGCGCATCCTCGCCGGCCTCGACCGTCCCACCGCCGGCTCGGTGGTCGTCGCCGGCAACGAGGTGGCCGGGGCCCGGGAGGCCGATCTGGTCCAGCTGCGCCAGGAGCTCCAGATCGTGTTCCAGGATCCCATGGGGTCCCTGGACCCGCGGATGAAGGTGCTGGACATCATCACCGAGCCGCTCTTGGTTCCCGGGCGGACCGAGACCGCCGCGGACCGCCGGCGGATGGCCACCGAGATGCTGGAGGCCGTGGGGCTCGGCGCCGAGACGCTGGAACGCTATCCCCACCAGTTCTCCGGCGGACAGCGGCAGCGCATCTCCATCGCCCGGGCGCTGATCTGCCGCCGCCGCGTGCTCGTCGCCGACGAGCCCGTCTCCGCCCTGGACGTGTCCGTCCGCGCGCAGGTGCTCAACCTCCTCTCGGACCTGGTCGAGCAGTACCGGCTGACCTTGGTGTTCGTCTCCCACGACCTGGCCGTGGTCAGGCACCTCTGCGACCGCGTGGTGGTGATGCGCAGCGGCGAAATCGTCGAGGAGGGCATGACCGAGTCCGTCTACGCGGATCCGCAGCACCCGTACACCCAGAAGCTCGTCGCCAGTTCAATGAACCTGCGCAGCGAGGTCCTGGCCAAGGAACTGGTCGCGAACCAGCCCGAATGAACCGCGCCCATGGCGTATAAAGGAGTTCCCATGACCAGGCAGACGCTCGACCTTCCCGCCACCGCCCTCGCCGCGCGCTACGCCGAGGGCCTGGACCCGCGCGAGGTCGCGGAGACGGTGCTGGCGCGGATCGCCGAACGCGAGCCCGTGCTCAACGCGTTCTACCGCCACGACCCGGAGCAGGTGCGGCGCGACGCGGCCGCCTCCGCCGCGCGCTGGGCCTCCGGAACCCAGCTCTCCGCCTGCGACGGGATCCCGGTCACCGTCAAGGAGAACATTCCCCGCGCGGGAATCGAGGTCCCCGCGGGCACCGCGGTCCCCAACCCGCCCACCGCCTCGGAGAACGCCCCGGTCACCGACCGGCTGCTGGAGGCCGGCATGGTGATCCTCGGTTCCACCACCATGCCGGACTGGGGCATGCTCTCCTCCGGGGTGTCCTCCCTGCACGGCATCACCAGGAACGCCTGGGATCCGGCCCTGACCACGGGCGGATCGAGCGCCGGCGCCGGCGCCGCGGCCGCCGCGGGATACGGCCCGCTGCACGTCGGCACGGACATCGGGGGGTCCATCAGGCTCCCGGGGACGTGGGCCGGGCTGGCCACCCTTAAGCCGAGCGCGGGGCTGGTCCCGCTGCACGCGCCGTACCTCGGGCGGGCGGCCGGTCCGCTGGCCCGTTCGGTGGCGGACGCCGCCCTGCTGATGGGCGTCATCGCCCGCCCGGACCGCCGCGACTACTCGGCCCGGGAGTTCCCCGCGATGGACTGGGCCGCGGGCGCGGCGGCCCCGCGCGGGCTGCGGATCGGCCTGCAGCTTGACGCCGGTTCCGGGGCGCCGGTGGACCCGGAGGTCGCCGCCGCCGTCGAGCGGGCCGCGCGCGTGTTCGCCGGCGCCGGCGCCGCGATCGTTCCCCTGACCCCGTTTATGGCGCCGGACCAGCTCGCCGGGATCGACGCCTTCTGGCGCACGCGCTCCTGGGCCGACTACAGCGCGCTGGACGAGGCGGCGCGGGCGCACGTCCTGCCGTACATCGCCCGCTGGTGCGAGGGCGGAAAGCGGTACGACGGGGTGGAGACCGTCCGGAACTACCACCGCTTCGCCGAGGTCCAGCAGGCCACGCGGGCGGCCACGGAGCCCTTCGACCTGGTCCTGTCGCCCGTCGCGCCCATGGCGGCGTTCGCGGCCGAGCAGCCGATGCCGGTCAACGACCCGGACCTGCCGATGGCGCACATCTCCTTCACCGTGCCCTACAACATGTCAGGGCAGCCGGCGGCAACCGTCAACTGCGGGTTCACCGCGGACGGCCGAACCATCGGGCTGCAGCTGGCCGGCCGGGTCGGGGCCGACGACCGCGTCCTGGCGGCGGCCGCCTGGTACGAGTCCGTGCGCGGTGACGCGGCGCCGGACTGGTCGCTGGTGCCCTGACCCGCCTCGGCGGCCGTCAGTCCGGCGGGGTGAAGCGGCCGTCGATCGCCGTCCACCCGCCGTCGACGGTGAGCGTGGAGCCCGTGACGAAGCTGGCGGCATCGGAGCACAGGTAGACGACGGCGCCCGCCAGCTCCTCGGGACGCGACCACCGCCCCAGCGCGCTCTTGGACGCGTAGGCCTGGTACCACTCGGCGTTGGAGGTGATCTGGGCGGTCAGCGGGGTCTCCACAACGCCGGGCGCGATCGCGTTGACGCGGACGCCCTGCGGCCCGAACTCGGCGGCGGCGGTCTTCAGCAGCTGCACCATCCCGGCCTTGGTCGCCGCGTAGGCGCCCTGCCCGGGCTCCACCACCGAGGCGCGGATGGAGGCGAAGCCCGTGATGGACCCGCCGCCCCGCGCCGCCATCGCCGGGGCGAACGCGCGGATCAAGGCGAAGGACGCCCGCAGGTTCAGGTTCACGACCCGGTCGAACTCGTCCATGGTGTAGTCCGCGATGCGCTTCCGGACGTTGGTCGCCGCAGTGAAGACCAGCGAATCGAGGTCGGTGTGCGCGGCGGCCGCCGCGGTCACGGCGTCGAGGTCGGTGACGTCGAGCGCGTACGCCACCGCCGGGCGTCCCGCCAGTTCCGCGGTCTCCGCGGCGGCGTCCAGGTTGCGGTCCGCGCACACCACGTCCGCCCCGTGCGCCGCCAGCGCCAGCGCGGACTCGCGGCCTATGCCGCTTCCGGCGCCGATGACCATGATCTTGCGTCCGTCCAGGCGGAACAGCCTGGTGTAGTCGATGCCGGGGTTAGCGTTCACGGCGGTCCTTTCGAAGGGGTGTGGGTACGGCCGCGCTCAGGCGGGGCGGATCATGGCCATGCGGGTGACGGTGAACTCTTCGATGGCCCAGCGGGGGCCCTCCCGGCCGGTCCCCGAGTCCTTCACGCCGCCGTACGGCATGATGTCCGAGCGGAAGCCGGGGATCTCGTTGACCACCACCCCGCCGACGTCGAGCCGGTTGATGGCCGCGAACGCGTTCGCGAGGGAGCGGGTGTAGACGGCCGCCTGCAGCCCGTAGCGCGAGTCGTTGACCAGCCTGATGGCCTCGTCCATGCCGCCGACGCTGTCCAGGCAGACCACCGGCCCGAAGATCTCCTCGCACCACAGCGGGGAGTCGTGGGGCACTCCCGCCAGCACCGTCGGGCGGACGAGGGCCGGCTCGTCACGCCCGGCGGGATCGGCCGCGGGCCCGCCGGCCACCACGCGCGCCCCCGCGGCCAGCGCGTCGTCGACCCAGGCGTTGATCCGCCCGGCCGAGGCGGCGTTGATGACCGGGGCCACCCGCGTGGCGGGGTCGCGCGGATCGCCGACGACCACCTCCGGCAGGCGGGCGGCGAGCTTGTCCGCGAACGTCTCGGCGACGGATTCCAGCAGGACAACGCGCTGCACGGAGATGCACGCCTGCCCGTTCGCGTAGAAGGCGCCGCGGATCACCGCGTCGACGGCGGCGTCGAGGTCGGCGTCCGCGTCGACGATCAGGCCGGTGTTGGAGCCGAGCTCGAGGACAGCCTTGCGCGGGGCCGCCGCCCGGGCGATCCGGTGGCCGACGGCGGCGGATCCGGTGAAGGAGACGACGGCGGCCCGGGGGTCCGCCACCAGGGTCTCTCCCACGTCCGTGCCGCCGTTCACCAGTTGGACTGTCGCCCGGGGGAGCCCGTGGAACTCCAGGACCCCGCGGATCAGGTCGACCATCCAGAGCGTCGCCAGCGGGGTGTCGGGGGAGGGCTTGAGGACAATGGGGCAGCCGGCGGCGAGCGCCGGGGCAATCTTGTGGCTCGCCAGCAGCACGGGGTAGTTGAACCCGGCGATGCCCACGATCACGCCGGCCGGCCGGCGCGTGTAGTAGCCCAGCATGCCGCTGCCCAGCGGCTGGAGGTCCAGCGGGACGGTCTCGCCTGTCGTGCGGGTGACCTCCTCGGACGCGGCCTCCCATGTGGTCAGGGTGCGGGCCATCTCCACCGCGCAGTCGACCGCCGGCTTGCCGGTCTCGAGCACCAGCAGCTTCTGGAGCTCCGCGGAGTGGCCGGCCAGGGCCGCGCGGACGTCGGCGAGGACCGAGCGCCGCAGCCCGGTGCTCGCGGCGGCGATGGCAGGCGCGGCCGCGGCGGCGGCGTCCATCGCGGTCGCGGCGGTCGCGGCGTCCGCCACCGGGGCCCGCCCGACCACCGACCCGTCGTAGGGGAATACGACGTCGGACTGCGCGGAGCACTGCACGCCGGCCTCGCCGACGGGGAGCGTCGCGGCCAAGCGGGTGGGGAAGGGGGAATCGGTGCCCACGGGCGTCTCCTGTTCCGGGCGCGGCCTCGGGCCCCTGTTTAACGAGTGGTCTTACCAGTAACATGAGCAGACTACTAGCCAATCATCCGTGGAGGCAATGACCATGACCACTCCCGACGTTCCCGCGCCGGACCGGCGCACGTACTCCCTGGCGATCGTCCCGGGGGACGGGATCGGCCCGGAGGTCACCGGCTGCGCGGTCGCGGTGCTGGACGCGGCCGAGCGCCTCTACGGATTCACGACCCGGCGCGAGGAGATCGCGGCCGGCGCGCGGCACTACCTGGAGACCGGGGAGCTGTTCGACGGCGCCGTCCGCGCGCGGCTCCAGGACAAGGACGCCATCCTGTTCGGGTCGATGGGCGACCCGTCCGTGGCGCCGGGAATTCTGGAGCGCGGGTTTATCCTGGCCATGCGCCAGGCGTTCGAGCAGGCCGTGAACCTGCGTCCCGTCAGGCTGTATCCCGGCGTGAAGACGCCCATGGCGGGGCTGGAACCGGAGCGTTGCGACCTGGTGATCGTGCGCGAGAACACCGAGGGCGCCTACGTGGGCCGCGGCTCGACCGTCCACGCCGGAACCCCCAACGCCGTCGCGGTCCAGGAGTCCGTCAACACCCGTGCCGGCGTCGAGCGCGTCGTCGACTACGCGTTCCGCCTCGCGGCCGTTCGCCGGAAGAAGCTCACGCTCTGCCACAAGACCAACATCCTGGTGGAGGCCGGCAACCTGTGGCAGGCCACGGTCAACGACGTCGCCGTCCGCTACCCCGACGTCGAGACCGACTACGTGCACGTGGACGCGATGTGCTTCCACCTGCCCGTCTCGCCCGAGCGCTTCGACGTCGTCGTCACCGACAACCTGTTCGGCGACATCATCACGGACCTGGGCGCCGTGATCCAGGGCGGCCTCGGCGTGGCCGCCAGCGCCAACCTGAACCTGGACGGGCGCCACCCCAGCATGTTCGAGGCCATCCACGGCTCCGCGCCGGACATCGCCGGGCGCGGACTGGCGAATCCGGCCGGGGCCGTGCTCTCGCTCGCCATGTGCCTGGCCCACCTGGGCGAGGCCGAGGCGGCGCGGGCCGTGGAGACGGCCGTGGTCGGCGTCCTGGGGGAGATGGAGGGGCTCGGCGGCGCGGCCATGGGCGGCACGACGAACCAGGTGGGGCGCCGCATCGTCGCCGCTCTGGAGGCGGCCGCCGACGGATCCCTGCCGCGGCTGGCCGGCAGTTCGGTGATGGACGCGATGGCGGCCGCGAAGCGCTGACGCCGGCCGGGGGAGAATGGGGGAGTGCCGAAGCCCTTTACGCTGGTCCAGCTGCGCTACTTCGCGGTGGTCGCCCAGACGCAGAACATGACAGAGGCGGCCGTTCGCCTGAACGTCACCCAGTCCACGCTCTCCTCCGCGATCGCCCAGCTCGAATCGGAGCTCGGCGCCGCGCTGTTCGTGCGCCTGCCGCGCCGCGGCCTGCAGCTCACCGAGTCCGGCCGCCGGCTGGCGCGGGAGCTCGGGCCCTTCCTCGAGGAGGCGGACCGGCTCCACGGAATCGTCGCGGGGGAATCGGACTCCCTGGACGGGGAGCTCCGCGTCGGCGTCTTCGCCCCGCTCGCACCCTTCCGCGCGCCGGTGATCCTGTCCGCCTTCGGGCGCAGCCACCCGGGGGTTCACGTCTCCTTCCTCGAGGGGGACCAGGAGTTCATCCAGCGCGCGCTCGCCGAGGGGCGCTGCGACGTGGCGCTGATGTACGACATCGGGCTGGAGGAGGGCTTCACCACGCACGTGGTGGAGCGCGTGCCCGCCCACGTGATCGTCCACGCCGGCCACCGGCTGGCGGCGGACCCGGACCGAGAGGTGTGGCTGTCCGAGCTGGCCGAGGACCCGCTGATCCTCCTGGACCTCCCGCACACCCGCGAGTACTTCCTCAAGCTGTTCCGGCTGGCCGGGGTGGAGCCGCGCATCCGGCACCGCGCCACCGGCTACGAGACCGTCCGGTCGTTCGTGGGCAAGGGGCACGGCTACTCCGTGCTCAACCAGCGCCTGCACCACAACCAGACGTACGCCGGCGGGCGCGTGGTGCCCCTGCGGCTGGCCGACGACCTCCCGCCGATCGAGGTCCTGCTGGTCCGTCCCGACGGCGTCCGCCCCACGCGGAAGGCCCTGGCCTTCGAAGAGGTCTGCCTGAGGCTCTACGGGGCGCCGCGCGGCTAGACCCGGCCCGCCCGGCACCGCTGACTAGGACGCTTGCAAGGGCGCCCCTGTCGGACGCCGTTTGCATCGAGTGGGTCGATGCAAACTTGCAAAAGAATCAATTGGACAGGTGTGATCCAGCTCACCCAGACTGGTGTGCACAGCCCACTTACCAGGAGTTCCCATGACCGAGCAGGAACAGCGTTACAACGGTGTTTCGCGACACACCGGCACGGACGGCCGTTCGCGAAACAACACCGCAAGCATGGATTCACCGTCGCGAAACACCGCAGCCCCGGCGCGAAACGCCGCCTCCGTACGGTTGCTGCCATGAACACAACACCACAGTCGCTCGCGGCCGAGTCCGGAACCGGCGCGGCGCCCACCAGCGCCACGGAATTCAACCGCGGCACCAAGTCCACCGGACTGCAGAAGCGCGTCCTCGCCGGAGGCAGCGTCGGCCAGTTCATCGAGTTCTACGACTTCTCCCTCTACGGCCTCTCCGCCGTGATGCTCTCCCAGCTCTTCTTCCCCAGCCAGAGCCCGGTTGTGGCGCTGCTCTCCGTGTTCGCCACCTTCGGCGTCGCCTTCTTCATCCGCCCGCTCGGCGGACTCTTCTTTGGCGCGCTGGGCGACAAGATCGGCCGGCGCAAGGTCCTCTACATCACGCTGCTGACCATCGGCGCCGCCACGGCCGGCATCGGCCTGCTCCCGACGTTCGCCCAGATCGGCGCGCTCGCCCCGATCCTGCTGGTCCTCTGCCGGCTGCTGCAGGGCTTCTCCGCGGGCGGCGAGTCCGTCGGCGCCCCCGCGTTTGTGTTCGAGCACGCGCCGGTGGACCGCCGCGGCTTCTGGCTGAACATCACGCTCGCCGCCACCGCGCTGCCCTCCGTGGTCGCCGGCTCCATGATCCTGGTCCTCAGCCAGACGATGAGCGACGAGGCCTTCACCAGCTGGGGATGGCGCGTGCCGTTCCTGCTGGCCCTGCCGCTGGCCGTCTTCGGGCTGTGGATCCGCTCCCGCACCGAGGAGTCGGAGGCGTTCAAGCAGGTCGCCGCCCAGGAGCAGACCAAGGAGTACAGCCCCATCCGCGAGGCCTTCCGCGAGAACCGCCTGCGCATGCTGCAGGTCGTCTTCGTTATGGGCCTGACCGCCATGGGCTTCTACTTCCTGGTCGGCTACTTCGTCCCGTTCGTGCAGACCAGCGGCAACCTGTCCCGCGAACAGTCGCTGATGGCCAACGCCGCGGCCCTGCTGCTCTACGCGATCCTGCTCCCGATCGGCGGCATCATCGGCGACAAGGTGGGACGCAAGCCCATGCTCATCGCCGGCGCCGCGGCCATCGCCGTCTTCGCCATCCCGTGCTTCATGCTGGTCACCAGCGGGTCCCTGGCCCTGGCCATCGTCGGGCAGCTGCTGTTCGTGGTCCCGCTCTGCATCTACGGCGGCGGCTGCTACACCTTCTTCGTCGAGATCTTCACGACCCGCACCCGGTTCACGTCCGCGGCCGTCAGCTACAACGTGGCCTACGCCCTGTTCGGCGGCACCGCCCCGTTCATCGGCACGGCGCTCATCGGGGCCTCGGGCAACAACATCGCCCCCGGCATCTACCTCGCGGTCGCCGCGGTCATCGTCCTGCTGCTGCTGACGCTGACCAAGGTCCCCGAGACCCGCGGCACCCTCCACTAGAACCGACGCGACAACACCAGGAGCTCCACCGTGAACGCCCAAGCATTCCTCACCGACTTCCACCACGTCGCCACCTTCGGCGCCACCGACAACAACGGCGTCGACCGCCAGGCCGCCACGCCGGAGGACAGGCTCAGCCGCGACTGGTTCGCCGCCTTCGCCGCCCAGCGCGGCTGGGAGGTGCGCGTGGACGGCATCGGCAACATGTTCGCCCTCGTCGAGTTCGCGCCCGGCGCGCCGTACATCCTCATCGGCTCGCACCTGGACTCGCAGCCGCTCGGCGGCCGCTTCGACGGCGCCTACGGCGTCGTCGCCGGGCTCCACGCCGCCGAGCGCGTGGCGGAGCGGCTCCGCGAGGAGGGCGGCACGCCGCCGCTGAACCTGTGCGTCGTGAACTGGTTCAACGAGGAGGGCGGCCGGTTCGCGCCGTCGATCATGGGCAGCTCGGTGTTCGCCGGGTTGATGGACCAGGAGAGCATGCTGCAGGTCCGGGACCTGCAGGGCACCACCGTCCGGGAGGCGCTGGAGTCCATCGGCTACCTGGGCACGGACGAGCGCCCGGACGTGGCCGGCTACGCCGAGATCCACATCGAGCAGGGCCGGATCCTGGAGCGCGAGGGCTATACGATCGGCGCCGTCGACTACTCCTGGCACACCCAGAAGCTGGACATCGAGGTGCTGGGGGAGCAGTCCCACACCGGCGCCACGGCCATGGCGGACCGCCACGACGCCCTGGTCGCGGCGTCGAAGATCGTCCTGATGGTCCACGACGTCACGGGCGACTTCGAGGAGGAGGCGCTGGTCTCCTCCGTCGGCCAGCTGACCCTGGAGCCCAACTCGCCGATCGTGGTCCCGCGCCGGGTCCGCCTGGTCGCCGACCTGCGCTCCGCCAGCCCGGACACGGTCAACGCCGCCCGCGCCACGCTGCTGGCGAAGATGGAGGCGCTCGCCATCGAACACGACATCAAGATCAACGTGCGCGACTTCGACGTCCGCGGCATCCAGTACTACCCGGAGGAAGGCATCGAGCTGGCGGAGAAGGTGGCCGCCGACCTGGGCCTAGGCGCCCGCCGGATCCGCACCATGGCGGGGCACGACTCCGTGGCGCTGAACCGGATCGTCCCCACGGTCATGATGTTCATCCCGTCGGTCGACGGCGTTTCCCACTGCGAGCGGGAGTTCACCACGGACGAGGACATGGCGGCGGGCGTGGACGCACTCGCCGGCGTCGCGTGGGAGATGGTCCGCGGCGCCCTGCCGGCGGGCGCCGCGCCGCTCGCCGCCGCGGGCGCGGGCGCTTAGCGTGGGGGCGCCGGCCCGCGTCGACGAGCTCCACTACCTGGACGCCGCCAGCGCGCTGCGGCTGTTCCGCGGCCGCGAGCTTTCGCCGGTGGAGCTGATGGGCTCGCTGATCGCGCGGACCGAGGCCGTCAACGGCGCCGTCAACGCGCTCACCGAGACGCTGTTCGAGGACGCGCTCGCCGCGGCCCGCCTGGCGGAGGCGCGCTACGCGCGGGCGGAGGACGACGCCGGCGCGCCCCCCGGCGCGCTGTTGGGGCTCCCGGTCGCCACCAAGGAGAAGCACGCCCTGGCCGGCCGGACCCTGGAGCAGGGCCTGGGCGCGCACCGCGGGCGCACGGCCGCGGCGGACCACCCGGTGGTGGAGCGGATCCGCGCGGCCGGCGGGATCGTCCACGCCCGCACCACCTCGCCCGAGTTCAGCTGCGCCACCGTCACGCACAGCCCCATGTGGGGCGTCACGCGCAACCCGTGGAACCTGGAGTGCTCGCCGGGCGGGTCCTCCGGCGGGGCCGGTGCCGCGCTCGCGGCCGGGCTCGCGCCGCTGGCCACCGGCAGCGACATCGCCGGGTCCACCCGCATCCCGGCGGGCTTCACCGGGACCGTCGGCTACAAGGCGCCCTACGGCCGGATCCCGGGCGCCCCGCCGCTGTCCGCGGACTGGTACCGCGGGGACGGGCCGATGGCGCGGACCGTCGCGGACACCGCCCTGCTGGCCAACGTGATGTCCGGCCCGCACGCCGCGGACCACTTCACCGTCCCGGCCGGAGCGCCCATCGCGCTGGAGCACGCGCCCGTGGCGGGGCTGCGGATCGCGCTGAGCGCCACCCTGGGCGACTACCCGGTGGACGCCGCCGTCGAGTCCAACACCCGGGCCGTGGCCGAGGCGCTGCGGGCCGCGGGCGCGGACGTGGTGGAGGTCGGCCTGCCGTGGACCACGGACCGGATCCGCGAGACCATCTTCACGCACTTCGGGCACATCCTGGGCCCCGCCATGGCCGCCGAGACGGGCGGCAGCGACGAGCCCGTGGCCGCCTACACCGCGCGGTTCATCGGGGACGCCGCCGCAGCGGCGGCCCGGAACACCCTCGCCGAGGGACTGGCCATGGACGCCCGGATCCAGGCGGAGCTGGCCGCCGCGATGGAGGGGTTCGACGCGCTGCTGTGCCCGACGTCGGCCGTCGCCTCGCTGGACGCGGACGGCGACTACCTGGACGGGATCGACGCCGGCTCCCGCCGGCTGGGCCACTACTGGGAGGCGCACATGACCAGCCCCTTCAACGTGGCCAACCGCTGCCCGGTCCTCGCGGTCCCCAGCGGCCTGGCGGCGAACGGCGTCCCCACCGGCGTGCAGGTGGTCGGGCACCCGTTCGCGGAGAACATGGTTTTCCGCGTCGGCGCGGCCATCGAGTCGCTGATGCCCTGGGCCGGGAGGCGCCCGGCGCTGTAGTCCGGCCAAACGCCCCGGATCCTGCCGATAGACTCGCCCTATGATCGTCGGCATTGGTGTGGACGTTGTCCAGGTTTCCCGTTTCAAGGCGCAGCTCGAACGCACGCCGGCCCTCCGCGAGCGGCTGTTCGTCCCCGCCGAGCGGGAGTTGAACGTGCGGTCGCTGGCCGCCCGCTTCGCCGCGAAGGAGGCCGTCGCCAAGGCGCTCGGGGCGCCGGTGGGCATGAACTGGCAGCACTGCCAGGTGGTGGTCGACGCCGCGGGGGACCCCCACGTGCTGATGGACGGCACGGTCGCCGAGGCCGCCACGCGGAAGGGCGTGCTCTACTGGCACCTGTCCCTCAGCCACGACGGCGACCTGGCCACGGCCATGGTCGTGGCGGAGAAGTAGGGGCATGATCCCCGCCTACACCGGCACCCAGATCCGGGCAGCCGAGGCGCCGCTCCTCGAGGCGGGCAGGGGCCCCGAGCTGATGAACCTCGCCGCCCACGGGCTCGCCCGGCACACAGCGGAACTGCTGCGGCGCGAGCGCGGCCGGGTCTACGGGACGCGCGTCGCCGCGCTGGTTGGCACCGGTAACAACGGGGGAGACGCGCTCTTCGCCATGGCGCTCCTCGCGAAGAGGGGAGTGGCGTGCACCGCCGTGCTGCTCGGCAAGAACGCGCACGACGCCGGGCTGGCCGCCTTCAGGAAGGCCGGGGGCAGGGTCGTCGACGGCCGACGAACGAACGGGAGCGGATCCCGCGGCGACAGCCGGCGCTGGCGCGCCGCCTCCACCGCGCTGGACGGTGTGGACCTGGTCATCGACGCCGTGCTCGGCACCGGCGCGAAGGGCGGGGTGGAGCTCCCGGAGATCCCCGGCGGGGCACTCGTGGTGGCGTGCGACCTTCCCTCCGGCGTCGACGCCGACACCGGCGACGCTCCCGACTCCGCCCTCCGGGCCGACCTCACGGTGACCTTCGGCGCGCTCAAGACCGGCCTCACCGTGGGCAAGGGCCACCTGCTCTCGGGCCGGATCGAGGTGGTGGACATCGGCCTCCGCCCGCATCTGGGCGAGCCCGACCTCCACGTCATCGAGTCCGACGACGCCGCCAGGCTCCGCCCGCGGCCGCGGCCGGGCGACCACAAGTACACGCGCGGCGTCCTGGGCCTGGTCGCGGGCTCGGCCCAGTACCCCGGGGCCGCGATCCTCTCGGCGACGGCGGCGGTCAACACGGGCCTGGGGATGCTGCGCACGATCACGCCCGAATCGGTGCGCCCACTGTTGGCGCAAGCGGTGCCGGAAGCTGTCGCCGCAGAGAATGCCGATGTCCGCGTCCAGGCGTGGGCCGTTGGCCCCGGGATCGGAGACGATGAATCTCAGATTGCCGCGGCGAAGGTCGCCATCGCCTCCGGGCTACCGTGCGTGGTGGACGCCAGCGCCCTGGACACGATTACGCCCGAGGACGGACACGGCAACCTGGTCCTTACTCCGCACGCCGGCGAACTGCAACGGCTCCTGGAGCGGGCGGGCATGCGGGTGGACCGGTCGACGATCGAGCGCGATCCGGTGCGCTGGGCGCGCTGGGCGGCTGTCGGCTATTCGTCCGTAGTGCTGCTGAAGGGGCCAGCCACGGTGTGTGTCTCGCCGGAAGGTTACGCCGTCGTGTGCAACTCGGCTGGTCCGGAACTGGCGACTGCTGGGAGCGGGGATGTTCTCACCGGGATCCTCGGTGCCGCGCTAGCCACGGGCACAAGGAGGCCGACGACCCGGTACCTCACGGACCTTGCTGGATCGTCGGCCTACCTGCATGCAATGAGCGCTGTCAGCGCGGGCGGGAGATCTCTTGTGCGATCAGTGTCTTTCGCTGGCAATGTGGGTGCCACGAAACCGACCACGGGTGATTGGATCCGCTAGAACTTGAGGTGACGGCTTCCCGCTTCCGCCGCCTTGATGATCAGGTTTTCGTATGACTCGCAGACGTCTTCCCAGCTGTAGAACTTCCGGGAGCGCACGAAGGCTTTCTCGCCCAGTTCGCGACGCAAGTCGGAATCGGTGAGGACCGCGTGGCACGCGTCCGCGATGGCCTGGCCGTCCGCCGGAACGAAGATGGCGGCGTCGTCGAGAACTTCACGGTTGTATGGCGTGTCCCGAGCAACCGTGGGTGTGGAGCAAGCCATTGCCTGCACTAGCGCGGGGTTGGTGCCGCCCACGCTGTGTCCGTGGAAATACACGCCAGCGTGCTGCCACAGCCCGTGGAGATATTCGTCGTCGCTCACGTGTCCGAGCCATGTGACGCGTGGCTCGCTGTCGACGAGTTGACGGACTTTGTCCTCGATCGGATCCTGGTACCCTGCCGTTCCCACCAAGACGACATCGTGAGTTTTGGCGATGGTCTTGGCCGCCTCGAGGAACTCCAGAATTGAGTTCTCGGGGACGAACCGGGCGACGAGTAGCGCGTAGTTGCCCGGCGTGACACCCCGGGGAACGGGGAGGTTTTCCTCGACGTCTCCTCCGTAGGGAATGAACTCGAGCTTCCTATGTGTTTTCGCTTCCCAGCGTCGCTGGATTTCTATCGCATCGGCGATCAAGTGGTTCGCGAAGGTCGCTGTGAATCGCGCGCCGGAGCGGAACATCTTGCGCGCGGCGTTGCCCCACTTGGCTCGTTCCCACTCAATACCGTCGACGTTGACTACCGTAGGTATGCCGCGTGCCTTGAGGATGGGCAACCAGAATCCGTTGGCGACATTCATGATCAGTGCGACGTCTGGCTTGTTCCGCGCAGCCGAGAGCGCCGACGTCAGACCGTAGGTGAGTGTGCTCAGTTGCTTTGTTTCGATTCCTCGGGTTTGCACGCTTTTCACCCTGGTGTCCCGGGTTTCGTCGTCTGCGTTGACAGCCCCGGGCCGCCCGTACACCGTGACATCCCAGCCCTGCTCGGCGAGATACGGTGCGAGTTTTCGTACTGCGGTTTCGAATCCCCCGTAGTAGCTGGGGTATCCACGGGTGCCAATGATGGCAACTGACTTGCTCACGTATGTTGCTCCAATGCTGATTTTCGAATGCGAACTCATGGCAACTTGCCTGGCCTAGTAGGCGCCGTCTTTCGCCACGACCGCCTTGACCGTTCGGAACAGGATGACAAGGTCTTGCATAAGCGACCAGTTCTCCACGTAGTAGAGGTCCAACCGGACGCTGTCCTCCCAGGAGAGGTCCGACCTGCCGCTGACCTGCCACAGACCGGTAATGCCGGGCTGCACAAGCAGCCGGCGATGCACGTACTGTTCATATGTTTCGACCTCGGCGGGTAGGGGCGGCCGCGGGCCGACGATGCTCATTTCTCCGACCAGGACATTCCAGAGTTGAGGCAACTCGTCCAGACTGTACTTGCGAATGAATGC
Organism: Arthrobacter sp. AOP29-A2-19; assembly: GCF_058138025.1. Classification (NCBI taxonomy): domain Bacteria; kingdom Bacillati; phylum Actinomycetota; class Actinomycetes; order Micrococcales; family Micrococcaceae; genus Arthrobacter; species Arthrobacter sp. AOP29-A2-19. Next base: position 721,961 of record NZ_CM176894.1, read on the forward strand.
TCCGAGCTTCGTGATGCGCGGGTCACCCTTCATCTTGAACAGGACGCCGTTGCCTTCACTGGCCTTTGCGAGTTCGTTCAGCCGGGCCTCAGCGTCCACCACCATGGAGCGGAACTTGTGCATGCGGAAAAGTGACCCGTTCTTGCCGACTCTGTCCTGGTGGAAGAATGCTGGGCCGGGACTGTCGAGCACGACCGCGATCGTCAGGGCCAGCAGGACGGGACTCAGGACGATTATTCCGAGGACGCTACCGGCGATGTCGAAGGCGCGCTTCCCCAATCCCTTAAGACCCTCCAGCTTGGGCGTGGTGACGTGGATGAGTGGAAGTCCCGCAACGGGAACCGTGTGAATGCGCGGTCCCGCAACATCCGTCAGCGCGGGCGCCATGATCATGGAGATGCCCCTCGCGTGCAGCTCCCATCCGAGTTGGCGAATCACACGCGGCTTGAGGGATGAGCCAGAAGATATGGCAATCGCATCCACCTTATAAGCCTCGATGGCCAGGAGGATGTCCGCCAACGTGTGTCCCACACCGGCCACGGGCACTGCTAGTTCGTCCCCGGTGGGCGACTGCCTTGCGAACCCCGGCAGGAATGCGGCGACGGGCGTGTAGCCAGCCGCCGGGGCACCGCTCAAGTTCTTGTGAAGGTGTGCTACCGCCGACGGTCCACCCACCAGCAGCAGCCGTCTGGTGTACTTGCCGTCGCGGCGCCGTCCAACCACGATGCGCCTGTAGACGAAGCGGGAAATCAAGAGCAGAGAGAGCCCTACTGGTAGGGCGACGCCGACGTAGCCTCGCGCCGTCGGAATATTCGCCGCGTAGGACACGATGGCGATGGCGCCGAAGACGTAGAGCGAACTGACGGTGACACGCTTGTACTCCTCCGAGCCAACGCCAACGATCTTGATATCTCGAGCGTTCCATGCCGACAGGCATGTCCACCAGGCAAGGCCGATCAGGAGGCCCAGAACGGAGTAGCGGGCGTCTACTCCTACCCCGAACCCGATCCCGATTTCAGCATTCGCGTCGGGACCAAATCGAAGAAGCTGAGCGACTATCAGAGCCACCGCGATAACCACGGCATCGATGACCGCTAGTAAGCGGGGGATTCCCCGACTCCACGGCTCGCCTAAGACTTTCAATTAACTAAGCCCCCCCCGGGCAGTAATAGCGCGAACTCAAACTGGAAGCGCGGCCGGCGTAGTGGCAACAAACTTGTGGCCGAGGGCCGCGATCGTCCACCCCGAATCCTGCCACGCCTGAATGTCGAGGACATTTCGAGCGTCAATGAAGTTCAGACTGGCGACATTGGCTTTGAGATCATCTGGCTGCAAGTCGCGGAATTCTTGCCATTCCGTAAGGAGAATCACAAGGTCTGCTTCAGCGGTCGCAGCTGTCCAGGAGTCGACATAGTCAAGGCGGGGAAACCGCCTTGACGCGTTGGCGTTGCCCTGTGGATCGTAGACGCTAACCTCGGCACCGGAGTTGAACAGACGCGCGGCGACGTCCAATGCGGGGGAATCGCGAACGTCGTCACTGTCGGGCTTGAACGCGACGCCCAGCACGGCAATTTTCTTGCCCTCGACAGGACCGATCATTTCTTCGGCAAGGTGGACGACGCGGTCCCTGCGCCGGAGGTTGATTTCATCGATCTCGGTCAGGAAGCGCATGGTCCGGTCCATGCCAAGCTCGCTGACGCGGGCCTGGAGTGCCCGGATGTCCTTGGGAAGGCAGCCCCCGCCGAAGCCCACACCGGCGTTCAGGAACCGTCGACCGATGCGGGCGTCGTGGCCTATGGCGTCCGCGAGAACGCGAATGTTGCCGCCCACTTGCTCTGTGATTTCCGAGAAGGCGTTGATGAAGGAGATCTTGGTCGCGAGGAAGGCGTTCGCCGCAACCTTCACCAATTCGGCCGTTTCGAAGTCGGTGGAGATGAAGGGCGTGCCCGTTTGCAGGGCTGCGCCATAGACGGCCCGGAGGACGTCCTCCGACGCCGCATCGTCGACGCCGACGACCAATCGATCGGGCGTCAGCGTGTCTTTGACCGCGAAGCCCTCGCGAAGAAACTCGGGGTTCCATGCCAGCCTTATTGAGAGTCCCGCCCGCTGATTATCCTGAATGAGCTCCTTTAGCCTCCGCGCGGTCCCCACCGGCACCGTGGACTTGCCCACAATGAGTGCGTCTTTGGTTATGCTCCGGGCCAGCGAAACTGCGGCCGCGTCGACAAACTTCAAGTCGGCGGCATTATCGCCTGGCTTCTGCGGAGTGCCCACACCGATGAAATGTACGTCCGCCCATCTGCCGACCTCCTCGTAGGATGTCGTGAACCGAAGCTTCCCGGACGCGATGTGCTTCTTGAGGAGTTCCGGCAATGCGGGCTCGTGGAAGGGTAGGATCCCCTGACTCAGCCGTCGGATCTTTTCTTCATCAACGTCCAGGCCAAGGACGTCGAACCCTAATTCAGCCATGCATGCGGCGTGTGTGGCACCTAGATACCCAGTGCCGATCACGGATATCTTCACGATTGCTCTTCCTTCTCCAAAAGTATCCCTTGTCTTAGAGACGATAAGACTCAAGTTGAGTTTGTCATGTCTCGGGGAACATGGTCCTAAATGACTCGCAGGGGGCCCATGTAGCGCGCAACACATCATGGGGCCAATTGTGTGCAGGGCCCATCCGTGGGTGCGACGAGACTTGTGACCTCGACTTCGTCGGGGAGGCTCGAGTTCTCGTTACGTGATGGAATGGAGTGAACTTAGCCATTCATCGCCATTGCGAGCATCTGCTCGCCTTCAGCCTTAGGACGGGGTACAACGTGGAGCTTTTCCATTGGAATCCTAGAATTCCCATGGTGTCCGGCCCTCTCGGACGTTTCGTTCCTCTGCGGCGACGCCTAAATAACTTCGGCGACCTTCTGGGCCCAATGGTCGTTGAAGCCGTCGCGTCTTCCCTATACCTAGACACTCGGACGAAGTCTCGGTCGGGGCGGCTGCTCTCAGTGGGATCCGTTCTCCACTTTGCAAAGGCGGGAGACACGGTCTGGGGGAGCGGCGTCAATGGGAAGGTTGAGGCTGATTACGCGCTTAGCGCGCCTATCTCTATCCGCGCGGTTCGGGGTCCGCTAACCCGGCGTGTCCTTCAAGCCGCCGGCCATGAAGTGCCATCGATTTATGGTGACCCTGGCTTGCTGTTTCCGCGACTTTATGCGACGGAGATTGCCTCAAGTGACGCGCCCAAACAGGAATTGGTCGTGATACCCAACCTCAACGACCTAGCGAGATACCGATCGCATGAGGCGCTTGTCGCCCCGACTTCGAATCTATGGTCCATCGCGGCGAGTATTCTTCGTGCAGACTTCGTTGCTGCTTCGTCACTGCACGCCATCGTGCTGGCTGATGCTATGGGGATACCAAATCGGCTAATTGAATCCAAGAGTGAACATTCGTTCAAGTACAGGGACTATTACCAAGGAACTGGTCGCGAACTGCCAGAACTGGCGCGTGATGTTGAAGATGCTATCCGACTTGGCGCCACTGAACCGCTCAATTGGGATAGCCAGCCACTCTTGGGGGCTTTTCCAGCAGAATTGTGGAGCGGCCATGCGGGGAATGGAAAATCACATGGGTGAACCGCTCAAGGTCATGTTTTCGACCGGTCCCGACGGACCTCGCACGAATCCATTCATCCCACTCCTAAAACAAGCCGTCGCTCCGCAAGTAGTCGCCTACCCATTTAGTTGGGGTCGCTTCCTAACCGCGCGCTACGATCTGCTCCACGTCCACTGGTTGGAAGAAATCCTGCGAGGCCGCAATCGGTTCAATCAAAGCGTGAAGCCCCTGCTATTTGCCCTCGGCCTGGTTATAGCCCTGATAACGCGACGGCGCATCGTTTCCACCGTTCACAATTTGAAGCCACACGAGCCAGTATCTGGACTTCAAGATCTGGCGTATAAGTTCTACGAGGCCGTCCAGCCGCGACGCATCTTCCTGTCGCGCGTACGAAATGATGGGTTCAATGCCGAGAGAGATGTACTCATACCGCATGGCCACTATCGCCCACTTTTAAACGGTCGGACTAGCGCGAGTTCAGCGGGCAGCAGCGTCGACTATCTTACTTTCGGTCGAGTAAAGCCATACAAGGGAATCACGGGACTTTTGGCCGCCGTCGAGGGTGTGGAGGCCACATTCAGGATAGTTGGTTCCTGCGATGACGCTGCGACTCGGGCGAATCTACACACTACTGCTTCACGACTCAGTAATCTCACGGTGCTCCTTGACTACGTGAGCGATGATGAACTCCTTCACGAACTTGCGTCAGCTCGGGTTGCACTCCTTCCCTATGGTGATATGTACAACTCCGGTGCTGTTCTGTTGGCACTATCTGTAGGGCGTCCGGTTGTCGTTCCGGATACGGAGACCAACCGGCAACTGCGTGATGAAGTCGGTCACGGCTGGATGCACCTGTACAGCGGACGATTTGATGCAGGCTCGCTCCCGGATATTGACAGCCTCGTGGTTGCCATTGCGGACAAGAGCCCGAAGTTGGCTCTCCGCGAATGGGACGTGATAGGGCGGCAGCACGTGGCCTTCTACCGCGAGGTCAGTCGAGGTCGGTCTTGGCCCGTTTAGGAGGGGCCGCCGGTGCCGCTAAGACGGTACTCCTAGGTCAAGGTCTTGTTTTTGTTGCGCAGGTAATTTCGGTCGCAGTCATGTCACGCCTGCTCGAACCAGCCGAGTTCGGCGTCTTTGCTGTGGCATTGGCATTAACCGGGGTTGCGACGATTTTCGCTGACTTCGGACTTTCGTTGTCTTCAATCCGCGCCAAATCGGTATCCGATGCCGAGAAGTCCAATCTCTTCTGGACCAATCTGCTGTTGGGCACGTCCATGGCTGCTGCCATTTGGACATCTGCGCCGCTCATAGCCGGATTCTACGGTTTGGGCTCGCTGGAAGCCGTGTTGAAGGCTCTATCCATATGTCTCGTGCTCGCATCGGCCACGGCTCAGTTCCGAGCGGAGTTGTCTCGAAATCTGCGATTCACGAGCCAAACAGTTGTAGACATTCTGAGCCCTTGGATCGCGCTGTTCCTGGCTATCGGACTGGCTTTCGCAGGGCTCGGCATTTGGGCGTTAGTTATGCAGCAAATCGCGCTATTCGCTTCGCAATTTATTGGACTAGCGCTTTTCGCGCGATGGCGTCCGTCGTGGCCTTCTAGACGAACGAGCATTCGCGCTCATTTGCGGTTTGGCGTGAGTACCGCCGGCATTCAAATCATCAATTACATTTCGCAGAGCGCGGACGTCTTCGTCCTAGGTAAGCTTCAATCTCCTGCTGTTCTCGGCGTGTACAATCGTGCGTTCCAGCTGTATAAAATCCCCGGTCAACAGCTGGCAAACCCCCTTGGACGTGTCGCTATTCCGTTCATGTCTAAGAGTTTCCACAGAGGTACTCTCGGACGCGATGCTCCGACGGTCCAACTGGTAATGGCCTATTCAGTCCTCCAAGGCTTCGCATTGCTGGCTGGATTGGCCTCCCCCATTGTTGTTGTGTTTCTCGGAGCGAGGTGGGAGGCAGCCGGTCCTATAGTGCAGTTGCTATGCATAGGCGGCGCATTTCAAGCGCTCAGCTGGTCTTACTTCTGGATATTTGTTGCAAGCGACCAGACGCAAGCCCAATTTCGTTGGTCGCTGATTGGTCGGATCGGGATGGTAGCCGCAGTGTTGGTTGCAGCGTCGAGTGGGGCCTACGCAGTTGCAATGGCCGTTTCCCTTGGGTACATGCTTGTCTGGGGGTTGCTTACATTGTTCGTGGTTCCGAAAGCAGGTCTAACTCGCCGTAGTGTGCTTCTGCCGGTAGTGCGGCCGCTTCTGCTCGCCGCCCTGGTTTTCATCGCATCCATCGGGGTCTCGCACTCCATCCTGAACGATTGGATGCCCATTCTGCGTATCACGGGTGGATTGGCCGGTGCGCTGGCCGCTGCTGGTCTCGTTGCCCTGTTTTCGGCGTATCGCCGAGATTTCAGGCAAGTAGCAGCGACGCTGAAAGGGAACCGATAATAGTTTGTTCACGGAGCGTTGCAAATGAACCAAGACTAAGGACATGAATGACTGAAAACGTGCTGCTGGCGGGCGTGACCCTTGCCGTTCTCGCTCTCATCGCGCTAGGCCGCTACGGGGCACCAACGCTGGTAGCGAGCACGCTTGTGCTCACTACGGCGCTATTTCCAAAGGAGGTCTCTCCATATCCTCTGAGTACATACGGGTTAGCCATACTCGGTGGTGCTCTCTTTCTCGCTTGCTGTCGACTACTGCGGCTTCGAACCGTCGGCGGCTTCTTGCCGTTCGCCCTATTCGGCGCATTCGGACTGGCCTTCTTTTGGTTTGGAGGCATAGAAACTGCGCCTGGGCTCGCGTACTTGATACTCGCGGGCATGGCTTGGGTCGTCGGCACGTCCGTTCGCAGTGGCCTTAAGGGAAATATGAGGAGTGCCAGGGCTTTCATCTTGGTCATCTTGGGAATCCTTATTTTCCAAGCGACTGTGTCGGTATTTCAGACGCTCGGTTTCCCAATATTCGCCGTGGCAGAAACTACAGCCGAGCTTACTGAGGGACGGAGCAGTGGTACATTCCCGCACCCTGGAACGGTGGGGAAGGCAATCTTGTGCCTCATGGCCTTGGTGTTGCCCTTCACTGTGAGTGCAAACAAGTCGGTATCCAAATTGGCTACGTGCTCGATCGTAGTAGGGCTCCTGCCTGTTCTCCTTTCACTCAGCCGAGCAAATATTGTCGGCGTCGCTGTACTTCTCGTGGGTTGGGTCATCCTGGCGCCTAGGAAAAAAGCGCGGGGCCTCAAGATCGCGATTCCCGTCGTCCTTGGAACAGGCGCCATCGTATTCATGGATCAACTCGTCCAAAGATTTGGTGAAGACACCGAGGGCGGTGAACGCGAGCGATTCCTGCGTGTGGCCTTGGATCATATTCCGGACCACTTGTGGGAGGGTGTTGGCCCTAAGAATTACGTTGCCTACTTTGGCCAATTTGACAGTCTCACGGCCGAAGGATGGCCCGTACATAACACCTTCCTTCTGGCGATCGCTGAACTGGGAGTTATTGGCGCTGTCCTTCTGTTCGGGCACTGGATTGTGTCCTTTGCAGTATCCATTCGTGGCATGTTGTCTAGGAGGTCATTCTCAGCCGATTGCCGCGCATATATTGCGCTTGGAGCCGCAATCCTTCCCATTGCGCTCACGGGTTGGGGGATGCTTGATGGCTCAATTCTCCCACTTTGGTTCTTCACAAGTGCCTTCTTGGTGCCATCGAAACGTGAGATGCGACCGCCAGCATTCCTCGCGAGCGGGACTGCCGCACGGCTGGCCGAGCCGCGTCCGAAGGCTGCCTGAAGGGCCTAGAACGCGGGGGATAGCGAAGGCCGCCCATAAAGTGCATTTCGCAACGTTCTGACGCGTAGCGTTCAACGACGCGCGGCGAATGCCCTACGTGCTATGCCAGTTCTGCCCACGACGCTCCGGTCCAATAGAGTGTCAGCCCCTGCTTCGGGCCCAGCACCTTGTCCTTCGCCCCAATCATTTCTGTTCTGTATGTGGAGCCATGACGGACAGTCAAGCGTGCGGATCCAAAGTTGTTAATTCGAAGCGCTTGTGACTGTAGGCGCGCAACGGGCAACGGGGCCAGGGTGATACTCACGCCGGCGGGTTTTAGATTGGCAGTAAACAGCGCATCGGGGCACCTTCGCAGCGAGGAGCCAATATCCACGGTCGTCTGATTCACCGCACTTGAGTTTTCTCCCGTAGTCACCACTCCATAGCCGAAAACTACGTCCCCGGCACCGGTTGTGACCAAGGTCGCTGGGGCAAAATCCATAGTCACGTTTGACAAACGAACAATATCCCCAAGAGTGTTCCGCATGGCTTGCGTGCGCTTGGCCGATTCAGAGGTATTCCTCACGCGGATTCTGTCCAGTTCGACGGTACTTCGAGCGGAAGTCTCGAACAGGGCTATGGGTGCTCCCGAACTGTTGCCCACGATATCTATCCCTACGTCGCCTCCGCTAAGCACCGAGTTTTGACTCGATATCAGCTTGGCTGAGTTAGGAAGGGACGTGGGCACCACAATACTGATGTCCCATAATTCCAGAGTGGCATTTTGCGCACGAATCGCAGCATTTAGGTAGCTTGCTGACGCAATGCGTAGACCACGAATTGTACTTACCCTGTTCTCGCGGACACCGTTGTGGCTGTTGAGATAGACGTTGACCGGGGCTTCCTTCATATCTTCTATGACGGTGCCGTCGACCAAGTGACCAAATGATTCGCAGGCTGCTCCCTCGGTAAAAATGAATATCGCGTTCTTTCCTCCTCGAACGGTGCCACCCCGGACAACATGGCCTCGTCCACGGAGCCCAAAGCCTGTGAAGGAGTCGAGCGCTTGGCAGTTTACAAATTGCACGCCTTGAGAAGCATGGTGTGTGTCGAATGCGGTGACACTCGTGCCAACCGCCGTCATACTGTTGATCTCCGTATTGATGGTTCGCCCGTAACTATCGAGTGGAGAGTTCGCGGCGATCCGATGACTGTCGTTCGTGTAGGCGTGGCGCACGTGCCTCGCGTAGCATCCAATGATTTTGCCCGCCGTGCTTGAGCAGTCCAATATTCCGTAGCCGTACTGACCAGCCGCGGTGTTATTAACCCCGTGGTTGATCGAGGCATTCCGCACCGTGTAAGTGCAGCAGCCCAAAAAAGTGAGGCCCGCCCCCCCCGATCGTTCGATGTGCAGGTCGTCAACTGTTGGCCCGATAAGTCGAGTGAAGCCCAAGAGGCTGGCCGTAGCTCCGCTGAGCGAAGCGCTAGCAGTTAGGCCACGGACGTGAACTGCATGATCTTCGACCTTGGCCAGGCGGACGTTTGTTGAGAATGTCTCCAAGAGCGTACCCATCACGAACACCGAGGTGCCTACTACTGAGTCAATAACGGCAAATTGACCGCGCCTTGAGGCCAACTGGTCGTCACCCGGTCGTGCGCCTGGAATGGTATCGTCCGACACAATCTTGATAATGTCGCCTCGCGCCAGTTTGGGAACGGTTTTCAAAGTTAACGATGTAGCCCACAGGGGTGACCCGTTGGATATGACTTGCGTCGGCGCGATGGCCGTCACGGCATGCACGCTACCGTAGGCCCCCTGCCATGAAAAAACTCCGTGATTCCCCAGAGCTATCAACCTCGAGCCATATGCATCGATAACGATCGTTCTTCCCGTCCCCTTCAGTGGCGAACTTAGTTCGTAGTCACCTGCTGGAATCACCAGTCTTTGACCATTTGCCGTTGCATCCATAGCAGCCTGCAGCGCCGTTTGAGGATCGGAAATAGCCTGCAAGTACTCCTCCGCGTATATTGTGTGTCCGTATGCCGCTCTGAGGGCCGTCTCTGAGCCCGTTCCAGGAGTAGAGATCTCGGCCTGAATGGTGTTGCGAAGAACTCCAGCCGTTTGCGAATTCGGATTTTCAAGAAGGCTCCAGACCTCAGAATCTGTAGCGTTCACGGTGGCGGTAGGTGCACCTAGTTCGCTTCGTAGTTCGGTGGGTGCTTGCCCGACTCCGTGATTCATGTACGGACTCAGCAAGGAAGCACCGCCTGCAGCCAGCAGGTTCCGCCGGAAGAGATCCACCATCAGAATGCCCCCAAGTGACGTGAGTTGACACATTTTCCCCAAGAAATATGTGTGGAATTACAGTGGGCCCGCGACAGCTTAATGTCAACAGGGGGCGCTGTGACATCACATCAGCGCTAGACCGTGGCGAGACCCAGGTTGGCAATCAGGCCAAGGCAACACGTGGTCGCGGTTTGCGTATGCATAGGACGCTCTTCGGGCGGCGTTCTTGAGGCGGGAGCGCTGTGACGCGTGAACTTGTCGGAGGGGCCTTGAGCGTCGACTGGACGATGGCAGCCAATATCTTCAAGATATAACAGTCGAGCGATCGGGAGAACTCTTGTGATCAGCGGACAAGTGACACGGCGCTAGTTGCTGCGGGTCGTGGCCAAAACCCTCCCGCACTCACGCCCACAAGCCAGAGGCACAGGTTGAGCAGCGGGGAGAATAGTAGCGAAGTGATTGGAACGAAGGGCTATGCCACTTCATGCCATAAACCGTCTGGCAACGCGATAAGTCGCAGGGATATTCGCGGCTGAAGTACTTTGTCTGCCTTGCTTGCCAATTGAACGCCGAACTCAGCCCCGTGCCGAATTCTGATCGTATTAGCCGATCCGCTGTTGATGACAGTAAGGTTCTGCCCATGAAACGACGCGGGGAGTAGGGTCGTTAGCGTCCGTGGCACGGCCCCCGGGTCGGACGTTAGCGTCATATTGCGCTCACTACAACCTGCAATACCCTGAGCCGTGTGGCTTTGCTCAACGTCCCATTGATTGGCCGTGAGCGCTGAAGCCGAATATTTCCGATCATCCGTTGCCCAGTTCACGAACGAGCCCGATGAAAGCTGATTGAAGATGCTCGACAGTGGCTCGGAGAAGGTGACATTGCGGAAGTGGATGGGCGTCGAGCCGGAACGCACGGTCAAGTAACGCACTCGCGCACTCTGTCCTGCGAGCGAAAGGGCAACATTATTTGCTCGTGCCGACGTGTATGCGCCACCGACAATTGTCCAAATGTCGAGTGTCGTTCCGGAGAAGTTCTGCGTCAGGTCGATGGCCATATTTTCGATCGATACAGCACCATTGTTTTGATGGATTAACCGACTCCCGTCCGGCAGCGCATCTCTAATCCGCATGGACGCGTTCGTGATCCTCAGCGTAGCGTTTACAGCATAGATGAAGTCGGGGCCGGCATCGGTGGAATTCAGTCCCACAACGTCAATCGGGCGCCTTTCCAGCTGCCCAGCCTGCGGATGGCCAGTTTGATTTAGATGGACACGCAGAGTGGAAGCCGACGCACCAATTGCCTGGAAATTGTTGACTAAATGCCCCCAAGATTCACCTCCAGCCTCCGTAAAAACGTGGATTCCATATGGGCATCCTCGTGCCGATGAGTCGTTGACTCGGTGCTTTCGACCGCGTAGTGAGAAACCAGCAGCAGAGTCAAAGGCTCGGCAATTTTGGAAGACTATTCCTTCCGCCGCGTGGTGCGTATCGAACGCCGCTGCAGTTGCACCGGAACACTCGCTATCTATGATTTGGTGCCCATAGGATCGTCCATACGCACTGACATCTGTTGAATTGCTGCTAATGCGAGCGGAGTCGTCTGAGTATGCGTGGCGGACAAATGACGCGCTAAGTTGCGATATTGTGCCGAATGCTCCGGAGGTGTCGATAATGCCGTATCCGAAAGTGCCTTGTTCTGGAACATCTCTCGCGTATCGTATCGACACGTTACGGATGTGGTAACCGAAGCACGATTTCATGTTGATAGCGGCCGTTGGCGATGAGGTTACAGTTACATCTTCAACCAGAGCGCCTGCAACGCCATTGAATACGCATAGTCCAGTTTTCCATTGCGCGGTGAGGCCTTCGGCGACGGTTCGAAACGTGGCACCACGAAGTGTGATGTTGCCCGTCGCCATGCGCGCCACCCGAACGTTTGTAGACAGCGAATCCACCAGGGTGCCGATTAGAGTCGCTTCTGTGCCCGCTTGAGCTTGAACAACGAAATACTGTCCCGAGCGTGAAGCGGTTCCATCAGTCCCCGGCCGAGCCCCCGGGATTGGGTCATCCGCGAAGACTTTCACGATGTCTCCGGGCGCCCATGCGGCGGCTGTGGCGAGTGTGATCTTGATCGTTGGTATGGAAGTTCCGCCCGAAGGAATTGAGTCTGGCGCGACCGAGCGCACCGCTAATGTCGCATCCCAGGAACGGTAAAGAGATAGCGTATTAGCGTCACGCGCTTTTACTAGCGTTGCACCATACGCTGAAATGTGGATTGGCCGACCGCGGTTGGATAATAGGCCCTCAACGCGATACGTCCCTTCGGGTATGACGAGACTGCCGTGCGCGGGCGTGGCATCGAAGGCTTTCTGCAAGCCGGCCTGAGAATTTGAGCTTCCACTGGGGTCAATACCAGCGAAGCTACCAGGATCTGCTACGACGACCTGGTCCACAACAGGTGTCGATCGGGCGAGGCTGATTTCGCCCAATTGAGAACGGACGCTTGCGTCGCCGGCCGCAGCACCAATTAGGGGAAGCCCTGCGGCGATTAGAGTCCTTCTGCCTACGTGATCCATGGCCGCCCCTCACAGGTTGATTGCCCTACTGTCACGAAAGCGCATTTGACGGACGATGTCAATCAAGACCGCGCAGACGCTACACATCTCTCATGGACCGGCAATAGCGACGCACCCTCCACGCCTCCATCAAGCCCGGTATGCTGTTACGTTCAATCGTTAACGTCGCCAAGATCACAATGAGGTCTCGCAAAGTTGCCCTCGTCGGGCTGCCCGGGCGGCTCTTGCCCAGGGTCCAGCGGATCAGGAATCTGTTTCGTACGCCGAGTAAGTTGACGAGTGGATTCGTGCGCTTGAACCCTCTCTGAGACCTGATATGAGAGATTCCGTTTACAGGAGCGATCATGGACTCCACTCCACCTGCGTGCGCCCTGATACCTAACTCCGCGTCTTCCCGGTACGCGATGAAAAGCGGATCGAAGAAGTGACCGCTCCGATCGCGTATTCGGTCATGCACTGCTTTTTGCACGAGCATGCAGGCGCCAGTTATCCCCTGAACAGGATAGGCATCGCCCGCCTGCTGCCGCCACGGGGCGCCTAGGCCCATGTCAAAATGTCTAGCATCGGCGTTCCACGAAATACCTAGGCTATCGGTCGAATGGGGTGGGAATTGTTCGCGGCCTGGGTCAAGCTGGGCGAGCGTGGGACCAATCAAGGCTCGCGGATACCCTGCCGATACCGTCAGTAATGACCGCAGCCCCTCTGGCGTGATGTAGATGTCCGGGTTGAGCACGAGACAAGCGGATGCTCCACTTTCGAACGCTTGATGCAATAGAAGATTGTGGCCAGCAGAGAAGCCAAGATTATCGAAGCGATGAGTGCAGACAACGTGTTCCAGCAGGCCATTTTTGTCGACTGTCGCCTCGAAGTCGTTTAGGTCTTGTCGAGACCCCGATAGAAGCACATTGATGCGATCAATCTGGGGCGCAATTGCTTTGAGGGACTCGGCTGTGGTCCCGAATGCATCGGCATCGAAACCATACAGAACGATGTTTACGTGTGTGCCCGTATCGAGGTGATTGTTGGAAGTCACAATAGCTCCCCAATTAGTCGTGCCCGCGCAGTCCAGCTGTTCTCTACACTGAAGTCGTGTCTCCAGGCGAGACTTGGACGTTCGGCTTCGACCCATTCGCCGAGGCGCTCCTCCAACTTGTCGCCATGACCGGTGAGGAAAACGTGCTCAGGCGGAATCGATCCTGGCCAAAGCGGCATTGGGCAGATGGTTGGGATTCCGAGAGCCATGAACGTGTAAGCCTTCATGGCATCTTGGCTGAGAGTGTAGTCGCTAATAGTGTTCGGAATTAGCGCCACAGTCCGGCTGCCAACCAGGGTCATTAGTTCGAGTTCGCCCAGCCAGTCGTACGCTCGAACCTTCGAGTGTTTCGCCTTTAGAGCGGAGAAAAACTTGAGGGCTCGCGAACCGCGGGGCTTGCCGCCGATAATGACTTCATCGAAATGCGGCGTCGAGCAAAGGCGTTCCAGTAATGCAAAGTCTGTCCGACCAGCAAAGAAGTGACCGAGGACGACAAGTCGTCTCGTGTCATCGCCGTCTTGTCCTATTCCCGCGAGGGAAGGATCCACGCCATTCGACACGATTCGCGTCTTTGTGCGTCCGATCTTGCGGGCCATGTACTCGCTGTTGACCGTGACCAGTCCAGTAGTGGAACCTGCGCGTCTCCGGATGTTGCTATAACCGCGCATTGCGAAGCTTCGATGAACGAGATTTATGTCGGGGGCAATCGACCAGTCGTCGTACAGATCGGTCCACGCCGGCCGTACGGGTTCGCTGGCCATGTAGAGAGGAGACAAAACAGCTAGTCCAGATTCGAATCGCAGACTGCTACCAGGGATTATTGGGGCCCTTTTCTGTGCATTGCTCTGAGCGGCAGTTCGTCCGTGATGGATGAGCGAAGGCGACTCTTCTATCGCGCCAAGGGTTATCAACTCGCTGACTAGACGAGCCGGTCGCGTCAGCGAAATCTGTCCTGGCTGTACTGCCCAAGCCACGGTTGAGATCATGGATCAGTCAGTTCTGTCCCGCGCCGACCGGCTGCGAAGTGCGCGAGTTGGACGCGAGAAGATCGAACAGATAGGAGCCGTATCCGCTTTTGATTAGTGGCTCGGCGAGCCGTGCCAGGTCATCACCGTCTATAAAACCGTTGCGCCAAGCGATTTCTTCGGGGGCGCCCACCTTCAGTCCCTGACGCGCCTCTATGGTTCGAATGTAGTTTGAGGCATCGTTCAGTGAGTCAAAAGTTCCCGTATCAAGCCAAGCGGTCCCGCGGGGCAGAACCGAAACTTTCAGGCTTCCCTCACTCAAGTAGATCTTATTAATGTCCGTGATCTCGAGTTCTCCGCGCTCTGACGGAGCAAGTTGGCGCGCCATCTCAACGACCCGATTGTCGTAGAAGTAGAGGCCCGGAACCGCGAAGTTGCTCTTGGGATGGTCCGGCTTTTCTTCGAGAGAAATGGCTTGGCCTTTCGAATCAAATTCGACAACTCCGTAGGCCGTGGGGTCGGATACCTGGTAGCCGAATACGGCCGCACCATCGATGCTCTTTAGCTCTTGGAGTTGGCTGCCCATCCCTGGACCGTAGAAAATATTGTCACCCAATACCAATGCCACGGGTTCATCACCAATGTGATCCGAACCAATAATGAACGCTTGAGCAAGGCCTTCCGGGGACGGTTGCTGCTTATAGCTAAGGCGAATGCCCCACTGGCTTCCATCCCCCAGGAGTCGCGTGAATTGATCCTCGTCTTGGGGCGTTGTGATGATGAGAATATCCCGGATACCAGCGAGCATTAGCGTGCTCAACGGGTAGTAGATCATTGGCTTGTCGTATACAGGCACAAGCTGCTTACTGATGCCATTGGTGATGGGGTGAAGTCTGGACCCGGTACCGCCTGCGAGAATTATGCCCTTCATGACGTTGATCCTGCCAGTTTCTAGCGCGGATAGTCCAACCCGTAGTCTTGTGACGTGAAGAAGATTCTTGTTACCGGTGGTGCCGGATTTATTGGTTCGAACTTTGTTCACTATGTGTTAGCAAAGACAGATGTTTCTGTAGTGATTTTGGACAAACTGACTTACGCAGGAAACCAAGGCTCGCTGGAGGGGCTGGACCCGCAGCGGGTGCGTCTCGTAGTGGGGGACATTTGCGACGCCGACCTAGTCGATTCCCTGGTCGCAGACGCGGACGCGGTGGTGCACTACGCTGCAGAGTCGCACAACGACAATTCGCTCCATGACCCACGCCCTTTCTTGGACACGAACATCATCGGTACTTATACGTTGATCGAGGCGGCCCGGAAGCACGGGACGCGGTTCCACCACATCTCCACGGACGAGGTGTACGGGGACCTAGAGTTGGATGACCCGGAGCGCTTCACGGAGACCACCCCGTACAACCCCTCGAGCCCGTACTCCTCGACGAAGGCGGGCTCGGACCTGCTCGTGCGGGCGTGGGTGCGTTCGTTCGGGCTGGCAGCGACGATCAGCAACTGCTCGAACAACTACGGGCCGTTCCAGCACGTGGAGAAGTTCATTCCGCGGCAGATCACCAACGTCATGGACGGTGTCCGGCCCAAGCTCTATGGGGCAGGGGAGAACGTGCGGGACTGGATCCACGCGAACGACCACTCCTCGGCGGTATGGAGGATCCTTAACCGGGGCGAGATCGGGCAGACGTACCTGATTGGTGCCGACGGTGAGCGAAACAATAAAGAAGTAGTGGAGTCGATCCTGTCCATCATGGGCCAGCCGGCGGACGCGTACGACCACGTTATCGACCGGCCCGGGCACGACCTGCGGTACGCGATCGACTCGACCCGGCTGCGCACCGAGCTCGGGTGGCAGCCGGCCTACGCGGACTTCGCGGCCGGGCTGGAGGCCACCGTGGCCTGGTATCGGCAGAACGAGGCGTGGTGGCGCCCGCAGAAGGCCGCGACCGAGGCCAAGTACCAGACCCAGGGCCAGTAGCGGCCCCACACGGCGGGGCCGCGTTGGGTCTTCGCCGCCACGGGCGGGCCGCCGCGGCCCGTCCGCATCCCACGAGTTTTGCGAGGAGCACCGCCGCATGGAGTTTTCGAAGCCGCTGTCCGTCATAGAGGTCCCAGGCATCCCCGGGATGGTGGTGGTGGACCTGCCGGTGCACGGGGACAACCGGGGCTGGTTCAAAGAGAACTGGCAGCGGGAGAAGATGGTCGCCGCGGGCCTGCCGGACTTCGGGCCGGTGCAGAACAACATCTCGTTCAACCTCGCTGCGGGGACCACGCGGGGGATCCACGCCGAGCCGTGGGACAAGTTCGTGTCCGTCGCGACCGGCCGGATCTTCGGGGCGTGGGTTGACCTGCGGGCGGGGGACTCGTTCGGGCGGGTGTTCACCACCGAAGTGGACCCCTCCCGGGCGGTGTTCGTGCCGCGCGGGGTCGGGAACGCGTTCCAGACGCTGGAGGACAATACCGCGTACGCCTACCTGGTCAACGACCACTGGTCCGCAGACGCGCAGGCGAAGTACACGTTCCTGAACCTCGCCGATCCGACCGCGGGCGTTCCGTGGCCCATCCCCCTGTCCCGGGCGGAGCTTTCGGACAAGGACCGCAACCACCCGGTCCTCGCGGATGTGGTCCCGATGCGCCCGTTGCGGACGCTGGTGCTCGGCGCGAATGGGCAGCTGGGCCGCGCGCTCCGCGAGGCGTGCGCTGGCGACGGCTCGGTGGAGTTCGCCACGCGCGCTGAGTTCGACCTGACCGACCCGGCCGCGGTCGCGGACACGGACTGGTCCGGGTACGGCGCGGTCGTCAACGCTGGCGCGTACACCGCGGTGGACGAGGCCGAAAGCGCGGAGGGGAGGCGCGCGGCGTGGGCCGCAAACGTGACAGGTGTCGCGGCACTAGCCCGGGTCTGTGCGGAGCACCGGATCACGCTGGTGCACGTGTCCTCGGACTACGTCTTCGACGGCGCCGCGCCGGGGCCGCACACGGAGGACGAGCCGTTCTCGCCGCTCGGCGTGTACGGGCAGACGAAGGCGGCCGGCGACGCAATCGTGTCGGCGCTGGAGCGGCACTACATCGTGAGGACGAGCTGGGTGATCGGGGAGGGCAACAACTTCGTTCGGACCATGGCCTCGTTGGCGGCCCGTGGGGTCGAACCGACCGTCGTCAACGACCAGATCGGCCGGTTGACCTTCACTGAGGACCTTGCGGCCGGTATCCGGCACCTGCTCTCCACTGGCGCGCCCTTTGGGACGTATAACTTGACCAGCGACGGGGACTCGGCGAGCTGGGCCGACATCGCCGCCACGGTCTACGAAGCGTGCGGGGAGCCCGCTAGCAGCGTCACCGGGGTTACCACCGAAGAGTATTTCCGCGGGAAGCACGCTGCCCCCCGACCCTTGAACAGTGTTCTGAACCTGGCCAAGATCAAGGCCACCGGTTTCGCCCCCCGCGCTCAGGCCGAAGCGCTCTCCACCTACCTACAAGCGACCTCAAATTCAGCGCTCTAGTCGAATGCGCAACAACGTATGGGCGAACGGATTCGACTGTTCAGTTCGACATGCCACGGGAGGGACCGCCCTCGCGCTTAGACTGGACTGCGAGATCACTAAACGCAAGTGGCTCGTGGGGCTGCTGTGCGCAATAACACGAAGGTCGGAGAATCCATGGAGCCGAAACGCAAGCATCCCGTGCGGGCAACAATCCTGACTCTCGTCGGACTGCTCGTCGTGACAGGCCTCGTCGCGGGAGCGTACGTCTTCTCACTTGCCAGCAATTTTGATTCGAAGTCTGAGAAAATCGCGCAAGCCTTCCCGGATGAGTCCTCGCGACCCGAGGTCAGGGAATCCGCCACGGACGCCGTCAACATCCTGCTATTGGGCAGCGACGACCGCGGCGGCTCCGGCGAGTCGGAGAATCTCGAGGGGGTCCCGAACGCTGGACGGTCGGACACCATGATGCTGGTGCACATTCCCGGCGACCGCAAGGGCGTCTATGTGACCTCGATGATGCGCGACACTTGGGTGGAGATCCCGGGGCAGGGGCAGCACAAGCTGAACGCCGCCTATTCTTTCGGCGGCGTGCCACTCACCGTACAGACAATCGAAACCATGCTGGACACGCGCGTGGACCACGTAGCCTCCATCGACATGGAGGGCTTCAAGGGACTGACCGACGCCGTCGGAGGTGTCGACATCGACGTTCCCATCGCGTTCCAGCCACGCCACCTGCCGGAGCACTACTTCGAAAAGGGTCGCCAGCACATGAACGGCGAGCAGGCGCTGGCGTTCGTACGCGAGCGCTACGCCTTCACGGACGGCGACTACCAGCGCGTGAAGGACCAGCAGCTCTTCCTGGAAGCAGTCATCGGTAAGCTCCTGGACCGCGAGACGCTGACAAACCCGGGTCGCATCTCCGCGGTGGTCAACGAGCTCTCGCCCTACGTCGGCGTCGACGACTCGCTCAACGCCTTCGGCCTGGGCCAACTCGGCGTGAGCATGGGCAACGTGCGCAAGAACGACATGCACTTCTTCACGCTGCCCACGGAGGGTGTGGGCCGATCCGCCGACGGTCAGTCGATCGTCCTGCCGGACACGGCGGCCATCAACGAGCTCGGCGAGGCGCTGTCCAACGACGATGTCGCCGGATATGTGGAAGCTAACGGCCTGTAGCCAACAGTTGACGGGTAATGTTTAGCGAGTGATGAGCAAGGTGGGGGAGAAGGGGGCGGCGTGGCCGCACTTGGCCTTTGCCGTGGCCCTCGCAGGCAGCGCCCTCCTGGGGCGCTCCACGCAGCTGCACGGCTCCGGATTCGCGCTCGTCTGGCCCGCGGCGGGCGTGGCCGTCCTCTGGTACCTGTGGGCGGTCCTGCGGCCGGGCCACCGGTACCTCGCGCTTGGCGGGATTATCGTTGTCTCGGGTGTGTTCAACGCGATCTCCGGCATGCCGCCACAACGCGCCCTCCTTTTCGGCGTCGCCACGGCCGTCCAGGCCGTCGTCGCTCACCTGCTCCTCGCACGGTGGCACGCCGGCCGCGACCTCGGGGTCCGGTCGTTCTTCATCACCCTGTTCTCCTCCGGCGCCGCCGCCATCGTTGGCGCCTCGAGCGTGGTCCTGGCCCTGCTGATGGCTGGGACGCCCGACTTGGGCGCCGTGTTCGCCGCCTGGGTCATCCGCAACGCCATCGGCATGTCAATGCTGGTGAGCTTCGGGATGCTCGCGGCCCCGCGCCGCCTCTCCCTTGGCCCCTGGGGGTCGCCCGGGGAGCCAGCACCCGACTACGTGCGCCGCGCGGCGCCGGTCCGTTCCGCCCCGGCGCGCGCGCTGGAGGCGGTGGCGCTCGTCCTGTGCACCGGGGCGGCCTGCATGGTCGGCTACGTCCTGAACGACGGGCTGCCGCTCTTCTTCATCACGCTTCCATTTGGCTTCTGGGCTGCCATGCGCTTCCCCACGGTCTGGGCCTATGCGCACGCGTTCGCGGCCGGTGGATTCCTGCTCGGCGTCACCCTGCTCGGCCACGGGCCCTTCGACGGCCTTGGGCCAACGACCGCCGCCTACGTGGCCCAGCTGTACATCTTCGTCTCCTTCGCCGTGACGGCGCTGTTGGCCCTGCACCGTGACGAGACCGCCCGGCTGCTGGAGGTGCTGGAGCGATCCGGCGACGAGGCCCGCGAAACGGCGCAGCTGCGCGACGTGGTGCTGGCGGGGATGACCGACGGGATCGTCGTGGTGGACTCCTCCGGGAGGTTCGTCCTGCAGAACCGGGTGGGCCGCGAACTCCTCGGTGACGTCACCGGAAGCTATGACGACTGGGGCGAGGCCGTCGGCGTCTCGACGCTGTCCGGTCAGCGCCTTATGGCCGACGAGCAGCCCCTGGCACGCGCCCTAAGGGGCGAAACGGTCATCGCCCACGAACTGACAGCGCAGGCCGGCAGGGGGCGCGACCGGGAGCTCCTCGTCGATGCCTTCCCGCTCGCGCTTCCCGGCGAGGAGCGTGGCGGCGCGGTCGCCGTCGTCCGGGACGTGACCGACGAAAACGTTCGGCGCGAACAGCTCAATCGATTCGTCTCCGTGGTCGCCCACGACCTCAAGACGCCGCTCACGGTTTTCGACGGGTGGCTGGAGTTGTTGGAGGAGGAGGGCACCAACGCGGCTGCCCGAGCACGGGCGGTTGCGAGCATGCAAAGCGCGAGCACCAAGATGAACCGGCTCATCACCGACCTCCTGGCCTACAGCGCGGCGAAGGACGGCGAGACCGACCCCACGGTGATCGACGTCGGCGCGCTGGCCTACGCGGTAGGAGAGCCGCTGGTGGAGTTGGCCGAGAAGCGCGGGGCGGGCTGCGTTCAGCTGGTCGTCACGGCGAACGATCTGGTGCACGCCGACCGCAAGCAGCTGGAACAGGTCCTGGACAACATTGTCGGAAACGCCGTGAAGTATGCGGACGCTGACCGCGCGGCGCGGATCGAGGTCTCGTCGCGTCCCGCGGAGGATCCCGACTGGGTTGTCGTCGAAGTGTCCGATAACGGCATCGGAATCCCCGAGGCCGAGCTCGACGACATCTTCACCGAGTTCCGCAGGGCCTCGAACGGGATGGCGCGGGCCTCCGGCAGCGGGCTGGGGCTGGCGATCTGTCGTCGCATCGTGGAGGCCCACGGCGGAACGATCTCCGCACGCAGCGCCGATGGAAGGGGAACCGTGTTCACCTTCACGCTGCCCGCCGAACCAGATGCGGACCGGGTCTCAGCAAACTAGGTCCAGGCTGGGTGGACTCAGAGGGCAACCGCCCGCCTTATGGAACCGGCTAGGCGGTGGTGCGCTGGTGTCCGCTCAGCGTCGACTCCAGCTCGGCCGCCGGCACGGGGCGGCAGTAGAAGTAGCCCTGGGCGTTCGTAAAGCCGAGCTTCAAGAGGGACTCGTGCTGTTCGGCGGTCTCGACACCCTCGACGATGCACTCGAGTCCGCACGCCGTGATCAGGCCGGCGACCGCGTTCACCAGGGCGACTTGGCGCTCGTCGGCGGGGATTCCCTCGATGATGGAGCGGTCTAGCTTGACGCCGTCCACGGGCAGTTTGTTGAGGTAGCTGATCGAGGAGTATCCGGTGCCGAAGTCGTCGATGTTCGTGTGGACACCCATGCGCGAGAGCGCCAACAGCGAGTAGCGGTCCAGGGAGTCGCCCGACAGCATGTTGTGTTCGGTGATCTCCACGCCCAAGGCCCTGGCCGGCATCTTGTGCCGGCGCAGCGCGGCCCTGATGAGGTCCGGGAAATCGAGCATGTGCAGCTCGGCGGGAGTGACGTTGACGTGAACGACGAAGGAGTCGTCCACGAGGCCACGGTCGCGCCATGCGCTGAGATCGCCCAGCGCACCGTCAAGGATCTGGGCCGTGAGGCGCGGCAGCAGGCGCCCCTCTTCCGCGAGCTCAAGGAACTGCCCCGGCATCACGACGCCGCGCTCCGGGTGCCGCCAGCGGACCAGCGCCTCGGCGCCGATCCAGGCGCCGCTGGCGATGTCCACGATCGGCTGGTAGACGGGATAGATCTCGTCCGTGCCAAGGGCTGCCCTCAGGTCGGTCAACAGCACGGCGCGCTGCTGGCGCTCGTAGAGCATAAACGGCTCGAACTCTTGGACCTTGTCCCGCACGAGCTGCTTCGCCACGTACATGGCGGTGTCCGCCTCCTGGAGCAGCATGTCGGCGTCGTGCCCCGTCGTCGCTTCGGCGATGCCCATGCTGGCGCCTGGGGACACGGGGACGCCCTCGATGGTCGTCTCGGCGTTGATCAGCTGGATGAGGCGCCGTCCGAGCTCAAGGGGGCGCGGGGCGCCTTGGGGCAACAGGACGGCGAACTCGTCGCCGCCCAAGCGGGCGATCATGTCGCCCTGTCGCATGCCCGAGCGCAGCCTGTCGGCGACGAGCCGGAGCACCTCATCGCCGGTGGAGTGGCCGTGCGTGTCGTTGATGTCCTTGAAGGCGTCCAGGTCCAACAGCATCAGCACGGGGGCCCGCTCTCCGCGCCGGTGTCGGTCCAAGGCGTGGTCGAGCTCCTTCAGGAGGGCCGTGCGGTTGGCTAGGCCGGTCAGCGGATCGGAGAACGCGAGGGCCTGCATTTTGTCGCGAGCCTCTTCCAAGAGCGTGGTGCGTTCCGCCACGCGCAGATCCAGGTCCCGGTAGGTCCGTGCCAGCTCCGCGGACATCGAGTTGATGCCGACGATGATCGCGTCGATTTCGTCGCGGCGCGCGGTTGGTTCCATGCCGGTCTCGAAGTTGCCGTCGGCTATGCCAAGGATGGCCGCGACGATCTGCTCGATCCGCTCATCGGTTTCCGGGGGCAGGGGGATCTCAGCCATGACCGCCAAGGTACGCAAAGGCCGCCGAGCGTTCTTCGAAGTAGGACATCTCCGCGGTTGCCTCCGAGGTCGTGGCTGTCATAAAGAAGCGGGCTAGCACCCGGTCGGCCGGGCCGAAGCCCAGGATTGCGACCCGGCCAAGGCCGTCGTACGTGCTGAAGGCGGTCGCAGCGGGGGGATCAACTCTGACCAAAGACGAGATGTCCACCAAGACGTGGACGGGGGTGTGCTCGATGATGGATTCCGCCCCCCGCGCCACTTCGTTGAGCAGCGTGGAATCGAGCGCGCAGCCGGGAACGAAAGTGACTTCGAGGATGTTGCCGGGGTGCCTCCAGACCGTGGCGCAATCGCAGGACCAATCCGGAGCGGACTGGAGCGGATCCGGAGTAGTGACGACGGGCTGCTGTGCCTCATTGTCTGTCATCGGTTCGCCCCCGGACGGGTCGGAGGGGGGAGCAAGCTCAACGGTTGCCATCCTCCAGCCTCCGACCGTGTGTGGTGCCGACCTGAGCGCCTGCAGGACCTTTGCGAACCATGGACTTCCCCCCGGAAACGAAACAATCGCGGACACCGAGTCCAGCGACGACTAAGTAAAGCAATTCTAGCCCACCAACCTGAAACGCATGTGCTCCCTGTCACCAATGGGCCAAAAGTCTGGTGGTGGCGAGCGTGTCTGATTAGCCGCGCCGCTCGCTACGTCGCTAGGCGCTCAATCCGCGCCGCTTCCGCGCGCTTGATCTCGGCTTCGTGGGGACGCAGCGCGGACAGGCTCTCCGCCCAGACCAGATAGGCGGGGATGAGGTAGGCGGCGTCGGGATCCTCCAGATCGGAGATCGCCTGTTCGATGACGCGCTGCGCCGCGTCCTGGTTGCCGGTTGCCAGGCCCCAGCGCGCGCGCGTGACGGCGAGACCGACCCGGTCCATTTCCGTGGTCTCCATGACTTCGTGCGCCAATTGGGCCCGGTCGATGCAGTCGCGCGTTTGCTCGACGGCGATGCCGGACATGAGCTGCAGGTCCGCCGACGCCTTGTTGAAGCGGGCCCACAGTTGAATGTCGTTTCTCGGCGACAGATGGGTCGAGGCCAACCGGTGGTACTCGAGGCCGCGCTCGATGTCCTCCACCATGAACGCCAGGTTGCCCAGCGTCCAAAAGCCTTTGCCGGCCGACTGCTCGTCCACGTGATCTCCCAGGAGGGGGACCAGCCCCGTCCGCAGGTCCCACGCCTCGGACGTCTGTCCGTCCTCCACCAGGGAGGCCATGAGCGCCTGGTAAGCGCGCGCCCTGGCGTCCGCATGCTCCGGGACCTGATCCAATAGTCGCAATGACTCGCGCGCTGCTCCGATTGCAGAGGGCAGCCGCCCCAAGCACCTTTGCGCCACCGCGGCCTGCACGAGCGAGCGTGCCCGCAGCACGGCGTCTCCCAGCAACGCCGCCGCCTGGTCCATGCTGTGCGCCAGATCCAACATTTCCCGGTATCGGTCCATGGCATGAAGCGCGTCCGCCGCCGAATCCTGGAACTCCCATGCCGAGTGGCGGTCTCCCGCTCCCAACGCGGCCGCGGCGCCGTCGAGCGCCGCGGACAGGGCCGCTTCCTGATCCCCCGACTCGACCGCGCGCCGGACCCGCGACCTGTGGCCACGAAGATCGTTCAACGGCGGGGGGTATTGCATAGTTGCCATTATGCGGCACTGGGGGCGGCGCTCATGAAGACACTCTCCCTGTCGGGTAAAGAAGATGCCAAATGCACTTCCGCAACACTGGCAACAGATGGCATAATCGGCAAGGGGGAGCGTTGTCGGCCATGGCCCCTGATCGACTTTAAGCCGACATCCATTATCACCAATCGCCAGGGGGAAACTTATGAAGAAGTACATGATGAAGGCCGTGGCAACCATGGCAGTCGCCGCAGCAGCAGCGCTGACCATTGGCGCCGCCGTGTCCGCCGACGTTGACACCGAAGCCACCGCGGGCGGCAACTGGCCGTACTCCGTGACGTCCAAGGGCGGCAACTGGCCGTACTAGGCAACGGATCGGCCGATTATCGGCTGACAGGGCCGCTATCCCGCTGAGGGTGGCGGCCCTCGTCGTCTGGCGCAAGGCACTCCTGAGGCTTCCCTGGTTGGCGACGCCAACACCGCTCTATTCGGTCGGGAATGGAAGAATGGCAGGGTGAGTTCACAGATCCAGCCAGCCAGCAATGCACCAATTTCCGCCGAATTGCCCGTGGCCCCCCTGTGGGAACGGCGCGCGGAGATCGACCTGTCCGCCATTCGCCACAATGTCCGCCGGGTCGCCGAATTGGCCGCGCCGGCCAAGGTCATGGCCGTGGTCAAGGGCGACGCGTACGGCCATGGCTCCCTTCCCGTCGCGCGGGCCGCAATAGAGGCCGGTGCCACCTGGCTCGGCTTCGCCCACGTGAGCGAGGCGCTTGTCGTCCGGGGCGCGGGTATCGAGGAGCCCGCGCTTGCCTGGCTGCACACACCGGACACGGACTTCGCCGAGGCGATCGCCCGCAACGTCGACCTCGGTGTCTCGGGCTGGGAACTGGACCTCGTCGCGGCGGCCGCCAAAAGCGCCGAACGCCCCGCTCGCGTCCACCTGAAGATTGACACCGGACTGGGCCGCAACGGCTGCACCCCGGACCGGTGGGAGGCACTGCTGGATGCGGCCATGGCCCACCAGGAGGACGGCCTTCTCCGCGTCGTCGGAGTGTTCACCCACCTCGCCGTCGCCGACGAGCCGGACCGCCCCGAAACGGACGAACAGCTGGACGCGTTTCGGGCCGCCGTCGCGCTTGCCGAGAACGCCGGGTTCGACCTCGAGGTACGGCACGCCGCCAACACCCCGGCCACGCTGTCCCGCCCCGACGCGCACTTCGACATGGTGCGGCTGGGCCTAGGCATGTACGGGCTCAGCCCGTTCCGCGACCAGACCCCCGAGGACCTGGCGCTCCGCCCCGCTATGCGTCTGGTGGCGCGCGTCGCGAACGCCAAGCGCGTGCCGGCGGGCCAGGGCGTTTCCTACGGACTGACCTACCGGACGCCGTCGGCCAGCGTCCTGGCCCTCGTGCCGTTGGGCTATGCGGACGGCGTCCCGCGCTCCGCCGTCGATGCGCCCGTCTCGGTCGCCGGGCACGCGGCGCACACGAGTGGCCGGGTGGCCATGGACCAGTTCGTCGTGGACCTGGGGCCGGACGCCGACATCGACACGCTCGTCGGTGCCGAGGCCGTTCTCTTTGGGGGAGACGGGCCGTCGGCCGCCGACTGGGCCGACGCCGCGGGAACCATCAATTACGAGATCGTGACGCGGATCTCGCCCCGCGTGCCCCGCCACTACATCGAGGGAAGCTGGGGTCAGGCCGGTGAGTGAGGCCCTGCCAGTGACGTCGGCGGGCGCGCCGGTGTGGACCGCCGAGCTGACCGCGGTCGACGCCGAGTCCACTCAAGCCCTCGCCGCGCGGCTCGGCGCCGTGCTGCGCGCGGGCGACCTGCTGGTGCTGAGCGGGGAACTCGGGGCCGGAAAAACCACGTTCACACAGGGGCTGGGGGAGGGGCTGGGCGTTCGGCCGGGCATCATCTCCCCGACGTTTGTGCTGATGCGCATCCACCCGTCGCTAGTCGGCGGCCCGGATCTGGTCCACGTGGACGCCTACCGGCTGGACTCCGCGGAGGAACTCGACGACATCGACCTGGAGTCCACGCTGCCGACGTCCGTTACCGTCGTCGAGTGGGGAAGCGGAAAGGTAGAGCACCTTGCCGAGTCGCGACTGGAAGTCTCGCTTGAGCGCGCGGTGGGCGCGGACGCCGGCCATGCGCTGGTCCTCGACTTCGATGACACCGGTTCCGAGGAACCCCGGACCGTCCGCATCGCCGCTTATGGTCCGCGATGGGTGGACGAACGAAACTTATAGATCGGCGACAGGACGCCCTTGGAAGCGCCTAGCCGAATTTCCTGCCCAGAGCAGCCACTGTCCAGCCGGCCGCCTCCCACTCCGCATGCGCCAGCACGTTGCGGCCGTCGATGATGCGCTTGCCGGCCACGAACGCGGCGAGCTCGTCCGGCTGGAGCGAGCGGAACTCTTTCCACTCGGTGAGGAGCAGGACCAAGTCGGCGTCCGTCGTCGCGGCCTCGGTGGAGTCGACGTAGCGCAGGCGCGGGAAGCGCCGCTCGGCGTTGGCATTGCCCTCGGGGTCGTATACGGTGACGTCGGCGCCCTGGTTGTACAGCTGCCCGGCGATGTCCAGGGCGGGGGAGTCGCGGACGTCGTCGCTGTCCGGCTTGAACGCGACGCCGAGAACGGCGATGCGCTTGTTGGCCACGGAGTTGTCCAGCAGCTGGTGCGCCAGCGTCACCACGCGGCCGCGGCGGCGCAGGTTGATGTCGTCGACGTCGTCCAGGAAGTCCATGGTGCGGTGCAGGCCGAGCTCGCTGGCGCGCGCCTGCAGCGCCCGGATGTCCTTGGGCAGGCATCCGCCGCCGAAGCCAACGCCGGCATTGAGGAACTTACGGCCGATGCGCTCGTCGTAGCCGATCGCGTCGGCCAGCGTCCGGATGTCCCCGCCGACCGTCTCGGTGACCTCGGCGAAGGCGTTGATGAAGGAGATCTTCGTGGCCAGGAAAGCGTTAGCGGCGACCTTGACCAGCTCGGCGGTCTCGAAGTCCGTGACCACCAGCGGGGTGTCCCGCGCCAGGGCGGCGGCGTAGACCTCGCGGAGGGTCGACTCCGCACGCTGGGATTCGGTGCCGATCACCAGCCGGTCCGGGGTGAGCGTGTCCTTGACCGCGAAGCCCTCGCGCAGGAACTCGGGGTTCCACGCCAGCTCGACGTCGGCCCCCGGACGCGCGTGCGCCTTCAGGAGGTCCTTGAGCCGCCGGGCCGTGCCGACCGGAACGGTGGACTTGCCCACGATCAGCGCGTCCTTGGTGATGTTCTCCGCCAGGCTGACGACGGCGGCATCGACGTAGCACAGGTCCGCGCCGCCGTCCTCGGAGCGCTGCGGCGTCCCAACACCGATGAAGTGGATGTCCGCCCACGCACCGACCTCCTCGTAGGAGGTGGTGAAGCGGAGCCGTCCACTATTGACGTGCTTGACCAGCAGTTCCGGCAGGCCTGGCTCGTGGAAAGGGAGCTTGCCCTCCGAGAGCCGCGCGATCTTCACCGGATCCACGTCCAAACCGATGACCTCAAACCCGAGTTCCGCCATGCAGGCGGCGTGCGTGGCGCCGAGGTAACCCGTGCCAATAACAGAAATCTTGGGGGACATCAGCCGTTTCTCATCCTTCGCAATCGCCTAATACTTTCGGACAACGCTACCGGTGTTAGGTGAGGTGTAGATGAGAAGCATGTTAACTCGAGACACATGTTGCGCCGGTAGCATGGCGGGCAAATAACCAACCCGTCGGAGGCGAGCATGGAGCAGGGGCAAGGGCAGGGTCCCGCGGGTCACCGTGCCCGGCGGGCCTGGATCGCAGTGACCGTGGTTGGTGTGCTGCTTGTGGTGGCTGTTGCGGCGGCCGTCTGGACTGGGAACCGCCCACCGGAACCACCGCCGCGGGCCGGCCAGCCGGCGTCGGACACCGTGACCTTCGCCGCCGTGGGCGACTCGCTGACCAAGGCCGACACCAACAACTTCCCGACCGGGGAGCCGGGCCCGCAGACCTGGGTGGGGCACGCCGAGACCGACGGCGTGGAGTTCGCCGGGGGCTGGGCGGAGTGGGGAGCCCCCACATCGCTGATGGCCGCAAACGCCCGGCCGGTCGACGCCGACGTCCTGGTGGTGCTCGCCGGCACTAACGACCTGGCCGCGGGTGTGCCCTTCGAGGAGACGGCGGCCAACATCTCGTCCATCGTCGCCGCGTCCGCGCCCGAGCGGGTGATCGTCTCGGCCATACCGCCCATCGACACCGGATCGGCCCTGTTCCGGCCCGGCGCCGCGCGCTCGCCGGACGACTACAACCGGCGGCTAGAGGCATACGCGGCCAAACAAGGCTGGGACTGGACCGACGCCGCCGCGGGCCTGCGCGACGGCAGCCACTTCCTGCCCGGCATGTCCTACGACGGCGTCCATTTCACTGAGGCCGGGGCCAAGGTGATGGGCGAGGCCTTTCGGGCGGCGATCCTCGACCCGCGCTAGAGGGACGGAGTGCTTGCGGCACCGCGACGCTCTCCACCGTGATTCAACTATTCATACACACGAAGGGCTCGACCGACAGTCCCGGTCGAGCCCTACAGAGTGACGCCTTGAACCTCTGTGTCGGCTAGGTGGCCAGCACGTAGGCGACCGCTACGAGCACGGCAATGGCCAGCGTAATGACCGCCCCCGTGCCGATCTTCTGCCTTCGGAGCCTCGCGGCTTCGCGCTTTTCGTAGTGATTCATAGCTGTATCTCCAAGTTGCTGAGCGCCGTCGGCCATTCCAAACCAACGGCGCAATCCCCATGGGTGCGGCACGTTCGCCACATCCGATGTACATAGTGGCATGAAGAATCCATAAAACCGACCCATAAGACGGAGATTTTTATCGAAAGTCATTGGGCTGTGTATTGGCTCAAGATTGGCTCAAGATTCCCAGAGAAATCTTTTGTGAACCTTGGGTAAACCATTCGCCTTTGTCGGACCAATTCTTGACGTTTCAACGGGAGGGTAGTGCCATCGCCGGAACGAATCAGGAATCCGGCCCACAACTTCGTAGGGGTTTGAGATGAACAAGATGACCAAGGGCGCACTGGCTACCGGACTCGGCGTTGCACTGCTGATCGGCGGCGGCGGAACGCTGGCCGTTTGGAACGACGCCAGCGCGGCCGGAGCAGGAACAATCGTCGCCGGCGACCTGGACCTGACCGCCAAGGCCGGCGTATGGACCAACGCAGCGGGAACCGTGGTCACCGCCGACTACCGGGTGGTTCCGGGGGATAGGTTGACCTACTCCCAGGCCGTCGACGTAAAGCTGACCGGCGACCTGATGAAGGCCAATCTGACCGTCACCGGCGCGGCGGAGGTCGCCAATGGCTTTGTCGACGGCACGGTCACCACGACTCCGGTGGTCATCAAGGGCGCCGAAAGCGCAGTCGCCGTCGCGAACCCGATCTCCGTCTCGGGCAAGTACATTGCGTCGACGACGTTCGTGTTCAACTCCGCCACGACCGCGCAGGCCAGCACCAACGCCACCATCAACTACTCCGCCATCGGCTACAAGCTGGAGCAGATCGCTCCGACGGCTCCGTAGCCAGGCCGCACCCCACAGCACTCCGCCCGCACCCAGAGGACAGACGATGAAAGCCACGGCCACGCTCAGGGCCACCGCGCTGATTGGCGTGGCCGTGGTTCTCGCGCTGATCACGGTGCAGGGAACACTGGCGCTCTGGACCAAGACCGCGGCTTCGGCCGCCGGCACGGTGCGGGCGGCGGACTTCGCGGTCACGGTGACCGGCGCGAACGGTCAGGCACAACGCCTGAACACCAACGGGACGCCGGCCACTATTGCGCTGGCAGGCATCCCGGCGCTGGAGCGCGGCAAGCCGGTCACGGTCCCCGTCGTGGTCACCAACTCAACCAACGCGGGCAGCGGAACCTTCAGGATCCGTGCCACCGCGGGAGCGCCGGCGGTCAGCGGTGAGCTGGCCGGCTACGTGGACACCGGCATTGGGCTGGCGTCCGGCGGCAGCTGCGCCACCACGGCGCCCGGCAGCGTCCGGGACATCGCCCAGGGCGCCGCCGGGACCTTCTGCCTCACCCTGACACTCAAGAACACGGCGCCGGCATCGCTCGGCGGCAAGGGCGCGACCGTCAGCCTGGGCATTACCGCCCAGCAGCTCGCCCCGTAGCGCACCAATCAGCCAGATACGCAGCAAAGGAACCAACGCCATGGCCATCATCGCCATCCCGGGCCTCCGGGGACACACCTCCGCCCGGGACGAACGGACCGGCATCGCGCGGTCCGGCGCTGCCCGCGCCGAGGGGGCGGGCACGGCCGCACGGATCGTGTCCGCGCTCGGCAAGGGGCTGAGCTTCCTTGGCCTGGTGGTCGCGTCCCTGGCCGCGATCGTGCTGATCGCCATCCCCATGCTGACCGGCTCCGCGCAGTACTCGGTGTTGACCAGCTCGATGAAGCCCACCTATCCGCCGGGGACCCTGCTGGTGGTCAAGCCGGTGGACTTCGCCGCCCTGGCCCCCGGCGACGTGGTCACCTACCAGATCACGTCCGGCGAGTCCGCCGTGATCACCCACCGCGTCATCTCCTCCGGCGTCGACCAGCAGGGCGCCCGGGTCCTCTTCACCCAGGGCGACAACAACTCCGTCGCCGATCCCGAGCCCGTCCAGGAGGTCCAGGTCCGCGGGAAGCTCTTCTACGCGGTCCCGTTCGCCGGCTTCGCCGCAAACTGGCTGGGCAACCAGGACCGCGGGCTGCTCACGCAGGCCGCCGCGTTCGGACTCATCGGCTACGGTGTCTTCAGCGTCCTCCGCGGCGCCACCGCCCGCGCCCGGGCACGCAAAAGTACCGCCGACAAGGAGTAGCGACCGTGGACAAGCCGCACGGCAGGCTGCCGGGGCTGCGCGCCGCGATCGTGGTCTACGTCCTGATCGTCGTGGGCCTGCTCGGCGGCGGCGCGGCGTTCGCGCTGTGGAGCCAGTCGGGGACGGCGGCCATCCAGGTGACCGCGGCGCCCGTCGCCCCGCAGGCGGTCGGGTCCGCCATCACCTGCAAGCGGCAGGACACGGCGAACGCCGCCAACATCACGGTCACGTGGGGAGCCACCGACGCCTCGGGCTACGTGGTGACGGTCCTGCAGAATGGCGCCGCGTTCACCCAGCCCGCGACCGTGCGTGCCTCCACGGCGCCCACCCACACCGCGGTGCTGGCCGGCATCAACCAGAACAAGACGGACGACTACGTCCTGCAGATCGTGCCCTTCATCGGAAACGCCGACGACTCGTCCACCTGGGTTCGCGGGCAGGCGACCAGTTGGACCATGACGCTGACCAAGTCCGGCCAGGTCGCGCACGTCACCTGCGCCTGAGTGACGCTTCCGTCAAGGCGTCGTGACCTGCCCGCTCCCGCCGCTAGGATGGTGAAACACGTCTGACTAGAGGGAGAACGAGTGGACCAGCGTCGCGTAGCGGTGGTCGTTGAGGACGACGACGACATCCGCGGTCTTTTGGAAGCCGTGCTCCAGAGTTCCGGCTTCGATGTGCATCCGGCGTCGACCGGCGTCGAGGGGGTCGCGCTGGCGCAGGGTGCGTCGCCCGACCTGGTGACGCTCGACCTGGGCCTGCCGGACATCGACGGGTTCGAGGTTGCCCGGCGGATCCGCCACTTCTCCGACGCGCACATCATCATGCTCACGGCGCGCTCCGACGAGATCGACACCGTCATGGGCCTGGAGACCGGCGCGGACGACTACCTGACCAAGCCGTTCAGCCCCCGCGAGCTGCGCGCCCGCGTGGACGCCGTGATGCGGCGCCGGATCCGCGAGCGCGACAAGGCCGCGGACTTCGCGACCGCGGCGAATCCAATCGTTCCGGCCGCGGCCTCCGCCGCCGCTCCTTCCGCGGCCTCCGCGACCGAGGCGGCCCCGGCGTCGGCCGCTCCGCAGCAGGCGCCCGGCGCAGTCTCCCTGGAGCTCAACGGGCTGGTCCTGGAGCCCGCGACGCACGTGGTGCGGCTGGGGGACGCGGAACCGGCGCTGACGCCCACCGAATTCACGCTCCTGCGCACGGTCATGGAGAGCGGGCGCAACATCCGCACCAAGGCGGACCTGGTGCGCATCCTGCGCGACGAGGACACGGACTCCGGGACGTTCGTCTCGGCCGCCGACGAGCGCACCATCGAGGTGCACCTGGGCAACGTCCGCCGCAAGCTCGGCGACGACGTCAAGGCGCCGCTCTGGGTGGAGACCGTCCGCGGCGTCGGCTACCGCTGCGCCAAGGTGAGGTAGCGACCGACCGATCGCCGCCGGCGCCGCGCTTCCCGCGCGTCGGCTGGGCCGTTAAACGCCACCGCCGCCAGGTGGACGGGAACCCCCCAAGGTTCCCCGTCGACGGACGGCGGTCCAGCAACCCCAGCGCCGGAGACCCCCAAGATCCCCCGTGGTTGGGATGAAGCTGTGTGCGTCGGGCGTTTCCGGGTGGTGATTCCCACCCCGTCCTGCCCTTGGGATAAGCATGGCGTGACATGCTCAACGTGATGTACGGCATAGTCCGAAGTTTCCCTCAAGATTCCCGCAAGGTATCCGCAAGAGTCGCTCTAGCGCCGAAAGTTGCGCGCCGGCGCGTACCCGCACACGGATGCGGCGACGGCGGACAGCTCGGCGACCGAGCGCGTGCCCAGCGGCTCCAGGTCCGCGACGGCCTCGCGGGCGCGGTCCCAGGCGTCGTCGCGGTGCGGGTCGCGGGCGATCTCGTGGAGGTGCTCGCCAAGGGCGGCCAGGCCGACGGCCCCGGCCATGGCGGCGCCGGACTTCAGGGAGAGGGCCGCGTCGCAGAAGGCCTCGCAGTCGCCCTTGGCCGCCGAGTTCTTCAGGCGCTCGCAGCGGACCGGCCACAGCGCCACAAAGCGCTCGACGAATGCGCGGGTGGCCTTCGGCCCCACGGTCTGGGCCATGGACCGCAGCGCCACTTCGCTCACGAGCAAGGGCACACCTCCGGCGTTCGCCGGTGGTGGGTCTGTCCTCATGCTGCCCATCATGGCCCCCCGACCCACACGACGGGCGCAAGGATTGCGCAAGATCCGCGCAAGAAACCGGGCGGCATGGGGACTTCTCCCCATCGCGGGCGTCCGCCGGCCCGCCTACGGTGGAGGGAAGCTTTTGTCTGGAGGAACCGATGACGGGATTTACGGTGGAACTGCCGCCGGGATGGGTCCGGCTGGCGTCCTCCGGCGCCCGGCTGGTGGCGGTGCACGGGTCCGATCGCGGCGGGCAGGCGAGCATCGTGGCCCTCGAGTACGCGGGTGACGCCCCGCTGGCCGGCGTCGACCGGCTGTACGTGGTGGAGGAGGGGCACGCCAGCATCGGCGGCCGCCCCGCCCGCCGCATGGACCTCACCCGCCGCCAGTCCGGCCGTGCGCTCTTCACCCGGCGCTGGCTGGTCTCCGACGGCCCCAACACCCTGGAGATCGCCGCCACTTGCCCGGTGGAGCGCTACGGCCACTTCAGCTCGCTCTTCGACGAGCTGGCGGCCAGCGTCCGGCTCGCCGCGTGAGCGTCCTCCCTCTCTATGCGCCGGACGGCCCCTCCGTGGGGCCAGCGGCGTTCGCCGTGCTCGCCGCAGCCCACCGCCACGGCCGGGCCGGCCTCTTGGACCGGATCCGCCGCCGCCCCGAACTCGCGGCGCTCGCCGGTCAGGGGCTGCTCACGCGCGCGGGCCGGCCCACGCCCGCCGCGGCCCGCTACCTGTCCG
Organism: Arthrobacter sp. AOP29-A2-19; assembly: GCF_058138025.1. Classification (NCBI taxonomy): domain Bacteria; kingdom Bacillati; phylum Actinomycetota; class Actinomycetes; order Micrococcales; family Micrococcaceae; genus Arthrobacter; species Arthrobacter sp. AOP29-A2-19. The sequence goes on from NZ_CM176894.1 coordinate 755,947, forward strand.
CGCTCGACGCGCCCACCGGGCAGTGGACGGTCACCGGGCGCTACCGCGGCAGCCACACCACGCTCCGCCTCTGGATCTCCGACGCGTCCCTCACCGCGCTCGCCGGGCCGAGCGCCGAGAGCCTGCGCCCCGGCGTCGTTCCCGGGATCGCGGACGACGCCGACGCGCGCCTGGACCTGGCCGGCGCGGGGGAGGCGGCGACGATCGTGTGCGCGTGGGCGGCCGTGCGGCCGCTGCCGCCCGGCCTGGCCGAGCCGATCGAGCTGCCGCTGGAGCTGTTCGGGGCGCGGGCCGACGGCGGCGCGCTCGACGACCCGGGCGGCACGGCCCACGGGTCGTTCTGGCAGGAGCCGTGGTTCGTGTGGGACGTCGCGACCGACGCCGGGGCGCGGCTCGGGTTCATCAACGCGGGGCGCGCGGGGCACTTCGCCTTCGGTCAGGTCGACGACGCCTTGGTGCGGATCGTGCCCGTGGGTAGCGGCGAGATCTGGCGGGCGCTGCACGCGCTGCAGGCGGCGGAACGGGCGCCATCCGGTCCGAACTAGACTTGGACGCATGCTTGTCCTAGCCATCGACACCTCCGCCATCGCGTCCGCCGCCTTGCTGAGGACCCGCGGCGGGGACGGCCGGGCCGAGGTCCTCGAGTCCTTCGCCTCCAGCGAGACGAACACCCATGCGGAGGTCCTCGCGCCCGCCATCGAGGGGATCATGGCGCAGGCGGGGGTCGCCGGGTCCGAGCTGGACCGGATCGTCGTCGGCGTCGGGCCGGGGCCGTTCACCGGGCTGCGCGTGGGCATCGCGACCGCGCGGACGCTGGGCTTCGCCTGGGGGATCCCGGTGGACGGCGTGATGAGCCTGGACGCCGTCGCGTGGGACGTGCTGGCCGACGCCGGCGCGTCCGGCGCGTCCGGCGCGTCCGGCGGCGGGTTCACCGTGGCCATCGACGCCCGGCGCAAGGAGCTCTACTGGGCGCGGTACGGAACGGACGGCGCCCTGCTGGACGGCCCGCACGTCTCCGCCGCCGAGGCGCTGCCCGCCGGGCCCGTCTACGGGACCGGCGCCGGGCTCTACGCCGAGAGGCTCGCGGCGGTCGGGGCGCACGGCGTGCCGGCCTTCGCGTCCACGCACCCCCACGCGGCCTCGCTCGGCGCCTACGCGCTCCGCTCGCTGGCGGGCGGGCGGGAGCTGCTGGCCACCACGCCGCTGTACCTGCGCGAATCGGACGCGAAGGTCCCCGCCGCCATGAACCGGCCCGCCGGGTTCGGCCGGTGAGCGCCGCCGGCTGGGCCATCCGGGACATGGTGCCCGCCGACATCCCCGCGGTCTACGCGCTGGAGCGGGCGCTGTTCCCCGAGGACGCGTGGCCCGAGCGGATGTTCCACGAGGAGCTGGCCCAGGCGGACACCCGCAGGTACTGGGTGGCGGAGGACGCGGGGGAGATCGTCGCCTACTGCGGCATGATGTGCGTGCTGCCGCTGGCCGACGTCCAGACAATCGCCGTCGTGCCGGGACACGAGGGGCGGGGGATCGGCTCGGCCCTGCTGACCGGTCTTGTGGAGGAGGCCCGGCTGCGCGGCGCGGAGGACGTGCTGCTGGAGGTGCGGGCGGACAACCCGCGCGCGCAGGCGCTGTACCTGCGGTTCGGGTTCGAGCAGATCCACATCCGGAAGGGCTACTACCCGGGCGGGGCCGACGCGCTGATCATGCGCAAGGTGTTGGCCGCGGCGTCGTCGTAGGTTCATCCACGGGTTCGACGATTTGCTGGCCCGGCGCTGACCTGTGCCGTTAGGATGAAACCGCGCCACGCGTTGGGTTCGGCGCGCTTCCCAGACTCGCGAACAGAAACGGCGGACCCATGTTGCGCACGCACCGACCGGCGGCGGCCATCGCCACACTGTCCCTGGCGCTCGCCGCGACGCTCGGTGCGGCCCCCGCCGCCAGCGCCTCCGCCGCTCCGGCGGCCCCGGCGCCGTCGCCCATGGTTTCGACACTTGCCTTGCCATCGCTGGCCTCCCCGCCGCTGTCCATCCCCGTCTCATCGGCCGCCCTCGCGCTGCCGGCCGCGACCAAGACCGTGCCGCGGAACCCCGCGCGCGCCGACGTCCTGGTCAACAAGGCCCGCCCGCTGGTGCCCAAGACGTTCGCGCCGCGGCTGACCACGGTCAAGGGCGTGTCCGGCGTCGCCGTGCGGCTGCAGTCCGGGGCTGCCACCGCCTACGCGAAGATGGCCGCCGGCGCGCGGAAGAACAGCGTGACGCTGCGCGCGACGTCGAGCTACCGCTCCTACAACGCCCAGGCCACCCTGATGGCCAACTACACGAAGTGGTACGGATCCGCCTACGCGAAGCGCGTTGTGGCGCCGGCCGGGACGTCCGAGCACCAGACCGGGTTCGCCGTCGACGTCTCCACGGCGGGCGGCGCCGGAACGTGGATGGCGAAGAACGCGTACCGCTACGGCTTTATCCTGCGCTACCCGAAGGGCCAGGAGAAGGTCACCGGCTACGCCTACGAGCCCTGGCACTACCGCTACGTCGGCACCGGGATCGCGGCGTCGATGCGGAAGAGCGGCACCCCTACCCTGGAGCACCACTACGGCGTGGCGGGCGCGGCGACGCCGGCCGCCAGGCCCGGGACGAAGACCACCACGGCCAACCTGAACCTGCGCGCCGGCGCGGGGACCGGCTACCGCATCCTGAAGACCGTGCCGAAGAACAAGAAGGTCACCACCACCGGCAAGCGCAGCGGCGCCTGGTACCAGGTGAAGTACGGCACGACGACGGGCTGGATGTCCGGCGCCTACCTCAAGTAGCCGCCGGCCGCGTCGCCGCTCCGACGAAGGTTCCTGCCCCACCCCACCGGCGTTTCGACGAAGGCAGATGCGCAAAATCGCCCGAATGCGGGCGTCTAGCGTCGGTGAAACGGAGGCGGGGGACAGGTACCGTCACCCAAATACCGCTGCCGGCCCCTCCGGTTCCAGGTAGCGCGCCGCGCGCAGCACCAGCTCCAGCTCGAACCGGGCCCGCGGGTCCTCCAGCGCGTCCCCGAACAGCTCGCGCAGCTGCGCCACCCGGTAGCCGACCGTCTGCGCGTGGATCCCGAGCTCGGCGGCGACGGGGGCGCGCTGGCCCCAATGCCGCAGCCAGCTCAGCAGAGTCTCCTCCAGCCGCGCGCGCTGGGCGGGCCGCAGCGACTCCAGCGGGCGCAGCCGGCGGGCCGCCAGCTCGGAGACGGCGAGCGGCTCGGCCCCCAGCACGATCTCCGCGAGGTGCTCGTCCGCCCAGAGCGGCAGCCCGTCCTCGCAGTCCGCGGGGGGAAGGGCGGACGCCGCGAGAACGGCCAGGCGCAGCGAGTCGCCGGCCTGCTCCGGCTCGCCGGCCGGCCCCACGACCGCCTGCCGCCCGCGCAGCTTGTCGCCCAGGGCCGAGCGAGCGCTGCCGCCGGGCGCCGCCGGAACCAGCACCACGGCGTCGGTCTCCCGTTCCACGACCAGCGCCCGCGCGCCGAGCTGCAGCCGCAGGCCGGCGGTCTTGTCCACCGGGAGCGTCACGACGGCCAGCCGCTGCGGCAGCACCCAGTCGGCCATGGCGGCGGCCTGGCGCAGCGAGCCCTCGTCCGTGTGGCCGCGCAGCAGCAGCTCCACCAGGTCGGTGCGCCGGCGCTCCAGCTCCCCGGCGCGCTCCGACTGCTCGAACGCGTACGCCTCCACGCTGACGGCGGAAAGCTCGTCGATGTAGGCGAGGATCGATTCGCCCAGGTTCACCACCACGCCGGAGCCCAGCTCCATCTCCATGGAGATCTTCGACAGCTCGCGGAACGTCACGCGCGCCCCGGAGCGGTAGGCGCCGAGCAGCGCGTCCATGCTGCGGCCCTGGCGGAACTCGCCGCTGCCCAGCCCGGCGACCAGCGCCCGCGTCTCGTCGGACAGCGCCGGCATCGAGGTGCCAGGCAGATCCAGGAACCGCTCCAGGGCGCCGGCCACCCCGCGGCGCAGGCCGCGGCCGAACCGGCCCTCGATCGGGCGCGCGTACGCGGGGACCAACTGCGGGACGGCATTGATGATGGCCTCGACGACGGAGGGGAGGTAGGGGCGCAGCGCGTCGCCGACCTCGGGCGGCAGGGCCAGCCACGGCGGATCCGTGTGGGCCCCGCCCGGCGCACCGGGAGCGACATCTGACATGGGAGGAGTCCCCTTCTTTAGTCCGCCGGGATAGTTTCCTACGGTCAATCGTATGTGGTGCGTGGAGAAATATGGCGCCAACGGCCATAGACTGGGAGCATGATTCGGCTCCGTTCGCTGGCACAAGCCGCATCCGTCCTGACCCATCCCCTGTCCGCGGAGGATGTCCTCTCGCTGTTCGATCCGGTGTTCTCCCACCGGCAGCTCCGGGGTGTGGTCACGAGCGTGGTGCGCGAAAACGCCAACTCCACCACCATCCATTTCCGGCCCGGCCGCGGCTGGAAGGCGCACCTGGCCGGGCAGTGGGCGCGCATCGGCGTCGAGCTCAACGGCGTCCGCCACTGGCGCTCGTACTCGCTCAGCGCCGCCGCCGGCCAGGACCCCGCGATCACCGTGACCGACGTCGGCTCCGTCTCCGGCACGCTGGTCCGCGAGACCAAGCCCGGCGACATCCTCTTCCTGGCGCCGCCGCAGGGCGACTTCACGCTCCCCGAGCACCCGCGGCCGCTGCTGATGCTCACGGCCGGCAGTGGCATCACCCCGGTGATGTCCATGATCCGCACGCTCGTCCCGCGGCGCCCTGACGCCGACGTCGTGCTGGTCCACTCGGCCCGCAGCTCGGCGGACAGCCTGTTCCTCGAGGAGCTGCGGGAGCTCGCCGACCAGTTCAAGAACCTCCGCGTTGTGGAGCACTTCACCGCCGAGTCCGGCCGCCTGGACCTCGCCGACGCCGCGGGCCTCGACGACCTCTGCCCGGACTGGCGCGAGCGCGCCGCCTACGCCTGCGGCCCCACGGGCTTCCTGGACGACGCCGAGAAGCTCTGGGCCGAGTCCACCGGCACGCAGGGCGGCTGCCAGGACCTGGTCATAGAGCGCTTCAGCACCGAGTTCGTGGGCGGCGACGGCGAGGAGGGCGGCCTTGTCACGTTCGAGGCGTCCGACCGCGAGGTCGAGGCACCCGGCGACGAAACACTGCTCGACGTCGGCGAAGACGCCGGTATCCTGATGCCCAGCGGCTGCCGCATGGGTATCTGCCACAGCTGCATGGTTCCTCTCCGCGCCGGCAAGGTCCGCGACCTACGCACCGGGGAAGTCCACGGCGACCCTGGCCAACTAATCCAGACGTGTGTCTCGGCAGCCGCCGGTCCCGTCAACCTCGACCTCTGAGGAGTATCCGCATGACGACAACCACGAACAGGCCCACCGAGGCGGACGACACCAAGTCGTACGCCCCGGAGACGACGGTCCGCAAGCGCAAGCCGGGCATGCTGGCGGAGACCGGTTCGCCGGCCGTCCGCCCGCCGTCCGCCGCGCACCTCTCCGACGAGCAGGTCGCCGAGCTGTGCCGCGAACTCGACGCCATCAAGGACGACGTCCTGGCCAAGCGCGGCTCCGCGGACGCCGCCTACATCCGCCGCGTGATCAAGCTCCAGCGCGCCCTCGAGCTCGCCGGCCGCGCGGCACTGGTCGGCGCCGGGCGCAACAAGTACGCCTGGGTCGCCGGCACCACCATGCTGTCCTTCTCCAAGATCATCGAGAACATGGAGATCGGCCACAACATTCTCCACGGCCAGTGGGACTGGATGCGCGATCCGGACATCCACTCCACTACGTGGAAGTGGGACTTCATCACGCCGGCCCGCTCCTGGCAGCACACGCACAACGACCAGCACCACAGGTGGACCAACGTCCTGGGCAAGGACAAGGACGTGGGCTACAACCTGCTCCGGATGGACGCCGACCAGGAGTGGAAGCCGGTCAACGTCCTGAACCCCGTCTTCAACGCGCTGCTGGCGCCGGTCTTCGACTGGGGCATCGCGCTCTACGACCTGGAGGTCACGGAGTTCAAGGCCGGGGAGAAGTCCAAGGAGGACTTCATCCGGGACCTCAAGGCCTTCGGCAAGTCCGCGATGAACCAGGTGACCAAGGACTACCTGGCCACCCCGGCGCTGGCCATGCTCAGCGGCTCCGGCAAGCAGGCCCTCATGGGCACGCTGGTCGCCACCGCCGTTCGCAACGTGTGGGCGCACGCGGTCATCTTCTGCGGCCACTTCCCCGAGGGCGCCGAGACGTTCTCCGAGGAAATGGTCGACGGCGAGACCCGCGGCGACTGGTACGTGCGGCAGATGATCGGCTCGTCGAACATCTCCGGCTCGAAGTTCATGCACTTTATGACCGGCAACCTCTCCCACCAGGTGGAGCACCACCTCTTCCCGGACCTGCCGTCCAACCGCTACGGCGAGGTGGCCCCGAAGGTCAAGGAGATCTGCCGCCGCTACGGCCTGCCCTACAACACAGGCCCGCTGCACAAGCAGGTCGGCTCCGCTTGGGCGAAGGTCTTCCGCCTGGCCCTTCCGTAACCGGCCCTCGCGCCCTCCGGTCCTCGGCGGGCGCGCCGCGTTTCGCCGAGCGTAGATGCCCGGCCCCCGCGTTTCACCAAAGGCAGATGCCCCAAAACGACCTTTTTGGGGCATCTGACTTTGTCGAAACGGGGGCGCGGGGGCGCGTGGGTGCGCGGGGCGCCAAAACCACCCCCGCGTTGCCTTGCCCCGGACCCCGGGCGCGCCCACCATGGACACATTCCCACCCAAGGAGGAGCCATGGCTACCGAGGCCTACGGAATTGTGCACTTCTTCCCCGGCGGCACACGGGAGCAGTACGACGCGTCCCTCGCGGCCGTCCACCCGGGCGCGGACGAGCTGCCGGCCGGGCAGATCTTCCACGCCGCCGGCCCCTCGGAGGGCGGCTGGACGATCCTGGCGGTGCACGAGTCGCGGGAGAGCTGGGAGGCCTTCCGCGACGGCACGCTGCTTCCGGCGTTCAACAGGGGCATCGAGGGCGGTTTCACGGCCATGCCGGAGGAGACCGTCGTGGACCTGTACAAGCTGCTGCCCTGACCGCCGCGGCGCCCGGAGGCTAGGGGCGCTGCCCCGCCACGAGCTTCTTCGCCGCCGCGAGGTGCGCGGCGGTGCACTTCCCGCCGTAGCCCGCCCGCCACGTGCCGCCCGACGCGGTGGTGCCGGAGAGGCGCGCGCCCATGGCCACGGCCATGCAGTCGGCCATGTGCTCGGTGCCGTTCGCCCGTCCGTAGACCCTGTCCATGCGCGCGTCAAGGGCCCGGACGTCGTACGCGAAGGCACGGTACTGCAGGATGTGGGCGCACTCGTGGAACTGGACGGCGACGGCGGCCGGGTGGTTCGGGTCCAGGGTTCCACTGCGCCGCCAGCCGGTGTCCAGGAAGATGCGCTCGTGCCACGTCGCGGGCCGGCCGGCCAGCTGGGCCTCCGCCTTGTTGCCCACACCCCGGCCCGCGGTGACGGGCACGCCGGAGCACCAGGGCTGCATGTTCTTCGCCGCGGACTGGCCCCACGTGAGCCGGCCGACAGCGGTGGACAGCGCCACCTTCGCGACGTTGCCGGCGGACAACCAGCCCGTGCGGGAGCCGTACTGCACGTGGATGCGCCCGTTCGCCTGGCCGTTGGTGCGCGTGGCCACGGTGTAGTCGGCGGGGATGGTGGCGACGCGCGTGGACGACGTCGCCGAGGCGTAGAGCCGGGCGGACGACGCCGTCTGGTACTTCGCGACGACGGAGCGCCGGAGGTTGGCGGCGGGCGCCCAGCCGGTCCGGCCCGCGCTGTAGAGCTGGACGAGCCCGCCCGAGACGCGGCCGGTGGACACGGCGCGCTGCCCCTTCGCGAGCGTCAGCACCACGGCGCCCGAGCCGGCGCGGACGGTCAGCGGGAGGGCGCGCGTGGACTCGTAGCGGATCCGCGGCAGCCGCTCGGCGTGGGCGGACGCGAACCACCCCGTGGCGCCGGCGTGGCCGGTCAGCACCCAGCCGCGGCTGAGCGCCCGGGCCGTCAGGACGGTGCCGGTCGGGACCACGGACAGCTTCGGGCCGGACCAGGAGGCGCCGGAGCGCAGCGGGCTGGCGCGGACCACCCGGTAGAGGGCAGGGGGAGCGGCGGGGGCAGCCGAAGGCGAGGCGAGCGGCGCCGACGGGACGGCGAGCGACGCCGGGACCACGGGCGCAAGCGCCGCCGTCGTGAGTTCGGGGGATGCCGGAATGGTGGACGACGCCGGCGCGGCGGCCGCGGCGGGCGCCGGCCCGAGCGCGCCGAGGGCGAGCCCGCCCAGCAACAGGGCGGCCGCGAGCGTGGTGGCGTGACGCCGCATCCGGTTCCTTTCGACGTCGCCAGCGTAACCGACCCGAACCGGCGGGCCCGGGGCCACGCCCTAAACTGGTTTCCATGACTTCCCCCGCCACCACGGCAGCCGCCCCGCTGGTTCTCGGCATCGAATCCTCCTGCGACGAGACCGGCGTCGGAATCGTGCGCGGCGCGGAACTGCTGGCCAACGCCGTCAGCTCGTCGATGGACGAGCACGTGAGGTTCGGCGGGGTCATCCCGGAGATCGCGTCGCGCGCGCACCTGGACGCGATGATCCCGACCCTGCAGGCGGCCCTGGACACCGCCGGCGTGACGCTGGACGACGTCGACGCGCTCGCCGTGACCTCCGGGCCGGGACTCTCCGGCGCGCTGATGGTCGGCGTCGCCGCCGCCAAGGCGCTGTCCCTCGCCACCGGCAAGCCGCTCTACGCCATCAACCACCTGGTGGCGCACGTCGGCGTCGGCGTGCTCGACGGCGGGGAGCTGCCCTCCAGCCTCGGCGCCCTGCTGGTCTCCGGCGGCCACACCGAGATCCTCAAGGTCGACTCGCTGGCCACCGACGTCGTGCTCCTGGGCGCGACGATCGACGACGCCGCCGGCGAGGCGTACGACAAGGTGGCCCGCCTCCTGGGCCTCGGCTACCCGGGAGGGCCGGCGATCGACGCGATCGCCAAGGAGGGCGACCCGAAGGCCATCCGCTTCCCGCGCGGGCTCACGCTGCCGAAGTTCACCGGGACGCCCGAAAACCCGGGCAAGCACCGCTACGACTTCTCCTTCTCCGGGCTGAAGACGGCCGTGGCCCGCTGCGTGGAGCAGTACCAGGCCCGCGGCGAGCAGCCCCCGGTGGCGGACATCGCGGCGTCGTTCCAGGAGGCCGTGGTGGACGTGGTCACGTCGAAGGCGGTGCTGGCCTGCAAGGAGCACGGGCTGGAGAACCTGCTGCTGGGCGGGGGCGTGGCGGCCAACTCGCGGCTGCGCGAACTGCTCGCCGCCCGGTGCGCGTCCGCGGGGATCTCGCTGCGCATCCCGAAGCCGAGCCTCTGCACGGACAACGGGGCGATGGTCGCGGCGCTGGCCGCCCAGGTGGTGATGGCCGGCGTCGGCCCCTCCGGGATCGCGTTCGGCACCGACTCGGGCCAGCCCGTCAGCGCGATCTCGCTGTAGCCGGCCATGGAATCCACCATCGCGATGATCGCGCTTATGGGGCTCGGCATCGCCGGGCTGTCCGTGGGGGCGCGGGTGTACAACGGCGTCTGGCGGTCCTGGGCCGGGTCCGCGTGGGGGCGGAGCTGCCCGCACGTGGCCCTGGGTGCCCTCTGGATGGGCGCGGGGTTCATCGTCCTGGCGTTCGGGTTCGTGACGGCCGAGGTCTTCGCGTCGAGGCGCGCCGCCGAGGCCGCGTACACGGCCTGCGTCTGGACGGGATCGGCGATCGTGTTGGCCTCCGGCGTCTGCGCGTTGACGCGCTTTCCGGCGTTTATGGTCCCGGCGTGGATGCGGGGGCGCGCGGGCGCCTAATCGCGGGCGCCTGACCCCGGCCGCGGCCGTCGGTGTGCCGCGGGGCGCGGGCGCCGGTTCCGGGCTCAGACGCCGAACGCGGCCGGGTATTCGACGGTTCCCCGGGGCGCGGGTTGCGCGGGGTCCAGCAGCAGCGCCATAAACGCCTCGTCCGGGACCTCGAACGGCGGCACAACGCCGAGGCCGGAGGCGGGGGCGAAGCCGAACCGCGGGTAGTATCCCGCGTGGCCGAGCACCACCATCAGGTTCTCGCCGGCATCGCGGGCCGCCGCCAGCGCGCCGCGGATCGCCGCGCCGCCCGCCCCCGTGCCCTGGTGGTCCGGGAGGACGGCGCACGGGGCGAGGGCGAGCGCCGGCCGGCCGCCCACCCGGCACCGGGTGAGCAGGGCGTGGCCGGCCACGGTCCCGTCCGGGGCCACGGCGACGTGCGAGAGGCCGTCGATCCAGGCCTCCGGGTCGGCGCGCAGCGCGTCGACGAGGTCCGCCTCCGCTGGCGTGGGGAACGCGGCCTCGTTGACGGCGCGGACGGCCGCGGCGTCCGCCGTCGTCTCCGGCCTGGTGCCCCAGCGGGTGGTCATCGCGCGCCGGGCCTAGGCGATGTGCATGCGGGCGACGTTGTCCGCGACGACGGCGCGCAGGTCCCCGCCGTGTTCCTTCGCGATGCGGCGCTGCCACTGGTAGCCGGCGCCGCCGCGGATGATCCGCTCGACGTCGCCCAGCTCCTTCGAGCAGCCCAGCTTCTTAGCGACGGGCTCGAGCCGGTCAAGCTCCCGCTCCAGGTGCTCGGTCACCAGCATCTCGTCGCCCGCCTCGTTGAGGATGATGATGGCGTCCAGCCCGTAGCGGGCGGCGCGCCACTTGTTCTCCACGCGGTACCAGGGCGGCATCACGGGGATCGAGCCGCCATTGTCCAGCGTGGTGGACATGTCGTCCACGAGGCACTGGGTCAGGGCCGCGATGGCGCCGATGTCCTGCAGCGAGGAGAGCCCGTCCGCGATGCGCATCTCCACGGTGCCGAAGCGCGGCACGGGGCGGACGTCCCAGCGGATCTCCGTGATGTCGTCGATGACGCCGGTGTGGACCATGTCCCGGACGTAGCCCTCGAAGCCCTCCCACGTCTTGAAGTGGTAGGGGAGCCCGGCCGTGGGCAGCTGCTGGAACATCAGCGCGCGCTGGGACGCGTAGCCGGTGTCCTCGCCGCCCCAGTACGGGCTGGACGCGGACAGCGCCTGGAAGTGCGGCTGGTAGTTGACCAGGCCGTCGACGACGGGAAGCGCCTTGTCCCGGCTGTCCAGGCCCACGTGCACGTGCACGCCGTAGATGACCATCTGCTGGCCCCACCACTGGGTGCGGTCGATGAGCCTGGCGTAGCGCTCCTTGTTGGTCACCGGCTGCAGCTTCGGCGGCGCGAACGGGTGGGACCCGGCGCAGTAGAGGTCCACGCCCATCGGGTCGGTGACGTCGCGGATCGCCTTGATGTTGGTGTGCAGCTGCCGCTTCGCCTGGTCCACCGTGTCGCACACGCCGGTGACGATCTCCACGGTGTTCAGCAGGAGCTCCTGCTTGATGTGCGGGTGCTCCTCGTCCTCCTCGAGTTCGCCGTGCAGCGTGTGCACCCCGAGCAGCACCTCCTGCGCCACGGACCGGAGGTCGCCGGTCTTGCTGTCCACCAGCGCGATCTCCCACTCGACGCCGAGGGTGGACTGCCGCGAATGGGCGAAATCGATCTGCATCCAGACTCCTGACAAGCACAATGTGGTGGGACGACGGCCAGTCTATCGGCAGGGGTAGCCTAGGATCCGTGGCTTTGCGCAAGACATCCCTGACCGTGGCGGTTCTCACTGCCTCCCTCGCCCTGGCCGCGTGCACCCCGGCGCCGGTGGCTCCGACGGGCCCGGCCGGCGGTTCGCCGGGCTCCGGGGGCGGCGCACCGGCGTCGTCCCCCCAGACGACGCCGGAACCGGCGCGGACCGGCTGGGGGCCGCTCGAGTCCGACGTCGAGGCCGCCACCGAGGCCGTGGCCGCGATGAGCTTGGCCGAGAAGGCGGGGCAGGTGTTCGTCGACTACTACACGGGGACCGATCCGGCTGCGGAGCTGGCCAAGGCCAAGCGGCTGCACCTCGGCGGCGTGATCGTGATGGGGGACAACGTGCCGCTGGCCGCGGGCGGATCCTCCGGCGGAGGCGCCGCGGGCGAGGGCGCCGCCGGAGGAGCGAGCGGCGTCGACACCAGGAAACTGGCCGCCACCACCGCCAAGTTCCAGAAGACGCTGTCCGCCGGACGCGACTGGCCCGGCATCGTCGCGGTGGACCAGGAGGGCGGCATGGTGGCGCGCGTAAAGTCGCCCCTGACGGAGTGGCCGTCCCCGATGGCGTACGGCGCCGCGGGGGATACGGGCCTGACCGCGCGGGCGCAGGAGGCCATGGACACCGAGCTGGCCGCGCTCGGGTTCACGATGAACTTCGCGCCGGACTCGGACGTGACGCTCGGCCCCGCGGATCCGGTCATCGGGGCGCGGTCCTTCTCCTCGGACCCCGAGGCGGTCGGGGAGCAGACCGTGGCGGGGATCGAGGGGGCGCTGGCCGCCGGCGTGCTGCCGTCGGCGAAGCACTTCCCGGGGCACGGCTCCGTCACCACCGACTCGCACGTGGGGCTGCCCGTCCAGGACGCGACCCTGAAGGAGCTCAAGGCACGCGACTGGCAGCCGTTTGCACGGGCCATCGAGGCCGGGACGCCGATGGTGATGGTCGGGCACATCGCGGTCGAGGCGCTGGAGCCCGGCGTCCCGTCGTCGCTGTCCTCCGCGACGTACGGCGCGCTCCGGGACCTCGGCTTCGAGGGCGTGGCCGTGACCGACGCGCTGAACATGGGCGCGGTGGAGCAGTCCGCCCCCGGCGGCGGGGCGGCCGTGGAGGCGCTGGCCGCCGGGGCCGACCTCCTGCTGATGCCGGCGTCGATCGATGAGGCCCACGCGGCGGTGGTCGACGCGGTGGAGTCCGGGGACGTGCCCGAGGAGCGGCTCGACGAGGCCGCGACCCGCGTGGTGGCGATGATGATGTGGCAGGGGCACATGGCCAAGGACTTGGACGACGGCGGGCGTTCGCTGTCCTCCGCGGATCCCGCGTCCTCCGGCGACGGAGCCTCCGTGGCACGCGAGCTGGCCCGGGCGTCGGTGACCGTGGTGTCCGGGGAGTGCTCCGGGGCGCTGGTGGGCTCCGGCATCCGGATCGCGGGCGGGACGGCGGCGGACCGTTCGCGCCTGGCCGGCGCGGCGTCCGACGCGGGCCTGACCGTGGGGAGCGGGACGCTGGTCACCCTGCTGGGCGGGTCGCACACGCCGGGGTCCGGCGACGTGGTGGTCTCGCTCGACGCGCCGTGGGGGCTGGCGTCGTCCACCGCCGGGTCGAAGATCGCCCTCTACGGGCGGACGGCGGAGTCCTTCGAGGCGCTGGTCGGGGTGCTCACGGGGGAGCGCGAGGCCCCGGGCAAGCTTCCGGTGGCCGTAGGAGACTTCCCGGCGGGCACGGGCTGCGCCCCCGCCTGACCCGCCTCATCCTTCCCCGCCCCCACCCCCACCCCCACGCCCACGCGTTTCGCCAAGGGTAGATGCCCGATTCGGGCCGAAATCGGGCATCTACCTTCGGCCAAACGGGGGCGGCGGACATCCGGCTTTGGCGAAAGCGGCCGCGCGCGTGGAGGCCCGGCTATCGCGGTCGGCCATTGCGCCGCCCGCGGGCCCAGCCTCGGCGTCGTGCCTGTGGATATCGCCTGCAGCGCCGGGCCGTATTGGGCACGATGGTGTCATGGAGCATCCACGCCGCGCCGGGACGAAGCGCGAAACCCCGGGCATCTTCGCGTTCAGGGACGGGCTCGAGCTGGGGCTGACCCCGGGCGCGATGCGTTCGAGGCGTTTCGACGCGCCCACCCGAGGACTGCGGCGCGTGCCGGGCGGAACCGTGCCGCAACTCGAGGTCCTGCGCGCCTACTCCGCCTTGGACGGCGGGACATACCTCAGCCACCGCAGCGCGGCGCTGGCCTGGGGCATGTGGATTCCGGGCGGCAACGCGGCCTTGCCCATACACGTCACGCGGGTGAGGGGGAGCGGCGGGCACTCCCGGCGACCCAACGTCATCGGACACGTGGCGCCGCTGCTGGAGCGCGACCGGCGCGTGGAGCACGGGGTGGCCCTGACCTCGCCGGCCTGGACCTGGGCGGACCTCGCCGGAACAGGGTTAGGGCTGGGCGACCTCGTGGCGGCGGGGAATTCGCTGCTGCAGCCCGCCCTCGGCCCGCCGCGGCCGAGCGGCGTCGTTGGTTCGCACCCGCTGTCCGGCCTCGCCGAGATCGACGACGTGCTGGAGCGCCGCCGCTCGGTTCCCGGCGTGCGGCTTGCCCGCGAGGCGCGGGAGCTCCTGACGCCCTGGTTCCATTCCCCGATGGAGTCGCGGCTCCGCGCGCTGCTCGTCGAGGCGGGCATCGACGACCTCGAAGTCAACGTGCGGCTGGATTTCCCCGACGGCTGGACCGTGATGCCGGACCTGGTGATCCGGTGGGCGCGCATCGCCATTGAGTACGACGGCGAACACCACCGCGTCGACCGTGTCCAGTACGAGCGCGACATCGACCGCGACGCGCGGCTGCGCGAACGGGGGTGGACCGTGCTGAAGGTGACCGCGTCGGTCTTCACCCCGGCGGGCAGGGACAAGTTCCTCGGCCGCCTGCGGAGGGAACTGCTTCGCGCCGAGGCTGCGTGAGCCACGGGCGACCCGTTGCCCGATGATCTGCGTCGCGGATGCCGATGGCGGCCCGGCTTTCGACGAGGGCAGACGCGCGCCGGCCCGGTTTCGCCGAAGGACGATGTCGGGTTCGGCGCCAAACTCGACATCTGCCCTCGTCGAAACGCCGGCGCGCGGGAGGCGCTCGCCCGTCGAAACGCTGGCACGGCGCCTTGCCTAACGCGCGCAACACCTCCGGACTAGTGTGGAGCCATGCCGATCTTGAACAAGGACATGACCCTTTGCATCTCGCTCTCCGCCCGTCCGAGCAACAACGGCACCCGCTTCCACAACCACCTCTACGACCAGCTCGGCCTGAACTGGATCTACAAGGCTTTCGCCCCCACCGACCTTGCGCTGGCCATCGCGGGAGTGCGCGGCCTGGGCATCCGCGGGTGCGCCGTCTCCATGCCGTACAAGGAGCGGGTGATCGAGCTGGTAGATGAGATGGCGCCGTCGGCCGCCGCGATCGACTCCGTCAACACCATCGTGAACGACGACGGCATCCTCACGGCCCACAACACCGACTACGCCGCCGTCGCGGCCCTGCTCGCGAGCAAGGGCGTCGACCCGGCCTCGAGCGTCGCCCTGCGCGGCGCCGGCGGCATGGCCAAGGCGACCGCGGCCGCCTTGCGCGACGCCGGGTTCACGCGCGTCACGGTCATCGCCCGCAACGAGGACGCGGGGCGGGCGCTCGCCGGACTCTACGGCTTCGGCTGGGCGCCACGGCACGACGGCGCCGCCGACGTCCTGATCAACGTCACTCCGATCGGCATGGCAGGTGGCGCCGAGGAGATGCAGCTGTCCTTCACCGAGGAGCAGGTGGAGGCTGCGCACACCGTGTTCGACGTCGTCGCCGTCCCCGCTGAGACGCCCCTGATCCAGGCCGCGCGCCTGCTGGGCAAGCGGGTCATCACGGGCGCCGAGGTCATGACGCTGCAGGCGCTCGAGCAGTTTGTCCTGTACACGGGCATCACGCCCACGGCCGAGCAGGTCGCCGCGGCGGAGGAGTTCATGCGCGCCGGATAGGCCGGCGGCCGACGATAAGGAGCAGACCATGAGGTTGACGCTGACCCAGTTCGTGACGCTTGATGGTGTGTCCCAGGGACCGGGCTCCCCGGACGAGGACACCAGCGGCGGGTTCACCCGGGGCGGCTGGTTCGTGCCGTTCCTCGACGAGCGCTTCATCCAGCTCGCCGCGGGGTGGCTCGCCGAGGCCGACGGGCTGCTCTTCGGGCGCCGCACCTACGAGAACTTCGCCCGCGACTGGCCGGCGATGGACGATCCGGACGACCCGTTCGCCGCCAAGATGAACGGCCTGCCCAAATACGTCGCCTCCCACAGCCTCGAGTCGGCGGGCTGGGATCCGTCCACGCTCCTGAACGGCGACGTCGCGGCCCAGGTGGCGGAGCTCAAGGGGCGCCACGGCCGCGAGCTGCAGATCCACGGCAGCGCGACGCTGGCGCAGTCGCTGCTCGCCGCCGGGTTGATCGACCTGGTGCGTCTGGTGGTGGCCCCGGTGGTCGTGGGAACGGGCCGGCGCCTGTTCCCCGAGGGCGGCGCCACGGCGGGATTCTGGCTTGTCGGCACGGAGAACACGCCCGGCGGACTCGCCGTCCACACCTACGAGGCCGCCGGCCAGCCATCGTTCGGCACCTACGACGGCCCCCACGCCGCGGGCAACGACTCCGGGTCGTAGGGCCGCCGTCGTTTCGACGACGGCACCTGTCCCCGCCCCCCGTTTCGACGAGGGCAGATGCCCCCATAGGGCCCAAAACGAGCATCTGCCCTCGTCGAAACGGGGGGGAGGGGGGCAGCGGGAGGGCGCCGCGCGTCGACTACGCGGGGGCGACCTCGATCGCCACACGGGCGTCGCCGATGCGGGTCAGCACCAGGGTCGCCTTCTTCTTGGCGGACTTGCCGGACCCCGCCAGCAGGACCTTCCGCAGCTCCTCCGGCGTGACGTCCAGGCCGCGCTTCTTGATGTCCAGCACTCCGATCTTTTCCGCCTTGGCCCACGCGCGCAGCGCCTTGACGTTGTAGGGGCGCACGTTCAGCACCCGGTAGGCGCGCGCGAACGGGGTCTCCACCAGCGACGGGGCGCAGAAATACGCGATGTGCGGGTCCACCAGATGGCCCCCCACATGGTCCAGCGCCTCGGCGACCAGGCCGGCGCGGATGACGGCCCCGTCCGGCTCGTAGAGGTACCCGTCCACGTCCCCCACCGGAACCTCGCCCCGGACGGACGCGCCGGCGTCGTAGTCCTCGGCGCTGGTCAGCTCGTCGGCCGCGCCGTCCGCGCCGACCACCAGCGCTGCGCGGCGCACGCCCGGCCGGGCCAGCGGGCCGAACCAGAGCGCCGCCTCGGTCACGTCGCCGCCGACGGACACCCACTGAGCCTCGCACGCCGCGGGCAGGGACTCGTGCGGGATGCCGGGCCCCAGCTTCACGCCGACAGCGAGCCCGCGCCCCGCGAGCGACTCGACGAAGGACAGCGGCGGGCTGAACGCCTCGGGGTCGAAGATCCGCGACGTGCCCGAGGACGACGTCGTGCGGCGCGCCGGATCCAGCCAGACGCCGTCGAACCCGTCCAGGTCGAACTCCGTGGCGTCAGCGTTCACCACGCGCGCGTTGCGCCACGGCATAAGGTTCACCATCGCCGCCGCCGCGGTGGTCTCGTCCAGTTCGACGGCGGTCACGTCCAGCTCCAGCGCGGCCATCGCCATCGCGTCCGAGCCGAGGCCGCATCCCAGGTCCGCGACCTTCGAGACCCCGGCCCGGACGAACCGGCGGGCGTGCATGGCCGCGACGTTCAGCCGTGTGGCCTGCTCCAGCCCCGCGCGCGTGAAGAGCATGTGTGCGGCGAACGGCCCCAGCTTCTCGGCGCCGCGGGCGCGCAGCCGGGCCTGGTGGACGACGGCGGTGACCAGCTCCGCGGGGTGGCCCTCCTTGCGCAGCCGCAGGTTCAGCTCCAGGGCCGCGCGGTCCGTGGCGGCGGCGTCGGGGGCAAGGGAGTTCAGGAGGCCGAAGCCCTCGGGGGACAGGACGGGCGCGAGGTTTTCCACGGCGGCGGCGGGGGAGGGCATGCATCAACCCTAATGCGCACGCACCCGCCGCGTTCGGCCGCGGCTACCCGCGCTCCGCGTCCCGGAGCACAAAGCGCTGCAGTTTCCCGCTGGGCGTCTTGGGCAGCGAGTCCACGAAGCGCACGCGCCGCGGGTAGGTGTGCGCGGCATGGCGCTCCTTGACCAGCTGCTGCAGCTCCCGCTCCAGGTCCTCGGACGCGTCGGCCGGATCGCGGAGCACCACGTGCGCCACCACCACCTCCCCGCGGAGTTCGTCGGGCACCCCGATGACGGCGCTCTCCAGGACCTTCGGGTGCTCGGCCAGCACCGACTCGATCTCGAAGGGGCCGATCCGGTAGCCCGCCATGATGATGACGTCGTCGTCCCGCGAGGAGAAGTAGGTGTAGCCGTCCTCGTCGCGGTGCCCGGTGTCGCCCGTGAAGTACCAGCGGCCGTCCGCGCTGAAGCGCTCCGCGGTCCGCTCCGGCTCGTTCGTGTAGCCCTGGAACCAGAACAACGGGCTCGCCGGGACGTCCAGCACCACGCGCCCGGTCACGCCCGGCGCGGCGGGAACGTCCTCCGCCATCTCGAGGACGGCGCTGGTGTAGCCCGGCATGGCGAAGCCCATCGAGCCGGGGCGGACCTCGCGGGAGGCCGACTCGTGCCAGCAGTTCACGATGCACATGCCCATCTCCGTCTGCCCGTAGTGGTCGCGGACCGCGGCGCCGAGGTACCTGGACGACCAGGAGATGGTCTCCGCGTCCAGCGGCTCGCCCGCGCTCGACGCCCGCCGCAGCGCGAGATCGCCGACGCCCTCGGGGCGCGCGGCGCGCATGGAGCGGATGATGGTGGGGGCGCCCGCGAAGTTGGTGACGCCGAATTCCTTGAGGATTCTCCAGCAAAGCTCGGCGTCGAAGCCGCTGCGCAGCAGGAGGTTCCGGCGGCCGGTGTAGAGCGGGCCCAGGATGCCGTAGTAGAGCCCGTAGGCCCATCCCGGATCGGCGACGTTCCAGAAGACGTCGTCCTCGCGGACGTCCAGCCCGTAGTGCATGTAGGCGGCCAGCGCCTCCAGGGCCCTGACCGGGACCGGGACGCCCTTGGGCGTGCCGGTGGTGCCGGACGTGAAGATCTCCACCAGCGGGTCGTCCAGGGAGCGCTCGGCGGCCGGGAACCCGGGATGCTGGTCGTCGATGAGGACGTTCAGGTCCAGCGACTCCGGGCTTCCCACGGGGCCGGCCACCACGATGGTCAGGCCGAGCGAGGCCTCCAGGCCCTCCAGCTTGTGTTCCCACGCGGCGTCGGCGACGACGAACCGGGTGCCGCTGCGCTGGAGCCGCACCTCGATGGCCGGCGTGCCGAAGGCGGTGAACAGCGGCACGTGGACGGCGCCCAGGCGCCACAGGCCCACGAGCGTAGCGACCAGGTCCGCGCCCTTGCCCATCAGTGTGGCCACCCGGTCCCCGGGCCCGACGCCGAGCGCGGCGAAGGCGGCCGCGGCCCGCTCCGACCGGTCCTTGAGCCAGCCGTAGGTGAGGTCGGTCCGCGAGAGGTCCGCGCCGACGACGGTGAACGCCACCGCGTCGGCGGGGTGCCGGTCGCAGAGCAGCTCGGCGGGCTTGAGGCTGGTCCGCGGCATCGGGACTGG
Organism: Arthrobacter sp. AOP29-A2-19; assembly: GCF_058138025.1. Classification (NCBI taxonomy): domain Bacteria; kingdom Bacillati; phylum Actinomycetota; class Actinomycetes; order Micrococcales; family Micrococcaceae; genus Arthrobacter; species Arthrobacter sp. AOP29-A2-19. Next base: position 775,296 of record NZ_CM176894.1, read on the forward strand.
TTCTGGCATTGGTTGCACCCCGCTCGGAACGGCGCTGTTCCGGTAGATCCACACCGGGCCGTACGGTCCGGAGGCTGTCACCCCCATGCTAACCACACGGTTTGCGGAGCCGGGAGCCCGGCGGCGCGCCGGCGTGCGGGGGAGCCGCGGCCGACGACGACGCACGACGACGACGGCGGTGCGCGGCAACTGCGGTGCGCGGCAACTGCGGCGCCCGACAACGGACGGCGCCCGATAACGGACGGCGCCCGATATCGGCGGCGCCCGGTCGCGGGCACCGGCGCGCTCCCGTAGGCTGGTGGGCTCCCCGGCGCGGCCGCGCGGGGGAAGCGGAACACCGAACGACCACACGCCGCAAGGCGAACCAGCCGAGAAGGAACCCCGATGTCCCCAACCCAGTCCGCACGCCTGGCCGCCCTGCCCAAGGCCGAGCTGCACCTGCACATCGAGGGCACCCTGGAGCCGGAGATGGCGTTCCGGATGGCCGCGCGGAACGGCGTCGTGCTGCCCTACGCGGACGGTGAGGAACTGCGCGCCCGCTACCGCTTCACCGATCTGTTGTCCTTCCTGGACGTCTACTACGAATGCATGGCCGCGCTGCGCACCGAGGAGGACTTCGCCGAGCTGTGCCAGGCCTACCTGCGCCGCGCCGTCGAACAGGGCGTGCGCCACGTGGAGATGTTCTTCGATCCGCAGGCCCACACCTCCCGCGGCGTGCCCGTGGACACGGTGATCGACGGCCTGCTCGCCGGCTTCCGCAGCGTGGCGGCGGAGGCAGACCTGACCGGCGGCCTGATCCTGTGCTTCGTGCGCGACCGCCCCGTGGAGGAGGCGGCCGAGACCCTGGAGTCGGTGCGGCACCGCGCCAGCGACCTGATCGGCGTCGGCCTGGACTCCGCGGAGGTGGGCTTCCCGCCGTCGCTCTTCGAGGGCATCTTCGCCGAGGCGCGCGCGATGGGGCTCCACCTGGTCGCGCATGCCGGGGAGGAGGGCCCGGTGGATTACATCGAACAGGCCCTGGACCTGCTGCGCGTGGAGCGCATCGACCACGGGGTCCGCTGCATGGAGAGCCCGCGTATGGTGGAGCGGCTGCGCACCGAACGGATCCCGCTCACCGTGTGTCCGTTGTCCAACCTCCGCCTCGGCGTGGTGTCCGACCTCGCCCGGCATCCGCTGCCGGCGATGCTCCGCGAGGACCTGCAGGTCACGCTCAACTCGGACGACCCCGCCTACTTCGGCGGCTACATCGCGGACAACTTCGAGGCGGTCGCCGACGCCCTGGGCCTGGGGGAGGAGCAGCTGGAGCTGCTGGCGCGCAACTCCGTCACCGGTTCGTTCGCCGCGCCGGAACGGAAGGCGCAGCTGGTGGCGGAGATCGACGCCTGGGCACTGGCCGCACGCTAGCGAAATCCCGCGGCACGCGCGCCCGCCGCGGCGGGACGCCCGGGGTACCGTGGAGCCGTGGTGGACAACGAGGAGCAGGAGACGCTGGAGGCCGGAACCGACGGAGGTGTCCTGTCCCGTTTCCCCGAGGCGGTCTACGCGGCCAGCGGGGAGGACGACGCCGGCGCCCCGCCACTGCGCGGCGCGGGCGTCGCGTTCCGTGTCCTGCTCTATGGCGGCATGGTGGTCGGCGTGTTCGCCGCGCTGGCCCTGATCGCGTCCGTCGTTCTGCAGGGGCTGCTCGCCGGCAGCTACATCCAGGCCGGCGGCGACTACTTCGGTGCCGGGACCGAGGGCCAGGTGGCCCGGGAACTGTTGGGCGTTCCGCTGGGCGGCTTCGTTGCCGCCGTCGTGCTTTCGCTCGCGGCCATCACCGTGGGCGCGCTCGGCGTGTTCCGCGCAAGGAGCCGCGCGGACGCCGCGAGGGAGCCGGGCGAACGCGCCTGACCCACCTCGGGCGCCGGGTCTGGGCGCCGGACCGCGCGCCGGGCTTCCGCAGGCCGCCGTCGCGCCGTACCTCCGCAGGCCGCCGCCGCGCCGACGGTCGGGCGTCCCCGTGCGACGCGCCGCGACCCGCCGTTTGGCACTCGCCTTGACCGAGTGCCAGCCACCTCATAGAGTCTTCATTAGCACTCGGCCCCGTCGGGTGCTAAAGCCTGAGGTACTTGCCAGCTGGCACCGCGACGACGGTTGGTGCATCCCAACGGCCCTTCAACCATTGGCACTCACGCAAAGGAGAGATCCGCATGTCGGTCTCCATCAAGCCTCTCGAGGATCGCATTGTTGTTCAGCCGCTCGAGGCCGAGCAGACCACGGCTTCCGGCCTGGTCATCCCCGACACCGCAAAGGAAAAGCCCCAGGAGGGCAAGGTTGTGGCAGTCGGACCCGGCCGCGTTGACGACAACGGAAACCGCGTTCCCGTCGATGTCGCCGAGGGCGACGTTGTCATCTACTCGAAGTACGGCGGCACCGAGGTCAAGTTCGGCGGCCAGGAGTACCTGGTGCTCTCGGCCCGCGACGTGCTGGCCATCGTCGTCAAGTAGTTTTCCCGTGTGAAGCCCCGGCCCCGGCCGGGGCTTTACGCAATCCCAAGGAGCAGCAGCATGGCTAAACAGCTTATTTTCAACGACGACGCACGCAAGGCGCTCGAGGCCGGCATCGACAAGCTCGCCAACACCGTCAAGGTGACCCTGGGCCCCCGCGGCCGCAACGTGGTTCTGGACAAGAAGTGGGGCGCGCCGACCATCACGAACGACGGCGTGACGATCGCCCGCGAGATCGAGCTCGACGACCCGTACGAGAACCTTGGCGCACAGCTCGCCAAGGAGGTCGCGACCAAGACCAACGACGTTGCCGGCGACGGAACCACCACCGCCACCGTGCTCGCGCAGGCCCTGGTCAAGGAAGGCCTGCGCAACGTCGCGGCCGGCGCTGCGCCGGGCGAGATCAAGCGCGGCATCGAGACCGCCGTCGAGGCCGTTGTCACGCGCCTCGCCGAAATCGCACGCCCGGTCGAGGGCCAGGACGTCGCGAACGTCGCCGCCATCTCCGCGCAGAGCGACGAGATCGGCGACCTGCTCGCCGAGGCGTTCGGCAAGGTCGGCGCCGAGGGCGTCATCACCATCGAGGAATCGAACACCACGTCCACCGAGCTGGTCCTCACCGAGGGCATGCAGTTCGACAAGGGCTTCCTGTCCCCGCACTTCGTCACCGACCCGGAGCGCCAGGAGGCCGTCCTCGAGGACGCGCTGATCCTGGTCAACTCGGGCAAGATCTCCACCGTGGCCGAGTTCCTGCCGCTGCTGGAGAAGGCGTTGCAGGCCGGCAAGCCGCTGTTCGTCATCGCCGAGGACATCGAGGGCGAGGCCCTGTCCACCCTGGTCGTCAACAAGCTGCGCGGCACGCTCAGCGTCGTTGCCGTCAAGGCACCGGGCTTCGGCGACCGCCGCAAGGCCATGATGCAGGACATCGCGATCCTCACCGGCGCGCAGGTCGTTTCCCCGGACCTGGGCCTGAAGCTGGACCAGGTCGGCCTGGAGGTCCTCGGCTCCGCCCGCCGGATCACCATCACCAAGGACCTGACCACCATCGTCGACGGCGCCGGCACCCACGAGGACGTCGCGGACCGCGTCGCCCAGCTGAAGGCCGAGCTTTCCCGCACGGACTCCGACTGGGACAAGGAGAAGCTGCAGGAGCGCCTCGCGAAGCTCTCCGGCGGCATCGGCGTCATCAAGGTCGGCGCCGCGACGGAGGTTGAGCTCAAGGAGCGCAAGCACCGTATCGAGGACGCCGTCTCCGCGACGCGTGCCGCGATGGAAGAGGGCATCGTCGCCGGTGGCGGCTCCGCCCTCGTCGACGCGCTCTCCGTGCTCGACACCGATCCCGCCGTCGTGGCGCTCGAGGGCGACGCGGCCGCGGCCGTCGGCATCGTCCGCCGTGCCCTGGTCCAGCCGCTGCGCTGGATCGCCCAGAACGCCGGACACGACGGCTACGTGGTGGCCTCCAAGGTCGCCGAGTCGCCGGTCAACTTCGGCTTCAACGCCAAGACGGGCGTCTACGAGGACCTGCTCGCCGCGGGCATCATCGACCCGGTCAAGGTGACGCGCTCCGCGCTGCGCAACGCCGCGTCGATCGCCGCCCTGGTGCTCACCACGGAGACCCTGGTCGCCGAGAAGCAGGAAAACGAAGACGAGCACGCAGGCCACAGCCACTAGCCAGCGACAGCTCCAACCGCCTTCCACGGAAGGCACGGCCGCCCAGCGCGGCCGGCCAGGGCGCCGAACTTCCCCCGGGAGGTTCGGCGCCCTTGTTGTGTCCGGGCCTCGTGTCCTTGCCTTGTGTCCCGACCGTCGGCTGACGTGGCGGTCCGCAGAAAAATCCCCCCAGGGGTTTACCCGGCGGGCGTCGGCGTCCTAACCTGCACGCAGGGACACCGCAGGGGGCGGTGTGGGGTGCGCAGGGGGCTGCGCGCTTCGGAATTTCTTGGGGGTTCTTATGGGTGCGTCACTTGCTGTCCGTTCTTTCCGCATGGTCGTCGCGCTGGGCGTGACACTGGCGATGCTTGTCTTCTGGCTGTTCTCCATGTCGTCCGCCGCCCAGCCGGACGAGGGGAAGGCGGCCCAACCGCCCGGCGCCGCGTCCGCGCTGTCCCCGCCGCCGGGGTCGGAAGCGGCCGACGCCGGGGCCGGCGATGGCGTTTCGTCCGGAGACGCCACGGTGGGGGATGCCGAGTCCGAAGGGATGCCGTTGCCGGAGGCAACGGTGCCGGATGCCGCCGGGACGACCGGCGAGGCGGCTCCGGGGACGGAGGCCGCACAGCCGACGGCGGATGCGGGCGTCGGCACCGAAGCGCCGAAGCCGGCTCCCTCCGAATCCTCCACGGCCGACGGCGGAAAGACGGACGACCGCGGCGGTAACAAGGGCGACGACGCCAAGGACGACGTCTGCGAGGACGATTCGCGGGTCCAGGCCGAGCGCAAGGGTGGCCACCGCGGCGACGATTGCGACGACGACGACGGTGGCAAGGACGAGGTTTGCGAGGACGATTCGCGGGTCCAGGCCGAGCGCAAGGGTGGCCACCGCGGCGACGATTGCGGCGACGGCGACGGCGGCGGCAAGGACGAGGTCTGCGAGGACGATTCGCGGGTCCAGGCCGAGCGCAAGGGTGGCCACCGCGGCGACGATTGCGACGACGACAACGGTGGCAAGGACGAGGTCTGCGAGGACGACTCGAAGGTCCAGGCCGAGCGCAAGGGCGGCGGACACCACGGCGACGACGACGACTGCGACGACTACTCGCACGAGCCGAGCGAAGAGCCCTCGCCCGAGCCCACGGAGACCAGCGCCCCGCCGACCGAGACCAGCGCAACTCCGACGCCCATCGAGAACAGCGCGACGCCGTCGGCGGCCGTTGTGCCCTCGCCCCGGGCGGGAACTCCGACGCCGGTCCGGGTGGTTCCGGCCGCGACGCTCGCGGAGACCGGCGTCGGCTCGGCGGGCCTGACCGTCGCCGCCGTCGTCCTGGTGGGCGCGGGCGGCGTCATGATGGCGTCCTCCGCCGCCCGCAAGACCAGGCGTCAGCACTAGCGGACGGGCCCGCGGGGCGTTTGCCCCGCGGGCCCTCCGACCGGTGAGATAACTGTTTGGTAACGGCGGCTGGTAGAATTGACGGTTCCGGCGGGCAGTGGTTGCCTCCGGGCATCCGGACCAGCTAGCCGAAGGGACACCGTCCGCAATGGCCCATGGCCCAAACGCCACCACGATCCCGGCCGCAGCGCGTGCCGCGGAGAAGCCCGCGTACCGCCCCGAGGTCCAGGGCCTGCGCGCCTTCGCCGTACTCATGGTGGTCGTTTACCACGTGTGGCTTGGCCGGGTTTCCGGCGGCGTCGACGTGTTCCTGCTGATCTCCGCGTTCCTGCTCACGGCGTCGTTCACGTACAAGGTGGAGGCCGGCCGGCCGCTCAAGTTGGTCTCCTACTGGCTGCACCGCTTCAAGGGTCTGCTCCCAGCCGCCGTCGTGGTCCTCCTCGGGATCCTCGTGGCCACCGCATCGCTCCTGCCGCGCACCCGCTGGCACGAGGTCTTCACCCAGACCTGGTCGAGCCTCTTCTACGTGCAGAACTGGACGCTTGCCAGCGAATCGGTCGACTACTACGCGGCGAACCACGCCACGGCCAGCCCCCTTCAGCACTTCTGGTCCCTATCCATCCAGGGCCAGGTCTTCATCCTGTGGCCGTTGGTCTTCGCGGCCTGCGCCCTCGCGTGGCGCGCCCTCCGCGGCCGCTTCCCGCGCCTGCGCTACCGGGCCGTGGTTGCCGCCGCCTTCGGGCTGGTCTTCGCGGCCTCGCTCGCGTATTCGGTCCACGCCACCGCGACCAACCAGGCGTTCGCCTACTTCGACACCCGGGCGCGACTGTGGGAGTTCGCGCTCGGCTCCCTGCTGGCGCTCGGCCTCCCGTACGCCGGCCGACTGCCCGTGGGCTTCCGCGTTGTCCTGGGCTGGGCCGGTCTGGCGGCCATGCTGGCATGCGGCCTGGTCCTGCAGGTGCAGGGCCAGTTCCCCGGGTACGCCGCGCTGTGGCCGACGCTTGCGGCCGCGGCGATCATCGCGTCCGGCACTACCGGCAACACCGGCGATACCGGTCGCGCCGGCGAGATCCGGCCCGCCCGGGGCGTCGACCGGCTCCTCGCCGCCCGGCCGCTGGTGGCGCTCGGCGGAATCTCCTACGCCCTGTACCTCTGGCACTGGCCCATCCTGGTGATCTACCTGGCCGTCCGGCAGAAGGCGGAGCCGGGCATCCTCGGCGGCGCCGCCGTCATCGCCCTGTCGCTGGCACTGGCCTGGGCCACCACCCGCGCCATCGAAACCCCGTTCCACGCCTGGCACTGGCCCACCCAGCGCCGCCGCCGGCTGAGCCTGGTGCTGGCCGTGCTGGTCGCCGTCGTGGCCATGCCGCTGAGCGGCTGGCAGGCGCGGGTCGCCGCGATCGAGACGTCCGCCCAGCAGCAGGACGCCACGGACAACCCCGGCGCCCGCGCGCTCGAGCCCGGCTTCGAGTACGACGGCGACCCGGCCGCCGTCGTGCGTCCGCTCGCCAGCGGCGCGGCGGACGAATGGGCCAACTACGGCGGCGACTGCGCCGGCGGCTACGAACTCGTCGACCCGCGCATGGAGTACTGCCAGCTGGGCGGGGACCCCGCCACCGCCGAGAAGACCATCGTGGTCCTGGGCGACTCGCATGCCCAGCATTGGACGGCGGCCCTCGCCGGCGCCGCCGAGCGCAACGGCTGGGCCTGGGTGCTGGTCAACCGACCCGCCTGCCGCTTCGGCGCGGAGACCGACGAGCGCGAGGCCGAGTGCAACGAGTTCAACGACGCCGCCACGCAGTACGTCCTGGACCACAAGCCCGACGCGGTCCTCACCGTCGGAACGCTCACCGCGCACGACGCCGGCCCGGACACGGCGGCGCCGGCGGACGAGGAGCGCATCGTCCCCGGCTACGTCGAGGGCGTGCGGCCCTTCCTGGACGCGGGGATCGACGTCGTCGCCCTGCGCGACACCCCGCGCTTCACCTTCAGCGTGCCCGAGTGTGTGGACCGCAAGGGCCCCGACGCGGAGGAGTGCTCGGCGCCGACGGAACGGCTGATGGCCCCCGTCTCGCCGCTGGAGGAGCTGCGCCGCCAGACGGGCGAAGGGGGAGCCCTGCCGCCGTCGCTGAAGTTCATGGACATGACCGACCAGCTCTGCGTCGACGGCACGTGCCGCCCCGTGATCGGCAACGTGCTCGCCTACATGGACGACTCGCACCTGACGAGGACCTACGTGGAGACCACCACGCCAGTCTTCGAGCGCAGGCTCAAGGACTCCCTGGGCTGGTAGGGGTGTCGGGTTTGACACATCGGCGCCCTGGAATGGGGAACGGACCGCTCGCGTTCTAGGATGTAGGAAATCCCCCACCCGGTTCGCGAAAGGCCCCCCGTGTCTGAGTTCAACCCGTTTGCCTTCGAAGGCCTCACCTACGACGACGTCCTGCTGCTCCCCGGCCCCACGGACGTCATCCCCTCCGAGGCCGACACCGCGACCCGTTTCACGAAGCGCATCTCGCTGAACATCCCGCTGGCCTCCGCCGCCATGGACACCGTTACCGAAGCCTCGATGGCGATCGCGCTGGCCCGCCAGGGTGGCATCGGCATCATCCACCGCAACCTCTCCATCGATGACCAGGCCAAGCAGGTGGACCAGGTCAAGCGCAGCGAGTCCGGGATGATCACCGACCCCGTGACCGTTGGCCCGGACGCCACGCTGCAGGAACTGGACGACCTCTGCTTCCACTACCGCGTCTCGGGACTGCCCGTGGTGGACGCCGGCAAGAAGCTGTTGGGCATCATCACCAACCGCGACACCCGGTTCATCCCGCGCGAGCAGTTCCTGACCACCAAGGTGTACGAGGCCATGACCGCCATGCCGCTGGTCACCGCGCGCGTCGGCGTGCCCCGCGCGGAGGTCATCGCGCTGCTGAGCAAGCACCGCATCGAGAAGCTGCCGCTCGTCGACGACCACGGCATCCTCCAGGGCCTGATCACCGTCAAGGACTTCGACAAGGCCGAGCAGTACCCGCTGGCCACCAAGGACGAAGAGGGCCGCCTGCGCGTCGGCGCCGCCGTCGGCTTCTTCGGCGAGGGCTACGACCGGGCGATGTCCCTGATCGACGCCGGGGTGGACGTGCTGGTGGTGGACACCGCCAACGGCCACAGCCAGGGCGTGCTGGACATGATCTCCCGCCTCAAGAAGGATCCGGCCGCCGCGCACGTCGACGTCGTCGGCGGGCAGGCCGCCACCCGCGAGGGCGCGCAGGCACTGATCGACGCCGGCGCCGACGCCATCAAGGTCGGCGTGGGTCCGGGCTCCATCTGCACCACCCGCATCGTCGCGGGCGTGGGCGTCCCGCAGGTCACCGCGATCTACGAATCCGCCAAGGCCGCCATCCCGGCCGGCGTCCCGCTCATCGCCGACGGCGGCCTGCAGCACTCGGGCGACATCGGCAAGGCGCTCGTCGCCGGCGCCGACTCCGTGATGCTCGGCTCGCTGCTGGCCGGCACCGCCGAGTCCCCGGGCGACCTGGTGTTTATGAACGGTAAGCAGTTCAAGGCCTACCGCGGCATGGGCTCGCTCGGCGCCATGCAGACGCGCGGCAAGAACACCTCGTACTCCAAGGACCGCTACTTCCAGGCGGACGTCCCCACCGACGAGAAGCTGATCCCCGAGGGCATCGAGGGCCAGGTCCCGTACCGCGGACCGCTGTCCGCCGTGGCGCACCAGCTGGTGGGCGGCCTTCGCCAGACCATGTTCTACGTCGGCGGGCACACCATCCCCGAGCTCAAGGAGAAGGGCAAGTTCGTCCGCATCACCGCGGCCGGGCTCAAGGAGTCCCACCCGCACGACATCATGATGACGGTCGAGGCGCCCAACTACCGCTCGCGCTAGCCGCGGTAGGGCCCGCCCCATCGCGACCGCGGGCTACGCCCCCACTGCCACGCGAAGTGGACATTTCACCGGGTAGTTAACCGGTGTGGTGTCCACTTCGCGTGGTTCGGGCGCGTGGCCGGTTGGCACGGCCCTCGGGTGCGCGTAGCCGCCGGTGCTACGAGGTCCTGTGGTGCACGGGCCCGGCCGCGTGCTGCTCGGCGACGAGGTATTCCTCGACGGCGCGCTCGGGCACCCGGTACGACCTGCCAAACCTCACCGCCGGCAGTTCCCCCGCGTGAACCAGGCGATACACGGTCATCTTCGACACGCGCATCGCCTCCGCCACCTCGGCCACCGTCAAATAGTGCGCATTCTCGAATTTCTGCAACTCGACCATTTGGTCCCCAATCACTTCGTCCATTCGTCCCCACGATGGAGCAAATTACGCTCCAATACCGATGGGCACTGGAGCACCGCTGTTCGCAAGGTAAGCACAAACGGTACGCGAGGGCCAGAGGTGCGGATACGCGTTTCGGGGCGTGTCGCGGACACGGATGTGAAACAAATCCATCGAATGGAGATGCGCAACAACCGCTTCATTCATGAACCGGTGTGTGACCTGCGTCTCTGCGGATCTTGGGCCCATTTTGTGTCCCGCCGCGGTACCCGGCGAACCCGGCGCCCCCTTGGTCCCGGCCCGTAGAATGTTTCGGTATGCGGAGCCGCGCCGAGCGCGGCCGCCGCATCGGCCCGCGCATCCGCCGCAACAGAAAAGACCCCTCCATGTCCCAGCCCAAGCAGCTGAAGAAACTCGCCCGCGACCGCATGGCACGCACCGGCGAGAGCTACACGCTGGCCCGCAAGCACATCCTGGCCGGCAAGCCGGAGGGGACCTCCCGTCCCGCCGCGGAGGCGCTCGGCGCGGAGCCCGCTCCGGCCACGGAGCCGGAGGAGGTGGAGCTGCCCGAGTACCCGGCGCCCGAGGCGGTCGTCCAGTACGACGCCGCGCTCTGGCACCGAGTCCTGACCCAAGCGGGCGTGACGCACCCCCTCAACGGTCAGCCGCTCAGCGAGGCACTGCTGGCCGGACTCGCCGGCGGCATCGGCTTTATGGTCTTCACCTTCGAGTACGAGGAGACGACGACGGCGACCGTCGTCACCCGCGCGCACCCCGAGCCGTACGTCGCGAACCTGCTCTCCCGCTGCGGCGCCCCGATCCGTGAACAGACGACGAGCAGCACCAAGGTGGCACAGGCGAACCTGGACGCCGCGCTGGACGAGGGCCGCGCCGTCGTCGTGCGCGTCACCGAGGCGCTGCTGCCCTGGGCGTCGGGTGCCGAGGCGGAGGAGAGCGAGTCGATCGACGTCGCGGTGGTCGGCGAGCACGACGACGGAAACTACCTGGTCGACGACGGCGGGGGAGAGCTGCAACTCATCTCCCCGGCGGAGCTGGCCGCGGCCCGGGGGCGCCGGAAGAAGGACAGGCAATGGCAGGCGTGGGCACCCCGGCCCGCCACGCCGGAGGCCGAGGTGCTCGGCGAGAACGCGGCGCAGGCCGTCCGCGCGACCGCCGCGCGCCTTCTGGGACGCTCCGAGCTCGTGGGGATCCCCGCCCACTTCGCCAAGAACTTCGGCGTGGCCGGGATGCGCACGTGGGTGGAGAAGCTCAGGGACACCCGGACCAGGAAGGGGTGGGCGGCCCTGTTCGCGGATCCCGACCGCCTCTATGACGCTCTGGCCCAGGTCAGGGACTTCCTCGAGTCCCCGCGCTTCGGCGGGACCGGCGGTCTGCGCGGCCAGTACGCCGACTTCCTCGACGAGGCCGCGCGTCTGCCGGTCGCCTCCTCCCTCCCCGGCCTGGCCGAGGCCGCCGAGGCGTACCGCGCGCTGGCCCCGAAGTGGACGGAACTGGCCGAGGCCGTGGACCCGGATGTGGACCCCGAGGAGCGCGCGGCGCTGTTCGCGCGGCTGGCGGATCTCCTCGAGGAGATCGCCGACGCCGAGGAGGCCGCCGCGCGGCTGTTGCTGCCGGCGGAGTAGGGCCGGTGCCGGCGCCGGGCGCCGAGCCCCCGGGACCAAGGTGTCGGGGGCGCGCTGATAGGCTGGCCGGGTGACTTACGAGATTGAAATCGGGCGCGGAAAGCGCGGAGTGCGGGCCTATTCGCTGGACGACGTGGCCATCAGCCCCAACCGCCGGACCCGGGACCCGCAGGACGTTTCCGTGAACTGGCAGATCGACGCCTACCAGTTCTCCACCCCGATCATCGGCGCGCCGATGGACTCGGTGATGAGCCCGGAAACCGCCATCGCGCTCGGGAAGCTCGGCGGGCTCGGCGTGCTGAACCTCGAGGGCCTGTGGACGCGGTACGAGGACCCGGCGCCCGTGCTGGAGGAGATCGCCTCGCTCAAGGGCGACACCAGCGACGGCAAGCACTTCAACCCGGCGGTCACGCGGCGGCTGCAGGAGCTCTACGGGGCCCCGATCCAGCCCGAGCTGATCAGCTCGCGGCTCGCGGAGATCCGCGACGCCGGCGTCACCGTGGCGGGGGCCCTGACGCCGCAGCGCACCCAGGAGCACTACAAGACGGTGCTGGCGGCCGGAGTCGACATCTTCGTCATCCGCGGCACCACGGTCTCCGCCGAACACGTCTCCAAGAACCAGGAGCCGCTGAACCTCAAGCAGTTCATCTACGAGCTCGACGTGCCCGTCATCGTCGGCGGCGCCGCCGGATACACCCCGGCCCTGCACCTGATGCGCACCGGCGCCGCGGGCGTCCTTGTCGGGTTCGGCGGGGGAGCCACCGGGACCACGCGCCGCGCGCTCGGCATCCACGCGCCCATGGCCACCGCGATCTCCGACGTGGCCGCCGCCCGCCGCGATTATCTCGACGAGTCCGGCGGCCGCTACGTGCACGTCATCGCCGACGGCGGCATGGGCAGCAGCGGGAACATCGTCAAGGCCATCGCCATGGGCGCCGACGCCGTGATGCTCGGCAGCGCCCTGGCCCGCGCCACCGAGTCGCCCGGCAACGGATGGCACTGGGGAGGGGAAGCGCACCACCACACGGACCCGCGCGGAGACCGCGTGCACGTGGGTACGGTCGGACCGCTGGAGCAGGTCCTCTTCGGTCCCTCGCACCACACGAACGGCACGTCCAACCTGATCGGCGCCCTCCGCCGCTCGATGGCGACGACCGGCTACTCCGACCTCAAGGAATTCCAGCGCGTCGACGTCGTCATCGCGCCGTACGAGGTGGGCTGACCCATGGCTGTGCGCGGGACCGGATCCGGGGCGAACGGCCTCGCCGCGACGGGGGCCGAGCTGAGCCCGGAGTTCCGCGAGGCCTCCCTGGCCGCGATGCGGGAGACCGCCTCGCCGGAGCACCCGGAGCTGGACCTCCTAATTGTGGGCGGCGGCATCGTCGGCACCGGCGCCGCGTTGGACGCGGCCACGCGCGGGCTCCGCGTGGGCATCGTCGAGGCGCGCGACTGGGCCGCCGGGACGTCGTCGCGGTCCTCGAAACTCATCCACGGCGGCCTGCGCTACCTGGAGATGCTGGACTTCGGGCTGGTCCGGGAGGCGCTGCAGGAGCGCGGACTGCTGATCGACAGGATCGCCCCGCACCTGGTCCGCCCGGTGCCCTTTCTCTACCCCCTGACCAAGCGCTTCGTCGAGCGCCCGTACGTGGGCGCCGGGATCGCGCTGTACGACGGCATGTCGCTCGCCTCCGGGCACAGCCGCGGCGTCCCGTTCCACAAGCACCTCTCGCGGCGCGGCACGCTGCGCAGCGCTCCGAGCCTCAAGGACGACGCGTTCGTCGGCTCGATCCGCTACTACGATGCGCAGGTGGACGACGCCCGTCTGGTGGTTGATGTGGTCCGCACCGCGGTGAAGTACGGCGCGCTGGCGGCCAATCGCGTGAAGGTCGTCGACTTCGTGCGCGCCGGGGAGCGCGTGGTCGGGGCCCGCATGGAGGACCAGGAGACCGGCGAGGCGTTCGAGGTCCGCGCCAAGCAGGTGGTCAACGCCACCGGGGTCTGGACGGACGAGACCCAGGCCATGGTCACGGACCGGGGCCAGCTGAAGGTCCGGGCGTCCAAGGGCATCCACCTGGTGGTCCCGCGGGACCGCTTCCAGTCGACCGTCGGCATGATCCTGCGCACGGAGAAGTCCGTGCTGTTCGTCATCCCGTGGGGCCGGCACTGGATCATCGGCACCACGGACACGGAATGGACGCTGGACAAGGCGCACCCCGCCGCGTCCAGCAAGGACATCGACTACGTCCTGGAGCACGTCAACCGGGTGCTGAAGCGGCCGCTGACGCGAGAGGACGTGGAGGGCGTGTACGCGGGGCTGCGCCCGCTGCTGGCCGGGGAAAACGACTCCACGGCCAAGCTCAGCCGCGAACACGTGGTCGCGCACCCGGTTCCCGGGCTGGTGGTGGTGGCCGGCGGCAAGTACACGACCTACCGCGTGATGGCGCGCGACGCCGTCGACGAGGCGGTGCGGGCCATGGACGAGGGCGTCCCGGCGTCGTGCACCGAGACCATCCCGCTGCTCGGGGCCGAGGGCTACCAGGCGTCGTGGAACAGCCGACACCGGATGGCGCGGGCCTCCGGAGTCCACGTGGCGCGCGCGGAGCACCTGCTGGGACGGTACGGCTCGCTCACCCGGGACATCCTGGCGCTGATCACCGACCGGCCCGAGCTCGCCGAACCGCTGCCCGGCGCCGACGACTATTTGGCCGCCGAGGTGGTCTACGCGACCACCCACGAGGGCGCCCGGCACATCGAGGACGTCCTGACGCGGCGGACCCGCATCTCCATCGAGGCGTGGGACCGGGGCGTCTCCGCCGCCCCCGAGGTGGCCAGATTGATGGCACCGCTGCTGGGGTGGAGCGACGCCCAGGTCGAGCGCGAGGTGCGCCAGTACGTGGCACGCGTCGAGGCCGAACGGGCCAGCCAGGAAGAGCCGGACGACGTTTCGGCGGACAAGACACGAATGAATGTAGAGGACATTGTCCCAGTCAGAGATTAGCCACCTTGCGGAGCTGACGACGCCGGACCTGGTGGAACTGGAACTCCAGGTTCCGGACCGCCAGGCCGCCGTCGCCGTGCTGGCCCGGAAACTTTTCGACGCCGGCCGCATCAGCGACCTCGAAGGCTTCATCCGCCAGGTCGACAGCCACGAGCACCAGCTCGCCACCGGCCTGCCCGGCGGGATCGGCATGCCGCACGCGCGCACCGACTACGCCGAGAACGTGAGCATCGCCGTGGGCGTGACCGCGTTCGGGCACTCGCTGGACTTCGGCGCGGCGGACGGTCCGGCGACCGTGGTGCTGCTGCTCGCCACCCCGGCCGCCAGCTTTTCGCTGCACTTGAGCGTTCTGGCGTCGCTGGCCAGGAGCCTGTCCAAGCAGACTTTCCGCGAGTCGCTCCGCCGCGCCTATGACGAGGAGGTCATCGCCGAGCTGATCAACTCGGCGATCGACTTCGACGCGATCTAACCGCCCGCCGCCTGCCGCCCGTTTCGACGAGGGCACGTGCGCCGGCGCGCCCCACTTCCCCGTTTCGACGAAGGCAGATGTCCCGATCGGGGCGATTCCGGGCATCTAGCTTCGGCGAAACGCCGGGGGAGGGCATCTGCCTTCGTCGAGGCGACGAGCGACGCGTACGTCAGCCGAGCATCCGCCGCATCAGGATGCGCGGGATCCCGCCCGACACCGACGCCGTGTCCGCGGCCTTCACGAAACCCGCGAGCTCGAACATGGCGCGCGTGCCGACGAACGCCATCGTCAAGTCCACCCGCGCCCCGGCATTGTCCACCGGGTAGCTTTCCACCGCTGGGGCGCCGGCGTCGCGCGCGTAGTCCACGGCTCCGTCGATGAGCGCGGCGGTGAGGCCGTGGCGCCGGAAACCGGGCCTGACCCGCAGGCACCAGATGGACCAGACGGGGAGATCGTCGACGTGCGGGATCTTCCTGGAGTTGGCGAACGGGGCCAGCTCCGCGCGTGGCGCGACGCCTGCCCAGCCGGCGACCGCGCCATCGACGTAGGCGAGGACGCCGGGCGCCGGGTCGCGCGAACACAGTTCACGCACCTTGTCCGCGCGGGCGGCTCCGCGCAACTCGCGGTTCTCCCGCGACGCGAGCCGCCAGGACAGGCACCAGCGCACCGACGATTCGGGGTTCCTCGGCGCGAACATCGTCGCCACGTCGTCGAACTCGCGTGCCGGTCTCACATCGATCAGCGCCATGGGTTCCGCTCCGTTCCCCGGCGCCGCCGCGCCGGTCCATGTGCCGGGGGTTCCCACGTGCGGGCCCGGCTGAGGCAAGCGTGCCACCCGCATCGCGCGCCGTGTACCCCTGCCACGATTGGCTCCCTATGGGGATCGACCGTAGGGGACGACGGCCGCGCCTCCGCCCATTCGCTGTTCTACAGCCAATCGAAGTAGTGTTAAACGGTGCTGAAAACTGCCTTCAAACCACAATGGATCCTCGCACTCGTGGGGGCCCTTCTTGTGGCTTCGGGGTTTGTTTGGCTGAGCCAGTGGCAATTCGACCGCTCGCAGGAGGCCGCGCCGCCGCCGGTCAGCAAGACCGAGACCCCGGTGCCCCTGACCGAACACTTCCAGCCCGGCGTTGTGATGCTCGCCACCGACGCCGACCAGATCGTCAGCGCGACCGGCCGCTTCCTGCCGGGTAAGCAGGTGCTGGTTTCGGACCGCCTCCACGAGGACCAGGCGGGCTACTGGGTGGTCGCACCGTTCGCCGTCGACGGCGCCGAGGGCGATGCGACCATCCCGGTGGTGCGCGGCTGGCAGGCCGGGCCGACGCCCCCGCCCGCCGCCCCCTCCGGCGAGTTGGAACTGACCGGACGCCTCCTGCCGACCGAGTCGCCCATCGACGGCGCGCAAAGCGGCGACGCCCTTGCCTCGCTGTCCGTGGCCCAGCTCATCAACCTGTGGGACGTGCCGTCCTACAGCGGCTTCGTCGTCGCCTTCGACGTCCTGAACGACGCGGGTTCCAGCGAGGGAGCCGAAGCCTCGGGCCTGGCGCAGGTCGACGTCGGGCCGCAGCCGCAGGAACGCGAGATCAACTGGCTCAACATCTTCTACGGCATCGAGTGGGTGGTCTTCGCCGGCTTTGCGGTGTTCCTGTGGTGGCGTCTTGTCGTGGACGACTACCGCCGGCAGCAGGAGGACCTGGCCGACGCAGCCGAAGCCGAGGCCGAATACGCGGCCGCCGCCGCGCCGCGCACTGCCGGCGCCCCGACGCAGGACCAACCCGCCGCGGACCCGGCGCACGCACACCCGGCCCCCACGCCGCAAGACACCCCGACGCACAGCCCCGCAACGCCGACCGACAGCAAGGAACAGAAGTGAGCCACCAGCCCGCCCCTGCCCGCCCCACCCGCCCAGCCAAGCGCCGTTTCGCCGGCACCCGCGCACAGATCCGCAGCGCGGCGTCGCTCTACAAGGTCCTGGCGTACTCCACGGGTGTGATGCTGCTGCTCGTTGTGGTGGAGATGGTGGCCAAGTACGGCTTCGGCTCGGACATCGTCGCCGGCGGCACCCTGGCGGACGGCACGGCCCACACGTTCGGCCTGCTGAAGGACGGCGCCTTCGAGGGCGGCGTGAACCTCTCCACGATCGTCCTGATCGTCCACGGCTGGATGTATGTGGCATATCTCATTGCCGACTTCCGCCTGTGGTCCCTCATGCGTTGGCCCTTCAGCCGCTTCATCACGATCGCGCTGGGCGGCGTGGTGCCCCTGCTGTCGTTCTTTATGGAGCGGAAGGTCCACGGCGAGGTCGAGCGCGAACTCGCGGCCCACCCGGAAGCCGCCAAGCGCTACTGACGCGCACCGGCCCCCACCCGCCTTCGACTAAGCTGGAGTCCGTGACCAACGCAGCCCCCACCCCAGAGCACAAGCCGGTTCTGGTCGTCGACTACGGTGCCCAGTACGCGCAGCTCATTGCCCGCCGCGTACGCGAGGCCAACGTGTATTCGGAGATCGTCCCGCACACCTTCACCACCGAGCAGATCCTGGCCAAGAACCCCTCGGCCATCATCCTCTCCGGCGGTCCGGCCAGCGTCTACGCCGAGAACGCACCCTTCGTCGGCCCGGACCTCTTCGAGGCAGGCGTGCCGGTGCTCGGCATCTGCTATGGCTTCCAAGCCATGGCGAACGCCCTCGGCGGCAAGGTCGCCCAGACCGGCCTGCGCGAGTATGGCGCCACGGACGCGACGGCGGTGCTTGAGAAGCCGACGTCGATCCTCAAGGGCCTGCCGGGCGTCCAGAACGTCTGGATGAGCCACGGCGACTCCGTCCAGGAGGCGCCCGAGGGCTTCGAGGTCCTCGCGACCACGGCCGGCGCACCGGTGGCGGCCTTCGCCAACGAAGACAGGCGCCTCTACGGCGTCCAGTGGCATCCCGAGGTCAAGCACTCCGTCTACGGCCAGCGCGTCCTGGAGAACTTCCTCTTCAACGGTGCCGGCTTGGAGCCGGACTGGACCACGGGCAACATCCTCGAGGAACAGGTGGACCGCATCCGCGAGCAGGTCGGCACCGGCCGCGCCATCTGCGGGCTCTCCGGCGGCGTCGACTCCGCCGTCGCGGCGGCGCTGGTCCAGCGGGCCATCGGCGACCAGCTCACCTGCGTCTTCGTCAACCACGGTCTCCTGCGCGAGGGCGAGGCCGAGCAAGTGGAGCGCGACTTCGTCGCCGCCACGGGCGCAAAGCTGTACGTGGCGGACGAGCGAGAGCGCTTCCTGACCGCGCTGGCGGACGTCACGGACCCCGAGACCAAGCGCAAGATCATCGGCCGCGAGTTCATCCGCGCGTTCGAGGCCGCGGAGGCAGCGATCATGGCCGAAGCCGCCGACTCCGGCGAGCCGGTCCGCTTCCTGGTCCAGGGAACGCTCTACCCGGACGTCGTCGAATCCGGCGGTGGCGAGGGCGCGGCGAACATCAAGAGCCACCACAACGTGGGCGGACTGCCGGAGGACCTGCAGTTCGAGCTCGTCGAGCCGCTGCGGGCCCTCTTCAAGGACGAGGTCCGCTCCGTGGGTGCCCAGCTGGGCCTCCCGGAGGAAATCGTGCAGCGCCAGCCGTTCCCCGGTCCCGGTCTCGGCATCCGCATCATCGGCGCCGTCAACGAGGAGCGCCTGGAGTTGCTGCGCAAGGCGGACGCGATCGCCCGCGCGGAGCTCACGGCCGCCGGCCTGGACCAAGAGGTCTGGCAGATGCCGGTGGTGCTTCTGGCCGACGTCCGCTCCGTCGGCGTCCAGGGAGACGGCCGCACGTACGGCCACCCGATCGTGCTGCGCCCCGTGTCCTCCGAGGACGCGATGACCGCTGACTGGTCCCGGCTCCCGTACGACCTGCTGGCGCGGATTTCCAACCGCATCACGAACGAGGTCGAGGGCGTGAACCGCGTGGTGCTGGACGTCACCAGCAAGCCGCCGGGCACCATCGAGTGGGAGTAGGCGCCGGCCGCGGCCTTCCGCGGCGACGTTAGCGGGGGAGGAGGGGCCACGGAGCCCCTCCTCTTCCGCATTCCGGCTGGGGTTCCCAGTGTTTCGGTCAACGACCGGCGCGCCCGAGTCCAGTAGTTTAGAGAGAGCCCCGCGTGCCCGACCGTGCGCGGGAGTGTCACGGCCTCGCGCCGGCGGACAGCGGCACGGCGCCCACGCGCCGATGAGACCGCACGACGGCGGCGCAACAGCAAGAAAGGCGGGTGTTCCGGTGGTAGGGACTCAGGAGAGCGGGGCGGCATTGGCCGGCTGGCTGGAGAAGCTGGGCCCCGGTGCCGGGACGGACACCCTGCTGCGGTTCGCCGGTTCGGCGTCCAACAGCATCGACCTCACGCACGCGCACCCCTCCGGCCTGGCGCAGTTCCTGGCCGGTCGCCGGACGCGGCTGTCGATGTTGCTGCGCGACGCGGACACGTACACCGTGGGCCGGCGCACCGCCCGCGCCCTGCGCGCCAAGATCCAGGAGCTCTCCGAGGACCGCGGGATCGACGTCGGCTACCTGGCGTCCGGCATCGCGACCTGGCGGGCCACGCAGGACGGGCGCAGCGAGCAGTTCAGCGCACCGATCATGCTGGGCCGCGTCTCCCTGACACTGCGGGAGGGGCAGGACGACCACGAGGTCCAGTTGCTGGGCCGGGCGCAGGTCAACCCGGCGCTCGTCCGCTACTTCTCCGAGAACCACGGGCTGGAGATCGACGCCGCCGCGCTGAGCGACGCCGCCTACATGACCGCCCGCTTCAACCCGCGGCAGGCCATGGACACGCTCCGCGAACAGGTCGCGGACATCCCCGGGACCGTGATCGAGCACCGGCTGCTCGTCTCCACGTTCGCCGACCTCGCCGACCCCGCGGATCCCGCCCGGCTCGACCCCGCCCACCCCGTGATCGCCCGGCTGCTGGCGGCCGACGCCGGCGAGGACGTTGCCGTCCCCGAGCCTGAGGTCGCCGTGCTGAGCAGCGACGAGCGCGACCCCGCCGACGAGATCCTGGTCCTTGACGCCGACGCCAGCCAGCAGGAGGCCCTGGACCTGGTCGAGGCCGGCGAGTCGATCGTCGTCTCCAGCCCACCCGGAACCGGCCAGACGCAGACCGCCATCAACGCCGCGGCGATCCTTGCCGGTCAGGGCAAGCGCATCCTGGTGGTCGCCGAGCGCCGGGCGACCGCGCTGGGCTTCGCGGCCCGCCTCGACGAACTGGGGCTGGGCAGCCTGGCGCTGCGCATGTCCCCGGAGACCGGGCCGGAAGAGCTGCGCGAGCAGCTCACCCGCGCGATCCTGCGCAACGAGCGCACCACCCAGCCCCAGCTGGAAAAGCTGCACCAGACGCTGACCAGCCACCGACACGCGCTGCTGGACCACGTCCGCTCGCTCCACAACGTGCGGAGCCGGTGGGGATGCTCTCCCTACCAGGCCATGCAGGAGCTGGCCCGGCTCACCGCGCTGGACACGGCCCCGTCGACGACCGTGCGCCTGAAGCGCAGCGTCCTGGACAGCATCACCAGCCGGCACGAGACCGCCGCGAAGCTGCGCCGCGCCGCCGAGGTCGGCAGCTTCAGCAAGTCCATCGCCCACAGCCCGTGGTTCGGCTCGCGCCTGCGCAACCGCAAGGAAACCGAAAACGCGCTCGAACTGGCCACCGGCCTGGCCGCCGACCTGCCGAGGCTGCGCGACGACATGCTCAAGGTCGCCGACCACTCCGAGATCAAGCTGGGCACCACCTTCGCCGAATGGGGCGCGCAGCTCGAACTGCTGGTGGACGTCCGCGGCAGCCTGGACAAGTTCGAGCCGGACATCTTCGACCGGTCCGTGGAGGACCTGATCAGCGCCACGGCGCCGTCGTCGTGGCGCCGCGAGCACGGGATCGAGATGAGCTCCATCACCCGCTCGCGGCTCCGCCGCGTCGCCAAGGAATACGTCCGCCCCGGCGTGCACATCACGGACCTCCACGAGTCGCTGCAGGACGTGCAGCGACAGCGGGGCATGTGGACGCGCTACGCGACCAGCCAGCGGCACCCGCTGGTGCCGACCGGCCTCCTCGAGCTCAACGCGTCCTACCGCGACGCCGGCAACCGCCTGGACAAGCTGGCTGACGCGCTGGCCCGGACCGAGGACAGCGACGCGCTGCAGCGCATGCCCATCGACGGCCTCGTCGACAGGCTGGCCGAGCTCGTCGCGGACCGCGCGTCCCTCGAGGTGCTCCCGGAGCGGACGCTGCTCCAGGAGCAGCTCCGCGAGCAGGGGCTCGCCGACCTGCTGGCGGACTTGTCCGAGCGGGAGGTCGGCGCGGAACACGTGTCCTCCGAGCTGGACCTGGCGTGGTGGCAGTCCGCGCTGGAGGCCATGATCAGCGGCGACGACTACCTCGCCATGGCGGACGGCGCCAAGCTCCGCCGCCTCGAGGCCGAGTATCGTCTGGCCGACAACACCCACATCGATTCCGGCGCGGCCCGTCTTCGCTGGCTGATGACCCAACGGTGGAAGGCCGCGCTGGCGGACCACCGGGCCGCGTCGCGTGAGCTGCGCGCCATGCTCAAGGACGGCGAGCCCACGCTCGAGAGCCTTTCCAAGCTGGGCGTCCCGCTGGTCAACTCCCTGGTGCCCATTTGGATCGGCTCGCCGTTGCTGATCCCGGCGGCCGTTCCACCGGAGGTCGAGTTCGACGCCGTGATCCTGCTGGACTCCGACTCGCTGTCGCTGCGCGGCGCAATCGGCTCCATCAGCCGCTCCCGGCAGGTCGTTGCCTTCGGCGACGCCATGCTCGGCTCCCCCCGGAGCTTCCACGTCTCCGTGGACCCCACGGCGTCCAACCGCGCGCCGGCCGATCCCGTAAGCACGTTCGGCGCCCTGGCGTCCGTGCTCCCCGTGCGCCGCCTCGACACCGTCTACCGCGGCGTCGACGAGGGGCTGACCAAGGCGCTCGGCGACGCCTACTACGGGGGGCACCTGCACCGCCTGCCCGCCGCCCGCGCGATGGCCGGCGGCACCCCGTCGCTGTCCGTCGAATACGTCGAGGACGGGATGGGCATGCCCGGCCCGGGCGGAGAGGCGGTGGAGACGACGGTCGCGGAGGTCAACCGTGTCGTCGATCTGGTCTTCGGCCACATCCGGCGCCGGCCCAACCGCTCCCTGGCGGTCATCGCGGCCAACCAGCGGCACGCCGCACGCATCGCCGAGGGCATCGCCCTCCAGCTGCCCAACTACCCCTGGGCGGCGGACTTCTTCAAGCGGACCACGGAGCCCTTCCAGGTCTCGTCCGTCGAGCGCTCCCACGGACTGGTCCGCGACGCCGTGGTCTTCGCGCTCGGCTACGGCCGGACCCCGCACGGCAAGGCCGTGCACGACTTCGGCGCCCTGTCCGGCGAGCGGGGCGACGAGCTGTTCGTGACCGGCGTGACCAGGTCCCGGGACCTGCTTCATCTGGTCACCTCGGTGCGGCCCGAGGACCTGGACGAGACGCGGCTGGACGGAGGCGCCAAGCGCTTCATCGAGCTGGTGGGGCGGGTCCTTTCCGGCGACTCCGGCGTCCAGGGCGACGGCGGCGAACTCGAGGACCCCCTGGTGGCCGACCTGATGTCCCGCCTGCTCGAGCGCGGCGGCGTCGTCAAGCCGCGCTACCGCGGCGTGCTCGACCTGGCCGCCCAGGCGCCGGGCGCCGACGGCAAGGGCCACCCGCCGCTCGCGGTCGTCTCCGACGGCACGGAGGCCTACCGCAACATGACCGTCCGGGCGCGCAGCCGGCTGAGGCCGCAACTGCTGGAGTCCATGGGGTGGCGCTACGTGCCGCTCTGGACGATCGACGTCTTCAGCGACCCGGCGTCCATCGCGGAGACCCTTGCCGACCACATCGGCCTGGAACCCGCCGAGAAGGCGCCGAAACCACAGGAGAAGAGCGTGTCCCAGGAAAACGGTCCGGCGCCCGCGGCCAAAGGCCCGGAGGCCTCCAAGGCACAGCGCGCCGGCGACAGCGTGATTCCCCGGCTGGCGGCCGAGGACGACCCGCGCGCGTGGGGAGACAGCATCGAGGACCGCGACAAGTGGCTGCGCGAGCAGCGCCCGCCGCACTGGAACTAGCCGGCGGCGCGTCACGGCGCGCCGACCAGCAACAGGAAGATCCGCCCGCGGCTGGCCGCGCCGGCCAGGTCGGCGGAGTCCCGTTGGGAGGCCGCGACGACGACCATCCCCGGCGCGGCCTCCGAACCCGGCCACGCCCCGGCGTCGTCCGCCGTGGGCACCCACAGCACGGGAACCGAACTCGCGATCACGCGGGACTCGACCGCCTGTTCGTAGCCGTTCCCCTCGCTCAGGACAACGTCGACCAGCTGTCCCGGACTGAGCAGCGCCACGGTCTGCGGATCGGCCGGGCGCAAGGGAACGGCCACGGTCCCGCTGGCGGTACCGGTCAGCAGTCCCGGTCCCACGAGGGACGCCGCCGGGACCGGGGAACCGGCCGCCAGGGGGACCGCCAGCTGGCCGCCGACCACCTCCTCGATGTTCGTGCTGGCGTCCTGTGGGACGGCCCCTGAGGCGAGCTCGCGCACTTCGAGCGACTCCTCCCGCACCACCGACCCTGCCGGGAGGTCGCGGACCGCGACCACCACGGAGCGGACTTCGGCTTGTTCGGGAGCCAAGACCGCCAGGGCCGCGGCCACTGAGACGGCCGCGAGGCAGGCGGCGAGCGGCCGGCGGTACAGCGCCACGAGTTCCCGCCACGAGCGGCGGTAGCCGGACGGCGCGCCGCCGCGCTGGCCGCCGCGGGCGCGGAATAGGACTGCGAACGGATTCGTCATGGGACCAGTACGCCACGGGCCAATAAAAAGGGCCGCCCGCAGTCGGTGGACTGTGGACGGCCCGGCCCGTGGGGGCCGAAATCTCCGGGTGTGCCGGGAAAGTGCTAGGCGGAGGCTCCGGACGTAGCCGCGGCCGGAGCGGGCTTGGCGGCGGACTTGGACTCGGACGGGGCCTTGGCATCGCCCGAGCCGGAGGCGGCGGGAGCCGTCGAGGACGCGCCGCCCCGCGAATCGGTCCGGTAGAAACCGGAGCCCTTGAACACCACGCCGACGCTGTTGAACTTCTTGCGCAGGGCGCCCTCGCACTCGGGGCAGGACGTCAAGGAGTCGTCGGTGAAGGACTGGACGATCTCGAACGCGTGGGTGCAGTCCTTGCAGGCGTAGGCGTAGGTCGGCATGGGTTTCCTTCCGGGTGTGACTGGGCAGGGGATGCCTTGAGGCCGGAACAGCCGCCGCCGGGCGGCTGGCAGTCGAATCCCCTGAGTGCCAATTCTACATCACGGCGCCGCGGCGCCCCGGAACCATGTGATCCCGGACGGTGTCACGACGGCGTCCACCCGGCGGTCCAGCGCGTTGTACTCGAAGGATTCCGCGGGGAGCAGTTCGTGCTCGAAAACCATCGACAGCAGCAGCGGGCGTGGATCGTGGCCGTCCAACGAGGCGATGAAGCGGTCGTAGTAGCCGCCGCCCTGTCCAAGCCGGGCTCCGCCAGCATCGATGGCCTGGGCCGGAACCAAGACGACGTCGACGGCGGACATGACCTCGCTGCCGTGGCGTTCGCCGACGGGCTCCGCGATCGGCGCCACGTCGCTGCGAAGTGTCGGGACGCCGGGGTACCACTCGGTCCAGCTCAGGCGGCGGCCGGGTTCGCAGATCGGCACCAAGAGACGGAATCCCTCCGCGTGCAGGACGTCCATCAGTCGGCCGGTGGGCGGCTCGGCGCCGTAGGACAGGACGCAGGTGAGGGCGCGGCGGGGCGCGTTTTCCGCCAGCCAAGGGAGCAGGTGAAGTTGGATGGCGTCCACCTGGCGCTGGCGCTCCACGGCGTCGAGGCCCCTGCGGAGCCCGCGGTAGAGTGCGCGCGCCTCGTCCTTGCTCAAGATGTCCACCGGTCCATCCTAGGACGCGGCGCCGCCGTCGGGCGGGGACCCGCGTCGCCACCGGCCCGGCACGGCCCGCCACCGGCCCGGCTCGCCCCGCCGTCGGACTGGCCCGCCGCCGCCCCGCGGATAAGCTTTCCCCATGGCTAACGGCGGACGGTTCTGGCCGGTCACCCTCGAGAGCGGTGACCTGGTGTTGCGTCCCCTGCGCCATCGCGACCGGCGCGAGTGGATGGACCTGCGCCGCCGGAACGCCGGTTGGCTCCGCGCCTGGGAGGCGACGCAACCCGATCCGGGCGGCCCGCTGCCCAGCTTCCGCGGGATGGTCTCGTCGCTGAACCGGCAGGCCCGCACGGGGCATTCGCTGCCCTGGGTGATCGCGGTGCGGGAGCCGGCATGGCGGGAGCCCGTGATGGCCGGGCAGTTGACGGTCTCCGGGATCATGTGGGGCTCGGCCCTGACGGCGTCGCTGGGCTATTGGGTGGACCGGGACCGGGCCGGCCAGGGGCTGGCGCCGACGGCGGTGGCGCTCGCCGCCGACCACTGCTTCGGCACACTCGGCATGCACCGCCTCGAAATCAACATTCGGCCGGAGAACACCGCCAGTCTGCGCGTGGTGGAAAAGCTCGGCTTCCGCGACGAGGGACTGCGCAAGAACTACCTGCACATCGACGGGCGGTGGGCGGACCACCGGACGTTCGCCCTCACCGCGGAGGAGATCCCCGGCGGGCTGATGGCGCGCTGGCTTGCCGCGCGCTGAACGCGCAGGTCGGCCCCGGAACGCGGTCCGGCGACGCGCCCGGCCGCCGTCACGATTTTGGTGAATTTCCCCGTATCGCCGGACACACCGGGGCGAATGCGCGATGCGCGCCACACCTGCCCGTAACGTCGTTGCTGTGGACGTCCAAGTCGAGAGCTCTGCGGTCCTGGTGGCCATGGTCGGAGTGATGCTCGCGTTTGTCGTCCCGGGTCTTCTGCGCAGGGGTATGGACACGCCCCGCCGCGCCCGCGCAGTCCGCAATGTCCGCCCACGGAGGAACACGATGGCAACACCAGCACCCCAGGCAGCCGCCGAGCGGCAGGCGCCGCTGCGGATACGCACTGGCCCGCTGGCCATTGCCGCCACGGGTGCCGTCGCCGCCGTCGTTCTGGTGGTCGGCGGCCTGCTGGCCCCCTTCGGCGTGGTCTCGGGCCTTGTTCCGCTGTTCTCCGCGCTCGTATTGGTCCTCAGCTTCGCCGGCCTGAGGATCCTGGCCGTCACCGGCCGCCGGCGCAAGGCGCTCGCGCGCATGGAGGCCGCGTTCGCCGAGGCGATGCGCGCCCCGCACACGGAGTCCACGGTCCCGCGCCGCCGGACCGAACTCTTCGACGCGCAGCCGGACCGCACCAGCGGTCAGGACTCGCCGACCGTCCACGAGTTGAGGTCGGCGGCCCAGCGGTCCGCGGCCGAGTCCGGCGGCCGCCCGGTGCCCGCCCCCACCTGGGAACCCGTCGAGGTGCCCAAGCCCACCTATGTCGCGGCGGCCAAGGCCGAGCGCCCGGTTCCGGCGGCCCTGCCCCAGCCCAAACCCAAGAAGGCCACCGCCCTCACCAGCATCCTGCAGGACACCCGGGCGCAGGCCGCGGCCGAGGCGCGGGAATCCGGCGCCGAGGGTGTTGTGTCCGGCCCGGGGGAGCGGACGCCGAACGCCGCGCTCCAGGACACCGGCCGCATCAACCTCGACGCGGTTCTGCAGCGCCGCCGCGCCTAGCCCCACAACGTGCCCGCGCTTTCCGGCTGGCCCGAGGAACTCCAACTGGGGTTCCTCGAATCCCGTGCCGCCGAGCTCATTGCGGCGGCCATCGGCGGCGGACCGTCCCGGGCCCCCCGCCAGGTCCAGCTGCAGCACCGGCCCGGCGCGGGCATCAGCGCGCTCTACGAGCTGGCCGACGGCGGCGGATTCATCGGCATCACCACGGAGCCCGCACCGGACGCCGCCGGCACCGTGCGCATCGAGGTTCCCGCCGACGCGGAGGCCATCGATCGGGGAGCGCCGGACGCTCCGCTGGTGGTGTCCCTCTGGAGGCATCCGCACGACCCCAAGCTGCCCGGCCTGCCGCTGGCCACGATGGCGGAGGAGGTGGAGCGCCAGTGGGGAGACGGCGACGGACTGCGCCGCCTCGAGACCGTCACGTACCGGCCCCTGCGCCGCGCGGTCGTCCGGGCGGAATTCGCCACGCCGGCGCCGCTGGTCCACACGCGCCGCGTCTACCTGAAGGTCATGCGCGCCGGGCTTTCGGAGGGCCTGCACCGGCGCCACAGCCTCCTGTACGACGCCGGCCTGCCGGTCCCGCGGCCGCTCGGCGCTCCGGTGAACGACGTCGTCGCCCTCGCCGAGGCGCCGGGCGATCCGCTGTCACGCCTCATCCAGCACAACGGCGCCACGTCCCTCCCGCCCGGCAAGCTCGTGGCCCTGCTTGACCTGCTTCCCGACGGGGTCCGCGGGCTGCCCCGGCGGCCCGCGTGGTCCGACCGGCTCCCGCGCTACGCGTCGGCCGCCGCGGTCGCGTTGCCGGAGCACGCGGAGCGCATCGCACGGCTGGAGCGACGCCTCTCCGGGCTGTTCGCCGCCACGGACCGCGGTCCTGTGGTTCCCACTCACGGGGACTTCTACGAGGCCAACATCCTGATGCGGGGCAACGACGTCTCCGGACTCCTGGACGTGGACGGGGTCGGACCGGGACACCGGGTCGACGACTTGGCGTGCCTGCTCGGCCACATCGGCGTGCTGCCCGCCGTGGACACCCGTTACACCCACGTTCCCGAGGCGCTGGACCACTTCGGCGGGGCCTTCGCCGAGCAGGTGGATGCCCGCGCGCTGTGGGCGCGCGCCGCCGGCGTTGCGGTGTCGCTCGTGGCCGGGGCACGGACCCCGGGATCGCCCGGGTGGAACAGCGACGCCGTCGGACGGCTGGCCGCGGCCGAGGAGCTCGCCGACCGCGCAAACTAGGCCCCCCGAACGGCCGCCCGCGGCCGCCGGCACTCCCATGAGGGGTTTCTCATCCGCTTCTCCTTTGCCTCTCATCCCGCCCGAGAACACTGGAGGGGAAGGCAACGGAAGGGCCGCGACCGGCGGACCGCTGACAAGGAGAACTCTTATGATGAACCGCAAATTTTGGACCGTCACGGGATCCCTCGGCGTTGTGGCCCTGGGCGCCGGCGCCGCAGCCGTGGACAGCGGCCTGTTCAACGGATCCTCCGACCTCGGCGGCGGCATCCACGCGATGAGCGTGGAGCAGGCCACGCAGTCCACCCCGGCGCCAGCTTCGGCCGCGCCGGCCACGTCGGCGGCCCCCGCCGCGGCCACGGCGAACACGGTCCGGGCAAGCGCCACGGAATCCAACACGACGGCCCCGGCCAAGGTGACGCCCTCCACGGTCAAGGACTCGGACTTCACCCAGCGCGGGGCGTCCGCTGCGTCCCCCGCGACGCCGAACTCACCGGCAAGCCCGGCCTCCGCACCGTCGCCGGCCACCGCTCCCTCGCCCGCGTCGGCCCCCACGCCGGTCTCCGCGCCCAGCCCGGTTTCCCCGGCCACTCCCGCGTCGGCCGTCAGCCCGGTGTCGCCCGCCAGCCCGGTGTCGGCCGCCAGCCCTGTGTCGCCCGCCTCGCCGGCGAGCCCGCAGTCGCCGAACACGCCCAACACGCCCGCCAGCGCCGACTCGCCGGAGTAGCCCCGCCTCACAACAACAGCGATGGCGTTGCCGAGCGGTTCGGCGACGCCATCGCTGTTGGTCGCGACGCGCCGGACGCGCCGGCCTCCGCGCTATGCGCCGCGGGAGAGTCGGTAGCCCATGCCGCGAACGGTCTCGAAGCGGTGGGCGCCGAGCTTGTTGCGCAGGTAGCGCACGTAGACGTCCACAACGTTGGAGGAGGGGTCGAAGTCGTAGCCCCAGACCCGGGACAGCAGCTGCTCCCGGCTGAGGACCTGGCCCGGGTTGCGCAGGAACGCCTCGGCCAGGGCGAACTCCCGGGCGGAGAGGTCGATCCCGCGTCCGCCGACCGTCGCGCGGCGGGACCGAAGGTCCAGCGAGAGCCCGTTGTGCTCCAGTCCCTCGAGGTCCGACCCGTTCGCCTCGGGGCGTAGCCGGAGCCGGACGCGCGCCAGCAGTTCCTCGAAGCGGAAGGGCTTGGCCATGTAGTCGTCCGCGCCGCTTTCGAGCCCCTCGACCGTGTGCTCGACGCCGGAGCGCGCCGTGAGGATGATGACCGGCACGTCGTTCAGGCCGCGGCGGAGGGCGCGCAGCACGTCGAACCCGTCCATGTCCGGCAGGCCCAGGTCCAGCACGACCAGCTCGAAGTCACCGGTCTGCGCCAGGTGCAGACCGGACGCGCCGGTCACGGCCACGGTGGGCTGGAATCCCGCGGAGCGCAGCCCCTTGGAAACGAACGCGCTGATGCGTTCCTCGTCCTCAACAATCAGGATTTGGCTCATGCCCGTCCCTTTCTTCCGGCGGGGAGACAAAGCCCCTCAGTGGTAGGTCCAAATAGAAGGTCGATCCGACGTCGGGCGTTGACTGCACGCGGACGGTTCCGCCGTGGCCGACGGCGATCGCCCGCACGATGGTCAGGCCGAGACCCGATCCCTCCGCGCGGCTGCCGTTGCTCCCGCGGGAGAAGCGGCTGAAGATCTCCTCGCGGTCCTCGGGCCGGATGCCGACGCCTTCGTCGCGCACCCACAGCCGCAACTGGTCTCCTAGCAGCGACGATCCGAGGGCCACCGTGGAGCCCGGGGCGGAGAACTTCACCGCGTTCTGGCTGAGCTGCAGCATGGCCTGGGTGATGCGCCGCTGGTCCAGTTCCAGGGCGCCGTGCGCCCTGCGCTCAACGATCCACTGCCGGTCCCCGAGGGCGCGCGCCTTGTCGAGGACGTCGTCAAGGAGGTGGTCGAGTTCCACCATGACCGGGGCGACGAAGTCGGCGCGGTCCGACTTGGCCAGCGTGACGAGGTCCTCCACAAGCAGCGTCATGCGGTCCAGCTCGTCCAAGGCGATGGTGCGCGTCTGCGCGACGTCGTCCTCGTCGGCGTTGTCCTGCAGCTCGAGGTGCCCCTGGATGATGGTGATCGGCGTGCGCAGCTCGTGGCCGACGTCGTCGAGCAGTTGGCGCTGGGAGCGCAGGGCGAGCTGCAGCCGGTCCAGCATGTGGTTCACCGTGCGGGAGAGGTCGGCCAGGTCGTCCGTCCCGGAGACGGCGAGGCGCTCGTCGAGATCGTGCTCGGTGATGTTCTCCGCCGTCCGGCGCAGCTCGCGCAGCGGCAGCAGCAGCCGGGACACCAGCACGCCGCCGAGCAGTGTCGCGAGCAGCAGCGATCCCAGTCCGGCCGCGAAGAACACGGCGTAGGTCTGGTTGAGTTCGTCGAGCGCCGCCTTGGTGTCGTAGGCCAGGACAAACAGCATGGGCCGCTGGTCGGAGGAAAGCTGCACCGGCACCACCACCAGCCGGTACGTGGTCGCCGCCGTGTCGAAGTTGCGCAGGACGACCCGTTCGGGCGGCCCCTCGCCCACGAGCGCCCGGACGAGTTCCCTGTCCTGTTCCAGGCGAAGCTGGACGGACTCCGGCGCCTGCCACTTGACGCCGCGCGGATCCAGGGCCATCAGGCCCTCGTTGGAGGCCGGCAGCGTCCGCTGCATGGCCACGTAGACCAGCGATTCGGCCGTCGTGAACGGCCGCCCGGTCTCCAGATCGACGCCGTCCTCGGCCAGCACCCGGAACTCGCGGACCGACCGGGTCAGGGAATCGTCGATCCGTTCCGCCACCTGCCCGCGCTGCACGCCATAGGACGTGGTTCCGGCCACGAGCAGCGTCAGGAGGGCCAGCAGCACCATGGAGGCCAGGATGCGGGCGCCCACCGAGCTGCGCCCTCCCAGCCACGCCAGCGGTGGTCGTGGCGGCATCAGTCGTCCCCGTCGTTTTCGTCGTCGTCACCGTCATCATCGTCGTCGTCGTCGAACTCGACGGG
Organism: Arthrobacter sp. AOP29-A2-19; assembly: GCF_058138025.1. NCBI lineage: Bacteria > Bacillati > Actinomycetota > Actinomycetes > Micrococcales > Micrococcaceae > Arthrobacter > Arthrobacter sp. AOP29-A2-19. The sequence continues at coordinate 806,130 of NZ_CM176894.1, forward strand.
CGGGGCCGGCCTCACGGGTTCGGGGGACCGCGGCGCCGGCGCGGCGGTGCTCGGGGCCGCCGGTCTGGTGGCCGACGACGACGGGTCGGCCGAGGAGGACGCGGCGGGCGAAGAAGCCGAGGGCTTGGCGGACGAGGGTTTGGCCGAGGACAGCGGCGCCGTCGAGGGCGCCGCGCTCGAGGACGGCGCCGAGGGCCCCGCCGTCTTCTCGCCGGTCGGCCCGGAGGCGCTCAGGCCAGGACCGAGGTCCACGGGCTGCGGGGCGCCCAGGGCCAGGCCGAGCAGCACGGCGATGGCGACGACCGACGCGGCCACGGCGGCGGCCAGCAGGGGGCGGATGGTGCGGGGAAGCATGGGATCCATTAGACCCGCGGCACATGAGACGTGGATGAGAGGACCGCTCGGGCACCGCCGACCGCGGACGTCACGCTAGTCGTCCGGTGACGACGACGGGGCTCCCGGATCGCCGTCGGGGTCCGCCTCGTTGTCGTGGAGGGCATCCTCCGCGGCGCGGCGGGCCTCCTCGGCCTGGACCGGCAGCCCCTGTCCGGCCAGCACCTCGGCCAACCCCCGCTGGGCCGCGTAGAAGTGCGCGACGCTGTCCCGGTGTTCCTCGGCGATCAGCCGGTACAGCGGGACGGCCTCCTCGCCGCGGCCGGTCTCCGTCAGGACGTGCGCCGCGAACAGCTCCGCGTTCCCGCCGGCGTCGTCGTCCTCCGCCTCCCGGAACAGGTCGGCCGCCTCCAGCGCCGCTGCCACCGCCTCCGGCCCGTGGCCGAGGGCCCAGAGGCTGCGGGCGCGGGTGTCGCGGAAGTCCGCGGAGTGCCATTCGGCGCCGTGCTCGTCGGCGAGGCGGATGGCCTCGTCCAGCGTGGTCAGCCCGTCGGGGTCGCCCGCCTCGCAGAGCGCGTGCCCCAGAGCGTGCAGCGCCTGGGGTAGGACGCCCGGATCGCTGTCCGACGCGCGCCGGGCCAAGGACATGGCCCGCTCGAAGTAAGGCAGCGTGAGGGACGCGTTGTCCTCGCCGGAGAGCAACGTCCCGGCGGCCAGCAGGGCGCGGGCGGCGTCGCCGGGCAACTGCTGGTCCTCGAAGAGCTTGGCCGCGCGCTCCCACGCGGCAAGGGCCTCCTCGTCGCGCTCCTGGTGCCGCAGGCAGTGCCCGAGCGACATCAGCGTCCGCGCCTGGTCGGAAAAGTTGCCGCTCTGCTCCAGGGAGGCGCCGAGGTGGTCCAGGACCTCCTCGGCGAGGAGGAACTCCTCCGCCTCCAGCAGTTGGTTGCCCAGGGCCAGGCGAACGGCCCAGGTCTCGCCGAACTCTCCGCGCTCCGCCTGCTCGACGGCGATGCGCCAGGCCGTCACGGCCGACTCCTGGTCCATCGACAGCGAGGACAGGTTTGCGACCAGCGCGGCGGCCGAGACCGCTCCCCGGCGGACCCCCGCCCCCGCGTAGAGTTCCAGCGCCCGAACGGCGCAGCCCTCCGCCTCCAACGGCCGGTCCAGGTCCGCGTTGGCGGTGGCCTTGACCATCCAGACGGCCGCGCGCATGGCCTTGTTGACGGGCAGCTCCAGCAGCTGGTCGGCCTTGCGGAGGGCGTCCTCCGGGCGACCCGCCTTGGCATAGCCGTGGGCCAGGTAGAGCAGCGCGCCGGCCTCGCTTTCGCTGCGGCCGCCCTCGCGGTAGGCGGAGGCGCAGGCCTCCAGGTCCTCCATGGCCGACTCCTCGCCGGCCTCGTAGCGGCACACCGCCAGCGGCAGCCGGACGTCGGCCAGCACGGATTCGGGTGCGCCGGAGGCGGCGTGGGTGGCGAGGGCGGCCTCCAGGACCGGGGTCTCCTCGGGGCGCGGTTCGCGGAACAGCAGCGGGCCGAGGTGCTCCTCGAGGTCCGCCTGGTGGGGGCGCCCCAGCCGGCGCAGCAGGGCCACGCGGGCGCCGGCGGCGCTCGCCGCGGCGTCCTCCTCCCCGGACATGTGGCGCACGGAGGCCGCCACGCCCCAGAGGGACAGCGCCGTCTCGGGATCTCCCATGCCCTCGCCCGATTCGGGGTCGCCGCCGCACAGCGCCAGTCCCGCCTCGGCGGCGCGCACGGCGCCGTCGTGGTCCTCGCCGTAGGCCCGCTCGTAGGCGAGCTCCAGCCAACCCTGCGCGTCGGCGGGGGCTGCGAGGGGGTTGGGCTGTGGTTCGGTCAGGATGCCGTGCAAACGCTCGGCCAGGGCTGACAATCGGGGCGCCTCCTTGTGGGTCGCCGGGTGCGGTGGGCTTGCCTCCAGCCTACTGCCTGGCCCCGTCAACAAGCTTGCCGAGCAGGGGCTGCGCCCGGTAGGGAATGTGTTCGCTCAGGGCAAGCGACGTTTCCGTGCGGATGACTCCGCGGATGCGCAGGATGGCGCGCAGGACCGCCTGGAGATTGTGCGTGTCGCGGGCGGCCACGCGGCACCAGATGTCGCCGCGCCCGGAGATCTCGTGGACCTCCAGGACCTGCTCGTGGCGGCGGAGCGCGGCGATCACGCCGTCGAGCTCGCGGTGGGCCACCTCGATGGTGATGAAGGCCAGGACGTCGAAGCCGAGCGCCGTGAGGTCGACGTCGCGGCCCCCGTTGCGGACCAGCCCGGCGCGGTCCAGCCGGCGCAGCCGGGACTGGACCGTGTTCCGGGCCACGCCGAGGGTTTCCGAGAGCTCGCCGATCTGCGCCCTCGGGTTCTCGAGGAGGGCGAGGAGGAGCCTGATCTCGAGGTCGTCCAGGTTGGACATTCTGATTCCCATCGCGTCACAGTCGGGGTGGATATTGACGATTGTGATCAATTCTGCACCATGTTTCGACGCATCGTGGTCACGCCGAGCGCACACTGGGACTGTTCGCGGCCGCTGGAGACCCCCGCCGGCCGCACCCGAACGGCGTCCGGACCCGGAAGGCACCATGACCGTCATCAATGAGCTGCGCATGCGCGCCACCGGCGACTTCGCCGCGCGGAACGGCTGGGACGCCTCCGTGCGCACCCGCCTGGTCCTGACGGGCGCGGTGATGACACTGCTGCTGGTCGGCGCCAACCTGGCCACCCCCATCTATCCGTTGCTGCAGGAGCGACTCGCCCTGGGGCCGTTCGCGGTCACCTTGGCGTTCTCCTCCTACGTGCTCGCGCTCATCGCCGGCCTGGTCCTCTACGGACACTGGTCGGACCACATCGGGCGCCGGGCGGCGCTAGTGCTGGCGGTGTGCGTGGGACTGGCCGGGGGTCTCGTCTTCGCCTTCGCCCCCTCGTTGTCCGTGCTGGTGGCCGGCCGCGCCCTGCAGGGTGCCGCGATCGCGCTGGCGACCGGCGCCAGCAGCGCGGCGCTGCGCGAGCTGCTGCCCCTGCACCCGGAATGGGCCAGCCGCTTCACGCTGCTGGCCTCGGCCGGGGGAGTCGCGGCCGGGCCCGTCGCCGGCGGACTGCTCAGCGGCCTGCCTTCCCCTACGGCCACGCCGTTCTTGGTGCACGGGGTCCTGCTGGCGGCGATCCTGGTCCCGCTCTGGGCGCTGCGTGCCCGCCCCGCGCTGGCGCCGGCACCGGGCCGCGGGGCGCCGCTGGCCCTTCGCCCGCGCAGGTTGCGGCTCAGCGCAGAGGCCCGCCCCCAGTTCTGGACCGCCGCGGTGGTGGGGTTCCTGAGCTTTTCGCTGTTCGGCTTCGGGCTATCCCTCGCTCCCACATACTTCGCGCAAATGTTCGGCATCGAGTCCCGCCCGCTGACCGGCGTCCTCGCGGCCCTGACGCTGGCCGCCTCGGCGACGAGCCAGCTCTTCGGCCGTGCGCACCGCCGCCTGCTGCCCGCGGCGCTCGCCCTGATGGGGACCGGGATCGTGCTGCTGGCCGTCGCCGGACAGCTCCGCAGCCTCGAGCTGCTGGTCGGCGCCAGCGTCCTCGCGGGACTGGCGCAGGGCGCGGCGTTCCGCAGCGCGTTCAACGACGTCGCGGCCAGCGTCCCGGCGGCCCAGCACGCCCAAGTGATCAGCACGGTCTACGTGGTCACGTATTTGGGCAGCGCCGTCCCGGTGCTCGGCCTGGGTCTCGCGGCCGCCGCCTTCGGCCTTCCGGCCGCCGTGAACGGATTTGCCTTGTGCTGCGCACTCGGGTGCCTGGGCGTTGCCGCGGCAACAGCCGTCAGGGGCGCAGCGGGCCCGTCTGCCCCTTGACGTGGTTGAACACCAGGGTGGTCTCGGTGTGTCCGACCGCCTTTTCGGTGGCGAGGTTGTCCAGCACCCAGTCGCGCAGGGCGTCCGTGGACGCGACCGCCACGTGGAGCAGGTAGTCCGTGCCGCCGGAAACGTGGAACATCGAGAGCACCTCGGGCAGTCCCGGCACCTTCGATGTGAACCTGTCGATCTCCACGCGGTCGTGGACGCGGAGCTTCACGGCAATGAGGGCCTGAACGCCTCGGCCCACGGCCGGTAGCGACAGCTCGGCGTGGTAGCCCAGGATGACGCCGCGCTCCACCAGTTGCCGCGTCCGCAGCAGCGCCGTCGACGGCGCGATCCCCACCCTCTCAGCCAGGGCGGCGTTGCTGATCCGCGCATCGGCGAGCAGCTCGTCGATGATGCGGCGGTCGACGTCGTCGAGGGCAACCGTGGCCGGGCTATGCGGTGCGGGGGGCATGGAGATATTCCACCACAGTCCACGCCGCGCCGCTCCACGGGGCGCGTCCCGGACAGTACGCTGGTCAAATGACCAGCTCTGAGGCGGTCCCGTACCGCGGGTTCGACACCCGGCTTGCGGCCTATTGCGTCGTCGTGCGCGAGGGCCGGATACTGCTGGCGCTCTGGGACATGCGCGCGTCCGCCCCCGAGTTCTCCCCGCGCTGGACCCTGCCGGGCGGCGGGGTGGAGCTGGGGGAGGCCATCGAGGACGCGGCCGTGCGCGAGGTCGCGGAGGAAACCGGCTACGACGTCCGCCTGACCGGACTTCTCGGGGTGGACTCGGGCCACGTCACCGCGGAGCTGCGCCTGCACAACGCGGCGCGGCCGCTGCAGACGGTCGCCGTGGTGTACCGCGCGGAAATCGTCGGCGGCGAGCTCGCGCACGAGGCGGACGGCACCACCACGCAGGCGGCGTGGTTCGACCTCGCGGACGTCGCCAAGCTCGAACGCACCACGCGCGTGGACCACGCGCTCGGCCTCTACCACGCCAACCAGTCGGAGGGCAGCACATGATCCACTTCAGGAACATCGAGAAGCGGTACGACGGCGGTGCGCCCGCCGTCAGCGGGCTCAACCTGCACGTGCCGGCCGGGCAGATCACCGTTTTCGTCGGGCCCTCGGGGTGCGGCAAGACCACCTCGCTGCGCATGATCAACCGCATGGTGGATCCGACCTCCGGGACCATCGAGGTGGACGGACGGGACGTCTCCACGGTGCCGCCGCACGAACTGCGGCGCTCCATGGGCTACGTGATGCAGCAGGGTGGACTGTTGCCGCACCGCACCGTGGCGGACAACGTGGCCACGGTTCCCCGGCTCAACGGCGTCTCCAAGTCCGCGGCCCGCGCGGCGGCCGGCGGCCTGCTGGAGCGCGTGGGGCTGGATCCGGCGTTGGCGGACCGCTACCCCGGGCAGCTCTCCGGAGGCCAGCAGCAGCGCGTCGGCGTTGCCCGCGCGCTCGCCGCCGATCCGCCCGTCCTGTTGATGGACGAGCCGTTCAGCGCCGTCGATCCCGTGGTTCGGGGGGAACTGCAGAAGGAACTCCTGCGGCTGCAGGCCGAGCTGTCCAAGACCATCGTGTTCGTGACGCACGACATCGACGAGGCCGTGCTCCTCGGCGACAAGGTGGCCGTCTTCGGCACCGGGGGAGTGCTCCACCAGTTCGCGCCGCCCGAGGAACTGCTCACCGCGCCGGCCAACGACTTCGTGGCCCGCTTCGTGGGACGCGACCGCGGCTTCCGCGCGCTGTCCTTCCAACACGCGGCGTCGGTCCCGCTGCACCCCCTCGACGGCTTCGACGACGGGGCGCTGGCCTCCGCGATCCGCTTCCCGGTCTCCGGTTCGCTGCGGGCCGCGCTGGACGCCACACTCGCCTCGCCGGGACGGATCGCCGTCGGGACCGACGCGGACGGCCGGGACGCGGGAGTGGCGCGCGCCTCCGACGTCGTCTCGGCGCTCGAGCGCTCCGACGCGGAAACGGGGACCCATGGAATGGCTTAGCCGGAACCTGGACCGCGTGCTCGAACTCTCCGGCTCGCACCTGGTCCAGTCCATCCTGCCCCTGCTGCTCGCGGCGCTGATCTCGGTGCCGTTGGCGCGCGCCGTGCGGGCGAACGGGACGCGCCGCCGCCGTGCCGTGCGCGGCACCGTGATCCAGCTCAGCGCACTGCTCTACACCATCCCATCGCTGGCCCTCTTCGTGGCGCTGCCCGCCGTGCTGGGGACGCAGATCCTGGACCCCGCCAACGTCATCGTCGCGCTGACCATGTACGCGGTGGCCCTGCTGGTGCGCAGCGCCGCCGACGCTCTGGAGTCCGTGGACCCGGACATCCTGCGCGCCGCGGACGCCATGGGCTACAGGCCGTTCCGGCGCTTCTTCGCCGTGGACCTGCCGCTGTCGCTGCCCGTGCTTTTCCCGGCGCTCCGCGTGGTCTCCGTCAGCAACATCTCGCTGGTCAGCGTTGGCGCGCTGATCGGGATCGAGAACCTGGGCACGCTCTTTATGGACGGCCTGCGGCGCAACTTCCCGTTCGAGATCATGGTGGGCATTGTCGCCACCCTGCTGCTGGCGCTGGTCATGGACCTCGCGCTCGTTGGGCTGCAGCGGCTGACCACCCCCTGGGCGCGTTCCTCGGTCCCGGTGGCCGTGGCCGCCGTCGTGGTCCCGGCGCACGTCGGGAGCGCGGCGTGAGGGGCGTCCGGCTTCCCGCCGGTCCCGTGGACCAGTTCGCCGACTGGCTCTCACGCCCCGGGACGCTGTCCGGACCCGGGGGCATCTGGGTGCGGACCGGCGAGCACATCGCCTACACGGGGCTGACGCTGGCGATCGCCCTGGCGATCGCCCTGCCCATCGGCCTGTACGTGGGACACACGGGCCGCGGCCGGGTTGGCGTGGTGGCGGCCGCCGGCATGCTCCGCGCGCTGCCGACCCTGGGCATGGTCACGCTGTTCATCCTGCTGTCCGGCACGCTCGGCGTGATGCCGCCCATCTGGGCCCTGGTCCTGCTTGCCGTGCCCCCGTTGCTGGCGGGCACCGCGGCGGGCATCGGTGCCGTTCCGAAGCAGGTGGTGGACGGGGCGAGGGCCGTTGGAATGACTGAGCCGCAAGTGCTCTTCCGCGTGGAGGTGCCCAACGCGCTGCCCGTCCTGATGGGGGCGCTGCGCCTGGCGGTCCTGCAGATCCTGGCGACCGTCGCCGTCGTCGCCGTGATCAACCTGGGCGGGCTGGGGCGGTTCCTGATGGACGGCATCGCCGTGCGGGACTACGGTCAGGTTCTGGGCGGTGCCGTGACCATCGCCATCTTGGCTATTGTTGTTGATGCGGTGCTGGCGGTAGTTCAGAAGTTTGCCGTCTCGCCGGGCCTTGCCACACATTCCGGAGGAAAACCATGAACCGCAAGACCCCCACTTCCCGACCGCGCTTCCGCACCCGTGCCGCCTTCGGCCTCGCCGCCGGGCTTGCCGCGACGCTGTCCCTCGCAGCCTGCGGCGGAGGCGGCGACCCGCTGGCCACGGACGCGCCGCAGGCCACCGCGAGCGGCGTCGACCGCCCGCTGGTGATCGGCTCCGCGGACTTCCCGGAGAGCCAGATCATCGCCGAGCTCTACGCCGGCGCGCTCAACGCCGCGGACATCGAGGCAACCACCAAGCCCGGCATCGGCGCGCGCGAGGCCTACGTGGAGGCCGTCAAGGACGGCTCCGCCGACGTGGTGCCGGACTACTCCGGCAACCTGCTGCTCTTCTTCAGCGCCGACGCCACCGAGGTTTCCGCCGGGGACATCCGCACCGCGCTGGACGACGCGCTTCCCGAGGGCCTCGGTGTCCTGGAAGCGTCCTCGGCCGAGGACAAGGACTCGCTCGTGGTCACCTCCGCCACCGCCACCAAGTACTCGCTCAAGAGCATCGAGGACCTGGCGAAGGTCTGCGGCGAGCTCACCATCGGCGCGCCGCCGGAGTTCAAGACCCGCGCCTACGGCCTCCCGGGGCTCGAGTCCAAGTACTCCTGCACGCCGAAGGCCTTCGAGCCGATCGCCGACGGCGGCGGACCGCTGACCGTGAAGGCGCTCATCAGCGACCAGGTGCAGGTGGCGGACATCTTCACCACCAGCCCCTCGATCGCCGACAACTCCCTGGTGGTGCTGGAGGATCCGAAGAACAACTTCATCGCCCAGCAGGTCCTCCCGCTGGTCAACTCGTCCGTGGTGGACGAGGCCGCGGCCGAGCAGATCAACCGCGTGTCCGCGGAGCTGACCACCGAGGACCTGATCAACCTGAACCGCTCCGTCTCCGGGGACGCCAAGCTCGAGCCCGCCGAGGCGGCCGCCGAGTGGCTCCAGGAAAAGGGCTTCACCCAGTAGCGCGGGGCCCGCGGCAGCGCGGGAAAGGCGACGAGGCGCCGCCGTCGTATCCCCGTCAGGGGGTGCGGAGGCGGCGCCTCGCGTTGTATTGATCACAATCCACAGCCGCGCCCGGCCGCTGTGAGAAGCTAGGAAAATGCCAGAATTCAAGCAGTCGTCCAAACTCCACAACGTCCTCTACGACATCCGTGGACCGCTGCTCGAGCACGCCCAGCGCATGGAGGCCGAGGGCCACCGCATCCTGAAGCTCAACATCGGCAACCCCGCGCCGTTCGGCTTCGAGGCGCCGGACGCGATCCTGGTGGACATCATCCGCAACCTGCCCACGGCCCAGGGCTACAGCGACTCCCGCGGCATCTTCTCGGCGCGGACGGCCGTCTCGCAGTACTACCAGACGCGCGGCATCCAGACCATCGGGGTGGACGACATCTACCTCGGCAACGGGGTCTCCGAGCTCATCACGCTCAGCCTGAACGCGCTGCTGAACAACGGCGACGAAATCCTGATCCCGGCCCCCGACTATCCCCTCTGGACGGCCTCCGTCTCGCTGGCGGGCGGCACGCCGGTGCACTACCTCAACGTGGAGGAGGAGGGGTGGCTGCCGGACCTGGAGGACATGGCCGCGAAGATCACCCCGCGCACCAAGGGCATGGTCATCATCAATCCCAACAACCCGACCGGCGCGGTGTACCCCAAGCACATCCTCCAGGGGATGCTGGAACTGGCGCGCAGGCACAACCTGGTGGTCTTCTCCGACGAGATCTACGAAAAGATCCTCTACGACGACGCCGTGCACATCAACACCGCGTCGCTGGCAGACGACGTCCTGATCCTGACCTTCTCCGGGCTGTCCAAGGCGTACCGCGTGTGCGGCTTCCGCGCGGGGTGGATGGCGATCTCCGGTCCCAAGCACCTCGCCGGCGACTACATCGAGGGCATCAACCTCCTGACCAACATGCGGCTGTGCGCCAACGTCCCGGCCCAGCACGCCATCCAGACGGCGCTTGGCGGGTACCAGTCCATCAACGACCTCATCCTGCCCGGCGGCCGGCTGAAGGAGCAGACCGATGTGGCGCACCGGCTGCTCAACGAGATTCCCGGAGTCAGCTGCCAGCCCGCGCGGGGCGCGCTGTACCTGTTCCCGAAGCTGGACCCCGAGGTCTACCACATCCGCGACGACGAGCAGTTCGCGCTCGAGTTGCTGAAGCAGCAGAAAATCCTCATCTCGCACGGCCGCGCCTTCAACTGGATCGCCCCGGACCACTTCCGGCTGGTGACCTTGCCGAACGTCCGCGACATCACTGACGCCGTGGGCAGGATCGCCGAATACCTGGAGGACATCCGCGTCTGACGGCCTCCCCTTCCGCGCCCCGCCGGTGGCATAGTGTGCGCATGGGAGACAAGAAGAACGGGAACGGCAACGGCAAAAACGGGAACGGCAAGAATGGCAAGGGCAAGAGCGGCCCCGGGTCCGTGGCGGTCGAGGACGCCCCGGTCCCGCCCGGAGACGCGAAGGGATTCGATGTCCCGCCGGGCCAAGTGCTGCGCGCCGGGAAGGACCTCCGGCTGGATGCCGTGGACCCGGGCTCCTCTCCCGGCTACTCCGGCGCCAAGGAGGACGGCATTGCGACCCTCGCCGCGTCCGACGGGGTCCTCAGCGAGCTGCAGGAGCGATTCTTCGCCGCGTCCCGCGGGGGCGGGGAGAAGGCGAGTGTGCTGCTGATCCTCCAGGCCATGGACACGGCCGGCAAGGGCGGCATCGTGCGCCACGTGATCGGGGCCGTCGACCCGCAGGGGGTGGGACACCGCGCGTTCAAGGCGCCGACGAAGGAGGAGCAGTCCCACGACTTCCTCTGGCGGATCGAGAGGGAACTTCCGGGGGCGGGCATCATCGGCGTCTTCGACCGGTCCCACTACGAGGACGTGCTGATCCACCGGGTCCGGGAGCTCTCGCCGGCGGAGGAGATCGAACGGCGCTACGGGGCGATCCGCGAGTTCGAGGCCAGGGTGGCCGCGTCCGGAACCCGCCTGGTCAAGGTGATGCTGCACATCTCCAAGTCGGAGCAGCGGGACCGCCTCGCCGAGCGGCTGGAGCGCCCGGACAAGTACTGGAAGTTCAACCCGGCGGACATCGACGAGCGGGAACGCTGGGACGAATACATGGACGCCTACCAGACCGCGATCCGGCGCACCGACACGGACGAGGCCCCCTGGTTCGCGGTCCCGGCGGACCGGAAGTGGTACGCGCGCATCGCCGTCCAGCAGCTGCTCATCGACGCTCTCGCGGACATCGACCCGCGGTGGCCGCCGGCCACGTTCGACGTCGAGGAGCAGAAGCGGAGGCTCGCCGCGTCAACCGACTAGCGCGCGCTACGCGTCCGGTGTCTCGCCGGCGCCGTTCCGCGCTGCCTCCAGGCGCCGCCGCGCCCCCTCCAGCCACGCCTCGCAACGCGCGGCCAGGGCCTCGCCGCGCTCCCACAGGGTCAGCGACTGCTCCAGGCTGACGCCCCCCGCCTCCAGCTGGGAGACCACGGCGACCAGTTCCTCGCGCGCCTGCTCGTAGCTCAGCTGTGCGACGTCCGCGTTGGGCTGGTTCTCAGTCATGGGGTGTCCCTTCGGTGGTGGTTTCCAGTGCGACGGCGGCGAAGCGTCCGCGCGCGACCCGCACCGCGAGTTCGGTGCCGGCGGGCGCCTCGGCCGGGTCCCTCACGACCGCACCGCCGGCGCGTTGGACCACGGCGTAGCCGCGGTCCAGGGTCTGCTGCGGCGACAGGGCGCGCACCTGCGCGCGCAAGTGGGCGACGGCGTCGGACCCGCGGGCCAGCGCGTTGCGCATGGACTGGAGGGAACGGCCCCGCCACCGGGCGACGTCCTCTGCGCGCACGTCGACCATGCCCGCGGGATTGGCCATCACGGGCCGGCTCCGCAGCGACTCGACGCGGTGGGACTCGCGTTCGACGAACTGGTGCACAGCGCGGTCCAGGCGGAGCCGGGCCTGTTCGATCCGTTTCCGCTCCTCGCCGACCTCCGGGACAATCCGCTTGGCCGCGTCGGTGGGGGTGGAGGCGCGCACGTCGGCGACGTCGTCCAGGATCGGCCGGTCCGCCTCGTGCCCGATCGCGCTGACCACCGGCGTGCCGGCGGCGGCGACGGCGCGCACCAGTTCCTCGGCGCTGAACGGCAGGAGGTCCTCGAGGGCGCCGCCGCCGCGGGCGATCACGATGACGTCGACCGACTCCATCGCATCGAGGTCGCGCAGGGCGGCAACGATCTCCCGGACGGCGTTGACGCCCTGGACGGCCGTGTTCCGGATTTCGAACTCCACACCGGGCCACCGCAGCGACGCGTTGCGCACCACGTCCTTCTCCGCGTCCGAGTTGCGGCCGGTGATTAGCCCGACGCGGTGGGGGAGCACGGGCAGGGGCAGTTTGCGGGCAGGGTCGAAGAGGCCCTCCGCGCCCAGGGACTGGCGGAGCCGCTCCAGCCTGGCCAGCAGGTCCCCGAGGCCCACGGGGCGCAGGTCGGAGGCGGTCATGGAGAGCCGCCCGGTCTTCAGATACAGGTTGGGGCGCACGCGCGCCACCACCCGGGCGCCGACCTCCGGCCGGGAGTCCAGGGTCCGCATCACCGACGCCCAGACGTTGACCGACAGCGAGTACTCGACGTCGACGTCGCGCATGGTCAGGTAGGCGTGTCCGTTGCGGATGTTGGCCTCGAGGAGCTGGCCTTCGATCCAGACGTCGGGCGACCGCTCGATGTGCGCCTTGAGTTTCTCGGAGAAGACGCGCAACGGCCAGGGCGAATCCGGCGTGGTCTCCGCTGCCGTCGCGGGCAGCGAGGAAACGTCCGCACGTTGGTCGTCCACGGCAGTCCTCCCTGTGCTTTGGTGCGAGTGGACCGGTAAATCCGATCCCCCAATCAATATCAGTAAGGTGGGACAAAACGGGCAAGCCACCCCCGGCGGCCCCTGAAGGGAGCCTCAATGCGCGCCATTCTTGCGTCGCTGCTGATGCTGGCGTCCGCCACCCTGGCCTGCCTGGGCGTCGCCGGCGCGTTCGTGGACGGACTGGCCACGACCGCGGGACCCATGCGGGGCATTGCCGGCCCCTTGGCGAAGGATCCGGCGCTGGCGGAAGCCTTGGCGCCGCGGTTGGTGGCCGCCATCACGGAGCAGGTCCCCGGGCAGATCGCGTTGCCCTCGGCGGCCGAGCCGCTGCTCGAACGCGCGGCCACCGCGGCGGTCGAGAAGGTGGCGGCGGCCCCCGGATTCGAGGACGCGTGGCTTCAGAGCATCGACCTGACGCGGGAGGACTACGTGGCCCAACTCGGCATGGTCCAGGAGGGAACCGCGGACAACGCCGGCGTGGTCCTGGACCTCGGACCCATCGTGTCCCTCGGCTACGAGCAATTGAGGGATGCGGCTGGAGCCTTCGGCCTGGGTGCTCTCGTTGAGGGCGTTTCGTCGGACCAGACCGTCGGTGTGGACCTGGGCGTGCCCGCGGAGGACGACCCGTTGCAGCGGCCCATCGCGGCGGCCGTGGCGCAGGCCGGGCAGTGGGGGTGGTACGCGGCGGGATCGGCGGCCGTGTGCCTGCTGGCACTCGCCGTGGCGGGACGCCGCCGCTGGCTGGCGTTGGCCTTCGGCGGAGCGGTCGCCGGGGGAGCGGGGCTGGCCGCCTGGCTGTGGGCCGCCGACCTGGCGGCGTCCGGAGCGGCCGCGGGCACCGACCCCGGGGGCGATCCGCTGGCCCGATTGGTCCGGGACACGCTGGTGTCGGGGCTCGGGACGGAGCTGGTTCCCTGGGGGGCGTGGACCGCGGCCGCCGGTGCCGTTGTGGTGGTCGTCTCGATGGTGACCCACGCCCTGAGCCGTCGGCGTCCGACCCGCTAGAATTGAAGGCATGCCTACCACCGCCACCGTTCCGGTCTCCGTGCCCATGCCGCAGGTCCCACGCCGGCGGCGCAGCCCCGAGGACGTCGCGGCCGCCGCTCCCGTCGAGGGTCCCAAGCGCGTCCTGCTCGCGGCGCCGCGCGGTTATTGCGCGGGCGTCGACAGGGCCGTCATCGCCGTCGAGAAGGCCTTGGAGCACTACGGGCCGCCCGTATATGTCCGGAAGCAGATCGTCCACAACCTGCATGTGGTGACCACGCTCGAGGAACGCGGCGCCATTTTCGTGGAGGAGACCGACGAGGTTCCCGAGGGCGCGCTGGTCATCTTCTCCGCCCACGGCGTGAGCCCCGCCGTAGTGCAGTCGGCCGAGGACCGCAACCTGCGCACCATCGACGCGACCTGCCCGCTGGTGACCAAGGTGCACCGCGAGGCCGTCCGCTTCGCCAAGGACGACTACGAAATTCTGCTGATCGGCCACGAGGGGCACGAGGAGGTCGAGGGGACCTACGGCGAGGCCCCGGAGCACACGCAGATCGTCAACAACCCGGAGGAGGCCGCGACCATTCAGGTCCGCGATCCCGAGAGGCTGATCTGGCTGTCGCAGACCACCCTGTCCGTGGACGAGACGATGGAGACCGTGCGGATCCTCCGGGATCGTTTCCCCAACCTGCAGGACCCGCCGAGCGACGACATCTGCTACGCGACCTCCAACCGGCAGACGGCGATCAAGAAGATCGCGCCGCAGGCGGACCTGGTGCTGGTGGTGGGGTCGTCCAACTCGTCCAACTCAGTTCGCCTGGTCGAGGTGGCGCTGGAATACGGCGCCCGCGCCGCGTACCGCGTGGACTACGCCAACGAAATCGACGAAACCTGGTTCGAGGGCGTCGCCACGGTCGGCGTGACCTCCGGGGCCTCCGTGCCCGAGGTCCTGGTCCGGGACGTGCTCAGCCTGCTGACCGACTACGGCTTCGGCCCGGCCGAGGAGGTCGTGACGGCGGAGGAGGACATCCTGTTCTCGCTTCCCAAGGAACTGCGCGCCAAGCTGAAGGAAGCCGGCGACGGCACGGTGGCGCTCGGCGGACGCGGCTCCCGGCCCACGAACTAGCCGCCATCCGCGGGTCGCAGTGTCCGGCCCGGGGCGGCGCCTACCCCGCGGCGGCGGACCTGCCCGGCACGTCTCCGTGGCTCGCGTTGTCGGCGAACTGCCTCTCGTCCAGCAGTTCGGTCGCGCTGAGCACCCGCGGCGTCGCCTCGAGCGGGAGTGCCTCCAGCGTCGTCCGGGTCGACGGATCCGCGCCGAGTCCCGGATCGAGTTCCTGGATCCGCCGCGCCGATGGCAGCACGCGGGATTCCAGCGCGCCGACGAACGAGTTGTACTTCTCCACGCTGGCCTTCAGCGAGCTGCCGAGCCGCGTGACGTGCCCGCCCATGGTGCCCAGCCGCTCGTACAGTTCCCGCGACTGGTCGAACAGGGCCTTGGCGTTCTCCGTCAGCAGTTCCTGGCGCCACGCGAACGCCAGGCCCTTGAGGATGGAGAGCAGGGTGGCGGGGGAGGCCAGCGCCACGTTCCTCGAGAAGGCGTAGTCCAGCAGCCCGGCGTCGGCGGTCAGCGCCGCCGCGAGGAAGGATTCCGCCGGAAGGAAACATACGACCAGTTCCGGGCTGCCGGGCACCGATTCCCAGTACTTCTTCGAACCCAGCGCGTCCACGTGCGACCGCAGGGCCTTCGCGTGGGCGGCCAGCAGTTCGCGCTGCCGCACGCGGGCGGCGGGATCCGCGTCCGTGTCCAGCTCCTGCGCCTCGAGATAGGCCCCCAGCGGAACCTTGGAGTCCACGGCGACGGACTTGCCGCCCGGGAGCGACACCACCAGGTCCGGGCGCTGCCCGGTGTGCGTGGTCGTCTGCTCGCTGAAGTCCACGTGGTTGAGCATGCCGGCGGCCTCCACAACGCGCCGCAGCTGGACTTCGCCCCACGTGCCGCGGGAGGCGTTGTTGCGCAGGGCGCCGGCCAGCGAGGCCGTGGTGCGCAGCAGCGCGGCGTCCTGTTCGGCGGCGACAACGAGCTGCTGGCTGAGTTGGCCGAACTGTTCGACGCGGTCCCGCTCCAGGATGGACACCTGGGTCTGGACCTGGCGGAGCTTCTCGGCCACGGGCGCCAACGCCTGCAGCACGGACTGGTCCTGCCTGCCGCGTTCGCGGTCCTCGTCCACGCGCCCCTGAAGCATGCGCTTCTCCGCGTGGGCGGCGGCGAGAGCGGCCGCCGCGTCCCCCAGGCGCCGCGCGGCGTCGTCGTTCTCCTCGCGCAGCCCCGCCAGCGACGCCCGCGCGCCGAACCACCACAGGGCCGCCGCGCCGACCAGCGCACCCAAAACGAAGGTGAGACCTGCCACTATCCAACCGATTGCGTCCATGTCACCACTCTGCCAGCCGCCACCGACAGATTGCGGCAGGTAGACTCTTCTCCCGTGGCTCTAACTATCGGAATCGTCGGACTGCCCAATGTCGGCAAGTCCACCATGTTCAACGCACTGACCCGCGCGCAGGTGCTGGCGGCGAACTACCCGTTCGCGACCATCGAACCGAACGTGGGCGTGGTGCCGCTCCCGGACGCGCGGCTCAAGGTCCTCGCGGGGATCTTCTCCTCCGACCGCATCCTGCCGGCGACCGTCTCGTTCGTCGACATCGCCGGCATCGTCAAGGGCGCCTCCGAAGGCGAGGGCCTGGGCAACAAGTTCCTGGCCAACATCCGCGAGGCGGACGCGATCTGCCAAGTGACCCGCGCGTTCGAGGACTCCGACGTGGTTCACGTCGACGGCGAGGTGAACCCGGCGTCGGACATCGAGACCATCTCCACGGAGCTGATCCTGGCAGACCTGCAGACCATCGAGAACCAGATGCCGCGCCTTGAGAAGGAACTGCGCGCGAAGAAGATCGAGGCGTCGTTCATCGAGACCGTCAAGGCCGCGCAGAAGGTGCTGGAGGAGGGCAAGACCCTGTTCGCCGGCGCCGCCGCCGCCAAGGTGGACCTCGAGGAGATCGCGCCGCTGCAGCTGATGACCACCAAGCCGTTCATCTACGTCTTCAACACCGACGAGGCCGGCCTGGCCGACGCCGAGATGCAGGCGAAGCTTTCCGCCCTCGTCGCTCCCGCTGAGGCCATCTTCCTCGACGCCCAGTTCGAGTCCGAGCTGGCCGAGCTGACCGAGGAGGAGGCCGCAGAGATGCTCGAGGACGCCGGCTACGCCGAGTCCGGGCTGGACAAGCTGGCCCGCGTCGGCTTCGAGACCCTGGGCCTGCAGACCTACCTCACGGCCGGCCCCAAGGAAACACGCGCCTGGACCATCCACAAGGGGGATACGGCACCGCAGGCCGCGGGCGTCATCCACACCGACTTCCAGCGCGGCTTCATCAAGGCCGAGGTGATCGGCTTCGACGACCTGGTCGCCGCCGGGTCGGTCGCCGCGGCGAAGTCTGCCGGCAAGGCCCGCATCGAGGGCAAGGAGTACGTCATGAAGGACGGCGACGTCGTGGAGTTCCGCTTCAACGTCTAGTCCTCCCCGTCGGCGCCATGGCCATCGGGGAGCGGGCCGGATAGTCTGGCGCCCATGCCACACTTCTCGGCCTGATCAAGCACCTCACCTGGGTCGAGGAGCACTGGCTGCGGCGGGTGTTCCTCGACGAGCCCATCTCCACGGACGAGTCCATGGTGGTCGACGAGCGTGCGGACCTGGTCGAGGCCTACCGGGTGGCATGTGTCCGCAGCGACGCGATCGTGCGGGCCGCCGACGGGTTGGACACCCTGGCGGCCGTTCCCAATCCCGGAGAAGACGGCCTCGATCCGCTGCGTTCGATCGTCGTGCACCTGATCGAGGAGACCGCGCGGCACGCGGGCCACGCGGACATCCTGCGGGAGCTGATCGACGGCGCGGTGGAGCTCTGATCGCCGGGGCGCCCGCGCCGCCCGAGGCCGTGGTGTCGCCGCGATCCGTGACCGGTCGGCAGGGGTTCCCTTAGTCTGGCCCCATGGAAGACGCCAAGGACATGCTGCACAGGTACCTGCAAACCCAGCGGGACGCCGTGCTATGGAAACTCGAGGGGCTGGGGGAGCGGGACCTGCGCTGGCCGGCCACCCCCACGGGGACCAACCTCTTGGGGCTGGTCAAGCACCTGGCAAGCATCGAGTTCGGCTACTTCGGCGAGGTTTTCGGCCGCCCCTCCTCCGAGCCCATGCCGTGGACCGACGAAGACGCCGAGGACAACGCGGACATGTGGGCGACGGCGGACGAGTCGCCCGCGGACATCGTCGCCTTCTACAGGCGGGCGTGGGCGTTCGCGGACCAGACGATCGCGGAGCGGGACCTCGACGCAGCGGGACATGTTCCGTGGTGGGGCTCCCGGGGCGACGTCACCCTGCACCTCGTCCTGGTCCACGTGATAGCCGAGACCGCGCGCCACGCCGGCCATGCCGACGTCGTGCGGGAAACGCTCGACGGCGCGGCCGGCCTGCGCGAGGGCACCAGCAACCTCCCCGGCGGGGACCGGGAGTGGTGGGCCGCATACCGCGCAAGACTGCAGCGGACCGCGGAAGAGGCCGGAGCATAGCCGAGACCGTGCGGCGCCTCCGAAACCGTGACACGCCCGGACAGGTTAACAATTTTGACTACCTGCCGGTAATGGCCAATCGCCGCGAAGCCGACTAGTTGGCGAAACCCAATGTGAAGCAAATCCTTGATTCCCCGCGGATCCCCGCCAGTCCGGGACTCTGCTGATGCAAAAGTGACCTACCCCGCTTAAAGTTGCGACTCCATAACATCGCATTCTGAAACGAGATTTTTATATCCAAGACCGGACTTGTCAGTCTAAAGTTTCTGCTTGTGAGACGCGCCACGTCCAGCGGATGCGTCGGGGGCAAGTGCAGAGCTTGGCTTGAAAACACACCTATAAACCAAGGAGGCGGAATGCGTTTGACGCGTATTTCCAAGGCTGTTGCCGTAGGCGCCGCGGCTGCTATGGCGCTGAGCGCCTGCGCTGCAAGCACCGGCACCAACAACTCGTCGTCCGCGGGCAGCGAAGCTGCAAGCGGCGGCGAAATCCGTGTGGTGGAGACCAACATCTTCAGCTCGCTCAACCCGGACACGCCGAATGGCAACACGGACATCAACTCGAAGATCGCCTACACGACCCAGTGGGACTTCAACTACATCACCAACGACCTCAAGGTCCAGAAGAACGAGCAGTTCGGTAACTACGAAGTGGTTTCCGAGGATCCGTTCACGGTGAAGTACACGATCAACGAGGGCGTCACCTGGTCCGACGGCGAAGCGATCGACGCCGACGACATGCTGTTCGCCTGGGCGGTCTTCTCCGGCCACTTCGACGACGCCAAGCTCGACGAAAACGGCGAAGTCGAGTCGGGTACCTCCTACTTCAACTACGCGGGCGACACCACGGGACTCGGCCTGACCAAGACCCCGGTCGTCGGCGACGACAACCGCTCGGTCACCCTTGAGTACACGAAGCCGTTCGCCGACTGGGAGATTGCCTTCGGCATCACCACCCCGGCGCACATCGCGGCCAAGAAGGCGGACATCACGACGGAGGAGCTGTCCAAGCTCATTCTCGAGACCCCCAAGGGCGACCCGGAGAAGCCGGCGAAGGCCAACGCGACCGTCAAGAAGGTCGCCGACTTCTACAACACCGGCTACGAGACCAAGACGCTCCCGAGCGATCCCGACCTCCTGGTCGCTTCCGGACCGTTCATGGTGAAGGACATGGTCGCGGACCAGTCCATGACCCTCGTCCGCAACGAGAAGTTCAACTGGGGACCGCAGCCCAAGGTCGACAGCATCGTGGTCAAGTACATCGGCGAGGCGCCGGCGCAGATCGCGGCACTCAAGAACGGCGAGGCGGACATCATCGCGCCGCAGCCGTCGTCCGACACGCTCGAGCAGATCGAGGCCATCGGCGACACCGTCGCGGTGAACGTCGACGAGCAGCTCTCCTACGACCACCTCGACCTGTCGTTCAACAGCGAAGTGTTCAAGGACAAGGCGGTTCGCGAGGCGTTCCTCAAGACGATTCCGCGCAAGCAGATCGTCGACTCGGTTGTCGGCGACCTGGACAACGAAGCGGTCCCGCTGGACTCGCAGATGTTCGTCCCGGCCAACGAGGGCTACGCGGGCTCGGTGGAGGCCAACGGTTCCTCCGAGTACGCCGAGCCGGACATCGCCGGCGCCAAGGAACTCCTTGACGGCAAGACCCCGACGGTCCGGATCCTCTACAACTCCGGCAACCCGAACCGCGTCGACACCTACGCGCTGATCGAGGAGTCCGCCACGCAGGCCGGCTTCAAGATCGAAGACGGCGGCGACGCCGCGTGGGGCGACAAGCTGGGCGACGGCACGTACGACGCCTCCATCTTCGGCTGGATCTCCCCGGGCGTCGGTGTCTCCGGCGTCCCGCAGATCTTCAAGACCGGCGGCGGCGGCAACTACAGCGCCTACTCCAACAAGTCTGTCGACGCGCTGGCGGACGAGATCATCTCGACCCCGGACCCGGCACGCCAGACCGAGATCCAGCAGGAGATCGACAAGCACCTCTTCGAGGACGCCTACGGCCTCCCGCTCTTCCAGGCCAAGAACCTGGACGCCTACAGCACCTCGGTCGAGGGCCTGAAGTCGATGCCCAACCAGACCGGCGTCTGGTGGAACTTCTGGGAGTGGAGCCTTAAGCAGTAGCACCATCCCCCGCATCCAGGGATAACCAGGGGCGCCGGGACCGAAGTACTTGGTCCCGGCGCTTCCTGATGCCGGTGGAAATCCGCCGACGACGCCGCCGCCCCACTCCCGCAACGGGCCCGTTTCTCCGCGGGTCGGGGCAGCGCCACACAACGATTCACATACCCGGGACACTCCCGGAGACCCGAACTCGAGGTTCATTTTTATGGTGACGTACATCGTCCGGCGCCTCATCACCGCCGTGCTTATCCTCTTCGGGGCATCCTTCTTCGTCTATCTCCTCACGGCCGCATCGGGCGACCCCCTCAGCGACCTGCGTGAGAGCCGACTGCCCAACAAGGAAGCCCTGATAGCCCAGCGCACGGACTCGCTGAACCTGAACACTCCGGCACCGCTCCGCTACTTCCAATGGCTCGGTGGCGCCGTCCAGTGTGTGGTTCCCTTTGTGGGCAGGTGCGATCTCGGCGTCAACCTCGTCGGCGACCCCGTCACCGCCGCCCTGGGCCGGGCGATGGGACAGACCATCCTCCTGGTGACCGCCGCCACGGTCCTCGCGATCATCATCGGCATTTCCCTCGGCGTCATCACCGCCCTGCGCCAGTACAGCTCGCTGGACTACTCCGTCACCTTCATGGCGTTCCTCTTCTTCTCCCTGCCGATCTTCTGGCTGGCCGTCCTGCTCAAGGAATACGGTGCGATCGGCTTCAACAACTTCCTGGCCGAACCGGTCTTCACCCCCACCGCGGTGATCATCACGTCGCTGTTCATCGGCGTCGTCGTGCTGGTGTTCTCCGCCGGCAGCTGGAAAAAGCGCGGCCTGACCTTCGTCATCGGCGCCGCGGCCACCGCCGCGCTGATGCTGGCGATGTCGGCCACCGGTTGGTTCAGCGCGCCGGGCCTCGGTCCCATCCTCATCGCCCTCTCCGGAGCCGGCGTCGCCTTCGTGGTCACACAGCTGATGGCCGGCGTCAAGAACAAGAAGGCCCTCTACTCGGCGCTGCTGATGGTCCCGATCGGCCTCGTGTTCTACTACCTGCTCAACCCGCTGTTCAGCCAGGCGACCGCGCTGATGATGGTGCTGCTGGCCGTGGGAACCATCGTCGTCGGCTGTCTCGTCGGCTGGCTGATGGGAGGCTACGACCGCGGCCAGAGCATGCGCACGGCATCCGTCACGGCGTTCATCGTGGGCGGGCTGATCGTCCTGGACCGGTTTATGGTCACCTGGCCCGAGTACTTCTCCAACTCACGCATCCGCGGACGCCCTATCGCGACCGTCGGCGCCTCGACCCCGAACCTCGAGGGCGACTGGTGGATCCATGGGCTGGACACCTTCACGCACATGCTGCTGCCGACGATCGCCCTGATGCTCGTCTCCCTTGCCGGCTACAGCCGCTACTCGCGCGCCTCCATGCTGGAGATCATGCAGATGGACTACATCCGCACGGCGCGGGCCAAGGGCCTGCCCGAGCGCACGGTCGTGATGCGCCACGCGTTCCGCAACGCGCTGATCCCGCTGGCGACGCTGGTCGCCTTCGACATCGGCGGCCTGATCGGCGGCGCCGTCATCACCGAGCGCGTCTTCGCGTTCACCGGAATGGGCGAACTCTTCGTCAAATCGCTGACGCCGATTCCCGATCCCAACCCGGTCATGGGCGTCTTCCTGGTGACGGGCATCCTCGCGCTCGTCTTCAACCTCGTCGCCGACCTGGTGTACTCCGTTCTCGACCCGCGAGTGAGGGTGAAAGCATGACAGCTCCAAACACAACCATCCCGACGGGGCAGGCACCCTCGCCGGCCCCGGCCAAGGCAGCGACCAAGGGCCTGTCGCAGGGCGCCATCGTTCGGAAGCGCTTCTTCGGCAACACCGCCGCCGTGGGCAGCATCGTGGTCTTCGTCCTGATCGTCATCATGGCGTTCACCTCGATCGGGTTCGTGGGCATTCCCGGCTGGTGGAAGTACAACCACACCCAGTTCTCCGCCGAGGTCAACAACGGGGCACCGACGTTCGTCCACCTCTTCAACTGGGGCGAGCACCCGTTCGGCCAGGACCGCATCGGCCGCGACTACTTCGCGATGACCATGCGCGGAGCCCAGCAGTCGATCATGATCATGTTCATCATCGGCGCTGTCGGCGGGTTCCTCGGCGTTGTGGTGGGCGCGGTCTCCGGCTACTTCCGCGGCTGGATCGAGGCCGTCCTGATGCGCATCGTCGACATCATCATCATCATCCCGCTGATCATCCTCGCCGCCGTTCTGGGCCGCATCGCCGGAGACAAGGTCACCGGAAACATGGCCACCGTCGCGCTCGGCGTGTTCGTCGGCCTCATCATCTGGACAGGGCTCTCGCGCCTGGTCCGCGGCGAGTTCCTCAGCCTGAGGGAGCGCGAGTTCGTCGACGCGGCGCGGATCGCGGGCGCCTCGAACACGCGCATCATGTTCAAGCACATCCTGCCCAACGCGGTCGGCGTGATCATCGTCAACGTCACACTGCTGATGTCCTCGGCCATCCTGCTCGAGACGTCGCTGTCCTTCCTGGGCCTGGGCGTGAAGGCTCCGGACGTGTCGCTCGGCTCGCTCATCAGCAACAACCAGGAGGCGTTCACGACGCGTCCCTGGCTGTTCTGGTGGCCCGGCCTGTTCATCGTGACCATCTGCCTGTGCATCAACTTCATTGGCGACGGCCTGCGCGATGCGTTCGATCCCCGGCAGAAGAAGTTCAACGCCAAGCGGGCGAAGGACGTCCAGATGCAGGGCACGGCCCCCACGGCGGTCTCCCCGAATCCGGACGCGCCGCGGCCGTAGCCCCGTGGCCGGTCCGGACCCGCCGCACGCGGCGGATCCGGACCGGGCGAGGCGGCTACAGCGCGGGAACCACGAAGCAGGCGACGACGAGCACCAAGAGGAGGCCGACATGAACGAAGTGGAACCTCACCACGGGGCGGTTGGCCTGCGTCTCGTCCACGTTGATCTGACCCCGGTCGGCCATGGCCTGCCAGCGGGTCCGGATCACGTGGGCCACGGCCCCCGAATCGCTGCCGATCTGGTCGCCGGGGCGGATGGACTTCCAGTTTCCGCCCTCGCGCTCCTCGGCCTTGGTGGAGGTGCGGGCGTCACGCAGGCTGGACACAACACCGGGTGCCGGCGCGGCCCATGCCGAATAGCGGCCGTGCGGCGTGAGCAGCGTCAGCGCGTACTTGGTGTCGACGTGGATCAGCGCGTTCCAGCCCACGCTGACAGTCCGGAACGGATTGACCAGGGTGACCGCCTCGGCGTCGACCTCAACCTTCGGGAACCAGAACAACAGCCAGGCCGCGTACGCGACCGCAAGGAGCGGCAGCGCGTCGGGCAGCCGCCCGATGCCTCCAGCGACACCCACCGAGACCACCCCCACCACGGCCACGGCCACCAGGACCACCGCCAGGACCAAGCTGGTTCTGGCCCGGTAGGTGAACGGTGGCTGCGCGTTGGGAGAAGAAGTCATAGCCCTATAGTTTCAGGAAACCGGGCGTACCCCGCGCAGCGGACCGCAATCCACGAGCAATGCCCGGAAGCACGGAAAGTCGAGAGACCATGAGCGATTACATTGCAGGCAGCGCAGTAGGCACGTTGGACAAGGTGGCGCCCGGCACCCCCGTCCTGGAGGTCCGGAACCTCAGCGTGGACTTCGGCGTGGACAAGGAATGGGTTCCGGCCGCCATCGACCTGAACTACCACGTGAACGCGGGAGAGGTCCTGGCGATCGTCGGCGAGTCCGGCTCCGGCAAGAGCGCCAGCTCCATGGCTCTGCTGGGGCTGCTGCCCTCCAACAGCCGCGTCCGCGGCGACGTCCTGCTCAACGGCACGTCGCTGCTGGGGCTCTCCGGCACGGCGCTGCGCACGGTGCGCGGCAACGACGTCGCGGTGATCTTCCAGGAGCCCATGACGGCCCTGAACCCGGTCTACACGATCGGCTTCCAGATCATCGAGACGCTGCGCCTGCACAATCCGATTTCGCCGGCGCAGGCGGAGAAGCGCGCACTGGAGATGCTGGAGCTCGTCGAGCTTCCGGATCCCGTGAAGGCCTTCAAGTCCTACCCCCACCAGCTCTCCGGCGGACAGCGCCAGCGCGCCATGATCGCGCAGTCGCTGTCCTGCGATCCTAAGCTGCTGATCGCCGACGAACCCACCACGGCGCTGGACGTCACCGTCCAGGCCGAGATCCTCGACCTGATGCGGAACCTGCGGAACAAGCTCAACTCCGCGATCGTGCTCATCACCCACGACATGGGCGTCGTCGCCGATCTCTCCGACCGCATCGCCGTGATGCGCCAGGGCCGCATCGTCGAGACGGGGACGTCCGAGGAGATCTTCGCCCAACCCAAGCACCCCTACACGCAGGCGCTGCTCGCCGCCGTCCCGATGCTCGGCGCCGGCGCGGACACCGACACCGCCGTGGACATCAGCGCGTCGGTCGCCGCCGCAACGCACATAGAACTCGACGCCGTGGACGCGCGCGCGCTCGAGATCCGGGAACGCGAGGTCCTCGCCGGGGCGGAGGCCGCGCGCGCCCAGGAGGCGGAGATGCGCTCCCGGCCCGTGGTCCTCGAACTGAACAACGTCGCCATCGAGTACCCCAAGCAGGGGCGCGTGCCCGCGTTCCGCGCGGTCGAGGGCGCGAACCTGACGGTGCACCAGGGCCAGGTCGTGGGCCTGGTGGGGGAGTCCGGTTCCGGCAAGACGACGATTGGCCGCGCCGCCGTCGGGCTCCTGCCCGTGGCCGAGGGCTCGCTGGTGGTCAACGGCAAGGACATCTCCGGGCTCAAGCCCACGTCGCGCGAACTGTTCGAGGTGCGCCGCCAGATCGGCATGGTGTTCCAGGACCCGTCCAGCTCGCTGAACCCGCGGCTACCGATCGGCGAATCGATCGGCGAACCGATGTTCCTGGCCGGCGTCGCGAAGGGCGCCGCGCTGCAGAAACGCATCGAGACGCTGCTGGACCAGGTGGAGTTGCCCCGCAACTACCGGAACCGCTACCCGCACGAACTCTCCGGCGGCCAAAAGCAGCGCGTCGGCATCGCCCGCGCCCTGTCGCTGGAGCCGAAGCTGATGGTGGCCGACGAGCCGACCTCGGCGCTGGACGTCTCCGTGCAGGCCAAGGTCCTGGAGCTGTTCCAGGACCTGCAGCGGGAGATGGGCTTCGCGTCGCTGTTCGTCACCCACGACCTCGCCGTCATCGACGTGCTCGCGGACCACATTGTGGTGATGCGGCACGGCGCGATCGTTGAGCAGGGGCCGCGCGACGAGGTCCTGCGCCGGCCCAAGGACGCGTACACGCAGCGGCTGATGGCCGCCGTCCCGGTCCCGGACCCGGCCGCGCAGCGCGAGCGCCGCGAACTGCGCGCCAAGCTGCTGGCCGACTCCGAGGCCTCCTAGCCGGCCCCGCGTCCCTGGCGGGGGACGCCGGCCTAACCGGCCGGCGTCTGCCCTCCGCCGGCCAGGATCGCCGTGTCCCGGAGCAGGCCGCGCCCGCCCAGTTCCGCCAGCAGGGCATCGGCCGCGAGCCGGTGCCCGGCGGCGTCGAGGTGGGTGCCGTCGACCAGGTGCGGTCCCAGGCCCAGCCTGGTGATCCAGTCGCCCGCCGGCACAAAGGACACCCCTGCGGCGGCGGCGGCCCGCGCGAGGACGGCGTCCACCTCGTGGCGCCGTCCGCCGCCGTCGTCCGCGGCGCGCGCCAGCGTGCCCACCATGACCATGGGCGCCGTCGGGTAGCTCCGCCGCAGCTCGCGCACCAGTTCGATGGCGCCGTCCGCGATCTCGGCGTCGCCGGCGCCCACCCGCGCGTCGTTTCCCCCGCCCTGGATGACCACCAGGCCCACACCACCGTGCGGCACAAGCCACTGCTGGGTGCGCAGGGCGGTCACGTAGTTTGCGGCGTCCGGCCTTGCCGCCGTGAAGCCCGTGCCGCCGCGCCCGCGGAACAGCGGCACGTAGCCGGCTGCCTCTGCGGCCAGGCGCGGCCAGGCCATGGACCCTGGGACGCCCGCGGCGCCGTCGGCCTGCGAATCGCCGATGACAAGGGCGATCTTGCCGGGTTCCGGATACACGAGTTCAAGGCGGCCGCTTGCGGGGTTCGCCACGGTGCCCGTGCTGCCCGCCGAGTCCCAGCCCGCCGGCTGAGCGGCGGCGCCCACGGCGGCGACCGCGGGTGGCGACACGGCCTGCCCGGCGCCGGCTTCCACCGTCGGTTTGGCCGCCAGTGGGGGAGCGGCGGGCGAGAGGAGCGTTGCGGCGGCGAGGGCCCCGGCGGTCGTCAGCGCAAGGAGCAGCCTGTAATTCTCCGCCATGACAACGACCTTCCCCCGAAGCCTGCCGCCTTTTGGCAGTGATTCATTCTGCCCCCGAACGGCCCGGCGCGCCATAGCGGCGCGCCAGCCGGTTTGGGTGGATTTTTCCTAAAGGTTAGAATGGTTGATTGGGTCAGCCGTGGCCCCACCGCACTGACCCCAGACCCCAAATGAAGCGAGCCTCGAACGCATGTCAGATTTCACCTCGGCAGTCAACACCGCACGTCGCGAAGACCTGCGCAACGTAGCCATCGTCGCCCACGTCGACCATGGAAAGACCACCCTGGTGGACGCCATGCTGGGGCAGACCGGCGCCTTCTCGGCCCACGGCGAAACCGAAGACCGGGTCATGGACTCCGGCGAGCTCGAGCGCGAGAAGGGCATCACCATCCTCGCGAAGAACACCACCGTGTTCTACCAGGGCCCCTCCGCGCAGGGCAAGGACGTCACCATCAGCGTCATCGACACCCCGGGCCACGCCGACTTCGGCGGCGAGGTCGAGCGCGGCCTGTCCATGGTCGACGGCGTCGTCCTCCTCGTGGACGCGTCCGAGGGGCCGCTGCCCCAGACCCGCTTTGTTCTCCGCAAGGCCCTCACCGCCAAGCTGCCGGTCATCCTGGTCGTGAACAAGACCGACCGTCCCGACGCCCGCATCGACGGCGTCGTCTCCGACTCCATGGACCTGCTTCTCGGCCTGGCCTCGGACCTTTCCGACGAGGTGCCGGACCTGGACCTCGACTCCGTGCTGAACGTGCCCGTGGTCTACGCGTCCGGCAAGGCCGGCCGCGCGTCCAGCAACAAGCCCGAGGACGGGACCCTTCCGGACTCCGAGGATCTCGAGCCGCTGTTCGCCGCGATCATGGAGCACGTGCCGGCCCCGGCCTACAACCCGGAGGAAGTCCTCCAGGCGCACGTCACCAACCTCGACGCGTCGCCGTTCCTGGGCCGCCTCGCCCTGCTCCGCATCTTCAACGGCACCCTCCGCAAGGGCCAGCAGGTTGCCTGGGCCCGCCAGGACGGCCAGCTCAAGACCGTGAAGATCACCGAGCTGCTCGCCACCAAGGGCCTGACCCGCGTTCCGGCCGAGTCGGCCGGCCCGGGCGAGATCGTCGCCGTCGCCGGCATCGAGGACATCATGATCGGCGAGACCCTCACCGATCTCGAGAACCCGAAGCCGCTGCCACTGATCACCGTGGACGATCCCGCGATCTCCATGACCATCGGCATCAACACGTCCCCGCTGGCCGGCCGCGTCAAGGGCGCCAAGGTCACCGCGCGCCAGGTCAAGGACCGCCTCGACAAGGAGCTCATCGGCAACGTGTCGCTGAAGGTGCTCCCGACCGAGCGTCCCGACGCCTGGGAGGTCCAGGGCCGTGGCGAACTCGCGCTGGCGATTCTCGTGGAGCAGATGCGGCGCGAGGGCTTCGAGCTCACCGTCGGCAAGCCGCAGGTCGTCACCAAGACCGTCGACGGCAAGCTGCACGAGCCGATGGAGCACATGACCATTGACGTGCCGGAGGAATACCTCGGCGCCGTCACGCAGCTTCTCGCCGCGCGCAAGGGCCGCATGACCAACATGTCCAACCACGGCACCGGCTGGGTCCGCATGGAGTTCATCGTTCCCGCCCGTGGCCTGATCGGCTTCCGCACCCGGTTCCTCACGGACACCCGCGGCGCCGGCATCGCCGCCTCCATCGCCGAGGGCTACGAGCCGTGGGCCGGCGATATCGAGTACCGCACCAACGGCTCGATGATCGCCGACCGCGCCGGCGTCGTCACCCCGTTCGCGATGATCAACCTGCAGGAGCGCGGCTCGTTCTTCGTCCAGCCGACCTCGGAGGTCTACGAGGGCATGATCGTCGGCGAGAACTCGCGCGCCGACGACATGGACGTGAACATCACGAAGGAGAAGAAGCTCACCAACATGCGTGCGGCCTCCTCGGACACCTTCGAGAACCTGACCCCGCCGCGCAACCTCACGCTAGAGGAGTCCCTCGAGTTCGCCCGCGAGGACGAGTGCGTCGAGGTCACCCCCGAGGCCATCCGCATCCGCAAGCTGATCCTGAACGTGAGCGAGCGCCAGAAGTCGCAGCGCGCCCGTGCCCGCTCCTAGCGAGTCGCGCCACAAGTCCCTGGCGACCGCCACAGCCGTCTTGGCCGCCCTCGTGGCGGGGGCGCTGTCGGCGGTCGTCGGGACACTGCTGCACGCGCACGTCTTCTACGCCGGGGAGACGCCCCTGCCCTGGGGCGCGGTCCTGGCACTGGTCTTCGCCGGCAGCCTGTTCACCGTGGCGGGCATCTACGCCGAGCGGGTCTGGGCCACGGCGCTGGCGGGCATCACGTCCTACGGACTCGTGGCGTGGGCCTCGCTGGACGAGCGCAACCGCCTGCTGGTCTCCTGGGCCAACCACGAGGCCCTTCCGGGACCGGCACTGGCCGGCGCGGTGTGGATGTACGGCATCGCGGCGGCGACCGTCGTCGCGCTTCTGGTGTGTGCGCGCGCCATGCGCACCCGGTAGCCGCCTTAGGATCCTCCGGGTCCGCCCGGCACGGCACCCCCACCGGCACACCCCCCGAAGTGGACAATTCCACGCCTAACTAAGCGTGGAAATGTCCACTTCGGGGGGTGTTTTGCGTTCGTCAGGAAGCGAGCGGTTGGGGTGCGGCGTGTCGGGTGCGGGGGGCGGCGTGGGCGGCCGCCGGAGCTAGTTCGCCGACTGGTCCAGGTGGTGTGCCACGAAGAGCGAGGTGGCGACGCCGTCCTCGTCGGCCGGGCGCAGCGCGTAGTCGGACACGACGTCCTTGATGCGCTCGAGCAGCTCGCGCTGGTCGGCCTCCGTGAGCTTCAGGCCGACGCGCAGGACCTGGATTTCGTTCGGTGCCAGCCCGTCGATCTCCTGAAGGAACGTCTCGAGGAGCACCGGAGCGGCGTCGGGAAGCTTCGTTCCCCAGGACATCCGTGTGCTGCGGTACGGAACCTCCTTGGCACCGCGGTTTCCGCGTCGGGCGGGCTCCGCCTCGAGGTAACCGGTGGCGAGGAGCGTTCGAACGTGATGCAGCGACGTTGCCGGATTAATGTCCAGCAGGTCGGCGATTTCCTTGTTCGTCCTAGATTTGTGCAGGCAGAGGCGTAGGATTCGGAGCCTGATGGGGGAGCTCAGGGCTCGGGCTCGTGCTTGCAGCTCCTCGTCGGTTGCCATATGTTCAGCATACGGTAAATAACCGTACTGATTGACTTACTCAAATCGCATAGCAAGGTTTGTATGACCTCCTCTAGGCACCAGTCTCAGCCGGCGCCGGATGGAACGGGGGGATCCGCTGGGGGCGGACCCGCCGGATTTCACGATGATGTGAGCCAACCGGCCAAACCCCTTCTACGTGATGCGAATTTCCTGGTCTTCTGGTTGGGCCAGACCCTCAGCCAGCTCGGGGCGCAGCTCGGTGCCGTGGCCATGCCGGTCCTGGCGGTGGTGATGTTGCAGGCCACCGAGTGGGAGGTCGGCGTGCTCAACGCGGCGAACACTGCGGCCTTCCTGCTGGTCGGCCTCCCGGTCGGGGCCTGGGTGGACCGGTGGATGAAGCGCCGGGTCATGATCCGCGCGGACCTGGCGCGGGTGGTCGCCATGCTGGCCATTCCGGCCCTCTACTTTACCGGCATGATGGAGATGTGGCACCTGTGGATCATCGCCGCCGCCATCGGCGTGGCCAACGTGTTCTTCGACGTTTCCTACCAGTCCTACATCCCGTCGCTCGTGGACCGCGACGACATCTCCGGGGCCAACGCCAAGCTGGAGGCTACGGGACAGGTGTCGCGGCTCGCCGGGCCGGCCATCGGCGGCGGCCTGCTGACGATCACCACTGCGCCGATCCTCTTCATCGGCGAGGCGGTCGGCTACCTCGTCTCCGCCGTCTGCCTGTGGCGGGTCCGCGACCACGAGGTGCCCGCGCCGGAGGTGGAGCAACGCAACCTGATCGCCGAGATCCGGGAGGGAATGAGCTACGTTGTCCACCACCCGCTCATCGGCCGGATCGCGCTCACCACCGCCATCACCAATTTCTTCAGCACAATCGTGTTCACGCTGCTGCCCATCCTGGTCCTGCGCACCTTGGGCCTCGAAACGTACCAGTTGGGCCTGATCTACTCCGTGGGCGCAGTGGGCGGGCTGCTCGCGGCGTCGGTGACCCCGCAGGTGGCCAAGCTTGTGGGGGAGGGAACGTCGCTTCCGCTGAGCTCCCTCCTGACGGCGGTCGGAATGGCCGGCTTTCCGCTGTCCACCTTCGTCGACGGCGAGCTGGCCGCGTTCCTGGTCCTCGCTGCGTCGATGTTCGTGATGACGGTGGGCGTGCTGATCTACAACATCATCCAAGTCAGCATGCGCCAGCGCATCTGCCCGCCGCGCCTGCTGGGCAGGATGAACGCATCCATCCGCTTCCTGGTCTGGGGCGTTCTGCCCTTCGCCGCGCTACTGGCCGGCTTCCTGGGCGAAAGGGCGGGCCTGGTGGCCGCGCTGTGGGTCGGCGTGGCCGGAAGCGCCCTGGCGGTCCTTCCGCTGGTCTTCTCGCCGCTGGCCACCATGCGCACGCTCCCGGAGGAAGTGGAGCACGACGCCGGACGCTCGCCCAAGCACCGCCGGTAGGGTGCCGCGGCGAAGCGGGCGGGCGGCGGAGAACGCCGTCGCCTACGCCCGGGAACGACGCCGGTCCGGCGCGGGAGGCACGCGCTTTGCGTGCGTCACCGAGCCCCGCGGCACCAGCACCTCGCCGGACCTTGTGTGCACCACCACAAGCGAGTCGGCCGCGCCGGCACCCTCGCCCGCGGCGCACGCCGCGGTAGGCCCCGCCGGGGAGGCCAGGCCCGCGTACGTGCCCAGCACGTCGCTGAACCGGGGACCCGTCTCCGGGCCGCCCAGCCGGTAGCGGACCACAATCCGGTCTCCCGCGGAGAGGGCGTCGAAAAAGTCGTTCGGCATCACCCGATCGTAGCCGCGGCCACACCGACACCGTGAGCGGGCGGGGGCCCGGAGGACTAAGCTGGTGGTGCGCGTCCGTACTCCGGCCGCGCACCAGTTCATCCCACACCACAGGAAAGGCTCCGGGTACCGTGACCTACATCATCGCCCAGCCGTGCGTCGACGTTAAGGACAAGGCCTGCATCGAGGAGTGCCCCGTCGACTGTATCTACGAGGGCGAGCGCTCGCTGTACATCCACCCGGACGAATGCGTCGACTGCGGTGCCTGCGAGCCGGTATGCCCGGTGGAGGCCATCTACTACGAGGACGACACCCCGGAGCAGTGGGCCGAGTACTACAAGGCGAACGTCGAGTTCTTCGACGAGATCGGCTCCCCCGGAGGGGCCGCTAAGCTGGGCAACACGGGCAAGGACCATCCGATCATCGCCGTCCTGCCGCCGCAGAACCAGGGCTAGCGGCCACCCGCCGCGCATCGACGCCATGCTGACACTCCCCGATTACCCCTGGGACTCGCTCGCCCCGTACCTCGCCACCGCGGCCCGGCACGACGGCGGGCTGGTGAACCTCTCGATCGGCACGCCGGTGGACCCCACGCCCGCAATCGTCCGGGAGGCGTTGTCCGCCGCGGCCGACGCGCCCGGCTACCCGACCACGCACGGGACCGGTGCCCTGCGCCGAGCCATCGCCGACTGGTACGCCCGCCGCCGCGGAACGCCGGGCATCGACCCGGCCAACATCATGCCCACGGTCGGCTCCAAGGAACTCGTCGCCTGGCTGCCGCTGCTCCTCGGCGTGGGCCCGGGCGACGTCGTCGTCCGCCCAGAGATCGCCTACCCCACCTACGACATTGGCGCGAGGCTCGCCGGCGCGGAAGCCGTCGCCGCCGACCGGCTCTCCGACCTGCCCGCGGACGTCCGCTCCCGCGTGCGGCTGGTGTGGGTCAACTCGCCCGGCAACCCGACCGGCATCGTCCGCGACGTCGACGAGCTCGCCGAACTGATCCGCGACGCCCGCTCGCTCGGCGCCGTCGTCGCATCGGACGAGTGCTACGCGGAACTTGGCTGGGGCAAGTGGGAGGCCGGCGTGCCGGGAGTGCTGGATCCGCGCGTGAGCGCCGGGGACCACGGCTCCCTGCTCTCCGTCTACTCGATGTCCAAGCAGTCCAACCTTGCCGGCTACCGGGCGGCGTTCGTCGCCGGGGCACCGGAACTGATGCCCAACCTGATCAACAACCGCAAGCACGCCGGCATGATCGTGCCCTACCCGGTGCAGGAGGCCATGCGCGTGGCTCTGGGCGACGACGAGCACGTCGCCGCGCAGAAGGACCTCTACCGTGGAAGGCGAGAGCGGCTGCTGCCGGCACTTGAGGCCTTCGGGCTGCGGATCGAGCACTCCGAGGCCGGGCTCTACCTGTGGGCGACCGCCGGGGAGGACACCTGGACCACGGTCGGCCGGCTCGCCGACCTCGGGATCGTCGTGGGCCCGGGCAGCTTCTACGGCACGGCGGGGGAGGGTTACGTTCGGGTAGCCCTGACCGCCCCCGACGAGCGGATCGATGCCGCGGTCGAGCGTCTTCGCGCGGCCAACAGTGGCTGAAACGTGACGTACGGATTAGCGAACAATGGCGACTTGCCGGTAGCGTGACACCTGATTATTGCCTATTGGAACACCTGTACTCCGGTGAGGAGAAGCCATGACGGATCAAAATTCTGCCCGCCTGACACTAGCGGGGTCGGAGCTTGAGCTCCCTGTAGTCCCAGCGGTCGAGGGCAACGACGGCCTCGACGTCGCGAAGCTGCTCAAGACGACGGGCGCCGTCACATACGACCCCGGCTTCATGAACACCGCGGCCACGAAGTCCGCCATCACCTACATCGACGGCGACGCGGGGATCCTGCGCTACCGCGGATACCCGATCGAGCAGCTGGCGGAGCACTCCACGTTCCTGGAGACCTCCTACCTGCTCATCTACGGCAACCTGCCGTCCGCCACGGAGCTGGAGGAGTTCGACCAGAAGATCCGCCGGCACACCCTGCTGCACGAGGAGCTCAAGGGCTTCTTCGGCGGCTTCCCGCGCGACGCGCACCCGATGCCGGTGCTGTCCTCGGCGGTTTCCGCGCTGTCCACCTGGTACCAGGACTCGCTCGACCCCTTCAACGAGGAGCAGGTGGAGCTCTCCACCATCCGCTTGCTGGCGAAGATGCCGGTCATCGCGGCCTACGCGCACAAGAAGTCCATCGGCCAGGCGCTGCTCTACCCGGACAACTCCATGAACCTGGTGGAGAACTTCATGCGCCTGAGCTTCGGGCTCGCCGCCGAGCCGTACGACGTCGACCCGGACCTGGTCAAGGCGCTGGACCAGCTGCTGGTCCTGCACGCGGACCACGAGCAGAACTGCTCGACGTCGACCGTGCGGCTGGTGGGATCCTCCAACGCGAACATGTTCGCCTCCGTGTCCGCTGGCATCAACGCCCTCTTCGGCCCCGCCCACGGCGGCGCGAACGAGGCCGTGCTGAAGATGCTGCGCCAGATCCAGGCCGACGGCATCAAGCCCGAGGATTACATGGAGAAGGTCAAGAACAAGGAGGACGGCGTCCGCCTGATGGGCTTCGGGCACCGCGTCTACAAGAACTACGACCCGCGCGCCAAGATCATCAAGAAGACGGCGCACGACATCCTGGGCAAGCTCGGCGGCAACGACGAGCTCCTGGACATCGCGATGCGCCTCGAGGAGCGCGCCCTGGCCGACGACTACTTCATCGAGCGCAAGCTCTACCCGAACGTCGACTTCTACACGGGCCTGATCTACAAGGCCATGGGTTTCCCGGAAAAGATGTTCACCGTGCTCTTCGCGATCGGCCGCCTGCCCGGCTGGATCGCCCAGTGGCGCGAAATGATCCAGGACCCCCAGCTGAAGATCGGCCGTCCGCGCCAGCTGTACATCGGCGAGGGCGAACGGAACTACCCGGGCAACTAGCCCGGCGCGGTACAGACACAACGGCGGCGGCCGGCTCCCAGCGGGCCGGCCGCCGCCGTCGTTGCGCCGGGAAGCCATCGGCAAATCGCGGTGCGGGGCGGCCCAATCGGGTCTAGTCTTGAGTGAGAAGGACCTTCACAGAGGAAGGCCGTGGATGTACGAACAGACCGGCGATGGCTGGCGGGTGTTTGCGGACACGCACGAGCAGATCCTGCTTGCCTTGTACTTCCGTGACCTTGCCGGCATCACGCACGCCGAACAACCGATGCTGTGTCCCCTCGCGCCTCCGGTGAAGCCCGTGGCGGCCCCGGAGGTGCCGCAGCACGGCGCCGCCGAGTTGAAGCAGGAGTGGCAGCAGTGGTGGCACCGTCTCCTGCACCAGGACGGGGGCCCGGTGCGCGCGCCCGCGGGCAGGCGCGTGGACTTGGGGGCGGTTTTCGATCCGCCACGCTTCCCCGGCTTTGACGACTCGCCCACGCTGCAGCGCTTGATGCGCGCCCACTACGGCGCGGCCTTCAGCTGGGTCGACGACCGTTTGGTGGAATACCGTGCGGTGTCCCGCGAGCATTCGGCTGCGGGACGCAGGGTGGCGCTCGAGCGCCTGGTGGAGGACCGTGGCCTGGAGCTGGACCGTCCGGCGGCGTCCATCGACCTCAACCTTCTGGAGTTGCCGCTTGCCGAGCCCCGCGCGTGGTTCGTGGAGCCGCGCACCGTGATCCTCAGCCAGGAGCTGCCGCGGCACGAGGAACTGTTCCGCAGCTATCTCCAGCCCATCGTCGGCATGCTCGCCTGATCCGCCGGGCGGGTCAGCCCTCGCCCGGCTCCCCGGCCAAGCTGATGACAACACGGCCCTCGGTGGTCGACGCCGGCACCCATCCGTCCTCGGCACGGTTCCAGACGAGGCCGGCGTGGCCGACCGACGTGCTCTGGTGCGCCGCCGCATTGGCGACCGCCCACTGTGCCACCGCCCAGCCGCGCTTCCCGTCGGCGTCCAGGATGACGTTCCTGCCTTCGACGGTGGCGCCGAGGTCCCCGAAGGCGGCCTCCGCCGAGTCGGCGACGGTCTGCGGGTTGCCCGCCGCCGTCGCCTTGCGCAGCACGCAGTTCAGCGCCGCGGGGGAGTTGCCCGTCAGGGCGGACGCGTAGGCCCGCCCCTCCGGCTCGTGGTCCGCGTAGGCCTCCGGATAGGCGCTGCGCTGGACCTTCTGCGCGGCCTCGGTGATCGGCATGGTCACGTAGTCGAAGGTGTCCAGCTCCTCGTAGAAACGGTTCGCCGCATACAGCGGATCCAGCACCTGCGCCTGCGTGCCCCAGCCCTGGGAGGGGCGCTGCTGGAACAGTCCGCGCGAGTCCGGGCCGGCGGTGTCGCCGTAGTCGATGTTGCGCAGCTTGGACTCCTGGACCGCCGTCGCTATGCCGATCGTCGCCGCCCGCGCGGGCATGCCGCGGCGGACGGAGACGGCGGCGATCAGCGCGGCGTTGCCGGCCTGATCCGGGGCGAGCTCGTGCTCGTCGGGGCCGACGACGGCGGTGCAGCGCTCGCGCACCAGCGTCTGCTCGTCCTCGAGGTAGTTGTAGGCGGCAGAGACACCGCCGCCCACCACGGCGACGCTGAGGGCCAGCGCCACGAGGGAGCGCGCGCGGCGGCGCCGGCGGATAGTCTTCTTACCGGACCTCCCCCGGGGGGACGTCCGGCCGGGTTCCGCGGCGAGCGCGAAGACGCTGCGGTGGGGGTCAGTTGGCATGCAGGGCGGAGTTCAGCTCCACCGTCTGGCCCTGGCGGGGGAGGGCCTCGACGGCTCCGGAGGTGGAGTTGCGCCGGAACAGCAGGTTGGGAACTCCGGAGAGCTCCAGCGCCTTCACCGTGCGGTCGCCGAGCTGGACGCGCGTGCCGGCGGTCACGTACAGGCCCGCCTCCACCACGCAGTCGTCGCCGATGGAGATTCCGACGCCGGAGTTCGCGCCGAGCAGCACGCGCTGCCCGATCACGATCCGTTCCTTGCCTCCGCCGGACAGGGTGCCCATGATGGACGCGCCGCCGCCGACGTCGGAGCCGTCGCCGACCACCACGGAGGCGGAGATGCGTCCCTCGACCATCGAAGATCCGAGGGTCCCGGCGTTGAAGTTCACGAAGCCCTCGTGCATCACCGTGGTGCCCGGGGCGAGGTGGGCGCCGAGGCGGACCCGGTCGGCATCGGCGATCCGGACGCCGGACGGCATCACGTAGTCCACCATGCGGGGGAACTTGTCCACGCCGAAGACGGACACGGCTCCCCGGCGGCGCAGCCGCAGGCGGGTGGCCTCGAACCCGTCGACCGAGCAGGGGCCGAAGTTTGTCCACACCACGTTGGCGAGCAGGCCGAACACGCCGTCGAGGTTCTGCGCGTTCGGGGCCACGAGGCGGTGGGACAGGAGGTGGAGGCGCAGCCACGCGTCCACGGCGTCCGCGGGCGCGACGTCAAGGTCGATCTCGATTTCGACGACGGACTGCGTGGTGCCGCGATCGGCGTCGTCCACCCGCACCGCTGCGAGTTCGCCGGACACCTTTTCGGCGCCGTCGAGCGGCCCGAGCGACGGGGCGGGGAACCACACGTCCAGGACCGAACCGTCGGCCGCGTACGTGGCGAGTCCGTAGCCGGCTGCGAGGCGCACGGTCGGATCGGCGGGGTTTTGGGCAAGACTGGGCTGGGAGTTCGCGGAAGTCATGCCTCCATGGTAGCCGCGGGGACTGGCGTTAGGCTGGAAGGGTGACCTCAGCCCAGACCGCGCCATCACGCGAACCGCAGCCACCCGCCCTGAACCTCCGGGGCGACGTCGCCCAACTGACCGCAGACCTGATCGACGTCGAATCGGTGTCGGGCAACGAGCGGGCGGTCGCCGACCAGGTCGAGGCGGCCCTGCGGGGGTTGCCGCACCTCGAGGTGCACCGGGACGGCGACGCGGTCGTCGCCCGCACCAGGCTGGGCCGTCCCGAACGCGTGGTCCTGGCCGGGCATCTGGACACGGTACCGCTACCCACCACCGAGGGGTCGCGCGGAACGGTGCCCTCCAGCTGGGAGGACGGGACGCTGTTCGGGCGGGGGTCCACGGACATGAAGGGCGGCGTCGCGGTGCAGCTGGCCCTCGCGGCCGGCATGCTGTCGCCCAACCGGGACGTCACCTATGTCTTCTACGACCACGAGGAGGTCGAAGGCGCCAAGTCGGGCCTGGGCCGCCTGGTGCGCAATAGCCCGGAGCTCTTGGAGGGCGACTTCGCGATCCTCTTGGAGCCCACCAACGGCACCGTGGAGGGCGGGTGCAACGGGACTTCGCGGTTCCGGGTGACCACTCGTGGCGTGGCGGCCCACTCCGCCCGCGCGTGGATGGGCGAGAATGCCATCCACGCCGCTTCGGAGATCCTGGCCCGGCTGGCCGCGCACGAACCGGCGACGGTCGACGTCGACGGACTGCGGTACCGCGAGTCCCTTAACGCCGTGCGGATCGCGGGCGGCATCGCCGGCAACGTCATCCCCGACCGCTGCGAGGTGGAGATCAACTACCGCTTTGCCCCGGACAAGACCATCGACGACGCCGAGGCCTACGTGCGCGCCCTGATGGACGGGTTCGACATTGAGCGGACCGACGGCGCGCCCGGCGCGCGCCCCGGGTTGAACCACCCGGCAGCGGCATCCTTCGTGGAGGCCGTCGGCGCCGTTCCGCTGCCCAAGTACGGCTGGACGGACGTCGCGCGGTTTTCCGAGCTGGGGATTCCGGCCGTGAACTTCGGCCCCGGCGACGCCCTGCTGGCGCACTCGGACGACGAACACGTTGAGGCGGAGGCCGTTCGCGCGTGCCTGGCCGCCCTGACACGATGGCTCACCGACTGACCCGATGGCTGACCCGATCCGCACGGGAGGCGGCGCACCCATGGTGCGCCGCCTCCCGTGCGGTTTCCGCGTCCCGCGTCTTCGTAAAGCCACCGGCGGACCCGGCCCGCCGTGCGGGCAGGGTCCGCCGGCCCGGCCCGCGCTAGCCCGGGGGAGCCGTGGTCGTCGTCGCGGAGCCTGCCGCGGGCGGGAGGCCGGCCGGAACCCCGACCGGCGGATCGGCGTCCTTCTTGACCTTGCCCGGACCCCGGCTGCTGAGCCGGCTCGAGACGAACTCGGCCAGCCGCGAGAGCGAGAAGTTGATGACGATGAAGATCGCGGCGACCACGATCAGGGCCTGCAACACGTTGCCGTTGGGCGAGGAGTAGGTGCGGCCGTAGAACAGCAGCTCGTTGAAGCTGATGATGTAGCCCAGCGCCGAGTCCTTCAGGATCACCACGAACTGGCCGATGAGGGCCGGGAGCATGGCGATCAGCGCCTGCGGGATCTCGATCAGGCGGAGCGACTGCTGCCGCGTCAGGCCGATGGCGATGCCCGCCTCCCGCTGGCCCTTGGGCAGGTTGTGCACACCGGAGCGCACCAGTTCGGCGACGACGGAGCCGTTGTAGAAGACCAGGGCCGCGACCACCGCCCACAGGGCGCTCTCGTTGGAAATCTGCAGGGTGCGGGCGAAGAACACGTTGAAGAACACGATCATCAGCAGCACGGGAACCGCGCGGAAGAACTCGACGACCACGGAGCTGACCCCGTTGATCAGCTTGTTGTGTGAGAGCCGGCCCATGCCGAAGATCAGGCCGAACACGACAGATCCCACGATGCCCAGGGCCGCGGCCTTCAGGGTGTTGCCGAGGCCCGGAAGCAGGTAGTCCGTCCAGGTGCTGGCCTCCAGGAAGTCGTCCCACTGCGAGGCCTGCATCTGGTCCTTGGCAGCGAGGCCGGCGATGATCCACCACAGCAGGCCCACGATGACGACCACGCCGACGACGTTGATCGCGAGGATGGTCCGGCGCGACTTGGGGCCGGGTGCGTCGAAGATTACCGATGCGCTCATCGGGACACCGCCAGTTTCTTGGAGAGCCAGGTGGTCAGGAGTCCGACCGGGATCACGATGATCACGAACCCGGCGGCAAAGGTGAGGAAGATCGGGATAACGATGTCCGCGCGGACGTCGATCATCGTCTTCATGACGGACGACGCCTCGATGGCCACGGAACCCACGGCCGCAACCGTGGAGTTCTTGATCAGGGCGATCAGGACGTTGCCCAGGGGCACGATCGCCCCGCGGAAGGCCTGCGGGAGGATCACGAGCCGGGCCGCCGGCATAAAGCCGAGGCCGATCGCGCGCGCCGCCTCCGCCTGGCCGAGCGGAACGGTGTTGACGCCCGAGCGGATGGCCTCGCAGACGAAGGCCGCGTGGTAGATGGCCAGCCCCATCACGGCGAGGCGGAAGAAGTTTTCCTGGAAGCCCCCGCCGAGGTTCAGCCCGAGCTGCCCGTTCAGCGCAAGCACCCCGAAGAGGATGATGATGGTCAGCGGGGTGTTGCGGATCAGGTTGACGTACGACGTTCCGATCGCGCGGAAGCTCGCTACGGGGGAAATGCGCATCATGGCCAGGAACGTGCCCAGGACGAGGGCTCCGATGGCCGCCCAGAACGTCAGCTGGATGTTGACCCAGAACGCCGCGGGGATGTTGTATTCCGTGAAGATCGATAGGTAGTTTTCCACTGCCTGCCTCTATCTCGGTGGCCGCGCGTGCGCGGCCCAGTGGGAGAGCGGTCCCGGGCGGGCGGTTCCTTCGCAGGAGCCGCCCGCCCGGGTCTGGCCGCGGCGGGAAACGCGTGGCGTCCCCCGCCGCGGCCGGGCTTGCTGACTAGGCGCAGGCGGCCGGGGTCGGCGGGTTGAGATCGGCGTTCGGCTTGTAGCCGGTGCCCTCGGTGTTGGCCTCCAAGGCCTTCTCCCACTCGTCGGACTCGATCATCTTCGTGATGGCCTCGTTGATGGCCTCGCACTTGTCGGAGCCCTTGGGCAGTCCGACGCCGTAGTTCTCCTCGGAGAACGGCTTGCCCAGGACCTTGAACTTGCCCTGGTACGCGGGCTGGGCGGCGAGGCCGGCCAGGATGATGTCGTCGGTGGTGACGGCGTCGATGGTCCCGCCGGACATCTGGGTGGTGCACTCCGCGTAGCCCGGAAGCTCCTGCAGGTTCACGCCGGACGCGTAGGTCTCCTTGACCTTCAGGGCCGACGTGGAGCCGGTGACGGAGCACAGGTTCTTGCCGTCGAGGTCCTCGGGGGAGGTGATGTCCGAGTCCACGCTGATCAGCAGATCCTGGCCGGCGACGAAGTACGGGCCCGCGAAGTCGATGACTTCCTTGCGCTTGTCGGTGATGGAGTAGGTCGCGAAGATCATGTCGACCTGGTTGTTCTGCAGCATCGTCTCGCGGT
Source organism: Arthrobacter sp. AOP29-A2-19 (assembly GCF_058138025.1). Taxonomy (NCBI): domain Bacteria; kingdom Bacillati; phylum Actinomycetota; class Actinomycetes; order Micrococcales; family Micrococcaceae; genus Arthrobacter; species Arthrobacter sp. AOP29-A2-19. Next base: position 846,862 of record NZ_CM176894.1, read on the forward strand.
TGGCGGACGGCGCGGACACGAACTCGATCTTGTCCTCCGGGAACCCCAGCTCGTTGGCGACGTACTTGGCGACGTCGACGTCGAATCCCTTGAACGTGTCGCCGTCCTTGAAGCCCAGACCCGGCTGGTCGAACTTGATGCCGATCTTGATGGTGTCGTCGGCCTCGCCGGCGCCGCCGCCGCCACAGGCGGTCAGGGTGAGTGCGGCCGCGGCCGTGACGGCCGCGAGCGCGATGCGGGACTTGCGCATGTGTTTCTCCTTGGTTCTTTGGCCGCACCTACAGGGCGGCCGCGAGTGATGTGTGGTTGTGTGCCGGGGGCTAGTGGGTGATCAGCTTGCCGAGGAAGTCCTTGGCGCGGTCGCTCTTGGGGTTCGTGAAGAACTCGTGCGGGACGGCCTGCTCCACGATCTGCCCGTCCGCCATAAAGACCACGCGGTCGGCGGCCTTCCGGGCGAACCCCATCTCGTGGGTCACCACGATCATGGTCATGCCCTCCTTGGCCAGCCCGACCATCGTGTCCAGGACCTCCTGGATCATCTCCGGGTCCAGCGCCGAGGTCGGTTCGTCGAACAGCATCACCTTCGGTCGCATGGCCAGCGCGCGGGCAATGGCCACACGCTGCTGCTGCCCGCCGGAGAGCTGCGCGGGCAGCTTGTCCTTCTGGTTGGCGACGCCGACGCGCTCCAGGAGCTGCATGGCCAGCTTGTCCGCCTCGGCCTTCTTCATGCCCTTAACTTTGATCGGGCCCAGGGTCACGTTCTCCAGGATGGACTTGTGCGCGAAGAGGTTGAAGGACTGGAAGACCATGCCGACGTCGGCGCGGAGCGCCGCGAGCTGCTTCCCCTCCTCCGGCAACTTGTTGCCGTCGATGTAGATCTCGCCGTCGTCGATGGTCTCCAGGCGGTTGATGGCCCGGCACAACGTGGACTTGCCGGATCCGGAGGGACCGAGGACGACAACCACCTCGCCTTTGGCGACTTCGAGGTCGATGTTCTGCAACACGTGCAGTGGCCCGTAATGCTTGTTGACCTTGGCCAATCGGACGATCGGTCCGGACGCCGTGGCGTTGCCGGTCAGAGGATCTGTGCTCATAGGGACGAGACTAGTCGATGTAAGGCATGCCACAACTGACCTCACCGTACTTCTGGAAGGATCGTCGCGGAATCTTAACTTTGCTGAAACAGCCGGAGCCGTGGCCGACTAGCCTGCCTATAGGGTGGGAACATGCCTAGCAACAACTCCCAAGGACCACAGTTCGATCCGTTGCCGGACCCCGCGCGGCGCAAGGGATCGGTGGTCCTGCGCCACGAGCAGGCCAAAACACCGCAGGCCGATGCCCTGCTGCTGGACTCCAACCGGGGCATAGATTTCACCCACACCGACCCCTGGCGCGTGCTGCGGATCCAGAGCGAGTTCGTCGAGGGATTCGGTACGCTGTCCGAGCTGGGGCCAGCCGTCAGCGTATTCGGCTCCGCCCGCACGGCCCGGGGGACGGAGCGCTACGAGCAGGCGGAGCAGATCGGCCTCCTCCTCGCCGAGGCGGGATACGCGGTCATCACCGGCGGGGGTCCCGGGATCATGGAGGCCGCCAACAAGGGTGCCGTCGCCGCCGAGGGCACGTCGGTGGGGCTCGGAATCGAGCTCCCGTTCGAGACGGGCCTGAACGAGTTCGTCGACCTCGGCATCAACTTCCGCTACTTCTTCGCCCGCAAGACCATGTTCGTGAAGTACTCGCAGGGTTTCATCGTCCTTCCGGGAGGATTCGGAACCCTCGACGAGCTGTTCGAGGCGCTGACGCTCGTCCAGACCGAAAAGGTGACCAGCTTCCCGATCGTCCTCTTGGGAACCTCCTACTGGGAGCCGCTCGTGGCCTGGCTGCGCGCCACCGTGGTCGAGGAGGGCGCGATCTCGCCGCGGGACATGGACCTGATCCAACTGACCGACGACCCCGCCGAGGCCGTACGCCTGATCATGTCGCACAACGACCACCACACCAGAGGCTAGGAAACGGCGTTGGAATACCTGCTGTTGTTTCTGGCCGTGCTGGTGGCCGGCGCCGCGGTGTTCCTGTCCGTCGGCCGGTGGCGGCGGCCGACGGATGTCTCGCCGAGAACGTCGCCTGCGGGGGAGATTCTCGGTCTCGCCGAGCCCCTTCCCACACTGCCCCCGGTGCTGCTTCCCGAGCGTCCCACGGGCACCGACATCGAGGGAGTCAGGCTCGGCGTGGGTCTGCGCGGGTACCGCTGCGACCAGGTCGACGCGGTCCTGGAGGCCCTGGCCGGTGAAATCGACCTCCTCAATGCGGAACTCGACGACGCGCGGCGCGGCCCTGTGATTAGCGCCACGAACCATTCTCCGGAATAATATGAAATGCAGGTTGAACGCATTACCGCCCCGGCGGCTTCGTTCAACGTTCGACCGGCGGAGCCAGGGGGTTCCGTGACATCTAGGAAGGAACACAGCGCCAATGGCTGCGATGAAACCGCGTACCGGGGATGGCCCCATGGAGGTCACCAAGGAAGGCCGTAGCCTGATCATGCGGGTGCCGATCGACGGCGGTGGGCGCCTTGTGGTGGAGCTGAACGTGGCCGAGGCGGCCGAGCTCAAGGAGTGCCTAGTCGGCGTCACGGAGTAGTCCTTCCGGAACTGTGACACAGACGTCGAAGGGTTCGGACGGCAGCGACCGTCCGAACCCTTTCGTGTGCGTGGAATCGGCGGACCGGCCGCCGGCGGCTACGCGGTCTTGACGGCGAGCAGCAGGCCGCTGCCCGTGGGCACGACCGATGTCACGAGGTCCTCGCGCTCCCTGAGGTAGCGTCCGATCTGCCGCGCGGCCACCGTGCTGGGCTGGCGCACCGCCGGCTGCGGGACGCGGTCCTCGTCGAGCGCGTCGTGGACCAGGAGCATGCCGCCCCGGCGCAGCAGCCGCACGCCATGCTCCACGTAATCGACGAGGTGCGTCTTGTCCGCGTCGATGAACACCAGGTCGTAGGCCGAATCCGTCAGGCGGGGCAGCACGTCGCGTGCGCGGCCGCAGATGGTCCGCGTCCGGTTGGGCGCGATTCCGGCGTCGAGGTAGGCCTCGCGGGCCGCGTTGAGGTGGTCCACGTCGATGTCGATGGTCGTGAACACCGACTGCCGGTCCAGCCCGCGCAGCAGGCTCACCCCGGAGACCCCGACGCCGGAGCCGACCTCCACCGCGGTGCGCGCCTTCGAGGAGGCGGCAAGGACCGTGAGCAACGCCGCGGTGCCGGAGCCGACGGGCGATACGCCGAGCTCGTGGCCGCGCTCGCGGGCGCGGGTGACGACCTCGTCCTCAACCGGCAAGGCCTCGGTGTAGGACCAGCTGCTCTGCTTGTCGGCGCTCATTGGCGTGGAAGTTCCTTCGGGGTATCGGGGAGTGGAGGGCCGGACGGCCGCACTCCATCCTAACGCCAGCCATTCTTCAGCAATCTCACAGGGTGGTCGGCCAGAATGGGGTACGTGAACGCCACCGACACGACCCGCGCAGCTGCTCCCGCACCCGAGCCCGAGGAAACGGGCGTTCCGGGATGGGAAGAGATCGTAGAGGTCCACTCGCCGAAGGTCTACCGGCTTGCATACCGCCTGACGGGCAACAAGTTCGACGCCGAGGACCTGACCCAGGAAACCTTCGTCCGGGTCTTCCGTTCGCTCCACAACTTCACGCCGGGAACCATCGGCGGCTGGCTGCACCGCATCACCACCAACCTCTTCCTGGACCAGGCCAGGCGCAAGAACCGCATCCGCTTCGATGCCTTGGCCGAGGACGCGGAGAGTCGCGTGGAGGGCAAGGACCCCGGGCCGGAGCGAAGCTTCGAGCACAACAACCTGGACATCGATGTGCAGGCGGCCCTTGACGGGCTTCCGCCGGACTTCCGCGCGGCCGTGGTGCTGTGCGACCTGGAGGGCTTGTCCTACGAGGAGGTCGCGGCCGTGCTGGGAGTCAAACTGGGCACCGTCCGTTCGCGCATCCACCGCGGACGCGCGCTCCTGCGCGAGAAGCTTGCGCACCGCAACCCGTCCCGGACCGCCGCGACCGGCATGGTGCTGCCTAAGGTGGGACCGTCCGTGTCGGAGGCCCACTAGGTGAGGCACCGTCAGGAGCGCTGGCTCGACGCCTACATCGACGGGGAATTGCCCGTCGAAAGGGCGGCGGCGCTCGAGGAGCACGTGCGGGGCTGCGCCGATTGCCGCGTGGGTCTCGAGGACCGCCAGCGGCTGCTCCGACGTCTGCGGGCCATCTCCTCCACCGCGAACCCGGGCCCAAGTCCCGATCCCGCGCTACTGGACCGGCTGTTCCAACCGGACCGCGCTTTGGACGACGACGCCGACTGGGCCACCCTGGCCGACGGCTACGGCCATCGGTCCACGCTGCGCAGGATGGCGCCGGCGCTGGCCTCCGTCGCCGTGATGGTTCTTGTCGCCGGCGTCCTGGGGGCGGCCTGGCTTCTGGGTGGCCCCGAGCGCTCCACCCTGGCCGCCGCAACCGCCGTTTCGGCGGCGTGGGCCGACGAGCCCGCGGCGTTGGACAGCGAGGACATCGCCCGGTTGCGTGCCGCCGGGTGGAATTGCCCCGAGTTCACGCACATCGGGCTGGCGCTGGTCAAGGCCACGGGCGAGAGGCTCGAGGGCTCCGCGCGGTTGTCCCTCGAGTTCTCGGGAGCCGCCGGGGAACTGCGCGTCACGGAGCGGCGCATGGACGCCGACGGCATGGCGGACGCGCTGGCGTTCGGTGGCGCCGACGCGGTCCCGCGCCCTTCCCCGTCGCCCGCGCGGGGCGTCCAGCCCATGTCGGGGGACGAGACCATCCTGGTGGCCGGGGAACGCGCGTCCATCGAGCCGGAAGAAGCCTCAGGCGCGACGCAGGCCGCCTCCGTCGAGATGGAATCGGCCGCCTACGAGGTGCAGTCCACGCTGGGGCAACGCGTCACCGAGGCCGTGCTGCGCCGGATCGTCGTGACGGAGCACTCGAAGCTGGTCCCGGGCGGCGCCGAGGATCCCGACGCCTGGGAGCGCATCGGCCGTGGCATGGCCCGGCTGATGATTGTGGACACCGAACGGTGACGCCGGATCCGGCGCCGCGCGACGAAGCGCGGAATACGGGGATGCGCGACCGAGCGGGTAATCTCTAAGCGTGTTCGGAATTAACGGTGGCGAGTTCCTCATTCTCGCGGTGCTCGCGGTCCTTGTCCTGGGTCCAGACAAGCTGCCCGAATACGCGCAGCAACTGGCCCGGCTGGTCAAGGAAGTCCGCCGCATGGCCACGGGCGCCAAGGAACAGCTCCGCGAGGAGGTCGGCGACGAGATCGCGGACATCGACTGGCGCAAGCTCGATCCCCGCCAATACGATCCGCGCAAGATCATCAAGGACGCGCTGCTGGACGATTTCGACGACGCCGTGGCCGCGGCCAAAGAGACCCCGGCCAAGGCCATTTCGGCGCAGCGCACGCCGGCGCCCCGGTCCAGCGAACCGCGGTTGGCCGAGGGCGAGTCCGCGCCGTTCGACTCGGAAGCGACGTAGCGACGGAAGTAACGTAGCGACGGACGCAGCCTGGCGACGGACGCAATTAGGCGGGCCTGACTCCCAAGGGCTTGCCCGCGAGGCCGCGGGGCCGGTTGGCCAGCGTGCTGGCGATGCGTGCGATCTCCCGCGAGGCCGGAGCTTCGGGATGGGACAGCACCACGGGGACGCCGGAGTCGCCGCCCTCCCGCAGCCGAGGATCCAGTGCGATGCCGCCAAGCAGCGGCACCGGCGCACCCAGCGTCTCGGCCAGGCGCCCGGCCAGCAGCTCGCCGCCGCCCGAACCGAACGGTTCCATGCGGCCGCCGCCGGGCAACTCGAGCCAGGACATGTTCTCGACGACGCCGAGCACCTCCTGGCCCGTTTGCTTCGCGACCGCACCCGCGCGCTCGGCCACCTCCGCCGCCGCCGACTGCGGCGTGGTCACCACCAACAGCCCGGAGCCGGGCAGCAGTTGGGCGACGGAGATGGCGATGTCGCCGGTGCCCGGCGGCAGGTCCAGCAGCAGTACGTCCAGGTCCCCGAAGTGCACGTCCGTCAGGAACTGCTCCAAGGCCCGGTGGAGCATGGGACCGCGCCACACCACGGGCTGGTTCCCCTCGACGAACATGCCGATGGAGATGACCTTCACGCCGTGGGCCACCGGCGGCAGGATCAGTTCGTCCACCCGAGTCGGCGGCTGCGTGATGCCCATCAGCCCGGGCACGGAAAACCCGTGGACGTCCGCGTCGATGATCCCCACGCGCAGTCCGTCCGCGGCCATCGCGCAGGCCAGGTTCACGGTGAGGCTGGACTTGCCCACCCCGCCCTTGCCGCTGGCGACGGCTATTACGCGGGTCAGCGATCCCGGCGAGCTGAACGGGACGGAGCGGACCTTCAGCCCCTCCTTCAGGGTGGCCCGTTGCTCGGGTGTCATCACGCCCACGTCGACCGTGACGGTGGCGACGCCCGCAACCCCCAAGGCGGCGGCGGTGACGTCCTCGACGATGGTGTTGCGCAGGGGGCACCCGGCGATGGTCAGCAGCACGCGGACGCGGGCCGCGCCGTCGTCGGCCACCTCGACGGACTCGACCATGCCGAGATCGGTGATGGGCCGGCGCAGTTCCGGGTCCTGGACGGTGGACAGCGCGGCCATCACGCTTTCCGGGGCGGTCGGCCCGGTTGCCTTGCGGGTGGTGCCGTTCACGCGCTCAGGCACCGCTGCCGGGGGTGACGCGCGGGAGTTGCGTGGTGGCGTCGGCGACCCGCTCCTTTTTCTTCTTCGGGGACTTGCCGCGCAGGCGGATCTCCTCGCCGTCGTTCGACTCCAACAGGTCCTCGAGCGCCGAACGCAGTTCGCTGCGCACGTAGTCGCGGGTGGCCACGTCGCGCAGGGCGATGCGGAGGGCGGCCAGCTCGCGGGTGAGGTACTCGGTGTCGTGCAGGTTGCGCTCGGCACGCTGGCGGTCCTCGGTCACGGAGACCTTGTCCCGGTCGTCTTGGCGGTTCTGCGCCAGCAGGAGCAGCGGGGCGGCGTAGGACGCCTGCAGGGAGAGCATCAGCGTCAGCGCGGTGAAGCCGATCGCGGCGTCGTCGAAGCGCAGGTGGGGCGGCGCCCACGTGTTCCAGACCAGCCAGAACACACAGAAGATTGACATGTACAGGAGGAACGTCGGCGTGCCCATAAAGCGGGCGAACCCCTCGGTCGCCTTGCCGAAGGCGTCGGGATTCGGCGAGACGCGCGGCCAGAAGCGCTCGCGCGCCGCCAACGGGGTATCGAGTCCCGACGTGGGATTGTTCTTCTCAGCCATTGGCGTGTTCTCCCTTCGGTTCCTTGTCGTCGTCGTGGGTGCGCCAGTCGTCCGGCAGGAGGTGGTCCAGCACGTCGTCCACCGTCACCGCGCCCACCAGGCGCCCGGTGGAATTCACCACGGGCAACGACGTGAGGTTGTAGGCGGCGAGGATGCGCGCGACCTCGCTGATGCCGGCGAAGTCGTGCACCGGTTCCAGGTCCGTGTCGAGGATGTTGCCCAGCGGCTCCGGCGGCGGGCAGCGCAGCAGCGCCTGGATGTGGACGACGCCGAGGTAGCGGCCGGTGGGCGTCTCCGACGGCGGCCGGCACACGAACACCGACGAGGCCAGGGCGGGGCTCAACTCCTCCCGCCTGACATAGGCGAGGGCCTCGGCGACTGTGGCCTCCGGGGGCAGGATGATCGGGACGGTGGTCATCATCGATCCGGCCGTGTTCTCCTCGTACTCCAACAGCCGGCGGACGTCCTTGGCATCGTCCGGCTCCATCAGGCCCAGCAGGGCCTCCTGCTGCTCCTCGGAAAGCTCCGCCAGGAGGTCGGCGGCGTCGTCCGGGTCCATTTCCTCAAGCACGTCCGCGGCGCGCTCCATGTCCAGCGAGGACAGGATCTGGACCTGCTCGTCGTCCGGCAGCTCCTGCAGCACGTCGGCGAGGCGGTCGTCCTGGAGTTCGCTGGCCACCTCGACGCGGCGCTTGTCGTTCATTTCGTGCAGCGCCTCGGCGAAGTCCGCGGGCTTCAGCTCCTCGTGCGCGGCAACGAACTGCGCCGCCGCCTGCGGCTCCTCGAGGTCGCCGTGGACCACCTCGTTGCGCGCGACCAGCAGGCGCTCGCCCCGCGAGAGCCGGCGCAGGGCGCGGAAGCCGCCCGTCTCGCCGCGCCGCACGTAGTAGTCGGAGATGATCCAGTCGCCGCTTCGCAACCGCTCGAGGCCGATGTCCTCGACGACGCCGTTGCCCGAGCCGTCCTTGAAGACGACCTTCCTGTCGAACAGCTCCGCGGCGGCCAGGCGTTCCGCGCCGCGCTGCTGGAAGCGCCTCAGATTGACCAGGCCGGAACAGATCACCTGGCTGGACTCGATGGCGTGCACGCGGGTCATGGGCACAAAAACGCGCTTCTTCCCGGGCACCTCGACCACGAGGCCCACGCACTGTGCCGGTTTCGACGGTCCTTGGTCGAGCACAACAACGTCCCGCAGCCGGCCCAGGCGGTCACCGAGGGGGTCGAAGACGTCGAGGCCGAGCAGGCGGGCAATAAAGACCTTGTTCAGGGAGCTGCTCACCTACTTAGGCTACTGCCTGTGCGGCGCAGGGGAGATTCCGCCCGGGGGCCGGTTCACCCGCAGCGATAACGGTCCCGGTGGAAGTGCCGCCGGGGCAGAATGGGAGCATGTCTTCTCCTTTTGGTGCGAACGCGTCCGATCCGGCTTCCCAGGGACTTCCGCGGGGCGAGGTGCTCGGCCGCTACCAGTCGTACCTCGACGCGCAGAAGGTCGTCGACTACCTTGCGGACAACGACTTCCCGGTCGCGAACGTCAGCATCATCGGCAACGACCTGAAGTCCGTGGAGCGCGTGACTGCTAAACTCAGCTACCCCAAGGTCGCCCTCGCGGGGGCCGCCCAGGGCGCCATGTTCGGCGTGTTCGTGGGGCTGCTGCTCAGCCTCTTCACCCCAACGGGCGGCATCACCCAAATCCTGTCTTCGGTGGGTCTGGGCATGGCCATCTGGATGATCGTCGGCGTCGTCGGCTATTCGTTCCGCAAGGGCAAGCGCGACTTCGCGTCCTCGAGCCAGGTCATGGCGGGCTACTACGACGTTGTGGTCGGGTTCGAGCACGCGGCGGCGGCCCGCCAGCTGGCGGCCAAGCTGCCCATGAACTCCGGCGAGGCGCAGCGCCCGGCGTCGGCATGGGGCAGGCCATCGCGTCCGGCGCCGCAGAACGACGCCGCGCCGCAACACACGGGCAACCCGCCGGTCGCGGCGCCGGGGACTGCCCAGCCGGGCGAGTCCCAGCCCGGCTCCGCCGGGTCCGCGCGTCCGGGAATCGGCGACCTGCCGGACGGGCGACCGCAGTACGGCGTGCGCGTGGACCCGGCCGGCACCGCCTCGCCCGCCGGCCCCGCGGACGAGGGCGCTTCCGTGGGGAAGCCGCGGGCGGAGGAAACCCCGGCCCCTGACCAGACGCCGGACGGCAAGCCGGCCCCCGGCGCCGAGGGCGCAAGCGGGGACCGGTAGCCGTTCCGGCGGTGGCCGCTAGCCGTTCCGGCGGTGGCCGGTGGCCGCTAGCCGCGGGGGGTGTGCTCGCCCCCGGCGTAGATCCCGGCCATCCACGACTCGACCTCGTCCGGTGTGCGCGGCAGCGCGGCGCTGAGGTTCTCGCACCCGTCGGCGGTCACCAGCACGTCGTCCTCGAGGCGGACGCCGATGCCGCGGTATTCCTCGGGCACGGCCAGGTCCTCGTTCTTGAAGTAGAGGCCGGGTTCGATCGTGAAGACCATCCCCTCCTCCAGCACGCCGTCCAGGTACAGCTCGCGCTTGGCCTGTGCGCAGTCGTGAACGTCGAGCCCCAGGTGGTGGCTGGTACCGTGCGGCATCCAGCGGCGGTGGTGCTGGCCCTCGTCGGAAAGCGCCTCCTCGAGGGAGACGGGCAGCAGGCCCCACTCCGCGAGCCGCGTGGCCAGGACCTCCACGGCCGCGGTGTGCAGGTCGCGGAACCGCGTGCCCGGGCGGGCCACGGCGAAGGCCGCGTCTGCTGCTTCCAGCACGGCCTCGTAGATCTTGCGCTGGACGTCCGAGTACTTGCCGTTGATCGGCAACGTGCGCGTGATGTCCGCCGTGTACAGCGAATCCGCCTCGACGCCGGCGTCGAGCAGCAGCAGGTCACCGGTCGAGACGCGGCCGTTGTTGCGGATCCAGTGCAGGACGGTGGCGTTGTTTCCGGCGGCGGCGATCGTGTCGTACCCCAGGTCGTTGCCCTCTTCGCGGGCGCGCGCAAAGAACGCGCCCTCGACGACGCGCTCTCCGCGGTCGTGGGCGATCGCCCGGGGGATTTCCTTCACCACCTCGTGGAAGCCGTTGACCGTCGCCTCCACGGCGAGGCGCATCTGCGCAATCTCCCACTCGTCCTTGACCAGGCGGAGCTCGGAGAGCGCCTCGGCCAGCTCGCCGTCGAGGCGGTCGGAGACCTCAAGGTCGACGCCGGTGTTGATCCTCGACGTGTCCACGAGCGCGTCGCAGTTCAGATCGACGTCGCGCAGCAGCCGGATTCGCATGCCGCCGAACTCGACCGCGCCGGCGTCCTTCGTCACGGCGACCTCCAGGTCGCCGATGTCGGCGGTCGGGAGGGCCAGGCGGGCGGACAGCTCGCCGAGGGTGGGACGGGAACCGATCCAGAACTCGCCGTAGCGTGCGTTCGAGTAGAACTCCTCGGTGTCCCGCCCGGCGAGCGGCCGGAAGTAGAGCGTCGCCGAGTGGTTGCCCCCGTCGTCGCCCAGACCCTCGTCGGTGGGCTCCAACACCAGCACGGCCTCGGGCTCGTGGTCGACGCCCAGCCCCGTGAGGTGGGCGAAGCCGGAGTGCGGACGGAATCGGTAGTCAGTGTCGTTGGAGCGGACCTTCAGAGGGCCCGCCGGGAGCACCAGCCGCTCGCCCGGGAACCTGTCCGAGACCGCGCGCCGGCGCCTGGCCGCGTACGGGGCCACCGCGTCCGCCCCGGGGGATTCGGTGGAGGCCGGGGCCCACTGGGTGGCCATGAATTCCTTGAAGGCATCCGAGCTCGGGCGCTGGGAACGGTTGTTCACGCGGTCCTCGAGCGGCTGATCGCTTCCTGGGGTGTCGTTCGATTCAGTCATCACCCGTCCATCGTCTCAAAGCGCGCCAAATCCACCAAGGCGCCGGTTCCACCGGGGCGCCCGGCTACGCTTGAGCCATGCTGATCGACCTCCACGCGCATTCGAACGTTTCGGACGGCACCCAGGCGCCGGCCGGCGTCGTCGCGGCCGCGGCCGATGCCGGGATCGATGTTCTCGGGCTGACCGACCACGACCAGACAAGCGGCTGGACGGAGGCGTCCGAGGCGGCCGTGCGTCTGGGTGTCGGCCTGGTGCCCGGCATGGAGATTTCCTGCAAGACGCGCGAGGGCGTCAGCGTGCACCTGCTCAGCTACCTGCACGATCCGGGCCACGAAGGCCTGCTGGAGGAGATCAACAAGGCGCGCGACGCGCGCGTCCACCGCGCGCGTCGGATGGTCGCCCTTCTGTCCGAGGACTTCCCGGTCGACTGGGAGATGGTCAACCGCCACCGCGCGCCCGGGGCCACGATCGGCCGGCCGCACATCGCCGACGCGTTGGTCGCGGCGGGAGTGGCCGCCGACCGGTCCGAGGCCTTCGCCACGGTCCTGACCTCGCAGTCCCGCTACTACGTGGGCCACTATGCCGTTGATCCCGTGAGCGCCGTGGGATTGGTCAGGGCGGCCGGCGGCGTGCCGGTCTTCGCCCACCCGGTGGCCTCCGCCCGCGGGCGCGTGGTCGACGAGTCCGTCTTCGAGGACATGATCGCGGCCGGCCTGATGGGGGTTGAGGTGGACCACCGCGACAATCCCGAGGGCGGACGCGCGTTCCTGCGCGCACTGGCGGCGGAGCACCACCTGATCGTCACCGGTTCCAGCGACTACCACGGCGCCGGGAAGCCCAACCTGCTGGGGGAAAACAGCACCACGCCCGAGATGCTGGAGCGGATCCTCGAGGCCGGAACGGGGTCTTCGCCGGTCGGCATGCCCCGAACAACCTAGGCCAACCCGCCGCCCAGGACGGCCGCGTCGGGCAGCCGCTTGCGCATCACGGCGAGCGATTGCGGGTTGGCGTCCACGCAGACGTAACGCCTCCCCAGTGCCGAGGCCACCGCGCCGGTGGTGCCGGACCCCGCGAAGAAGTCCAGCACCCAGTCGCCCGGACGGCTGCTCGCCGCGACGATCCGGCGGAGGATGCCTTCGGGCTTCTGCGTGGGGTAGCCGGTCTTTTCCCTGCCCGTGGGGGAGACGATGGTGTGCCACCAGACATCGGTGGGCAGCTTGCCGCGGGCCACCTTCTCCGGGGTGACGAGACCCGGGGCCATGTACGGTTCCCTGTCCACCTCCTCGGAATCGAAGTGGTAGGCGGCGGGATCCTTCACGTAGACCAGGATGCTGTCGTGCTTCGCCGGCCAGCGGTTCTTGGCGCGCGCCCCGTAGTCGTAGGCCCAGACGATCTCGTTGAGGAACGATTCCCGTCCGAAGATCGCGTCCAGCATGACCTTCACGTAGTGCACTTCGCGGTAGTCCAGGTGGACGTACAGGGTCCCGTCGTCGGACAGGAGCCTCCTGGCCTCCCTGAGTCGCGGTTCCAGGAACGCCCAATAGTCGGCGAAGGCGTCGTCGTAGCTGCTCAGCGCCCCGCGGACCGTCGAGTAGCTGGCGCCCTTGAAGCCCACCCGGTCGCCCGCTCCCGGTTCCGCGCGCACGGTCCTGGTCTGCTGCCGGCTCTGCCTGCGCCCCGTGTTGAACGGGGGATCGACGTAGATCAGCGTGAAGGCCCCGTCGGGCAGGGTGGGAAGGTAGTCCGCGTTCTCCGCGTGGACCACCAGGTTGGGCCCGTCCGGCGCCCACGCCGGGGGCGCGGAGGGCCCGGCCGCGGCATCCGGCGGGGCCGAGGGCATGCGGGCGGAGGCCCCGACCAGCTGGTCGGGGCCTCCGTCGGCGGTGCGGGACAAATCCATGGCGGCTATTCGGACTCGTTGCGGTCGACGACCTCGCCGTTGCGGCGGCGCGTGCGCGAACGGCGCCGGCGGGCCGGCTGCGCGGCGTCGGTCGCCGTCTGTGCGTCGAGCGCGGGCGCGGCGGAGCGGGCCTCGGTGGCCTCCTCGGGGCGTCGGCTGCGGCCCTCGCCCGTGGTCTCCTTGTTCGGGCGGTCGGCGCGGCCGTGGCTGTGGCCATGGCGGCCGCCGCCGGCGCCGCGCTCCGGGCGCGAGTCGCGTCCGCGACCCCCACGCGCGTCGCGGTCCGGGCGCCCGCCCCGGGCGTCGCGGTCGCCGCGGCCCGAGGGCTTCTTGCCGGTCTCGCCGAGGTCCTCGAGCGTCTCGCCGGAAAGCCCCTCGAGCACACGCTTGTTGCGCGGCAGGCGGCCCTTGGTCCCGGCGGGAATGTGCAGGTCCTCGTACAGGTGGGCCGACGAGGAATAGGTTTCCACCGGCTCCGGCTGGTCCAGGCCGAGCGCCTTGTTGATGAGGCCCCAGCGCGGGACGTCTTCCCAGTCCACGAACGTGACGGCGGTTCCCTTGTTCCCGGCGCGGCCGGTGCGGCCCACGCGGTGCAGATAGGTCTTCTCGTCCTCGGGGCACTGCAGGTTGATGACGTGGGTGACGTCGTCGACGTCGATGCCGCGGGCGGCCACGTCTGTGGCCACAAGCACGTCGACCTTGTTGTTGCGGAACGCGCGGAGCGCCTGCTCTCGGGCGCCCTGGCCGAGGTCGCCGTGGATGGATCCGGCGGCGAATCCGCGGTCGATCAGTTCCTCGCTGAGCTTGGCGGCCGAACGCTTGGTCTTCGTGAAGATGATGGTGCGTCCGCGGCCCTCGGACTGCAGGATCCGTGAGACGACCTCGTCCTTGTCGAGCTGGTGTGCCCGGTAGATGACCTGGCGGATGTCCTTCTTCGTGATGCCGTCGTCCTCGGGATCCGCCGCGCGGATGTGCGTCGGGTGGCTCATGTAGCGGCGCGCCATGGCGACGACGGGGCCGGGCATGGTGGCCGAGAACAGCATGGTCTGGCGGATCGCCGGCGTGGCGCCAAGAAGCGTCTCGACGTCCGGGAGGAAGCCGAGGTCGAGCATCTCGTCGGCCTCGTCCAACACAACGATCCGTACGTTCTTCAGGTTGAGGTGCTTCTGCTTGTAGAGGTCGATCAGGCGCCCGGGGGTGCCCACAACGATTTCCACGCCGGACTGAAGCTGCTCGATCTGCGGCTCGTAGGCCCGGCCGCCGTAGATGGTGGCGATGCGCGCGTTGCGCTGCGTGGAGGCCTTGGCGATGTCCGCGGCGACCTGGACGGCAAGTTCGCGCGTCGGGGCCACGATGAGTGCCTGCGGCGCTCCGGGGGAGGGGAGCTGGTCGTAGCCGGCGTCGTCGGGTCCGACGACGCGCTGCAGCGCGGGGATGCCGAACCCGAACGTCTTGCCGGTTCCGGTCTTGGCCTGTCCGATAATGTCGTGGCCGCCCAGTGCGATGGGCAGCGTCATGGACTGGATCGGGAAGGGGTGGAGAATGCCGGCCGAGGCGAGCGAGTCGACGATGTCCTGGCGGACACCGAAGTCCGCGAAGGTCTGCTCGGGAATCTCGTGGGGGACCTCGTCGGTGGCGAGGACTTCCTCGACCTCGATCTCCTCGGTGCCACCGTCGGCAGTCAGGTGCTGTTCAGTGTTCAATTGGTTCTCATTCGTTTAGGCGCCGGCCACGGGCGTGCTCGACGTGCACCGCCGGAATGGGCGGGACGGAGTCCACCGCGACAGCGGCGCATCCAGCGGAGCCGATCGCGGGCTAGCAAGCGCGAAGTTCGCGCCGGGGTGCAGGTTCGCTGGGAATCGCTGCCAAGAAAATGCGTATGGGTACGACCGGGCATCCTTGTCTACACCCATAGTCTAGCGCGCCGCGGGCCAACGGCCCGGTTCGTGGCCCGCGTCACCGTGGCCGCACAGGCCCGGACGCGGATCAGACCACGCGGAAGAGGACGGAGCGCGACTCGATGTCCGCCTCCACGAGCTCCGCCACCACACGCTCGCCCGCCGGCACGTCACCCACAAAGCGCGCCGCGATCGCGGGATCCGTGACCAGTAGCGTTCCGTAGGCGGGCTTGCCGTTTCCCCGGGCGCGCTCCACCTGTTCCGGGGCCGGCGCGCCGACCGTCACGGCGTCGAACCTCTCGCCGACCCGGCCGAGCAACAGGGCCGCCTCGACGGCGTTCAGCGCCTCGCGCTCCGCGCGCCCGGCCATGCGATTGGACTCCTCCATCAGCGCGGGGAGCAGCGGGAGCGCGGCGCGTATTCCCTCCGGAACCTCGACGCCGCGCGACAAGTGTTCGCAGACCACCAGGACAAAACGGTCCACGAGCCGGCGCAGGGGCGCCGTTGTGTGCGCGTAGGGGGCCGCGATGGCCGATTGGAGCGTCTCGGCGGGCGGCTCGCCGTCGAAGGCCGTGTAGCCCGCGCCGCGGAAGAGCGACGTGGCGGCGTGCATGACGGCCATCTGCGGCGGGTCGCCGACGTCGAGGCTGCGGAGGAAGTCGCCGTAGCGGACGTCCTCCCTCCACTCGGTCCCAAGCGCGGCCGCCTGGCGCCGGAAGAGCCCGACGCTGGCCGCGTCCGGCGGCGGCATGGTCCGCAGGATGCCCACGCGGCCCTCAAGCATGATCCGGGCCGCCTCCATCCCAGTCATCAGTGAGATCTGCGCGTTCCAGTCCTCGACCGGCAGCGGCGCGCGGGCCACGAGGCGGTAGGCGCCGGCGTCGTCGACCTCCACCTCCTGCTCGGGCAACCGCAAGCTGGCGCCGCCGCGCGCGTGCTCCAAGGCGATGCGCTTCAGGCCGACCTCGCGGAGCAGGCGCAGCGACTCGCTGGCGCTGAAGGCGTCCAGGTCCGCCTGCACGTCGGCGTACGCCAGCTTGGCCCGGCTCTCGATGGTGGCCCGCACCAGCGATGTGGTGGAGACGTTCGCGTCGGCGTCGAGCGTGAAGGTCCAGACGTACGCCCCGCGGCGCTGCCCGGGAAGCAGGCTCCCGGCATCCTCGCTGATGGTCTCGGGGTGAAGCGCGATGCGCCGGTGCGGAAGGTAGAAGGTTTGGCCGCGGCGCCGGGTCTCGGCATCCAGGGCGCCGCCATCGGCGACGAACGCCGGGACGTCCGCGATGGCATAGCGCACGGTGTAGCCGTCGCCGTCCCGCTCGATGTGGACGGCCTGATCGAGATCGGTCGAGGCGGGCGGGTCGATGGTGACGAAGTCGACGCCGGTCATGTCCTCCCCGGGCAGGGAGTGATCGGCGACCATGCGTTCCGCCTCCGCGGCCACCTCCGGGGGGAATTCGCGCGGCAGGCCCAGCTCCACCTCCATGGCTGACATGGCCGCCTCGAGCGCGGTCCGGCGGGCGCTGGTCTTGATGTTCATCTGCTGGTACACCACAGGCACAGCCTACCCACCGACCCGCGAAAGGGCCCGGGGGTAGGGTTGGGGGATGACCGAGCAGCCCCTGCCCCTCCTCGACGAGGCCACCCGCGAGCGCTTCGAATCGGCCCTCTACGGCATGATGGCCTACCGGGAATTGACGGCTTTCGAACGCCTGTCCTCCGACGCGCGGTTCTCCCCGACGCTCGCGGACCGGGACGCGCTGGCACGGTTGGCGGTGGCCGAGTTCGGCCACTACGAGTTGGTGCGCGAACGCATCGAGGCGGGCGGCGGGGACGTCCACGCGGCCATGGAACCGTTCGTGGCGTCGATCGATGCCCTTCACGAGCGGACCCGGCCGGGGGACTGGTTCGAGTCGCTGATGAAGGCCTACGTCATCGATTCGGTCTCCGGCGATTTCTACCAGGCGATCGCCGCCGCGCTCGACGCCGATGCGCGCGTGCTGGTCTCCGAGGTCCAGTCCACCGACAACCAGACCCGCTGGCTGCGCGAGAGGCTGAACGAGTCGCTGCGCGAGGATCCCCGGCTGTCCTCCCGTCTGGCGCTGTGGGGGCGGCGGTTGCTGGGCGAGGTGTTGACGCAGGCGCACCGAATAGGGGACGAGCACGATTTCTGGGAATTTCTCCTGCCCGCGGACACCGCGCCCGAGGCGGCTGTCGCCCGGCTCTTCGCCAGGCTCGTCGAGAACCATTCGCGCCGCATGAGCGACCTGGGGCTGACGGCTTAAACGGGCCGCCGCCCGGACCGGCCCCCTGAGGGGAGCGGGTCCGGGCGGCGGCGTTGCCCGACGTCTGTGTGGTCGCTAGTGGGCGAAGCCGACGCGGCGCTGCTCCTCGGCGCCGATTTCGACGTAGCCGATCGACGCGGATGGAATAATGACCACGCGGCCCTTGATGTCGGTCAGCTGCAGTTCGTTCCCGGAGTGGATGGCCTTGGTCACCTGTTCCGAGACCTTGGCCGCCGAATCCGAGGATTCGACGAGTACTTCACGGGCGACGTTCTGGATTCCAATGCGCACGTCCATGGGGCGGCTCCTTCTTAGGCAGGCAAGCGTTCGACTGTGTCAGCTACGAATCTACTTCAGGATTCCTTGGGGAACCGACCGATTCCGCGCCAAGCTAAACGGGAGACCAGCTCGGCGGCGTCGTCGAGGTCCACGTCCTCCTCGAGCTCGAGCCAATAGCGGGCCGATACCTGGGCCATGCCGGCGAGTCCCCGCCCCAGCAGGAGGGCCTGCGGACGCGGCAGCTTGGTGTCCTCGGCGATGACGTCGGCGACCGCGGACGCGAACTTCGCGTTGAAGCCCTCCAGCCGGGCGCTGACCTCCGGGTCGTTCATCAGGTCGGACTCGAACACCATGCGATGTGCCTGGCTGTCGTGCGCAATGAACTCGAAGTAGGCGCGGATGGTCGCCTGCACGCGCTGCTTGTTGTCCGTTGTGGAGGAAATGGCCGCGAGCACCAGTTCGGTCAGGTCCGCCAAGTGAGCGTCGAGCAGGGCCATGTACAGCTCGCGCTTGCCCGGAAAGTGCTGGTAGAGCACGGGCTTGCTGACCATGGCCACGTCGGCGATCTCGTCCATGGAGGCGCCGTGGTAGCCATTCGCGACAAAGACCTGGTGCGCGGCCCGCAGCAATTGCTTGCGGCGTTGCTCGCGGGGCATACGCTGGGTCTTCGGCGCACGCTCTGGGATGCGTTCCACTTCCTGCCTTTCGCCGGGCCGCCAACGGTGCCGGACGGACTGAGTCACGTTATTCTACGCCGGGGTAACGAGCGTTCCGCCCTTAGCGCGGGCGAGGGACGAACTTAGCGCGGGCGAGGGACGAAAACCGCCGCGCGCAGCTCTCCCGACAAGTGGCGGCGGACTAGAGTTGGCCCATGGACACCGCACGCCGGGGGCCCGGAGCCCCGCTCGTTGACCGCGGACCGGAACTTACGGCCGCCGAGCTGCGCCGGTACTCGCGCCACCTCATCATTCCGGAGGTGGGGATGGACGGCCAGCGCCGCCTGAAGAACGCCCGCATTCTGGTGGTGGGGGCGGGCGGCCTCGGGTCGCCCGCGCTCCTGTACCTTGCGGCCGCCGGAATCGGGACCCTGGGGATCGTGGACGACGACACCGTCGACGAATCCAACCTGCAGCGGCAGGTGATCCACGCCATGTCGGACCTCGGCAAGTCCAAGGCCGAATCTGCCCGCGAATCCATCTTCGACCTCAATCCGCTCGTCTCGGTGGTCCTGCACCAGGAACGGCTGGACGCGGGAAACGCCCTGGAGATCTTCTCAGGCTACGATCTGGTCCTCGACGGAACGGACAACTTCGCCACCCGCTACCTGGTCAACGACGCGGCCGCCATCGTGGGGATTCCCTATGTTTGGGGCTCGATCCTGCGCTTCGACGGGCAGGTCAGCGTCTTCTGGGGCGGACACGGGCCCACGTACCGGGACCTGTACCCGGAGGCGCCGCCGGCCGGCACCGTACCTTCCTGCGCAGAGGGCGGGGTCTTCGGCGTCCTCTGCGCCCAGATCGGCTCCGTGATGGTGGCCGAGGCGATCAAGCTTGTCACCGGGATGGGGGAGCCCCTGCTCGGGAGGGTGCTGATCCTGGACTCGCTGGCCATGACCTGGCAGGAGATCCGGCTCAGGCCCGACCCCGAGACCGTCCAGCCGGCCGAGCTGCTGGAGGACTACCCCGCGTTCTGCGGCATGCCGTCGCAGGCGTCGCAACGCGAACTGCCCACGGTCGGGGCCCGAGAACTCGAGGCCATGCTCGCCGCACGCGCCGAGGGCGGGGCGGACTTCAGGCTGATCGATGTGCGCGAGCCGGGAGAGGCGGAGATCGTGTCCATCGACGGTGCGGAACTCGCGCCGCGGGGACAGGTTCTCGGCGGCGACATCGAGTTGCCCCGGGACGTCCCACTGGTTCTGCACTGCAAGTCCGGGGCCCGGTCCGGAGAGGTGCTGGGTCACCTGCTGGAGCGGGGCTACGGCGACGCGCGGCATCTGGCCGGGGGCATCCTGGCGTGGATCGACGAGGTTGAGCCCGGCAAGCCGGTGTACTGAGTCGCCGGGCGGGCAGGTCGACGGGCGGCTGTGCCCCCGGTCGACGTCGTTTCTGGCCGACCGGGTCCCCGGCGGGCGTGTCCGCTAGCCGGCGTTGCGCACCGAGGCGCGGACGGCAGGCTCGCCGACCGGGCACACGTCCGTGCGCGGCTCCGCGGGTCCGGCCGGTGGGATGGCTTCCCGCGACACACCGGCGGCAGGAGCGCCGACCGAGATGCCGAACAAGGTCTCCAGGGCCGCCTCGACCTCCGCGTGCCGGCCCTCGGACGCGAGCTCGCGGGCCCGCACCGTGGGGGCATGAAGCAGTTGGCGCATCATCCGGCGCATGGCGAACTCCACCTCCTCGGCGGCGGCCGTGCAGCCGTGCTGCGCGCGCACCTTCCCCACCTCGGTCTCCAAGACCCGCTGGGTGTGCCGGCGCAACGCGACGATGGCGGCGTCGGCGGAACGCTCCATCTGGTCGTTCACAAACTCCCTGGCGGCGTCGCTGACGATTGTCCGGGCCTCGCGCAGCGCCTGGGCCTGCTCGGCCGGGGCCGCCATGCGAACGGACTCCAGTGTGATGAGCTCAACCCCGTCCAGGTCCTCGACGGACTGGTCGAAGTCGCGGGTCAGGGCCAGATCGATCGCCACAAGTTGGCGCCCGCCACGCTCCAAGCCGGCCAAGTCGGCGGCGGTGATGCGGCGTCCGCCGCCGCTGCAGCCGATGAGGACGTCGGCCTCAGCGAGCGCGGCCGCCGTCGACGACTCGTCCAGGGCGGTACCGCCACGGGTGGCGACGAACGCCTCGGCCCGTCCCGACGCGGAGTAGACGGAGATGTTGGTGGCGCCGCGCTCCTTCAGCAGTGCCATGGTGGCCCCCGCGTAGGCGCCCGTGCCGAAGACGACGACCGATTTGGAGGACCACGAGGCGTCGGCGGCGATGTCCGCGGCCAGGTCGAGGGCGACGGAAACGATCGAAAGTCCGCGCCCGCCCAGGGCCGTCCGCGTACCGACGTCCTTCGCGGTGCGCGAGGCCGTCTGGAACAGCCGGACCAGCGAGCCCGAGGCGGTGCCGCCGTGCTGGGCCTCGATCAGCGCCCTGCGGACCTGTCCGGCGATCTCGCGTTCGCCGATGACGGCCGAGTCCAGCCCGGCCCCGACCGCGAAGAGGTGGTCGACGGCATCCTGGCCGGTCTTGGTGGCGAGGGCGGAGGACACGTGCTGTTCGGCGAGGCCGGAGGCGTCGGCGATCTGGGAGATGACCGCGGAGCGGGCCGCCTCGACATCCTGCTCGGACGGAGCCTCGCAGTAAACCTCGTACCGGTTGCAGGTCGCCAACACCACGGCGCCCGAAACCGGGGTGGTGCCGTCGAGCACGGCTGAGGCGACCCCGGAGGCGCCGGCACTCAGCCGGGCGACGGTCTCGAGGTCGATATCCGAATGGGAGGCGACAAGCGATACGAAAACCACAGTGGATCCATCCTACCGCCCCCTTCCGCTCCAAAACGCGCGCAAATAGCGCACATGTGAGTGTCCTATCCCACCTTTGGGCCGTGGCGGCGGTCGGGGATTAGCTGTTATCGAGGCCAAGTTGGCAGAATCAATGCCATGACGTTGAGCGCAAGCCATCCGCTGCAGGATGGCCGAACTGCCGAATCCCCTCTGATCACCGCATACCGCGGCGGAGTGCCCAGCCGGCGCCCCGTGTGGTTCATGCGCCAGGCAGGAAGATCGCTGCCGGAATACCGAACCCTGCGCGAAGGCATCCCGATGCTGGATTCGTGTCTTCGGCCCGAACTGGCCTCCGAGATCACCCTTCAGCCCGTCCGCCGGCACGACGTCGACGCCGCCATCTTCTTCTCCGACATCGTCATCCCCCTCAAGCTTGCGGGCATCGACGTTGACATCGTCCCCGGCGTCGGACCGGTCCTGGGCCAGCCCGTGCGCACGGCCGCCGACGTCGCCGCCCTGCCGAGGCTCGAGTCGTCGGCGCTCGATCCGATCCGCGAAGCGGTCGGCATGACAGTGGACGCGCTTGGATCAACCCCGCTGATCGGCTTCGCCGGCGCGCCCTTCACCTTGGCCGCCTACATGGTCGAGGGACGCCCGTCCCGCGACCACCTGGGGCCCCGGACCATGATGCACGCCGAACCGGAGACATGGCAGGCCCTGGCGGACTGGGCGGCCGACGCCTCCGGCCAGTTCCTGCGCGCGCAGCTCGAGGCCGGTGCCAGCGCCGGTCAGCTCTTCGACTCCTGGGCCGGCAGCCTCGGCCTCGCCGACTACGAGCGGCACGTGGCGCCGGCGTCGACCCGCGCGCTCGACCACGTCCGCGACCTCGGCGCCCCACTGGTGCACTTCGGCACGGGGACCTCGGAACTCCTGCCCGCGATGCGCGACGTCGGGGTCGACGTGGTTGGCGTCGACTACCGCCTGCCGCTCGACGAGGCCAACCGCCGCCTCGGCGGATCCGTCCCGCTGCAGGGCAACATCGACCCCGCGTTGCTCCCGGCACCGTGGGACGTCCTCGAGGCGCATGTCCGGGATGTGCTGAAGGCCGGGGAGGCCGCGCCGGCCCACGTGGTGAACCTCGGCCACGGCGTGCCGCCGGAGACGGACCCCGAGGTCCTCACCCGGGTCGTGGACCTCGTGCACTCGATCGCCCCGGCAACCCGACCGTAGCCGGGCCACCGTCAACCATCCGCCACAGGGCAGGACCACGCAGGGAAGGACACCGATGCCACACCGGAACGAACGCCACGCGCACCGCGCAGACGGGGACGGAATCCCCGTGCCCGCGCCGGTTAGGGCCGTCGTCGTCGGAGGTGGCGTGTCCGGGCTGGTGGCCGCGCGCGAGCTCGCCATCTCCGGGCACGCGGTGGAGGTCTTCGAGGCGACCGGCGCCTTCGGCGGTTGCGTCGCCCCGCACACGGTCGCCGGGTTGGTCCTGGACGCCGGCGCCGAATCCTTCGCCACCCGGAACACCGCCGTGGCGGACCTGCTCGCCGAGTTGGGACTCGGGGAGGACATCGTCCTGCCTTGTCCCGGCGGCGCCTGGCTGTATGTGGAGCGCGGGACCGGCCACAAGGGGGCCGCGCTGCCCATGCCGCAGACCGGCATCCTTGGCATCCCCGGCGACCCCGCGGCCGAGGACGTTAAGCGGGCCATCGGGGCGGCGGCGTCCCTGCGCGCCGCGGCGGACCTGGCGATGCCGGTGTCGCGCCAAGTCGCCGAGGAGCCGCTGAGCATCGGCGAACTGGTCCGCGCGCGGATGGGCCGCGCCGTGCTGGACACGCTGGTCGCCCCCGTCGTCTCCGGGGTCCACTCCGCCGATCCCGACACCCTCGACGTGGACACCGTGGCCCCGGGGCTCCGTGCAGCCGTCGTCAAGCACGGCTCGCTGGCCCGCGCCGCCGCGTCGATCCGCTCCGCCGCCCCCGCGGGATCGGCCGTGGCGGGGCTCTCCGGCGGAATGCACCGACTGGTCTCCGCCCTGGTCCAGGACCTGCGCGAGCGGGGTGCCGTGCTGCACGCGGACACGCCTGTGGCCGCCATCGAGCACGCCGGCGCCGCGGAGACCGCTGCCCGGACCGGCGAACCCACGAGCCCCTGGGCCGTCACCGTCCGCGGCGCCAAGGACGCGGAACCGCGCCGCATCGAGGCGGACCGGATCGTCGTCGCCACAACCGGACCCACCGCCGTCGACCTGCTGGCGCCGCTGGCGGCGGGTGTGGCCCGGCACCGCCCGCAGGAGGGCGCGGGAGTATCGCTCGTCACGCTCGTCGTCGACAAGCCCGAGCTCGACGAGGCCCCGCGGGGGACCGGCATGCTGGTCGCCCCCGGCGCGGCCGCGGTCGGCGCGAAGGCCATCACGCACGCGACGTCCAAGTGGGCGTGGCTCGCCGAGGAGGCCGGCCCCGGCACACACGTGCTGCGCCTGTCCTACGGCCGGGTCTCAGAGAGGACCTCGCGCGTCGCCGACTCGTCCGACGAGGAACTCCGCCACGCCGCGGTCCTGGACGCCCGCGAGTTGCTGGGGGTGGACCTCCAGGACACCGACGTGCTGGGCTGGGACGTGGTGCGCTACGGCGGGGCGCTGCCGTTCGCGACCACGGGCCACCGCGACAGGGTCGCCGCGTTCCGTGGCGACCTCGCCGCGGTCGCAGGCATCGACGTGGTCGGCGCCTGGCTCGCGGGCACCGGACTTGCCGCCATCGTCCAGGACACCCGCAACCGGATCGGCATCTCCGCCAGCTGAGCCGCCCCCCGACACCCAACGATCCCCGTAGAGAAAGAGGCCGCCATGAGCGAGAACCCCTACAACAGCCCCGTGCTCGCCGACCGCGAGCGCGAGGGAGACACGCTGTACTTCACGCTCTGGACCGTGTT
This sequence comes from Arthrobacter sp. AOP29-A2-19, assembly GCF_058138025.1. Taxonomy (NCBI): domain Bacteria; kingdom Bacillati; phylum Actinomycetota; class Actinomycetes; order Micrococcales; family Micrococcaceae; genus Arthrobacter; species Arthrobacter sp. AOP29-A2-19. Next base: position 870,827 of record NZ_CM176894.1, read on the forward strand.
CAAGCGAGACTCCGACCTCGACCGCTCGGAGGGCGTGGCCGCGTTCGACGCGCTCGTCGCCGAGCTCGCCGCCGACGGCGTCACCCTGCGCGGGGCCTACGACGTCTCCGCCATGAGGGACGACGCCGACGTGATGGTCTGGCTGCACGGGCCGGCGGCCGAGGACCTGCAGGAGGCTGTGCGCAAGATCCGCCGCAGCTTCCTCTTCGCCGAGACCTCGATCGCATGGTCCTCCATGGGCGTGCACCGCGAGGCGGAGTTCGCCAAGGACCACTCGCCGGCGTTCGCACGCGGCAAGGAGCCCAGCACCTGGATGACGGTCTACCCGTTCGTGCGCTCCTACGACTGGTACCTTTTGGACCCGAAGGACCGCGGCAAGATGCTGCGCGACCACGGCGTCCTGGGACGCGACTTCCCCCAGGTGCTTGCCAACACCGTAGCCTCGTTCGCGCTCAACGACTTCGAGTGGATGATCTGCCTCGAGGCGCCGGAGCTGATCGACCTCGTGGACATGATGCGCCACCTTCGCTACTCCGAGGCGCGCCTGCATGTCCGCGAGGAAGTCCCGTTCTACACCGGCCGCCGGATCGACGCGGCCGGGATCGCCGAGGTGCTCCGGTGAGCGCCCAGCTGATCTTCGACCCGCGCGAGGGATACGACGCCGACGGCCGCATGGACCCCAAGCCGTACGACGCCGTCCTGCTTGCGTCCTTCGGTGGACCCGAGGGCCAGGAGGATGTCATCCCGTTCCTGCGGAACGTCACACGCGGGCGCGGCATCCCCGACGAGCGCCTCGAAGAGGTTGCGACGCACTACCGCGCCAACGGAGGCGTCAGCCCGATCAACGCCCAGAACCGCGCCCTCAAGGCGGCCATCGAGGCCGAATTCGAGGCGCGGGGGATCGCCCTGCCCGTCTATTGGGGCAACCGCAACTGGGCGCCGTTCGTCCCGGACACGCTGCGCGAGATGTACGACGCCGGGCACCAGCGCGTCCTGATGTTCACCACCAGCGCCTACTCCTGCTACTCCAGCTGCCGCCAGTACCGCGAGGACCTCGGCGTCGCCCTGCGCGAGACCCGCCTGGAGGGGAAGCTCGAGGTGGACAAGGTGCGCCAGTACTTCGACCACCCGGGGTTCGTCGAGCCCTTCGTGGAGGGCGTGGCGGCCGGCATCGCCGACGTGCGCTCCCGCCTGGCCGAGGCGGGTGAGGACGGCGCCGAGGTGCGCATCGTCTTCGTCACCCACTCCATCCCGACCACCGACGCCGAGGCCGCCGGCCCGCGCGATCTGGCCGCCACGCTCGAGACCGACGTCTACTCGGCGCAGCACCTCGCCGTGGGCCGGGCCATCGTCGAACGCGTGCCGGAGGCGCGGGGCCTGGAGACCTCGCTGGTGTTCCAGTCGCGCTCCGGCGGACCGCACGTGCCGTGGCTCGAGCCCGACATCAACGACGCCCTCGCCGAATACTCCGCGGGCGGGACGCGCGGGGTGCTGGTCGTCCCCATCGGATTCGTCAGCGACCACATGGAGGTCCTCTGGGACCTGGACACCGAGGCCCGGGAGACCTGCGCCGAGCTCGGGCTGGTCTTCCACCGCGTCCCCACGCCGGGAACGCACCGCAAGTACGTGGAGGGAATCGTGGACATGTTGTCCGAGCGCCTCCCCGGCACGGACGGTCGGCCCCTGCTGCCCGGCCGCGCGTCCGCGGCGGACCTCGGCCCCTGGTTCGACGTGTGCCGCCCGAACTGCTGCTCCAAGACCATGCGCGACGGCACCGTCAAACCCACGATCGCCGCCGTCGACTCCGAGGTAGGAGTGCCGCGGTCATGACCGGATTTGTGGTGGGCACCCGCGGAAGCGCGCTGGCCGTCACCCAAACGACCACGGTCGCCGAGGCGCTCGCTTCCGCCGGTGCTCCCGACTACGAGATCGTGCGGATCAAGACCGAGGGGGACGTGACGGCCGGTCCGTTGTCCCAACTCGGCGGCACCGGGGTCTTCGCCGCGGCCCTGCGCATGGCGCTGCTCAACGGCGAATGCGACGTCGCCGTCCACTCGCTCAAGGACCTGCCCAGCAAGCAGCCACAGGGGCTGGTCATCGCAGCCGTGCCCGAACGCGTGGACGTGCGAGACGCCCTGTGCGCGCGGGACGGCCTCACCCTCGCGGACCTGCCCGCCGGAGCGAGCGTGGGCACCGGTTCCCCGCGCCGTGCAGCCCAGTTGCGCGCGGCGCGGCCGGACCTGGTCGTCGTGGACATTCGCGGCAACGTCGGCACCCGCCTGGGACGGGTGGCGGGGTTGTTCCGCCCCGAGGACGACGGCGGGGTGGGCCGGGGCAGACTCGGCGACCTCGACGCCGTCGTTCTGGCGGCGGCCGGCCTCCGGCGCCTGGGGCTGGAGGGCCACGTCACCGAGTACCTGGACCCCTCCGTGATGCTTCCCGCGCCGGGACAGGGCGCGCTCGCCGTGGAATCCCGGCCGGAGACGGCCTCCGAGGGGACCCTGGCGGCGGCGCTCGCCTCGCTCGACCACGGGACGTCCAGGCTTGCCGTCACGGCCGAGCGCGGACTGCTGGCGCGGCTCGAGGCCGGGTGCAGCGCCCCGATCGGCGCGCTCGCCCGCATCGACGGCGACTCCCTGGTCCTGGAGGCGGCCGTCTGCAGCACCGACGGGTCCCGGATGATCCGGCGGAGCCTGGCAAGTACCGGGCTCGCCCTCGACGAGGCGTTTGCCTTGGGGAGCGACCTCGCCGACGAACTTCTGGGGCTGGGCGCCGCGGAACTCGCGGACCTGGGCTGAGGATGGAGATGCGCGGCCCGCTGGAGGGCCGGACGGCGGCGGTCCTGCGCGGCCCCGGGCGGGCCGGCGGCATCCTTGCCGAGCTGGCGTCGCGCGGCGCCACGGGCATCGTCTGCCCGCTGATCGACTTCGAGCTGCCCGACGACACCTCGGCGCTGGACCGTTCGGTCGGCCGGCTGCTCGACGGCGGGTTCGCCTGGATGGTGCTGACCAGCCGAACCACTGTGGAGGCGCTCGTCCAGCGGTGCCGTGCGCTGGGCGTTCCCCTCGCGGTGCCCGAGTCCACGAGGGTGGCGGCCGTGGGGGATGCGACCCGGACCGCCGCCGAGTCCGTCGGCATCACCGTGGACCTGGTCCCGGCGCAGGACCACTCGGCCGTGGGGATCCTTGCGGCATGGCCGTCGGAGGCGCCGGGATCCGTGTACCTGCCACAGGCGGACATCGCGGCGCCCACGCTCGAGGCGGGGCTCGCCGCCCGCGGCTGGACCACCGTCACGGTGGCCGCCTACCGTACGGTCGACGCCCCGGCGGACCCCGCCCGGCGGGTCGGCGAAAGGCTGCCGGGCGCGGCGGGGGAGGCGGCGCCCAGCGTCACGCCGCAGCGCCTCGCCGAGCTTCTGGCTGGGCCGGGGGGCGCGCGCGGGGCGGCGGGCGGCGCGGGCTCCCCGACGGGCGATGGCCCGGCCACCGGCATCGGCGCGGTGTTCCTCACCTCGCCCAGCATCGCCCGCCGCTTCCACGGGCTGGCCCCCGCGCCACACCCCGCCGTCGCCGTCGTCGCCATCGGCCACAGCACCGCCGCCGAGGCCCGGCGCCTCGGACTGTCCGTCGCGGCGACTGCCGCGCTGCCGACACCGCGGGGACTGTGCGACGCTTGGGAGTCCGCACTCCACGCCGCCGCTTCCCCCTCCGGCCCCCCACCCGCCACGACCACCACCTTCGAAAAGGAGCCGATGTGAGCTTTCCCCATCGCCGTCCGCGCCGCCTGCGCACCACACCCGCGCTGCGCCGCCTCGTCGCCGAGACCCGGCTGTCCGCGGACCAGCTGATCCTTCCCGCCTTCATCCGCGAGGGCATCGGCGAGCCCAACCCCATCACGTCCATGCCGGGCGTTGTCCAACACACCACCGACACGCTGAGGCGTGCCGCCGCAGAGGCCGCCGAACTCGGACTCGGCGGCATCATGCTGTTCGGGATTCCCGAGACCCGCGACGCCACGGGCAGCGCCGGCCTGGATCCCGACGGCGTCCTCAACAAGGCGATCCGCGACGTGCGCGCCGAGGTCGGCGACGAGCTGGTGGTCATGGGCGACGTCTGCCTCGACGAGTTCACGGACCACGGCCACTGCGGAGTGCTCGATGACCGTGGCCGGGTCGACAACGACGCGACGCTGGAGATCTACGCTGAGATGGCCGTGGCGCAGGCGGAGGCCGGCGCCCACGTGCTGGGCCCGTCCGGCATGATGGACGGCCAGGTCGCCGTGATCCGCCAGGCACTGGACGCGGCTGGCCACGTGGACGCCGCGGTCCTCGCCTACGCGGCCAAGTACGCCTCGGCCTTCTACGGGCCGTTCCGCGAGGCGGTCGACTCGCAGCTGACGGGCGACCGCCGCACCTACCAGATGGATGCCGCCAACCGGCGCGAGGCCATGATCGAGGTGGAGCTGGATCTCGCCGAGGGCGCGGACATGGTGATGGTCAAGCCGGCCATGAGCTACCTGGACATCCTCGCGGACGTCGCCGCCATGTCCCCGGTCCCGGTGTCCGCCTACCAGATCTCCGGCGAGTACGCGATGATCGAGGCCGCGGCCGCCAACGGCTGGATCGACCGCCGCGCCGCCATCACCGAATCCGTCCTCGGCATCCGCCGGGCAGGGGCGGACACCGTCCTGACTTACTGGGCCGCCGAACTCGCCGGCTGGCTGAAAGAAGGAAAGTAGACCATGGCCTCATCGCAGGAACTCTTCGACCGCGCCCAGAAGCTGATGCCGGGCGGCGTGAACTCGCCGGTCCGAGCGTTCGGCTCCGTGGGCGGCACCCCGCGCTTTATGGTGGACGCCCACGGGCCGCACCTCACCGACGCGGACGGGCGCCGCTACGTGGACCTCGTCTGCTCCTGGGGCCCAGCGCTGCTGGGGCACGCCCACCCCGAGGTCCTTGCTGCCGTCCATGCCGCCGTCGACCACGGTCTCTCTTTCGGCGCGTCCACGCCGGACGAGGGCCGCCTGGCGGAGCTCGTGATGGAGCGCGTCCCCGGCGTCGAGCGGATCCGAATGGTCTCCACGGGCACCGAGGCGACGATGACCGCCGTGCGGCTGGCGCGGGGCTACACGGGCCGCGACCTCATCATCAAGTTCGCCGGGTGCTACCACGGCCACCTGGACGGGCTGCTCGCCGCCGCCGGATCGGGCCTGGCCACGCTGGCGCTTCCGGGCTCCGCCGGGGTCACGGCCGCCACCGCGGCCGAGACGCTGGTCCTGCCCTACAACGATCCGGCAGCCGTCGAGGCGGCCTTCGCTGAGCACGGCGAGAGGATCGCGGCCGTCATCACGGAGGCCGCGCCGGCGAACATGGGCGTCGTCGAGCCGGCCGAGGGCTTCAACGCCTTCCTGTCCCGCACAACGACGGCGCACGGCGCCCTGTTGATCTTCGACGAGGTGCTCACCGGGTTCCGCACCGGCTACGCCGGCTACTGGGGCCTCACCGGCCACAACGAGGGGTGGACGCCGGACCTCTTCACGTTCGGAAAGGTCATCGGCGGGGGGCTGCCGACCGCCGCGCTCGGCGGGCGGGCGGAGGTCATGGACTATCTCGCGCCGACCGGTCCCGTGTACCAGGCGGGCACTCTCTCGGGAAACCCCGTCGCCATGGCCGCCGGCGTCGCGACCCTGACGCACGCCACCAGGGACGTCTACGCGAAGGTGGACGCGACCAGCCTCCAGCTCTCGGCGGCGGTCTCCTCCGCGCTCGACGCGGAGGGTGTGGACCACTCCGTCCAGCGTGCCGGGAACCTGTTCTCGATCGCCTTCGGCACGTCCGCGGACGGCGTCCACAACTACGCGCAGGCGCAGGCGCAGGAGGCGTTCCGCTTCGCGCCGTTCTTCCACTCGATGCTGGAGTCCGGCGTCTACCTGCCGCCAAGTGTCTTCGAGGCCTGGTTCCTTTCCGCCGCGCACGACGACGCGGCCATGAACCAGGTGTACGACGCCCTGCCCGCGGCCGCCCGCGCGGCAGCCGCCGCCACGGCCCGCTAAACCACGGCCCGCTAAACCACGGCCCGGCGCGCAAGGCCGCGGTGGGGGCGGGGCTGGCGCGAGAAAGGGGGCGGTGCCCGGAACCTGGGTTCCGGGCAACCGCCCCCTTCTGTTTGCCGTCTGCGGACCGGCGTTCTCCCCGACTAGAAGGCGGGGATGACGTCGCCGTCGGGCCAGGTCTTCTCGATGTACTCGGCGACCTCTTCGCTGTGGAGGAGCTCGTCCAGCTTCGTGATCGCGGCCGTTTCCTCGCCCGCGCGCCAGGCAAGGAAGTTGGCGTACGGGTTGTTCTCGACGGACTCCACAGCCAGGGCGTCGGCGCTCTTGAGGCCGGCCTGCAGGATGAAGTTGCCGTTGATCATGGCGATGTCGAAGGACGGATCCTGCTTGAACACCTGAACGGCCTGCTCCGGAGGAACCTCGGAGAACTCCAGCTTCTTGGGGTTCTGCTCGTCGGTCAGCGTCAGCACGGCCGAATCGTCGGCGACGTTGGACAGGAGGCCGGCGGATTCGAGCACCTTCAGGGCGCGCAGCTGGTTTGCGGGGTCGTTGGTCAGCACAACCTTGGCGCCGTCCGGCACGGCCGAGGCGTCGTCGTACTTGTCCGAGAACGCGGCGAACGGTTCAATGTGGACACCCTCGCCGTGCTCGAACTCGTAGCCCTTGGTCTCGACCTGGTCCTCGAACCACGGAAGGTGCTGGTAGTAGTTGGCGTCCAGGGTGCCCTCGTCGAGCGCGGTGTTGGGGGTCTGGAAGTCGTCGATCTCTTGGATCTCCAGGTCGATCCCGGCTTCCTTGGCGAGGTTCTCGTCCACGAACTCAAGGATCTTCGCGTGCGGAACCGGGCTGGCGCCGACCTTGACCACGGTCGGGCTGGCCGGATCGAGGGTGGCATCGGCGCTGGGGGCGGCGCTGTTTCCGCCGCCGCAGGCCGCGAGGGCGAACAACGTGGCGGTGCCGGTCAGGGCAAGTGCGATTTTCTTACGCATGGTCTGCGTTCCTTCTCTTGTTGACCGGGCCGTCGGGAACGGTGCCGGTGGTGTTCACAGCTAGCGGCTACTGGCTGCGTGCACGCCGCACGGGGCGGCGGTTGCCTGTGGGTGTCGCCGGGGACAGTTAGCGGTGGTCGACGCGCCGCGCGACGAGGTCGCCGACAATCTGGATCAGTTGGACCAAGACGACCATCACCACGAGAATCACAATCATGACCTCGAATTCGAAGCGTTGGAAGCCGTAGTTGTAGGCCAGGCGTCCCAGTCCGTCGCCGCCGACGAGCCCGGCCATCGCCGAGTATCCGACGAGGGTCACGAGGGTGGTGGTCAGCGCCGCGACGAGCCCGGGCATGGCCTCGGGCACCAGGACCTTGCGCACGACCTGCATCTTGGTGGAACCCATCACGAGGGACGCGTCCACCTTTCCGGTGTTCACGTCGCGCAGCGCGGTCTCGACCAACCTTGCGAAGAACGGGATCGTGCCGATGGTCAGCGGCACCGAGGCGGAGATCGGGCCGAGCGAGCTGCCGGTGATGAGCACGGACAGCGGGATGAGGGACAGCATCAGGATGGCGAAGGGGATCGACCTGGTGATGTTGACGACGATGCCCGACAGGAAGAAGCTGAGCCAGCGGATCGGGGTCAGGCCGCCGCGCGACGTCGCCTGCAGCACGATGCCCAGGGGAAGCCCGACCAGCAGGGTGAAGAATCCGGAAATGCCGACCATCTGGAGTGTCTCCAAGGTGGCTTCGGGAATGGCCCGGGTGATCGCCGGGTTGCTGAAGAGTTCATTGAAGAAGTCCACGGTCAGGCCTCCTTCGAGGAAACGGCGATGCCGCTGGTCTTGAGGTGGTCGGTGATGGCGGCGATATCGCTGCCGACCGGAAGGTGGATCCGGAGGTGGGCGAACTGCGCGCCGCCCAGCGACTCGACGGAACCGGCGAGGACGTTGACGTCGGTGTTGAAGCGGCGGGCGATGCCGGAGATCACGGGCTCCACTGCCTGCTCTCCCGAGTACAGAAGCTCCAGCACCGTCCCGGCCGGGAGATCGTCGGGAATGTCGCCCGGAAGCGGGAGCAGGGCCGCGGAGAGCCGCCCGTCCAGGCGCGAGACGACCTCGGCCAGGCCGCCGTGTTCGACGATGCGTCCGGCCTCCAGCAGCGAGACCGAGTCGCAGGCGCGCTTCACCACGTGCATCTCGTGCGTGATGATCAGGACCGTCAGCTGAAGGCGGTCACGGACGGCCTTGATGAGGTCCAGGATCTCGTCCGTGGTGCGCGGGTCCAGGGCCGACGTCGGCTCGTCGCAGAGCAGGACGTCTGGGTCCGTGGCGAGCGCGCGGGCGATCCCCACGCGCTGCTTCTGGCCGCCGCTGAGTTGGGACGGGTAGGCATCGGCGAAGTCGCCGAGGCCCACGAGCTTCAGGAGCTCCGCGACACGCTCTTGGACGCGCTGCTTCGGCGTGCCGACGAGCTCGAGCGGAAAGGCGACGTTCTGTGCCGTCGTGCGCGAGTCCATAAGGTTCGCGTGCTGAAAGACCATGCCGATGCGTCGTCGGGCTGAGCGAAGGTCGCGGTCGCCAACGTTCGAGAGTTCCTTGCCATCGATGGCCACCGATCCAGACGTGGGGCGGTCCAAGAGCGTCAGGCAACGCACCAGCGTTGACTTGCCTGCGCCGGAGTGGCCGATGATGCCGTGGACTGAGCCTTTGGGGACGCTGAGCGTCACGCCGTCGAGGGCGACGACGGCGCGGTCTCCCTGGCGATACACCTTGCGCAGGTCGGTGACAGTGATCAAGTGAACCTCGAGAGCTGGGGCGGAAAACCTTACCCCACATCTAACCACTGCCGAACAAATGGACGCCAACCTACGTCATATTCCGTCTTTACCCACTCTTGGCCCGCGGATGGCTGTGTGGATCGAAGATTTCGCGGGTAGAGGGCTTCGGCATCGAACGACCGACGCGTCGCCATGCGGTGCTCCGGCGGTGTTTGTTGCCCCGAAGCACCGTGGTTTAGCCCACAGCGACGCTGTGGGCCTCCACTGCCCTCATGGGCCACGATCCGTCCACCTCGGCCGTCGGGTCCTTCCGCCGGAAGAAGTCCTGGAGGCTCGCCGCCTGTTCGGCGGCCCAACCGACCTGTGCCGCGTGGAGTTCCAGCGGGTCCACCTGAAGCTGATCGGCGTACTTGCTGACCTGGGCGTGGGCCACGGCGATGGTGGCGGCGGCGTCGGCGACCGAGGTGTGGGCGTTGTGGAGTGGGATGCCGTAGAACTCGCACATGGCCGTCAGGGTGCGTTTTCCGCGGCGGTACCTGTCCACGTGCTTGTCGATGATGAAGGGATCCACCACCGGGGTGGGCTCGACGGGCCGCACGCCGTGGCGCGCGCACTCCCGCGCCAGCACGGTGAAGTCGTAGCTGGCGTTGAACGCGAGGACGGGCATGGTCTGGAAGAGGTTGCGCAGGTGTGCCGCGATCTCGGCCGTGGCCTGTGCCGGATCCATGCCCTCGGCGATGGCCTGGGCGGTGCTCACCCCGTGGATGGCTGCCGCCTCCTCCGGGATCACGATGCCGGGGTTGACCAGCCACTCGCGGTGGTTGATGATTTCCTGCCGCCCGTTCACCACGACCACGGACGCCGTGACGATCCGCGCCTCGAGCGGATCCCTGCCCGTGGTTTCCAGGTCGAAGGCCGCCCGGGGGAGTTCATGCCAGTTGCTCATGTTGCCCACGCTACCGTCGGGTCCCGACGACTTGGCGGACGCTCCGCGGCGTGTGGACAAGTGATCTCCGACGCGCCCTAGGCTGGAGAACATGCGCACCGACTACGCCGAGGCCGTCCTCGAAGTTGCCTCCCTGGTCGCCCGGGGCAGCGCCGTCAGCTACGGGGACGTCGCGGAGCTGCTCGGCGCGGGCGGCCCACGGCAGGTCGGCGCCGCGATGGCCCGCAGCGGTGGGCACGGGGGCCGCCCGGTGCCGTGGTGGCGCGTCGTCCGGTCCAACGGCACGTTGCCGGCCGACCTCGCCGTGGACGCCGCGGCGCGGTGGGCCGAGGAGGGCACGCCGCTGCGCAACGGCCACGTGGCGATGCCCGAGGCGAGGTGGCGGCCCACGCAGGAGGACTTCGCCGCGATCGACGCGCTTGCCGAGCGTTTGCGGCTCCGCGAGCGGCAGCGAGTCGCGGAGCCAAAGCGTCGGGGGCCACTGCTCTAATGGAGGGCGTGATCCAGCAAGAGGCCGCCCCCTCCGACGCCGCCCGCCCCGCCTCCGCCGACGCCGTTGCGGCGCGCGCCGGGCAGCCCACTGCCCGCAACGAGCAACAGCGGCGCATCGCGGAACTCGCGTCCGGGCACGGCGCCGTCCTGGTGCTCGGAGCGCCGGGAACCGGCAAGACGACGGCGCTGCTCGACGCCGTCGAACGGCGCCTTCGCGACGGGCTGCCTCCCGAGGCGCTTCTCGTCGTCGCACCGTCGCGGGCGGCGGCAGCGGGCCTGCGGGACGAGCTGTCCGCCCGAACGGACAAGACCTTCTCCGAACCGGCCGTCAGAACCTGGGCGGCCTACGCCTTCGACCTCATACGGCGCGCCAGGCTGCAGGGCTATCTGCCATACGTGGAGCGGCCGCCGAGGCTGCTTTCGGGGCCCGAGCAGGACACGCTGATCGGACAGCTCCTGGCGGGCCACGAGGCGGGGCTCACCGACGGGCCGCTGTGGCCGGCGTCCTTGGGCGAGGCCGTGTCCACCAGGGGCTTCCGCCAAGAGATCCGCGAACTGTTCGACCGGCTCGCGGAACACGGCCTCGAGGCGGGTGATCTGGAGGAGCTGGGCGCGACCTGCGGCAAGCCCGAATGGGCAGCCGCCGCCTCGCTCTACCAGGAGTACAGGGACCTACTGGACCTCGGCAGCGCCGAGGCGTTCGACCCCGCGGGCCTCATCACGGCCGCGGCGGACCTGCTCTACACCAACCCGGGCCTGCTGGCGGACGAGCGCTCGCGCCTTGCACTGGTGGCCGTCGACGACCTCCAGGAGGCCAACCCCGCCCAACACCGACTCCTGTCGGCGCTGTGCACCGGCTCCGACCTGCTGGCCTTCGCCGCCCCGGACAACACCGTCCAGGGCTTCCGCGGGGCACGTCCCGACTTCCTCGGCCGCTTCGATTCCCTCTACGGCTCCGCCGAGCGGCCCGCCGTGGCCATCGAGCTGACGCAGTCCCTGCGCATGGCGCCGGACATCGCCAGGTCCTGGGGTCGCATCGCCCGCCGTATCCCGCTCGCCGCCGGGGCGGCCGGCAGGCGCCTCGACGCCGTGCCCGACGATTCGCAGGGCGCTGCCCCGGGGCGGCCCGATCCGATCGCCGACGGCAACGTCGAGGTGCACCTGGTCGAATCCCCGATCCACGAACTTCGGCTTGTTGCGCAGCGCATCCTCGAGGAGCACCTGATGGGCGGCCGCCCGCTGGAGCGCATTGTCGTGATCGTGCGCAACGGCGGCCAGGTCCGCACGGTGGCGCGGCACCTGGGGGCACAGGGCATCGCCGTCACCGTCCCGCCGGCCGACGTCGCGCTGCGCGACGAGCCGGCCGTGCGTCCGCTGCTGGAACTGCTGCGGCTGGCGCTGGCCGATGGTCCGGGCGCGGACGACTACGCCGACGAGGAGACGGAGCCGCCCGCGCCAGCGGGAATGGATGCGCCCGCCGTCGAGGCGCTGCTGACGTCCCGCTATGGGCTGTCGACCGCCCTGGACGTGCGGAGGCTCCGTCAGGCGCTGCGCCGCGAGGAGCGGCTGGCGGGTGGCTCGAGGGGCAGCAGCGAGCTGCTCGCCGACATGTTCAATGACCTCCTCTTGTTGGAGGCGTTGGGCCGCGAGGGCCGGGGCGCCCAGCGGCTCGGCAGGATGTTGGCGGCGGCCCAGGCGGAGGCCTCGCGGCCCGAGGCGAACGCCGAGACCGCGCTGTGGGCGTTGTGGGACGCCTCCGGCATGGCCTCGAGGTGGACCGACGCTGCGCTGTCCGGCGGGTCCGCCGGGGCACGCGCGGACGCCGACCTGGACGCGGTGCTCGCCCTGTTCCAGGCGGCGGAGCGCTTCGTGGACCAGCTGCCCGGTTCCACGGTCCGCCAATTCGTGGACCACGTTCTGGGACAGGAGCTTCCCATGGATTCCTTGGCCGGACGCGGGGGCACGCGCCCCTCGGTGGAAGTGGTCACGCCCGCGGCCGCCGCCGGCCGGGAATGGGACCTGGTGCTTGTGCCCGGCCTGCAGGAGGGCACCTGGCCGAACACCCGGCTGCGCGGAGAGCTGCTGGGGAGCGGGGCCCTCGCCGACGTCGTGGAGCACGGTCCGCGCGCCCTCGCACAACGCGACGCGGCATCCCGGCTCAGGGCAGTGAGGGCGGACGAACTGCGCACTTTCGCCAGCGCCTGCTCGCGTGCCAGGGAGGCGCTGGTCTGCATCGCGGTCGCGTCGGAGAACCAGCAGCCCTCGGGTTTCCTGGACCTGGTGCTGCCGTGGACCGACAGGGAGCGTTCGAGGCCGCTGACGGCGGTGCCCCGGCCCAGGACGCTGGGCTCGCTGGTGGCAATGCTCCGCCAGACCGCGGAGTCGGGCGGCCGTGTGCCAGGCGAGCAGCGGGACGCGGCCACAGTCCTTGCCACGCTGGCCACGAGCCGCAAGACCGTGCGGGGAGCCGCCCCGGCGTCTTGGTGGGGGCTTCTGCCGGCCACCACCGACGCCCCCGTGGCGCCCGACGGGCACGCGGTGCGCGTGTCGCCCTCCCGCGTCGAGGCTGCCCTTGAATCTCCGCTGAACTGGTTCGTCCAGGCGGCGGGCGGGGAGGCCGCCACGGATTTCGCGCGAAGCCTGGGCACACTCGTCCACGCGATCGCCGAGGACCATCCCGACGCGACCGGAGACCAGTACCGCGCCGAACTCGACCGCCGCTGGCCAGAGTTGGATCTGCCGGCGAACTGGGAGACGTCGCGCGACCGCGAACGCGCCGAAACGATGCTGCGCAAGCTTGCCCAGTACGGACTCCTGATGCGCCAGGAAGGGCGGCGGCTGGTGGGCCGCGAGGTCGACTTCGACGTCGCCATCGAGGGCGGCGGGCAGACCGCCAGGCTGCGCGGCGTCATCGACCGCGTCGAGGTGGACGCGCAGGGCCGTCCCTTCGTCGTCGACCTCAAGACGGGCAAGTCCCAGCCGGCCGGCAAGGACGTGGCCAGGAATGCCCAGCTCGGCAGCTACCAGGCCGCGGTTCTTGCCGGAGCGCTGGGGGACAGCCTTCCGTCCAGCCCGGCGGGCGCGGCGCTGGTCCAGCTCGGCACCGCGACCAAATCGCCGCGGGAGCAGGCCCAACCGCCGGTCGAGAGCGACGACTGGGCGACGCCCATGGTGCTTGAGGCCGCCGGCCTGATGGGGGCCTCCGACTTCCTGGCCAGACACGACCCCGGCAAGGGAGGGCGGTCCGGCACATCCTGCCGTCTCCCGACCGTATGCCCGCTCTGTAGCGAAGGACGGCAGGTGACCGAGCCGTGAGCGAATCCACGACGTCCGGCGGCGGGGCGCCGAGCGGAGACGCCGCAACCGGGCGCAAACACACGCCGGAGGAGCTGGCGGACCTGCTCCGCCAGCACCAGCCGACTCCCGAGCAGTCCCGAATCATCAGTTCCCCGCTCTCCCCGATGCTGGTGATCGCGGGTGCGGGCTCCGGCAAGACCGCCACCATGGCGGATCGCGTCGTCTGGCTCGTCGCCAACGGGCACGTGCGCCCGGACCAGATCCTCGGCGTGACCTTCACGCGGAAGGCCGCCGGGGAACTCGCCCAGCGGATCCGGCAGCAGCTGGCGACGCTGGCCGCCAGTGGTCTGATGCCCGCCACCGACGACGACGGCGAGGTCCCGCTGGAGCCGACGGTTTCGACCTACCACTCGTACGCCAACACGCTGGTGCAGGACCACGGTCTGCGGATCGGTGTGGAGAGCGATACCGCCCTGCTCGGCAGCGCCCAGGCGTGGCAGTTGGCGGCGGGGGTCGTCGAGGACTACGACGGCGACCACGGCCACCTTTCCGCGTCGAAGTCCACCCTCATCGACGCCGTCGTCACCTTCGCCGGCGAATGCGCGGAACACCTTGTGGACCACGCGGAGGCCCGTTCTTTTCTCGACGAACTCATCGGGCGGCTCGACGCGCTGCCCTACCGCGAAGGCAAGACCACGGCACGTGCCCAGAAGGGCGGCGACCTGCTGGACAGGCTGCGGACCCGATCGACGGTCGCCGAGCTGGCCGGTCGCTACGCCGAGGCCAAACGGCAGCGCGGGGTTTTGGACTACGGGGACCTCGTGGCTCTGGCCGCGCGCATCGCACGCACCGTCCCCGCCGCGGGCGAGGCCGAGCGCGAGCGCTTCAAGGTGGTGCTGCTGGACGAGTTCCAAGACACGTCGCACGCGCAGATGGTGCTGTTCGCCAACCTCTACGGGGACGGGCACGCGATCACGGCGGTCGGGGATCCGAACCAGTCCATCTACGGATTCCGGGGTGCCTCCGCCGGCCAGCTGTTCCGCTTTCCGCAGGAGTTCCCCAGGGTGGCCGGCGACGGTTCCCGGCGCCCGGCGGACGTCGCGTTCCTCACGACTGCCTGGCGCAATTCAGTGAACGTCCTCCAGGCCGCGAACGCCGTCTCGGCGGCGCTGAACAAGACCGACCCCAACCGAGACGCCGGCCGCATCGAGGTCCCGCCGCTTGTGGCCAGCCCGTTCGCGGGTGCGGGGCGGGTGGAGCTGAGCCGGCATGCCACCAGCGCGGACGAGGCGACGGGTCTGGCCCGCCGCCTGCTGGCCGAACACCACGATTTCCGGTCCGCGCACGGCAGGGCGCCGACGATGGCCGTGCTGTGCCGCACACGGGGCCAGCTGGCGGGCATCGCCGAAGCCCTGGTCGAGCAGGGGATCCCCTACGAGATCGTGGGACTCGGCGGGCTTCTGGGCATGCCCGAGATCACCGACCTGGTCGCGACGCTGAGGGTTCTTGTGGATCCGGCGCGCTCCGACGCGCTCCTGAGAATCCTCGCCGGCGCGCGCTGGCGGCTTGGACCCGCGGACCTCATGGCCTTCGCGGACTGGTCCAGGTTCCTGGCCCGGCGCCGGGAGACGGCCATCCGGGACCGGCGGCCGCTGGACGTGGAGTCCCCCGACACGGCCGACGACGCGAACCGGGCGGAGGCGCGATCGGAACTTTCGGACGCGGCGAGCCTGGTCGAGGCCCTGGACTGGCTGCCCCAGCCGGGGTGGACGAGCCAGGACGGCCGGTCCCTGACCGAGGAGGCGCTCAACCGCCTGTCGCGGCTCCAGCGCGAGGTCCGGCACCTGCGCACCTTCGTGGACGACGGCCTGCCCACCCTCGTCCACGAGGTGGAGCGCGCCCTGCTGCTGGACATAGAGGTGGCGTCGAAGCCCGGAACGGGCATCCACGCGGGTCGCAGGCACCTGGATGCCTTCGCCGACGTGGCGGCCGGATATGCCGATTCGGCGCTGCGCACCGACCTTCCGGGTTTCCTGGCCTGGCTCGACGCCGCCGCCGCCAAGGAGGGCGGGCTGGAGGTCGTCCAGCAGGAGGCGACGGAGGAGGCGGTGCAACTCCTCACCATCCATGCCTCCAAGGGACTCGAGTGGGACGTCGTCGCGGTCACGGGCCTCAACGAGGGGGTGTTCCCCACCGCGCGCGACTCGCGCTGGACGTCAGGGGACAGCGCCCTGCCGTGGCCGCTGCGGGGCGACAGGCACGACCTGCCGCAGTGGGACACCGACCAGGCGAGCCTCTTCGACGCGCTGGAGGCCGAGCAGGACTTCCGTTCCCGCGTCATCGGCCATGGGGAGGCGGAGGAACGGCGCCTGGCCTACGTCGCACTGACCCGGGCCCGCGACCTGCTGATCTGCTCCGCAACGGTCTGGACCGGCACAAGGTCGAAGCCGACGTCCCCGTCGATGTTCCTCAACGACCTCCTGCCGCTCGTGGAGGGTCCAACCCCGTCGGCGGCACGCGCGCTGTGGGTGGACGACGAACACGCCCCGGGGGAGAACCCGTTCCGGGAGGAGCCAGTCCAGGCACTCTGGCCCTACGATCCCCTTGAAGGCGCGTCCAAGGTCCGCGGAGAGACCGCCGAGCCAATCCGGGCCGGTCGCCGCGCGGCACTGGAGGCCGCGGCCGCATCCGTCGAAGCAGCCATGGACTCCCTGACCGCCGGCGGCCGGTCGGCGGAGACGGACGCTGCGCCCCTGACCCCAGCGGGCCGCGACTGGCGCCACGAGGCCACCCTGCTGATGCGGGCCCACGAGGGGGAGGACGGGCAGCCCGATGCGCTGGCCGCGCCAAAACATGTGCGCGCGTCCTTGTTCGTCGAGCTCGCCACGGACACCGAGGCGGTCCTGAGGCAGTTGCGGCGCCCCGTGCCGCGCCGGCCCGGCATCGCCGCGCGCAAGGGAACGGCCTTCCATGCCTGGGTCGAGGAACACTACGGCAACACCGGGATGCTGGACCTCGGCGAGTTCCCGGGAGCGGCCGACGCCTACGTCGAGGACATGTACGGCCTGGACGAAATGAAGGCCGCCTTCT
Source organism: Arthrobacter sp. AOP29-A2-19 (assembly GCF_058138025.1). Classification (NCBI taxonomy): domain Bacteria; kingdom Bacillati; phylum Actinomycetota; class Actinomycetes; order Micrococcales; family Micrococcaceae; genus Arthrobacter; species Arthrobacter sp. AOP29-A2-19. Next base: position 887,474 of record NZ_CM176894.1, read on the forward strand.
TGGCCTCGGAATGGGCCGAACGTCAGCCGGCGTTCGTCGAGGTGCCCCTGGAGACGCCGGTGGGTCCGGTCACGGTGCGCGGCAGGATCGACGCCGTGTTCCGCGAGCGGGCCGCCGACGGTTCCACGCTCTGGACGCTGGTCGATTGGAAGACCGGGAGGGTTCCGTCCGGACGGGAGCTGGCCATCAAGTCACTGCAGCTGGCGGTGTACCGGCTCGGCTGGGCGCGCCTTCAGGGCATCGGAGTCGAGCGGGTCCAGGCGGCGTTCTACTACGTGGGCGAGGGAAGAACCATCCGCCCGCACGACCTCGCCGACGAGGCCGCGCTGGTTCGGCTCATCACGGACGCCCTCGGCCGGCCGGCCGAGGGGCAGGCCGACTGACCTACGGCCGCGGTTCCCTCTTCTCCACCAGGATGACCGGGATGGCGGAGGTCGGGACCTCCGACGCTGCCTGCTGGGCCACCTCGGTGTCGACGACGAATTCGGGCCGATCGTCGTCGTCCTCCTTGCGCGCGTCCTCGGAGTCTCCGTCCGTGTCCTCGCGCTCCCCGGGCGCGTCCGTGTTGCGCCCCTCGCCGCCCTCGGCGACCGGGGCATCGTCCGGCTCGCCGGCGGCGTCCGGCCGGGAGACGATGACCGCGCCGTCCTCCACGCCGTCCTCGACAGCTGGATCCCGCGAGGGTTCCCGTTCCATGGACTTTGCGCCCCTGGATTCCCCGGGCGTGGACTCCCGAGGCGTGCCGGGCGCCTCGTGGGCGTCGTCGCCATCGACGCCGCCCGTGGAAGTCGCGCCGTCCTCGCGGGTGCCCGCGAGGCCATCGTGGGCAAGCTCGTCGGCCGCCGGTCCACCGGGCGATGGGCGCGCCGGTTCGTCCGCACCATCGACGCGCGGCGGTTCGACGATGCTGATCGGTTGGCCGCCGTACTCCGCGACATCCTCGTCCAGTTCGCGCAGCATGTCTTCGGCCTCGGCAATCCGGTCGGGATCCTCGTTGGCGATGCCCTTGGCGAGCCACTGGGCCAGGGCGAACTCTGCGGCGAGCGCCGCGCGGCGCATCAGGTGCGGGTCCGCGCGCTCCCCACGGACCGCCACGTATGCCTCGAGCACGGCGTCCGCGAACGACTGTTCGTGCGCAGCGGCCAGCCAGGCGAGGTCGTCGGCCGGGTCGCCGATGCGCATGTCGGTCCAGCCGGTGACGGTCGTGACCTTGCCGTCCTCCAGGAGCAGGTTCTCCTCGTGCAGGTCGCCGTGGACAACGGTGGGGTTGAACCGCCAGAGGGCCACGTCCTCCAAGGCGTGCTCCCAGCGGCGCAGCAGGCGCGCCGGGATGCGTCCGGTGGTGGCCGCCTGGTCCAGTTCGTTCAGCCGGCGCTGGCGAAACTCGTTGGCCGTGTAGCTGGGGAGGTCCGCGCGGTCCACCACGTCCTCGGGCAGTCCGTGGATTGCGGCGATTGTCCGCCCGACGTCCTCTGCGGTCTTACCGCCCGAGGCGATCAACTCGTCAAGCGCGAGGGCGGATCCGGGAAGGTGGTTATAGACGAAGGTCCGCAGCGATCCCTGCCGGACGGTTCCCGCGACGGACGGGAGGCGGAACGGAAGGTCGGCCCGGATGCCGGGCGTGAAAGAGCGAAGGGCCGTGAGTTCGGTCTCCAAGCGCATGCTCGCCTCGTCGTGGCGGGGCGACCTGACGCGCCAACGGTTCTGCTGGGCGTCGACGATGACGGCCGAGTCGAAATCGTCGGCGTCGTCCGCGATCCCGGCGACGCCGACCGGCGTCAGCCCCGGCACGGCAGCGGTCGCGATGGCGGCAAGTTCCATGGGAGAGCGTTTCACGTGTTCCACCGTATGCGCAGGGAGCGCCCCCCGGGGCTCTGGCGGGGCGGCGAGTCGCGTGAAGAGGGCATCCTTCCACAGACTGGCGGCCGGTGTGCGGACCCGGCCGCGGGGTCAGTACGGTAGGTACATGACTTTTCGCCAGGCTGAATCCGTTGACCGCGCCATCGCGACCGGGCGGGCGGCCGGCGTCGCCGCGGGCGGACCCTTCCCCGCGCTGGGCGAGCTGCCCCTGACACGCGGCACGGTGGACCGCGGCTGCGAGCGCCGGGCGGACGGGGACTGGCTGCCGGGGCTGCTGGCGAGCCCGGAGACGCGTGTCCTGCGGATGGTGGGGGGCAAGGCGCCCGTCGCCGACGGCGCCCTGGTGCTGGCCGGGCCCGAGTCTGCCGACGGCGCCACCATCCTGGTCTATCTGGGCCGCGCCGAAAACTCCGAGGTGGTCCTCGCCGTCCTGACGGCCGTGCCCGACGAGGCTCAGGATCACGTGGAATGGCTGGGTCTGCGCGACGTCGCGGCCGGGCTGCCGGCCCACCAGGGCGCGCTCTTCGTCGAGGCGGTCGCGATCGCCAACTGGCACGCCACCCACCGGCACTGCCCCCGCTGCGGCGCGGCAACCGACGTCGTGCAGAGCGGCTGGGTGCGGACGTGCCCCGCGGACGGCTCGCAGCACTTTCCCCGCACGGATCCGGCCATCATCGTGGCGATCACCGACGAGCGGGACCGTCTCCTGTTGGGGGCCAACGCGCAATGGGGCGGGCGAAGGTTCTCGACGCTTGCCGGCTTTGTCGAGCCCGGCGAGTCGCTGGAGGCGGCGGTCGTCCGGGAGGTCGCCGAAGAATCGGGGGTCGACGTGCACTCGCCGCGCTACATGGGATCCCAGCCGTGGCCGTTTCCCGCGTCGCTGATGTGCGGCTTCACCGCGAAGGCCTCCTCGACGGCCACGATCCCCGACGGCGAGGAGATCATCGCGCTGCGCTGGTTCACCCGCGAGGAGCTGGCCCGGGAGGTGGAGGACGGAACCATCACGGTCCCCTCTGGCGTCTCGATCGCCAGCGCCCTCCTCGAGCAATGGTTCGGGGCCCCGCTTCCCGAGCCGAGGCAGCTGGAGAACTAGGACACATGGGCACCACCCTCGAAGAGAAGATCCTCGGCGGACTCGACGACGAGCAGCGCGAAGTCGCCACCACGCTCAACGGGCCGCTGTGCGTCCTGGCCGGCGCAGGGACCGGCAAGACGCGGGCCATCACGCACCGCATCGCCTACGGCGTCCACTCCGGCGTCTACAAGCCCAACCAGGTGCTCGCCGTGACGTTCACCGCCCGCGCCGCGGGGGAGATGCGAACCAGGCTTCGCGACCTCGAGGCCGGCGGCGTCCAGTCCCGCACCTTCCACGCTGCCGCCCTGCGCCAGCTGCAGTACTTCTGGCCGCAGGCCATCGGCGGACAACTCCCGGCGATCGTGGACCACAAGGCGCAGCTGGTCGCCGAGGCCGCCCGCCGGCTGAGGATCAGCACGGACCGGGCAGCCATCCGCGACCTGGCCGCGGAAATCGAATGGGCCAAGGTCTCCATGCACACGCCCGAGGGCTACGCGGCCGCGGCGGCCGGCAGGGTGCCGGCGGCGGGGTTGGACCACACCACGTTGTCCCGACTCTTCCAGTCCTACGAGGACGTCAAGACCGACCGCAACATGATCGACTTCGAGGACGTCCTGCTTCTCACCGTGGGCATCCTCGACGAGGACCCCAAGGTGGGCGCCGCCGTGCGCGAACAGTACCGGCACTTCGTGGTCGACGAGTATCAGGACGTCTCGCCCCTGCAGCAGAGGCTCCTGGATCTGTGGCTCGGCGGTCGCGACGAGCTCTGCGTCGTCGGCGACTCCAGCCAGACCATCTACTCCTTCACCGGGGCGACGCCGGCGCACCTGCTGGGGTTCACCCAGCGGTACCCCGGTGCCCCCGTGGTGAAGCTCGTGCGCGACTACCGCTCGACGCCCCAGGTGGTCCACCTGGCCAACCGGCTGCTCGCCGGACGGCGCCCGGAGCCCGGCGTGCCGGTGGGGACGGCTAAGTGGCCGGAGCCGCTGGAGTTGGTGGCGCAGCGGGAGGCGGGCCCGGATCCCGAATTCGTCGAGTGCAGCGACGACGAGGCAGAGGCCGCGCAGGTTGCCGGGCGCGTCCGCGCCCTGATGGAGTCCGGTGTCCAGGCTGCCCAGATTGCGGTCCTGTTCCGCACCAACGGCCAGTCGGAGGCCTACGAGCAGGCCCTGGCATCGGCGGGCATCGGATACCAGCTCCGCGGCGGCGAGCGGTTCTTCCAGCGCCGCGAGGTCCGCGACGCCATCCTCCAGCTCCGCGCAGCCTCGCGCACCCAGACCGACGACGCCGTTCCGCAGTTGTGCCGCGACGTGCTGGCCTCGCTCGGCTACTCGGCGGAGGCGCCGGCGGGTGGCGGCGCCGTCCGCGAACGCTGGGAGTCGCTCTCCGCCCTGGTGGCGCTCGCCGAGGAGCTGGCGACCGCCCGCGCGGGGCGCGAGACGCCGTTCACGCTGACCGAGTTCGTCGCGGAACTGGACGAGCGCGCCTCGACGCAGCACGCGCCAACCGTCCAGGGCGTCACGCTCGCCTCCCTGCACTCCGCCAAGGGCCTGGAGTGGGATGCCGTGTTCCTTGTGGGGCTGAGCGAGGGGCTGATGCCGATCTCCTTCGCGGACGACCAGGCGGACTACGACGAGGAACGGCGCCTGCTCTATGTCGGCATCACGCGTGCGCGCGTCCACCTTTCCCTCAGCTGGTCTTTGGCGCGGACCCCGGGAGGGCGGTCCAACCGGAGGCCCTCCCGCTTCCTGGAGGGACTGCGGCCAGCCGAGGCCGGGCGCGCCGGGCGGGAGGCCACCCGCCCCACGCGGCGCCGAAAGGCCGCCGGCCCGCCAACGTGCAGGATGTGCGGCACGCTGCTGTCCTCCGCGGCGGAGCGCAAACTGGGCCGGTGCGGGAACTGCCCGCCCGGCTACGACGAGGCCGTCTTCGAACGGCTGCGCGCCTGGCGCCTCAAGGTGTCCCAGGATTCCGAGGTGCCGGCGTTCGTGGTGTTCACCGACGCGACCCTGATGGCGATCGCGGAGGGCAAGCCAACCAATGCCGCGGGCCTGGCCAAGGTCGCCGGCGTGGGCTCCAGCAAGCTGGAGCGCTATGGGCGGGACGTCCTGGACATCCTCAACGCCGGAGCCGATCCCGCCTGACAGTGATGCCGCGCACCGCGGAGCCGCGCGACCGCTGTGCCGCCGGATCGCGTGCCAGCGCGGCGCAGCGGGCTACGCGGCGCGCGCCAGGCAGAGGCAGTCCGGGCTCGGGGCAACTGCCTCCCGGGTGATCCCGCCGGTCCCGAGGTCCAGGCAGATCACCGCGTCGGCCGCCTCCGGAACATTCACCCCGTCGACGAGCATCAGGATCTGCATGACAGCGAGGCCGGCGGCGGTCGCGGCGGCCGAAACCTCGGGCGCCGTGGCCGGCGCCGCGTCGGCGTCCAGGACCTGTGCGGGCAGCCCCGGCACGGGGGAGCAATCCAGGCACGCCGTCAGCCCCGGCACAACCAGCGGCCCCACCCGCGCCCCGGTGTCGGTGAACAGGACGCGCAGGTGCGGGATCTGGGTTTGCGCCAGGTGCCCGGCAACGTCCGCGCCTACCCAATCGCGGGTCACCACAACGGTGGCGTCCGCCTCCTGCGCGGTCCCGCCGAAGCGGGGTGTCCACTCGGGGAACCGGGTATGCGTCCAGTGCCGGGACAGGCTCCGCGCGAGGGCCCGAGGGCGCGGCATCCCGAGGTCCGCCAGCCGGAGCGGCCCGACTCCGAGATCGCCCGGTTCCACCCGCCCCGGATCGCAGAGTGCAACCGTGCCGACCCCCGCGGCGGCCAGCAGCGAGGCGATCGACTGGCCGCACCGGTCCAGCCCGTGGATCCGGACAACCGCCCGCGACCTGACCTCCACGGCCGGACCCGCGTGCCTCCCGTAGGCCGCGGACCACTGGGCGATGTCCGGGGCCAGCATCGACGCCCGGGTCCCGGGAATCCGGAAGGGGGTCTCCGGCACCAACACGGGCGCCAGCGCGGCGAGAAGCTCCCCGGCACGTTCCTCGGAGACGGTGATCAAGGCGGGGGCCGGCGCCGGTCCCGGCGGGTGCCCGCCGGCCGGTCCATCCGCGGCGGCGACGGCGGATGCCCCCAGCGAGGCGATGAAGGCGCGGTCGCCGTCGTCCAATCCACCGATCCACAGGCCCCCCGGTCCGGAGCCTATGCACACCGACCCGTCGGCTAGGCTGATGACCCGAAGTCCGGGGTTGATCCTCATGGGAGCCTCCTCGCAAGGCGTGGATTGACGCTGTTGGGATAGCCATCCTGACACGGCGCGTCCGCCGACATGCCGCTATCCACAGGAAGCCTGGGGAGAGTCGGCCACACCAGCGACAGTCGACGAAAAGAATGGAGGGTCCCCATGCCGGCCTCGCCCAAGGAGCGCGAATTCACCGCCCCCGACGGGCTGCGCGTCCGCGTTGTCCGCTCCGCCCGCCGCACACGCACGGTGTCCGCCGCTTGGCGGGACGGCGCCGCCGTGGTCTCCGTTCCGGCCCGGCTCAGCGCGGCCCAGGAGGACAAGTGGGTGGTGGACATGGTGGAGCGTTTGCGGGCCGGCCGCAGCCGCGAGGGCAGGCGCGGAGCGAAGAGCGACGCCGAGCTGATGGAACGCGCCGCGCGGCTGAGCGCCAGGTACCTGGGGGGCCGCGGGGCGCCCGAATCCGTTCGTTGGGTCACCAACCAACAGTCCCGCTGGGGCTCGGCGACGCCAGAGGAGGGAACCATCCGCCTGTCCGACCGCCTGATGGCCATGCCCGAATGGGTCAGCGACTACGTCCTGGTGCACGAACTCGCCCATCTGGCCGAACCGGGCGGCCACGGACCGCGGTTCAAGGCGCTCGAGTCGCGATATCCCCGCACGGCAGAGGCGAAGGCCTACCTGCAGGGCGTCTCGTTCGCGCTCAACCGCCTCGGAGGCAACGACGCGCCGCGGGAGACGGACTAGCTCCCGGCGGGCCAAACCCCGGCGGACCACCGCCCGGCCGGCTAACCGATCGCCCGCCGGGTCCGGTCGGACTAGTTGCCCGGCTTGATGTCGCCGCCGCCCTCGTCCGGGCTGTCCCGCTCGGTGCCGTCCTCGGTGCCTTCGCCCCGGACCGGACCACCCTCGGCCGAGGGGGCGGCATCCCGAGCCGGCCCGCCGCCGTCTTCCGCGGTTTCCGTCTCCTGAACGTCGTACCCTCCGGCCAGCAAACGGTTCAGGGCCTCGTCCAGTTCCCCGTCGGTGGCGTCCACCAGTGCCCGGCGCTTGCCGAAGCCCTCGGGGTCGTCGAGGTCCTCCGCGGTCGGCATCAGGTCTGGGTGCGACCAGACGTCCTCGCGTCCCTCTTGGCCGCGTTCCTCCAACAGTAGCGCCCACAGTCGCGCGGCGTCGCGGAGGCGGCGGGGGCGCAGCTCCAATCCAACCAGCGAGGCGAAGGCCTGCTCCGCGGGGCCGCCGGACGCGCGGCGGCGGCGGACGGTCTCCCTCAACGCGGCGGCCGAGGGAAGGTTCGTGGCGGCTGCGGCGACGACCTCGTCGACCCATCCCTCGATGAGCGCGAGGGCGGTCTCCAACTTGGCGAGCGCCGCGTCCTGGGCGCCGGTCCGCTGCGGCGTGAAGAGTCCCTCGGTGACCGCGCCCTGGAACGATTCGGGATTGGACGGATCGATGTCCCGCACGGCCTCCTCGATGCGCGACATGTCGATGTGGATCCCGCGGGAGTAGTCCTCGATGGCGCCCAGCACGTGTGCCTTGAGCCACGGGGCACGCAGGAACAGCCGGGCGTGGGCGGACTCGCGCAGCGCGGCGAAGAGCAGCACCTCCTGCTCCGGGATGTCCAGTCCCTCCCCGAAGGCGGTGATGTTGGCGGGAACCAGGGAGGGCGTGGAGCCGGCCAGCGGAAGTCCGATGTCGCTGGCCCCCAGCACGTCCTTGGCCAAGCCGCCGACGGCGGTTCCCAGCTGCATGCCGAACATGGCTCCGCCAAGATTCTGGAAGATTCCCTGTGCCCCGCCGAGCATCGGCTTGAGCTGCTCGGGGAGCTGGTCGCGCATGGCGGAGCTGATCGCCTGGGCCACGCTTACCGCCACGGGCTCGGTCAGGGTCTTCCAGGTCGGCATGGTCTTTTCCACCCATTCGGCGCGTGAAAGCGCCGCGAATCCGGCCGAGTCCGACGTGAACGCCGTCGCCTGGTCGAGCCACAGGTCGGCCAGCCGGCCGGCGTCGGACACGGCGCCTGCCCGCGCGGGTGTCACGCTCGGATCCGAGCCCGCGGCGGCCTGGCGGGCGGAGTCCTGCGCGAGCTTCCAGTTCACCGGACCGCCGTCCCCGGACGCCATCGCGCCCATCATGGCCTGCACTTGGCGGAACATGGCGGAGAGGGCCTCGGGGTCGTTCGGCGCGCCCATCGCGGCACCGAGCCCCTCCGGAAGGTTCTTGGGATCGAAGCCGCCCGTCGCGCCGCCGCCGAAGAGGCCGGCCAGCATTTCCGCGAAGGGATCCTTCCCGGAGTCCTCCGGCTCGTTGGAGTCGTCGGGGCGCTTGTCTGGGGGTGTGTCAGCCATGGTTCAACGTTACCCTCCGCCCCCGTGCGCTTCCCATGGATTCCCCCGCGGTTCGCTGACGGCAAAGCGCCCGGCGCGCCAAGACCTTGTAGCCTTGGTGGGGCCGTAATGGCCCAGCCGGACGCCAGGGGGCGTCGGCGGAAGGGGAAGCACCAGGTGACGGAAACGCAGCAGGTCCCGCAGGGGCCGAACGACGTCGTGGATCCGGGGCCGCGCCGCCGGCTCAGGATGCAGCGCACACTGGTCGGCGCGACCAGCGCCGCCGTGCTCATCGGTTTTGCGGCCATGGCACTGCCGAGCCCATACGTCGTCGAGTCGCCGGGACCAGCCATCAACACGGTCGGCATTGTGGACGGCGAACCGGTCATCAAGGTCACCGGGCGCGAATCGTATGCGCCGACGGGGAGCCTTGACCTGACCACCGTCTATGTCCGCGGGGGAGCGGACCGCCGGATTCCGCTGTTCCAGGTCCTCCAGGGGTGGGCGGATCCGGAACAGGACGTCTACCCGGAGGAGTCGGTCTACCCGCGCGGCGTGACCGGCGATCAGGTCAGCGACCAGAACGCGTCGCTGATGGACAACTCGCAGCAGACGTCCGTGGCGGCGGCCCTCACGAACCTCGGCATCGAGTACGGCCAGACCCTGTCCGTCACGGGGATGGCCACCGACACGAACGACGGCGTCCTCGCCGAGGGAGACGTGTTGAAGTCCGTCGACGGGCGCGCCATCACCGGGCTGGGCATGCTCCGCGGCGCCCTCCAGGACGCGGGAGACGCTCCGGTCTCCCTGGGCATCGAGCGCGACGGCGACGAGGTGCGTGTCCAGGCCCGCACCACCGCCGGAAGCGACGGCCAGCGGCAGCTCGGAGTTTTCCTGAAGACCGACTTCACCTTCCCGTTCGACGTCGAGTTCACGCTGGCCAACGTCGGCGGTCCCAGCGCCGGCATGATGTTCTCGCTGGGTCTCGTGGACACGCTCACCGAGGGCGACCTCACGGGCGGACGGCACATTGCCGGCACCGGGACCATCACCCCCGACGGCCAGGTCGGCCCCATCGGAGGCATTGCCCAAAAGCTCGTCGGCGCCCGCGACGCCGGCGCCGAAGTGTTCCTCGCCCCGGCCGGGAACTGCGCCGACATCGCCGGGCGTGTCCCCGACGGCCTGAGCGTGGTCAAGGTCGCGACCCTCGACGAGGCCCGCGCGGCCGTCGAGGAGATCGCCGACGGCAAGGACCCGGCGTCGTTGCCGGCCTGCGGCGCCTGAACGTCACGATCGTCCATCGATGCGCCGCACCCGGCCCCATCGGTTCGCTCCGGCCACCCGCGCCAAGGCAGAATGATAGATAAACCGTCCCGCATTCGCGCCGGCGGCACATAGCCAGACCCCGATGATGAGGTTTTACAGTGACATTCGGTGCTGACAATCCGTTCGGCGGACGCCCCCAAGGCCCCGGCGACCCCGACGGCGGAACACGACCGCCGCAGGGACCACCACGCAAGCCATCCGCGCTGCTGCCGACCCTCGTGGTCGTGGGCGTCGTCGTAGCCGCGTTCGTGTTCTTCGCGAACATCTATGCGGACGTCCTTTGGTACAACCAGCTGGGCTTCTCCGAGGTCTTCTGGAAGGAGAACCTCTCGAGGGCCGCCATCTTCGCGGTCGCGTTCCTGATCATGGCCGCCGCCACCTGGCTCAGCCTGATGCTCGCCTACCGCAGCCGCCCGGTCTACGCGCCGGATGCGCAGATGCGGGACAGCCTGCACCGGTACCAGTCCCAGCTTGAGCCCATCCGCCGCCTGGTGATGATCGGCGTTCCCGTGGTCATCGGCGCGTTCGCGGCCACCGCCGCCACCTCGCAATGGCAGCAGGTGCTGCTGTTCTTCAACCAGGTTCCCTACGGCCAGGTCGATCCCCGCTTCGGGATGGACCTGTCGTTCTACATGAACACGCTCCCGTTCCTCGGCTTCCTTGTGGGCTACCTGATCAGCGTGGTCCTGATCGCCGGGATCGCCGGAATCCTCACGCACTACCTCTACGGGGGCATCCGCATCGAGGAGCGCGGCGGCATCGTTGTGTCCCGAGCGGCGCGCGTCCACATCAGCGTGGCGGCCGGGCTGTTCCTGCTGCTCCAGGCCGGCAACTACTGGCTGGACCGCTACTCCACGCTCGTCTCGCAGGACGGCCGCGCGGCCGGCGCCTTGTACACCGACGTAAACGCGGTCATCCCCACCAAGACGATCCTCGCGATCGCCGCGATCCTGGTGGCGATCCTCTTTGTGGCCGGCGCCCTGATGGGCCGGTGGAAGCTCCCCATCGTGGGCGCGGCCATGCTGGTGGTCACGGCGCTGGTCGCGGGCGGCGTCTACCCGCTGATCGTCCAGCAGTACCAGGTCATCCCGTCGGAGAAGACGCTCGAGCAACAATACATACAGAACAACATCGACATGACCCGGGCGGCCTACGGGCTCGATGGCATCGAGACGATGGACTACGACGCCACGACGGATACGGAGAAGAACGCCCTGGCGAAGGACCGGGCGACCACCACGAACATCCGTCTCCTGGACCCGAACCTCATCTCCGACGCCTTCGCGCAGCTGCAGCAGTTCCGCACGTACTACAAGTTCGCCCCGACCCTGAACGTCGACCGCTACGAGGTGGACGGCAAGGTGGAGGACACGGTGATCGCCGTGCGCGAGGTCAACGTGGACCAGACGGACAGCTGGGTCAACCAGCACATCACGTACACGCACGGCTACGGCGTCGTCGCCGCCTACGGCTCCAAGGTCGCGTCCGGCGGACGCCCGGACTTCATGCTCGAGGGAATCCCCACCGAGGGTGTCCTCGGCGACGACTCCACGTACCAGCCGCGCATCTACTTCGGCGAGTTCTCGCCGCAGTACTCCGTGGTCGGAGGGCCCGAGGACTGGGCGCCGCGCGAGCTCGACCGCCCGCAGGGCGAGGGCGAGGAGTCGGGCGCGGGCGACGCCAAGACCACGTTCGAGGGCGACGGCGGCCCGAGTGTCGGCAACTTCTTCAACCGCCTCGTGTATTCGCTGAAGTTCGGCTCCACCGACCTCATGTTGTCCGACGCCGTCAACGCCGAGTCGCAGATCCTCTACGAGCGCAGCCCCAAGGAGCGCGTCGAGAAGGTGGCCCCCTATCTCACGGTGGACTCCAACACCTACCCGGCGATCGTCGACGGGCGCGTCAAGTGGATCGTTGACGCCTACACGACCAACGACAGCTTCCCGTACTCCACCGCGCAGCAGCTCGAATCGGCCGTCCGCGACTCGCTGACCGGCGAGAACCGCACCAACGCGCTGACCGGCCAGGTCAACTACATCCGCAACTCGGTCAAGGCGACCGTGGACGCCTACGACGGCTCGGTCGAGCTGTTCGCCTGGGAGCCCGACGAGCCGCTGCTGCAGGCGTGGCAGAAGGTCTTCCCGACGACGATCAAGCCCTACTCGGAGATGACGGCGGACCTGATGGCGCACGTGCGCTACCCGGAGGACCTGTTCAAGGTCCAGCGCGAGCTCCTCGGCCAGTACCACGTCACGGACGCGGACGACTTCTACGAGTCCAACGACGCGTGGGCCGTCCCGAACGACCCAACGGTGCCGGGCAGCGCCGTCAAGCAGCCGCCGTACTACCTGTCGCTGCGGATGCCGAACCAAGAGGACGAGGCGTTCTCGCTGACTTCCACGTTCATCCCGGCGACCAGCGCGGGCAGCCAACAGCGCAACGTGCTCTACGGGTTCCTGTCCGCCGAGGCGGACGCGGGCACCGAGGCCGGCGTCAAGGGCGACGGCTATGGCACGCTCCGGCTCCTTGAGCTGCCGCGGAACACTGTGGTGCCCGGGCCGGGCCAGGCGCAGCAGAACTTCGACTCCAACACCGAGGTGTCGACCCAGCTGAACCTGCTCCGCCAGGGCGCTTCCAAGGTCATCAACGGCAACCTGCTGTCCCTGCCCGTCGGCGGCGGCATCCTGCACGTGCAGCCCGTGTACGTGCAGTCGACCGGCCAGACGTCCTATCCGACGCTGCGCAAGGTTCTGGTGTCCTTCGGCGACAAGGTCGGCTTCGCCGACACGCTCTCCGAGGCGCTCGACCAGCTCTTCGAGGGTTCCTCTGGAGCGGTCACCAACGAGGGCGAGGGCGGCACGCCCGAACCGGGGACCGAGGACCCTGCCACGGCGACCGCGGAGCAGCGCCTCAAGGACGCGCTGGCGGACGCCAACGCGGCCATCACGGCCGGGCAGGCCGCACTGGCCGAAGGCGACTTCGCCGCCTATGGAGCGGAACAGGCCAAGCTGCAGGAGGCGCTCAACCGGGCCCTCGACGCGGAAGCCGAGATCAGCGGGGAGCCGGCCGTTCCGCCGGCCGCCGAGGAGGGGGCCGACGGCGGCGCCGAGCCGTCCGAATCGGCGCCCGCGGAGGGCAACGGCTAGTCCCTCGCGGACTGGGTGGCAACCGGCGGCCGGGCCATGGCCCGGCCGCCGGACGCCCCGATTTGTGCTTGTGGGGCAAAGGTGCGAAGCTTGTAGCTCACGCCGCGGGGTGGAGCAGTTCGGTAGCTCGCCGGGCTCATAACCCGGAGGTCACAGGTTCAAATCCTGTCCCCGCAACCACGCAGTGAACAAGGCCCCGGCCGATGGAGACATCGGCCGGGGCCTTCCTTGTCAGCCGAACCTGCGGTGTCCTGCGGCGTGCCGCGTGCTTTTCGGATGGGGCTAGTAGTGTTTCTCTTGAAATCCGCCGCCCCGAGAGGAACCCCCCGTGACGTCCCCAGCGAACAAGACGGCCCGACCCGAGCAGGCGGCCTGGAGGCGCTTCCTTTGGATCGCCGTCGGCGCCGTGGCACTCCTGGCCCTCGTGGTCCTGGCGGCGCGCTGGCTCGTCACGCTGGAGGGCGTCCAGCGTTTCCTGACGACCTATCCGGGACACACGGACCTTCCCGCGGGTGCACCAGCGGGCCTTCCGGCGTGGCTGGGGTGGCAGCACTTCCTCAACGCCTTCTTCATCGTGCTGATCATCCGCTCCGGATGGCAGGTGAGGACGAGCACCCGCCCGCCGGCCCATTGGACCCGAAACAACAAGGGTCTGATCAGGACCAAGAACCCCCCGAAGAGGATCAGCATCGACCTGTGGTTCCACCTGACGCTGGACGCGCTCTGGGTCCTGAACGGCGTCGTCTTCGTTGTGTTGCTCTTCGCCACCGGCCACTGGATGCGGATTGTTCCGACCAGTTGGGACGTGTTCCCCAATGCGCTCTCCGCCGCCCTCCAGTACGCGTCCCTCGACTGGCCCCTGGAGAACGGCTGGGTCAACTACAACAGCCTGCAGCTGCTGACCTACTTCGCAACGGTCTTCATCGCCGCGCCGCTCGCCATCGTCACCGGCCTTCGCATGTCCGAGGCCTGGCCCAAGAAGTCCCCCGTCAATAGGGCTTTCCCGATCGAGGCGGCCCGTGCCGTCCACTTCCCCGTCATGCTCTACTTCGTCCTGTTCGTCATCGCACATGTGGCGCTGGTGATGGCCACGGGCGCGCTGCGCAACCTCAACCACATGTATGCCGCCCGCGACGAGGGCGGCTGGGTGGGTTTCTGGATCTTCGCCGTATCGCTCGTTGTGATGGTCGGCGCCTGGTTCCTTGCCAGGCCCGTGTTCCTTGCCCCTGTCGCCTCGCTGACCGGAAAGGTCAGCCGCTAGAGCCCACCGGAGGGATGCAGGATGCAGGAGCCCAACGAAGAGCGCGAGGCAATCGTTGCGATGGTGCGGGACTTCGCGGCCGAACGCATTGCCCCGCACGCCGACGAGTGGGACCGCGAGCACCATTTCCCCGTCGACGTCCTGCGCGAGGCCGGGGGCCTGGGCATGGGCGGCATCTACGCCAGCGAGGAGTTCGGCGGCTCGGGTCTAGGGCGGAGGGACGCGGTCCTGATCTTCGAGGAGCTCGCCAAGGCAGACCCCAGCATCTCCGCCTACATCTCGATCCACAACATGGTCGTGTGGATGGTGGACACCTTCGGGGACGCGGCGCAGCGGGCGAGTTGGCTGCCGGCACTGACGAGGATGGACGACCTGGCCAGCTACTGCCTCACGGAACCCGGCGCCGGCTCTGACGCCGCGGCGCTGACGACGGGCGCCGTGCGCGATGGCGACGACTACGTCCTGAGCGGGGTGAAGCAGTTCATCTCCGGTGCCGGAGCGTCGGCCGTCTACCTGGTCATGGCCAGGACCGCCGACACCGGCAGCCACGGGATCAGCGCGTTCCTTGTGCCTGCGGGATCCCCGGGGCTCTCGTTCGGCGCGCTTGAACGGAAAATGGGCTGGAATGCGCAGCCCACGCGACAGGTTGTCCTGGACCGGGTCAGGGTCCCGGCGGAGAACCTCCTCGGCGACGAGGGCCAAGGGTTCGGCATCGCCATGAAGGGGCTCAACGGCGGCAGGATCAACATCGGCGCCTGTTCGATCGGCGGGGGACAGGCCGCCCTCGACAAGTCCGTGAGGCACCTGCACCAGCGAAGCGCCTTCGGGCGTCCGCTGATCGACCAGCAGGCGCTCCTGTTCACCCTGGCCGACATGGAGACCGAACTGGAGTCCGCGCGGACCTTCCTGTGGCGCGCGGCGGACGCGTTGGACGAGCGCTCGCCCGACGCCGTGCGCCTGTGCGCGATGGCCAAGCGCGTGGCCACGGACACCGGGTTCAACGTCGCCAACTCCGCCCTCCAGCTCCACGGGGGGTACGGCTACCTGGCGGAGTACGGCCTGGAGAAGATCGTCCGGGACCTCCGGGTCCACCAGATCCTCGAGGGGAGCAACGAGATCATGCGCCTGGTGGTGGGCCGGATGATCGCCGAGAGGTAGTCGTCGTAGAGCACATGCCCCCCGATTTGGCGGTGGGCCGAACCTCCGCTAGAGTTAATGATGCGCCGCGGGGTGGAGCAGTTCGGTAGCTCGCCGGGCTCATAACCCGGAGGTCACAGGTTCAAATCCTGTCCCCGCAACAAGATGAACGGTTCCGGCCGTGGAGAAATCCACGTCCGGGACCGTTTTTTCGTATGCGAAGAATGCCCCGTGCCCCGTCCACCGGACGGGGCACGGCGCAACGGCAACCGGCTAGGCGCCGTGGTAGGTGGTCTCCTCCGTGGCGGAGGCCGCGTCGGACGCCGCCGAGCCGAGCGCCGAGGGGGACCGCCCGGCCTTCAGCGCAGCCAGCCTCGCCTCGACCTCGGTGTGCTCCCCAAGGTCCTCCAGAGACTCGAACTGCGCGTCCAGGCTGGAGGCGGCCAACTCGCCCGCCCCGATCACCCGGGCCTCCTCGCGGCGGATCTTTTCCTCGAAGCGCGATACCTCCGACGTCGGATCCATGATGTCGATGCTCTTGATCGCGTCGTGGACCTGGGTCTGGGCCTGGGCCGACTTCGCGCGGGCCACAAGCTCGTCGCGCTTGGACACCAGCTCCTGGCGCTTGCCCTTCATTGCGTTCAGCCCGGACTTGAGCTTGTAGACGATCTCCTCCTGAGAGGCGATGGTCGGCTCCGCGCCGCCGGCCTCCCGCTCGGACTGCATCTGACGCTCGATGGCGACCTTTGCCAGGCTGTCGAACTTGCCGGCATTCTCGGCGTCGCCGGAGGCCCGGTACTCGTCGGCCTTCCGGGAGGCGGCCAGGGCCTTGTTGCCCCAGTCCCGGGCGTTGTCCTGATCCTCTTGGTGGTCCTGCTGGAGCATACGGAGATTGCCGATGGTCTGTGCGACGGCGGTCTCCGCCTCGGCGATGTTGTTGGTGTAGTCACGGACCATCTGGTCCAGCATCTTCTGCGGGTCCTCCGCCGAGTCGAGTATGGCGTTGATATTCGCCTTGGCCAGCTGTGCGACTCGACCAAAGATTGACTGCTTTACCACGGTGTCACCTTCCACTTGTCATCGATACAACTCCGGAAAACCCGGAAAGCCGTGCTAGAAGTTCCCGCCGCCGCCGTCGCCGAAGCCGCCGAATCCGCCGCCGCCGCCGTCGCCGAACCCGCCGAAACCGCCACCGCCGAAGATGCCGCCGCCCGAGTGGCCGCCCCCGCCGCCGCCGCGCAGGATCGAGTCGATCAGGATGCCGCCGAGGATGGCGCCGCCGAGCCCGTTGCCTCCGCCGCCCCCGCCGAAGCCGCCCCCGCCGAACCCTCCGCCGCCGAAGCCGCTGACGTCGCTCTCCGCCTCGCGCGCCGCCTGGTCCGCGAGGTACGCGGCCTGGTTGGCGTACTGCAGCGCCGCCACGGGATCGTGGTTGCCCAGGCGGAGGGCCTCGTCGAGGTTGCGCTGGGCCTCCGCGAGGCGCGTGCGGGCCGTCGAGCCGACGCCTCCGCGCCGGGCGCGGATGAAGTCGCTGGTGCCCTCGATCTTGACCTGCGCGCTGCGGACGGCCGCCTGGAGCTGCTCGGCGGCGCGGGCGGCCTGCTGCTGCTGGTCGCGGATCGCCGAAAGCGGCGCGTCGAGCTGGGCGTGCGCCTGCTCCACCGTGCCCAGCAGGGCGACGGGATCGATCCGGCCGGCCTGGACCTGGGTGCGGACCTGTCCGAGGGCCCGTTCGACGGCGGCCGCGGGACCGGCCAGATCGGGGCTGCGCCCGCTGGCGACCATGGCGCGCGCCTGGGCCAAGTCCTGGGCCGTGGTGGAAACTGCGGCCTCGAGGTCGCGCCGGGCCTGCGACAGTTCGTCGCCGGTCCTGTCGATGGCCTCCAACAGGACGCGGGCCTGGTGCAGGCTCTCCTCGCCCGCGCGGACCGCAACGGCCGCCTCGCTGGGCGACTCCTCGGCGATCTTCGATTCCGCGGTGGTGATGGCGTTGTCGACGAAGTCGAGTCGCTCCGTTGCCTGGGCGATGTTATCCCGCACCTGGACCAGGGCGGAATCGGCGTAGGAGCCCGTCAGCGCCTGCAGCGACGCCTGGGCGGAGACGAGGCGCTCCCGCGCTTCGGGCGCGTCCTCGCGCAGGCGCGCGATGGCCTGGGGCGCGTTGCGCTCGAGCTCGCGCAGCGCGTCGAACTCCTCGCGGTGTTCCTCGAGCGTGTCGTTGACCGCCTCGCAGCGGCGGATGATGTCGCCGAGCCAGGTGCGCTGCTGCTCCTCGGTGTCGGGAATGTGGTCGTCCAGCTGCTGCTGAAGCTTGAAGGACTCGGTCAGGTGGGTCTTGGCCGCCGTGATGTCTTCCGCGAACGGCCTGATGGCCTCCTCGCCGTACTGCGCCATGGCGAAGCCCACCTCCTGCTCGCTGGACTTGATGGCGTCGTCGGCGGCGATGAGCAGGCTGCCGGCCCGCTGGCGGAGATCCTCGACGCTCAAGCCGGCCAACGGGTCCACCGGGCGGCCGTCGGGTCCGGACTGGGCTCCCTGAGCCGGCCCGGCGGCTGGCAGCTTCTTGCGGCGGGACAGCGCCCAAGCGGTCGCGCCCCCGGCCACGGCGACCCCTCCGATGATCCATGGAGCGGCCGAGCCGCCAGAGTCCCCGGAGCCGGAGTCCGTTCCCTCCGCGGCGCCCAGCTCGCCGTTGACGGCCGCCTCGATCCCGGTCGCGGCGCCCACGGCGGCGTTGGCCCAATCCTCGGACGAGATGGTGCCGGACGGCAGCTCCGGAACCACAAACTGGGTCCAGATCTCGTTGTCGAAGGGGGCCACCTCCGTCTTGTCCGCGGAGTCCAATCGGCCCTGCCTGTCCTCCACGGCGAAGGCCAGTATCGAATCGCTGGCGCCCATGCCCTTGGTCTTGGCCACCTCGGCGATCCATTCGTCGGCGTCGGCGGGATCCTCGAAGCTGTCCACCGTCACGACGAACAGGGAGCGCCCGGTGTTCTGGCGGAGCTCCTGCACGGCATCCTCGACGCGCGAAAGATCGGATCCGAAGGCGCCCGCCTCGTCGATCACAAACTCGCCCGGCGGTATCGTCACGGGGGGTTCGGCGGCGGCGGGGCCAGCCAAATAGAGGACGGAGAACATGGCGGCGCCGGCAGCCGCCGACGCCCGCCTGGCAATGGATCTCATGGATCACCCTTCAACATCGTGGACGGCCCCCGTTCCGCCGGTCGATATCTGGGTCGATATCCGGCCCCCGGCGAGGGGGCTGTCGTGGTTGATTCTATGGTCGCAGTGTGGGAGCGTCCACCAAGGCCAAATGCGCCCACAGCGAAAGGTGCGGGCATACTGTCGGCCCACTCACAGCATTCATTCAGGTAAAGCTTTCTGGGAACACAGCGCGGCTTGTCATAGTTGAGCCAAAGGAACCCCAGAAAGGACCAACGATGAGCGAGCAAAGGTACAACCAGGGCGACGACGCGTCGGGCCAGGACGCGGACGCCTACGGACGCCCGGCCGGCTCCGACCTTCCGCCCCGCCCGCAAACGCCGCCCCAGGCGCCTTATTCTTCCTGGAACGCCACGGCGCCCATCGACACCGCACAGCAGCCGCAGTTCGGCCAGGGCAGCCACTATCCGCCCTACGGCGCGCCGGCCCCATCCCCGTTCTCCGCGGCCCCGGCGGTGGCACCCGCGCGGAAGCAGCCCAAGCGCTTCGGCGCGCCCACGCTCATCGCCGGAATGCTGGCGGCGGCTCTCATTGGCGGCGGCTCGGCCGTCGGCGCCAACTACCTGCTGGTCGGCGACGCCCCTCCGGCGGCGACGTCCTCGGTGGAGCCCGGCGGCGCCGTCGTCATCAACAACCCCGAGAACGTCACGGCCGTGACCGCCGCCGCGGCCAAGGCGTCGCCCAGCGTCGTCACGATCGAGGTGAACGACGGCAGCACGGGCGGCTCGGGATCAGGCATCATCCTCGACGATCAGGGCCACATCCTCACCAACACGCACGTGGTGACGCTCGGCGGGGCCTCCGCGTCACCCACGGTCAACGTGCGAACCAGCGACGGCGAGGTCCACCGGGCGACGGTCGTGGGCACCGACCCACTGTCCGATCTGGCGGTCATCAAGATCGAGGCCGACGGACTGACCCCGGCGACCCTGGGGGAGTCGGGCAAGCTCAACGTCGGTGACACGGCGGTGGCCATCGGCGCACCACTGGGGCTCAGCGGCACCGTCACCGACGGCATCATCTCGACCCTCAACCGGACCATCAGCGTGGCGTCCTCGGCGGTGCCGGACAGCCCCGCGGAGGGCCAGACGGAGGAGGACAACGGGAACGAGTTCAACTTCCAGTTCCCCGGCGAGTCCAGCGAGCAGGGCTCGGGCGCCGGCTCCATCTACATCAACGTGCTCCAGACCGACGCCGCGATCAACCACGGCAACTCGGGCGGCGCGCTGGTGGACATCGAGGGCAAGATCATCGGCGTCAACGTGGCGATCGCCTCTGCCGGAAGCGGTGCGTCGGCGTCCGAGGGAGGCAGCATCGGCGTGGGCTTCGCCATTCCGATCGACTACGCCAAGCGCGTGGCCAACGACCTGATCGCGAACGGCGAGGCCTCCCATGGGCTTCTCGGCGTCACCGTCAAGGCCGAGGCGGCCAGCACGGGAGGATCGAGCACGTCCTTCAGCGTGGGCGCCTCCGTCGCCGACGTCGTCGCGGACTCTCCGGCGGCCAAGGCCGGCCTGAAGTCCGGCGACGTCATCACCGGCGTGGGGGACCGCCCCATCGACGACAGCCTCTCGCTGACGGCGGCGGTCCGCGAATACGCGGCCGGCAGCACGGCGACCATCCACTACACCCGGGACGGGAAGGAATCCAGCGTGGACGTGGCGGTTGGCGCCACCGAGGCGCAGTAACGGCGCTCGGCGACCTGCGGGCGCCCCGGTTCCCAAGGGATCCGGGGCGCCGCGCTACGGTTAATCATCACTAACCGAAATGGCCGGTTGGCGCGGACCTCCGGCTAACATGGTGGTTGGCCGTATCCGGCCACACTTTCGCAGACGAAAGGCAGCAATGAGCGAGGCAAGCGGGCCGCTGAAGGTCCTGGTCCTGGTCAAGCACGTTCCGGACGCCCAGTTCGATCGGCACCTGAGCGGTCCGGGCAACACCACGGACCGCTCCGAGAGCATCCTGTCCGAGTTGGACGAGTACGCGGTGGAAGCGGCCCTCCAGCTCACCGAGTCCCGCGGCGGGCCCAAGGCCGGCAACACGGTCACGGCGTTGACGATGGGCCCCGATGCGGCGGTGAGCGCGGTGAAGAAGTCCCTGCAGATGGGCGCCACGGACGGCGTCCACCTCACGGACCCCGCGCTGGCCGGTTCCGACGCCGCAGCGACCTCGCTGGCCTTGGCGCGGGCCGTCGAGCACCTGGGCGGCTTCGACCTGATTGTCACCGGCATGTCCTCAACGGACGGCGAGACCTCGCTGGTTCCGTCCCAGCTCGCCGAGCGCCTCGGCCTGCCGCAGCTGACCCTGGTCTCGGCATTGGAGTTCGGCGCCGACGGCTCGCTGATCGGGCGACGGGACGACGACGCCAGCACGCAGACGCTGCAGGCCGACCTCCCCGCGCTCGTCTCGGTCACCGACCAATGGGAGGAGCCGCGCTACCCGAACTTCAAGGGCATCATCGCGGCCAAGAAGAAGAAGACCGTGGTGCTCTCGCTGGCCGACATCGGCGTCTCGCCCGACGAGGTGGGACCCTCGGGATCCTGGACCGAGGTCCTCGCGGCCGATGCCCGGCCGCCTCGCCAAGGCGGAACCGTCATCACCGACCAAGGCGACGCCGGCATCAAGCTGGTCGATTTCCTGGCCGCCCAGAAACTGCTGTAGGAGCGAGGGGACCAATCATGGCCAACATCCTGGTATTCATCGACACGCCCTCCGACCAGCCGGGCAAGGCGCAACGCGAGTTGCTGACACTCGCTGCACGGCTCGGCACCCCGGTCGCCGCCGTCGCCGGCACGGCCCCGGACGACGCCGTTGCCGCCCTCGGCGCGCACGGGGCGGCCACGGTCTACACCGCCGCCGTCAACCTCGGCGACCAGCTGGTCGCGGGCAAGGCCGCGTTCGTCGCGGCCGCCGCGGGCGCGGCCGAGGCGCAGGCGGTCCTGCTGCCGAACACCGGTGAGGGCAAGGAGATCGCAGCCCGCGTGGGCATCAAGCTCGGCTCCGGCGTCATCACCGACGCGGTGGACATCGCCTCCGACCTGACGGTCACCAAGTCCGTGCTGGCGGGCTCCTACACTGTCGGCGCGCGGGTGACGCGCGGGGTGCCCGTGGTCACCGTGAAGCCGAACAGTGTCGAGCCGGCCGGACCGGCGGGTGGATGCGCGCAGCGGGTCGAGCTCGACGCCGGCGCCTCCGGTCCCGCGGCCCGCGTCACCGCGGTGGCCGCCAAGACCGCGACCGGCCGCCCCGGCCTCCAGGACGCGCGCGTCGTTGTGTCCGGCGGCCGTGGCCTGGACGGGGACTTCACAGCAGTGGAACAGCTCGCCGACGCCCTCGGCGCGGCCGTGGGCGCCTCGCGGGCCGCGACCGATGCCGGCTGGATCGAACACTCCTACCAAGTGGGCCAGACGGGCAAGACCGTCTCCCCGCAGCTGTACATCTGCGCCGGCATTTCCGGGGCGGTCCAGCACAAGGCCGGCATGCAGACGTCGCAGACGATCGTGGCGGTCAACAACGACCCCGACGCTCCGATCTTCGAAATCGCCGACTTCGGAGTGGTGGGCGACGCCGCCAGCGTCCTGCCGCAGGCGGCGGCCGAGATCCTGCGGCGCAAGGCCTAGGGGTGGCCGCCTTCGACTCCGGAACCCAGCCGGTGCGCAGGGTCCTCTGCTTCGCCGCGCACCCCGACGACCTGGACTTCGGCGCGTCGGGGACCGTGGCGGCGTGGACGGCGGCCGGCGTCGACGTCCAGTACTGCATCATGACCGACGGCGACGCCGGGGGGTTCGACCCGGCCCACCGGGAGCAGATCGTGGCCACGCGGCACGACGAGCAACGGCAGGCCGCCCGCATCGTCGGGGTGGACACGGTGCACTTCCTGGGGGAGCGCGACGGCTACCTCGAGCCCACCCACGACGTGCAGCGCAAGGTGGTTGCACTGATCCGTCAGGTGCGCCCCGACGTCGTGCTGGCGATGCACCCGGAACGCGACTGGGAGCGCCTCCAGCGCTCGCACCCGGACCACCTGGCCTGCGGCGAAGCCGTGACCCGGGCCGTCTATCCGGCCGTCGAGAATCCGTATGCCTACCCCGAACTGCAGGCCGAGGGGCTCGCCGCCTACAAGCTCGGCTGGCTGTGGCTCTACGGTGGCCCCGCCTCCCGCGACAACCACTGGGTGGACGTTACGGACACGTTCGCGCGGAAGCTCGAAGCCCTGCGGCAGCACCTGACGCAGCATCCGGACGTGGCGCGGATGGAGGCCTTTGTCGAGGCGAACTCGCGCCGCAAGGCCGCCGCGGGCTCGCTTCCGGAGGGGCGCCTCGCGGAGGCCTTCCACGCGGTGGCGGTCAACGCGGCGGATACGATCGCAGGATTCTAGGCCCCCGGGGAATCGCCGGGCGGGTGCCGCAGCACCGAGGCCGCGTACTCCTCGATGCCCTCCAGCAGGTATGCCGCCAGCCCCGGCCGGGCGGCCTCGTCGCGCGGCGCGTCATAGAACGCCGTGAAACGCGGGTCGTCCACGTACATCCTGCCCAGCCCCTCGTAGGCGGTCGCCGTGGGTGTCCACGACAGGCACACCCAACGGTAGTGGCGCTCGACGGCGGCCTGCGCCCGCGGGCCGCCGGCCGGTTCTCCCGCGGCCATGCAGGCCGCAAGTTCCCGATTGATCTCCCGCGCCTTGTCCATCATCGACGAGCGTTCGGGGGGCGCCAGCGCGTCCAGCCTGGCGTGTGCGTTGTCGACGGCAGCATCGCCCCAGCGTTCGCGTGCTTCGTCCTCGTAGGGGTTTTTTCCGAATCCGTTGAACATGTCCTGTGTTCCCAAGGTTCCTCCGCGGGCCAGTCGTTCCATCGTTGCGTCCACCGAGGCGGCCATGGCCCCAAGCCTTTGTCGTTCGGCGTCGAGCCAGCGGCGGTGCACCCTCAAGGCGTCAAGCGGTGCCCTGCCGCCGTCGAGGATTCCGCCGATGGCCTCAAGGCCCAATCCGAGTTCCCTTAGGAGCAGGATCCGCTGGAGCCGGAGGGATTCCTCCCATCCGTAGTATCGATACCCGTTGTGCCCTGTCCGGGCGGGTCGCAGCAGGCCGATCCTGTCGTAGTGGCGCAGCGTGCGCGACGTGACGCCGGAGGCCCGGGCCAGGTCGGCTATTCCGTTCAGCCCCGGAGTGCGCGCGCTGTCCCAATCTCGGCTCATGGGACAACCCTAGGAGTTGACGCAGCGTCAACGTCAAGGCGCGGTTCCGGGTCCGCGAGCCGGTGGCTACTCGGCGGGCAGATCCACCGTGACCAGCGGATCCGACGTCGGCTTCTCCGAGCCGCCGGCGGGCTCGGAGGTCAGCGCCACGCCCTGCACATCAGCGAGACCGCGGAAGCCGGTGGTGGAATCGCCTTCCGCGACCATCTCAAGCGAGCTGAGGTCGCCCGTGGCGGACGAGACAAGCCACACCTGATAGGTGGTGTCTTGGGCCGGCGCGGGAAGCCCCTGGAGGGTGACCGCGCCCGCGTCGTTGGAGCGGGAGACGGCCACCGTGGCGGTCCCGCCGCCCGGTATCTCCGCCGTTCGCTCCACCCGGTCCGACGCACCGGCCACCTCGGAGGCAAGGTCCCGCGGCGCGAGCGCCGAGAAAAGGCTGATCGCGCCGATGACCACAACGGCGGCCGCCGCGGCCAGGAGCATCCACTTCTTCAGGGGCGCCGTCCGCCGCCGGGGGCGGTGCTCGGCGACCTCGTCGACCAGATCGAGGCCCAGGTTCTCCTCGGGTTCGTCGTCGAAGTCGCGGGCGTCGGCGGGATCGCTCTGGCGCATGGTCCTCAATCCTTGGGTGGTGCGTTGGTGGGGGAACCCAACCCAGCCTAGGCCAGCGGCGCGTCGGGGGCCGCGGGACGTGCCGGGGTGGGGTGGGTCTTGGGCGCCGAACCGGCGAACCCGTTCTGCCGCCAGGCCTCGAAGAGGACGATGGAGGCCGCGTTGGCGAGGTTCAGGGAGCGTCTTGCCGGCCGCATGGGGAGCCTGACCCGCGCCGTTACGTGTTGGTCCGCCTTGACGTCGGCGGGCAGGCCCACGGATTCGGGACCAAAGAGCAGGACGTCGTCGGCGGCGTACTCGATGTCCGTGTACATCTCCTCGCCGTCGGAAGTGAAGGCAAAAACCCGGCCCGGGAGCAACGCCGCCCAGGCCGAGTCGAGGTCCGGGTGGACGGTGACGTGGGCCAGGTCGTGGTAGTCCAGGCCCGCCCTGCGCAGTTTCGAGTCGCCGAAGTCGAAGCCGAGGGGTTCCACGAGGTGTAGCTCGGCACCCGTTACGGCGGCGAGGCGGATGGCGTTCCCCGTGTTGCCGGGGATTTCGGGCGTGAAGAACAGTATGCGGAACACGGATTCCATCCTATGCTCCGGTTCCGCCTCCCGGTGTTGAACCGCCGGTGGGCGGTGGCATCGGCGGCCCCGAGCGCCGGATCTCTGGGGGAGTCTGCCGCGGCAGGTCGTCGGGCACCGACCCGTCGCCCACCGGTGGCCCCGGGGTGGCATCGGGCCAGAAGTCGGGCGGCGCCGAGCCCTCGGCCGGTTCCATCGGCCCGGCGTCCAGACGGAATGGCGGGTATTCGTCCCGCATCAGCCAGACATAGGCGCCGACACGGACGATCCACCGGTTCAAGCCCATGATCAGGTCGAACAGGGGGCGGCGGTAGCGGCCGGTGAACAACAGAATGACGGCGGCCACCAGCACGAGCACGGCCAGCAGGGAAATCCCCGGCTGCCGCTCGGCCTCCCACGAGGCCCAACCGGCGCTGCCCCAGGCGGCGGCCTGTCCGCCGCCACGGTCCCCGTCCCACTCGCCGGAGGCGAAGAGGGTGCCCCCGGTCAGGGCCGCGACGACGAGCAACTGGGGGATCGCGAGCAGCCACGACTTGACCAGCACCAGGCCGCGGTGGAGCCGTTCCGGATATTCCACCTCGAGGTCGGCCGGATAGTCCGTCCGCGCCAAGGTGAACGGAGGATAGCGGTCCGTTCCCACGACGGAGAACGCATAGAACGCCACGCGCCAATGCCAGCGCATCACGCCGACGTTGAATTCGAACAGGCTGCGGGGGTAGCGCCCCGTGAAGAGGATGGCGAACCACGCGACGATGCTTGTGACGAACATGGCGATGCCGAGGAGGAGCAGGACGAACAGGTGCGGGATGGCCAGGAACCACTTCACCAGCCACATCCACCTGGACAGTCCGGGATCCAGGTGGCCGGTCAGCCGCACCGGGTACGGCCGGTAGTCATCCGATGCCGGCGACGGGCCACCGGCGGGCGGAGCGGCCGTCGGCACCCCGTGCCCCCACCCGGCAGGTCCGGGGCCGTGTGCCGCCGCCCTGGCCAGTCCCTGCGCTGCGCTTGCGGGCCCCACGTGGCCCTGCGCACCGTCCCGGGGCCCAACGCCCTGCCGTTCGACGGGACCCCGCTCGGCCTGCGCCTGCCGGCCGAGCCCGATGGCTCCGGCGACGATCAGGCCGGCACCCAGCAGCAGCAGGACGATCCCGCCGGTCAGGAGCCCCGCGGCCAGAGGTCCCAACAGGTCCGAACGGACGCCCGCCTGGACGTCCGCCGCCTTCAGGACACCGCCGTCGGCCCGCATGACCACCACGGTCCAATCTCCGGGGGTTGCCGCCCACGTCAGTTCCTGCGTCCCGGAACCCGCCGCGGACGCGACCCAGAAGCCCTGCCCGGCGGGCGGATCCGGTGTGGCGGTCCCGGCGACCTCACGGTACTCCGGCCTGAACGGGTCGTAGTCGACGTCGGTGAGCTCCCTGTGCCGCACTCCGGCCAGGTAGGAGGCGACGTCCGTTCGGTCCGCGATGCCCAGGAAGATCTCCGCGCCGGGGTCTACCGCCGAGCCCCGGACCATGACGCTGGCCAGGTCCCCCGCCGGAAACCCGGCGGGGATCTGGTCCTCGACCATCTCGTTCGGGCCCCCATGCCCGGGACCGGACGTGGTCAGTGCCGGTGCGTCCACGGTGAAGCGCTCGAGGGGAGACGTCAGGTAGCCGCCGTCGCGTTGGATGTTGTTGGCCCAAGCGAGCCCGGCCGCGCCGGCGAGCAGGCCCAACGCCGAGAGCGCGAAAAGCGCCCCGACGACCAGCATGAGGATTCGGCCGATTTTCATGTGCGCCTCCAGGGAGTCCCCGCAAACAGCTGTCCAGCGTAGTATGCGCTCCAGCCCGGGAGGGATCTAGGGGGCCGCGTCGCTAGTACATGCCGCCGAGCAGCCTCGCCAGGACGGGGACGTCGACGACGTTGGGGGTGGGTCCGGTCCCGAGGAACATCTTCAGCTCGCGCACCAGGTTGGCGGCGTTGACCACGTGGACGCCGGCGGCGGAGGACGGGTCCGCCCCCCGGGCGTAGTCGATCACGGGCTCGTGCAGGTTGCCGTCGGGGGAGTGGATGACGGTCCACCCGGTGACGTTCAGCTCGGGGAACAGTTCCTGCATCCTGCGCACGGAGGGCGCCAGGCGCGGCGGAGCGATCGCCTTGCCGTCGCGCAGCAGGCTTTGGCCGTCCCACCGGTACACGCCGCGCGGAAGCAGCATCGAGTCCACCAGCGCCAACCGGTAGCCCGCGAGCACCGCGTGGTCCAGATGGCCGTTGTCGGCCGGAGAGTGGAGGCCGTTGACAAGGCGGGCGGCCGGGAGGACGTCGAGTACGTTGCCCGCGAGAAGCTGCACCGTCCGTGCCTCGCGTGCCAGCCGTGCGTGGGCGCCGAAGATCCCGCGCTTGCGCGGGGCCCCGTGGATCCTCTGGGTCGCGACGGCCTGCGCCAGCACGGGCACGGCGCCGGGGGCGAACGCCGGAACGTAGCGGGGCGGATCGGTCGCCGAGGACCGCTGCGGGCTGGGGCCCGACGGCGCCTCCGGCTCCGCGCGGTGGGAGGCGGCGTCGTCGGACGGCGCTCGCCGGTAGGCCGAGGACCCCCCGTAGCTTCGGTCGTAGGCTGCCCGTGCGGATGCGTCGGAGAGCGTCTGGTACGCGAGGGACACCAGCCGGAATTCGGAGGCGTCGCCGCCGTGGTCCGGGTGCGTCGCGCGGGCAGCCCGCCGGAAGGCCGCCTTGACCTCGGTCACACTGGCGGTCCTGGAGATGCCCAGAACCTCATAGTGCGTGCGTTCCTGCGCCAAGGGCTGCCTTTCGTTGGGGTGTGCCGGCCGGGTGTGCGACGGTTCGGCCGGTCGTGGGGTTCAACGTGGCGGTGGCCCGCAATGTTCCGTGCGGGCCGCGGCCCGCGCTAGCCCTCCGCGTGCGCTCGGCGGTATTCGAGAAACAGGGCACTGTCCTCCTCGAGGAGAAGGTTGAGGGCCATCCGGCGCAGTGGGTGTTCGCCGGCGCCGTCGGCGATGCGGCGCGACGTGCCGCCGGCCAGCAGGGGACTGAGCGATAGACACAGGCTGTCCACCAGGTCGGCCTCCTGGAAGTCGGCGAAAAGCGTGGGGCCGCCCTCGGAATGGATCCGGCGGAGCCCACGGCTGGCGAGTTCCCCCGCGGCCCGCCGCGGATCGACGCGATGCTCGCCGCACTGTACGACGTCCGCGACCTCCGCCAGTTCTCCGGCGCGTTCAAGGGGTGCGTCCGCGGTGGTCAGCACCAGGGGCCGGACGGGTGCCCGGGCGAAGAATTCCGACGCCGGGTCGAGGTTGAGCCCGGCGGAAACGACCGCGATTCCGGGGTGGGCGGGCACGCCCCGCGCGGTCCGCCAGGCCCGTCCGGCGCCGTCGACCAGGTCGCCACCGTAGCCCTCTGCCCGGATGGTTCCGGCGCCCACCAGGATGACGTCGGCGTGGCGGCGCAAGAGGGCGAAGATGCGTTTGTCCGCCGCGGTGCCGAGACCGCCGGAAACGCCGCCGTGGGTTGCCGCGCCGTCGAGCGTGGACACGAAGTTGAAGCGGACCCAGGGGTCCTGGCCGGGCGGCGGCGCGTACAGGGCGAGCAGGTCGTCGTCGTCCAGGGGCGCTTTTCCGGCGGTGGGCTGGTGAACCATGTGACCAACCTAGCGGCCGCGGGCCGGTTCGGCGGACCCGGCGGGACGGGCCGGATGCGAGGGCTCGTTGGCTTCGCCCATGTTGTGCCGCAGATAGGCGGGCTCGCGCCAGCCCATCGCCGCCTCGATCAGGCGCACCGCGGAGGACGCCTCCGGGACGTTGTGCATGCGGACGATGCGCGCACCGTTCATGACGCACAGGGTCGCCGCCGCCAGCGAACCGGCCAGGCGCTCCGTCTTGGGCAGGTCCAGGGCCTCGCCGATGAAGTCCTTGTTGGAGACCGCGGCCAGGCCCGGGTAGCCCAGCGCGGCGATCTCCTCGTAGCGGCGGGTGATCTCCAGGGTGTGCAGCGTGTTCTTGTTGAGGTCGTGTCCCGGATCGATGATGAGTTTCGCCGGATCCACGCCGAGGGCGAGTGCGACGTCGACCTTGTCCGCCAGGTAGTCCCGAACCTCCGTGACGACGTCTCCGTAGGTGGGGCGCGGGAAGACGGTGCGCGGCCGGGCCAAGGAATGCGTGATCACCAGGTGCGCTCCGCGCTCCGCGACGATGCGTCCCAGCTCGGGGTGGCTCAGGCCGGTGGTGTCGTTGACGACGTCCGCGCCGGCCTCGATGGCCGCCTCGGCGACGCGGGGCAGGAACGTGTCGGCTGAAATGACGACGTCGGACCGCGAGCGGACGGCCTCGATGACGGGCACGATGCGCTCCGCTTCCTCTTCCCAGGACAGTGCCGGCCCGGGGGCGAACGGCACTCCGCCGATGTCCAGCCAGTCCGCCCCGTCGTCGACCGCCTTGAGGCAGGCCCGGACGGCGGCATCCAGCGCGAACGTTGCCCCGCCGTCGTAGAAGCTGTCCGGCGTCCGGTTGACGATGGCCATCAGCGCAATCCGCCGGGAGAAGTCGATGGTGCGGTGCGCGAAGTGGTGCACGGGATGCTTCAGCTCGGGCAGGTACATGCTCACGGTGCGGGCTCCTTCGTGGGAATACTCCATTCATACCAGCCGCCGCGCCGATCGGGCGGGCACTAGGCTGAACGCATGGCATTGAACTTCGCCGGGCCCGGGCCCGGTCGCTGGATTGTGGACGCACTCGCCGAGGCGGCGGCCGATCCGCGGACGGCGGCAACCGTCGCCGGCCAGATCCCGTCCGGTTTCGAATCCTATGCGCGGGTGTTCCACCCGGCCCGCGACGACGACGGCCGGCCAGTGCGATGGGCGGCGATCGCCCGGGAGCGCGGCACTGTGCTTCACGGCGAGGCACAGTTCGCCTCCATCTCCGGCGTGGACGAATCCGGGCACCCTTGGCACGAGGAAGCGTGGGAGGGCGAGCCCCCGTCGGGCGACGGGCTTCCCCAACCGGACCTTGCCGCGCTCGCCGGCGTGTTGGCAGGGCACACGAGCACACCGCGGGAGATCTTTCTGGCGCTCTGGAACGGCTATGCGTTTATCCACGGGGGCGACGCGATGTCCATCCTGTCGGCGGAGGCCGCGGACGGCGCGGCCGAGGGCGACGCCGAACATGCCGAGCGCCTCGAACGCAACCGTGCCCTCGAGGAGGAGGCCAAGCGGCCGGCCTTTGGTCCCGACGTTCTCGGCGGGCCGTTGCTGGAATTGGGCCCCGGCGGCTACCGGGGCTACTTCGTCTTTGCCGGAACGGCGGACGACCTCGCACGGCCGCTGTGGAAGCGCGGCTCGGCCTTCGAGGAGCGCCAGGCGCCGAACATGGCGTGGCCGGCGGACCACTCGTGGGTGGTGTCCACGGAACTGTACGAGGACAGCACCATCGTCGGGGGAAGCGCCGCGCTGGTGCGCGCGCTCGCCGACCACCCGGAGCTCGAGGTCCGGGTCGTGGTCCCCGGGTCCAGGCTGGATGCCGACGGCGACCGGCTCAACCCGCCGCCGGAGCTGCCCGGACACTAGCCGAAGGGCTCCGCTCGGGATGTCGGTAGAATTGGGGGATGCCCTCCAGCCAGCCCGTCTACCTCGACCATGCGGCCACAACGCCCATGTCCGCGTCCGCGCTTGCCGCGATGACGCGCGAGCTGTCCAGGACCGGCAACCCCTCCTCTCTGCACGGCGCGGGCAGGCGCGCCCACATGGTGGTGGAGGACGCCCGCGAGCGGCTTGCGGCGGCGGCCGGCGCGCACGCCACCGAGGTCGTCTTCACGTCCGGCGGGACGGAGGCCGACAACCTGGCCGTCAAGGGCCTGTTCTGGGCGCGTTCCGGCGCGGACGCGCGGCGGAACCGGATCCTCTGCAGCGCCGTGGAGCACCATGCTGTCTTCGACACCGTCGAGTGGCTGCAGGCGCACGAGGGAGCGGAGGCCGTGTGGCTCCCCGTGGACGGCGAGGGCCGCGTCGACGCCGACGCGCTGCGCGCGGAGATCGAACGGGACCCGGGGTCCGTGGCGTTGGTCACCGTGATGTGGGCCAACAACGAGGTCGGGACCGTCCAGCCCATCGCCCGCGTTGTGGCCCTGGCGGCGGAACACGGAATCCCCGTCCACTCAGACGCCGTCCAGGCCTTTACTGCATTGCCCGTGGATTTCGGCCGGTCGGGGCTGGCGACCATGGCCGTGAGCGGCCACAAGATCGGGGGGCCGGTCGGTATTGGCGCGCTGTTCGTGCGCCGCGACGTGGCGCTGACGCCCGTCCTGCACGGTGGGGGCCACGAGCGGGCGCTTCGTTCGGGCACGCTCAACGCGGCGGCGGCGGCCGCGTTCGCGCAGGCGGCCCAGGACGCGGCCGCGGGGCTCCCGGAGGAGTCGGCCCGGCTGGCGCGGCTGCGCGACCGGCTCATCGACGGCGTGCTGGAGGCGGTGCCCGAGGCCAGGCTCCGCGGCGTCCCGGACGGGGCGCACGCCGGCACGCGGCTCCCCGGCAACGCGCACTTCACCTTCCCCGGCTGCGAGGGGGACTCCCTCCTGTTCGTCCTGGACATGCTCGGGATCCAGTCGTCCACGGGGTCCGCCTGCACGGCCGGCGTCCCGCGCCCCAGCCACGTTCTGTTGGCCATGGGCCTGGACGAGGCGGCCGCACGCGGGGCGCAGCGCTTCACGCTGGGGCATACAACCACGGCCGACGACGTTGACACCTTGGTGGCCGCGATGCCGGAGGCGTACTCGCGGGCCAAGAAGGCGGGCATGGCCGCGCAACCAAGCAGCATCCAAACGGCGGGAACGGGATTCAGGGCATGAAGGTTTTGGCAGCAATGAGTGGCGGTGTCGACTCTGCGGTGGCCGCGGCGCGCGCCGTCGAGGCCGGGCACGACGTTGTGGGCGTGCACCTCGCCTTGAGCCGCATGCCCGGCACCCTGCGGACCGGCAGCCGCGGGTGCTGCACCGTGGAGGACTCGAACGACGCCTGGCGTGCCTGCGACGTCCTGGGGATTCCGTACTACGTGTGGGACTTTTCCGAGCGCTTCAAGGAGGACGTGGTCGACGACTTCATCAGCGAGTACGCGGCCGGGCGGACGCCCAACCCGTGCATGCGGTGCAACGAGCGCATCAAGTTCGCGGCCCTGCTGGAGAAGGCCCTTGCGCTCGGATTCGACGCGGTCTGCACCGGACACTACGCGAAGGTCGTCGAGGACGCCGACGGCAACCGGGAACTGCATCGCGCGGCGGACTGGGCGAAGGACCAGTCCTACGTGTTGGGCGTCCTGACCCACGAGCAACTCAAGCATTCGCTGTTCCCGCTGGCCGAGACCCCTTCCAAGGCGGAGGTCCGCGCCGAGGCGGAACGCAGGGGGCTGTCGGTGGCCTACAAGCCCGACAGCCACGACATCTGCTTTATCCCCGACGGCGACACGCGCGGCTGGCTCGAGGAACGGATCGAGCTCAGCGAGGGCGAAATCCTGGACCACGAGGGAAAATCGGTCGGGACCCACCCTGGCGCCAACGCGTTCACCGTCGGACAGCGCAAGGGGCTCAAGCTGGGCCGCCCGGCGGCGGACGGCAAACCCCGGTTTGTGCTGGAGATCCGGCCCAAGGAGAACAAGGTGGTCGTGGGACCGGAGGCGCTCCTGGCCGTCGACCGGCTGCGCGGCATCAAGATCAGCTGGGCGGGGCTTCCGCTTGACGCGGCCGCGGCCGGCGAGGTTTTCGAGTGCATGGTCCAGGTGCGCGCCCACGCCGACCCGGTCCCGGCGACCGCCGTTGTCGAGGGCGCCGAACTGGTGGTGGATCTCAAGGGGCCGCTGCGCGGCGTCGCGCCCGGCCAGACCATGGTGCTCTACCAGGGAACCCGGGTCTTGGGCCAGGCGACGATCGATACCGCGCGCAGCCTGGCGTGGGACCCCGCCGCGGTCTCCTAGATCGCCTCGTCGACGACGCCCGTCATGCGGGTGCCGATTTCTTCGTACTCGCAGCGAACGCGCCCCGCCACCACCGGGGGGAGTTCGCGCGGCGCGTGGTCGGCGCAGTGCACGAAGTCGAAGTCCGGCCACCACTTCTTCGGTCGCGCCGCCTCCGAGTAGCCACACACGGTGCAGGTCAGGTGGACCCACACCGGGCGCTTCCCTTGGCGGTTCGCCCGGGACTGCACCAGCCACGCCGGCGGCTCCGCCACGATCGCGGCCAGCTCGGCCTCGCTCAACCTGGAGGGAATGCCGTGGCGTTGCGCCATCTCCAGCGGGATATCGAGGGCAATCGCCGCGTCACGTCGTGTCATCATCGTCCCCAATGATAGGCCAGTGGGGCGCGCCGTCCCGTCCCCGTAACAGGACGGGAGGGCCGCGCACGGGCAACTAGACTTGCAGGCATGAGCGACCAGCTGGAAACGGACCACGCCCCGGAGACCACCTCCGCCTCGGCGCCCGACTACGACCCGACCGCGAGCTCCCTGCGGGGGGACATCGACCAGTCCGTCATGGACGAGCTGCTGTCCGTTCGGGGCAGCATCGACAACATCGATGCCACCCTCGTCTACCTGCTGGCCGAGCGGTTCAAGGCCACTCAGCGGGTCGGCTACCTCAAGGCGCGCCACCAGCTCCCAGCGGGGGATCCGGGGCGCGAGGCTGCGCAGATCGCCCGGCTCCGCAGGCTGGCCGAGGAGGCCCAACTCGACCCCGCCTTCGCCGAAAAGTTCCTGAACTTCATCATCAGCGAGGTCATCAGGCACCACCAGGCAATCTCCGAATCCCACGCTCCGGACCGGGGAGAGGCATCCTGACCGCCGTCCGCTCCACCGCGCGGGGGCCGATGCCGGGAACCGACCCGATCGAAGCGACGCGCATCGTCCGCGGCGAGCTCGGGGAGCCGAACCTCCCGCACCTGGTCCAGCTGCCCGACCGCGGCGTGGGCTCCGACGACACGGGCCGGACCGCGGCGATGCTGGAGGGGCTCTATGTCGATGTCCAGCCCTTCGGATGGCGGATCGTGGACCGTCCGGGCCAGGACCATCGGCGGGCGGTGTCCGCCCTGACCACGGACCTGAACGTGCTGGCGGACGTGGTCGGAGCCGAGGAAAACCCCGGCGGCACCCTCAAGATCCAGCTTCGGGGGCCACTGTCCATGGCCACGGGCCTCTATCTCCACCACGGCGAACGCGCCCTTTCGGACCCCGGCGCGCGCCGCGACGTCGCCGAGTCGTTGGCCGTCGGCGCGGCCGGTCACGTCCGCAACGTCATCAGGACCAGCGGCCGGCGGGACGTCACCGTTGTCGTCGAAGAGCCCGGCCTCTCCGACGTGCTCGGGGGCACCGTTCCCACGGCCAGCGGCTACCGCACGCTGCGTGCCGTGCCGCGCAACGAGGTCACCCGAACATGGGCGACACTCGTCGACTCCCTTCGCGGCGCCGGGGCCGCGGCCGTTGTGCTCGCCCCCGAGGCCCGCGCCGCGGACATCAACACCGTGTTCGACGCCGTGGCGGCGTCCGGCGCGGACGGCGTGTCCCTTTCCATCGGCTCCCTGGACAGGGTCGGCTGGGAACGGGCCGCGGGCCTGGTGGAGGCGGAACAACAACTGTGGCTGGGGCTGTTCGATCCCTCCAGGGAACCGCCCAGCGTCGTCCGCGCCGTGGAGCGCATCCTGCGCCCGTGGCGCCAACTGGGACTGGTGGACGCCGCGCTGGGAACCCTCACGCTCCTGCCCACCGGAGGATTGGCGGAGGCGACGCCGGAGGCCGTGCGCGCGGTGCTGGCGCGGCTGACGCAGACCGCCGACGCGATGAACCAGATCCTGGCCGAGGCCTAGCCTTCGCCGACCCCGGTCCAGCCCCGCCGCTCGGCCAGCAGCCCGATCGTGATGCGTGCGGTGAAGCGGCCGTGGGCGCGCAGCCGGGGACTGGACGCGAGCTCGGGCTGCGCGCCGGCGTCGATCATGTAGAGGCAAAGGAGTGCCAGCCAGCTGTCCAGGTGCACCGCCTCCGCGCCCGCCGTCAGGCGCCAGGCGGCCATGTCCTCCACCGGCAGCCCGGCATGGTGGAAGTACGGGAAAAGTGCGACCCAGTCGGCCCATGCAGGGCCGCGCGAGAGCCAGTTCCAGTCACAGATCCACGCCGTCCCCGGCGGCCGCCCCCAGCGCTCCGCGGATCCGATCACCACGTTGTCCGCCCGAAGGTCGTTGTGCAGCGGCACGTTCCCCCGCAGGGCGGCGGGCGCCAGCGAGGCCAGGTACGCGAGGTCCGCCACGGCGTCGTCACCCGCCTGCCGGAACCAATCGGGCAGGAAATCCGGACGGTGCGATCGGCCGGCCGCGAGACGCGCGGCAACGCCGGGGAACTCCGGGCCGCCCCACTCCTCCACCATGCTCCCGGGGCGCAAGCGGGCTGCCAGTCCGGCCTCCGACCCGAGGGCCGCATTAATTTGCAGGCAGCTTTCGTGGATCGCGCGCGCCTCCGCGACGGTCCACGGGCGGCCGGGCATGTGGCCCTCGATCGCCTGCATCACGAGGACCAGCCAGTTGCCCGCTGCGCCGCAATCCACCACGTGGACCGCCTCCAGCGCCGGGACGGGGAGCCCTGCCGGGAGGGCTCCCAGGACCTCCGCCTCGCGCGTAGCCGGCATGGACCAGTTGATCGGACTCCGGGACCGCCTTGGCGAAGACCGGGTGGGGGCCGTCGACGTGTCCGGCGAAGCCGTGGGTGAATCCGCCCCCGGCCAAACGCACGCCGTCCACCCGCCCGCCCGCGCGGTGGGTCAAGAAGGCGCGGACCGGTGCCGGCAGCGAAGACCAGCCGCGGCGGCGGGCCGTGGCGGCGTAGTCGAACGCCATGGGCTCGGACACGCTAGAGGCGCCCCGTGGCCTTAAGGCGAATGTACGCGTCGGCCAGAGCCGGCGGCAGGTCGAGTGGAGCCGCATCCACCACCTCGGCACCCATGGAGCGCAGCTGCTCCTTCAGGGCCTCCCGCTGCTGCAGGGCCCGCTCGGCCGCCGCCGCGCGGTAGACGTCCCCGGTGGAGCCGAGTTCGGCGCGCCGGTGCTCGAGCTCCGGGTCCCTGACGGCAGCGATCACCACAACGTGCTGGGCGGTCAGCGCCGGCAACACCGGAAGAAGGCCTTCCTCGACGGCGCCGGAATCCAGCGACGTCAGGAGAACCACCAATGACCGGTGGCTGGAAATCAGGTGTACCTGCGCGGGGACCCGGGACCAGTCGGCCTCGATCAGTTCGGGCTCCAGCGTGGCCATCGCGTCCACGAGCTGGGTCAGCAGGTTTCCCTTGGAGGCCGATTCCACGCGGGCGCGCACGCGCCGGTCGAAGGCCAGGAAGTCCACGCGGTCGCCGCCGCGCTCTGCCAGGACGGACAGCAGCAGCGCGGCCTCGATGCCCGTGTCCAGGCGCGGCTCGTCGGCGATCCTCGCGGCCGACGTCCGCGAGGTGTCAAGCACGATCACAACGCGCCGGTCGCGCTCGGGGCGCCAGGTGCGCACCACCACGTTTTGGCGCCTCGCGGTGGCGCGCCAGTCGATGGAGCGGACGTCGTCGCCGCGGACGTAGTCGCGGAGGGAATCGAATTCCGTTCCGGCTCCGCGCACCTGGATGGCCGCGCGCCCATCCAGTTCCCGGAGGCGCTGCAGCTTGGACGGCAGGTGCCGCTTGGCGTGGAACGGCGGCAGGACACGGAGCACCCCCGGCGACGCGTGGGTCAGCTGGCGCCACACGAGCCCCAGCGGTCCACGGCTGCGGATGGTGGTGTGCCGCACCGTCAGGTCGCCGCGGCGCCGCGGCAGCAGGCCGACGTCGAACGCGCGCCGTTCTCCCGCCGGTACGTCCAGGGCGAACCTGGTCGGCTCGGCGCCCGCGGACGGCTGCCATCCGTCGCGCGCCTGTCCGCGCAGCCGGCGTCGTCCGGCGTTGGTGACCAGCAGCCGCGATGTTGTGGGCTCGTCGAGCCGGACGCTGCGCGGCAGGGCACGTTCGATCACGACGCTGCGCGGGGATGGTGCCAGCCACACGTCCACGAACGCCAGGGCAGCGAGGAGGCAAGCCGCGATCACCACCGTCCACCACGCGGGGAACAGGATGACGGGAAGCAGCCCGGCCAGGAACAGCCAGACGAAGCGCGGGGTCAGGGCCACGGCTGGGGTCCTAGCGAGGCACGGGGACGGTGGCGAGGATCGACTGCAGCACGTCGTCCGCGCCGACGCCGTCCATCTGTGCCTCCGGCCGCAGGCCCACCCGGTGGCGCAGGCACGGAAGCGTCAGCACCTTGACATCGTCCGGCGAGACGAAGTCGCGTCCACTCAGCCAGGCCCAGGCGCGCGAAGTGTTCAGGAGCGCGGTCGCCCCTCTCGGCGACACCCCCAGCTGGAAGCTGGGCGCGCTGCGGGTGGCGCGGGCGATGTCGACGATGTAGCCGATGACCTCGGGAGAGATCGTGACTTCGCGGACGGCCGCGCGGGCCTGCACCAGGTCCTCGTACGAGGCCACGGCGGTGACTCCCGCGGCCTGCAGGTACCTAGGATCGAATCCCTCGCTGTGACGGCGAATGATCTCGATCTCGTCGTCCCGCTCCGGAAGGTCCATGGTGAGCTTGAGCAGGAACCTGTCCAGCTGCGCTTC
Source organism: Arthrobacter sp. AOP29-A2-19 (assembly GCF_058138025.1). Lineage (NCBI taxonomy): Bacteria > Bacillati > Actinomycetota > Actinomycetes > Micrococcales > Micrococcaceae > Arthrobacter > Arthrobacter sp. AOP29-A2-19. Next base: position 925,079 of record NZ_CM176894.1, read on the forward strand.
CGGCAGGGGGTACGTTCCCTCGTACTCGACCGGGTTCTGGGTGGCGGCGACGATGAACGGCTCCGGCAGGGGCCGGGTGACGCCGTCCACGCTGACCTGGCGCTCCTCCATCGCCTCCAGCAGCGAGGCCTGGGTCTTCGGGGGAGTGCGGTTGATCTCGTCCGCCAGAAGGATGTTGGTGAAGACCGGCCCCTCGCGGAAGCTGAAGTCAGCGGAGTTCTGGTCGTAGACCAGGGAGCCGGTCACGTCGCCGGGCATCAGGTCCGGCGTGAACTGCACCCGCTTGGTGTCGAGGCTCAGCGCGGCGGACAGGGAGCGCACCATCAGCGTCTTGGCCACACCGGGGACGCCCTCCAGCAGGACGTGGCCCTGTGCCAGCAGCGCGATCAGGAGGCCGGTGATGGTGGCGTCCTGTCCGACGACGGCCTTCGCAACCTCCCGGCGAACGTCGAGTAGGGCCTGGCGTGCGCGGACTGGGTCTTGGACTTGCTGGCTCACGGGATTCCGATCTCCTGTTCGAGGATGTGAAGGTCATTGGCCCACGCGACGAGTTGCTTCTCGGTGGTGATCGCGTCGGGGTGGAAGAGGTGGAGGAGTTGCGCGTCCGTCCGGTGGCCGGCCTTGGCCAGCGTGGCGACGACGCCGGCGGCCGTCGCGCCGTGGCCGAGCCGGAGGTGGTCGGCGATCCGGGTCAGGGACGCCGAGCGCAGACTTGCCTTCGCGGCGTCCACGGCGCGGGAGTCCTGGTAGAGGCGTGCCCGGCCCTCCGCCGTCTCGGCGGCGGGAACAACCACGGGAAGGGGTTCGGCCACCAGCGGCCCGTCGCGGCGCGCCCGCCAGAGGATGGCGACGACGCCGAACAGCATCAGCCACGCGGCCGCCGGACCGAACCATTCGGGCAGGAGCTCGAAGGGCGACGCCGGCGGGGCATCGCTTTGGAGGTCGGAGAACGTGGGCTGGTACCAGACCAGCGTGGGCTCGGCGCCCAGCGTCCACAGGGCCAGGGCCGGGTGCCCGTGGTCCAGGACGTTCCCGTTGTCCAAGAAGGCCGTGTTGCCCAGGACGGTTGTGCTGCCGTCGATCGCCACGGAGTAGGCCGTGCCGCCCGGCGTGGTGCGGCCGAAGCAGCCGGAGTCGGCCGTGTAGATCTTTCCGCCGGCGGCCGCGCTGGGGGCTTCCGCGGCGACCGGAGCCGGGCACGCCGCGGGCACGGGGGAGGGCGCGTCATCGGGAACCAGCCCGGCCGGCCGCACCGAGTCGCTGAAGGCGCGCAAGGGGGCGAATCCAGGATCGACCAGCACCGTGCGGCCCGCGGCGGCCGAGAGGCGTTCGAGCTGGCGGTCGTTGAGAATGGAGTCGGGGTCGTGCAGGAGCAGCGTGGTGCCGCTGCCCTCGCCGGCATCCGGCCGGTCCAGCGCGGCCAAGGCCGCGTCGAGATTTTCGGGAGCCACCACGGAGACTCCGTGTTCGGACAGGACGCGAGCCACGGCCATCCCGCCGTCGGGCCGCGGATTCTCCGGACCCAGGGCGCGGCGGTCCTCGGACGTGTTCGTGAGGGTGTAGAACAGGCCGGCCAGGACGGCAACGGCGACGAGCGCGAGCCAGATCCGCGAACTCCGCCAACGCCGGCGCCACATGTCCGCGGCGGACTCCGGCGCGCGGGCCCGTTCGATTCGGAGGCCGTCCGAGGCCGGCGCGGTCACCGCGGAGCCGCCATCGTGCGGGATCCGGCGATCGGCGACCCCGCCACCGCCGCGACGTCGAGTCGGCCCTCGAGGGCATCCAGCCGCCGCCAGTCATCGATGCCGGCATCGTGGTTCCCGTAGTGGACGGCGTTGAACAGGTTGGCGCTCCACTCCAGCCCCTCGGCCTCGTCAGGGAACAGGACCTCGAGCCGTCCCGCCACCTCGAAGGCCGTCCGCCCCGGCTGGCGGTCCAGGAGAGTCCGCTCCTCGGCTCTCCTCACCATCGCGCGGAAGCGGTGCAGGCAGGCGGTCGCCCAATCGGCGTCCGCCGCCGCCGATGCGGACAGCGCGCGGTAGTCTTCCGACGTCGTTCCCGCCTCGAGGCCCACGCCGGAATCGCGGGCGGCGGCGCGGTGCCGTAGGCGCGGGCGGGCGGCGAGCACGGCCGCGGCCACCACGGAGGCCAGGATGACGAGCGCCACAACGAGTCCCATGTTCGGCGCCAGCGATCCGAGCCCGGCCAACCACTCGGTGAAGGCGGCCCAGGCCCGCCCCAGGAATTCGACGATGGGATTGGGGAGCGCCGCCGCATATTCCGGACGTGCAAGCTCCCGGGCAAGTTCGCTCCTGGCATCCTCGAGGGAGGGCTCGTAGGAGGCGGCGATCGCGCCGGCGGTGGGGTTCAACGCCATGGCCTACAGCGGCCCGGCTTCGGGCCCGGCGGCGGTGCGGCCGGGGATGCCGCTGTCGGCCCCGGACTCGAACTCGAACTCGCGCAGCAGCGTGAGGTCGAAACCCTCGCGCCGTATGCGCAGGTCCGTGTATAGCAGAGAGGAGACGCCGCACTGGTAGGCGAAGCCCAGGCCCGCCGCCACGGCGCTGACAATCGTCATAACGGCCGTCAGGTTGCCGACGTAGGACTGGAGCGCACCGGGGTCTTCGGGCGAGACCATCCCGCCGGTCAGGCCGGTCGCAAAGCTCAGCGGGGTGGTGATGAGACTGGTCACCACGGCGACGATCACCCCCGTCAGCAGCAGAATGCCGAGGCAGCGCCACCAGCTGGAGCGCGTCAGCCGCCAGGACCTGGACATGGACGCGAAAGCGCCGAGATCCTCGACGACCAGGGCGTGCGCGGTCATGGACAACTTGACGGAAACCCAGATGGCGGTCGCCAGGAGGCCGAGCACCACCACGATGACCAGCGGGACGCCGACGGCGGCGTCGCCCACCGCGACGGCCAGCACCACGATGCCAACCAAAAGTGCCGTACCGATCAGGCCCGCCGCGGACCAGAGCAGACCGAGCGCGACCAGCCGTCCCAAGGCCGGCTTCGCGAGGGAGAGCGCCTGGCCGAACGTGGTCTTGCGGTTCAGGACGGCGCGCAGCACGGGGATGGTGGTCATCCCTTGGACAAAGACCAGGAACGCGGCCGACAGGATGCCCGCCAGCAGGATCCCGCCGGAGAACAGCAGAAGTGAACCGGCAAGATCGGCGGCGTCCGGATCGGCCCCGGCGAGGACCTCAGGGGACAGGACGACGGAATACAGCGGGGCGCTCATCAGCGCGATCGCCACGCCGCAGGCCAACTGGATGAGGACGGCGAGCCCCAGCGTTGCGGCCGCGTTCCGACGGATCGCCTGGAACGACCCGTCGAGCAGGTCGCCGATCCCCAGCGGACGCAGCGGCACCACCCCCGGCTTCGGCGGTGGGACGTACCCCTGGCCGAAGCCCGGCGGGGGCGGCGCGCCGAACCCCGGGACGGCGGCGCTCGGATCGGGAAACGGCTGGCCCCAGCCGTTTGGGGCGGGGGGAGCCCATCCCTGTTGCGGAGCGGCGCCCCACCCCTGCGGCGAGCGGTGGGGCTGGTCCGGACCCGGCGCGCCATAAGGGTTGTTCGGTTGCTCGGTCATGGCTGTGGTTCCCCTTGTCACGAGTCGATTTGTCGCGAGCCGATCTTGGAATCAGCCTAGTGCCCGCGGTGCGCCGCCGGGGTCTGCCGCACCGCCGACTCCTATAGTGTTGTTGGAGGACTACGGCGGCCGCCCGCCGCCGTTGTGGGAAAGGGGGGCCATGAAGGCTCGAGTACTGGTGGTCGACGACGACGAGGCGTTGGCCGAGATGATCGGCATTGTCCTGCGCAACGACGATTTCGACCCCGTCTTCTGCTATGACGGAGGCAAGGCGCTGGAGGCGTTCCGCAACGCCAAGCCGGACCTGGTCCTCCTGGATCTGATGCTGCCCGGCATGGACGGGATCGAGGTGTGCCGGCTGATTCGGGCCGAGGCGGACGTTCCGATCGTGATGCTCACCGCCAAGTCGGACACCGCCGACGTCGTCCGGGGCCTCGAGTCCGGAGCGGACGACTACGTCCCCAAGCCCTTCAAGCCCGCGGAACTCATCGCCCGTGTGCGGGCACGCCTGCGCCCCGGAGAGAAGCACGCACCGGAGACGCTCAAGATCGCCGACCTGACGATCGACGTGGCCGGCCACTCCGTCATGCGCGGCGGCGACGAGATCTCGCTGACCCCGCTCGAGTTCGACCTGCTGGTCGCCTTGGCGCGCAAGCCGTGGCAGGTCTTCACGCGGGAACTCCTCCTGGAGCAGGTGTGGGGCTACCGGCACGCGGCCGATACCCGCCTGGTCAACGTGCACGTCCAGCGGCTCCGCTCCAAGGTTGAACGCGACCCGGAGAATCCCGAAGTGGTGCTGACGGTCCGCGGTGTGGGCTACAAGGCAGGCCAAGGCTGACGTTGTCCACTGCCGCGGCTCAGGAACAGGCGGCGGGAACCGGAAACGGGACACCGGCCGTCTCCGCGGCGCGCCATAGGGTCGCCCTAATCCGGCTGCGGCAGTGGTGGAGACGGATCACGAGCGCCTGGCGCCGCTCACTGCAACTCAGGGCCGTGGCCGCCACCGTGCTCCTGTCGGCGCTGGCGTTGGCCGGCACCGGAGCGTTCCTGTCCAACCAGATCGCCGCCGGCCTCTTCCAGGAGCGCTTTCGTCAGGTCGAGAACGAATCGGTCCGCGGACTGAACCAGGTGAAGTCCAACTTCGAGTCCGCCGCCACGACCGACCGCTCCAGCACGGTGGCGTTCGTCAACGACACGCTGAAACTGGTCCAGGGCGACGGTGCCAGCGTGCAGCGCGACTTTGTGCTCACGCCGCTGCCCAGCTCCGAAAACATCTACGTCACCAACACCGCCAGCGGGGGCCTGACAACCGGGGTGATCCCCGACGCGCTCGCCGACGCCGTCCGCGAGAACACCGGGGTCTACTGGCAATCCATCGAGTATCCGCGCGACAACGCCGATGTTCCCGGCCTGGCCTTCGGCACGCAGGTGTCCCTGCCGCCGGGGCGCGAATACGCGCTCTACCTTGTCTACGACCTGTCCTCCGTGCAGGAAACCCTCAATCTCGTCCACCGTGTGATGGGCATCGGGGGAGTCCTGCTGCTTGTGGTGACGGGCGGGATCGCCTGGTACACCACGCGGCTGGTCGTCCGCCCCGTCTCCAACGCCGCGCTTGTGTCGGAGAAGCTCGCCGACGGAGAACTGCAGGAGCGCATGGTCGTCCACGGTGAGGACGAGATCGCCCGCCTGGGGACCTCCTTCAACCGGATGGCCGCCAACCTCCAGGACCAGATCACCCAGCTCGCGACCCTGTCGCAGATGCAGCAGCGCTTTGTCTCCGACGTGTCGCACGAGCTGCGGACCCCCTTGACGACCGTGCGTATGGCCGCCGAGGTGCTGCACGACGCCCGCGCGGACTTCGATCCCGTCAACAAGCGGTCCGCGGAACTGCTGTACAACCAGGTCGAACGCTTCCAGAACCTGCTCAACGACCTCCTCGAGGTGTCCCGGTTCGACGCCGGGGTCGCCGTCCTCGACGCCGAGACCTTGGACATCGTGCCCGTCGTGCGCCGCGTCGTCGAGTCCGCGCAACTGCACGCGGACACCGCGGGCACACCCCTGCGCATCCACGCGCCGGGGGAGGGCTGCGTGGTGGAGATGGACCCGCGCCGCATAGAACGCGTGATCCGAAACCTCGTGATGAACGCCATCGAGCACGGCGAGGGAAGGCCGATCGACATCACGGTGGCCGGAGACGACGACGCCGTTGCCGTGGTGGTCAGGGACCACGGCATCGGGATGTCGCCCGCCAACGCCGCTCGTGTCTTCGACAGGTTCTGGCGCGCCGACCCGGCGCGTGCGCGCACCACGGGTGGCAGCGGGCTGGGACTGTCGATCGCCATGGAGGACACAAGGCTCCACGGCGGCTGGCTTCAGGCCTGGGGCGAGAAAGGCGAGGGGGCCTCGTTCCGCCTGACGCTTCCGCGCAGGCTCGGCGAGGCGGTCGCCGCGTCGACGCTGCACCTGGTGCCGGGTTCGGACACCACCAACGCGGATGGGCCGGATGAGCCGGACGCCGGCGCCGCTGCGGCCGCATCCGAACCACCGGCGGCGGACGCCAAGCACCCATCGATCGGAGGACGGGATGCGTAGGAACGAGGCAGCGTGCCGCAGGAGCCTGCTTCGCGCACTGATCGCGGCCTGCGCCGCCGTTGTGCTGCTGCTGGCCGGATGCGGGTCCATCCCCGTTCGCGGGCCGGTGGGAACCATCGGACCGGAGGACCAGTCCGACTCCGGATTCGAGTACGCGTTCACGCCTCCCGGGCCGGAGGAGGGCGCCAGCGAGGAGCAGATCATCGCCGGATTCTACCGTGCGGGCATCTCGCCGCAGGACGACTACAAGGTTGCCCGTGAATACCTGGCGCCCGAGATGGCGCGCGAGTGGAAGAGCACCACCCGGACCCTGGTCTACGAATCCGAGCCCAACGTGGTCGCCAACGTGGAGGACGGCAGCTACACGATCGAGCTGGCCGTCGTCGCCTCCATAGACGCGCGCGGCATCATGTCCAGGAACGCGCCGGACAGCACGGAGTCCGTGGAGGTCAGCCTCGTGGAGGTGGAGGGCGAGTGGCGCATTGCCCAGGCGCCCGACGGGACGCTTGTCGAGCAGGCGGCCTTCCCTGTCCTGTTCTCCCCCTACGCCCTCTACTTCTACGACGCCACCCTCGCCTACGCGGTGCCAGACTACCGGTGGTTCGCGGACCGGCAGTCCCTCGGGGCGACGCTGGTCGAGTCCATGCTGGCGGGCCCCGCCCCCTACCTGCGCAACGCCGTGCGGAGCGCGTTCCCCGAGGGAAGCGAGCTGGCCCGCGCCTCCGTCCCGGTGGAATCCCGCCACGCGACGGTGGACTTCATCGAACGCGTATTCGTGGACACCACCGAGCTGCACCGGCAACAGATGCAGCAGCAACTGGAGCTGACGCTGGCCAGCGTGGGCAACATTTCCTCGGTCACCATGACGGTGGGGCAGCGGGCCGTCAGCCTGGGGAACAGGTCCCCGGACTTCGTCGACGCGGTCGTGAACCCCTCGGTACCGGACACCCAGGTCGCGGTCGCCAACGGGGAGCTTGTCTACTACCAGGGCAACGGGGTTCAGGCCGTCGCCGGCGTGGTGGACATCTCCGCGCACGAACCGCGCGATCCCGCGATGTCGCCGGGCGGGAACCGCTTCGCGTTCCTCAGCGGGGACAGGAGCAAGCTGGTCACGGTCGACGAGGACGGTTCGGCCCGCATAGGGGCCGTCGGCGAGAGGCTCCTGCCGCCCAGCATGGACATCCACGGCTGGACGTGGACGGTGGACCCGACCGACGGGACCCAGGTGTATGCGGTCCCCGCCGACAGGGAACGCGACGGCGAGGTACGGGAGGTGGCCGCACAATGGATGGACCGCGCAACCGTCTCCTCGCTGCGGATCTCACGCGATGGCGCCCGCGCGGTGGTCGTTGCGAAGATCGACGGCGAGGCAGGCGTCTACATCTCGGGCGTCATCCGTGACACGGACGGCGTTCCGCGCGGGTTCACCGAGCCTTCGAAGCTTCAGTCCACCGTGCCGGTCGGCAAGGCGGTGTGGGATTCCGCAACTTCCGTGATCGTGATGGAGCCCAACAACGAGCAGCCGGTCCAGGCCGAACGCATTCCGCTGGCGGGAGACAGCGAGCTGTTCCAGCCGCTCTTGGGCATGACAGGGATCTCCGCCGGGCCGGGCGAGCAGCGCACCGTGTATGCCGAGACGCCCGAGGGCGTGTTCTCCCGCGTCAGCAACCTGTGGAAAAAGCAGGCGGGAGAGGCCAGCTTCCTCGCCTACCCAGGCTGATCCGGGCACGGCCCGCCCCGCACAGGGGGTCTTTGGCCGGCCCGCGTCCACAGGGCAGGGTAGGGCGCCCGCAAAGGGACCCGGCGCGGGCGAGGATTGCCCCATGGACACATCCCTCGCCGCGGGAGCCGCTGCTCTGGCCGACACGTGGCTGTTCCACCACCGCTCCCTTGCGGCGGCCGCGGCCCTGCGCGACTTTGCCTCCGTGCTTGCGCCGTCCGACTGCGTCTGCTGCGGCGCACCGGACACTGTGCTGTGTCCGCGGTGCAGGGCGGTACTGCGGGCCACCACCGTTCGCCCCTTTCTCGCCCACGACGACGCCGAGTCGCTTCCGCTGCGGCAAGCCCGGGAAGACGGCGATCCGTTGGAGCCGTTGCCCGCCGTCGCCGCCGGCGTCTACCGCGACGAGTTGTCCTCCGCCCTGTTGGCGTTCAAGAACAAACAGCGCATCTCCTTGGCCTCGGTGCTGGGGCCCGCGCTGGCCGGAGCGCTGAGGGCGGCGCTCGTGACGTTGGGACAGGGTGCTCCGGACGGAAGCCTGGATACGGTCCTTCTGGTGCCGGTGCCGTCGCGCCTCGCGGCCCGTTCCAAGCGCGGCTACGCCCCCGTGGAGGTCCTGCTCGGCTGGGTCTCCGCCAGGGGGCTGCTGCCGGACGGCGCCCGCGTGGCCAGGCTTCTGGTTCAGCGCGACCGCAGGGGCGCGGGACGGGGCGCCCAGAAGGGCAAGGGCCGCCGGGCCCGGGTCCAGACGAAGGGGAGCATGGCACTTCGCCGCCGCGCCGGCGTCGGGGGACGGCGTTGCCTCATAGTGGACGATGTGCTGACGACGGGCGCCACCGCGGCGGAGGCGCACAGGTGCCTCACCGCCGCCGGCGCATTGGTTGAGGGCGTGGTGGTCGTCGCTGCCACCCGCCCTCCCCGGCACGCCGACGAGCAACGGCCGACGTCGGCTTCGGTGCTCCGCAGCGGTTCAGCGGACGGTGAACGAGAAACATTCGTGAACTCCATTGAAACGGGGCGGGTGTGAATTACGGTGAGATATGGGCACCTCGCCAGGAGGGTAAGAACCCATCTTCAGCGGCTGAGAGGAGCATTCCTTAAGGCCGCTGATGTGTCACCCGAGGCAAGTAGGAGGACACCATGGAGATGATGATCACCGGACGCAACCTGACGGTTTCCGACAGGTTCCGGGAGTACGCGGACGAAAAGGTCGCAAAGATCGAGCAGCTGGCCACAAAGGTCCAGCGCCTTGACGTCAAGGTGACCAAGGAGCCCAACGCGCGCCAGACCGATACGCAGCTCACTGTTGAGATCAGCGTGGTGGGCCGAGGCCCCGCGATTCGCGCCGAGGCCAAGGCCGCCGACAAGTTCGCCGCATTCGACATCGCATTCTCCAAACTGCTCGAGCGTCTGCGCCGGGCGCGGGACCGCAAGAAGGTCCACCACGGGCGCCAGACGCCCACGGCCGTTTTCCAGGCGACGTCGACGCTGGAACCGGCCAGTTCCACCGTTCCCCTCCACGTGGAGGCCGCGCGCGAGCAGGCGGAGACGGCCACCACCGTGTCGGCCGCGGCCGCCGACTCGGACAGCCCGGTGGAGATCCGCCGGAAGGTCTTTCCGGCGTCGGCCATGAGCGTCGATGATGCGGTGGACCGCATGGAGATGGTTGGCCATCCTTTCTATCTTTTTGTGGACGACACCACGGGCCAGCCTTCGGTGGTCTACCGCCGCAAGGGCTGGGCCTACGGCATCATCTCGCTGGACAGCGAATGCAACGACGAGGAGACGGTGGAGGTACGCCACTACCGCGAGGCGCAGGCCGCCGAGGCCTAGGCCCGCCGGCCGGTCCTAGACTGGCCACATGACAACACGGATGACCCTGGGACAGGCGCGAAGGATCGCGCTGGCGGCCCAAGGACTTTCCAAGGAACGGCCCACAGGCCGGGCAACGGCCCGGCAGGTGGGCCGTTCGGCGGAGCGGCTGGAACTGCTCCAGATCGATTCGGTCAACGTCCTGAGCCGGGCGCACTACCTGCCCCTCTATTCGCGCCTCGGCGACTATGACCGCGGGGCGCTCGATCGGCTTTCGTCGCATCGCCCCCGTCGCCTGGTGGAGTACTGGGCGCACGAGGCCAGCCTGGTGCGGCCCGAGCATTTCGCCGACCTGCGGGTGTGGCAACAGCGGAAATGGATGGGCTCGTTCTCCAGCGACTCGGGTCAGTTGCGGCGTGTGGCGGACCGCGTGCTGGAAACCTTGGAGTCCTCGCGGCCGCTCACCGCCCGGCAGGTCCAGCTGCGTCTGGGACACACCGAGGACCTCGAGCGGGACAACTGGGGCTGGAACTGGTCCGCGGTCAAGAGGGCATTGGAGGTTCTCTTCGCGGCGGGCGAAGTCGGATCGGCCGGCCGCACGCCGCAATTCGAGCGGCGGTACGCGCCGATCCACAAGATTCTGCCGGACGGGGTGCCGGCCGACCCGGACCCCGATCCGCACGAGGCAATGGTGCGACTGGTGCGTGCGGCCGCCCGTGCCCACGGCATAGGATCCGTCCGGTGCTTCGCCGACTACTTTCGGGTCCCGGCGCGACCGGCGGTGCTGGCGGTCGAAAGCCTGGTCGGGTTGGGCGAGCTCAGCCCCGTCGAAGTCGATGGGTGGCGCGGCCAACAGTACGTGTACGCGGGGGCCGCGGCACCGCGCGCAGCCCGCGGCCGAGCCCTTCTGGGACCGTTCGACTCAATGGTGTTCGAACGTCGCCGCCTCGAGGATCTCTTCGGTTTCCGCTACCGGATAGAGATCTACACCCCCGAGGCCAAGCGCGAGTACGGCTACTACGTGTTGCCGTTCCTCCTGGGCGAGCGCATGGTGGCCCGCGTCGACCTTAAGGCGGACCGCGGGGCGGGAGTCCTGCGGGTGCGCGGCAGCTATGGGGAGGAAGTCGCCCCGCCCGAGACCGCGGCCGAATTGGCACAAGAGCTGGGCCTTATGGCACGGTGGCTAGGACTGGACGAGGTTGTGGTCGAGCCCAAGGGTGACCTTGCGCGGGAACTTGCCCAGGAGGCCGGCTGCGGTGTCGGGGGGAACCTTCCCCGGGCGTTGATCGTGTCTCACGTAGACTGACCTAGCCAGAAATCCTGTGCTTGAGATTTGGGAGCTGCCACGTGGCATCACTGCTAGAACGCGTCCTGCGAACCGGCGACAAGAAGACCTTGAAGCGGTTGCGCGGCTACGCCGATGCGATCAATGTGCTCGATGAGGAATTCAGGTCGCTCACCGATGCCGAGCTGCGCGGGGAGACGGACAAGTTCAAGCAGCGCTACCAGGACGGCGCCACCCTGGACTCGCTCCTGCCGGAGGCCTTCGCGGCCGTCCGCGAGGCGGCTGGCCGGACTCTGGGCATGCGGCACTTCGACGTCCAGCTGATGGGCGGGGCGGCACTGCACCTGGGCAACATCGCGGAAATGAAGACCGGCGAGGGCAAGACCCTTGTTGCCACCGGCCCCGCCTACCTCAACGCGTTGACCGGCGACGGCGTGCACGTGGTCACGACCAACGACTACCTGGCGCAATACCAGTCCGACCTGATGGGCCGCGTGTACCGGTTCCTCGGCCTCACGAGCGGATGCATCCTGTCCAATCAGGATCCCGCGGTCCGGCGCGAGCAGTACTTGGCGGACATCACCTACGGCACCAACAACGAGTTCGGGTTCGACTACCTGCGCGACAACATGGCGTGGTCCAAGGACGAACTCGTCCAGCGTGGGCACAACTTCGCGGTCGTCGACGAGGTCGACTCCATCCTCATCGACGAGGCCCGCACCCCGTTGATCATCTCGGGCCAGGCGACCGGCGACGTCAACCGCTGGTTTGGCGAGTTCGCACGCCTCGTCACCAAGTTGAGCATCGAGGAGGACTACGAGGTCGATGAGAAGAAGCGCACGATCGGAGTGCTCGAGTCCGGCATCGAGAAGGTCGAGGACTATCTCGGCATCCACAATCTCTACGAGTCGGCCAACACGCCATTGATCGGGTTCCTGAACAACGCCATCAAGGCCAAGGAACTGTTCAAGAAGGACAAGGACTACGTGGTGATGAACGGCGACGTGATGATCGTCGACGAGCACACCGGGCGCACGCTGGCCGGCCGCCGCTACAACGAGGGCATGCACCAGGCGATCGAGGCCAAGGAAGGCGTCGAGATCAAGGCCGAGAACCAGACGATGGCCACGGTTACGCTGCAGAACTACTTCCGCCTTTACTCGAAGCTTTCCGGCATGACGGGAACGGCGCAGACCGAGGCTGCCGAGTTCATGGGCACCTACAAGCTCGGCGTGGTGGAGATCCCCACCAACAAGCCGATGCAGCGCAAGGACCAGGCCGACCTGATCTACAAGAACGAGATCGCGAAGTTCGAGGCCGTCGTCAAGGACATCGCCGAGCGGCACGCCGCCGGCCAGCCGGTCCTCGTCGGCACGACCAGCGTGGAGAAGAGCGAGTATCTCTCCCGAAACCTGGCCAAGGAGGGCGTGCGCCACGAGGTGTTGAACGCCAAGCAGCACGCCCGGGAGGCCGCCATCATCGCCCAGGCCGGCAAGAAGGGGGCCGTGACGGTCGCGACCAACATGGCCGGGCGCGGCACCGACATCATGCTGGGCGGCAACGCCGAGTTCCTGGCCGTCGCAGAAATGGAACGGCGCGGGCTTGACCCGGCCGTCGACTCCGAAGAGTACGAGCGCGTGTGGGACGAGGTGTTCGCCGCGTCGACGATGCAGGTGGAGGCCGAGGCCGAGGAGGTCCGCGCGCTGGGCGGCCTTTATGTCCTGGGCACGGAACGCCACGAGTCCCGTCGCATCGACAACCAGCTGCGCGGCCGCTCCGGGCGCCAGGGCGACCCGGGCGAGTCGCGGTTCTACCTGTCGATGACCGATGAACTCATGCGCCGATTTAATGCCAACGCGGCACAGCGGATCATGAACAACCCGTCCATGCCGGACGACATGGCACTGGAGTCCAAGATTGTCTCCAAGGCCATTGAGACGGCCCAGGGCCAGGTCGAGTCGACCAACGCCGAGCAGCGCAAGAACGTCCTGAAATACGACGACGTGATGAACCGCCAGCGCGAGGCGATCTACGGCGACCGGCGCCGGATCCTGGAGGGCGACGACCTCCACGAGAAGGTGGGCCACTTCCTGGAGGACGTGGTCACGGCGATGGTGACCGAGACGACGGCGGAGGGCCACGGCGACGACTGGGACCTCGAGCAATTGTGGACCAACCTGAAGCAGCTCTACCCGGTGTCCCTCACGATCGACGAGGTCGTCGAAGAGGCGGGTGGTCGCGGGCACCTGACGTCCGAGTTCCTGCACGAGGAGATCCTCTCCGATGCCCGCGTGCAGTACCAGACCCGCGAGGAGTTGGTGGGCGAGCCGAACATGCGCGAGCTGGAACGGCGCGTGGTCCTCAGCGTCATCGGGCGCAAGTGGCAGGAGCACCTCTACGAGATGGACTACCTCAAGGAGGGCATCGGCCTCCGGGCCATGGCCCAGCGCGATCCGCTCGTCGAATATCAGCGTGAGGGCTACACGATGTTCCAGGCCATGATGGAGTCAATCCGCGAGGAGAGCATCGGGTTCCTTTTCAACCTGGAGGTCGAGGTGGCGCAGCCCACGCCCGTGACGTTGCCCGGTGTCACGGACGGCCGTGGCGCGACGCTGGCTCCCACCCTCTCCACACCCGGACTCGAAGTGCCGGCCAAGCCCGCGACGCTTCAGTACACGGCGCCGACGGAGGATGGCGTGGCCAGCACCCACGTGGAGCGCGTGGCCAAAGAGGAAGCCGCCAACCGCGCGGACCGTCGCGCCAAGAAGGGAAAGCGCGCCTAACCGATCTCCAGCGCGGAAACCTTCCACTGTCCACGCCGCCGCTCGATTCTCAGGGCCGCGGCGTGGACGCGCGTTTGGTCCACGACCACCAGGGACGCCTCGTAGACGCCGTCGGCGACCCTGCACAGCCGGGTGCGCCGCACGGCGGTGTTCCGGTACAGTCGCGGCTCCGCCGCATGGTGGGCCGACTTCGTCAGCAGAACCCGGTCGCACATCTTGTCGAAGCTCTCCGGATCCAGCCAGCGGGCGAGCTGGTGGACGGGACGGAGCCCGGCCATCGTCTCGAAAGCGGCCTGTCCCACGAGGCGCGCTATCGATGCAATGTGACGGTGTTCCGCGCGCAGATCGGCCTCGGCCGGCGCCGTGGAAGGGCGTACGAGCGCCTGTTCTGGCCACTCCTTGCGCTTGCCCGGTACCCCTCCCTCCTTTGGTATGCCACGGGCGGGCGCCGCGACGGCGTCGGCCTGTCCGTTCGGCGCGCGGTACGCCGGCAGGGCGTCGCTGAAGCGGCGTACACGGGCGGCATGACCGACCGTGGGGGCTACGCCCAGGGGGCGGGCAACTATGCGGCGGGGTTCCGGTGTGCTGGTCATGATGTGCTCCCGAATTGGCTGTTGTTGTTTGAATTGTTGTCTGCTGCTGCTGCTGTTGGCGCGGGTCGGCCCGGTCCTAGCCGGTGGGCGGCACCAGGACGGTGCCGACGTCCAGATGGTCGGGATCCGAGCCGATGCTGTGCCTGTTGGCCCCGTACCACCGGGGCCATTCCCGCGCGATGTCCGCCTCCGTAGCCTGCGGGCCCAGGCTCCTTGCCGCGATGGACCACAACGAGTCGCCGCGGGTGACGACCACGTCCCGGTTCGTTCCCGTCCGTCCACTGCCTCCGATGACTCGGTCCATCGGTGCGGCGGGCTGTTCCGCCGTCCAACCCGGATCGGGCGCGACGCGGCGCGTGGCCCCTTCGGCCCTTGCCGTCCCCACTTGCGTGGCAGCCTCGTCTCCTGAAGCGGGCGTCCAGTAGGGCGCCGGAGCTTGACTGGCGAAGTCCGTCGCGGCGGTGGCCACGCCCACGTGGGGAGCCGCCACCGTCGCTTGCGCGGGCGGCGCCAGGAGGAGATTCGCGCCGATCGTCGCCGCGGCCAGCCTGCGCATAAAGGCCGGGCTGATCCGCGCGATGCGCCGTGCGGCATCCGGCCGTCCGCCCGAGGAAAGCAGGCACGCGGCGAAGGCGGCAAATAAACCGAGGGCCCACCAGCAGAGCACGAGGAGTCCCAGCGCGGCGACGCCCAAGGCGGCCGAGCGCTCCACCTCACCCACGGATTCCGGGGGGCCGAGGCGGGTTCCATCGTCCGCCGCGCCGAGCAGCAGTGCGCCGGAGGCCACCAGAAGGGAACCCAGGGCTCCGCTTGCCACGAACCACAGGGCGTCGCGCAATATGGCCCTCATCGTGCACCTCCACATGTCTTGAGTATCGTTTGATGTCATTTGTTGCTGCTTGATCTCGTATCCTGCCACCGGCGGCGTCTGGTGTCTAGGTCCCACCGGGTGCCCACTAGGCTGGCTCCCATGAGATGGGATGCGCTTTTCGCCGACCTCGAGGCCCAGATCAACGGGGAGGCCGCCCGGGACCGGGTGGTCGAAGTCCAGGAGATGGTGCGTATCGAACGCGCCCAGTTGCCGATCTCCGGCAGGCTGGGGGGCCACCTTGGTGGTCCGGTGGCGCTGGTCCTTCTGGGCGGTTTGAGGCTGCGCGGACAGCTACGCCGCGTGGGTGCGGGTTGGCTGTCGCTCACGGTCGGCAACGTCGAGTATCTGGTCCCGGTCCCCGCTGTCGCATCGCTCACCGGCCCCGGAGCCCGCGTCGCCCCTCCGGCCAATCCCGGACGGCGGCTGGTGAGCCTTGGCGCGGCGCTCAGAGCGGTGGTGCGCGACCGGGCGCGCGTGACCCTGCACGCCCGCGACGGTTCGATTCTCGGCACGGGGACGTTGGATCATGCCGGAATCGACTACGTTCAGCTGGCCGCCCATCCGCTGGGGGAGTTCCGGCGGGACGATTCCGTGCGGGCGCTCCTGCTGGTGCCCCTGGAGGCCTTGGCGGCCGTGCAGCGCGACGCGTAACGGCCGAACCCTAGCCGATTTGTCCACATCCGCACAGAATCGCTTTCCGCACGGAGTGGTTAACCAATAGTGTGGAATCGGGTCGCACCAAAAAAGGGCGGCCGGGATCGTGCGGCGGGCCGAAGCCCGGAGACTGGGGGACTGGCCATGGCTGCGGACGCGAAAGGCAACGAGTCGGACGCGCGCCGCCTCCGAAAGCCCAGCTGGCGGGATCCCCGCTTGCTGGCGGGCATCCTGCTGGTATTGGCTTCCGCAGCCGGCGTGGTCGCGCTGGTTTCCAGCTTGGACAATTCCGTGGCGATGTATGTGGCGAAGGACGACATCTCGCTCGGCGAGAAGGTCGATCCCTCCCGCCTGTCCGTCGTGGAGGTTCGGCTCGACGGTACCGCCGACGGCTACGCGACGGCTGCCGGCGGCATCCGCGAAGGTTCGCAGGCCAACACGCTCATCAAGGCGGGGGAACTGGTTCCGCTCCGGGCACTGGCCATGCCGGATGCCGCGGGCAGGAAGCCTGTCACCATCGAGCTTCAGCAGTCCCTGCCGCAGGCGATCGCGGTCGGAAGCCGTGTGGACGTGTGGTCCGGCGCCAAGGAAGCATCAACCAATTCCTACGCCCAGCCCGAGTTGCTGCTGCCAGGGGCCGAGGTCTCGGCACTGCGCCCCCTGGAGAGCGGGTTCGGCGGTACGGCGGGTGTTGTGGTCGAGGTGCTGGTCGACGATGAAAAGCTTGGGGAATTGCTTAACGCACTTGCGAACGAGGCCCGCATAACGGTGGTCCACAACCCCACGGGCGGCACGCCGTGACGGTTGCCGTGGTCGTGTGGGGCGATCCCGGCGGAGTCACCGACTCCCTCGAACGGCTAAGGGGTACCGTGACGGTGGTCCGCCAGTGCGGGGAACTGACGGAGGTCGTGGCGCTGGCGGAATCGGGCCTGGCAGACGCGGCACTGCTCGCGGGAGACTCGGCGGAGGTCGATGGGGCAACGCTGGACGCCCTTTCGCGTCTCGGAGTGCCGGCACTTGTCCTTGCCGGGGAGCGGACGGAGTCCGATCGGCTCTCCGCCCTGGGGGCCAGCGTGGAGTCCCCCGCCTCCAGCGCGCAGTCCATTTCCGACCTCCTCGAACTGTTGTGCAACAGCGTTGTCCGGGGCGCCATGGCGCCCATCGTCGACGCCACAGCACGGCAGCCGACATCGGAGCGTGAGCCTGGGAGGGTCATGGTGGTCTGGGGGGCGCCGGGCGCTCCGGGCCGGACGACGATTGCCGTCAACGCCGCGGTGGAGGCCGCGCTGGACAACCAGGACGTGGTGCTCCTGGACGCCGACACCTACGGGGCCAGCGTCGCCGTCCACTTGGGGCTCCTGGACGAATCGGCCGGCATCGCGCAATTGTGCAGACTCGCGGACCAGGGCGTCTTGGACCGTGCGGGATTCGATCGCGCGTGTTCAGTGCTGGCGGTCGCGGGGACCCGGATTCGAGTGGCGACAGGCCTGCCGCGAGCCAGCCGATGGCCTGAGCTGCGGACGGAATCGATGACCCGTGTCCTGGACTTCGCTCGACGGCAGGCGGACCTTGTGGTCGTGGACGTGGCCCCGTTCATCGAGTTCGACGAGGACCTGACCTTCGACACGTCCGCACCCCAGCGCAATGCGGCCGCGGCCGCCGCACTCGAGGCCGCGGACGACGTGCTGGCGGTCGCCGCGGCCGACAGTGTGGGTGTCCCACGCCTGGTCAAGGCGGTGGAGGAGCTGGCCGACCGTTTTCCGGACGTCGGGCCCCGAGTGGTTTTCAACAAGGTGAGGTCCTCGTCCATCGGATCGGCGCCGGAACGGCAACTGCGGGAGAGCTGGATCCGGTTCGGCCCGGACGTCCCGGTGGCGGGATTTGTGCCGTGGGACCGGGAAACTGCGGACGCGGCGCTCCTGGCGGGAAGCGTCCTGGCCGAATCGGCACCGGCAACCGCGCTCCGGGCCTCGATTGCCGGGCTTGTCGGGGTGGGGATTACGAGGCGCAGACCCCTCTTCCGGCGCTGATCCACGTCCAATGCGAACTTCCCGACAGAGGGGATAGGGTGGAAGGCACAAGACCGCAATGGCGCGGTACACACCACCACACGGAGGCTTACATTGAAGTCGTCGGGGTCCGGCATGCCCTCTGGGTTTATTGCTGACACGCTCACTCCCGCATTCGTCGCAACGTATTACGGACACGTCGCGAAGGAGGACGCTGAGGGATATTCCACGGAGGAGCTCGACGCACGAGTCGGAGCCCATCTGGCGGTGGGGCAAACGAGGCGGCCGGGCGAGGCGAACGTCGCGGTCGGCGAGTACGGCGGGACGTCCGTCGTCTACGTGATCACGGACGACATGCCGTTTCTCGTCGACTCCGTCACGGCGGAAATCAGCCGCCAGCGGCAGGCCATCAATTTGGTGGTCCACCCCACGTTCATCGCCCGGAGGTCGCCGGACGGGGAATTGACGGACCTGGAGCCCGTCTCCACCTCCGTCCCGATCTCCAGCGGCGACACCGCCTCGCTGCCCAACCTGGCCCGGTTCCTGCTTCAGACCGAGGGCCACACGCAGGTAGAGTCCTGGATCTCCATCGAAATCGGAGGGCAGCCCACGTCCGAGGCCGTCGTCGCGCTCGTCGAGGGCCTGGAGAAGGTCCTGGCCGACGTCCGCGTCTCCGTTGAGGACTGGCCCGCAATGCGGGCGAAGGCCCACGACATCGCCGATTCGTTGGGCGCGGTCGCCAACGGCCACGAGGTGCCCGATCTCCACAGCGCCAGCGAACTGCTCCGATGGCTGGACGACGGGAACTTCACCTTCCTCGGGTATCGGGAGTACGACCTGACCACCGAAAACGGCGAGGATGTGCTGAGGGTCCGATCAGAGAGCGGGCTGGGGATGATGCGCAGGCCGCCGAAGTCGGGTTCCGTCCAGCACCTGACCTCTTCGGGCCGCGCCAAGGCCCGCGAGAAGCGCGCCCTCGTGATCACGAAGGCCAACTCCCGGTCCACCGTGCACCGCGCCGTCTACCTCGACTACATCGGGGTCAAGAGCTTCGATCCGCAGGGCAATGTCAACGGTGAGCGGCGGTTCATTGGGCTCTTCGCGTCGAGCGCCTACACACGGTCCGTCCGCAGCATCCCCGTGGTCCGCGAAAAGGTCGACGCCGTGATGGCCCGGTCCGGCTTCGCGTCGGACTCCCACTCGGGCAAGGACCTGCTCACCATCCTCGAGTCCTATCCCCGCGACGAGCTCTTCCAAATCGAACCGGCGGACTTGCTGGAAACGGTGCTGGGCATCCTGCGGCTGCAGGAGCGCAGGCGCACCAGCATCTTCCTGCGCCCCGACATCTACGGCCGCTTTATGTCGGCACTGGTGTTCCTGCCCCGCGACAGGTACACCACCGGCGTCCGGCTGCGCATAGAGGGGGAACTGGAGAACGCCTTCGCCGCGGAGTCCATGGACTTCGAGGTGCGGATGAGCGACTCTGCCCTGGTCCGCCTGTTCTACCGCATCCGGCTGCCCCGTGGCGGGGATGTCCCGGCGGTCGACCGGACTGAACTCGAGCAGCGGTTGGTGCTGGCCGTGCGGTCATGGGGAGAGGGCATCGACCAGGCCGTCCGAGGCAAGTTCGGAAGCGACGAGGCCACCGCCCTCTCCGCCCAGTGGGCGGAGGCCTTTCCGCCCGCCTACCGTGTGGACTTCGAGATCGAGGACGCGCTTGAGGACATCGAGCACTTCCGGCGCCACGACGACCCCGCGCACGAGGGACCGGTCGTCAAGGTCTACGTCCCGCCCACGGCGGGCGGCGAGCACCGGGTGGACGCGAGGCTCAAGCTCTATCTCACGGAGCCGCTGTCGCTCAGCCGCATCCTTCCGGTCCTGACCAATCTGGGCCTCGAGGTCGTCGACGAGAAGCCCTTCGCCATTTCCCGCGGCGACGGCAGGCAGTTCTTCCTGTACGACCTCGGGCTGAAGTATCCCGCAGGCGTCGATCCGCTTCGCACCCAAGACCTGGTGTCCGAGGCCTACGTCGCCGTCTCGCTGGACAAGTCGGAGTCGGACTCGTTCGACCGACTGATCCTGCGCGAGGGCATGCGGTGGCGCCAGGCGGCCATCCTGCGCAGCTACGCGAAGTACCTCCGCCAGCTCGGCATCCCCAACTCGTACGGGTTCATCAGCGACACGCTGCTGGCGAATCCGGAGGTGGCCAGGACGCTCATCGCCCTGTTCGAGAACACGTTCGACCCGTCCTTGGAGGACGCGGTCCGCGCCGAACGGTCCACCGCGCTGCGCTCCGACCTCGCGTCGGCGCTGGAGAAGGTTCCGACGCTCGACGCGGACCGGCTCCTGCGCCGATTTGTGAACGTCATCGACTCCACGCTGCGCACCAACTACTTCCAAGGTTCGGATCACCTCGCCTTCAAGCTGTCGCCCCGCTCCATCGACGGCGCGCCCTACCCGCGCCCCAAGTACGAAATCTGGGTCTACTCGCCGCGCGTCGAGGGCGTGCACCTGCGCTTCGGCGAGGTCGCGCGGGGCGGCCTGCGCTGGTCCGACCGCCGGGAGGACTTCAGGACCGAGATCCTCGGGCTGGTCAAGGCACAGATGGTCAAGAACGCCGTCATCGTCCCCACGGGAGCCAAGGGCGGCTTCTTCGCCAAGAGACTGCCCGATCCGTCCGTCGACCGCAACGCCTGGATGGAGGAGGGCAAGGCCGCCTACCGCATCTTCATCCGTTCCCTTCTGGAGATCACCGACAACCTCGTGACCTCGGAAGGCGGCGAGCGGGTGGTTCCTCCGCGGAACGTGGTCCGGCTCGACGGCGACGACACCTACCTGGTGGTCGCCGCCGACAAGGGCACAGCGAGCTTCTCCGACATCGCCAACGCGATCTCGCTCGAGCTGGGGCACTGGTTGGGCGACGCGTTCGCCTCCGGCGGCTCCGTGGGCTACGACCACAAGGTCATGGCCATCACCGCGCGGGGCGCCTGGGAATCGGTCAAGCGCCACTTCGCCGAACTGGACGTCGACACGCAGACGCAGGACTTCACCGTCGTCGGGGTCGGCGACATGAGCGGAGACGTCTTCGGCAACGGCATGCTGCGCTCGCGGCACATCAACCTCGTCGCGGCCTTCGACCACCGCCACATCTTCCTCGATCCCCATCCGGACGCGGCCACCTCCTTCGACGAGCGCCAGCGCCTCTTCGAGCTGCCGCGGTCCAGCTGGGCCGACTACGATTCCTCGTTGATCAGCGAGGGCGGCGGCATCCATCCACGCGAGGCGAAGAGCATCCCGATCACGCCCCAAGTGCGCGAAGCGCTCGACTTGCCGGATGGGACCACCAAGCTGTCGCCGCCCGAATTGCTGCGCGCCATCCTGATGGCGCCGGCGGATCTCCTGTACAACGGGGGCATCGGCACCTACGTCAAGTCCTCCGCCGAAACACACACGGAGGTCGGCGACCGCGCCAACGACGCCATCCGCGTCGACGGCAGCGAGTTGCGCGTGAAGGTCATCGGGGAGGGCGGCAACCTCGGCATGACCCAGCGCGGGCGCATCGAGGCGGCCCTGAACGGAGTCATTCTCAACACCGACGCCATCGACAACTCCGCGGGCGTCGACTGCTCGGACCACGAGGTGAACATCAAGATCCTGGTGGACCGCATGGTGGCGGCGGGCAAGCTGGAGGCCTCCGAACGGACCGGGTTCCTGCATTCCATGACCGACGAGGTCGCCCAGCTGGTGCTCCAGACCAACGTGGACCAGAACGTTCTGCTTCTGAACGACAGGCAGCGCCTCGTGGATTGGAGCCCCAGCTTCGAGCGGCTCATGGATTGGCTGGAGGAGACCGCCGATCTCGACCGCGAGATCGAGTTCCTGCCGTCGAACAAGGAACTCGAGGCCCGGCTGGAACGGGGCCAGAGCCTGACGTCGCCGGAGCTCTCGGTCCTGGTCGCCTACGCCAAGATCCAACTGGCCACCGCGCTCACGGCAACGGACCTTGCCGACGATCCCTACTTCGACGGGACGCTGCGGGACTACTTCCCGAAGCAGCTCTCTGAGCGGTTCCCGCGAGAGGTTCTCGAGCATCCCCTGCGGCGCGAGATCGTGTCGACCGTGGTCGCGAACGACATCGTCAACATGGGTGGCATCACCTACGCCTTCCGGGTCATGGAGGAGACGGGCGCGCCGGAGCCCGTGGTCGCGCGCGCTTTCGTCGCGCTGCGCGAAATCTACGCCTTGGACGAGTTCGTTGCGAGCGTCGTCGACCTGCCCGCCGCCTTCCCGACCGAGCAGTGGTGCCGCATCCAGTTGGACATGCGCCGGCTGCTGGACCGGGCGACCCGCTGGTTCATCGCGCACGTCGGCCGCGGCTCGACGGTGCAGGCGGACATCGACGCGTTCAAGGACACCGTCCTGTCTTTGCGCGGGCGTCTCTCCGAGCTGCTGCGCGGAAACGACGCCAAGCGTGTGGGCGAGTGGGAGGCGGAGGCCCTCTCGTGGGGACTGCCGCAACCCCTCGCGGCGCGCTACGGCCAGCAGTTCGAGAGCTTTGCCCTCTTGGACATCGCCCTGACGGCTCGCGAGACGGGAATACCGTCCGATGACATCGCGAAGACGTACTACGTGGTCTTCGACCGCTTCGGCATCGACGCCCTCCTGGAGCGCATCACCATGCTGCCCCGGGAGGACAGGTGGCAGGCGCTTGCCCGTGCCGCGCTGCGCGACGACCTGTACTCGACGGTTGTCGACATCACCCGGGCCGCCATCGAGGCGGCTCCGGGGGAGTCCGATCCCATGGCGCGGCTGGCGGAGTGGGAGCTGCAGAACGCGGACAACCTGGACCGTGTCCGCAGCATGTTCAACGAGGTCAACAACCTGGAGCGGGACGACATGGCGTCGCTCTCGGTCGCGTTGCGGCTGCTGCGCTCCACCGTTCGGCGGTAGCTCTTGGCCATCTTCACCGACACGGTCCGCGAGTTTGCGGACTTCGGACCCGGCGACGAGGAGTGGCTCCACCTGCTGGTGGGGGACTGGCAACTCGTGGCGGACCTGGCCTTCGCGGACCTGGTCCTTTGGCACCCGGCCCCCGGGGGGACGTTCGTGGCGCTCGCGCATGTTCGCCCCTCCACCAGCCACACGGTGTTCCACACCGACTTTGTGGGCGAACGGATCCGCAGGGACCTGAAGTCGTTGGTCGAACGGGCGTGGAACTCGCAGACGATCCAGCGCGCCGACGAGGACCACTGGACAAGGGACGCCGCCATGCGCATCGAGGCGGTGCCGATGGTGCGGAACAACCGGACGCTCGCCGTCGTCACGAGCCATATGGACCTGTCCAGTTCCCGCATGCCGTCAAGGCTGGAGCTGACCTACAGGCAGTGCGCGCAGGATCTGCTGAAGATGTGCACGCAGGGCCTCTGGCCGGATTTTGCGACGCCGACCGGATCCCGTCGTGGCGCGCCCCGCGTCGGCGACGGACTCATCCGGCTGGATGCCGAGGGCATCGTCCAATACGCCAGCCCGAACGGTGTTTCGGCCTATCGGCGACTCGGCGGGGTCGACAGTCTCGAGGGGCGCTCGCTGGCCGAGGTCACCACGGGCCTGATCAAGGATCGCCGTCTGGTGGACGAGTCCTTGCCGCTGGTCGTCACGGGCCGCATGCCGTGGCGCACGGAGGTGGAGTCCCGCGGCGTCAGCCTGTCGCTGCGGGCCATTCCGCTCCGGGACGGTTCGCACCGCTACGGAGCCTTGGTCCTGTGCCGCGACGTGACGGAACTGCGGCGCCGCGAGATGGAGCTGGTCTCCAAGGACGCGACCATCCGCGAAATCCACCACCGGGTCAAGAACAACCTGCAGACGGTGGCGGCACTGCTGAGGATGCAGTCGCGCCGGATGCAGAGCGACGAGGGAAAGCTGGGGCTCGAACAAGCCATGCGGCGCGTGGCGACGATCGCGCTGGTCCACGACACGTTGTCGCAGGGGCTGACGCAGAACGTCGACTTCGACGAGTTGATCGACCGGCAGTTCCGGCTCGCGGCGGAGGTCGCCTCGCCCGGTCAAGTGGTGCGCACCGAGCGAACGGGTTCGTTCGGCGACCTGCCGAGCGAACTGGCGACTCCGCTTTCCCTTGTCATCAACGAACTGGTCGCCAACGCCGTCGAGCACGGACTCGGCGAGAGCAACGGAACCGTGTCCCTCGGCGCCGAGCGCAGCACGGACCACACGGGATCGGCCCGATTGCGTGTCACCGTCTCCGACGACGGCGTGGGTCTTCCCGACGGCCCGCCGAGCGGGGGGCTGGGCCTGCAGATTGTGCGCACGCTGGTCAACAGCGAACTCAGCGGCGACATCGTTTGGGAGCAGCGGGACGGGGGCGGCACCCGCGTGGTGCTGGACCTGCCGGTCGCGGCGGCCTAGGACTGGCGCGCGGCGCCAAGGCAACGCGAAAGGGCCCCGGGGATGCGGATCGCCGCATCCCCGGGGCCCTCCTATGTTCCGCCTAGCCGAAGCTCTGCTGCAGGGCCTGAATGCTCTTCACGTAGCGCTTCGTGTCGTTGTACATGCCGTTTCGCTTCACGGAACCCGCGCCCTGATAGTAGGAGGCGATGCCGTTCTCGACCGTGGAGCTGGTGCGCTGCAGCGACCGGATGATGGCGACGCCCGCGGTGGCGTTGTCGTAGGGGTTCAGCAGGTCCAGCTCGCGCCCGACCAGCTGCGACGCCCACTCGCCCGAGGACGGGATGACCTGCATGGCGCCGATGGCGTTGGCCGGCGAGACGGCGGCCATGTTGAAGCCGGACTCCTGGTAGGCGTGCGCGAGGGCGAGCGACGGGTCGACGCCCATCTTCGACGCGGTGGCCGAGATGATCTGCTTCATCTCGTTGCGTCCGGGAAGGTTGCGGGAGAGCAGCTCGTACTTGTTGTCGTTGGCGGACCTCACCGTCTCCTTGGGGTAGGAGTAGTGCAGGAACGTGCTCGGCACCAGCTGTTTGCGGCTCGTGGACGTCGCGGACACGGTGGATGTCCCTCCGACCTCCAGCTTCTGGCCCGGGCGGATGATGGACGTCGACGTGATGCCGTTGGCGGACAGCAGCGCGGACAGCGACATGTTGTTCTTGGCAGCGATGCCGGACAGGGTGTCGCCGTCGACGACCCTGTAGGTCTGGGCCGCCGACGTCGCGGTGGCGCCGGCCGACGAACCCGCGGAGGAGCCGCCGAGCGTGAGCTTCTGCCCCGGGTAGATGACGGAGCCACCGGTGAGGCCGTTGGCCTTGAGCAGGACCGACAATCCCATGCCCTTGCCTTGCGCGATGCCCGAGAGCGTGTCGCCGGCGGCGACGGTGTAGGTCCCGGCGGACGCCGAGGCGGAGGCCCCGGAACCGCCGGCCGAGCCCTTGAGCCGCAGCTTCTGGCCCGGGTAGATGACGGAACGCGAGCTCAGGTCGTTCGCCTTCAGGATGGTCGACAAGGCGACGTCGTGACGGATCGAGATGTGCGAGAGGGTGTCTCCCGGTTTGACGGTCACGGTGGACGGCGCCGCGGCAACGGTTACCCGCGAGGGGATCCGGGAGGCGACGAGGTGGGCGGCGATCCGTTCCTGAGCCGCCGAAATGTTGGCCTGCGTGGCCAACCTTGGGGACAGCGTGGTTCCGATGGCCGGAACCTCGGCTGCCGCGGCGGGTGCCGCGGCTCCGAAGCCGGAGAGTACGACGGCGGGGATCGCCGCGGCGGCTACGGCGCCGGACAGGGTGCGGGTGCGGGGCTGTGGCATGAATCATCCTCTGGTTGGGCCGGCGGGGAACGCCGGAGCACAGTCGAAGCCGGGGACCAGGCAGGGCCCCTCGTTTCTCTTGTGACCTATGGTGCAAGTGTGACTCAAGTGAATTTACACTATGAGGTGGGCAACACAACAGCCCAATATCGCCCACAACCGCGGTTTAACGGCGTGTTCATCGGTTGTTTATGGCACTCTGGTGCCGTGAGTACTATCGAAAATCTCGTAGCCGACTGGATGCCCCTGCCCGACGTCGCGGAGCACCTGGGCGTCTCCATCAAGAAGGTCCACAGCCTGCTGGACGAGCGCGCACTCGTGGAGGCGCGTGTGGGGGAGCGCGGCATCCGCTCCGTGCCGGCGGCCTTCTTCATCGACGGCCACGTTGTGGACAGCCTCAAGGGCACCATTTCGGTCCTCGTCGACGCCGGATTCTCGGACGAGGAACTGTTGGCCTGGCTTTTCACCGCGGACGAATCGCTGCCGGGAACCCCGATGCAGGCGCTGCGCGAAGGGCGCAAGACCGAAATCAGGCGCAGGGCCCAGGCGCTCGCCTGGTAGTTGCCAGCCCGCGGGCGTCTTCCGCGTCCCGCCCCTAGGCGCGTCGGGCGATCGCCGACCAGCCAAGGTCGTGCAGGGCAGAACGGACCGGTTCCTCGATAGGCAGCCGCTCCAAGGCGGCGAATCCCTGGGCAGAGAGCTTCTCGATGGACGCCTCCGTGGCCGCAAGAGCTCCGCAGGTTTCGAGGATCTCCCTCATCCGGTCCACTTCCGCCGTTTCCAGATCGTCCGCGCCGAGGCGCGACTCGATGAAGCCGGCGTCGGATGCGCCCGAGAGCAGCAGGGCGTGCGCTATCAATTCCGTGCGCTTGCCCTCGCGAAGGTCGTCGCCGGCGGGTTTTCCCGTTTCGGCGGGGTCGCCGAAGACTCCCAGCACATCGTCCCGCAGCTGGAACGCCTCCCCGAGGGGAAGGGCGAATTCGGCGTAGGCCCGGAGCAGCTCGTCGGTGGCTCCGGCAAGGGCGCCGCCGATCAGCAGAGGGTTTTCGGTCGAGTACTTGGCCGACTTGTAGGTCAGAATCGTCCGGGCGCGAGCCAGGGCGTTCGCCGTTCCGTACGAGTGGCCGGCCGACTCCTCGAGCACATCGAGGAACTGTCCCGCCATCACCTGCGTGCGCATGCGGTCGAAAATGACCCGGGCGGCCCCCGCGGTGGAAGGAATGCCGGCGAACATCTGCTCGCTGAAGGACAGGCAGAGGTCGCCCGCCAGCACGGATGCCGCCTCGCCGAAGCGCGAAGCCGCGCGGTCCCAGCCGTTGTGCCGGTGGATCGCCTCGAATCGCCTGTGGACGCTGGGCTGTCCGCGCCTTGTGTCCGACCGGTCGATCAGGTCGTCGTGGATGAGGGCCGCCGCCTGGAACAGTTCCAGGGCGGCGCCGGCCCGAACCACAACTTCGTCATCCGGATCTCCGCCGCTGCCCACGTACCCCCAATACGCGAACTGCGGCCGGAGCCGCTTTCCCCCGCGGACCAGGTCCCGAATGCTGGCGACCAGCTCGGACGCGTGCGGGGAGATGTCCCCGACTTCGCGCTGCTGCCTGTCCAGGAAGTCCGCCAGCTCCGCGTTGACTTTCGCGGTGAAGGCCGCCGCGTCTGCGCGCGTTCCCGAGGTGGTGGTGGGGCGGACGGCGGGTAGGTCGGTCATGCCCACCACTCTATCGGCGCGCATCGGACTGGGTCGAAGCGTCGGGGCGGACGCCTACGATTGAGGCATGAGTGACGCAGTCGCGCCGCGCACGGTGCTCCACGTGGACATGGATGCCTTTTATGTTTCCGTCGAGCTTCTCGTGCGCCCCGAACTTGCGGGACGGGAGATCATCGTTGGGCACAGGGGCGAGCGCTCGGTGGTGCTGTCGGCGTCGTACGAATGCCGCCGATCCGGCGTTTGCTCGGCCATGCCCATGTCTTCGGCGCTCCGGCTCGCGCCGCGCGCCACCGTGATCGAGCCCAGCATGGCCAGCTACCGGCACTATTCCGCGCTGATCATGGAGATCTTCCGCGACATCACGCCGTTGGTCGAGCAGGTGAGTGTGGACGAGGCCTTCCTGGACGTGAGCGGCAGCCTGCGCAGGCTGGGTGGTCCCCTGGAGATCGGGGAGCTGATCCGCCAACGGATCCGCGAGGAGCTGGGGCTGCCGGCGAGCGTGGGCATAGCGCGCAACAAGTTCGTGGCCAAAGTCGCCTCGACTCGCTCGAAGCCGAACGGCCTGCTGCGTGTGGCGCCCGAGGACACCGTCGCCTTCCTCCATGGCCTGCCGGTGGGCGCCCTCTGGGGAGTGGGCGGCAAGACGGCCGAGGTCCTGTCCCGTGCCGGTATCTCCACCGTCGCCGACCTGGCACAGACGCCGCGTGGAACGCTGGAGCGCATGCTCGGTGTCCACGGAACGGGTCTGCACGCGTTGGCGTGGGGCCTGGACGACAGGCCGGTCGAGCCGGTGCGCGAAGAGAAAAGCATCGGGGCCGAAGAAACGTTTGCCAAGGACACCTCTGACACGTCCGTGCTGCGCCGTGAGCTCTTGAGATTGTCGTTCCGCGTGGCCGAGCGGCTGCGTGCGGCGGGCAAGGAGGCGCAGACGATCGCCCTCAAGCTCCGGTACGAGGACTTCTCGACGATTAGCCGCAGCCGCCGGCTTGGACAGCCGGCAAACTCCGCCGCGGCGATCGGGAAGGTGGCGGAAGCCCTTCTGGACGGCTTGGGTCCCCGCCCCCAAGCCGTCCGCCTGGTGGGCGTGAGGGCGGAGCAACTGATCGAGGCGGGCGCCGGCTACCAACTCAGTTTCGACCGTTCGGACGGGAACTGGCGACAGGCAGAGGAGGCAATGGATCGGATCCGGGCCAAGTTCCCGGCCGGAACGGTTCGTCCGGCCACGCTCCTGCCTCCCGGGCGGGACGCTTGAACTACCGCCCGCGGGCCATGCGGGACTATCCTTTAGCTACTGGACGACGCGGGACTCCGCCGTCGGATTGTCGGGTGCACCGCGGAACGATTCCGTGGGGTTCGTCGTTAGTACAGGTAAGGGCCTCAAGGCCTAAGCACTAGGGGATCGGGGAAGGGAAGATGCCGCTTTCCGAACACGAGCAACGTTTGCTCGAACAGCTGGAGAAGCAACTGCACGAGGATCACAAGTTTGCGTCCTCGATGAAGTCCAGTTCGTCCCCTGGCGGCTATTCGACGCGGAACATCGCCATCGGCGCACTAGTCGGCGTTGCCGGCATCGTGGTTCTGCTGCTCGGGATCTCGAGCCAGTGGATCCCGGTCGGCGTTGTTGGTTTCGCCATGATGTGCGTGGGCGTGTACATCGCAGTATCGAAAACGTCGCTGGGCCGTCTCGGTGGAACGGCGACGGGTAAGGGTGCCCGTCCCAAGAGTTCGTTCATGTCCGATCTCGAGTCGAAGTGGGACGCGCGGCGCAGGGACGACGAGTAACTCCACTCTCCTCCCCGCGGCACTCCACTCCGCTCCACAGACGCCTCACCGAGGCTAAGGGACCCGTGAAATTCACGGGTCCTGCTGTTTTTTAAGCCGGCGGCCCCCTTCCTGCACCCAAAAGCCCTCCACTTCGCGCCATTCGCTCCGTTCCCTAGTGGGACGGGGTTTTTTCTTGACTCGCCTAAAGCAAAACAACGCCGATGGCGTTGACAGTGGAGAGAAGTGGAGTAAAGTGGTGGATAGAAGAGGGCATTGGTGAATAGGGGGTGCGGGCAGCTCCTCGAATCGAGAAGGCGGTGCGCATGTTCCTCGGGACATACACGCCGCGAATCGACGAGAAGGGCCGCCTGATTCTTCCGGCGAAGTACCGCGACGAACTGGGCGAGGGCCTGGTGCTGACGCGGGGCCAGGAGCGTTGCATCTACGTTTTCAGCCAGCGGGAGTTCGAGAGGGTCCACGAGAAGATGCGTGAGGCCCCCTTGTCTTCCCGCCAGGCGCGGGACTACACCCGCGTGTTCCTCTCAGGGGCCTCGGACGAGGTTCCGGACAAGCAGGGGCGGGTCACGATCCCGCCTTCGCTGCGTTCGTATGCCGGGCTCGACCGCGAGGTCACGGTCATCGGCGCAGGCACGCGGGCCGAGATCTGGGACACCAGTGCTTGGAACGCCTACCTGGAGGAGAAGGAAAACGCCTTCTCCGAGACGGACGAAGAAGTTATTCCGGGCATCTTCTAGCGGCAGCCGCCGCCGGAACCGGAGCGCTTGGACGAGATCTCCAGCCGCCCGATGCGCGCCATCCTGGCTCACCTTCCCCGGAGCCAGGCGGCACACATCGGCGCGGAGGGGGCTCTGGCCCAAGCGAAGGCCATGAATCGCAAGCAGTGACACGCTGAAGGGGGACCGGTGACGCCAGAGGACGCCACACCGCGCCCCACCAACGAGCGCCACGTGCCCGTGCTGCTCGAACGCTGCGTCGGGTTGTTGGCTCCGGCGATCCAGGCAGGGATCGCCGCACGCTCAAGCGCCGTCGTCGTTGATTGCACCTTGGGCATGGGCGGCCACTCGGAGGCCCTCCTCACGCGCTTCCCGGAAGTGCACCTCATAGGTCTGGACAGGGACGAGCAGGCACTGTCGCTCGCGGGGGAGCGACTCAACCGCTTCTCCAGCCGGACCGACCTGGTCCATGCCGTTTACGACGAGATCGCCGACGTTGTCGACGATCTCGGTTTTTCGGGTGTGGACGGCATTCTCTTCGACCTCGGAGTCTCCTCCCTCCAGCTCGACGAGCGCGAGCGCGGTTTCGCGTACTCGTACGACGCGCCGCTGGACATGCGCATGGACATGTCGACCGGACCGACCGCGGCCGACGTCGTCAACACCTACTCCGAGGGCGACCTGGTGCGCATCATCCGCACCTGGGGCGAGGAAAAGTTTGCCGGACGCATTGCCTCGGCGATCGTCAAGGCCCGCGACGAGGCGCCGCTCGCGACAACCGGCCGCCTGGTGGAGGCCATTCGCTCCGTTGTCCCCGCCGCCGCCGCGCGAACCGGGGGCCACCCGGCCAAGCGGACCTTCCAGGCACTGCGCATTGAGGTCAACGAGGAACTCGACGTGCTGGACCGCGCGATCCCCGCGGCCATGGGGACCCTTTCCGTTGGAGGACGCGTCGTCGTTATGAGCTACCACTCTCTCGAGGACAAGATCACCAAGCGCCACTTCGCCGCGGGATCCAGGTCCTCGGCCCCCGTCGGCTTCCCCGTGGAGCTTGAAGAACACAAGGCGCAGTACCGCACCTTGACCAAGGGCACCGAAAAGCCCACGGAGCAGGAAATCCTTGAAAATCCCCGCGCGGCCTCGGCAAAGCTGAGGGCCGTCGAACGAATCCTGAAGAGGAGTTGAGCATGAGCACCCGGACTCAGACGCGTGTTCACGCACGTGGCATCGTCACCCAGGCCATTGACGGCGCCAACGCCCGCGTTCTCGCGAGCGAGCCGGCTTTCGACGCGCCGGCCGAACGACGCCGGACGCCGTTGTCCGTGGTCCCCGCCGTCACGCGCACCAAGCGGGCGCACTTCGCCATCTTCTGCTTCGGCGTGATGCTGGCCGCCCTCGCGGGCGTGCTGGTTCTCAACGTCCAGGTATCCAGCGCACAGTACGAACTCGTGGGCCTGCGCAACACGGAGCGGGCACTGACCCAGGAGAACGAGGCGCTGACACAGCGCGCCCAAAATCTCGAGGCTCCACAGAATGTGGCCGCCAAGGCGGCAGAATTGGGAATGGTCGTTCCCGGCTCCGTGGCTTCCGTGGACTTGGGAACGCTCAAGGTCTCGGGCATCTCGACTCCCGCCGAGAAGACGGAGTCCCCGACCGCGCTGGTCGCGCCCCCGGAGGCGCCCTACGCGGCACCGGAGACGACGGATGCCGCCGCCAGCGGTGCGTCCGCGGCGGACAACGCCTCGGAGGGGGCCCCGGTCCAGCAGGAACAGGAAGCGGCACCCGCCGAGGCGGAGGCCACCGAGACCACAACGACGGACTCGGGCACGGGCACGGAAGATCGGCCGTCCTTCTCGGAGAAGGAACTGAACGGCGGAACGATTCCGGCGCCGGCCCAGCAGGGGACGGACAGCTAGGCCACGCGGCCGCGGCGGTTCGGCCCGGAAGCAGGCAGCGATCCGCGACCGAAGACAACCGCAAAGCAAGGACGTAACCATGGTGAGCAACCGCAACCGGAACAGTGGACCGGCGGCGCGCCAGAGCACGCAGGGCTTGCCGGCCAGGCTGAGGATCGGCCTGGGGATCGCCCTGGTCATGCTGGTGCTGCTGGGCGGTCGGCTCTTCCTGGTGCAGGGCCTGGACCCCGAGGGCATCGCCCAGGCGGCCGTGGACAACCGCATCCGGGTGGAGAACGTCGCACCGCAGCGCGGGGACATCCTCGATTCCGAGAACCGGGTGCTCGCCACGAGCGTGGAGCGCTTTGACGTGGTGGTCAACCAGAAGCTCGTCAAGGAAGAGTTCACCCGCAAAAACAAGGAGTCCGGCGACCGCGAGACGGTCAACATCAACGACGCCATCGCCGAACTCAGCGCGGTGGTCGGACTCGACGTCCAGACACTGACAGACTCCGTCGTCGGCAAGGAAGGCGCGGAGAAGCGCGGATATTCGTTCGTCGCCAAGAACGTGACGCCCGACGTCCGCAACGCGGCGATCGATCTTGGCATTCCGGCGCTGACCAGCGAGCGCCACATCGAGCGGAACTACCCCAACGGTTCCGTTGCCGGAACGGTCCTGGGATTCCTCAACGCCGCCGACAAGGCGACCTCCGGCGTGGAGACGGGCGCAGAGGGCCTCGAGCTCAGCAAGGAAGAGCAGCTCAGCGGCACACCCGGCAAAAAGACCTACGAGGTCGGCGCCGATGGCATCCGCATCCCCATGGCCACCATGCAGGAGGTGCCCGCGGTCGACGGCCAAGATGTCCGGCTGACGCTCAACAGCGACATCCAGTGGGCCGCGCAGGAGGCCGTGATGGCCAAGCAGGAGCAGTTCGACGCCGAGTGGGTCAATGCCGTGGTCGTCGAGATGAAGACCGGCAAGATCCGCGCACTGGCCGACTCCACGTCCGTCGACCCCTCCGATCCGGGTGCCACGGACCCCGAATTCCGCACGTCGACAACGGTCACGCAGGCGTTCGAGCCCGGCTCGACGGGCAAGCTCGCCACGTTCGCGGCTGCCTT
The DNA here is from genome assembly GCF_058138025.1 of Arthrobacter sp. AOP29-A2-19. Classification (NCBI taxonomy): domain Bacteria; kingdom Bacillati; phylum Actinomycetota; class Actinomycetes; order Micrococcales; family Micrococcaceae; genus Arthrobacter; species Arthrobacter sp. AOP29-A2-19. The sequence continues at coordinate 957,990 of NZ_CM176894.1, forward strand.
GCAGGAGGGCGTCGTGACGCCGACCGACGAGTTCAAGGTCGCCAACTCCTACAAGGTGCAAAACGAGACCATCAACGACTCGCTAAAGCACGCGACGTATCCGATGACCACCGCCGGCATCTTCGCGCGGTCCTACAACACGGGCACGGTCATGGTGGGCGAGAAGCTGACCAACCAGCAGCGCTACGAGTGGATGAAGAAGTTCGGGATCGGCCAGACCATCAACATCGGGCTGCCGTTCAACGAGGGCATCTTCGCGCCCCCCGAGGCCTGGGAACGCCGGCAGCAGTTCACCACCATGTTCGGGCAGTCGTACACGCAGACGGCGCTCCACACGGCCAAGATCTTCCAGTCCGTGGGCAACCACGGCCTCCAGGTCGAGCCGTCCCTCATCGAGGCGTACATCGATCCCGACGGGACCGAACACCCGGTCGCCGCGGCCACTCCCAAGCGGGTCGTCTCGGAAAAGACCTCCGAGCAGATGAGAAGGATGATGGAAACGGTGGTCGAGGAGGGCACCGCCGGCGGCGCGGCCATCGAGGGCTACCGGGTCGGCGGCAAGACCGGCACCGCGCAGGCGGCGGGCGAGAACGGCGGATACGACGGCTATACGAGCTCATTCGCCGGCATGGTGCCCATCGACGACCCGCAGTACCTCGTTGTGGTCACCATGCACCGCCCGCAGGGCAACTGGAGGACCTGGACCGTGGCTGATACCTTCAAACTCATCATGAGCCAAACGCTGAACACCTACAACGTTCCGCCCTCCACGACCGAGCCGAACCCCTACAAGGTGTTCGTCGGCAAAGAGCAGAAATACAGCTGGGACTAATGCCGCAACCGACTCCCCGGGAGGCCGAACTGTCCTTCCGTCCCTCCCTGCCTCCCGCCGTCGCACTGCGGACCCTTGCGACCGCCGCGGCCGAACTCGGCCTAGCCTGCGTCCTCGAGGGCGACGGCGACGCCGAGGTCCACGGCGTCTGCATGGACTCCCGCGCGGTCCAGAACGGCGACCTTTATGCGGCCGTTCCGGGCGCCAACAGGCACGGCGCCGATTTCGCGGCCAAGGCCGCGGAGGATGGCGCGGCGGCCATCCTCACGGACGCCGAAGGCGCCGTGAGGGCGCGCGCGACGGGACTGCCCGTCCTGCTGGTCGACTCCGTGCGCGAGGCCGTTGGCGAGCTCGCCGGCATCGTCTATGGGACGGCGTCCGGCGCCCCCGCGCTCCTGGGCGTGACCGGGACCAACGGCAAGACCACCACCACGTATTTCATCCGTTCCCTGCTCCGCGCGCTCGGGCACACCACCGGGCTCATAGGGACCATCGAAATCGTCGCCGGCGACACGCGCATCCCCAGCGTGCTCACGACTCCGGAGGCCCCGCAGCTGCATGCGCTCCTTGCCCGCATGCGGGAGGCCGGAATCTCGGCGGCCGCCATGGAGGTGTCCTCCCACTCCGTCGACTACCGGCGGATCGCGGGCCTGCGCTTCGACGTCGCCGGATTCACCAACCTCACACAGGACCACCTGGACCTGCACGGCAGCATGGAGGCCTACTTCGGCTCCAAGGCGCAACTCTTCACGAAGGAGCGCACCCGGCGCGCCGTTGTCACTGTGGACGACGAGTGGGGCCGCCGCATGGCCGCCGCCAGCACCGCCGAAACCTGGACGCTGTCGACGATTCCCGATGGCGGCGAGGCGGCCGAAAACGGCTCGGACGGCCCCCGGGACGCGAAGGGTTCCGCTCTCGCGGCCCGCGCGGACTGGAGCGTCGGCGCCGTCGTGCCGGACGGTCTCGGCCACAGCTTCGAACTGCACGGGCCCGAAGGGGTCCGCATCAGGGCCCGGACCGGGCTCCCGGGCCTCTTCAACGTCTCGAACGCCGCCCTGGCCGTCCTGCTGGTGCTGGCGGCCGGTGCCGAGCCGTCCGCGCTCCAGGCCGCGCTGGAGCGGGCCGACCCGCTGACCGTGTCAGTGCCGGGCCGCATGCAGGTGGTGTGCGAACGACCCGCAGGCATCGTCGACTTTGCGCACAACCCGGACGCACTCGAGCGGGCCATCGGCGCCGTCCGCGGCCAGGCCACCGGATCGCGCGTCATCGTGGTGTTCGGCGCAACGGGCCAGCGGGACGCGACGAAGCGGCCCATTATGGGTGCCGTGGCCGCCCGCCACGCCGACGTGGTCATTGTCACGGACGACGACCCGCACGACGAGGAGCCGGCGGGGATCCGCGCCGCGGTCCTCCGCGGCGCACTGGACACGATCGGCGCCGAAGGTCTCGCCAGTTCCGCGATCGAGGTGTTCCCCCGCGCACGCGCCATCGCCGCCGCCGCGGCCATGGCCGGCCCGGAGGACACCATCCTCGTCGCCGGCAGGGGGCACGAGGTATGGCAGGAAGTCATGGGGGAGAACCTCCCGCTCGACGACCGGGTCGAGCTGCGCGCGGCCCTCGCGGACCGCGGCTTCGATGTCCTCCAGGATCCCGACAATTCCTCCGGCACGCCGGTCAGGGAGTAAAGTCCACAGAGCCATGATTGAACTTAACGCTGCCCAAATTGCCGCCATCACGGGCGGTCGCACCACCACGAGCGTGTCCGTGGAGACCGTCGTCGGCGGCGTCGCCACCGACTCGCGGGAATGCCAGCCGGGCTGGCTCTTCGTCGCCAAGCCGGGCGAGGCGTCCGACGGACACCGCTTCGTCGAGCAGGCCTTTGCGGCCGGAGCGGTGCTTGCCCTCGCCGAGCGCGAGACCCTCGATGCCGAGGGCGCTGTACACCCGGCCGTCATCGTCGAGGACGCCGTGCTCGCCATGGGCAAGCTCGCTTCCCACGTGGTCGGCCGGCTCCGCGAAGGCGGGCTGCGCGTGGTCGGCATCACCGGCTCGGCCGGGAAGACCACCACAAAGGATCTCCTGGCCGCCGTCCTGTCCACGGCGGGCGAGACCGTGGCCCCGATCGGCTCCTACAACGGGGAGGTGGGTGTCCCGCTCACCGTGTTCCGGGCCACGCCGTCCACCCGCTTCCTCGTGGTGGAGATGGGTGCCACCGGCATCGGACACATCGACTACCTTGCCAAAATGGTGGGACCCGAGGTCGGCGTCGTGCTCTGTGTGGGCACCGCCCACGCCGGAGAGTTCGGCGGGGCGCAGAACATCGCCCGCGCCAAGGGAGAACTGGTCGAGGCGCTTCCGGCCACCGGCACGGCCATCCTGAACTTCGACGATCCCCAGGTCCGGGCCATGGCAAGCAGGACCGGCGCGGCCGTGCTCGGATTCGGTCCCGAGTCCGAGGCCCACGGCAGCTTCGTCGGCGCCCGGGACATCGAGATCGACAACGCGGGCCACCCGGTGTTCACGCTTGCAATGCCCGACGGCTCCGCTCACCCCGTGCGCAGCGGGCTGATCGGCCGGCACCACATCACCAACCTGCTGGCCGCCGCCTCCGCGGCCCATGCCCTGGGCATCGACGGCGCAACCATCGCCCACACGCTGACGGACCTCGGTCCCGCCAGCCGCTGGCGCATGGAGCGCACCGAACGCGCGGACGGCGTCACGATCATCAACGACGCGTACAACGCCAACCCCGAGTCCATGCGCGCGGCGCTGCGCACGCTGGCGGAGCTGGGCCAGGTCGACGACGCCGTGGGGGAGACTCGCCGTACCTGGGCGGTGCTCGGGGAGATGCTTGAGCTGGGAGACGACTCGATCCTTGAGCACGACCTCCTCGGGCGCGTGGTCGTTCGGTTGAACATCAAGAAGCTCGTGGTCGTGGGGGCCGGCGCCAAGCCGCTCCACACGGCGGCCGTCCTCGAGGGCAGCTGGGGCGACGAGGCAACGTTCGTCGAGACCGTCGACGACGCAGAACGGCTGCTTGAAGAGCGGCTGGAACCGGGAGACATCGTGTTGTTCAAGTCCTCCAACGGCGCGGGGCTCCGGTTCCTCGGCGATCGGATAGCATCGGCGTCCGCGGGCGCACCCGAGGCCGGGCGGGAGACGCTCCGATGATCGCTTTGATTCTGGGCGCGGGAATCGCGCTGATCCTTTCCCTCGTGGGCACACCCCTGTTCATCAAGCTGTTGGTGCGCAGAAGCTACGGCCAGTTCGTCCGCGACGACGGACCGACGTCGCACCACACCAAGCGCGGCACCCCGACGATGGGCGGGGCCATGATCGTCCTCGCCGTTGTTCTCGCCTATTTCGGCACCCACGGGCTGCTGGAGCTCTTCAGCGAGCACGCCGTCGGCCCGACCGCAAGCGGCATGGTGCTGCTCTTCCTGATGGTCGGCATGGGCCTCGTCGGATTCCTCGACGACTTCATCAAGATCTCCAAGCAACGCAGCCTGGGGCTGCGCGCGTGGCAGAAGATCACGTTGCAGGCCATCGTGGGGGTCGGCTTCGCCATGCTGGCCCTCCAGTTCCCCAACGAAAAGGGCCTTGCCCCCGCGTCCACCGAGATCTCCTTCATCAGGGACACGGGAATCGACCTGGCCTTCGCCGGGCCGGTGGTCGGGGCGCTGCTCTTTATCCTCTGGTCCAACCTCATCGTCACCGGCGCCACCAACGGCGTCAACGTCACGGATGGCCTGGACGGTCTCGCCACGGGCGCGTCCATCATGGTCTTCGGCGCCTACACGCTGATCGGCATCTGGCAGTACAACCAGGCCTGCGGATCCTCGCGGTCGATCGGATCGGTCTGCTACGAGGTCCGCGACCCCATGGACCTGGCCCTGCTCGGGGCGATCCTTTGCGGGGCCCTCATCGGCTTCCTATGGTGGAACACCTCTCCCGCGGCCATCTTTATGGGCGACACCGGGTCGCTCGCCATCGGCGGCGCCATCGCGGCCTTCGCCATCCTTTCCCGCACCGAACTGCTGCTCGTGGTCCTCGCCGGCCTGTTCGTGATCATCACGCTGTCCGTCATCATCCAGGTGGGCTTCTTCAAGCTCAGCGGCGGCAAGAGGGTGTTCCTGATGGCTCCGCTGCAGCACCATTTCGAGCTTAAGGGCTGGGCGGAGGTCACCGTCGTTGTCCGGTTCTGGATCGTTGCCGGCCTGTTCGTCGCCGCGGCGCTGGGCATCTTCTACGCGGAATGGGTCGTCGGGCTGTGAGCCACGCGCCGCTGGAGGAACTGACCACCTGGGATGCCGACTGGACGGGTCTCCGAGTCGTGGTCGCCGGCCTTGGCCTGTCCGGCTTCTCGGCCGCGGACACCTTGATCGAGCTGGGCGCGCGGGTGGTGGTGGTCGATGGCGCGGACTCCGAGGAGAACCGTGCCCGCGCCGACACCCTGCGCATCGTGGGCGCCGCGGACGTGCGGCTCGGCGCCGAGCACACGTCCGGGCTTCCGACGGTCGACGGCGAGGCCCCCGAACTCGTCATCGCCTCGCCGGGCTGGAACCCCAGGCAGGCGTTGCTGGTGGAGGCGGGGGAGGCGGGCCTTCCCGTCTGGGGAGACGTCGAGCTCGCCTGGCGCGTACGCGCCCGCGCGGGCCGCAAGACGGCCGAGTGGCTGGTGATCACCGGCACCAACGGCAAAACGACGACGGTCGGCATGGCCGAGTCGATGCTCCGGGCGGCGGGCCTGCGTGCGATCGCGGCAGGCAACGTCGGCACGCCGATCCTCGACGCCATCCGCGATCCCGAGGGCTACGACGCCATCGCAGTCGAGTTGTCCAGCTTCCAGCTCCACACCACGCACACCATGTCGCCGCTGGCATCCGTGGTGCTCAACGTCGCGCAGGACCACGTCGACTGGCACGGATCCTACGAGGAGTACCTGGCCGCGAAGGCCAAGATCTATGAGCGCACACGCGTGGCGGCCATCTACAACGCCGACCAGGCCGAGACCGAGCGCATGGTCGAAGACGCGGACGTGGTGGAGGGCTGCCGGGCCATCGGGTTCACCACCAACGTTCCCGCCCTAAGCATGGTCGGGGTGGTCGAGGGTCTGCTGGTGGACCGCGCCTTCGTCGAGGACCGCAAGACGTCCGCCGCGGAGCTCGCCTCGCTGGCCGACCTGGGCGAGATCGCGCCCCGGCACACCGTGGCCAACGCCCTGGCGGCGGCGGCCCTGGTGCGCGCCTACGGGGTGGAGCCGCGGGCGGTCCGCGACGGCCTGCGCAACTTCGATCCGGGCGCGCACCGGATCCAGGTCGTGGCCAGGCGCGACGACATCCTCTGGGTCAACGACTCGAAGGCCACCAACCCCCACGCGGCCAACGCATCGCTCGCGGCGTTCTCGTCGGTCGTCTGGATCGCCGGCGGACTGTCCAAGGGTGTGGACTACGACGCGCTCGTCTCCACGCACGCGCCCCGCCTGCGCGCGGTGGTGCTGATCGGGACGGACAGCGACGGGTTGCGCGGGTCATTGCGGCGACACGCGCCGGACGTGCCGGTGATCGAGGCCCGCGTGCGGGAAACTGGGAGCGAGACGCCGGTGGCCGACAGCGGCGGAAAGACCGGCTGGTCGGTCATGGCGCAAGCCGTGGCGGAAGCCGCCGGGATGGCCCGCCCGGGCGACACAGTGCTGATGGCGCCGGCGGCGGCCTCGATGGACCAATTCTCTTCATATGCGCACCGCGGCGACGCCTTCATCGAGGCGGTCCGCGGCCTTATGGAGGACACCCCAACGTAAAGGAGTACCCGTGCCAGCCCCCACCTCGCCGCCTCGCGGCAGCGCTGGACGCAAGCCGCGGGTACGCACCACGGGCCCCCAGGACACTGCCGGGACAGACGCGCGCGCCGGCGGCTCCGGGCCGTCCCGCGCGCGCGCGGAGTCGTCGGCGCGACCGGCAGCCCAGAGGAGCCCGGCCCGCCGCGGCGGCGCCGGCAAAAAGACGGCCGGCGACCGGCCCATGTCACGCCTGTGGCGGATGGTCGAGGGCGATGCCGACACGGGAGGCAACACCGGCTACTACATGATCCTCGGCAGCGCGTTGGCGCTGACGCTGATCGGCCTGCTGATGGTGCTGTCCTCGTCCGCCGTCGAGGCGATATCGAGCGAGACCTCCTCCTACGCACTTTTTATGAAGCAGGGTGTCTGGGCGCTGGCCGGCTGCGGTCTGATGGTGTTGATGTCCCGGCTGCCCGTTGCGACGATGAAGCGACTTGCCTGGCCCGGAATCGGGCTGGCACTTTTCCTCCTGCTGCTGGTGTTCACCCCACTGGGGATTTCCGTCTACGGCAACCGGAACTGGATCGGTATCGGCGGCTTCACCGCCCAGCCTTCCGAGGCCGCCAAGCTGGCGCTGGCCGTGTGGGCGGCCATGATGCTCGCGAAGAAGGGCCGACTGGTCAACCAGACGGCGCACGCGTTGATTCCCGTGGTCTTCCCAGGCGGGGCGGCCGTGTTGGCGCTCGTGCTCGCCGGCCGCGACCTGGGGACGGGGCTGGTCCTGATCCTCATCCTGGTGGCCGCACTGTTCTTCGGCGGGGCCCGGCTGAGGATTTTCGGTGTCGCGGCCGGCGTTGCGGCGCTCGGCGCGATCGTGATGGTCCTGGTCTCCGGAAACCGGATGGGCCGCATCAACGCGTGGCTCGGCATCGACTGCGGCGCCAACGACGCCTGCTACCAGTCCCGCCAGGGGCTCTACGCGCTCGCCTCCGGCGGCTGGTGGGGCGTGGGCCTCGGCCAGTCCCGGCAGAAGTGGAACTACATCCCCGAGGCGGAGAACGACTTCATCTTCGCAATCATCGGCGAGGAGCTGGGCCTGATCGGGACCACGGTCATCATCGCCCTCTTCGGAATCTTGGCGGTGGCCATGTACCGGGTGGCCGTCCGGCACTCCGACCCCTTCGTCCGCATCGCGACCGGCGGCATCATGGCGTGGCTGATCGGCCAGGCGTTCGTCAACATCGGCATGGTGACCGGGCTGCTTCCGGTCATCGGCGTTCCGCTGCCCTTCATTTCCTACGGCGGTTCCGCGTTGACCTTCGCGCTGATGGCCGTGGGCGTGGTGTTGTGCTTCGCCCGCCAGCGTCCGGCACCGCCGGACGCGGCCTCCTGATGTCCTTTCGCACCCCAGCCCCGCACCGAAAGCTGTGAACCACATGAAGCCTGGACCGTCGATCGTGTTGGCCGGTGGCGGCACCGCCGGCCACATCTCTCCCCTGCTGGCCATAGCGGACGCCGTCCGCGCCAAGGCGCCGGACGCGCGCATCGTGGCCGTCGGGACTGCGTCGGGCATGGAGACCCGGCTGGTTCCCGCCGCCGGGTACGCCCTGGAAACCATCGAGCGCGTGCCGATGCCCCGCCGGCCCTCCGCGGACCTGTTCAAGCTGCCGTTCCGCATCGTCCAGGCCGTCCGCCACGCCGGTGCCGTCCTGGACCGGGCCGGCGCGGAGGTTGTTGTGGGCGTCGGAGGATACGTCTGCACGCCCGTCTATCTGGCCGCGAGGAAGCGAGGAATCCCCGTGGTCATCCACGAGGCGAACGCCCGCGCCGGCCTGGCCAACAAGCTGGGCGCGCGGTTCGCCGCCCGCATCGCCACGGCCTTCCCGAACACCGGGCTGCGCGGCGCGGAGTTGGTGGGCATGCCCATGCGGTCGGCCATTGCGGGACTGGACCGGGTCGCGGCACGCGACGCCGCGCGGGAGGCTCTCGGCCTTGAGCCGGGCCTGCCGACGCTGGTCGTCACCGGCGGATCCTCTGGGGCCGCATCCATCAACCACACCATCCGGACGTCGCTGCCGATCCTGGCCGACCTTGCCGCCGCCGGCACGCCGGTCCAGGTGCTGCACGTCACCGGGCGCGGCAAGCAGCTGCTCGACGACGCCGGGACGGTGTACGCCGCGCCGGGCTACCGGCAGACCGAGTACGTCGACGGCATGGAGAACGCCTACGCCGCGGCCGACCTCATCATCGCCAGGGCCGGCGCCGGAACGGTGTGCGAGCTGGCCGCGGTGGGACTCCCGTCCATCCTCGTCCCGCTGCCCATCGGAAACGGCGAGCAGCGGCTCAACGCGGAGCCGCTCCTGGGCGCCGGAGCGGCCGTGGTGGTGGACAACGACGCGTTCACGCCGGAATTCTTCGCCGGAACGGTCCTGCCGCTCCTGACCAGCCGGGACAGACTCGAGATCATGGCCCGCGCGGCACACGCGCTGGGCAGCCGCGACGCCGCAGGGCGCATGGCGGAGATCGTCCTCGAAACCGCCGTCGGCGCAACCGTTTCCGGCATGGGAAGCTAGAGGAATGCAGCACATCCCGACACTCTCCGAGCTTGGCCGCGTGCACCTTCTTGGCATTGGCGGCGTCGGCGTCTCCGCGGTCGCACGACTGATGCTGGCGCGGGGCATCCCCGTATCCGGGACCGACGCCAAGGACCTGCCCGTACTGGACGAACTCCGCGGGCTGGGGGCGCGCATCCACGTCGGCTACGCCGCCGCCAACCTCGGCGAGGTGGACACCGTGGTGGTCTCGTCCGTCATCAAGGACGGCAATCCCGAATACGACGCCGCCAAGCGCCGCGGGCTGCGAATCCTCCACCGCTCGGAGGGGCTCGCGGCGACCATGAAGGGGGACTTTGTGGTCGCGGTCTGCGGGACACACGGGAAGACCACCACCACCTCACTCATCGCCGTGATGCTCCGCCACGCCGGCCTGTCGCCCTCATTCGCCATCGGTGCGAATGTCGCCGGGTTGGGGGTCAACGCCGAACTGGGCGCGGGCCGCATCTTCGTTGCGGAGGCGGACGAATCGGACGCGTCTTTCCTGAACTACCGTCCCGACGTTGTGGTGGTCACCAACGTAGAGGCCGACCACTTGGACCATTACGGCACCGCCGAGGCCGTCCACGAGAGCTTCCACCGCTTTGTGTCGCTGCTGCCCGAGGACGGGTTGCTGATCTGCTGCGCGGACGACCCCGGCTCGCATGCCCTTGCGGCGCGGATGCGGCACGAGCGGCCGGACGTGCGCGTGCAGACCTACGGATTCAGCGAGTCGGCCGACCGCCGGCTGCTCGAGGCGGTGCCGCTGGCCGGCCAACGCTACGGGTGTTCCCTGGAGTGGGGCAGCGGCGAGGAGGGACGCCTGGATTTGGCGGTGCCCGGGGACCACAACCTGCTCAACGCCGCGGCGGCCTTCGCGGTTGGCCTGGACTGCGGCCTCCAGCCGGAGGACGCGACCCTGGGCCTGGCGTCGTTCGCGGGCGCGGCGCGCCGCTTCGAGTTCCGCGGCGAGGCCGCGGGCGTGCGCGTGTTCGACGACTACGCCCACCATCCCACGGAGGTGCTCGCCGCCCTCAAGGCCGCCCGGGCGGTGGCGGGGGAGGGGCGCGTCCACGTGCTTTTCCAGCCGCACCTGTTCTCCCGGACCCGCGAATTCTGGCGGGAATTCGCCGACGCCCTGTCGCTGGCGGACACGGCCCTGGTGCTGGAGATCTATCCTGCCCGCGAACAGCCGATTCCCGGAGTGACCAGCGAACTTGTCGCCAACGCACTCAACACCGAAGGGGGCGCCGCGACCCGTTCCGCCGCTCCCGGCCTCATCGCCGCCGTGGCGCGGCCCGGCGACGTTGTGATGACGGTCGGCGCCGGCGACGTGACGGAGGCCGGCGCGGAGATCCTCGCGGCCTTGGCGGATCGCGAGTGAATCGCGTCGACGCGCGGCCGGACACCAACGTCGTCCCGCTGCCCGAGCCCCCGGGAAGGCGCACGCGGCGCCTGCTCCTCATCATCTCCGGATCGGTGGTGGCGCTGATCTTGGCCCTCATAGTGGTGCTGCTGTACTCGCCGCTGCTGGCCGTCAAGAACATCGAGGTCAGCGGCAACGACCTCGCGAAGCAGTCGGCCGTCCAGGAGGCGCTGGAACCACTCGTCGGGACGCCACTGCCGCGCATCGGGCCCGCGTCGGTCCTGCGGTTGTTGGAGGGCCAGCCCGCCGTCAGGGACGTGGTGGTCCAGGCGGAGGCGCCCTCCACGCTCAGGGTGGAGATCGTCGAGCACCAGCCGGTGGCCATCGTCGAGTCGAAGGGAAAGTACCGTCTGGTGGGCGAGGACGGACGGACGCTCGCGGCCCTGGCCAAGCGCGACGGTGCGGACCTGCCGGTCATCGACGCGGAAAGCGCCGTCGCGGACCCGAAGGTCTTCGCCACGGTGACAGAGGTCCTCGCCTCCCTTCCGGAGTCGGTGCTGAACCGGCTGGACAAGGCCGGCGCCAAGACGATCGATTCCGTCGAGCTGAAGCTGACCAACGGCAAGACCGTGCTGTGGGGAAACTCCGAGCGCAACGCGGACAAGGCCGGGGTGGTCACGGCGCTGCTTCGGGTCAAGGAAGAGCCCAACACGGCCGCCGTCAAGGTGTACGACGTCACCAGCCCCGACCACCCGGTCACGCGCTGACCGCCGTCGGCCACCGGCCGCGGAAAACTTTCCGGTACGCAATGGGCGACACGCGGCCTAGGTCGTTGCATGGGCCCTGGGCAGGCCATAGCGTTTCAGTAGCAAGTACTTGACATAACTATAACCCTCAAGCTGAGGGTTAACGTTTGTCAGTTGAAGCTTCCTAGATCAGCAGCACATCGAACAAGGGAACCAGGACGTGGCAGCTCCACAGAACTACCTCGCCGTCATCAAGGTCGTCGGCATCGGCGGTGGCGGCGTGAACGCCGTCAACCGCATGATCGAGGTCGGCCTCCGCGGCGTCGAATTCATCGCGATCAACACGGACGCGCAGGCGCTGCTCATGAGCGACGCCGACGTGAAACTCGACGTGGGTCGGGAACTGACCCGCGGGCTCGGCGCCGGTGCCAACCCCGAGGTGGGCCGCCAGGCCGCCGAGGACCACGCCGAAGAGATCGAAGAGGTCATGCGCGGGGCGGACATGGTCTTCGTGACCGCAGGCGAGGGCGGTGGCACCGGAACGGGCGGCGCGCCCGTCGTGGCCCGCATTGCCCGCTCGCTGGGCGCACTGACCATCGGTGTGGTCACCCGTCCGTTCACCTTCGAGGGCCGCCGGCGCGCGAGCTCCGCCGAGGCGGGCATCGAGGCGCTGCGCGACGAGGTCGACACACTCATCGTGATCCCGAACGACCGACTGCTGTCCATCAGCGACCGAAACGTTTCCGTGCTGGATGCCTTCCGCTCTGCCGACCAGGTGCTGCTGTCCGGCGTCCAGGGCATCACGGACCTCATCACCACGCCGGGCCTGATCAACCTGGACTTCGCCGACGTAAAGTCCGTGATGCAGGGCGCCGGTTCGGCTCTCATGGGCATTGGTTCCGCCCGGGGAGAGGACCGCGCCGTCAAGGCCGCGGAACTCGCCATCGCCTCGCCGCTGCTCGAGGCCTCCATCGACGGCGCGCACGGCGTGCTGCTCTCGATCCAGGGCGGTTCCGACCTGGGACTGTTCGAGATCAACGAGGCCGCCCGGCTGGTGCAGGAGGTCGCCCACCCTGAGGCGAACATCATCTTCGGCGCCGTAATCGACGACGCGCTCGGGGACGAGGCGCGCGTCACCGTCATCGCCGCGGGCTTCGACCAGGTGGACGTGACCTCGGCTCCGGCCCACGCCCCGCAGCAGCAGGCCCAGCCCGTGCAGCAGGCCCGCCCGCTCCCGTCGGTGCCGGGAACCATCCCGCTGGCTCCCGCGCAGCCCGCGGCCGCGCCCGCGGCGGCGGTGTCCGCGCACTCGGCCCCCGAGGCCGCGCGCCCCGCGCAGCAGCGCTACGAGGACCTGCCAGCCATCGTGGAGCAGGACCTGTCCGGGTCCTCCCACGACGATCTGGACGTGCCCGACTTCCTCAAGTAGGGAGAGGCACACAACGCGAGGTTGCCGAAGATGCTCCGATTCGAACCCGTGGGACTCCCCGAGACCCACGTTGGTTTCACTTCGGTCGCCGACGGCAACCTCGCGTTGCACGTTGGGGACGACGCGGCCGACGTCGCGGAACGCCGCGGCGACCTGGAGGCGCGGCTGGGCGTCGATCCCGGTGCCCTGCGCTTTATGGACCAGGTCCACTCCGCGGACGTCCACCTCGTCTCAACCGGCGGGTCGCTCCGGCTGGCCTCCCACCGGGCGTCCGCCCCGACCGCAGACGCCCTGGTCTCCGCCGATGGCTCGGCGCCGCTGGCGGTGATGGTCGCCGACTGTGTGCCGGTGGTGCTCGCCGGCGCCGTCGACGGGGGTGTCGCCACGGCGGTGGCGCACGCCGGACGGGCCGGCCTCCTGGGAGGGGTGCTGCAGAACACGGTTCGGGCACTGCGCGACGCCGGGGCCGGAGCCATTCAGGCGTGGATCGGTCCGTCGGTCTGTGGCCGCTGCTACGAGGTTCCGCCGGACATGGCCGCGGGCGCCGAGGCGATCCTGCCCGGCATCGCGACCACCACCCGGCGTGGCACCAGCGGCTTGGATCTGCCGGGGGCGGCCCGCGGCCTCCTTGCGTCCGAGGGTGTCGCGGTCGTCGAGACCGGGATCTGCACGCTCGAGGACACCAACTACTACTCCTACCGCCGCGACCCCGCCACCGGGCGCTTCGCCGGCCTCGTGTGGGTCGGCACCGCGGACGCTCCCGAGCAGAGCGGGGCCCAGTGAGCGCCAGCGCGCCCGCGGCTCAGGAGTCCCGACGGGACGAGCTGGACCGCAGGCTCAACGCCGTCAGGCTAAGAATCTCCGAGGCCGCGCGCGCGGCCGGCCGGCCGGACCAGCCCGAACTGATCGTGGTGACAAAGTTCTTCCCCGCGTCCGACGTCCGGCTCCTGGCGGGACTCGGCGTCCGCGCGGTCGGCGAGAACCGCGACCAGGAGGCCGCGGCGAAGGCCGAGGAGTTGCGTGACCTGCCGCTCGACTGGAACTTCATCGGCCAACTCCAGACCAATAAGGCCAAGTCGGTGGTCCGCTACGCCTCCGCGGTGCAGTCCGTCGACCGCACGGGCCTGGTGTCCGCACTGGACAAGGCGGTCGCCCGGGAGAACGAACGGCGGCGCGAGGCTGGGGAGCCGGCGCGGACCGCCCTGCGCTGCCTCATCCAAGTCGACCTGCGGCAGCCCACGGGCGACGCGTCCGGAGCAGAGACCGGGCCGGCAGGACGCGGCGGAGTCGAGCCCGCCGGCGTTCTCTCGCTGGCGGCGGCGATCGACGCCGCGCCGTGGCTCGAATTGGGCGGCGTGATGGCGGTCGCTCCGCTGGGCGCAGACCCTGCCGAGGCGTTCGCGCGACTCGTCGACGTCTCCCGCGCGGTCCGCGCCGCGTACCCCGGAGCGGACGCGGTTTCGGCGGGCATGAGTCAGGACCTTGAGCAGGCGGTTGCCGCCGGGGCGACACACCTGCGTGTCGGTTCCGATGTCCTCGGGCCCCGCCCGCCCTTGCGGTAGCGTCGATACAGCGGAGACTCTTGCGGAACAGACCCTTGGACCGCGCACGATCATAAGGAGAAGACCATGGCTGGCGCCCTGCGCAAGACAATGATCTACCTGGGGCTCGCCGACGGTGACGAGCACTACGCCTCGGACAACTACGACGTCGACGAGCGCGAGGATGCGCGGCGCCACGAACCCGTCCGCGAAGAGCGGACGCACCAACCGGTGGCGGCCGTTCCGGAGACGGACACCGAGTACCGGGCCCCGGTCACTCCCATCAAGCGCGCGCCTTCTTCCAGGGACGAGGATTCTTCATTGCGGCAGATCACAACGGTCCACCCCCGCTCGTACAACGACGCCAAGATCATCGGCGAAAGTTTTCGCGAGGGCATTCCGGTCATCATGAACGTCACCGACATGGGCGAGGGCGACGCCAAGCGCCTCGTGGATTTCTCGGCCGGCTTGGTCTTCGGGCTTCACGGCAGCATCGAGCGAGTGACCAATAAGGTTTTCCTGCTCTCGCCGTCGTCCGTGGAAGTCCTCGGCGAGGACAAGAAGTCCTCCGAGGGCCAAGCGACCTTTTTCAACCAGAGCTAGCCGGGCCGCGTCTCCGCCGTGGAACTGATCTTCGGACTGCTGTACATCGCACTCACCATCGTCCAGGTTCTGCTGATGGTCAGAATCGTCTTCGACGTGGTCCAAATGTTTGCCCGCTCTTGGCGGCCCCGCGGCGTCGCGCTGCTCGCGGCCAGCGTGGTCTACCGCGTGACCGATCCGCCCATGCGCTGGCTGAGGTCCAAGGTGAAGCCGGTGGACTTGGGCGGCATGCGATTGGACCTCGCCTTCCTCATCCTTTACTTCGCCGTCATCATCGCGAAGATCGTGGTCCAGTCGCTGGCCTAGCGACGGGCCGCACCTGGCGGCTCCGGTAGTCGGGTTAGTTGTCCCGTACCCAAACGTTATAGTCTTGTCGCAGCAGGCCCCGTCACAGACGTGCCGGATGTGCCCCAAGTGAACCAGCGTACGCGGGCCGCAGCAGCGGTCGGTGGAAGAACCAAAGTAACGAGGTGACCAGATGGCACTCACGCCAGAAGACGTAGTCAACAAGCGCTTCCAGCCGACGAAGTTCCGCGAAGGCTACGACCAGGACGAGGTCGACGATTTCCTGGACGAGATCGTCGTCGAGTTGCGTCGCCTGAACCAGGAGAACGACGAGCTCCGTCGCCGCGTCAGCGAGCTGCAGTCCGGCGACGCCGAGTCGGGCGACGTCCCGGCGCCCGTCGCCGCGGCCCCCGCCACCGAAGCCGCTCCGGTCGCCGCCGACAAGGCCGAGGTTGTCGACAAGACCCCGAAGCCCGAGCAGGAGAAGGCGCCGGCCGCGGCCGCCGAGGCAGCTCCGGTTGCCGCCGCGGCGCCCGCAGCGGCCTCCACCGGAACGGCCGAATCGGCCGCCGGCGTTCTCGCCATGGCCCAGCGCCTGCACGACGAGTACGTCGGCGCCGGTGTGGAGCAGCGCGACAAGATCATCGCCGAGGCCCAGATCCAGGCCAACACCCTGGTCAACGAGGCCGAGGAGAAGAGCCGCAAGACCCTGAGCGCGCTGGAACAGCAGAAGGCCGTGCTCGAGCGCAAGGTCGAGCAGCTCCGCGGCTTCGAGCGTGACTACCGCGCCCGCCTGAAGGCCTACATCGAGGGCCAGCTGCGCGACCTGGAGTCCAAGGGCTCGGTGGCGACGCCGGAAGCCAAGGAAAACGCCTAGGCATCAGCTAGGGTCGCCCGGATGGCCGGGCGACTGTCAGCCGTAGATCGTCGGCGGCCGGGTCACCCGGCCGCCGTCGTCACGTTAAGGGAGACCATGGAGCACGAACCCGCCGAACCGCAGGCAACCCCGCGTCCGACACCGCGCAGGCGCGGCCTGGTCGGCGCGGCGCTGGCCGTCGCCGTCGTCGGCTACGCACTGGACCAGTTCACCAAGTGGCTGGTCCAGACCAACATGGCGCTCGGGGAGACCATCGACGTTTTCCCGCCCCTGCTGCGCTGGCACTACATCCTCAACCCGGGGGCGGCCTTTTCCATCGGCACGGAGGTCACGTGGATCTTCACGATCGTTCAGGCGTCCGTGGTTGTTTATGTGCTGTTCCTGCTGCGCCGGCTCGGTTCCCGGGTGTGGGCGGTCGCCCTGGGCGGCCTGGTGGCCGGCGCCGCGGGCAATCTGACGGACCGCCTATTCCGCGAGCCGTCCTTCGCCATGGGCCACGTCGTGGACTTCATCGCGCTGCCCAACTTTGCCATCTTCAACATCGCGGACTCGCTGGTGGTCTGCTCCATGATCGTGATCTGCCTCCTGATCTTCAAGGGCGTTCGCCTCGACGGAACCCGCGAGACGGCGGAGGAGGCGGCCTGATGCCCGCGTTCACCGTCTCCGAGGACCAGGACGGGGCCCGCCTGGACGCGGTCGTTGCGGGCGCGCTGGGACTCTCCCGAACGCTCGCGGCCCAGCTGTGCGCCGAGGGGCACGTGCTGGTGGGCGGCCGGCCCGTCGGCAAGTCCCACAAGACCGCCGTCGGAGAACAGGTCGACGTGACCATCCCGGAACGCCCCGATCCACTGGAAGTGAGAATCGAACCCGTGGAAGACCTCAGGATCCTCGGCGAGGACGACGACTACGTTGTCATCGACAAGCCCGTTGGCGTCGCCGCCCACCCGTCGCCCGGCTGGGTCGGACCCACCGTGGTCGGCGCCCTCGCCGCGGCGGGCTACCGGATCTCGACGTCCGGCGCGGCCGAGCGCCAAGGGATCGTCCACCGGCTCGACGTCGGCACCTCCGGCGTGATGGTGGTGGCGACGTCCGAACGGGCCTACACCGCGCTGAAGCGTGCCTTCAAGGAGCGGACGCCGTCCAAGACCTACCACGCAGTGGTGCAGGGCCTGCCGGACCCGTTGGAGGGCACTATCGACGCGCCCATCGGACGCCATCCCGGGCACGACTGGAAGTTCGCCGTTCTCGAGGACGGTCGCGACTCCGTCACGCACTACAAGGTGGTCGAGGCCTTCGGCCGCGCGTCGTTGGTGGAGGTTCGGCTCGAGACCGGGCGCACGCATCAGATCCGCGTGCACTTCGCGGCCCTCCGGCATCCCTGCGCGGGCGACCAGACGTACGGGGCCGACCCCCGCCTGGCGGCGGCGCTGGGTCTGACCCGGCAGTGGCTGCACGCCTACCGCCTGGGCTTCCCCCACCCCGTCACGGGCGATTGGGTCCAGTACACCAGCGAGTACCCGGCGGACCTCTCCAAGGCCCTGGAACTGCTCCGCGACGGCGCACTCTAGACCGCGGGCGCGGGTAGCCGCGGGCGGCTCGCCCCGTGGCCGGGGCCTCACCCGCGCGGCGCTCCCGGACGCCTAGACTTGATGGGTGGCTAGCTCAACTTCCGGCGGATTCGTCCATCTTCACAACCATACTGAATACTCCATGCTGGACGGCGCCGCCAGGCTGGGCGACCTGTTCGCCGAGACCGACCGGCTCGGCATGAAGGCGCTCGCGACGACCGACCACGGTTATCTGTTCGGGGCGTTCGACTTCTGGAAGAAGGCCACGGACGCCGGCATCAAGCCGATCATCGGCGTGGAGGCGTATGTCACGCCGGGCACGGCCCGCAACGACAAGACGCGCGTGCGGTGGGGCGAGGAGAACCAGCGCCGCGACGATGTGTCCGGCGGCGGCAGCTACACGCACATGACGCTGCTCAGCCACAACAACCAAGGCATGCGCAACCTGTTCCGTGCGTCCTCGATCGGTTCGCTGGACTCGGCGTTCGGCAAGTATCCGCGGCTGGACCGTGAACTGCTCGAGACCTACAGCCCCGGCCTCATCGCCACCACGGGCTGCCCGTCCGGGGAGGTGCAGACACGCCTGCGGCTGGGCCAGTACAACGAGGCCAAGCGCGCTGCGTCGGAGTACCAGGACATCTTCGGCAAGGAGAACTACTTCTGCGAGCTGATGGACCACGGGCTGGACATCGAACGCCGCGTGACGAAGGACCTGGTGCGCCTGGCCCACGAGCTCGACATCCCCCTCGTGGCCACGAACGACCTGCACTACACGCACGAACACGACGCCAAGGCCCACGAGGCGCTCCTGGCCATCCAATCGGGCTCCACGCTGCTGGAACCCACTTACGACCAGGGCGGATCGCGCTTCGCGTTCTCCGGCAGCGGGTACTACCTCAAGTCTCCGGCGGAAATGCGCCAGCTCTTCGCCGAGTTCCCCCAGGCGTGCGACAACACGCTGCTCATCGCCGAGCGGTGCGAGGTCTCCTTCAACACCAACGCCAACTACATGCCGAACTACCCCTGCCCGCCGGGGGAGGACGAGACGTCCTGGCTGGTCAAGGAGGTCGACGCCGGACTCGCGTACCGATACCCGGGCGGCATTCCGGACGACGTGCGCAAGCAGGCCGACTACGAGCTCGACGTCATCAACACGATGGGCTTCCCCGGCTACTTCCTGGTCGTGGCCGACTTCATCAACTGGTCGAAGAACAACGGCATTCGGGTGGGTCCCGGCCGCGGCTCCGGCGCGGGTTCCATGGTCGCGTACGCGCTGCGCATCACCGACCTCGACCCCCTGCGGCACGGGCTGATCTTCGAGCGCTTCCTGAACCCGGAGCGCGTGTCCATGCCCGACTTCGACGTCGACTTCGATGATCGGCGCCGCCCCGAGGTCATCGAGTACGTGACCCGCAAGTACGGCGACGAGCGCGTGGCCATGATCGTCACTTACGGCACCATCAAGACCAAGCAGGCGCTCAAGGACTCTTCGCGCGTGCTGGGCTACCCGTTCAGCATGGGCGAGCAGCTCACGAAGGCGCTCCCGCCCGCCGTGATGGCCAAGGACATCCCCCTGGCGGACATCGACGACCCGAAGTCCAAGCGCTACGGCGAGGCCGGCGAGTTCCGCGAACTGGTCGCCACAAACCCCGAGGCGGCCAAGGTCTTCGAGACCGCGAAGGGCATCGAGGGGCTGAAGCGGCAGTGGGGCGTGCACGCCGCCGGCGTGATCATGAGCTCCGATCCGATCATCGACGTGGTGCCCATCATGCGCCGCTTCCAGGACGGCCAGGTCATCACGCAGTTCGACTACCCGACCTGCGAGGGCCTGGGCCTGATCAAGATGGACTTCCTCGGCCTGCGGAACCTGACGATCATTTCGGACGCGATTGAGAACATCAAGGCCAACCAGGACATCGAGCTCGACCTGGAGCGCCTGGAGGTCGACGACGCGGAGTCCTACAAGCTGCTGGCCCGCGGCGACACGCTGGGAGTGTTCCAGCTCGACGGCGGCCCCATGCGCTCGCTGCTCAAGCTCATGCGCCCCGACAACTTCGAGGACATCTCCGCGGTCATCGCGCTGTACCGCCCGGGTCCCATGGGCGCGAACTCGCACAACAACTACGCCCTGCGCAAGAACGGCCTGCAGGACGTCACGCCGATCCACGCGGAGCTTGAGGAACCGCTGCAGGAGATTCTGGGCACCACGTACGGCCTGATCGTGTATCAGGAGCAGGTGATGGCGATCGCCCAGAAGGTCGCCGGCTTCACTCTCGGCCAGGCGGACATCCTCCGCCGTGCGATGGGCAAGAAGAAGAAGTCGGAGCTGGACAAGCAGTATGCGGGCTTCCGCCAGGGCATGGTGGACAACGGGTTCTCCGAGGCGGCCGTAAAGTCGCTCTGGGACATCCTGCTTCCGTTCTCCGACTACGCGTTCAACAAGGCGCACTCGGCCGCGTACGGCATGGTGTCCTACTGGACCGCGTACCTCAAGGCGCACTTCCCCGCCGAGTACATGGCCGCGCTGCTGACCTCTGTGGCGGACGACAAGGACAAGTCCGCCATGTACCTGAACGAGTGCCGGCACATGGGCATCACCGTGCTGCCGCCGGACGTCAACGAGTCCGCCCTGAACTTCACGCCAGTCGGCAACGACATCCGCTTCGGCATGGGCGCCATCCGCAACGTGGGCTCCAACGCCGTCCACGCGATGGTGGCCTCGCGGGAGGAGAAGGGCGCCTTCGAGAACTTCGGGGACTTCCTCCAGAAGGTCCCGGCCGTGGTGTGCAACAAGCGGACCATCGAGTCGCTGGTCAAGGCCGGCGCGTTCGACTCCATGGGGCACCCGCGCCGCTCGCTCGCGATGATCCACGAGGAGGCCGTCGATTCGGTCATCGTGCTCAAGCGCAACGAGGCGGCCAACCAGTTCGATCTGTTCAGCGCTTTCGACGACCCGTCCGTCGGCTCCGGCCTGGCGGTCGAGGTGCCGGACCTCCCCGAGTGGGAGAAGAAGGACAAGCTGGCGTTCGAGCGCGACATGCTGGGGCTCTACGTCTCGGACCACCCGCTGAAGGGCCTCGGCGGGCTGCTGGACCAGCACGCCGAGCTGTCCATCACCCAGGTCCTCTCCGACGACGGACCCCAGGACGGCCACACCGTGAAGATCGCGGGCATGATCACCTCGCTGCAACGCCGGATCGCCAAGAACAGCGGCAACGCGTACGCCAAGTGCGAGGTGGAGGACCTGGGCGGCTCCATGGAGGTCATGTTCTTCGGACAGGTCTACGGCCCAATCGCCACGCTGTTGGCGGAGGATCTGATCGTTGTGGTGCGCGGCCGGCTCCAGCGGCGCGACGACGGAGCGGTGAGCCTCAATGCCCAGGAGCTCACCATCCCGGAGATCAGCGAGGACGGGCTGGCCGGTCCGGTGGTGATCAGCATGCCGAGCCACAAGGCCACGGAGGACGTGGTCTCGGCGCTCGGAGAAGTCCTCCGGACGCACGCGGGCAACACCGAGGTCCGCGTCAAGCTCTCCGGCACCAGGACCGTCCAGCTGATGCGGTTGGGCATGGAGTTCCGGGTCAATCCGAACCCCGCGCTCTTCGGCGACCTCAAGGTGCTGCTGGGGCCCACCTGCCTTGACGTCTAGGCGCCGCGCGGCGTCGTAAACTTGGCTGGTGACTTCAGAAGCTTCCCAGACACCAGGACCGGACGCCCCGCGTGGCGTGGACGCGCGCGCGCTCGACCTGCGCACCATCGACCTGCGGGGCACGGACTTGGACCACGCCGGCCTCAAGGCCGCGCTGCCCCGCCCGGAGCTCGACTTCGACACCGCGGCGTCGGCGGTCGAAGCGATCATCGCCCAGGTTCGGCGCGACGGGTTCGCCGCGCTGACGGAGTTGGCGGCACGGTTCGACGGCGTGGAGCAACGGCACACGCTGGTCCCGCGGTCCGCCCTCGTGGAGGCGCTGGAGGGCCTCGACCCGGTGGTGCGGGCCGGCCTCGAGGAGTCCATCTCCCGCGCCCGCGAGTTCGCCGCGGCGCAGGTTCCCGCGGACACAACAGTGTCCTACCCGCTCGGCGCAACGGTCACGCAGCGCTGGGTCCCGGTCCGGCGCGTGGGACTGTACGTCCCCGGCGGGCTGGCCGTCTACCCGAGCTCCGTGGTGATGAACGTGGTTCCCGCGCAGGCGGCGGGCGTCCGCTCGCTGGCCATCGCCTCTCCGCCCCAGAAGGAGTTCGGTGGCTTGCCGCACCCCACCATCCTCGCGGCGGCCGAACTGCTTGGGGTCCGCGAAGTGCACTCCATGGGCGGGGCGCAGGCCATCGCCGCGCTGGCCTATGGGGTGCCCGCGCCGGAGGGTTCGGACCTGCCGCCCATCGAGCCGGTGGACGTGGTGACTGGCCCCGGCAACCTCTACGTCGCCACGGCGAAGCGGCTGGTGAAGGGCACCGTGGGCATCGACGCGGAGGCCGGTCCCACCGAGATCGCCATCCTCGCAGACGACACGGCCAACCCCAGGTACGTGGCGGCGGACATGGTCAGCCAGGCCGAACACGACCCCAACGCCGCGGCCGTGTTGGTGACTCCGTCCGAACGGTTGGCGGACGCCGTCCGCGTCGAACTGGCCCGCCAGGTGGCAACCACGAAGCATTCCGGGCGCGTGGCCGAGGCGCTCGCGGGGACACAGTCCGCGATCGTTCTGGTCGACGGCCTGGAGGAGGGGATCCGGGTTTGCGATGCCTACGGGGCGGAACACCTGGAGATCATGACCGCGGATGCCGCCGCCGTCGCTGCCCGCATCACCGCGGCCGGGGCGATATTCGTCGGTGACAACAGCCCCGTGAGCCTCGGCGACTACTGCGCGGGCTCCAACCACGTGCTCCCGACCAGCGGCACCGCGGCGTTCGCCTCGGGACTGAACGTCGTCACCTTCCTTAAGGCCATCCAAGTGATCGACTACCCGCGCGGGGCGCTCGAGCAGGTGGGCGGCCACGTCGTCGCGCTCTCCCGGGCCGAGGACCTTCCGGCGCACGGCGACGCCGTCTTGGCGCGCACGGCCCCGCAACACAACATGTAGTAGTTACATTCTTGTCATTCGCCCAGATGTAGTCCTACTATGGGCGGGTAGCGCATCGGATCAGCGACAAGGGAGGGTGGCCGGAGTGAACTGCCCCTTTTGCCGCAACGCCGATTCACGTGTTGTGGACTCCCGGCTCACAGACGACGGCTCGGCCATCCGCCGGCGTCGGCAGTGCGGCGCCTGCGGACGCCGCTTCACGACCGTGGAAACCACCAGCCTGAGCGTCCTGAAGCGCTCGGGCGTGGCGGAACCCTTCAGCCGCAGCAAGGTCATCAACGGGGTGCGCAAGGCCTGCCAGGGCAGGCCGGTCACCGACGACGACCTGGCGTTGCTGGCTCAGGAGGTCGAGGAATCGGTCCGCGCCTCCGGCACGGCGGAAATCAACGCGCACGAGGTCGGCCTGGCCATCCTCGGCCCACTCCAAAAGCTCGACCAGGTCGCCTACCTCCGCTTCGCGAGCGTCTACCAGGGATTCGATTCGCTCGAGGATTTCGAGACGGCCATCTCCAAGCTGCGGCGCGAGTCCGGGCAGGGCGCGCCCGGACGGCAGCGACCGCTCACGGCGAAGTAGGACCACACCATACTCCGGTGGCGGCTGCGGAGGGGAAGCCGACGCCGCCACCGGCACCACGTGGGGCGCGAACGGCCGCCCCGTGGTCACAAAACGACGGGCCCCGGAAAGCCGGGGCCCGTCGCTGTGTGTCCCGTGGGTCAGGACGCGAAGCCGAAGTGGATCGCCGATTGGAGAGCGCCCCCGACGATGCCGGCGTTGTTCTTCAGCGTGGCCGGCACAATCTGCGTGCGCAGGTCCAGCAACGGGAGGAAGTCCTGGCTCCGCTTGGAAATCCCTCCGCCCACCACAAAGAGGTTGGGGGAGAAGAGGAACTCCACGTGGGAGAAGTAGCGCT
The DNA here is from genome assembly GCF_058138025.1 of Arthrobacter sp. AOP29-A2-19. Classification (NCBI taxonomy): domain Bacteria; kingdom Bacillati; phylum Actinomycetota; class Actinomycetes; order Micrococcales; family Micrococcaceae; genus Arthrobacter; species Arthrobacter sp. AOP29-A2-19. Next base: position 981,599 of record NZ_CM176894.1, read on the forward strand.
GCAGGCGAACGCCGTAGTCCTCCCAGGACAGTTCCTCCCGCTCGCGGGCCGACGCCGAGGCGCGCGATTCGGCGTCGTGCCCGTCGATCTCGAGGTGGCCCAGCTCCACGTTGGGCACCAGGACGCCGTCATGGATGAGCGCGGAACCGATCCCGGTGCCGAGCGTGATGACCAGGACGGTGCCGTCCACCTTCTTGCCGGCGCCGTAGCGGACCTCCGCCAGGCCCGCGGCGTCTGCGTCGTTCATGACCTGGACCGGGCGGGCGAGTGCCGCGGTCATCAGCGTGTCCACGTCCGTGTCGATCCAGGACTTGTCCACGTTGGCCGCCGAGAGCGCGATGCCCTTGTGGATGATCGCGGGAAAGGTAATGCCCACCGGCGCATCCGCCGCGGGCGCCTCGTCGCGCGAGGCCAGCTCGGCGACGATCTGCGCGACGACGGCGGCCACGGCCTCGGGCGTCGAGGGCTTTGGCGTGTCGATGCGGAAGCGGTCCCCGACCAGCTTGCCCTTCTTCAGGTCGACGATGCCGCCCTTGATGCCGGTGCCGCCGATATCGATGCCGATCGCGGTGGGGTTCTTGGACTTGTTCTTATCGGCCTTCGACATGTGGCTCCTCGACGTGGGTGCTTGCACGGTGGATGGGGGAGTGCTTCGGGACTGGCGGGTTCTGCGGGTGCTGGCGGAACGGGTGCGGCGGCTACGCCAGGGTAAGGACCTCGGCCCCGTCGTCGGTCACCAGGAGGGTGTGTTCGAACTGGGCGGTCCGCTTGTGGTCGCGTGTCACCGCGGTCCAGTCGTCGTCCCACATGTCCCAGTCGATCGTGCCGAGCGTCAGCATCGGTTCAATGGTAAACACCATCCCCGTTTCGATGACGCGGCTGTAGGCCGGCGCGGCGTCGTAGTGCGGGATGATCAGGCCGGTGTGGAACGCCTCCCCGACCCCGTGGCCGGTGAAGTCCCGGACCACGCCGTAGCCGAACCGCTTGGCGTAGGCGGAGATGGTGCGCCCGATGACGTTGATCTGGCGGCCCGGCATCACAGCCCGGATCGCGCGGCGCAGCGATTCCTCGGTGCGCTCCACCAGCAGCCGCGACTCTTCGTCGACATCGCCCGCGAGGAAGGTCGCATTGGTGTCGCCGTGGACGCCGCCGATGTAGGCGGTGATGTCGATGTTGACGATGTCGCCGTCCTGGACGACCGTCGTGTCCGGGATCCCGTGGCAGATGACCTCGTTGATCGAGGCGCAGAGCGACTTCGGGAAGCCGCGGTAGCCAAGCGTCGAGGGATAGGCCCCGTGGTCCAGAAGGAACTCGTGGCCGACCCTGTCGAGCTCGTCCGTGGTCACGCCGGGCACCACGGCGCGGCCCACCTCCCGCAGCGCCTGCGCCGCGATGCGCGACGCCACCCGGATCCGCTCGATGGTCTCCGGGTCCTTGACCTCGGACCCCTCGAACTTGGAGGGCGCGGGTTTACCCACGTACTCGGGCCTGGCGATCGCCGACGGCACGTGCCTGACGGGGGTGGGTGTTCCGGGGACAAGTTTCCCGACGGGAGCGGTGGTGGTGCTGGGCATGACGCCAATCCTATCGCCATCGAACGACGCCGGAGTAGGGTGGAAAACATGAGCGATAACACGGGCACGGGCCAGGGGGACTTCTGGTTCAACGTCGTCACGAAGCAGGTCGAGGTCGGGGCGCAGTCGGACTGGACGCAGCTGCTGGGACCCTATGCGACCCGCGCGGAAGCGGAGAAGGCGATGGAGACGGTCGAGCGCCGCAACGAGGCGTGGGACGCCGAGGACGACTCCTAGCTCCGCTGCCCGGCTACCGGTCGAAGCCGTGCTCCGTGGCCGGAAACGCGCCGGTGACGACGTCGTTGTGGTAGCACTGCGCGGCGTCCGACACAACGGAGCGCAGGTCCGCGTACTGCTTGACGAACTTGGCGATCTTTCCGGTGCGCAGCCCCAGCATGTCCTGCCACACCAGTACCTGTCCCGTGGTGCCGGCGCCGGCGCCGATGCCGATGGTCGGAACCCGCAACGCGGCGTCGACCTCGGCGGCGACGTCGGCCGGAACCATTTCCATCAGCACGCAGAAGGCGCCCGCTTCCTGGAGGGCGAGGGCGTCCGCGACGAGCGCGGCGGCGGCCCCGCCGCGGCCCTGCACGCGGTAGCCCCCCAGCGCGTGCTCGCTCTGCGGCGTGAAGCCGATGTGTGCCATGGCGGGAATGCCGGCGGCGGACAGGGCGCGGACGTGGTCGGCGTAGTGTGCGCCGCCCTCGAGCTTGACCGCGTGGACGCCTCCCTCCTTCATAAGCCGCACCGACGATTCCACGGCCTGGCCGGGAGACACCTGGTAGGAGCCGAAGGGCAGGTCGCACACCACGAGTGGGCGCTTGGCCCCGGCGGTCACTGACTTCGCGAACACGATCATGTCGTCGAGCGTGATCGGCAGGGTGGTCTCGTAGCCCATCACGTTGTTGGCGGCGGAGTCGCCCACCAGCAGCACCTCGATGCCGGCCTCGTCGAAGATCTGTGCCATGTACTGGTCGTAGGCGGTCAGCATGGCGAAACGGCGCCCTTCGGCCTTGGCCTGCGCCAGGTGGTGCGTCCGGATCCGTGTGGCGCTCCGGGGTGCGGGGACCGGCTGGGCCGGGCCGCCGGCACCGTTTCCGTAGGGGGCGATTTCTTCGGCGCTCATGGCCGACAGCCTACTTCACGCGCCGCCATGTGACGGGGCGCGGGGGCCTAGCCAGAGGCGGAATGCGCGCTCACCCGAGTAGAGTGGCAAGCGGTGGCTGGAGCCATCGCCACCGAATGCATTCCGCCGTGGAAGGAGTCCCGCACGTGGACCGTCAGCAGGAGTTTGTCCTCAGGACCATCGAAGAGCGGGACGTTCGCTTCGTCCGCCTCTGGTTCACCGACGTCGTCGGATCCCTGAAGTCCGTCGCCCTGGCGCCGGCCGAGGTGGAGGGCGCCTTCGAGGAGGGGCTGGGGTTCGACGGCTCGTCCATCGAGGGGCTCTCGCGCATCTTCGAATCGGACATGCTGGCACAGCCGGACCCCTCCACGTTCCAGATCCTGCCCTGGCGCGGCGACACGGAGCCGACGTCGCGCATGTTCTGCGACATCCTCACGCCCGACGGCGCGCCCTCCCCGGCGGACCCCCGCAACGTCCTGAAGCGCCAGCTCGCGGCTGCCGCCGACATGGGGTTCACGTGCTACACGCACCCGGAGATCGAGTTCTACCTGCTGGAATCCCCGGATATCGGCGAGTCCGGCGCCCCGGTGCCGGTGGACTACGGCGGCTACTTCGACCACGTCACCGGAGGAGTCGGCCAGGACTTCCGCCGCAAGGCCGTCACCATGCTGGAGGCCGTCGGCATCTCCGTGGAGTTCAGCCACCACGAGAACGGGCCGGGCCAGAACGAGATCGACCTGCGCTACGCGGACGCCCTGCAGACGGCGGACAACATTATGACGTTCCGGACGGTCATCAAGGAGGTCGCGCTCCAGCAGGGGATCTACGCCACCTTTATGCCCAAGCCGTTCTCGGACCACCCCGGCTCCGGCATGCACACGCACTTCTCGCTTTTCGAGGGCGACAGCAACGCCTTCTTCGAGGCCGGCCAGGAGTACCAGCTCTCCACCACGGCACGGCAGTTCATCGCCGGGCTCCTGCGCCACGCCCCGGAGTTCACCGCCATCACCAACCAGTTCGTCAACTCCTACAAGCGGCTGTGGGGCGGCGGCGAGGCCCCCAGCCACCTGTCGTGGGGGCACAACAACCGCTCGGCCCTGGTGCGCGTGCCGCTTTACAAGCCCAACAAGGGGCAGTCCGCACGCGTCGAGTACCGCGGCGTGGATTCGGCGGCGAACCCGTACCTCGCGTACGCCGTGCTCCTGGGGGCGGGGCTGAAAGGCATCCAGGAGGGCTACGAGCTCCCCCCCGGCGCCGAAGACGACGTCTGGAGCCTGTCCTCCGCCGAGCGCCGGGCGATGGGGCACGACCCCCTGCCGGGCAGCCTGCACGACGCGATCCGCAGCATGGAGGAGTCGGAGCTCGTCGCCGAGATCCTCGGCGAGCAGGTCTTCGAGAGCTTCCTGCGCAACAAGCAGGACGAGTGGAGCGCCTACCGCCAGAACGTCAGCCCGTTCGAGATCAACCGCTACCTGGGCATCCTCTAGGGCGACGCCGTGAGCCTGACGCGCCGCCTCATCGCCGCGGGGTTCGAAGACATCGACCGCGCCAAGCGGTTTATGCAGGCGCCGGAACTCGAGGGGCTCTCCCAGGAGAGCCTGCTCTCCGGCTTTGCCCTGGCGGCCGATCCGGACCAGGCGCTGCTGGCGTTGGTGCGGTTGGTCGAGCGCGCGCCGGGCGCCGCGGACCTTGTGGGGCGCGGCGAACGCTCCGTCCCGCTGTTCCGGCTGCTGGGCGCCTCGGAGGCCCTGTCCGAATTCCTGATCCGGCACCCGGAACACATCGGCCTGCTCGACCGCGTCCCGGATCCGGAACCCTCGGCGGTTCCGGCCGGGCATCTCCGGAGCGTGCTCTTGCGCTCGGTCGGCGCCGACCCGGACGCGGACCGGCCCGTCGCCTCGGGGGCGGGCAAGGAAGTCCACGCGGCGCTGCGGGTCGCCTACCGCGCGGCCATGACCGACCTGGCGATCCGCGACGTCTGCGCCGCGGATCCCGTGGCGGTGATGCCGCTGGTGGGCCGCGAACTGGCCGACCTGGCCGCCGCCGCGATCGACGCCGCCCTGGCGGTCGCCCGGACTGAGGCGCGGGAACGCTTCGGGGCCGACGACGTCGCGGCCGTCCGGCTCGCGGTCATTGGCATGGGCAAGTGCGGCGCGGGCGAACTGAACTACATTTCCGACGTCGACGTGGTCTACGTCCACGAGGCGGACGGCGTCGACCAGGACGCCGCCAGCCGGATTGCCGCCGCCCTGGGCTCCGGGATCGCCCGGGTTGTGGGGACCGCAGGGATGGAACCCGGGCTCTGGGAAGTCGACGCGAACCTGCGGCCCGAGGGCAAGGACGGCGCCCTGTCGCGCACGCTCGACTCGCACATCGCCTACTACCGTCGCTGGGCGCAGAGCTGGGAGTTCCAGGCGTTGCTCAAGGCCCGGCACATCGCCGGCGACGAACGGCTGGGGCGCGCCTACGAGGACGCCGTCGCGCCCATGATCTGGTCCTCCTCCGAGCGAGACGGCTTTGTGCAGTCCGTACAGGCGATGCGCCGCCGGGTCACCGACAACATCCCCGGCGAGGAGGTGGGCCGGCAATTGAAGTTGGGCCCCGGCGGCCTCCGGGACGTTGAGTTCACCGTTCAGCTGCTGCAGTTGGTCCACGGGCGCGTCGACGAGGCGGTCCGCGTGCGGGACACCACCACGGCGATCTCCGCCCTGAGCGACGCCGGCTACATCGGCCGCTCAGACGCCGCGGAGTTCGACGCCGCCTACCGCTACCTGCGCGTGCTGGAGCACCGGATCCAACTGGTGCAGCTGCGCCGAACCCACCTAATGCCCGTGAAGGAGCCCGCGCTGCGCGCCCTGGCACGCGCCTCGCAGGGCGGCGCCGCCGTGGGGCGGCCGACGGCCGCCGAACTGACGGAGCAGTGGCAGCGGACCAAGAAGGCCGTGCGGCAACTGCACGAGCGCATCTTCTACCGGCCGCTGCTGGCCACCGCCGCGAACCTGAGCACGGACGAGGTGCGGCTGACCGCGGGCGCGGCCGAGGCTCGGCTGAAGGCCCTGGGCTACGTGGACCCGCGCGGGGCCATGCGCCACATCGAGGCGCTGACCGGCGGGGTGCGGCGCCGTGCCGCCCTCCAGCGCCAATTGCTGCCGGTCCTGCTGGGGTGGATCGCCGAGGGGGTGGACCCGGACGCGGGCCTGCTGGGGTTCCGCAGGCTCAGCGAGGCCCTGGGGGAGACCCACTGGTACCTTGGGATGCTGCGGGACTCGAGCGCCGGAGCCGAGCGCCTGTGCCACGTGTTGTCCAACAGCCGGTTCATCACCGACCTGCTGGAGGTCTCGCCCGAGTCCGCCGCCTGGCTGGGCGACGACAGGGAACTCACCCCGATGCCCTTCGAACAGCTCTGGCAGGAGAACGCATCCAAGATGCGGCGCAACCCGCGCCCGGAGTCCGCGATGCGTCTGGTGCGCCTGAATCGGCGGCGGGAGATGCTGCGCGTGGCCTTGGCCGACTCGGCCGGCCTGCTGGACGTGGACACCGTGGGCCTGGCCCTCTCGGACGCCGACCGTGCCGCCGTTCTCGGCGCCCTGCGCGTCGCCGAGACGGAGGAGTTCGCCTCCACTCCGCGCCAGACGGACCTGCTCGTGGTGGCCATGGGCCGCCAGGGCGGGCGGGAGATCGGATACGGGTCCGACGCGGACGTGATGTTCGTGCACCGCCCGCGCGACGGCGCCGAACCACAGGACGCACAGGAACAGGCCTTGCGCATTGTCGGGCGGCTGGGGCTGTTACTGACGCAGCCGCTGAAGCCCGCGGTCATGGCCGAACCGAAGCTGGTGGTCGACGCGGACCTGCGGCCGGAAGGCAAGCAGGGGCCCCTGGTCCGCTCGCTTGAGGCCTACCGCGAGTACTACGAGCGGTGGGTCTTGGTCTGGGAGAAGCAGGCACTGCTGAGGGCGCGCCCGATGGCGGGGGACGACGCGCTTGCGGAGGACTTCATGGCGCTGGTCGACGGCGTGCGCTACCACTCCGCGATCGGGGAAAAGGACGTGCGCGAGATCCGACGCATCAAGGCCCGGGTGGAGTCCGAGCGCCTTCCGCGCGGCGCCGACCCGGCGCGGCACGTGAAGCTGGGACGGGGCGGGCTCAGCGACGTCGAGTGGCTCGTCCAGCTGCTGCAGCTGCAGCACGCCGCCGAACACCCGACGCTGCGCACCACCAGCACCCGAGAGGCGCTGCGGGCGATCGCGACCGCCGGGATCCTGCCCCTGGAGGACGTCGAACTGCTGGACCGCGCCTGGACCATGGCGACGCGCATCCGCAGCGCCACCATGGTGTGCACCGGGCGCGCGTCGGACGTCCTGCCGCGCTCTGGACTGGAACTCGAGGCTGTGGCACGCTGGTGCGGCTACCCGCGGGGAGAAGCCGGCCGCATGGAGGACGACTACCGCAAGGCCGCCCGCCGCGCGCGGCATGTCTTCGAGAAACACTTCTACGGGTTCTGAGCCGGCGACGCGGATCGCCCCGACGGAAAGGAGCGGTCATGCACGTCACCAAGGCCGAACTGGACGAACTGTCCCGCGAACACCTGGACAAGGCGACGGCGTCCCCGCGCGGGCGCAGCGCGCACGCCGTGCTCAAGGACGGGCGGCTCCGGCACACGCTGATGGCCCTGACCACCGGCGGAGTGCTCGACGACCACGCCAAGCCAGAGTCCGCCACGCTGCTGGTGCTTCAGGGCAGCGTGAAGGTCAGCTGGGACGGCGGCGAGCAGCGCGTGGACCACGGAGGCCTCTTTGTGCTGCCGGATGCCGTGCACAATGTGACGGCCGAGTCCCCAGCGGTCTTCCTGCTGAGCACCATCGCCTGACGCGGCGGGTTCCGGCCCGCCGGCCGGGCGTCGGGCGGCCCGGAACGACGGCGGGGCCGCACCTCCATGGTGAAGGTGCGGCCCCGCCGTCGTCGTTCGGGCAGTGACTAGCAGCCGTAGTAGAGCTCGAACTCGTATGGGTTCGGGCGCAGCGACAGCGGCTTGATCTCGTTCTCGCGCTTGTACTCGATCCAGGTGCGGATCAGGTCCTCGGTGAAGACGTCGCCCGCGAGCAGGAACTCGAAGTCGGACTCGAGGGCCAGGAGGGCCTCCTCGAGAGAGCCCGGAGCCTTCTGGATGTCCTTGGCCTCTTCGGCGGGGAGCTCGTAGAGGTCCTTGTCAATCGGGTCGGTCGGCTCGATGCGGTTCTTGATCCCGTCCAGGCCGGCCATCAGCTGGGCCGAGAACGCCAGGTAAGGGTTCGAGGAGGCGTCGGGCGCGCGGAACTCGATGCGCTTGGCCTTCGGGTTCGAGCCCGTGATCGGGATGCGGATGCCGGCGGAGCGGTTGCCCTGCGAGTAGACCATGTTCACCGGCGCCTCGAACCCCTTGACCAGGCGCTTGTAGGAGTTCACGGTCGGGTTGGTGAACGCCAGGACGGCGGAGGCGTGCTTGAGCAGGCCGCCGATGTACCAGCGGGCGACGTCGGACAGGCCGGCGTAGCCCTTCTCGTCGTAGAACAGCGGGTCGCCGTTGGACCACAGCGACTGGTGGCAGTGCATGCCCGAGCCGTTGTCGCCGAAGATCGGCTTCGGCATAAAGGTGGCGGACTTGCCCCAGGCGTCGGCGACGTTCTTGATGATGTACTTGAACTTCAGCAGGTCGTCGGCCGAGTGCGTCAGCGTGTTGAACTTGTAGTTGATCTCCGCCTGGCCGGCGGCGCCGACCTCGTGGTGGGAGCGCTCGACCTCGAGGCCGGCGGCGTCCAGCTCGACGCACATGGCGTCGCGCAGGTCGGCCTGCTTGTCGGTCGGGGAGACGGGGAAGTAGCCGCCCTTGAAGGGGGTCTTGTAGCCCTGGTTGCCGCCCTCTTCCTTGCGGCCGGTGTTCCACGGGGCCTCGTCCGAGTCGACCTTGTAGAAGGATCCTTCGGGCTTGGACTCGTACTGGACGTTCTCGAAGATGAAGAACTCTGCCTCGGGGGCGAAGAACGCGGTGTCGGCGATGCCGGTGGACGCGAGGTAGGCCTCGGCGCGCTCGGCAACGCCGCGGGGGTCGCGGTGGTACGGCTCGCCGGTGCGGGGGTTCACGATGGAGAAGTTGAAGGCAAGGGTCTTCTCGACGCGGAACGGATCAAGGAAGCCCGTGGTGACGTCCGGGATCAGCTGCATGTCGGACTCGGCAATGCCCTGGAAGCCCTTGATGGAGGAGCCGTCGAACAGCTGGCCGTTGACGAAGAAGTCGGCGTCAACCGTCTTGGCGGGCACGTTGAAGTGCTGCTGAACGCCCGGGAGGTCGGTAAAGCGGACATCGACGAACTTGACGTCTTCGTCGGCAATGAACTGGAGGACTTCGTCCGTAGTCTTGAACATCTAGAACTGCTCCTAAGTGACGCTCTGGTTCCGGGCCGCGGGGTGCCCTTGGTTCGGGCGATCGGTACCCGATGTTGTGTCAACCATAACGAATCGGGGTTACCCGGCCATGACACAAATGTTTCGGGCGCGTTACACAGGGCCGCCCCGCCCGGGATTTTCCTGTGTCCTGGAGCACTGAGCCGGGCGTGTCGCGCCGGGACCGGCGGGATCGCGGCAAGGGCCCGTGCGTGGCCGCGGCGGTAGTCTGGAGGAGTGGAAAGAAAAGACATCGGATCGTGGCTCGACGGCCCCCCGCAACTGAATTCGGAGCCGTGGCCCGGTAAGCGCCTGGGGCGTCCCGCGGCCGGCCCGGGCAGCGTGGCCCGCTTCGGGAGGCGGGTAGCCGCCCTCTGCGTCGACTGGGCCCTGGCCATGCTGTTGTCCTTCGTGTTCTTCGGCGGCGACTCGACGGCGAACCTGGCCTTATTCGCCGGCATGCAACTCGTCTTCGTGGGTGTCACGGGGCACTCCGTTGGCCACCGCACGCTGGGAATGCAGGTCCAGCGGCTCGACGGCACGGCGGCGAAGCCGCTGGACGGCGTGGTGCGCACCGTGCTGCTTTGCCTGGTGGTCCCCGCGCTGCTGTCCGATGCCGACCAGCGCGGGCTCCACGACAGGGCCGCCAAGACCATTCTCGTGAGAATCTGACACCGCCAGGATCCGCCCTCCCGTCAGCGTCACCCACCGGGCACGGACACAAGAAGATGGCCCGGACCAAGCGGTCCGGGCCATCTTCGTGTCGGGAGGCGGAAGCCTACCGGCCGCGCATCGAGCGGCGGTCCGGCCGCGCGCGCATCGGGTCGATGCCCTTGGGGATCGGGAGCTTGGCGCTGCCAAGGGTGGTCAGGCGCAGGTCCACGGCGTGCACCTCCTGCTTGTTCAGCGACTTCGGGAGCTTCTTCATCTTCTTTGCGACGTCGCCCAGGGCGGTCTGCCCGTCGGCGCTGCCGGCGTTGATGACGTGGATCGGGACGTTCGGCAGCACGCGGCCCATGCGGCGTCGCTCGGCGTCGGCCAGCGGGCGCACCCGGGCACTCGGCCCCTCGGTGACGAGCACAACGCCGGGGCGTCCGATTGCGAGGAACACGAGGTCCTGCGTGCGCGGGCTGACGGCGACGGGCTGGTCCTTCAGGATCCAGCCGCGGCGCAGCACGCTCATGGCGGCGCCGGCCGCGCCGGGGCGTCCCTCCAACTGCGCGAAGGCCGCCTTCTCCGCGCGACGGGAGAGGATGAACGTGGCCGCCAGGAGGCCCAGCGGGATGGAGATCAGTAGCAGCGTGATCCAGTTGTCGATGATCAGGCCCACGACGAGTCCGACCGCCACGGTTCCCAGGAATGCCAGCAGCATCAGCCAGACGACGCTCGGATCGTTCCGGCGGGTCATCTGGAACACCTGGCCGAGCTGCTTCAGGCGGCCGGGTTCCTTGTTGGCCTTGTCGGCCTTGGGCTTGCGGGAAAAAAGCCGGCGTTTGGGCTGCGCGTCGTCCACTGGGGAGCTATCGGGGGTCTTGGCCATAGTGATCCAATTCTAGGGGATGGTGCGGCGTCAGCGCGCCGTCAGCAGGCTGGACGCCTCCTGGCGGGTGCTGCCGGAGCTTTCGATGTGGGCCAGGGCCTCCGGAATGGGCAGGCCCTTCTTGCGCATGGCGCCCGCCCAGAGGCGTCCGGCACGGTAGGAGGACCGCACCAGCGGTCCGCTCATCACGCCGAGGAAGCCGATTTCCTCGGCCTCGTGCTGCAGGTCGACGAACTCCTGCGGCTTCACCCAGCGCTCCACGGGGTGGTGGCGCTCCGTGGGGCGCAGGTACTGGGTGATGGTCAACAGGTCGCAGCCGGCCCCGTGCAGGTCGCGCATGGCCTCGGAGATCTCTTCGCGGGTCTCGCCCATGCCGAGGATCAGATTGGACTTGGTGATCATGCCGTTGTTGCGGCCTTGCGTCAGGACGTCCAGGGAGCGCTCGTAGCGGAAGGCCGGGCGGATGCTCTTGAACAGGCGCGGCACGGTCTCGAGGTTGTGGGCGTAGACCTCCGGGGCGGACGCGCAGATCTCGTCAAGGTAGTCCTTGTGCCCGGAGAAGTCGGGAATCAGCAGCTCCACACCCGTTCCCGGATTCAGCTGGTGAATGCGGCGCACGGTCTCCGCGTAGAGCCACGTCCCCTCGTCCTCCAGGTCGTCGCGCGCCACTCCGGTCACGGTGGCGTAGCGAAGCTCCATCTTCTTGACGCTCATCGCGACCTTGAAGGGCTCCGCCCGGTCGAGCGCGGCCGGCTTGCCGGTGTCGATCTGGCAGAAGTCGCACCGCCGGGTGCACTCGGAACCGCCGATGAGGAACGTGGCCTCCCGATCCTCCCAGCACTCGAAAATGTTGGGGCAGCCCGCCTCCTCGCACACGGTGTTCAGGCCCTCGGACTTGACCAACTTCTTGAGGTCCACGTACTCGGGGCCGATGTTGACCTTGGCCTTGATCCACTCGGGCTTGCGCTCCACGGGAGTCGCGGAGTTCCTCTGTTCGATCCGCAGCAGACGGCGGCCTTCGGGGGCAAGGCTCATGACAGGGCTCCTTCGGTGGCGGTTGTCTTCACGGCGGGCAGCAGTTGCGCGGCCAGCTCCTCCTCGACGCGATCGAGGACATCGGCCGGCTCCACGGCGCGGCCGGTCTCCGCAGAGATGGTGGTGATGCCGGCGTCGGTGATGCCGCACGGGATGATCTGGCCGTAGGGAGTCAGATCGTTGGAGCAGTTCAGGGCGAAGCCATGCATGGTGACGCCGTGGTCCACCCGGATCCCGATCGCGGCGATCTTCCGGTCGGGGACCACTCCGTCGCCTTCCACCCAGACTCCGGAACGGCCCTTGATGCTGACGCCGGCGATGCCGAAGTCGGCCACAACGCGGATGAGGGCCTCTTCCAAGCGGTGCACGTAGTCCCTGATCCCCGCGTGGTTGGCGAGCTCGACGATCGGGTAGCCCACCAGCTGTCCTGGCCCGTGCCAGGTCAGCTTGCCGCCGCGGTCGACATTGATCACGGGGGTCCCGTCCTGGGGAAGGTCTTCGGGCTCGGTGCGCTTGCCGGCCGTGTAGACGGGTGCGTGTTCCAGCAGCAGGATCTGCGGCCCGCTCCGGCCCGCCGCCACCTCCGCGTGGATCCCGCGCTGGAGGTCCCAACCCGCCTCGTAGTCAACGAAGGACGGCGCGAAGCCGACCCGTTGGAAGTTGATGGTCATGGCGACAAGGTTACGCTCCGCCGTCGGGAGGTTCGAATTGCGTGAACACCGGGCACTTGTGGATAACGTCTGCGCGTTCCTCCGGGCTCCGGTAGAACGGAGGCATGGAATCCTCAACGGGGCCACAAGGACCTCCCACCCTCGCCGGCCACTCCGTGGAGCGCGAAATCGGACGGGGCGGTTCGTCCCGCGTCTACGAGGTTCGGGACCAGGCCACAGGTGCCCTTTTTGCCCTCAAGGTCGCGCCGCCAACCGGGGCCGGGAGGCGCGGAGATCCGCTGTCGCGCGAGGTGGAGGTCCTTCGCGGGATTCGGCACCGCCATCTGGTGCAGGTCCAGGGAACCGCGGACACATCGTGGGGCGAGGGCGTGCTGATGGAGTACATGCCGGGAGGCTCCGCGGCGGATCTCGTCGCGGCCCGCGGACCGGTCCGGCTGGGGGAGGCGGTAACCGTGATCGCCCCTGTCGCCCAGGCGCTCGCCGCCCTCCACGGCGCGGGCGCCGTCCACGGCGACGTCTCGCCGGGCAATATTCTCTTCACAGGCGAGGGGATGCCGAAGCTGGGGGACCTGGGGCTCGCCTCGCTGGTGGGCCAGCCGGGCGTGCCGGGCGGCACTCCCGGATTCGCCGCTCCGGAGGAGGCGGGCAGCTCGATGACGAAGTCCCTCCATCCGGCTCGCGACGTCTTTTCCCTGGGCGCTGTCGCGTGGTTCCTCCTGACGGGCCGCGCGCCGGCACCGACGTCCCACCGGCCGCCCCTGGGCAGCCTGGTTCCGGCGGTCCCCGACGAGTTCTCGCTCCTCATTGAGGAGTGCCTCCAGGAGGACGCCGACCTGCGGCCCGCGGCCGGCGACCTGGCACGTCGCGTCTTCTGTGCGGCGGATCCGGAACCCGTGTCGCTCACGGAGTCCGTGCATCCGGCTGCCATGGGGCACATGGTGACGCAGCTGGGTGGGGCGCCACCCGAAAAGTACCGCGGGTGGAATCCATGGCTCCGGCTTCGCCGGCCGCGCGTGGGGCAACGTCCGGTCGGCGCCCAGGGACGGCGGGAACCGGGTGCGCCGGCCCAACGGGCGCGCCGTTCCCGGCGGGGCCAGCTGCCGGGGCGGGCCGGTGGACGTGTGCCACTGCCCGCTGTTGTGGCCGCCGCCCTCGTGCTGGTCGCGGCGGCCGCGGTGGCCGCGTGGTGGTTTGCCCACCCGGACTCGACCGACGGACGTGGCGCGGAACCACGGGTAGCCGCGGCACCCGTGCCACCGGCCGGAGCGGCTCCGGAGGCGACCCAGTCGGCGACGCCGGCGGAAGGGGGCACACCCCGTCCCCCCGCCGCCCCGGAGCCGTCCGCGCCGTCGCGGGCGCCGACCGATTCCCAGGCTGTTCCGTCCCTCGCGACGGATGCCGGGCGTGCCGCGAGAGCACTCGCCGGACTGCGCGACGACGCGCTCACCGCTGCCGACGCGGACGCGCTCCGCCGGATCCACCACCCGGGCGGCACGTCCCTCGCCGCGGACACGGAAACGGTGCGCGCCCTGCGGTCGGGCGGTATCCGGTACGACGGGTTGCGGACCCGGCTCAGCGACGTCGTCGTCCTGCCGGGGGCCACTCCCGCGGCCGCCAGGGTCGAGGCCATCAGCACCATGGAGCCGTACCGCGTGGTCGACGGGGCGGGCCGGATCGTCGAGGCCGCCGCGGAGCCACGGGTGGAGCGCGTGGTGCTGGAGCTTCGCCGGTCGGACGGGAGCTGGCGGATCTTCAGGGTAGCGGAGGATACCGACGGCGCGTAGACGTCTGCCCGGCTGGATAGGATCGGGGGATGTTGCCCACAAGCTATCTGCGCTACCCGCACCTTTCGGCCGACCTGGTCACCTTCGTCGCCGAAAACGACGTATGGATCGCGCCCCTGTCCGGCGGCCGCGCCTGGCGGATCTCGGGCATGGGCCTGCCCGCACGGGGGCCGCGTTTCACGCCCGATGGATCCGCCCTCGTGTGGAGCGTGGTCCAGGGCAGCGCGCCGGAGATCGTGACCGCCGGCACCGACGGCGGAGGGTACCGCCAACTCACCTACTGGGGGCAGCCCAGCACACGCGTTCGGGGCTTCACGCCCGAGGGCGACGTCCTGGCCGTCAGCGCACACGGCCAGGCCGACGGCCGGCACACGTGGGCGCGCTCCGTTCCCCTCGACGGAGGTCCGTCCCGCATCCTTCAGCTGGGACCGGTCGACTCCGTGGTCTGGGCGCCGGCGATCGGCGACGAGCGACCGATGGTCCTCGGCACGGCGCTTAGCCGCGAACCGGCCTATTGGAAGCGCTACCGTGGCGGCGCCGCCGGCAAGATCTGGATCGATCGCGACGGAGGGGGCGGCTTCGAACGGTTGGTCCCCGAACTCGACGGCAACCTGTGCGACCCGGCCTGGGTGGGCGGGCGCGTGGCGTTCCTCTCCGACCACGAGGGGTACGGCAACGTCTACTCGGTGGCGCCGGACGGATCGGACCTGCGGCGGCACACGGACCACGAGCAGTTCTACGCGCGCCATCTTGCCGCGGACGGGGATCGCCTGGTCTACGAGCACCGCGGGCGGCTGTTTGTCCTGGACACCCTGGACGGCGATGCGCGCCGCCTCGAAATCTCCCTTGGCTCGGCAGGTCACGGCCGCCGCCGGCAGACCCTGGTGCCCGCGCGGCACCTGAACGGTGCCACACCGGACAGGGACGGCCGCGCCAGCGTCGTCGAGACGCACGGCACGCTGCACCTGCTCAAGCACCGCGACGGCCCATCGCACGCGATCGAGGCCACACCGGGGGTGAGGGGCCGCCTCGGACGGATGCTCGGCGCCAGCCACGTCGGCTACATCGCGGACCGCGGCGGAGAAGAGTCGCTGTATGTGCGCGACGTCGCAACGGACGCGGTGTTTGGAACCTACGGCGCGATTCCCAGCGCTCTCGAGGACGACGACGACGAGCCCGGCACGGGCGCGCGCCGGCGCCGGTTGGCGGCCCTCGCGGCTTCCGCGGGTCTTGGTCCGGCAACCACCAGCCAGGCGGGGCCGGCACTTGGACGGACCGCGGCCGGGCAGGCCGACGCCCATGCCCTGGACGATTCCCTGCCGCTGCCGGTCAGCGCAGTAGCCGTCGCGGGGACTTCGGCGGCTGTGGGCCAACAACCGGCCGCCTCACCAGCCGCCGCCGGGGCGCCGGGCGCCATGCACCCCGCCGGCGCCGCCGACCGGGACCGGGAGGCGTCTTCGCTGGAGGGTGATTTCCGGGCACCCTGTCCCGGCGACGGCGACGGCGACGGCGAAGACGGCCTGCGTCGCGTCCCGCTTCCCTGCCGCGGGCGGGTGCGCAGCATGGAGTCTAGCCCTGATGGACGGTGGCTGGCCGTCGGCTCCGAGTATGGCGAGGCCTTCCTGCTCGACGTCCGCGAGGGTGTGTGGCGCAACCTCTGCCAGACGGACTTCGGCGGCATCACCGACCTGAGCTTTTCCCCCGACTCCGGCTGGGTGTCCTGGATCGAGCCCGTGACGGCCTTCGAGGGCCGAAGCCGAATTATGCTGGCGGCGACGGCGGAACCGGACCGCAGCGCGATCCAAGTGACAGATGGGCGGTTCCACGACCACTCGCCGTCGTTCACGCACGACGGCCGCTACCTGGCTTTCCTCTCCGAGCGCAGCTTCGACCCGGTGTACGACACGCACAGCTTCGACCTCAGCTTCCCCGCCTCGACCAAGCCCTTTATGGTGGCGCTTTCGGACGGCACGCCGAGCCTGTTCGGGCCCTCCGTCTACCTCGCCGACGCGGATCCGGACGACACGCCCCGCGGCGCCTCCCCGGCCAACGGCGCGGTCAACGGTGCGCGCCGCGTCGGGGGCGCGGACGAACCGGCCACAACCTGGGTCGTCGAGGAGGGAATCGGGCAGCGGCTCTTCGCGGTGCCGGTCGCACAGGGCCGCTACAGCCGCCTCGTGGCCGTCGAGAAGGGACTGTTGTGGCTGGTCGACGAGTCGACTGGTGTCACCGGCGATGGTCGCGGTCCGGACTCGGATGTTCCGGCGCTCCGGCTCGAACGCTTCGAATACCTCGACCGCCGGGTGACGACGCTGGTGCCGCGGCTGAAGTCGTACCGGGTCAGCGGCAGCAAACGCCGGCTCGTCTACGTGGACGGGCAGCAGGTGCGCAGCGTGCCCGTGGACCGTTCGCTGGAGACCTCCTCCCCGGACTCGCACACGCTGGACCTCAGCCGCATCCGCGTGGAGCTCGATCCGGCCAAGGTCTGGGAGCAGGCGTTCAACGAGGCCTGGCGGTTGCAGCGCGACTTCTTCTGGACCGGGGACATGGCGGGGCTTGACTGGCCGGGCATCGCGGAAAAGTACCGGCCGCTCATCGCCCGGTTGGGAAGCCACGACGATCTGGTGGACATCCTGTTGGAGATGCACGGAGAACTGGGCACCTCGCACGCCTACGTCT
Source organism: Arthrobacter sp. AOP29-A2-19 (assembly GCF_058138025.1). Classification (NCBI taxonomy): domain Bacteria; kingdom Bacillati; phylum Actinomycetota; class Actinomycetes; order Micrococcales; family Micrococcaceae; genus Arthrobacter; species Arthrobacter sp. AOP29-A2-19. Next base: position 998,428 of record NZ_CM176894.1, read on the forward strand.
CGCCCTTCGCCGCGGTCGAACCGGGCGCCGGGCGCCAGGGGCTGCTCGGCGCCGACCTGGTCCGCGCGGACGGCCTCTGGCGGATCGCCGCGGTGCTCGAGGGCGAATCCTCGGATCCTCAGGCCTATTCGCCCCTCAGCGCGCCGGGCGTGGCCGTCCGCGCGGGAGACGCGATCCTGGCGGTCGACGGCCAGCGGACCCCCCACGACGGCGGGCCGGACGTACTGCTGGAGGGCGCGGCGGGACGCGCCGTCGAGCTCACCATCCAGGGCGGGCCGAACAGCCGCAGGCCGGGGGAGGTGCGGCGGGTCGCCGTCGTCCCGGTGCGGGACGAGCAGCGCCTGCGCTACCAGAACTGGGTGGCCGGCAACCGCCGCACGGTGCGCGAGGCTTCCCAAGGCGGATTCGGCTACCTGCACATCCCGGACATGGCCGCGCAGGGGTGGGCCCAGCTGCACCGCGACCTGGACACCGAAACCGAGCTGGACGCGCTGATCGTTGATGTGCGGCGGAACCGCGGAGGGCACACGTCTCAGCTGGTGGCCGAGCTCATTGGGCGCAAGGTGACGGCCTGGACCATGGCCCGGGAGACGCGCACCGGCACCTACCCATCCAGCGCGCCGCGCGGGCCCGTGGTGGTGATCGCCGACGAGTGGGCCGGGTCGGATGGCGACATCATCACCCAGGTGGCCAAACTGCGGGCCATCGGCCCCGTGGTCGGCATGCGCACGTGGGGCGGCGTGGTCGGCATCGACAACCTGTTCGATCTTGCCGACGGCACCAAGGTCACGCAGCCGCGCTACGCGACCTGGTTCGCCGGCGGGGTCGGCTGGGGGATCGAGAACCGTGGGGTCGCGCCGGACATCGAGGTCCCGTACCCGCCGCATGCCTACGCGGCGGGAGAGGACCCCCAGCTTGAGCAGGGCGTCGCGGTGCTGAAGGAGATGCTCCGGGAAATCCCGACCCAGCGTCCGCCCCTGCTTGCCGGCTACCGCTCCCTCCAGCCCGCGCCGCTGCCGCCGCGCCCGCAGACGGGCCGCGCGGAGGCCGTACCGGTCCGGGCCACCGAGGGCCGCTAGGTTGGGGCGCGACGGAGCGCGGAGGCCGGCCGACACCGACGCCACACGACGACGGGCGCCCGCCGCCGGCCATCGGCCGGGACGGGCGCCACACGGCGTCGGTCGCTAGGAGGCCAGCTTGGCGTCGAGGGTGATGCTCGGGACCGAGGCGAGTGCCTTGGACACCGGGCAACCCTCCTTGGCGGCCTGCGCGCTCTTTTGGAAGGTTTCCTCGTCGATTCCCGGAACGGTGGCCACGAGCTTGAGGCGGATTTCGGAGATCAGCGGACCGTTGCTCGTGTCGAAGTCGACTTCCGCCGTGGTCTGCAGGCTCTCCGGAGTGAAGCCGGCCTCCTTGAGGATGTTGCTCAGCGCCATCGAATAGCAGGACGCGTGGGCGGCGGCGATCAATTCCTCGGGGCTGGTCTTGCCCTCGGACTGCTCCGCGCGGGCCTTCCACGTGACGTCGAAGGTTCCAATGCCCGACGTCTCGAAGGTGGTCTGGCCGCTGCCGGTGAACAGGTCGCCGCTCCAAAGGGTGCGGGCGGAACGAGTTGTAGCCATGGTTACTCCTCCAGGAATTGCTTATTGGCCGCCGGTGCGGCGGCCCACCTGCCATCCTAGGACGGGACGCCGGGCGGGCATACACCAACGGCGGGACCGCCACTAGGCAGCCCCGCCGTTGGTGGACGCGCTTGTCAGCCCCAGAAGACCGCGACGGCGATGTTCACCAGCGCCATGCCGCCGACGGCGTGCGCCAGGCCCTTCGGGACGTCCTCGCCCGCCTTCACCCTGCGTCGTCCCAGGAACGCTGCGACGGCAACGACGAGGGCAATGAGGAGCTTGACGGCCACCCAGACATAGTCCAGCGTGGAGTCCTGCATCTCGGCGAGGCCGACCATCAGCAGGCCGGTCAGAAGTTGGGTCAGGGCTCCGGCCCACTGCCAGACGCCGACCGTCGGCGTTTTGAAGTGCGCGAGCCAGCCGCCGACCAGCGCGGCCGCCCCGAGAATGTGCAGGAACAGCAGAAGTGTCAAGAGAAAGTCCATGTCACCAGTCTATTCGCGACGCACCGGCGGTCCCGCCATGTTTCGTGTGCCGGGGCCGTGCCTTGAGTCCGCCCGTCCGCCGTTCCACGGCACACAAGAGCGCCCGTGGACGGTTCCTGGGGAACCGTCCACGGGCGCCACCGTGCAGCTGTCAGAGTCGCCGACGCGCGTCTCCGCGCAGCGTCCGGTCTAGAGACCCAGATCGGCCTCGAACGCGCCGTCTTCGAGGCGCGCCCGCAGGGTCTGCAGGAAGCGGCCCGCGTCCGCGCCGTCCACCAGGCGGTGGTCGTACGTCAGCGAGAGGTACATCATGTGGCGGATGGCGATCGTGTCGTCGCCGTCCGCGTTCGTGACCACCACGGCGCGCTTGACGATCGCGCCGGTGCCCAGGATGGCAACCTGGGGCTGGTTGATGATCGGGGTGTCGAACAAGGCGCCGACCGAACCGATGTTCGTGATGGAGAACGTTCCGCCGGAGAGCTCGTCGGGAGAGATCTTGTTGCTGCGCGTGCGTGCGGCAACATCGGCGATCTTCCCGGCGATGCCCGCGAGGTTGAGGTCGCCCGCGTCGGAGATGACGGGGACCAGCAGACCCTTGTCCGTATCCACCGCGATCGCGAGGTGCTCGGCGTTGTAGTAGGTGATCTCCTGCTTGGACTCGTCGTAGGAGGCGTTGAGCTTCGGGTGCTGCTTCAGCGCCTCGGCCACGGCCTTGGCAATGAAGGGCAGGAACGTCAGCTTGGTGCCGTTGGTGGCGAGGAAGGAGTCCTTGGCCTTGGTGCGCAGCTTGGCGATGCGCGTCATGTCCACCTCGTGGACCTGCGTCAGCTGCGTCGAGACATCAAGCGACTCCCGCATGCGACGGGCGATGACCTGGCGGATGCGCGGGGCCTTCTCCACCGTCCCGCGGAGGGACGACGGCGCCGCGGCAGCCTTGGCCGGAGCGGAGCTGGCGGCCGGGGCGGCCGACGGAGCCGCCGCTGGAGCGGAGGACGAGGCCTCCACGGCATCAAGGACGTCCTGCTTGCGGATGCGTCCGCCAACGCCCGTCCCCGTGAGGGCCGACAGGTCGATGTTGTTCTGCGCCGCGAGGCGACGCACCAGCGGCGTGACGTAGCCGTCGCCGGACGGGGCCGCTGCGGGAGCAGCCTCCTGCGGTGCGGCGGCGGGAGCGGCCTCCTTCGGCGCCTCGGCGGCCGGGGCTGGCTTGGCTGCGGGAGCCTCCTTGGGTGCCTCCTGCTTGGGAGCCTCCTCCTTCGGGGCTTCCTGCTTGGGGGCCTCTTCCTTCGGGGCCTCCTCGGCGGCTGCGGGGGCCGCACCGGAGCCGATGACCGCCAGGACGGAGCCGACCTCTGCGGTCTCGTCCTCTCCAACGCGGATCTCCTGGAGGGTGCCGGCGACGGGCGACGGAATCTCGGTGTCGACCTTGTCCGTGGAGACCTCCAAGAGGGGCTCGTCCACGGCGACCTCGTCGCCAACCTGCTTCAGCCAGCGGGTCACGGTGCCTTCGGTGACGCTCTCTCCGAGGGCGGGAAGCGTGACCTCGGTGCCTTCGCCGGAACCGGCGGGGGCTGCGGCCTTGGCCTCGGCCTCGGGTTCCTTCTCGGTCGACGGCTCGGCGACCGGCTGGTCCTCGGAGGAGGAATCCTCCGCCTCGGCCTTGGCGGGCTCCGCGTCTGACGCGGGCTCCGCGGCGGGCGCCTCGGAGCCGGAACCGTCGCCGATGCGCACGAGCGGCGCTCCGACGTCGGCCGTCTCGTCTTCGGCGACGAGGATCTCTTCGATGACGCCGGCGACGGGCGACGGGATTTCGGTGTCGACCTTGTCGGTCGAGACCTCCAGCAGCGGCTCGTCGACCTCGACGCGGTCTCCGACCTGCTTGAGCCAGCGCGTCACGGTGCCTTCGGTGACACTCTCACCGAGGGCTGGCAAGTTCACGGTTTCAGACATGGCGTCCCCGTTCTCCTTCAAAACTATGTATCTTCATGTGGCGGCCGGCGGCGTTGCTGAAGCGGCCAAGTATGGCTTCTGTTGAGCTTAGTGCACCCCGGTCCCCGCCCTTGTAGGCGCGGACCGGGGTGCGCGGCGGGTGCTAGCCGTGGAGCGGCTTGCCCGCCAGGGCGAGTGCGGTCTCGCCCAGGGCCTCGTTCTGGGTCGGGTGGGCGTGCAGCAGCTGCGCCACGTCCTCCGGGTAGGCCTCCCAGTTCACGATCAGCTGGGCCTCGCCGATCTGTTCACCGATGCGGCCGCCGACGCCGTGGACGCCGACGATGGGACCGTTCTTCACGCGGACCATCTTGATGATGCCCGCGGTCCCGAGGATGGAGCTCTTGCCGTTGCCGGCCAGGTTGTACTCCTGGACCTCGATCTGGTCGTCGCCGAACTTCTCCTTGGCCTTGGGCTCGGAGTAGCCGACCGATGCGATCTCGGGCTCGCAGTAGGTGACCTTCGGGATGTTGATGTCCTCGATGACCACCGGGTTCTGGCCCGCGATCTCCTCGGCCACGAAGATCCCGTGCTGGTAGCCGCGGTGGGCCAGCTGAACGCCGGGAACGATGTCGCCGATCGCGTAGATGTTGCCGACGCCGGTGTGCTGGCGCTCGTTGGTGATCACGAAGCCGCGGTCCACGGTGACTCCCTGCTCCTCGAAGCCGAGTCCCTCCGTGACCGGGCCGCGGCCGACGGCCACGAGAACGATCTCCGCCTCGAGGACCTTGCCGTCGGCGAGCGTGACCTTGGCGCCGGAGTCGTCCTGCTCCACCTTCTCGAAGAAGACGCCGGTGTTGAAGTTGATGCCGCGCTTCTTGAAGGCGCGTTCGAGGACCTTGATAATGGCCGGATCCTCGTTCGGAACCAGGCTGGGCAGGCCCTCGACGATCGTGACGTCGACGCCGAAGGACTTCCACACGGAGGCGAATTCGACGCCGATGACGCCGCCGCCGAGCACGATCGCGCTCTTCGGGATGGACTCCATGTTCAGGGCCTCGGTGGACGTGAGGACGCGCCCGCCGATTTCGATGCCCATGGTCTTGGAGGTGGACCCGGTGGCGAGGATGATGTTCTTGCCCTTGTACTGAACGCCGTCGACGTCGATGGTGTCCTTGCCGACGAGGCGGCCGTTGCCCTCGATGACGTTGACCTTCTTCATCTTCAGCAGGCCGGACAGCCCCTTGAACTTGCCGGCGACGATGCCGTCCTTATAGCTGCGGACGGCGCCCATGTCGATGGAGTCCAGAGTGGTGTTGATGCCGTACTTGGCGCCTTCGCGTGCGTTCTCCGCCAGTTCCGCCGAGTGCAGGTACGCCTTCGTGGGGATGCAGCCGGTGTGCAGGCATGTGCCGCCCAGCTTGCCCTTCTCCACCAGACCGACCGTGAAGCCCAGCTGCACGGCGCGGAGCGCGGCCGAGTAGCCGGCGCTTCCGCCGCCGAGGATCAGGACGTCGAATTCTTGCGTTGTTGCCGTATCGGCCACGTGAACGCTCCCTCGCGTGTGTTTGGTCCCCGCCGTGCGGGGGCCGTCCTTTGGGTGCTCCGGTCGCGGCGGGTGTTCCGCTCCGGTATTGCCTAGTGATGTTTCAGATTTACCTTAGCCGCATGGCAGGTGCGTATCCACACGACGTGACCGAGGGATCGCCGCTACGTGACGCCGTTCACGCCCGCGCCGCGACCCGCCATGGGCAGCGGCGCGGGCCAGGGACGTCGCTAGCGCGCCGCCAGATCCTCCGCGTAGGCCAGCAGCGTGCGCAGGCTGGATCCCGTGGCGTTCTTCGGCGTGTAGCCATAGGCGGCACCCTCGTTGAAGGCCGGGCCAGCGATGTCCATGTGGGCCCAAGGGATGCGCCGGCCGTCCGTCTCTCCCACGAATTCACGCAGGAAGACGGCGGCGGTCATCATCCCGCCGTGGCGTTCGCCAATGTTCGCCAGATCGGCCACCTGCGAGTCGATCGAGGGGCGCAACTCCTCGGGCAGCGGCATCGGCCAGGCGGTCTCGCCGGCGTGGTCGGCCGCGGCCTTGAGCGCGTCGCGGACGGCGTCGTCGCCCATGATCCCCGCGGTGCGGTTGCCGAGCGCGATCAGCTGTGCGCCCGTGAGGGTCGCGATGTCGATGATGGCGTCCGGCTGGTCCTCGCCCGCGGCGACGATCCCGTCCGCCATGACCAGGCGCCCCTCGGCATCGGTGTTGAGGATCTCCACCGTCTTGCCGCCGAACATCGTCACGACGTCGCCCGGCCGGGTCGCGGACCCGGACGGCATGTTCTCCGCGAGGCAGAGCCAGGCGGTGGCGCGGACCGGCAGGCCGAGTTCGGCGATGGCGAGGACCGCCTGAAGCGCGGTGGCCGCCCCCGCCATGTCCGACTTCATCAGGTGCATGTTTGCCGGCGGCTTGAGGGAGATCCCGCCCGTGTCGAACGTGATGCCCTTGCCGACGATGGCGACGTGGGCGGCGGGCTTTGCGGGGGAGTAGTCCACCTTGACCAGCCGGGGCGGACGTTCGGAGCCGCGACCGACGCCGACGAGTCCTCCGTAGCCGTCCTTCTCGAGGCGCTTTTCGTCCAGGACGGTGACCTTGACCTGGTGGGGCTTGGCGGCGTCGCGGGCCGCCTGGGCGAAGGACTCCGGGTAGAGGACGTTCGGCGCCGTGTTGACCAGGTCGCGGATTCCGCGCACGGCGCGGCCGACGACGGCGGCCCGCTTCAGCGCCGAGGGCAGGGCCTTGTCGGCCGACGCGGCGGTCGCCACCACGCCGTCGGTCAGCGGGCGCTTGGTGTCCGCGGCGGAGCGCGGGGACGACCGGTGGTTGGCGAAGCTGTAGGCGCCTAGCGCGACACCCTCGGCGACAGCCGCGGCCGCTTCCACGGTCGGCGCGGGAAGGGCGAAGACGACGCGGCGGAGCCCGCCCGACTCGCGGGCTGCGGCGCCGGCGGCCCTACGGAGCGCCTCGTGGTCCACGATCTCGCCGTCGACCCGGCCCAACCCGGTCAGGACGATCACGTCGGCCTTGATCCCGTCGGTGGCGGGCAGCCGGCGCACGTCGTCGGGAGCGCCCGTGACGCCGAGCGCGGAGAGCGACGCCTCCAGCGCGGACGTTTCGTTCTGGGACAGCGGCGAGGCGAGGAGCCGTGCCCCCGCGGTGGAGCCGGAGGGCGCCTGGGCCACGCCGATGACGACGGCGTCGGCGGAGACCCGCTGGATGTCGGCCGATACGGCTGTCAGCTTGAGATCGCTGGCGTTGATCACGGAACCTGTCCTTAATGCGCCGGTCGCCATGGCTGTCCGGCACGGTTGACTACTGGTGGTCATGGTGTTCCTCCGATCGTAGTGGCAGGCGCCCCCGCCGACCGGGCCACACGGTCCGAACGGTCCGCCCGGATAGAGTGGGAGGGCTTGGGAAGAAATCAGGGCACCCCCGCCGTTAACGCCCATGGACCGTCCGCAGACCTGGAAGGAGACGCCATGCTCGATCCGCTGTCCCTCGTCAGGCTCAACCACGAGGTCATTGACGACATCCGCCTTCAGGGCCTGGGCCTGATCGTGGCGATCGACGGGCAGGTCGATGCCGGCCACTCGGTCGCGCAGGTTCGCGCGCAGCTCATGGACGCGCTGGATCCCCAGCTGGTGGCGACCTTCGACGCCGACCAGCTCGTGAACTACCGGGAGCGCCGGCCCCAGGTGTCCTTCCTGGGTGACCACTTCGCCGCGTACCAGACGCCGCGCATCGAGCTCTACCGCCTGACCGACGGGCTCGGAAAGGACTTCCTGCTCCTGACCGGACCCGAGCCGGACCTGCAGTGGGAACGCTTTGCCACCGCCGTCGTGCTTCTGGCCGAGGCCCTCAACGTGCGGCTGGCGGCGTCGTTCGGTGCCGTGCCGATGCCGGTTCCGCACACGCGACGCCTCGGCGTCACCGTGCACGGAAACCGTCCGGACCTCGGCGAGGGCATATCGACGTGGAACCCGACGGCGGAGCTTCCGGCGTCCGTGTCGCAACTGGTCGAAATCAAGCTCGGCGAGGCGGGTCGCGACGCCGTCGGCTACTCGATCCACGTCCCGCACTACCTGGCCGAGGCCGAATACCCGCAGGCCGCGGTCGCCGCCCTCGAGTTCCTGGGCGCAGCCCTGGGCCTGGGTCTGCCCACCGACCGCCTGCGCGAGTCCGCCCGCCGCGTGGAGGGGCAGATCGACGAGCAGGTGGCCGGATCCCCGGACATCGCACGCATGGTGTCGAAGTTCGAGGAGCGCTTCGACGAGCATGCGCCCGACGCCGAGCGGCGCTCGCTGCTGCTGGATCCCAACGAGTCGCTGCCCGACGGCGAAGACCTGGCCTCGGCCGCCGAAGCGTTCCTGATCGGCCAAACCGGCGATCCCACCGACGAGCCAGGGCGGTGACAGCCCGGACCCCCGGGCTGGACACGGCACGATCGTGGTGGGTGTGGGGCGCGGCCGTCTTCGCTTATCTAGTGGCCGTCACCCAACGCACCAGCTTCGGCGTCTCCGGGCTGGAGGCGACCGAGCGCTTCGACGCGACCGCCTCCGTCCTCGCGACCTTCAGTGTGGTGCAGCTGGTTGTCTACGCCGGCCTGCAGATCCCGGTGGGGCTGCTGGTGGACCGTTTGGGCCCGCGGGCAATGATCGCCGGCGGGGCGCTGCTGATGGTCCTCGGCCAGGGGCTGCTGGCGCTGGCCGACTCGGTGACCGCGGGACTGGTGGGGCGTTTTTTTGTGGGCGCCGGCGACGCCATGACCTTCGTGTCCGTGATCCGCCTGCTGCCGGCCTGGTTCTCCGGCTACAGGATTCCCATGCTCACGCAGTTCACCGGCATGATCGGTCAGCTGGGCCAGCTGATAAGCCTTGTCCCGTTCGTCGCCCTGCTGCGCTGGTCGGGCTGGACCAACGCGTTCCTGTCGCTTTCGGCGCTCGGCGTGTTGGCGTTCGCGCTCTCCGTCATCGCCGTCCGCAACCAGCCCGGGACGCCAATTCGCGCCGCCGCAGGATCACGACCGAAGACCCTGGCGATGCTGGCCGATGCCTGGAAGGAGCCGGGAACGCGGCTGGGATTCTGGACCCATTTCGCCACCCAGTTCAGCACCAACGTGTTCCTCTTGGCCTGGGGCTACCCGTTCCTCGTGTCCGGGCAGGGACTCTCGCCCGCGCTGGCGTCGGGACTCATGTCCATCTTTGTGGTGGTCGCGCTCGCGTTCGGTCCCGTGTTCGGCGGAGCGGTGTCCCGGCATCCGCTGCGGCGCTCGACGCTCGCGTTCGGCATCGTGGCCGGGGTGGCCCTCTCGTGGGCCACGGTGCTCCTGTGGCCGGGCAAGGCTCCGCTGTGGGTCCTTGTCACCATGATGGTCCTCGTGGCGCTCGGCGGTCCCGGTTCGATGATCGGCTTCGACTTTGCGCGGACTTTCAATCCGCCGCACATCACCGGCACCGCCACCGGAATCGTGAACGTCGGCGGTTTCCTGGCGGCCCTGGTCACCGTTTACGCGGTTGGGGCGCTGATGGACCTCCAGTTCGCGGCCGCCGGACGCAGCGGGGAGCTGTACAACCTCGACGCTTTCAGGCTGGCGCTCTCCTTCCAGTTCGTGCCGCTCGCGCTCGGCGCGGCGGGGATGGCAGTCTCCCGGCGGCAGGCGCGGCGCCGCATGGCCGAGCGCGGGATTGTCGTCCCGCCGTGGCGGGAGGCGATCGCTCGGCGGCGCCGGGGTGGCGGGGCTCCCGGCCGGTAGAGCGGAACGCTCCCTGGCCGCCGGCGACCCAGCCCTCCACAGGGAAGAACCTCGAGTGGACGGGCGCCCGTGTCCACAGTCGGCAGGGACGCGTCCCGCGCCGACGGGGCCCGGCCCGAGGGTAGGTCCATGGACACCTCAACGAACCTGCTCTCCGTCGCCGACGCCGAAGGCGTCCTTTCCCTGGTTCCCCACATGCTGGGGTTCCATCCGCAGAACAGCATGGTCCTCCTGGTGACCACGGGAGTCAGGCTGGTGGCAACGCTCCGGGTGGACCTGCCGCCGGAGGACGCGTCGCCCGCCGCGGCGCGGCGGCATGCGCGCAGGTGCGGGCGGTACCTCGACGAGATGACGGAGGCCTCCGCCGCGTTCATCGTCACCTACTCCCGTTCCAGGGTCGCGTCCCCGGACGGGCAGCCGCCCCACGGCCTGTTGGTTCGGTCCGTCGCCGAGCACTTGGCGCAAAGGTCCATCGCGGTTCCCGATGCCTGGCACGTCGGCGCGGGCGGCTGGCGGTCGCACTTCTGCACCGACCTCTTGTGCTGTCCGGCCGATGGCCATGCGCTGGAGAGCATCTGGCTTTCGGACGCCAACCTGGAGCTGCAGTTCGGCGGCAGCAGCCCGGGCTTGGACCACTGGGACGGGACCACGTCGGCGGCCTGGCCGGGCACCGTCGCGGTGCGGGACATGGTGGACTCCATCACGGACGGCGTGGTCGGCTCACCGGAGCCGTCGGGCTTCCTCCGGCGCTGGTGCGACGCGCTGGAGCTGGAACCGGATCAGGCGCGGAAGAGGCTGGGCGGCGACCCGTTGGAAACCGGCATCCTGTTGGCAGGACTTCACGACTTCTCCGTGCGCGACGTGCTCCCGTTCGCCGCCGGGACCACCGCCGCGGCGGGGCTGTCCGCGGTCGTCACGCTCGATGCCGGCGGAGAGGCACCCGCCGCGCTCGAGGAGTTTCTGATGGGCACCGCGGCCGCCGCGCCAGACTGGGTCCGCGTTGACCGGCTCTGGGATCTGGGGACGTCCCTGCTCGCTGCCGCGCAGGGGGAGGACCGATGCGCCCTGCTGTGCGTGCTGGCATGGATCGAGTGGGCCAGAGGGCGCAGCAGCGCGGCCGCCGCACTGTTGGATGCCTGCCTGAAGGGCGATCCGGACTATGCGCTGGCGGTCGGGCTGAAGGCGTTCCTCGACCTGGGCCGACTTCCCGGCTGGGCGCGGGCCCCGGGCACCGCGTGGAAGCGCGGCGCGGCCCCGCGTGACATGCCTGGCGCGGAAACGTGAGAGACTGTAGGTCGCAGACCCGGTTGGGTCCGTGTCCTTGGACCGCCTCGGCGGATCCCGGTTCAGCCCTTTCGGGGTGGGAACAAAAGGTCGGAGGCAGGCGTTGAAAATACTGGACCCTGCTTCCGAACCGTCTCGCGACGGGACCCGGACTTGACAGGGTCATAGTGGTGTTACCCATGTGGTTGCACCGCGGACATCCGTGAGAAAGGTAATTCGTGCCAGCTTCCGATTCGAGCTCCCAGGCAGCAACCAGCCGGGGCAACGCGCCAGTAGTCGCGGCCGAGGTCGACGCCGCCGCCGACGACGCCGTGGAAACGCCACAGCAGAAGTCCGCCAAGACGCGTGCCCGCAACAAGGCCGCGAAGGAAGCATCCGCCGCCGGCGGAGCCCCGGTCGCAGACGCCGCACCGGCGCGCAAGCGCGCCTCCAAGGCCGCCACTGCAGAGGCGCCGGAGACCGACGGCGCCGCCGACCCCGCCGATCCCGAGGAAGGCCCGGTCGTGGCCGCCGCGGAGCCCGAGGAGGAGTCCCGGGGATTCATCATCACCTCCGACGAGGACGACGCCCCGCAGCAGCAGGTGCTGGTGGCGGGCGCCACCGCCGACCCGGTCAAGGACTACCTCAAGCAGATCGGCAAGGTCGCGCTGCTCAACGCCGAGCAGGAAGTCGACCTCGCGCTGCGCATCGAGGCGGGCCTCTTCGCCACCGAGAAGCTCAATTCCGCGGACGACTCCATGGACAAGCGGCTTCGCTGGGACCTTGAGCAGATCGTCCACGACGGCAAGATCGCCAAGAACCACCTGCTCGAGGCCAACCTCCGCCTCGTGGTGTCGCTGGCCAAGCGCTACACCGGACGCGGCATGCTGTTCCTGGACCTGATCCAGGAAGGCAACCTCGGCCTGATCCGCGCGGTGGAGAAGTTCGACTACACCAAGGGCTTCAAGTTCTCCACCTACGCCACCTGGTGGATCCGCCAGGCGATCACGCGCGCCATGGCCGACCAGGCGCGCACCATCCGCATCCCCGTCCACATGGTCGAGGTCATCAACAAGCTGGCCCGCGTCCAGCGCCAGATGCTCCAGGACCTTGGTCGCGAACCCACCCCGGACGAATTGGCCCAGGAACTGGACATGACCCCGGAAAAGGTGGTCGAGGTCCAGAAGTACGGCCGCGAGCCCATCTCGCTGCATACGCCGCTGGGCGAGGACGGCGATTCGGAGTTCGGCGACCTGATCGAGGACTCCGAGGCCGTTGTCCCCGCGGACGCCGTGAGCTTCACGTTGCTGCAGGAGCAGTTGCACTCCGTCCTGGACACCCTGTCGGAACGCGAGGCCGGCGTCGTCGCCATGCGATTCGGCCTGACCGACGGTCAGCCGAAGACTTTAGACGAAATCGGGAAGGTCTACGGCGTGACCCGCGAGCGAATCCGGCAGATCGAGTCCAAGACGATGTCGAAGCTGCGCCACCCGTCGCGGTCCCAGGTTCTGCGCGACTACCTGGACTAGAACCCGGGCGGCCCGCCGGCCGCCTTGGACAAAAGTGTGGGCCCCGGCGTTTTCGCCGGGGCCCACACTTCATTTCACACGTCTATTCGATCCGGACTAGTCCTCGTCGTCGAACGAGGGCTTTTCGTGCAGCCGGTTCGTCTCGTCCTGCCACTCGGTGGTCAGGGGGCGGAGCTTTGGTTCCACCGCGCGGGCGTGGTGTCCGCAGAAGAGAAGCTCGCCGCCCGAGGTCCCCAAGACCGCACGGACGTATGCCTGTGCACCGCAGCGGTCGCAGCGATCCAGGGAAGTGAGTCCGCGAGTTGCCACTGATGTTGCCGTCATGACGACCTCCTTAGTTCTGGTACACCCAATACAACCAGCCCGGACCGCCAATCCATCGCAATTCGGGGTGCCTTTCGCTCACCGCGTAGCGTCGACCCGGTCACAAACGGGACGCGTTTTGGTAACCGGGGCCGCGGGCGCCCGGCGGGGGAGCCCGGAAACCCCGGCATTGCGGACTAATCTGGAGACGGTCAGATTCCCCGTTGAAGGCAAGGAGCGCACACGCGTGGCACCGAGTTCTGAGTACAACGCCCGGCATCTCTCGGTGCTCGAGGGCCTCGAGGCCGTGCGTAAGCGCCCCGGCATGTACATCGGCTCGACGGACTCGCGCGGCCTGATGCACTGCCTTTGGGAGATCATCGACAACTCCGTGGACGAGGCCCTCGCGGGCCACGGACAGAGCATCAAGGTGATTCTGCACGCCGACGGCTCCGTCGAGATCCACGATGACGGTCGGGGCATCCCGGTCGACGCGGAGCCCAAGACCGGACTTTCCGGAGTCGAGGTGGTCTTCACGAAGCTGCATGCGGGCGGCAAGTTCGGCGGTGGCTCCTACACCGCGTCGGGCGGCCTGCACGGCGTCGGCGCGAGCGTGGTCAACGCGCTGTCCACCCGCCTCGACGTCGAGGTGGACCGCGGCGGCAAGACCTACCGGATGCAGTTCCGCCGCGGCGAGCCGGGCCGTTTCGCGGATTCCGGCAAGGCGAAGCCGGACGCGCAGTTCACGCCGTTCGTCGAGGACTCGGTGCTGGACGTCGTCGGCAAGGCCAAGCGTGGCGTCACCGGCACCCGGATCCGCTACTGGGCGGACCGGCAGATCTTCACGAAGGACGCAAAGTTCTCCTACGAGGAGCTCCAGGCCCGCGCGCGGCAGACGTCGTTCCTGGTCCCCGGCCTCAAGATCGACGTGCGCGACGAGCGCAGGCTCGCCGGGACTCCCGGCGAAGCCGGCCCCGTGGAGGAGGTCTTCCACCATGACGGCGGCATCTCGGAGTTCGTCGACTATCTCGCGAACGACCCCGCCGTCACGGACATTTGGCGCATCCAGGGCTCCGGGACGTTCAAGGAGTCCGTCCCCGTGTTCGACGCCGACGGCCGCAGCCACATCACCGACGTCGAGCGGGTCTGCGAGGTGGACATCGCCGTCCGCTGGGGAATCGGCTACGAGACCTCGCTGCGCAGCTTCGTCAACATCATCGCCACCCCAAAGGGCGGCACACACCAGTCGGGCTTCGAACAGGCGCTCCTGAAGACCTTCCGCAAGTCCGTCGAGGCGAACTCGCGCAAGCTGAAGGCCGGCAACGACAAGATCGAGAAGGACGACGTGATGGCCGGCATGACGGCCGTGTTGACCGTCCGCCTGGCCGAACCGCAGTTCGAGGGCCAGACGAAGGAAATTCTCGGGACGTCCGCCGTACGGCAGATCGTCACCCGCGTCGTTGAGAAGGAACTCGGCGCGCGGCTGTCCTCGTCGGCCCGCGCCGACAAGGCACAGTCGGCGCAGCTCCTGGAAAAGATCGTCAGCGAGATGAAGTCGCGCATCTCCGCCCGCGTGCACAAGGAGACCCAGCGCCGCAAGAGCGCGCTGGAGACCTCCTCGTTGCCCACGAAGCTCGCGGACTGCCGTAGCGACGACGTCGAGCGCTCCGAACTCTTCATCGTGGAGGGCGACAGCGCGCTCGGAACGGCGAAGCTGGCCCGCTCGTCCGACTTCCAGGCGCTGCTGCCGATCCGCGGCAAGATCCTCAACGTCCAGAAGGCCTCCGTTGGGGACATGCTTTCCAACGCGGAGTGTGCCGCGCTCATCCAGGTGGTCGGCGCGGGGTCGGGCCGCAGCTTCGACCTTTCGGCCGCCCGGTACGGCAAGGTGGTCCTGATGACGGACGCCGACGTCGACGGCGCGCACATCCGGACGCTGCTGCTGACGCTGTTCTTCCGCTATATGCGGCCCATGGTGGAGAACGGCAGGGTGTTTGCCGCCGTGCCTCCGCTGCACCGCGTGGAGGTCGTCAACCACGGCGCCAAGGAGAACGAGATGGTCTACACCTACTCGGACGCGGAGCTGCGCCGGGTGCTGAAGGACCTGGAAACGGCGGGCAAGAAGTACAAGGAGCCCATCCAGCGCTACAAGGGCCTTGGCGAGATGGATGCCGGACAGCTGGCCGAGACAACCATGGATCCGCGCCACCGGACGCTGCGGAGGGTCAACATCGCGGACGCGGAGCGCGCCGAGCAGGTGTTCGATCTCTTGATGGGAAGCGACGTGGCCCCGCGCAAGGAGTTCATCGTCTCGGGGGCCGAGCGGCTCGACAGGGAGCAGATCGACGCCTGATGCGCGGGCGACGGGCGCGCATCGCCGTGCTGGCGTGGCCTAGGCGACCAGAGAGAATCCCAGCCAGGCCAGGATGCCAAAGGCCGCGCCCCAGACCACGATCGAGATGATCTGCCACAGGATCACGACATTCTTCGGTGCGCCGAAGGACACCATGGCGGCCGACGTGATCTGGCTGGGCAGGACGGTCTGACCCAGGAGGCTGACGCCGGCGACGCCGTACTTGTCGAAGAGGTTCCTCAGCCTGCGGCGCCGCGGGGTGGGTTCGACCGGCGCCCTGCCGCCGACCATCCGCGAACGGACGCGGTGCGCGCCCAGCACGAAGAGCAGCATGGAGCAGACGTTGCCGACGACAGCGGCGAGGATGGCGACCACGGGGTTCATTCCGGACAGTACGCCGAGGACCGATCCGAAGTAGGACTCCACGAACGGAATCGCCGAGACGAGGGCAACTCCCGCCCACTGCAGGAGCGGGGGCAACGATATGGTGAATTCCTGCAGGGTGTCGAGCATGGGTGCTTCCTCTTTTCCTGCCGGGCCCTCGCGGCGGTCGGCGTGGTTCCCGGTGCGTGCTGGCGGTGGGCCGGGATGCGGAGCGACGGATGTAGCGAGAAACACCGAAACCCGGGCCATTTTTCGAGCCTAGCCAATCGGGCGGCCGCGGGGTGCGACGAAAGGATGATCTTGCCGGAGGTTGCGCACGTCACAAAGAGGCATATTCTTGCTCTAACGCCCGGGCACGAGCGCTTGGGCCCGGACCGACAAGGCTGAGCACCATGACCACTGCAGTGCGCACCTGCGCGACCACCGCCTGTTCCTTCAACAACAACCACGATTGCAACGCCCTTGCCATCACGATCAGCGGCGCCGAGTCCCAAGCCTCCTGCGGAACCTTCGTGCAGCTGGACGCCCGCCGGCCGATCACGGCCGAGGCAGGCAACGTGGGCGCTTGCCATCGCCTCGAGTGCTCCTACAACTCCGACCTACTGTGCACCGCCGAGGGCATCGAGGTCACCGACACCGCCACCTGCGCCACCTACACTGTCGCTTGACCTGCCCCGCGCAGATCGGCTGCCCCTGAGCCGACACCGCGCCGCGAGGGCAGCGCATCGAGCACTTGCTGCCAGACGGCGACGCCGTCCTGCCCCGGCAGGGCATGGGACGGCAACTGCAGCGGCACCTGTACAACCCAAGCCCGATCTTCGCTGAAGCGGGCCAGCGTCACGCAGTGCCGGTCCACGTCCACACAATGCGCCTGATCGACGGCGAGGTTCTCCGCGTCGGGAAGGTCGAGGCGCTCCGCCCAGCCGGGAAGCCGGCCATCCATCACCGCATCGGCGATCTCGGCCAGGGTTGCAGTGGTCGTGGCCAGGACGGCGCCATTCAGGGCGTCCGTCGCTGGCGCCGCGGTGGCCGCCTCGGAAATGGTGGCCAAGTCATGAACGGTAACGCCGGAGCAGTCGTGTAGCAGGAGCCGTTGGGTCGCGACCACGCCCACCCGCACCCGAGGCCCCAGGTCGTCGACCAGATCCGCCAGGTGCCCCCGCAGGCCCAGCCCGGCCACCTCCTCCGCGTCCCGGCACCAGCGCAGAGTGCCCAGGAGGTGCAGGGAGGCCAGGCGCAGGGCCAGGGCGTGGTCGGAGGAGTCCTTGAGAATGTCCATGCGCACGTCGATGTGGTCTGCAGTGTGGAACGCGCCGAGCGAATGGAAGAGGTTGGGGATGTCGGCGACGACCAGCTGTCCGTTGCCGGAGACGCCGTGGACCGCGGAGGAGAGAGTCTCACCGACCCGATAAGCCGTGAGCTCTACGGCGCCCTCACCCGCCAGCATCCGACGCGTCAGCGAACGGGCGTGGCTGGCACGCAGATTGGTGTCGAGCGACGAGGGCGCGGGGGCCGTGTGAGGCATTGAGCTCATCAGAATCCTTCCAAGACGGTCGACGTCTAGTAAGGCACACCTAAATCCATTAAGTAAAACTTGTTGTCCGCATATGACGGCCTAGATGCGTCCGCCCGTCACGTGCGGGCTGCGGTCCGAGAAGGATCCATCCCTGATCCGGCTGGACACCAGCACCAATGGTTTTCGTACGCCCACGACCGGTTGCCAAGAGACCGGCGCCCGGGCAGGCTCTCCCAGGGGGACGCCAACGGTGGCCGTATCCGCGGGAGGATCCCCGATCCGGCGGTCGGAATGGGTGCCTACCGTTGGTGGCAACCGGCGGACTGGGGCGCGCGCGTTTCCGAGACGGGGTGGACTCCGCCGGCCCCTAACCGAGCAGCCCAGGGGCCACCAGTAGCGTGGTGGGCAGAAGCACCAACAGCGCGGCAACGGCCAGCACTCCCGCGCGGCCCGCCACCGGTAGCGGCCCCGCCGGGGAGAGAAGCCTCTTGAGCCGCATGGAGGACAACTCCTCGCCCGGCAGTCCCGACTCCGTCCCGGGCGCGGAGGCGGCGCCCGAGGCGACGGCAACCAGTGAGCGCAGCAGCGTGTCCGCGGAGACCTGGCGCAGGGCCGTGTCGTCCGCCAGCATCTCGATGAGTTCCTGCACGGCCCGCCGCGCCAGGCGCGAGGTGGGCAGCCACGGCAGCGCGTGGTGCCACGATTCGAAGGCCAGCACCAGCAGGTCGTGCCGTTGGTCCAGGTGGGCCCGCTCGTGGGCGATCACGGCCCGCAATCCCTGCTCGTCGAGGGTGTCCAGCAGGCCGCGTGACAGGACCGTCAGGGAACCGCCGAATCCGGGGAGGCAATAGGCCACCGGCGCGCCGTGCGCCAGGACCACCGTGCCCGGCTCCGTGGGCGAGGGGTCGCTGAGCAGCGCCAACAGCCTCCTGTGCTTGTGCCTCTGCCGGGTGACCCGGTAGGTGGATAGCAGCAGGGTAAAGACCAGATGGGAGCCCAACAGCAGCGCGGTGCTCAACGCAAAAACGTGGACGGGTTCCAGCGCCGGGGCGAGCGGTCCGCCGGTCAGGACCGTCCACAGGCCGCCGAGGGCGGTGATCAGGTTGTCGCCGAGGGGCTCCAGGCCCCACACGAGCATTGCTCCGATCATCGAGAGGCCGCCGGCCAATGCGATCGCCTGCCACAGGATCAGCGCGGTGAACGGCGAGCGCGCCGTCCAGGGCACCCGCGAGAGAACCAGGGGTGCGGGCCACGCCAGAACGATCGCGAGGCCCGCGAGGAGGTAGGAGGCGATCAGCACGTGCGCCGCATTGAATTGTGCCCGTGCGCTAGGCGGTCTGGTTCTCGTTGAGGATACGGCGAAGGGCCGCGGCCTCCTCCACCGAGATGCCTCCGATGAAGCGGGTCAGCACGGCCTCGCGGTCCATAACCGTGCCGAGCGCCTCGTTCATGAGCTCTACCGTGTGCTCCTCGCGGCTTGTCACCGCGCGGTAGCGGTGCGGTCGCGTGTCGCGCTCGCGGGTGACGAGGTGCTTCTTTTCCAGCCGTGCGAGGACCGTGAGGACGGTCGTCACGGCGAGTTCCTTGCCGTCGACGTCGCCGGTGGACAGCGCGAGCAGGTCGCGAAGGTCGTTGGCCGTGCGGGCCTCGACGCTGTCCCACAGCAGGTCCATTACTGCGCGTTCTAGTTCGCCAAGAGTGGCCAATGCGGTTCCTTAGAGTGATGCCGATCGTGTGGAGAAGTTGCTCGCCTGCGCGGACGGCGGCGGCGCAAGTGTCTCCAAGAGCTAATTTACACCGAATTCTGCCATAGTTCTACATCCGGTAGAAGATAAGTTATTCTACGAACTGTAGAAGTTGTGGAGGAGTGGGCGCAACGGCCGCCCCGGCTGGAAGGAACGCCCATGGATCCGCTCGAAATAGCCCGATGGCAATTCGGCATCACCACCGTGTACCACTTCCTGATGGTGCCTTTGACGATCGGACTGGGAATGCTCGTCGCCGTCCTGCAGACCGCATGGCACCGTACCGGCAAGCCCGAGTACCTGCGCATGACCAAGTTCTGGGGCAAGCTCTTCCTGATCAACTTCATCATGGGCGTTGCCACCGGGATTGTTCAGGAATTCCAGTTCGGCATGGCCTGGAGCGAGTACAGCCGCTTCGTCGGGGACGTCTTCGGCGCCCCGCTCGCGATGGAGGCCCTGTTGGCGTTCTTCGTTGAATCGACCTTCCTGGGCCTGTGGATCTTCGGCTGGGACCGCCTGCCCAAGGCCATTCACCTGGCCTGCATCTGGGCGGCCTCCCTGGCCACGATCCTCTCCGCCTACTTCATCCTGGTCGCAAACTCGTGGATGCAGCACCCCGTCGGCGTTGAACTCGTGGACGGCCGGGCCGTGATGACCGACGCCTGGGCGGTGTTCACCAACAACACCGCGCTCGTGACCTTCCCGCACACGATCTTCGGTGCGTTCTCCGTGGCCGGAGGCTTCCTGCTGGGCATCTCCTGGTACCACCTCTACCGGCGCCGCGCCACCGGCATCGACACCGTCGGCGCCGACGGGCGCGTCGTCGTCGGCGAGAACCCGGCGCAGGGGGCCGCCCGAGACCGGACCGACCACTCCGTGTGGATCAAGTCGCTGCGCCTGGGCGCCGTCGTCGCCATGGTCTCCTTCGCCGGCGTCGCGCTGACCGGACACACGCAGGCCCAGCTCATGTTCGAGCAGCAGCCGATGAAGATGGCGGCCGCCGAGGCGGCCTGCCACGACGGCACGGGGTTCTCGGTCTTGGCCGTCGGCAACCTGGGCGGATCCGGGCAGACAACGTGCGACGACGTCGTGGGCGTCTATGAGATCCCGGGCCTGCTGTCCTTCCTCGCGAACAACGACTTCACGACCGAGGTCAAGGGAGTCAACACCCTGTTGCCGGAGTACCAGGAGAAGTACGGCACCCATCTGCCCAACGACCCCCTGTACGGCGAGCGCGCCGGACAAGAGATCAACTACCTGCCGCTGATGGAGGTCACCTACTGGGGCTTCCGCCTGATGATCACCTTCGGCGGGCTGGCCGCGTTTGCCGCCCTGGTCGCGCTGTGGATCACGCGCAAGGGAACGGTCCCGGACAACAAGTGGATCTCCCGGCTAGCCGTCCTGGGCATTCTCGCGCCCTTCGCGGCCAACTCCGCCGGCTGGATCTTCACTGAAATGGGACGCCAACCCTTCGTCGTCGTCCCGAACCCCTCGTTCGAGGGCATCGACCAGATCTTTATGTACACGGCCGCGGCGGTTTCGCCTGGCGTCTCTGCGGGCGAACTGCTGTTCTCGCTGGTGGCGCTGGGCGCGGTCTACGGCGTCCTGCTCGTCGTCGAGGTCCGGCTGCTGGTGCGGTACGTGCGCGGCGGCGTGCCTTCCGCCATGCCCGAACTCGTCGACCGCGGCGACGGGGCCACCAACGACGACGGCGACGTGCTCGCCTTCGCCTACTAGAGCAAGGAACGGCCATGGAATTTCTGCCCACCCTCTGGTTCATCCTGATTGCGGTCCTCTGGATCGGCTACCTCTTCCTCGAGGGATTCGACCTCGGCGTCGGCATGCTGGTGAAGCTGTTCGCGCGCAACGAGACGCAGCGCCGCGTCCTCCTCAACACGGTCGGCCCCGTCTGGGACGGGAACGAGGTATGGCTGCTGACGGCCGGGGGCGCGACGTTTGCCGCCTTCCCCTACTGGTACGCCTCGCTGTTCTCGGCGCTCTACCTCCCCCTGGTGATGGTCCTGCTGGCCCTGATCTTCCGTGCCGTCGCGTTCGAGTACCGCGGGAAGGCGCACCGGGAGTCCACGCGCAACGCGTGGGACTGGGCCATGTCGCTTGGCTCGTTCGTGGCCGCCTTCGGCATCGGGGCCATGCTCGCCCTCACCACCACGGGGCTCCCGCTCAACGCCAACGGGGACCGCGTGGGCGGCGCCTTCTCGTGGTTCAGCGGCTACGCCGTCCTGGGCGGAGCCGCCGTGGTGCTGTTCTGCCTGGCGCACGCACTCGCGTTTGTGGGCCTGAAGACGGAGGGCGAGCTGCGGCACCGTGCGGGCCGCGCCCTGTCCCGGTGGCTGCCCCTGGCGCTCCTTCCACTCGCGGCGTGGGCCGTGGCGGTGGTGGCGGTCGGCGGAAAGGCATGGACCTGGCTGGCCGTGGGCGCCGCGGCCGCGGCCGTCGCCGGCGCGTGGCGGGCCGCGCGGACCGGGCGCGAGGGATGGACCTTCGTCCTTTCCGGAGTGTTTCTCGTCGCCGGCGCGGCCGCGATCTTTGGCGCGGCCTACCCGAACGTCCTCCCGTCGACCCTTGGCGCAGAGTTCAACCTGACCGTGGAGAACGCGTCGTCGTCGCCGTACACGCTGCGGCTCATGACGTTCGTCGCGGCATGTGGCGTGCCCCTTGTCCTGGCCTATCAGGGCTGGACGTACTGGGTGTTCCGCCGCCGGCTGTCGGAGACCCACATCCCCGAGCCCCACCCCGTCTCCCCGATTGTCTAGGCGGCCATGAAACTCGAACTCCCCGCCGGAACCGGCGGCCGACGGACCCTGGCCCTGCTCGCCGGACTGGCGGGGCTGAAGGCCGCGGGCATGATCCTGCTGGCGGGCGCACTGGCCACGGGCATCGCCACCTTGGCCGGCGGCGGGACCCCGGACGTCCGGCGGCTGCTCTGGGAGGGGTGCGCCGGGGTCCTACTGCGCGCCGCCGCGGTCTGGGCGACCGAACTGGCCGCGCAGCGCGCGGGGCTCGGCGCCAAGGAATCGCTGCGCGCGCGGCTGGTCGACTCCGCCCTGCGCCGGCCGGGAGCCGCCGGGCGGGACGCCGACGCGGCCGACGGCCCGTCCGACGCGCCCCGGGGCCACGGTGCGGTCTCCGCATTGGCCAGCCGGGGCCTTGACGGACTGGATTCCTACTACACGCGATACCTGCCGGCGCTGGTCGCCGCCGCCGTCGTTCCGGTCGCCGTGCTGATCCGCCTCCTGTTCGCCGACTGGGTGAGCGCGCTCATCGTGGCGCTGACACTGCCGCTCGTCCCGGTCTTTATGATCCTCATCGGCCTCCACACGCAGGACCGGGTCGCGCTCGCCGCGCGGGGCCTCGACCGCCTCGCCAACCAGCTGATGGAATTGGCCCAAGGACTACCGGCCCTCATCGGCCTGCGGCGGGGACGCGCCCATGGCGAGGCGCTGGGCCGCGTGTCCGAGGCCCACCGCAAGACCACCATGGGTACCCTCCGCACGGCCTTCGTCTCCGGGATGGCGCTGGAACTCATTGCCACGCTGTCCGTGGCGCTGGTGGCCGTCTTCATCGGCCTGCGCCTGGTGCACGGCACCATGGCGCTGGAGGTGGGTCTCTTCGCGCTGATGCTCTCCCCCGAGTGTTACCTGCCCCTGCGCGCCCTCGGCGCCGCCTTCCACTCGTCCGAGGACGGTCTCGAGGCCCTGCGCCGCGCGCGCGCACTGATGGCAGACGGGGCTCCCACCGGCGCGGCGGACTCCCCGGCTGGCTTCGGCCAAGGCCCCGGCCCCGCAGTCCTGCGGGTGGAAGATCTGGACGTCCACTATCCCGGCCGCGCGATCCCGGCCGTCTCCGGCTTCTCGCTGGACCTCGCCCCGGGCCGGGCCCATGTCCTCGACGGGCCGAGCGGCTCCGGCAAGACCAGTATCCTGGGGGCCGTAGGGGGACGGCTGGGCGGCACGGACGACGGCGCCGCGCCCCGGGTCTCCGGGCGGATCGACGTCGATCGGGACGCGGTCGCTTGGGTGCCCCAGCACCCGGAGTTCACCGAAGACACGGTGGAGGCGGAGTTGCTCCTGCACGCGTCCGATTCGGTGGAAGCGTCGGACCTCGAGGCGGTGCTGCTGGCCGTCAACGCGGCGCCGCTGCTCCGCCGCCGGCTGGTGGACTGCAGCCCCGGCGAGCTGCGCCGGGTCGCCGTGGCCCGGGCGCTCGTCCGCGTCCGGACCGACGCGGCCGTGCGGCTGGTCCTGGCCGACGAGCCGACGGCGCACCTGGACCCGCTCAGCGCCGACGCCGTGCGCGGCGCCCTCGCGGGCCTGCGGGGCCGGGCCGCGCTCCTTGTCGCCAGCCACGACGTCCGCCTGGCCGCCATGCTCCGCGGCCACGGCCGGGAAGCCGCCGCGGAGCCGGACGAGAACGCGGCGTCGGGCGCGGGCGTTCCCGATCGGACGGCGGCCACCGGGGCGTCGGCGAAGCCCGCCGCGGTGCCGGACGACGCGGAGATTTCGACCCGTCCAATGGCGGCCCCCGGCGCCGCGGCAGGGCACCGGGGCCGGGACCTGCCCATCCGGAGCGGCCGGAGGCACTGGGCCCTGCTCCGCACCCTTCCGTGGGGACGGGGCGGGATGGCCCGAGGGCTGCTGTTCGCGGTTCTCGCGTCCCTGGCCGCGATCGGGCTGACGGGCGTGTCCGGATGGCTGATAGTGAACGCCAGCCACATGCCGCCCGTCCTGCACCTTATGGTGGCGATCGTCGGCGTGCGCACTTTCGGGATCGGCAGGGCCGTGCTCCGGTACGCCGAGCGGCTGGCCGTGCACAACGCCGTCCTGCGCTGGGCAGGAATCCTGCGGACACGCGTGTGGGAGGCGCTGTCCACGCGGCCGGAAAACTGGGGCCGGATCACCCGGACCGGGGCCGCGCTGGGCCATCTGGTCGCCGAGGTCGACGAGGTGCGCGACGCGGTCCCGCGCGTCCTGGTCCCGCCGGTGGCCGGGATTCTGACCTGGGCGGCGGTGTCCGTGGGAATCGGCGTGTGGGCGCCCGACGGTCTGCCCGCGGCCCTGGCGCTGGGAGGGGCCGCCTTTGTGCTGCTGCCTCTTGTCGTCCTCGCCGTCGAGCGCTCGTCCTCTGTGGCCGTGGTGCGCCACCGGCTGTGGCTAAGCGAGCGCATCCCCACCCTGCTGGCCGCGGCCTCCGACCTCGCGGGGAACGGCGCGGCCGGGCGGGCCGCGGACCGCTTCGCGGACGAGGATGCCCTTGCGGCCTCCGCCGTTCGCCGCGCCGCCTGGGGGAGCGGCGCGGGACAGGCCGGGGCCGTACTGCTGGCCGGCCTGGGCTCGCTGACCGCCGTGGCCGCGGTGGCCGCAGGCGGCGGCACCGGCGAGGCGGCCGCCGTTGCGGGCCTGCTGTTGCTGGCGCTGGCCGAGCCAGTGGCGGAAACGGCGTCGTCGGTCCAGGGAATTCCCGCGCTCGACGACGGCCTGCGCCGCATCAACGCCAGCCTCGGCCACGAGGAAGCAGGTAGCGGGGTCGGTCACGGTGCCGGGGCCGTCCCCGCCCTGCCCCCGGCGCGGGCCACGGGGGCGGGGGTGCCGGCCGGGCCGGTGGCGCTTCGCCTCGACAACGTCCATCTCGGATGGGGAAGCGGGGCGACCGTGGTTCAGGGCGTCTCGGCGGAGATCGTCCCGGGGGAGTGGCTGGCCGTCACGGGACCCTCGGGAAGCGGGAAGTCCACGGCGCTGGCCTCACTGCTCGGCGCCCTCGCGCCCAGGTCCGGCCGACTCGACGCGCGGACGGGCGGATCCCCGTGGCACCCGGCGGGACCCGAAGACTTCGCGCGCGTCGCCTGGTGCCCGCAGGAGGCCCACCTCTTCGACGCGACGGTGCGCAACAACCTCTGCCTGGGCCGCGAGGCCAACGACCTTCCGGCGGACGCGGAGTTGCGCGGCTTGCTGGCGCGGGTTGGACTCGGGGCATGGCTGGACGGGGCCGTCGACGGGCTGGACACGCGGATCGGTTCCGGGGGCCACCGGCTCTCCGGGGGCCAGCGCCAGCGCCTCGCCGTGGCGCGGGCGTTGGTGGCCCGGGCCGACGTCGTGCTGCTCGACGAGCCCACCGCCCACCTCGGCGCGGACGAGTCCCTGGCGCTGATCGCCGACCTGCGGGCGGCCCTGGCCGGCCAGGCCGTTGTTGTCGTCACGCACGACGCACGGCTGGAGCCCTTCGCCGACTCCGTGCTGCGGCTCGGCGGGGGCATGCGAAGGCGCGCCACCCCGGCGGACGGCCTGGCCGCGGCGGCGCGGGGCTAGTCGACCTCGAGGACGCCCGAGCCGCCGAACGGCAGGGAGTCCTCCTCCGGGGCCGCCAGCGGCGCCCGCCGGGAGGGTTCCCCGGGAAGCCCGGCGGGCAACGCGGCCCCCGATTCCGTCCGATCGGCCCCCGAACCGCCGGCCCCGGTGGAGGCGGAGGCGTTCGGTTCCGCCGCCGCGCCGGAGGCGCCGGCGTCCATCCCGTTCAGCGTCCCCCCGAGGGCGTCGACCTGCTGGGCCAGCGGCACGCCCGATCCGTCGCGCCGTCCGTGTTCGGTGGGCAGCGCCCGTGCGACGCCCGCGGCCGAGGCGGCCTTGGCGGGACCGTGCCCGGCCCACGCCAGGGACAGGGAGTCCTCGCCCTTGAGGAAACGGTGCGCGCGCACCCCGCCGGTGGCGCGCCCCTTGGCCGGGTACTCCTCGAGCGGGGTGACCTTGACGGTCCCGGATCCCGTGCCCGGGAGCGTCCCGCCGCCCGTCGCGATGGTCACCACCACCGCGGCGGGATCAGCGGATCCAGCCACCCCGAAGAAGACCACGGAGTCGCCGGCGCCCAGCTTGATGCCGGCCATGCCGCCCGCGGTCCGCCCCTGCGGGCGGACCGATGCTGCGGGGAAGCGCAAGAGCTGTGCCTGGGCGCTGATGAAGACCAGGTCGTCGCCGGCGGCCGGGACGCCGGCGCCGACCACGCGGTCCTTGGGCTTGAGCGCGATCGCCTCCCATTCGTCGCGGTTCAGCGGGTAGTCCGGGGTCACGCGCTTGACGATGCCCTGTTCCGTTCCCACCGCGAAGACCGCGTCGAGCGGCACCACGGCCACGACCGACTCGTTGCGGTCCAACTGGACAAATTCGGTGACGGGCACGCCGCCGGTCAGCTGCGGGAACGACGACGTCGCCGGCAGCACCGGCATGTCCACCACCTGCAGCCGGAGCATGCGGCCCGCCGAGGTGACGGCGCCCAACTCGCCCCTGGCCGTGGCCTGGACGCGCGAGGACAGGACGTCGTGCTTTGCGCGGGGTCCGGCGTCGGAAAGCTCCGCGCGGTCGGACGTGCGGGCCAGCTGGCCGGACTTGGACAGCAGCACCCAGCACGGGTCGTCGGCGACCTCGAGGGAGAGCGGCGCCTTGGCGCCCTTGCCCTCCGGGACCGGCATCACCGTACCCTTCAGCGGGGTGGCGCCCTCGGCCTTCAGCAGCACGGTCCGCCGCGGGGTGGTGAAGCGCTCGGCCACCTCGGCCAGCTCCGTGGAGACCACCTCCCGCAGGAGGGCGTCCGAGGCCAAGATCGCCTCCAGGCTCTCGATCTCGCGCTTGAGCTCGTCCTGCTCCTTCTCGAGCTCGAGCCGGGAGTACTTGGTCAGCTGACGCAGCCGGAGCTCGAGGATGTGGTTGGCCTGGATTTCCGAAAGGTCGTAGACGGCCATCAGGCGCTGTCTCGCGGATGCGGTCTCCTCCGAGGTGCGGATGATCTGGATGACCTCGTCGATGTCGACGATGGCCACCAGCAGCCCCTCCACCAGGTGCAGCCGGTCCTTCTTCCTGCCCAGACGGAAAGACGTGCGGCGCTTGACGACGTCGAGGCGGTGCCCCACGTAGACCTGGAGCAGCTCGAGCAGCCCCAGCGTGCGCGGCTGCCCCTCCACGAGTGCGACGTTGTTGATGCCGAAGGAGTCCTCCATCGGCGTCAGCTTGTACAGCTGCTGGAGTACCGCGTTGGGGTTGAAGCCGTTCTTCAGCTCGATCACCAGGCGCAGACCGTGGGTGCGGTCCGTCAGGTCGATGACGTCCGCGACGCCGAGGAGCTTTTTGGCGGTGACGGCGTCCTTGATCTTCTCGATGACCTTCTCCGGGCCCACCATGTAGGGCAGCTCGGTGACCACGAGCCCGCTGCGCCGCGCGCTGATCTGCTCCAGCTCCACCTTGGCGCGGGTCTTGAAGGAACCCCGCCCGGTGGCGTAGGCGTCCTTGATCCCGTCCAGGCCGACGATCCGTCCGCCGTTGGGAAGGTCCGGCCCGGGTACGAACCTCATGACGTCCTCGAGCGTCGCGTCCGGGTGGTCGACCAGGTGCCGCGCGGCCGCGACGACCTCGCCGAGGTTGTGCGGCGCCATGTTGGTCGCCATGCCCACGGCGATGCCGGTGGTGCCGTTGACCAGAAGGTTCGGGAACGCCGCCGGGAGCACCTCTGGCTGCAGGAGCTGGTTGTCGTAGTTCGGAATGAAGTCCACGACGTCCTCGTCGAGGAAGTCGGTCATCGCCACGGCGGGCGACGCCATGCGTGCCTCCGTGTACCGGGGGGCCGCGGGGCCGTCGTCGAGCGAGCCGAAGTTGCCGTGCCCGTCGATGAGCGGCAGGCGCAGCGAGAAGTTCTGCGCCATCCGGACCATGGCGTCGTAGATAGCGGTGTCGCCGTGGGGGTGCAGCTTGCCCATCACTTCGCCCACCACGCGGGCGCTCTTGACGTGTCCGCGGTCGGGGCGCAGGCCCATGTCCGTCATCATGTACAGGATGCGCCGCTGGACGGGCTTGAGTCCGTCGCGCGCGTCCGGCAGGGCGCGCGAGTAGATCACCGAGTACGCGTACTCCAGGAAGGAACCCTCCATTTCGGAGGTCACATCGATGTCCACGATGTTCTCGATGAAATCGTCCGGGAGTGCGGGTGTCGTCCGACGGGCCATGTTGTGTCCGGGTCCTCTTTTCCTTCTCGTCCTCCAGCCGGCGGCTGGACGGCCCCGGCGGGGACATGCCCGGCCCTCGGCCGGATGCCTGTCCCGGCACACGAGGCCGTAGGCTAAGCCTATGGTGGAGCAGCGAGAAATCGGGGAATATCCGGCCCATTGGGAAGCCGATGTCGTCCTGCGGGACGGTTCGACCGCACATCTGAGGCCCATCGCCCCCTCCGACGCCGACGCGCTCCAACGGCTCCACACGAGCCAGTCCGAGGCGTCGGTCTACCTGCGCTTCTTCACCTACAAGTCCAAGCTCACGCCACGCGAGCTCCAGCGGTTCACCGAGGTGGACCACCGCGACAGAGTGGCCATGGTCGTGGTCCGCGGCGGCGACATCATCGGCGTCGGCCGCTACGACCGGCTCGACGATCCGCAGGAGGCCGAGGTCGCCTTCAACATCGCCGACGCCTCGCAGGGCAAGGGGGTCGGCTCCATCCTGTTGGAGCACCTGGCGGCCGCGGCCCGCGAACACGGGATCGAGCGCTTCAGCGCCGAGGTCCTGCCGGAGAACCGCAAGATGCTGACCGTTTTCGCGGAGGCCGGCTACGAGGTCAAGCGGAGGTTCGACGACGGCGTGGTCATGCTGGAATTCCCCATCGACCCAACCGACAAGTCGCGCGCCGTGATGGAGTCGCGGGAGCACCGGGCCGAGGCGCGCAGCCTTGCGGACCTGCTGGCCCCGACCTCCGTGGCCGTCATCGGGGCGAGCCGCGAGTGGGGCTCGGTCGGCTACACGCTCCTGGAGAACATCATCGAGGGCGGCTACACCGGGGCCGTGTACGGCATCAACCGGGAGGCCCTGGAGCTTGCCGGCATGGTGTCCTACGGATCGTTGGCCGAGGTGCCCGGGCACGTGGACCTGGCCGTGGTCGCCGTCCCACAACAGGAACTGGAGGGCGTCGTCGCGGATTGCGCCGCCAACGGAGTCAAGGGCCTCCTGGTGGTCACCGGCCGCTTTCCCGACGACGCCGGCGACGGACTGCGCCGGCAGCGCGAGCTGGTGTACCTGGCGCGCAGCAACGGCATGAGGCTGATCGGTCCCGCGTCCCTGGGGATCGTCAACACCGACCCGGGGGTGAGCCTCAACGCCTCGATGGCCCCGGGCATGCCCGTCCGCGGTTCCCTCGGCCTGTTCAGCCAGTCGGCCGCCATCGGGGTCCTCCTGTACGCGGCGACCAGCCGACGGGGCGTCGGCGTCTCCAGCATCGTCTCGGCCGGCAACCGGGCCGACGTCTCCGGGAACGATGCCATGCAGTTCTGGGAGGACGACCCCCGGACCTCGGCGGTGGGCCTCTACCTGGAAAGCTTCGGCAACCCGCGCAAGTTCTCCCGCATCGCCCGCCGGCTCTCCCGGCGGAAACCGGTGATCGTGGCCAAGTCCGACGTGATGGGCCTGCGGCTCCCGCCCGGCCACGCCGTCCGCACAACGCAGGCGCCGCTCGGCGCGGTTGACGCCATGCTGCGCCAGTCCGGCGTCATCAGGGTCGGGACCAACGAGGAGCTGATGGACGTGGCGCAGATCGTCGCCAGCCAGCCCCTGCCCGGCGGGGACGGCATCGCCGTCGTCGCCAACTCCGACGCCCTGGCGCGGGTGGTCGCCGACAGCGCGATCCAACACGGGCTCACAGTCTCCGTGCAGGAGGACACGCTGCAGCTCGACGACGGCGAGTCCGCCGCGCTGCCCCGACTCCGGGCCGCGGTGCTCAAGGCGCTCGCCGACCCCGGCACACACGCGGCCGTGGTGGCCCTGCTCCCGTCCAGGGCCCTGAGTGTGGACGCCGCGGCGCAGGCCCTGCAGGACTGCTCGGTGGAGGCGGAAAAACCCGTGATCGCCGCGTTCACGGGCAACATGGACCTCTCGGTGGCGACCGACGGACTGCTGGCGGTCGGCCCGGACCGTCACGCTGCCCCACCGGCCCCGGACAGGGCCGGCACCGGGAATGCCTCCGGGGGAGGCGCGGATGCGACGGCGGACATCGCCGCGGACGCCAGCGCGCTGCAATCGGGGCTGCCCAGCTTCTCCAGCCCGGGCCAGGCCGTCTCCGCGCTGGCCTCCGTGGTCCGGTACGCCCAGTGGCGGCAGCGTGACTTCGGCGAGCCTCTGGAGATCGAGGGGATCGACCGCGACCGCGCCGAGCGGCTCGTCGAATCGCACCTTGCCCGCGTTGGCGGCACCGACCTGCTGCGCCTCGGCAACCCGGAGGCGACGGAGCTCCTGGGGTGCTACGGAATCGAGGTCCTGGAGTCCGTGGCGTTCGAGGACGAGGAGGAGGCCGTGGAGGCGGCCGCCCGGCTGGGATGGCCGGTGGCGCTGAAGGCGACCGACGAGCACATGCGCCACCGTCTGGACCTCGGCGGCGTTCGCCTGAACATCTTCGACGCGGACTCGCTCCGCGGCAACATCCGCCACATGCGCGAGATGCTGCGGCCCTTCGGCACGGAGGGCCTGGAACTCCAGTCGATGGCCCCGTCCGGGCAGGGGTGTCTTGTCAGGGCCCTCGAGGACCCGCTGCTGGGCCCGCTGCTGTCCTTCGGGATGGCCGGGGACGCGGTCAACCTGCTCGACGACTGGGCGCACGCCATCCCGCCGCTGACCAACACGGACCTCTCCGAACTCGTTCGCTCGCCTCGGGCGTCGCAGAAGCTGTTCGGCTACCAGGGCCTGCCCGCCGTGGACGTGCGCAGCCTCGAGGACCTGCTCAACCGGGTCGCCACGCTGAAGGACGACCACCCGGCGGTGGCGCTGCTGGAGTTCAACCCCGTGCTTGTTTCGGCGCGGGGCGTGACCGTGCTGTCGGCGGACGTCCGGGTCGGCAACCTGGAACAGCGGACGGACAGCGCCCGCAGGGCCATGTCCCGCTGACCGGCGACGGTAGACTGGCACCATGATCTCCCGAACCTCGGCCGCCGGCCGCGACCTGCAAAGCGCTCTGGAACGGGCGGGGTTCTACCCCCGGCTGGTGGCCGACGTCGTCGAGGACGCGCTCGACGGCATGGAGCCGGTGGCACACCTGATCCACCTCGAGACCCACATCGAACACAACGAGGTCCACCGCCACGTCACCGTGCTGGTGCTGACGGACGAGGTCATGGTGGTGGTCCACGTCGACGACCAGCAGCTCGACGAACGCGGCGACAAGGTGATGGCACAGGTCTCCACCGAGACGGTGGCCGTCCCAAAGATCGGCTCCGTGGTGGTCAGCTACGTCTACCAGCAACCGCAGGACTACCGCTCCAGCGACTCCGTGCGCGAACTGACGCTGGGCATCGCCTGGTCCGGCGGCCAGCGGCTGGACCTGACGCCCGCGGGGTGCGAGGACCCGCAGTGCGAGGTCGACCACGGCTACACCGGCACCATGCAGGAAGAGGACCTGATCCTTCGGATCAGCGCCGAGGCGGACGGGAAGCAGGCCGTGGAGGACGCGCGGAAGTTCGCCCGTGTGCTGCGCAAGCTCAACACCGCGGCCGCCCTCGGGCCCCGCCCGCAGCCGCCGGTCGAAAACCGGCCCGGATGGGTCGCCGGCCGGCTGGTCCGCGGGCACCACCAGGCCTGATGGGTTTGCCCCCGACCAACGGGCCCGTGCCGTCCCAACCCCTTCCCGCCGCGCCGCGCTACGGCTCGGCGAGCCTGGCGGAGCTGCTGCCGAGCGCGGCGGCCGTCCTCGGCGTCCCGGGCTACACCAACGTGCTGGGCCTCCCCGCCGCGCGGCGCGTCTGCATCGTGATGGCGGACGGGCTGGGCAAGGCGCTGCTGGCGTCCCGCGGCGGCCACGCCCCGTTCCTGCGGCAGAAGC
This sequence comes from Arthrobacter sp. AOP29-A2-19, assembly GCF_058138025.1. Lineage (NCBI taxonomy): Bacteria > Bacillati > Actinomycetota > Actinomycetes > Micrococcales > Micrococcaceae > Arthrobacter > Arthrobacter sp. AOP29-A2-19. Next base: position 1,030,201 of record NZ_CM176894.1, read on the forward strand.
TGAAGAAGGCCGCAACGCTCGACTCCGCGTTCCCGACGACCACGGCCGCGTCGCTGGCCAGCCTCGGCACGGGCTTGCCGCCCGGCCGCCATGGGATCGTCGGCTACGACGTCGTGGACCCGGCGCGGCGGCGCACCGTCAACATGCTCGGCGGATGGCCGGAGGACCTCGATCCGCGCTCGTGGCAGCCGCACCGCACGGTCCTCGAGACCGCCGCCGAACACGTCCACGTCTCCACCGTCAGCCTGCCGCAGTTCGCCGACAGCTCGCTGACGGCCGCCGCGCTGCGCGGCGGAGCGTTCGCGCCCGCGCGCACCGCGCAGGCCCGCGTCCGCGAGGCCTCGGAGATCCTGGCGAGCCACGAGCGGGTCCTGATGTACTGCTACTGGAACGAGCTGGACAAGGCGGGTCACCGCTACGGCAGCGCCTCGCCGCAGTGGGGCGAGCAGTTGGAGGAACTGGACGCCGCGATGCGGACACTGGCCGGCAGGCTACCGCCGGGGACCCTGCTCCTGCTCACCGCGGACCACGGAATGGTGGATGTTCCCGAGTCGCAGCGCATCGACTACTCGCTTGTCCCGGGTCTCCTCGACGGCGTCGAGCTGACCGCGGGGGAGCCGCGCGCGGTGCAGTTGCACGTGGATCCCGCGGCGCCGCCAGCGGTTCGCGACCGGCTGGTCGCCAACTGGAAGGTCGCCTTCGGCAGCAAGGCCTGGGTGCTGACGCGCGACGAGGCCGTGTCCCATGGCCTGTTCGGAGAAGTGGACGACGCCGTGCGGCACCGCATCGGCGACGTCCTGGTGCTGCCGGCGCAGCCCATGGCGTTCTTCGACGGCCGGCGGGTGGACCCGAAAGCCTTCGAGATGGTGGGCCAGCACGGCTCGATGACGCGCGCCGAGCGAGAGGTCCCGCTGCTGACCCTTGCCCTGCCGGAGGGCTAGGCCCTAGTCGTTCTTGCGGCCGAAGACGATCTCGTCCCAGCTGGGGACCGAGGATCGCTTCTGCTTGGTCCTGCGGGGCTGGGAATCGTCGTCCTCTTCGGGCTTGTCTGCATCTTCGCCGCCCGCTTCGTCGTCTTTCTTGAAGTTCAGCGACCGCAGCCCGGGAACCACGGTGAACTCGCTGGTCTGGGTGCTGACGCCGTCGTGGAGGTGCGAGATGTTGTCGTCCCGGGGGGCCGCCTCTTCCGGAACCATGCCCAGGCGCCGCGCCTCGGACTCGTCGAAGAATTCCTCGTCGCGCGGATGGGCGGCCGGGATCGAGCCCTTCGTCAGCATCTCCGCCAGCGCGTCGTCGCCCTGCTCGTCCGTTCCAAGCCGCTGGCCGCGGCGGGCGCGCAGGATGTCCAGAAAGTCGTCGCGTTCGCGATCCGTCGCCGGCGCCGTCTCCGCTTCGGCGGACACCTGGGCGGCGTCGCCGTCGGTCTCGAAGTCGAAGGGGCGGTCCGCGACGGCCGTCAGCCGGCGGCCGGCCACGGGGGAGTCCATCGGCTCCAGCTCGCTGAGCACCTGTGCCCAGCGGTTGGCGTTGACCAGCGACTTGCGCACGGGGTGGAAGATCCACTTGGCCGGCGGCGGCTCTCCAATGTTGGAGCGCTGGTTCGCGGAGGAGATGTCGAAGCGCGCCTCCACCTCCCAGGTGCCGTCCTGGCGCCGCCACGCGTCCCACTCGAGCGTGGCCGCGTCGACGCCGAAGTTGTTCAGGCGAACGTCCACCATTTCGCCGAGGCTGGCCGGCTCGTCGCCGAACGCGGACCTGTAGCCGTCGTTGCCCTGCGGGCCGGAGACCTCCACGCTGCGCGCCTGGCGGGCCACGTAGTCGCGCTCGGCGCGGACCGGGCCCTCGTAGCGAAGCACGTTGGCCAGCGGCACGCCGAACTGCTCCGCGACGTCCTCGGCCGTGGCGCCGGACCGGATGCGCGCCTGGATCTCGCGAGGGGACAGGGTTGCCGCCTGCTCCGCCTGCGCCGCGCTGGGCCGCCCGATGGGCCGTGCCGTCGCCGCGCGCAGGGCCTCGTCGATCCGGAGCGTAAAGCCCGAACCGTCGTCACTGCCCAACAGCAGGTGCTCGCCATCCTCGTGGACACCCACCAGCCTGAGTTGCCGCATAAAAACCCTCCGCAAAACCGTCACGTTCTCTGTGGGCACTCTGCCAGCGAGACCGTTGTTTTCCTACGATATGCCCCGGTGCGGCGAGGATCGGTAGGCGGGCCCCGAAGCGGCCGTGTCGCGGCCCCTGCGTGAGCGATACCACAGAATTGGATTTTTTGTCGCCCATAGTGAACAATCTGTGCGTCACGGGCACAAAACGGCCCGCCGCGGCGTTGTATGTCGCGGAACCGGGAAGTCCGGGCGCCCACGGCGCGATGTCCCTTCCGGAACCACGCACAGTCCGACGACCGCCCAACGACGCAACAGGGGTGGGGCCTGTGCGGACCACACAGCAGCTATGACCGGAGCGTGATTGAGAGACTATGGCGACCGACTACGATGCGCCGCGCAAGAACGAGGAAGAGCTCGGGGAGGAATCCCTCGAGGAGCTGAAGGGCCGGCGCACAGACAAGCAGTCGGCGGTGGTTGACGAGGACGAGGCGGAGACGGCGGACAGCTACGAACTGCCGGGAGCCGACCTGTCCGGCGAGGAGCTTCTGGTGCGGGTGCTGCCCGCACAGGCCGACGAGTTCACCTGCGCCTCCTGTTTCCTGGTGCGCCACCGCTCGCAGGTGGCCAAGGAAAAGAATGGGCTTTTGTACTGCAGGGACTGCGAAGGCTAGAGCGAACTCCGCCACGGGGCGGGGAGGAACGTACGAAGGCGGCGGCGCACCCGGGAGGGGACGCCGCCGTTGATGTTTCCCGGCCTGGGCCTAGGAGCCGGTCCCGCCAAGGGCGGCGACCAGTTCCTCGGGCTTGCGGGTTGCGGTCAGCCAGTACGGCGTGGTGTCCCGCTCGTCGGTGACCTCGACGCGGACCACGGGATCGATCCACCCCCGCAGGCACATGAACGCGGTGGCGTTGAGGCCGCGGCCGCGCTGGAAGGTGGCGTCCTCGCCCCGGAACCCCTGGACCTCGCCGATGAACTCTCGTTCGATCGTCGCCCGGCCCACACTGAACGAGTCGTCGGTGACAACGATGGCGGGCGTGGAAACAATGAAGAGGACGACCAGGGCCAGCACCACCAGAATGGCGGCCGTGAACCCGGCGGGAATGCTGACCGGGGCCAGGGCGACAAAGCCCGCGCCGCCGGTGCCGACGACCAGAAGCCAGATCCACCAGGCCGGCCAGAGCTTCTCGCGGAACAGAACGGTGGGGGCGTTGGGCGCAGAGGATTCAGGCATGCCAACCAGCTTATTCTGCTTTCCGATGCCTCCCGCCCGCCGCGGGGCGCCGGCGCCGCGTTGGGGGTCCGTGCCAAGGCCGCTAGAGTAAACTCGACCACCCACCGACCCATGGAGACCGCGGCGATCATGCCCGAGCAGTCGAACACCACCCTGGACGTCCAGCTCAAGATGTTGGATCCATCACTTCAGCCGCCGTCCTACGCCCACCCGGGCGACGCCGGGGCCGACCTCCGCGCCCGCGTGGACGTGACGCTGGAGCCGGGTGAGCGCCGCCTGGTACCCACCGGCGTCTCCATCGCGCTTCCCTTCGGCTACGTGGGCCTGATCCACCCCAGGTCCGGGCTGGCCACCAAGCACGGGCTGACGGTGGTCAACGCGCCGGGCACCGTGGACGCCGGCTACCGCGGGGAGATTGCCGTCACCCTCCTGAACACGGACAGGGACAACGCGGTGGTCCTCGCCCGCGGCGACCGGATCGCGCAGCTGGTCATACAACGGGTTGAGACGGCCAACTTCGTACCTGTGCGGGAACTGCCCGATTCCGTGCGCGGGGCGGGCGGCTTCGGCTCGACCGGCGGCTTCGCCACCGCTGCGCCCGCCCAGTAGCCCGGAACCCGGGCGCCAAGCGGTGCGCCTGCCCGCCCCGACCGTCTGCCCGCCCCGACCGTCTGCCCGCCCCGACCGTCTGCCCGCCCCGACAAGGAGCAACCATGATCTTCAAACGCAAGAAGAACGCCGAAGCGGCGCAGGACGCCACCGCGCCCGGGACCACGGACCCGCAGGACGCCGCCGCCGGCGTCGTCCCCCAGGCGGACGAGCACGTCGACGGGCCTTTCGACGCCGACGACTTCCCGGACCGCGAGGGATACATCGACCTCGGCGCGCTGCTGATCGAACCCGTCGAGGGAATGCAGCTGCGGCTCGAGGTCGAGGACCGCACCCAGCGCGTGGTGGCCGTGGCCCTCGAGCTCGACGGGTCCCGTCTCCAGCTCCAGGTGTTCGCCGCCCCCAAGACCGAGGCGGTGTGGCCCGGGATCGCCGAGCAGATCGCCGCCGGCATCGTCGAGCAGGGCGGCAGGACCGACCGCGTCCAGGGGCGCTTCGGCGAGGAGCTCGTGGCGCGCGTCCCCTCGAAGGGCCCCGACGGGACCGAGGGGTACATGGTTGCCCGCTTCATCGGCATCGACGGGCCGCGCTGGTTTGTGCGCGGCGTGTTGGGTGGCCCCGCGACGCTGGACCGCGCCGCCGCGGAGCGCTTGGAGGACCGCATCGCGCGCCTCATCGTGGTGCGGGGGGACAAGCCCATGCCTCCGGCCGAGCTGCTGCCGTTGACCATGCCGGCCGGCGCGGTCGCCAGGCCGGACCAGGACCCCGCCCCGCAGGTGGAACTCCAGCGCCCGCCCACCGGTCCCAACGGCCCGGAGCGCGGTCCGGAAATCACAGCCATTGGCTGACAACGCGACCCCCGCCGCGCGCTGCCCCAGCCTCGCGCAGCTGCCCGGGCGCGGCCGGGTGAGGGCCGCCGGATTTGTGGAGCACGTCCGCATCCTGCCCGCCGACCAGTCGCCCAGCTTCTCGGCCAGCGTGGTCGACGCCCCGGCCCCGCCGGGCGGAAGGCGCAAGCCCGCACCGCGCGTCCAATTGGTCTGGAACGGCCAACGCCGGGTACCCGGGGTGGACGCGGGGACGCGCCTGCGCTTCGAGGGGATGATCGCAGCGGTCGATGGGATCCCCACGATCTTCAATCCCCGCTACGAGATCCTGCCCACCAGCGAAGACGATGTGGAGCCCACGCCATGAGCCAGCACGATCCGCAGCAAGGCCCCCGCGACGAGTTCGCCCGCCGGATGGCCGACGGCTCGGGCATCCACCGCGGCGAAAACGGGCAGGTCGATGTCCTGAGGACCGTGGGGGGCGTCAGGGGCCTGCTCGAAAGCCTCCTGCCCGGCATCGTCTTCCTCGTGGTGTTCACGACCACGCAGGCGCTGAATCCCGCGCTCATCGCTTCGCTGGCCGTGGCCGTGGTGTTCACGGTGGTGCGGCTGGCCCAACGGACGCCGCTGACGCAGGCCGTCGCCGGACTCGTCGGCGTGGTGGTCTGCGCGCTGGTGTCCCGCACCACGGGGGAGGCCAAGGACTACTACGTCCCCGGCTTCTACACGAACCTCGCCTACGGCGGCGCGCTGGTGGTCTCCATCCTGGTGAAGTGGCCCGTCTTCGGCCTCGTTTTCGGCTTCATCCGGGGCGAGGGCACCGAGTGGCGGGCCGACGGGAAGCGGCGGCGCGCCTACGCGCTGGCCACTTGGGTCCTCGTGGCCGTGTTCGCGGCCCGGCTGGCGGTGCAGGTGCCCCTGTACTTCGCGGACAATGTGCCGGCGCTCGGAGCTGCGCGGCTGGCCATGGGCATCCCGCTCTATGCAATGGGGTTGTGGCTCGCCTGGTCGCTCTCGCGCCCGGCGGCCGACACAACGACGTCGGCCTAGGTCCCGGACGGGGCCCGGTCGGCGTTCTCCGGGCGCAACACCGCGCGGAGCTGGTCCTCGGCGGCGATGGTGGTGACGAAGAACAGCTCGTCGCCGCTTTCGATCACGTCGTCGGGGCTGGGGGTAATCGGCGCGTCGTCGCGCAGGATCGCCACCACGGTCGAGTCCTCCGGCCAGTCGATGCGCCCCAGCGTGGAGCCGATCAGCGCGGAGTCGTGGGGGACCGTGAACTCGACCATCGACGTCACGCCGGTCTGCAGGGTGAGCAGGCGGACGAGGTCGCCGATCTCGACGGCCTCCTCCACCAGGGCGGTCATCAGGCGCGGCGTGTTGACCGCGACGTCGACTCCCCAGGCGTCGTCGAACATCCAGTCGTTCTTCGGGTTGTTCACGCGGCCGACCGTCCGGCCCACGCCGAACTCGCTCTTCGCGAGCAGCGACACCACGAGGTTGACCTTGTCGTCGCCCGTCGCCGAGACCACCACGTCGACGTCCTCGAGGCCGGCCTCCTTGAGCGTGCTGAGCTCGCACGCGTCCCCGAACAGCCAGCGGGCGCCGCGAAGCCCGCTGCGGCCCACCACCTCGGGCTTCTCGTCGATGAGGAGCACGTCGTGCCCGTGGGCCAGCAGTTCGCGGGCAATGGAGGAACCGACGCTGCCGGCCCCGACGATGACGACCTTCACAGCTCCGGCTCCGATGGCTCTTGGTCCGCCGACGTTTTGGGCGGCTTGGACAGGATTCGGTCGATGTCCGCGGTGGCGTCGACCGACATGATGGCGTGAAGGACGTCGCCCTTCTGGAGGCGGGCGTCCCGCGCGGGAATCATCCCCTCCCCGAAGCGGGTGAGGTAGGCGACCCGGACTCCGGTGGTGTCCTCGATCTCATGGAGGCTTCGCCCGTACCAGCCGTCGTGGAGGGACACCTCGCCCAGGATCAGGCGCCCGGAGGCCTCGCGGAAGTCGCCGTTGATGCCCTGCTCGGGAAGGATGCGCCGCAGCACCTGGTCGGCGCTCCACCGCACCGCGGCGACCGTGGGAATGCCCAGGCGCTGGTAGATCTCCGCGCGCCCGGGGTCGTAGATCCGCGCCACGACGTTGGGCACGTGGTAGGTCTCCCGCGCGACGCGCGTCGCCAGAATGTTCGAGTTGTCGCCGCTGGAGACGGCGGCGAAGGCGTAGGCCTCGGCGATGCCCGCCCGCTCGAGCGTTTCCCGGTCGAATCCGACGCCGGTGACCCGGCGGCCGGAGAAGCCGCGCCGCAGGCGGCGAAAGGCCCGCTCGTCCTGGTCGATGATGGCCACCGTGTGGCCGGCGTCGTCCAACGTGTGCGCCAGGGTCATGCCCACGCGACCACAACCCATGATGACGAAGTGCGCCACGAACCGCTCCCGAACTCTCTCTCGCCTGGGGGCGGCCGGATGCGCCGCGCCCCTCTGATTCCCAGCCCAAGTCTTGCACGATTCGTCCCTCCCGGCGCCGGTCCGCGGCGCCGCCGTATGACAGGGCGGCGCGCAGGGGCTAACTTTGACTGGTGCTGACGTTTCTCGACGCGCTCAAGCGGATCCTGGTGGGCAGGCCCTTCAGGACCGAAAGGCTGAAGCAGGCACCCCTGCGGCGCCGGCTGGCGCTCCCCCTCCTGTCCTCCAACGCCCTGTCCTCGGTGGCCTATGCCCCGGACGAGGTCCTGTTGACGCTCGCGATCGCCGGTTTGTCGGCCATCTACCTCTCGCCGCTGGTCGGCGTCGCCGTTATGGCGGTCATGCTGGTCATCATCGCCTCCTATCGGCAGTCGGTGAAGGCCTACCCCTCGGGCAAGGGGGACTACGAGATCGCCAGCGTCAACCTGGGTCCCCGCGCCGGAACCACCGTGGCGGCCGCTCTGCTGGTCGACTTTGTGCTGACCGTGGCCGTTTCCATGTCTTCCGCCGCCCACTACGTCGTCGCCGCCGTCCCGTCTCTGTCCGGGCGCCAGTCGCTGATCGCCTGCGCGGGCGTGGTCCTCCTGGCGCTGCTGAACCTGCGCGGGGTCGGCCGGTCCCGGATCGGCAACGCGCTGCCCACCTACCTCTTCGTCGGCGCGATGCTGTTGATGGTCGGCATCGGCGCCGTCTCCGCGGCCCTCGGCACCCTCGGGAGCGCGCCCAGCGCCGGGTTCGAGATCGTCCCCGAGGCGGACTACGAGGCCGGGCTGACGGGCGTGTTCGGCGCCCTGCTGGTCCTTCGCGCGTTCTCCACCGGATCGGCCGCCCTCACCGGCATCGAGGCCCCCATCAGCAACGTCCACACGCTGGCGGCGCCGCGTGCCCGCAACGCGGCGTCCATCCTCCTCTGGCTCGGCGTGGTGGCAACGGCCCTCACGCTGGGGACCATGTTCCTGGCCCGCGCCACGCGCGTACACGTGGTGGAGAACCCGCAGGAGAACCTGCTGCTGGACGGCGGGCCCATCCCCGCGGACTACATCCAGAACCCCGTGCTGGGCCAGCTGGCCCAGGCAATCTTCGGTTCCGGCAGCGTCGGGTTCTACGTGGTCCTCGCGCTCACCGGAGCCGTGCTCTGGATGGCGGGACACGCCGCGTTCCGCTCGTTCCCCAACCTCGCCTCCCACCTCGCGACCGACGGGTACCTGCCGCGCCAGCTGAGGACCCGCGGCGATCGACTGGGGTTCAGCAACGGCATCATTGCCCTGGGGGTCGCCGCCCTGGTCCTGGTCCTGGTGTTCGACGCCCACCTGCCCACCTTGATCCACCTCTACGTCGTCGGCGTCTTCGTGTCCTTTACGCTCAGCCAGCTCGGCATGGTCAAGCACTGGGGCCGCCAGCTGGCCAGCACCGCCGACCGCCGCGTGCGGCTGAAGATCCAACGGTCGCGCCTGCTCAACCTGATCGGATTCGTCTTCACGGCCGCCGTGCTGGTGATCGTCCTGGCGACCAAGCTGGTCTTCGGCGCGTGGCTGGCGGTGCTCGGCATCTTCGCCCTCTACCTGGTGATGTTCTCCATCAACCGGCACTACCAGGCAGTCGACCGCGAGTTGGCCATCGACGACTCCGGCTCGGCCAAGGCGCTCCCCGCCCGCGTCCACGCCCTGATCCTGGTTTCGACCCTCCGCAAGCCGGTCCTCCGCGCGGTCGCCTTCGCGCGCGCCGGACGGCCCTCCAAGCTTGACGCCGTGATCGTCGACGTCGACCCGGAGAAGACGGCGCGCACGATCGCCGAATGGGATCGCCTGGGCATCCCCGTGCCGATCACGGTCCTCGCGTCCCCCTACCGCGAGACGGCCGCGCCGATCATCGACTACATCAAGGGCATCAAGCGCGACTCGCCCCGGGACCTCGTTGTGGTCTACATCCCCGAGTATGTCGTGGGACGCTGGTGGGAGCAGCTGGTACACAACCAAACCGCCCTGCGCATCAAGACCCGGCTGCATTTCGAGCCGGGCGTGGTCGTGGCGAGCGTCCCGTGGCAGCTGTCCGATTCCACGCACGGCCGGGCCATCTTCGAGAACGCCGCGCCCGCGCGCGACACCACCACCAGCGGCCGGAGGCCCCAATGACCCAAGCTCCCCTGCACAACGACGTCCTCGAACTGCGCATCGGCGCGCCCGCCCACGGCGGACACTTCGTGGCGCGACACGAGGGCCGCGTGGTGTTCGTCCGCCACGCGCTTCCGGGGGAGCTGGTGCGCGCCCGCCTGACGGGCGAGGGATCCGGGGGCCGGTTCTGGAACGCGGACACGGTGGAGGTCCTGGAGGCGTCCGAGCAACGGACGGCCCACCCGTGGCCGCTGGCGGACGCCCTGCTGGCGCAGGCACAGGGGCGCCGCCCCGTGGGCGGCGCGGAATTCGGCCACGCCACGCTCGAGCACCAGCGCGAACTCAAGGGCCAGGTCTTCCGGGAGCAGCTGTCCAGGCTCGGGCGGACCGACCCGGACTCGGTCGGATTCTCCGGCGTCGAGGTCCCCAACGGCGAGCGGGGCGACGGGCTGGGCTGGCGCACGCGGGCCTCGTTCTCCGTGGACCCGCAGGGACGCCTGGCCATGAACGCCTACCACTCGGACCTGCTGATCCCGGTCCAGGAGATGCCGCTCGCGGCCGATGCCATCAACGACCTTCGCCTGTGGGAGGTGCCGCTGGCCGGCATCGCCCGGGTCGAGGTCGTGGCGCCGTCGGACGGCGCGCCGCTGGTGCTCTTTGTCGAGAGCGATGGCGCCAAGCCGGGCTCCGCCGACCGCGCGGCGAGGCGGCTGCCCGACGGCGCCTCGGCGGCCGTGCTCACGCAGGCGCCGGGCGCTGCCGCCGACGGGCGCGGCGAGCTGCGTCGCCTGCGCGGGAGGACCTGGGTGGCCGAGAACGTCCTGGGGCGCGGATACCGCGTCACGGGCGAGGGATTCTGGCAGATCCACCGCCTCGCGGCGCCCACGCTCGTCGACGCCGTCACCGGACTGCTGGAGCCGCGGCCGGGCCAGCGCTTCGCGGATCTGTACGCGGGAGCCGGGCTGTTCACCCTTCCGCTGGCCGACGCCGTGGGGGAGACGGGCCACGTCGTCTCCATCGAGGGGGCCCCCGGCACCAGCAAGGATGCCCGGCGGAACGTGCACGGCCGCCCGCAGGCCGAGATCGTCCAGGGCCGCGTGGAGAAGCGCCTGCCCGTGGCCGGAGAGGGCGAGGCCCGTCCGCTGGCCGGCGTTGTGCTGGATCCGCCGCGCGCCGGTGCGGGGAAGGAGGCCGTGGCGCGCATCGCCGCCGCCGCGCCCGAGCGCGTGGCCTACGTTTCCTGCGACCCGGCGTCCTTCGCCCGCGACGTCACGGACTTCGCCAAGAAGGGGTACGTCCTGCGGTCCGCGCGCGTGCTCGACCTCTACCCGCACACGCACCACATGGAGACCGTGGGACTACTCACGAGGGCCTGAGGTCCGCGGCCGGTCCCGCGCCGCGCGGCGGGACGCGCCCCGGCCCTAGGCCTCGAGCCGCGTCAGTAGCCGGCGGAGCCCGTCGACCAAGGGCTGGCGGTCCCCGTCGCCGACGGCGCCGAGGAGTTCGTGCTCGATCCTCAGGAGCTCCACGAAGGCCGCGTCCACGATCCTTCGGCCCTCGCTGCGCAGCCGGACGCGGACGATGCGGGCGTCGTCCGGGTCGGCGGAGCGCTCCACAAGGCCCCGCGCGGCGAGCCTGTCGATGCGGCTGGTCATGGTGCCGGAGGTCACCAGGTTCTCCTTGGCGAGCGCCCCGGCGGTCAGCGCGCCGTCTGGGCTGCGCCGGACGGCGGAGAGCACGTCGAAATCCCCGAGCTGCAGGCCGTGGGTGGCCAGGGCATTCCTCCGCAGGGCATCGAAGCGCTGGGCCAGCCGGCCGACCCGGCTAAAGACGCCCATCGGCTCGACGTCTTCAGACGGCATGGCCCGCCGCCATCCGTCGATGATCTCGTCCACGGCATCGGGCTGCCCGCTCATCCGCCTTCAACCCCCTCGTGTTGGTCCATTGGCACCAGACTATCTTGACATCAAGATACCCGGGAAGTACCGTGAGAATAAGTCTTGATATCAAGATATCCCGGCGCTGGGGGTATGCGGAAAGTGGCGCGCGACTAGACTGTGAACAGCTCTGCCGCAACCAACCGGACCGCCTCCCAGTAAGGACTGCCTAACTGGCGGTGTGACCGGACGTGCAACAAAGATGAAGTCTGGCGAGAGGAGTCCCAATGAGTAATGTGGACAGCTTTGGGGCCAAAGGCGTATTGGACGTCGATGGCAACGAATACGAAATTTTCCGGCTGAACGCGGTAGAAGGTTCCGAGAGCCTTCCGTACAGCCTCAAGATCCTGCTTGAGAACCTGCTGAGGACCGAGGACGGCGCGAACATCACCGCCGATCACGTGCGCGCCCTTGCCCAGTGGGACGAGAACGCACAGCCGGACATTGAAATCCAGTTCACCCCGGCACGCGTTCTGATGCAGGACTTCACCGGTGTTCCCTGTGTCGTTGACCTCGCCACCATGCGCGAGGCAGTGAAGGACCTTGGCGGCGATCCGACCCGCGTCAACCCGCTGGCACCGGCCGAAATGGTCATCGACCACTCCGTGCAGATCGACGTGTTCGGCAACGCCGGTGCCCTCGAGCGCAACATGGAGATCGAGTACCAGCGCAACGGCGAGCGCTACCAGTTCCTTCGCTGGGGCCAGACGGCGTTCGACGACTTCAAGGTCGTTCCGCCGGGAACCGGTATCGTGCACCAGGTCAACATCGAGTACCTGGCCCGCACCGTGATGACCCGCGAGGTTGACGGCAAGCTGCGCGCCTACCCCGACTCCTGCGTCGGCACCGACTCGCACACCACCATGGTCAACGGCCTGGGCGTGCTGGGCTGGGGCGTCGGCGGCATCGAGGCGGAGGCCGCCATGCTGGGCCAGCCGGTCTCCATGCTGATCCCGCGCGTGGTGGGCTTCAAGCTTTCCGGCAACATTCCGGCCGGCGCCACGGCGACCGACGTCGTGCTGACCATCACGGAGATGCTGCGCAAGCACGGCGTCGTCGGCAAGTTCGTCGAATTCTATGGCGAGGGTGTCGCGGCGGTGCCGCTGGCCAACCGTGCCACGATCGGCAACATGAGCCCGGAGTTCGGCTCCACCGCCGCCATGTTCCCGATCGACGGCGTCACGCTGGACTACCTCCGGCTGACCGGCCGCCCGGCCGAGAACGTCGCGCTGGTCGAGTCCTACGCGAAGGAACAGGGCCTGTGGCACGATCCGTCCCGCGAGCTGCGCTTCTCCGAGTACCTCGAACTGGACCTCTCCACCGTGGTCCCCTCGATCGCCGGCCCGAAGCGTCCCCAGGACCGCATCGAGCTCACGAGCGCCAAGGAGCAGTTCCGCAAGGACATCCACAACTACGCCGCGGGCGACGCGGACGCCCTGAACATCGGGCGCCCGTCCAAGCCGGTCGACGTGACGATGGCCGACGGCCGCGCCTTCACCGTCGACCACGGCCTGGTGTCGATCGCCTCCATCACCTCGTGCACCAACACCTCGAACCCGTCGGTCATGCTGGCCGCCGCGCTCCTGGCGCGCAAGGCCGTTGAGAAGGGCCTCGCGTCCAAGCCGTGGGTCAAGACGTCCGTCGCGCCGGGCTCCAAGGTCGTCACGGACTACTACGAGAAGTCCGGCCTGACCCCGTACCTGGAGAAGCTGGGCTTCTACATCGTCGGCTACGGCTGCGCGACCTGCATCGGCAACTCCGGCCCGCTCGAGGCGGAGATCTCCGAGGCCATCCAGGCCAACGACCTCGCCGCCACGGCCGTCCTCTCCGGAAACCGCAACTTCGAGGGCCGGATCAACCCGGACGTGAAGATGAACTACCTCGCGTCCCCGCCGCTGGTCATCGCCTATGCGCTGGCCGGAACTATGGACTTCGACTTCGAGACGGATTCCCTGGGCCGGGACGACGCCGGCAACGACGTCTTCCTGCGCGACATCTGGCCGACCCCGCTCGAGGTCCAGCAGACCATCGACGCGTCGATCGACGAGGGCATGTTCGCGAAGGGCTACGAGGGCGTCTTCGACGGCGACGACCGTTGGAAGGCGCTCGACACGCCGGCCGGCGACACGTTCGCCTGGGACGAGAAGTCCACGTACGTCCGGAAGCCCCCGTACTTCGAGGGCATGAAGGCCACACCGGATCCCGTCTCCGACATCTCCGGGGCGCGCGTCCTGCTGAAGCTGGGCGATTCGGTCACCACCGACCACATCTCCCCGGCCGGTTCCTTCAAGTCCGACACCCCGGCTGGCCAGTACCTGCTGGCCAACGGCGTGGACCGCAAGGACTTCAACTCCTACGGGTCCCGCCGCGGAAACCACGAGGTCATGATCCGCGGAACGTTCGCGAACATCCGTATCCGCAACCAGATCCTGGACGGCGTCGAGGGTGGCTTCACCCGCGACTTCACCCAGGACGGCGCCCCGCAGGCCTACGTCTACGACGCCGCGCAGAACTACGCCGAGGCCGGCGTCCCGCTGGTGGTCATCGCCGGCAAGGAGTACGGCTCCGGTTCGTCCCGCGACTGGGCCGCAAAGGGCACCGCGCTGCTGGGCGTCAAGGCCGTCATCGCCGAGAGCTACGAGCGCATCCACCGTTCCAACCTCATCGGCATGGGCGTCCTTCCGCTCCAGTTCCCGGCCGGCGAATCCGCCGCGACCCTGGGTCTGGCCGGAACGGAAACGTTCTCCGTCGAGGGCGTCACCGAGCTGAACAACGGCACCACGCCGAAGACGCTCAAGGTGACCGCCACGGGCGAGGACGGCTCCACCAAGTCGTTCGACGCCGTCCTGCGCATCGACACGCCGGGCGAGGCGGACTACTACCGCAACGGCGGCATCCTGCAGTACGTGCTGCGCCAGATCTCCGCTTCCTAGCGGAAATAGCGCGACGCTCCGCGAGGGCGGGCATCCGGGAAACCGGATGCCCGCCCTCGCGGCCTTTCCGCGCCGCCCGGCGCGTTGCCGGGGGCGCTGCGCGGCCGCCGGGGACCGGGCGGTAGGATTAACGAACGCCTCAAGCCATTGTGAAAGGACCTACCCTGTGGGACTACTGGAGACCATTGGCGAACCGCGCGACCTGCGCCGGTTGGACCTGGCCCAATTGCAGGGGCTTGCCGGGGAAATCCGCGGATTCCTGATCGCCAACGTGGCGCGCACCGGCGGGCACCTCGGGCCGAACCTGGGCGTCGTTGAACTGACCCTCGGCATACACCGCGTGTTCGACTCGCCGCGCGATTCCGTGGTGTTCGACACCGGCCACCAGTCCTACGTCCACAAGCTGCTCACCGGGCGGCAGGACTTCTCCACGCTGCGCCAGGAGGGCGGCCTGGCCGGGTACCCCGAGCGCTCCGAGTCCGAACACGACATCGTCGAGAGCTCGCACGCGTCCAGCTCGCTGTCCTGGGCCGACGGCATCTCCCGCGCCCGGCAGCTTGCGGGGGAGGGCGACCGCTACGTCGTCGCCATGGTCGGGGACGGCGCGCTGACCGGCGGCATGGCCTGGGAGGCCATCAACAACATCGCCGCGGACAAGGACCGGCGGGTCGTCATCGTGGTCAACGACAACGGCCGCTCCTACGCCCCGACCATCGGCGGGCTCGCCGATCAGCTGGCCGGACTGCGGCAGACGCTGGACAAGGTCCGCACGCACGAGGTCTACGAGGGCACCCTCGACTTCTGGAAGGAGCGCCTGCAGAAGGGCGGGGCCGTGGGGCGCTTCGCCTACAAGAGCCTGCACGCCACCAAGAAGGGCATCAAGGACTGGTGGGCGCCGCAGGGGCTCTTCGAGGACCTCGGCATGAAGTACATCGGCCCGATCGACGGCCACAACATGGCCGCGGTGGAGGAGGCGCTGCAGCTGGCCCGGAGCTACAAGGGCCCGGTCATTGTGCACGCCCTCACCGAGAAGGGCCGGGGCTACGCCCCGGCACGCGCCGACGAGGCGGACCAGTTCCACTCCGTGGGCGTGATCGACCCCGAGACGGGCGAGCTGGTGGAACGCCCGGATGCCCAGTCCTGGACCAGCGTCTTCGGCGAGGAAATCGCCGACATCGCCGACGACCGCGCGGACATCGTCGCCATCACGGGGGCCATGCTCATCCCGGTGGGCCTCAAGACCATGGCAGAACGCCACCCGTCCCGCGTGATCGACGTTGGCATCGCCGAGCAGCACGCCCTCACCAGCGCCGCCGGCATGGCCTTTGGCGGCCTGCACCCGGTGGTCGCCCTCTACGCCACGTTCCTCAACCGCGCCTTCGACCAGCTCTTGATGGACGTCGCGCTGCACAAGGCCGGCGTGACGGTGGTGCTGGACCGCGCGGGTGTCACCGGGCCAGACGGGCCCAGCCACCACGGCATGTGGGACCTGTCCCTGCTGCAGATTGTCCCCGGGCTCCACCTCGCGGCGCCCCGCGACGCCACGCGCCTGAGGGAAGAGCTCCGCGAGGCCGTGGCGGTCGACGACGCGCCCACCGTGCTGCGCTTCTCCAAGGGCTCCGTGGGCGCCGAGATCGACGCGGTCGAGCGGCTGCACGACGGCGTCGACGTGCTGGCGCGCCACGGCGAGGCGGAACTGGACGTCCTGCTCGTCGCCGTCGGGACCATGGCCGGGATCGCGCTGGACGTCGCGGAGCGGCTTCGCGCCCAGGGCATCTCCTCCACGGTGGTCGACCCGCGGTGGGTCCTTCCCGTCCCGCGCTCCATCATCGGCCTGGCCGCCCGCCATCGGATCGTGGTCTGCATCGAGGACGGCGTCAAGGCCGGCGGCATCGGCTCGCGCATCCGGCAGGAGATGCGGGCCGCCGGTGTGGACACCGCCCTGAACGAGGTGGGGCTGCCCGTCGAGTTCCTCAAGCACGGCTCGCGCAACCAGGTGCTGGCGCGCGTGGGTATCACCGCCGCCCAGATTGCCAGGGACACCGTCGCCCAGGTCCTGGGGACGAAGGTGCCCTTCGCCCGCCCCCTGCCCGGCCATGACCTTCCCACCGGGCAGATCCCGCAACTATGAGCCTTCCGGAGGGCCTCGCCCGCAACCCCGGACCCATCGACGCCGGAGAACCGATCGTGGCGCGCGCCTGGAAGTACGACGGCGGGGCGCACTGGGTTGTTCCCGGAACCTACCTCGGTGCCGACTCCTTCGGCCACTGGGTCTTCCAGCCGTTGGGTTCCTTCGTGTCCCGCCCCGGCCTCGGCTTTATGGCGGAGTCCGACGCCGTCTGCCTCTTCCCGCACCGCGGCGACTGGGTGGCGACGTTCTACGACGAGACACATCCCCGGGACTTCCGCCTCTACATCGACGTGTCCACCGGCATCGGCTGGCGCCCGCTGCGTCCCTCCGGCTGGGAAGTGAATTCCATCGACATGGACCTGGACGTCATCCGCTCGACGGAGCGCGGCGTGTTCCTCGACGACGAGGACGAGTTTGCCGAACATTCCGTGGCCTTCGGCTATCCGGAACCGCTCCGGCAGGCGATGCGGGCGGAGGCGATTCACCTGCTGGAGGCAGTGCGCGAGTGCGCGGCTCCCTTCGACACCACCGTGCAGGACTGGTTCGCGGCAGGCCGTGCGCCCGCCGCGGCACGCCCGGCGTCACCCTAGCGGCGGCCGGGTGGCCGGCCCGGGCAACGACCAACGATCTTCCAGACGACATCCAGCACCACCAGCATCGAGGAGCACCATGGCCATCATCCGCATGTACCGCCGGGACGACAAGGGGACCCTCGAGTTCCGCGAGGCCTGGTACGAGGAGTTCGAGGACCAGGAGCTGGGCCAGTTTGTCGTGAACCACGGCAGCGTTGGGCACCAGTCCAAGACCAAGGAAGCCAAGGACGTCGATACCGAGACCGGCGCGGCGCTGCTGGCGGCCTTCGAGGAGCAGTGCTCGGAGGACGGCTTCGCTGAGCTTGCCGACGAGGACCAGTATTGGGTCGTCGTCCAGTACGCGCTCAAGTCGGTGGAGGGCACCGACCGCGACAACCACCTTCGACGCCGGGCCGAGGACGTCCTGAAGGGCCACTTGGCGTGGCGCGGACTGGGGACCGTGGAGTCGGCGGACTTCGCCCCGAGGAAGCTGAACATCAGGATCCTGTCTCCGGAGCCCGCGAAGGCCGTCTCCGCGATCAAGACCTGCCTGCGCGACGCGCAGCTGGACTTCACCAAGCTCTCGATCGGCGTCGCACCCTACGGCCAGCCGGAGGCCCTGAAGCAGAAGCACCCTCTCCCGGCCAAGGGCACGTTCTCGCTGGCCTGACCCACCATCCCGAGGCCGGCGGACCGCCGGCCAACCCACCCACGCCGGTCGGACCGCGTCCGCACCGGAACCCGGCAGAGAGGCATTCCATGACCGACACCGCTGACCCCCTGGACAACCGCACGTTCGACGGCGACATGGAGTATCGCAGGCTTGGGCGCTCCGGCCTGGCCGTCTCGGTCGTGGGACTGGGGTGCAACAACCTGGGGCGGTCCGGGACCGCCACCGAGAGCCAGGAGGAGACCGACGCCGTGGTGCACGCCGCCATTGAGGCGGGTGTCACGCTGTTCGACACCGCGGACTCCTACGGCAGGGAACCCGGCCTGTCCGAGATTCGGCTCGGCAAGGCGCTCGGCCGGCGGCGGGACGACGTGGTGGTCGCGACGAAGTTCGGCATGGACATGTCAGGGGCCAACGGGCGCGACTTCGGCGCCCGGGGATCGCGGCGGTACATCGCCGCCGCGGTCGAGGCGTCGCTCCGCCGCCTGGGCACGGACCACATCGATCTCTACCAGTTCCACACCCCGGATCCGCTGACGCCCATCGAGGAGACGCTGGCCGCACTCGACGACGTTGTGCGGGCCGGCAAGGTGCGCTACATCGGGCACTCGAACCGCGCCGGGTGGCAGATAGCCGAGGCCGAATTCGTCGCGCGGCACGCGGGCCACACGCCCTTCATCTCCAGCCAGAGCCACTACAACCTGCTGGATCGCCGGGCGGAACTGGAGGTGCTTCCGGCGGCGGAGGCCTACGGGCTGGGCGTGCTGCCCTACTTCCCGCTGGCCAACGGCCTGCTGACCGGCAAGTACTCCTCCGGGCAGGCTCCGGACGGCAGCCGCCTGACGCATTCCCGGCAGAACCTGTTGGAGAAGGCCGACCTCGAGCAATTGGGGCAGTTCGGCGAGTTCGCGCGGTCGCGCGGCCTGACGGAGCTTGGGGTCGCGTTTTCCTGGCTCGCCGCGCAGCCCGCCGTCTCGTCCGTCATCGCCGGCGCCACGCGGCCCGAGCAGATCCGCGAGAACGCGCGCTCCGTCGGATGGACGCCCTCCGGCGGGGACCTGGAGGCGCTGGACGCCATCTTCCCGCGCACGCCGAAGGTGGCGCTCTTCTAGCGGCCGACGGCCCTCGAAGCCGCCACCGAGGCCGTGGCGACCATCGGCTGGCTCGGCCGGCTGCGCCACGCGCACCGGGAAACAGGCGCCGGGCGGCGAGCCGCCCGGCGCACTTCGGCTAGAGGTAGACGATCACCTTGTCGTCCTGAATGGCCGCCGCATAGCGCTTCAGGGGGTCCTTCGCGGGCCCGGCAACGCGCGCGCCGTCGGCCATCGCGAATTCGGATCCGTGGCAGGGGCAGGAGAAGTTCTCCGAGCCGATTCCCACTTGGCAGCCCTCGTGCGTGCACACGGAGCTGTAGGCGAGCACGGTGGTCTCGTCCGGCCGGTAGAGCAGGTAGTTGTGGCCCCCGATATCGACGGACATGCTGCCGCCGACCGCCAGTTCCTTGGTGGTCGCCGCCTCCGTTCCCTCGCCGGTGGTGGCCGGCGTCTCCGCCGTCGTGGATTCTCCGCCTCCCCCTCCGCAGGCGACCAGTGCCGTCGCGGCGCCGACCGCCAGGGAGGAACCGAGGACTATCCTTCGCGCCGGACGCCCGGCCATGATTTCGCTCATGCCCCATCTTGTTCCATGCGCCCGGCATTTGTGAAGCCGAACCCGCCCGCCACTTGGGGCGGGACGGTGGGCGGGTCAGGATTCGGCGTGGAACCTGCGGCCGTTGACACGCTCCGAGGCGCCGACGCGGTCGAGGTACGGCGTGATCCCGCCGAGATGCATCGGCCACCCCGCGCCCATGATCATGCACAGGTCGATGTCTTCGGGCCCCTCCACGACCCCTTCGGCGAGCATCAGGCCGATCTCCTCCGCCAGCGCATCCTGCGTGCGGCGCAGGAGCTCCTCCGATGTGCTCGGGGTGGTGCCGAAGGAGAGGAGGCCAAGAGTCGAGTCCGGGATCGAGTCGGCGCCGTCCGCGTCCTTGGCCCAGAGGGACACGACTCCGTTGTCGACGAGCTTCTGTTGATTGGACGAGACCCGGAAGCGGTCGCCGAAGGCGCCGTGGAGCGACTCCATCACGTGCTGGGCCACCGGGATGCCCACCATCGCCAACAGCGTGAAGGGTGTCATGGGAAGCCCCATGGGCTTCAGTGCGTTGTCCGCGACCCCCGCCGGGGTTCCGTCGTCGAACGCGTTGGAGACCTCGCCCATCAGCCGCAGCAGGACGCGGTTGACCACAAACGCGGGAGCGTCCTTCACCAGGACCGCCGTCTTCTTCAGCTCCTTGGCCAGGGCGAACGCCGTGGCGAGCACCGCATCGTCCGTCGCGGGCGCGCGGACGATCTCGATCAGCGGCATCACGGCCACGGGATTGAAGAAGTGGAACCCCACGACGCGCTCCGGGTGGGCCAGATCGGCGGCCATCTCCGTCACCGACAGCGACGACGTGTTCGTGGCCAGGATGCACTCCGGCCCGACGACGGCCTCGACTTCGGCGAAGACCTGCTTCTTGACGGTCAGCTCCTCGAAGACGGCCTCGACGACAAGGTCGGCGTCGGCAAACGCGGCCTTGTCCACCGAGCCGGTGACCAGCGCCTTGGTGCGGTTGGCGGCGTCGGGGGAGATGCGCCGCTTGGCGAGCAGCTTGTCCACCTCGCCGTGGATGTAGGACAGGCCGCGGTCCACGCGCGCCTGGTCGATGTCCGTGATGACGACGGGCACTTTCAGGGCCTTGGCGAACAGCAGGGCGAATTGCCCGGCCATCAGGCCGGCGCCGACCACTCCGATTTTCCCCACCGGGCGCGCGAGCTTGCGGTCGGGGGCGCCGGCGGGCCGCTTGGACCGCTTCTGAACAAGGTCCAGGAACGCATACACGGTGTCGTGGAACTGCGGCGTCTGCATCAGTTCGGTCAGGGCGAGGCACTCCAGCTCCGCCGATTCGCGCTGGGTCGCCGACTTCCCGGCCTCGAAGACGTCCAACACCCTGCCCGGGGCGGGGGCCGCGTTGGAGGTCTTGGCCTCCACGAACGCCCGCGCCCGGGAAGCGGCGGCGTCCCAACGCTCGGCGGCCTCGGGGTCCCCGGAGGGGTCGACGGCATTGGGGCGGGCGACGTCGATGCGTCCGTCCACCACGGAGGCCGCCCACTCGACGGAGCGCTCAAGGAAGTCCGCCGGCTCGAAGAGGGCGTCGGCGATGCCGAGGCCGAAGGCCGAGGAGCCGTCCAGCGAGCGGTTGTTGTTCAAGGGGTTTTCGATCATGACGGTCAGCGCCGCCTCCGGGCCGATCAGGCGGGGCAGGCGGTAGACGCCGCCCCATCCCGGGACGAGCCCGATAAAGGCCTCGGGAAGCCCGATGCCGTTGGCGCCGCTGGACACCGTCCGGTAGTTGGCGGCCAGCGCGATCTCCAGTCCGCCGCCGAGCGCGACGCCGTTGATGAACGCGAAGGTGGGCACTCCGAGGTCCGCCAGCAGGTCGTACGCCGCATGCCCCAGCTCGGCCATCAGGCGCCCCTGGGACGCGTCCTTGAGGCTCTTGACGGTGGACAGGTCGGCGCCGGCGACCAGGAAATACGGCTTGCCGGTGACGGCCAGGGCATGGATGGCCCCCGCCGCCACGCGTTCCTTCTGGTCCGCGAGCGTGCGGCCGAGCTCGATCAGCGTTCGCGGTCCCAGTGTGGTGGGCTTGGAGTGGTCAAGACCGTTGTCCAACGTGATTAGCGCCAGCGTCTTGCCCCCGGGGAGGGCCACGTCGCTCACCAGCGAATGCGTGACCACCTCGTCCGGCACCAGTGCGGCGAGGGGAGCGAAGCTCTCGAAGGTTTCCTGCGCCATGGCTAGGCGTCCTTTCCGTAGTCGGCGTGGTTCGGGTTTTCCCAGATGACGGTGCCACCCATGCCCAGCCCGATGCACATGGTGGTCAGCCCGAAGCGCGCGGACGGGTCCTGAGCGAACTGCCGCGCCAACTGGGTCATCAGTCGGACGCCCGAGGAGGCCAGAGGGTGCCCGACGGCGATTGCGCCGCCGAAGCGGTTCACGCGCGGATCGTCGTCGGGGATGCCGAAATGGTCCAGGAAGGAGAGCACCTGGACGGCGAAGGCCTCGTTGATCTCGAAGAGGCCGATGTCGCCGATCTCCAGTCCGGCCTGGGCGAGGGCCTTTTCTGTGGAGGGGACGGGGCCGATGCCCATCACCTGGGGTTCGACGCCGGCGAACGCATAGGAGACCAGGCGCATCCTCACCGGAAGGCCAAGCTCGGCGGCGGCGTCCGAGGACGCCAGAAGGGCGGCAGTGGCGCCGTCGTTGAGTCCGGCGGCGTTGCCCGCGGTCACCCGGCCGTGCGCGCGGAAGGGCGTGCGCAGCTGGGCCAAGTCGGCCTCCGTCGTGCCCGGCCGCGGGGGCTCGTCCCTGCTGTGCACGGCCCATCCCTCTCCGGGCCGCCGCGCAGCGACCGGAACGAGGTCGGGCTGGATGTCGCCGGCGTCGTACGCGGCGGCGAACTTCGCCTGGCTGGCCACGGCGTAGCGGTCGGCGCGCGCCTTGGTGATGGCCGGGAAGCGGTCGTGCAGGTTCTCCGCGGTGTTGCCCATGTTGAGGGCGGCAGGATCAACCAGGCGCTCGGACATAAAACGGGGGTTGGGATCGGCGCCTTCTCCCATGGGGTGGTTGCCCATGTGTTCGACCCCGCCGGCGATGGCCACGTCGTAGGCGCCGAACGCGATGGAGCCGGCGGTGGCCGTCACCGCCGTCATGGCCCCGGCGCACATGCGGTCGATCGCGTAGCCGGGCACACTCTGCGGCAATCCGGCAAGAAGCGCCGCCGTCCGGCCGATCGTCAGGCCCTGGTCTCCGGTCTGGGTGGTGGCCGCGATCGCGACCTCGTCGACGCGCTCGGCCGGCAGTGACGGGTTGCGGCGCATCAGGTCGCGGATGCACTTGACGACCAGATCGTCCGCCCGGGTGCCGTGGTAGATGCCCTTCTCGCCGGCCTTGCCGAACGGGGTCCGGACGCCGTCGACGAAGACAACGTCGCGGACCTGTCGCGTGCGGCTCAGCGGACGCGTGGGGGTGGGGGTCACCTGGCGCTCCTTCGGAGATGGGAATGTGATCCGCCCCATACGTTACTGGTCAGTAACTTTCCGTGCAACCGCTGGCTCCTGCGCGCGAAGGACGCGTTGTCTACGCGATCGGGTCCGGATCAAGGAAGGCCACCGTCAGGATCGGCGCGGTGATCTCGATCTGCCAGGGCCGGGCGCCCAGCCCTGCCAGGGCGGAGGCGATCGTCTCGGGCTCGACGGGAGCCGGCGGCCGCCAGCAGACCCTGCGCAGGTAGTCCGGGGTCAGCAGGTTCTCGACCGGCATGTCGAGCGTCTCGGCGGCCCTCGCGATGCGCGGCTTGGCGGTGTTCAGGCGCTGGGCGGCCGCCGGATCCTTGTCCGCCCACGTGCGGGGCGGGGGCGGCGAATTCGACTGGAGATGCAGCGCCGGCAGCACCTCTTCCGCGCGGGCCTGCTGCAGGCAGCGAAGCCAGCGTGGCGCCTCCTTGCCGGCGGCCCGCCCGTGGAAGCCCGGCGTCTTGAGCAGTTGCGGCACGGTGGTTGGCATGGCCTTGGCCGCGGCGATCAGAGCCGCGTCCGGAATCAGGCGGCCCGGTGCCACGTCGCGGTTCTCGGCAAGCGCCTCGCGCTCCAGCCAGAGGGCGCGGACCGCGGCCAGTTGGCGGCGGTCCCGCAGTTGGTGCAGCCCGGACGTGCGCCTCCAGGGATCGACTCGGGGCGCGGCGGGCGCGGCGGACCGGATGGCCTCGAACTCCTCCACGGCGTAGGCCAGCTTGCCGCCGTCCTCCAGCAGCCGGATCAGTTCGGTGCGCAGCTCGGTCAGGACCTCGACGTCGAGGGCGGCGTACCTGAGCCACGGCTCGGGGAGCGGGCGGGTGGACCAGTCGGCGGCCGAGTGCTCCTTGGCCAGGGAGAGCCCCAGCAGCGACTCGACGACGGCGCCGAGCCCCACGCGAGGCAGTCCGGCGAGCCGCGCGGCCAGTTCGGTGTCGAACAACGCGTCCGGACGCATGCCGACCTCCTCCAGGCAGGGAAGGTCCTGCGTGGACGCATGGAGGATCCACTCGACGTCGGACAGGGCGTCGTTCACGATCTTCAGGTCCTCGAAGGGCTCCGGATCGATCAGCCACGTTCCCGCGCCCTCGCGGCGGATCTGGACCAGGAAGGCGCGCTGCCCGTAGCGGAATCCCGAGGCGCGCTCCGCGTCGACCGCGGCCGGCCCGGTGCCGGCCGCCAGCGCGGCGGCGGCTCGGGCCAAGCCGGACGGGGTGTTGACGACCAGCGGCACGCCGTCCCGCGGTTCGGTGAGGGGGACCGGTAACGCCTCCGGCGCGGATTCCTCGTCGGTGGCGTCTTCTGCTGGGCTGGTATCGGTGTGCGCGGTCGTCATGGTGCCTTTGAGTCTAGTCGGCTCAGGAGCGCCGGCGGCGGGGCAGGGCGGTCACGCCGGCAGGAAGCGGGGGCAGCCCCGCGAACGTGCAGACCATGTCCATCCACGCCTCGAGGTGGTTCGTGACGTCGGGATCGCTGGGGGTCCAGGAGGCCCGCAGCTCGATGTCGATGGTTTCGGGGCGGTCGCTGAGGCCGCCGAAGCTCTCCGACAACACGCGCGTGGCGGTGCCGCCGGCCTGCGTGTGGCGGGCCGAATGGTCCTGCAGCGCCTCGACCAGCCAGGTCCACGCGACGGACCCCAGCATGGCGTCGTTGCCCATGTCGGCGTCGAGCTGGGCGCGGATGTACGTGACGATCCGGAAGTTGCCCTTCCACACGGCCGAGCCCGCCGGATCGTGGAGCAGGATGAAGCGGCCCGTCGCGAGCTCGTCGTCGTCCTCGCCGGCCCGCGCGTCCGCGAGTGCGGCGGCGGCCGGCCCGTGCTGGGGCCGGGCGAACGATGCGGCCGGCTCGAACACCTCGGCCGACAGCGCCACGGCGAACGGGGCGAGCCGTGCGGGGGCGGGAATCTCCTCGAGCCGGACCTCGGAGCGCCCCTGCGCCCGCCGAAGCGAGGCCAGGGCCGCCAGGAAGTCCGGGGGAACCGTTGAAAGGTCGCCTAGTGCGGTCACGCCTCCGAGTGTAGGACGGGGCGGCGCGGCCCCCGCTCAGGCACGCCGGGGCGGTCTCAGGCGGTGGCCATTTCCCGGCGGATCGCGTCCGCGAACGCATCGACGTCCGCCTCGGTCGTGTCGAACGAGCACATCCAGCGGACCTCGCCCGTCGAGGCGTCCCAGTCGTAGAAGCGGAACGATTCGCGCACCCGGTCCGCGACCTGGGGCGGCAGCTTCGCGAAGACCGCGTTGGATTCCGTCGGGCGCGTGACCTCGACCCCCTCGATTCCGTCCACGGCCGAGCGCAGGCGGGCGGCCATGGCGTTGGCGTGCGAGGCCGAGCGGAGCCACAGGTCGCCGCCGTAGAGGGCCACGAGCTGCGCGGAGACGAAGCGCATCTTGGAGGCCAGCTGCATGTTCATCTTCCGCAGGTACTTCAGCCCGGTGGCGGCCTCCGGGTTGAGGAGGACCACGGCCTCGCCGAACATCAGCCCGTTCTTGGTTCCGCCGAAGCTGAGGATGTCCACGCCTGCGTCGCTGGTGAAGGCGCGCAGCGGCTCGCCCAGGCTGGCCGCGGCGTTGGAGAGGCGGGCGCCGTCGACGTGCACCCGCATGCCGAGGGCGTGCGCGTGCTCGGTGATCGCCCGGATTTCTGCCGACGTGTAGAGGGTTCCCAGCTCGGTGGACTGGGTGATGGACACCGCCAGCGGCTGGGCCCGGTGCTCGTCGCCCCAGCCCCAGGCCTCGCGGTCGATGAGTTCGGGCGTGAGCTTGCCGTCGTCGGTCGGGACCGTCAACAGCTTGATTCCGCCGATGCGCTCCGGGGCACCGTTCTCGTCGACGTTGATGTGGGCGGTGGCGGCGCACACCACGGCGCCCCAGCGCGGCAGCATCGACTGCAGGGCGGTGACGTTGGCGCCGGTGCCGTTGAATACGGGGAAGGCCTCGGCCGATTCGCCGAAGTGGGCCGCCACGACTTCCTGCAGGCGGGCCGTGTAGTCGTCCTCGCCGTAGGCGGTCTGGTGGCCGCCGTTGGCGTCGGCCAACGCCTGGAGGATCTCGGGGTGGACCCCGGAGTAGTTGTCTGAGGCGAAGCCGCGGACGGCGGCGTTGTGCAGGGAGGTGCTCACGTGGTTCCTAGGTTTGGGGGGCGTGCGGTGGAAAGTCTAGCCCGGGGTGTTGGGCACGGTGGGCGCCTCGTCCGGGACCAGCGGGAGCCGGGCTCCGTTGACCAGCCCGGCGTCCGTTTCGAACAGGCGCACGACGGCGGCGCCGAAGTCGCGCACGTCCGTGAAGCCGGAGAACGCCTTGTCCGGCTCCGCGCGGCGCGCCGCCTCGTCGACAAAGGCCTTGATGACGAACGCGACCGCGGCCGCGCGCTGCGGCACGGGCTCCGTCTTGTGCCCGGACTGCGCCGCCGTGAAACCGGCCGCCACCGCGCGCGTCCACGCCTCCGCGGAGGCCTTGGCGGTCGCGTAGTTCGCCCCGGACGCCGTGGGGCGGTCAACCGCCGTCGCAGACACGATGGCGAGGCGGCCGTTGCGCGAGGCCACAAGGTCGTCGTAGAAGGCGCGGGAGGTGTTGCGGAGGGTGGTCAGAACGTTGCGGTGCAGGAAATCCCAGTCGTCGTCGGTCTGGCCGGCGAGCCCCTTGCCGCCCCGCCAGCCGCCGACGAGGTGGATCAGCCCGTCAACGCGCCGGCCGGCGCCGCGGAAGTCCTCGGCAAGGCGCGCCACGGACGCCCGGTCGGACAGGTCGCAGACGTGGCGCTCCGCGGCGAACGGCAGCCTCTCGTCGAGGCGGGACCGGTCGGTCCCGGCCGCCAGCACGGTGGCGCCGGCTTCGTCCAGGGCGCGCGCCGCGGCGACGCCGGCTGCGCTCGTGGCGCCGGCCACCAGGACCGTCAGGCCATCCAATCGGGCAGTGGCTAGGGGTTCGGTCATGCCGCCGAGTCTAGTTCGTGGGCGGACGTGGCGCCCGTGATCCCCACCGTGGATTCGATGACGGGCTGCATCTTCCTGGAGAGCGCCTCGTAGAACATGGACAGCGGGAACTCGTCGTCCATGACCTGGTCGGTCATCTCGCGCAGCGGCGAGGTCAGCGGCAGCGCGTCCTTGCCGCGGGCCCACACGGAGGCCGGGTGAGGCGTGACGGTGGAGGCCACCAGCTCGTAGGCGGCAAGCCAGTGGGCCAGCTTCGGGCGATCGATCGAACGCCAGTACAGGTCGTCGATGGCCTCGCCAAGCGCGCTCACGACGTCGGGGACATTGGCCCAGTCGATCGTCAGTTTGGTGTCCGTCCAGTGCAGGACATGGTGCTGGTGCATCCACGCGAAAAGCAGCTGGCCGCCCAGGCCGTCGTAGTTCCGGACGCGCGTTCCGGTGATGGCGAACCGGAAAATGCGGTCGAAGATGATGGCGTACTGGACCAGCTTGGCGTGTCGCCGCGCGCTCTCGCCCGCGGCGACGTCCGCTTCAATGCGCACGGATTCGCGGAACGCGGTCAGGTCGCAGCGGAGCTCCTCGAGGGAGTAGAGGAAGAACGGCATCCGCTGCTTGATCATGAACGGGTCGAAGGGCAGGTCTCCGCGCATGTGCGTGCGGTCGTGGATCAGGTCCCACATAACAAACGTTTCCTCGGCGAGGGACTGGTCCGTCAGTAGGGAGGCCGCGTCCTGCGGAAGTCGCAGGTTGGTGATGGCGGCGGCGGCGTCCACCACACGGCGGTAGCGGGCGGCCTCCCGGTCCTGGAAGATGGCGCCCCACGTGAAGGTGGGCGTCTCCCGCAGGGCGACCGATTCCGGGAAAAGGACCGCCGAGTTCGTGTCGTAGCCCGGCGTGAAGTCCAGGAAACGCAGGGGCACAAACAGCTTGTTGGAGTAGTCTCCGGCCTCGAGTTCCGCGATGAAGTCCGGCCAGATCACCTGGACCAGGACCGCCTCCACATGGCGGTTCGCGGAGCCGTTCTGCGTGTACATCGGGAAGACAACGAGGTGGCGGAGGCCGTCGACGCGGTGCAGCTGGGGTTGGAAGGCCCGGAGCGAGTCGAGGAAGTCCGGGACGCCGAATCCGCCGGCTGCCCACTGGCGGAAGTCGTGGACCAGCAGGTCGAGGTAGTCGGCGTCGTGCGGGAACGCCGGCGCCAGGTCGGAAACGGCCGCGACGATGGTCTCCGTCAGCTCGACGGCCAGTCCGCGATCGGCGGGGTCCGGCACCGAGCCGTCCTTGGCCTGGATGGGCTGGAACCGGGTGGCAGCCGACTTGAGGGCCTGCCAGCTCGGAGACGAGACGAGGGCTGCGGAGTCCGCGGCCGGCGAGTGGATGGCGGGCTGAGTCATGTCAGTGCACCTCTTTCCGGGTGAGCCGCCGTCCGGCGGGCGGACGGCGTAAACGTGGATGGTCTACCCAGCGTAACTTTCGAAAAGGATCACTGATTGAAAACGAGCCTAAGCATAAGCAAGTGGCATGCTCATGCCCTCGGGAACGGGTGCCACCGCCAGTTCACGCCGTGGTGCCGACGGCGACCGGAAGCTACTCCACCGGGGAATCGGCGGGCTTGAGCTTGAGCGAGACCGAATTGATGCAGTAGCGCTGGTCGGTCGGGTTCCCGTAGCCCTCGCCCTCGAAGACGTGCCCGAGGTGGGAGTCGCAGGACGCGCAGCGCACCTCGATGCGCTCCATGCCCAGCGCCGAATCGTGCAGGTAGCGCACCTTGTCCTCCGCCAAAGGCGCCCAAAACGACGGCCAGCCGCAATGCGCGTCGAATTTCCGGTCGCTGGTGAAGAGTTCGGCACCGCACGCGCGGCACGCGTAGACGCCCTGGTCGTGGCTGTCCCAGTACTCGCCGGTGAACGGACGCTCAGTTCCTGCCTTGCGCAGGACCTGGTACTCGGCGGGGGAGAGTTCCTGCCTCCACTGCTCGTCGGTCTTGGATACGGGGAAGGTGGTCTGGTTGTTCTCGTCGAGGTTGCTCACGTGGTGAACAACGAACCGCACCCTCCAGCCATTCCCGGCCCGGGCGGACAATTGGCCGTGGGGCCGGGATGTTGGAATGATGGGCGCATGCGCAACAACACGGCGTCCCCCGTCCCGCCCGGCGCCGCGGCGCCCATGCTCCGCTGGGGGCTGCTGGGCGCGGGTGTGGGCCTCGGGGCCGGATCACTGCTGGCCGGAAGCGTCTCGGCGCTTGCCGGCTACTTTGCCCGGCAGGTGGTGACGCCCGCCCGCTCGCACGTGGACGATCTGGCCATCCTTGCGGTGGTCCGCACACCTGCCGGACTCGATGTCATCCTGCCGGCCAACTCGGAGACGACCGTACCAGGGACCTACTCGCTATTCTTCGACGCCGGACGCGGTCACGCGAGGATCGGAGAAATCACGTCCTTCACGCCGGCGGAGGGGACCATTGCCCGGCGCGTCGAGCACGTCTACTCCGGAGATCTGGCCCGGGCCGTGCGCGGCCGCTGGTCCGGCGTCGTCTACACGTCGCCCTCCGACCTGGGGATCGAGGCCACCGACGTCGACGTCCCCGTGGAGGGAGGCACGGCTCCCGCCTGGCTGGTGCCGGGGACCACCAGGTCCCAGACGTGGGCCATCATGGTCCACGGCCGCGGAGCCGACCGGACCGAGGCGCTGCGCGCCATACCCGGCGTCGTGGGGCAGGGGCTGACCGCCCTGCTGGTCTCCTACCGCAACGACGGGCTGGCTCCGGACGCCAGCGACCAGCGCTACGGGCTCGGCACCACCGAGTGGCTCGACGTCGAGGCCGCCATCGAGTACGCGCTGGGCCGGGGTGCCCGGGACATTGTGCTCTTCGGATGGTCCATGGGCGGCGCGATCGCCTTGCAGGTGGCGGACAAGTCCCGCCACCGGCAGCGGGTGCAGGCCCTGGTCCTGGACGGACCGGTCGTCGACTGGATGGACGTCCTGCGCCACCAGGCGCACCTGAACCGGATCCCGGAACCCGTGGGCCGACTGGGCCAGTGGATGTTGTCCAACCGCGCCGGCCGGTGGGTCACCGGGCTCGCCACGCCGGTGAACCTCAAGGAACTGAACTGGGTCTCCCGCGCCGACCAGCTGCGGGTTCCGACGCTGATCGTGCACAGCGAGGACGACGACTTTGTGCCCGTCGGCCCCTCCGCCGAGATTGCGGAGCTGAACCCGGCCATGGTGACGTTCGTCCGCTTCACCCAAGCCCGGCACACGCGGGAATGGAATGTGGACCCGCGGCATTGGGAGCAGACCGTCGCGGACTGGCTCGGCGGGGTCATGGACGCGCCGCATCCCGGGGGCGCTCCGGTCTCTCTCGGGGCTTAGAGCGTGGCGGCCCGCGGCCCAAGCCGGATACCTGATGGGCTAGCGGGAAGCGATTCCCGCGGTGGTCGCCGAGGCCAGCTTGACGAGCGTCTCCGGCGCCAGCTCGATCTCGAGCCCGCGGCGGCCGCCGGAGACGAACACGGTGGGATGCCCCAACGCCGAATCGTCAACCACCGTCCGGCTGGCGTGGCGCTGGCCCAACGGGGAAATGCCTCCCAGGACGTAGCCGGTTCGGCGCTCCGCCGCCTCCGGGTCCGCCATCTCGACCTTCTTGACGCCCAGCGCGGCGGCCAGCGCCTTGAGGTCCAGGCTGCCGTCCACGGGGACGACGCCGACGGCGAGCGAGCCGGCCCCGGCCGCGCCTGTGGACACGAGCAGCGTCTTGAACACCCGCGCCGGCTCGACGCCGAGGGCGGCCGCCGCCTCCGGGCCGAACGCCGCGTTCTCCTCGTGCGGGTAGTGGTGCAGCGCGTACCGGGCGCCGGCGGCGTCGAGGACCGACGTCGCCGGCGTGCCGCCGTGCCGTTCGGAAGCGGACTTTTTCCTGGACATGTGGTTCGGCCCTCGGCCCCGCCTAGGAGGCGGTCCCCACCGCGTCGCGCACCTGCCGTTTGATGCGGCCGAGCATGGCTGTCATGCCACGCATCCTCAACGGCGTGATGGCACGCGTGAGCCCCAGCTGGTCCGGCATGTCGTCCGGAACGGCGAGCACCTCGGCGGCGGTCAGTCCGTCGAGCCCCTCGTGGAGGACTCCGGCAAAGCCGCGCGTTGTCGGGGCCTCGCGGGGGGCGGAGAAGAACAGGTGGACGGGCCGGTCCGGCGCGTCGCCGACCTCAAGGGTCAGGAAAACGGGGGACTGGCACTCCACCACCTGTTCAAGCAGTTCGGGATGCTCCGCGAGCCGCTCGGGCAGTTCCGGCAGTCCGTCGGAGAACTCGAGCAGCAGTTCGAGGCGTTCCGGCTCCGGGAGCGCGTTGAAGTCCTCGACGATCTCGGCGAGGGCCGCGGGGAGGGCGCCCATTTAGGATCCACTCCGCGTGGGAGCGACGCCCGGCTCCGTGCCCCGGGCGATCGGCACGCGGACGGCGTTGCCCCATTCCGTCCACGATCCGTCGTAGTTCCGCACCGATTCGAAGCCCAGCAGGTGCTTGAGAACGAACCACGTGTGGCTGGACCGTTCGCCGATCCTGCAGTACGCGACCACCTCGTCGCCGGTCTTCAGCCCGGCGTCGCCCAGATAGATGGCCTCGAGTTCCGGCCTCGACTTGAACGTGCCGTCCTCGGCGGCCGCGCGCGCCCAGGGCACCGATGCGGCCGACGGGATGTGCCCGCCGCGCAGGGCTCCCTCTTCCGGGTACGCGGGCATGTGGGTGCGTTCGCCGGAGTATTCGTCCGGGGACCGCACATCGATCATCGGCTTCCCGAAGTGGGCCACGACGTCGGGCAGGAAGGCGCGGATGGGCGCGTCGGCGCGCTCGACGACGGGGTAGTCGACGGCGACGGGGGTGGGCTTCTCGCGCGTCAGCTCGCGGCCCTCGGCGATCCACTTGTCGCGCCCGCCGTCGAGCAGGCGCACGTCCTCGTGGCCGAAGAGGCTGAAGACCCACAGCGCGTAGGCGGCCCACCAGTTGCTCTTGTCGCCGTAGATGACCACGGTGGTGCCGCGGGAGATTCCGCGGGATCCGAGGAGCGCCGCGAAGTGTTCTCCCTGCACGAAGTCGCGCGTCACTTCGTCGTTCAGGTCGGTGTGCCAGTCGATCTTCAACGCGCCGGGGATGTGCCCGGTCTCGTAGAGCAGGATGTCCTCGTCGGACTCGAGCACCACCAGCGAGTCGTCGCCCAGGTGGGCGGCCAGCCACTCGGTGGACACCAGGCGCTCGGGGTGCGCATAGTCGGAGAATTTGGGATCGCTGTCGGGTGCGATGGGCATGTGTGTCCTCGGTTCGCTGGGGGATTCGTCCTGATGCCAAGCCTATCGGGCGGGCCGCCGGGGCGGAGGGGAGGGGCGGTCCGATACGACACATTTCGCCCTCGGCGTGACGGCGCGCGGGGCCCGCAGGGTGGCGGCGCCGACACGCGCGGCCACCCCGGCGGGTCCGGCGTGCGGCCGCGCCGGCCCTGGGCGTAAAGTTGCCGTGGTGCGCTCAGCGCGCCCCCGCCGACTTTGTAAGGAACCGACGCACCCCGTGGCCCCGATCCAGCACCTGACACACCGGACCCCGACCGTGACGCCCGACGAGCTGCTTTCGGGCTTCCACCCGTCGTACCGCTTCGGCGACGTCTCCTTCGACAGCTACCGGCCGGATCCGTCCCAGCCTTCGCAGGCGGAGGCCGTGCAGCGCTTGCGAGACTTCGCGGCGGGCGTCGGGGCGGGCTCCGGAGGGTTTATGGGGCGCCTGTTCGGCGGCAAGAAGAAGAACACGAAGGCCGGCATCTACCTCGACGGCGGGTTCGGCGTCGGCAAGACCCACCTCCTGGCCTCTCTCTGGCATGCCGCCCCCGGCCCCAAGGCGTTCGGGACCTTCGTCGAATACACGAACCTCGTGGGCGCGCTCTCCTTCCGCAAGACCGTGGAGGTGCTCAGCGGGTACCAGCTGGTCTGCATCGACGAATTCGAGTTGGACGATCCCGGGGACACCGTGCTGATGTCGCGGCTGATGCGCGAACTGTCCGACGCCGGCGTCCGGCTCGCCGCGACGTCGAACACGCTGCCCGGGTCCCTGGGCGACGGCCGGTTCGCCGCCGTCGACTTCCAGCGCGAGATCCAGGTCCTGGCGGACCAATTCGACGTCGTCCGGATCGACGGCGAGGACTACCGGCACCGCGGGCTGCCGGAGGCTCCGGAGCCGATCGCCGACGAGGCGCTGCGCGACCACGCCGCGGCGCGCTACGGCGACAAGGTCATGGCCGTGGATTCGTTCCCCGACCTGGTCAAGCACCTCTCCAGCGTGCACCCCAGCCGTTATCGGCAGCTCCTCGAGGGCATCGATGTCCTGGTCCTGCACAACGTGCACACCATCACCGAGCAGGCGCTGGCGCTGCGGTTCGTGGTGCTGGCCGACAGGCTCTACGACAAGGATGTCCCGATCGTCGCGAGCGGCGCCCCCTTCAGCCAGCTCTTCACCGACGAAATGCTCTCCGGCGGCTACATGAAGAAGTACTTCCGCGCGGTGTCCCGCCTGACCGCGCTGGCCCGCGAGGGCCAGAAGGGCGAGAAACTGGTCTAGGGGCGGCCGTCGCGGCGGGACGTCCGCCTAGCCGCGCCGCTCAATGGCGAACCGGACAACGAGCCCGCCCAGCAGGCCCCAGAACGCGGCGCCGATACCGCCGAAGCCGATGCCCGACGCCGTCACGAGGAACGTCGTGAGGGCGCCGAGCCGCGACCCCGGATCGGCGAGTGCGCTCGAGGCGGCATTGCCCAGGGTGCCCAACAGGGCCAGCCCGGCCGCGACCGCGAGCAGCCCGGCAGGCGCCGCCGCCGCGAGGGCCGCGACCAGGCTGGATGCCGCGCCGAGAAGGAGATAGAAGACTCCGGCGGACACGGCGGCAACCCACCGGCGCGCGCGGTCCTGCCCGGCCTCGTCGCCTGCCGCCAGCGCGGCGGAAATGGCGGCGAGATTGACGGCGTGGCCGCCGAATACGGAAGCCGCCGCCGTTCCGGCTCCGGTGGCAAGCATCGACGCCGACCAGGGCGTCCTGAATCCGAATCCGGCCAGCACCGTCACGCCCGGCACGTTTTGGGATGCCATGGTGACGATGAACAGCGGCAGCGCAATGCCCGCCATGGCCTCGACCGTAAACCGTGGCTCCGTGAATTCGAGCCGCGGCACAACGTCGGTGGGCAGCGCGGTTCCCGACGCGGCGCTCGTGAACCCGATCACGGCGAGGGTGACCAGCATGGCCACCGGAACGGACCAGCGCGGCCTCCACCGCATCATCACGAGCCATGCCAAGACCACCGGGCCCGCCTGCCAGGGCACGGTCGCCAAGGCGGTAAATGGGGCAAGGCAGAGCTCGAACAGCACACCGGCCAGCATGGCCTGCGCCAACGGTATGGGGACGGCGGCGACGAGACGCCCCAGTGCAGGCACCGCGCCCGTGAGCGCTATCAGGACCCCGCACACCAA
The DNA here is from genome assembly GCF_058138025.1 of Arthrobacter sp. AOP29-A2-19. Taxonomy (NCBI): domain Bacteria; kingdom Bacillati; phylum Actinomycetota; class Actinomycetes; order Micrococcales; family Micrococcaceae; genus Arthrobacter; species Arthrobacter sp. AOP29-A2-19. Next base: position 1,064,381 of record NZ_CM176894.1, read on the forward strand.
AAACGCCCCCACGGCCTCGTCCCAGCCGATCGAGAGGCCGCCGGCAGTCGCCAACAGGGCCGCGCCCGGCGTCGACCATGCCATCGTGACGGGGAGCCGGGTTGTCCAGGCCACCGCGATGGTGCAGACCGCCAGCGCCACGACGAGGGCCAAGAGTCCCGATGCGGCCTGGGCGTCCGTCGCGCCGACGGCTCGCAGGCCGGCCAGGACGACGGCGAAGGAGGAGCCGAACCCCACGAGTGCGGTGACGAACCCGGCGACGATCGGCCGGGCATCGCGTTGGACGTGCTCGCTGAAGGTCCGCATGCGGGTGGCTCCTTCCGGGCGGAGTACGACCGGGCGGTGCGCACAAGACGGGTGTTCCCAAGAACGTGTCCAGCCTAGTCGGACGGCCGGCGGGCGCGCGGCACGCGCCGGGGATTCGCGGCGGGGGAGAAGGGCCCTAACGTGCGCGGGTGCCGGTCCCGCCTCACGGCAGTACCGGCACCCGCTTTGCCGCGCTCTGGGCAGGCTGGCGTCCTCGGACGCCCGAAAAACCTAGGCGGGGGGGATTCGGCCCGTCGTCCTTGACCTTGTCGAGGAGATCCTTGGCGGACGCCTGCAGGTTTGAAACCTGCTCGGCGTACTTGCCGTCGGTCTTCTCGTCGACAAAGTCTCCGATCGTGTCGACAGTGCCCCGGAGCTTTTCCGCTCCTTCGCCGGCCAGACTGCCGGCCTTGTCCTTGAGTTCCTCGGCCTTGCCCTTGAGCTCGTCAAATACAGACAAGTGGCACCTCCCTTCACTCGGGGAGCCAGGGGCGCTCCCGCCTTCCTCCATCCTATTCGGTGTGCGCACCCCAACAAGGTCGCCAGCGCAGAAACCGCTTCGCCAACGGCGAAAGCGCGCATCCGCACGCCGGCCTTCGCCAAAGGTGGCGGACGACACATGGGGCGGACCGCCTTGACGATCCGTACCGTACCGCGACAGCCTGTGTTCCACGGGATTTTCGCGGTGGTAGTGCCCCCGCCGGGCGGGCCGCGGTCGGGCAATTTCGACGTACCAGGAGGAAATCATGGCAGCATCCGGTCGCTCCGACGATCTGAGGGGAGCCGACTTCGTCGGCGTGGACCTGCGTGGTGCCCGGTTTAGGGATGCGGACTTGTCCGGCGTGGTGATGCGGGGCGTCGATGTGCGTGGCGCGGACATCGACGCCCCGTGGCTGATGGACGGGGGGAGCCTTCATGTCAATGGCGTCGACGTGATTCCCCTCGTCGAAGAGGAACTGTGCCGCCGATTTCCCGGCCGCGCCGAACGACGGGCCGAAGACCCGGTGGGCCTGCGCTCCGCCTGGGCGACATTGGAAAGCACGTGGGCGGCGACCCTGGAACGCGTTGCGGCGATGCCGCGCGGGACCGTCGACGTGTCGGTGGACGGCGAATGGTCGTTCGCGCAGACGCTCCGGCACCTCGTCATGGCCGCGGACATGTGGCTCGGCCGGGCGATCCTGGGCATCGAACGGCCCTTCCATCCCGCGGGCCAAGTGGACTCGGGAACGGCGGCCGGCGGTTTCGACGTGTCGATCCTCACGAACACCGCGCCGTCGTTCGGGGAAGTGCTGCTGGCCCGGGAGGGACGCGTGGAGATGGTGCGCGAGTTTCTTGCGAGCGTCTCGGCAGACACGCTGTCCTCGATCCGACCGAACCCGCACGCGCCCGAGCACCGGGAGACGGTCCTCTCCTGCCTGCACACCATATTGGACGAGGAATGGGAGCACCTCCGCTACGCCGTCAGGGACCTCGACGAAATAGAGGCCCGGCGCGGGCGCGCCGGCACAAAAAAACACCCCGGTCCATAAACCGGGGTGTTTGGCGGAGCGGACAACGGGATTCGAACCCGCGACCTCCACCTTGGCAAGGTGGCGCTCTAGCCAGCTGAGCTATGTCCGCGTGTGTTGTCTCAACACAAAAGAATCTCCGCCGTGGCGGAGATTCCTCGTGGGCGATACTGGGATCGAACCAGTGACCTCTTCCGTGTCAGGGAAGCGCGCTACCGCTGCGCCAATCGCCCTTGTCAGGGTGCAATCATACTGTATGCGAGGTGGGGACGGGATTCGAACCCGCGTGGACGGCTTTGCAGGCCGCTGCCTAGCCACTCGGCCACCCCACCATGTCCTGGAACGGTGACCCGTACCCGGCTGCCGACTAGTCGACCACTACAGAGTATTGCGAGCGGACAACGGGATTCGAACCCGCGACCTCCACCTTGGCAAGGTGGCGCTCTAGCCAGCTGAGCTATGTCCGCGTGATGGAAAACCGTACTGAAACCGGCTTGTTTCCTTGCCCGTTCCCGTGCTTTCCAACGAGTAAAAACTCTATACGACGTTCTGCCGTTCGTCCAAATCGGCCTTCGCCGCCGCGCGTCGGTGCCCGGCCGAGGGGGCTGCCCCGTGTCCCGGGACGGACCCAAAGCGGCGGTGCGGCGTGCCAGAATCGATGCCATGACGTCACCGGCTCTCGCCCACCAAACATCCTTCGGCCGAATGTACTCCCGCCGGGTCGGGGGGCTTCCCGAGGTCCCCTCCATCACCACCGTGATCGGGCAGGCCTCTTCCGGGATGGATGGTTGGATCGGGCACATGGCCGCCACCGCCGTTGTGCAGGACGAGCGCCTCGCCGAGTGCGTCGGCAGCCCGGCGAAGCTCCGCGCGGTGGCGCGCGACGCCTCCAGTGCCGCGGAGCTGTTCCGTAACGCGGCCGCACAGCGCGGAGACAGGGTGCACGGCTACTGCGAGCAGGTCGCGTTGCGCGCGCTGGGCCAGCCGCATACGGCGGCCGAGCACCGTGCCACCCTCGAGGAACACGGAGAGGGCGCCTTCGCCGCGCGCTTCGACGACTGGTGGGACGAATACCGTGTGGTCCCGCTGGCCGCCGAGGTGACCGTATGGAACCACCAGGTGGGCTACGCCGGCACGCTGGACCTCGTCGCGGAGATCGGTGGACGGCTGTGCCTCGTCGACTACAAGACCAAGGGCACCGGCCGCGACGGCCGCGTGAAGCAGCTCGACCCCAAGGTGGTCATGCAGTTGGTGGCCGGATACAAGGCGGAGGAGATGGTGGTCGACGCCGAGGCAGGCACCTGGGAGCCCTGGAAGTACGGGGCGGACCCCATGCTGCTAGGGGTGGCCATCGGGGAGACCGAGGTGGCGTCCATGATGGCGAATCCCACTGTTCTGCCCGCCTACTGGCGGCGCTTCTGGGCGCTCCGGCAGGTATGGGAGGCGACGATGAAGGTCGAGGACGCCGGGATCGCCCTTCGCCCCATCGGCCCTCCTCCGCAGGCCGCCCCCGCCAGCGCGCCCGCGGCCGGAGCCTCCGGGCCGTAGCGCCCGCCCACGGGATCCGGACAGTAGAATGGCAGGGCGCCGGGGCCCCCACGGGATCGGCGACGGAATCCACAGCACATTGCCGGCTAGCCCGGCGGGAGGAGTTCACGGCCATGGCGGTCTTGGGAATTCGAATTGTCGGCGATCCGATCCTCAGGACGGCGGCCGAACCCGTGACGGACTTCGGCCACGAACTGCGCCGGCTGGTTCGCGACATGGACGAGACCATGGAGAACGTCGAAGGCGCGGGCCTGGCGGCTCCCCAGATCGGCGTGGGGCTGCGGGTCTTCACCTACCAGATCGACGGCCAACGCGGCCACATTGTCAACCCCGTCCTCGAGCTCGGCGAAGAGTTCCAGGAGGACCACATCGAGGGCTGCCTGTCCATCCCCGGCCTCGGCTATCCGGTCAGGCGCCGCCGTTGGACGCGCGCCACAGGTGTGGACGTGGACGGCAACCCCGTGGTGGTCGAGGGCGAGGGCATGCTCGCGCGCTGCCTCCAGCACGAAACGGACCACCTCGACGGTGTCCTCTATATCGACCGACTCACGGGCGAGGACAAAAAAGACGCGCTGCGGCGCATCCGCAACGCGTCCTACAACGACGTCGCGGGGGCCACCGTGGCCTCCCGCTCGAAGTCGGTCGGATCAAGCTTCGGAACCAGCCTGTGAGGGTGCTTTTCGCCGGAACGCCCGCCGTCGCGGTCCCCTCGCTGGAGCGCCTGGTGCGGGACGGATTCGAAGTCGTCGCCGTCCTGACGCGCGAGGACGCGCCCCAAGGGCGCAAGCGTATTCCCGCACCCTCTCCGGTGGCGGCGCGCGCGGAGGAGCTCGGCCTGCCGGTCATCCGCGCGAACCGCATCGACGCGGCCGCCCAGGAGGCCATCAGGGCCGCGGCCCCGGACGTCGCCGCCATCGTCGCCTACGGCGGCCTGGTGCCGGCCGCGGCGCTTTCGCTTCCGGCCCACGGCTGGGTCAACCTGCACTTTTCGCTCCTGCCGTCCTGGCGGGGCGCCGCGCCGGTGCAGCACGCGGTCATCAACGGAGACGAGGTCACCGGTGCCGTGACGTTCCTCCTGGAGGAGGGCCTGGACACCGGCCCCGTCTATGGGAGCCTCACCGAGGCAATCCGCCCGGAGGACACCTCCGGGGCGTTGTTGGACCGTTTGGCGGAGAGCGGAAGCGTGTTGCTCTCGCAGACGCTCTCCGGCATCGGGTCGGGCCGGCTTGTGGCCGTTCCGCAGTCGGGCGACGTCAGCCTCGCCCCCAAACTGGGGCTGGAGGACGGCCACATCGACTGGTCGCAGCCCGCCCTGGCGATTCGGCGCCGGATCAGCGGCACCACCCCTGAACCGGGCGCCTGGACCGGATGGAGGGGGCAGCGGTTCAAGCTCGGGCCGGTCCTGCCCGAGGCGGAGCAACGGCAGCTTGCGCCCGGAGAGATCCAAGTGCTCCCCGGGAAGCAGCCCGTGGTGCTGGTGGGAACCGGATCGCATGCCGTGCGCCTCGGGACCGTGCAACCCGCCGGCAAGAAGCCCATGGCCGCCGCCGAGTGGGCGCGTGGACTCGAAGGTTCCACCGGAGACGGCGGGACCGCAACAAAGGTGGAATTCGAATGAGCGACCAACCGCGCGGCCACGGCCAGCAGGGTTCCGGAGGGGGCCGGCAACGCCGGAACGAGCAGGGACGCGAGCGAAACCGTGGGGGGGTGGCCGATCGTCGATTCAGCACGGCGGCACCGTCCCAGCGCAAGCGCGTCGCCGACCCGGCCCGGCTGACGGCCTTCGAGGTGCTCAGGGCAGTCGCGTCCGAGGACGCCTACGCCAACCTGGTGCTGCCCGCGCGCATCCGCGAACGGGGCCTCGACCGCCGCGACGCTGGCTTCGCGACGGAGCTCGCCTACGGCGCATTGCGCGGACAGGGACTCTACGACGCCGTACTCGCCAAATGCGTCGACAGGCCGCTGGGCCAGCTCGATCCCGCGGTCCTGGACGCCCTGCGGATCGGCGCCCACCAGATCCTGGCCATGCGGGTTCCCACGCACGCGGCACTCGACGAGACGGTGTCCCTGACCCGCGCGGTGATCGGGGCCGGCCCCTCCGGATTGGTGAACGCCGTGTTGCGCAAGGTGACGGCGCACAACCTCCAGGAGTGGACGGACGTCCTCCTCGAAGGCGTCGAGGATCCCGCCGCGCGGGACGCGCTCGCCCACAGCCACCCCGAATGGATCGTGCGCGCGCTCCGCCAGTCCTTGGTGGCGCACGGACGCTCCGCCGGGGAAATCACCGAGTTGCTCGAGGCGGACAACCTGGCGCCCGTGGTGAACCTCGTGGCGCTGCCGGGGCTGGGTTCGCTGGACGAGGCCTTCGAAAACGGGGCCGAGCCGGGAGAACTCGCTCCGGATTCGGCCTACTACGCCGCCGGCGACGTGTCCCGCCTGCGGTCAGTGCGCGCCGGAACCACGCGTGTGCAGGACGCCGGATCCCAGCTGGTCGCCCGGGCCCTCGCCGAGGAGCCGATCGAGGGGCGGGACACGGACTGGCTCGATCTGTGCGCCGGCCCCGGCGGCAAGGCGTCGCTGCTGGCCGCGATCGCCGCGGAGCGCGGCGCGGAACTGACGGCGAACGAACCCGCGCCGCACCGCGCCGAACTGGTCCGCCAGGCGATGGCGGCCGTTCCGCGCGACGCCTGGTCCGTGGTGGTGGGAGACGGCCGCCGCTACCTGGAGATCCCCGCGGACCAGCGGTTCGACCGCGTGATCGTCGATGCGCCCTGCAGCGGATTGGGCGCGCTGCGGCGGCGACCGGAGTCGCGCTGGCGCAAGACGCCACGCGACATCGCGGAGCTCACGATTCTCCAGGGCGAGCTGCTCGATGCCGCCCTCGCGGCCGTCAGGCCCGGGGGAGTCGTGGCCTACGCGACGTGCTCCCCGCACCCCGCGGAGACCACCGCCGTCGTCGACGACGCACTCCGCCGGCATCCCGAGGCGCGGCTTCTGGACACCGGCGCCGCCATTGAACGCGTGGGCATCCGCGAGGTCGGCGGGGCGCGGCCCGCGGGCAGCGGAGCGGGCTCCACGGTCCAACTGTGGCCACACGTGCATCGCACGGACGCCATGTTCCTGGCGCTCATCACCGTCGACGCGCCGGCCGGCGAACCGGCCGCAGAGAAGGGCTGAACCGATGAACGACTGCCGAATACATCCCAGCATCCTCTCGGCCGACTTCGCGAACCTGGAGTCCGAGCTGCACCGCATCCACACCGCCGACGCGGTCCACGTCGACGTGATGGACAACCACTTCGTTCCCAATCTGACGATCGGCCTGCCGGTCGTCAGGCGCCTCGTCAAGGCCAGCACGCTGCCGCTCGACGTGCACCTGATGATCGAGGACGTGGACCGGTGGGCGCCGGACTATGCGGAGGCGGGGGCGGCGTCCGTCACCTTCCACGCGGAGGCCGCGGCGGCGCCCGTCAGGCTGGCCCGCGAGCTGCGCGGGCTGGGCAGCCGGGCCGCCATGGCCCTCCGCCCGGCGACGCCCGTGGAGCCGTATCTGGACATGCTGCCGGAACTGGACATGCTCCTGCTGATGACGGTCGAGCCCGGCTTCGGCGGACAGGCGTTCCTGGACATCGTCCTGCCCAAGATCCGGCGGGCCCGAGCGGCGATCGACGGCAGCGGGCTGCCCATTGCGCTACAGGTCGACGGCGGCATCACCCGCGACACGATCCTGCGGGCCGCCGAGGCCGGGGCCGACGTCTTTGTCGCCGGGTCCAGCGTGTACGGCACCGACGACCCGGCGGCCGCCGTCGACACATTGCGCAACGTCGTGTCACCGGGTGCCGCGCCACTGTGATTTAATCTACAAACACAACTACACGTGCTCCGGGGTCGGTGAAAGTCCGAACCGGCGGTTATAGTCCGCGACCCACTGCGCTCACGCGCGGCGGTTGAACCGGTGAAATTCCGGTACCGACAGTTAAAGTCTGGATGGGAGAAGCACGTACAAAGTAGGTTGGTTGGTTTCGGCGCACCCATGGTGCGTCCGCCACCCGCGCCGAACTGTCGTACCCCCGGAGCCGCCGCGGCTCAGAAGGAGGAACGATGGAATCCCTGCGGTGGCTCACAGAACTTTTCAACGCCTACATTCCCGTCGGCAGCGACCGTCTACTGGTTCGCGAAGTCGTCGGCAACGTCTTCGGACTTGCCAGCGCGCTCGGCGGAATGCGAAGGAAGGTCTGGGCTTGGCCTGTCGGCATCGTCGGCAACCTTATTCTGCTGACCGTTTTCCTCGGCAGCATCTTTGATTCGGTGCAGACCGCCAACCTCTTGGGGCAGGCCGGACGCCAAATCATGTTCATCGCCGTTTCCTTCTACGGTTGGAAGCGCTGGCGCGACAGCCGCAACGGCTCGGGCACGGCGATCGTGCCCACCTGGGCCACCGGCCGTGAACGCCTGGGCCTGGTGGTCGTGCTCGTGGTGGGCACGATCGCCATTACGCCGCTCTTCCGCCTCCTGGGCTCCTACGAGCCGGTGTGGGCCGATGCCTGGACGTTCGTCGGGTCGCTGCTGGCCACCTACGGCATGGCCAAGGGGTGGGTGGAATTCTGGCTGGTCTGGGTTGCCGTGGACGTGGTCGGCGTCCCACTCCTCTTCAGCGCCGGCTATTATGCCAGCGCGGTGATGTACATCTTCTACGGCGGCTTCACCCTGGTCGGCTTCTTCGTCTGGTGGCGCGCGAAGGACCGGGCGAAACCCTCGATCGAAACCCTGCTCCCGGATCCGACGACGAGGAGCCGCGCATGAGCCGCGCCGCCATCGAGGCCCGCGCGATGGGACGGGCGCTCGACGCGGCCCGGCAGGGCCGCCGTGGCGCCAATCCGCTGGTGGGGGCCGTGGTCCTGGACGCCAACGCCAACGTGCGGGCCGTCGGACACCACGCCGGTGCGGGCACCGCCCACGCCGAGGCCGCCGCCCTCGCTGCGCTGGGACCCGTGCCCGCATCCGAGGCCGCCGGAATGACCATGCTCGTGACGCTCGAGCCCTGCAACCACACCGGCCGAACGGGGCCCTGTGCCCAGGCCATCGTGGAGGCGGGGATCGGGCGCGTGGTGTTCGCCGCGGCCGACGGCACCGACCGGGCCGGAGGTGGGGCGGACCGGCTGCGCGCCGCCGGAGTCGACGTGCAAGAGGGACTCTTCGGCGCGGAGGCGCGCGAGCTGAACCACCGCTGGTTCGCGGCCAGGGCGGCCGGACGGCCCTTCACCACGCTCCATCTGGCGCAGTCGCTCGACGGGCGCATCGCCGCCCAGGACGGCACCAGCCAGTGGATCACCGGCCCGGTGGCCCGCGCCCACAGCCACGGTGTCCGCGCCACGGCCGAGGCCATCATCGCCGGCACCGGCACGGTGCTGGCCGACGACCCGCGGCTCACGGCGAGGACCCCGTCGGGCGAGCCGTCGGCGCAACAACCGCTGCGGGTGGTCATGGGCCACCGTGACGTCCCCGTCGGCGCCGCCGTCCGCGGGGACGGGAACTGGAGGCAGCTGCGCACGCACGAGCCCGCCGCCGTGCTGGAGGCCCTCGCAGGGTCGGGGATCGACCACGCCATGGTGGAGGGCGGCTCCTCCGTTGCGACCGCGTTCCTGGCGGCGGACCTCGTCGACGAGCTCTGGCTCTATCAGGCGCCCATCCTCCTCGGGGCGGGACGGCACGCCGTCGGCGACCTCGGGATCCGGACGCTCGGGGCGGCGCGCCGCTGGCGCTACGACCCCGTCGGCGGTCCTCCGCACCAACAACTCGGGGACGACGTCGTCCTCCACCTCGAGCCCGCGCCGCACCAGGCGGCGGACTCGCCCACACGCACGGCGCCCGAAGGCGCGGAAGGAAGGAACTAGGAATGTTTACCGGAATCATCAGCGGCCTCGGGCGCGTCGAGGCGATACGACCCGCGGAAGGGGGCGACGCCGTCGTCCTGTCGGTCTCGGCGCCGGGCCACGCCTCCGATCTGGGCCTCGGCGGCTCGATCGCGATCAACGGTGTCTGCCTTACCGCCACGGCGATCGAGGGAGACCGCGTAGAGATCGACGTAATGGGCGAAACCCTGAGCCACACCACGACCGGCGCCCTGCGCGTCGGCGATCCCGTCAACCTGGAGCGTTGCGTCCCGGCCAGCGGCCGGCTCGACGGACACGTGGTCCAGGGCCACGTCGACGGTGTGGGGGCGCTGCTCGAGCGGGAGCGCCTGGGCAACTGGGACAGGCTGCGCTTCGCGGTGCCCACGGAGCTGGCGCGCTACGTCGCGCGGAAGGGGTCGATCGCCATCGACGGAGTCTCGCTCACCGTCACGGAGGTCTCTGCCGCGACCGAACCGGAGCAGTGGTTCGAGGTGGGCTTGATTCCCACCACGCTGCGCGACACGGTCCTCGGCGCCCGGGGCGTTGGCGATCCCGTGAACCTCGAGGTGGACGTGATGGCCAAGTACGCCGAGCGCCTGGCGGCGTTCGCCGCACCGTCCACCGGGAGCCGGGCATGAGCGTCCTTGACCCGATCGAGTCCGCCATCGCCGCCATCGCCGCCGGCCGGGCCGTGGTGGTCGTGGACGACGAGGACCGCGAGAACGAGGGCGACATCATCTTTGCCGCCGAATTCGCAACGCCCGAGCTCATGGGCTGGACCATCCGGCACACCTCCGGAGTCGTCTGTGTGCCGCTCCCCGCCGACCGCGCGGACGCCCTCGGCCTGCCGCCCATGGTGGAGATCAACGAGGACGCCAAGGGCACCGCCTACACCGTCTCCTGCGATGCGACCTCCGGCATCACCACGGGAATCAGCGGAGCCGACCGGGCCACGACCGTGCGCCTGCTCGCGGACCCCGAGAGCGGGATCGGGCACTTCACGCGCCCCGGGCACATCTTTCCCCTGCGCGCGGTCGAGGGTGGCGTGCTGCAACGTCGCGGCCACACCGAGGCGTCGGTGGACCTCTGCCGCCTCGCCGGACTGCAGCCCGTCGGCGCCATCGCCGAACTGGTGCACGACGACGGAACGATGATGCGCCTGCCCGCCCTGCGCGAGTTCGCCACCACGTGGGACATTCCCCTGGTCAGCATCGAGGATCTCGCCAACTACCTGGCCCAGGGCGGTCCGGCGCGCGCGCACACGCCCGAGCCGGCGGCCGTGGTGGGAGGCCCCGCGGTGACCGTTCCCACGCCCCACGGCATCTTCACCGTTCAGGCGTGGACCGAGCGGGGCACCGGCGACGAACACCTGACGTTCTCGGCCCCGGTCGTCGGAGGGGCGTTGTCCCCGGCTGGCCCGAGCCATCCCGCGCGGCGGCCGGAGCGCGCGCCACTGGTGCGGGTGCATTCGGAGTGCCTCACCGGGGACGTCTTCGGTTCCTACCGCTGCGACTGCGGCGAGCAGCTATCGGCGGCGCTGTCTGCGGTGGCCGCCGAGGGTGGAACGGTCGTCTACCTCCGAGGACACGAGGGCCGCGGGATCGGGCTGGCCAACAAGATCCGCGCCTACGCCCTGCAGGACGGCGGCGCGGACACCGTGGAGGCCAACGAGCAGCTCGGCCTCCCCGTCGACGCGCGCCGCTACGACGCCGCCGCGGCCATCCTCCTCAGCCTCGGGCACACCTCCATCCGGCTGGTCACGAACAACCCGCTGAAGGAGGCCTGGCTCGCCGCGGCGGGCATCGAGGTGGTGGAAACCGTGCCGAGCCACGTGGCCGCGAGGCCGGAGAACACCAGGTACCTGCAGACCAAGCGCGAGCGCATGCAGCACCGCATCACAGCGGGCGCCTTTACGGCGCCCACCCCCGAATAGCAACCGAAGGAGAACAACCATGAGTGGACACGGAGCCCCCGCGGCGGGACCGGAGCAGTTGGAGGCAGCCGGCAGGGCCGGCCTCAAGGCGGTCGTCGTCGCGGCCAGCTGGCACAAACAGGTGATGGACGGACTCATCGACGGCGCGCTGCGCGCCGCGGCGGAGGCCGGGATCGCCGCGCCGGACGTGGTGCGTGTGCCCGGCACGTTCGAGCTTCCGGTGGCGGCGTCACGCCTGGCACACGGATACGACGCGATCGTGGCCCTCGGCGTGGTCATCCGGGGCGGTACGCCCCACTTCGATTTCGTGTGCCAAGGGGCCACGGCCGGACTGACGGACGTGTCGGTCCGCACCGGCACCCCAGTGGGATTCGGCGTGCTGACGTGCGACAACGAACAGCAGGCGCTGGACCGGGCCGGCCTCGCCGGCTCCGTGGAGGACAAGGGCCACGAGGCGATGGCCGCGGCGCTCCAGACCGCACTGGTGTTGGGCGGCCGGTAGCCGGAGGAGTTCGTCACATTGGTTGGCCCGGTGCCGGCCGGCGCCGGGCCAGCCGCTAGGCTTGTCCCGTGAAAACCTTTGACACCCTCTTTGCCGAACTCTCAGAGAAGGCCGTGGCCCGCCCCGCCGGATCACGCACCACCGCGGAGCTCGACTCGGGAGTGCACGGCATCGGCAAGAAGATCGTCGAGGAGGCCGCCGAAGTCTGGATGGCCGCCGAATACGAATCGGACGAGGAAGCCGCGGAGGAGATCTCCCAGCTGCTCTACCACCTTCAGGTGATGATGCTGGCCAAGGGCCTGACGCTGCAGGACGTCTACAAGCATCTGTAGCCGCCGGCCACCGGCCGCGGCACAGGAAGCAGACCAGGCAAGCACAGGCACCACCAAAGACAAGAAACGAGCCGCACCATGCTGCGAGTAGCCGTGCCCAACAAGGGCGCACTGTCGGAGGCCGCAACCTCCATGCTCACCGAATCCGGATACCGCCAGCGCCGCGACAACCGCGAGCTGGTGCTCGTGGACGCGGACAACGACGTCGAGTTCTTCTACCTTCGGCCCCGCGACATCGCCGTGTACGTGGGACGCGGCATCCTCGACGTCGGCATCACCGGGCGCGACCTGTTCCTGGACGCGGAGGTCAACGGGGACGCCGAGGAGCGCCTGCCGCTGGGCATCGGAGCATCCACGTTCCGCTTTGCTGGCCCGATCGGCGATTTCGCCTCCGTCGAGGAGCTGGAGGGCCGCCGCATCGCCACCAGCTACGACGGCCTCCTGCGCGGCTACCTCAAGGTCCGCGGCATCGACGCGAAAGTCGTGCGGCTCGACGGAGCCGTCGAATCCTCCGTCAGGCTTGGCGTCGCGGACGCGATCGCCGACGTCGTGGAGACCGGCAGCACGCTGCGCGCCGCCGGCATGGAGACCTTCGGCGACCCGATCCTGAAGTCGGAGGCCGTGCTGATTGGCCGCACAGGGGAGAACCCTCCCGGCTCCGAGGTCCTCGTGCGCCGTCTGCAGGGCGTCCTCGTGGCCCGGCAGTACGCCATGCTCGACTACGACGTCCGCCGGGAGCTCGTCGACCAGGCCTGCGCGCTCACCCCCGGGCTGGAATCGCCGACCGTATCCCCGCTGCAGGACGGGGACTGGGTCGCCGTCCGCGCCATGGTGCGCAAATCGCAGACCAACAACATCATGGACGAGCTCTACGACCTGGGCGCCCGGGCCATCCTGGTCAGCACCATCCACGCCTGCCGCATCTAGAGGAGCCGCCGTGAGCGTAGCCATCCGAGTCATCCCCTGCCTTGACGTCGACGCCGGCCGAGTGGTCAAGGGCGTCAATTTCGAGGGGCTGCGCGACGCGGGCGACCCCGTGGAGCTGGCAAAGCGCTACAACGCGGCCGGCGCGGACGAACTGACGTTCCTCGACGTCACCGCGTCCTCCGGGAACCGCGAGACGACCTACGACGTCGTCCGGCACACGGCCGAGGAGGTCTTTATCCCCCTCACTGTCGGCGGCGGTGTCCGCGGGGTCGACGACGTCGACAAGCTGCTTCGCGCCGGCGCGGACAAGGCCTCCATCAACACCGCCGCTGTCGCCCGTCCCGAGGTCATCAGCGAAATCACCCAGCGGTTCGGTTCCCAGGTGCTGGTGCTTTCGCTGGACGCGCGCCGCACCGGCGACCCCGCGGTGCCGTCCGGATTCGAAGTGACCACGCACGGCGGCCGCACCGGCACCGGGATCGACGCCATCGCCTGGGCGCGGGAGGCCGCCGAACGCGGTGTGGGCGAGATCCTGCTGAACAGCATCGACGCCGACGGCACCAAGCAGGGGTTCGATCTGGAGATGATCGCCGCCGTCCGCGCCGCCGTCAAGGTCCCGCTGATCGCCTCCGGGGGGGCCGGCGCGCCCGAGCACTTCCCCCCGGCCATCGCGGCCGGGGCGGACGCCGTGCTGGCCGCATCGATCTTCCACTTCGGGCCCGTGGACATGATCGCCAAGGTCAAGCGGGCCATCGAGGAGGCTGGTTTCCCTGTTCGCTGATCCCGCCTTTCTCGACCGCCTGATGAACGACGGATGGCCCGCCGTCGAGCGGGGCGCCGTCGAGGGCTGGGCCCTCCGCTTCGCGGCCGGCGTCACCCGGCGTGCCAATTCGGTGCTTCCGCTTCAGACGCCGGACGACGTCGAGGCTGCCGTCGCCGAGGTGGAGCGGCGGAGCGCGGAACGCTGGCTCGACCCGGTGTTCCAGATCAGCCCGGCCAGCCTGCCCGAGGACCTCGACGAGCTGTTGGCGCGGCGCGGCTACGCGGCGGGAAGCCCCACGCTGGTGCAAATCATGGAGGGCAGCGAACTGCTGAGGTTCAACGGGATCGCCGTGGATCCGCGGGTCGAGCTGTCCGACGCTCCGGACGAGCAGTGGCTGGACCTTTTTTGGGAAGTGGAGGGCCCGCAGGCTCCGGAGGACCGCGCCGTGTCGCGGCAGATCCTGGGCGGTTCGCCCGCCGTCTACGCCTCGTTGCGCATCGACGGCACAACGGCGGCCATCGCCAGGATGGCACTTGTGGGGGAGTACGGCGGGATGTACTGCGTGGTCACGCGGGAGGAGTCGCGGCGCCAGGGTCTTTCGCGCCTCGTGCTCGAGGCCCTGATGGCCAACGCCGCCGACCGCGGGCTCGAGGGCCTGTGGCTGCAGGTCCGGGAAAGCAACGTCGCGGCGATCCTGCTCTACGACGAGCTGGGGTTCACCACGGCCTCCAGCTACCACTACCGTACGCGAGCGCTGTAGGGCCGGGAGCATGGGGCGGGGCTAGGATTCCAGGTCCGCGCTCCGCAGCAGGGCGACGGCGTCCGGCGCGCCCTCGAACGTCACCAGGGCCTGGCCGCGGCGGCCGTGGGCATGCATCAGCAGTTCGGCGGGTTCGCCGGTGATGGCGACCGACGTTGTGGCCCGGCGGGCGACGTGACGCTGTCCGTCGGGGCGGCAGAGGATGATGCCGACGTCCACTCCGCGGTACAGGAGTGCCGAGCCGCGGACCAGCGCGCGCCACAGCTCGTCCGAGTACTCCTCGTCCAGGATGCGTGGGGCCCAGCGGTCGCCCGCGCGGCGAACGTCCTCCGTGTGCACGAAGAACTCCACCAGGTTGGCGGCGTGCTCCACCGCCGGCAGTGCCAGGGGGGACAGCCTCGCGGGACCGCGGGCGAACCTGCCCACCAGCGCGGCATACCCCGACGCCGTCGACGCTTCGCGGGCCAGTGAGTCGATCGCCCGGTCCAGGCGACCGGACAGGGCCTTGACGACGATTCCGGCGGCGAGGGGACTGTGCTCGCGCAGGTACAGGTGCGCGGCCAGGTGGCGGGTGCGCCAGCCGCCGCACAGCGTGGTCTCGTCGGGGCCGGCGGCCAGCAGGACCTCGGCAAGGACTTCGCGTGAAGGGGGTACGAATCGCATCACTGTCGAAACTAGCATGGGGCCGTTGAAATCTGGTGGTGTGGAGCGCGGTCATCAAGCGGCGGCGCGCGCGGCGAAGCGACTAGACTGGCAAGGATGTCCCACAACCCAGCTTCGCTCCCCGAACCTCCTGCCGCCCCCGGCGCGGTCCGCTCCCTGGACCCCGGCATCGCGGCGCAGCTGAAGAAGGACGCGTCCGGTTTGGTCGCCGCCATCGTCCAACAGCACAACACCGGCGAGGTTCTGATGCTCGGCTGGATGGACGAGGAGGCCCTGCGCAGAACACTGACGAGCGGGCGGGTGACCTTCTGGTCCCGGTCCCGCGGCGAATACTGGCGCAAGGGAGACACCTCCGGACACGTTCAGCTGGTCCACTCCGTGGCCTTGGACTGCGACGGAGACGCCCTGCTGGTCACGGTCGACCAGGTCGGCGCCGCGTGCCACACGGGCACGCGCACGTGCTTCGACGGCCGGGACCTGGGCGCAGTGGCCGCGGCCGCTCCCTCCGCCTGACCGCCCGACCGCCCGCGCCCGAGGGCGTCTGCCGCACAGCCACCACCACCGCCGACGAGGAAGGCCTCCACACGATGCAAGGACTCGGGGTCATCTCCCCAACGCTCGAGGAGTTCCGCGAACTCGCCCGCAACCGCAGGGTCGTCCCGGTCACGCTGCGCGTGCTGGCGGACACGCTCACGCCGATCGCGATCTACGGCCGCCTCTCCGGCGGGCGGCCCGGCACGTTCCTGATGGAGAGCGCGGCCGCCGGCGGGGTCTGGAGCCGCTACTCCTTCATCGGCTGCGGTTCGCCGGCCACGTTGACCACCCGCGACGGCAAGGCCCACTGGCTCGGCAACCCGCCCGCGGGGATCCCCACGAAGGGCAACCCGGTGGAGATCCTCCGGGATACGGTCGCGATGCTGCGCACCGAACCGCTCGACGGACTTCCCCCGCTGACCTCGGGCATGGTCGGCTTCATCGGCTGGGAGGCCGTCCGCCACTGGGAGCGCCTGCCGAACCCGCCCCATGACGATCTCGGGCTCCCGGAACTGGCCATGAACCTGGTGGGCGACATGGCCGCGCACGACAACACCGACGGCAGCGTCACCCTCATCGCCAACGCCATCAACCAGGACGGCGCCGAGACCGGCGTGGACGGCGCATACGCCCACGCGGTGGAACGGGTGTGGGACATGCTCTCCCGGCTCGACGCCGCCGCGCCGGCCGGAGTGTCCGCGTTCAGCGGAACGGACGTGCCGCGCGAAGACCTCATGAAGGCCGTCACCCATAGCTGGGACGAGGACTCCTACCGGCAGGCCATCCTGCGCGGCAAGGAGGCGATCGTCGACGGCGAGGTGTTCCAAGTGGTCGTCTCCCGGCGCTTCGAACTGCAGACCGACGCCGACCCGCTGGACGTCTACCGGATCCTTCGGACCACGAACCCGAGCCCCTACATGTACCTGTTCAACATGGAGGACACCCACGGGAGCCGGTACTCGATCGTCGGTTCCTCCCCGGAGGCGCTTGTGACGGTCAACGACCGCCACGTCGTGACGCACCCCATCGCCGGCTCCCGCCCCCGCGGCGCCACCTACGAGGACGACCTCCTTTTCGAGAAGGACCTGCTCGCCGACGAGAAGGAGCGGGCCGAGCACCTGATGCTCGTGGACCTTGCCCGCAACGACCTCTCCAAGGTCTGCGAACCGGGGACCGTGGAGGTCAGCCAGTTTATGGAAGTCGAACGCTTCAGCCACATCATGCACCTCGTGAGCAACGTCGTCGGCCGCCTTTCGGCGGGCGCCACGTCCTACGACGTGCTCGCGGCGACGTTCCCGGCCGGCACCCTCTCCGGTGCCCCCAAGCCGCGGGCGCTGCGCCTGCTGGACGAGATGGAGCCGCAGCGGCGCGGCGTCTATGGCGGCGTGGTCGGATATCTGGACTTCGCCGGCGACATGGACATGGCGATCGCCATCCGCTCGGCCCTGATCAAGGACGGGCGCGCCTACGTCCAGGCGGGCGGCGGCATCGTGGCCGATTCCGATCCCGAAGCCGAGTCGCTCGAGAGCATCAACAAGTCGGCCGCGCCGCTTCGGGCCGTGTGGGCCGCGGGCAGCATGCGGCCCGCTGGAGAAACTTCATGAGCGGCCCCAAGGCAACGCCGGAGACGACACGCGGCCGCTTCTGGCCGCCGTCGCGCCGCAGCGTGGTCTTCGCCGCCGCAGCCGGCGCCGTGGCCGCGCTGGCCACCGCCACGCGCGTCTGGATCAACGTGCTCCCGGCCGAGGGCTCGATCAACACCGCGCCGATCGATGTGGCCGGGTCCGACGCGGCCACTGCAGTCGCCGCCCTCGCCGTGGTCGCGCTCGCCGGCGCCGTCGCCTCGGCCATCGCTGGCGCCGTCGCCAGGTACGTTATCGCGGCCCTGCTCGCCGCGTCCGGCGTCGGAATCGTCGCGTCTGCCGTCGCCGTTGTTATGGACCCCATGGGCGCGGCGGCCTCCGCCGTCGGCGCCGCGGCGGGCACTCCCACGGTGCAGGGAAGCTACGACGTGCACGCCTGGCCATGGGTCGCCGCGGCCGCCGGCGCCTGGATCGTGGTCAGCGCGGCGGTGCTGGCGATCGCGGGCCGGCATTGGCGCGTCAGCCGCAAGTATGCGGCGCCCGCGGCAGCGGCGGACGCGCGTTCCAACGGCGCGGCCGGCGGCCCGGTCAACGAGATCGACGGGTGGGACAGCCTCTCCCGCGGCGAGGACCCCACCCGCTGACGGTGGCCGCGGCAGGCACGCAACATGGCGTCCCGGCAGGCAAAAGAATGGCAGAATGTAACTAGTTTCGACCCGGGCGCGAACCCGGTCAGTCCAGCCGATGAGGAGTAGAGCAGCCATGGCCACCAATGCCGAAGCCACCACCGCACAGGGGTTCGATCCGATGCACGCCGAGCCCATCGGCCACGGCAACAGCGTCGCCGCATGGACCGCCGTCGGGATCATGCTCGTGGGCACGCTGATCGGCTGCATCGGGTTCGCGCTGTCCAACGTCGTGGCCGTGGCGGCCGGCGCCGTCGTGGTCCTCCTCGGCCTCGTCGGCGGCTGGTTCATGAAGAAGATCGGCTACGGCGTCGGCGGAAGCAAGACCAAGGACAGCGAACACTAGGCGTGAGCGTTCTCGACGACATCATCTCCGGAGTCCGCGAGGACCTGCGCGGGCGCCAGTCCACGATCGATTCGGCGGCGATCCGCGAGCTGGCCCTGGCCGCGGCGCCGGCCCGAAACGCGTTCGCCGCCCTCGGCGGGACAGCCGACGGCACGGGCCGCGACACCGTCATGCGGGTCATCTCCGAGGTCAAGCGCAAGAGCCCCTCCAAGGGCGCCCTCGCGGAGATCCCGGAACCCGCCGCGCTGGCGAGGCACTACCGCGACGGCGGCGCGTCAGTGATCTCGGTTCTCACGGAAGAGCGGCGCTTCGGCGGCTCGTTGGCTGACTTCGACGCCGTCCGCGCCGCCGTGGACATCCCGCTGCTGCGCAAGGACTTCACCGTGGAGCCCTATCAGGTCTTCGAGGCCCGCGCGCACGGCGCCGATCTTGTCCTCCTGATCGTGGCCGCCCTGGACGACGCCGCGCTGGCGGAGTTGCTCGCGCTGACGCACGAGCTGGGCATGGAGGCCCTGGTGGAGGCGCACACCGAAGAGGAAGTGGACCGTGCCGTCGCGGCGGGCGCCCGCGTCATCGGCGTGAACGTCCGAAACCTCAAGACGCTCGACGTCGACCGCTCCAACTTCGCCCGGCTCGCGGACCGCATCCCGGCCTCGGCCGTGATCGTCGCCGAGTCCGGCGTGCGCCACGCGGACGACGTCGCCGAGTACGCGACCCACGGGGCCGACGCCATCCTGGTCGGCGAGGCCCTGGTCAAGGACAACGCCCCGGCCGACGCGGTGCGGGCGTTCGTCGCCGCCGGCACCGCCGCCCGTCCGGCGCGACGGGCCTGAACGGGCGCACCCACCAGCTTCCCTCCCAGCAAGACAGGACGGCCACACCATGACCGAGACCCCCAGCCAGCCAGAGGCCACCGAGCCGGTCGAGGCCTTCCTCGACGGCGGTCCCAGCCTCCGCAACGCCCCCGGGCCATACTTCGGGGGATACGGCGGCCGGTGGATGCCGGAGTCGTTGATCGCCGCGTTGGACGAGCTGCAGGACACGTTCGAGAAGGCCAAGGCCGATCCCTCCTTCACCGCGGAGATCGCCGAGCTGAACCGCAACTACTCCGGCCGCCCGTCGCTGTTGACGGAGGCCAAGAGGTTCGCCGAGCACGCCGGGGGAGTCCGCGTTTTCCTCAAGCGCGAGGACCTCAACCACACCGGTTCGCACAAGATCAACAACGTCCTGGGCCAGGCCCTGCTGGCAAAGCGGATGGGCAAGACTCGCCTCATCGCCGAGACCGGCGCCGGCCAGCACGGGGTCGCAAGCGCAACTGCGGCCGCGCTCATGGGCATGGAGTGCGTGGTCTACATGGGCGCCGAGGACACCAGGCGCCAGGCGCTGAACGTCGCGCGCATGAAGCTCCTCGGCGCAACGGTCATCCCCGTCACCGCCGGGTCCAAGACGCTCAAGGATGCCATCAACGAGGCGCTGCGCGACTGGGTGGCGAATGTGGACAACACCCACTACCTGCTGGGGACCGCGGCGGGCGCGCATCCCTTCCCGGCCATGGTCCGCTTCTTCCACCAGGTGATCGGAGAGGAGGCCAGGGAGCAGATTCTCGAACAGACGGGGCGCCTCCCGGACGCCGTGTGCGCCTGCGTCGGTGGCGGCTCCAACGCCATCGGCATCTTCCACGGCTTCCTGGACGACCCCTCCGTGGAGCTCTACGGACTCGAGGCCGGCGGCGACGGCGTCGACACCCCCCGGCACGCCGCGACCATCACGTTGGGGCGCCCGGGCGTGCTCCACGGCGCCAAGACGTACCTGATGCAGGACGAGGACGGCCAGACCATCGAGTCGCACTCCATCTCGGCGGGGCTCGACTACCCGGGCGTTGGACCCGAGCACTCCTACCTGCACGACATCGGGCGCGTGACCTACGAGCCCATCACCGACACCGAGGCCATGGAGGCATTCCGGCTGCTGTGCCGGACCGAGGGCATCATCCCGGCGATCGAGTCCTCCCACGCCCTCGCGGGTGCCCTGAAGGTCGGCCGCCGGAAGGTGGAGGCCGGCGCGGACCCCAAGGAAACCATCATCATGGTCAACCTGTCCGGCCGCGGGGACAAGGACGTGGGAACCGCCGCAGAGTGGTTCGACATCATCGACGCCGAAGGACAGGACCAGTAATGCAGAGCAAGTCCGCCGCAGCCATCGACCGCGCACGCTCGGAGGGCCGCCCGGCGTTGATCTGCTACCTGCCGGCGGGCTACCCGGACGTGCAGACGACGATCGACGCCGCGGTCGCCATGGCCGAGAACGGCGCCGACATCATCGAGGTCGGAATTCCCTACTCGGATCCGGTCATGGACGGCGCCGTCATCCAGGCGGCCACGGTGCAGGCGCTTGCCGACGGTTTCCGTGTGGCCCAGGTCTTCGACGTGGTCCGCGGCATCACGGAGCGCTGCGACGCCGCCGTGATGGTCATGACGTACTGGAACCCCGTGCTGCGCCTCGGCGTGGACGAGTTTGCCCGCCGCCTGGCGGAGGCAGGCGGGGCCGGGCTGATCACGCCGGACCTGATCCCGGACGAGGCGGGCGAGTGGATCGAGGCCTCGGACCGTCACGGGCTCGACCGGGTGTTCCTGGTCGCTCCGAGCTCCACGCCCGAGCGCATGAAGTCCACGGTCGAGGCAAGCCGCGGGTTCGTCTACTGCGTCTCGATCATGGGGGTGACCGGCGCGCGCACCAGCGTCGCGAACACCGCGGCCGCCGTCGTCGAGGCCGCGCACGAGGCCGGGGCCGAACGCGCCTGTGTGGGGCTCGGAGTCTCCAGGGCGGAACACGTCGAGGAAATCGGCGCCTACGCCGACGGCGTGATCGTGGGCACGGCGCTCGTCGCGGCGCTGCGCGACGGCGGCGTCGACGCCGTGGGTCGACTGACGGCCGAACTCAGCGGGAAGAAGGAAGCGACCGCATGAGCGCCGCCCTTTTCCTTCCGGCTTCCATCCCCAGCCCGCCGCAGGAACTCGCCAGCTTCTCGCTGGGTCCGCTGACCATCCACGCCTACGCCCTGTGCATCCTGGTCGGCATCGTGGCCGCCATGTGGCTGACCGCGCGCCGCTGGAAGGCCAAGGGCGGGCCGGACGGCGTTGTGTGGGACATCTGCATCTGGGCCATCCCCTTCGGCATCGTTGGCGGACGGCTCTACCACATCTTCTCCTCCCCGGACGCGTACTTCGGCCCCGGCTTCGACGGCTCGGGAGACCTCAGCCTGACGTGGCAGATCTGGCGCGGCGGACTCGGCATCTGGGGCGCGGTCGCGCTTGGGCTGGTCGGCGCCTGGATCGGCTGCCGCCGCTACGGGGTGCGCCTCATGGCGTTCGCCGACGCGGCCGCGCCCGGAGTCCTGCTGGCGCAGGCCCTGGGGCGGTGGGGCAACTGGTTCAACCAGGAGCTCTTCGGCGGTCCCACCACCCTGCCGTGGGGTCTCGAGATCGACGCCACCAGCCCCAACTTCCCGCCAGACGCACTTCCCGGGACGCTGTTCCACCCCACGTTCCTCTACGAGTTCCTCTGGAACCTGGCCGGCGTGGCCATCCTTCTGCTGCTCGACCGCAAGTTCAGGTTCCGCCGTGGCGCCATGTTTTGGGCCTATGTCTCCTACTACACGATGGGGCGGCTCTGGATCGAGGCAATGCGCATCGACGACGCGGAGATGATCAACTTCTTCGGCGTCACACAGAGGCTCAACGTGTGGACCAGCCTGCTCCTCCTGGTGGTCTCGCTGGTTGTGTTCGCCTACCTGGCCTCGCGCCACCTCGGGATCCCCGATCCGGGCGTCTACCTGCCCGGACGCGCCCCGGCGGAGGCGGACGGCGTCGCGGCACGCGCCGACGGCGAGCACAATGGCGGCGGCGAGGCTGAGGAGAAGGCGACGGCCGACACAAAGCCCGGCGGCGCGTAAAGAATCCGCGGGCGGCTGGGGGAGCCCAGCCCCGGGGTGCTAATCTCTCCATACTTCCGAATAGCGCCGAACCAAACAACCCTTAAGCGTCGGTCATTCGGAACAGGTACCCGCTGCTTGTGGCAACCGGGTGCCGCGCCCCACAATGAAGTGGACCACCGTAAAGTGGAACACCGCCAGTACAGCCGGCGGCCCACCTCGGCCGGAAGTCCGCCGACGCATCCCCGCGCCGTGCCAGTGCTTCCGACTCATCGGGCACCGTCGGCGAACGCCGGCCTCGACTGCCCAGGGGCCAACGCCGTCCCCTCCGCAACCTTGCGCGGCCACACAGTGGCCGCTCCCCTTATCGGAGAAAGGACACCATGAAACTGACCGGAGATCAGCAGCGCCTCGAGCGCCCTCTGGACGGGGTCGTTACGTCGCCCTTTACCAGCTATGCAAGCATTCCCGCCGCCTCGGGCCTCTACAACCCAGAGAACGAGAAGGACGCGTGCGGCCTGGCCGTCATAGCAACCCTCCGCGGGGAACCCGGCCACGACATCGTCGACGCCGCGCTGACGGCCCTGCGCAACCTGGAGCACCGCGGAGCCGTTGGCGCCGACGAGGGCACGGGCGACGGCGCGGGCCTGCTCACGCAGATTCCCGACGAGTTCTTCCGCGCGGTCGTCGACTTCGACCTGCCGCCTGCCGGATCCTACGTCGTCGGCACGGCCTTCCTTCCCGACGAGCCCACGATCGAGGCCTCGGCCCGCCGCGGGATCGAGGACCTCGCCGAGCAGGAGTCGCTGTCCGTGCTGGGCTGGCGCGACGTGCCGGTGGAGGCGGACATCGTGGGTGCGATGGCGCGCGCCTGCATGCCCCGCTTCGTCCAGCTCTTCCTCGCGCCCGCCGAGGGAACGGCCGTACCCGTCGCGGACCTGGACGCGCGTGCGTTCCGCCTGCGCAAGAGGTCCCAGAACAAGCACGGCGTCTACTTCCCGTCGCTGTCCTCCAAGACCATCGTCTACAAGGGCATGCTGACCACCGCACAGCTGGAGCCGTTCTACCCGGACCTCTCCGATGCGCGCTTCAAGACCCGGCTCGGCATTGTCCACTCCAGGTTCTCCACCAACACGTTCCCGTCCTGGCCCCTGGCCCAGCCCTTCCGCACCATCGCCCACAACGGCGAGATCAACACCGTCAAGGGCAACCGCAACTGGATGCGCGCGCGCCAGTCGCAGCTGGCCGGCGACGTCCTCGGCGAGGTGCCCGAGGAGCTGTTCCCGATCTGCACGCCCGGGGCGTCCGACTCGGCCTCGTTCGACGAGGTCGCCGAACTGCTGATGATCTCCGGGCGCCCCATCACCCACGCCATCATGATGATGATTCCCGAGGCGTGGGAGAACCACACCTCGATGGACCCGGACCGCCGCGCCTTCTACCAGTACCACTCCATGCTGATGGAGCCGTGGGACGGGCCCGCCGCTGTCTCGTTCACCGACGGCAACCTCGTGGGCGCCGTCCTGGACCGCAACGGGCTTCGTCCCGCGCGCTACTGGGTCACCGACGACGGGCTGGTGGTGCTGGCCTCCGAGGTCGGCGTTGTGGACATCGCGCCGGAGAAGATCGTCCGCAAGGGGCGGGTCTCGCCGGGCAAGATGTTCCTGGTCGACACCGAGGCCGGACGCATCATCGAGGACCGCGAGGTCAAGGCCGAGATCGCTGCCGCCCAGCCGTGGAAGGCGTGGGTCGAGCAGAACGTCATCAAGCTCGAGGACCTGCCCGAACGCGAGCACGTCATCCACACCCCGGCCTCCGTTGCCCTGCGCCAGCGCACCTTCGGGTACACCAACGAGGAACTCTCTATCCTGCTGGCCCCCATGGCCAAGACGGGCGCCGAGCCCCTCGGCGCCATGGGCTCGGACACGCCGATCGCGGTGCTGTCCAAGCGCCCCCGCCTCCTGTTCGACTACTTCGCGCAGTCCTTCGCCCAGGTGACCAACCCGCCCCTGGACGCCATCCGCGAGGAGCTGGTCACCAGCATGCGCGGCTCGATCGGTCCGGACGGCAACCTGCTGGACACCGGGCAGGTCAAGGCCCGCCAGATCGCGCTCAAGTTCCCGGTCGTCACCAACGACGAACTCGCGAAGATCAGCAACCTCCGCGAGGAGAACGGATCCAAGGTCTCCCTGAAGGTCCGCGGCCTGTACCGCCCCGAGGGAGGCGAGAAGGAGCTCCGCCAGCGCCTTCAGGAGATCTGCGAGAAGGTGTCCGCCGCGATCAACCGCGGCGTGAAGTTCGTGGTGCTCTCCGACCGCGACTCGAACGCCCAGTGGGCGCCCATCCCCTCGCTGCTGCTGCTCTCCGCCGTCCACCACCACCTCCTCAAGAGCGCGAACCGCACCAAGACGTCTCTGCTGGTGGAGGCCGGCGACGTGCGCGAGGTGCACCACGTGGCGCTGCTCCTCGGCTACGGCGCGTCCGCCATCAACCCGTACCTGGCGCTCGAGTCGGTCGAGGAGATGGCGCTGCGCGGCGACCTCGGCGACACCACGCCGGAGGCCGCGCACGCCAACATGATCAAGGGCCTCGGCAAGGGTGTCCTGAAGATCATGTCCAAGATGGGCATCTCCACCGTCTCCTCCTACTGCGGAGCGCAGACCTTCGAGGCCCTCGGCCTCTCGCAACAGGTCGTCGACCAGTACTTCACGGGCACCCAATCGCAGATGGGCGGGGTCGGACTCGACGTGATCGCCATGGAGGCGGCGGCACGCCACGCCTCGGCGTACCCCGCGGACGGCAACGAGGAGCCGCACCGGGTCCTCGAGACCGGCGGCGAGTACCAGTGGCGCCGCGAGGGCCCGCCCCACCTGTTCAACCCCGAGACGGTCTTCCGGCTCCAGCACGCCACGCGCGAGCGCCGGTACGACATCTTCAAGACCTACACGCAGGGCGTCGACGACCAGTCCCGCGACCTGATGACCCTTCGCGGCCTGCTCGGCTTCAAGCAGGGCGTGCGCCCGGCCGTCCCGCTGGACGAGGTGGAGCCCGTCTCGTCGATCGTCAAGCGGTTCTCCACCGGCGCGATGAGCTACGGCTCCATCTCCCAGGAGGCCCACGAGACGCTGGCCATCGCGATGAACCGGCTCGGCGGCAAGTCCAACACGGGAGAGGGCGGCGAGGACGTGGACCGTCTGCTCGATCCCGAGCGCCGCTCCGCCGTCAAGCAGATCGCGTCCGGCCGCTTCGGCGTCACCAGCCTGTACCTGACCAACGCCGACGACATCCAGATCAAGATGGCGCAGGGGGCCAAGCCCGGCGAGGGCGGCCAGCTGATGAGCCAGAAGGTCTACCCGTGGGTGGCCCGCACCCGGCACTCGACGCCCGGAGTCGGGCTGATCTCGCCGCCGCCGCACCACGACATCTACTCCATCGAGGACCTCGCGCAGCTGATCTACGACGCGAAGCGGGCCAACCCCCGGGCACGCGTGCACGTCAAGCTCGTCTCCGAGGTGGGCATCGGCACGGTGGCCGCCGGCGTGACCAAGGCGAAGGCCGACGTCGTGCTCGTTTCCGGGCACGACGGCGGAACCGGAGCCTCCCCGCTGAACTCGCTCAAGCACGCGGGCGCGCCGTGGGAGCTCGGCCTCGCGGAGACCCAGCAGACGCTGATGCTCAACGGCCTCCGCGACCGCGTGGTGGTCCAGGTCGACGGGCAGCTTAAGACCGGGCGCGACGTGGTCATCGCCGCGCTGCTGGGGGCCGAGGAGTACGGCTTCGCCACCGCGCCGCTGGTCGTGTCCGGCTGCATCATGATGCGCGTCTGCCACCTGGACACCTGCCCCGTGGGCGTCGCGACCCAGAACCCGGAGCTGCGCTCGCGCTTCACCGGCAAGCCCGAGTTCGTCGTGAACTTCTTCGAGTTCCTGGCCGAGGAGGTGCGCGAGATCCTCGCCGAGCTCGGTTTCCGCAGCATCGAGGAGGCCATCGGGCACTCCGAGTTCCTGGACAAGAAGCCGGCCATCGACCACTGGAAGACCGAGGGGCTCGACCTTGAGCCGATCCTCCACGGCTTCGACGGCGACGGCTCGCCGGTGCGCAACCTCGTCGGGCAGAACCACGAGCTCGACGCGCACTTCGACAACCGGCTGATCGAGATGAGCGCGGACGCGCTGGAGAACCGCCAACCGGTGCGAATCAGCCTCGACGTGGTCAACACGGACCGCTCCGTGGGCACCATGCTGGGCAACGCGGTCACCCGGAAGTTCGGGATCGAGACGCTGGCCACGGACACGATCGACGTGACGCTCGCCGGCCAGGCGGGCCAGTCGCTGGGCGCCTTCCTGCCGGAGGGCATCACGCTCCGGCTGTTCGGGGACTCCAACGACTACGTCGGAAAGGGCCTCTCAGGCGGGCGGATCATCGTCCGTCCCGATCGCGCGAACTCCTTCGCGGCGGAACGGAACGTGATCGCCGGCAATGTCATCGGCTACGGCGCGACGAGCGGCGAAATGTACCTCCGGGGCATCGTCGGCGAACGCTTCCTGGTGCGCAACTCCGGCGCCGTCGCGGTGGCGGAGGGCATCGGCGACCACGGCTGCGAATACATGACCGGCGGTACGGCGCTGGTCCTGGGCCCGACGGGACGCAACTTCGGCGCCGGCATGTCCGGCGGCGTCGCCTACGTCCTGGACCTCGACCGCTCGCACGTGAACCTCCAGGCGCTCGACGCCGGCGAGCTCATCCTGCAGGCGGTGCCGGGCGACGACGTCGAAACCGTGCGCGCCATGCTGGCGAGGCACGCGGAGGAGACCGGTTCCACGCTGGCGGCGACGCTGCTGCTGGATTTCCAGGACACCGTTGCCCGCATTACCCAGGTGATGCCGCGCGACTACGCGGCCGTGCTGCAAACCCGTGCCGCCGCAGAGGCGGAAGGACTCGACCCGGACGGCGAAGCCGTTTGGACCAGGATTTTGGAGGCGACCCGTGGCTGATCCGCGTGGATTCCTGAAAGTACGCGATCGCGTAACCCAGCCCCGGCGCCCCGTGCCGGTGCGCATCATGGACTACAAAGAGGTCTACGAACGCCAGGAGGCCGGCACGCTCAAGGAGCAGGCCGGGCGCTGCATGGACTGCGGCATCCCCTTCTGCCACCAGGGTTGCCCGCTCGGCAACCTGATTCCGGAGTGGAACGACCAGGTCTGGAAGGGCCGGATGGGGGAGGCCAGCGATCGACTGCACGCGACCAACAACTTCCCCGAGTTCACCGGCCGCCTCTGCCCGGCGCCCTGCGAGTCCTCGTGTGTGCTGGGCATCAACCAGCCCGCCGTGACCATCAAGCAGATCGAGGTCTCGATCGCCGACCAGGCGTTCGACGACGGGGTGGTGGTCCCGGTGCGCCCGCAGCGCCACACCGACCAGACCATCGCGGTGGTGGGCTCGGGTCCGGCCGGACTCGCCGCGGCACAGCAGCTGACGCGCGCAGGCCACACCGTGGCGGTCTACGAGCGCGACGACGCCATCGGCGGGCTGCTGCGCTACGGCATCCCCGACTTCAAGATGGAAAAGGGCATCCTGGACCGCCGGTTGGATCAGATGCAGGCCGAGGGAACGCGGTTCCGGACCAACGTCGAACTCGGCAAGGACATCTCCTGGGACCAGTTGCGGCGCCGCTACGACGCCGTGGTGGTCGCGACGGGCGCCACTGTGCCCCGCGACCTGCCGATCCCCGGCCGCGACCTCGAGGGCGTGCACTACGCGATGGAGTACCTGGTGCAGTCCAACCGGGTCATTTCCGGCCAAGAGGTCGAGGACCAGATCGATGCCCGCGGAAAGCACGTTGTCATCCTCGGCGGCGGCGACACCGGCGCCGACTGCATCGGCACCGCGCACCGCCAGAAGGCCGCCTCCGTGACGACCCTTGCGATCGGCAAGCAGCCGCCCGCCGAGCGTCCCGCGAACCAGCCGTGGCCGATGTTCCCGCACCTGTTCGAGGTCGCCAGCGCCCACGAGGAGGGCGGTGAACGGACCTACCTCGCCTCTACGGTAGAGTTCGTTGGTGAGGACGGGCGTGTGACTGGCATCACGGTCGCCGAGACGGAGTTCGTGGACGGAAAGCGTGTCCCGAAGGCCGGCACCGAGCGAGTCATACCCGCCGACCTCGTTTTCCTGGCCCTCGGTTTCACCGGGCCCGAGCCCGCTGGGCTCGGCGAGCAGGCCGGCACCGAATTCGACAACCGGGGCAACGTCGCCCGTGACGGTTATTACATGACCAACACGCCCGGCGTGT
This sequence comes from Arthrobacter sp. AOP29-A2-19, assembly GCF_058138025.1. Classification (NCBI taxonomy): domain Bacteria; kingdom Bacillati; phylum Actinomycetota; class Actinomycetes; order Micrococcales; family Micrococcaceae; genus Arthrobacter; species Arthrobacter sp. AOP29-A2-19. The sequence continues at coordinate 1,092,886 of NZ_CM176894.1, forward strand.
TCGCGGCCGGCGACGCCGGACGCGGACAATCACTGATCGTGTGGGCCATCGCGGAGGGGCGCGCCTGCGCCGCCGCGGTGGACAAGTACCTGATGGGCGAAACCCGCCTGCCGGCGCCTGTGGCGCCGACCGACCGGGCCATCGGCATGCTCTGACGGCGGCGCATTCCTGCGCCCCGGCCCCGGACAAGGAAAGGCGGATAGGCTGACGCAATGAGACGCGCAAAGATTGTGGCGACATTTGGACCGGCAATCGGCACCTACGAGAAGACGCTTCAAGTCCTCAAGGCGGGGGTGGACGTCGCGCGGCTCAACATGAGCCATGGCGAGTACTCCACCCACGCGGAGAACCTGGCGAATGTCAGGCAGGCCTCCGAGGAACTCGGCCGCCCGGTGGGCGTGTTCGCCGACCTCCAGGGACCGAAGATCCGGCTGGGCCGCTTCTCGGGCGGGCCCCACCTGCTGGCGGTGGGCGACCGGTTCACGATCACCGTCGAGGACATCGAGGGCACGAAGGACATCTGCTCCACGACCTTCAAGGGACTCCCGCAGGACGTTGCCGTGGGGGACCGGCTGCTCGTCAACGACGGGCGCGTGGCCCTTAAGGCCGTGGAGGTCGACGACAAGCAGGTCGTCACCGAGGTCGTCGTCGGAGGCGAGGTGTCCAACAACAAGGGCATCAACCTGCCAGGCGTCGCCGTGAACGTCCCCGCTCTGAGCGAGAAGGACGAGGAGGACCTGCGCTGGGCCATCCGCGCCGGCGTCGACATGGTCGCACTGTCCTTCGTGCGCAACGCGAGCGACATATCGCGGGTCCACGAAATCATGGACGAGGAGGGCCGGCGGCTGCCGGTCATCGCCAAGGTGGAGAAGCCCCAGGCCGTCGACGCGCTCGAGGAGATCATCGACGCGTTCGACGCCATCATGGTGGCCCGCGGCGACCTGGGCGTGGAACTTCCGCTCGAGGAAGTGCCGCTGGTGCAGAAGCGCGCCATCGAGCTCGCGCGGCGCTGGGCCAAGCCGGTCATCGTTGCCACGCAGGTCCTCGAGTCCATGATCGACAGCCCGACGCCGACGCGCGCCGAGGCGTCGGACTGCGCCAACGCCGTCCTCGACGGCGCCGACGCGGTGATGCTCTCCGGCGAGACCAGCGTGGGGGCCTACCCGATCGAGACGGTCGAAACGATGGCCCGCATCATCGAGGCCACCGAGGACCACGGGCTGCAGCGGATTCCGCCGCTCGGCAGCCGGCCAAAGACCCGCGGCGGAGCGATCACCCGCGCGGCCGTGGAGATCGCCGACCAGCTGGACGCGAAGTTCATCGTCGCGTTCACCCAGTCCGGCGACTCCGCGCGCAGGCTCTCCCGCCTCCGCCCGAAGCAGCCGATCCTCGGGTTCACCCCGCTCAAGCACACGTACAACATCATGACGCTGTTCTGGGGGATCCAGCCCCGGCTCGTGGCGTTCGCGGACCACACGGACAAGATGACCGCCCAGGTCGACGAGGCGCTGCAGAAGGAGGGCATCGCCGAGATCAACGACCTGGTCTGCATCGCGGCCGGTTCGCCTCCGGGGCAGGCGGGCTCGACGAACTCCCTGCGCATCCACCGCGTCGGCGACATCGCCGACTCCGGGCAGCTCTACGAGGGCCAGCAGGCGCCCAACCGGGAGAAGGTCGGCCCGTGGCGGACCAAGGAGCAGGCCGTGGACGACATGATCGCGCGGATGCGCGGCGACAAGCCGTAGCGGCACCGGCCGGGTGTTCCCGGCACGGAAAGGGCGGCGGTCCCCGTTGGGGGCCGCCGCCCTTTCCGTGTGCGGGCGTCGTCCGTGTGCCGGCGTGGTCCGCGACCCGGCCGCCGTGCGGCCGGGAGCTTACCTACTTGACCTGGCTGATGATCGTCTCCGCGACCTCGCGCATGCCCAGCCGCCGGTCCATGGACGTCTTCTGGATCCAGCGGAAGGCCTCGGGTTCCGAGAGGCCCATCTTCGTGGTCAGGACGCTCTTCGCGCGCTCGACGAGCTTGCGGGTCTCGAACTGCTCCTGGAGATCGCCGACCTCCTTCTCCAGCGCGACGAGCTGCTCGTGCCGCGACATGGCGATCTCGATGGCGGGGATGAGGTCGTTCGGGGTGAAGGGCTTGACGACGTAGGCCATCGCGCCGGCCTCGCGGGCGCGCTCGACGAGTTCCTTCTGGCTGAAGGCCGTGAGAAGGACCACGGGGGCGATGCGTTCCTTGACGATCGTCTCCGCGGCCGTGATGCCGTCCATCACGGGCATCTTCACGTCCATCAGGACCAGGTCCGGCCGGTGCTCGCGGACCAGCTCGACCGCCTTCTCGCCGTTGTCCGCCTCGGCGACAACCTCGTATCCCTCGCCCTGAAGGATTTCGACGATGTCCAGGCGGATCAGCGTCTCGTCCTCGGCCACCACAACCCGGCGTGCGGGCGTTCCCGACGGTTCCGGGGTTAATTCCGTCATAGTTTCTTGCTCCTGGCTGCCCGGAGCGTGTCCGGGCGTGGGTTGGAACGGATTCTGACTCCAGCCTATCGGCATGTAGAGTTGATTACCGCAACGCATTCGCTGTGATCCTTCTGTGCCCGTCGCGTGACGGGCGGCACGGGGGACCACCGGCGAATCGCCGGCCCGAGTGGCGGAATGGCAGACGCACCGCACTCAAAATGCGGCGCCGCAAGGCGTGTGGGTTCAAGTCCCACCTCGGGCACCCAAGGCTCCCCCAGGGGAGCCTTTTGTGTTGCCCGCGGCGGCCGGTGGGCCAGATTGACTGAGAACCTTGAGACCCTATGATGAATTGTGCGTCGAGGGTGAACGGAACATGTCCGTTGTCCGAAGGACCGGTTAACGAAGCCGTCCCGCACCCGACGGTTCCCCACATCTCCAGATTGGTTGCTTGATGGATCTGACGCTTATCGTCGTCCTCGTCATCGGACTAGCTCTGTTCTTCGACTTCACCAACGGTTTCCACGACACGGCCAACGCCATGGCCACCCCGATTGCCACGGGGGCCATCAAGCCCAAGACGGCTGTCGCCCTGGCCGCGGTGCTCAACCTTGTCGGCGCCTTCCTCTCGACCGAAGTCGCGAAGACCATCTCCGGTGGGCTGATCCGCGAGGGGGACGGTGGGATACAGATCAGTCCCGAGATGATCTATGCCGGCCTGATGGGCGCCGTCCTGTGGAACATGCTGACGTGGCTGCTCGGCCTGCCGTCCAGTTCCTCGCACGCCCTTTTCGGCGGCCTCATCGGAGCGGCCATCGTCGGCGCCGGGTTCTCATCCGTCGACTACGGCGTCCTGACGTCGAAGGTCCTCCTTCCGGCGCTCCTGGCGCCGGTCATCGCCGGAACCTCGGCGTACATGTGCACCAAACTCGCCTACTGGATCACCAAGCGCCCGTCCGGCCTTTCCTCGCCCAAGCGCGGAGGATTCCGCTACGGCCAAGTCTTTTCCTCTTCCCTGGTGGCCCTGGCGCACGGCACCAACGACGCGCAAAAGACCATGGGTGTCATCACACTGACGCTGATCGCCGGCGGCTTCCAGACCGCCGGAACCGGCCCCGCCTTCTGGGTCGTGGCGAGCTGCGCGCTGGCCATCGCGATCGGGACCTACGCCGGCGGCTGGCGCATCATCCGCACGATGGGCTCGGGCCTGACCGAGGTCAAGCCGGCGCAGGGCTTCGCGGCCGAGGCGAGCACGGCCGCGGCCATCCTGGCCTCGTCCCACCTCGGCTTCGCCCTCTCCACCACCCAGGTCGCCTCCGGCTCCGTGATCGGGTCCGGATTGGGCCGCAAGGGCGCGGCGGTGCGTTGGGGGACGGCCGGCCGGATCGCCCTCGGCTGGCTCTTCACCCTCCCGGCTGCCGCGCTGGTCGGCGGGGTCGCCGCCGCGCTGGTCCATCTCGGTGTGCTGGGCCTCGTAAGCGTCACGGTGCTTGGCCTCGCGGCGCTGCTGGTGATCTGGTGGCTTTCCAAGCGGAACGTCGTTGGCCACCACAACGCCGTCAGCGATGTCGCGGGGGCCGGTGCCGCGGTCGACATCCCCACCAAAAAGCGCCGCCGCAAGGCTGCCCGCGACGCACGGCGCCAAGCGGCCGCGGCGCCGGGCGGCCCGGAGTGGCACGTCGGACAGGACGAGCCACCGGTCCGCGCGGCCGCGCCCTCCACTGCCGCGCCGACCCAGCCCACCCATCAGCCGCCGGTCGAGTCCCGCGGCGGCAACCAGGAGGAGACCCGATGACCATCCACTGGGACGCCTTCCTGATCGTCGCGGTCGTAACCTGGTTCTCCGCCCTCCTACTGGTCGCCCTGTATTCCTCGGGGGTCCGGCTGATGGCTGTGGCCGAGGACGAGGACCGCTCGCGCGCCCTCGCCCGGGGGGCCGCCTACGGCTGTTTCGCGCTCTGCGCCGCCGTGGTCCTCTACGGCATCTACCTGATCGTCCCCGCGCTGGGCGGAAGCTAGACGCGTCCGGTGGCGCTGGCATTCCGCGGGACCCGGCCTACTATGTAGCCATGGCGCGCAACCGGTACTACGTGGCAGCATCGGCCGACGGCTACATTGCCGACCAGCAGAACTCGCTGGAATGGTTGTTCGAGGTCGACTTCGACGAGCACGAGTCGTCCATGGACGGGTTTATGTCCGAGGTCGGCGCGCTGGCCATGGGCGCCGACACCTACAGCTGGATGCTGGCGAACGTCGGGGACGGGTGGCCGTATTCCGGCATCCCCACCTGGGTCTTCACCCACCGCGAGCTCGCGGCCTTTCCCGGGGCCGACCTGACGTTCATCCGCGGCGACGTCACCGAGTGGATCGGCGACATCACCGAGGACGCGGGGGAGAAGGACGTGTGGGTGGTCGGCGGCGGGTCGCTCGCGGGACAGTTCGTCGACGCCGGCCTCCTTGACGAGCTCATTCTCTTCAGCATGCCCGTCATCCTCGGCGGCGGGCGTCCGCTGTTCGCCATGCGCGGGAGGGCCCCGCTCGTGCAGACGTCGTCCGTGGACTACGGAGGCGGCGTGCGGGAAACGCGGTACGACGTCGTCAAGCGGCCCGCGTCCGGCCGCAACTTTTAGGGCCGGGACCGGCCCCGCCTCGACCGTTTGCCCCGGCTCGGCCTACTCGGGCGCGGGACGCATGCGCTGGCGTTTCGTCGCCGACCGCTGTTCCTTGGCGGCGAGGCGCCGGCGCTTCGAGCCCGCAGTGGGCTTCGTCGCACGGCGGGGGGCGGATGCCGGGGCCAGGCCACGCGCCACGAGGCTGGACAACTTGGCCAGGGCCAGTTCGCGGTTGCGCAGTTGGGATCGGCGTTCGGAGGCCTGGACGGTGATGGAGCCCGCGACGAGCCGCGTTCCCAGGCGCTCGAGAAGCAGCTCCCGCTGGCTGTCCGACAACGAGGGCGACGCGGCGACGTTCCACGTCAACTCAACGCGGCTGTCCGACGTGTTGACGTGTTGCCCCCCCGGCCCGGACGACCGCGAGAAGCGCCATCCGAGTTCGGACGCGGGAATCGTGAGCTTGGGCGACACCTCCAGATCCATGGGACCAGCCTTGCACGATTCGGTCGGGCCCGCCGTCGCCGACGACGGACCGACCGGCGGCACCGTCGTGGAGAGGACGCCGTCCGCCTACTTCTTGTCCAGAAGCATGTTGGTGATGCGCGACGTGCACACCCGCTTGCCTTCGGCGTTGGTGACCACGATCTCGTGGGTGGTGATGGTCCGGCCAAGGTGGAGCGGGGTGCAGACTCCCGTGACCAGGCCGGAAATCCCGGGCCGGTGATGGGTGGCGGAGATGTCGACGCCGACGGGCATTCTTGCGTCGCCGCCGTGCAGGGCCGCCGCGAAGGAGCCCAGCGTCTCGGCGAGGGCGACGCTGGCTCCGCCGTGCAGGATCCCGGCCACCTGCTGATTGCCCTCGATCGGCATCGTGGCCACGACGCGCTGCGCGCCCATCTCCGTGAACACGATCCCGAGCTTCTCGACGAGCGTGCCGACGCCGTGCGCCGCGAAGCGCGCGCGCATGTCCGGCGGGACGCCGTGCGCCGCCAGCTGCGCCTCGAAAGGGTTGGCGTCCGTGCCGCTCGCGGGGGTGTCGACTGCCCTGCCGTCCGTGCCGGTTGCGCCGGTCCGCGCCGGCGCGGGGGAGGCGGGTCCGCCTGTGAATTTGTCCGTCATGCCAACTAGGCTGGCACCTGTGAGCCAATCATCCAAAACCGAAGCGACCGGCACCCAGCGACTCCTCGTCATCGACGGCCATTCCATGGCGTTCCGGGCCTTCTACGCCCTCCCCGCGGAGAACTTCGCGACCGACACGGGCCAGCACACCAACGCGGTCTACGGCTTCGTGTCGATGCTCATCCGGATGATCCAAGACCAGGCACCCACCCACGTTGGAGTGGCCTTCGACCTCGACACACCGACCTTCCGCTCGGAGGAATACACGGAGTACAAGGCGGGCCGCAACAAGACGCCCGACGAGTTCCACGGCCAGATCGACCTCATCCAGAAGGTCATGGAGGCCATGAACATCCCGACGATCACGTCGGACGGCTACGAGGCCGACGACATCATCGCCACCCTCGCCAACCGGGGGGAGACGGCGGGCTGGGAGGTCGTCGTGGTGTCGGGCGACCGCGACGCGTTCCAGCTGATCACGGACAAGACCACGGTGCTGTACCCGAAGAAAGGCGTCTCGGACATCCCGCCCATGGACTCCGACGCCGTGGAGGCCAAGTACTTCGTCCGCCCGGACCGCTACTCCGACCTCGCCGCGCTGGTGGGGGAGACTGCGGACAACCTGCCGGGCGTTCCCGGCGTCGGGCCCAAGACCGCGGCCAAGTGGATCAACCAATACGGCGGGCTCGAGGGCATCATCGATAACATCGGGGACATCAAGGGCAAGGCGGGGGAATCGCTGCGCGAGCACCTGGAGAGCGTGAAGCGGAACCGGAAGCTCAACCACCTGTTGCGCGAGCTGGACCTCCCAGTGACCCTCGAGGCGCTGGAGCTGGACCGCCCCAACCGCGAGGCGATCGAGGAGCTCTTCGACGCCCTGCAGTTCAACACGCTGCGCAAGCGCCTCTTCGACCTCTTCGGCGAGGACGAGACCGAACACGAGGACGAGGCCGAGGTTCCCGAGCCGACGTTGCTGGACACCCCCGACGCCGTCCGCTCCTGGTTCGCCAACCACGGAGCCCATACCTTGGGCGTCCACCTCGCAACGGTCGCCACGGCGCAGGGAGGGACGGACGCGGTGGGCATCGGGTTCGCGTCCGACGACGCCACGGCGTACGCCGATCTCGAGAGGGCCGACGCGGACACCGAGGCGGCCCTCTCCAAGGTGTTGGCGTCAGAGGACTACAAGAAGGCGCTCCACGACTTCAAGGCCGGCTACAAGCTCCTGCTCGAGCGGGGGATCGACCTGCACGGCGTTGTGGACGACACCATGATCTCGGCCTACCTGATCCAGCCGGACAGGCGCAGCCACGAACTGGGAGACATCGCCCAATACCACCTGCGCATCGCCCTGGACACCGCCAAACCGGCCGACACCGGACAGCTCGAACTCGAGCTGGGCGAGTCGGGCGCGGCCTCCCCGGCCGCCCGGGCCGCCCACGTCATCCGCCTGCTCAGTTCCTATCTCGCGGGCCAGGTGCTGGAACGCGGAGCGGCCACCCTGCTCGGCGACATGGAGCTGCCGTTGTCCAAGGTGCTGGCCCACATGGAGCGCACCGGCATCGCGATCGACACCGGGAAACTGGACAACCTCCTGGCCGACTTCACCATTACCATCGACACCGCGACGGCGGAGGCCTACCGCGCGATCGGGCACGAGGTGAACCTCGGGTCCCCCAAGCAGCTCCAAGTGGTGCTCTTCGAGGAACTGGACCTGCCCAAGACCAAGAAGATCAAGACCGGCTACACCACGGACGCGGACTCGCTCGGGGACCTGCTGGCCAAGACGCAGCACCCCTTCCTTGCCTCGCTGATGGCCTACCGCGACGCCTCGAAACTTCGCCAAACGGTCGAGGGACTCCGGAAGGCCGTGGCGGAGGACGGCCGCATCCACACCACGTATGCCCAGACTGTGGCGGCGACCGGTCGGCTCTCGTCGCTGAACCCCAACCTGCAGAACATCCCCGTGCGCAGCGAGGAGGGCCGGCGCATCCGCGAGGTGTTCGTCGTCGGCGAGGGCTTTGAGACGCTGCTGACGGCGGACTATTCGCAGATCGAGATGCGCATCATGGCGCACCTCTCCGGCGACGAGGCGCTGATCCAAGCCTTCCGCGAGGGGGAAGACCTGCACCGCTTCGTCGGGGCCCAGGTCTTCGGCGTGGAACCCGCCGACGTCAGCGGCGAGATGAGGTCCAAGGTCAAGGCGATGTCCTACGGGCTGGCCTACGGGCTCAGCTCCTTCGGCCTGTCCAAGCAGCTGAACATCCCGGTCGACGAGGCCCGCACTTTGATGAAGAACTACTTCACCCGTTTCGGAGCGGTGCGCGACTACCTGCGCTCGGTCGTGGACCAGGCCAGGATCGACGGCTTCACGTCCACGATCGAAGGCCGGCGCCGCTACCTGCCGGACCTCTCCAGCGACAACCGGCAGTTGCGGGACATGGCCGAGCGCGCCGCCCTCAACGCCCCGATCCAGGGTTCCGCCGCGGACATCATCAAGCGCGCCATGCTCGGCGTGGCCGCGGGCCTGCGCGAAGGGAACATGGAGTCGCGCATGCTGCTGCAGGTCCACGATGAACTTGTCCTGGAGGTCGCGCCCGGAGAGCTCGAGGCCGTGGGCGCCATGGTGCGCGAGCGCATGGGCGCCGCGGCGGAGCTGTCCGTCCCGCTCGACGTCTCCGTCGGCGTGGGAGGCAACTGGCACCAGGCGGGCCATTAGCGCTCGGCGCCCGCTCCAGACCAGCTCCCACTAGTAACGATGCGCACGGTGGGGTTAGGCTCGGGAATCGTGAACACCATGGAACCCCGCACGAGCGCGGGCATCAGGATCGAGCAGTTCCCCGCCGGCGTGGAGGGCGACAGGCCGGATGCCCGCACGGGCGCCTGGTTCGAGGCCGTCAACTTCGGATTTCTGGACTCGACCTTCGAGCCCGCCCACGCGGCGGTCTTCGCCCGCGCCTACATCGAGGACGGCCGGACCCTCTGGGGCGCCTACGACGACGGGGAGCGCCCCGGCGTCTGGAACGCGGAGGTTCCCGTCGCCACCTACGCCACGCTGGTCAACGACCTGAACGTCGGCGGCGGCCGAATGCTGCCGACCCACCAGATCACGGCGGTGACCGTCCGCGCGACCCACCGCCGGCGGGGAATCCTGCGCCAAATGATGACCGAGGACCTCCGCCAGGCCGCCGGGAAGGGCTTGGCCATGGCCGCCCTCACCGCGTCCGAGGCCACCATCTACGGGCGCTTCGGATTCGGCACGGCCACCTTCACGCGCGAAGTGGAGGTCGACGTCCGCGAGCGCTTCGCTCTGCGCGCTCCGGCGACGGGAACCGTGGAGGTCGCCGAACCCGGCACGCTGGTGGACCTGGCGCCCAAGGTCTTCGCGCGCTTCCACGCGCAAACCCGGGGATCCATCGGCAGGCAGTACGGCTACGCCATGCGGGCCTCCGGCCGCTGGGGCGGCGAGAAGCCGGAAGTGGACAAGGGCCTGCGCGCGGCCGTCCACTACTCGGACGGGAACAGTGCGGACGGCTACGTCAGCTACAAGTTCTCCGGATGGGACAAAAAGCCCCGCGCCCTGAAGATCGTGGACCTGGTCGCGGCCACGGGGGAGGCGTACCGGGAATTGTGGCGCTACCTGGGGTCCGTCGACCTGGTGGAGACCATCACCTTCGACGCCGCCGCAGAGAACGACCCGTTGCCTTGGGCGATGACGGACAGCCGCGGCTACGCCGTGAAGGGCTCGGAGGACGTGCTCTGGCTGAGGGTGCTCGACACGGAGGCGGCACTCCGGGAGCGGGCCTGGGCCACGGACGGTTCGTTGTCCGTGGGCGTGGCCGATCCCCTCGGCATCGCCTCCGGCAGGTTCCGGATCGTGGCCGAGGGCGGCAGGGCGTCGGTGGAGCGGCTCGCGGAGGACGCGGACGTCGACGCCGTCCTGCCCGTGGACGTGCTCGGCTCCCTGTACCTCGGCGGCGTCTCCGCGGAGACGCTTTCGGCGGCCGGCCGCCTTCCCGGCACGCCGGCCGACGCGGTCGCGCGGCTGGACGCAATGTTCGGCGCCGGGGGTCCGCCCTACTGCATCACGCACTTCTAGGAGCCGCCCGCCCGCGCCCGGATCCGCGGGTCGGCGCGGAATCGCCGCGTCGGCGCCCGCCCGGTGGGACACGCCGCGCCACGCCGGTCGTTCTTTGACCGCCGTCGCGGGGAGCGGCTAGACTTGGCGGGCATGTCCTGCGCGCTTCCGTGCGCGGAATCGTGCGCCAGATCCATATTTCGGAATATGCCGGGACTTCCGGCTGCCCGACCCACCAAAGACTATCCACATCGGAGCCCCTACTACATGACCATCACCTCCAACGAGAAGACTGGTACCCCGCAGGTCGCCATCAACGACATCGGTACCGCTGAAGACTTCCTCGCAGCCGTCGACGCAACCATCAAGTACTTCAACGATGGGGACCTCGTCGAGGGCGTCGTCGTCAAGGTCGACCGCGACGAAGTTCTGCTCGACATCGGTTACAAGACCGAGGGTGTCATTCCTTCCCGCGAGCTTTCCATCAAGCACGACGTTGACCCGGGCGACGTCGTCGCCGTCGGCGACAACGTCGAGGCTCTCGTCCTCACCAAGGAGGACAAGGAAGGCCGTCTGATCCTCTCCAAGAAGCGCGCGCAGTACGAGCGTGCCTGGGGCGACATCGAAAAGATCAAGGAAGAGGACGGCGTCGTCACCGGCACCGTCATCGAGGTGGTCAAGGGCGGCCTCATCCTCGACATCGGCCTGCGCGGCTTCCTGCCGGCGTCCCTCGTCGAGATGCGCCGCGTGCGCGACCTGGCTCCGTACATCGGCCAGCAGATCGAAGCCAAGATCATCGAGCTGGACAAGAACCGCAACAACGTGGTCCTTTCCCGCCGCGCATGGCTCGAGCAGACCCAGTCCGAGGTTCGCTCCACGTTCCTCAACAAGCTGGAAAAGGGCCAGGTTCGTCCCGGCGTCGTTTCCTCCATCGTCAACTTCGGTGCCTTCGTGGACCTGGGCGGCGTCGACGGACTGGTGCACGTTTCCGAGCTGTCCTGGAAGCACATCGACCACCCGAACGAGGTTGTCGAGGTTGGCCAGGAAGTCACCGTCGAGGTTCTCGAGGTGGACCTGGACCGCGAGCGCGTTTCGCTGTCCCTCAAGGCCACGCAGGAAGATCCGTGGCAGACCTTCGCCCGGACGCACGCGCTGGGCCAGGTTGTCCCGGGTAAGGTCACCAAGCTCGTTCCGTTCGGCGCATTCGTTCGCGTCGAAGACGGCATCGAAGGCCTCGTGCACATCTCGGAGCTGGCCGTGCGCCACGTCGAGCTGGCCGAACAGGTCGTCTCCGTTGGCGACGAGCTGTTCGTCAAGGTCATCGACATCGACCTCGAGCGTCGCCGCATCAGCCTCTCGCTGAAGCAGGCCAACGACGGAGTCGACCCCGAGGGCACCGAATTCGATCCGGCTCTCTACGGCATGGCCGCCGAGTACGACGAAGAGGGCAACTACAAGTACCCCGAGGGCTTCGATCCGGAGACCAACGAGTGGCTTGAGGGCTTCGAGTCCCAGCGTGCCGTCTGGGAGCAGCAGTACGCTGACGCCCAGGCCCGCTGGGAAGCACACAAGAAGCAGGTTGCGCAGCACGCAGCCGAGGACGTCGCGGCCACCGAAGGTGCCGGCGAGTCCGCTTCGACCAGCTACTCCTCGGAGGCTCCGGCCCCCGAGGCCGGCACGCTGGCTTCCGACGAGGCTCTCGCCGCACTGCGCGAGAAGCTCACCGGCGCCTAATACCGGCAGCATCCCGAGGCTTGCCTCGCCGGGGCCCGCACACCATGCGTGTGCGGGCCCCGGCCCATTTAACAACCCGCCACGGGCCGCGAGGACGGGATTGTCGTCGCCCACGCCCACCTGGCCAAGGCGGGGGTCCCCGGACCGCGGGTCCGGTTGGACTGGCCCGCCGTCGACGCAAAGGTGTACCCACCGGCCGACGACGGGCGTTGAGGCCGGTGCCGCGTTCAGCGGCGGGTCGAGACCGTCACCGTGAACTTGGGGTTGCGCGCAACCTGCCGCGTGGGGCCGACGAGCCTCTGGAGGTGTGGGCGGTAGACCAGATGCGAGTTCCAGACGCACCACAGTTCGCCTCCGGGCGCGAGGGCGCGCCCCGCGTCCGCAATGAGCTTGAGGGCGATGCCGGCATGGACCGTGTTGCCCATGTGGAACGGCGGATTGAGCACCACGGCCTCGCACGATCCGGCCGGGAGGGCGGAGAGTGCGTCGTCGCGCGCGGCCTCGACCCGATCGCCCACGTGGTTCGCTTCCGCGGTGGCCCGTGTGGAGGCGATCGCGGAGGAGGACTGGTCGCGCGCGAGGACGCGCAGCGTGGGACGCGCCAGCGCCATATACGCGGCGATGGTTCCGTTGCCGCAGCCCAAATCGACGGCGGAACCCACCGGAGCCATCCCGTCCAGCAGGGGTAGCAGGAACCGCGTGCCGGGGTCCAGCTTCGCCCCTCCGAACGTCGCGCCGAACGCGCGCAGCCGCAAGGGCGTGCCGAGGCCCACATCGTGGGAGGCCGCCAAGGGAAACCGGTGCGCCGGGAGATCGGCTGCGGGCCGTGGGCGGGAGGCCGTCAGGACCCTGGACTTCTGCCGCGCCAGGCCGGCGTCGACCGTGGTGAAGTACCTCTCCAGGACGGCGTTCATGGCCAGGGACATGTGCTTGACGCGGCCCACGGCCAAGAGGGTCGCGTCGGCGGCGGCGTGGCGGGCGGCCAGCGAGGAGATCTCCTCCAGCGCGTCCAGGGAACGCGGCAGTTGCACCAGGACCGTCGTTGCCCCCTCGAAGAGCTCTGGCCCCAACGGAACGTGGCGGAAACCCGGGGTGATCGTCGGCCGCTGTTCCGCCGGACCGGCAAGGCGCGCCGCGTTGGCGTCGATGGCGCGCTCCCCGGACAGCGCGTCCTGGTGGACGCGCGGGCCGCGGACACCCAGGGACAACGCGCCGAGCGTCAGGGCGCCGTAGTGGTCGTTGACGATGGCGACGCGGCCCTCCTCAAAAGCCGGCACGCCGGCGGCGGCGGCCGCCTCGAGGAGGAGACGGTCGCCGGCGTCGTACGCGTGGAGGTTCTCCGCCTCGACGTCCGGCCAACGGCGCAGCGCTCCGAAGTCGAAGCCGACGCCCGGCACGGACTCCTCGCCCAGGCTCACGGGAGGTCCACCCACCGTGTGCCGGCGGGGACGGCCGACGCCGCGCCGGCCGTGAGCGTCGCCAGGCGCGCCGAGAAGGCGGCCACCGCTTCAGGGTCGTCGGGCAGGGCGACCCGGAGGGTGGCCGCGGCGGCGCCGTAGTCGGTCCCCAGGAGATCCGTTCCGGCGGCTCGCAGCTCGTTTTCCAGGCGTCCCGCCACCGAATGCTCCGCGGCGATCCCGAAGAGCCTCATGCGCTGCCGTCGGATCAGGGCGGCGCCGTCCAACGCCGCGGACACCGATTCGGAATAGGCGCGAACCAGGCCGCCGGCTCCGAGGAGAACCCCGCCGAAGTAGCGGACCACAACAACGGCGACGTCGCTGAGGTCCGCGCGCCGTGGTGCGGTTTCCCTGCGCGTGAGCGCCTCCAGCATAGGGGCGCCCGCCGTTCCGGAGGGCTCGCCGTCGTCGCTGCTCCGCTGGATCGCGCGGTCTGCTCCGAGGACGAAGGCGCTGCAGTGGTGGCGGGCGTCGAAGTGCGCCTTGCGCAGTTCCGCGACGAGTGCGCGCGCCGCCGCCTCGGTCTCCGCGCGGCGGAGGTATGCGATAAAACGGGAACGGCGGATCTCGAGTTCGTGGACGTGGTCGCCGGCGAGGGTGGTATAGCGCGTCGCGAGGCTGTCTGGTTCGTCCACCGATCCAGCTTAGCCGCCGGCGCCGGGGCCCGGTCCCCAGCGCCGGTGCCCCGGGCGCTCGCCTGGCCGCCGGCGCCCAGGATGGCTAACCGCCCGGATTGAGCATCGCGGCCGCCGTTGCGGCATGTTCGACCGTGCCGGTTGTGAGGGCGTAGCGTGCGTAGTTGAGCGGGGCCGCGGCGAAGATGGCCGAGCAGCGCTCCTCCAGCCGGGGCAGTTCCCTGCCACATGCCTCGACGTAGGCGTCGACCGCGGCCCGGAACGTGGGTGGGGTCGACATCATGTGGTGGAAGGCGAAGTCGAGGGCGGGATCGCCGACGCAGGCGGTCGTCCAGTCGAGCACCGAAAGGATGCTTCCCCCGGCGTCCAGCAGCAGGTGGGCCGGATACAGCTCACCGTGGGTCAACACCGTCTCGTCGGGCCACAGGCCGTCGTCGTGCAACCAGGCCACGAAGCGTTCGCTGAGGTCCGGGGCAAGGGTGAACTCGTTCCGAACGGTCTCGAGGGCTGACGCCCATTCCTGCCGGACCTCGTCGGGCGACTTGCCGGGGACGCCCGCAGCCCGGGCGGCCTGCGCCTCGATCCCGTGGAGCTCCGCGACGAGTAGGCCGAACGAGCGCGCATAGCTGGGCGATTCGCGGTCGAAGTGCCAGACGGGCTCGTTGCCGTCGGCGAGGGTCAGCCCAGGGGTTCCCGGAAGCGCGGGATACGCAACGAGGTCGGGTTCGCGGATCTTCCAGTCGGGGACGGCGACGGAGAGCAGCGGCCCCACGTGCCGCAGGATTCCCGCCTCCTCGGCGACCTTCGCCGAAACGTCCGGGCGCCGCGGCATCCGCAGGACCCACTCGGTGCCGTCGGCGTCGCGGGCGAATGCCACACGGTAGTCCAGCCCCGCCTCGTTGAGGCGCAGGGACCGGGGATCGACGACGAGACCGTGCGACGCCGCCAGTTCAACGATGGCGCCATGCTCGTCGGTTGGGGTGGTGGTCATGGGGGTCCTTCCCTCGGGATCGATTGGAGCGGGCGTGCGCCGCCGGGGCCCGAAGCGGGTCCGAACTTCCGGGTCGCCGAGCCACTACGCTGTGACCATGCTAAACATCGGCCTCACCGGAGGCATCGCCGCTGGCAAGTCGGCGGTCGCACGGCGCCTGCGCGAACGCGGGGCGGTACTCATCGACGCGGACGTGCTCGCCAGGGAGGCGCTGGAGCCCGGCACGGAGGGCCTGCGCGCCGTCGCCGCGGCGTTCGGGACCGGCGTGATGGCCTCCGACGGCTCGCTGGACCGTGCCGCCCTGGCCGCCGTTGTGTTCGCGGACGCGGCGGCACGGGAGAGGCTGAACGCGATCGTCCACCCGCTGGTGCGCCAGGCGGCCGCCCGGCTCCGGATGGAGGCGGCGCCGGGGTCGGTGGTCGTCCAGGATATTCCGCTGCTCGTGGAAAGCGGCCAGGCGGGCAACTTCGACCTCGTCGTGACCGTCCAAGCGCCGCGTGGCGAGCGGGTCCGGCGCATGGTCGAGGACCGCGGGATGACCGCGGGCGAGGCCGAGGCGAGGATCGCGTCGCAGGCGTCCGACGCCGTGCGGGCCACGGCGTCGGACGTGGTGTTGGACAACGCTGGAACGCCCGGGGAACTGCAGGCCGCCGTCGACCGGCTCTGGGACGAGCGGATCGCTCCGATGGCGGAGTCCATGGCCGCTGGCACCGGGGACGGCGGCGCGTGAGCGGGCGCGCCCCGGAGCCCATGCCGCTGTTCGAGTTCGGGCCGGGGATGCGCTGGGTCCGCTGGAGCTTCTCGGCCATGGCGGCGTGCCTGGTGGTGGCGCTGGTGGTCTGGCTGGCGGCCGGGGGACGGACCGAGTTCGTCACGTCGCCGCCCCCGTGGAGCTGGCGGGTCGTGGTGCCCGCGTGGTTGTCGGTGCTGGGCATGGGGCTGGCGCTGGTCGGCGGGGTGCTGTTCGCCCGGCAGCTCGCCGGCTCGATCCTCGGCCGCCTGGAGAAGGGCCCCGTCATGGCCGAGTGGCGGCGGGGCGGCGGGAAACGGCGGTAGCGATGGCGCGGGGCCGGGATTAAGCCCTCGGCTGGAGTGCCCCAACGCGTCCGTGGCGGGGCGTAGCCTAGTGCCATGAGCCTTGCCCAACAGATCAACCGCGTCGTCGCACCGTTCGAGGTCGTCAGCGATTTCCAGCCCGCGGGTGACCAGCCCCAGGCCATTAGGGAGCTCGCAGAGCGCATCAACGGGGGCGAAAAGGACGTGGTCCTTCTCGGCGCGACCGGCACGGGCAAGAGCGCGACCACCGCCTGGCTCGTGGAACAGGTGCAGCGGCCCACGCTGGTCATGGTCCAGAACAAGACCCTCGCCGCCCAGTTGGCCAACGAGTTCCGGGAGTTGCTCCCGAACAACGCCGTCGAGTACTTCGTGTCCTACTACGACTACTACCAGCCGGAGGCGTACGTACCCCAGACGGACACGTTCATCGAGAAGGACTCCTCCGTCAACGAGGAGGTCGAACGCCTGCGGCACTCGGCCACCAACGCCCTGCTGACCCGGCGGGACGTCGTCGTCGTCGCGACCGTGTCCTGCATCTACGGCCTGGGCACACCCGAGGAGTACGTCGCCGGCATGGTGACCCTGCGCCGCGGCATGGAACTCAACCGGGACGACCTGCTGCGCAAATTCGTGTCCATGCAGTATGCGCGCAACGACATGGACTTCCACCGGGGCACGTTCCGGGTCCGCGGTGACACGGTGGAGATCATCCCGATGTACGAGGAACAGGCGCTGCGCATCGAGTTCTTCGGGGACGAGATCGAGAAGATCTACACCCTCCACCCGCTGACCGGCGAGATCATCCGCGAGGAGACGGAAATGTACGTCTTCCCGGCCAGCCACTACGTCGCCGGCCCGGAGCGCATGAACCGGGCCATCACGGAGATCGAGGACGAACTGCAGGTGCGCCTGCAGGAGCTCGAGTCCCAGAACAAGCTCGTGGAGGCGCAGCGCCTGCGCATGCGCACCACCTACGACCTGGAAATGATGCAGCAGATGGGCTTCTGCAACGGCATCGAGAACTACTCACGCCACATCGACGGGCGCGGTCCCGGAACGGCGCCGCACTGCCTCATCGACTACTTCCCGGACGACTTCCTCCTGGTCGTCGACGAGTCCCACGTGACCATTCCCCAGATCGGCGCCATGTACGAGGGCGACATGTCCCGCAAGCGGACGCTGGTGGAGCACGGGTTCCGCCTGCCTTCCGCCATGGACAACCGCCCGCTGAAGTGGGACGAGTTCCTGGAGCGGATCGGACAGACGGTCTACCTCTCGGCCACCCCGGGGAAGTACGAGCTCGGCAAGGCCAGCGGCACCGTCCAGCAGATCATCCGGCCCACCGGCCTGATCGACCCGGAGATCGTCGTCAAGCCAACCCAGGGGCAGATCGACGACCTGCTCGACGAAATCCGCGAGCGGACGGACAAGAACGAACGCGTCCTGGTCACCACGCTGACCAAGCGCATGGCGGAGGACCTCACCGGATACCTCACCGAGCACGGAGTGAAGGTCGAGTACCTGCACTCCGACGTCGACACGCTCCGCCGCGTAGAGCTCCTGCGCGAGCTGCGGATGGGCGTGTTCGACGTGCTGGTCGGCATCAACCTCCTGCGCGAGGGTCTCGACCTTCCTGAGGTGTCGCTCGTGTCCATCCTGGATGCGGACAAGGAGGGCTTCCTGCGCTCCGGGACGTCGCTCATCCAGACCATCGGCCGCGCGGCGCGCAACGTTTCCGGGCAGGTCCACATGTACGCGGACCGCATCACCGACTCCATGGCCCACGCGATCTCCGAGACCAACCGCCGCCGCGAGATCCAAGTGGCCTACAACAAGGAACACGGCGTCGATCCACAGCCGCTGCGGAAGAAGATCGCGGACATCACCGACCAGATCGCCCGCGAGGACGCGGACACCCAGGAGCTGCTGAACAACCAGCGGCTGGCGAAGGGCGCGAAGCGCAGCAAGAGCGCCAAGGACAAGGCCGAGGCCGCGGTGCGCAGGGACGGGCTGGCCGCCGTTCCCGCCGAGGACCTGGTGGACCTCATCACCCAGCTGACCGAGCAGATGCACGGCGCGGCCGCCGAACTGCAGTTCGAGCTGGCCGCGCGCCTGCGCGACGAGGTCGGCGACCTGAAGAAGGAGTTGCGCCAAATGAAGAACGCCGGACACGCGTAGATCGGGCCCTAGGATAGACTGGTCCGAGCGTAGGGGAGTATCCCGAACACTGTGGACGTCAGCACGCGGAGCGATGAGGCTCCGCCGGGCGCAGTGGCCGGACCCGGACACCGGGCGGCGGAGAGACTTGCGGCAATCACTCGTATCCGCATTCGGCGCTCCGCGCCGTGCCAGAAAGGCCACTCGTGTCCGATCAGTTATCCTTCCAATTCCAGATCATCACCTTTGTGGTGCTCGGATTGGTCCTCCTGTTCGATCTGCTCTATGTCGTCAAACGGCCGCATGAGCCCTCCATGAAGGAAGCCGGCCTCTGGGTCGGCTTCTACGTGACGCTGGCCCTGGTTTTCGCGGGACTGATGTTCTGGCAGGCGGGACCCGACTACGGCCAGGAGTTCCTCGCCGGCTGGGTGACCGAGTACAGCCTCAGCGTTGACAACCTCTTCGTCTTCATCATCATCATGGCCAGGTTCTCAGTGCCGCGGCGGTACCAGCAGGAGGTGCTGATGTTCGGCATCATCATCGCGCTGATCCTCCGCGGCATCTTCATCATGGTCGGCGCGACAGTGATCGAGCACTTCACCTGGGTCTTCTACATCTTTGGCGCATTCCTCCTGTGGACCGCCTGGAAGCAGGCCACCGACTCCGGCGAGGACGAGGAAGAGGGTGCGGAAAACGGCCTGATCGCCCGACTCACGTCCCGGCTCCCGATGAGCAAGGACTTCGACGGCAACAAGCTGCGCACCACCATCGACGGGCGCCGCGTCTTCACGCCCATGGTCGTCGTCTTCATCACCATCGGCATGACGGACCTGCTGTTCGCCGTCGACTCCATCCCCGCGATCTTCGGGCTGACCCAGAGCGCGTTCATCGTGTTCACGGCCAACATCTTCGCCCTGATGGGCCTGCGCCAGCTCTACTTCCTGCTCGGCGGCCTGATGGACCGGCTGGTCTACCTCAAGCACGGACTGTCCGTCATTCTGGCGTTCATCGGCGTCAAGCTGGTCTTCCACGCGATGCACGAGAACGAGCTCCCGTTCATCAACGGCGGACAGCACATCGAGTGGGTCCCCGACATCTCCACGGCCCTGTCGCTGGCCGTCATCCTGGGCACGATCGTCATCGCGACGGTGGCCAGCCTGCTCAGCCCCGCCGGCAAGAAGGCGGCCATGGACGCTCGCCTCGCCAAGGACATCGAGCGCGCCCGGGCGGACGTGGACTAGCCACGCGGACCCCCCTGCTTGAACGCCTCCCGACAGGGCGGCGGATTGCTAGGCTGGGGCGGTGAGCGAGCCATCCGACGCGGTGCTGGGCCGTCTTCCCGAGAGGAAGGCGCTCCAGCGCCGCGTTGTTCTTTCCCTCTCCATCGCCCAACTCTTCAGCGGGGTGGGCAATGGCGCCGGGCTTGCGCTGGGGTCCCTGCTGGCCGTCGAGCTCACCGGTAGCGACGCCTTCGCCGGCGCGGCCACCACCGCCATCTCCGTGGCGGGCGCCCTGGCGGCGATGCCCCTCGCCGGACTCGCCATGCGGCGGGGCCGGAGGATCGCCCTGTCCACGGGCGTCGCCCTGGCGGCGCTGGGAGCGATCGGAATGGTGCTGGCCCCCGTGCTGGGCAGTTTTCCGCTGCTGCTCGTCGCCGCGGCGCTCCTGGGTGTCGGAACGGCCGCCAACCTGCAGGCGCGGTTCGCGGCCACGGATCTGGCCGACGAGGCGACGCGCGGCCGCGACGTGGGCCTCGTTGTGTGGGCCATCACCATCGGCGCGGTCGGTGGGCCCAACCTGATTGGGCCCGGCGCGGCGCTGGGCGCGGCGCTCGGCCTGCCGGAGCTCAGCGGCCCCTTCCTCTTTTCGCTGGCCGGGATGCTGGTTGCCCTGGCGGTGCTCAACGTCGGGCTGCGGCCGGATCCCCTGCACGTGCTGCGCTCCGCGTCACGGGCCGTCGACGCGGTCAAGAAGTCAAGGCCGGGCCGGCCGTCGGTACGCGAGGGCCTCGCCGCCCTCCGCGACTATCCGGCGGCCAGGCTTGGCATTGCCGCGCTTGTCGGCGCGCACCTGGTGATGGTCGCCGTGATGTCCATGACGCCGGTGCACCTGAAGAATCTGGCGGCCGGCGAGGCCGCCGCCCACGCGGGGCACGTCGCGGGCGGGGGGGACGCCGTCACGGCGGACGTGCTGGTGGTCATCGGCTTCACCATTTCACTGCACATCGCCGGGATGTACGCGCTGTCGCCGCTGCTCGGCCTGCTGGCTGACCGGTGGGGCCGGCCGCGCACCATGCTGCTGGCCCAGGGCGTGTTCGCGGCCTCGCTGCTGACCAGCGCCCTGGGACGGGAGAACCGCGTTGCCGTGGCGGTGGGCCTGGTGCTGCTGGGCCTCGGCTGGTCGATGGCCACGGTGTCCGGATCCGCCTTTGTGTCGGAGACCGTTCCCGGCGAGCTGCGGGTGCTGGTGCAGGGAGCCGCCGATACGCTGATGGGCGCCGCCGGCGCGGTGGGGGCGGCGCTCTCCGGGCTGGTGCTGGCTTGGGTCGGGTTCGCCGGGCTGAACTACGCGGCCATGGCGGTGGCGGCGATCGTGGGCGTTTGGTGCCTGCGCGTCCCGGCGCCTACTTCTTCTTTGCGGCGGCCTTAGCCGCCTTCTTCGTCGCGCGCACCTCGGCGAGCGACTCCGCGTCGACGATGTCCGCGACGGACTTCCGGGCGCCGTCCTCGCCGTACGGCTCCGATGCCTCCCGCCATCCGGAAGCGTCGAGTCCACGCTGTTTCCCGAGCAGGGCGAGGAAGATCCTCGCCTTCTGCTCCCCGAACCCGGGCAACGCCTTGAGCCGGCGGAGGACCTCGGCGCCGTCGGGGGAATCGCGGGTCCAGATGGCCGAGGCATCGCCTCCCCACTCGGCTTCGACCTCGGCGCACACCGCCTGCACACGCTGGGCCATCGAGCCCGGAAAGCGGTGGACCGCGGGCGATTCCCGGAAGACCCCGAGCAGGTCGTCCGGCGGATACGCGGCGATCCGTGCGGCGTCGAGGCCACCGATCCGGTCGCGGATCTTGGCCGGTCCCGCGAAGGCCGATTCCATGGTCACCTGTTGGTCCAGCAGCATTCCCAGCAGGAGGGCCAGGGGATTCTCGTCGAGCAGGGCGTCCGCCTCGGCGTCGCCCGTGATGTGCAGGGTCATGGTTCCTATCCTTCCGCCGTGCTGCCGGCTGTTGTCGTTTTGCCGCCCGTTGCGCCGGAGTGCCCCTCGGTCATTCCGAGCAAGCGGGCGAAGATCCCGGCGCCGTCGTCGGCGATGCCGTCATGGTGGAATTCGTCGGTTTCCCAGACCCGCAGTCCCCGGACCAGCGACGCGGTTTCGAGACTCAAGTCCCGGTCCACGTACACGTCGTCGCTGTAGACCGCCGCGGCCACCGGGACGGTGTTCGTGGCCAGCATGTCCAGGTCGTACAGTCCCGGCCAGTCGTCGATGGACGCCAGCAGCCCGGCGGTCTGCTCCAACGGCCGAAGGGCGGGGTCCTCGTCGAAGTACCAGGGGTACACCATCTCGCCCGTCAGGAGCGGCGCCGGCGCGTCCGGATGGAACGCGGGGAACTCGCTGAGGACCCGGGCTGCCGCCCAGTCCGTGGCGAACCCCTGGGCGTAGATGGACTCGTGCATCAGCGCGTAGAGCGGGTTGGTCAGCCGCGCCGCCTGTCCCTGAAGGACCGCCAGGAAGGCGTCGCCGAGCCGCGCGCCGCCGGGCGTGGGGACGAAGGCCTGCTCGAAGGCGTGGTGCAACTGGTCCACCCGAGTGTTCCCGCCGAGGAACTGGCCCAGCATCTGCACCAGTGCCCGGGTCACGCGCCGGCCGTCCGGCAAGCGCTCCTCGGTGTCCGCCAGGTGCGCGAAGACGCGGTCCAGCGTGCCCCGGTCCTCGGGGTACTCGGCGAAGTACTCGTTGTTTCTGGCCGCCATGCGCGCGTACGTGGCCCGGTAGACGCGGTCCGCGTCGCCGCGGACCGGGCCCAGCCCGCCGGTGATCAGGCACCGCTCCAACCCCCCGGGCGCCAGCGAGAGGTAGGTGAGCGTGCAGAAGCCGCCGTAGCTCTGCCCGAACGTGGTCCAGCGGTCTCCCGCGAGGAGTTCCCGGATCATTTCGGCGTCGCGCACGATCGAGTCCGCGCGGAAGTGTGTCAGGTAGTACGCCTCGGCCGCAGAGTCCCCCCGCAGGGGGAGCGTCTGCCGGTTGGCGGGGGTGCTGAGCCCGGTGCCGCGCTGGTCCAGCAGCAGGATCCTGAAGCCCTTGGCGGCCTCCGCCATCCAGCCGGACAGCGAGGAGATGCGGGGCGACTGGCCGCCGGGCCCGCCCTGCAGGTAGAGCAGCCACGGAAGCGACTCCGGCTCGGCGTGCTCGAGCGAGACCACCTCGCGCGCGAACACCGTGATGGTCTCCTTGGCCGGCGCGTCGTGGTCCAGCGGCACGGTGAAGTAGTGCTCGGTGGTGCGCATGCCGCGGAACTCGTGCACGGCCGCGATCCGGTGGACCATGTTGCTCACGGCCGCGCACCCGCACCGCTCAGCGCCACGTCCGCCAGGGCCTTCCCATCGAGGCGGCGCACGGTCCAGCCGTCCATGGTGCCGGCCCCCAGGGAATCGTAGAAGCCGATCGCCGGCTCGTTCCAGTCCAGCACGCTCCACTCGAGGCGGGCGTAGCCGCGCTCGACGGCGATGCGCGCCAGATTGCACAGCAGCGCCTTGCCGTGACCCGCGCCGCGCGCCCGCGGATGGACATACAGGTCCTCCAGGTGGATGCCGTGGGTGCCCTCCCACGTGGAGTAGGACAGGAACCAGACGGCGATGCCCACCACACGCGGGCGGTCTTCGCCGGGCAGCGTGTCCTCGACGACGTGCGCGAAGACGTGAGGGTCGTCACCGAACAGGCTCCGGTGCAGTTGTTGCTCGGTGTTCCTCACCGCGTCGGGCTCGCGCTCGTAGGCGGCCAAGTCGCGGATGAGTCCGAGGATGGCAGGGACGTCGCCGGGGCGCGCGTCGCGGATGTCGCTCATGTGATCCAGCCTACCGGTGTCGCTGCGGGCGTTGGAGTGCGCGCGGCCCTACCGTTGAGGGCGGTTCCGCCCACCGCGGCACCTCCCCAAGGCCCAGGAGGCGCTTCAGATGATGGGTGGAAACCACGCCGCGTGCGGCGCGGCCGCGTGGATCGCCGCGACCACGCGCTTCGAGATCCCGTTGGCGTCCCTGGCCGCCAATGTGCAGGTGCTGCCGGACGGCTTCGCCGGCTCGCTGCCGGACTCCGTCGCCCTGGGTTTCGGCCTGCTCGAAACGACGCCGGCCGGCGTCCTCGCCGGGGCGCTGGTTTGTGCCGGGGCGGCACTGCTCCCGGATGCGGACCACCGCAGCGCCACCATCGCACAGGCGCTCCCGCCGGTGTCCAACGCGCTGTGCGCCGGCCTCGGCCGGTCGATGGGCGGGCACCGCAAGGGCACGCACTCCCTGTTCGGTCTTGTGGCCGCCGTCGTGCTGGCCGCAATGGTGGGACTGGTCACCGTGGAGACGGCCCGGTTCGGCACCGTCTACCCGGGCGCCGGCATCGCGACCGTCCTGCTGGCGGCCTTCGCCGCGAAGGCCCTCAGGTTCATTCCCGACACTATGCGCCGTTTTCCCTGGGCCGTCGGACTGGCGGCCGGCGCGTTCGTGGCCCTGAACGCGCCGGAGGATCCCCGCTGGTTCGCCATCGCCGTGGGACTGGGAGCCGCCGTGCACGTGGCCGGCGACCTCATCACCACCGGGGGAGTCGCCCTGACCTGGCCCCTGCGCGTTCGCCGGCCGCGCCCCCTGGGCCGAGTCCCCCTTCTCCGCCAGATCTGGCGGCCCAACGGCAACATCGCGGTGCCCCTGATCGGGAACGCCGGCTCGGTGCGGGAGTGGGTGCTCTCGGTTCCCATCGCCGGCTACGCGCTCGCGGGTCTCTGCGTCGCCGGTGCCCAGGCGGTCCGCGGTGGTGGCGCCACGCTCCGCGCGGTCCTCGGAGTCTGAGCAGCCCGGCTGCGGCCGCAACATACATGGGGAATCCCGCCTGCTACGATCGCGGCATGGGGGATGACCTGGCGAAGTTCCTGACCGATTTTGCCGCGCTTGCCGAGGCCGCGCAGGGGGCCAGGGAGGCGCGTCACGAGGGCGAGCAGCTGTGGGACGCGGTGCTCTCCCACGTTGGCGTGGACGGGGCCGCCCTGCCCGTCGTGAACGAGGAGTTCGGGGCGCACCGGCTGGCGGACGCGTCGCTCTTGCTGGAGCGGCTTGCCTCGGAGGCGGGCGGACGGGTCGTCGGCTTGGGCGGCGAGGCTCGCCACCACATGTCCCTGGCGGACATGCTGCGCGAGCGCAGACTCCATTCCTTCCCCGTGGGGGAGCCGGACTTTGCCTCGGTGGCGGTTGGCCCCGACGAACAGCGGCGCATCGTCGTCTGCGGTCTGTTCCTGGTGCACCTGCAGGGAAGGCCCATGGCCGCGCTGCTCCGGGGCGCGTCCCCGCAGTATGGCCGCCCGTCCGGCTCGCTGGAAATCGTGGGAACCGAGCCCGACGCGGTGGACGCCTTCACCGGCTGGTTCCGCGACGGGCTGCGGTCCCAGAGCATCTTCCGCGGGCACGTCGTCTCCTTCACGGCCAACGAGTACGAGGCAACGAACGCGGGCGTGACCTTCCACCGGCGCCCCCAGCTCGTGGCCGGGGATGTGGTCCTGCCCTCCGGCGTACTGGCCCGGGTGGAGGCGCACGTCCTGGACCTGGGGCGGCACCGGGAGGAACTGCTGAGCCGCGGACAGCACCTCAAGCGCGGTGTCCTGCTCTACGGTCCGCCCGGCACCGGCAAGACGCATACGGTGCGCTACCTGCTGTCGCGCTCGGAGGGGACGACGGCGATCCTGCTCTCCGGCGGGTCGCTGGCCCTGGTGTCGGAGGCGGCGCGCATGGCGCGGGCCCTGCAGCCCGCCGTCGTCGTTCTCGAGGACTGCGACCTCGTGGCTGAGGACCGCAGCTTCGGGCACGGCCCGCAGCCGCTGCTGTTCGAGGTCCTCGACGCAATGGACGGCCTGGACCGCGACGCCGACGTCGCGTTCGTCCTGACGACCAACCGCGTGGACATGTTGGAACGGGCGCTGGCCCAGCGGCCGGGCCGTGTGGACCTCGCGGTGGAGATCCCGCGTCCCGACGCCACGGCGCGCCGCGGCCTGCTGGAGCGCTACGGGCGGGGGATCGGCTTCAGCGGGGAGGCGCTGGAGCGCGCCGCGGAGGGCACGGACGGTACGACGGCGTCTTTCGCGAAGGAGCTTGTCCGCCGCGCCGTCCTGGCCGCCGCCATCGAGGGTGTCGATCCGACCGACGGGCACCTGCTGGCCGCCGTCGGCGAGCTGATGGCCGACGGCGCCGCTCTCACGCGAAGCCTGCTCGGCGGCGACACCCCGGACGGCGGCGGACAGATGGGACACGGCGGCGGGGACGGACAGTCCGTCGTCCACGGCCGATCGTACGATCCCGGCGAATCGTTCGGGTTTGTGGCCGGACCGGTGCGGTTCCAGCCGGGCGGGCCGGACGCCGACGAAGCCGGCTAGCCCAGCCGGCCAACGTTGGTGACGGTGACGACGGCGGATCCGGCCTCGTCCGAGGCGGCCAGGTCGACGTGGGCGTCGATGCCCCAGTCGTTGTGCCCCGCCGGATCCTTGAAGATCTGGCGCACGTTCCAGCGGTCCCTGGCCGGGGTGATTATCAGCAGCTGCGGACCCCGCGCCTCCGGACCGTCGTCGATGTCGTTGTGCTCGTTGAAGTAGTCGTCCATGGCGCCGGCCCAGGCGTCGGCGTCGAACCCGTTGTGCCCGTCGAGTTCGCCGAGCGCCACGTCCTGCTCGTCGGCGAAGAGCCTGACGCGGCGGAACATCTCGTTGCGCACCATCACGCGGAATGCCCGCTCGTTCGAGGTCAGGCGGTCCGGCTGCGGCGGTACGATGTCCTCCGAGGCGTCGGCTGGGGCCTCGCCGTTGGCGAGCTTCTCCCACTCGTCCAGCAGGCTCGAGTCGATCTGGCGAACCATCTCGCCGAGCCAGACGATCAGATCCTGCAGGTCCTCGCGCAGGAGATCCTGCGGCACCGTCTGCCGCAGGGCCTTGTAGGCGTCCGTGAGGTAGCGGAGCAGGATTCCTTCGCTGCGGGCCAGCGAGTAGAACTGCACGTACTCCGCGAAGGACATGGCGCGCTCGTACATGTCCCGGACCACGGACTTCGGGGCCAGCTCGAAGTCCCCGAGCCAGGGCGCCCCGCGCCGGTAGGTCTCGAAGGCCTCTCCCAGCAGTTCCGCGAGCGGCCGGGCGTAGGTCACCTCGTCGAGGGCGGCCATGCGGGCCTCGTATTCCATGCCCTCGGCCTTCATGGCGGCCACGGCCTCGCCGCGGGCCTTCTTCTCCTGTCCGGAGAGCACCTGCCGCGGCTTTTCCAGCGTGGCCTCGATGACGGACACGACGTCGAGCGCATAGGTCGCGGACTCGCGGTCCAGCAGCTCCAGGCTGGCCATGGCGAAGGGCGAGAGCGGCTGGTTCAGGGCGAAGTTCTGCTGGAGGTGGATGGTGAGTTGCAGGCGGTTCCCGTGCTCGTCCGGCGTGTCCAGGCGCTCGACGACTCCGGTGGCCAGCAGCTCGCGCAGAATGCCGAGCGCGCGGCGCATCAGGTCGCGCTGGCGGGCCGGCGGCTCGTGGTTCTCGGTCAGGAGGCGGCGCGCCGCGGCGAAACTGTCGCCCGGGCGCTCCAGGAGGTTCAGGAGCATGGAGTGGGTCACCGCGAAGCTGGAGGAGAGCGGGTCCGGAACGCTGGCGACCATCTTGTCGAAGGTCTTTTCGCTCCAGGACACAAAACCCTGGGGCGGCTTCTTCTTCACCACCTGGCGGAGCTTCTTCTGGTCGTCTCCGAACTTGGCGACGGCCTTGTCCATGGACTTCTTGTTCTCGATGGCGAACTCGGGGGCCTGAACAACGACGGTGCCCGACGTGTCGAAACCGGCGCGCCCGGCGCGGCCCGCGATCTGGTGGAACTCGCGGGCGTTCAGGGGGCGGGTGCGCACGCCGTCGTACTTGGAGAGGGCCGTGAGCATCACGGTGCGGATGGGCACGTTGATGCCGACCCCCAAGGTGTCCGTGCCGCAGATGACCTTGAGGAGCCCGGCCTGGGCCAGCTGCTCCACGAGGCGCCGGTATTTGGGCAACATTCCGGCGTGGTGGACGCCGATGCCGTGGCGGACCAGCCGGTTGAGGGTCTTGCCGAAGCCGGCCGAGAAGCGGAATCCGGCGATCAGCTCGGCGATCCTGTCCTTCTCCTCGCGCGTGCAGACGTTGATGCTCGTCAGGCTCTGCGCCCGGTCGATCGCCTCGATCTGGCTGAAGTGCACCACGTAGACGGGCGTCTGCCGCGTGGTGATCAGCTCCTCCATGGCCTCCTGCACCGGGTCCTGCGAGTAGTAGTAGTGCAGGGGGATGGGGCGTTCGGCGTGGGCGACCGTGGTGGTGTGGCGGCCTGTGCGCAGCGTGAGCTCGTCCTCGAAGCGGGTGACGTCTCCCAGGGTGGCGGACATAAGCAGGAACTGGGCCTGCGGCAGCTCCAACAGGGGCACCTGCCAGGCCCACCCGCGCTGCGGGTCCGCATAGAAGTGGAACTCGTCCATGACCACGGGCCCGAGATCGGCGGAGGAACCCTGCCGGAGCGCGATGTTGGCGAGGATTTCCGCGGTGCAGCAGATGATGGGCGCGTCGGGGTTGACCGAGGAGTCCCCGGTGACCATTCCGACGTTCTCGGCGCCGAAGATCTCGCACAGGGCGAAGAACTTCTCCGAGACCAGGGCCTTGATCGGCGCCGTGTAGTAGCTGCGCTCGCCCCGCGCCAGCGCGTGGAAGTGCGCCGCGACGGCCACCAGCGACTTCCCGGACCCCGTGGGGGTGGCCAGGATGACGTTGTTGCCCTCCACGATCTCCATGACGGCCTCGTCCTGCGCGGGGTACAACCCGATCCCGCGGTCCTCCACCCACTGGATGAAGGAGGCGTAGGTGGATTCGGCGGTGGCCCCGCGCGGCGGGGAATCGGGCAGCAGTTCGGTGAGTCTCATGGTGCCTACCAGCCTAGTCGCCGGCGGGGGCACGGGGTCGGGCCGCCGCCCGGGCCGCCCGCAACGCCGAAGGGACGGTCGGCGGGCAGCGCTCGCCGACCGTCCCTTCGGCGTTCAGCGGCCGGGCCTCCAACGCACGGTTCCTGGTGCACGCGTTTTTAGTGCACGGGGTCCAGCCGCCGGATGCCCGCGGCGGAGACGTGGAGAACGCCCGCGGTGGAGAGGTCGTAGAACAACCCCACCAGGCTCAGCGATCCGTCCTGGACGCGCCTCCGCAGGCGGGGGTGGTCGGCGAGCGTCTCGAGTTGCACGGCGACGTTGACCACGGCCAGTTGGTCCACCTCGCGGTAGCCCGCGTCGGCGGCGTCCCGGCCCGCCGGATGGTCGCCCGCCAGGGCCAGCCGGCTTTCGCGCATCCCGCCGAGCCACTCGCCGACCGGCTGACCGCCGCCGTTGTGCTCCGCGGACGGGTCTGTGGCCAGCAACGCCTGCATGGCGCCGCAGTTCGAGTGGCCGCACACCGTGATTGTGCTGACGTTCAGCTTTTCGACTGCGAACTCCAGGGCGGCCTCGAAGGACAGGTCGCCACCGGCGCGGTCCACGGCGTTCCCGACGTTGCGCACGGTGAACAGGTCGCCGGGGCCGCTGGAGGTGATGACGTTCGGCACCACGCGGGAATCCACGCACGTGAGGAAGAGCGTCGTCGGATCCTGTCCCTGTGCCAGGGGCTCCGTGTCGCGGCGCACCAGCGCCGCGTTGCGGGCGTGGTAGTTCTGCACCCCGAGCAGGACCGGCAGGGTGTCCGGAGCCGCGGCGTCGTCGATCGCCGGAACGGCGTCGGACGGCGCCGCGTCCCGCTGCCAGCGCTTCCACGGGGCCAGCCCGCTGCTGAGCGACGAACGCGAGATCCAGCGCTTCGGCGCGCCGTCGGCGGCGTCTCCCAGCGGGAAGGTGCCGTGGTCCTCCACGGCGACCTCGCCTCCCGTGGCCTCGTGCTGGGCGCGCCAGGCACCGACGGCTTCGAAGACGGACAGGTCGATGAAGTCCGCCTCGATGTTCACGGTGACGCGCGCGCCCGCCGGAATCGAGTAGAGCGTTCGGTTGAGCCTTGGAAGGGTCAGGAAGCTGCAGGAGCCTTCGATGACGACCTTCCAGGTGGGGCGCCCGCGGTCGTCGCCCGTGCTTTCGGCATGGATGGAACTGCGAACCACCCGCACCAGAACCAGCAGCACGGCCAGTGCCAGGCCGACGAGCACGCCTTCGAGCAGGTTGGCGAACACCACCAGCGCGACCGTTACGGCGTAGACCAGAAAGTCGCCGGTGCGGAGGGCGGTCTTGATGTGGGCGAACTTGACCAGCTGCACCCCGATCACGACCAGCAGGCCGGCGAGGACGGACTGCGGAACCATCATGATGACGGGGGCGAGGAAGACGGAGAAGAGCAGGATCCATACGCCGTGCAGGATGGCCGAGGACCGGGTCCGCGCCCCGGCCTCGACGTTGGTGGCGCTGCGGACGATCACTCCCGTGACGGGCAGCCCGCCCAGCATGCCGGAGGTGACGTTGGCCGCGCCCTGGCCGAAGAGTTCGCGGTTGAAGTTGGTTCGCGGGCCGGACTGCATCTTGTCGACCGCCACGGCCGAGAGCAGGGACTCGACGCTGGCGATCAGGGCCATCGTGACGACGCCTATGCCGATGGCGCCCAAGTTTCCCTCGGGCAGCACCGGGGCGGCGACGGCCTCCAGCAGCGAGCCGTCCAGCGCGATGCGTTCGATCGAGTCGCCCCACACGAGGGAGAGCGCCGTCGCGAGGACGACGGCGGCGAGCTGGCCGGGGAGGCTCCTGAGCTTGCGCGGGAGCCTCTTCCAGAGCAGGAGGATGGCCACGACGGCCACCCCGAGAATGAGCGCGCGGGGGTTCATGGCGGCAACGCTGGCGGGGAGCGAGACTATGTTGTCTAGCGCGTTGCTGCCGGGCTCGGAGCCCAGCACCACGTGGAGTTGCTGCAGCACGATCGTGAGACCGATGCCCGCGAGCATGGCATGCACAACGACGGGGGAGATCGCCAACGCCGCGCGGCCGACCCGGCTGACGCCCAGCAGAATTTGGACGACGCCGGCGGCCACCGTGATCGCGCAGGTGGCCTGCCAGCCGAACTGCTCGATCAGTCCGGCGACGATGACGGTCAGGCCCGCCGCGGGTCCGCTGACCTGAAGGGGTGATCCACCGAGGCTGCCCGCGACGATGCCGCCCACGGCCGCGGCTATCAGTCCGGCCATGACGGGGGCGCCCGACGCGACGGCGATGCCCAGGGACAGGGGAAGCGCCACGAGGAAAACGACGATTGAGGCGGGAAGATCGTGCCGCGGATTTGCGCGGAAGGGGAACGGGGCGCGCCCGGGGGGCGCCGCGCTCGAGTCGTTGATGGTGTGTGCTTCCATGACGGTCCTTCGGGTCGGTGTTCTCCCGAAGCTCTTGAGCTCCGGGCGGACAGAGGCCGCGACGTCCCGCGGGGCGGATCTCGCTTCCCGGCGGGCGCTCACCCCAACGACTGTTGTCGGCGTGGTGGCGACGGATACGCCAAGAAGTCTACGTTTCTTGTGGATTTGTGTCAGTGTGCGAAGAATCACTACAAATCCAGTTGATTGTGTTGCTGGCCCTCCGGGAAAACCCTGGTCAACGCAGCCGCAGCCGCCTGCCCGTCTCCGAACACCGGGGCGCACGCGCCTAGACTCGCGGCATGAACGGTGAACACGAGCGCTCTACCGCCACGGGAAGTCCAGCCGAAGCCCGGCGCCAGGGAAGAAGGCGGGCCGCACTGCTTGTCGCCGGACTGGCGACCGTCGCCCTGGGGCTCGGAGTTCGCGCACTCGGTGACGGCGCGTGGGCAGGCCCCGTCGGCGATGCCCTGTACGCCGTCTTGATCTACCTCGTCGTCGCGTTCCTCGATCCGAGCGGGCCGCGGCTGCGGGCCGCGGCCATCGCCGCCGTGGCCTGCCTGACGATCGAGTTGTTCCAGCTCACGGGTGTTCCCGCCGGGTTGGGTCAGGCCTGGCCGCCGATTCGACTTGTCCTCGGCACCACGTTCGGCGCGGCGGACTTGGGCGCCTATGCCGTTGGTGTTGCCGCAGCCCATGTCCTCGATCGGGCGCTTGGACGGGGAAGCCGCAGGACCGGCGTGTGGTCGATGTGACCTGGGACGGAACGACCCGCCGTCCTTGTCGGCGGGTCCCGGGCGATGGGCGCCCCCTTCGGGAAGCCTAGGCTGAATCCATGAATTGGGATCCAGCCAAGTACACGGAGTTCGCCGACCACCGGGACCGCCCCTTCTTCGACCTGACAGGTCGTGTCGCCGCGGAGGACCCGGGGCTCGTCGTCGACATGGGCTGCGGCCCCGGCCCGCTGACCGCGGCGCTCGCCGACCGCTGGCCGGCGGCGCGGGTGGTGGGCCTGGACTCGTCGCCGGAGATGGTGGAGGCGGCCCGGCGCGGGCACAAGCGCGCCAACCTCGCATTTGCCCAGGCCGACGCCGCCGCGTGGATCCCCGGCGAGGACGTCGACGTTCTGGTGACCAACGCCATGCTCCAGTGGCTGCCCGACCATACGAAGGTCGTCGCCGGCTGGCTCGAGGCCCTTCGGCCCGGCGCATGGTTCGCGGCGCAGGTGCCGGGCAACTTCTCGGCCCCGTCCCACGCGATCATGCGTGGCCTTGCGGACTCGGAACGGTGGGCGGACCGCCTGGGGGGCATCCTGCGTGCGGGGGACAACGTTGCCGAGCCGGCGGACTATCTGCGGCTCCTGACGGGCCACGGTTTCGACGCGGACGTTTGGGAGACCACCTATCTGCAGATCCTCCCGGGAGAGGACCCGGTCCTCGAATGGGTCAGGGGCACGGCGTTGCGCCCTGTACTGGCCGCGCTGGACACCGGGGAGGTCGCGAAGTTCGAACGCGAATACGCGCTTGCGGTGCGGAGGGCCTACCCCGCCTTCGCCGGGACCGACGACGTGCCGCTGACGGCGTTTCCCTTCCGAAGGATCTTTCTGGTGGGCCGCAAGGGGTGACCAGGCGCCCGGCGCGCCTACCAGCCGCGCTCGCGCCAGACCGGAAGCTGTGGGCGCTCGTGACCCAACGTTGTGCCGCGGCCATGCCCCGGATGCACCAGTGCCTCGTCGGGGTATTCGCCGAACAGCCGCTCCTCGACGTCAGCGAGGAGCGAGGCGAACCGCTCCGGATCCTGCTGCGTGTTTCCGACCCCGCCGGGGAACAACGAATCCCCGCTGAAGATGTGCGCCGGTCCCTGGGGGTCGTCGTAGACGTAGGCGACGGAACCGGGGGTGTGTCCGCGCAGGTGCACGGCCTTGAGGTCGAAGCCCCCGAAGTGGCCGACGTCTCCATTGTCCAGAACCACATTGATGTCCACGCCGGTGTCGGCGCGGATGGCATCGGCATCGTCCGCTCCGGCCGCCGTCGGCACGCCCGTCTCCTCCGCGAGTTGCCTCAGGGCCCGCACGTGGTCCCAGTGGCGGTGCGTGGTGGCGATGAGGGCCAGCCGCGTCGGGTTCGGGCTGTCGGCGGCGGCGTCCGCCAACAGCGTCCGGATCGCTTCGACGTCGTCCGCGGCGTCGATGAGCACCTGGGCGCCCGTGGCCTTGGAGGTCACCAGATAGACGTTGTTGTCCATCTCGGAGACCGACGCGCGGCGGATAGTGACTTCGGCGAGGTCGTGGAGGAGCGAGGTGTTGTTGTCCATGGTGCCAGCCTATGAGCGCGCCGCGCCTTGGCGTAACCCGTGAGGACGGGCGTCCCGGGCGCTAGGCTGGCGGCACAGGGCGAGGTGCGCCCGCGGGAGGAACCATGGACGACGGCGTGCTGGGCTTCATCTCGGTGGACCACGGGGACCCCACCAATCCCTTCGAGCAGATCCGGCGGCAGATCCTCGACGCCGTCGCGGACGGGCGGCTCGTCCCCGGGACCCGGCTGACGCCCGTGAGGGCGCTCGCCGAACGCCTGGGTGTGGCGGTGAACACGGTGGCGCGCGCGTACCGGGAGCTGGAACAGGCCGGGGCGGTGTCCACGCGTGGGCGGAACGGCACCGTGGTCGAGGCCTCCGGGGACGACGCCGGGCGCCACCTTGGCGAGGCGGCGGCGGCTTTCGCGGCGGAGGCGGCGCGCTGGGGCGTGGGTGAGGAGGCGGCCCTCGGCTTCGTCCGGGCGGCGTTCCGCGGGCGCTAGGGGAGCGGGGCGGCGAGGGCGGCGTTCCCCTCGGCGCATGGCGTTCGAACGAGAATTCGAAGACGTTTTCGACTAGTATTTGATGGTGGCCATTTCTGAGAGCACCGATGTATTGTCCGCCGAATCCGGAGTTCAGCTACCCCGCGACCAGTCCAGGCTGATCGTCAAGGGCGCGCGCGAACACAACCTGCGCAACGTGGACCTCGACCTTCCCCGCGACGCAATGATCGTCTTCACGGGCCTGTCGGGATCGGGCAAATCCTCCCTGGCTTTCGACACCATCTTCGCTGAGGGGCAGCGCCGCTACGTGGAGTCGCTGTCCGCCTACGCCCGCCAGTTCCTCGGGCAGGTTGACAAGCCGGACGTGGACTTCATCGAAGGCCTCTCGCCGGCCGTCTCGATCGACCAGAAGTCGACCAGCAAGAACCCCCGGTCGACCGTCGGGACGATCACGGAGATCTACGACTACATGCGCCTGCTCTGGGCGCGCGTGGGGCGTCCCTACTGCCCGGTCTGCGGCGAGCCGGTGATGCGCCAGACGCCGCAGCAGATCGTGGACCAGTTGCTGGAGCTCGAGGACGGGACCCGTTTCCAGATCCTCGCCCCGGTCGTGCGGGGGCGCAAGGGCGAGTTCGTCGACCTTTTCAAGGAGCTCGCGGCCAAGGGCTACTCCCGTGCCCGCGTCGACGGCGAAACGATCCAGCTGTCCGAGCCGCCGAAGCTCGGCAAGCAGTTCAAGCACACCATCGAGGTCGTCGTGGACCGGCTCGTCATCAAGGACGGCATCCGGCAGAGGCTCACCGACTCCATCGAGACGGCGCTCGGCATCGCGGACGGCCGCGTCCTCGCCGACTTCGTGGACCTCGACCCGGACGACGACGGTCGGCTCCGCGCGTTCTCCGAGAACCTCGCCTGCCCCAACGAGCACCCGCTCGCCATCGACGAGATCGAGCCGCGGTCGTTCTCCTTCAACAACCCCTTCGGCGCCTGCCCCGCCTGCACGGGTATCGGTACGCGCCTCGAGGTCGACGGCGAGCTGGTCATTCCCGATCCCGCCAAGTCCCTCCAGGACGGCGCCATCGCGCCGTGGTCGCTGGGCACGGCCACCACCGACTACTGGAACCGCCTGCTCGCCGGCCTGGCGAAGGAACTGAAGTTCTCCATGGCAACCCCCTGGGCCAAGCTGCCGGAGGCCGTCAAGCAGGCCGTCCTGCACGGCAAGGACCACAAGGTCGTTGTCCAGTACAAGAACCGCTTCGGCCGGGAGCGCAAGTACAGCACAGGCTTCGAAGGGGTCGTGCAGTACATCCACCGCAAGCACCAGGAAACGGAATCGGACAACGCCCGGGACCGCTACGAGGAGTACATGCGCCAGGTGCCGTGCCCGGAATGCAACGGCGCCCGGCTCAACCCGGCGTCGCTCTCGGTGCTGATCAACGGCAAGTCGATCTCCGCCGTCTCGGCGATGCCCCTGCGCGAATGCTCGGAGTTCCTCGGCGACCTGACCTTGTCCGGCCGCGAGGCACAGATCGCGCACCAGGTCCTGATCGAGATCCAGGCGCGTCTGCGCTTCCTGCTCGACGTGGGGCTGGAGTACCTGAACCTGGAACGCGCGGCGGGCACCCTGTCCGGCGGCGAGGCGCAACGTATCCGCCTGGCAACGCAGATCGGCTCCGGGCTCGTTGGTGTCCTGTACGTGCTGGACGAGCCGTCGATCGGCCTCCACCAGCGGGACAACCGGCGCCTCATAGAGACGCTCAACCGGCTGCGAGACCTGGGCAACACCCTGATCGTCGTCGAGCACGACGAGGACACCATCCACCAGGCCGACTGGATCGTGGACATCGGCCCGGGCGCCGGGGAGCACGGCGGCAAGGTGGTCCATTCCGGTTCCCTGGAGGGACTGCTGGCCAACACCGAGTCGCTGACGGGCGACTATCTTTCCGGGAGGAAGTCGATCGAGCTGCCCGCCAGGCGCCGGAAAATCGACAAGAAGCGCCAACTCAAGGTCGTGGGCGCCCGGGAGAACAACCTGCGGGACGTGTCGGCGCTGATTCCGCTCGGTGTGATGACGGCCGTGACCGGAGTCAGCGGCTCGGGCAAGTCGACACTGATCAACGACATCCTCTACAAGGTCCTGGCCAACAAGCTCAACGGGGCCAAGCAGGTGGCCGGGAGGCACACGCGCGTCGAGGGCCTCGAGCACTTGGACAAGGTCATCCACGTGGACCAGAGCCCCATTGGGCGCACGCCGCGCTCCAACCCCGCCACGTACACGGGCGTGTTCGACCACGTCCGCAAGCTCTTTGCCGAGACCAACGAGGCCAAGGTCCGCGGCTACCTCCCCGGCCGCTTCTCCTTCAACGTCAAGGGCGGGCGCTGCGAGGCCTGCTCCGGCGACGGCACGCTGAAGATCGAGATGAACTTCCTGCCGGACGTCTACGTGCCGTGCGAGGTGTGCCACGGGGCGCGCTACAACCGGGAGACGCTCGAGGTCCACTACAAGGGCAAGACGATCGCCGACGTGCTGAACATGCCCATCGAGGAGGGCGCGGAGTTCTTCGCCGCGTTCTCTCCCATCGCGCGGCACCTGAACACCCTCGTCGACGTCGGCCTCGGCTACGTCCGCCTCGGACAGCCGGCCACCACGCTCTCCGGCGGCGAGGCGCAGCGCGTGAAGCTCGCCTCGGAACTCCAGAAGCGCTCCAACGGCCGGAGCGTCTACGTTCTCGACGAGCCCACCACCGGGCTGCACTTCGAGGACATCCGTAAGCTGCTTTTGGTGCTGCAGGGGCTGGTGGACAAGGGAAACACCGTGATTACGATCGAGCACAACCTCGATGTCATCAAGAGCGCGGACTGGCTCGTGGATCTTGGCCCGGAGGGCGGATCCGGCGGCGGGCAGGTCATCGCCACGGGAACCCCGGAGCAGGTCGCCAAGGTGGCGGAAAGCCACACGGGACGGTTCCTGGCCGAACTGCTCGGCTAGGCTCGGCGCGCCGGGGAGTCGGCGGCGGGTGGGTGCCGGTCGTTGGGGGGAACGAGGGCAAAATATCCTTCGAACGGCATGGGCACCCGGCCAAACGCCGGGTTCGTGCAACAATGACCCGGTGATAAATCGTGTGCGCGCCGTGTTGTTCGATCTCGACGGCACCCTCGTCGACCCGGCCGGTGCGATCACCGGGGGCATCAGAGCGGCGTTGGTGGGGCACGGCATCCCGGACCCCGGCACCGAGCGGCTCGACGCCCTCGTTGGGCCCCCGCTGGCGCTCAGCCTGATGGAGCTCCCCGGCATGACCGAGGAGAAGCTCCCGCTGGTCATTGCCGCCTACCGCGCCGAGTATGCCGCCCACGGCATGGCGTCCAGCCGGGTGTACCCGGGGATCGCCGAGCTCCTTCGCGACCTCCGCGCCGAGGGCGTCCGGCTCGCCGTGGCGACGTCGAAGCCCATCAATATCGCGGTGCGGCTCCTTGAGGTTCAGGGGCTCTTGGACGCATTCGACGCCGTCCACGGCGCAACCCCCAACGAAATCGCCCCCCGCTCCGGCCACGGCAAGGAGCACATCGTGGCGGAGGCCCTGGCGGGCCTTGGCTCGGACCCCGCCGAGACGGTCATGGTCGGCGACCGGCACTACGACGTCGCCGGAGCGGCGGCCAACGGCATGCCGTGCATCGGCGTGTCCTGGGGTTACGCCCCCGAGGGCGAACTCGAGGAGGCCGGCGCGGCGTCCGTCGTCGATACCGCGGCCGAGCTGCGCGCCGAGCTGGGCCTGGCGCCGTCGGGCCTGGCGCCGGTGGCGTCCGCCTCCGTCGCCGCCCCGCAGGACGGGCGGGTCGCCTAGCCATGGGGTTCTACGACGGCGTCCGCGCGACCTTCCGCGGAACCATCACGGCCACGTGCCGGCCCACCGTCACCGGGCTGGAGCACGTCCCCCGCGAGGGGCCCTTCATCGTGGCGTCCAACCACCTGTCCTTCCTGGACAGCATCATCATCCAGGCCCTGATGCCGCGCCCCGTGGCGTTCTTCGCCAAGGCCGAATACTTCACGACCCCGGGGGTCAAGGGCCGCCTGATGAAGGCGTTCTTCGAATCCGTGGGCTCCATCCCCGTCCACCGCGGCGAGCAGGCGGCCTCCGTCGCCGCCCTTGATTCGCTCGTAGAGATCCTGGAGTCCCGCGAGGGCGTGGGGATCTACCCTGAGGGCACCAGGTCCCGCGACGGACGGCTGTACCGGGGGCGCACCGGAGTCGGCTGGCTGGCCCTCTCCACCGGCGCGCCGGTGCTTCCCGTGGGCCTCATCGGCACCGAGCGGCTCCAGCCCGCCGGCAGCAGGACCGTGACCCCGCACCACTTCACGCTCAAGGTGGGCGCGCCGCTGCAGTTCGACCACGTCGGCCCAAAACACCCGCTCCCGGAGCGCCGGCACGCCACCGACCGAATCGTGGACGCGATCGCCGAGCTCACGGGGCAGGAACGTTCGGACGGTTACAACCAGGCCCCGGCCGCGGGGTAGCGTTGTTTTATGGCCGATCCCTCCACCTACCGGCCCAGCGCCGGTGAGATACCCACCGGTCCCGGCGTCTACAGGTTCCGCGACCCCCACGGCAGGGTCATCTACGTCGGCAAGGCGAAAAACCTCCGCTCGCGGCTGAACTCCTACTTTGCCAACCCCGCCGGCCTGCTGCCCAAGACGCACGCGATGGTCCACACCGCCGCCAGCGTCGAATGGACGGTCGTCGGCAGCGAGCTCGAGGCCCTGCAACTCGAATACACCTGGATCAAGGAGTTCGCTCCACGCTTCAACATCGTCTTCCGCGACGACAAGTCCTACCCCTACCTGGCCGTCACGTTGGGCGAGAAGTTCCCGCGCGCGCAGGTCATGCGCGGGGACCGCCGGAAGGACGTCAAGTACTTCGGCCCGTTCTACCCGGCCAAGGCCATCCGCGAGACCCTCGACACCCTGCTGCGGGTCTTCCCCGTCCGCACCTGCAGCGCCGGTGTGCTGCGCCGCGCCCAGCAGTCGGGCCGCCCGTGCCTGCTGGGCTATATAGACAAGTGCTCGGCCCCCTGCGTGGGACGAATCAGCCCCGAGGACCACCGCAAACTCGCCGACGAGCTGTGCCAGTTTATGGGCGGGGAGGGCACGCGCTTCATCCGCCAGCTGGAGAAGGAGATGGCCGGTGCCGTCGCCGAACTCGAATACGAGAAGGCGGCTCGCCTGCGGGACGACATCGCCGCCCTCCGCCGCGTCTTCGAGCGCAACGCCGTGGTGCTCTCGGAGGACACCGAGGCGGACATCTTCGCCATCGCCGAGGACGAACTCGAGGCGGCCGTGCAGGTCTTCCACGTGCGCAACGGCCGCATCCGGGGGCAGCGCGGCTGGGTGGTGGAGAAGGTCGAGGACACCACCGAGGCCGAGTTCGTGGAGCACATGCTGCAGCAGGTCTACGGAGAGAACGCCGACGCCGACCGGCTCCCGCGCGAGGTCCTGGTGCCCACGGAGCCGGAGGATGCCGCGCAAGTGGCCGAATGGCTGCGTGGGCTCCGGGGGGCCGCGGTGAACCTTCGTGTTCCCCGCCGCGGCGAGAAGGCGGCGCTGATGGAGACGGTGCGCGAGAACGCGGAACAGGCGCTGCGCCTCCACAAGTCGCGGCGTGCGGGCGACATCAGCACGCGAAGCGCCGCGCTCCAGGAACTGCAGGAGGCGCTGGGACTCCCCGTGCCCCTGCTGCGCATCGAGTGCTACGACATCTCGCACGTCCAGGGCACCAATGTCGTGGCGTCCATGGTCGTGGTGGAGGACGGGCTTCCGAAGAAGTCGGACTACCGGAAGTTCTCGGTCACGGGAGACGCGGCCCGCGACGACACTTCCGCCATGTACGACGTCATCACGAGGCGCTTCCGGCACTACCTGGAGGACCAGACGCACATTGCGCCCTCCATCAGCGGCCAGATCGACATCCAGGACGACGCCGCGAAGGCGCCCGTGCGCAAGTTCGCCTACCCGCCGTCGCTGGTGGTGGTCGACGGCGGTCCGCCGCAGGTCTCCGCGGCGGTCCAAGCGCTCGAGGACCTCGGCATCGACGACATCTACGTCGTGGGACTCGCGAAGCGGCTCGAGGAGCTCTGGCTGCCCGACGACGAGTTCCCCGTGGTCCTGCCGCGCGCCTCGCACGGCCTGTACCTGCTCCAGCGGATCCGCGACGAGGCGCACCGCTTCGCCATCACCTTCCACCGCCAGAAGCGCTCCACGTCGATGATCACCTCCATCCTGGACGACGTTCCCGGCCTGGGACCCTCCAAGCGGAAGGCGGTCCTGAAGCACTTCGGGTCGCTGAAGCGCATGCGGGCCGCCGACGAGGAGGCCTTCCTCGCCGTCCCGGGCATCGGTCCCGCCATGGCGCGGCAGCTGGTCGCGGCGCTGGCGACGGACGCCGGCGGTCCGGCCGGGGAAGAGGACACCCCCGAACCGGCGGTCAACACCGCCACCGGCGAGCTGCTCGACTAGCCCCGTCCCGCCGGGGCGGGACGTGCCCTCGCCTAGACTGAGTGACATGAGTAGCGAGCTTGCACCGGTCAAACCCGTCGAATCCGAATTGCTGATCGTCACCGGGATGTCTGGAGCAGGGCGCACCACGGCGGCGCACGCGCTGGAGGACCACGGCTGGTACGTCGTCGAAAACCTGCCGCCCCAGCTGCTCGGGACGCTCACGGAGCTGGTCGCCCGGGTGCCGGGCTCGCTCCCGAAGCTCGCCGTGGTGATGGACGTGCGCAGCAAGTCATTGTTCCCGGCGTTGCGCGAAAACCTGGCCCAACTGCGCGCGGCGGGAATCAACTACCGCGTGCTCTTCCTGGAGGCCAGCGACGACCTGCTGGTGCGCCGCTTCGAGCAGGGGCGCCGCCCGCACCCGCTTCAGGGATCCGGGCGGATCCTGGACGGCAT
The DNA here is from genome assembly GCF_058138025.1 of Arthrobacter sp. AOP29-A2-19. NCBI lineage: Bacteria > Bacillati > Actinomycetota > Actinomycetes > Micrococcales > Micrococcaceae > Arthrobacter > Arthrobacter sp. AOP29-A2-19. The sequence goes on from NZ_CM176894.1 coordinate 1,133,511, forward strand.
TGCCGCCGAGCGCGAGGTCCTGCGCGAACTCAAGAGCGCCGCCGAGATCGTGCTGGACACCACGCCGATGAACGTCCATGCGCTGGCAACGGCGATCACCGAACTCTTCTCCGAATCCGGGCCCATCGTCCTGCGCCTGAACGTCATGAGCTTCGGCTTCAAGTACGGGCTTCCCGCCGACGCCAACTTCGTCGCCGACGTCCGCTTTATCCCGAACCCGCACTGGGTGCCCGAGCTCCGCCCGCACACGGGGCTCGAGTCCGTGGTCAGCGACTACGTGCTGGAGGCCAAGGGCACCGCCGAGTTCATCGACCGCTACATCGCGGCGCTGGAGCCCGTCGTGGACGGCTACCGCCGGGAGAACAAGCACTACGCGACCATCGCGGTCGGCTGCACTGGCGGCAAGCACCGCTCCGTCGCCGTCAGCGAGGAGATCGCCCGCAGGCTGCGCCAGTTGCCCAGCGTCAATGTCACGGTCAACCACCGCGACCTGGGCCGGGAGTAGCCGGACATGGCTTTCCTTTCGGGCCAAGTACCGCTGGTCCCGCCAAAGCCCTCGGGCGAGGGCCGAGGGCCGGTTCGCGTCGCCGCCCTCGGTGGCGGCCACGGGCTGGCCGCCTCCCTGGCGGCGCTCCGGCGCCTCACCACGGACATCACGGCGATCGTCACCGTGGCGGACGACGGCGGCTCCTCGGGGCGCCTGCGCGAGGAACTGGACGTCCTGCCGCCCGGCGACCTGCGGATGGCCCTGGCGGCCCTGTGCGACGACACCGACTGGGGACGCACCTGGCGCGACGTGATGCAGCACCGCTTCACGTCGAAACCGGGCACGGCCGGGACGCTGGACAACCATGCCCTCGGCAACCTCCTCATCGTCACCCTCTGGGAACTGCTGGGCGATCCGGTGGCGGGCCTGAGGTGGGCGGGGGCGCTCCTCGGCGCCCGCGGCCAGGTGCTGCCGATGAGCACCATACCGCTCACGATCTCCGGCGAGGTCCTCGGCCAGGGCGAGGGGGAGACCCTGATGCGCCGGCGGGTCTCCGGGCAGGCGAAGCTGGCCGTCGCCGGAAACAGCGGCATGGTCAGCAACGTCCGGCTGGAGCCCGAGGACGCGCCCGCCTGTCCCGAGGCACTGTCGGCGATCGAACTGGCGGACTGGGTGGTGCTGGGTCCGGGGTCCTGGTACACCTCCGTCCTGCCGCATCTGCTGCTTCCGCAAATGCGCGAGGCGATCGAAGCCACCCCGGCCAGGCGCCTGCTGACCATGAATCTGGCCACCGACACCAAGGAGACCGTGGGCATGGACGCGGCCGACCATTTGAACGTCATCGCCCGATACGCCCCTGACCTGCGGATCGACGCCGTGATCGCCGATCCATCGTCGATCGACGGCGTCGAAAGGTTCCGTGAGGCCGCCTCCGGGCTCGGCGCCCGGTGCTTCTTCGGTAAAGTAGGCGTCGCGGCGGGACGTGCGGTGCACGATCCGCTGCGGCTGGCCACGGCCTATCAGGACGTCTTTACGTCGTTCGATCCCAACGACCCCAGCAGTGAGGAACACAAGACATGGCACTGACAGCCTCGGTCAAGGACGAGCTGTCCCGGCTGGACGTCAAGAAGTCCTCGGAACGCAAGGCGGAGGTTTCCGCGACCCTTCGGTTCGCGGGTGGGCTGCACATCATTTCGGGCCGAATCGTCATCGAGGCCGAGGTGGACCTGGCCTCGACCGCCCGGCGCCTCCGCCAGTCCATCGCCGAGGTGTACGGCCATACCGCGGAGATCATCGTGGTCTCCGGTGGGGGCCTGCGTCGAGGTAACCGCTACGTGGTGAGGGTGGTGCGCGACGGCGAGTCCCTGGCCCGGCAGACCGGCCTTCTCGACGGGCGGGGGAGGCCCGTGCGCGGGTTGCCCTCCGCGATCGTCAACGGTTCGACGGCGGACGCCGAGGCCGTGTGGAGGGGCGCGTTCCTCGCCCACGGCTCGCTGACCGAGCCGGGACGGTCCTCCGCCATGGAGGTGACCTGCCCCGGCCCGGAGGCGGCCTTGGCGCTCGTGGGGGCCGCCCGGCGACTCGGACTGGTCGCCAAGGCCCGCGAGGTGCGCGGCGTGGACCGCGTGGTGATCCGCGACGGCGACAGCATCGCCGCCCTGTTGACCCGCATGGGCGCGCACGACGCGCTGATGGTCTGGGAGGAGCGCCGCATGCGCAAGGAGGTCCGCGCGACGGCGAACCGGCTCGCCAACTTCGACGACGCCAACCTCCGGCGCTCCGCCCAGGCCGCGGTCGCGGCCGGCGCCCGGGTGGAGCGGGCCCTGGAGATCCTGGGCGACGACGTCCCGGACCACCTGCAGTACGCCGGCGCCCTGCGCGTGGCGCACAAGCAGGCCAGCCTGGACGAGCTGGGACGCCTGGCGGATCCGCCCATGACCAAGGACGCGATCGCCGGACGCATCCGCCGGCTGCTGGCCATGGCGGACAAAAAAGCGATCGAGCTGGGAATACCGGGCACCGAGGACAGCGTTACCGCAGACATGTTGGACGGCTAGTCTGGCCCAGTAGGTTTCCGATGCCCCACGTGGCTCGGGATGCAATACCAGCAGGCGCCCCCATTCGCCGGGGTGCACAACAAATGGAGGAGACACATGTCGAAGTACACCCTCCCGGAGCTGCCGTACGACTACGCAGCCCTGGAACCGAACATTTCCGCCCGCATCATGGAGCTGCACCACAGCAAGCACCACGCCACCTACGTGGCCGGCGCCAACACCGCGCTGGAGCAGCTTGCGGAGGCCCGCGAGAAGGGCGAGTTCGGCAACGTGCCGAAGCTCTCCAAGGACCTGGCCTTCCACCTGGGCGGACACACCAACCACTCCATCTTCTGGCAGAACCTTTCCCCCGAGGGCGGGGACAAGCCCGAGGGCGAGCTGGCCTCCGCCATCGACGAGTACTTCGGTTCCTTCGACGCGTTCCGCGGCCACTTCGGCGCGGCCGCGCTGAGCCTGCAGGGCTCCGGCTGGGCGCTTCTGGCGTACGAGCCACTCGGCGGAAACCTCGTCATCGAGCAGCTGTACGACCAGCAGGGCAACGTCCCGGTCGGCACTATCCCGCTGCTGATGCTGGACATGTGGGAGCACGCCTTCTACCTCGACTACGTGAACGTCAAGGCCGACTACGTCAAGGCTTTCTGGAACATCGTCAACTGGGCCGATGTCACCAAGCGCTTCGAGGCCGCGCGCGCCGGCGCCACGGCCCTCGTCGTCCCCGGGGCGTAACGCACGTCACACTTCCGCGTCACATGACGTAGGATAAATGCAACGGATCCCGCGGGCCCCGCGTCCGGTTATCCCCGGACCGGGAGCCTGCGGATCCGGTCGGCGCTACGCCGACGACACAACGGAGTGTCCACCTCTTCCATGGCCACTCCGCGTCGATCCCTTTCCGGGACCACCGCGGTGGCTTACATTCCGGCAAGGAGAAAAATCACGTGACTACTCGTGTTGGCATCAACGGCTTCGGACGCATCGGACGCAATTTCCTGCGCGCAAGCCTCGCCCAGACGGCGGACATTGAAATCGTCGCCGTCAACGACCTCGGCTCCATCGACGACCTGGCCATGCTGCTGAAGTACGACTCGGTGCTCGGCCGCCTGGACCGCGACGTCGTCGTCGAATCCGACCACCTCGTCGTCGGAGGACAGCGCATCAAGGTCCTGTCCCAGAAGGATCCCGCCCAGCTCGGTTGGGGCGACTTGGGTGTGGACGTCGTCATCGAATCCACCGGCTTCTTCACCAAGGCCGCCGACGCCCAGCGCCACATCCAGGGCGGGGCCAAGAAGGTCATCATCTCGGCCCCCGCATCGGACGAGGACCTGACGATCGTTATGGGCGTCAACCACGACAAGTACGACCCGGAGAAGCACCACATCATCTCCAACGCGTCGTGCACCACCAATTGCCTGGGGCCGGTGGCCAAGGTCCTCAACGACCAGTTCGGCATCGTGGACGGCCTGATGACCACCATCCACGCCTACACGGCGGACCAGAACCTGCAGGACGCGCCGCACAAGGATCAGCGGCGTGCCCGCGCCGCGGCGCTGAACATGGTCCCCACTTCCACGGGCGCGGCCAAGGCGATCGGCCTGGTGCTCCCGGAGCTCAAGGGCAAGCTCGACGGCTACGCCATGCGCGTCCCGGTTCCGACCGGCTCCGCGACCGACCTCACCGTCACGCTCGCCCGCGAGACCACGGTGGAGGAGATCAACGCGGCCTTCAAGAAGGCGTCCGAGGAGGGCCCGCTGAAGGGCTTCCTCAAGTACAACGAGGACCCCATCGTCTCCACGGACATCCAGACCGACCCGTCGTCGGCGATCTTCGACGCGCCGCTGACGAAGGTCATCGGCAGCACGGTCAAGGTGCTGGCGTGGTACGACAACGAGTGGGGCTACAGCTCCCGACTGGTCGACCTGACGGAGTATGTCGGCGGCAAGCTGGCGTAGGTCCGGGTTTCGGATAGCCTAGGCGCATGACTTCTCGCACTCTCGACGATCTGCTCGCCGATGGTGTCCGTGGGCGGCACGTTCTGGTCCGTAGCGACCTGAACGTGCCGCTCGACGGTTCCACCGTCACCGACGACGGCCGCGTCCGCGCGTCCCTCCCGGTCCTCTCCAAATTGGCCGACGCTGGTGCCCGCGTTATCGTGATGGCCCACCTCGGCCGCCCGAAGGGCTCCCCGGACCCCAAGTTCGCGATTGCTCCGGCGGCGGAGAGGCTCCGCGAGCTCGCGGACTTCCCCGTATCGGTGGCGGAGGACGTTGTGGGCGAGAGCGCGCGCTCGTTGGCGGGCGCCTTGGAGGACGGCCAGGTGCTGGTCCTCGAAAACGTTCGGTTCGACGTCCGCGAAACCAGCAAGGACGACGCCGAGCGCGGCGCCTTCGCCTCGGAGCTCAAGGCGCTGACGGGTGGCAACGGCGCGTACGTGGACGACGCGTTCGGTGCCGTCCACCGCAAGCACGCCTCGGTCTACGACATCGCGGCCGTCCTTCCCTCCTACCAGGGCGACCTGGTGCGGACCGAGGTCGAGGTCCTCAAGACCCTTACCGAGGGTCCCAAGCGGCCCTACTTAGTGGTGCTGGGCGGCTCCAAGGTGTCAGACAAGCTCGCCGTGATCGACAAGCTGCTCGGCCGCGCAGACCAGCTGCTGATCGGCGGCGGCATGGCCTTCACGTTCCTGCAGGCGCAGGGGCACAAGGTCGGGGCTAGCCTGCTTGAGGCCGACCAGCTGGACACGGTGCGCGGCTACCTCTCGCGCGCCAAGGAAATCGGCTGCGACATCATCCTGCCCACAGACATCGTGGTGGCCTCCAAGTTCGGGGCCGACGCGGAGCACGAGGTCCTCGCCGCGGACAACATCGAGGGCGGCAGGTTCGGTTCGACCGGCCTCGGCCTGGACATCGGTCCGGAGTCCGGCGAGGCCTTCGCCAGCTACATCCGCTCGGCCAACACGGTGTTCTGGAACGGTCCCATGGGCGTGTTCGAGATCGAGGCCTTCTCCGGCGGTACCCGCGCCGTCGCCCAGGCCCTGGCCGATTCGGAGGCCTTCAGCGTCGTCGGCGGCGGCGACTCCGCCGCGGCCGTGCGCACGCTGGGTTTCCGCGACGACGACTTCGGCCACATTTCCACGGGCGGCGGTGCCAGCCTCGAGTATCTCGAAGGCAAGGAACTGCCCGGCCTGACAGCTTTGGAAGGCAAGTAGACAACCATGACGACATCCACAAACGGCAACTTCGACCGCAAGCCGCTTATCGCCGGCAACTGGAAGATGAACATGGACCACGTCCAGGGCATCACGCTGCTCCAGAAGTTGGCGTGGACACTTGAGGACGCCAAACACGACTTCGACAGGGTGGAGGTTGCGGTCTTCCCCCCGTTCACCGACCTGCGCGGCGTCCAGACGCTGGTGGCCGGCGACGACCTTCCCCTGGTCTACGGGGGACAGGACCTCTCTCCACACGATTCCGGCGCCTACACCGGCGACATCTCCGGACAGTTCCTCTCCAAGCTCGGCTGCGCGTACGTGCTCGTGGGGCACAGCGAGCGCCGCACGATCCACGGCGAGACGGACGAGGCGCTCAAGGCCAAGGTCGAAGCCGCCTACCGCCACTCGCTGGTGCCGATCCTTTGCGTCGGCGAGGGGCTCGAGGTGCGCCAGGCGGGACGGCACGTCGAACACACGCTGGCCCAGCTGCGTGCCAACCTCGAGTCGCTCCCCGCCGAGCACGCCGCGCGCCTGGTCGTGGCCTACGAGCCCGTGTGGGCCATCGGGACTGGAGAGGTCGCCGGTCCGGAGGACGCGCAGGAAATGTGCGCGGCGATCCGCGCCGAGCTCGCGGAACTATACGACGCAAAGACGGCGGCGGGCGTTCGGCTGCTCTACGGGGGATCCGTCAAGGCCGCAAACGCCGCCTCGATCCTCCGCGGTCGCGACGTGGACGGGCTCCTGGTCGGCGGCGCCAGCCTGGACCCGGCGGAGTTTGCTAACATTGTCAGGTTCGAGCATCATCTGGTGACCGACTAACCGGCTGACAAGCCGTTGTTGACCGAAAGGCCGTAGTGGACGCACTCAAGATTGTCCTGCAGGTGGTGCTCGGCATCACCAGCCTCCTGCTGACCCTGCTGATCCTGCTCCACAAGGGGCGCGGCGGCGGCATGTCAGACATGTTCGGCGGCGGCGTGACGACCAGCCTGGGTTCATCCGGCGTGGCGGAGCGCAACCTCAACCGCATCACCGTGGTGCTCGGTCTGGCATGGGGCGCTGTCATCATCGCGCTGGGCCTGATCATGCGGTTCTCCGCGGAGTCCTAGCGCACCTTCCCGCGATCCGGTCGGCCAGGCCGGCCGGCATCGGGGAACGAGGACCCAACCAGACAACGAAATAGGGCGGCTTCCCCGTGGAAGCCGCCCTTTTCCTTGCCGCGGGGCCTTGTCCACGCCGCTCCACCGTGATCGCATTGCCCCAGGCGGGCACCGAGGGCGCCCCCACGGATTGGAGCGGAACATGGCAGTTAGAACCTATCCGCACGGGGTCCCGTGCTGGGTCGACACCGAGCAACCGGACGTCGACGCGGCGGCGCGCTTCTACGGCCGCGTCTTCGGATGGTCGTTCGAGGATGCGATGCCCCCGGGAGAGGGCCGCCGTTATGTCATCGCCACCCTCCACGGAGAGGACGTGTGCGGCATCGCCGGTCCCGGCGGTGGCACGCCGCACTGGAACACCTACGTGTCCGTCGACGACGCGGACGCCGCCTCCGCGCGGCTCGCGTCCCTGGGCGCCCGCATCCGGTCGGAACCGGCGGACGCCGGGGCGGCCGGCCGCGGCGCGGCGCTCGAGGATCCGGAGGGCGCGGAGATTCGCCTCTGGCAGGCGGGACGCCGCCCGGGAGCGCAGGCCGTGAACCTGCCTGGCGGCGGGAACTTCAGCGACCTCCACACGGCGGCCGCACCGGCCGCGCGCGAGTTCTACGCGGCCGGGTTCGGATGGCTTTTCGTGGACCTCGGATTCGGGACCATGATCGCCCGGCCCGGCTATGGAGACCACCTGGAGGCGACGACGGACCCGGACATCCGGAGCCGGCAGTCGGACGTTCACACCCCCGTCGGCTTCGAGGACGCGATCCGCTGGCTGGCGCCCGCGGCGCCCGACGAGGCACCGCACTGGCACGTCACGTTCAGCGTCGCCGACCGGGACGCCTTTGTGGAGGACGCCGTGCGCCTCGGCGCGCGGGTCCTGGCCGTGGACGAGTCGGAGTGGACGCGCTCCGCGCTGGTGCGGGACCCGCAGGGCGCCGAGTTCACGGCCAGCCAGTTCACCCCGCCGTCGGGCTGAGGGCGGCGGGGCCGGGGCCCTGCGGTTCAGCGTTCGCTGGCCGTCACGCTGCGCAGGTTCGTGCGCTGCAGCCCCTCGCGGAGGACCTCGCCGAACACCTCGTCGGGATCTAGGCGGCGCAGCTCCTCCGACAGGCACTCGGACAGGTGGCGCCTCGGTAGGGAGATCCGTTGCACCTTCTGCCCCGGCTGGTAGAGCTCCGCCACGTCGTTGTCCGGGCGGGTCAGGACCACGTCGCCGTCCGCGCGGGTGAAGCGCACGCTGCGCACGCCCGTGCCGGCGGGAGACGATGCGATGGTCACGGGCACGTCCAGGCGCAGGGTCAGCCAGGCGGCCAGCAGCACGGTGCTCGGCGAGTCTGCGGCGCCCTTCACGGTCACCGCGAGGACCTCGCCGCGGTCCAGCTGGTCGAAGACCGAGGCGAGCTGCGCGCGCCAAAGCGTCAGCCGGGTCCACGCGAGATCCGTGTCGCCGGCCACGTAGGAGCGGGCCAGGTCGAACAGCGCGCGCCGGGGGTCCTCCTCGCTTCCGGAGTCGGTGATGCGGCGGTGCGCGATGCGGCCGATCCCCGTGGTCGAGGCCTTCTCCGGCGCCCCGTGCGGCCACCAAGCCACAATAGGCGCGTCGGGGAGCAGCAGGGCGGCGACGAGGGACTCGTCGGCGTGGCTCAGCTCGCCGTGAACGTGGAGGACCACGACCTCGGAGGCGCCGGCGTCCCCTCCTACACGAATCTGGCCGTTCAGTGCGGTCGGCGCACCCTTGTCCCCCTCCACCACCACGATGATCCGGCAGGGATGCTCGCGGCTGGCCAGGTTGGCGGCCTCGATGGCCTCCTCCTCGAAGCCGTCGCGGGTGACCACCACGAGAGTGAGGACGCGGCTCAGTGCCACGACTCCACCGGTCTCGCGCAGGTTCATGAGTTCCTTGGCCAGTTTCGAGGCCGTGGTTCCGGGCAGGTCGACGATCATGGGCGCCGCCACATCCTTCCATCGCGGGCCAAGAGCTCGTCGGCGGACGCCGGCCCCCAACTCCCCGGGGCGTAGGGCTCGGGCTGCTCGTCCAACCCCGCCCAGTACTCCTCGAACGGATCGAGGATCTTCCAGGACAGCTCCACCTCGGCGTGCCGGGGGAACAGCGGCGGTTCGCCGAGCAGCACATCGAGGATGAGCCGCTCGTAGGCCTCGGGACTGGATTCGGTGAAGGAGTGCCCGTAGCCGAAGTCCATGGTCACGTCGCGCACCTCCATCTGCGTCCCCGGAACCTTGGAGCCGAAGCGGATGGTCGCGCCCTCGTCCGGCTGCACCCGGATGACCACGGCATTCTGGCCGAAGTCGTCGCTGGCGTTGTCGCGGAAAAGCAGGTTGGGCGCGCGCTTGAACACCACGGCAATCTCCGTCACCCGGCGCCCCAACCGCTTGCCGGCCCGAAGGTAGAACGGCACCCCGGCCCAGCGGCGCGTGTTGATGTCGACGCGGATGGCGGCGTACGTCTCCGTGGTCGAGTCGGGGTTGAAGCCTTCCTCCTCGAGGAAGCCGGTGACCTTCTCCCCTCCCTGCCAGCCGCCGGAATACTGTCCGCGGGCCGAATGCGTGGACAGGTCGGCCGGCAGCCGCACGGCGCCGAGCACCTTTTCCTTCTCCGCGCGCAGGTGGTCCGCGTCGAAGGAGATGGGCTCCTCCATGGCCGTCAGCGCCAACAGTTGCAGGAGGTGGTTCTGGATGACGTCGCGGGCCGCGCCGACGCCGTCGTAGTACCCGGCCCGGCCACCGATGCCGATGTCCTCGGCCATGGTGATCTGGACGTGGTCCACGTGGTTGGCGTTCCACAACGGTTCGAAGAGCTGGTTGGCGAAGCGCAGGGCCAACAGGTTCTGGACCGTCTCCTTGCCCAGGTAGTGGTCGATCCTGAAGACCGCGTCCGGCGGGAAGACGGACTCGACGATCTCGTTCAGCTCCCGCGCCGAGGCGAGGTCGTGCCCGAACGGCTTCTCGATCACCACCCGGCGCCACGGGGCGTCGGCGGACTCGTCGCCGTCCTTGGTGGCGAGGCCGTGCTTGGAGAGCTGCTCGCACACCTGCTCGAACGAATTCGGCGGGATGGAAAGGTAGAACGCGTGGTTTCCACGGGTCCCGCGGGAGCTGGCCAGCTCGTCCAGCGTCTCGCGGAGCCTGACGAACGCCTCGTCGTCGTCGAAGCCGCCGGTGACAAACCGGAAGCCTCCGGCGAGCTGCTCCCACACCGTTTCGTTGAAGGGTGTCCGGGCGTTGGCGCGCACCCAGCCGCGCACCTCCGCCACGAAATCCTCTTGCGACCAGTCGCGCCGGCCGAAGCCGACGATCGCGAAGCTGGGGGGGAGCAGCCCGCGGTTGGCGAGGTCGTAGACGGCGGGCATCAACTTCTTGCGCGCCAAGTCTCCGGTGATACCGAAGAAGACCAGGGCGGAGGGACCGGCGATGCGGCTCAGGCGCCGGTCCCTCCGGTCGCGCAGGGGATTGCGCGAGGCGGTGTCTGGCATGGGTCTCTTTCCTAGAGGGGGCGGTCGGCCGGGGGTCTAACCCTCAGAGGTGCGGACCAACGAGGCGACGGCCTCCCGCAGCTCCGCGAGGCCCGCCACCCGGTCGTTGAGGTGCAGGCGCAGGACGGGCCGGCCGAGGTCGGCAAGTACCTGCGCGTCGCCGGCGGCCTGGGCCGAAATGAGCTGGCCGAAAGTGAACGGCCGGTCCGGGATGGAAATGTCCAACGCCGAGTCCGCGGTGATCTGCAGGTAGGCGCCGACCCTCGGTCCACCCTTGTGGAACTGGCCCGTGGAGTGCAGGAAGCGCGGGCCCCAACCGAAGGTCGTCGGGCGGCCGGAGAGTGCCGCCAGGTCGGCGCGCAGCTCCTCCAGGCTGGAGTGCCCCACGCGGTCCAGGTACGCCTGGATGCTGACGTACCCGTCGGACGGGACGGCGGCCAGCAGGCGCCGGAGGGCCTCCGCCACCGTCGTCGCGCCGTCGAGCAGCCCTGCCGTGGCGCGCAGCTCGATGTCGCCGTCGACGGCGTCCGCCGGCTCCGCCTCGGGAGTGGAGTCCAACAGTCCGCGGGCCGCGTTCTTCGCGGCCTCGACGTCCGGCTGGTCGAACGGGTTGATGCCGAGCAGGCGCCCGGCGACAACCGTGGCGTACTCCCACAGCATCAGCTGGCTGCCGAGCGATCCCGAGACGCACACCTGGTCGCCCAGCGGGGCGGCGGCGTCGTCCGAGTCGGTGACGAGCCGCACCAGGAGGACGTCGTCCGCCTGCGCCAGGGCCTCCGGGGCGCCGGGCTCCGCCACGACGGGAAGGACGCCCGTGCCGTGCTTGCCGGTGGACTCGGCGATCAGCTGTTCCGCCCAGTCCGCGAAGCCCACGATTCCGGAGCCCTCGTCCACGAAGACAATCTTGTCCCGTAGCGGGGACGTCCCCGCGAGGGCGGCACCGAGGCACAGCGCGATGTTGTCCGCGTCGTCGTCCGCCAGGAATTCGGCGGCCTCCTCCGCCTCGTCCAGCAGGGCCTCGATGTCCACACCGGCCAGGCCGGTGGGCACCAGGCCGAACGCGGTCAGCGCCGAGTAGCGGCCGCCGACGTTCGGATCCGCGTTGAACACGGCGCGGTACCCGGCCTCGCGGGAGGCTTTGTCCATGGGCGAACCGGGATCGGTCACGACCACGATCCGGCTGGCCGGATCCAGGCCGGCGTCGCCGAACGCCTGCTCGAACACGCGCCGCTGTGAATCCGTCTCCACGGTGGAGCCGGACTTGGACGACACCACCAGCACCGACGTGGCCAGGCGGTCCGCGAGGGCGTTTCCGACCATCTCCGGGTCCGTGCTGTCCAGCACAACGAGTTCGACGTCGGCTGTCGCCGCGATGACCTCGGGGGCCAGGGAGGATCCGCCCATGCCGGCGAGGACGACGCGGTCTACGCCTTCGGCGCGGAGTTCGTCGCGCAGGCGCAGGATCTGCTCCACCAGTGGACGCGACGTCTCGCCCAAGTCGACCCAGCCCAGGCGGATCGCCGCCTCGGATTCGGCGTCGGGGCCCCACAGCGTGTGGTCCTTCGCCGCGATGCGGGACGCCACCTGGTCCTGGACCAGGCGGGGGACGTGGGCCTCGATGGCGGCCAGCGCGGCGCCCGTTGCCTGGAATCCGAGTGAGCTCATGGCCTAGGCACCAGCCTTGGCGGAGTCGAGCGCCAGGCGGACGTCGTCGAGCAGTTCGCCCCAGGACGCCTCGAACTTCTCGACGCCCTCCTTCTCCAGCAGCCCCACGACCTCGTTGTATTCGACGCCCTGGGCGGCGAGGGCGTCCAGCACGGCGTTGGAGTCCGCGTACGTTCCGGTGACGGTGTCCCCGGCGACCTCGCCGTGGTCGGCGGTGGCCTCGAGGGTCTTCTCGGGCATGGTGTTCACGACGTTCGGTGCCACGAGGCCCGTGACGTACATGGTGTCCGGGTAGGCCGGGTCCTTCACGCCGGTGGAGGCCCACAGCGGTCGCTGCGGGCGCGCGCCGGCCGCGGCCAGGACTTCCCAGCGCTCGGAGGAGAACAACTCCTCGTAGACCTGGTAGGCAAGGCGGGCGTTGGCCAGGCCGGCCTTGCCCTTGAGCGCCAAGGCCTCTTCGGTGCCGACGGAGTCGAGGCGCTTGTCGATCTCGGCGTCGACGCGGGAGACGAAGAAGGAGGCAACGGAGTGCAGCTTGCCGAGGTCGAAGCCGTTCTCCTTGGCCTGCTCGAGCCCCAGCATGAACGCGTTGACGACCGCGCGGTAGCGTTCCAGCGAGAAGATCAGCGTCACGTTGACGCTGATTCCCTCGGCCAGCGTGGCCGTGATGGCCTCGAGGCCCTCGAGGGTCGCGGGGATCTTGATCAGGACGTTGTCCCGGCCGACCTTGTCGTGGAGCTTCTTCGCCTCGGCGGCCGTCGCGGCGGTGTCCGCCGAGATGCGCGGGTCGACCTCGAGGGAGACGCGCCCGTCGACGCCGTTCGACGCGGCGTGGACCGGGAGGAAGAGGTCGCACGCGTCGGCGACGTCCGCCGTCGTGATCTCGAAGACGGCGTGCTCGACGTCGGCGCCGGAGGCGGCGAGCTCGGCGACCTGCGCAGCGTAGGAGGCGTCGCCGTTCTTCAGGGCGGCGGCGAAGATCGACGGGTTGGTCGTCACGCCGACGACGTTCTTCTCTTCGATCAGCTTGCGAAGCGAACCGGACTCGAGCCGTTCGCGGGACAGGTCGTCCAGCCAGATGGAGACGCCGGCGCTGGAGAGCGCCTCGGTGTTGGGGTTGCTCATGATGTGGTTCCTTCCGTGGATCGTCAGGTGGTCTGGTGTGGTGCCTTGGCTAGCGCGCGGCCGCGATCGACTCGCGGGCGGCATCGGCGACGGCCTCGGACGTGATGCCGAATTCGCGGTACAGGGTCTTGTAGTCGGCGGAGGCGCCGAAGTGGTCCAGGGAGACGATCCGGCCGGCGTCGCCGACCAGTTCCCGCCAGCCCAGTGCCACGCCGGCCTCCACGGACACGCGTGCGCGCACGGCCGCCGGAAGCACGGACTCGCGGTAGGCGGCGTCCTGCTTGTTGAACCACTCGAGGCAGGGGAGCGAGACAACGCGGGTGGGGACGCCCTCCGCCTGCAGCGCCTCGCGGGCCTCGACGGCCAGCTGAACCTCGGAGCCGGTGGCCAGAAGGAGGACCTGCGGCTCGGAGGGCCGGCCGTCCACGGACGCCTCGGCCAGCACGTAGCCGCCGCGGGCGACGCCGGAAGCGTCGCCGAAACCGCCCGCCGGGGAGCGGTCGTAGGTGGGGACGTTCTGGCGGGTCAGGACGATGCCCGCGGGGTTGGAGTTGTTCTCCAGGATGGTCTTCCAGGCCCAGGCGGTCTCGTTGGCGTCCGCGGGGCGCACGACGTCGAGGTTCGGGATGGCGCGGAGGCTGGCGAGCTGCTCCACCGGCTGGTGGGTCGGGCCGTCCTCGCCGAGGCCGATCGAGTCGTGCGTCCACACGTAGATGGACGGGACACCCATCAGCGCGGAAAGCCGGATGGCGGGCCGCTGGTAGTCGGAGAAGATGAGGAACGTGCCGGAGTATGCGCGCGTCTTGGACGAGAGGACGATGCCGTTGACGATGGCGGCGGCGGCATGCTCGCGGATGCCGAAGTGCAGGACGCGTCCGTACGGGTTGCCCTTCCAGGAGTCGGTCTGCCGCGACTCCGGGATGAACGAGGGCGATCCCTCGATGGTCGTGTTGTTGGAGCCGGCGAGGTCCGCGGATCCGCCCCAGAGCTCCGGCAGCGCCGGAGCGATCGCGTTGAGGACCTTGCCCGAAGCGGCGCGGGTGGACACGTCCTTGCCGGCGTGGAACGTCGGCAGGTGTGCCTCCCAGCCCTCGGGCAGGTTGCCGGCCTCGATGCGCTCCAGGAGGGCGGCGGCCTCGGGTGCACGGTCCTTCCAGGCGCCGAAAGCGGTCTCCCAGGCGGCGCGCGCCTCGGATGCGCGCTCTCCGACGCCGCGGGCGTGGGCCAGGACGTCGTCGTCGACCTGGAACGACGACTCGGCGTCGAAACCGAGCAGCTCCTTCAGCCCCGCGACCTCCTCCTTGCCGAGGGCCGATCCGTGGATCGCGCCGGTGTCCTTCTTGCCCGGGGAGGGCCAGCCGATCACCGTGCGCAGGGAAATGATGGAGGGCCTGCCGGTCTCGGCCTTGGCCGCGCTCAGTGCGGCGTCCAGTGCGGCGACGTCCTCGACGTATTCGCCCGTCTCCGTCCAGTCGACGCGCTGCGTGTGCCAGCCGTAGGCGGCGTAGCGGGCGAGGACGTCCTCGGTGAACGCCACGTCGGTGTCGTCCTCGATCGAGATGTGGTTCTCGTCGTACACGACCACGAGGTTGCCGAGCTCCTGGTGTCCCGCGAGGGAGCTGGCCTCGCTGGTGACGCCCTCCTGCAGGTCGCCGTCGGAGGCGATGACCCAGACGGTGTGGTCGAAGGGGCTCTCGCCGGCGGGCGCGTCGGCGTCGAGCAGGCCGCGCAGACGCCGCTGGCCGTAGGCGAAGCCGACGGCGGAGGCGAGGCCCTGGCCCAGCGGTCCCGTGGTGATCTCGACGCCGGCCGTGTGCCCGTGCTCGGGGTGCCCGGGGGTCTTCGAACCCCAGGTCCGCAGCTCCTCGAGGTCCTTCAGCTCCAGGCCGTAGCCGGACAGGAACAGCTGCAGGTACAGGGTCAGCGAGGTGTGGCCGGGAGAGAGGACAAAGCGGTCGCGCCCCACCCAGGCCGGGTCGGAAGGATCGTGGCGAAGGTGCCGCTGGAAGATCAGGTAGGCGGCCGGGGCCAGGCTCATCGCGGTTCCGGGGTGGCCGTTGCCCACCTTCTCCACCGCGTCGGCGGCCAGCACGCGGATGGTGTCGACCGCTCGCTCGTCCAACTTGGTCCAGGTGAGTTCGCGAACATCTGTCTGTGGCGCCACGGTGTGGTCCCTCTCTGTGGTCGGTCAGGTTGTGCCGGCCGCAGGAAACGGACCGGGGAGGCGGGACGAAGCCCACACACCCTTTCCCGGACCGGCTTTCCGGCCGCCAGCACTTCGCTTCAACCCTATCCCCCGGGGGTGCGGCGGCGCGGCTTTGTGGCAAATATTTGCCGCCGCGTTCGCCCGTGGGGCAATCGGGCCGGTTCGGGGGAATGAGTTCTACGAGCCGTAAAAGGGTATGATGGGCAAGTCTGTCCGAATCCCCTGCAGAACTGAGTGGCATGTCCGTGAAGTTTGTCCCGACCGACACTGCGGCGACCCCGCGTGCCTCCCGCCAGCCCGGAGAACCCCTGGGCGGATTTCTTGGGCGCAAGGCGCGGTCCTACCTCGCGCTGACGAAGCCGCGCGTGGTCGAGCTGCTGTTGGTCACCACGTTGCCGACGATGATTTTCGCGCACCGCGGGTTCCCGGACCTCGGACTGATCCTGGCCACCCTCTTCGGCGGAGCCATGGCCGCGGGCGCCTCGGGCGCGTTCAACTGCTACATCGACCGCGACATGGACAAGATCATGAACCGGACGAAGGACCGTCCGCTGGTCACCGGCGACGTCACGCCCCGCGAGGCGCTGGTCTTCTCCTGGGCCCTCGCCGTCGCGTCCCTGCTTGTCCTGTGGTTCGGCACCAACCCCCTGACGGCCGCCCTCGGCCTGGCCGCAATCCTCTTCTACGTGGTGCTCTACACCCTGATCCTCAAGCGGCGCACGGCGCAGAACATCGTTTGGGGAGGCATCGCGGGATGCATGCCTGTCCTGATCGCGTGGGCCGCGGTGACCAACACGGTCCAGTGGCCGGCGGTCATCCTGTTCCTCATCATTTTCCTGTGGACGCCGCCGCACTACTGGCCGCTGTCGATGAAGTACGCCGACGACTACAACGCGGCCAGCGTTCCCATGCTCGGGGCCATCGCCAGCGCGAAGCGGGTCTCCGTGCAGGTGGTCCTCTACGCCTGGGCCACCGTGGTGTGCTCCCTGCTGCTGGTTCCCATGGGCTACGCCGGAATCGTCTACACCGTGATCGCGGCCGT
This sequence comes from Arthrobacter sp. AOP29-A2-19, assembly GCF_058138025.1. Taxonomy (NCBI): domain Bacteria; kingdom Bacillati; phylum Actinomycetota; class Actinomycetes; order Micrococcales; family Micrococcaceae; genus Arthrobacter; species Arthrobacter sp. AOP29-A2-19. Next base: position 1,149,943 of record NZ_CM176894.1, read on the forward strand.
GACCGGGGGATGGTTCGTCTACGAGTGCCACGTGCTGTACCGCGAGGCCCAGCGCGAACACGAGCCGCAGGACATGAACCGCAAGGCCATGAAGGTCTTCCACATCTCCATCACTTACCTGACGCTGGTGTTCGTCGCCCTCGCGATCGATCCCTTCGTGGGACAGCCGCTCTTCGGCTAGCGCCGCCGCCCCCTGAGGGGCAGTGCGCTCCGAACGAGCAGGCACGCCAAACGCGCGAGCACTCCGAATGCCCCGTCCGCCAGTGGACGGGGCATTCGTGTTTCCGGCCCCAGAAACGGCCAGGCCTGGCGAGCCGCGCCGCCGCGCGGGACCACATCGGGGCGTCGGAACCAGTCCATGGAGCTCCTGCGCGCCCCGGTTTCGACGATGGCCAAACCATGGCGGGGCGCGGCGCTGATCCAGCCCGACGTCGGCGACGGCATGTGGCAGGTGCGCGGTGCCGTCGCGCGCATCGGACAGATCCATCGCGCCTATCACGACGGGTGGGCCGATGCCCTCTCGTGGGCGGAGGCGCCTGCGGGCATGCGGATGCCGGCCCTGGGCCGGAAGGCAGACTTACGGTGTAAACTCACCAAAGACACCGTTCGCTCGGTTCCCCGCGACCGGGGGTTCGGAGCTCCTGGAAAGGGACACGACATGGCAACAGGGCCGCAGGTGGAAGAGGTTTCCAAGAGGAGGGCCCCGGGCCGCGTGCCCGAGGGAGACACCGTCTATCAGGCCGCCCGCCGCCTGCAGGCCGCGCTGGCCGGAAAGCCCCTGGAGTCCTCCAGGTTCCGCCGCTCGGCGCACGCCCCCGTCGATCTGGCCGGCTTCGTGGTGGGATCCGTGGTCTCCCGCGGCAACCACCTGCTGATCCGGGTGGCGGACGCCACGATTCACTCGCTGCTCTCGGCCGGGGCACGGTGGGACGTTCACGCGACCGGGGAGCGGGGGCGCTCGCTCGCCCGCGACGCGTCGTGTGAGCTCAGAAACGCCGAGTTTCAGGCCATCGGCACGGGCCTGGATGTCCTGCACATCATTCCCACCGGTAGGGAGCCCGAGGTCGTCGGCCATGTGGGCCCGGATCCGCTGGGGCAGTCGTGGGATCTGTCCGAGGCGGTCCGCCGCCTGGAGCTCCATCCCGACAGGCCCATCGGCGCGGCGCTGGTGGACCAGCGTCTCGTCGCCGGACTGGGCAACGTCTACAGGACGGAGGTCCTGTTCGCCGCGGGCGAGAACCCGCACACCCGGGTCGGCGACGTCGCGGATCTTCCCCGGATCCTGGGCATCGCCCACCAGCTGATGGACACCAACAAGGACCGTCCCCGGCGGATGACCGCGCCCGTCGCCCACGGCGCCCCCTATTGGGTGTTCGGTCGGGCCGGAGCCCCGTGCCCGCGCTGCGAGGAACCGGTCCTCCACGAGTTTGCCGGCCACCTGCCCGCGTACGTGGACCCCCTCGCCCTCGCACGCGCCAGGCAAACGGGCAGGGTGCCGGAGATCGGCGGCCGCGACCTCTTCTGGTGCGCCCGGTGCCAACCCCTGCCCGCGAAACCAGCCGAGGGGACGACGCCGGCGGCGCGGCAACGCGGGCCGGCCACGGGCCGGGTTCCAACGAAGGGCTAGTCCCGGCACCTCCGCGCCCGAGGTGGCTTGGGTTCCTGCTGTGCCGTGGCGCCCCTAGTAGTCGGGATGGTAGGTCGCGCGCGGTATCGGAGGGAGCGAATCGATGATGCCGTTGGCGGCCTCGGCCAGAAGGTCGCGCTCGCTCGGGGGCAGCGACATCAGTCCCTGCGCGTGCGCCTCGACCTCGGATTCCCCCGCGGCGCCCCCCAGGCCCAAATATGCAATCCACAGGTCGCCATAGCCGATGAAGGACGCGTGGAGCGCTTCCAGCAACGCCCTGCGCTGCCGGTCCTCGTCGATGTCCATAGTCCCGCTCACCGCCGTCCCGGCTCCGGTATCGGAGCCGTGTTCGTCCGAGCCGCGTCGGCGCCGTCCCTTCCCGAGGCACGCCTCGTGCCGCGGACGGAGACGGCCGGCCCATTCTGGGGCCACCGCACGCGTGAACAGGCTAGCCGCCTCATGACGGATACTGTCAACCCTTCCGACGGCCTTCGTTGTCCCCCGGACCCGCTGAGGGCTGCTGTGCCGTTCCGCCGGGCCGGGCCGACGCCAGCTCGGGGATCGACAGGTAGGGCGGCACGGCTGCAACGGGCAGGACCTGAAGGAGCTCGGCTTATGCCCCGTTGTTTTGTCCCGTGCGATTGCGCGGTCCCTGAAGAACCAAAGCTATGGTGATTCCCACCATCGCCCCCAATAGCGTTTCCAGACCGCGATCCACAATTATGGAGGCCGGATCGGTGGGAGAGGCCAATTGAGTCATGATCAGGATCAGGGGCGTAAAAAAGACCAAGGCCAAGCCATAGTGGCGGACCATGTACAGCTCGGTGGGAAACTGGAACGCAATAACCAGCAGTGCCAGAACGGTGGGACCCGGGTCCGCGAACAGGACCACGGCGGTCACGCCCAGCCCCGCCATGGTGCCCAGAATCCGGTGGACACCGCGGTACACCCGGTGCTTGGTCCCCTCGACGGCCAGCGGTACCGCCGCCGCGGCCATGGCCCAGTGCGGATGACCGATGCCTGCCAACAGCCCGATCCCGCCGGCCACCGAGACGGCGAACAGATAGCGGCCAGCTTGGGTCGCGGACCCGGCATTGCCCGGGCCACGCACGGACAGGCGCGGCCTGGCGCCCCCCGACACCCAGAGGCGAGTCCGGACCCATCCGGAAAATCCCACCAGCACCGAGAATGCCGCGGAGGCCGCAGCGATCAGCAAAGCCGCCCACGGGGCAACGCCCAGCGGGACCGAGGCGCAGGCGCCCAGGGCGAAGATGCTGAAGTACGGCCCCGCGGGCCTCAGACCGGCACGGTCGGCCCACAGGGAGGCCAGTCCGGCGAAGGCCGCCTCCACGGCCACCAAGACCCAAGTGTCCACGCGCTGGGAGGACAGCAGAACACCCAGCCCCACCCCGGCCAGAAGGAGGGAGGCCGCGCGGAACTGGTGGCGCACGCGGAACCGGTGCGGCTCGGCCCTGCCGTACATTGCGGTGAAACCACCGAACACTGCGTAGATAATCAGATCCGTCCGGCCCATAAGCAGCAGCGCGAGCGAGGGAACGGCCACACTCAGAGCCACCCGGAGCGCGGCCAAGTGATCGTTCTGCGCCGGGGCCAGGGAAAACACGGCCCGGGCATGGGCCAGCACCGTCTGCAAGCTTTCCGCCACCCTCCGGTCGTCAGCGCCGACCGGAGCGGTCGCCTGACCTCCATTTTACCGGCGGCTCCGCGGGGTAGCCGGATCCCGGGCGACGCCCGGCGACGCCCGGCGGCGGCCGGTCGAAGGCCGTCGCCGAGCATGGTCCCGCTACTTCTTGCTCGACTTCGCGTTGCTTGGCTTTTTGGATTCCTTGGGGTTGTCGGCGTCCTTGAGCTCGAACTCGGCCGTCGCCTGGATGAGCGAGAGCAGTTCGGGGTCCAGGCCGGGGGAGAACTCTTCGCGGCGTTCGGGCGAGATGGTCATGGGAAATCCCTCGGGCATGACCTCGGTCCGCAGCTCCTGGGAGGCGTCGGACGGGGACGCCCCGCGGAAGAGCTTGCCGGCCTCGCTGAGGTTGTCGGTGCTGAAGGTGTACTGCACGTTCTGCAGTCCCTGGTCCAGGAGCTTCTTCACCTCCGGGAACTGTTCGGCGTTGGTCTTGGGGATGGGAAGCGCGGCGCCCCAGTTCACGCCGAGGCTTTCGAGCGCCTTGGCGTAGGCGTTCTCGTGGGCCTGGTCCCGGACGATCAGGTAGGCAATCGTGGAGCGGGCGGTCTTGTTCTCCGTCATCTCGTAGATGCGGCACTTCTGCAGCCGTCCCGTGGACTCCAGCATGAGGTTGTAGAGCAGGTCCAGAACCAGGTTCCCGCTGTTATAGACGTAGCTTCCGCTCCAGGGGTTCCCGGCGGCGTCGACAGGCAGGGCGCCCTGGGCGGCGACGAGGTAGTGGTGGATGTTGCCGGTGTCCAGGGCGATCTTCAGCGGGGTGGCGCCCTTGGCCCCGGGCTCGTCGACGGGGTCGGTCTTTTTCCCGTTGTAGCGCGGGGACCCGTCGAGGAGCCGGGAGATGGTGGTGCCGATCAGCTCGACGTGGCTGATCTCCTCGGTGCCGATGCCCTGCATCAGATCCTTGTAGGGTTTGCCGGCGGCGTCGCCGCGGAAGTTCATGCTTTGGAACAAGTACTGCATCATTGTGCGCATCTCGCCGAATTGGCCGCCGAGTCCTTCCTGCAACGCATTGGCCGCGGCCGGATCCGGCTCGTCCACGGCGATTTCGTTGATCAGTTGTTGGGTGTGCAGATACATGTTTGACTCCAGTCAAAGACGGATGAATCATGCTGCGGAACTGCTGTGGTTGCGGCGAGCCTCCAGTGAATCCGGAGGCCGGCCATAGGGGCCGCGGCATTGCCACGGCCCCTATGGATCGACTAGCGGGTGTAACCGCCGGCGTCGGAGACGTTCGTCTTTGCTTCCTTGGCGCGGTCGCCGACGTCCTGCGCGCCCGTCTGGGCCTCGTCCTTGACCGTCTGGGCGGATTCGGTGGCGGTGGCCTTGACGGACTCGGCGGCCTCGCGCGCCGGCTCCTTCAGGTCCTCGACGACCTCCTTGGCCGCGCTGGCGAGTTCGTCCGTCAGCGGTTGCGCCTTTTCCTTCAGCGCGGTGGCCGCCTCGCGCTCCTTCTGGCTCGCGGGGATCAGCGACGCGGCCAGCATGCCGGCGCCGAAGGCGATCAGTCCGGCGGCCAGGGGGTTGCCCTTGGTCTGCGCGATGACCTGGTGCGGGGCGTCCTGGACGGCGTGCCCCACGTTCTGGCCCAGGTCCTGCACGGCGCCGCCGGCGTGGTGGGCCTTGTCCGAGGCGGTGCCCCGGACGTCGTCGGCGGTGCCCATGACATTGGTGCGCACGTCGTGGGCGGTGCCCATGACGCTGTCCTTCACCTTGGACACGGCGCCGCGGACCTTGTCGGTCTGGCGGTGCGCGATCGCGGACGGGCTGACCTTGTCCGCCAGCGCGTCGACGTCGTAGCCGACCTCCTGGCGCGTGCGTTCGATGTCGGCACGAATCTCATCGGGTGTTTGGCTCATGGCGTGGTCTCACCTGGTTTCATGGTTGGGGGAATTTCCTTGACGGTCTCCGCGGTCTGCGGGAGGCCCTTGACGTCCTTCAACTTCTTTCTGCCGACCGCGGCGAGGACCGCGGCGACGATGCCCCAGAGGACCGCGACGATGAGCGCGGACCAGCCCAGGTGCATGACCGATCCGAGCGCCCACATCAGGGCCAGCGACAGGAAGAGCAGGACGAAATGTCCGGCAACGCCGGCGCCGCCGAGCATCCCGGCGCCCTTTCCGGCCGAGGACGCGGACTCCTTCAGCTCGGCCTTGGCGAGGCTGACCTCTTGACGCATGAGGGTGGATACGTTGCGGGTCAGCTCGCCGAACAGCTCGCCGATGGAACTCGTCTCCGCCCGGTCGGCCGGAGATGTCGGGGGGACGCCGGCGGCGTGGGAACCCCGTGGGATATCTGTGGTTGTCGGTGCGGATCCGGGTACTTGCGGTCCTTGTTCGTAGCCGCTCATGCCCTCGGGTACTCCGGATCGGTGCCTGCCGGGAAACCGTTCGCCACGCCGGTGTTCGTGGGTGGGTAGGCGTCGGTGGGCGCATGTGTCGGCTCGGCCGGGGTGCGCACTCCGGCGGCGGGGTCGGCGTACGTCGCCGGCGCACCACCCGTGTACGCGCGGGCCGTGCCGCCGTTGGGCTCGGCGGATGTGTCGTCGGGTGCGGTGATTCCGCGGGCGAGTCGTCCGGCGACCAGGCCGGCTCCGGCGGCCACGGCGAGGAAGACTCCCGGGCGCCGCCTCGCGAAGCCCTTGACCTCCTCGAGGAGCGATCCGGGGTCGCGGCCGTCGAGCCAGTCGGCGACGTCTCCGGCCTTGCCGGCGGCCTGGCCCACGAGGGACGACGCGGTGCCGCCCGCGGAATTTTCGGCCATGCTCCGCAGCTCGTCGCTCACCGACCGCAAGCCGTCCGCGACCTTCTGCTGTTGCGCGCAGGCCTGGGACTTGAGGTCGGCGCCCAGCTCGCCAACGAGGTTGGTCACCTGCGACTTGGCTTCCTGGGCGATCTTGCCGGCCTCGTCCTTCGCGGTGTGGCCGACCTGCTTCGCCGTCTCGACGCCCTCGCGGCCGAGTTGGCGCGCCTCGTCCTTCGCGGCGTCCTTGGTGTCTCGGCCCGCGGTGCTTCCCGCGCCGCTGATTCCCGGAGACTCGGTATTTTCGGCCCCGGGCAGGTTCGCGGACGTGGTCACGGGGCCGGCGGGTGGCTCGGTGAACGGGTCCTCGGGGACGAGCGCCGCCGACTTGAGCGGATCGTTCGCATAATTCTCGGTACTCACGGTGTTGCCTCCAATGGGTCGGTGGTTTTCACGCGATGCCCGAACTGCTGAGTTCCACCTCAGGCACTCTCTACGTTGTAGACGTTCTTTGTAGAGATGGCAATGGATGCGACGTGTGGGGGTCGACTGGCATGGCACGCCCCCGGATCCTTGCCGGGGGTCTTCTCACCGATCGCTACGTTGGCCGGAGGCGGGGAAGCCGAAGTGACGGTGGACGGGGCGGACTCGCGCGACGGCGCCCGGAACCCGAGGCGCACTACTACGACAATCGGGGCGACGGCGGCAGGACGGGTCCGTGGCGCGGGCCCGCGGCGGCCATGGCTACGGGCTCCTCGGCGTCGACCCGGACGGGGCACGGCAATCCTGCGGAGACTTGCGCTGGGCTATACGTCGGGGCCCGGAGGGGGAGTGAGGCGCTCCTGAAGTCCGGTCAGCAGGATGGTCAGGCCCTGGTCCAGCTCTTCGGCGCCATCGTAGTCCGCAAGCACGGGGCCCAGGCTGCGCAACTGCGGAAACTCCTTGGCCGGAAGGCGGTGGAGTCCCAGACGCAGCAGGCCCTCGTTTTCCTCGGGGTCGACGATGTACTCCTGCAGCTCATTGAGGATGTGTCCGTACAGGTATCCGTAGTAGGCACGGTAGATGTGCAGGGCGTTCTCCGGGTGGAAACCCGCGCCGATGAGTAGGCCCAGAATCTGTTCCAGCGGGCGCAGCGTCCCCAACGGGCGCAGGCCCAGCGGGGTCGATAGCGGCCGGGTGACCAGTAGCGGCACCACGTGCGGGTGCGCAAGGGCCAGGTGCCGGAAAGAGTGGGCGATCTTGCGCAGCTGGGCCTGCCAGTCGGTGTCCTCGGGTTCGATGGCGAGTTCTTGGATGGCCAGCTCGGAGACGCCGTCGAGCAGCGCGGCACGGTTGGACGCGTAGCGGTACAGGGCCATGGGGTCGCGGTCCAGGATCTGTCCCAAACGGCGCATGGTGAGCGCGTCCAGGCCCTCCGCGTCCACCAGTCGCAGGGCCGCGTCCAGCACTGCCTCGCGGGTCAGGCGGGGCCGGCGCGCCTTGACGGGCGATGTTGCCGGATCTGGTTCTGCGTCGCCTCCGGGCGGGATGTCGGGCATGCGGTGATCAGTCTCCTGGGTTGCGTCCCTCCACCCTACGACGCCGGACCCGGCAGGGGACCGCTTGCGCAATTATTACTCTACAGCTAACGTCTACAGTGTAGATATATTCCGTCGCGGGTGTTGGACAAGTGCGGCAACCGCGCTGTCAGTCAAGACGGGTCCGCGCGATGCGCGCCAGAGATGCGCGGTGTCTGGGACGACGCCTGGTGCACTGGACCGGAGGGGTCGCGCTGGCCGCGTTCGACATCCCTCCGCCGTTTTGCCGAGCCCGCGGCGCCGGGCGGGTCCGGGGAAGGCACTCCGCCCGCGTGTAACAGCACAGCACCACAGAGGAGATCCCCATGAAGCTGCACCAGCCGCGAGGTCCCGTCACCGAGGCGCTCTTTGCCGCCCTGACACGGAGCGAACTTGTGGACACTTTGGGCGAACTCGACGACGCCGCCCGGGCGGCGCTGGCCGACCGCGGCGACATCCTCTACGACGAGGACCTGCAGTTGGCCCTGTTTTGCATGTACGAGCTGCACTACTCGGGCCTGGAGTCCGTGGACGAGCGGTGGGAATGGCACCCCGGCCTCCTCGGGATCCGCGCCCGGATTGAGGAGGCCTTCGAGGCCCGGCTGCGCGACGGGGTGTCCGCCATGGGCAGCCCGCCGCGCGGCGCCCAAGAGGTCTCGGACCGGCTGTTCGCGATGGCCGAGGCCGGCGGGGGACCGTCCGTGCCGGACTTCATCGCTCGCCGCGCCGACACGGAGCAGGTCCGCGAGTTCCTGGTTCACAAGTCGGTTTATCAGCTCAAGGAGGCGGACCCGCACACCTGGGCCATTCCGCGGCTGTCGGGTCGTTCGAAGTCGGCGCTCGTGGAGATCCAGTCCGACGAGTACGGGGGCGGACGCCGAGGGCACATGCACTCGGAGCTGTTCGCCCGCACCATGGAGGGCCTGCGGCTCGGGACCGGGTTCGGGGACTACCTCGACCATGTGCCGGCGATCAGCCTTGCGTCGGTGAACGCCATGTCCCTCTTCGGCCTGCAGCGCCGGCTCCGCGGCGCCATCGCCGGCCACCTGGCGATCTACGAAATGACGTCCTCCATCCCCAGCGCGAAGTACGCTCGCGGATTCCGGCGGCTTGGCTTCGGCGCACCGGTCACGGACTACTTCGACGAGCACGTCGAGGCCGACGCCGTCCACGAGCAGATCGCGGGCCGGGACCTGGCCGGGGGGCTGATCGAAGAAGATCCCCGGTTGGCCAGCGACGTGTTTTTCGGCGCCGCCACAGTCTGCCTGCTGGATGAGCTGGTGGGAACCTGGCAGCACGAGGCCTGGACCCAGGAACGCTCCTCCCTTCGGGTGCCCCTGCCGGCACCGGATGCCGCGTGATGGGCGAGCAGGCCACCGGTGGAGTAGGTGCCGACGCGTCCCGGGCCCAGTCCGCCGCCCCGGTCGAGATCACGGTCTGCCCGCGCGGGCCGCTGCTGGTTCGCGGGGACGTGGAACTAGTGGACGACGACGGCGAACGGATCGAGCAGACGCGCACCACGCTGGCGCTGTGCCGGTGCGGCAGCTCCGCGACCAAGCCGTTCTGCGACGGGTCGCACAAGCTCACCCGGTTTGGGCGACCGCCCAAGGCGGGGGGCCGCTAGGTCTTTGGAAGTTAGATGCCGCCGGATCCACGACCGTCGTTGGGATCCGAGACTGCGCCTTCTACGGAACCGATCTGGGGCAGCGCCCGCGCACGCTGCGCCGTGCTGGGTCAGTGGATACAGCGAGATTCCGTGTTCGGACATCCGCCGGGACCGTCGCGCCAGTGACAGCCGGACTGAACAGGTGGCGCAGCGGGCCGATGTTAGGTAGGCGTGGCCCCGTCCGCACACCAAAAAGGAGGGGTGCGGTCCTGTTGGCCGCACCCCTCCCTTTCAGCACCCGCTAGTCGTGCTTGAACGCGTCCTTGACCTTTTCGCCCGCCTGCTTGAGATCGGCCTTGGCCTGGTCGCCTTGTCCCTCGGCTTTGAGGCTCTCGTCGCCGCTCGCTTCGCCCGCGGCTTCCTTGCCCTTGCCGCCAAGCTTCTCGCCGGCGTTCTCGATCTTGTCTCCCAAACCCATGGTGTTCTCCGTACGGTTGGTGTCCGCCGAGGTCCGGCGGCTGGCCATCCCATCCTAGTTTTTTACCCGGGGGATGCAATGCCGGGTCTGATGGCGACCGGCACGCTGCGGGATCGGGCGGAGCGCGCCGGGGCACCCCGGGGCCGACAATCAGGGGACTGGTTCTCCCATCGGTTCGAGGTTGGGCCGCAGAACCAGACTCGCCAAGAGGCCTTCGTAACCGTCAACCATAGTTTCGATGTCGAACCTCCGCGCGGCGGCCAGCACGGTGTCCCGGGGGAGCCGGCGAGCAGTCCCCATCGCCGCCGCCAACGACTCGCTGTCCGCCCCCTCGGCCAATACGCCCGCCTCCGGGGCGACGAGTTCCGCCATGGCACCTCCGGGCAGTGCGGCCACCGGCGTTCCGCACGCCATGGCCTCCACCGCGGTGAGGCCGAAGGGCTCCTCCCACAGGGGTGAGCTGATGAACACCTCCGCCGATAAAACCATCCTCCTCAGCAGCGCATGGTCCAGGTGCCCCAGATAGGTGATCTGTGCATCCAGCTCGGGGAGGACCATGGCGTCGAAGTAGGCCTGGTCCTGCACCGGTCCGGCGATCTGGAGGTCCATGCCGGCCAGCCGAGCGGCGGCGATGGCCATGTGCGTGCCCTTCTCCGGAGTGATCCGGCCCGACCACGCCGCCATGCCCGACCGGTTGCGGTCCCCCGACCGCGGCCGCCACCGCTCCAACGGGATGCCGTTGTGCACGATGTGGAGGTCAGGCACGAGCGGGCGCCAGCCCCGGGCATTGCTCGCCGACACGGTGGCATAGGCATGGGATGGATCCGGCTGCCACATGGGATGGCTGAGGACTGCGGCGATCCGGGGCAGGACCGGTGTGTGGAAGACGTGCAGGGTAGGGATGCCCGCGGGCTCCCCGTGGGGGATGGGGCTGAGCGAGTTGTTCACCACGGCATCGAAATCCCCGGAGCGTACGGTTGCCAAGGCCAAACGCATGGCACCGTCGAGGCGGGCATGCTGAGCGTCCTTGGCGACGTCGTCCGGATAACCCCGGACCCGGAAGTCCCGTTCGAGCACCGGCTGGAGGGCAATCGGGGTCCGGCTACCTTCCCGGGCGAAAAGGGTGACCTGGTGGCCGCGACCGGCCAGGGTCTCCACAAGCAGCGCCGTGTGCGACTCCAGGCCCCCGGCGTACGGGCTGGCGATGGGATGGTGCAGATGCGCCAGAACGGCAATGTTCAAGTGCTGCGGGTCGCGGTTCTCCGGCACAGAGGGGGCCATTGGCACAACATTCTCCGCGGCTGTGGGTTTCGGTTGCTTTCGTGGGTGCTTCGGTAGATGCGGAACGGTCGCTGCAACCCCCTTGAGTCTGGGTTTTGCAGCGACCGTTGGAACCCGCTTTTAGAGGGTTGGGCCTGAGCGTTCCGGGCACCCGTCAGGTTGGGCGCACCATGCAGCCGCGGGCTCCAGCGGTGGCTACCAGCGGGTGGTGCCGTCCGCGTTGGTTGCCGGGGGCAAGGTCCCGTCATCGTCCACCCCGACGGCGCGTTCGGTCGTGACTCCGGCGTCCGGGTCGACCTCCTCCACCAACACGGGTTCGGGCACAACAACCGGCGTGACGGGCGGAACCGTCGTCGAAGCCGTCAGCGGTTCGTCGTCGGACTGCTTGCTGCCCGCGGCCGCGGCCACGCCGGCTGCCGCCGCGGCGGCCGCGACACCCAGGCCGGCCGCCACAGCCTTGCCGGAGACTCCGGCCTTTCCGCTGTCGCCCCGGGAGGCGGCGGCCGCCTCGGTCCCAGGGGCGCCGGCCGCGCCTTCGTTGATCGTGCCGCGCCAGGCGCCCGAGGCATAGCCCTCGGACTCGATGAACTCCTTAAAACGCGCCAGGTCGCCCTCGGCCTGCTTCTCGACGATGTTGAGCTTGTCGCCGATCTTTTCGACGATTCCCTCGGGCTCGTAGTCCAGCGACAGGCGCACGGACGTCTGGCCTCCACCCACGTCCTCGAACGTCACGGCACCGGCGTTGGTGGCGCCCTCTGTCGCGGCCCATGCGACCTTCCGGTCCGGCGCCTGCTCGAGAATTTTCGCCTCCCACTGCCGGCGCACGCCGCCGATTTCCGCGATCCATTGGAGCCGGTCGTCGCCGAGCTGCGTCACTTGCTTGACGCCGCCCATAAAACGCGGGAAGTCCTCAAATTGGGTCCATTGGTTATAGGCCGTGCTGACCGGCACGTTCACCATGATCTGCTTTTCGATCCTTGTGCTCACAGCGTCTCCTTCATCTAGATGAGGAAATGGCGGAGGATCACCACCGCCAAGCTGCACACGCTACCGCGCACCAGAACCCCTGGCCAGAGAACAGGCAGGACGCCTCCGTGCGCCGCCAACGGCGGACTGCGCGGCCATCCCGCCCCTAGAGCGGGAAGCGCCCGGTGGTCCGGTCCCACACGTTGGTGGCGGCCGCCGTGAGCAGCGAGGACCCCAGCATGTGCAACAGCACCAGACCGATCGGGAGGCCAGTGAAGTGCTGCGTGTAGCCGATGGCCGCCTGCAGCACCAGGACCAGCGCCAGCAGCGCCAGCGCCCTCTTGACGCTCGGGGCCGCGCGCAGGCGGTAGGCGAGGACGACCGCGAGGATCGTTGCCGCGACCAGCAGGTAGACGGGCGCGACGTGGATGCGCGTCACCAGGTCCGCGTTGAAGGCATGCCGGGGGGAGCTGGCGTCTCCGGCGTGCGGTCCGGTGCCGGTCACGATCGTTCCCAGGACGACGGCGGCGGCCGAGGTCGCGGCGATCGTCCAGCCCAGCGCCCGCAGCGTACCGCTGCTGGGCGGCATCGCCACGGACGGCTCCCCGCGCAAGCGCATCCCGGTCCGGTTGACGAGCAGCATGGCCGTCGCAACCAGGGCCGCCGAGGCCAGGAAGTGGAGGCTGACCACCCACGGGTTCAGATCCGTCCAGACCGTGATGCCGCCGATGATCGCCTGCACGGGGATCACGCAGAGCAGGGCCACCGAAAGGCGGAAAATGGTGCTGTGGGTGCGCCGCATGCGCCACACGGCGACGATCATGGCCACCGCGATGGTCGTCAGGATGAAGGTCAGGGTCCGGTTGCCGAACTCGATGAGGCCGTGGATGCCCATCTCCGGCGTGGGGGTCATCGACCCGGGCACGCAATGCGGCCACTCGGAGCAGCCGAGCCCGGACTTGGTCAGGCGGACGGCGCCGCCGGTGACGATAATGCCGATCTGGGAGGCCAGCGACGCGATCGCGAGCGCGTGGACGCCGCGCCCGACGCTGGTGGGGAGGCGGTCTGTCCACTTGGCGTTGTCGACGGGGGTGGTCATGCGTGCGGCTCCATTCGGAACGGTGGTGGGCAAGGAGGGAGTGCTAGTTCCACTTGAACCAGCGGGTGGCGGCGAACCCGCCGACGATGGTCCACACCACCAGGATGAGGAAGGACGCGCCGTCGAAGGCGCCGTCCATCAGCGCCGCCCGCATGGCGTCGCCGAGGGCGGCCGAAGGCAGCGCGTCAACAACGGGCTGGAGGACGGCGGGCAGGTTGCCGGACGGGATCATGATGCCTCCGACCGCGGCGAAGAGGATCCACACGAGGTTCGTGATGGCCAGCGTTGCCTCCGGTCGCGCGGTCCCGGCGACCAGCAGGCCCAGGGACGTGAAGGCCGCGGCGCCGAGCGTCAGGAGCACGGCGGCCAGGGGGAGTCCCCACGGGGCCGGATGCCAGCCGAGCAGCAGCGCGGTGCCGCCGATCAGTACCACCTGGATGAGGAGGATTGCCAAGACCGCCAGCGCCTTGCCGAAGACCAGCCCGGCGCGCCCCAGTGGTGTGGTGGAGAGAAACCTCAGGACGCCGTATCGGCGATCGAACCCGGTGGCGATGCCTTGGCCCGTGAACGCGGTCGACATGACGCACAGGGCGAGCACGCCGGGGGCGGCGGCGTCGATCCGGTTCTCGGCGACGTCGTCCAGGATCCTGGTGAAGGTCAGGCCGAACAGGGCCAGCAACGGGAGAACGACGGCGAGCACCAGCTGCTCGCCGTTGCGCAGCATGGTGGCCGCCTCGTATTTGCCCTGGTGCAGGATCCGTGCCAGCTGTGGAGCGGCGTTGCCTGCGGCCTCGCGGGGGTCGCTAGCCACGTTGCCCTCCCTGGGCGATTTCCAGGAATACGTCTTCAAGGCTTCGGGGCTCCATGCTGATCGAGGTGGGGAAGATGCCCGCGGCGGACCACCAGGCCGCCACGGCGGCGAGGTCGGAGGGGGAGCGGAGGGCGCGCACGCGGTAGTGTCCGGGCGAAATCTCCACGATCTCCTCGCCGCACTCCAGCCGGGGGCCCGATCCGGCCGCGACCAGCCCCGGCCGCGCCGAAAAGTCGAGCGAACGCGAATCCGCGTCGGCCGTGGCCCTGGCCGTGAGGTCGGAGACCGTCCCCTCGGCAACGTTGGCGCCGCCGTCGATGATGTAGACGTAATCGGACAGCCTTTGGGCGTCCTCCATCAGGTGTGTCGTCAGCACGATGCAGAGGCCGCGCCCGCGCAGCTCGCCGATGAGTTCGAAGACGGCCTGGCGCGACTGCGGGTCAAGCCCGGCGCTGGGCTCGTCGAGGAAGACGACTTCCGGGTTTCCCACCAGGGCCGCGGCAAGGGCCACGCGCTGCCGCTGCCCGCCGGAGAGGCGGCGAATGTTGGTGTGTGCGAACTCTTCGAGGCCCAGTCGCTTGGACAGCTCCCGTACGTTCGCGGGGCGCGCGTACATCGAGGCAACGTGGTTCAGCAGTTGGACCGGACGAGCGGCCGGCGGCAGCCCGCCGTCCTGAAGCATCACGCCGACCCGGGACCGCAGGGCCGCGGACGCGTTGGAGGGGTCCTCGCCGAGCAGGCGGACCGTGCCGCCGTCGGGCTTCAGCAGCCCCTGCGCGCACGCGAGGGTCGTGGACTTGCCCGCTCCGTTGGAGCCCAAGAGCGTGGTGACCGATCCCGGCTGCGCGGTGAGACTGATTCCATTGAGGACTCGGACCATGCGGCCGTCGAGGGCGGCGACGGGGCCGAAGTCCTTGCGGAGACTGTCGACGACGAGGCTGGGTACGGGATCTGGCACCGGATCATTCTACGGCACGTAGAGTTATGGGTGCCGTTCGCGCGCTTTCAGCGCCGCGCGCCCGCCCCGCGCGAACTAAGGCCTACCTTGCTGGCGAGAGCAACGTCATTAGGTCATGATTGTGTTGTGTATTCTTCCCAGTCAAGTGAGCCGGAAACGGGCCCCGCGGCGCGTCCCGCCATTGGCGTGCCGGAAACAGAGGAGCGCACGCGGGACCGCGTGCTGCACGCCGTACTCCAGAAGGGGCCGGTCAGCGCCGCCGAGCTCGGCGAGCAGTTGGGATTCACCCCAGCTGCCGTGCGCCGCCACCTCGACTCGCTGAGCAAGCAGGGGCTGGTCGAGGTCAAGCTGGTCGCCAACCACACGGCGGGCGCCGGCCGCCCGGCCCGCCGCTACGTGCTGAGCCACCGCGGCCAGGCCAAGCTCGGAAACGACTACCTGGACATCGCCACCGACGCCCTCGCGGAGTTGGGGCGGGCTGCCGGACCCGAGGCGGTGAACGCCTTCGCGGCCAAGCGGTTCGCCGCGCTGGAGGAGCGCTACCGGCCCGCCGTCGAAGCCGCCGGCGACACGCTGGCCGCCCGCGCGGCGGCCCTGTCCGAGGCGCTTAGCGCCGACGGGTTTGTCGCCTCCACCCGCGACGTGGGCCTGAACCAGCCCACCGCTACGATGGTGAGTGTCCAGTTGTGCCAAGGGCACTGCCCCATACAAGACTTGGCGCGGGAGTTCCCCGTTTTCTGCGATGAGGAAACGAAGGCCTTTTCCCGCCTCCTCGGCGTCGACGTTCGGCGCCTCTCGACGTTGGCCCGTGGCGGCCACGTCTGCACGACCCACATACCGGTGGGTCGCCAACAAGCTCCTCAGCACACTGAGAAGAGAACTCGAGTCAAGATCACTAGGCAGGAGAGGCCGCGATGACGGATCAGATTGCACAGGAGACCGCCGACCCAGGCGTGATTGCCGAGATTCTGGAGAGAAATCCCGAGCTCCACGGAATCGGCACCTACGAATACGGCTGGTCGGACAAGAACGACGCCGGCGCCAACGCGCGCCGCGGCCTCAGCGAGGAAGTCGTCCGCAACATTTCGGGGCTCAAGAGCGAGCCCGAATGGATGCTCGACCTGCGCCTGAAGGGCCTGAAGTACTTCGACCGCAAGCCGATGCCGACCTGGGGCGCCGACCTCAGCGGAATCGACTTCGACAACATCAAGTACTTCGTGCGCTCCACGGAGAAGCAGGCCACCACGTGGGACGAGCTTCCCGAGGACATCAAGAACACGTACGACAAGCTGGGGATCCCCGAGGCCGAGAAGCAGCGCCTCGTCTCCGGCGTGGCCGCGCAGTATGAGTCCGAGGTCGTCTACCACCAGCTCCGCGAGGACCTCGAGGCCCAGGGCGTCATCTTCCTGGACACCGACACCGGTCTGAAGGAACACGAGGACATCTTCAAGGAGTACTTCGGCTCCGTGATTCCCGTGGGCGACAACAAGTTCGCCTCCCTGAACACCTCGGTCTGGTCCGGCGGCTCCTTCGTCTACGTCCCCAAGGGCGTCCACGTTGACATCCCGCTGCAGGCGTACTTCCGCATCAACACCGAGAACATGGGCCAGTTCGAGCGGACGCTGATCATCGCCGACGAGGACTCCTACGTCCACTACATCGAGGGCTGCACCGCCCCGATCTACCAGTCCGACTCGCTGCACTCGGCGGTTGTTGAGATCATCGTGAAGAAGGGCGCACGCGTCCGCTACACGACCATCCAGAACTGGTCGAACAACGTGTACAACCTGGTCACCAAGCGCGCCGTCTGCGAAGAGGGCGCCACCATGGAGTGGGTCGACGGCAACATCGGCTCGAAGGTCACCATGAAGTACCCGGCCGTGTACCTGGTCGGCGAGCATGCCAAGGGCGAGACGCTCTCCATCGCGTTCGCGGGCGAGGGCCAGCACCAGGACACCGGATCCAAGATGGTCCACATCGCGCCGAACACCTCCAGCTCCATCGTGGCGAAGTCGGTGGCCCGCAACGGCGGCCGCTCCGCCTACCGCGGACTGGTCCAGGTGCGCGAGGGCGCCAAGGGCTCGCGCAACTCTGTGGTCTGCGACGCCCTGCTGGTGGACACGATCTCCCGCTCGGACACCTACCCGTACATCGACGTCCGCGAGGACGACGTCACGATGGGCCACGAGGCGACGGTCTCCCGCGTCAGCGAGGAGCAGCTCTTCTACCTGATGTCCCGCGGCCTGGCGGAAGACGAGGCCATGGCCATGATCGTGCGCGGGTTCATCGAACCCATTGCGCGCGAACTGCCCATGGAATACGCGCTCGAGCTGAACCGCCTCATTGAACTTCAGATGGAAGGATCCGTCGGTTAGTCATGACTGATACCGCAACCGAATTCCCGGACGAGAAGGCGCGCATCGGCGCCCCGTCGATCGCCGGCTTCACCGAAGAGGGCGAAAACCTGTCACCGGCCAACGAGACCAGTTCGCCCCTCGGCGGCGACAGCGCCAAGAGCCACAGCCACGGCCAGGGGGTCGGCGTGCCGGACTCCTCGCGCGCCGGGCGGCTGACCAGCTTCAGGCTCGAGGACTTCCCGGCCCTGACCGGCCGCGAGGAGGACTGGCGCTTCACGCCGCTCAAGCGACTGGGCGGCCTGCACAAGGACGCCCTCGAGGGTGCGGCCCCGGCCGTTGCCGTGGAATCCACCGGGGGCATCCGCCTGGAGACCGTTCCGGTCGGCGACGCCCGCGTCGGATCCGCCGGCATCCCCGAGGACCGCGTCTCCGCCAACGCCTGGAACGCCGTGACCGAGGCCACCGTGCTCACGGTCCCGGCCAACACCGAGCACGCCCGGGCCACGCTGACCCTGACCGGATCCGGCACGGCCGCGTCCGCCCAGCACATCGTGTTGGTTGCGGAGCCGAACTCCAGCGCCGTGGTGGTCCTGGACCACGTTGGCAGCGCGGTCGTCTCCGAGAACGTGGAGATCGACGTCCGCGAGGGCGCCAGGCTGACCGTGGTCTCCCTGCAGGCCTGGGAGGACGAGTCCATCCACGCCAGCTCGCAGCAGGCCAAGATCGGCAAGGACGCCAGCTTCAAGCACGTCGTCGTCTCCTTCGGCGGCGACCTGGTTCGCGTGACGCCGTCGGCGCGCTTCGCCGAGCCCGGCGGCAGCGCGGAGCTCTTCGGGCTCTACTTCGCGGACGCCGGCCAGCACCTGGAGCACCGCCTGTTCGTCGACCACGCGGTCCCGCGCTGCACGTCCAACGTGCTGTACAAGGGTGCCCTGCAGGGCAAGGATGCGCACACCGTGTGGGTTGGCGACGTGCTGATCCGCAAGCAGGCCGAGGAAACGGACTCGTACGAGGCCAACCGCAACCTGGTTCTCACCGATGGCGCACGCGCCGACTCCGTGCCGAACCTCGAGATCGAAACCGGGCTTATCAAGGGTGCGGGCCACGCCAGCACCACGGGCCGATTCGACGACGCGCACCTCTTCTACCTGATGTCGCGCGGCATCGACGAGAAGACCGCCCGCCGCCTGGTGGTCCGGGGCTTCCTGAACGAGATCATTCAGCAGATCGGCGTGCCCGAGCTCGAAGAGCGGATCAACGAAACGGTCGAGCGCGAGCTCGCCGCCACCGAAAACTAGGCCCCGCGCCGCACCCCCACCAGCCCACCACGCCGGCGCGGCCGGCACACAGGAGAGAACGGACACCAATGTCTACTCTGGAAATCAAGGACCTGCACGTCTCGATCGACACCGAGCAGGGCACCAAGGAGATCCTCAAGGGCGTCACCTTGACGATCAAGACGGGCGAGACCCACGCCATCATGGGCCCCAACGGCTCCGGCAAGTCGACGCTGGCCTCGACCATCGCCGGCCACCCCCGCTACACGGTCACGTCCGGCGAGATCCTGCTCGACGGCGAGAACGTGCTGGAGATGAGCGTGGACCAGCGCGCCCGCGCCGGCCTGTTCCTGGCCATGCAGTACCCGGTCGAGGTTCCCGGCGTCACCATGACGAACTTCCTGCGTACGGCCAAGACGGCCATCGACGGAACGGCGCCCAGCCTCCGCCACTGGACCAAGGACGTCAAGGCGGCCATGGCCGACCTGAAGATCGACGCCGACTTCGCGAACCGCAACGTCAACGAGGGCTTCTCCGGCGGAGAGAAGAAGCGCGTGGAGATCCTCCAGTTGGAGCTCTTCAAGCCGAAGTTCGCCATCCTCGACGAGACCGACTCGGGCCTCGACGTCGACGCGCTGAAGGTGGTCTCCGAGGGCGTCAACCGCGCCCAGAAGGAGAACGAGATGGGCACGCTGCTCATCACCCACTACACGCGGATCCTGCGCTACATCAAGCCCGACTTTGTGCACGTGTTCGTCGACGGCGCCATTGCCGAGCAGGGCGGCCCGGAACTCGCCGACCGCCTCGAGGACGAGGGCTACGACCGCTTCCTGGCAGTGAAGGCCTAGCCATGACCGCCGAGAACAACGTGGCCCAGGGGGCGGCTCAGGCCCCGCTGGAGGACGTCGAGGAGGCGCTCAAGGACGTCATCGACCCCGAGCTTGGGGTGAATGTGGTGGACCTTGGACTGCTCTACGGGCTGAAGTACGCCGAGGACGGCGCGTTGCTGATCGACATGACCCTTACCACGGCCGCGTGCCCGCTCACCGACGTGATCGAGGAGCAGGTCAGCCAGTCCATCAGCGGCGTCGTTGACGAGTACCGGCTGAACTGGGTGTGGATGCCGCCATGGGGTCCCGAGCGGATCACCGACGACGGCCGCGACCAGATGCGGGCACTCGGCTTCAATATCTAGACGCAAAACGCCGCCGGCGTTGACGGCAGCGACTAGGCAGCGGCCCCACCGACGGTGGGGCCGCTGCCTTCTTCAGTTGCCCGTCAGGGCCGGTCGAGGTTGCCGGACTCGAGGGTGTTGCACTGGTTGATGTCGCCGGTGCGGTATCCCTGCATAAACCATGCCTGGCGCTGCGCGCTGGATCCGTGCGTCCAGCCCTCCGGATTCACTTGGCCCGTCGCCGCCTCCTGAATGCGGTCGTCGCCCACGGCCTCCGCCGCCGACAGCGCGGAACGGAGATCGTCCTGGGTGAAGGGCTTCATCAGGGGCCGCCCGGCGGAATCCTTGGTCTGCGCTGCGTGCGCGGCCCAGAGCCCCGCGAAGCAGTCCGCCTGCAACTCCACCCTTACGGCGCCGGAGGTCGGTCCGGTGCCGCCCTCTTGGGAGGCCGCCAGCGTGCCGATGTGGTTCTGGATGTGGTGCCCGTATTCGTGCGCGACGACGTACTCCTCGGCCAGCAGCCCGCCGTCGGCCCCGAACCTGGACTCGAGCTCACCGAAGAACTCCGTGTCGAAGTAGGCAGACCGGTCCGCGGGGCAGTAGAACGGACCGACGGCGCTCGTGGCGGTCCCGCACTGTGTGTCCACACTTCCGTCGAACAGCTCCACGGCGGGCTGCTCCACCTGCTCGTTGTACTGCTGGAGGTAGGGGATCCAGAAGGCGTCGAGGCTCGCCGTGGTGGCGAGGATGCGGCAGTCCACGCGCTCGTTGGCGTCGGCGCCAGTCTCGCACTCCTCGATCGCCGCCGGCCCGGTCGGCTCCTCCTGGGTCTGTTCCGTGCCGCCGAGGCCGAGTCCCTCCAGAATGGCCGGGTTGATGCCGAGGAGGCTGGCGATCAGCAGCACCAGGATTCCTCCGCCGCCCGCCGCGATCTTGCCGCCGCGTCCTCCGCGCCCACGGGAGTCCCGCACGCGGGAGGAATCAAGCCTTGCGTCGTCGTTGAAGCTCATGGCTAGAGAGTACTCCCGGGTGCGCCCCGGGGGCCTCCACCCTCGGTTCAGGGGGCAATTCCTGCCCGGCGGGGGGAGTGTCGGGGGTCACTGGAGGCGGCTGCCCGTCCATGCACGTACAATGGAGAGTTGCGTTGTCCGCGCCATCCCCCTTCCGAAAGGTTCCCCCCGTGATTTCCGTTGCCGACCTGGAGCTCCGCGCCGGTGCTCGCCTCCTGATGGAGGGCGTCTCCTTCCGGATCGACAGGGGCGACAAGATCGGGCTGGTTGGCCGCAACGGTGCCGGCAAGACCACAATGACCCGCGTGCTGGCCGGGGAGAGCATCCCGGCCGGCGGCGCCGTCACCTCCACGGGAACCGTCGGCTACCTGCCCCAGGATCCGCGCACGCCGGACATGGAGCAGCTTGCCCGCGACCGCATCCTCTCCGCCCGCGGGCTCGACGTCGTCGTCGGCAAGCTCAAGAAGTGCCAAGACGAGATGGGCAGCGACGACCCGAAGGTCCGCGACAAGGCGATGAACCGCTACGACCGCATCGAGGCGGAGTTCATGGCGAGCGGCGGCTACGCCGCCGAGTCCGAGGCCGCCGCGATCTCCAACAACCTGTCGCTGCCCGAACGCCTCCTCAACCAGCCGCTGCGCACCCTGTCCGGCGGACAGCGCCGCCGCGTGGAACTGGCCCGCATCCTTTACTCCGATGCCGAGACGCTCCTGCTTGACGAGCCCACCAACCACCTCGACGCCGACTCCATCGCGTGGCTTCGGGAATTCCTCAAGGGACACCAGGGCGGACTGATCGTGATTTCCCACGACACCGACCTGCTGGAGGCAACCGTTAACAAGGTCCTGCACCTCGACGCCAACCGCGCCACGATCGACGTCTACAACCTTGGCTGGAAGCGTTACCTCGAACAGCGCGAGACGGACGAGCGGGCCCGCAAGCGCGAACGCGCCAACACCGAGAAGAAGGCCGGGACGCTGCTTGCCCAGGCCAACAAGATGAAGGCACGCGCCTCGGGCGCCTCCGCCGCGCAGAGCATGCTCAAGCGCGTGGACCGCCTGATGGGCGGCCTCGAAGAGGTCCGTGCCCAGGACCGCGTCGCGGCGCTGCGCTTCCCGGACCCGGCCCCCTGCGGCAAAACCCCCATGATGGCAGAGGGCCTCAGCAAGTCCTACGGCTCCCTGGAGATCTTCACCAACGTGGACCTCGCCATCGACCGCGGGTCGAAGGTGGTCATCCTGGGGCTGAACGGCGCCGGCAAGACCACCCTGCTGCGGATGCTCGCCGGCGTGGCCGAGCCCGACACCGGCGAGATCATCCCGGGCCACGGACTCAAGGTGGGCTACTACGCGCAAGAGCACGAAACCCTCGACACCGAGCGGAGCGTGTTGGAGAACATGCGTTCCGCAGCGCCGTCGTCGCTCGGGGACGCGGAGGTCCGGGGGATCCTGGGCTCGTTCATGTTCAGCGGCGACGATGTCAACAAGCCCGCCGGGGTCCTCTCCGGCGGCGAAAAGACGCGGCTCGCCCTGGCCACGATCGTGGCGTCCAGCGCCAACGTCCTGCTGCTCGACGAGCCCACCAACAACCTGGACCCCGCCAGCCGCGCGGAGATCCTCAATGCGCTGAGCAACTACCCCGGCGCCGTGGTGATGGTCAGCCACGACGAGGGGGCGGTGGCCGCGCTGAACCCGGAGCGTGTGGTCCTGTTGCCCGACGGCGACGAGGATCTCTGGAACGACAGCTACTTGGACCTGGTCACCCTGGCCTAGGCGGTCCCGCCGGCCCTCGACCTAGCGCTGGGGGCCGGTCTCCAGCGCGTCCACGTAGGCGTCCTCGAGCTCCTCGTCCGTTGGCTGCCCGTCGCGCCGCTTCGCTGCGCGGCGTCGCGGGGCGCGGTAGGCCGAATGCAGGACTTCGACGCCGGCGGCCGCTGCCTCCGCCGCCGCCTCCCGGTCTTCGCGGTTGATCCGCGCCTGCTGCTTCGCCGCATAGCCCAGCCCCACAAATCCCAGGACCGCGAACGCGAACCATTGCAGCGAGTAGGAGAGGTGGTTGCCCTCGTCCACCTCGGGCCGCGGAAGCGCCGCGGGGGAGGACGCCGGCGCCGGGTCCTCGGAGGAGAGCACGCCGAACGCCCCCGTCGCGATGTCGTAGCCGAGGATCTGCTCGAACTTTGGCAGTTCGATGGACGCGAGCTGCCCCTCCGGCGCCGTTCGCTGGACGTGCGGTTCGCCGATTTTCAGGCGGGCCACGACGTCGACCGTCCCCCCGGGCGGTGCCGGGATGGCGTCCGGGCGTCCCGCCGTCTCGTTGCCGATCGGCAACCAGCCCCGGTTGACGACGACCACGTCGCCTCCCTCCGTCCGGAACGGGACCAGGACCTCGTATCCTGGCGCGCCGGAGAGGGGCCGGTTGCGCACCACTGTCGTGTCCTCGGCGAGATACTCGCCGCGCAGAGTGACGGGAAGCCAGGTGTCCCCCTCCGGGAGGGACTCGAAGGCTCCGGCGGCCTCGGCGTACGGGACGGCTTCCGCGTCGTAGTTCGCCTCGACGAGCCCGTTGTCGGCGCGGGCGTCGTCCAACCGGTTCATCTGCCAGTTGCCCAGCCCGGCGCAGGCGGCGGCGAAGACGCAGACCATCAGGAACCAGCCGAGCCATCGGGTGCTGGCGAGAAAACGGTACACGGTCTAGGACTCCTGGGGTGGTGCGGACGGTGCCAGGGGCAGCGACTCCCTGAAGAGCCCCCGCTCGGAAAGGTAATTGTGCAGCCAGTCGGCGTGTTCGTCGCAGGCGAGCCATACCTTGCGCCGCTCCGGGGTGTGGATGCGCGGGTTGTTCCACAGCAGCTGCCACGTCGCCTCCGCGCCGCACGCTTTGCGGGAACAGGTGGGGGTCTTGGGTCCGGACGCGCCGGCGAGCTGGTCGAAAAGGCTCATTGGGCCTGGCCTCCCTCCGGGGGGCGCGGATCTTCCTCGACCAGCTCGCCCTCGAGGGTGTCGGATTCCCCGTCCGGCGGATTCCCTTCCGGATCGGCCGCCGGAGTGCTCGTCCGCCCCTCGGCGAAGCCGCCCTCCGCGGTCGGCTCGCGGTCTGCGGTCCGGTCGCTTGGTGACTGGCCGATGGCCGTCAACGGCGCGGCATCCAGCAGGGACGTGCTCCTCACCTGTTTGCTCCTGTCGGCGCCGCCGTTGGCGACCACCACCGCGAACCAGGGCAGGAAGATGGCGCCGGCCAGGAAGACCCATTGCAGCGGGCCGGACGTGAAGAACGCAGCGATGAAGCAGGCCAAGCGCACACTCATCGAGATGGTGTACTTGACCATTCGGGAGTGCATCTCGGCCGAGCGCGACTCCGTGGCGTCCGTGATGCTGTACACGGGCTCGTCGGGGTCGTGCTGTCGGTGCTGAATGTGCGGTGGGTGCGTCATGGCTCTTCCGTCGGCTACCGCACCATTGTCTCACCCGGTGCGGCGGGGGACGAACCGGGCTGGGGAGAACGCGTGCCTCGGGCGCGGCGGTAGTATGGCTCAGAATCCAGCCTGCACATCCCCGGAGGAAACCCATGCCAGAAAACACGTCCGTCCCGCGCAGTGTCCTTGTCACCGGTGGAAACCGTGGAATCGGGCTGGCCATCGCCCGCGCCTTCCTCGCCAATGGCGACAAGGTGGCGATCACGTACCGCAGCGGCGACGTTCCCGAGGGCCTTTTCGGCGTGAAGGCCGACGTGACCGATGCCGGGTCGCTCGACGAGGCCTTCACCGCCGTCGAGCAGGAGCACGGGCCGGTCGAGGTTGTCGTCGCCAACGCCGGTGTCACCAAGGACACGCTGCTGCTGCGCATGAGCGAGGAGGACTTCACCTCCGTCATCGACACCAACCTCACAGGCGCATTCCGAGTGATCAAGCGAGCGTCCAAGGGCATGATCCGGATGCGGAAGGGGCGTGTGGTGCTGATCTCGTCGGTGGTCGGGCTGTACGGCTCGCCGGGCCAGATCAACTATGCGGCGTCCAAGGCGGGGCTGGTGGGCATCGCGCGTTCCCTCACGCGCGAACTGGGTTCGCGCGGCATCACCGCCAACGTTGTGGCTCCCGGGTTCATCAACACGGACATGACGGCGGCGCTGCCGGAAGAAACGCAGAAGAGCTACCTGTCGGGAATCCCCGCCGGGCGTTTCGCGGAGCCCGAAGAGGTCGCCAACGTGGTGCGCTGGATCGCCTCGGACGAGGCCGCCTACATCTCCGGCGCGGTCATCCCGGTCGACGGTGGACTGGGCATGGGCCACTAGCCCGCCGGACCGCCGACCGGGACCCGCCGATCGGGACCCCCGGCCGGGACCGCCCGGCCGGGGCCCGGCAGCGGTCAACAGCCGTCGTCGCCGCGATCCTCGGGGCGGTCCGGGGGCGCGGCGCGGTCCGGGACATCCGCGGATTGCAGCCCGGATCGCCCCTCGCGCCTGACGCGCGCGGCGCCGTACGCCGCAGCGCCGCCCGCGACGAAGTCCAGAAACGGGACGCCCCAGTGCACGAGCTCGATCACCCCCACGACGGCGGCGATGGTGCGCAACGCCTTGGCCCAGCGCGTTCGCCAGCCCTCCAACCGTTCCAAGGACTCCAGGGCGAGACCCGCCGACGCACCCACGATCAGCGAGAACAGCAGCTGCAGCAAGGGGTGCACGGACTGGCCCTCAATCGGATCTTCGCGCGTGGGTTGCGCCGGTGGAGCGGCGATACCGGCAAGGGTAGTGCGCAGGGCGGGAGTCCGGAAGGCCACGCCGTTGGTTCCGCGGCGCCGCGGTGCGAGGGGTTTTAGCGGCCGGTGCCGAGGGAGGGCGCTGCGCCCCGGAAGGCGACGACCGGGCCGGATGCTGACCGTTCACCTGACGCGTCGCGCGTCGCGGCCAGTGGCACCCGCTCGGGGTGGGGGACACGGCGTTCCTGGAGTTCGATCAGCATGTTCCAGTGCCCGTGTTGGTAGGCCGGCAGCTTCCCGACCTTGAGCCGGAGGTCGGCAAGCTCGCGGCGAATCTGGAGCCGGTGGGCGTCCAGCGGGTCGGAGCCCGCTCCCAAGCGCTGGATCTTTCGCCTCTCGGGTTGCCGCGCCGCCAGCGTGGCCATGGCGCCCGCGCCGTCACCGACGAGCCGGTCGGTGCGGGCGATGATCTCACGCAGCCGCTCCTTGATGTCAAGGAGTATCCGCGGCGCATCCGCGGGGCGGGCAGTCGGGTGCGCGATCGGCTGTGGTCGGCGGAACCGGGCCGCCCACGCCTCGATCTCCTCGCGCTGCGCCGTGCTGGGATTCGCCTCCAGACGATACGCCTCCTCGGCAATCCGGACGGCGCGCCTGGCCCCGTCCCACGAAGCCGATGGATGGCGTGCGTCTAGCGCCTGGATGTGCCGGCGTGTGCGAGAAAGTACGGTCCCCAAATTGTCCATTTCGTCCCCCAGGTCGATGGCTGTTCGCCCATTCAACCACGCGGTGGCGACAACTAGAGCCTGATGAAGTCCTGACAAGTGGCGTTCTCGAAGAACTGTCCACTCTTCAGGGTGACGACCGCCGGGCCCTTGACGATGTTGTTGTCCAAAATCCTCGAGCCTGCGTCGCTGGAGGCCATCCACGCGTAGTAGCACCCAACCGAATTGGATCCGTCCGGTCCGGCCGTCCTGTACTTGCCGGGCTTCACATCGACACCAACCTCGAAAACGCCCTGCCCGACCGAGTCGGCTTTCCGGTCGGCGACGGCTTCGTCGAACTTCTTCTGCTCGCCCGCCAGGTGCTCTTCGGCCCTTCTGACCGCCGACTCGCGCCCCGCGAGCTCCGCCCTCGCGCCTTCCAGCTCCGCGACCGCCGCCTCCGCCTGCGCTGTGGCGGCATCGACGTCCTTCGCCAGTGCGTCCCGCTCGCTTGTCAGAGCGCGGTTGGCGGTGGCCAGATCGGCGATCCGTTGCTCCATGCCCGCGACCGGGGCGGCGCCGACCGCCCCGCCTGCCAGGCCGCCCAGCAGCAGGCCCCCAGCCGCTGCGAGACCGGAAGGCAAGAGGACGCTCCGCGTCCTCCACCGGGGTTCCCGGACGGCGGGCGAGTTGTCTGGCGGGACCTTCTGCCCACCCGTTTCGTGCATTTGACGCGTACGCGTGCCCAAGGCCATGACAATCCCCTCGTGCTGCCGTTGCCCCCATTGGCCGCGGCCCCACCGGCATCCTATGCACAGTGCCTCGCACTTTGGCATCTAGGGGCTGCCCGTTATCAAACCTTGCCCGACGCGCATAGCTCCCCGACATAGGTGGAGGCCTCGGTCGTGGACCAGCGCGTGTTGGGGGCGGTCGCGAGCCCGCGGGCAATGACGTCGAGGTATCCGGCGGCGGGGCGTCCGCGCTTCAGGTCGCGGCTCGTGGTCACGGTGTACGCGGGCGACCCTTCGATGTCGTCAAGCCGCAGGAGCAGGTTGTACTTGCCGCGATAGGGGGATGCGTCGACAATCACCGGCAATTCGACGGCGGACGCCACTTCGACGAGGGACGGGAGAAAGCCGTCGAAGGCAAAGTCGACCGCGTTCTCCCCGACCGCGACGTCGTGAAGCTCGGACTCGGTGACGCGGTAGGCGACGGCCAGGGTCCGGGGTGGCGCGTGTTCGTCCGCGGTCGGCGTCAAGAATGCGACCGACTGGCCCCAGACCCTGGACTGACCGGCGAAATAGACGATGTTTCGGAGTCGGACGGGGCGCGCGCGAAGCGGCTCGCTCCGCGAGGGCAGGTACCGGCGCAAGCGGGACGGGAGCATGTTGGAGCCGTAGGCGACGTACCAGATGCCCGGGTTGCCCAACTGCGCGCCGTCTGGCGAGTCCTGTGGCATCGGCCAATTCTAGGGGACGGCCGTTCGGGGCGGTAAGGATCGGCGGCCCCGGTTGTGGTCGCCCCGCACCGGGCCGGCCACTTTCGCCTCCGACGACAGGTGCCGTGGCCCGCCCGGCGACCGAAGACTTAACACCGCGGTAACCCGCCGGCCGCGGTCGCCGGGGACACTAGAGGGACATGCCGCACCGGCCGAGGGGAGGGGGACCCGATGAGGGGAACGGACATGCTGGGCACACTCGCCGGGGGAGAGGAGGTTCTGGCCACGGATGTCCTCGGCGTCGAGATCCGCGGGCGCGTCGATCTCGCCGCCCCTGGCTTGGGTGTCCTGTGGGTGTGGGAGTACGGCACCGGGGAGAGGCGACTTTTGCACGCGGCCGAATACGACCTCGCGACGCTTCCCGCCTGACCTCGGCCGGCCCGTTCGGGCCCATGCGGCACCAGGAGCCCGACGCAACAATCTCTCCCCTGCTACGGCGTCCTGCCGAGTTGTGGACACACAAGGTTCAGCACGATTGAAAGGACCGGGCCATGCACAACTTGCTCAGCCAACTGAGGAACCATTCGCCCGCAGCGGTCACGGGCGTGGCGGACCAGGGAGAACACCTTCGCATCGAACTGCGCTACGGTCAGGTCGTCGGAACCGTTCTTTGCCGCAAGACCACGCCGCTCGGTCGTGGCGACGTTGTCTTCCTCCACAACGGGGGGACGTCCGAGATCGACGGGAGCTCGCCGGCGGAGCGGGCGAGAGTCATCGTGGAGCACATGGCTGCGCAAGGCGCGAGGTGGACAAGCCGGACCGGCCATTGGACGGACCAGTCCCTTTGATTGGAACCTAATCAGTCGGCGTACCGGCGGGGAACCACTCGTTGCGGCCATTACTGTAGGTTGCGCGGGGCAGCGGGGGTAGAGCGTCGATGAGCGCATTGGCGGCGGTGGCCAAGAGGTCGCGCTCCTCGCTCGGAAGTGGGACGAGCCCGCAAATGTGGGCCTCTACCTCGACATGACCGGCAATCCCGCCCAGCCGGGAGTAGGTCTGCCAGAGGTCCCCTTGGCTGATGAAAGATGCGCGCACGGCTTCCTGCAAGGTCCTGAGCTGATGCTCCTCCTGAGTCTTCATGCCTCGCCCCGCTTCGTCTTGTTGGTCCGTGCACGGATAGTTGACTCCTCCGGTCCCGCATCCCCGACCGTGGTATCAAAGTTATCGTTCGATAATCTAATGGTTAGACAGGCTATATGTTGCAGAGGGCTCGGCGCAAGAGATTTATGCTGTCGTGTAACGGAATGACCGAGGAATGGGGACAGGTATGGGTGACGAGGGTATTGGTGGGGGAGGGGCGGGCTACTGGTATCAGGATTCGGGCTCGGGTCCTGAAGCCGTCGACGTCCTCAACCTCCTGCGCAAGTATCGCGAGGCCGAGCGGCGGATGCGCCATCGCACGCGCGACTCGATGGGCATGGGGGAAACGGATCTCATAGCCCTGCGCTTCCTGCTTCGGGCATCCCGGACCGGACGTCCCATTCGCCAGAGGGACTTGGCCGAGGCCCTTGACATCACCAGCGCATCCGCCAGCGCCCTTGTCGACAGGCTGTGCCGCGACGGCTACGCGGAGAGGATCGACCACCCCGAGGACCGCCGGTCCGTTGCCATCCGGCCGACCCGGAAGAGCGACGAGGAAGTCAGGTCCACTCTGGGGGAGATGCATCGGCGCATGCTTGCCGCCGCCGAGTCCCTTACCCCGGAGGAGACGGCGGCCGTGGCCAAATTCCTGACCACGCTCACAAATTGCATCGAATAGCCGGGGGAAAGCCGTAGGGCAAAGTCCCGGTCGGTCGAATCGCGGGGCCCGATCCCGTGGGCTAGCGGCGGGCGCTGCGGCGTCCGGCGAGGCTCTCGGCGACGCCGATGAGCAGGACGGACGCGATCACCGCGACGACGAAGCCGATGACGTTGAGTTCGAAGATGTCCCCGGTGCCGAGGAGGTTCGCGACGAGCCCGCCGATGACGGATCCGGCGAGGCCGAGCAGGAGGGTGGCGATGAGGCCTAGGTTTTGCTTGCCCGGCTTGACGAGGCGTGCGAGGGCGCCGATAACGAGTCCTGCGACGATGAAACCGATCATGGGGTGGTGTCCTTTGGTGTGCGGCCGCCGGGAGGGCGGCCGGGCGGGCCGCCCCGTCGTGGGGCGGCCCGGGCGGTCTACTTGTTGGTGATGTCTTTCGCGGCGTCCTTGACGTGTTCGCCGGCCTGCTTGGTGTTGGCTTCGGCCTGGTCGGCCTTCCCCTCCGCCTCGAGGCGGTGGTTGTCGGTCGCGTCGCCGAGGCCTTCCTTGACCTTCCCGGTGGTCTCCTGGGCCTTGTTCCCGATCTTGTCTCCGAGTCCCATGGTGTTCTCCTTCGTGGTTGGTGTTTCTTGGCCGGTGTCCGGAGGATTCCGGGCACGCGTTGGTGGGGGCCGCGCCGCGGGGCCGGCGGCCCGGTTCAGGGGGCGGTCGAGAGCTTTCGCGTGCCGCGGGCTCTCCTGGGTGCGGTGTGTGTGCCCAGCGGGTCCCCGAGGGGGGAGGTGGGCAGGTCGCGGGTGTCGGCGGCCATGCCGGGAACCTCGGCCAGCGGGTGCGCGGTGGCGGCGGGTGCGGGTTTCGACGGCGACTCGGAGATCGTGAAGTCGAGGTGGCGCTCGGCGAAGCGGACGCCGATGAAGTTTTCGAGGTCTTCGACGATCGAGTCCGCGATCCGCTTCATCGTGGACGAGGGGTCGCCCTGCTGGCGCAGCCGGCAGTCCACGTGCAGGACCAGTGCGGAGGGTCCGCCGGCAACCCTGAACTCCGCGTGCATCACTCCGGGCAGCTCCAGGGCGGCTCGGGAAGCGCTGCGCGCCAGCATGGCGGTTCTGGTTTCCCACGAGAAGGGCCTGACCGGCGTATGGCCGGTCCGCGGCGCTTCGGTTGTCGTGCTCATCGTCCGTCCCTCTCACGTGCATCAGGCGGACCCCTCCGTAGTCTTACGGCGTAAGGGGCGGGCGCTGCGGTAGTATGGGTTCGGTAAACTAATTGTTAGTCAGCCTATACAAAATGTTTTGCGATGCGCAAGCTGTTGGCCCAGTGGGCGGGCCGCCGACCGAAGGAGGGCCGTGACCATCGATACCTCAACGACGAGCGAGGGCGGCTACTGGTACCAGGACTCCGGGTCCGGGCCCGACCCGGTGGATGTGCTGAACCTGCTGCGCACGTATCGGGAGGCGGAGCGCCGGATGCGGCTGAGGACCCGGGACTCGATGGGCATGGGAGAGACGGATTTGGTCGCGCTCCGGTTCCTCCTCCGTGAGGCCCGGTCGGACCGCCTGGTCCGGCAGCGGGACCTCGCCGAGGCCCTGCAAATCACCAGCGCGTCCGCCAGCGGACTGGTGGACCGGCTGTGCCGTGACGGGTACGCCGAGCGGGTCGCGCATCCGGAGGATCGTCGCTCGGTGGCGATCATGCCGACGGCCAAGAGCGACGACGAGGTGAGGTCCACGCTCGGGGAGATGCACCGGCGGATGCTGGCCGCGGCCGAATCCCTCACTCCGGCCGAGCTGGCAGCCGTCGCCAAATTCCTCACCGCTCTCACGCGTAGCGTCGAATAGGCGCATGGCCAACGACCGCAACGGGCGGTGACCGCCCCGGCCGAACGAGGGCGGCGATGGAAATCGGCAGGTCACAAGGTGGTCACCTCCGCCGTGTGTCGGGGACAAGCTCCAGTCCGATGGGATTGGGTTGGGTGATGCCCCCAGAATCAGTCGCTGTCCCGCCGCGCCCGTTCGCCCAGGTTCGAATCAAGATAGGCCATGTGTTTCGCGGTGCGCTCATCGGTCTCGTCGAATTGGTTCCCGGTGTCTCGGGTGGGACGGTCGCGCTGATCCTCGGCCTCTACGAGCGGCTCATCGAGTCGGCCAGCATCCTCGTCCACGCGGTCGTGATGAGCGCGAGACGCCGAACGAGGGTGCGTGCCCGTGCCAGCTTCCGCCGCGTCGAGTGGCCCATGGTCTTGCCGCTGTGTTTAGGGATGTTCATGGCCCTGTTCGCATTGTCCGGACCGCTCCACCACCTGGTCGAGGCCCAGCCCATCCTCACCCGGTCCCTGTTCCTCGGCATGGTGACTGCGAGCCTTCTGGTGCCCGCCTCAATGGTTCGCGGCACGGTGTCGGGTTCCGCGCCAAGGCTGGCCACCGAGGCGGTGCTGGTGCTCGGCATCGCCGGCGTCGTGTTCCTCCTCCTTGGCCTGCCCGCGCCTTCGCGCGAGGATCCCACCTGGTGGGTGATCGCCCTCAGTGGCGCCGTGGCGGTCTGCGCACTGGCCCTGCCTGGGTTGTCCGGCTCGTTCATCCTGCTTACCTTGGGCATGTACGAGCCGACACTCGCGGCGGTGGGTGACAGGGACTTCGCATATCTTGCAGTCTTCGTCCTTGGTGCGGCCGCCGGGGTCGGGACGTTCGTCCGGTTCCTCGCCTACCTGCTGACGGTCCACCGCAGGGCGACGCTCCTGGCCAGCATCGGCTTAATCCTGGGATCGTTGCGGGCCCTGTGGCCTTGGCAGATGGACGGCGCGCTGCTTCCACCCGAACCCGGCGCGTGGGGATGGCCGCTGGCTGCTTGGGTTTGCGGCGCGGCGCTGGTTCTTGCGCTCTGGCTACGTGAGCGCCCCGAAGCGTAGGGGCATCCACTCGCCGGTTCGCCCGGGGCGACCCGGCGCTACACGGATGTGACGTAGGCTGGAACGGACGAAAGGAAGCTCCCATGTTTGGTCTTCAGGGATGGCAGATTGTCATCATTCTCGTTTTGGCGCTGTTGCTTTTTGGTGCTCCGAAACTCCCGGGTCTGGCCCGGTCGATGGGGCAGTCGCTTCGCATCTTCAAGTCCGAGGTGCGCCAGATGAAGGACGAAAACCACGCCGACGCGGGCACCGCCGACCGCCCGGCAGACTCCAAGGTCGTCGAGTCGAACAACCGCAGCCTCTAGGCGGGAAGCCCTTCGCCCCCCAGCGCGTTTGATGCGCTGCTCCGAGGCGTTGGTGGGGCACCTCGTCGCCGCGAGCCGTCATGCGCGTCGCCCGGAGCCACGACCTGGGGTCCACGGGGCGTCGTGTTTTGCGCGGTGCCAGGTCTCGCGTGGGCCCTCCGCTTCTTCCGCGGCGCCCGTCAGCCAAATCGTGGCGTCTGGATCCCAGCCGGCAATGACTGATGCCGTGTCCGCGTTCACCGGTATCGCGGGCGCCGCGCCGCCCAGGTAGGCCAATGCGGTCAGGTGCACGGCATCCCACTCGCCCGCGACACTTTCCCAGTCCGGACTTACCCATCGGCCGTCGCGTCCGGTGGCGCGGAACCAATCGTGCCGGCGGGAGGCCGTGACCTCGAGCGGATGGGCGCGACAGGGCGATGCCCAGTCCTCGGCCGAGCGGATCTCGAACGTCGTGCCGCGTCCACGAATGGGAATCGTCGTCGCATGCTCCGCATCGTGCGAGTCCTCCACCAGGCGTAGCCCGGACGGGATCTGCCCGACGGTCTGGAAAACCCCTGCCGGAATAGACCACCACGATCCCGTGCAATCGGCTGCGGGGTCGTGCGGGTGTTCGCGGGCGGCCTGCGCCTCCTCCGCGCGCACGCCTCGTGCCCACGCGGCCAAGATCTCGAGCGGTTCCTTTGGCGGGGCCACCGGGGCATCGGAGTGTCGCCAGTTGATGGCCCATTGCTCGTCCCGGCGCGGTTTTCCCCACCACTGCGTGGATTGTGTGCCAACGACCCGTTCCGCAAGTGGGGAGAGGGCGGACATGACGCCGGGGACGCCAGCGAGCGTGTCCTCCCCGTCGGGGCGCTGCCAGTAAGCCGCCGATTGGACCGACCGCTCGAGGGCGGCACTGATCCGGTCCTCTCCGAGGCTGGCCGGGTCGAGGGACGAGAGCGCTGACATCAACTGCTCGACGGTGGCATGCTCGCGAGTCGGCGCGCCGTCGTCGTCTGACGTGGCTGTGACCCTCGATGTCCCGCGGCCCGGATCGAGGTCGTACCCCAGGCAGAACACGGCGATGTCGATGTCCGCATCCAGCGCCCGTGCGAGTTCCAGACACAGGCGGCGCCCCCTGGGCCCGCTGAGAAGCGCCTCCGCGTTTGTCGTCATGCCATCATCCTTGCACCCGCATGCCGTTCACGAGGGGATCGGAAAACCCCGGATAGACGGGAAGATCCTGTCGATCGGAGACATCCAGGAGTCGAGGGCCGGCCCGCTCGTCCGCACGCCACCGGCCACGGATGTTCTCCTTGTCAACTTGCATTGACATCCGACGCGCGTCAACTTATATTGACGCGTATGAAAGATCATTCCCCGATCGCCGCGATGGCGGCCAGCCCGGATCCCGCGACGGGACTGAGGGCCGTCGTCGCACTGGGCCGGCTCCGCGACCGACTGGAGGCCGTCCAGGTCGGCAATGCCCGCGCACAGGGCTGGTCGTGGCAGGCGATTGCCGATGAACTCGGCGTCAGCAAGCAAGCGGTGCATCAGAAATACAACCGGAAAGTGAAGTGAGGTCATGTTCGAACGGTTTACGCCGCAGGCCCGCCAAAGCGTCGTCACGGCAAAGGAGGTCGGACGCGCACTGGGCGCCGTGCGGATTCTTCCGGTGCACGTGCTGCTCGGCGCGGTCACCGCGGCCGAAACCTCAGGTTTGCCGGTGGCCGGCGTATTGTCCGAGTCCGGCTTGACCGCCGACCGGCTGCGCGCGGAGGTGCAGACCATGAACCCGGACCTTGGTCAGGAAGACGCCCTCGCGCTCGAGTCCGTCGGCGTTGACCTCCATGCCGTCCGGAGCGCCGTGGATGCGCAATTCGGTCCCGGCGCCCTGGACGCGGCCGGACCGGCCCCGCGACGAGGGCTCTTCGGCTCACGCGGAGGCGGGCACATGCCGTTCAGCCGCGGAGCTAAAGCAGTACTCGAATGCAGCCTGCGCGCGTCGATGGAGCGCAAGGACGGCTACATCGGAGTGGAACACATCCTCTTGGGGGTGCTGCGCGAAGCGGACCCCGCGGCCATGTCGCTGATTGCCCGGCACACCGTGCCGAAGTCACTGGAGGCGAGAATCAAAGGCTCCATGGACTCGGTGCCCTAAAGGGCACCCGCTGGCCGCGCTAGGCTGGCCGTATGGATGCCACGGGACTCAACAGCCTGGTTCTCACGGTCGTTTTTCTTGCGATCTTCTCCTACATCATCTCGGGAATCGTTCGCGGCGCGGTCCGGAGGGGCGTCGCCGACGCACTGGCCGAACTCCAGCGCAGCGACACGCCTCTGCACGGGATCGTCCGGGAGAAGCCCGACACAACTCCGCGTTGATCCGGACGTACGTGGTCGGATTCTCCTCCAACGCGGGCCGGAAGCCGGGGCCGATAGGTGTCATGGGCGTATGCCTCGGCGCCATGCTCGCCGGCTGTGGCGTGACGGGCCCCGTGGCGCCGGACAGGACGATCCCGGCGCCGCGGCATGGCGTGGGCAAGGGCTGGGTCGACATCTGCGTCGGGGGTCCCGGCCCGGACACGGCATCCCGGACACCATCCGCCCCGGAGACTACCGGTTGTGCACCGCCAACAGCGTTGAGAACATCTGCATCGCGCTTCGCGTGGTCGACTCGGACGGCATAGGCGAGGCCCAGGATCGGCGGGAAGAGGTTTTCCACATCGTGGAGCGGGCCAAGAGCGTGGACGAAGCCCGCGCGCGGCTTGGAGACCACTTCGGTTTCGACGATCTCGTGTGCCAAGCAATACTCGACATGCAGGTGCGCCGATGGCTGGGAGACCAACGCGGCATGCTGGCATCCGAGGTGGACCGGATCCGTGCCAGTCTGGCCGGCGGGGCGGCGCCCAGCTAGAAGGTCTTCCCGAAGCGCACGTGGTTCTTGCTGAGCGTGTCCGCCACGGCCTTCTGCTCGGGCCGCTGCTGGTGGGCCTCCCTTGCGATTCGGTGTTCCTCGTGGGAGCCGGACTTTCGCCGGGGATCCCTCCGTCCCGAAACAACGAGCCACACAGCGGCGGCAACCAGTAGGGTGCCGAAGACGATGCCCACCAGTATTTCGCGGCCACCAGTGGATTGCTCCACGGACGTGGCTCGGGCGCCCCAAGCGATCGCGTCTGTCCATCCCGGCATGTGGTGCCTTCCCGTTGGGCCCAATGGGCGCCATTCGGAACGCCGCGAGCGGTCGTTTCACCCTATCGGAGCTACTCAGCCGCGGAACCCGCCCAAGGGAGGACATCGCCAGCCGTCATGGTCGAGCATTGTCCGGGCAGCCATCCGTCGCGGAAAGGGACGGAACCGGATGAGCGTCCTCGCTGAGCCAACTACGGCGGCGGGTTGGCCCGACTCTCCTGCGGCGCCGGATCGAATGGCTTGGGGTCGCGTCGCACGGAGAGCCGGTGGCGTGCAACGAACACGACGGCGGCGCCCGCGAGCGCGAGGAGCATGGCGCAGACCATGAGGCTAGCGTCCAGCATGGTCGCCGGGCAGCCACAACCGCCGGGGGGACGAGCAACGGCGTCCGCCCGCTCGGATCCGGCCGGCCCGCTACGCTTCCAGGACGAAAAAGATGAAGCTCAAGAATGCCGTCCGGTCGCCGAGGTGGGGCGGAAAGAGTTCGCGGGGCGCGTCCGCGGAGGCGGGCGGTTCGCTGACGACCGCAATGCGGAATCCCGCCTCGGTGAACGCGTCCGTCATTGCGTGCAGCGGCCGGTGCCAGAACGTCAGGACCGCGTCCTGCCCGCTGAAGACGTAGTCCTCCGAATACCGCGTGATGGCGAAGTAGTCGGTGCCCGGATGGTTGAAGCTGTAGACCATGGGGTGGTTGACGGACAGGATGAGGCGGCCACCCGGCGCAAGGACGCGCCGCAGCTCGGCAAGTGGCTCCGTCCAGTCGCGAAGGTAGTGCAGGACAAGCGATGCCACCACGTCGTCGAACGCGCCGTCGGCGTAGGGGAGTGGTTGGCCGAGATCGCCGACGCTCAGCGCCGCATCCGCGCCGAGCCTCCGCCTCGCCAGTTCCACCATCGCCGCGCTGGAGTCGAAACCGGTCACAATGGCGCCCCCATCACGCAGCGCCGCGGACAGGGGCCCCGAGCCGCACCCGGCGTCGAGGATGCGGCGGCCGTCGACGTTCCCGGCGAGCTCGATCATCGCGGGCCGTTCGTAGTAGCCGTTGAGGAGGCTGGACTCGTTCTCAACGGAGTAGCTCTCGGCGAAGCTGTCATAGTCGTTGACCTTCATTGGGACCTCGCTTCTGGAGTGAACGCGGGCAACTGCGCCGCACTTCGGCATGGGTCACAACGGTACGCGGGGATACGACGGCGGCCGGTGAGGGCCACGCCAGCCTGTGTGCCTCGGCGCCGGGGCGGGAGGGCGTCGCACGGGTGTTGCCAAATTGTGGCTTGGGGACCAAGGTGAGGTAGGGCGCCTCCATGACGGGGGCCAACTGCAGTTCTCAGGATTCGTGTATCCGCTGTGGAGGTCAGCCATGAGCACCACGTCCGACGAAGTCTCCGACGCCACTCCCGAGGGCGGGGAACCCGAGCTGAAGCGGGTCCTCGGGCCCAAACTCCTGTTACTTTTCATCGTCGGTGACATCCTCGGCGCCGGCGTCTACGCGGTGACCGGGACGATGGCCGGCACCGTCGGCGGCATAGTCTGGCTGCCTTTCCTGCTCGCCTTCGTCGTCGCTACCCTGACGGCCTTCTCCTATCTGGAACTGGTGACCCAGTACCCCCAGGCGGCCGGCGCGGCACTCTATACGCACAAGGCGTTCGGGATTCATTTCGTCACCTTTCTGGTCGCGTTCGCCGTCGTCTGTTCAGGCATCACCAGTGCCTCGACATCCGCGAACGTCCTCGCCCAAAACTTCTTCGGTGGCCTGGAGATCAACGGCTGGATGGACATGCCCGAACGCGGTGTTGTCACCGCGGTCGCACTCGGCTTTATGCTCCTGCTGGCGGTGATCAACCTGCGCGGCGTGGGCGAGAGCGTGAAGTTCAACGTTGTGCTGACCTTGGTCGAGCTGATCGCCCTGTGCATCGTCATCGGGGTCGGCTTCTACGCGATGGCGCAGGGAACCGGCAACCTGGAGGAGATCGTCGTCTTCAACGACTCGCAGGACAAGGGGTTGTTCTTGGCGGTCACCGCGGCGACCTCCATAGCCTTTTTTGCGATGGTCGGCTTCGAGGACTCGGTGAACATGGTTGAGGAGACCAAGGATCCGGAAAGGATCTTCCCGCGGACGATGCTGACCGGACTCGGCATCGCGGTGTTGCTGTACATGCTGGTTGCGGTCTCCGTGGTCAGCGTGCTTTCGCCCACCGAGCTTCAGGGGATCAGGGAAGCGGAGGGCGCCGCCCTCCTGGAGGTCGTTCACAAGGGCTCCCCGGACTTCCCGATCGACAAGATCTTCCCGTTCCTCGCGGTCTTCGCGGTGGCCAACACCGCACTGATCAACATGCTGATGGCGAGCCGCCTGATCTATGGCATGGCCCGCCAGGACGTGCTGCCCCGCCCGTTGGGGAAGGTGCTGCCGGGGCGGCGGACGCCGTGGGCCGGCATCGCGTTCTCCACCGTCCTCGCGCTGGGACTGATCTGGTACGTCAGCAGCGACCCGGACAGCAACATCGTCGCCAACCTGTCCGGCACGACGGCGTTCCTGCTGCTGTGCGTATTCACCTTGGTGAACGTGGTCTGCGTTGTGCTTCGCCGCAAGAGGGATCCCCACCGCAAGGTGTTTTTCACGTCGCCGGGACAACTGCCGCTGGTGGCGGCACTGTTGTGCGCCTTCCTCGCCGGACCGTGGGTGGGCCGGGATCCCGTCCAATACCAGGTGGCCGGGGGCCTGATGGCCATCGGTGTTCTCCTGTGGTTCGTCACGTGGCTGATAACCAGGAAGACCAATGCCGGCCCGGGTACACCCGGACGGCGGAAGGACTCGAGGGACGGTCAGGTCACGCCGCGGCCGCCGGATAGCCGGGCGTGACCGTTGGACCGGGGGGAGCGCTCGGGCGCACGGCGCCTCCAGCCCGCGCCCGCCACGCACTCGACAATGGCGCCCGTCCTACGCGCACGTGCCGGGTCAGGCTGGGCCGGCCGCGGCTCTAGTTCGTCGCGGTCGTGGCGGACTCCGGCGCGTTCCGTTGGGCGGGGATGGGCGTGACCGCGCCGGGCGTCAGGTACGTGCTACTGGCGCCGGAGTCCAAGGTCGCCTCGATGACCGGCTGCGGGATGGAATCCACGATGAAGTCGAGCGCGGACGCGGCACGGTATGCGGCGATGACGCCGAGGACGAAGGCGGTGAGGCTCACGAGTACCGCGATCAGCACGATGAAGCCTCCGCCGTTCCGGGTGTAGATGGCGGCCGCGAACAGGCCGATCGGCCCGGCGACGGCCCACATCGCAATCGCGAGAAGGAGCATGCCGGCGAGAGGTTTGGGTCGTTCAGTCATTCGTTATCCCCCTGGAGATGTCGAGTCCGAGCCCTCAGGCTATCCCGCGGCGCCGACAAGTGGGGGTGGCTCGTCGGGGTCCCGAGTCGGCTCCATGTCCCGGAGCTCGGCTCGGCGCACGGAGACTAGCGGGGAAGCGGACTCCTGGGCGGACGGGTCGGGGCCGTGAGACGCGCGATCACGTCGGCGAGTTCCGGGACCGCGCGGCGCGCGTCGAGTTCCAGGGTCGCGCCGGCGCGGAGCTGGGGTTCGATGTCTCGGACATGGTTCCGGATCCTCGTCTGCTCGACCTCGGAATGGCCGTAGGGGTTGTTGTTCCTGGTCCTCACGCGGTCGATGAGCACATCGATTGGGGCGCTGAGGAGGACGATGTGATCGAACCGGTCGTAGAACCGGCCCTGGTTGGCGACCGTGCCGGAGACAACGACGTCGGGCGCACCGGCGAGCAGGGCGGACATCCGGGCGCGGTCCCATCCGTCGTCGGACGTGGTCCATCCGTCGTAGTCGGTGTCGACGGTCTGGTACCCGCGTCGAGCAAGCTCGTCCAAGAGGGTGGACTTCCCTGCGCCAGACATTCCGGTGATAAGGACGCGTGCCATGCCCGCGACGCTACCCGCTTTCGGTTTGGTCTCGCCACGGCGGTCGGAACAAGGGCCCTTGAACGTCCGTTGGACCGCCCCTCGGTGGGGACACGTGGATGGGCCGGAGGATGTCGCCTGGCGACGGATCATTCCGGGTGAGTAACGACCGGTGTGGTGGATCCTTAAACGCCCAACCTTGGGTTCCACTGGAGTGTGTGGGCGTGCGCCCACACACCGGGGATCAATCGGGAAAACGGAGGGCCGGCATGGCGGCAGTGGTCGTGAAACGTCGGAGGGGTTGCTGACATGAACGAGCTGAGAACATTGGTCCGTCTGGCCGTCATCGGAGTCTTGACCGTAGTGATCGGTCTGGTGGTCGTGGCCGGACTGCTGGCCGTGCTTTCGGGATCGGTCGCCCTCTTTCTGTGAGGCGACGGCCCGGCGGTGTTGTGAGCGCCGCAGCGCCGACAGGGAAGGGCCGAACCGAGGACCATGCGCCGGCGTCGGTCAGTCTTCTCCGCGCTGGCGTCGCCGGGCGGGCGCCCGCCGGTACTGGCGCTCGTGCTCCCAGGCCACCAGTCCGGCGATCGGCGCGCTGACCAAGGCAAAGGCAAGGATCGTCAAGTCGCCCAGCGTCTGCAGCATGTATATTCCGAACGTCAGCACCCCGACGGCGTAGAGCACCATGCAGACGGTGAAGATCCGTCCGGGGCCCAGGTAGTTCGGTTGTCGGCCCCTTTCCCGAGGCATTTCGGCTCCAACCCTAGAGGGTTGCGCGTGGCGCCGTTCGTTGGCCGGACGATGAAGCGTTTTGACAATGTGCATGCTTGTTCACCCAAATCTGCGTCGGCTGATACTTCATGGCACAAGCTAGACACGGCCGAATAGCACCCACTTAGCACAAACCTGTGCCTTTGCTGTGATCCCTTGATCCCTTGATCCCTTGATCCCTTGGTCCCTTGATCCCTTGGCGCGTGCAGGGGAGCAGCGGGGAACCGTTCTCAATTCTTGGTTCGGCTAGGCTGTCAATGCCCGATCTAGCGCGCTGGTCGCCGCGTGTCCGGACACAGTAGGACCCGCCGTATGGAGTCCGGGCCGAATCGAAGGAGAGTCCGCCATGAAGTCGCCGGTTCCCGATTACCTCCTTGAAGTGGTCGACGCCGTCCGAGGAGCCGACGGCGGGGCCGTCGCGGACTACATTCCCCAACTCGCCGAGGCATCCGAAGAAACGCTCGCCATCGCGCTGACCACCGTGAACGGGCACACGCATGCGGCAGGCGACGCGAACGTGGAGTTCTCGATCCAGTCGATCTCGAAGCCGTTCGCCTACGCGGCGGCAATCATGGACCGTGGACTGGAGCGGGTCCTGCGGACGGTTGGAGTCGAGCCCTCCGGCGAGGCCTTCAACGAGCTTTCGCTCGAGACCGGCACCCACCGGCCGAAGAACCCGATGATCAACGCCGGTGCGATCGCGACCCATCAACTGCTGGTGGGGGAGGAGGCCGACGAGGACGCGCGCGTGGAGCGGGTCCTGGACTTCTTCTCGCGTCTCGCGGGCCGTGCCCTCGCAGTGGACCGCGCGGTCTACGAGTCGGAAATGGCCACGGCTGACAGGAACTTCGCGATCGCTCACATGCTGCGAACGTACGGCGTCATCTCGGGCGGCGCGCACGACGTCGTGGACGGCTACACCCGCCAATGCTCCATCATGGTGACGGCGACCGACCTGTCGGTGATGGCCGCCACCCTCGCTTGCGGGGGCGTGCAACCGGTGACCGGGGAGCGCGTGGTCGATGCCGCGACGGCCCGCCACACGTTGGCGGTGATGGCGGGATCGGGCATGTACGACGCCGCGGGCAGCTGGCTGACCACCGTCGGCATCCCCGCGAAGAGCGGCGTTGCCGGCGGGCTGATCGGCGCCCTTCCCGGGCAGGTCGGCATCGGCGCGGTGTCGCCACGGCTCGACTCCCATGGCAACAGCGTGCGCGGCGTCAAGATGTTCGAGCGCCTCTCGCGGGACATGGGCATGCACCTGATGCAGCCCTCGCGGGGCCGATCAACTCCCGTGCGGGACGTGCGCCTCGAGGGAGACCGGACCGTCTACGAGCTTCAGGGAGCCGTGGATTTCACCGACGCGGAAGTGGTCGTCGAGCAACTCTCCAACGACGTCGGTGCCGGCAGGGTGGTCCTCGACACCACGCGGGTGGACCACTTCACCGACGTCGGGCGCCGTGTGGTGCTCGAGGGACTGCGCCGCGTGCGCCTCGATGGTCGTCCGGTCTCCCTTGTGGACCCCGCCGGGACCCTGCCCGATCCCGACCTTGGCGACGGCAGCTACCCCGAGACCCGGGCCTGAGTCAGCCCGCGGAGGGTGGCTCGCTCACGTCGAAGAGGGCACGCTGGTGGACGTCAAAAATTGGCGCCGCCTCGATCGACAGCGTGTCCATCCGCCCTCTGGTTGGAGCGTCGGTCGGGCCGATACACTCTGCGGATGCGGATCCGACCGATCGATCTCGTGGATGTCCTCGTCTATCTCGTCGTTCTCGGCGTCTTTATCCAACTCTTCCCGGCCGTCATTTCGGAGACGTTCTTGTTGGCGCTACTGACGGCCGTCCTGCTCAAGGTGGTCCTGGAGATCGTGCTCTGGGTCAAGAAGGGGGTAGCGGATCGCATCCGGACGGGGGAGACCTTTGCGATCCGGGCCGTGAGCGTCGTCGCGCTGGTGCTTGTGCTCCCAGGGAGCAAGCTGCTGGTGCTGGAACTGGTCGCGATTGTCTTCGGCGAATCCGTCCAGCTCGGTGGTTTCCTCCCGGTGACCGCCTTGATCATCATTCTTATGCTTTCGCGCGGCGGTATGCGGCGACTGTTGGCGCGGGGCGAGGAGACAGCCGCTCCTGCCGCATAGGCGGCCCTGAGCGGACCACTGGACGCACCGGCTGGAGCTCGGCGTGTCCATCCTTATGGGCACACTGGCAGCGCCAACGGCCCCTCACGCCGGAGCGAGACTTCGCTGCCGATCACTTCGGTTGAAGCCGGGCGCAGCATCCGGTCCCTTGTTCCGATTCCGGCACCGGCCCCCTGCGCGTCGCCGACAGCGCCGCCGCACGTTCTGGTGAGGATGCCAAGCACTGCGCAGGGGCTGGCCGGAGGGCGGGCGCCGCTGGGGTCCACGTCTGCCGCCGGACTCCGCGTACTCCTTGGGCAGCGGCCTCCCCTCGGGTTGCTCCGCTGGCATGGTTCCCGGAACGGCTGGTGCTACGGCCTGGACCCGGGGTCCCGTGGATGGCGAGGCGGGTGGTGAGGTGGCGTCGGACCTGGTCCATGCGCTCGGGGAGGGGGCACATGCTTGTGTAGGTGCGGCAGCCGCGGCGGGCCGCCAAGGGGATGAGGATGAGGGGGCTCCTGCGCGGCTACCCCAGACACCGGGCGTGCGCCCGGCGAAGGCTCTTCGGCGAGGGCTGAGGGGTCGCCTTCCATGTCGGAGGCGCCAACCGCGAGCCCGTAGTAGTCGTAGAGTTCCCGCTCCTGGGCCTCCGTGATGGTGCCGAGCTCGCTGTCGATGCGGGGTCCGTTTTTTACCGCGTCCTTGACGTAGGCGAGCCTGATCACGGATTCCTCGAGTATCGCCCCGGCCAGCGGCGCGAAAGACTCGGACATGCCGAACAAGCCCGTTCGCACGGTGACGAAGACCGGCTCGCCGGAGTCGCCGCCGGTGAAGATTTGCTCCACGGAGCCGATTTTCTCGCCTACCGTGTCCACAACGATGCCTCCGTTGAGAATGATTTGGTCGATGTCCTGCAGGCTGAGCATGTGCCGTGCCCTTCTCCCGGGGCGCCGGGGATCCGGGCCGCTGCTCTCTATTCTGGCCCGATTGTCCCCAACCCGCTGCCGGACACCTCACGGACCGGTGGCCACCAGGGCGGCCACCGAGGCAATCACCGTCAGGGGCGCGACGACGAGGCCGAAGAGGGCGTAGCCCCTCCACGTAATG
This sequence comes from Arthrobacter sp. AOP29-A2-19, assembly GCF_058138025.1. Lineage (NCBI taxonomy): Bacteria > Bacillati > Actinomycetota > Actinomycetes > Micrococcales > Micrococcaceae > Arthrobacter > Arthrobacter sp. AOP29-A2-19. Next base: position 1,193,492 of record NZ_CM176894.1, read on the forward strand.
AGGACATTCATTCGGGTGAGCCGATCGTGCCAGAGCAGCGTGGCAAGTGACGCCCAAGGTGTGATCAGCGGACCGGCATTGACACCTATCAGCAACGCGGCCAGGCGTCGCGGCGTCTCGGCCAAGGGTTCGGCCAACAGGTAGGCGGGCACGTTGTTCGTAAGATTCGAACCGACCGCGCCGACCGCCGCCAGCCGCAGGAGGTCCGCGGGGGTCTGACCTTGTCCCGCAAGCTGGTCCAAGCCTGCGGGCGCGCCGAGATGGCGTGCGGTTTCCATGACCAGAAAGAGGCCGGAGGCGAACAGCAACAGCGGCCACGGGACCAACCACGGCTTGAGCGCTCGTGGAAGCCGGAGGGCGAACAACAGTGCCAAGAGGAGCGCGGCCGCCAGCGCGGGAATCCAGACGGGGATCCCGGACACCAGCGCCGGCAGCAGCAGGACGAGCACGATAGAGCTGCCGGCGAGCAGTACACGATCGGAGTTCGGAGTCGGCGACGTGCCGGTCGTTGGGTTGGTTCGGATCGGGGCGACCGGTATTCGCGGATAGCGCTTGCGTAGGTCGCGGCGGAAGACCACGGCGACGAAGCCCAGCGGTACGAGTATGGCGGCGAGGGACGCGCCCCACATCAGGGCCGCGAATGCGGCCGGGCTGATGCCACCCAAGCTGTGCTGGGCCAAGAGGTTCGTCAGGTTGGAAATGGGCAAGAGCAGGCTCGCGGTGTTCGCCAGCCACACCGTCGTCAGCGCGAAGGGCAGCACCGGCAGGCCAGCCTGACGGGTCACGATGACGACTATCGGTGTCAACAGGACCGCAGTGGTGTCCAGGGACAGGAAAATGGTGCAGAGTGCAGCGAAAACCGCCAGGAACATCCACAGAACGACGCTGCGCCCGCGGCCCCAATGCCGGAACCTGCGGGCAGCCCAGAGAAAAACGCCGGCCACGCTGGCCAGCTCGGTCACGACCGTCATCGCGGCAGCGAACATCAGGATGGGAGCGACGCGGCCGATCAGCGCCGCAAGTTCGGCTTGCGGCAAGGTGCCCGTTGCCACCGCCCCCACGCCGGCGACGAGCAGGACCGCCCCAATGATTGCTAGACGCATGGACGGATTGTATGCCCGACGTGCGGCCGGCCCACCAATCCTGGCCGCGATTGGGGTGAGGGGACTTCGTCAGCCCCGGGGTCGATAGGTATGTCTTATGTGCTTGCGGTCATGGCGTCCCTGCCAAAACTCGATCTCCTGCGGTGACACGGCATACAGTTGCCAGTCGGGATTGTCCTGGCCATCGTGCGCAGGTCTGCCGCGCCAATCGGCTGCGGAGGCTTCCGAGGACAGCTCAACGACATTCCCGACGACCCGAACCTGGCGTCCCTGTTGCGCCCAGAAGAAGTTCAAGGCGGCTCGCGGGTTGGCGGCCAACTCTGCTCCCTTGCGGGAGACTCGTGATGTGGCGATATGCCAGCCCTCGGCATCGATGTCCTTGAGAAGGACCATCCTGGACGACGGCTGTCCTTGCGAGCCGACGGTCGCGAGGCTGCAGGCGTGCGGCTGCCTCACCCCGGCGGCCGCCGCCTCCTTGATCCAGGTGCGGAACAGGGAGGCGGGGTCCTCCGGCGCGGTCGCGGCGTCGAATTCCGGAAGACTATCGGGAAAGTCCGGGAGTCGGCGCAAGAAATCACGAAAGGATTCACTCATTCGCCTAACCTACATGCGCCCGCTTCCGGTTGGCCAAGGGATAGGACGACGGCGCCGCGCGGAGGCAACGGCTGCCGTGGCATCTGCGGGATGAGTAGCGTCATTGCCCTCCTTCGCGTTGGCGCAACCCCGCCAATCGTGGTTCCTGCGGTTGCATCGGGGAATCCGTTCCTCGCGCGCTCGCCGTGTGACCGTCCCGAACCTTGGTTCGCTACCCACCGCGGCGGAAGTCCGCAGCAGTTTCTACCAAGGCAATCCGCGAAGATCAACGATGCCCTGGGGCCAAGCCTCGACTGGCCGGGTGCCGGAACAGACCAGGGTTGGGCCGTCACTCTCAACGACGGTCTTGGCATCGCCGGGAGAGACGTCCCGGATAACAGCTTCGATGAGGCTGAAGCCGCACGACTGGTAGAAGGGCACGACCTCTGGCCGGCAGCCAAGCAGGCCGAAGTCGGCTCGCGCTGAACTTTGCATGGCGCCCTGAAGAGAGGCGATCACTTGGCGGCCGATGCCTTGGCCGCGGGCAGGGGCCGCGGTGACGACCCCGCCGATGCCCAACACAACGACCTCGCCGGTTCCCACACCCACGAAGCGACGTTCCGCAGCGGCGTACCCGACCAGGTCGCCGTCGACCCGGGCTAAGGAGTGCAATTCGCCGCTGGCGTACCCGTAGCCGTCCTTCGGATTCCACGGACCGTGGACGTGGGCGTATTCGCTGTCGAAGAGCCGGGCCATGTCCGCGTAATCATTGTCGGTGAGCTGGGTTGTCCAGCGCAGTTCCAGGGATGTCATTCGCCCACAGTAACAATGGGCTCCATGTCCCTGGATCGGTTGCCATTGGGCCGACCGGCCGCCGACCGCACTCGATGTGCAGCGCGCCGTTAGGACGGTTGATTCTGGCCACGATCCACGATCCGCCGGGCGCCGCCAGACATCTCGGCGCCCGGCGAGTGCGTTGTGTCGGCGGAATGCAAGGTGGAGATCTGCCGCTTGACCTGCTCGAGTTCATCCTTGAGCGTGTCAACGGTGGCACGGAATCTTTCGAAGTCCGCTTTTCGACGCTTGCCCAAGGCGTGGCTGATGGCGGCGGCAAGTATGGCAAGCGGGAACGACACCAGCAGCGCCCAGCCGGACACGGCGAGGAAATCGAGCGCAACGGGAAGCGCCTGCTTGAAAGCCAAGAATTCATTCACGCTGCCGACCACCCCGTTGAGCGCGACGTCCAGGGGGCCCAGAAACTGTCCCACCACTGGTGTCCCCGCCAGCGACGGAGCACTCAGCGGGGGCTCTCCGCCCGCGGACCAGCGAGGGTCACGGAAATGGTGCAGGACGTAGACCCCGGCGCTTGCGTTGAGGGCAGCGAAAAGCAGAACGGAACCCAGCGCGGTCCAGTGAAGTCCGCGCGGGCGCCAGAGGCCGGCCGCGAATGTGAAGATGGCCACCGCGGCGCAAGACCAGATGCGGAGCTCGTCGCGGCTCATGCCGCCCAACAGGTCCAAGGAATTTCCCGCCCCCAGTCGCAATGCTTGTTCCAGACCCGAGCGACCCTATACCAGTCACGGCCCTCGCGCGTCCGATCGTGCGCCGGCAGGTTGCCGAGACTGCCCATGCGTTCACGCAAGTGCGCTTCGTCAGCCGGGTCGGGGGCCTACGCGAGGGTAGCAGCGCGGTTCAACTACACTCGCTCGAAGACCTGATGGTTCGCCCGGCACACACCGGAGGCGGACGTCCTATGCGGGTACCGCTCGTAATGGGTCTACACCACGCCCGGCTCCGGGGCGCCGCCGAACGCGGCAAACAGCTGCGCCGATGTCAGGGCTGAACCGGCCCATGTCCCGTGCGCGCCAAGAGCAATGTGACGGCAGCAACCGTTGACTGCTGCCGTCGCGCCGTCCCTGTCCCCGACATCGAGGAGCACCACCCATGCGGAAAACCATCGCCAGACTCTTGACCATCACCGCCGTTCTGACGCTCGCCCTCGGCATCGCCGGCGGCTCGGGACTCGCCACAGCCCCGTCCGCGGAAGCCGCGCGAGCCACCGCAACCCAGTGGAACAAGATCGCCAAGTGCGAGTCCGGGGGCCGCTGGTCCATCAACACCGGCAACGGACACTACGGAGGTCTTCAGTTCAACCTGCGAACCTGGAAAGCCTACGGAGGGAAGGGCTACCCGCACCGCGCGTCGAAGGCCACCCAAATCAAGATCGCCAAGAAGGTACTCGCCAAACAGGGTTGGGGAGCCTGGCCCACCTGCTCCCGCAAACTCGGCTACCGCTAACCGGAGCCGTTGGGCTCCAACTTGTGGGACACGTAGATTACCTCTGAATATTCCCGCCCGTTGGAAACGTAGCGAACCAAGAGCTGGTGCGCACCTGCTGGCTGGGCGCGGTCTTGGATCTCGGCCATCACGGCGACGCCCGCCTACTGGCCGGGCTAGATGACGAACCCGTCTGCCTGGGGGAGAGGCCCTCGACGAGGTCCGCGTTTTTCTTGTCGCGTTTGGCCATCGCGGCGGACCAAAGGTAGAGCATGAGGTCGCCGTCCTTCAGCGTCCAGGCGCACGCTTCCCTTACCTCGAGGTTCCGGGCCCCTGCCAGTTCGACGGCGAGGATCTCCGCTGGATTGTTGGTCCGGTGTAGACCGCCTCTCCGAAGCCGGGTCGCGTCATGTCCCGCCCACTTGTGCGGGCACCTCTCGGTAGGTGGCCACGGCGGTGGTTCGGCAGAACCTGGCGATCGGCTCCCCGGACGAGTGGCGGGGAACGTCTAGCCGGATGTTGGTGCTGCCTGTGTGAGCGGATGAAGCCGAGCTTGGAAGCGTCAGAAGTTGTTTTCCTTGGGAGCTGACGCCGACGCATAGGTCGCGGCAGGTCCGGCTCCGACGTCGTCTACGACCTTGCGATCCGGCGCGGCGCGCAATTGCGCGCAGGCTGTAGACCACCGCCGCCAGGGCGACGACCCGCGCGGCAAGGTCCATCATTGAGAACCCGCCGAAGGGTCCACGTGCCGCGGCGAGGAGCGCGAGGACGCCTGCGATGATCCACAGGCCGAGGCCGGGCAGGAGTGCGCGGGCGGCAGGCGATGCTCGTTCGGTCATTCGTTCCCCTGGCTGGTGCGTTTTGAGACGCCTCAGAGTATTCAGGCCCTGCGGCCTCGGGCAATGGTTAGGAGACGGTGTGATTGGGTCTGCCAAGTCGGCACCGCCCTGCGGGTGAGTGCGCAACGCGTAGTCTTAGTCGGCCGAGGTGACGTGCTGGCGACCAATATCTGGGCCTGCAGTGCACGATTTGCGTGGCTGCGCCGATCAGGTTGGCCATTGCTGCGACCACGATGCCGGAACATAGGACGCCCGCGGCTTATTGCCTGTTGGCGTCAATTTCGCGCATGTGCACGCGAACAAGGTCCTCGACAAGGCGGCTGGGCAAGGTCTTGTCCAACGTAAATCGAATCGCGTGTTCGGTGGTCTTGTAGTCCTTGAGCTGGTCCTTCAGCTCCTCGATCGCCCATGAGGAGGGGTAGAAGCTCAGATGCCTCTTGGATGCGGTGAGATAGACCAGCGCCCGGTTCCTATATTTTAGCGTCGGCATCCCATAGCTCATCGTCTCCTCGGCGTCCGGGACGAGCTGCGTTACGAGGGCGCGGATCCGTTCGAGTTCGGCTCGGTAGGCGGGGTCGAGCGCACTGAGATACTCTTCGACACTCTTCGCTTTTTCACCCATGGCACGAGGCTAGCGCAGTCCTCTGTTGACTCGGGATTTGAGCCTACAACGACCGCCGTCGACTGGTATCTTGCTTCGGTTCCTGTGGAAAGGATTGCACACTGGATTAGCGCGGTCCGGTTGCTGGGCAGCGTCATCCGTGAGGTGTCAGGGGAGGGCCGTATCGCGTTGTGCCGTCCCGCGATGAGGAGTGTCGAGTTGGGAAAGCGAGACAGCGCTAGTCTTTGCTCACCCTTGAGTGTCACGCCGATGGGAGCAAGCTATGCGAGACTACGAGAAATTCGTTTCGGACCTGCGACGGATGACCTCCGAGGACGGAGACCTCGAAACCGACGGTTTTGATCCCCTCAGCAGAGTCTCGATCGTTGGCCGCGACGGGCGGCGCTTCGTCTTCGACGCCGGCTTGGCGGAGATACTTGAGGCAGTGCAGCGCACCGACTCGAGCGGCCTCTTCGACTCACTCGACGGACCGCTGAGGCTGTTCTCTGTCCACATAATGGAGGCGCTTGAGCTGGCACCCGATGGAGCCACCAGGTTGGAACTCCGTGAATACGGTGTGGTGGCCACGTAACCCTTGTGCCACAATAGCCACGCCGCAGCCGACTCCATCCCCCTACCGTGCGATCTCGGCACCTAGACGCGCCCGGCGTCCTCCCCTTACGGCGAAGGCATGTCGGGCACCGTCCGGACATCCGTCGTCAGGTGATTATTGCCTAGATAGCGCATTTCAAGGACAACCCCGACGGCAAGTCCAGCGGGCTGAACATGGCGAGCACGACGGGCGTCATCGGGAAGTGGGGGCGGTACGCCATGCGGGAGCGGCTGCCGCCCTCGCTGGAGAGGATCTGACCGTCTGCCGGCCTGTACGACGTCCTGAATCCATCCGTCGAAAGCTCAAATGTGCCCTCGGGCGTCCGGGCACGCACATCGTAGACAGGCTTCACACCGTGACCGGCCTCGTGGACCGTCGCCACAACCATGTTTCCGTTTTTGGCCACACGCATTGCACCAATGAAGTCGACCAGGTGAATCAAGCCGTTTTCCATGCGCGTCTCCCTTGGCTGTTTCCCCTAACGCACCGGCAGGGTCGAGGGTGTCTTGCGGATCTCCGGTGAGTCGAGATCGGGGCCAGTGAGGTTGGGCCGCTCTTGGATGGTCGCTCGAAAGGCAGGCCATCGAGACTTAAGCAGGCCGGCCTTTCACCGTGGTCTCCTCCGGCTTGACCGTCCCGGGGAGCTCCTCGGCATACGCCGCAAGGGATCGTCTGTAAACATGCAGGGTAGGTATGAGGGCATTCAGGGCCGTCCGCAGCGCGTCCCCGAAGCGGCCCTCGTCGTAAAGAGCGAGTGCGAGAAAAGCTTGGCGTGGCGCTTCGTCGGCGCCTGCCGCCGGCATTGATTCGAGCATAGAGACCGCTTCCGCCGAGGCGCCAACGTTGCGCAGCGTGCTTGCCAGCTGAATCATCACGCGGGTCGCGCGTTCCCCCTCGAGCCCCGCCGCGATCGCGTCACGGTACAACCGGATGGCTTCCTCTTCGAGTCCGAGAGAATCGTGCACTCCGCCCAACTCAAAGAGTGCGGCCGCGTCGCCTTCCGGACGTTCCGCAACGAGTGCCTGCATCTTCTGAATCGAGCCCCCCGGATCCGATTCATCGAACTCTTGCTCGTAGAAGCGGTCAATCTTCCGATCCCATGTCGCGTCCGTCATCCTCTCAGCATGGCATGCGTTCAGCCACGAGGTGTCCAAACGAAGTTTTGTCCCGCACAAACACGGGGCGAAGTGGCGGGCGTGGGAGGCTGGCAGCATGAGCGGGAGATTGGACGGTGGATTCGACGGCGGCGCCCACCTGATCGACGGAACGGTGCGCCGGGTTTCCGGCTCCTGATCGCCGGCCGTGAACGCGCTCTTGCACCATCTGGAGTCAGTGGGATTCGCCGGTGCGCCCCGGTCCCTCGGTACCGACGCGCAGGGCCGCGAGGTCCTAGGTTTTCTCGATGGCATAACGATCGGCGGCGCCCGCCCCTGGCCACGGTGGGTCCACAGCGTTGAAGCGCTCCAAGTTGTGGGTGACTGGCTCCGGCGCTATCACCGCTCGGTCACCGACTTCGTACCCCCGGCAGGGGCGCGGTGGCGCGAGGGCAAAGCATGGGAACCGGGAATGATCGTCGGGCACAACGACGCGGCACCCTACAACGCGGTCTGGAACACGGATGGGCTGGTGGGCTTCGTTGACTGGGACATGGCCGGCCCAACCACGCGCGCCGAGGACCTGGCCTGGGTCGCATTCTCCTGGGTGCCGCTCCACGCCCGGCGTCTCGTCTTGGAAGAAGGGTTCCGAGCCTTTGGAGAGCGTCGGGACCGTCTGGCCATTTTCCTCGGCGCCTACGGATGGGACGGAACGACCAACGACGTCCTCGAACTCGTTCGGCAACGCGTTCAGAGCCAACTGGACGTCATCAGCAAGGTGGCCGCCAACGGTGACAAAACGTACCAGAGCATGTTGGCGCACGGAGTCGACCGCAACCTTCAAGCCGCTTTAGGGGACCTGAATACGGTCTGAGGAATCGCCATCAGTCGCTCTCAAGACTTTCAGTTGAGAACTTTCCCGGCGGCATCCATTAGCGGGCCGGCATGCCCAGCAAGTAGTAGCCACCGATCACTTTCGTTCACCCAGACCTGGGTCATCGGCATGCGAAATGTTCTCCGGTGGTTTTGAATCGAGACGTCGTCCGTCACTACACAGGTAAGAACCGCGGTTCGATCTATAACGCTGATCTCCGGCTGATGCAGCTCTTGCCCGTGCCAGCTGGTGGAGCCTCCTGTATTGGAGCGGAGATAGGCATCCCGGTTGAAATGTTCCCACTTGTGAGAGATCCAGCTGAATGCTGGATGTAGGAGGTTCCGCAGCCCCTCGGCGTCTCCGCTTCCCATAGCCTGGGCTCGCGCTTGCGCTGCCTTCAACACTTCTCTTTCGACTGTCACCCACCGAGCTTGGCATCAGAACGCGGAATAACTCAACGGCGTCGTTCTGACCGCAACGATCAATCCCTCGCGCCGCCCAACGTCTCGCATCCGACTCACGGTTCCATCCGCCCGCATCAACGTCGTGTTCCACACGCAACCCCGGCCCGCACCGGGGGTCGAAGGGCCCCGCCGGCACTGGTTTCCGGCGTTGCCCGGCATTGGTCCATTCCGGCTGTGTAACGGGCGGAGTGGTTGCTTCATGATTATCTTGGACCGGCTGTTTTGGTTTGCGGGAAGACCGCGGAGAAGTTCGCCGGGGCCGGTGCGACGTTCAACCATGTTGCCCTACCCGAATTACCCCTGGCCGTAGTGCAGTCCCATCCATGGCGAACAAATCAGTTCACCATGGTCGTGATCCTGTTCGGTCGGCGCTGCGCCGGTATCCAGCCCCTCCACTCTTGGCGGCTTTGCTGTTCGCTGGTCTGTATCGGTGGACATGGCATCTCCTACGGTATATCCGCTGTGGAACTGTTGTTTGAATCCGGTGGTGGCCGGTGGCGGTGAGGGCGGCCCCATTCGCCACCGGAGAACGGTGTGGGAAGTGAGCTGCCCTCCTGGCGCGACGGGTTGGTTTGAGGGGTTGTGGGATCGGTCACGAGGGCAGCACGGCTATCGAGTCGAGGAATGGACGCTGCTCGCCCTCAGTAGTTTTCCGGTGCGCCTGGGTGCGGGTTTCGGGCCAGCCCGTGTAGGACTCCGCGAAATAGGAGGCGCCGCGCTCGGACCCTGTGATTGCCTTGAATTCGCCGAACCGGCGCTTCTGGTTGAAGGGATTTTCCCCCGGCTGGGTGTGCATGAGATTGGTGGCCCAGTAGGAGAAGTTCTGTGCCTTCCACACGCGCTCCAGTGCCGTGGCGGAGTACCCGGCCAGCCCGGAGTCGTTGCCGGTGCGGAAGTATTCGATGAGTGCCGGGGCGAGCACGCGGACGTCGCAGAAGGCGAGGTTGAGACCCTTGGCCCCGGTTGGGGGCACCGTGTGCCCGGCGTCCCCCACGAGGAAAAGGTTGCCGTGGCGCAGCGGCTCGCACACGTAGGAGCGGAACTTCAGCACGGTCTTCTCGAAGATCGGCCCGCGCACGAGCCGGAACCCGTCCGGGCCGTCGACCCGGCGCTGCAGCTCGGCCCAGATCCGCTCCTCGTCCCAGTCGTCGACGTTCTCCTCGGGGTCGCACTGGAAGTACATCCGCTGCACGTTCGCGCTGCGCTGGGAGATCAGAGCGAAGCCGTGTTCGGAGTTGGAGTAGATCAACTCCGGCGCGCTGGGCGGGGCCTCGGTGAGGATGCCGAACCAGGCGAAGGGATACTCGATGAAGTTGTCGGTGCGCTCCTCTTGGGGGATAGCCCATTTGCTGATGCCCTGCGAGCCGTCGGCGCCGACGAGGATTTCGCAGCGGATCTCGAAGTCCTCGCCCGCCGCGTCGGTGAAGCGGATCTTCGGCGTACCGGTCGTCAGGTCGAGGACCTCGGTGTCGCTGACGGACCAGCGGACGTCACCGCCGTCGCGCTCCCGGGCCGCGGCCAGGTCCCAGAACACCTCGTTCTGCGGGTAGAGCCAGACGGATTCGCCGACGAGCTTCTTGAAGTCGATGCGGTGGCTTTCGCCCTGGACGCGCAGGATGGCGCCCTCGTGTTCGTGCCCCTCGGTCAGGACCCGCCCGGCGACGCCGGAGTCGGTGAGCATCCGGACGGTGTCGGCCTCGAGGATGCCCGCCCGGTGTGTGTGGTGGATGGTGTCCCTGTCGCGCTTCTCGACGACGATGCTGTCGATGCCCGCGCGGTGGAGGAGGTGCGCAAGCATCAGCCCGGCTGGGCCGCCGCCGACGATGCCGACCGGGGTGGTGAGAACGGTGCGCTCTGCGCTCATGGAGTACTCCTGCTGGTGTGGATAAGGTTGCGTCCAGTGTCGGGACACATCTGTGACGACCGCCACCCAACTTCCATTCAATGGGTATAGTTGCCAGGGATTCCCCGCTCAGGGGACCGGAGCACCTGAGTGTGAAAGCGTTCGGGAGCAGCTCCGGGGATGCTCGGCACGAGGCGGCCGTGGACCCTTGGTGGGGCGCGTCGACCTCCGTTATGGCTGGCGGGACGGTCGGTGTTGGAGTCGTTCGACGCGAAAGGGAGGCGGCATGGCGAATTCCCGCAGCGGGGACTCGGTAATTGGCCGGGTCGTCCGCGTTCTGGAGGCCTTCGACCGCGACCGGCCAACCATGACCTTGTCTCGCCTGGCCGCCCGGGCGGCGTTGCCCCTGTCCACCACGCACCGTTTGGTCGAGGAACTCGTGGGCTACGGCCTGCTTCGCCGGGAGGACTCCGGCGGGGTGCGGATCGGGTTGCGTATGTGGGAGATCTCCACCAGGTCGCTGGCGGCCATGAACGTGCGGGAGGCTGCGTTGCCGTTCATGGACGATGTCCTCTCGGTCGTCCACCAGCACACCACGCTTGCGGTGCTGGATGGGAACTCCGCCCTCTATGTGGAACGGATGTCGGCCCCGGACTCGGTCCTGGACGCGGCACGGATCACCGACCGCCTTCCGCTCAACGCCTGTTCGCCGGGGCTGGTGCTCTTGGCCCATTCCTCCCCGGAGTTCCAAGAGGTTTTTCTGGCGGGGCGCATGGAGAAGGTCACGGACGAAACCCCGACCGACCCCGGCCTCATCCGCCGGCATCTTGCGGAGGTCAGGCGCCGGGGATTCGTCGCCCTGCCGGGCATCGGGGTCTCCGAGTGGCTGGGCATCGCCGTCCCCGTCTTCGGTGCCGAGCGCACGGTCGTTGCGGCGCTCAGTGCCATCGTGCCGCGGGAAGGAGCTGAGGTGCGGCTGATCGTGCCCTCCCTGCTCACTGCATCCCATGGCATCTCCCGGACTCTCGTCCGCGCGCGGCAGACCTTCCTGGGCGAAGGCGTCTAACCGCGCGGTTTATTCCGTTCAATGGAAGCGGAGCCCGCCTCTCCCGTGATGCCCCTCACAGTGGGAAGCGAGGCGCGGATCGCTTGACGGGTCGCCGGATGCTTTGGGTCCCAGCCCCGCACGATGCTCGCGTCGGTTCCGCCTCGCCTGTTTTCCGGCTCTCTTCAGCTCCTCGCGGCCCAGCGACGGAGCCTGAGCCCCCACACGAAAGGCACCTGATGTCCGCAGCAACGACGCTCGAGACGCCACTTCCGCGCAGCGACGAGGGCTCTCCACCCTATTCCCACGAACTGGACTGGCCCGAGGGCATGGAGCCCTTCAAGGTCGTCGACGACGGATCCCAGGAGGACCCCTACGCGCACTACGCCTGGATGCGGGCGAACGCGCCGGTCCTGCGGTGTTGGTCGCCGGTCTCCGACGTCTACTTCATCTCCCGCTACGAGGACGTGCGCAAGGCCTTCCGCGCGCCGAAGATCTTCTCCTCGGAGGTGGTTTCCCCTCCGCCGATGACGTTCCTGGTCCTGTTCGACGCGCCGAACCACGCCCGCCTGCGCAAGATCGTGGCCACCGCGTTCACCCCCAAGGCGATCAAACTGTTCGAGGATCGGGTGCGGGAGACCGCGAACAAGCTCCTCGACGACCTCCTCGCAAAGGGCGGCGGCGAGGTCGTGGAGGACTACGCGATCCAGTTGAGCATGGCCACGATCTCCGCGCTCCTGGATGTTCCGGCCGAGGACTACGAGAAGATGAAGTTCTGGTCCGACGAGACCTTCTCCTACTTCGGCCGCCTCGCACGCAACGCCCAGGGCACGGGCACCGACGAGGACAGCGCCCACGAGTTCTGGGCCTACCTCAAGGACACCTTGGAGCGCCTCTACGCCGAGCGGAGCCCGTCCATGGGCGGCCACATAGCCCGGATGTGGAAGGACGAGGACCTCCTCACCGAGCAGGAGGCCAAGGAGCTGTGCTCGTTCGTCTTCATCGCCGGGCACGACACGACCACGATCCTGCTCGCGAACGCGTTCCGCATCTACGCGGAGCAGCCCGCCCTGCTCGAGCGTGTGCGCGGGAATCCGGAGGATGCCGGAAAGTTCGCCGACGAGCTGGCCCGCCACAGCGGCGCGGTCCACCGCGCCAGCCGCATCACCACCGAGGAAGTGGAGGTCGCGGGAACAACCATCCCCGCGGGCAGCATCGTCCGCCTGCTCAACGCCTCCGCCAGCCGGGACCTCTTCGAGGACGGCGACTCGTTCGACATCGACCACGACAACGGCAAGTCGCTGGGCTTTGGCCACGGCGTGCACAGTTGCCTGGGCCAGCCCCTGGCCCGGCTGGAGACCATGGTCACCGCCGAGGTCTTCGCCCGGCGCCTGGACAAGATCACCCTGGATCCGGCGCGCGAGATCGAATGGGTCCGCGGCAACAACCTCGCCAACGCCGGTCCCCACCGCCTGCACGTCGTTCTGGAGGCGCACAATGACTGAGCGCGCCACGGATCCCATCGTCATCGTCGGCTCCGGGCACGGCGGCGTCGCCGTCGCCGCGGGCCTCCGGAGCCGCGGCTGGTTGGGAGGGATTGTCCTCCTGGACGCCCAGGATGACGCCCCCTACGAGCGGCCGCCCCTGTCGAAGGACCTGCTGGTGCCGGGCGCCGGGGAACGGACCGCCCTGCTGCGCAACGAGGACTACTACGGGGCCAAGGACATAGAGCGGGCGGCGGGGCAGGCCGTCGTTTCGATCGACCGGCCGGGCCGCGCCGTCGTCTTCGCGGACGGCAGCCGACGCCCCTACCACCGGCTCGTGCTGGCCACCGGCTCCCGGGCCCGCGACCTGCCCGTGCCGGGCGCGGACCTCGATGGCGTGCTCGCGCTGCGCACCCACCGGGACGGGCTGGCCATCAAGCGGTCCCTGGTCGCCGGCGCGCGGGTGGTGGTCATCGGAGCCGGCTTCATCGGGATGGAAGTGGCCGCCGCGGCCCTGAAGAACGGCTGCGAGGTCACGGTGCTGGAGTTCCAGGACCGGGTCATGAAACGTGTGACCTCCCCGCCGGTGTCCGCCTTCTTCGAACGCCTCCACCGCTCCCGCGGCGTACGGCTGGAGTTCGGTGCGGCCGTGACCGAACTGCAGGGCGAGGAACGCGTCGAGCGGGTCCTCACCGCGGACGGACGAACCTTCGGGGCCGACGTCGTCGTCGCCGGGATCGGAGTGCTGCCCAACCAGGAGCTGGCGGAAGCCGCCGGACTCGCCTGCCAGGACGGCGTTCTCGTCGACGAGCGGTGCCGCACAAGCGACCCCCTCATCCACGCCGTCGGTGACGTCACGCGGTCCACCAGCCCGTTCAGCGGCACGAGCCAAAGACTGGAATCCATCCAGAACGCGGCCGCCCAGGCCGAGTCCGTGGTCAGCGACATCCTGCACCATGACGACAAGCCGGCGGAAGTGCCCTGGTTCTGGACCGTCCAGCACGGTGTGCGCCTGCAGACGGCCGGCGTCATGCACCCTGACGACGAGGCCATCGTGCGCGGCGACCCCCAATCGGGCAGGTTTTCCGTGGTCTACCTTCGCGGGGGCCGCCTGTCCGCCGTCGACACCGTAGGCGGCCTGGCCGACTTCCGCCCCGCCAAGAAACTGATCCCCGCGGGCCGGCCGCTGGATCCGGACCTGGTCGCCGATCCGGGCATCAAGCTCGAGGACGCCGTGATTGGCGCGGACCTCCGGCCGACCGGCCCCGAGACCGCCACAGCGCTGGTCTGATCTACCCCCACCTCAGAGAAAAGAGCACCGATGAGCAACAACACCCTGAACGTGATCGATCGTGACGGCCAACACCACCCGGTGGGCTGGGAACGGGAACAGAGCCTGATGGAGGCCCTGCGGGACAACGACCTCCCCGTGCTCGCGTCCTGCGGGGGCACGGCCTCCTGCGCGACCTGCCACGTTTTCATGGACCGGGACATTGTCGCGAGCCTGGGCGAACGCAGCGAGGACGAGTCCGAGCTGCTCGTGGACGCGGAAGGCTTCCAGGAGGACTGCTCGCGCCTCTCCTGCCAGGTCGAGTTCGAGGACCGACTCGACGGCATGACGGTCACCCTCGCCCCCGAAGAGGACTGAACCCCCGCCGCACCACACGCACAGTGCCCCGTCGCCCGAAAGGGCGACGGGGCACTGTGCGCTTCTGTGCCGGACGCTCCCGCTCCCGGCCCCGCTCCCGGGGGGTCTCAGAGTGCGGTGTAGCCGCCGTCGGCGTGCACGCACGTGCCGGTCACGAAAGAGGAGCGCCCCGAGGCCAGGAAAAGCGCGACCTGCGCGATCTCCTCCGGCTCGGCCAGTCGGCCGATCGGCTGCTTGTCGACCATGCCCTCCCGCACGTCCGCCGGAAGTCCCGCGACCAGCGGTGTGTGGACATAGCCAGGCGAGATGGCGTTGACCCGGATGCCCTGTCGGGCGTACGTGACGGCCGTGGACCGGGTGAAGTTCACGACTCCCGCCTTGGCCGCCGAGTACGCCGTGGAGTTCGCCTGGCCCACGTGGGCCAGGATCGAGCCCATGTTCACGATCGCCCCGCCCGCATGCTCAAGCATGTGGGCGATGGCGTGCTTGTTCGACAGGGCGACGCCGGTGAGGTTGATGTCGATAACCTTCTGCCAGTCGTCCAGGACCATCTCGTGCACCGGAGCCTTCTTCTCGGCGATCCCGGCGTTGGCCACGAGCACGTCCAGGCCGCCGAACGCTGCGACGGCCGCGGCCATCAGGGCCGCGACCGACTCCTCGTCCGTCACGTCGGTGCGCACGAACAGCGCGCGGCCGCCCGCCCCCTTGATGCCTGCGGCGACGTCCTCGGCCCCCGGGGCGAGGTCGCCGATGACGACGGCGGCGCCCTCGGCGGCGAACACCTCGGCGATCGCGCGGCCTATCCCCGAGGCCGCCCCGGTGACGACCGCGACCTTGTCCCGCAGCTCCATGGTTCTCTCCGCTCTGCCACGTTCGGTCGTCGTGCTTGTGGATGCACTTCCGGCATCCCGGTCAGGCCGGGGTCGTTGTCCCTGGTGCCGTGCCGGCCGCGGCGGGTACGGTTTGCCGCGCGGCGAAGGCGGCGATGTCGCGCCCGGCGCGGTAGCCGAAGACGATGGCCGGTCCGATGTGGGAGCCGTAGCCGGGGTATCCGCCGCCGAAGACGGAGGCGGCCGCGGCCCCCACCGCCAGCACGCCGGGAATGGGGTTCCCCTGCAGGTCCAGGACCCGGGAGTCGTCGTCCACGTCGAGCCCGGCGAAGGCGCCCAGGTCTCCCATGCGCATCTTGGCGGCGTAGTACGGCGCCTTGTCCAGCGGGGCGAGGTTTGGGTTGGGCGTGTGGTCCTTATCGCCGCGGAAGTGGTTGTACTCCGTGGAGCCCCGGCCGAACCTTGTGTCCTCGCCCCGGAGGGCGTCGGCGTTGAACTCCGTGAGGGTTGCGCGGAGACTATCGGCGGGAACGCCTAGCTTCCCGGCGAGGTCCTCAAGGGTGTCGCCCTTGACGAGGTAGTCGATCCAGTAGTTGTAGGCCCGCGGGACGGGCCAGGGCTTGGCGTAGCCCAGGCCGTACTTGCGCATGGTCTTCGCGTCCCCGACCAGCCACGCGTAGGTGTCCTTCTCCCCGCGGTTGTGCTCAAGCATCTGCCGGCCGAAGTCGTGGTAGGACAGGGCCTCGTTGCCGAAGCGTTTCCCGTGCCGGTCAACGGCGATCAGCCCCGGCAGGCCGATGGCGCGCAGGTGGGGGAAGACGCGCTGCTTGCCGTTGCGCAGGAACTTGAAGACCGTGATCGGGGCCCAGGAGCCGGGGCTGTGGGGGGAATCGTCGATGTGCCCGCCGAGCTCCTTGGTCAGCTCCCACGCGTCGCCGTCGTGGCCGATGGTCGGGGTGACGTGGTTGGTGCCGTCGGGATCGTGGGGGAAGTGCTTCTTCCGCAGCTCGGTGTGCCCGGTGAACCCGCCGGAGGCGAGGATGACGCCGACCTTCGCGTGCACCGTCACGGGGTGTTTGCCCCCCAGGATCGCCCCGTCGACCGCTCCCTCGGCGTCGCGGACCAGGGCCTGGACGGGGGCCTCCGTCCACAAGCGCACCCCGGCGTCCTTGGCGGAGGCCACCATCAGGGTCATCAGCGCGTTTCCGTTGGTGCGCAGCACCCCGCGCCGGTAGATGAGCGTGTCGATCCAGGTGCGCGCGACCTTGCCCGTGAGGTAGGCGAAGGACTTCAGCGACTGGTTGGCGTGGGTGACGTGGTACATGTTCGCACCCACCTGGGGCATGTAGCCGTAGACGGTGTAGGAGGACATGTAGGGCTGCATGCGCAGCCGGTCCTCGCCGAGGATCCGCGCGTCGGTGTCCTTCGGAATGATCGCCCGGCCCGAGAGCCTCGCCCCGGGCTGGTCCATCTGGTAGTCCGGGGCCGCCGGCGGGTAGGTGAACTCCACAGCGGTGTCCTGCTCCAGGAAGGAGACGGCCTCGGGGACGCCGTCCAGGAAGGTCTCCACCCGGGTCGTCTTGTAGGTGTCCGGGGCGATCGCCCTCAGGTAGGTTTCCACCTCTTGGCGGGTGTCGCCCTCGGCGACCCCCTGCTTGTTGCCCGGGAGCCAGGCCCAGCCGGCAGAGATCGCTGTCGTCCCCCCGAGGTACTTGTCCTTCTCGGCGACGACGACGCTCAGGCCCTGGCTTGCTGCCTTCAGCGCCGCGGTCATACCCGCCGCGCCGGATCCCACGACGAGGACGTCGCATTCGATTGGCTTGGTGCTCATGTGTGCTCCTTTGGGCGAAGCGGTGGCGCTTCGCGGTTGCTGTGGTCTTGGGACCGGTTTCGGTCGTGTGGCGTACGCGTTGGCCCGGGTGCCGGGCCCGGGCCAACGGCGCCCTACGGGGCGGGGGCGGCCAGCTTCCGCTCTGCGACCCGTGCCCGGCGGAGCGCGGTTCCTTCGAGGTAGGGCGCCCCGAGCTCCTCGATCGGCGTCCTATAGGTCTCGCGGGAGAAGAACACGCAGGCCGCGGCGATCAGCATGCAGGCCGCGGCGAAGACAGCCACGGGCACCCAGCCGGTGGCGCCCGGGGTCATCAGCACGCTGGCGATCATCGGCGCGAAGCCCGCCAGGACCAGTCCGAGCTGGTTGCCTAGCGCCATGCCGGTGTAGCGCACCGGGGTAGCGAACTGCTCGGAGACGAAGGCGCACCAGACGCCGTTGTAGCAGGAGTACAGCAGGGTCATGTTAAGGAATGCCGCCAGGAAGACAAGCACGATGTTCCCGGATGACAGCGCCAGGAAGTACACGAAGATCGTGGCTCCGGTGCCGATCGCCGCGGTCAGCAGCAGCGGGCGGCGTCCGATCCGGTCCGCGAGCTTCGCGGTGAACGGTATGACGAACATCGACAGGCCGATCGCGACGGCGTTGACGGTCAGGATGGATGTCCGGTCGAAGCCTGCGGCCGAGGTGGCGTAGGCGAGGCCGAAGACGGTGAAGATCGTCTGCATCACGACCTGGATGGACATCCCCACGACCCGGAGCACGTCCGGCGCCTGGAACTTCAGAACCTCCTTGACGGGCATCGGGGCGACCTGGTTATTGTCCTGGGCGTCCTCGAAGACCGGTGTTTCGTCCAGGTGGGTGCGGACCCAGTAGGCGACGGCGAGGACCAGGATGGAGAGCCAGAACGGGATGCGCCAGCCCCAGGCCATCATGGCTTCCTGCGGCAGGGCCGTGACCGGGATGAAGACAAGGGTCGCCAGAACCATTCCGGAGGCGTAGCCCATCATCACGAAGCTGGTGAAGAAGGCACGCTTTCCGTCCGGCGAGTGTTCCAGGGTGAGGGTGGAAGCGCCGGCGGACTCGGCTCCGGCGGAGAATCCCTGGGCCAGGCGGCCGGCCACCAGCAGGATCGGGGCCCACACGCCGACCTGCTCGTAGGTGGGGAGGAAACCAATGCCGAGCGACGCGAGGCCCATGATTCCCAGCGTGAGCAGCAGGATCTTCTTTCGGCCCAGCTTGTCGCCGAAGTGTCCCATGACCAGTCCGCCGACCGGTCGCGCCACATAGGCGACGCCGAAGGTGGCAAGGGAGCCGATCAGCCCGATCGCGGGATCCTCGGACGGGAAGAAGAGGTGCGGGAACACGAGTGCGGCGGCGGTGCCGTAGATGAAGAAGTCGTAGTACTCCAGCGTGCTGCCCAAGTAGGACGCCAGGGCGGCCTTCCCGGGGGTCTTGCGTGGCGCCGGGTTTGTGTGGGTTGCGGTGTCCATGCGTGTCTCCTAGGACTGAGTTGTCTGGATGGGAGCCGGTTCGGGGGCGCCGAGGTGGAAGTCGACCGAAAGGATCTGCTCGCTGTTGGGGAAGGAATACGCCTTGAGCGGCTCGTGCAGGGGGTGCGTGTTGTACACCGCGATGTCCTCGATCCGTTCGAAGTCCGCGACGATCGCGTAGTCGAACGAGCGTTCCGCGCCGAGCACGTCCTGGCCGTGGGTCAGGCGCAGCATGCCGGGGATGTTTCCGGCCATCCTGTCGAGTCCGGCGATCCACGCCCGCCTGTCGGCGGGAGGGAAGTCCGGCTTGAACTTGAAGAGGACGGTGTGGCGGATCATCCGTCCACCCCCGCGAGTTCGCCGACCTGCCCGGCCGGCGTGTGGGCGGCGGGATCCTGGCCGGCGAGGGCGCGGCCGGCCAGGTAGCCCATGGTCATGATCGGACCGAGCGTGGCGCCGGCACCGGGGTACCCGGCGGCGTAGGCGTTTTCGGTGGTGTTGCCGGCCGCGTAGAGCCCCTCGATCGGCTGGTTGTCCACGTCGAGCACGCGGGCGGACCCGTCGGTGACCACTCCGCCGTTGGTTCCGAAGGCGCCGTTGACCACTTCCAGGGCGTAGAACGGGCCGGTCTGCAGGGGTCCGAGCGACGGGTTGGGCCACGGGCAGTCGTCGTCGCCCCAATACTTGTCGTACGCTGATTCGCCGCGTCCGAAGTCCGGGTCCTCGCCCTTGACCGCGTAGGTGTTGAAGCGCTCCACAGTGGCGGCCAGGTTCTCGGCGGGGACGCCGATTTTCCCGGCCAGCTCCGCCAGGGTGGGGGCTTCGACCAGGTAGTCGGGGGTCGGCAGGCCGGCGCGGTGGGCAAGGATCCCGTAGCGCTGCAGGTAGGTGTGGTCCAAGACCACGTGGGCCGGCGTGTTCAACGTCTGGTTTCCCGCGGAGTCCCAGGACTGCAGGGAGCGGGCCAGGTCGTTGTAGTTCTGGGATTCGTTGGCGAAGCGGCGGCCGTGCCGGTTCACCATGATGGATCCCGGACCCTGGCGCTCGAAGCGCAGCAGCGTGCCCACCGGCGTCCCGTCGCGCAGGTCGCCGGTGATGGACATCGGGGCCCACCACGCTTCGCGGGTTCCGCGGGTCTGTCCGCCGATGCGCTGGGACATCCGCAGCCCGTCGCCGGTGTTCGAGGGCGGGGAGCACATGGTGTGCAGCCGCGAGGACAGCATCGAGTCGGCCAGCGCCTTGTCCCATTCGAACCCGCCGGTGGCCAGGACGACGCCGTCCTTCGCCCGGATAACCTCGCCGGTTTCCAGTTCGACGCCGGTTACCCGGCCGTCGTCGCTGAGCAGGCGGTTACCGCGTGCCCCGGTGACGAGGGTGGCACCATCCCGGACCAGGCTGGCCAGGAGCATCGAGACCAGGGCCTGGCCCTTGGCCACCAACCCCTCGGACTGGCGCTGGTTCAGTTCGTCCCAGGGGAACTTGGTGAAGGCTCCCCAGCTTTCGTATTCCTGCATGGTGAACGGTGCTCGGCCGTCCGTGCGGACATGCGCCGTGAGGTGCCCCAGGGCTTCTCTGCTGTTGAACAGCTCCGGCTCCACGGTGCGTCCGCCCTCCACGGCGCCGGGCAGGTCTTGGCGGTAGTCGGGAAAGTTGGTCAGGAAGATGAAGCGCAGTCCGCATTCTTCCTCCACGAAGCGGAGCATCTGGTCCCCGAAGGTCAGCGCGGCGTCCACGAGCTCTTGCCGTCCGCGTCCGCGGGCAACGGCCCGGACGTATTCGGAGGCCGCTTCCTTGGAATCGGCGATGCCGGCCTCGCGGGCGTGGTGGTTGTCGGCCACCCACAGCATCCCGCCGGAGACCGCCGATGTCCCACCCAACAGCCGGCTCTTTTCCAGGACGACGACGGACTTGCCGGCGCGGGCGGCTGTCGCGGCCGCCGTCAGCGCGCCGGCGCCGGACCCGACGACGACGACGTCGTAGCTGTCCAATGCGGCACCATTAACGATTTTCATGTTTGCCTTTCAAGAGTTGTCCAACTCGCCGCGGGCAGGGCTGTAGAGCTGCCGGTTGCCTGGGGGGAGTGGTGCGGTTCAGACGGCGGTGTAGCCGCCGTCGATGACAAGTTCGGAGCCGGTGGTGAAGCGGGACTCGTCCGAGGCCAGGTAAAGCACGCCGTAGGCGATTTCGTCCGGCTGGCCCTGTCGGGGCAGCGGGTTGGAGCCAACCAGCTGCCTGTAGTAGGCCTCGGCGCCGATCTCGGACTGCTCGGCCGAGCGGCGGCTCATCCGGGTGTCCATTGATCCGGGGTGGATGGAGTTGACCCGGATGCCGTGGAAGCCGTACGCCGCCGCGTCGGACTTGCTGAGCAGCCGAACGGCGCCCTTGGTCGCGTGGTAAAGCGGCACGTTCCTGCCGCCGGTGATGCCGTGGATGGACGAGAAGTTCACGATGCTTCCGGCGCCCTTCTCGATCATGCCGGGGACCGCGTGCTTGGTCATCAGCCACACGCCTTTGACGTTGACGTTGAAAATGGTGTCGAAGTCCGAGACCGAGGCGGTGTGGGAGGCGCCCGCGGGGCCGATGATGCCCGCGGCGTTCACCAGGATGTCCGGTGAGCCCAAATCGTCGCGGACCCGGCGGATGGCCTCGGCGACGCTGTCCTCGCTGGTGACGTCGACGTCGTACTGGCTGATGTTCTTGTTCGTCGCGGCGGAAGGAATGCCCGCAACGTCCAGGCTCGCGACGTTGGCACCGTGCTCGGCCAGCAGCGCGGCGGTGGCGCTGCCCAAATCGCCGCGGCCCCCCGTAACGATGGCGGTCTTCCCGGCCACCCGACCCTGTGTGCGGTCCATCTAGTGCTCCTTTGACTCGAGCAGCCTCTTTGCTGCCTAAGCCAGAGTGGCAGTGGCGCAGTGAGCCAAGCCACACGATTGCCAATGAACGGTAATCCGAGGCGTCAATTGCTTTGGCGCAGGGCTCCCTTGAGCTCGCCGGACCAGCCCAGTGCCCTGGAAATGCCGCGGGCCCCGGCCATCAGGACCGGCACCCGCGCGGCGGTGTTCTCCTCCGTCAGCGGCACGATCACGCTCAATGCCGCGACGACGGTGTTGTCGGGCCCGAAGACCGGCACGGCGATACCCGTGGTTTCCGGGACGATTATCCCCGGCATGGCCGCGAAGCCGCGCTGCCTGATTTCGGCCAAGTGCCGGCGGAGGATCGCTGGACCGGTGATGGTGTTCTCGGTGAATTTGGTCAGGGGTCCGGCCAGGATGCCCTCCTGGTACCGGGACGGTGAATGGGCCAGCAGCACCAGCCCGGACGAGGTCGCGTGCAGCGGCAGGCGGCCGGCGATTTTCGAGATGTCCACGATGGTCGCATGCGAGCCGATTCGCTCGATGTAGAGGACCTCGTCGGAATCCAGGATGCCCAGGGTGGTTGCATGCTGGACCACGGCTTGGACGTCCTCCATGAACGGGAGGGCGGCCTCGCGGAGGCTCACCATCTTGGAACCGCGGGAAGCCAGTTCCCACATCCGGGTGCCGATGTGGACGTCGCCGCTGGGTTCGCGATCGAGGAGGCGTTCGAGCAGCAGTTCGTTGACCAGCCGGTAGGTGGTGGTCACGGGCAGCCCGGTCCTGCGCGCGAGTTCTGCGACACTCATGGAGGAATGGCGGTCGTCGAAAGCGCTGGCGACCCTCACGAAGCGCCTGATGATCGATTCTCCCGATCCGGAATTGGCCACTGTTGTTCCTCCTCAGGATTACCGCCCAATGGTAGTCATCCTCGGTGGCGCGCCCGCCACCCGGTTGTCGCAACCGATGCGATTTGCCGGGTCCCGCTCGTCATGTGCGCCGCTATCGGCGTTCGCCATTGAGAAAACGAGGCATCGGGGGCGACCCGGTCGGGGGACAGGACGGATCTTGCGCCCCGCGGGAAGGACCTAGTCCTTATAGCATCCACTGGAGAATGGGTCCATGGAGATTCGGGAAGACACACGGAAGCCCCCACGCGAGGTTTCAGGGGGTCGGGGCATCGGGCGATGGTTCGTCGCCGCATGTGCCATGTTTGGCGCGGTGTGTCTCATTGTCGTCGTCGTGGCGTTCCCGTCCGGGACACCCGTCTCTTCCGATGCAGGAGCGCCCGCGGTCCCCATCTGGGTGACCGTGGTGCCCGCGCTGGCAGGCATCGCGTTGGCGCTGGTACTGCCGCGGCGTCCACCGGCGCTTCGGGCGGTGGCGGTGCGGCGCGACCGCTTGCTGGCAACCACCGGGATCCTGCTGGGCCTCGCCCTGGCCTTTCCGCTGACGGTGGGCCTTCTGCGCGTGCAGGGCGAAATGTACATTCTGGCGAAGCTCGTCCTGCTCATGCTGGTGCCAGCCGCGATTGTCCTGGCGATCCGGGACGCCGTCCGCCTCGAGGTTCACCGGGCGGCGTGGCGGTGGTGGGCGCCGGCCGCAGTCGTCGCCGTTTGGACGCTGCTCTCCCAGGTCGCGCCGTGGAACCCGTCCTTCGACTTCGCGGGCATGGACCCGGCCTTCGTGGCCGTTGCCGCCCTCGCGACCGCGGTAACGGCCGGCGTCGGCGAAGAGCTGTTCTACCGCCGGTGGCTGCAGACCCGGCTCGAGGCACTCATCGGGCCGTGGCCGGGCATCGCGTTGACATCGGTGGCCTTCGCGCTGATGCACCTGGGCTCGCACGGGACCGGAGAACCGTTTCTGGACGTGGCGCGCGTCGTCGTCGCCCAAGGCTCGTTCGGCCTCCTCGTGGGCGTGCTGTGGTGGCGATACCGCAACCTGACACTGATCATCGCCGCACACCTGATCGTCAACGGCTGGGGCGTGGTCGCCGCCATACTGCGCACGTAGGGTGAAGGCCCCGGTGGGGGAACCGGGGCCTTCGTCATCACTCGCACCTGTTGGGGTAGCTACGACTCTACGGACCCGAGTTGTGCGGCGCCTGTAGGCCAGGTGGGAAACCGCTCCACGGGCGTGCGGCGCACCATCCGAAGCCCACGCCGGCGCGGGGCCCATACGCGTCCTTCGCGTCCAGGAAAGGTCCCGGACAGCAGAGCGCCCCCGCGCTGCCTATGGGGTGGGGGGCGCATGATCTGCCTAGGCATTGGTGGATCCGACGCTGGCGGGACGCCCACTTTGGGGGAAGGGCGGTTCCGCTGAACCCGGTCGTCACGGGGCGGCTGCGGTGTCCGGAGAGCGTCTCCACGATTCCCCGGCCGATCGAGGCGTCGCCGATGATCGCGAACGGTCCCACCGGGATCGGGCCGCCGAACTCGTCGGCCACTGCCGTCAGGACGCACGGGATCTCCTTCCCGCGCGACGCCCGATGACGTCGCATAAAGCGCCGATATCCACTGCGTCTAGCACTTATATTTCGGACTGATCAATGGGCGTTGACTGTGTATGGGTAACAGGGACAAATCGGGTCCGGGCCCGGACCGACCGGGGCCATACTGGTCATCGACTTATGATGCCCGACACACACTGGAGTGTTTCCCATGCCCGAATCGCGTCCCAACATTGACCCTGTGAAGGGGGTCTCGCGACGCCGTGCCCTTGGCCTCGCCTCCGCCTTCGGCCTGGCACCGCTGGCGGTCACCGCCTGCACGCCGGAAAAAGGGCCGTTGGCAGTTGGTACCGGGGCGACTCCCGCGGCAGCGGCCGGCGCCCGCGTCCCCCTAACCACCGACGCGGCCAACCGCCTCGTGTTGCTGGGAACCAGTGGAGGGCCGCCCTGGTGGAACGACTCGGATCGCGAGGGCGTTGCCTCGGCAGTCGTCGTGGGCGACAAGTACTATCTCGTGGATGCCGGCGACGGCGTGGGGAAACAGATCAAGAAGGCCAGACTGGGCACGTGGGACAAGGACATGCGGGGCCCGCTGGACGCACTGTCCGCGGTGTTCCTCACCCATCTCCATTCGGACCACATCTCGGACTTGTACAACCTGGTTGGCACCGGTCTTCAGAACGGCGTGGCCATCCCGGATAGGGTCCTGCAGATCTTTGGCCCTGGTAACCGCGGCGCGTTGCCGGTCAACTACAGGGGCGAGAAGATCCCGACCGATCAGGTCGTGAACCCGGGGAACCCGACGCCGGGGACTCGCGAGACGATCGAGGCGATGATCACGACCTTCGCCACCGACTTCAACGACCGCATCGTCGACTCCGGGTATCCACCGCCACGGGACTTCTTCGTGGGCCGGGACATCGAACTGCCAGCCGGATTGATCGATGATCCCAACGGGGATCCGCATCCCCGGATGCGTCCGATCGACGTGTTTGAGGACGACCGCGTCAAGGTAACGGCCACTCTCGTTCAGCATGCCCCCGTGTTCCCGGCGTTCGCGTTCCGCTTCGACACGGACACCGGATCGGTCACGTTCTCCGGGGACACCGGCCCCAGCGAGAACCTTGTCGAGCTGGCGCAGGGCTCGGACATCCTCGTGCACGAGGCCATCGCGGCACAGTGGGTCGCCCAGCGCCATCCCGAACCGCGCGACGAGGCCGCCGAGGCCGAATACCAGCACCTGATTGGTGCCCACACCGTCATTGAGGACATCGGCGGGATCGCCGAGCGGGCTGGCGTCAAGAAACTCGTGCTGAACCATTTGGTGCCCGGGAACTGGCCGGTCAAGGAATGGGAGAAGGCGGGCACAGGTTTCTCCGGCGAACTGGTCATCGGGGAGGACCTCGACGCAATCGCCATCGGCTAAGAGAAACGCCCCCGCCGGTCTATGCGGCGGGGGCGTGCTCGCATGCCGGCCCAAAGCCACGTGCGAGTTCCCGCCACTTGGGGGTTGGCGGGAACGAGCGGCCCGGACGTTGGGGGAACCCGGGCCGAAATCGAATCCCACTGTCCAGAAAGTGTGATTCGCAAAAGCCGCGATGCGAATGGCACCGGTCCGACCCAGGACGATGGTGAGCCCCTCATTACCCGGAGTCGTGACCGGCAGGTCAATCCCTGACGTATGCGCCATTATCGGCGTTGGTGCTCCTTGGCTTGCGGTTAGGAGCATCGCCGGGAAGCGGACACCGAACTGATCTCACATGGGCGGGAGACTAGGGGCCGGTGCACCGTGCGTGACGCCTGAACATGCCCTAGTCCGGGGACGGCGGGGAGATGCCCGTCGGGGCAGTCAACCGAGGATCGTCGCTGTAGGCGGCGCGGGGAAGCGGGGGCAGGGCGTCGATGAGCTCGTTTGCCGCCTCGGCCAAGAGGTCTCGCTCCAGGGACGGCAGCGACAGCAGCCCCTGAAGGTACGCCTCGACTTCGGTTTCCCTGGCCTTTCCGCCCAGGCCGAAGTAGGCGACCCATAGGTCGCCGTAGCCGATGAACGATGCGCGCAGCGCCGCCAGCAGCGCCCTGCTCTGCAGGTCCCCATAGATGTCCACTGTTCCGCTCCCACCGTCTCGAAGCCCGTTCCGCTGGAATCATTGTGGCGCGCGCATAGAACGGTGGGCAGACAAGGGAGCGTCCCCCGCCGGACGCCTGGCCGGGGACGGCCCGGGCCGCGCACCGGCTCCACCCGCCCACAGCACAGCGCCGCCCACACCCGGCCCCCGCCCACCGGGCACCGTGGACGGCCGCTATGGAGGGCCGGAACGACCGGCCCTAACCCCGCGAATGACCCTCGTCAGCCGGACGCGGGGTGGTCGGGCTGAACCGGCGCGTGCTGCTCCGCGACCAAATATTCCTCCACCGCCGCAACCGGCACGCAGTAGGACCGCCCGAACCGCACCGCCGGGAGCTCCCCGGACTGCACCAACCGGTACACGGTCATCTTCGACACCCGCATCGCTGCGGCGACCTCGGCCACCGTCAGATACTGGGCATGGGCAAACTTCTGCAGATCCACCACTGATTCCCCAATCAGAAAAGCCGTTGTCCCCACGACGGACCAAAAGACGCACCCAGAACTTTGTCCACGGGAGCACCGTTAGCCAACCCAAGCACACCCGGTCCCCGAACACTAGGTTTTGCCAACACGTACTGAAGGTCAAGGGTCGGTTTCGATATCGGAGGCCCCTCCCGGCAGAGCGCCCCCCGCCTGCGGGGCGGGGGGCGCATAACTGCGGTGCATCGGTCTTGGGGAAACCGATGCCGGCGGTCCCACCCATTGGGGGGTGAGGCGGGGCCCCGGCGATCCGGGCGGCGCTTGGGGGAAGCCGCGCGGACGCAACAAATAGGATAATCGAACCGCGACGGATGTTGTCAAGCCCGTGGACCCGGTGTGTGGGCAACGGGAGAATACGAGGCTTCGAGCCCGCCATATGCGCCGTTATCGGCGTTCGAGGCCAAATGGGCCAGCTCCAACGACCTTTGTTCGGAGTCATCGTGAAGGGCGGGGCGGGCCAGGATCCCGCCGTCGAAACGGTCTCGCTTTCGTGTCTCGTTTGTCCCGTCGCGTCAAAGCCACTTGTTGAACTTTGATGAGACAGATAAGTCGATTTGAGGGCTTGCATTCCTTGACCTCGAGTGTACGGTCCGGCGTGAGTCTCGCGTGGAGATGAGTTTGATCGTTCTGGGGCCGGTCCCACGCGACCTTCGCCATGTTGGAGTTCTAGACTGGCCACACAGGTGGTTGGAGTGTTCCTCCTGGCCACGCCGTTGTAATACAGCCAGTTTGGGGCTTGAGCAATGAACGAGTACGAGGCAGCGCTGGTTGTCCGGGCCGGAGCAGAGATGCTGCGGGTAGCGGCCGAGGATCCCCGGTCGGACGAAGGCTATGTCAAAGTAAAGGTCAACATCTCCACCGCTCTGAATGACATTGCTGAGGCACTGCGGAATTTCGAGACCGAATTGGCGGCGTCAAGCCGCTCCGCCGGGTGGGTCGAGGACCTGCACAGGGTGGCGGACGATTTGGCGAGGAAGTAGTCGCTCACTCTGCAGACGTAGGTCTAGAGACCACAGGAGAAGCGGCGGCATCGAATGCCGCGGCTATGGCGCGCTTAGGCATCAGAGCGTCAGATTCAAGTACGCCCCAGTATGACGTCAGGACCGCTGATCAAACGTGTCAATTCAGGATGGTTCCCGTTATTCCGGCCGACTTGGCAGCTGAGAACGGAGGGGTCGCCGTCAAGACTTATGCGCCGTTATAGGCGTTCACGGGATTTGGTGCCACGGTCTAGTGCAGGTCGTGGGGATCGTTTTTGCACGAGCAGGAGGACCGCCAACGGTCTCCGCCACTCCGTCCAAACCCTTCAGGACGATGCCGACGGCGAAGAACCGGTCCCACCCCTCGCGCGGGCGGTAGAGGTCCACGCCGCCATGATGACCCGGCCGATCCGGGGGGCGGCCGTCCGGCGGCGCGCACGCCCGTGGCGGCCGCCTGCGGATGTCAGCCAGGCGCGTGGGATCACGGCGGCGGTGGGGACTCCCGGGACATGCGGCTGTCGTGGGAGTGCAGGGCGCGGGCCGGGGGCGGGATCTGGTCGATCAGCTCGTTGGCCGCGTCGGCCAGCAGGTCCCGTTCGAAAGCGGGGAGCGAGAGCATGCCCTGCAGGTAGGCGTTCACCTCGTATTCCCCGACCGAGCCTCCCCGGGCGAGGTAGCGCAGCCAGAGTTCTCCGGGGCCGATATAGGCGGCCCGGAGCGCTGCCGCGAGATCGGCGCGCTGTTGTGCCTCGCGTGCGTCGATGCCCATGGCCGCCTAGCCGGGCCTTCCGGGCGGGCGGGGGCTTGGGGGGTTGGTCGCGGTCTGGTAGCCGCTTGGCATGGTGCGCCTCCCTTTGTGTCTTCGGGCCGGAGGGGTCTGCCGCACTTGCCGTGGGCACGGTTTCCGGCGCCGGGGATGGCATCCAAGTATAGGCGCCGCACCCCGCGGATGTCGCGTGTTCTCCGTCGCTGGGGGTGCGTTTTCGTCCCGGGGCTATGGTGGGCCGGTGGCGTCCCTGGGGTCCTCGATCGAGCCGATGATGACCGCTGCGGTTTCCGCGAGGGTGGTGTCCGGACCGGTCCCGGCCTCGAGCAGCAGGGCGTACGCGCGTTCCCGGGAGCAGCCGTGCCGGGCCATGAGGATCCCCTGGGCGAGTGTGATGTTGGTGCGCGTTTGGATGGCGTCGAGGACGTCCCGCTTGCTTTGGGCCAGGTCCGCGATCAGCAGCGCCAACCGGAGGGACACCGACGCCTGGCGGGCGTATGCCAGCGCACGGGAGGCCAGGTGTTCGGGAAACGCGTCGGGTTCGGTCGCGTAGAGGTTCAGGACGCCGGAGGCGTCGCCGTCGACCTCGAACGGGATGCTGAGGATGGACCGGACCCCGCTGTCGGACACCGAGGCGAGGTAGCCGGGCCACCGCGTCTCGGTGAGGGTGTCCGTGACGCTCATCGGTGCGTGGGTCTGCGCGGCGGCCAGGCACGGTCCGGCGCCGATCTTGTGTTGCGTCTCGTCCAGGTGGAGGGCCAGGGTGTCGCTGCTCGCGACGGAGACGAGCCTTTGTCGGGTGATGAGCGTGATCCCGCAGGATGCCTGCTTGGCACCGTGGCCGATGGTCTGTGCGGCGTGGGCGGCCACGTCGGCGAGGAACCCGTTGACGTCGGTGCTGTGGAGGATGCTGGCCTGGAGGGCCGCGGCGACCGCCCCGGCATCCAACGGTGGGTGCTGCGCGTTGTCCATGGTGTTCCTCCCTGTTCTCCGGTGGCAGTGGACGGGCCCGCGCGGCACGTGGGGCCCATGCTGCCGTCCATGGCCAGTCAACCCCCAACCCGGCGCCGAACGCCACCCCCGGGCCGGCCCCCGGAGCCTGGGTCTGGCGGCCCTCTCACGGCAGGGCTTGGGCACCGTGGACCGGTAGCGGGCCGATCGGGGTGGTTCGCGGTGTGGCTGGCGGCGCCGGGGACGGCCGGCGTGGTGGACCCGGAGGGCTATGCGGCGGTCCCCGGCGGATCCAGGTGGTGCGCCATTCGCGGCCCATCTCGTTCAGCACCCGGAAGGGTTCGGCACGGCCCGCGCTGTACGCGCGCCGCGGTCCTCATCTTCCGCTGACCGAACCCGGGGCCTAAAGCATCCGGACGCTCTGACTTCATGGTGCCAACGTTGATGGATTGCGGCCCACGGTGCCGGGCTCCCCGCACGCGTCCGGTGGGGAGCGTTCACCGGAGAATTCATCCCCACGACGGGCTATTCCGTGGGAGGGTATACACCTGGGGGCACGACGATCGGGGAGTGCTTGCTGTGATCGAGGGAGACACCGTCTACCAGGCGGCGCGGCGGCTCGATGCCGCACTGGCGGGCCGGGTGCTTGCGTCCAGTACCTTCCGGGACCCGTCCCATAGGGCACTGGATTTGTCGGGGTGCCGGGTCGGGTCGGTGGTCTCGCGCGGGAAGCACGTGCTCATCCGGGTCGGGGCGCTGATCCTGCTCACGAACCTTGACCTCGGGGGGCGGTGGGAGGTCTACGCGTCGGGGGAGCGGGCGAGGACCCCGGCGTCGCATGCCGTGTGCGTGTTGCGGCACGCGGACTTCCAGGCCGTGGGGTTCGGTCTCCCGTCCCTGCGCATTTTCCCCGCCCGGGACGAGCAGGCGGCCTTCGCGCATTTGGGGCCGGACCTGCTGGGGCATTCGTGGGACCCGGCCGAGGCCGTCCGGCGCCTGCTGTCGGACCCGGACCGCCCGATCGGGCTGGCCTTGCTGGACCAGCGCCTCGTGGCCGGGATCGGGGACGTCTACCGCTCCGAGGTGCTGTTCCTGGCACGCACCCACCCCCATACCCGAACCGGAGAAGTGGCGGACCTGCCGCGGCTGGTCCACCTCGCCCACGAACTCCTGCACGCGAACAGGGACCGCGCCCGCCGCCTCACCGCCCCGCCCCCGCAGGGCGAACCGTATTGGGTGTACGGGAGGGCGGGGCTGCCGTGCCCGCGCTGCGGGACCACGGTCGCCCGGGACGCCCTGGGCGCGCTGCCCTCCACGCTGCACGACACCGGACCGGTGACGGTGGCCATGGCGCCGGAGGCCCTGGCCGGTCCGTCCGGGAAACCCGCCGACCGGGATGTCTTCTGGTGCCCGCAGTGCCAACCGGGCCCCGCCCGGATGGACCCGGGACCGGTGGGCATCGCCGGGGCGGGTGTTTGTGCCCTGGATCCGGATCCCGGGAGACGGTGAGGTCCGCTCCGGCGCCGTTCGAGGGGGCTGTCCGGGTGCGGGTCCTGCGTGCCGCGGGCTTCCCGGTCATGCGCGGGGACACCGCGCGCTTGGCCTGGGGGATCCGGAGCGCGCTGGGATCGGGACCGTGCCGGTGCGGGGACGGTGCCTATTCCGGGGACGAGGGCGAGGTTCCGGGCTCGGGCGCCGGGCGGGGTTCGTTGCTGTAGGCCGCGCGGGGTAGCGACGGAAGCGCGTCGACGAGTCCGTTCGCGGCCTCGGCCAGGAGGTCCCGCTCCGGGGTCGGGAGGGAGAACAGCCCGTAGATGTGCGCTTCGACCTCCCGCTCGCCCACGGTTCCGCCCAGATCCCGGTAGGCGGTCCACGGGTCGCCGTAGCCGATGAACGCTCCGTAGAGGGCGCGCAGCAGCGTCTTGCGCTGCCACCTCTCCGTGTCGTCCATCGCACACGCCCCCTGCCTCTTGGAGCCGGTACCGGGATGCGTGTTCTCCCGGGGCCAGTGTGCGTCTCGGACGAGCCTGGTGGACAGGCATGGAGCGAACGGAAATCCCCTGTGCGCGGCTCGTGCCGCCTGGCTCGTGCCTCCGGGCGCGGGGCCCGGGCCCAGGGGCGGAACCGGTCCCCTGCGTGCGGTGCCGGACGGCATGGCTTCACCGCCCCGCGGGCCGCCGTGTGTCGGTTCCCAGGCGTCCGTCGTCGCGGGATCGTCTCGCGAGCCGCGTGAGTGCCTGCGAGGGGTCGACGCCGAACTCGCCGCGCAGTCGCGCGGAAAACTCCTCGTACAGTTGGAGGACCCGGGTGTGCTCCCCGTTGGCCCGGTGTGCGCGGAGCAAGAGGCCCAGGGCGTGTTCGCGCCAGGGGTCAAGGTCCACGGCGCCCTGCGCGGCGTCCGTGGCGAGGGCGGTCTCCTCGGC
This sequence comes from Arthrobacter sp. AOP29-A2-19, assembly GCF_058138025.1. Taxonomy (NCBI): domain Bacteria; kingdom Bacillati; phylum Actinomycetota; class Actinomycetes; order Micrococcales; family Micrococcaceae; genus Arthrobacter; species Arthrobacter sp. AOP29-A2-19. The sequence goes on from NZ_CM176894.1 coordinate 1,225,130, forward strand.
CTTGAGGAGTTCCTCGGCGAGGTCCTCGAGCAGGCCGATCCGCAGGCGGGTGAGGCTGTCCTGTTCGGTCAGCGCCCATTCCTCGTACCAGCCGGGAAGGAGGATGGCGTCGCGCAGCAGGCCCAGGAGCCGGACCCGGTGCGTTGCCGGTCGTTCCGGACCTGGCTGGGCGGTCTGCCGTTGGATTTCGTGGACATCGACCGCGACGCCCGCGGCGAGTGCCACGGTCCGGCCGTTTTCCTCCAGCAGTCCGGGGAGCTGGTGGTTGATCGTCCAGAGGGTTTCCCTGAGGCTGCCGGAGGCCCGTCGTTCGGAACTTCCCGGCCACAGGATCCCGGCCAGCGCGGCGCGCGGCAGGTCGCCCTGCAGCGCCAGCAGGGCGATCAGGCGCTGCTGCCGGGAGGTGACCGTCACGGCGCCGTCCCGGCCGTCGAGCCGCCAGAAGCCCAGCAGTTGCAGTTGCCACGAATGAATATCGACCACGATTGCCTCCAGGCAAGAGCAGTGCGCCAGCCGCTGGCGTGCGCCGTGCCCCGGACCGCTCCCACTTTCAGCATGGCACGGGCATGAAGGTAGGCCTAGGAAACGCACATTACCGCTCGCGCCTGCCTAAGGTGCTCCCTCCACTACGGATCTTGGCTGCACGGCCCGGGATGGGGCCTGCGCCCGCCCACGGCTCAGGTCAACCCAGCTGCTGAGCATTCACATTCCATATGCGCGGTTATCGGCGATCGATCCAACAACGCCGCGTTCGCGGCCAGGACTGCTGGAACGGACCAGGATCACGCAAGAGGATGGTCATCGCGGTGGGCTGCACGCGTCAGCCCTGGCCGAGCAGGCGGCGCAATGTGCTGGCGTTGCGCACGGCGTGGCCGTCTCCGTCGTTGTTGAAGTAAACGAAAACGTCCTTCCCGTCCGCCTGCCATTCGCGTGCCCTGTCGGCCCACCAGTGCAGGTCGGCATCCGAGTACGATCCCGCGTACAGGTGGTTGTGGTCTGGTCCGTGCATGCGCACGTAGACGAAGTGCGCGGTGGGGGCGAGCACGCACGGCAGGTTGGCGCCGCTCATGATGCAGTACGCGGCCCGATGGTGTCGGAGCAGGGAATACACGTCGGGGTGGTCCCAGCTGGGGTGGCGGAACTCGACCGCCACCCGGATCCATTCGGGCAGCCGGTCGAGGAAGTAGCCGAGCCGGGCATCGTCGCGTTTCATGCCCGGCGGCAGCTGGACAAGCAGGATGGCACGCTTGTCCGCCAACGCGTGCCAGGACGACTTGATTCGCTTGATCCAGGCCTCCGGCGCGTAGAGCTTTTTTGCGTGGGTCAGCCCGCGCGGGGCCCTTACGGACAGGGCGAAATCGTCGGGCAGTCGGCGGCTCCATCCGGCGAACACCTGGTCCCGGGGCCAGCGGTAGAAGCTTGCGTTCAGCTCGACGGTGTCAAAACGGCGGACATAGTGGCCGAGCCGGTCCCGGTCCGGAGTGCCGTCGGGGTAGAGCACGTCGTTCCAGTGGGCGTAACTCCAACCCGACGTGCCAATCCGGATGCTCAATTTACCGCGACCTCCAACCGTGTTGGGACGAAGCGGCTGCCGGCAATGCGGTGTCCCTCCCCGAAGTATTCCATCTGGTCGCCCACCCGCAGCGATCGCGGCCTTACCTCAAATGCCATATGCGCGATTATCGGCGTTGTTGCGCAATCCTTCGATGGTTCCAGCGACATGCAGGAGCGCACATATGGTTCAGCCGGAGAGGGAGCGCAACACTCGCGCTGGCGAGCCCACGACGATCGCATTGGCTGGAACGTCCTTCGTCACGACGGACGCGGCCGCCACCACGGCGTTGTCACCGATGGTCACGCCCGGCAGGACGATGGCGTTGGCCCCGATCCACACGTTGCGTCCGATGGTGATGGGGGCGGGGTGCATGTCCGCGCGGTGGGATGGATCGAGGTCGTGGTTGAGGGTGGCCAGCACGGTGTTGTGCCCGATCAGGCAGTCGTCCCCGATCACTACTCCGCCCTGGTCCTGGAACTTGCATCCGGAGTTAATGAAGACGCGCTTGCCGAGGGAGATGTTTTTCCCGAAGTCGGAGTAGAAGGGCGGGAAAACCGTCACGGTCTCGTCGACGGGCTTGCCCGTGAGCCGGGCCAACAGGTCCCGCACGCGGGCAGGTTCCTGGTATCCGCTGTTGAGCTCGCCGGTGATGCGCAGGGCGTCCTGGCTGGTGAGGTGCATGACCTGGTGCAACGCTGAGTCCCCGGTGATGGTCTGGCCGGTATTCAGCGCCTCCAGGAGATTGTCGAGGTCCATGGGGCCCTTTCTCTTGTTGGCTGTCTACTAGCATCGGCGCCCGGGAAGAAAGATCCAAGGCGCCCCGGGACGCGCGGCTTGCGGCAACATATGAGTGCAGGATGCTACCCGTAGTGATGTGAGTGACGAGCTCTAGTCCGAATGTGTCCAAGGGGTCCAATGCGTTTACGGCAAGCGCTTGGAGGAGTTTAACGACTTCTACCCTAGGGCTGACGCCCTCGAGCCGTTGGAGTACCGGACCAGTATTAGCAGGACGGGGCATGACGCTTCCCTCGATGAGGGATTTTGCAGAACCGAGGTGGTCCTGAATCGACTGTTCAATGGAGGGAACGAGCGCCGCTACCAAGGCATCTAGCCATAGATTGGCTTCGTCAGCGTCGGGCTCGACCCCGAGGCCCTGTCGCGCTCGGACACGGATATCCGCTGCTGTCCTTTCACGTAGTCCAAACACCCATTCGTCATGTCGCGTGATGTCTTCCAGACCTTTGGCGGTGAGAACCCACCCTTGCCCTTCGTCCTGAGCCACGAGTCCTAGGTCACGGCTTACCTCGAGAGCTGCCAGTACTTGTTCGCTGGATGCAGCACACCGCGGCCATGTCTTCTTGACCGCTAGCTGTACTTCCTCCAGAGAAGCCGGGCCCTGGCGAAGGTGCTGGCATGCTGCCGCACCTACAAGGTCGGCCTCAGTTGCCGCTGACCTGTTATGGAGAACGTTTTGAACAGCCCCTAAGAACTCGTTCTTGTCCTCCTCCAGATTGACTGCAGTAACCACTGTATTGAGCCCCCTGTTTGATGTGCCTCACTGCTGGTTGAGTCTAGTTGTTGAGGTCAACAATCAATCGCGAGTGAGGTCTCTGCGGTAAGGGATCAGGCCGACTAGACGCTGGGTAGGCCACAACGTGGTCCTGAAAACCGGGAGAAATTTCCCTGCTTACTGCCGTCGAAGTGGGGACGTCCCAGTCTCTCGAGGCTGGAACACTCCGCAACGGAGTGTTTGAGGAACTTTGGCCTGTATGGAGCTTTCGTCCCAAAACGAGGGTCAAAAGAGACGCCACAAGGTGCGGACGGAAACGCCTCTGAGCTTGTCGACGTGCTATAGATCAAATGTGTTTGCTACCGCCGGCGTTTCTCATTCGGAAGGAGCCGAAGCAGCGACTGAAAGTCATGTGTCTCGTCGACTGATACTAGCAATTCACCTTCAAACGCTCGATGAAAGCCGCGAGCGGTTGCGCGCCACTTCACAGGTACCGCGGTTGATCTAGCTAGAACAACGAAGTCATCACCGTCGCTGACCCACGGGGTACCTGGACGAAGATGTTCCAATTCAACGGTGACTCGGACTTCGTTTTGACCGTTTTCCCACGACAGTGGATACGTGCCCCGATTCAGGAGTGGGGGCGGGATGAAGGTTGGGATTTCGAGACTGAACGGGTCCCGTGCTTTCTTTATTACCGGTGGAATCAGATCGGAGAGGCTCAAGCTTTCGGAATCGGTAGGATCCAAGCCAATCGCATTCTCAAACGTTAAGTCGACTCGCACTGCTTCGAGGAAAACAGACTCAGCATTCACAACGTCTATGGTGACGCAGGGGAGCACCCCTCCCGCCAAGGTATTCAAGATGCTCGGCCAGGAGCTTCTAAAATTGCTGGTCCATCGGGCGGCTGCTCGCTCGAATGCTTCGACGGAGAGTCCACCGGTGGGACCTTTATAAATCGAGCGCAGAAGGACGTGTGCATCAAAGGCGTCACCAAATTCGGAGGTAGCTTCCGGGGGGTGAACATATTTTTCGCGCGCCTGTTCAATTTGGTGGGTTATTACCCTTTCTAGATGGGCTTTCGACGGCTCGATATGAAAGGCGTTTCCCGAAATGCTGATCCCGAAATCCGGCGCAGGAAGACCCTTTTGTAGAACCCGTTTGGTCAAAGCGTCAATGTCTGCCGATCTCGCCTTCCTCGTTTGCCCTTGGGAACGCACATAAATGTCCCCGTCGCCTAGAGATCCAGAAGGGTTGGTGCCTTGGAATTCCGCTCGACAAGCGAAAGGAGGATGGCCTTCCTCTGGGGGATATACCAAGAGGAACAGCACTTCGTTGGCTTCCTCGTCCGCCTGTTCACGCTCTAGATCCCAAACGGGCCCGTCTTGGCCAAGGTATTTGGTGATCTTGTGTTCGAGCTCAAGGATTTCAACGCCTTTGCGAACGCCCGTATGCAAGCCTTGTTGAGCGCCGATCACCATAACGGCATACCCACCGAATGCTCTAGCGGCCATCTCAGGGGATCGATTAGCCGCGCCAAGAATGAACTTGGCCACTTTGGCACAATCCTGTTTGGATGTGAGGTCAAGCGTGCTCTTGACCTCAAGATAGTGCTTCTCAGTAGTATCGCCACCAGCTCTTATGGCTTCCAGGATGGATCTACGCTGGCGTTCGCCTATGGGCGGATGGTTGATGTCCATGAGTCCCATCTTCGGTGATGATCTGCTTCCGACTGTCTTCGCTCGTTGTCTGGTGTGGGGCCTTAGGTTTCATCCTGACTGATGGAGGCTGCTTCGCGGTCGCGGCCGGTGAGGGCTTGTTGGTGGCGGTAGAGCGTCGCCCGGCTCCATCCCACGAGGCGGGCCGCGTCCTCGGCGGTGCGTCCCTTCGCGCGGGCCTCCGCGACGACCACAAGCTTGTCGGCGATCACCGCCGGATCCGAGAGCGGCCGGCCAAAGCGCGTGCCACCGTGACGGGCGGCGGCGATCCCGGCATTGACGCGCTCGACAATCAACTCGCGCTCGTACTCCGCCAGGGTGGCCAGCATGTTCAGCATCAACCGCCCGGTCGAGGTCGCCGGGTCAATCCCGTCCGATATGGACCTGACCTGCACCCCACACTCGCGCAAAAGGTTCACGGTGTTCAACACGTCGATCAGGGAACGGCCCAGCCGGTCCACCCGCCACACGACAACGGTGTCGCCCGCCTGGGCGTAGTCCAGGAGCTTCTTCATGCCCGGGCGGTCGATCGCCGTCTTGCTCCCGGAGGTCACGTCCGCGAACACGTCGCGCTTCTGCACACCGACCTTGAGCAGTGCGTCGAGCTGCAGCTGCGCGTCCTGGGTTGACGTACTCACGCGCGTGTATCCCAATTGCCTCATCCCGCCATTCTGCCTCGAAAAACCCCTGGATGGGTGTGGTTGAGACAATTTGCGGCGAGACGATTTTCCGAGACAGTGTCAACCCCGTCTTTCCGGCACGGATCCTCGACGCGACCAGCCCGGAGAGCGTGTCTCAAAAAGCTGTTGTTATCCCGACATTCGAGAAAGCTTGACTGGCGTCGCGCTTCAGTTGTGAGTCGCCACGATAAGTGGCGTTCTTCTGGCAGCGGTTAGTGTCCGGTGAGGAGTGTTTCCAGGGCGGCGTCGACGGGTTCTGGAGTAAGTGTGTCGACCTTGTCCTTGACGTTGCGCCGCACTCCGCTCGGTCGTCTCTAGGCCTTGGCGTCTTCGCCGAGATGGCGGTAGATGGTGCCGCGGGAGACCCCGAACGTTTCGGCGATCTGCTGCACCGTGTAGGTCTTCTCGTCATACATCGCCCGCGCCTGCCGGGCTTTCGTGGGGGTCATCTTGAACCGGCCCCCGCCCTTGCGGCCGCGGGCCCGGGCCGCGGCCAGTCCGTCCTTCGTGCGCTCCACGATGAGGTCGTGTTCGAACTCCGCGATCGCCGCAAGCATGTGGAAGAACAACCGCCCGCCCGGGGTCGTCGTATCAATGCCCTGCGAGAGCGCCTTCAGGCCGATGCCCTGCCGCTCGAGCCCGTCGACGACTTCCTTCAGGTTCCGCACGGAGCGGCCGAGCCGGTCGAGCTTCGTCACCACCAGTGTGTCCCCGGCGCGCAGGTAGTCCAGTGCGTCGTCAAGCGCCGGCCGTTTCGCCAGGACACCGGAGGCGTGCTCGATGAAGAGTTTCTCGCAGCCCGCGGCCTTGAGCGCGTCGGTCTGACCATCGAGATTCTGCTCCCGCGTCGAGACGCGGGCGTAACCGACAGATGCCATGCCGAAACTGTACCTCGAACGTCCGTGACTGCACATAGCTCTCGGACACGGCCTATGGAACACGACGCGCCCATCCAATCATGTGACTGTTGATTCAGAATGGCGGTTCTTCCACAGCTCGGTTTGGCGGTTCAGGTGCCCTCAGCCGGAACCGACGGCGGCTGGAAGGCCCACGCCCGCCAGGTAATTGGTGATGACGCTGTTGAACACTTCTTCTGGTCTCTCGGGGTCGTGTTGCCCGGTGAGTGCGCCCGCCAGGAACGGGTAATTCCCGGACTGGACTACATCGGAGAGGTACTGCAGGCGCGCGTTCGCCCCGTCGAGGCCCGTCCCGGAGCTGTCGGCTGATGCCAGCTCATTTTGTACAAATGCGGAGGTGATGGCCGTCATCATGGCCACGGTCTGCAGCTTGGCGGGCCCTGGCATGTCCACCGGCTCCATTGCCGACAAGGCACGCTCCAGATATCGGAGAGCATTGGGGCCCATTGAAGGCCGGGTCAGCAGCAGCGGAGCCAGCCACGGGTGCCGGTGCATAATGGCCCGGCCTTGCCGTGCCAGATTCAGCAGCTGCATCGGTGGTGGTTCATCGGAGGGGTCAAGGTCGTATTCACTACTGACCGTGTCAACGATGAGTTCGATGAGCTCGTCGTGGGATTTCAGATACCGGTACAAGGACGCCCCGCCGGCTCCGATGCCGGCGGCCACTCGTCGGATGGACACCGCCGTCAGGCCGTCCCGGTCGGCGATATCGATCGCCGCCGCGGCAATCCCCGCGCGTGAGTGCTCCGGTTTCGGCCCGACACCGGAACGCTCCGGCCGCAGCCAGATATCAACGCGGTCATGAGAGGGCATACCTGTTCCGCCTTTCGTCTAGCTGCCTGGGTTAGGTTCCGTACCTATTCCACTATATTCTTGATTGCGAACGGTGATCGCAGTCAAGCGGAATGAGGAATGTTATGCGGGTACTAATGATTACGCCAGGGACCCGAGGGGATGTCGCCCCGATGGCCGGGCTCGGCAGCAGACTTCAAGCCCTGGGCTATGACGTCGCAATCGCGGCGAATGCCGCGTATGCCCCGCTGGTCACCGCAGCCGGGTGTGAGCACCGCGAATTACCCGGAGATATGAGCCACTTGGTCAGCCCCGCCGCGCCGGGGAAGAAGGCCACGGGCGCGGATCTGCGCAGGTATATGCGCGAACTCGGTGACTACATGGACCTGGCCGCGACCGGCACCCTTGCCGCGGCCGAGGCCGGCACCGACGTGATCCTGGCCAACGCGATCGCCCCCTATGCCTACGATGTTGCGGAGGCCGTCGGTGTCCCCGCCATCGGTGCCCACCTGCAGCCGATCGAACCAAGCACCGCCTATCCGCCCGTGACCCTGGGATCGGCCCGCAGCCTCGGCTCGGTCGGAAACAAACTGCTCGGGTCTCTAATATCCGCTGGGAAAGCACCCTATGACGCCCCGAGCGCCCGCATCCGCCAGATGCTCGGCCTACCCAAAAAGGCCCGGTCCGCATCCGACCGTACCCGAAGGAAAACCAACAGTCCCGTTCTCCACGGCATCAGCCCCACCGTATTCCCGCGCCCGGCGGACTGGCGATCCGGGCTCACCATGACCGGCTACTGGTGGTCGGAAGTTGAGCCGGGCTGGCAGCCACCTGCGGAGCTGGTCGAATTCCTCGCGGATGGACCGCCCCCGGTGTTCATCGGCTTTGGTAGCAGTGCGGCCCTGGATGCAGAATTCATGCTCGACGCCGCGCACCGTGCCGGGGTTCGCGCGGTACTGCAGGGCGTACAGGGTGTCGCCGGGCCCGATGCCATCAGCATCGGTGCTGTTCCGCACGAATGGCTGTTCCCCCAGATGGCCGCTGTCGTCCACCACGCCGGAGCGGGGACCGCCGCGGCGGGGCTGCGCGCCGGCGTGCCGACGGTCAGCGTGCCGATATATACGGACCAACCGTTCTGGGCCGCACGGATCACGTCCCTCGGCGGGGGCCCGCAACCGGTCCCCTACAAGGAACTCACCACCGAACGGCTGGCCGACGCCATCACGCAGGCCACCACGACGCCGACCTACGCCGCACGAGCACGCCAACTGGCAGCAATGCTCGCAACGGAAGACGGAACCGCGCCCGTCGCGACAGCGCTGCGGACCGCCGCGAAGCAGATGTAGCGCGTTCCAAAAACGACCGTTTCTGCTACAAACAACCAAGCGCGTTCAAAAGATTCGGTGCACTCCCGAATTTTGTAGCGAAACCCAGTGTCGGTTTCTATGTTGCGGTTCTTCCCATGGTTGACGGGTATTGGTACATTTGCGCGCATGGGACATCTGTTGGGCTACGCCCGGGTATCGACCGCGGACCAGGACGCGGCCCTCCAGCAGGACGCGTTGAAGGCGGCCGGCTGCTACCGCATCTTCACGGACACGGCGTCCGGCTCCCTGGAGTCCCGCCCGGAATTGACGAAGGTCCTGGACCAGCTCCGGCCCGGGGACACGCTGGTCGTATGGAGGCTGGATCGCCTCGGCCGATCCATCCGGCACTTGATTGACCAGCTGGGTGGCCTGCAGGAACGCGGCATCGGATTTCGCTCACTGCAGGAAGCGATCGATACCACGTCGTCAGGTGGGCGGCTCGTCTTCCACGTATTCGCCGCACTGGCAGAGTTCGAACGGGATCTGATCCGTGAACGGACCAACGCGGGCCTTCAGGCAGCACGGGCACGCGGGCGCTCCGGCGGCAGGCCCGCACTGCTGACCAAGGACAAACTCCGGACTGCACGACGGCTTTACGAGCAGCAGGAGATGACGGTTGAGAAGATCGGTGAGGTCCTCGGCGTCAGCCGCGCCACCGTGTACCGCGCGCTCCGGCGCGAGCCGGTCCCTGCTGCGCCGCGGCGGCGGCGGTCACCCGCAACAGAGAACACGGTCCGGTGACTGTCGGAGGCAGCAGTACCCCGACGGGGGATGCTGCCTCCACGCCTGAGCAGACGGCATTGATGCGCTGGCAAATCCTGTGCCGGCATATCGAAGACGGTGTGCCGTTGACGACCCTCGCCGCACTCAAAGGCATAGGACTGAGGACACTGCAGCGCTGGCACGCCGCGCACAAACGCGGCGGCATCGCCGGACTCGCCACAGCAAACCGCGGGACCACCCAACGCAGGAGCACTCCCGAGCTGGTCGCACTTGTCGAAGGTCTGGCTCTCCTGAAACCGCGCCTGCCCCTGGCCACCATCGCCCGCAAGGCCAACCGCGTCGCCGCCGACCACGACTGGCCGCCGCTCTCATACAGCACGGTCCGTTCAATCGCCACGGGCCTTGACCCCGGCATGAAGACACTCGCGCAGCAGGGAGCGGTCGCCTACCGGGACACCTATGAACTGGCCTGGCGGCACCGAGCTAAACGCGCCAACGCCATCTGGCAGGCAGACCACACCGAACTGGACATCCTCGTCCTGGACGCGAACCTGAAGCCCGGCCGCCCGTGGCTCACCACGATCCTTGACGACTACTCCCGCGCAGTCTGCGGCTACATGCTCTTCCTCGGAGCACCGTCAGCCATGAACACCGCGCTGGCACTGCGACAGGCCATCTGGCCCAAAGCCCGGGCAGAGTGGCCCATGTGCGGGATCCCCGACACCCTCTACGTCGACCATGGGTCGGATTTCACCAGCAACCATCTGGCCCAGACGGCGAAGGACCTGCACTTCGAAATCATCTACTCAACCATTGCCAGACCCCAGGGGCGGGGCAAGATCGAACGGTTCTTCGGCAGCGTGAATACCGAGCTGTTGACCGAACTGCCCGGACACCTGACCCGCGGACACCCGCCTCCGGCACCGGTGCTGACCCTCAAAGAGCTAGACACGGCCATCTGCCATTTCATCACGGAGAACTACCACCAACGCGAGCACCCCGAGATCAAAGACACCCCGCATCATGCCTGGGTAGGCGACGGCTGGCTGCCCCGGCTCCCGGCAACCATGGACGAACTGAATCTATTGCTGCTGACCGTGGCCAAACCCCGGATCGTCCACCGCGACGGCGTGCACTTCCAGGGGCTCAGATACGTCTCGCCACTCCTGGCCGCCTACGTCCGGGAACCCGTCGTTGTCCGCTACGACCCGCGGGACATCACCGAGATCCGCGTCTTCCACAAGAACCAGTTCATCTGCAGGGCCGTGGACCCTGACCACGAAACCTCCACTCTCACTTTGAAAGACATCCAGGCCGCGCGATCGGCCCGCCGCCGGGAACTGCGCGGACAAATCAACCAGCGCATCGCCGTCGTGGCCCGGCACCTGCCGGACCTGGCATCAGCGAAACCGACCCCCGCCCCGGACGCTGTTGATCAACCCAAGAAGCGCCCAAAGCTACGCACCTACCTGGAGGACGGCCAATGACTGCACCGATTTTGATCGCCACGAAAGAGCACCGCCGGTTCGCGGAGTTCGCGGACGCGGTGCGCCGCCAGCACACCATCGGCATCTGCTACGGCCAGGCCGGAATCGGCAAGACCCTCTCCGCCAGGCGCTACGCAAACTGGCACAAGGCAGAGAACCTCCTGGAACAGTGGGGTCCCCGGGACGACTCTGACTACCAGATCTACGCAGCGCTGGCCCGGGCACGCACCGTCTTCTACACCCCTGCCGTGCTCACCTCGCCCAAACAGATCCAAGCCGAACTCGAGCACATCAGCACCCGCGTATCGATCTGCGTTGACCAGCATCTGGAAAAGATCGGCAAGAAGACAGGACCACCCACCCGCACCGGCAAGCATGTGGAGCTGCTCATCATTGACGAATCCGAGCGGCTAAACGCCACGGCGCTGGAACTCCTGCGTGACCGCTACGACCGGGACAACATAGCCCTGATCCTCATCGGCATGCCAGGAATCGAAAAATGGTTCAGCCGCTACGCGCAGCTCTACAGCAGGGTCGGCTTCGCCCACGAATACCGCCCACTCGCCCAGGAAGAACTGAACTTCGTTTTGGAGCGCCGATGGCACAAACTCGGTCAGACCCTGGACCCGGAAGATTTCACCGATGCCCAGGCCATCGCTGCCGTTGCCCGGATTACCCGAGGCAACTTCCGCCTAATCGACCGGCTCTTCACCCAAGTCGAACGAGTCATGAAAATCAATGAACTCAGCACCATCACCGACGACGTCATTGAAGCCGCACGCTCGACCCTCGTCATAGGAATCAGCTAAAACCGCCAAACCGAACTGCGAAAAAACCGCCACTCCGAACCAACAGTCACACCAATCATCTCGCGTCACAGGTGTTCCATGGACGGTCGTTCTTGGTGCACTCCTAGGGGGCATGGTGGCAAATTGGTCTGTCGCCGTCTCGGTCGGGGCTATTGAGTCGGATGAAACGCATGTCCTGTCGGGGGGAGCCAGTAGTATCAGCCACATGTCCCAGTGCACAGCTCCCATCAGAGGTCACATCCGAGGCGGCGGCGCCGACTGCCCAGTTCACGGTCGCGGAGGAGGGTATGGCTACTCGGCGCCGCGGTCGTACCCGTCCTACTCAGCACCGAGCATGCCGGCGAGTAGGAGCAAGGGCCTGTCGAGTGGCAGCGGCGGGGGCGGAGGACGCGGAACCGCCCGTCCGGCCTGGCAGCCGAGCACGTCGACTGTCTCGTACACGCCGCAACAGGTGCGCGACCTCGAGCCCGTCCGCGTGGCCACGGTGGCGCGAAAGCAGGGGCACGACGTGTTCCTCTGCCACGCCTGGCCCGACCGGCAGGCCGACGCGAAAGATGTCTACGACTTGTTTGTCGGGAAGGACGTCTCGGTGTGGTTCAGCGAGGTGAGCCTTCGGCCCGGAACAGACATGCGAGTAGCAATCGACAGGGGGCTCGTGAGTTCGCGCATGGGAATCGTGCTGGTAACGCCCGCCATGCTCGACAAGCTCCGCACCGACCGAAGCATCGCGAGCAACGAGCTCAGCGCTCTGCTGCGCCGGAATCTCTTGGTGCCGGTCATGCAGGGTGTGACGTTTGAGGAGCTTGACCAGGTCAGCCCCACGCTCGCGTCGCGTGGTGGATTCAGCACGGCGGAGGAGCCTATGGAGGACATCGTCGTTAAGATCGCCGAACTCGTTGGGACGCTCGTGGAGGAAGAGGCCACGAACTCGGTATGACGCTGAGTCCCGAGTAGCGCCGGATAGCGCCAGGCCACCCCGCCTCGAGACCTTTCCCATACCGAACGATTTACGAGACCCAAGAGCGACGCTTGGCGCTGCGAAATGCCGCCGCCGGGAAATGGTCCCGCCCTTGGGTAAAGCAGGCAGAATCAGCATGTGACGGATTTCCTGAACCCTGCCCTGCTTGACGCCACCCTTCGGGCGGCTGAGCAGTGGCGCGCCCTCTTTGCCGAGCTTGGGTCCTTTGCCGGTGCCGTGACCTTCAGCCACGATCCCACGGCGTTTGGCGGGGAGGGAGCGGACATTGCGAGGATCGTGGTCAACGGCGTCGAGATCGAAGCGGCCGAGTGGGCGCCGAACGACATCCGGTTTTCTGCCGAGTTCCCCGACGGACGGTCCGTCTATGGAGGGGAGACCTTCTTCGAGGAGACCGACGGCCGGGGTGGATTGTTCGGACGGCGTAGGGTGCAGGAAGCCGACGTGGAGGCCCGCTCCGCGCTCAACGCCTTGATGGTTCTCGCGACCATGAAAGCCATCGCGGACACGGTGGCTAAGAAGTCCTGGGACGATATCCGGCGTTCGGGCGGGATCGACACCCCCATAGGCAGATTGTCTGCTTTCAACCCGGCGTGACTCCCCGGAGAAACCCGCACCACGGCAGTCCACGCGAGCACAGGGAGATACAGACCGCTCAACAGTCCTGCAGGACGCCAGATAGCCCCACGATAGGCGCGCCATTTATCGATGCGATTCACATCGCTGCGGATCTTCGGCGCAAGCTCCTATAAGCGGGTGTCTCGAAAACCTGTTGCTTATTGAGACATCCGGGAGGGCGCGATTGTCTGGCTTGAGTGATGTGCAACAGATTTATTGGGGGGTTTGCGAAGACCAGTTGAAAGACGGTTCTGGGGGAGTGTCGGGGGAGGGTGTCTTATTGTGTGCCGGTTGCAAGACAGCATCATCGATCGGTCTGATTCCACCAAATAGCCTGGGAGGAGGACCCAAGAGCCCCGGCCAGATGCGCGATCAGCGGGGTGGTTCAGTGGTTCCATTTCGAGGCCTTGCAGAGCCGGGTGTTCAACTGGAGGCTGACCTTGAAGAGATCTACCATCAGGTCGCTGTCCAAATCAGGTCCCACGAGGTGACATCTGAGTGATCGCCCTGGGCTGATAGCACACTGGTAAGCATCGCCAATTAGGCGTGCCTCCATCGATCCGTCTACATCGCAGACCGGCCTCCGGTGTTCACGCGGGCGGCTGGCTCCTGTGCAGGCACCGGGCCTATAGCTGGCACCGCCGAGACGTCACCACAGGTGGTCGCTAACGAGGGCCGCGCAGGTGGAAGGGCGCGGATCCATGCCGGGGGAGCCGACTCGAAAGTGCGCGTCGCAAAGCTGATGTGCAATTCGGGGATTTGGCAAATGCGGGGGGACTGCCCAGTGCGCGGTGGCTATCTGGGATTCGCCTGGCTCTCAATTCTGTTTCGACGGAACGTCACGCTAGAGACCCATGGAAATGAGCGACCATCAAGTTCCTCGGATACGACGATATCTAGTACTTCTGCTTCACCAATATTGCGCATGTTTTCTGCGACGTGCAGCAAGTGATCGTGGAAGGAGGAGACGTCTTGCCCCTCAGGTAGCTGGATGTCGTAGGCAAGAACGTCGTGGGTGATGGGATCATTCATCGGTGTCCTCCTGAGCAAGGTCGAGATGTACGTGGAAACCGCTCGCGTGGGCATTGACGAGGAGACGCTGTGGAGACCATCCGTCTGCAATGACGTAGCGCGCGGCTGTGATCAGGGCGTCGGCCACGACCATGGGTATGGGGCTATCATCGTATGCCCAAGAAACACGACGGCGGGGGCTGCCATGGTTATCAATCATTGCTCTTTCCTTTCGAGGGTACGTGTGCGCCTACTGCCCTGCGAGCATCGGCTCAACTGAAACACATGCTCTGCGACGTTGCCGTCGGCGTCAGATTGCCTCTGAAAGCCGGGCAAATCTGAGCATTTTCATCTGATTTTCCACGGTATACCTCCGCCTCCACCGCGCGGTGCGCCTCTGCCGCCGCCACCGCCGCCACCGCCGCCCTTGCCTCCGCCACCCTTGCTGTTGCCATTCTTCGAAGGCTTCGTTTGATTTCCGCGCTTTTTCTTGTTGCGTTCCTTGTCGGCTTTCTGGTTCTTTGTCAGCTTCTTGCTGTAAGAGGCGTAGTCTTTGCGGTTGTAATTTTCGCCCGCTTTCTTAAGTCTTGACGCCTTCAGTTCAGCTTGGGTGTAGCCATCGGCTTGCCAGCCGCTAGCCCCCGTCAGTTTGCTCTCCCCTGAAAGGTCATGCCAGTTCAGGGGATCTTGGGGGTAGCTATAAGTAGTTGTGTTGCCGCCGGCGATGGGGTCGCGGCTGGTGAAGTGGCCGGTGGCCGAGTTGTACAGGCGGGCTCCCATCAGGATGAGACCGCTCGCCTCGAGCGCCCGCTGGTCCGCGCCATGCCAGCCGTAGGCGGTGGTGCCGGTGTCGATGGGGACGGACTGTTGGTTGCCGTATTCGTCGAATTGGGCCCAGGCGTCGATTCCTGTCGCCATGCCCGTTGTGGGCAGGGTGGTCGTGGCAACCGTGTCGCCGTGGGGATTGTTGATGGCGAGTTTGGCCACGCCGTCTTCGATGGTGAGGGCGAGGTCGCCGCCGATGGTGCTTTCGTAGCGGGTGGTGGTCGTGGTGGTTCCGATGGTCTGACTGGTCCACCCCGGGTTGTCGGTGCTGTCGGTGTAGTGCTTCGTGTGGATGCCGTTGGCTGTGCTGTCGAGGGTGAGGCGTCGCCCGTCCGGGTCTAGGCCGATGGTGGTGGTGTGGCCTCCCCGGGAGATGGTGCGGGCGGTGTCGTCGGCGTAGTAGACGAGGGTGATGTCGCCGGTTCCGGAGGCCTGGCTTTCGGTGTCTGGTGCGTCGGCGGCCGGGATGGTGGTTTGCCGCCCGAGCCCGTCGTACGCGTATCCCTGGCCGGTTCCGATGCGGTCGGCGGTGTCGTAGGTCCAGTTCCTGGGGGTGGCCGTCCCAGCGCCGACCGTCGTGATCAGCTTGATGCGGTTGCCGTTCCTGTCGAACGTATAGTCGCGGGTGGTGGTGGGTGTCACCGTCCCTTCGGTGGAGTCGGTGTTGATGGTTTCCCCGGCCGGCGCGGTGCGGTCCTTCACCTGGGTGAGGCGCGAGGCCTGGTCGTAGGAGTATTCGCGTTCGTAGGCCGCTGCCGGATCGCCTTCGCCCAGCCCGGCGAGGAGGATCCCGTCGGGGGTGGACTCGGCGACGACCTGTCCGGCGGCGTTGCGTTCCTGGGTCCAGGAGATCCAGGTGCCGGTTCCTGCGGTGCCGTCGGTGTTGGTGACGGGACCTTGGTAGGCGAGGGTGGTGGGTCGTCCGGCGGTGTCGTAGTCCTGGGTTTGGGACAGGTCGGCGGGCATGCCCTGGCGGGTGATGTTCCCATCGATGTTGTAGGTCGCGGTGTAGGTGGCGGTGTTGCCGGTGTGCCCATGGTTGGTGAGGGTCATCTTGGTGGGCAGGGGCCGGTATTCCGTGGTGCCGTCGCCGCCGCGCGCACCGTACCAGTAGGTGCTGGTGGACTGGGATGTCTCGGTTTTTTCGACCTCTCCGAGGACGTTGTAGGTGGTCGTGGTGGTCTCGTTGTTCGAGTTGGTGTAGCTGGTGGTGCGTCCCCAGAGGTCCAGGGTCCACGTCGTGTCGTCGTCGGCGCGGCCGTCGAGGACGCGGTTGCCGGTGTGGCGTCCCAGGGAGTCGTAGAGCTTTTCCTTGGGGGGAACCGCGGCGCTGCCGGGAACGCCGGAGGTGGTTGTGGTGGTCCGGAGGTCTTGGCCGTCGGCGCGGTAGGTCTGGGCGGTGGTGCGTAGGACCGTGGTGGTCCCGGAGGCGTATTCCCGGGTTTCGGCGACTTGGCCGTAGAGGTTGAACGCGGTCTGGTGTTCGGTGACGGATCCGGTGCCCAGTGGGACGGTCTTGCAGAGGTATCCGGCGTACTCGGGCTTGTTCGCGCACGCGGCGTCGGCGCCGGAACCCGCGGTGTAGTAGACGGTTTGGGCGGTGCCGGCGTCGGTTCCGGTGGAGGCAGGCTGCAGCGCCTTGGTGGTGCGCCCCTTCTCGTCCAGCCAGGTGCGGGTGTCGATGGTCGTTCCGTCGCCAACGTCCTGCTTGGACAGGGTCGGTGTGCCGTGGACCCAGCCGGAGCGCAGGTTGGCCTTTTCCGTAGCGGTCCGGCCGGCGCTGTCGTTTTCCCATGCGTTGTAGGCGTTGGTGACCTTGCCGATGACGGTTTCCGGGTCGGCGGCTTTGGCCTGGAGCTCCGCGGTCGTCTGCGGTTTGCCCTGTCCGCCTTCGGCCACGCTTGAGGTGATGGTGAGGGGGAGCATGCGGGGCATGCCGCCGGAATCGAGGTCGGTGACGGGCGTGTAGGTGGTCGTGGTGTGGACGCGGGTCTCGCCGGCGGCGTGGGTCGGGCTGACAGGTCCCCACGTGTCTGTGGGGAAGGTGCCCACATGCTCCGCGTGTCCATCGGGAAGGCCGGTGAGATCTTCCGCGACCGGGTAGGCGGTGATGGTCGCGAAGTCCCAATGGCTGGTGTAGACGCCTTCGCTGAGGGTGTTCGTGTCTCTCGCGTTGGTGCGAATTTGATCGGTCGCGGACGGGGTGTAGGCGCGTACGGGGAGGTTGTCCCCGTTGTAGACGGTCGCGTCGTACTGCCAGGCGCCGGCCCCATGGGAGGCAGTGTTGGTGGTGCGATTGAGAGCGTCCCAGTAGGTGATTTCTGCGTGCTTCCAGTCTGCGGACGCTAGTCCCAGAGTGTCGGCACGGGAGGTGTTGATGGTCTTCCCAAGGCCGAACACGGCGGCGCCGGCGTAAGGTGCTTCCTGTTCCCACAGGCCGGTGGTTCCGGCGTCGAGTTTGGGCAGGTTGGTGCCATCGCCGTTGGCGGGGACGCCGTAGACGATGCGCGCGGTCTGGATCTTGCCGGCGCCGGTGGCAGCGTCGCCTCGGTGGACGGTTTCCACCCAGTCCGGGCGTCCACCGGGGTTGGAACCGGTCCCGTAGCCGTAGTACAGGGGCGCGGAGGTGAGGGTACCGTCGCTGGCCTTCTCCTCGGTGCGGATGATGGAGGGGACCCCGGCCATGGTGAGCGCGCCGTAGTCGTAGTGGGTGGTGTCCCCGGTGCGGGAGTCCTTGACGGTGGCGAGGACGGTTTGGGTGCCGTGGGTCTTGTAGGTGTAGTGGGCCTGTTCTTTGGTGGCCATGGCTCCGGCCCCGTTGTTCGCGGCCGGGTCCCACGCGGTGTAGTTCACGGTGGAGAGGCGGTTGGTCCCGGTTTCATAGGCCAGGTCCAAGATGCGGCAGCCCTTCGCGGCGTTGGCCGCGACAGGGGCGGTGCAGTCGATCGCGGTTTCGGTACCGGCAGTGATTCTCGTGGTTTTCCCGGCGGTGTCGCGGGTGAAGCGGGTGGTGCCGGTTGCGGCGGTGCCGCTGACGGTCTCCGGGGTCCATTCGTGGACGGCGGTGCCGGATTCCAGCACCGCTCCCTTGGTGAAGGCGGTGGTGGTCCCGTCCGGTTCGGTGGCCTTGATGCGGGCCGCGGTGCCGGTGCCGGTGAGTTCGAGCTTGATCCCGGAGGCGGCGGCGTCCTCGTTGGCCGGGGTGTAGACGCCGGTCTTCAGGGAGGTTTTGGTGTTGCCGGGCTGTCGGAAGACCAGGGTGGTTTCGTCGGTGTCGATCAGGGTGATGGTGCCGTCGACGGCGGTGGCCTCGGCCACCAGCATCCCGGCGAGTCCCTCCTCGGGGCCGTCGATGTTGGCCCGCCATCCGGCACCGAGGATCGCGGAGTTAGCGCCGATCCCGGAATAGGAGGAGTGGGTGCGCGAAATGGAGAGGCCGGTGTTGCCGGCGTCAATGGACACGTCGGTTTCGCTCAGGTTCAGCTCGCCAGTGGTCAGGGCGACCTGCCCGTCGCCGGCCTCGGTGGTGGGGAAGGCGTTGCCGAAGGCGTGGGGGAGCCGGGTCACGGGTGTCGCGTCGTTCGTGCTGTTGGTCGAGCACTGCACATTCTGGGGGGCCGGCTGGCCCGCGTAGGTGAAGCAAACCTGGATCTCGACGAGGGCCGCGATGCGTTCCTTGCCGAGGTTCTTCAGCGCGTCGGTTGGCGAGGCGGCGATGTCCAGGGTGGTATCGACGAGCACGTCGGCGTTTTGGGCGACCGGAGCGAGTTCCTGGGCCTTGAGCCACCCGTGCGCCGTGTCAGCGCTGCCGTAGGTGGTGTCATCGACGGTGTCTTGGGTTTTGCGCGGGCCGCCAGTACACGGCGGGGGTGACGGTTCCGGTACCGGAGGCGGGGGCCTTGGCCTGAACGCGGAACGCGTCCGAGGTCGTGGTCCCGGCGGTCGGGGAGGTGAGCGCGGCAAGACCGTTCATGAACGTGAACGTGCGGATCCCCGAGACGTGGCCGGCCTTGTCCACGGCGCGGACACGCAGTTGGTGTGCGCTGGAGGGGTTCCAGTCCAGGACGGCGGTGCGCGGGCTCGTGCCGGCCGCGGCCAGGTCGGTCCAGGTCCCGCCGTCCTTGGAGTACTGGAAGACGGCGGTGTCGCTGGCGGTGGAGCTGAACGTGAACTTGTTGGACGCCGGCTTGGCTTGCAGCCACCCGTTGTCGGTGTAGGCGGTGGAGGCCACGGAAGGGGTGCCGGGCGCGGTGGTGTCCACGGTGAACGTCGTGGTCGCACTGGAGTTCTTAGAACGCAGGGTCCCGTCGTTGGCCCAGGCCTTGACGGTGTAGGTCTTTCCATTGACCCGGTTGTTGGGTGAGACGAGCGTGGACACGGCGCCGGAGGCGACCGTTGAGCCTGCGGTCTGGCTGAACCCGACGTTGCCGTCGCTGTCGGCCACGGTGAACTCGGCCTTCACGTTGCCCTTGTCCGGGTCCGAGACGGTGGCCTGGAAGGTGGGCTTGAGCGTCTTGACGTACTTCGTGGTCCCGTACGTCGTCATCTGGCCCGTCGCGAAGGAGACCGCCGAAGGGGTGCCCGGATAGGAGTTGTAGGTCACGACGAGGTGGGGTTCGGCGGTGTGGGTGCCGTCGACGTAGTTCCCGGAGCGGTAGCGCTTCCAGGAGTAGCTGTTCGTCTCGTCCGACGAGATCAGCCGCAGCCCGTAGTTCAGGGTCGGGTTGTCCGCCCAGTACTGCGCGATCGGGGTGACGGGGAAGTTCACGGACCCGGCGGGGCAGGAGGACGAGGAGTAGCCCTTGGACTGGGTGTTGGCGCCCTGTCCGGTCTGGGTGGCGGGGGCCATGTTGGACCAGAGCATGGTGCTCACCGTCCAGTTCTCGGTCACGCGCTGGGCCTTGATCTCGGCGGCGTTGCAAGAGTAGGAGTAGAAGTTGTTCATCCGCACGTTGGCGCTGACGATCTTCTTCCCGGTCAGGTCGACGGTGTTGAACTTGATGTAGGAGCGGGCGCGGGTGGTGCCGCCGTCGAAGGTTCCCACGCGCAGCTCGGCCGAGCCGCCCTGCGCGGTGGAGGAACCGGACTGGACGTAGGTGTCGCCGTTGGTGACCCCGGACCAGGTCGGGTCGATCGTGACCGGGTACTCGCGGTCCGCGGACCGCAGCCACTCGGCTCCGGCGGTCAGGACCAGGACCTGCTTCCCGTCCTCCTCCATAAGTTCGGTCTGCACGGGTGTTTCCGCGGCGGGCAGGCCGGAGGCCTCGTTGGTTTTCGCGTCCCACATCAGCGGGGTCGGGGCGTAAAAGACGAGCTCCCCGTCGCGGTCCGTTACCCGGATCTCGGAATTTGCCGGGTTCAGGGACGCCTCGAGGCCCTTGGAGAGGGTGAGGGGGAAGCGGAGCACGACGTCGCCCTCGGGCGCCTGGTCCAGGACCACGTTGTGCTGGAAGCCGGTGCGGGTCGGCTGGACAACGACCTGCGCCTCGGCCGTGCCCGCGGGTTCGGTGGAGGGTGCGCTGATCGGGGCCGCGGCTTCCGGCGTTTCGCTTGGCGCTGGGGACTCCGGGACCGGGGCCTCGGAGGTTTCCGGGACGGTGGGGTCGGAGGAATCCTCGGCCGGGGCCGTGCCGCTCTCGGTCGCCGGGGCCGGGGACGTGGACGGGACCTCGGAAGCGTCGGTGGGTGCGGTGGGTGTGGGGGAAGCGGGGTTGTCCGTGGCGGGGACGACGGGGACCTCGACGCCTGCGTCGTAGACCGCCTCGCCGTCGGCCAGCTCCGGGGTGGGCAGGGTTCCTTCCCACCCCAGGACCAGCGTGTGGTCGGAGGCGTCGCCGGTGCCGGACATTTCGACCAGGGGCACGGTCCCGTCGCTGCCGGCCTTCTCGCCGTTGGAGACCTCGAGCCGGGCCCCGGCCCCGGTGTATGCCTCGCCGGCGTCGGAGAACACCCCGGTCTCCCCGATGGGCTCCATGGTGCCGTCGCCGGCGTCGCGGAACTTGGGCAGGGTGTAGGACTCCAGGGTCCAGGTCCCGTCGGGGTTGGAGAACACCTGGGAGGTCTCGGAGCGCTGGGAGGTGTCCTCCACCCGGTGTCCGGTGGCCTTCGCGGTGACCTGCGCGGACACGGCGTCGGGACGGGTGTCCGTCTGCCCGGTCTCGGCGGCGGCCGGGGCTTCGCCGAGGGGTTCGGCGGCCGCCGGGAAGAGTCCGGCGCCGACGAGGGCGAACGAGCAGGCGGTCGCGGTGACGGCAAGGAAACGGCGGACGGACACATTAACGGCAGCAGGCACCGTTACCCCCAGTTAAAAAGAAGCCCCCGCACTCGGCAGGGGCTTTTCGAATGAATTGAGAAAAAAGTACCTCACGAAATACTCACAGGCAATACCCAGAATGTTGGCAGTTCGCACACATCCGCGACGGACACGAGCACCGTTCCTCACGGCGCGCGACGGGCATGCCAGCGTCCGTCTTACGGACACTATGCAGGGGGGGACCAGGAATAGCTTCCACTGGTGGAGGGGGTCAAAGTGTTAGGCCGCCATTCGAGAGGTGCACGCTGACTTTCGTCCAAATTGTCGCACCGACGTGGCACTCTTGTGGCAGGAGAACACGCTCCTGACATATGAGGAGAAAGGTGACCGCATGGCAAAGCCCGAAGAGCAGCCTACGAACCCCAAAAAGCCCGACCACCCGGTCCACCCGACACATCCGGTCCACCCCGGCAAGGGCAAACCCGAGGTCCCCCCGGGGCCCTCGAACCCGCCCAATCCTCCCGGCAACAGGCCGGTCGGCTGATTCCATGCTGAGTTTCCTGCCTTGGTGGGAACGATATCCCGGGCGACTTGAGCACGAAATTGCCGTGCTCAAGTCCCTCGGGATTGTTGTTCAGGAGGACCCCGATTCCCGCATGAAGGGGATCATTAGGTGGAACCTCGTCGCGCCGGACGAGTACACGGGGCACGGCGATGTTCGGCTTGTCGTCACCTTTCCCGAGTTCTACCCGTATTTGCGACCTGACGTGACCGCACCGGACCTCGACATGCCGCACCACCAGCATCCCTTCGGGAAGAACCTTTGCCTCATCGGCCGCGCCTCGTCTGCTTGGGACACAAGCAACGACGTTGGCTGGCTCATTCGGGAACAACTAAAAAAAGCGCTCGTGCTCGGCCAATCCAACGGGCGTGGCGGGGACGAGGAAAACCAGGGCGAGCCCTTCTCCGACTACTACCAGTACGGTGCCAACGCGATGGTTCTTGTCGATAGCGCGTGGGCTCCTCGTGCCGGCGCGGCCGGAGGCTCGGCCACGCTGCGCGTCACGGGACCCAAGCCCGGGAACTCCACAGCGCCGAGCCTCTTCGCGGTCACAACCATCAAGGAATCACACGGCACCCAGGAATTCGCGATGCCGACCGCGGTGGCAGAACAGTTCAAGGAATGCGAGGAGTGGACAGCCCGCTGGAACCACATAGAGGCACCCATCAAAACTTTGGGCGGGGCCGAGTTGTGGAAAGCGGTAGAGGACGCTGACACGTCACCCGTAGGGGCTCCGGTGCACCCCGGCACCGATTCCGCCCTGCGTCTGGTCTCGTTCAGTGAGGAGCATTCTCAGGAAGAGTCGGGCACCGGTTGGATCCTCCTCATGCGACAGCTGGGCCAGTGGATGCCAGCAACGAAGAAGGACCGGAATGCCGGAAACCCTGCCCGGCGTTCTCCCCGCCGCGAAGCCACCACTTATCACGTGGTGCGTTCCGGACGGATCGGAACAACGGACATGCGTGCCCGCACCGGGACGGACTCCGCGTTGTCGTCAAAGCGGGTTCTCCTGATCGGCGCAGGAGCTGTCGGAAGCGTCATCGCCGACCAACTTGCCAGAGCAGGTGTCGGCGCCCTCACGGTCATTGACCACGACGTTCTCGAACCGGGCAACCTCGTGCGACATGCAAGCAACCTAGCCTTCGTCGGTGCCCACAAAAGCGATGCGGCCGTCGCACTTGCCACGCATGCCAACCCCTACATAGAGGTGCAGTCACACCAGTTTCCCGTGGGAGGAATGGCCTTCGGGACCGGGCAGCGGCGGATCTTGGCGGAAGAGTATGACCGTGCGCATCTCATCATTGATGCCACCGCTGAAGTGGGGGTTCAGAGACTCACAGCATCCCTCGCCAAACAGGCGGGAAAGCCGTGGATTGCCGCCTGGGGAACGAATGGGGCCCGGGGAGGCGTCGTCGTTCGAGTGCCCCCGGACGCCGCATGGTGTTTCGCCTGCTTCGAGTGGACGCGGTCCGAGGACGAACGGCTTCTCCCGCCAGCGAGCCCCGCACCCCTAACCCAACCTATTGGCTGCGCCGAACCCACTTTCGTCGGTTCTGGCTACGATCTCAACGAAATCGCCATCCACGGCACACGGACGGCTGTCGCAGCACTTCTCCAACGTCCTACCCATGACGTGGCCGTACTGACACTCGAGCATTCAAGCGGGGCAGATTTGCCCCGATGGGATGTATTCCCCCTCTCTGAACACCTTGAGTGCAGCCACAGGTGAGCACCATTTGGTTGGGCAACGGCGTCATGGAGGGACTGCTATTGGAAGCGAGAAGGTGCGCTCCGCTGGAAACGGGGGGTGTCCTCCTGGGCTGGCGAGACGCTACCGATGTTTGCGTCACGAACATCATCGGTCCGGGACCGAGAGCTACCCACGACCGCACCTCCTTCATGCCCGACGCCGACTGGCAGGCCGAGCAGGTTGCGCTTCTCTATTCCCAATCCGGTCGACGCTTGGCCTACTTGGGCGACTGGCATACGCACCCCGGCGCAGCGCCCATACCGAGTGCACGTGATCGGAAAACACTGCGAGTGATCTCCCGGCACCGGCCCGCCCGCTGCCCCAATCCCATCATGGTGATCCTCGGCCAAGTACACGAGGGCGAGCGGTGGACCACCGCCGGCCACTCAGTCGTGCGGGAGTGTTTTCCGCCGACGATTCGTGTGGTCGAGTCGACGGTGAGCGTCGACGCCAGCCTCCGAGGATGGAGCTAAGCCACAGAGTTTGCCGGACGCCTGAGTTTCCCCCCGGGTCAGCGCGGCAACCTGTTGGACCGCCTAGGGGTGTTAGGGCCGACCAGCGCCAATGGGTCGGCGGCTGCGAGAGCACACGAGCCCGTTGCGGTTTCACGTGTGCATCCTCTGCAAGAGAGTAGTGCCTCAAGACCTGTTGTTTATTGAGGCAGAACGGGAATGCGCTGTGGGTCAGTCTTCGGAGACCTCGCAGATGTGGAGTCCCTGCTGGACAAACCAGACCAGCTGGCGTGTCGGTTCGTCCAAAAATCCTTGCCACACGTGCGTCCCGGCCAGGTGCTCGTGGGTCATTCCGAGGTCTGAACAGCGCCGCCGGATATCCTCCATGAGCGACTTCGGCGTGTTGTCCTCCGAGGCCCCGAAGTAGGCGGAAAGAATCGCAAACTGACCCGGGGCGAGCGCGTGGACCTGTTTTGGGTCCACGTCATCGAAATACACGCCTTCCTTCTGGGCCCTTGGGCGCTGGTCCGCGGCCGACAGGTAATCCCGCAGCCATTGCACTGCGCTCAGCGTCTGCTCGGGAAGTCGGAAGGCTTCAGGTGACTCGACGATCCCAGAAGCCGCGGTAATCACGCGCCGCGACTGCGCGCCCGCGGGCACGAAGCGACGGTTCATCTTCGCTCCGGCCAGTTCGTCTCGCATCAGGGCCATCGCCGCCAGCAGCTGTTCCAGTTCGGTGCTTCTCTCCCGGACGCCTGGGTGGACCACGTCAATGTCGAGCCATTCCACTTGCCGGGCCAGCTCGCCGCGCACTCGCCTGTCGAGCCACCGTGTGATGCCGTCGCCTTGGTTCGCCACGCGGATGATGCTGGTGGGTTTGCCCTCGATCAGCGCGGACTGCCGGCCAGCCTCCGCGACCGCTGCGGAGTACTCGTCGAGACGGAACCGGCACTCGGGGAGGGAGAGCCGTTCGATCGGGAAGGAATCATGTTCCCAGGCCCATTGGTCCCAGGTCACGGTGTCCTTCGTGAGAGAAAGCCTGACGGTGAGCGTTCCTTCCCCGGGATCACCACAGGGGCAAACCAGCAGAGGCAGCCTGCCAGTGGGCGGGAACCAGTCCGTTAGCGGGGCACGCCCCATGAGGACATCGGCGGCAAGTCTCTTGTCGTCCAGATTGAACACCGTGACGGTTTCGGGGTGGTCGTCGGCCCCTCCGAGATCGGAGACTGTGCGGCCGTCGAGGACGAATTCCACGCGGGACTCCACTCTTCGGGTGACCCAAGCAGGCATGTCCGGGCCGCCGGCGAGGGTTACCCATGGCTGAACGCGGATCTCCAGTGACGTCATGGACCAGATCATTCCACGGGTTGCCGTACAACGGCTGGCCACGTAGCACTGCGAAAGCACCGCCATTTATCGCTGTGAATTGCAGATCTCAACTCCACGACGCCCAATGCGCGTCTCAGCGAGACGTTTGACCAGACGCTGCCTGTGCGCGGTCGCCGCAGCGTATGACGCCTATCCCCGCGCGTGTGGCTCGCGCCCGTGCTCAAGGACCGCCCATAACTGGTCCCGCTCGGCACCCGTGACAGTCACGACTTCGAAGTTGACCTCGCTACCCCCGCCGGGTTCGAATGTGCGGAAGTGGCCACCGCGTAATTCCTCCACTACGGGCCAGTCAGGCCCGTAGTCCTCCTCGCAATACTCACCAACGGCTCCTGCTGCCGCAGGGCCTGGTCGGAGGGTTCGCCGTCGCAATGATCGCCTCCATAATCCTCGCTTTCCTGTAGATCGCCGGACTCGGCCTGACGGGGACGGGCTGGATCATCTACGGTGCTGGGATGCTCGGCTGGATCGCCGTCGGCGCCTTCATGGGACGGCGATGAACAACCACCTCAGGTCACTTCGCGAGGGGGCGCGGCTGGACCCAAGGGGGCGCTGGCCGACCAGCTCGGCGTTTCGCGGCAGACCGTCAACGCGCTGGAGACCGGCCGCTACGACCCCGCCCTGCCCCTGGCCTTCCGCATCGCCCGTCTCTTCGCCCAACCCTTCGAGTCCATCTTGATGCCGGATGAAGAAGACGCCCTTCTCTGAAACCAAACTGGAAGGGCACGCTTGCCGCGCATCTTTGCGGCGGCCCAAGGCTGGAGGCGAGTAAAACGCGATCGGTGTGGCGACCCACTCGCCGCGCCCGCTTGGGAAAGTGTGGGCGACCCATTCTATGCACGCGTACGCATCCCGCCGGACATGATGGTTCGGTCCCAAGAACTCAGCCAGCGGCTCCGATCGCGGGTGAGCCACACTAGGTTGTTCATCTGAGTAGATCGCGCTACGATCTAGCCATGGAGAATCCCAGCTGGCCGGCCGAATGGCTGCGGAGCGCACTGACCGGCTCCGTCCTCTCGCTCATCGGGGAAGGTGAGACGTACGGATACCTCGTTGCCCAGCGGCTGGCCGACGGCGGTCTGGGGGTGGTGAAGGGCGGGACGCTGTACCCGCTGCTTGCGCGCCTGGAGCAGGACGGCGACGTCGAGGCGACGTGGCGCGAAGGGCCAAGCGGCCCGGGCCGCCGGTACTACGCCATCACGCCCGCTGGTCGGCGGAGGCTGGATGCGCTCAGACTGGACTGGGAAGCGTTCACTACGGCCACCACGGCCATCATCAACGGGAAGGAAGGCACGCCATGACCGGGGGACCGAACGAGGAGTACACGACCGAGCTCGCGGAGGCGCTCGAGTCCCGCGACGTGCCCGAGCGGGCGGTCGCCCGCATTGTCGGTGAAGTCGAGAGCCACGTGGTTGAGTCGGGGGAGGACCCATACGACACGTTCGGTCCACCGGCCAGGTACGCGGATGAGTTCGCGCCCCGCTCGCGCGGGAGGGAACTCCTCGTCGTGGCGGTCCTCGCCGGTCTCCTGGGCTTCGGAGGCGGTTTTATGGTCATCAGTGGCGTGTTCGGTCTGCTGGATCCGGCGGCCGATCTCTGGGGACTGGCGCCTTGGGTGCGGCTGACCGCGGGTTTGCTGATGTTGGCGTCCTTCGTCGCACTGGCGGCCGGGTACGGGGTCCGCTCGCGCCGCCGCGCGGCATCCTGGCAGTTGTGAGGCGCGGCGCGACGAGGACGATGGCCCGTCTGGCGGCGGTTTGCGGTCTTGGGCATGGCCCTCGTCGTCTAGGACCTTGATGGCATGCTGGTGGTGCAATGGGGATCGCCCGCGCTGATCCTGTGGGCCTCCGTCCTGTTCACGCGGTTCGGGGGCCCCGATCGTCCTGAGCTTCATCGGACCCGTTGCGAACTTCGTCATGTCCATCCGCCTTGCCACCGCAAGCCTGAACTAGCCGCGAGGAACCAGTCGCCCATCGCCGGGGCCGGCGGGGGGCCACTGGCGTTCCAACTTCGCACGCTCCGTTATCGGCGTTTTGGGCGGCGCCCGCTGGAAGCACCAGGCATTGCATCTCGTGCCGTCCCGATGATGTCGCTGAACCTGGGTGTACGCCAGAAGCCGGCGGTATCCCGCGTTAGGACTTGCCCCGGCTGGGCTCCGGGAATTGTGCACACCTATCCTTGGAGGTTTCCTACAACCATGCCCGGCGGCCATGCTGGCAAGATGGTCGTAGGCGCCCCCCTCAGTACGGGCACGTTTGAAGCATCCCCACAACCGCGGGCGGAGCCCGCATTCCCCTAGGAGTGTTTGATGTCAGATCTCACCGGCAAGTCGGCCATCGTTACCGGATCCTCGCGGGGCATCGGCGCTGAGGTTGCCAAGACCCTGGCCGCGCAGGGCGCGGGCGTTGTGATCAACTTCCGCCAGAAGGCGCCGCGCGCCAACAAGGTGGTCCAGGGAATAGTCGACGCGGGGGGCCGCGCCGTGGCCGTCGGCGCCGACCTGACGACTCCGGAGGGCGCCCGTGCCTTAGTGGACGCGGCCGTCGAAAACTTTGGCAGCCTGGACGTGCTGGTGCTCAACGCCTCCGGCGGCATGGAAACCGGCATGGGTGAGGACTATGCCCTGCGCCTCAACCGCGACGCCCAGGTCAACATGCTCGAGACCGCGGTGGAGGCCATGCCGGCCGGATCGCGCGTGGTGTTCGTGACCAGCCACCAGGCGCACTTCATCGACGACGTGGCCACGATGGACGCCTACGAGCCGGTGGCCCGGTCCAAGCGCGCCGGCGAGGTGGCTCTCCGCGAGCGCATTCCCGCACTGGCGGAGAAGGGCATCTCGCTGGTGGTCGTCTCAGGTGACATGATCGAGGGAACGATCACCGCGACCCTGTTGGACCGTGCCGAGCCCGGCGCGATCGAGGCGCGGCGCGAGGCGGCCGGCAAGCTCTACAGCGTCGAGGAGTTCGGCGCCGAAGTGGCGCGCATGGCCACGGCCGACGTCGAAACCGGCCACACCGAATTGGTCGGCGGCGCGGGGGACTTCCTGAAGAAGTAGATTCTGCCCCGCGGGGCAGCGAAAAGCCCGGCCGCCGGCGAGCCCCCAAGGGGCCCTCCGGCGGCCGGGCGTTTTTGTGCCGCCGCCCTACGGTTTGGCGCCGCAGACCACCTTGTTCCAGGGTCGGTAGGTCCAGGTCAAGGTTTCCTTGGGCAGCGTCTCGGTCGCCGAGCTGCGCTCCCGGGTCACGTTGACCGTGAAACCCTTCTGGCCGCCGGACTCCGCCACGCAGTCGTCCGCGGTGTTGTACTCAGTCGTCGGGTTCTTCAGGTTGTAGTGGTCCGACGTCGTGGTCTTGACGTCGTACTTCTTTGTGCCCCACAGGCGCGTGTGCACGCGGTTGTCGACCCAGGCCTGGATCATCACGGCGTGGTCGGTGTTGTTGCGCCACTTCATGTCGATGACACCCTCCCAGAGGGTGGCCTCGCGGCCCGCCGGGTAGCGGTCGAACCAGCGGCTGTGTGGCTGGTGCTCGACGTCGTCCATGCCCGCCAGGAAGCCCGCGTTGAACAATTGCGTGGAGATCTGGGACAGGCCGCCGCCGACGGCCTCCGAGGAGAATCCGTCCACCACGACGCCGGACTTGTAGTAGCCGTTCGCGGTGGTGATCGGCCCGAGCGCCTTGGCCAGGGAGAACGTCTCGCCGGGCAGGACCACGACGCCGTTCAGCCGTTCCGTGCCGGCGTACAGGTTCTTGGTGCGCACCGCGTCGTAGGCGGGATAGGGCGTGGAGAAGTCCACCAGCGTGTCCTTGACCCCCAGCGCCTTGGCCTCTGCCGTGGTGAGCTCCGGTTCCGTCACCGCCAGCTTCACGCTGGCCGTGCGGCTGTCGGTGGTCGCCGCGGCGAGGACCTTGGCGGCCAGGCCCGACGTGTCGACGCCGCGCCCCTGGACCGCGGGCACCACGGTGGGGCGTCCGTTGGACAGCACGATCCGCGCGTCCTTGGCGGTGGAGGCCATGTTCGGGTTGGCCTGGAGCAGAGCGTCGGCCAACGCGCCGTTGTCCAGGGACATGGTGACCTTCCCGGCTTCCGCGGTGAACGTCGCGGCCCCGGCCAGCGCGGCGGGGGACAGGTTGGCCCTCAGGTTGCCCGCCTTGACGATGACCGGCCCGGCGACGAGCGGCTCCGCCTGGTCCTTGAGCGCCGCCGCGAAGGCCGACGCCGGTGTCTGCGGTTCGGCGACCTCGGCCGGCAGTTCGATCGGATCACTCGCTCCGAACCAGGAGTCGGCGACAGTGTCCACGGCCTCGTCGACCTGCAGGACGGAACCGGCGGCCGGCTCGGTCACCACGGGCTTGGCGTCCTTAAAGGCGATCTTGCCCTCGACCGGCTCGCCGTCGAGCTTCTTCGCGGCGGACTCGATCGCGCCGCGTAGCTTCTCCTCGTCGGTTTCCAGCACCGGGTCGACGGCCTCGCCGCCGGCGAGCCGGTGCCACAGCACGGTCGGGTTCAGCGTGTACCCCGTCTGGCCCTCCAGCGTGGCGGGCACGTCGAGCGTCAACCCCGCGGCCGCCGGATCCAGCCGCGCCGTCCGGCCACCCGCGGTGAGGGCCAGGTCGCGGGCGGCGACGGGCGCCAACTCCTCCTGGAGCGTGAGCGCGGCCCGCTCGGCGTCGAGTCCGCCGATGTCCACCCCGTGCACCGTTGTCCCCGAGGGGATCTGACCGCCCACGAGCCACGCGCCGCTTGCGTACGCGCCGGCCATAAGGAGCGCCGCGGTGCCGCCGATGATCAGGCCCTTGCGCGGACCCCGGCCGTTGTTGCTGCGCGCCTTTACCACTGGGTCATCCCGCTCCATCCACGTTGGTGGCCTGCCCGGCACAAGCCACCCGTCTAGGGTAGCCCCCGTGGCCGGGGCGCCACGGCGCCGCCCTGCGCCCGGCGCCGGGCGTTGCGGGATCGTTGTGGATCAGATGCCGGCGAAGTGCCGCACCACGTCGAGGCGCGGGAAATCGATGGCCGCCCCCGCATGGTCCCTCAGTGCGGGCTTGGCGTTGTAGGCGACGCCCAGTCCCGCGGCCAGGACCATGTCCAGGTCGTTGGCGCCGTCGCCGACCGCGATGGTGTGTTCCAGGGGTATGCCCAGCGACGCCGCCCATTCTCGCAGCCGCGCCTCCTTGGCCGCCGTGTCGACCACGCTGCCGCGGACGGTGCCGGTCAGCAGCCCGTCCTCCACGCCGAGGTCGTTGGCCATGGCGAAGTCCAGGCGCAGGTCCTCGGCGATCGGTGCCAGGATCTGGATGAAGCCGCCGGAGACGACGCCGACGGCATGGCCGGCCGCGTGGAACGCCTCGACGAGCTCGCGGGCACCGGGGGAGAGGACGACGGCGGCGTGCACGGCCTCGATGACGCCGGCGTCCAGCCCCTCGAGTGTGGCCACCCGGGCGTGAAGGCTCTGGGCGAAATCGATGTCCCCGCGC
Source organism: Arthrobacter sp. AOP29-A2-19 (assembly GCF_058138025.1). Taxonomy (NCBI): domain Bacteria; kingdom Bacillati; phylum Actinomycetota; class Actinomycetes; order Micrococcales; family Micrococcaceae; genus Arthrobacter; species Arthrobacter sp. AOP29-A2-19. The sequence goes on from NZ_CM176894.1 coordinate 1,255,998, forward strand.
ATGGCGGCCTCCGTCACCGCCGTCACCTCCTCCTCGCAGCCGGCGTGGGCGGCCAGCAATTCGATGACCTCCTGCTGGATCAGCGTGGAGTCGACGTCCATCACCAGCAGCAGGCGGGGCGCCGTGGCCAGCGCTGCGGGAACGACGGCGGCGCCCGTTCCGGCCGGGAACCCGGCGGCCGCCGCGGCCACGGCCGCGCGCAACGCCTCGACGTCGTCCCCGTCGACGCCCAGCCGAGCGCCGCTGGCGCCGGCGCCGGAGAACGGCTCGTGGCTGGAGATCGTGAATCCCGCGCCCTCGATCGCCGCGGCGAGGCCTTCGGGCTCCACCCCGTCGCGGCCGTTCGGGACGACGCCGCGGTTGCTGGGGGCATAGTGGACTACGAAGGCGGTTCTTTGCATACTATGATTCTCCCGCCTCCGGGGCTGTCGACGCTAATCGTGACACGGGGAATCGGTTCGCCTCGGGCCCCACGTTTGGTTGTTTCGACGGCCACTGGCCTAGTGTTTTCCCCATGAGTGAAGTGCTGGGTTTCGCCGGCGTCAACGTGGTCCGCGGGCGCAAGAGGCTGTTGAAGGACGTCGACTGGCAGGTCAAGGACGGCGAGCGGTGGGTGGTTCTTGGGCCGAACGGCGCGGGAAAGACCACGTTGATGCAGATTGCGGCGACCCGCATGCACCCCAGCTCCGGGCTTGCCGGAGTCCTGGGCGAGGTCCTCGGGGCCGTCGACGTCTTCGAGCTGCGACCGCGCATCGGGCTATCCTCGGCAGCGCTGGCCAGCCACATCCCGGAAAACGAGACCGTGCTCAACGTGGTGGTCACCGCCTCCTACGGAACAACCGGCCGTTGGCGGGAGGAGTACGAACAGGTCGACGAGCGCCGGGCGTTCTCCCTGCTCCACGACTGGGGCATGTCCACCATGATCAACCGGCCCTTCGCGTCCCTGAGCGAGGGCGAGCGGAAGCGCGTCCAGATCGCCCGCGCGCTGATGACCGATCCGGAGCTCCTGATCCTCGACGAGCCGGGCGCGGGCCTTGACCTCGCCGGCCGCGAGGACCTGGTCGCGCGGCTGGCCGAGCTCGCGGCGGACGAGGACGCCCCCGCGATCGTCCTGGTGACCCACCACCTCGAGGAAGTGCCGCCGGGCTTCACCCATGCGCTGCTGCTGCGCGAAGGGGCGGTCGTCGCGGCCGGACCCATCGAAGAGACGCTGACCGAGGAAAACCTCGGCGCCGCCTTCGACCTGCCGCTCAAGGTGGCGTCCCAGGGCGGGCGCTACACCGCCGTGGCACGCCCCCGCGGCTAGCCGCGCCGTTTCCGTGGAGTTTTGGCGCGAGGCGCTCATCGTCGTGGCCGGCCTCTGGGCCGGCACCATCAACACCATCGTCGGATCCGGATCCCTGGTGACCTTCCCGGTGCTTGTGGCACTGGGCTACGCCCCCGTCAACGCCATCATCTCCAACGCCATGGGCCTGGTCGCCGGCGGCTTCTCGGGGGCGTGGGGGTACCGCCGCGAGGCGGCCAGCGTGCCGCGCACCCTGCTGAAACTTCTGCCGGTGTCCCTGCTGGGCGGCCTGGCGGGCGCCTTCCTGCTGCTCCACCTGCCCGAAGAGGTCTTCGGGTACTTGGCGCCGGTGCTGATCCTGGTCGCCGTGCTGCTGGTGATCTTCCAGCCGCGACTCTCGGCCTGGTCCAAGCGCCGACAGGACATGGAACACGTTGCTCCCGAGGAGGCCGACCGGTTGCGGCTCCCACCCGTCCTCTACGTCCTCGTTTTCCTCATCGGGGTGTACGGCGGCTACTTCACCGCCGCGCAGGGCATCCTGTTGATGGGTGTCCTCGGCATCTTCTTCCACGGCTCCCTCCAGCAGTCCAACGCCATCAAGGTGATCCTGTCCCTGGCCGTGAACCTCATTGCCGCCTGCTCCTACCTGCTCTTCGCGTTCGGGCGCATCAACTGGCTCGTGGTCCTGCTTATCGCGGTGGGTTCGCTCGTCGGCGGGCTCATTGGAGCGCGGATCGGGCGCCGGCTGTCGCCGTTCTGGCTCCGCGGAGTCATCGTGGTGCTCGGCGTGGTGGCCCTGGCGACCATGGTCTCGAAGCTGATCAACGCCTGATGCCCATCATCGAGCTGGAATCGTACAGCGACCCCCGGGTGGCCGACTACGTCAGCCTGAGCGACGCGGCGCTGCGCCAGCGCACGGATCCGCAGCGCGGTCTCTACATCGCCGAAAGCTCGAAAGTCCTCCGCCGCGCCCTCGCCGCCGGGCACGAGCCGCGGTCCTTCTTCCTCGCGCCGAAGTGGCTCGACGGGTTGTCGGACGTGCTCGCCGAACACCCGTCCGTGCCCGCATTCGTCGGAGTCCCCGGCGTTCTCGAGGAGATCACCGGCTTCCACCTGCACCGTGGGGCGCTGGCGGCAATGAACCGCCCGGCACCGCGGCCGGTGGGGGAACTGTTGGCGTCCGCCCGCCGCATCGCCGTCCTCGAGGACATCGTGGACCACACGAACCTCGGCGCCATCTTCAGGTCCGCGGCGGCGCTCGGCATCGACGCGGTCCTGGTCACGCCGCGGTGCGCCGACCCGCTGTACAGGCGGTCGATCCGCGTGAGCATGGGCGCGGTCTTCCAAGTCCCATGGGCGCGGCTCGAGTCCTGGCCGGGCGGCTTGGACCTTCTTCGCGGCGAGGGCTTCACGATCGCGGCGCTGGAGCTGGCGGAGGACGCCTCGAGCATCGACGCCGTCGCGGCGGAGAACATCGACCGGCTGGCGCTGGTGCTTGGCACGGAAGGTGCCGGAGTCTCCGGCGCGGCGTTGGAATCCTCCTCCAGGACCGTCATGATCCCGATGCGGCCCGGCGTCGACTCCCTCAACGTCGCCGCGGCCTCCGCCGTCGCGTTCTGGGAGCTCCGCGCCCGCTGACGTACACGCCGGGCGCACCCCGGCGCGACTTGGGACGAGGCGTCCTCGTGGGCTATAGTTGAAAGTCGGTTCCGTGTCGAACGGAGCGTCTTATCCCGAATGGCCGCTGGCAAAATCCAGTGGCTCGAACAAAGGTTTACGCATGAAGGCTGATACACACCCGCAGTACGCGCCGATCGTGTTCAACGATCTGGCCTCCGGCGAGAAGTTCCTCACCCGGTCCACCGCCACGTCCAAGAAGACCATCGAGTGGGAAGACGGCAACACCTACCCGGTCATCGACGTCGAAATCTCCGCCGCCTCGCACCCGTTCTACACGGGCAAGCAGCGCATCATGGACTCCGCCGGACGCGTGGAGCGCTTCAACGCACGCTTCAAGAACTTCGGCAAGAAGTAGCCTTACGGCCCATGCCGCAAAGGGATCCCTTCGGGGGTCCCTTTGTCGTTAAGCTGTCCCCGCCGAGCCCGGCCGCTGGCTAGGATGATTCACATGCCCAACGACTCCTTCCCAGCCCCCGAGCCCCGCCACCCCGAGACCGGGCGACAGGCGGCCGGCCACTCGGAGGGAACGTCGCACCACGGCGAGTACAAGGTCCCGGGCGGGAAGCTGGTGGTGGCCGACGTGGAGACGCGCGCCGAGGGCGGGGAGCCTCGCATCAGCGCCGCCAACATCAACGGCGATTTTTTCCTGGAGCCCGACGAGGCCCTGGACGGCATCAACGCGGCGCTGGTGGGCCTCCCGGTGTCCACCCCGCACGGGGCCATGCGCGACGCAGTCGCCAACGCCGTCGATGCGGACACCGTGATGTTCGGGTTCGATCCCGAGTCGGTCGCGATCGCCGTCCGGCGCGCGCTGGGCCACGCCACCACCTGGGCGGACCACGCATGGGAAGTCATCCCACCGGTGGCGCTGCCCATCGCCGTGCAGGTTGCCCTCGACGAGGTGTTGACCCGGGAGGTTGCGGACGGCAGGCGTCCTCCCACCCTCCGGCTGTGGGAGTGGAACGAGCCCGCCGTGGTCATCGGCAGCTTCCAGTCGGTGCGCAACGAGGTGGATCCCGGCGGCGCCAGGCGCCACGGCGTGACCATCGTCCGGCGAATCAGCGGCGGCGGCGCCATGTTCATGGAGGCGGGAAACTGCATCACGTACTCCCTATACCTTCCGGTGTCGCTCGTCGACGGCCTGTCCTTCGCCGATTCCTATCCGTTCCTCGACGCCTGGGTGATGGAGGCGCTCTCCGGCCTTGGGGTGGAGGCGTTCTACAAGCCGCTCAACGACATAGCCACACCTCAGGGCAAGATCGGCGGCGCCGCGCAGAAGCGGCTCGCCGGGGGAGCGATGCTCCACCACGTGACCATGTCCTACGACATCAACGCGGACAAGATGACCGAGGTGCTGAGGATCGGACGGGAGAAGTTGTCGGACAAGGGGACCACCAGCGCCAAGAAGCGAGTCGACCCGCTCAAGCGGCAGACCGGCAAGAGCCGCAGGGACATCGTCAGGACAATGATGGACACCTTCTCGCGCCGCTACGGCGCCCGCCAGGGAACGATCGGCGATGAATCGCTCGCCGCGGCCGAGCGCCTCGCGGACCAAAAATTCCGGACAGCGGAGTGGCTGCATAGGGTGCCGTAGTTTGCCGAGCGGGGGCGCTTATGGTGCCGGGCTTGCCATGGCCGCGGGGGACGCCGTGGTGGTACGGGCCTCGGAGGCCGGGTTGCCGCCCCACAGGCAGCCCCGGGTGAGGGTCTCGCCCTTCATCACGAAGGAGTCGGCGGCGACGACGACGCCGTCCTCGACGGTGACGCCGTAGTGCACAAGGGCCGCGACGCCGAGCGTCACGTTGTCGCCGACAACGTCGCGGTCCGACTTGAAGACGCCGTCCTCTTGGGAATGGCACTGTATATGGGTGCCCGTGTTGAGCGTTGAGCGGGAGCCGATCGTCACCAGGGTCCGTTCGGGGATCGAGCAGCCGTCGTCGAAGACGCGGGTCCCGATCCGCACGCCCAGCAGGCGCCAGACCAGTGTCTTGAACGGGGTCCCGTTGAGGAGGTTCATGCGTCGGCTCTGGATCTGCAGCTTCCAGTACCGCTCGTGCCACCAGAAGTACGGATAGTAGATGGAGCACAGCTGGGGTTGCAGCCGCCGGAACCCCCTCACCAGGTGCTCGATGAAGACTGAGACCAGCACGCCAACGAGGAGTATCACGGCAAACGACGCGCTGAGGGCCAGGAAGCCGAGTCGGTCGGACAGTTCGAGGGCGGCGAATAGCGCGAGCATGGCCAAAGACGCGTCGAACCACCGGACCAGCAGCACTAGGGCCATGGTGCGCAGGTTGTGCCGGTTCTTGGCCGCGAGGTCCCGCCGGAACCGGGCCCGGCCGGCATGCTCGTCCGGCAAGGCGTCTCGCAGGACCGAGCGGGGGATCTCGAACGGCGGCGATCCGAGCAGGCCGACGTCGTGGCGCACCGGCCCGTCGACGGGGACCATCACCTTGGTCGCGAGCAGGCAGTTGTCCCCGGTCCTGGCTCCGGCCGGGTAGAGGACGAAGTTGCCCAGGAAGCTGTGGGCGCCGACCTCGGCCGGGCTGACCTTGAACGACGTCGCCGAGTAGTCGGTGTTCATAAACGACACCCCGTCGGCGATCATCGTGCCGGTGCCCACTGTCGACAGGTACGGGTTGTCGTGCTTGAACTCCGTGCCGAAGTTCGAGCCGGTCTGCTGGAGTTGCGGCTGTTTGTAGCCGATCGACCGCACGTAGTTCACCACGTACGAGCTGTCGCCGAACAGCGATCCAAAGAAGCGGCTGTTGGTCAGCCGTTCCACCGCCCGCTCGGCCGCGTGCCGCAGCCCGAACAGCGGATACACCGTGTCGGGCTCCAGGGCTCGTTGGAGCAGCCGCGGCAGGGTTGACATAACGGCCAGCGCCACCACCGATCCGCCGAGGACGCCCAGCCCGGCGAGGGCGACGGCGTCGGCGTAGAACGTCCAGTTCGCGAACGCCAACGGCTGCGCCTCCAGGAGGGCCGCCACGGGCGGGTAGGCCAGGACGGCCAGCGTGATCACCAGCCCCAGCATGATGCGGCCCAGGCCCAGCGTCGCAAAGAGCTGGGACATGGCAAAGACTCCGCGGCGCCATGGCCGGTACGGCATGGGGTCGATCGTGCCGAAGTCCACATCCGTGCGCCGGCCCGGCGAGCCGTGCCAGCGCTCGCCCCCGGGGACGGCCTGTCCCGTGTAGAGCGTGGACCGGTGGGCCAACTGCGAGCCGTCACCCATCTCCGCGTTGATGTCCAGGACGCTGCCCTCGCCGATGATCACGTCCCGGCCCAGCGTCACGGGCCCGAGTTGCAGGACGCCGCCGTGGGCGCGGTAGCCGTTGGCGACCACGTCCTTGCGGATGACCGTCCCCTCCCCGATGGTGAGCAGGTCGGTGCAGACCGGGAGGCGCTTGGTCAGGATCGTCACGTTGCGGCCCACCGTCGCGCCCATGGCGCGCAGGTAGAAGGTCGTCAGGGGGGATCCCGTCATCAGCGCGAGGGGCGAGGTCCGCATCAGGGTCCTGACCAGCCAGAAGCGGAAGTAGTCCAGGCTCCAGATGCGGATCTCCCGGGGCCGGAAGCGCCCGATGATGAGCCACTTCCCGGCCACCGGAAGGATGCACATCAGCACGAACGTGGCCGCGGCGAAGGCGACCGAACGCAGGTATAGCTCCCAGAAGCTCGTCCCGTGGGCCAGCCAGTGGTGGTTGCCCGGCCCCGCGTCGGGGAACATCCAGTAGTACCCCACTACAGCGACCACGCCCGCGAGCAGGCAGTAGCCGACGTAGACGAGGACCTGCAGGGCGCCGCAGAGGACGTATTCCCACGTCCGCGCATCCATGGGAGCCGGCGTTTCCGGCACGGACGCCAGAGTGGGCGAGGGGCCCTGTGGCCGGTCCGGCTCCGCGGAGCCCTGCAGCGAAGCGGCGAGGCCGGCGAGGGTCGGGTTGCCGTAGATGTCCTTCATGGACACGGTCGGCAGGTCCGGCTGCTTGCGCACCCGCGCGCAGAACTGCGCCATCACCAGCGAGTCCGCACCGAGGTCGTCGAAAAAGTGGGCGTCCGCCGGGACCTGAGCGATGCCGAGCACACCGGCCAGCACCTCGGCCAGCCGTGCCTGAAGGGACACCTGCTCAGCGGGCGCCAGGGCCGCGGCCAGGGCCGCGATCGTCGGGTGCTGGTAGACGTCCTTTATGGACACGGCCGGCAGGTCCTGCTGCTTGCGCACCCGGGCGCAGAACTGCGCCATCACCAACGAGTCCGCACCCAGTTCATGGAAGAAGTGGGCGTCCACCGGGACGTCGTCCTTCTTCACCACCGCGGCGAGAACGTCCGCCAGCCGGCGCTCGAGCGGGATGTCCGTGCCGGGCCTCCCGGTTGTCGGTGCGGATGGTGGGTTGCTTCGCGAGGGGTCTGGGGGCGTCGACACGGTGTCGACGAGCTTTTTCACTGCGAGATACTCCTTGGTGGGGAAGTCGCCACGGAAGCGGCCGCCGGCTCTACCGGCGCATTCCGTGGCTCTGCCGCTGCGTGGTTGCTCGGCCGGGCGCGGCGGGCGCGTCGTCGCTGGCGAGCGCGTCGGCCCCGAAGTTGTCGAGTACCCAGTCGGGCTGGTAGATGGTGTCCAGGTACGGGCGGCCCAGGTCCGGAGAGATGGCCACCGCGGTGAGGTCCTGCGCGTGGTGGTCCGCGAGCCAGGTCATGGCGCCGTGGACCACGGTCCCGGTGGAGCCGCCGAACAGGAATCCGCGCGCGGCCAGGCGGTGGCAGGCGCGCACCGTGTCCAGCTCCTCGACCATCACGACGTCGTCGATGAAGGACTCGTCGAGCTGGGGCGGGCGCATGCCCATGCCCAGGCCCGGGATCAGGCGGGTGCCGGGCTGCCCGCCGAACGTGACCGAGCCGGCGGCGTCGACGGCGACGATCCGGACGCCGGGCCGGTGCTCGCGGAAGTACCGGGCGCACCCCATGAGGGTGCCCGTGGTCCCGGCGCCCACGAACAGCACGTCCAGGTCCGGGAACTGGTTGGCGATCTCCGGGGCGGTCCAGCGGTAGTGCGCCCCCCAGTTGCCGGGGTTGGCGTACTGGTTGAGCCAGACGTACCGCTTGTCGGACCCGCACAGGTCCCGGACGTGGTTGAGCCGGGCGCCGAGGAAGCCGTCGACGGGGTCCGGCTCGGTGACCAGGTCCACCTGCGCGCCGAGGGACTCCATCAGTTGGCGGGTCGCGGGGTTGCAGCGGGGGTCGATCACGCACACGAAGCGGTAGCCCTTGCTGGCGGCGATCATGCTCAGCGCGACGCCGAGGTTCCCGGAGGAGGATTCCACAAGCACGGAGCCGGGGCCGATCAGGCCCTCCCGCTCGGCGCGCTCGACCATTTCCCTGGCCGGCTTGAGCTTGATCGAGCCGGCGAAGTTGAAGCCCTCGATCTTCAGGTACAGGCGGCGACCCAGCACGCCCTCCAGATCCACGAACAGGCTCTGCTCGTTGAACAGGTGCGGATCTTTGATAATGGGCATGGTGTCCCTCGGTCTCGTGCCATGAGCTCGGCCCTTGGGGGCCGGCCGGGACGATCGGTCGGATCCCGCCGCTACGCGGCTTCCGCGGTTGTCGCCCGGAGGGGTTTCGGGTGTTTGGAGTGGACGGGCGGCAGACGCGCGCCGTCGGGCGAACCATGGACGGTTTCGCCGGATTCTGGCATCACACGGCTCCTCATCTCTCGATCTCTCTGCGTTGCTTGCGGGCCCCCTCCAGGGGCGGCGTGGCCCTGTTGCCGACAACACGCGCAGTCAAACAGGGGGGCGGATTCGAAGACACCAGCAGAATGCTCCCGCCGCGGTGGATTGTGAATACTTAGGCCATCGAGGGAACCGCACTTTTTGTGGAGTCCACGGTGCGTTCGGAACCCGTGGAACGCGCCGCCCACCCTAGTCGTCCGGCGCGGCCTCGTCGTCGAACCCCGGAGCGGTCAGGCGAACGTGCAGCACGCCGGATTCGCCCTCGACAGGCCTGTCCACCACATAATCCGCCCCGGCGCCATGTTCGAACAAGCGCTCTCCGGCTCCGAGCAGGAGGGGGACCACCACCAGGTGGAGTTCGTCGACGAGCCCGTCCAGCAGGAAGCGGCGCACGGTGGCCGCGCCCCCGCCCAACCGGACGTCCTTGCCGTTCGCCGCATCGAAGGCGATCTCCACCGCCTCGGCGGCATCCACGTCAAGAAAGTGGAAGGCGGTGCCCCCGCGCATCTCCAGGGACGGGCGGAAGTGGTGGGTGAGCACAAACACCGGATGTCCGAAGGGCGGTTGCTCGCCCCACCAGCCGCGCCACGAGTTGTCCGGCCAAGGCCCACGAACGGGGCCGAACATGTTCCGCCCCATGATGGTTGCGCCGATGCCCTCGTCACCGGCCGCGCGGTAGGCCTGGTCCACGGCGTGGAGCTCGCCGTCCGCTGCTGACCTGAAGAGCCAATCGTGCAGTCTTTCGCCACCGCGGCCCAGGGGCTGGTCGACGCGTTGGTCGGGGCCGGCCGCATAGCCGTCGAGGGAGATGCAGAAATTGTGTACGCGTAGCTTCTGCATCCCGGCCTCCTGGCTCCAAGTGGGGGGCAAGGCATGCCCGCCACGGCCAGAATAGGCTCCGCGCGTCCGATGGTCGACGCTTGGCCCGGGCCTACTCCGAGGTTTGCCTCGGGGCGGCAGTCAAGGCCTGCGCCCGCAGGGACCTGGCCAAGTGGTCGCGCTGTTCCAGCACGATTCGCCGCAGGGCGCGCGGTGCGTCGGCGTTTGTGTCCAGCCAGCTGTCGGCGGCCAGCAGCACGGGGTGCGCGTCCGGCCCCTCGGCGCCCAGGTCCTGGTGCAGGGGGAACAGGCCCTGAACCACGCGCGTCGCCTGCCCGATGCTCATGGCCGACCAGACGCCCGTCAGCGCCGGCCAGTATTCGTCATAGAAACCGTCCAGCAAGCCGTGGGAGCCCAACCGGAAGCCCTGGACCGTGGCGGTGAGCGCGTCGTTGGAGAGCGGACGCCCGTCCGGGGCCGTTCCGGCGAGTGCCGCGTCCCACGCCACGCGCTTTACGGCCGGGACCGGCCGCGCGGCCACGGCCAGGGCGTGACCCACGGATGCGACGGCGGTCGGGACCGCCGCCAGTTCACTCTCCAGAGTCGCGGCGTCGATCCGGCCGCGCGCGGCCCCCGCCTGCAGCAGCGCCCACCGCAGCTCCTCGTCCACGGCCAGCCCCGCGACCTCGAGGGATCCGTCCAACAGCCCGGCGACGGCCGCGTCCGCCCCGCCGTCGCGGGCCAGCGCGGCGAGCCCCCGCGCATAGGCAAGCTGCCTGTCCGATCCGGGCTCGGCCGCCAGCAGGAGTTCGAGGACGCGGTCGATCGTCGGCGTGTGCTCCCTGGTCCGCGCATCGGGGGGCGAATACAGCGCCAACGCGGCGCCGGTCTGGTCCAACAGCAACTGGAGGACACCGACCTCGTCCACGGAGTCGGCCATGCGCCGGACGGCGTCGAGGAAGACGGGCGCCGGCAGGGAGGCATCGCGCACCATGTTCCAGAGCGACGCCCACGCCGTGGCGCGCGCAAGGGGCTCGCCCAGGGTGTCCAGCGAGGCGAGCAGGGTCGCCAGGGAATGGTCGTCGAACCCGACCTTGGCATAGGTGAGGTCGGCATCGTTGGGAAGCACCAGCGCGGGACGGGGGCGCCCCACAAGATCCGGAAGCGCAGTGTCGTCGCCCTCCACGTCGATGTCGAACCGGCCCCGGCGCGTCAGCGCGCCGTCGACAAGCTCGAACACTCCGAGCCGCATCACGTGGGGACGGACCACCCGCAGGCCCGTGGCCGGGTCCGTGCACCGCTGCGCGAGACGGGCGGATGTGACGATGCCACCGGAGTCGGTTTCGATCTTCACGCCAAGCTCGGGAACCCCGGCGGTCTCCAGCCATGCCGCCGACCAGGCGCGCATGTCGCGCCCCGAGGCCTCTTCGAGGCCGCCCAGGAAGTCCCGCAAGGTTGTGTTCCCGTAAGCGTGCCGCCGAAAGTATGTCCGGACGGCCGCCGTGAAGTCGTCGCGGCCCACGTAGGCCACCAGCTGCTTGAGCACAGAGGCGCCCTTGGCGTAGGTGATCCCGTCGAAGTTCTGCCGTGCGGCCTCCAGGTCGGGGATGTCCGCGACGATCGGGTGGGTGGTTGGAAGCTGGTCCTGCACGTAGGCCCATGCCTTGCGGCGGTTCGCGAAGGTCACCCAGGCCGTCTTGTGGTCCGTGGCCTCGTCGACCGCCAGCGAGCCCATGAAGTCCGCGAAGGATTCCTTCAGCCAGAGGTCGTCCCACCAGCGCATGGTCACGAGGTCACCGAACCACATGTGTGCCATCTCGTGCATCAGCGTGTTGTCTCGGCCCTCGTATTGGGCGTCGGTGGCTCGCGAGGTGAAGACGTAGGACTCGGTGAATGTCACCAGCCCGGGGTTCTCCATGGCGCCGAGATTGTACTCGGGCACAAAGGCCTGGTCGTACTTCCCCCACGGATACGGGTAGTCGAACAGGGCATGGAAGAAGTCCAATCCTCGCTTGGTGGTCGAGAACAGCGCGTCGGCGTCGAAGTGCGGGGCCAGGGATGCCCGGCAGGCCAGACCCAGCGGAACATCCAGGACGGTGCCGTCGGCGAGCTCGCCACGCCAATGGTCCGTCACATGGTGGTAGGGGCCGGCGAGCACCGCGGTGATGTAGGTGGACATGCGTTCGGTGGGCGCGAAGCGCCATGTGGCGTTGCCGTCCCCGTGATCCACGCGGTCGGCGACGTCCCTGTTCGACGCCACGTGCCACGGGGCGGGCGCGGTGACCGAGAACGTGAATTCCGCCTTGAGGTCCGGCTGCTCGAAGTTGGCGAAGACACGGCGGGCATCGGCCGGCTCGTATTGCGTGTAGAGGTAGGTCTCGCCGTCCGAGGGATCCACGAACCGGTGCATGCCCTCGCCGCTGGTGCTGTAGAGCGCCGTGCCGTCGACGACGGCGGTGTTCTCCCCCTCCAACGCCGCCAGCAGGATCCGGGATCCCACCACCGCGTCGCTCAATAGGAGTTCGCGCCCGTTGAGGACGACGGAGTCGACGCCGCCGTGGATGAAGTCCAGAAACGTCGACGAACCCGGCCGGGCCGAGAAGCGGATCGTCGTGCGGGAGCGGTAGCCGGCCACGGACTGGTCGCGGGCCGCGGACACGTCCAGCTCGACGTCGTACGCCCGCGCGGAGACAGTGCGGGCGCGCCCGGCGGCCTCCTCACGCCCGAGGTTCTGGTTGCTGGGACCCGATGGCACGCCTGGCTGCTCTTCCACCGGGCCATTCAACCATGAAATGAGTGTTTTAGATCACTGTTGCGCCAAGGTTTCTTGCCGAACGCGGAACTCGGCCCGGCCGGTCCGCTCAGCCCGCCAGGACGTGGGCCGCGGCCAGACCGGCCCCCGCGACGACGGCCCAGGCGGACAGTGCCACCGCAGTCGCACGCCCCGCGTTGCGGAACAGCGCCACCAGGTCCATTGCGTAGCCCAGTCCCACCAAGGCGGCGCCAAGCAACAGCTCCTGCGCCACCCGGGCAGCTTCGAGGAGATCCTCCGAAGGCAGGCCCGTGGAGCGCACGGCCACCATGGCCGCGAATCCGGCCACGAAGAGCGGCACCAGCGGCGTTCGCGCGCCCCCCGCGTGGGCACCCGAGCGCCGGGCCGCCAGGGATCCGAGCAGCGCGACCGGCGCCAAGGCCAGCACACGCACCAGCTTCACGACGACGGCCGCGGCCAGTGCCGCAGTGCCGGCGGTCTGGGCGGTCGCCACGACCTGACCCACGTCGTGGACGGAGGCGCCGACCCAGTAGCCGAAGTCCACCGGGGCGAGCCCAAACAGGGGGGCGAGCGCGGGGAGCACCGCGATGGCGAGGGTGCCGCACAGGGTCACGAGCGCCACGGGGGTCGCGGCGTCGCGCTGCGTGCCGCGCGCCTGGGCCATGGCACCGATCGCGCTCGCCCCACAGATGGAGAAGCCCGCAGCGAGCAGCACGGGTTCGTCGCCCGGGAGGCGGAACAGGCGCGCGAGTGCCCAGGTGCCCGCGAAGGCCACCGCGACAACCCCCCCGATGGCGCCGATGCCGAGCCAGCCGAGGGCCGCGACGTCCGCAATCACCAGTTGCAGGCCCAACAGCACGATGCCCACGCGCATCAGCCGCCGCGCGGCGAAACCCATGCCCGGCAACAGCCGGGCGCGCATGGCCGTTGCGGTGGGCGGCAGCGGCATGTTGGACGCCACCGCGCCCAGCACAACGCAGGCGGTCAGGGCCGGGACGGCCGGCATCGCGGCGTGGGCGCCGAAGGCCGCGGCCACGGCGGCCGCGGCCGCCAGCAGGCCCGGCGCAAGGGACGCCAAGGGGCGGAAGTGTGCCGCCGGCGGGTGCAGGTTCGGCCGCATGGAAACCTTTCTCGGGGAAAGCGATGCCGGGCGGGCCGCGCAACGCCACATCGGATTCGGGCGTCATTGGATGCGATTGGTGCCCCCGGCATGACAAGGTTGAGCCTATGTCAGATCTATTTGAGGACTACGCGTTGGCCCAGGGCCGCTCCGCGGCGTTCGACGAGATGTTCCGCCGCGACCATGGTGTCCGCGATGTCTACGGACAGGTTTCGGCGGCGCTGGGCAGGCTCACGCCGTCCGACGTCGCAGCCCGCGCCGACTCGATGGCCAGAACCTTTCTCGACCGCGGTGTCACGTTCGACTTCGCGGGGGAGGAGCGGCCGTTCCCGTTGGACATCGTTCCGCGCGTCATCTCCGGGGACGACTGGGACATCCTCGAACGCGGGGTCAAGCAGCGCGTGCGCGCGCTGGAGGCGTTCCTCGACGACGTGTACGACAAGATGAACGTTGTGGCCGACGGCGTGATCCCGCGTCGGCTGGTCACGTCCAGCGCGCACTTCCACCGCCAGGTCCACGGCTTCCGGCCGGCCGGCGGAGTCCGCGTCCACGTGTCCGGGATCGACGTCGTCAGGGACCAGGAGGGCACGTTCCGCGTCCTCGAGGACAATGTGCGCGTCCCGTCCGGCGTCTCCTACGTGATGGAGAACCGCCGCGCCATGGCGAAGGGACTTCCGGAGGCCTTCGGCCAGCAAAACATTCGCGGCGTGGACGAATACCCCCGCCGACTGTTGTCCGCCCTGCACAAGACGGCGCCCGGGGGAGTCGACGACCCGAACGTCGTTGTCCTGACTCCCGGCGTCTTCAACAGCGCGTACTTCGAGCACACGCTGCTCGCGGGGCTCATGGGCGTGGAGCTGGTCGAGGGCCGCGACCTGGTGTGCCGCGGAAACCGCGTCTACATGCGCACCACGGAGGGCGAGCAGCGAGTGGACGTCATCTACAAGCGCATCGACGACGAGTTCCTGGATCCGCAGCAATTCCGCTCCGACTCCGTCCTGGGATGCCCAGGGATCGTCAACGCGGCCCGGGCCGGGAACGTCACCATCGCCAACGCCGTGGGCAACGGGGTGGCGGACGACAAGCTCGTCTACAGCTACGTGCCGGACCTGATCCGCTACTACCTCCACGAGGACCCGATCATCCCCAACGTGGACACGTACCGCCTGGAGGAAACGGAGGCACGGGAGGAGGTCCTGGACCGGCTCGAGGAACTCGTCGTCAAACCGGTCGACGGATCCGGCGGCAAGGGCCTGGTCATCGGCCCGGACGCGAGCCGCGAGGAGTTGGACGCCCTGCGCGTCCGCGTTCAGAAGGATCCGCGCGGGTGGATCGCCCAGCCCGTGCTTCAGCTCTCCACCGTGCCGACCATGTCCGGCGACCGCTTCAGTCCCCGCCACGTGGACCTCCGGCCCTTCGCCGTCAACGACGGCGACGACGTGTGGGTCCTCCCCGGGGGCCTGACGCGCGTCGCGCTCAAGGAGGGCTCGCTGATCGTGAACTCCTCGCAGGGCGGCGGATCGAAGGACACGTGGGTTGTGGACGAGTCGGCGCAGCCCGCCAGGCCGGCGGCGGCCCCGGAGACTGTCGCCGCGCGCCCGCGCAGGAACGTGTGGCCGATCGAGGTGGGCAAGCGGGACGCCGAGCCCGGCGAGCAGCAGGAGCAGCAGCAGTGACCCTGAACCCGCAGACATCCATCCACCGCGCCACCGGCGCACGGGCCGCGCACAACCACCGCGGCGCGGAACGGCGAGCAAACGGCCCCCTGGCCGGGAACGGGAGGCCAGCATGCTGAGCCGCATCGCAGAATCGCTGTTCTGGATTGGACGCTACATCGAGCGAGCCGACGGAACCGCGCGCATCCTCGACGTCCATCTGGAACGGCTGAACCAGTTGCCGCTCGCGGAACAGCGCACGGCCTCGCAGGAGCTCCTCGCTGTGATGGGGGTGCGCTCCGACGGCGAGGACTTCGACCTTTCCGACCTGCTGCACCACATGGCCTACGACAGAAACAACGCCGCCTCTATCGCCGGCGCGCTCGGCGCCGCGCGGGAGAACGCCCGCCGCGCGCGCGAGACCGTGTCGTCCTCGCTATGGGAGACACTGAACGCCACCTGGTACGGGCTCGGCCAGCACCGAAAGGACGTGGTGGGCACGTTCCGCTTCTGCCACTGGGTCCTCGAACGGACCGCCATGGTGCGCGGCTCTGCCGACACAACCATGAGCAAGGACGAGTCCTGGAACTTCCTGATGCTCGGCCGCTCTCTGGAGAAGGCCGACATGACGGCGCGGATGCTTTCGACTGCGGACACGCAGGCGTCGGGACTGTCCTGGGTGAACATGCTCAGGTGCGCCGGGGCCTACGAGTCCTTCCTGCGGACGCAGCGCGCCGCCTTTGGCGAGAAGTACGCGGCGGAGTTCCTGTTGCTGGACCGGCTTTTTCCGCGCTCGATCGTCTACTCGTTGACCGAGGCCGAGGACTGCCTGCAGCGCTTGGACCCGTCAAGCCAGCGTGTGGGATTCCACAGCGACGCCCGCCGAATCGTTGGCCAGGCCCGATCCTTCCTTGAGTTCCACCAGTCCGAGGACCTGCTCCTCGAGCTCCCGGAGCACATGGAACGCGTCCAGAAGGCCTGTGCCCAAACCTCGGATGCCATCAGCCGCAAGTACTTCTCGCGGGCAGCAGACACCGCCTGGGTAGGAGAGATTTCATGACCCGCCTCAAGATTCACCACCGGACCCGGTACGACTACTCGGGCCGCGTGACGCTGTCCTACAACGAGGCGCGGATGTCGCCACTGACCGACGCGCAGCAGGTTGTCCTCGAGAGCAACGTGTCCGTGCTGCCCGGCGTGGCCGTCACGAACAACTACCGCGACTATTGGGGAACGCGGGTGACCGCGTTCGACATGGCCGGCACGCACGACCACCTCCAGGTCGATGCCGAAGCCACCGTCGAGGTGCACCGCACCGAGCGTCCCGCCGGGCCCGACGCGCTGGTTGGTTGGGACGTGCTGGAGGATGGCCGGGCCATGGACGACTTCGCGGATTGGCTGCCCCAGTCCAGGCTCAGCGAGCCGGGGCCCGAGGTCCGCGAGGCCGTGGCCGGTCTGCGCCAGCTGCCGACGCCGCATGAGGCCGCCGTGTCCGTCCTCGCCTGGATCCGCGGTACCATGGAGTATGTGCCCGGCGTCACCGGTGTGCACTTCAACGCGGAGGACGCCTGGCGGGAACGGCGGGGCGTGTGCCAGGACCTCGCCCACCTTGCCCTCGGTGCGCTCCGGTCTCTCGGTATCCCCGCGCGCTACGTCTCCGGATACATCCATCCCCGCCCGGACGCCGCGGTGGGGGAGACCGTGGCCGGGCAGTCGCACGCCTGGATCGAATGGTGGGACGGCGAATGGCGTTCCTGGGACCCGACCAACCACAAGCCCGCCGGAGACCTGCACGTCTCCGTCGCCCGCGGCAGGGACTATCGCGATGTCAGCCCGCTGCAGGGCATCCAGGCGGGCGGCGGCGATGCGACGCTGACGGTGAGCGTCCTGGTGACGCGCGTGGCCTAGCCGGCGCCTACCAGGACGAGGGGCGGTAGTCCTTGATGAAGCAGCCGTAGAGGTCCACCCCGCGCTCGCCCTCGACGATGGGCTGGTACACGCGGGCGGCGCCGTCGATCAGGTCCAGCGGCGCGTGCCAGCCCTCGGCGGCGTGGCGGATCTTGGAGTCGTGCGGGCGTTCGTCGGTGATCCAGCCGGTGTCCACGGCCGTCATCAGGATGCCGTCGGTCTCGAACAACTCGTCCGCGGACGTCCGCGTGAGCATGTTGAGAGATGCCTTGGCCATGTTGGTGTGCGGATGGCCGGCTCCCTTGTACCGGCGGGAGAACTGTCCCTCCATGGCGGAGACGTTGACCACGTACTTGCGGCGAGCCTGCGCGGCGGCCAGCGCCGGGCGCAACCGGCTGGCCAGCAGGAACGGCGCGGTCACGTTGCAGAGCTGGACCTCTAGGAGCTCCAGGGCCTCTACCTCGCCGAGGGTCTGCGTCCAGCTGTTCTCGCTCACCAGGTCCGGGACCAGACCGCCCGCATCGATCGCGGTTCCCGCGGCGATGCGCTCCAGTGAGGCCGATCCGGCCTTCATGGCCAGCTCGGCGAGTCGCTGCGGATCGACCGGCCGGGCGGGCTCCAGCGTCCCGGCCGCCAGGTCGAACGCCGCGGCGAGGGCCTGCGGGTGGGCCTCGGGCGCGTGGCCGGCGCCCCAGACCTCGGGGCCGCCGCGCGCGGGCGTCAGAGCCTCGGGCAGAGGCACGGACTCGGCATCGATCAGGTGGCGGTAGGCGTTGCCGGTCCGCCGGACGGTCTGCGCCGCGTTGTTGATGAGGATGTCGAGGGGCCCCTCGGCCACCATGCGCTCCGCGAGCGACACCACCTGCGAGGGGTCCCGCAGGTCGATGCCCACGATGCGCAAGCGGTGCAGCCAGACCCCGCTGTCCTCCAGGGCGGCGAACCGCCGGGCGGCGTCGCGCGGGAAGCGGGTGGTGATGGTCGTGTGCGCGCCGTCGCGGAGCAGGCGAAGGGCGATGTGCATGCCGATCTTGGCGCGCCCACCCGTCAACAGCGCGGTCCGCCCGGTGAGGTCCACCCGGGCCTCGCGCCAATGCCGTCCATCCGCCGCGCAGTCCGGGCACAACAGGTGGTGGAACGCATCCACCTTCGTGAACGGCTGCTTGCAGACGTAGCACTTGCGGGGCTGCCGGTACTCGCCCGCCGTCGCTCCCTCGGCCGACGATGCCAGCGCCAGGCCCTCGGTCTCGTCGTCCAACCGGTCGGCGGCACCGGTCGCCGTCCGCTGCATGGTGATGCGGTCCGCCTCGAGTTCCTCGAGCCTGGCCGTGGTGCGGCGGTGCTTCTTGACGGCCTTGAACATCTTGCCCGTGGCGCGGCGCACGGCGACGAAGCGTTCGTCGTCGTCTGGCAGCACGTGGACGGCGTCGAGGACGCGCAGGCAGGCCTGCAGCTCCTCCGGAGTAAAGGGGTATTGGGCATCAGTCATGACCCGAGAACTCTACCGCCCGGAACGGGCTATTACGGCATGATCACTTGGCCCTTGCTGAGCACTGTGATGCCCGACTCGGTCACGGTGAAGCCGCGTTCGCGGTCGCGGGCGGGGTCCACCCCGATCTCCGCGCCATCCGGGACCACCACGTTCTTGTCGAGTATGGCGCGGTTCACCCGCGCGCCCTCTCCGACCACCACGTTGTCCAACAGAACGGAGCCGGTGACGTGGGCGCCGTTGCCCAGGCGCACGTCGGTCGAGAGAACAGAGTTCTCGACCCGCGCTCCGGAGATCAACACGCCGGCGGCGAGGATGGAGTCGTGCGCCTCGCCGTTGGTGCCGTCGGCCCCGCGGACCAGCTTTGCGGGCGGCGAAACGGTCTGCCGGGTGAACAGCGGCCACTCCTTGTTGTACAGGTCGAACTGCGGGATGGGTGCGATGAGGTCCATGTGGGCGTCGTAGTAGGAGTCCAAGGTGCCCACGTCGCGCCAGTAGCGTCCGTTGCCCGGGTCCTCGCCCGGCACGGGGTTCGCGGAGAAGTCGTACACGCCACAGTCCCCGCGTTCGACGAAGTGCGGGACGATGTCCCCGCCCATGTCGTGCTTGGTGTCCTGGCGCGCGTTGTCCTCCTCGAGCGCGGAGATCAGCGCGTCCGTGTTGAAGATGTAGTTGCCCATGGACGCCAGGAACATGCCCGGGTCGTCGGGGAGGCCCTCGGTGGTGGCGGGCTTCTCGACGAAGGCGCCGATCCGGTCGGGGCGCGCCGGGTCCACCTCGATGACGCCGAACTGGTTGGCCAGCTCCAGCGGCTGGCGGACCGCCGCCACGGAGGCGGAGACGCCGGCCTTGATGTGGGCGTCGAGCATGTCCGAGAAGTCCATGCGATAAACGTGGTCCGCGCCCACAACAACGACGTATTCGGGGCGCGCGTCGTGGATCAGGTTCAGCGACTGGTAAATGGCGTTTGCCGATCCGAGGAACCAGTCCTTGCCGAGCCGCTGCTGTGCAGGGACGGAGGCCACGTAGTTGTCCAGCAGAACGGACATGCGCCAGGTCTCGGAAATGTGGCGGTCGAGGCTGTGCGACTTGTACTGCGTCAGGACGACGACTTTTCGGTACCCGGAGTTCACGACGTTGGAGAGCGCGAAGTCGATGAGGCGGTAGCTCCCGGCGAACGGCACGGCGGGCTTCGCCCGGTCCGCGGTCAGGGGCATCAGACGCTTGCCTTCTCCACCGGCCAGGACAACGGCTAGGACCTTCTTCGTCGGCATGCGAACTCCCTCGATTGTTGCCGGGCAACGCCGCCCGGCCGCGATATAACTACAGTGTCACACTATGTGACCGGCGACTCAGCGACTACGTTGGCAATGTGCGAATCGACATTGTTACCAAAGAATTCCCGCCAACCATCTACGGGGGCGCGGGGGTGCACGTTGCGGAGCTCGGACGCGTCCTGGCGCCACTCGTGGATCTGCGGATCCACGCCTTCGGAGAACCTCGTCCGGAGGACTACCACGGCGCCCAGGTCGCCAGCTACGCGGTGCCGGCGGAATTGGTCTCCGCCAACCCCGCCGTGCAGACGTTGGGCACGGACCTCGGCATCGTCGAGAACCTCGCCGGCGCCGACCTGGTCCACTCCCACACCTGGTACGCGAACATGGCCGGGCACCTCGGCTCCCTACTCCACGGCATTCCCCACGTGGTCAGCGCGCATTCCCTCGAGCCGTTGCGCCCCTGGAAGGCCGAGCAGCTGGGCGGGGGCTACGCGATCAGTTCGTGGGCCGAGTCCACCGCCTACCACGCGGCCGCCGCCGTGATCGCCGTGTCCGACGGGATGCGGCAAGATATCCTGCGCTCCTACCCGGGCGTGGACCCGAAGCGGGTCCACGTGGTCCACAACGGCATCGACGTCGACGCGTGGAGCGCGACGCCGGGCAACGACGCGCTGGCCGGACTCGGGATCGACCCCGAGCGCCGCTCGGTGGTATTCGTTGGCCGGATTACCCGGCAAAAGGGTGTGCCGTACCTGTTGCGCGCCGCGGCGCACCTGCCCGACGACGTGCAGCTGGTGCTGTGCGCCGGAGCCGCGGACACTCCCGAACTGGCGGCCGAGGTCTCGGAACTCATCGATGGCCTCAAGGCCACGCGCAGCGGCGTCGTTGTCATCGAACGGATGCTGCCACGGGCCGAACTGACGCAGGTACTGGCCCACGCGACAGTGTTTGCGTGCCCCTCCGTCTACGAGCCGCTGGGCATCGTCAACCTGGAGGCCATGGCCTGCGGCACCGCCGTCGTGGCCAGCGCCACGGGCGGCATCCCGGAGGTGGTCGTCGACGGCGAGACCGGATATCTGGTGCCGCTGGAACAGGTGCAGGACGGAACGGGAACGCCGCTGGATCCGGAGGGTTTTGTCAGGACCTTCGCCGACGCCCTGAACCGGGCCCTCGAGGATCCCGAGCGGGCCCGCGCCATGGGCCTCGCGGGCCGCCGCCGCGCCGCCGAGAACTTCAGTTGGGAAGCGATCGCCGAAAAGACCCTCGAGGTCTACCGCCGCGCCATCGCCGGCGACTGACCGGGGGCGGCGCTTTCGCCCGTCCCGTCCACAAACACGGCGGCACGCCTCCCTCGGGTAGGCGTGCCGCCGTGCGCCAGGTGTGGGTGGCCGCAGTTCGGCGTCCTAGCCGACGGCGATCTTCTTAGACGAGGGGCGCGCGGCCCTCTCCTCGGCCTTTTGGCGCGCGACGAGCGCCTTCTCGTCGATCGGGGCGTCGGCGGAGGCCCGCTCCCTGCGCTTGTACTCCATCGCCTCGGCCTGGCGTTCCCCCTCGATTCCGGTGGCGATCTCCGCCCGCAGGTGCTCCTGCCGGTAGCCGAAGGCGTCGACGAGGTCCTGCGCGTGCGGCCGCAACCGCGCCAGCAGCCGGTTGATGTAGGGACCAAGGGTGCGCGCGCGCTGGCTGGAGAGGCGTCCGTGCATGAGGTACCAGGACAGGTTCGCCTCGATCAGGCCCAGGCCATAGAGGTCGCGCAGCCAGGTGAGCACGGCCTTGGTGCCTGGGTCCTGCGCCCGCTCGACGCCGCGCGTGAACGCCTCCCAGAGGAGCAGCTCCGCGTGCGAACGCGCCGCCTCGATGACGTCGTTCTGGTGGTCGTTGAAGACGGCGGCCGCCGCGGCCTGCGGCAGCCTCGCCGCGCCGCGCATCTGGTCCGCGACCTCGCCCACCATGGTGCGCACGCGGTCGGTGAGCAGGTCCCGCTGGGTGTCGGCGTCCTTCAGGAAGTTCGCGGAGCGCTTCTCTGAACCCGTGTCCGCCCACGTCTGCGCCAGTTGGCGGAGGCCGGTCCGGTTGATGGCCGCGTTTTCGGCGCGACGGACCACGTAGCGGGCCAGCACGCCGGCGTCGAGGTGCCGGAACTCCTGGGCGTAGTCGGCCAACAGGCGCTTGGCCACCAGCTGAAGCAGGACGTTGTTGTCGCCCTCGAAGGTCGCGTAGACGTCCAGGTCCGCCCGCAGGGACGTGAACCGGTTCTTCGTCAGGAAGCCGGCGCCTCCGCACGCCTCTCGGCACTCCTGGAGGATGTCCAGCGCGTGCCACGTGGACGTGGGCTTGAGCGCAGCGGCCAGGGTCTCCAGATCCTGCCGGTCCTCGTCGGTTTCGTGTTTGCCGGAGAAGACGTCGTCGAACTTCTCCAACAGTTCCTCGTGGGCGAAGGACATGGCGTACGTTGTGGCGATCCGGGGGATGAGCCGGCGCTGGTGGCGCTGGTAGTCCATCAGGACCTCCTCCGTTGTGGTGGAGGTGGCGTTGAACTGGCGCCGTTCGTTGGCGTAGCCCACGGCGATCTGAAGCGCGACCTTGCTGGAGGCCACAGCGGCGCCGTCGAGCGACACGCGGCCCTGCACGAGCGTGCCAAGCATGGTGAAGAACCTGCGTCCGGGGCTGGCGATCGGGGAGGTGTAGGTGCCGTCCTCGGCCACGTCGCCGTAGCGGTTGAGCAGATTGGTCCGCGGGATGCGGACCTGCGTGAAGTGGAGCCGGCCGTTGTCGATGCCGTTGAGTCCGCCCTTCAGGCCGTCGTCCTCGCCCCCGATCCCTGGCAGGAAGCCATTGTCGTCCCGGATGGGAACGTAGAACGCGTGAACGCCGCGGTTCACGCCGCGGCTGATGAGCTGCGCGAAGACGACGGCGGCGCGTCCGTGGAGCGCCGCGTTGCCGAGGTAGTCCTTCCATGCGGCGCGAAACGGGGTGTGGATGACGAACTCTCGGGTCGCCTCGTCGTACGTGGCCGTGGTGGCGATGCTGGCGACGTCGGATCCGTGGCCGATTTCCGTCATCGCAAACGCCCCGGAAATCTCAAGGTTCATGATGCCGGGGAGCCACTTGTCGTGGTGCTCCTCCGTGCCGAGGTGCATCACGGCGGACCCGAAGAGGCCCCACTGGACGCCCGCCTTGATCTGGAGCGAGGGGTCGGCGACCACAAGCTCCTCGAAGTTGGCGATGTTTCCGCCGTGGTTGTCCTCGCCCCCGAGGCGCTTCGGCAGGGAGCGGGAGATGGCGTTGGCATCCACCAGAAGGTGCAGTTGGCCCAAGACTCGCTCGCGGTGTTCGGCCATGCCAAGCCCCTCGACGCGCTGCAACTCCGGCCGGCCCGCCAACTCGCGGGCCTGCTTGCGGACGTCCGCCCACTTGCCCAGGAGTTGTTCGCCCAGGGCGGCGACATCGACGCGCGGGTCAAGGGTTGCGGAGGTCGGTGTTTCCTGTGTCACTTCTGTGGCCTTTCATCGGTGGGGTCGGTGGCTGCCGCGGGGACTGTGCCTGTGGGGGTGCGCCGGACGATGCCGTGCACCAGCCAGCGGGTGATGGTTTCGGTGAGGTCTTCCTCGGTGGGCCGGCCGGGGCCGTCGGGGAGTCTGAGCCAGGTCTCGCCGGCCGCGCGCACCATCCCTATGGAGGCGCGCGGCCACAGATCCACCGCGGCCTGGCCGCCGGGAACCGCGCCACCGGTGTCGATGTACGCGTTCAGGCGCTCGCGCATCATGGCGGTGATGTCTGCGAAGAAGTGGTGCAGCGGTTCCCCGTCCTCGCCGTCTGTCTCCGCGGCGGGCACGGCCAGTGGATCCTGGGCGGCGGACGTCACGAAGAAGTAGACGTTGGGGGAGGTCTGCGCCATGTGAAGGTAGGCGCCGACCATGGCCCGCAAGCCCTGCTCCTCGGTCGAGGCGCCGCGCGCGGCGTCAATGACCTTGGATCGCATCTGGCTGATGACGACCTCGCCGACCGCACGCCGGAGGCCGTTCTTATCGCCGAAATAGCGGTAGAAGACGGACTTGCTCGTTGCGGCGGCGGCGGCGAGGTCCTCCATGGAGGCGTCCGGCCCCAGGCGGTGGATCGCCCGTCGCGCGACGCGGACCAGCTCAAGCCGGCGGGACTGCCGGTGCGCGTCCCAACGCGCCGAGCGGCCGTCGCCGGAGGGCGGCGCGTGGTCCGTGGGCGGATGTGTGGTGATGTTCACGATACCCAGCGTATCAGGTACGCTTGGTATCGGTAACCCAGGTCACACGACATCCAGGAGAAGTCCATGGCAGCGAACCCCACATCCGGCGCGGGCGCCGGAACCGTCCGACCCGCCGTCGTGATCGGCGGCAACCGCATCCCGTTCGCCCGCTCGAACGGGAAGTACGCGCATGCGTCGAACCAGGACATGCTGACGGCGGCGCTCGACGGGCTGGTGGCGCGCTTCGGACTCCAGGGGCAACGCATCGGGGCCGTGGCCGGCGGGGCGGTGCTCAAGCACTCCAAGGACTTCAACCTGGTGCGCGAATCGGTGCTCGGCACGGCACTCGCCCCGGAAACGCCCGCCTACGATGTCCAGATGGCATGCGCCACGGGCATGGAGGCCATCGGCTCGCTGGCGAACAAGATCAGGCTCGGCCAACTGGAATCCGCGATCGGCGGGGGTGTGGACACCACGTCGGACGCTCCGATCGCGGTGAGCGAGGGCCTGCGGTCGGTCCTGCTGGACCTCTCCCGGGCCAGGACCCTGCAGCAGAGGCTCGCCGCCATTGCCAAGTTCCGCCCCCGCGACATCACCCCCAACGCCCCCGGAACCGGGGAACCCCGGACCGGGCTCTCCATGGGCGACCACCAGGCGCAGACGACCGCGGCGTGGGGCATCACCCGCGAGGCCCAGGACAAACTTGCGCTGGACAGCCACCGGAATCTTGCGGCGGCCTACGACAACAATTTCTTCGACGATCTGGTGACGCCATTCCGCGGGGTGGTGCGGGACACGAACCTGCGCGCCGACACAACCCTGGAGAAGCTCGCCTCCCTGAAGCCGGCCTTCGGCAAAAACCTGGGTGAGGCGGCCACCATGACGGCCGGCAACTCCACGCCGCTGACCGACGGCGCCTCCGCCGTGCTGCTCGGCTCGGAAGAGTTCGCCCGCGCCAACGACCTGCCGATGCTGGCCAACTTCGTGGACTTCGAGGCGGCGGCCGTGGACTTCGTCCACGGCAAGGAGGGCCTGCTGATGGCGCCCGCGTACGCGGTCCCCCGTCTCCTGGAACGCAACGGGCTCACGCTGCAGGACTTCGACTTCTACGAGATCCACGAGGCGTTCGCGGGCACCGTCCTCTCCACGCTCGCGGCGTGGGAAGACCCCGACTTCTGCCGCAACAAGCTGGGCCTGGAGGGGCCGCTGGGAGCGATCGACCGGGCGAAGCTGAACGTGAATGGATCCTCGCTGGCGGCCGGGCACCCGTTCGCGGCCACCGGCGGCCGGATCGTCGCGACCCTCGCCAAACTCCTTCACGAGAAGGGCAGCGGTCGCGGACTCGTTTCCGTGTGCGCGGCCGGAGGCCAAGGCGTCGTCGCGATCCTGGAGGCGCGCTGACCATGGCGGACACCTACCTTAAACTCGTCAACACGGGGCTGACCAGGGAACTCGCCAAGGCCCTGGGCCTGCCGCGCCCGGCCACGCTGCGGCGCCATGCGCCCGACGCCCCGCTGGTCCCGGGCCCCGTTGTCCTGCTCGGCGCCGGCGAAACCGCGTTCCACGTGGCCGAGACGCTGCTGGGCTGGGGGCTCGATGTCCGCCGCCACGACGCCGGCGGGGACAAGATCGGCGCCGTCGTCCTTGCACTCGACTCCTTGGAGGCGCCGGGGGACCTGGCCGCCGTCGCCCTTGAGACGGGGCACGCCGTGCGGCAACTTCTGCCCGGCGGGCGCGTCATCGCGTTCTCCCGCCCGGCCCGGCCGGAGGATGCGCCGGAGACGGCGGCGGCTCGACAGGGGGTAGTGGGTATGCTGCGCTCTCTGGGCCGCGAATTGCGTGGCGGGTCCACGGCCAACGGCATCCTGCTGGCGGAAGGGGTCGGGGCCGACGCTCCATCCGCCCTCGCGGCGCTCCGTTTTCTCCTCTCGGGCCGCAGCGCCTATGTGGACGGGCAGTTCCTCGGCGTCGACGCGGCATTGGGTTCGTTGCCCCCGTCGTGGGAGGCGCCACTGGCCGGCAAGGTGGCCGTCGTCACCGGCGCGGCGCGCGGCATTGGCGCGTCGATCGCGCGGACGCTCCGGCGGGACGGGGCCACGGTTGTGGTCGTCGATGTCCCGGCAGCGGGGGACGCCCTGGCGCGGGTCGCCAACGAGGTCTCCGGCACCGCGCTTCAGCTCGACATCACACGCGGGGACGCCGGACGCGTGATCCTCGAGCACGCCACGGGTCGACACGGCCGGCTGGACATCGTGGTGCACAACGCGGGCATTACGCGGGACAAGCTGCTCGTGAACATGGACCGGGCCAAGTGGGACTCGGTGCTCGCGGTGAACATCGAGTCGCAGCTGCGCATGAACCGGTTCTTCCTCGAGTCGGGTACGCGCGGCCTGCGCATCGTGTCGCTGGCGTCCACCAGCGGCATCGCCGGCAACCGCGGCCAAACCAACTACGCGGCCTCCAAGGCGGGGGTCATCGGCATGGTTGCCTCGACGGCGCCCCTACTGGCCCAGAACACGGGCGGCATCAACGCCGTGGCCCCGGGCTTCATCGAGACGGACATGACCGCGAAGATTCCCGTGGCGACCCGCGCCGTCGCGCGCTTGCTGATGCCCTCCTTGATGCAGGGCGGGCTTCCGGTGGACGTCGCCGAGGCAGTCGCGTTCCTCGCCTCGGACGCCGCCGGCGGGATCAACGGGCAAACGCTGCGCGTCTGTGGCCAGAGCCTGGTGGGGGCATGAGCCGCCGATCCGTGGTCCTGGACACGGTGCCGCGCCTCGGCGGCCTCTATGCCGCCGCCCTGGCAAACCAGACCGCCTCCCGCGTTCGAGCCCGTCTCGATGCCCGGCCGGTCGGGGCACTGGCGCTACCCGATCTGGAATACAGGGTTGGCGGGGTGCGTGCCGACCCGGTGCGCCTGCTGGCCTACCAGCGGTTGATGGGAGACACCGTGCGCGATGTGCTTCCAAGCGTTCTTGTGCACGGAATGGTCTTCCCCGTCGCGATGTCCGTGCTCGCGGACCGCGCTTTTCCGCTGCCGCTTTTGGGCATGGTCCATCTTGCCAACGAGGTTGAGCACCGGCGGGCCATCGCATCCGACGAGTTGCTGGACGCGCGCGCCTGGACCCAAAACCTGCGGCCGCACCATGCGGGAACGCAGTTCGACGTGGTGTGCGAGGTGTCCGCCGCCGGCGCCTTGGCGTGGCGCGGCGTTTCCACCTACCTGGCGAAAGGCGTGTGGGACGGTCCGCGCCCGCAACGCCCGGAACGGGAGGCGGAGGCCGAGCTCCCGCTCCGCACGGCCGTGTGGCGCCTCGGAAGCGACGTCGGCCGCCGATACGCGGGCGTGCTGGGGGACTACAACCCCATCCACCTGGGCAAGCTGCCGGCACGGGCCCTTGGCATCAAGCGCCACATTGCGCACGGCATGTACCTGGCGGGCCGGGCGCTGGCCGCCACGGCCCCGCACGACGGCGGCTATGCCTGGTCGATCAACTTCGAGGCTCCGGTGTTCCTCCCGGGCACCGTGCAGTTCGGGGTCGAGGAGGACGACGCCGGAAGCCGGTTCGTGGGCTGGCACGAAAAGACGTCCAAGCGGCATTTCTCCGGTTCGGTGCGGCCGGTGACACGTGGGTGGGAGGCACCCTAGGCGGTCCGTCGCTAGCCGGTGCCGAGGGCGCGGGCGTAGGAACCCAGCGCCGCCTCCGTGGTTCGCGCCCAGCTGAAGCCGGCGGCGTGCCGGGCCGCCGCGGCAGCCCACCAGACCAGCTGGTTCGGCTGTTCGGCGAGCCGCACCAGGGCCTTCGCCCAGTTCTCGGGATCCAGATCGCCCACCAGCAGTCCGGTTTCGCCGTCGAGCACGGTGTGGGGGAGGCCGCCGACGTCGTGTGCCAGGACCGGGGTGCCGCAGGCCTGCGCCTCCATGGCGACGAGCCCGAACGATTCGCTGTAGGAGGGGACCGCCACCAGGTCCGCGCCACGGAACCACTCGGCCAGCTCGCCTGCGGGGACGGGCGGCAACAGGCGCACCCTGTCCCCGACCCCCTCTTCTGCGACGAGGCGGTGGAGGTTCAACTCCGGGGCCCCGCTCAGCGATCCCAGGACCGCCAACTCGAAGGCGAGGTCGGGTCTGGTCCGCGCCAGCAGGCCGAGGGCACGGACCAGGATGTGCGGTCCCTTGAGCTTCTGGATGCGCCCGGCGAACAGCAGCCGCAGCGGAGGGCGTTCGGTCGCGCCGGCCGGCGCTCCGAACCCGCTCCACCTCACGGGCCCGTCCGGACGGAAGACGTGCAGGTCGACGCCCGGTGGGACCACATCGATCCGGTCGGGTGCGGCGCCGTAAAGGGAAACAAGCTCCCCCACCTCGGCCGGCGTGTTGGCCGTCAGCCGGTCCGCCTCCAGCACCAGCCTCGACTCGGCCTCCAGGCGCCTGTCGGGTTCGTTGGCGTCCGCCTGGTGCTGCTTCTTGACCCTGCCCATCGTGTGCATGGTGTGCACCAGCGGGACGTTCCAGTCGCGGGCAAGTTCGATTCCCGCGACCCCGGACATCCAATAGTGGCTGTGCAGCAGGTCGAACCGGCCCGAGCAGCAGGCGTTGATCGCATCGACGATCTCCGGCAGGTAGCGGGGGAGTTTCTCTTTCGACAAGGGGCCCCGCGGCCCGGCCGCGATGTGGTGCACGGTCACGCCGTCGCTGAGGTGGACAGTCCCCGTGCCGTCGACGGCCCGGGTGAAGATGTCGACGTGCACGCCGTATTTGGAGAGTTCGGACGAAAGCTGGCGAACATACACGTTCATGCCGCCCGCGTCGCCCGAGCCGGGCTGGATCAGTGGAGACGTGTGCAGGGAGAGCATGGCCACTCGCAGGGCGGCCGGGCTTCCGGCCGGAGGTATCACCCTAGAAGATTAGCCCCGCGTGTCTGGCGCCGCCAGTCAGCCCGGGGACGCTGGGGTGCGGTGTTCGATCGGGGCGCAACGCTGGCCTAGGGTGGAAGCATGCGCCTGGCCCTGATGTGCGACTACTCCTTGGAATACCTCGGGGGTGCCCAGACGGCGTTTATCCAACAGGCGCGCGTCCTTGCCGACGCCGGCCACCGGGTCACCGTCATCGCGCCCCGACCCACGGCGGCGGTCGCGGAACTCGAGGAGCACCCGAACATCGGCGTCGCCCCCATCGACTTCCCGCTCACGCTGCCCGTCGTCGGGCTGCCGCTGATCCGGAACACTCCAGCACTGCGCCGCCGGATAGCCTCGATTCTGGCGGACCAAGGCTGCGACGTGCTGCACTGCCACTCCGAGTTTGGGCTGGTCCGCGCTGGGTTCCAGGCAGCGCGGGGCGCCGGCGTGCCCGTGGTGTTGACCGTCCACACGTTCTTCTGGCAGGCCCTCGGGCCCTTTCAGCGCCCGATCGCATCGCTCATGCGCGCCTTCTACCGGTGGCTCACGGCGGGCGGCATGACCGGCGCGCGGCTCGGCGACCGCCCCGTTGATACCGCACTGCGCAACATGACACTCACGACGGCGAGGCTCGCCGACGCGGTCGTCTCGCCGTCGGCGCACCAGGCGGTCCGGCTTCGTTCGGCGGGGCTGGTGGACGTAGTGGTCATACCCAACACGTTCCGCATCAAGGAGGCTCCGGCGGCGCTGCCGAGCCGGGGCGCGCAGGACCCGCTCCGGCTCGCCTGGATTGGGCGCTGCGTCGCCGAGAAGCGACTCCTGCCGTTCATCGACTCCGTCCGCCTCGCCGCCGACCGGCTGGGTCCCGGCCGGCTGCGCGTGGCGATCGTCGGCGACGGTCTGCAGCTGGGCGAGGCCCGCGCCGCGGCCGCCGGGCTCGACGAGGTCGAGTTCCTCGGAAGGGTGGACAATGCGCGCGTGCGCAGGCTCATCGCGGAATCGCATCTGACCTGCCTGACCTCCCACGGCTTCGACAACCAGCCGATGACGGTGGTCGAGTCGGTGCTGCTGGGGCGCGGCGTCTTCTACGTTGATCCGGACCTCAAAGAAGGCCTGGCGGCGTGCGGGCTCCTCGCCGGCGGACCGGACGCGGAATCGATGGCGGACGCCCTTGTCCTTCTGGCCGACGATCCGGCCATCGCGGAGGGACTGACGGCGGCGTCGTCCGCGGCGGCACGGGAGTTCCTTCCGGAGTCTTTCGCCGCGTCCAGCGCAGCGCTCTATGCCCGGCTCGCCGCCGCTACGTCAGCCGACCGCGCGGGCTCCTAGGGCGTCCCTGACGGCGCGTCCGCCATGCCCGCGGCCTCCAGTGCCGCCTGTTCCTCCGCCGTCCTGTCGCCCGGCGCCTTGGCGGCCGCCGCCTCCAGCTCGGCCGCAGTCAGCGTGCCCTGGTCGGCGGGGACCGAGGCGACTGGCGACGCGGGGGGCTCCGCGTCCGTAGGCTGCGGCGCGGGCGGGATCGGCGCAGGATCCGACGGTGCCGGGTCCGGTGTTGCGGGCGGCGTGGCAGGCGGTGTGGTCGGCGGCGTCGTCTCCGGGGGAGCGGGCTGCGGGACGGGCGTCGGTGTGGGCGCCGGCGCCGGTAGCGGGCTCGGGGTCGGGGTCGTTGGAGTCGGCACGGGTGTCGATGGCGGCATCGGCTTCGGGGACTCCACGGGCGGCTTCGGCGTGGGTGCGCTCGGCGCCGGCGGGGGAGTGGGCGAGGGCTTGGCCGGCGGCTTGGGTGCGGCGGGCTTCGCGGCGGGGGGCTCGCTGTGGCGCGGCGGCTCCGTGCTTGGTGCGGCTGCCCCCGGCTTCGGGGGTTGATCCGCTGCGGGGACCAGCGTCGATGGTTTTTCCGTCGACGGGGCCGGTGTCTTCAGGGACGCGGTGGAGATGGCGTCCGGAACCTTGCCGACACCCTGCACGTCGCGGAGTTCGCTGGGGGACAGCGGCTTGGGCTGCCCGGGTATCCGCGGAAGGTACAGAGCCGGGTCGGTCCACTTGCCGTCGAGGTAAACCTCGAAGTGGACGTGGCAGCCGGTCGAATTGCCGGTCGTGCCGGACAACGCGACCAGGGAGCCCTGCGCCACCTTGTCGCCCACCTTGGCCACCAGCAGTGAGTTGTGGCTGTAGGCGGTTTGCACGCCGGACCCGTGGTCGACCGTGATCCGGTGTCCGGAGTGGCCCGCCCAGGCGGACTGGACCACGGTGCCCGCCTCCGCCGCGCGTACCGGCGACCCGCAGGCAATGGCGTAGTCCTGCCCAATGTGGATCTGCTGGCCGCTGCCGGTGGGATTGGTGCGCCATCCGAACGGGCTGGTGATGTGCCGGGTGGACACCGGGTGGGCCAGTCGCAGGCCACCGGGAAGTCCGGCGTTGGCGCCGACCAGTGCCAGCTTGTCCACGGCGCGCAGCACGCTTTCGCCGTCGGCCGCGCTGCCGTCCCGGTTCACCTCGAGCCCGCTGGGCCGCTCCCAGACGCTGGCCTGTCTCGCCAGCACGCCCGAGGGCGGCAGGTAGCCGGCGGAGCCCGATCCGCCGACCACCACCGGCGAGACGGCACTGGCCAGCACCGTGCCGGGTCCGGGTGCGGCCCAATGTCCGCGCGTGCTTGGCACTCCTCCGGTGGCCGGCGCCGATCCCACGATCAGTGCCGCCGCCGTGGCAGTAGCCAACCAGCGCCAAGTCAATAGCGTATTGCTGCGGCTAACCCCAGTTCGCCGCACGCTCCCCTGCGTCGTCATCTTGTTCCCCTAAGCATCCGGTCGGGCCAACCATGGGCCAACCCGCCGGAACGACAGCTGCGTAGCCCCACCGTACAGGCGGGTGCGGGGCGGGTCTAGGGAGAACCCGCGGCTGTCTTGCGGCGTTGTGCGGCCAATGATGGGGACAAGGTCTAGGGCTTGTATCCAGATGCACAATGGTCGCAGCTTGTTGCTTGTTGCTTGGGGCCGGAAGGGCCGGGAGGCGCCGGAGACATGAAAAAGGCCCTGGTCGGATTGTTCCGACCAGGGCCTCGATCTGTGCGCGAGGGGGGACTTGAACCCCCACCCACTATACGTGGACTAGCACCTCAAGCTAGCGCGTCTGCCTATTCCGCCACCCGCGCAGGTGATAGCTTCCCCCAGTAGTTGCCCCTCCTAAGAGCGGCGTTACCGGCGAAAGCGGCGAGTAAGACTCTAACACGGTCCGGGCACCATTCCCAATTCCGCCCTCCTTGCGGCGCTGGATAGGCTGGTTACACGAGTACTAGCGGAAGGTGGAGCCATGACGGAAGAACCGAACGACGGCCCGGGGGGCGTCAGCGCCGCAGACGAGGTGGTCGGCATCTGCCGCGACCTCATCCGCATCGATACCTCCAACTTCGGCGGAAACGACAGCCGGGGCGAACGCCAGGCGGCCGAGTATGTGGCGGGGCTGATGGGGGAGGGGGGCCTCGAGCCGCGCATCTTCGAGTCCTCTCCCGGCCGCGCGAGCGTTGTGGCCCGCATGGCGGGAACCGATCCGAGCCTCCCCGCGCTGGTGGTCCACGGCCACCTCGATGTTGTTCCCGCGCTCAAGGAGGACTGGAGCGTGGATCCCTTCGCCGCGGAGGTGAGGGACGGCATGATCTGGGGCCGCGGCGCCGTGGACATGAAGGACATGGACGCCATGATCCTCGCGGTCCAGCGCCAGATGCACCGGGATGGAGTCCGGCCGCGCCGCGACATGGTATTCGCGTTCTTCGCGGACGAGGAGGCCGGCGGAGACTATGGCGCCTCCTGGCTGGTGGACAAGCACCCCGAGCTCTTCGACGGGGCAACGGAGGCGATCAGCGAGGTCGGCGGGTTCTCCTCGACCGTCGGCGGCAAGCGGGCCTATTTCCTGCAGACCGCGGAGAAGGGGATCGCCTGGCTCAAGCTGGCGGCCGCCGGCAGGGCGGGCCACGGATCGCAAGTCAACGACGACAACGCCGTCACGAGGCTCGCCGAGGCGGTCGCCCGGATCGGACGCCACGAGTGGCCGATCGAGTACACGAAAACCACTCGGGCTTTCCTTGAGGGCGTCTCCGAACTCACCGGCGTCGAATTCACCGAGGACAACCCGGAGAAGTTGCTCGACGAGTTGGGTACCGTGGCGCGCTTCGTCGGCGCCACGCTACGGAACACGTCGAACCCGACGGTGCTGAAGGCCGGGTACAAGCACAACGTCATTCCCGGCGGCGCCGAGGCCCTCATCGACTGCCGCACGCTGCCCGGGCAGGACCAGCTGGTGATGGATACGCTGCGCGAGCTGGCGGGCGCGGGAATCGACATCTCCAAGGTCCACACCGACACGGCCCTCGAGGTGCCCTTCGCGGGCAACCTTGTGGACAGCATGGTCGAGTCGCTGAGGTCGGAGGACCCCGAGGCCGTTGTCCTTCCGTACATGCTCTCCGGCGGCACCGACAACAAGTCGCTCTCCCGCCTGGGTATCACCGGCTATGGCTTCGCGCCGTTGCGTTTGCCGGAGGATCTGGACTTCACCGGCATGTTCCACGGCGTCGACGAGCGGGTCCCCACCGAT
The DNA here is from genome assembly GCF_058138025.1 of Arthrobacter sp. AOP29-A2-19. NCBI lineage: Bacteria > Bacillati > Actinomycetota > Actinomycetes > Micrococcales > Micrococcaceae > Arthrobacter > Arthrobacter sp. AOP29-A2-19. The sequence goes on from NZ_CM176894.1 coordinate 1,289,444, forward strand.
TCGCTGGAGTTCGGCACGCGCGTCCTTCACCGCTTGCTGACCACGTACTAGGAGCCGCCCCGTGCCGGACATTTCCGACATCCTGACCCCGGCGCTGCTGGGGCGTATCCGGGGCCGGGCCGCGGGCTACGACGAGGCCAACGCGTTCTGCGCGGAGGACTTCGAGGAGCTCCGCGGCGTCGGCTACCTCAAGGCGATGCTGCCGGTGGACCGCGGCGGTTTCGATTGGGGGATGGAGCGGACGGCGGCGGCACAACGGCGGCTGGCGTCGCACGCGCCCGCCACGGCGCTTGCCGTCAACATGCACCTGGTGTGGACGGGCGTCTCCCGCCTTTTGGCGGCGCGCGGAGACCACCGTCTGGACATGGTCCTCGACTGGGTGGCGGATGGTGAGACGATGGCGTTCGGCATCTCCGAGTCCGGCAACGATGCCGTGCTTTTCGACTCGACGACGAGGGCCGAACCCCTTGACGGCGGCGGATACGCCTTTACGGGCACCAAGGTGTTCACCTCGCTGGCTCCGGTGTGGACCAAGTTGGGCGTGTTCGGCAAGGTTCAGGACGTCGACCGGCCGCGCTTGGTCCACGGGTTCCTGGACCGGGGAGCCCCCGGGGTAGAGGTCCTGGCGAACTGGGACACCCTGGGGATGCGCGCCACACAATCGCATTCCACGCGGCTGAGCGGGGCCGCCGTTCCGGCGGAGCGCATACACAGTTCCCTGCCGGTCGGGCCAAGCGCCGATCCCCTGATCTTCGGCGTCTTCGCCGCCTTCCTGACGCTGACCGCGTCCGTCTACACCGGCCTCGCCGAACGGGGCGCGGAACTCGCGGCGTCCCTGCCGGCCACGCGGACCTCGTTGCGGGCCGGTGGGCGTACCTACACGCAGGATCCGGACATTCGGTGGCAGGTTGCCGATGCGGGCCTGGCGGTGCTTGCGCTGGATCCCCAACTGCGTCTCGTGGCGAGAGACCTCGACGACCTGGTCGACCATGGGGAGTCGTGGTTCCCGCGGCTGGTGGCGCTGCGGACCCACGCCGGCGACACCGCCCGGCGCACCGTTCGGCTGGCCCTTCAGGTCTCCGGGGGTGGCCAGTATTTCAGGGGCAGCGAACTGGAACGGCTGTACCGCGACGCCCTGGCCGGCCTGTATCACCCCTCGGACGCCGAGTCCGCGCACGCGACCGTGGCCAATTGGCTGCTTGGCCCGCCGTCGGACGGTTCCCGGCCGGACGGTCCCGTCGCCGGCGGGGCCTAGAGAAGGGGAGGCAGTGTGCGCTCGACCCGCATCAGGCGCCGACGGAGCCAGAAGCGCCGCCTGCCGCCCACATAGGTCAGGCTCCGGCGCAACTCCCACTTGCCGTACTCGGCCTGCTCGGTGAGGGCGCGGCGCGCCTCGGAGAGCGAATGCCCCGGATGGAACGTCATGACCATGTACTCGAAGGCCCCCGTGGGGTCTCGATACAGTTCCGGTGTCGGGCTGGTTTTTTCCATCATCTCCTGTCCATTGTGCTCATTCAGCGGGTAACGTCTAGTCCATGAGCACTGATCCGCGTGTTGCGTTGCAGGCCCTGGTATCCGCATTCGAGGAACACCTGTCTGCCGTCGCCTCTCGGCGGGGGGAATCGGATCCGGCCGTCGAGACGGCGTTCTACGGCATTGCCGACGCGTTCGAGGAGTACGAGGACGCCCTCTACGAGGCCTACGGCGAAGTGACGCCGCTGGAGCTCTACGACGACGAAGAAGACGCGGCCGACGATCGGGGACAGCCGGAAAACGGACAGTCCGGCCAGGAGACTCCGGTCCGCGCATGATGTGACTCACGCGTGCCGAATCGAGGTGCGCGCACAGTGTCAAGTAGTGTCTCACCTGTGAATTGGATCGAAGCTGCCTTCCTAGGCCTTGTACAAGGGCTCACCGAGTTCCTCCCCATTTCCTCCAGCGCACACCTGCGCATCGTCGGGGAATTCCTGCCCAACGCCAGCGATCCGGGGGCTGCCTTCACCGCCATCACGCAGCTGGGAACCGAGACCGCGGTCGTGCTGTTCTTCTGGCGCGACATCGTGCGGATCATCAAGGCCTGGTGCGGTTCCCTTGTGGGCCGGGTGGACCGCAAGGAACCGGACGCCCGCATGGGGTGGCTGATCATCCTCGGCAGCCTTCCGATCGCCGTGCTGGGCCTGCTCTTCGAGGAGCAGATCGACTCGACTTTCCGGAGTCTATGGCTGGTCGCGACCACGTTGATCGTCTTCGGCCTGATCCTCGCCGTCGCGGACACGATCGGCAAGCAGGACCGGACACTCGACAAGCTGACCTACCGGCACGGTATCTATTACGGCCTGGCCCAGGCCATGGCGCTAATCCCCGGCGTCTCGCGTTCCGGCGGCACGATCACCGGCGGCATGCTGATGGGCTACACGCGGGAAGCTGCCACGCGCTACTCCTTCCTGCTCGCCATACCCGCCGTCTTCGCGTCCGGCCTCTACAAGCTGGCCAAGGCACTCGGCGACGGGGGCATGAGCGGACCGTACGGCATGGGTGAAACCTTGTTGGCGACCGGCATCGCGTTCGTCGTCGGCTTCGTGATCGTCGGGTGGCTCCTGAAGTACGTCTCCTCCCACAGCTACCGGCTGTTCGTGTGGTACCGCGTCCTGCTGGGGCTCGCGTTGTACCTCCTGCTCGGTTTCAACGTCATCAGCGCCTAACCGCGCCAGCCTTCCTTCCCGGCAAACCGCAGAAAGGACCCCCCGTGCACGCCTGGTCCGCCCCCCGCATTCCCTCCCTCCCCGGCGCCGCTCCCGCGCCGAGGATCCACGATTCCGCGACGGGGCGCCTGGAGGTTCCCGCCACGTCGGCGGAAGCCGGCCTTTACGTCTGCGGGATCACCCCCTATGACGCGACGCACATGGGGCATGCCGCGACCTACGTCGCCTTCGACCTGCTCAACCGCCTGTGGCGCGACGCCGGCCTCGACGTCACCTACGTGCAGAACGTCACCGACGTCGACGACCCCCTGCTCGAGCGGGCCACGGCGACCGGCGTTGACTGGCGCGATCTGGCGCGCGAACAGACAGACCTGTTCCGCGGCGACATGGAGGCACTGAACGTTGTGCCGCCCAAGCACTACATCGGCGCCGTCGAGTCCGTGGACTGGATCGTTCCCGTGGTGGAGGAGTTTGTCGCTCGCGATCTCGCCTACCGGGTCCCCGGCGCGGACGGCGAGCCCGACGGCGACGTCTACTTCGACGCGCAGGCAGCGGCGTCGTCCGTCTGGTCGCTGGGCAGCGTGAGCGGCCTCGACCGCGAGACCATGATGGGCTTCTTCGCCGAGCGCGGGGGCGACCCCGACCGGGCCGGCAAGCGGGACAGCCTCGATCCGCTGGTCTGGCGCGTGCGCCGCGACGGAGAGCCGTTCTGGGACGGGGCCTCCCTCGGAGAGGGCCGCCCGGGGTGGCACATCGAGTGTTCGGTGATCGCCCGGCGCTTCCTTCCCGCTCCGTTCACCGTTCAGGGCGGGGGATCGGACCTGATTTTCCCGCACCACGAGTTCTCGGCCGGCCACGCCGCGGCGTCGGACGCGAAGCCGCTGGCCGAGCACTACGTGCACACGGGCATGGTGGGCCTCGACGGGGAAAAGATGAGCAAGTCCCGCGGGAACCTTGTGCTCGTCTCCAAGCTCCGCGCCGCGGGCGTCGACCCCGTCGCGATCCGCGCGGTCCTGCTCGGCCAGCACTACCGCACCGATTGGTTCTGGACGGACGCGCTGCTGGAGGCGGCCCGCGGCCGCGTCGGGGCTTGGCGCCAGCGGCTCCCCAGCGCCACCGCGGCCGAGGCCGCGGAGCTGCTGTCCGCCATCCGCGAGCGACTGGCCGACGATCTGGATGCTCCGGGCGCCCTCGACGCCCTGGACACGTGGTCCCGCACCAGCGCGGATCCGTCCGCGGCGGGGACCGGCACGAAACTGGCGGCCGCCGCGGTCGACGCGCTGTTGGGTCTTCGCCTGGTGGAGGCTCCGGCGGGGTCCTAGCCGGACTCTCCGGACGGTCCGCCGTAGCCCTCGCGGCCGTCCCGGTCGCGGCCCCCCCGCGCCCGACGCTTGAGGTACCGTTCGAATTCGCGGGCGATGGATTCCCCCGAAGCCTCCGGTAGGTCGGCCGCGTCCTGCGCCTCCTCCAACTGGTGCACGTAGGCGGCGATTTCCGGATCCTCGCCGGCGAGCTCGTTGACGCCGCGCTCCCACGCCTCGGCGTCCTCCGCGATGGAGTGCACGTCCAGGGTGACCCGCAGCAGTTCCTCCAGCTGGCGCAACAGGGCCAGCGAGGCCTTGGGCGAGGGGGACTGCCCCACGTAGTGCGGCACGGCGGCCCAGATGGACACCGTGGGCAGGCCCGCCGAGTCCGCCGTCTCCGCCAGCACGCCCAGGATGCCCGTGGGGCCCTCGTACGTCGCCGGCTCCGCGGACAGGACCTCCCGGAGGTGGGGATCCTCGCTGGTCATCGTGGCGGGAATGGGCCTGGTGTGCGGGACGTCGGCAAGCAGGGCGCCGACCAGCACCACCGCCTTGACGTTTTCCATCTCGGCGAGCGTCAGCAGTTCCCCCGTGAAGGCCTTCCAGCGGTAGGTGGGTTCAACGCCGCGCACCAGCAGAACATCGACCCCGCTGTTGGGCATCGCGGCCCGGAACAGGCGGGTGGTCGGCCAATGGATGACGCGTTTGCCGGCCGCGTTGCGGCGGACCGTCGGGCGGGAAAACTGGTAGTCGTAGTAGTCGTCGTCGCCGACTTGGCCGACCTTCTTCGCCTTCCACGACCGGGCCAGCAGCCGCACGGCGTCGCTGGCCGCCTCGCCGGCGTCGTTCCATCCCTCGAAGGCGACCACCATGATCGTGGGCCGTTTACCCCCGTTGGGCTCAGCCCCGGCGGCCACGACCTCGGTCAGTGAGCTGCGTTCCTGGAAATCCTCTGCCACGGTCTCACCCTAACGCCATAGCGGCCGGGCGCGTGGTGCTCCGCCGGTAGAATCGAAGCATGCCCCCGACTTCCCTGCCGCCCTCCGTGCCCCAGAACGCCTTCGACGCCGACAACGGCGTGCAGGCCGTGCTCTGGGACATGGACGGAACCATCGTCGACACCGAGCCGTACTGGATCGCCGCCGAGATCGAACTCGTGCAGGCGCACGGCGGGACCTGGACGGAGCGGGACGCCGAGCGCCTGGTCGGGCAGGCCCTGCCCAACAGTGCGCGGATGCTCCAGAACGCCGGGGTCGCCCTGGAGATCCGCGAGATCATCGACATCCTGACGGCCTCCGTGATCGAAGGCGTCCGCGGGCACGTGCCTTGGCGGCCGGGAGCACGTGAACTGCTGGAGGACCTGGCCGCGAACGGCGTCCCCTGCGCCATGGTGACCATGTCCGAGGGGCCGCTGGCCGGGCTGGTCGCTGAAGCGCTGCCGGAAGGCACCTTCCGCTTCCTCGTCACCGGAGACATGGTCTCCAAAGGAAAGCCTGACCCGGAGCCGTACCTGCTGGCCATGCGCACTCTGGAGGTGGACCTGCCGAACCTCGACCCGCGCCGCGTCGTGGCCCTCGAGGACTCCGTGCCCGGAGTCGCCTCGGCCGCCGCGAGCGGCGCGTCGACCATCGCCGTTCCGCACATCACGCCACTGCCCGCATCTGACGCGTGGACTGTCTACCCGACGCTTGCCGGCCTGACGGCCAGCGACCTGGACGAATTCGTCCGCGCATTGCGCCAAGTGCCCGCGGGCCACACGGCCGGCGGAGCCCAATGACCATGGTGGCACCGGCCCGTCGCGAGGGAATCCCACTGGGACGGCTGTTCGGCGTGCCCGTGTCCCTGGCCTGGTCCTGGTTCGTGATCGCCGCGTTCATCGTGGCGGTCTTCGGGCCGGACGTGGCCCGCGCCCTGCCCGGCATCGGCCCCGGGGCGTACGTTGTCGCCCTGGCCTACGCCGTCCTGCTGCTGGTTTCGGTGCTGATCCACGAGCTCGCGCACGCGGTCAGCGCCAAGGCCTTCGGGTGGCCCGGGGCGCGGATCGTTCTCACGCTGTGGGGCGGCCACACGCAGTTCGGCAGCTTCCACGCCACTCCCGGCAAGTCGCTAGTGGTGGCCCTCGCCGGCCCGGTCGCCAACTTCGTCCTGGCCGGACTGGGCCACGCCTACGCCCTTGTGGCCGAACCGGCCGGCGTCGTCGGACTGCTCGTCACCATTCTTGTCTGGGCCAACTTCCTGGTAGCCCTGTTCAACGTCCTGCCCGGCCTGCCCCTGGACGGCGGCCGGCTCGTCGAATCGATCGTGTGGCGGGCAACCGGATCGCAGGAGCGCGGCACCGTCGCGGCCGGTTGGGCGGGCCGGATCATCGTCGCGGCGCTCATCGCCTACTTCGTGGTCCGCCCCCTCGCCCTGGGTATCCCGCTGGACCTGCAGTTCACCATCGTCGCGGTGCTTGTTGCCGGTTTCCTGTGGACAGGGGCCACCCAGGCGATCCGCGACGCCCGCATGCGCCAGCGACTTCCGCTCGTCGCCGTGCGCGCGCTGATGGAGCCGGCCACGGCCGTCCCGTCCTCGTTCACCGTTGCGGACGTCGACGCAGTGCTGGCGGCGCGTCCGGGCCATGTGCTGCTGCTCGGCGGCGACGGCAGGCCCGAGGCCGTGGTGGACAACGCGTCCCTGGCCGCCGTGCCCCTCGAACTGCGCGGAACGACGCCGGCCGGCAGCGTCGCGCGGGCGCTGGCCTCCGGAGCGGTGGTCTCCGAGTCGGGTTCGGGGCGCGACCTCATCAATTTCCTGGCGGGCCTCAGCGGCAGCGAATACGCGGTCACCGACGCCTCCGGCAAGATCACGGGCCTCCTGGTCCAATCGGCCGTCGTCGGCGCCATCACCGGCCGCCGGCCCCAGTCCTAAACACTTCAGCACTGAACCACACGGAATGAGCCACAGAATGTCAGACGAGCAGCAGCCCGCACACACCACCGGGCAGAACGAGCCCGACGCCGCCGCCGGGCGGGACGGCATGAATACGCACGCGGGCCCGCACGGCGCGATCGCCCGCCGCGGACCGTTGCGCGCCGGGGACCGGGTCCAGCTGACCGACGAAAAGCGCCGGATGAACACGATCACGCTCACCCAGGACGGGGCCTTCCACACCCACAAGGGCGTCCTGGCGCACAATGCGCTGATTGGGCAGCCCGAGGGTGTCGTCGTGGAGAACACCACGGGGCACCGCTACCAGGCCCTGCGGCCCCTGCTGAAGGACTTCGTGCTGTCCATGCCGCGCGGGGCGGCGGTGGTCTACCCCAAGGACGCCGCCCAGATCGTCACCATGGGCGACATTTTTCCGGGCGCGCGTGTCGTCGAGGCGGGCGTCGGCTCGGGCGCCCTGTCCATCTCCCTGCTGCGTGCGGTCGGCGACGCCGGCTACCTGCACAGCTTCGAGCGCCGCGAGGAGTTCGCGGACATCGCCCGCGGCAACGTGGAGACGATCTTCGGCGGTTCGCACCCGGCGTGGGACATCACGATCGGCGACTTCCAGGAGAAGGTCCTCGAGACCGAGGAGCCCGGCTCCGTGGACCGTGTGGTGCTGGACATGCTGGCGCCCTGGGAGTGCGTCGACGCCGTCGCGACCGTACTGGCGCCCGGGGGCGTGTGGGTGAACTACGTCGCCACGGTCACCCAGCTCTCGCGGACCGCCGAGGCGATCCGCGCCGACGGCCGGTTCACCGAGCCCGAGGCCTGGGAGTCGATGGTCCGCGGCTGGCACCTCGACGGTCTCGCCGTCCGTCCGGACCACCGCATGGTCGCCCATACCGGCTTCCTGATGACGGCCCGCCGCCTCGCCGACGGCGCTGCCGGAATCCCTGGACAGAAGCGCATGAAGAACATGGAGTTCGCCGCGGAGGACGTCAACGCGTGGACCCGCGGCCACGACCCGGAGGCGTGGGACGCGCCGGCGCTGGGGGAGCGCGGCGTCTCCGACAAGCGGCTGCGTCGGGCCGCCAAGGACGCCGCCTCGACCGTCCAGCGCGGGGCCTTCCGCGACGGTGAGACGCCCGGCGGCACCCGGGCCGACGGGGCCGGCGCGGCGCAGCGCAACGAAGACTCCGAACAATAGGGCGTGAGTGCGCGGCTGACTACGATGGTTTGTAGCCGCCCCGCCCGGGCGGCGAACAGCGAAGGAGTGCTCACATGCCGACGGAACCGCAGGCCGGAACCGGACCGGAAGCCGCGGACCGCGAGGCCCGGCTCCAAAGCCAGTTGGGGCTCGCCGAACGCCAGCTCAACGTCCTGCGCGACAAGGCACGGCAGCTCGACCGCCAGTTGGGCACCGCGACCCAGAACAACGCGCGGATGGTGGCCCTGCTGGAGCGGACGCGCGCCGAGATCGTGACGTTGAAGGAGGCGCTGGAGAAGGACGGCGACACGCCGTTCAGCCACGGCACCATCGTCCAGATCAATCCGAAGCGCCATCCGGAGGCGGGCAAGTCCATCGCCTCCGCCGCCGTCGAAAGCGTCGACATCGTCCAGAGCGGGAGGAAGCTGCGGGTGTCGGTGAGCCCGCTGCTGAACTTCGAGGCGCTCGAGATCGGCCAGGAGGTGCTACTCAACGACTCCCTGACGGTCGTGGCCGGGCTCGGCTTCGAGGCCTCCGGCGAACTGGTCGCCGTCAAGGAGGTCCTCGACGACGGGAGGGTGCTCGCAGTCGGCAGGGCCGACGACCAGAAGGTGGTGCGCCTGGGCGGTCCGCTGCTGAGGGAACGCGTCAGGGTCGGCGACAGCCTGGCCATCGACCCGCGCACGGGTCTGGCGATCGAGCGGGTCCACCTCTCCGACATGCAGTCGCTGGTCCTCGAGGAGGTGCCGGACATCTCCTACGCCGACATCGGCGGCCTGGGCCAGCAGATCGAACAGATCCGCGACGCCGTCGAGCTGCCGTTCCTCCATGCCGACCTCTACCGCGAGCACGGGCTGAAGGCGCCTAAGGGCATCCTGCTCTACGGACCGCCGGGTTGTGGAAAGACGCTCATCGCCAAGGCGGTGGCGCATTCGCTGGCGGAACGGACGGCCGAGCTGCGCGGCGGCGAGGCCGCGCGGAGCTACTTCCTGAACATCAAGGGTCCCGAGCTGCTGGACAAGTACGTGGGCGAGACGGAGCGCCACATTCGCCTGATATTCGCCCGCGCCCGTGAGAAGGCCACGGGCGGCAATCCGGTGGTGGTGTTCTTCGACGAGATGGACTCGCTGTTCCGCACGCGCGGCACCGGAGTGTCCTCCGACGTCGAAACCACGATCGTCCCGCAGTTGCTCAGCGAGATCGACGGCGTGGAGAAGCTCGACAACGTCATAGTGATCGGCGCGTCCAACCGCGAGGACATGATCGACCCTGCCATCCTGCGTCCCGGGCGGCTGGACGTGAAGATCAAGGTCAAGCGGCCGGACTCGGAGGGCGCGGCGGAGATCTTCGCCAAGTACCTCACGCAGGACCTCCCCCTGCACCCCGAGGACCTGGCGGAGCACGCCGGGGACCGGGACGCGACGGTCCGCGAAATGATCCGGCAAACGGTCGAGGCCATGTACGCCACCGACAAGGACAACGAGTTCCTCGAGGTGACCTACGCCAATGGCGAGACCGAGGTGCTGTACTTCAAGGACTTCAATTCCGGCGCGGTCATCCGCAACGTGGTGGATCGGGCCAAGAAATCGGCCATCAAGGACTTCCTCACCACGGGAATCAGGGGCCTGCGCATCGAGCACCTGCTGCGCGGTGTGGTCGACGAGTTCCACGAGCACGAGGACATGCCCAACACCACCAACCCCGACGACTGGGCGCGGATCTCCGGCAAGAAGGGCGAACGCATCACCTACATCCGCACGATCGTCCAGGACAAGACCGGGTCGGGGGTGGGGCGCAGTTTGGCCGACGACGGCACGGGGACCTACTCCAACACCGGGCAGTACCTGTGACGGTCCGCCGCGTCGTCGGCCTGGAGACGGAGTACGGCGTCCTGGCGCCCACGCAGCCCGGCGCCAACTCCACCCTGCTGTCCGCCCAGGTGGTGAACGCGTATGCCGCCACCGTGCGGCACGGGTACGGCCATCTGGCGGGCACCCGCTGGGACTACGCGGACGAGACGCCGCTGGTCGACGCCCGCGGTTTCTCGATGTCCCGGGCCGACGCCGACAGTTCGCAACTGACCGACGAGCCCCGGGAACTCACCGCCGAGGAAATCGCGCTGGCGGGCGGCGAGGCGCGCATCGGCGAAACGCTCTACGCGGAGGAGACTGGCACTCCGGACGCGGCCGGACACGTCCTGATGAACATGGTCCTCGGCAACGGGGCGCGCCTCTACGTGGACCACGCGCACCCCGAGTACTCGTCGCCGGAGACCACAAATCCGCTCGACGTGGTCCTGTGGGACCAGGCCGGCGACCAGGTGGCCTTGGCTGCCGCCAGGCACATCGCCCAGACGCCGGGTTTCGCCGAGGTGCTGCTCTACAAGAACAATACCGACAACAAGGGCGTCAGCTACGGCGCGCACGAGAACTACCTGATGCCGCGGTCGACTCCGTTCGGGGACATCGCGGCCGGCCTCATCCCGTTTTTTGCCTCCCGGCAGATCCTGTGCGGATCCGGGCGCGTGGGGCTGGGCGTCACCGGGCGCACCCCCGGCTACCAGATCAGCCAGCGCGCCGACTTCTTCGAGGCGGAGGTGGGGCTGGAAACAACGATCCGGCGTCCCATCGTCAACACCCGCGACGAGCCGCACGCTGCCTGGGACAAGTACCGCCGCCTGCACGTGATCGTCGGGGACGCCAACCTCGGGCAGGTCTCCACATACCTGCGGGTGGGCACCACTTCGCTGGTGCTCTCGCTGATCGAAGCCGGCCGCGCGCCCGCCATAGAGCTCCGGGACCCGGTGGGGGCACTGCAGCGCATCAGCCACGATCCCGGGCTGCGGACCGTCGTGGAGCTCACCGACGGCCGCCGCATGACTGGGCTGGACCTGCAGGAGCAGTACCTCGACGCGGCGCGGCTCCTCTGCGCCGATACCGGAGCCGACGACGAACAGACGTTGGACGTGCTCCGGCGCTGGCAGGACACCCTCGATGTCCTCCGGCGCGACGTGATGGGTGCCGCCGCGCAGGTGGACTGGATCGCCAAGTACCGGCTGATGGAGCAGTACCGGGAAAGGCACTCCCTCGCCTGGGACGATCCGCGGATCTCGCTGATGGACCTCCAATGGGCCGATATCCGCCCGGAGAAGGGCCTGTACCACCGGCTGGCCGCCCGCGGCGTCGTCGAGACCCTGCTGACGCCGGACCGGATCGCCGCCGCCGTGGCGGCCCCGCCGGAAGACACGCGCGCCTACTTCCGCGGACGGGCCTTGGCGGACTATCCCGACGACGTGGTGGGGGCCAGCTGGGACTCCGTCATCTTCAGCGTTCCGGGCCGCGCGGGCCTCGAGCGCGTTTCCATGCTCGAGCCCCTGCGGGGCACCCGCGGTCTGGTCGGCCCGCTGTTTGAGGCGGGCCTGGAGATCGGCGAATTCGTGGACCGGCTGCGCTCCGGCCGGCCCTAGGCACCGCCCCGCCGCAACGAGTGGCAAGATGGACGTGGCGGCGTCGCCGCCGACACGCGACATAAGGAGGACGCCATGGCCCAGGAACAGTTCAAGGCCAAGCCGGTGGAGCAGACGCAGGACATCGACGAGGCCCCGGCCCCGGCAGGAGCCGGCGCGTCCGCGGGCAAGCAGGACCAGACCCAGGGCGTCGACGACCTGCTCGACGAGATCGACGGCGTGCTCGAGACGAATGCCGAGGAGTTTGTGCGCGGCTTCGTGCAGAAGGGCGGCCAGTAGCGGTGGATGTGCCCGCCGGCCCCTCGTTCCTCGAGTACCTCGTCCGCGAACGACCCGACCTGCTCCCGGCCCGCGAGGCGGTTTCCGCCACCGAAGGACTCAGGCACGCCACCACGATCGTCGCGCTCGAATACGACGGCGGCGTGGTCATGGCGGGGGACAGGCGGGCGACCATCGGAAACGTGATCGCCAGTCGCCACATGGAAAAGGTCTTCGCCACGGACCGCTACTCGGTGGTCGGGATCGCCGGTTCGGCCGGGATCGCGATGGACATCGCCCGGCTCTTCCAGGTGGAACTGGAGCACTACGAAAAGATCGAGGGAACGCTCCTCAGCCTGGACGGCAAGGCCAACAGGCTGGCCGCGATGATCCGAGGCAACCTGCCGATGGCCATGCAGGGCATGTCCGTTGTCCCGCTGTTTGCGGGGTTCGACCCCAACCGCGGGAGCGGTCGCATCTTCTCGTTCGACATCACCGGCGGCCGCTACGAGGAGCAGGAACACCACAGCATCGGCTCGGGTGCGGTCTTCGCGCGTGGCGCGCTGAAGAAACTGTGGCGCCCGGGCCTGGACGCCGACGCGGCCGTCGAGGTGGCCGTCGAGGCGCTGTACGACGCTGCCGACGACGATTCCTCCACGGGGGGGCCGGACCTGGTGCGGCAGCTGTGGCCGGTGGTTTTCTCGGTGGGCGCCGGCGGCACGCTGAAGGTCGCCGACGAGGCGTTGGCCCGGGTGGCCGGCGGCATCGTCGGGCGCCGCTCCACCGTGGGAAGGGAAGCCTAGGTGTCCGCACAGTTCTATGTCTCGCCCGAGCAGCTGATGAAGGACCGCGCGGACTTCGCGCGCAAGGGCATCGCCCGCGGAAGGTCGGTGGTCGTCGCGAGCTGCGTCGACGGCATCGCGCTGGTCGCGGAGAACCCCTCCGCCTCGCTGCGGAAAGTCAGCGAAATATACGACAGGATCGCGTTTGCCGCGGTCGGCAAGTACAACGAATTTGAGTCGCTCCGGCAGATCGGCGTCCGCTACGCCGATACGCGCGGCTACTCGTACGACCGCGAGGACGTCACCGGGCGAGGCCTCGCCAGCGTCTACGCGCAGAGTCTCGGTGGCGTCTTCACCGCCGAGAACAAGCCGTTCGAGGTGGAGCTGGCCGTTGTCGAGGTCGGTGCCGTTCCCGCCGGCGACCACCTGTTCCGGATCAACTTCGACGGCTCCATCTCCGACGAGCCGGGGTTGATCATCATGGGCGGCGACTCCGAAACGGTTTCACGGGCCATGGACGGCGCGTGGGGCGGCCACAACGGGCCCGACGGCGGAGTCGCTGGGGCCATCCGCGCGGCCGCGACTGCCCTGCCGGGCGTGGCGGACGGACCGGACGGCGCCCGGATGCTGGAAGTGGCCGTGCTGGACCGCGATCCGCTGGCACAACACGGAACCAGGCGCGCCTTCCGGCGCCTTGGCGCCGCCGACGTTGCCGCGGTGTTGGCCGCCGGCCGAGGGGAGTAGGGCATGGACCGCAGGATTTTTGGCATCGAGACCGAATACGGGATCGCGTACTCCGCGCCGGGCGGGAGGCCGCTGACGCCGGAGGAGGTGGCGCGGTACCTGTTCCGCAAGGTGGTCGCGTGGGGTCGCAGCTCGAACGTCTTCCTCACCAACGGCTCCAGGCTCTATCTCGACGTCGGATCGCACCCCGAGTACGCGACCGCAGAGTGCGACGACGTCGCCCAGCTGATCGCGCACGACCGGGCCGGAGAGGCGATCCTCCAGGACCTTGTGGTCAGTGCCGAGGAGCGGATGCGGGAGGACGGTTTCCCGGGTTCGGTGTACCTGTTCAAGAACAACACCGACTCCGCGGGCAACTCCTACGGGTGCCACGAGAACTACCTCATCCCCCGCCGCCTCGAATTCGCGCGCCTCGCGGAGATCCTGATCCCCTTCCTCGTCACGCGCCAGCTCTTCGCGGGCGCCGGCAAGGTCCTGCCAGTCGACGGTGAACACCGCTTCGCGTTCTCCCAGCGCGCGGACCACGTGTGGGAGGGTGTCTCCTCCGCGACAACGCGGTCGCGCCCCATCATCAACACGCGCGACGAGCCGCACGCCGATGCCGAGCACTACCGGCGGCTGCACGTGATCGTGGGCGATTCCAACATGTCCGAGACCACCCAGCTGGTCAAGGTCGGCAGCACGGACCTGATATTGCGCATGATCGAGGCCGGAACCATCATGGACGACTTCCGCCTGGAGAATCCGATCCGCAGCATCCGCGAGATCTCGCACGACCTCACGGGGCGCACACCCGTGAGGCTCGCCAGCGGACGCGAGATGTCCGCCCTGGAGCTTCAGGAGATGTTTTACGCCAAGGTCGGCGCCTTTCTGGACCGGGAGGGCGCCCACACGGAGCACGTCCCGCGCGTCATGGATTTGTGGCGCCGCGCGCTCGACGCCGTCGCCGGCCAGGACGCCTCAGGCATCGACACGGAGATCGACTGGGCCATCAAGCACAAGCTGGTGCGCGGGTACCAGGACCGCCACGGACTGGATCTGTCCGCGCCGCGGATCGCCCAACTCGACCTGACATACCACGACATCTCGCCGACGCGCGGGCTGTTCCAGCTGCTGCGGGCCCGCGGGCTCGCCGCGTCGGTGGTTGGCGAGGACCAGGTGCGGGAGGCCCGGTCGCTGCCCCCGCAGACCACCCGCGCGAAACTGCGGGGCGATTTCGTCCGGGCGGCCAAGGACGCGGGCCGGGACTTTACGGTCGACTGGGTTCACCTCAAGCTCAACGACCACGCGGGACAGACGGTGCTCTGCAAGGATCCGTTCGCCAGCTCGGATCGGCGCGTCGAGGAACTGCTGGCACTCTTGTAGCGTCTTCCCGCGCCACACTACGGTCGAGGGGACGCGGCCTGCTTAGAATCCTCACAGGGAATGCGCCTAAGCTGGTGGCGACTCATTTCGTTCGGCGCGCCGGACGGGCTGGAAGACAGTGACCCCAACGAAAGTTGAATTCGTGCGCAAGCTTTTCGCAATAGTGCTGGCCCTGGCCCTCTTGGCCCTGACCGGCTGCGGGGCCGGTACCCCGAAGACCGTGGGGGACGCCGCGCCCCTCTCTTCCATCGACATCACCCCCGGCGGGGACGACAACACGGCACCCACCGTCAAGTTCGACACCCCGCTGAACGCGACCGCCGCGGGTGCCCAGGTCATCGAGGAGGGCGACGGCGCCGAGATCACGGCGAACCAGAACGTCTCCTACAAGCTGGCCGGCTACAGCACCACGGACGGCAGCGAGCTGGGCAACCTCTTCGCCAGCGACCCGCAGATCCTCTCGCTCACCGACGAGATGAAGGAAGCCGATCCCGAGATCTACAACATCCTGCTGGGTTCCAAGGTCGGATCCTGGGTCGCCTATGTGCGCCCGACCCCTCCGGCCGCAAGCACCGACGGCGCGAGCAGCGCGCCGGCCGAACCGGCCACCGCCAGCGAGGTCCTGGTCCTGAAGGTCGTCGGAGCCGAGAACATTCCAGAGCCGCCGCGGACGCTCGAGCAGTCCGAGGTGAAGGAGCTCGTCGACTCCGGCGCCTTCCCGACCGTCAAGTTCGACAAGGACGGCAAGCCGACCATTTCCCTGCCCGAGGGCAAGGAGGCGCCCGACGGACTCGCCGTGCACGTCCTTGAAGAGGGCAAGGGCGAGGCCCTGACCGAGGACTCCACGATCACCGCCGACTACGCCGGAGTGCGCTGGGAAGACGGCAAGGTCTTCGATTCAAGCTACGAGCGTGGCGAAGCGGCCGAATTCGGCCTTACCCAGGTCATCCAGGGCTGGACGAAGGGCCTGGCCGGTCAGAAGGTCGGCTCCAAGGTCGTCCTGAGCATCCCCGCCGCCATGGCCTACGGCGACGACGCGGCCGAGGGAAGCCCCGCCGGGCCCCTCGTGTTCGTGGTCGACATCAAGTCCGCCAAGTAGCCTAGTTACCGGCAAACGCACACCCACCGAAAGGAACGCCATGTCTTTTGGACAGCGCGAGTACGACCGCACCAAGCCGGAAATCGAGTTCCCGGGCGAGACCGCCCCCACCGAGCTCGTCAGCGAGGACATCATCGTCGGCGACGGCGCGGAGGCCGTGGCCGGCAGCACCGTCTCTGCCCACTACGTCGGAGTTGCCTGGTCCTCGGGCGAGGAATTCGATTCCTCGTGGAACCGCGGCCAGCCGCTCGACTTCAAGGTCGGCATCGGCCAGGTCATCCAGGGCTGGGACCAGGGCCTTCTGGGCATGAAGGTCGGCGGCCGCCGTCGCCTGGAGATCCCGCCGCACATGGCCTACGGCGAGCGTGGCGCGGGCGGCGCCATCGGCCCCGGCGAGACGCTCATCTTCGTGGTGGACCTCGTCAACGTCCGCTAAACGCGGAGCGACACCCCTGCAGCGCCCGGGCGGCGCGGACCGTGACACCACGGGCCGCGCCGCCCTCCTGCGTAGTAACGTAGAAAGGGTGTCCACCAAACGTAACGTCGTGCTTCCTTCGCGGACCGAGAAGCTCGTCAGCCTTACATATGCCCTGATGTACCACAAGCGCGGGTACACCAAGGACGAACTCCGCCAGCGGGTCGACGACTACAAGGGCCTCAGCGACGAGGCCTTCGAGCGCAAGTTCGAGCGCGACAAGGAGGACCTCCGCGCGCTCGGCGTGCCCCTCGAAACACTCGGTGGCGACGCCCTCAGCGAGAACAACAGGCAGGACAGCCGCTACCGCATCCTCCCGGAGCAGTACCGGCTGCCGGAGGTCGGGTTCGACGCCGAGGAGGCCCTGGCGCTCGGGCTCGCCGCCCGCATCTGGAAGGACCCCACGGTGGAGACCGCGGCCGCGCGCGCCATCAGCCGACTGTCAGCGGGAGAGCCCGCCGAGGCGGAGGCGGGCTTCGAGACGTTCGAGCCGAGGCTGCATGCGGGCGACGCCGTTTTCCCGGACGTGTTGCGCGCGGTCTGGGACCGGTCTCCCGTGCGCTTCACTTACCGCTCCGTGGACGGCACCGAATCGAAGCGCCGGGTCGACCCGTGGGGCATCGGGAGCCGGTTCGGAAACTGGTACCTCGTGGCAAGGGACCAGGACCGCGACGGACAGCGGATCTTCCGCCTCTCCCGCATCGTTTCCGGCATCGCCCGGACGCCAGGCAAGGTGGAGCGGCCGGACGGTTTCCGGGTGGCCGACGTCCTGGACGCGCTGGACCCGGCGACCGCCACGGCGTGGGCCGAACTCGAACTGCGTGCCGGGCGTGGGTTGGCGCTCCGCGCGGCTGCAGCAACTGCCGCCGGGGATTCCCCGCTCGGCGTGGGGGAGCGGCGCACGGCCGACGACGGATACGACGTTGTGCGCACTCCGTTCCACGACGCGGAGGCGACGTCGGCGGAGATCGCCGAGCTGGGGGACGCCGCGCGGGTGGCCTCGCCGGACCAGTTGCGCGAGGCCGTGGCGCGACGCCTGCGGGAGGCCTTGCGCGAGCAGTCCAGGCCCCGGACCACCTACACGCTGAAGGAGAACCGCGCGACCGGCCGGCCGCCCGCGACCGACGTCGTCGCCCGGGCCTTGGACATCATCGCCTTCGTGGTTCGGGAGGGCGCGCCGCGGATCGACGAGACCGCCGCCCGCTTTGGCCTGACGCGCCAGCGACTGATAGGCGACCTCGCCATGATCCAGATGTGCGGCGTCCCCAACGGATACCACGACGAGCTGATCGACGTGGACTACGAGGGGGACACCGTGAGCATCACGAACGCGGACGGGCTGTCCAAGCCAATCAGGCTCAACCTTACGGAGGCATTCTCGCTCATCGTCGGGTTGCGCACCATGCTGGACCTGCCGACGCTGAGCCGACCGGAGGCCGCCCGCTCCGCGCTGGCCAAGCTGGAACTGGCGGCGGGCGAATTCGGCGAGATCGGCGATCTCGTCTCCGCACGGCCCGCTTCCTCCGAGGACAAGGAACGGATGGACGCCCTCGGCGAGGCCGTCCGGGGGCACCGCGTGGTCACGCTGGCCTATTACAACGCCGCGCGCGACGAGATCGCCAACCGGGACGTGGAGCCGGTCCGGCTGCTGGAGGACGGCGGGCGCGCGTACCTGCAGGCATGGTGCCGCCGGGCCGAGGGTCCCCGCAATTTCAGGGTGGACCGGATCCAGGCCATCTCGCCTACCGGGGAAACCTTCCAACCTTCCGCCGAGCGGCACGCGGCCGTCCAGGACCGTCTGTTTATGCCGGGGGCGGACGACGCCGTGGTGGTTCTTTCCTTCGCGGCCAGGCTCGAGAGCCTCTTGGAGGACTACGCGCCGAGCCGCACGGCCCGCGGCACGGACGGCAGGATCCTTGCCGAGGTTCGGATCGCCTCCCCCGAACGCCTTCCCGGGCTGATCGCGCGCCACGGCGGCGACCTCGCCGTTGTCGACCCGCCCGATCTCGCGGTGGCCGCGCGGGACTTCTTGGCCGCCGCGCTGGCAGGCTACGGGGAGGTGGCGGCATGATGCCGTGGTGGTTCTGGGTCCTGCTCTGGCTGTTCCTGCTCTCGGGTTCGGCGCTGTTTCTGGTGCTGTGCGGCATCCGCCTCTACCGGGGGGTCATGCGACTGCTGGACGACGTCGGGGAGTCCGCCGACAGGCTGCAGCTTGGACCGCTCGACGCGGTTCCGGACGGCGGCGAAGCGTGCGGGCCGGGCGACGGACCGGCCGCGGTCTTCCGGGATCCGGCGCAGGTCAGGAGCGAATATGTCGAGGGCAAGGCGGCCCGCCGCGAGGCCCGCCGCGTGCGGCGCGTGGAAGGGAAAAAGCGCCGCGGCCAGCCCCAGCGCATACGCGACCTGCACCTGCCGTGACGTAGACTGGCAGCAGACGAAAGGAAGTCCCGATGTTCGGTCTTGAGGGATGGCACATTGTCATCATTGTCGTGCTGGCACTGCTGCTTTTTGGTGCCCCGAAGCTCCCGGGTTTGGCCCGGTCGATGGGCCAGTCGCTGAGGATCTTCAAATCCGAGGTGCGCCAGATGAAGGACGACGATCCGAAGGCCGCGGACTCCACCGACGGCACCGTTGAGGGCAAGATCGTCGACCCAGACCACCGCGACCGCAACCTCTAGCATTCGGTGGCGGCAAAGGTAGGACGCGCGTCCAACCCCGATGGGCGGATGGCGCTCAAAGACCACCTCATCGAGCTTCGAAACAGGCTTTTTGTAGCGCTCATCGCGCTGTTTCTCGCGACGGTTGGCGGCTTTTTCCTCTACTACCCCGTGTTGTTGCTGCTCGTCGAGCCGGTCAACGCCGTCGGCGGCGAGGTCAATTTCGCCTCGGTGGTGTCCCCGTTCGACAACATGATCAAGATCTCGGTTTTCCTGGGCCTGATCATGTCCAGCCCGGTATGGCTCTACGAACTGTGGGCGTTCATCGTTCCGGGGCTGAAGAAGAACGAGAAGCGCACGGCGCTGGCCTTCATCGGCGCCGCCGTTCCGCTGTTCCTGCTCGGCCTCGGGCTGGCCTACTGGATCCTACCTCAGGCGCTGCGCTTCTTCCTTGGCCTCACACCTGACCAGGCCACCAACATCGTCGAGGTGGACGTCTACCTCAACTTCGTGATCCGGCTGCTGCTCGCGTTCGGCATCGCGCTCATCATTCCCGTGCTGATGGTCGGGCTGAACCTGATCGGCATCCTCCCGGGACGGCTGATCGTAAAGAACTGGCGCATTACGGTGTTCATCATTTGCCTGGTTGCCGCCATGGCCGCGCCCGGCGGCGACGCGCTCACCATGTTTGCGCTGGCGGGCCCGCTGCTGGTCGTGTTCGCGGCCGCAACCGTGTTCTGCCTGGTCCACGACAAGCGCAAGGCGAAGAGGCTGGCCGCGCTCGAGGCGAAGAACGCGGCCGCGGCGCGCGGCGAGGGCACCGATATCGGAACTTCCACCGACATAGATACGCTGTAGTCAAGATCCAATCGAATACGGCGAATCCGAAGGGCGGACACCATGGGCTCCCCGGCTGAACAGTACGCAGCCGCACGCGAACGGGCCAAGGAGGCGAAGACCGAACTCTACGGCTTCCGCCAGACGCTGAGCTTCGAACTCGACCCCTTCCAGATCGAGGCGTGCGGCGCCGTCGAGGCGGGAAAGGGCGTCCTGGTTGCGGCCCCCACCGGGGCCGGGAAGACGGTGGTCGGCGAGTTTGCCGTGCACCTGGCCCTGCACCGCGGGCTCAAGGCCTTCTACACGACGCCGATCAAGGCGCTCAGCAACCAAAAGTTCGCCGAACTGTGCGCCCGCTACGGATCGGACCGTGTTGGCCTACTGACCGGCGACACGACGATCAACGGCGAGGCCGACGTCGTGGTCATGACCACCGAGGTCCTGCGCAACATGCTCTACGCCGACTCGGCGACGCTGTCCGGGCTGGGCTACGTGGTGATGGACGAGGTGCACTATCTGGCGGACAAGTTCCGCGGCGCGGTCTGGGAAGAGGTCATCATCCACCTCCCCTCGGAGGTGCAGGTGGTCTCACTCAGCGCCACCGTCTCCAACGCGGAGGAATTCGGCGGCTGGTTGGACACCGTGCGCGGGGACACGGCGATCGTGGTGTCCGAGCACCGCCCGATTCCGCTCTATCAGCATGTCCTCGCCGGCGGCCGGCTCCTTGACCTGTTCGCCGGCGAGGTGTCTTTCGACGAGGCCGCCACGGAGGCCGCCGGGGGCGAGATTCCGATCGCCGTCAACCCCGAATTGACCAAACTGGCCCAGCGTGACGAGCGGAGGTCCTTCAGGCCCGGATCGGGGCGCCCCCGCGGACGGGGGCGGGACCACGGCGCGCCCCGCAGGCCCGAGCCGCCCGTCGTCCGGCACCAGGTGTCTCGGCCGGAGATGATCGCCACGCTCGACCGCGCCGCGCTGCTCCCGGCCATCGTCTTTATCTTTTCCCGCAAGGGATGCGACGCCGCCGTGGCGCAGTGTGTGCGTTCCGGGCTAAGGCTGACCACCCAAGAGGAGGCGCGGCGGATCGAACAGACGGTGGACCTGGCCGCCTACGACCTTCCGCCGGACGACCTCGAGGTCTTGGGCTTCTGGGCCTGGCGCGAGGGCCTGCTGCGTGGCTTCGCGGCGCACCACGCGGGGCTGCTGCCGATCTTCAAGGAGGTCGTCGAGAAGCTGTTTGCGCAAAACCTGGTCAAGGCCGTGTTTGCGACAGAGACCCTGGCCCTCGGCGTCAACATGCCCGCCCGCTCGGTCGTGCTGGAGAAGCTCGAGAAGTTCAACGGCGAGCAACACGTCTCGGTGACCGCGGGGGAGTACACACAGCTCACCGGGCGCGCCGGGCGCCGCGGCATCGACGTCGAGGGCCACGCGGTGGTCCTGTGGCAGCCGGGCACGGATCCCGCGGCCGTCGCCGGGCTCGCCTCGCGGAGGACGTACCCGCTGAACTCGAGCTTCCGGCCGACGTACAACATGAGCCTCAACCTGTCTTCGCAGTTTGGCCGGGGCCAGGCGCGCCGCATCCTCGAGTCCTCCTTCGCGCAGTTCCAGGCGGACAGGTCGGTGGTTGGCCTGGCACGTCAGGTTCGCGGCCGCGAAGAGTCGCTGGCCGGCTACGCGCAGGCCATGACGTGCCACCTGGGCGACTTCGCGGAGTACGCCC
Source organism: Arthrobacter sp. AOP29-A2-19 (assembly GCF_058138025.1). NCBI lineage: Bacteria > Bacillati > Actinomycetota > Actinomycetes > Micrococcales > Micrococcaceae > Arthrobacter > Arthrobacter sp. AOP29-A2-19. Next base: position 1,310,970 of record NZ_CM176894.1, read on the forward strand.
GGCTGCGCCAGGAGCTCAAGGACGCCGAACGTGAGACGACGCGGACGGCCACCCGTGCGCGGCGCTCCGCGGCGGAGCAGTCGCTGGAGCAGCTGACGCCCGGGGACGTGGTGGACGTGCCCGGGCCGCGGCGGCTTGGCCGCTGTGTGGTCATTTCGCTTTCCGACTCCAACCGCGACACGCGCCCGACGGTGCTCACGGAGGACAAGCAGATCCGCCGCATCGGCGTCCAGGACCTGGACGGCCCGGTCGACGTCATCTCCAGGATCCGCGTGCCCAAGGCCTTCACCGGCCGGTCGCCCAAGGAGCGCCGCGACCTCGCCGCGTCCGTCCGGAACGCGCTGCGGGACCACCGCCCGCCCCGCCGGGACGCCGCCGGGTTTGATTTCTCCGGCACGGCCGCGCAGGACGCCAAGATCGCCAAGTTGCGCAACGCCCTCAAGCGCCATCCGTGCCACGGGTGCGGCGAGCGCGAGGACCACGCCCGCTGGGCCGAGCGATGGTGGAAGCTGCGGCAGGAGACCGACCGGCTTTCCGGGCAGATCAGCGGTCGCACCAACACCATCGCCAAGACGTTCGACCGGGTCTGCAACGTGTTGGAGTCCTACGGCTACCTCGGTCTGCCGGAGTCGGGGCAGGGGCAACCGGACTCGGACGTGCCCGTGACGACGGCCTCCGGGAACCGGCTCCGCCGCATCTATGGGGAGCGCGACCTGCTGACGTCCCTGGTGCTGGAGTCCGGCGCCCTGGACACCCTCGGCGCAGCTGAGCTCGCGGGCTTCATCACCACCCTCGTCTACCAGGCGAAACGGGAGGACAAGGGTGTGCATCCCAAACTCCCGAGCCCGGCCATGGAGAGGGCCTGGGACACGGCCGTGCGCTGCTGGTCCGAACTCACGGACCTCGAGGTGGCCAACAGGCTGCCCGAGACCGCGGAGCCCGAGTCGGGGCTGGTGTGGCCCATGTACGGCTGGGCCCGGGGCAAGGAACTCAAGGACTGCCTGCGGGGGACCGATCTGGCCGCCGGCGACTTCGTCCGCTGGGCGAAGCAGGTCATCGACACCTTGGACCAGCTCGCGAAGGTCCCGGACCTGCCCACGCCGTTGGCCCGCAACTGCCGGGACGCTGTCTTGGCGGTACGCCGTGGCGTTGTGGCCTACTCGAGCGTCGCCGACTGACGACGCCCCACCCGGGCGCCGCCACTGGACGGCGCCCGGACCGCTCCGTTGGCCGAGTGCCGGCGGCGCGCCCAGCCGGCCACCCTGGCCGGACGAACCACGGAAGGAACCACCACATGTCTTCGCTGGTCATGTACCGCAACGGCGCAATCTATTCACCCGCCGATCCCTTCGCCACGGCCATGCTGGTCGACGGCGACACCGTGGCCTGGGTGGGGCAGGAGGCGGCAGCGGCAGTCATGCTGGACGACCGCATGACCGTGGTCGACCTTGAGGGCGCCCTGGTGGCGCCGGCGTTCTTCGACTCGCACGTCCACCTCACGGAGACGGGAGCCGCATTGGCATCGTTGGACCTGAGCCGCGTCGGTTCCGCGGACGAGCTGCTCGGCGCAGTGACATCCCACGCGGCCGCGTCGAGCGGCGCCGTGATCGGAGCGGGTTGGGACCAGAGCTCTTGGCCCGGCCAGCGGGTTCCCACCGGTGCCGAGCTGGAGGCCGCGGCGGGTGGGCGCGACGTCTACCTGACGCGGGCGGACGTGCATTCCGGCCTCGTCAACACAGCGCTGGCGGACCGGCTGGCCCTCGATGGAGTTGACGGCTGGGACGGACGCGGGACCGTGGTGCGCGAGGCGCATGCGCGCGTCCGGGCCGCCGTCCTGGATTTCAGTGACGCCGCCCGGGCCGAACACCAGAAGCGGGCGCTGAGGCACCTCGCGTCGACGGGCCATGCGGGCGTGGCGGAGATGGCGGCGCCGCACATCGGCACACGTCGCGACGTCGAAGTGCTGTTGGAGCTACTGGACGCAGAGGGTCCCGAGTACCCGGCGGTCCACGTCTACTGGGCGGAACCTGCCTCGACCGCGGAGGAGGCGCGGCGCCTCTCCGACGGATTCGGCCCGGGCCGGCTCTGCGGCCTCGGGGGAGACCTGAACATCGACGGGTCCCTCGGCTCGCGCACCGCATTCCTGCGCGAGCCCTACGCCGACGATTCCGGCAACCGTGGCACCCTGTTTCTCGAACCGGAGAGAATCGCCGACCACGTTGCCGCCTGCTCCGAGGCGGGTGTCCAGGCCGCATTCCACGTGATCGGAGACGCCGGGCTGGATGCGGCGGTCGCCGGCTTCCGCCTCGCTGCCGAGCGGATCGGGCTGCCCGCCGTGCAAGCCGGCCGGCACCGCCTGGAGCACGTGGAGATGGCGGACCAGGCGGGGGTCGACGTCCTCTTGGAATTCGGCGTCACCGTGTCACTACAGCCGGCCTTTGACGCCTACTGGGGCGCGCCGGGCGGGCAGTACGAGCAACGGCTCGGCGCGGCCAGGAGCGGACGCATGAACGAGGTCGGGCGGTTCCTGGCCGCGGGTGTGCCGGTCTGCCTCGGTTCGGACACGCCGGTCACGGCGGCCAGCCCGTGGGCCGCTGTGAAGGCCTGCCTGGAACACAACACCCCGGAGGCCCGTGTGTCCGCGAGGGCCGCCTTCCTCGCGCACACGCGCGCGGGATACCGGGCCGTTGGTGCGGCCGACCCGCTGGCGGGTCAGCTGGCACCGGGTTCCGACGCGACGTTCGCGGTCTGGGCCGCGTCGGAACTCGCCGTTCAGACGCCGGATGCGCGCGTGTCATCATGGAGCACGGACGCACGCGCCGGCACCCCCATGCTGCCCGTCCTGGACGAGGAACTTCCCACGTGCCTGCGCACCGTCCGGGCGGGGCGCGTGATCTTCGACCGCCTGTAGGGCGGGAATCCGGGCAAGCATTGGGCAACGGCACGTGAACTGGGTTGACTAGTATGTTTCGCGGTCGTTACCTCGTCAGGGCTTGGTTGACACACGGTAACCAGCGGCTAGGCTGGATTCTCAACGGCGACCTAGATGATCTTTGGGTCGCCGTGCCGGCATCACGGCAAACACCACAGGACAAGGCCCCGGGAGCAGTAGAAAACGACTTTTCCGCGCGTCAGCGCACGGGGATGTCGGTCCGAAGTTCCCGGGGTCTTTCCGTGCCTCCACGGAGTGGCTTCCAACCTCCCGGATTCGCGGCCGTATAATTGTTCACTGGCTCCCGCGTGCCCGGTTCGTCCGACGCGGGGGAGGGGCACGCAGCCCCGGCCAAGGACACGGACCCGCGCCGCGGGCTCCGCAAATTTGTGCAGAGGGGTAATACCGCGTGCGGGTAGTCACCATCATTCCGACCTACAACGAGCTCGAGTCCCTTCCCATCACCATGGGTCGGCTGCGTGCAGCCGTTCCGGACTCCGATGTCCTGGTGGTCGACGACAACAGCCCGGACGGCACCGGAGATCTGGTGGACCGGATGGCCGCGGAGGATCCGCGGATCCACGTGCTGCACCGGACGGGCAAGGCGGGCCTGGGCGCTGCATATCTCGCCGGATTCCGTTGGGCGCTGGACCGGGGCTACGACGTTCTGGTCGAGCTCGACGCGGACGGTTCCCACAAGCCGGAGCAGCTCCCGCTCCTGCTGGCCGAGATCCCCAAGGGCGCCGACCTGGTCATCGGCTCGCGCTGGGTCAAGGGTGGCGGAGTCGTGAACTGGCCCTTGCACCGCAAGCTGATCTCCCGGGTGGGCAGCCTCTACTCGCGCACCATGCTGGGCCTCGGGCTCAAGGACATCACGGCCGGCTTCCGCGCATTCAAGCGCGAGACCCTCGAGGCCCTGGACTTGAACGCCGTGGAGTCGGTCGGATACGGCTTCCAAGTTGACATGACCTTCCGCGTGGCGCAGCTGGGCAAGAAGATCGTCGAAGTGCCCATCACCTTCGTCGAGCGCGAGCTCGGCGTGTCCAAGATGAGCGGCAACATTGTCCTCGAGGCCATGTGGAACGTGACCCGGTGGGGTCTGTCCGCTCGCTGGAACAAGTTGGCGGGCAAGGTCCGCCGCTAGCCGGTCCGGGGGGCGCGGGACGATCGGTCCCCGCAGCCCGCACCAAAGGGGAGACCCGCACCGTGAACGGTGCGGGTCTCCCCTTTGGTGTGGGCTGCGGCGTGGCTTGCGCTTCCCGGACGCCGAACGGCCGGGGCTAGCCAGTGTCCCCTAGGAGACTTTTTCGCCGCGTGCGGTGCGCAACTTGTCCAGGCGATCCTTGAGGATCTGTTCCAACTCCTCGACGGAGCGGCGTTCGAGCAGCATGTCCCAGTGTGTGCGGACGGGCTTCTCGTTGGAATCGACCGGCTTCTCGCCGTTGACGAGGAGGGCTTCCTTGCCCGTTTTCGAGACCCATGTTGCCGGGATCTCCGCCTCCGACGAGAAGGTCACGAAGACCTGCTCGCCGTCTTCGCACCGGTACTCGACGCGCTGGCGCGGTGCCGGCTCGACTCCGGCTTCCGTCTCCATGCTCTGTGCCCCGAGGCGCATTCCGCGCAGACTGCGATCGCTCATCATTTCTCCCTACTGCGTTACAACGGCTGACGGTAACGACTATGGTGTTCAACGTCCCCGCCGGGGCAAAGATTCCCCGCGGGACGGAAGTCTCGAAGAGTCAAGTATACGCGCCATCGCGCAAAGGCCCCTGCGGACGCGCGTCCGCAGGGGCCCTTTATGCCTGATGTGCCGCTACGGTGCGCGGTGCGTCCCGTTTTCGGCTTCGGTATCCGGGCGCAGGTTGCCCAGCGCGCCGCCGATGCCCTTGAGCGCCTCGCCCACCTCGCTGGGGATGATCCAGAGCTTGTTGGACGATCCCTCGGCCAGCTTGGGGAGCGTCTGCAGGTACTGGTAGGCCAACAGCTTCTGGTCGGGATTGCCCTCGTGGATGGCCCCGAAAACCTTGGCGATCGCCTGTGCCTCGCCGTCGGCCCTGAGGATGGCGGCCTTGGCGTCTCCCTCGGCGGCGAGGATGGCGGCCTGCCGCTGCCCCTCGGCCGTCAGGATTTGCGACTGTTTGGTGCCCTCCGCCGTCAGGATGGCCGCGCGGCGGTCCCGCTCGGCGCGCATCTGCTTCTCCATCGAGTCCTGGATGGACAGCGGCGGATCGATGGCCTTGAGCTCGACGCGGGACACGCGGATGCCCCACTTGCCGGTCGCCTCGTCGAGGACGCCTCGCAGCTGTCCGTTGATCTGGTCGCGCGAGGTGAGCGCCTCCTCGAGGTTAAGCCCGCCCACGACGTTGCGGAGGGTCGTCGTCGTCAGCTGCTCGACGGCCTGGATGTAGTTGGCGATCTCGTACGTTGCCGCGCGCGGTTCGGTGATCTGGAAGTAGACCACCGTGTCGATCGAGACCACGAGGTTGTCCTCGGTGATGACGGGCTGCGGGGGGAAGCTAACCACGTTCTCGCGCAGGTCCAGCAGTGGGAGCAGGCGGTCGACGAACGGAATGAGGATCGTCAGCCCGGGGCCCAAGGTGCGCTGGTATTTGCCCAGGCGCTCCACGATTCCGGCCCTCGCCTGCGGCACGATGCGCACCGAGCGCAGTAGGACGATGATGACGAAAACGGCCAGTACTATCAGGACGATTCCGACGCCGGTACCCGGCGAATCGAACATGGTGTTCCCCCTTCGTTGCGCGCCGCGGGGCGCTGTGGCCGGATCCTCCGACCGTAGGTGTGCTAGGCGCCCTTGCCCTCGGGCATGCGGGCGGTGATATAGGCGGTCGCCCCGGAAATCCGCACCACGGTCCCGTAGACGCCGGGATCCAGCGGCGCGTCGTCGTCGGTGCGGGCGCTCCAGGTTTCGCCGCCGATCTTGGCGCGGCCCGACATGCGCGACGTGGGTTCGAGCACCAGTGCGTCCTGTCCCAGGAGCCGGTCCACGTTCGTGCGCTGGTTGGCTGGTCCCTTGCGCAGGTGCCGGAGCGCTATGGGGCGCAGGAAAAAGACCATGGCCAGGGCGAGCACGCAGAAGACAAGGGCCTGCAGCCAGAAGTCGCCACCGGCCAGCGCCACGAAGACCGCGCCCAGGGCGCCGCCACTGAGCATGATGAAGTACAGGTCCAGCGACATCATTTCGATGATGGCTAGGACCAGGAACAGCGCGAGCCAAAACACCCAGCCGTTGGTGACGATCCACTCAAACATTGGTCCACCGGGTTTCAACGGGGAGGGCCCGGATAGCCCTCACTGTCTTCTATCTTGCCCGATCGTGTCCTCCAGACTCGTCACCCCTGAGGCGTATGTTCCCCGGCGGGACGCTCTGTCCGCCGGAACGACTGCACGCGGAACGCGGCCGTGACCGTCGGCGGGAGCCGCGACGCGGACAGGCGGCCGCGCAGGGCTTCGGGGTCGAGGTGGTGCCCGGCGGGTCCCATCAGGGCCAGGCGGGCGGCGTCGTCCTCGGGCAGGCGCATCGCGGAACGGACCTCGGCCGTGGAGGCGAGTTCGAAGCCCTCTCCCAACGCCGCCGCGACGGATTCCTCCTTGCCTCCCGCGATTGCCAGGAGCCCCAGCGGCCCTGCCGCCTCGGCCAAGTGCTCGGGCAGGGGCGTGACGACGACGGCCGTTCCACCTGGGCGGAGGACCCGGCGGAACTCGGCGCCGTTGCGCGGGGCGAACACGTTCAGCACGACGTCGACGGACGCGTCACCAAGCGGGAGCGGCCGCCACAGGTCCCAGACCAGCGCGGTGGTGTGTTCCAGGCGGGCGGCCCGGCGCATGGCGAAGCGTGAAATGTCCATGGCGACCGCGGTGGCCGCGGCGCCCTGGGCGCGGACTGCGGCGAGCGCGGCCGAAAGGTAGTAGCCGGTGCCCGCCCCGGCGTCGAGGATCCGCGTGTGCGCCGCCCCGCGGGAGGCCGCGGCCACCCTGCGGGCGACTTCGTCGGCGAGGTCGGCGTAGTGGCCGGCGGCCAGAAAGTCGGCCCTGGCCTGGACCATCGCGGCGGTGTCCTCCCTGAAGGCCGTCCCCTTCCCCGTAAGCAGGTTGAAATACCCCTGCCTCGCGGCGTCGAAGCGGTGGCCGCCCCCGCACACGAGCGGTCCGGACACGGCCTCCGCGGGACCGAGCGGCCGTTGGCAGACGGGGCAACTCAACTGCAGGACGGGGTGCTGGGCGGGGCTCACGGGCTATTTCCTTCAATAAATCTTTCAGATATGCTCTCGCTGTGAAACCGACGCAGCTCGACCTGATGACCACTGTATCCGCGCCGTCGATCAGCCCGGACGGGCGCCATGCGGTGGTGTCCGCCTCCCACCCCAGCTTCGAGGCCGACGCGTCGGTGGGGCAGCTGTGGATGATCGGCCTCGAGGATGGCTCCACCCGCCGCTTCACCCGCGGGCGCTCGGACTCCAGCCCCAGCTTCTCGCCCGACGGGCGCATGATCGCTTTCCTGCGGCAGGACGACGAGGGGCGCCCCCAAGTGGCGATCGTCGACGCCAGGGGAGGGGAGCCCCGGCTGCTGACCGACCGGCGACTCGGGGTCGCCTCCTTCGCCTTCTCTCCGGACTCGTCGCGACTGGCGTTCGCCAGCCGCACTCCGGAGGAGGGCCGCTACGGCACGGTCGAGGGGGTCGGCGCGGGTGCCGAGGACCCGCGCCGCATCACGGGGTACAAGTACCGCGCGAACGGGCTGGGGTTCAGCCGCGACAAGGTTCAGGGCATCTACCTCATAGACGTTCCCTCCCTCGACGACGAGCCGTTCGTGGCGCCGGTGGGCCGGGCGGCCAAGGCGCGCAAGGCGTCGACGCCGGACGACGGTAACGGCAAGGGGGGCGAAGCGTCGAAGGGGCTTCCCGAGCCTCGGCTGCTCACGCCGGCGGCGAGCGACGCGCACGAGCCGGCGTTCTCGCCCGACGGCCGCCACATCTATTTCACCGCCTCCCTGCACGAGGGGGAGGACAGGGACCTGCGCTCGATGGTGCACCGCATCGCCGTGGGCGACCCGGCTGCCGGCCCCGAAGCCGTCGCGGGGTCGCCGACCTCGTCGACCTCCTTCGGAACGCCCACGTTTTCCCGCGACGGGGCCACACTCTTTCTTCTGGGCCAGGACCTCGGCCCGGAGGGCACCGACTTCGTTGCCCGCAACACGGGCGTGTTCGCCCTGGACCCGCTCGGTGGCGGTGAGCCGAGGGAAATCACGGACGCCGAGTCGATCGACTACGGGGACGTGCACTCCACGCTGGTCCCACACGGGCAGTCGTCCGTCTTGGCCTTCTCCCGGGTTCGCGGCAGCGGAGAGCTCCACGTCGTCGACCCGGACGGCACCACCCACGTCCTCATCGCGGGACCACTCGAGGTCGCCGGGGCCGCGGAGGCCGACGGCCGCGTCGTTGTGGGCTATTCCACGCCACGAACGCCGGGCGAGGCAGGGGTCGTCGAGGACGGCGTCGTCCGCCGTCTGACCGACTTCGCTTCCGCGTTGCGCGAGGCGACGCGGATCGCCGAGCCGAGTGAACTTGTCGTCGAATCGGCGGACGGGTATCCGGTCCACGGCTGGGTGTTCCGCCCGGCCGGAGAGGGGCCGCACCCGGTGCTGCTCAACATCCACGGCGGGCCCTTCTCGCAGTACGGCTGGTCGTATTTCGACGAGGCGCAGGTCTACGTGGAGGCGGGTTACGCCGTCTTGCAGTGCAATCCCCGTGGGAGCGCCAGCTACGGACGCGACCACGGGCTTGCGATCAAGGGCGCCATGGGCACCGTGGACCTGCAGGACGTGCTCGCATTCCTAGACGGGGCCGTGGCTTCCGACGATTCCCTCGACGGCGACCGCGTGGGCGTGCTCGGAGGTTCTTACGGCGGCTACCTCACCGCCTGGACCATAGCCAACGACCACCGCTTTCGTGCGGCCGTTGTGGAGCGCGGCTACCTGGATCCGCTCAGCTTTGTGGGGTCCTCGGACATCGGCTGGTTCTTCAGCGAGGCTTACACGGGCAAGGATCCCGACCATGTCCTGACCCAGAGCCCGATGGCCCGGGTCGGGGACGTGCGGACACCCACGCTGGTCCTGCACTCCGAGGAGGACTACCGTTGCCCGCTGGAGCAAGCGCAGCGGTACTACGTCGAGCTGCTGCGCAACGGAGTCGAGACCGAGTTCCTGCTGTTTCCCGGTGAGAACCACGAGCTTTCCCGGGCGGGAACCCCTTGGCACCGGCGTCAGCGGTTCGAAGCGATCCTCGAATGGTTCGCGCGCTATCTTCCGGTCCGGGAACCGGCGGCTTCGGGCCGGCCCTAGAAGCCCAAGCCATCGCGGGCGCGCTCGATTCCAGGGGCGGACCAGCGGGCAAGGTATTCGGAGCTGCTGGCGAGGCTACGGGTCTCGGCGCGGTCGATGTAGACCGTGCCGTCCAAGTGGTCCGACTCGTGCTGGAAGATGCGTGCCGGCCATCCCGCGAACGTCCGGACGACCGTGGCGCCGGCTCCGTCCGTGTACCTTGCCTCGATCTCGGCGGGCCGGCTGACGACGGCCTGGTAACCGGCGAAGGAGAGGCATCCCTCATAGAACTCCGCTGTGCGCCGCCCATTGGGCGTGTGGCGGGGGTTGATGGCTGCAAAGTAGTCCAGCGGGCTTCGTTCCCGAACGGCGGCGATCTCCGGCGCGACGTCGTAGTGGTCCTCGAGGACGGCGATGCGCAGCGGCACGCCGATCTGCGGCGCGGCGAGCCCAACGCCGGGCGCGTCGTGCATGGTGGCGCGCATGGTCTGGAGGAAGTTGTGCAGCAGCTCGGCATCTAGCTGCCCGTCGAACTCCAAGGCCCGCATGCGCAAGACGGGATGGCCGAGCTGGACGATCGGTGGCAGCAGGCCCCGCCGGTGCGCCTCGACGATGCCGTGCACCAGTTCCGAGATCCTGGATGCCGGGTAGGCGGCGTGGTGTGCGTGCGGCAAATCGTGGCTCATGCCAACAAGCGTGGCACAGGGAACGGCCGCTGGGTCCACTTGCGGCACTCGACAGCGCCGTCCCGGGCGGACATGCTGGGTCAATGGACGTCAAAGCCGCTATCAGTCTCGAATCGGTGGTGCTCGGCGCCCCCGACCCCTCGGCACTTGCCCGGTTCTATCGCGAGCTGCTGGGATGGGCACTCCACTTCGAGGAGCCCGGGTGGGTCATGATCAAACCGCCAGGCGGCGGAGTGGGGCTGTCATTCCAGGGCGAGCCCGGACACATGCGGCCCGTATGGCCGGCCGGTCCCGGCGACCAGCAGATGCAGTCCCACCTGGACCTCTTGGTCGACGACCTTCCCGCCGCGTGTGCGCGGGCCGAGCGGCTTGGGGCGACGGTGGCGGAGTTCCAGCCGCAGCGCGAGGTCCGCGTGTACCTGGATCCCGTCGGCCACCCGTTCTGCCTATTCGAACACTAGCCACCCTCGGGGGTGTCAGGCGGGATCGGGAGACCGTAACGCGGCAAGGCGGCTCGTGAGGCGCGCCGCGTCGACCGGATGTCCCGCCGCGGCCGCGGGATCCGGCCTCCCGCGCCCGATGATGTCGAAGCGGACATCCCGGTCGTAGAGTACGTCGACGAGGTTGGCGAACCGTTGCCAGGCGCTGGGGGAGGCGCCCTGGGGGCGCGGCACTCCCTGCAAGACCACGTGGCCGAAGGTTCGGGCGACATCCAGATAGTCGGAGGTTGCGGACGGCGCGTCGCACAGGTCGGCGAAATCGAACCACACCTGACCCGAGGCCACGCGCAGCGCCGTGAAGGTGTGCGTGGTGGGAGTGACGTCCGTCCGCTCCGCGGGACCGGGCGGCGCAAGTCCGGCGCCCGTCAGTTGTCCCGGCGTGCCGGGGACGAGGATATGGCCCGCCGCGAAGCCGTCGGTTGCCCGTGGCGCGTCGAGCGTTCGGTAGTCGACGCCGGCGTCGAGTTCCAGCACGGCCAGGCGGCTCTTGACGACGTCGATCGTCGGTTCGAAGAGATGGTGGAAGTACTCGTTCGGAAGGAGGTCGTCGGGCGCGTAGTTCGAGGTGGCGACGAGGGTGATTCCGCGTTCGAGGAGGCCCCTGAAAGCCCTGGCGATGAACATGGCGTCGCCGGGGTCGTGGACGTGGAACTCGTCGAACATTAGGATCCGCACGCTCCCAAGGAGCCCGTCCAGTGCCTGCGCGATCGCGGACCCGCGTGGGGACGAGGCCCCGGCGCCGGCGGCGTGGGCGCGGGCATGGAGGCTTTCGAAGAACTCGTGGAAGTGGACGCGCATCGCGAGCGGCGTGTCGAGGGCGTTGTGCAGGGCCGACACCAGCCAACTCTTTCCGCGTCCCGGCGGGCCCCACAGGTAGACGCCCGCGTCGGCGGTGCCCGGCCTTGCGTGGGCACCGGGGCCGGCCGCGCCGATGGGGGCGCGCCGGCCAAGCGCGGCGGCGGCCGAGGCGGCGAGCACGTCGACAATGTGCAGTTGGGCGGCGTCCAGTTCCAGCGAGCTGCCGGCCGCGGCCCGACGCATCTTGTCCGCTATGCGGCCGGCGCCGTGGGCGGAGCTCGGGGTGCGCAAGGTGGGAGAGGGGACCCTCACTCGCCGTCGCACCCACGCCAAGGGGCAGGGGAGGGGCGGCCGGGACTCCGACCGGCAGGTTCCCCGGTGCGGGGCATGTCCGGACGGCGCAAGGGGGACGAACCCAGGGCGACGGGGAGGAAGAGCATGCGTCCATCCTACGAACCCCGTGAGGGGCGGATCGGCCATGATGCCGGGTTCGTAGAATGGACGACATTGGACGATGGCCGCGCTCGGTGTCCGTTGCCACAAAATGGTCGTAGTTATGTCATGTTGGATTATCTCGAGGAATGCGGGGTAGGAGGAGGGAGTTGCCTGGCGGTAAAGCGACAGGTCCCAAGCGTCAGGCGGTCTTGCGGAGGGCGTCGGTTGTCACGGTTGGCCCGGAAACGGCTCGTCGGGATAACGCCCGCCAGGACAGTGGGCCATCTGGAAAACGCCTGCCTGGCCTGTCACGACGCGGACAGCGTGCTTGGGTGACAGTCGACGGCATGCGACGACCGCCAAGGACTCGGACCATTCCGTGCGACGTCCGCTGTGATCGGCGGCGGACATTGCGGTGGTGCAAAGGCGCCGAGGCGCATTGCCATAGCGTGTGTCGAGTACCGCATATCGGACAGAGTGTTGATAGCTTCCCTTGCACCCTGAACCCCTCTCCGGCCCCCCAATCTCAAACGCCGATAATGTACATTATGTCAAGTAGCACGCCAAACGGCGCCTCGGGAGAGTCGAGGCGGCCGGTATCGGCCTTCAGTTCCTTCTCGCGGCGGACACGTCCACACAGACGATCCCCCGGTTGCCGTCTTGGTCGGCGATGACCGTGAGCGAGGGCGCGTTGCTGTCATCGACGACCGCCCCTCCGGCGGCGAGGGCGGCGTCGATGCGTTGTTCCGCGGACTCGGGTGCCACATAAACCTCGATGTGGAACCGCTCACGCGTGGACTCGGCCGCATCGGCATCCCCGAACCACAGATTGGGTACCCGACCCGTGGCGTCGCGGATTTCGTCGCTTGGGGACCCGCGGCCCTGGGACTCCGCGCTCCCGGTCAACAGAGCGGCCCAAACGGGCGCGATGGTCGCTGAGCGCGCCGTGTCGAGGCCGAGCTCCATATCGCTGACCGAGGCGGGGTCGGCATCGACCTTGTGGTCGGCGGCGATCTCGGTGATCCGTCGTGCAAGGTCGATGTCCCGCTGGGTCACCCATTCAACAACGTGTTCGGTACCCTCTCCGTCGCGGTAGATGGCGTCGTCGGTGACCAGCTTGAGGTCGACGCATCCATTCGCGATCGACACGCGCGGGTAGTGCCCGAGAGTGTCGCCCGCCTCCCCCACCGCGGCGACGAACCGGGCGCCGGCACGGAAATCGTCGATCAGGTAGCGGGCGTGTAGTCCCTGGGCCAGTTTGCGCCAGTCGGTCAGGTTGGCTTCGGCGATCTGTTTGCCCATCAGCATGTCCATGGTCGGCGATCCTACCAAGGTCGGTTCACCACCGATATGGCTGTGCGCGCACACGCCATCATCGCGGCTCCGCGGCGGCGTGCCGACCCTCGCCTCGGGGGCGGCAGGCGCGTTTCGGTTAGCGTTCGATGCCGCGTTGGCGCCGAACGATCCCTCGGATCCGTGGAGCGGCCCTTGGACGGGGCGGCATGTCGAGCGAAGGCGACTCGGTCTCCCTCGGCCCGCTATCGGTGTCGTCGACATTCTCTTCCATGGCGAATGATCGCATGTCCGGCGGTCCGCACAAAGACTTGGCACCCGTCGAACGCTTGCCTGCCGGGGCCCGTTGCCTCAGGCGCCTCGGCACACGGGGTGCCGCCGGGTTAGCCGCGGACCATCAGGCCCACTCCCGTGCACGCGCACGCCCAGAGGACACTGGAAAAGGTGCCAAGGATAAAGCGTTCCGCCGCGCCTTCCTGCCCCAGCTCCGAATAGCGGCCCAGGCCCTTGACGGCGAGGACCACGGCCAGTCCCTCCGGCCATGATGCCCAGAGTGTGGCCGCGATGGCCGTGCGTTCGAGCACGCCGATCCACGCGCCTCCCTGCAGGACGGGGCGCGGCTGCTCCTCGGGTTCCAGCTCTTCGCCCAAAGGGTGGTCTTCCCGCTGCGAGAGACGGAGGATGGCCACGGTTACCGGGCCGCCGCCCAGCGCCGCCGCGGCAACCGAAAAGGCGGCCGCCAGAGGTAGCGACACCGGTTGCAGCGTGCCCGTGGCGACCGCGACCGCCGCGATGAGCGCGGCGGTTCCGAGGAGCACAAGTTGGGCGAGCGCCGTCGTATAGAGGACCCTGTGCGAACGCCCGCGGAAGCGCCGGAAATATTGGGGTACCCCACCTGCGGCGGCGAACACCGAGAGCACAATGGCCATCACGCCCATCTAGCGCCCTCCATCCGATTCCCGCGAGTACCTGTCCAGCGCCTCCGCCGCGTGTGCCGCGAGGTTCTGGCATTGGTGCCAGAGTCCCGAGGCCAGCCGGCTGGAGACCGCCTGTTGGCTAATGCCCAGCCGTGCGGCCGCCTCCTTCTGCGACAGCCCCGAAGAAACCATTGTGCCCGCTTCCTCCGACGCCTTGCTTCGGCGCCGGCCGATGTCGGCGACCAATTGCAGTTCCGCCTCGATCCGACCCGCCTCTCCCCCGGGACCCGCGACGGCGATCGACGCCGGCGCGTTCTTGGCCCGCTCGACGGCGAGCCGCGCCATCTCGAACGCCTCCCCCGCGCCCGCACGCGTCTGACGCGGCAGCGGCGCCCTAACGGCCCCCACGCCGATGCCGACGCTCCAGTCCGCGGTTCTCGCGACGTCCAACGCGAGCGCGCAGGCAACCCGCCCGTTCTCCAAGACTCCCTGCAGCTCGTCGCCGGCAGTCCGTTCAAAGCGACGGAGGGTCTCGTAGGACCCGTTGAGCCGCTGGATCAGCGCATCGACATGGTCTGGGCGCGTGCGCGAGGCGCGTTGGTCGATGGTGATGACAATCATCGCACAAGGCTATGGTCTTGTTCGAGAGATAACAACCTCTGACACTTGTCGAATTGTTAACGGTAGCGATGCCGCTCCCCCGCGGGCCTCTACGCTGGTACCCATGGCCGCGCGAAAATCTTGGGTTTCCCTCCTTCTCATCGACGTCGCCCTCGTGGTGCTGTTCGCCGGTCTGGGCCGGCGTTCGCACGAGCGCGGGTTGAGCGTTCTGGGCATCATGGAGACGGCGGCACCGTTCCTCGTCGCTCTCCTTGTGTTCGCGGCGGTGACCCGCTTCACAACGACGTCGAACCGCGTCTGGCCCCACGGCGTCGTCCTGTGGGTCGGCACGGTCGCCTTGGGACTGATCCTCCGGGTGTTGACGGGCGCGACGGCGGCGCTCCCCTTTGTGATCGTTGCTGCCGTGACCCTAGGCATCCTGCTGCTGGGCCGGCGCGCGGTGGCGTCGTTGGTCGCCGCCCGCAAAGTGCGTGGCGGGCGGGCCGTGAACTAGGCTCGGGTGCATGATCGGGTGCCCACGCGCCCGCGGAGAGAACCGGAGGCAGGCACCATGATCACAGCGTTCGTGATGATTCAGACGCAGGCGGACAGCATTCCCGAATGCGCGCAGAAGATCTCCGAGATCGACGGCATCAGCGAGGTGTATTCCGTGGCCGGCGATTGGGATCTCATCGCCGTTGCGCGCGTCCGCCACCACGAGGATCTCGCGGAGGTCATCGCCAACCGGCTCTCCAAGGTCTCCGGCGTGGTGGACACCTCGACTCACATCGCCTTCCGCGCCTACTCGCAGCACGACCTCGACGCGGCTTTCTCACTGGGCCTCGAGTAGACGTCCCAACGGGCGCCGCTACGGTGCCGTGGCCCGCACCCAGTTTTCCAGGACGGAGCGGGCGCGGCCGGAATCGATCGCTTCCTCCGCCCGGAGCCGGGCGGCCGCCATGCGCTCGAGGAGCGTCCCGTCGGCGTTCTCGTCGAAGGCCACCAGTGCCGCCGCCGCGTTGAGGACGACGGCGTCCCTGACGGGCCCCGTGTCTCCGGCCAGGAGCCTGAGGACCACTTCGGCGTTATGTGCGGCGTCGCCGCCTCGCAGGTCATCTAGGGTCGCGCGTGGAATGCCCAGTTCGGCGGCGTCGAATTCGGATTCCCGCACCGAACCGCCGCGGACCTCCCACACCCGGTTCACCGTGGTGGTCGTCATCTCGTCCAAGCCGTCACCGCCCCGGAACACCAGGGCGCGTACGCCGCGGTTCGCGAGGACGCCGGCCATCAGCGGTGCCATGCGAAGGTCGGCGCAGCCGATCGCCGACGCGGTCGGGAGTGCGGGGTTCGTCAGGGGCCCCATGAAGTTGAAGACCGTCGCGACGCCGAGCTCCCGCCGCGGGACGGCGGCAAAGCGCATGGACGGGTGGAACACCTGCGCGAAGCAGAACGTGATGCCCGCCGCGTCGAGCACCTCCTCGAGCCGATCCACGCCAACGTCCAGCCTCACGCCCAGCGCCTCCAGCACGTCTGCGGAGCCGGAGGAGGACGACGCCGCACGGTTGCCGTGCTTGACGATCCGCGCTCCCGCACCCGCACAAACCAGGGACGCCATCGAGGAGATGTTGACGGTGTTGTGCCTGTCGCCGCCCGTTCCGACGATGTCCAGCTTCTCGCCCGGAAGGGGCAGCGGCCGTGCGCTCTGCACCATGGCCGACACCAATCCGGTGAGTTCCTCGACCGTTTCGCCCTTGGCGCGCAGCGCAACAAGGAGGCCGGCGATCTGCGAATCGGTGGCGTTTCCGGCCATGATTTCGCCCATGGCCCACTCGGCTTCAGCGGCGGAAAGGTCCCTTCCTCCGATCAGCGCGGTCAGTAGCGAAGGCCAATTTGGGAACTTGCGGGCGGCTGAAGTCGTTGACACGCATCTAGGTTATCTACGTTTTGTAGAAAGTGCGGAATTGTTTCTCCCCCGGTATTCCGCGGAACTTAGGCCTGACCGGCCCGAAAAGCGACGACTCGGCCTCTCACGCATTGGTGCGGGCGGCACTTTTATAGACATAATGGCTCTGTGACAACTGCGACTCATGCCCTCAATGCCCCGGCGCATCCTGCGCTGAACCGTCCCAACATGGTGTCGGTAGGAACCGTCGTCTGGCTTTCCAGCGAGCTGATGTTCTTTGCCGCGCTCTTCGCCATGTACTTCACTCTCCGTGCGGCGTCGCCGGAGATGTGGGCAACGGAATCCGCGAAACTCAACGTTCCGTTCGCCCTGATCAACACGATCATCCTCGTGTCCAGTTCCTTCACTTGCCAGTTGGGGGTCTTCCGTGCGGAGGACCTGAAGCCCCGCCGCACCGGCGGGCTCTTCAACTTCAAGGAATGGGGAATGGTCGAGTGGTTCATCGTGACCTTCCTCCTCGGCGCCATCTTCGTCGCGGTCCAGGCCTACGAGTACACCGAACTGGTGCACCATGGAGTGGCCCTGAACTCGACCCCCTACGGGTCTGCCTTCTACATCACCACCGGATTCCACGGACTCCACGTGGCCGGCGGCCTGATTGCCTTCCTCCTGATCATCGGCCGCGCCTACGTGGCGCGGAAGTTCGGTCACTTTGAAGCGACCTCCGCAATTGTCACCTCGTACTACTGGCACTTTGTCGACGTCGTCTGGATCGCGCTGTTCGCGATCATCTACTTCCTGAAGTAGCGCCCCGGCCGGAGACGGCCGAACAAGCTCCACCACTCCCAAGAAACTAGTGAGGAACCAGCAAGTGAAGGCTCTTTCGCAAAGGCGCCGCCATCCGCTCGCGGCCGTCGCGCTGCTCTTGATGGGTCTGCTCGTCACCGGCGGCCTATATGCCGCGGCGGGCAGCGTCAACGAGGCCCAGGCTTCGACCGTTTACAGCGCAAGCGACATCGAAGAGGGCAACAAGCTCTTCGTGGCGAACTGCGCCACCTGCCACGGGCTCAACGCCGAGGGCAGCTCCAACGGTCCCTCGCTGGTGGGTGTTGGTGCCGCCGCCGTGGACTTCCAGGTGGGCACGGGCCGCATGCCTATGCAGATGCAGGGCCCGCAGGCCCAGGTCAAGCCCAAGCAGTTCGACGACGAGCAGACGCAGCAGTTGGCAGCGTATGTGGCATCCCTCGGTGCCGGTCCCGCAGTGCCGGACGAGGAAATGGTCGACGCGTCGGCAGGAAACTCCGCCAATGGTGGCGAGATCTTCCGCGTGAACTGCGCCATGTGCCACAACGCCGCCGCCGCAGGTGGCGCCCTGACCCGGGGCAAGTTCGCGCCGTCGCTCGAGGGCGTCTCGGAGGAGCACATCTACGAGGCCATGGCCACCGGTCCGCAGAACATGCCCGTCTTCAACGACTCCAACATCACCCCGGAGGAAAAGCGCGACGTGATCACCTTCCTGAAGGAGATCGAGGCGCAGGGCTCCCCCGGTGGCGCCAAGCTCGGCTCGTTGGGCCCCGTATCGGAGGGCCTGTTCATCTGGACCGCCGGACTGGGCATCATCATCGCCTTCACCATCTGGTTGACTTCGCGTCCTTCCTAGGGCTTCCGGCGGGCCACCACACACCGGATCACTTCGTACCAAGCCATTTTGAGATAAAAGGATGAGAGACAACATGGGCGACCATAGTCACGGCAGTCCGAACGACCCGGGCACCGTTGCTAAGGCTGGTCCGGGCTCCTTGGAAACCTTCCAGGACCCCGGCATTCCGCCGCATCGGAAGCGCCTCGCGGATCTTGATCCCCGGGCCGCGAAGCGGGCAGAGCGTCAGGTGGCGCTGCTGTTCGTCATCTCGATCATCGGCACGCTGTCGTTCTTCATCGCGTACTTCGTGGTGGGCAGGACCGAGTCCATCAGCGAGATCCGCACCCAGAACATGCTCCTCGGGCTCGGCACCGCGTTCGCGATGCTCGGGATCGGCGTCGGCATCGTCCACTGGGCACGCACGCTGATGCCCGACCACGAGATCGCGGAGTCGCGCCACGAGATCCGCCCCGAGGCGGACCGCGCGGACGCAGAGCGCATCATCAACGATGTCATCGAGGAGACGGGCATCATGCGCCGTCCCCTGATCCGGAACTCGCTGATCGGCGCGCTGGCGCTGGCCCCGATTCCGGCGATCTTCATGTTCCGCGACCTCGACAACACCGGGGCGACCGCCGGCCAGATTGTGGACCGGCTGCGCTACACGATGTGGGACAAGGACGTGAAGCTCACCCGCGACCCCTCGGGCACGCCAATCAAGGCGTCCGACGTTCAGATCGGCTCCGCGTTCCACGTGATCCCGGAGGGCCTGAACGAGACCGAGGACCCGTTGAACGAGAAGGCCAAGGCCGTGGTGCTGCTGATGCGCTTGGATCCCGAGCAGATGCAGATCTCGCCGGAACGCCAGGACTGGCACTACAACGGCATTGTTGCCTACTCGAAGATCTGCACGCACGTTGGCTGCCCCGTGGCGCTGTACGAGCAGCAGACCCACCACCTCTTGTGCCCCTGCCACCAGTCGACCTTCGACCTCACGCAGGAATGCAAGGTCATCTTCGGACCGGCCGGACACCCCCTGCCGCAGCTGCCCATCACGGTGGACGCCGAAGGGTTCCTTGTGGCGCGGAGCGACTTCCTTGAACCCGTCGGGCCGAGCTACTGGGAGCGTGGCTAAACCATGAGCACCACTAACGCATACCAGCCCAAGACCTCCACAGGCCGCATCGCGGACTTCGTCGACCAGCGCGTCGGCGGGTCCCAGATGGTCAAGGAGTTCGGGCGCAAGATCTTCCCGGACCACTGGTCCTTTATGTTCGGCGAGGTGGCGCTGTACACCTTCGTCATCCTGCTGCTCTCCGGGACGTTCCTGACGTTCTGGTTCGATCCCTCCATGGCGCACACCGTGTACAACGGCTCCTACAACCCGCTCAAGGGTGTGGGGATGTCCGTGGCGATGTCGTCCACCATGGACATCTCCTTCGACGTCCGCGGCGGCCTGTTCGTGCGCCAGGTACACCACTGGTCCGCACTGCTCTTCGTGGCGGCGGTCTCCGTGCACATGCTGCGCGTGTTCTTCACGGGCGCGTTCCGCAAGCCCCGCGAGCTCAACTGGGTCGTCGGCGGCGTTCTGCTGGTACTCGCCCTCGCGGCGGGCTTCACCGGCTACTCCCTCCCCGATGACCTGCTCTCCGGCAACGGCCTGCGCATCATCGACGGAGTCGTCAAGGCCATTCCGGTCGTGGGCACCTACATCTCGGCGTTCCTCTTCGGAGGCGAGTTCCCGGGCACCGCGATCGTCGGCCGACTGTACATGCTGCACATCATGCTGATTCCGGCCATGATCCTGCTGATGGTAGCCATCCACCTGTTCATGGTTGTTGTCCACAAGCACACCCAGTACCCCGGCCCGGGCCGCACGAACGACAACGTCGTCGGCTTCCCCGTGGGACCGGTCTACGCGGCCAAGGCCGGTGGCTTCTTCTTCATCGTGTTCGGCATCGTGGCGCTCATCGCAGGACTGTTCACGATCAACCCCATCTGGAACTACGGACCGTACGACCCCTCCCCCGTTTCCGCCGGCACGCAGCCGGACTGGTACATCGGCTGGGTCGACGGCGCGCTGCGCCTGATGCCCGGGTACATCGGCAACTTCTCCTTCGAGTGGATCATCCCGTTCCCGTGGGGCTCGAACACCCTGGTGCTCAATGTCCTCGCGCCGGCCCTGGGCCCGGCAATGCTGCTGCTCGGCCTGATGTTCACCTGGCCGTGGATCGAACGCTGGGTCACCAAGGACAACCGCGAGCACCACATCCTGGACCGCCCGCGCAACGCCCCGACCCGCACGGGAATCGGCGTCGCCGGTGTGATCTTCTACTGCGTCCTCTGGGCCGCGGCCAGCTCGGACCTCATCGCCACGCACTTCCACGTGTCGCTGAACGATGTCACCTACTGGCTCCGCGTCCTGTTCTTCGCCGGTCCGATCGTCGGGTTCATCGTGGCCCGCCGCATCGCCTTGGCGCTGCAGCGCAAGGACCGCGACATCGTGCTCCACGGCCGCGAGGCCGGCGTCATCGAAATGTCGCCCGAGGGCGGCTTCTCCGAACGCCACGCGCAGCTGGACGAGTACAAGCGGTACAAGCTGGTCGCCTTCGAGTCCCACGAGGTCCTGCCCGCCGAGGCGGACCGCGCCGGGCACATCACGCGCGGCGAGAAGGCGCGCGGCGCCATCTCCAGGTTCTTCTTCGAGGACCGCGTCGCGCCGGTTACCCCGACCGAGCTCGCGGAGGCACACGCCCACCACGGCCCGGCCGCGGTGGAGACCGAGGAGCGCCAGGCCGCCATCGAGCGGCACTAGTCAGGCACTCCGCGGAGACTGAACGCCGAAGAGGCCCCGACCATCAGGTCGGGGCCTCTTCGTATGTCGCCCACCACGCCAAGCGGCCGTGCCACAAGTTGGTCCGCCGGCCCCCAAAACAGTGCGGGGCCTGGGTGGCCCGCAGGGGCTCCTAATCGCGCTGGGCGTCGTAGTAGTGCGGCGGGCGGCTGCCGGGCCGCTGGAGGGGCACCCAGAGCTTGTAGCGGTCGGCCCGGTACAGGGACACGGAGTAGTCGAGCAACTCTCGCCGCACGTAGGCGTGGCGCTGGATGCGCAGCAGCGGGGCACCCACATCCACACCCAGTTGCTGCGCGTTCCCGCCCGATGCCGCGGTGGCCTCGATCTGGTCCTCGCCCCACTCCATCACCAGGCCGTAGCGCTCGTTGAGGCTGCTGTAGAGCGATGTCGGCGCCGGCTCGTCCAGGAAGCCTGGCACCTTGTGCGAGGGCAGATAGTTTTCGTCAACGCTCATGGGGGCACCGTCGGCGAGCAGCAGGCGGCGGAAGCGGACGACTGGGGTGTTCTCTTCCAATTCCATCTCCCGGGCCAGCGCGCCGACGGCGGGGATCTCGTCGAACCTCAGGACCCTTGCGGCCGGAACCATGCCGCGGCGTTGCATCTCCTCGGTGTACGAGGTCAGCTTCACCTGGAGGTCCAGCTTGGGACGTGCCACGAAGGTGCCAACGCCGATGATCCTCTCGAGTACGCCGTCCTCCACCAACGAGTCGATCGCATGGCGGATGGTCATGCGTGCCACGCCGAAGTGCTGGGTCAGGTCACGCTCCGAAGGGATGGCCTGACCCGGCTTGCAGACGGTCTCGGCGTGGACCTTGAGGATCGCTTTGATCTGTCCGTGCTTGGAGCGCGCCGCTCCGGCGTCGAGGCGGCCCCGGATGGACTCTGCGCGGCTACCGGGCATTGCCGGTCCTCCTGGGGGGCTTGGTGGTCACGAGCCCATTCTACGGCCGTCCTGCGGGCCGGCGGGGTGGTGTCAGCGGAGGCCGCTCCCCCGCCGGATTGCCGGCGTGCGGCAGGGCGTCGGATCCCGACGGGTTAAACGCCGAAGGACGGCGCATCCAGTGATGCGCCGTCCTTCGGGCCGAGACGTCGCCGCCCCAATGACCTTGTTGCTTAGTGTGCGTGGTCTCCGCGGCTGTACTCGTAGACCCATCCGACCAAGGCAATGATCGCCAGGCCGACACCGATGAAAGTGATCCAAGGGCCGATCGCGAGGCCCAGAAAACCGGTCGCGGCCGCGGTCGCCAACACCAGCGGCCACCAGCTCCACGGCGAGAAGGCGCCGACCACGCCGGCGTTCTCGTGGATCTCGCCGTCGACGCGGTCCTCGGGCCGCGGCCCGACGCGCTTCGCCGTGAAGAAGAGGTAGAAGCCGACCATCGCCGACAGGCCCGCGACCATAAAGAGCGCCGGGAAGCCGACCCATTCGCTCCAGTTGGTCATAAAGCCGTAGACGACGCCCACCGGCACAAAGAAGAACACTCCACCGAGGAAGAGCCAGGACTCGATCTTCATGGTTACTTGTCCTTCTGGTCGGCCGGGCCAAAGATCTTCGCGACGCCGGTCTCGGGCGTCGAACGCATTCCGAGCTCCGGGTGGTGAAGGTCAAGGGCGGGGCGCTCCGAACGGATGCGCGGGATGGAGTGGAAGTTGTGGCGCGGCGGCGGGCAGGACGTCGCCCACTCGAGCGAGCCACCGAAGCCCCAGGGGTCGTCGACCTCGACGCGCTGCCCGTGGCGGTGCGTGGTCCAGACGTTCCAGAAGAACGGGATCATCGACAGGCCGAGGATAAACGCGAAGATGGTGGAGAACTGGTTCATCGCCGTGAAGCCGTCTTCCGGCATGTAGTCGGCGTACCGCCGCGGCATGCCCATAACGCCCAGCCAGTGCTGGATCAGGAACGTGCCGTGGAAGCCGACGAACAGCATCCAGAAGTGGATCTTGCCGAGGCGCTCGTTGAGCATCTTGCCCGTCCACTTCGGCCACCAGAAGTAGAACCCGGCGAACATGGCGAACACGACGGTTCCGAAGACCACGTAGTGGAAGTGCGCGACCACGAAGTAGGTGTCCGAGACGTGGAAGTCCAGCGGCGGGGCCGAGAGGATGATGCCCGTGAGGCCGCCGAAGAGGAACGTCGCCATAAAGCCGATGCTCCACAGCATGGGGGTCTCGAACGTGATCGAGCCCCTCCACATGGTGCCGATCCAGTTGAAGAACTTCACGCCGGTGGGCACCGCGATCAGCATTGTCATAAAGCCGAAGAACGGGAGCATGACGGAGCCGGTGACGTACATGTGGTGCGCCCACACGGCCACGGACAGGGCCGCGATCGAGATGGTCGCGAACACCAGGCCCTTGTAGCCGAAGATCGGCTTGCGGCTGAAGACCGGGAAGATCTCCGAGACGATGCCGAAGAACGGCAGGGCGATGATGTAGACCTCGGGGTGTCCGAAGAACCAGAAGAGGTGCTGCCACAGGACGGGGCCGCCCGCTTCGGGGTCGAAGATGTGCGCCCCGAACCTCCGGTCCGCGCCGAGGGCGAACAGTGCCGCCGCCAGCGGCGGGAACGCCATCAGCACCAGGATGCTGGTGATCAGCGCGTTCCAGCTGAAGATCGACATGCGCCACATGGTCATGCCCGGCGCGCGCAGGCAGATGATGGTGGTGATGAAGTTGACGGCGCCAAGGATGGTGCCGAAGCCCGACAGCGCCAGGCCGAAGACCCACAGGTCGCCACCGACGCCGGGGCTGAAGGTGGTGTTGGACAGCGGCGCGTAGGCGAACCACCCGAAGGAGGCGGCGCCCTGCGGCGTGATGTAGCCGGCGACCGCGATGGTGGAACCGAACAGGAAGAACCAGAACGCCAGGGCGTTCAACCGCGGGAAGGCGACGTCGGGCGCGCCGATCTGCAGCGGCATGATGACGTTCGTGAAGCCTGCGAACAGCGGCGTCGCGAACATTAGCAGCATGATGGTGCCGTGCATGGTGAAGAGCTGGTTGTACTGTTCCTTGGTCTGCAGCAACTGCATGCCCGGCTCGAAGAGCTCGGCGCGGATCAGCAGCGCCATGATGCCGCCGATGCAGAAGAAGACGAAGGAGGCGATCAGGTACATGTAGCCGATCGTCTTGTGGTCAGTGGAGGTGATCCAGTTGACGATGATCCGGCCCTTGGAGACGGGGACGACGCGCGGGGCGACTGTCCTGGTCTCGTCCGTGGCGTACTCGTAGGTGGTCATGATTCCTACTCTCCTTCGCCGTGGGGCTGCGAGATGGTGGCTACCTCGTCCGGCTTGCGGTCGTATTCCTCGCCGAGATGTCCGTCCTCAAGCGTCGCGAGGTGGTCGAGGAACTCCTGTTCCGACACCACCTTGACGTTGAAGAGCATCTCCGAGTGGTACTCGCCGCACAGTTCGGCGCACTTGCCGTCGAACGTGCCCTCGACCTCGGGGGTCAGGTAGATGTAGTTGGTCTTGCCCGGGATCATGTCCAGCTTCTGCAGGAAAGCGGGGATCCAGAACGAGTGGATGACGTCGCGGCTGTTCAGCTCGAAGGTCACCGACTTGCCGACCGGCAGGTAGAGCGTGGGAAGGGTCTCTTTGGTGCCCTCTGTCCCGTCAAGCTCGGCCTGGACGCCGGCGAAGTACTTCTCCTGGCCCTGGTAGCTGTAGTTGAAGTCCCACGACCACTGCTTGCCGCGCACGTCGACGACGAGTTCGGAGTCGACCGGCGTGTTGAGCTGGCGTTCCGTTGCGTCCGAGAACGAGAAGAACGTCAGCACCAGCATCAGTGGAACGGCCGTGTAGAAGATTTCGATCGGGAGGTTGTAGCTGAGCTGGCGGGGGTAGCCCGTGTCGCCCTTGCGGCGGCGGTAGGCCACGATGCACCAGATGAGCAGACCCCACGTAATGAGGCCGATCAGCAATACAACGATCCACGAATTGACCCAGAGATCCTGAATGGATCCCGTGTGGTTCGTGGTGTCACGCTCCACATTGGGCAGCCAGCCTCGCTGGACTTGTTCTGAACAACCCGTCAACAACAACGCCCCCGCGCTGGCGATGGCCAAAACCTTGGCCCTACCCCGGCGGCTGCTGCTGGTTCGGTCTTGCGAACTCACAGACGGCCCTTCCTCTTATGTTTGGTGCTGAATGATTCTTCGGCCGACGCGACGGGTCCCTAGGGAATAACCGCCATTGACTAGGCCGAAGGAAAGCATAGTTTTACTACTTGCTGTAGAGCTTACCCTCTGGTGATGCGAATTGCAGACAGAAACCCCGGCGGCCCGCGTCTTTGGCGCGCACCGCCGGAGTTACCGCTCCCCCCTTAGTGGAAGGAATCGCCGCACGCACAGGAACCGCCGGCGTTCGGGTTGTCGATGGTGAAGCCCTGCTTGGAGATCGTGTCCTCAAAGTCGATGGAGGCGCCGGAGAGGTACGGGACGCTCATCTTGTCGACGACCACCTCCACGCCGTCGAAGTCGCGGACCGCGTCCCCCTCCAGCAGGCGCTCGTCGAAGTACAGCTGGTAGATGAGGCCGGAGCAGCCGCCGGGCTGGACGGCGACGCGCAGGCGGAGATCGGTGCGTCCCTCCTGCTCCAAGAGGCTCCGGACCTTCCCGGCTGCGACGTCGGAAAGCTGGACCTCGTGGGTCTCCAGCTCTGCGGCGCTGGGCGTTGAGTCGTTCGTGGTGGCGGTCATCTGGGTCCTCCGTTGCTGCTCGTGGTGGAAAACGGCGCCGTAGCGCGCCGCGTTCTCCACTCCATGGTACGTCGCCGGGCCATTGTTACAGGCCCTCCGCGTCCAGCTTGGCGAGGAGGAGGGCCTCCGCGAGGACTGCCCTCCGAAAATCTTCGATGTGCAGGGACTCGTTGGCGCTGTGGGCGCGCGAATCGGGGTCCTCGACGCCGGTCACCAGGATTTGGGCGCCCGGATAGACCTCGGTCAGGTCGGCGATAAAGGGAATGGAGCCGCCGATGCCCGTCTCCACGGCGGGAACCCCCCACGCCTGGTCGAGGGACCACAGGCTGGCCCTCGCGGCGGGGGCCGAGGTGTCGGTGGAGAACGCGTTGCCCGTCTCGACGATCTCGATGCCCACCGAGGCGCCGAACAGGTCCTGCGCCAGGACATGCCGCTCCAGCGCCGCACCCGCCTCCGCGGGATCCTGGCCGGGCGCGAGCCGAACGCTGACCTTCACGCGCGCCGTCGGCAGCAGCGTGTTGGAGGAGACGGCGACGGACGGCACGTCGATGCCGATGACCGAAAGCGCCGGCTTGTTCCACAGGCGGTCGGCCAGCGGGCCCGTTCCGGCCAGTCGGACGCCGTCCAGCACGGAGGAATCCTTGCGGTAGTCGGTCTCCGGGTAGTCCACGGTTGCCCGCTCGTGGGAGACCAGGCCCTCCACGGCGACATTGCCTTCGGCGTCGTGGAAGGTGGAGATCAGGCGGGCGGCCAGCGTGGGGGCGTCCAGCACCGGACCGCCGAACATGCCGGAGTGCACGGCGTGGTCAAGGACCCTGATGTCGATGACCCCGGCCACCATCCCGCGCAGGCTCGTGGTCAAGGCGGGGACGCCGACCTTCCAGTTGCTGGAGTCCGCCACGACGATCACGTCCGCGGCCAAGAGGTCGCGGTACTTCTCAAGGAACGGGCGGAACGACGGCGAACCCGCCTCCTCCTCGCCCTCGAAGAAGAACGTCACGCCGAGGCCCAGGTCCCCGACGGCGGCGAGAACGCTGCGCAGCGCGGCCACGTGCACCATGATCCCGGCCTTGTCGTCGGCGGCACCGCGCCCGTAGAGGCGGCCGCCGATCTCGGTCGCCTCGAAGGGCGGCGTGTTCCACAGGTCCTCGTCGCCAGGGGGTTGGACGTCGTGATGGGCGTAGAGCAGCACGGTGGGCTTGCCCTCGCGGGCGGGGCGCCTGGCCACCACGGCGGGGCTCCCCTGCTTGCCGCCCGGCGTGGTCGCGGTAAGGATCTGGACGTCGTCCATGCCGGCGTCGCGTGCCAGGGCCGCCACGGCCTCCGCGCTGCGGTCCAGCTGGGAGGAGTCGAAGGCATCCCAGGCGATTCCGGGAATCGCAACCAGTTCCTTGAGCTCGGAGACCGTGCGGGCGAAGGAATCGGCGACGTGGGCAGAGATGGCGCCGACGTCTACGCTTCCGGTGTTGTCGAGGGTGTCGGGGGTAGTCATGGCAAGTACCCTACCGAAGGTCGGTCCGGTCCGTTCGGACGCCCGACGCCGGGCCGCTAGACTTGACGGGTGTTTGGACGCAAGAAGGATGACGCCGCCGCAACGCCGGCCGCCCCAGAGGAAACAGTAGCCAACCCCTACGGGGGCAAGGGCTCTCCGACGCCCCGCCGGAACCAGCAGGAGGCACAGCGCAAGCGCCCCCTGGTCCCGACGGACCGCAAGCTGGCGAAGGAGCAGGCGCGACGCCAGCGCATGGAGGCCCAGGAGAAGGTCCGGATCGCCAACGAAACCGGCGACGAGCGCTACCTGATGCCGCGCGACAAGGGCCCGCAGAAGCGGTTTGCCCGCGACTTCGTCGACTCGCGTTGGATGGTGGGCGAGTTCCTGATGTTCATCATCTTCGCGTTCCTCATCCTTGCCCTGACGCTCCCCGGCGCGCTTCAGCTCCAGGCCTACATCACCCTGGGACTCTGGGTCGTCCTGGGCATCACCATTATTGACGCTTTCATCATGACCCGTCAGCTGAAGAACCGACTCGTCGCCAAGTTCGGCTCCAACGAGCGCGGCGTCCTTTGGTACGCGGCGATGCGCGGCTTGCAGTTCCGCAAGATGCGCCTGCCCAAGCCCCAGGTCAAGCGCGGCGAGACGCCCAGCTAGGACATCCTCGTCCGGTACGACGACGGGGCCGACCGTTGGTGGTCGGCCCCGTTTCCATGTCCGGGCGCTTACGGGCGTGCGTACCCCACGCCCCGCGAGGCGATGGCCTTCCGCAGCCCGCGGTTGATGCGGGACGCCCAAAACGGTCCCTCGTAGAGGAAGGCCGTGTACCCCTGGACCAGGTCGGCGCCCGCCTCCAGACGCTCGAGGACGTCGGCGGAGGTCTCGACGCCGCCCACCGACACGACGGCGGTCCCCGGATCCAGGCGCGACCTCAGGCGCCGCAGCACCTCGAGGGACCTGGACTTCAAGGGCGCACCACTCAGGCCGCCCGCCCCGATCTCGGCAAGGCGCCCCGGGGCGGTGCGTAGTCCGAGGCCCTCTCGGGCGATGGTCGTGTTCGTCGCGATGATTCCGTCGAGGCGCAGGTCCGCGACCAGGCCCGCCACATCGTCGATGTCCTCGTCGGAGAGGTCCGGCGCGATCTTCACGAGCAGCGGAACGTGGCGCCCGGCCACACGGTCCGCCTCCGCGCCGACCGCCGTGAGCAGGGGGCGCAGGGAGTCGATGTCCTGGAGCAGACGCAGCCCGGGAGTGTTCGGCGAGCTGACGTTGACCACAAGATAGTCTGCGTGCTCGGCCAGCAGGGCCGTGCCGGCGAGGTAGTCGCCCACCGCGTCGGCGAGCTCCACGACCTTCGTCTTGCCGATGTTCACGCCAACCACCGGCCGGGTGGCCGGATAGCGCCGGGCCAGCACGGGCCGCACCGCGGCCACCCGGGGCGCTACGGCCGCGGCGCCGTCGTTGTTGAAGCCCATCCGATTGATCACCGCGCGGTCTTCGACCAGCCGAAACAGGCGCGGACGCGGGTTTCCCGGCTGGGCCTGCCCGGTGATGGTGCCGACCTCGATGTGCCCGAACCCGAGGTCCGCGAGGGCGGCGACGCCGTGGCCTTCCTTGTCGAATCCGGCGGCCAGACCGAACGGCGAGGGGAAGTCGATGCCCATGACGGTGCGTGCGAGCGAGGGGTGTGGACGGCAGATCCGCCGCAACACCGCGGAGGCGCCGGCCCGCTCCGCCAGCCGGATCATCCTGAAGCCAATGTGGTGTGCCTTCTCCGGATCCATGCCGGAGAAGACAAGGCGGAAGAAGGTCGGGTAGATGCGCATGGTCTCAAGTCTCCCGCGCAGCGGGCGCGACTGCCAAGTTGCGGCTGGTTATGCTCGGGTAATGGACAAGGTTCGGGCGGATCCTCTCGAGGCGGGCGACGAAGGCATCGATCCGACCGGCGTGGCGTCGGACATGCCGCTTTCCGCGGGGACGGTGCCCCCGGCGGCGGAACTGGTTGGAGAGGGCGAGGGCTTCGCCGAGGATTCGCCCCCCGGGCAGTGGGTTTCGGACCCGCTGGGGCCGGGGTTTCGGTTCACGACCCTTGGGGAGGGGGCGGATGAGGAAGGCCCCGTTCGGGCCACGCTGGTGCGCTACCTGCCGTCCCTCGGGGAGCCGGCCCGGACGGACGTGGCGGTATGGAACGGTTGGCGGGCAGCGCTCCGGGACCTGACGGGGGCGTTGCGCGCCGACGCGGGCACGCGAGACGGCAAGTGGGGGGCAACCCGGCACGGGGGTGCCGCGGATGGTTCCTTCGGCGGGCCGGCAATCCACGGGCAAGGTGACGGGCGGCCGGTCCGCGCGGTGTTGTCGGTGCACGGCTGGACGGACTACTTCTACAACGTGGAGCTGGCCAGGTACTGGACAGGCCGCGGCTACCGCTTCTATGCCCTGGACCTGCGGCGCTACGGGCGCAGCCTGCGTCCGTGGCAGACCCCCGGGTTCGTCACCGATCTGCGGGAGTACGACGCCGACATAGAGACCGCGCTGGACGCGATCCGCGCCGATGTCGGCCGGCTGGAGGGCGTGGTGTGCGTGGCGCACTCGACCGGCGGCCTGATCGCATCCCTGTGGGCGGACAGGAACCCCGGGGTGCTTTCGGGGCTTGTGTTGAATTCGCCGTGGCTCGAGATGCAGGGCAGCTGGATGGTGAGGAACGCGGCGGCCGGACTCTTGGACCCCGTTGCGAAGCGCAGGCCCCGGGCCAAGCTGAAACTGCCCGAGGTTGACACATATTGGCAGTCCCTCAGCGTGGAGGCCCATGGCGAATGGAAGCTGCACCCGCTGTGGAGGCCGCGGCATGCCTTTCCGGTGACCGCCGGCTGGCTCACGGCCGTCCTGGCGGGGCACGCCTCGGTGGCCAAGGGCCTGGACATCAGGGAACCGGTGTTGGTGCTCACCTCGGAGAGGTCGCACTTGGGAAAGCAGTTCGACGCGCAAATGCTCAGCTCCGACGCCGTCCTTGAGGTCGACGTGGTCAGGCAGCGCGCCCTGAAGCTCGGTCGGGAAGTCACGGTGGTTCGGATCGAGCGGGGCATGCACGATCTCTTCACGTCCTCCGCGCCCGCGCGGGCGGAAGCGTACCGGGCCGTGACGCGCTGGTCCGACGGCTACCTGTCGCCCGCCTCCGTCGGCTGGTCCACGGCGCCGCCGTAGCGGCGGTCGCGGCTGGCGTAGGTTTCGATGGCCCGCCACAGGGTTCGGCGGTCAACATCCGGCCACAGGACGTCCATAAACACCATCTCGGCGTAGGCGGACTGCCACAGAAGGAAGTTCGAGGTCCGCTGCTCCCCCGACGTCCGGAGGAACAGGTCGACGTCGGGCAGGTCCGGCTCGTCGAGGTAGCGGGCGATCGTCTTCTCCGAAACGCCGGAGGGCTTGAGCCGTCCGTCCGCCACGTCGCGCGCGATGGCGGCGACGGCGTCGGCTATCTCCGCCCGTCCCCCGTAATTGACGCACATCGTGAGCTGGCAGACGGTGTTCTTGTCCGTGGCGCGCTCGGCCTCCAACAGCTCGTTGACAACGGTGCGCCACAGTCGCGGCCGGCGGCCGGCCCAGCGCACGCGCACGCCCCATGCGTCGAGTTGGTCCCGCTGGCGGCGCAGCACGTCCCGCGAGAAGCCCATCAGGAAGCGCACTTCGTCCGGGCTGCGCTTCCAGTTCTCCGTGGAGAACGCGTAGACCGAGACGTATTCGACGCCGATCTCGATGGCGCCGGCCATCACGTCCAGCAGGGCGGCCTCCCCGGCGCGGTGCCCCTCCGTCCGCGGCAGGCCGCGCTGGTTGGCCCACCGACCGTTGCCGTCCATCACGATGGCGACGTGCCGCGGGACGAGTTCGCGCGGCAACTTGGGCGGGACGGCGCCGCTGGGGTGCGGAGCCGGAGCCACCGGCGTCCGGGTACTGGGGGGACTTGCTGGGCTCCTCAGGGAGATCACGCTCTTTCCACATGCTTCAGGGATTTGACCACTCGTTCCAAGTGCCACTGCAGGTATCCTGCCACAATGCCCGCGCTCTCCCGCCGGCCCTGCGCGTCGCCCTGCGCCACGCGCTCCCAGTCTCCCGCCAGCAGGGCGGCCAGCAGCGCTATGGTCTCCGGGGCGGGTGAACTGGAGCCGGCGGGCCGGCAGTCCGCGCACACCACGCCGCCGAGGGGGATGTTGACCGCCGTGTGCGGACCGGGCGCGCCGCAGCGCGCGCAGTTGGTGAAGTTGGGCGCCCAACCGGCCGTGGCCAGCGCCCGCAACAGATACGAGTCCAGCAATTGCCCGGCGTCGCCGGTCCCGCGGGCCAGCGCCGCCAGCGCGCCGTGCAGCAGCCTGAACTGAGGACCGGCGGACTGCTCGTCCGTGTCCGTGAGGCGCTCGGCGGTCTCGGCCATGGCGTGGGCCGCAGTGTAGCGTCCGTAGTCTTCGGCAAGGGATTGGCCATAGGGCGCGCGGAGCTGGGCCTGGGTCACAATGTCGAGTGACCGGCCGTGGACCAGTTGGGCGTCGACCAGCATAAACGGCTCCAGAGTGGCGCCGAGCTTGGAACTGGTGCGCCGCACCCCCTTCGCCACGGCCCGCACCTGTCCGTGGTCCGGCGTCAGCAGCACCACGATCCTGTCCGCCTCGCCCAGCTTGTGCGTGCGCAGCACCAGGCCGTGCGTGCGGTAGGACTTTGAGGCGAAGCTGGATCGGGACACGTAGACATTCTCTCAAGAAAACGGGCCCGCGCCGTGCGGCGCGGGCCCGTACCTGTGCGGCGGACGCCGCCCTCGGGGACTAGTGGGAGTCCCTGATGGCGCGGTTCACGGCGGACACCACGGCCTTCAGCGAGGACATGGTGGTGTTCGTGTCGATGCCAACGCCCCAGAGCACGCGCTCCCCCACGGCGCACTCGACGTAGGCGGCGGCCAGTGCGCTGCCGCCCTCGCTGAGTGCGTGCTCCGTGAAGTCGAGCACGCGCACGTCGACGCCGTCCTCGGACAGGAGGTTCACCAGCGCATTGATCGGCCCGTTGCCCGCGGCGCGGCGCCGCTGCGGGACGCCGTCCACGATCACCGTCGCGGTCAGGGAGAACGATCCGTCGTCGGCCGTCTCGGTCGTGACGCTGCCGAGCTCGTAGCGGCCCCACCGCTCGGCGCCGTCCACGTCCTCGCAGGGCAGGTACTCGTCCTGGAAGGTGCGCCAGATGGAGGAGGGGCTGATTTCCCCGCCCTCGCCCTCCGTCTTGCGCTGGATCACTCCGGAGAACTCGATCTGCGCGCGGCGCGGGAGATCGAGGTGGTGGTCGTTCTTCAGCAGGTAGGCGACGCCGCCCTTGCCGGACTGCGAGTTCACGCGGATGACCGCCTCGTAGCTGCGGCCGATGTCCTTGGGATCGACCGGCAGGTACGGGACGGCCCAGACCAGGTCGTCGACGCGCTTGCCCGCGGACGCCGCGTCGCGTTCCATGGCCTCGAAGCCCTTCTTGATGGCGTCCTGGTGGGAGCCGGAGAAGGCGGTGAAGACCAGGTCGCCACCGTATGGGGACCGTTCCGCCACGGGCAGCTGGTTGCAGTATTCGGCGGTGCGCCGGATTTCGTCCATGTTGGAGAAGTCGATCATCGGGTCGATCCCCTGCGCGAACATGTTCATGCCAAGGGTGACGAGGTCCACGTTGCCCGTGCGTTCGCCATTGCCGAACAGGCATCCCTCGATGCGGTCCGCTCCCGCCAGGTAGCCCAGCTCGGCGGCGGCGACACCCGTGCCGCGGTCGTTGTGCGGGTGCAGGGACAGGATGATCGAGTCCCGGTTGGCGAGGTTGCGGTGCATCCACTCGATGGAATCGGCGTAGACGTTGGGCGTCGCCATCTCCACGGTGGCCGGGAGGTTCAGGATCATGGGGCGCTCGGGCGTGGCACCCAATTCGTCGGCGACCGCATCGGAGATCCGGCGGGCGAACTCGAGCTCGGTTCCCGTGTAGGACTCCGGCGAGTACTCGTAGGTCACGTCGGTGCCGGTGAGCTGTTCCTCGTACTTCTTGCACAGCCGGGCGCCGCTCAGTGCGATGTCCACGATTCCGTCTTCGTCCTGGTTGAAAACCACGCGGCGCTGCAGGATCGATGTCGAGTTGTACAGGTGGACGATCGCCTGCTTCGCCCCCTGCAGCGACTCGTAGGTGCGCTCGATCAGGTGCTCGCGGGACTGCGTGAGCACCTGGATCGTGACGTCGTCGGGGATGCGGTCCTGGGTGATGAGCTGGCGGACGAAGTCGAAGTCCGTCTGCGAGGCCGACGGGAAGCCGACCTCGATCTCCTTGTAACCCATGGACACCAGCAGGTCGAACATCTTGTGCTTGCGCTCGGGGCTCATGGGGTCGATGAGGGCCTGGTTGCCGTCCCTCAGATCGACCGCGCACCAACGCGGGGCCTTGGTGATCGTCTTGTCCGGCCAGGTGCGATCCGGCAGGTACACTTCGATCTGTTCCTGGAACGGGACGTACTTGTGGATCGGCATTCCGGAGGGCTTTTGGGCGTTACGCATGTTCAGGTGGCCTTTTCAGTGGAGGTTGAAAATGGTGGCCGGCAGCACGAAACTCCGCAGCGAGGGTTCGGCCTAGGACCGTTGGCCCCGTGTTGCCTCGCCGCGGCGGCTAAGTAGAAGCATTCCCGCACGCATGTTTCTCAGGTTAGCATCCGTGACGCACATCCCCCGCGGCGCCCGCGCATTGTTGCGGCGCCGGGGGCGGCGGCGCCCCCGGCGTCAGAATCCGAGCCGCCCAAGCTGCTTCGGATCGCGTTGCCAGTCCTTGGCGATCTTCACGTGGAGATCCAGGTAGACGCGCGTCCCGAGGAGTTTCTCGATCGCCTTGCGGGAGCGCGTGCCCACTTCCCGCAGGCGGGACCCGGCCCGCCCGATGATGATGGCCTTCTGGGACGAACGCTCCACAAAGAGGTTCACGTGCACGTCCAACAGCGGGTTGTCCTCGGGGCGGCCCTCCCGCGGGATCATTTCCTCGACCACAACGGCCAGCGAGTGCGGGAGCTCGTCGCCGAGTCCCTCGAGCGCGGCCTCGCGGATCAGCTCGGCGACCATGATGGCCTCCGGCTCGTCCGTGAGCTCGCCGTCCGGGTAGAGCGGCGGGGACACCGGCATCTGCTCCACAAGAACGTCGGCGACGGCCCCGACCTGGAAGTCTCCGGTGGCCGAGACGGGGATGACGGCCGCCCAACCGCGCTCGCCCAGTGTCTCGGTGCCCAGCGCCGTCACGGCGAGCAGTTGCCGCATCAGGGCGGCCCGGTCCACCAGGTCGGCCTTGGTGACGATTGCGACGATCGGCTTGCTGCGCAGCTGCGCCAGTTGCGCAGCGATGAACCGGTCGCCCGGACCGATCTTCTCGTTGGCGGGCAGACAGAAGCCGATGGCGTCCACCTCGCTGAGGGTGTCCGCGACCAGGTCGTTGAGCCGCTGGCCCAGGAGCGTCCTCGGGCGATGGAGCCCGGGAGTGTCGACGAGGACAAGCTGCGCGTCCGGCCGGTGCACGATGCCGCGGATGGTGTGCCGCGTCGTCTGCGGCTTGGCGGACGTGATGGCGACCTTCTGGCCGACCAGCGCGTTGGTGAGCGTCGACTTGCCGGCGTTGGGGCGGCCGACGAATGAGGTGAAGCCGGCGCGGAAGCCCGCAGGCCACTCGCTCGGGAGCAGTCCGCCCTGTCCGGTGTTCTTGTCTGGCATGGTTCCTATTCCCTTGTGGTGTCGCCCGGGTGGGCGGTTTCCATGCGGCCGGTCGAGCCGTCTTCCGATGCCGTGCCGTCGCCCGGCGTTCCGGAGTCGAGCCAGGCCAGGATGTACCCGATCCGGTTGCGGCGCCCCTCCAGCCGTTCGGCGTGGAGGCGTACGCCCCCAACGCTGACCTCGGACCCGACAATTGGCACGCGTCCAAGCGTCTTGGCAAGCAGCCCGCCGACCGTGTCGACCTCGTCGTCGTCGATGGTCCGGTCGAACAGTTCGCCCAAGTCGTCGATCGACATGCGCGCGCTGATGCGGTGGACGCCGTCGCCGACGTGCTCGGATTCGGTTCTGGTGGTGTCGTACTCGTCGTCGATCTCGCCGACGATCTCCTCGATGAGATCCTCCAGCGTGACCAGACCCGCGGTTCCACCGTACTCGTCGATGACGATGGCCACGTGCGTGGACTCGCGCTGGAGTTCCTGCAGGAGCTCGGCGACGGACTTCGATTCGGGCACGTACCTCACGTCGCGGCAGACGGCCTCGACGGGACGGTGGTCGTCGGGGTTGGTGTGCAGCCGGGCCGCCACGTCCTTGAGGTACACGATGCCCACGATCTGGTCCGTGTTGTCGCGGATGACGGGGATGCGCGAGCAGCCCGAACGCAGGAACAGGCTCATGGCGCTACGCAGGGACGTGCCGACGTCGACCGTGACCATGTCGGTGCGTGGCACCATAACGGAGCGGACGCGCGTGTCGCCGAGCTCGAACACGGAATGGATGAGGTCCGCTTCGACGTCCTCGATCATGTCGGCCTCGTTCGCGCGGTCCACCATGTCCCGGAACTGCTCTTCGGTGAAGAACGCCTCCTCCTGCACGGGCGTGCCGGGAGCCATGGCTGACCCCAGCCGCACCAGCCAACCGGGCACCGGGCCGAGGATGACGCGGAGGAAACGCACCAGCGGCGCCGTGAAGGCCACGACGCCGGCCGCCCGGACCCGGCCGAGCCGGCGGGGAGAGACCCCGACCAGCACAAAGCCGATGGCGGCCATGGTCACGGTGGCGAGGAGACCCGCGAGCCAGACGTCGTCCAGGAGGTCGAAGTAGAGGATGGCGATGGCGACGGCCGACGCGGTCTCGAACCAAATGCGCCAGAACCGGACGGCGTGCGTGTGGGCCGTGGGTTCGGAAAGGATCTGCCGCAGCCGCTTCCGGGGGCGCTCGGCGAGCATTTGCTCCGCCTCGGACCGCGGGAGGAACAGGTACGCCGACTCGGCGGCCGTGAGCAGGGCGGCGCAGGAAATGAACGCCGCCGACAGCGCCGCGAGGACGACTGCGGTCATTCGGTGGTCTCGCGTGGGGCGGGGCGCCCCAGGAAGGCCTCGAGCAGGCCGCGCTGGAGAGAGAACATCTCTTCCTTGTCCTCCGGCTCGTCGTGCTCGTAGCCGAGGAGGTGCAGCATGCCGTGGGTGGCCAGCAGGAGAATCTCGTCCGCCGTGCTGTGGCCCCCGCGCCGCGCCTGTTGGGCCGCGACCTGGGGGCAGATTACGATGTCGCCGAGCATCCCGGCCGGTGTGGGGCTTCCCGGGCTGCCCGGGCGCAACTCGTCCATCGGGAACGACATCACGTCGGTGGGACCCGGGAGGTCCATCCAATCGATGTGCAGGCGCTCGATCGCGTCCTCGTCCACCAGGATGATCGAAACCTCGGCCTCGGGGTGGACATAGAGGGAGTCCAGGATGTGGCGGCCGAGGCGGCTCAGCTGCTCGAGGTCCGCCTCCAAGGCCGACTCGTTGTTGACCTCCACGGACACGGCTAGCCCTCCCCGTCTGCGGGCGCGGCCGCGGACGGCCGTCCCGGACGGCGGTTGGTGCGGCGTGTGCGCCAGTCGATGGGCGGTGCGGACTCGCGTTCCGTCCAGGTCTCGTAGGCCGTCACGATGTCGGAGACGAGCCGGTGGCGCACCACGTCGCTGGCGTCCAGCGTGCGGAAGGCGATGTCCTCCACGTCGTCGAGAATCTCGCTGACCACCTTGAGGCCGGACTTCGTGCCGCCGGGCAGGTCGATTTGGGTGATGTCCCCGGTGACCACGATCTTGGAGCCGAAGCCAAGGCGGGTCAGGAACATCTTCATCTGCTCCGGCGTTGTGTTCTGCGCCTCGTCGAGGATGATGAAGGCGTCGTTCAGGGTGCGGCCGCGCATGTACGCCAAAGGTGCCACCTCGATGGTCCCCGCGGCGATGAGCCGCGGAATGGACTCCGGGTCCACCATGTCGTGCAGCGCGTCGTAAAGGGGGCGCAGGTAGGGATCGATCTTGTCCGTCAGGGTTCCCGGCAGGAAGCCGAGCTTCTCTCCGGCCTCCACCGCCGGGCGGGTCAGGATGATGCGGCTGACTTCCTTGGCCTGGAGGGCCTGCACGGCCTTGGCCATGGCGAGAAACGTCTTGCCGGTGCCCGCAGGGCCGATGCCGAAGATGACCGTGTTGTCGTCGATGGCGTCCACGTACGACTTCTGGTTCACGGTCTTGGGGCGGATGCTGCGGCCGCGCCCCGAAAGGATGTTGAGGCCGAACACACCGCTGGCGCTTCCAGGGACGGACGAGGGCGCCTCCACCATGCGAACGAGTTGTTCGACCAGGTGGGCCGAAATCCGCGTGCCGCCGGCCGCGAGCCCGCGCGCCTCGGTGACGACGCGCATCGCCTTCGCGGCGTCCACGGCGTCGCCAGCGATCGTCAATTCGTTGCCGCGCACGTGGAGCTTCGCCAGCGGGTAGACGCCTTGCACGATCCGCAGCACCTCGTCGTGCGCTCCTAGTGTTGCGACCATCTGATCCGTGGTGTCGAAGCGCACCACGTCGGCCGCACCGGAGTCCTGTTGTGGCTTGTCGGCGTCTTGGGTCATGCTGGCGGCGTCGCCTCCCGTTGCTGTGCGCCGGCCTATCCCGACCCGGGGTTCTCCGAGGCGTTTCCGGCGCCCTTCCATCGTACTTGAACACGCTTGTCGAACACGGGCGGCGGCACGGCGGCCCGCCGCGCGGTAGCGCGCCCGCCACTTGTACGCACCGGTAATTAGTGCAACAACGGGACATATCGGTAGTACAACAGTCCGGCGTCAACACCGGAACCCGGTGCTCCCGAGGGGGCCCACTATGCCAAGCTTGGTGTGGGCGGCCATGGCGACCGCGCCCCTCCACCATGAAAAGGACCACGTTGACAAGCCCTCGGCACCGCAGGCGCACCAGCTCCCGCTTGGCTGTTTTGGCGCTTGTGGCGTGCCTCGGCACAGTCTCGGCGTGCGCGGGGGGCACCGGCGCGTCGACCAGCACCATGCCGGACGGAGCCTCCGCCTCGGCTCCCGTGGCCTCGGCGAAGACGGACGCCGCCCCGCTCGAGAAGCTGAGCAGCCACCGCCTCTCCCCCATCTATTGGCTGGGCGAGCGGGACTCCACGGTGTACCTCTACCGCGAGTACCGCCAGGCCGAGGACCAGGGCGATCCCATCACAACCAGCATCAAGTACATGCTGGAGCAGACACCCACGGATCCCGACTACTTCAATGTCTGGTCGCCGGCGGCGCGCATCGGTACGTCCATCGACACCGACAACGTCATCACCGTCGACCTCTCCGCCGACGCGTTCTCCCGGCAGTTGGATCGGGGACTGGCGGAGCGAGCCGTCCAGCAACTTGTCTATACGGCGACGGGGGCGGCGGCAAACGCCGGGCTGATCACGGGCACGGCCCCGGCCCGTGTGACCGTCCTGGTGGACGGCCACACGGGATACCAGGCGTTCGGGCACATCCCCCTGGAGGGACCCATCGAGCGTGTGGCCAGCCTGCGCGCCCCCCTCTGGATCATCGAACCCCAGCACGACGGCGCCTACACCGCCGGCCGACTGACCATCCATGGGGTGTCGGCGGCGTTTCCGGGCGGCACTCGCTGGGAGGTTCGGCGCGTGCAGGACGGCGACCCGGCAGAGGTCGTGTCCCAGGGTGCCGTAGCGCTGGGGTCCGGCGACCTCCCCGCCGACGAATACGAGCTCGTGATCGCCATGGAGCCGGGCGAGTACCAGCTTGCCGTGTGGGGTCAGGGCGCCAAGAGCGGAGAACGCCTGAGCGAGGACACCAAGCGCTTGACGGTGGAATAGGGCAATCTTCCGACGGGGGGGTCCTCACGGGAGGCCGCCCGCCGTGGGCGCGGGGCGCTAGGGCCGCCCGTCCAGGAGCCCGGCAAGATGGCGGACCAAAACGAGTGCGGCGGGCCCGGCGGTCGAGGCCCGCAGGACATTCGTTCCGAGCGACGCCGTCGTGGCGCCGGCCGCCACCAGCTTGTCGATCTCGCCGGGGGCGATGCCGCCCTCGGGCCCGACGACCAGGAGGATTTCGGCCGGCTTCGGCCCTTCGGCGAGCCATTCCGCGACGACCCGCGACAGCGGGCTTGCGGCCTCCTCGTGGAGGACCACCATTAGGCGGCGGCCGGGCTCCGGCGCCGTCCCGTCGGCGGCGAGGGCCGCCAGCTGGGCCGTGCCCACGGTCTCCCCGACCGACGGCTCGCGCGAGCGCCTCGACTGCTTGACGGCGGCGCGGACCGTTGCTTCCCACTTCGCGCGACCCTTGGCGGCCTTATCGGCGGACCAGCGCACGACGCAGCGCTCGGCCTGCCACGGGACCACGTGGTCGATGCCGAGCTCGACGGCGGACTCGACGGCCTGCAGGTCGCGGTCCCCCTTGGCCAGCGCCTGGACCAAAACCGTGCGCAGGCCCGGCGGGGGCGCGAGCTCGAGTCCCTCGATCTTGGCCTCCAGGGATCCTTTCGCCGTGGAAGTGACCACGCAGACCGCGCGCCGCCCGTCGCCGTCGACCAGGTCAATGCGCTCGCCTTCCCGCACCCGCTTGACGGACACGGCGTGGTGGCCCTCCGGGCCGTCGAGCGGCACGGTGTCGCCCGGCGCCGCGCCAACGAGCGCCGCCGGGTCGACGCGGAACGCCTGGTTGCTCATCAGCCGCGGTGGCCGAGCTTGTCGAAGAAGCGGGAGAAGACGCCGCCGCGCTCGGAGAGCCGGCCCTCGGCCACTTCCTCGCCGCGCAGCCGGGCCAGCTGTTCAAGCAGGTCCCGCTGCTCGGCGTCGAGCTTCGTGGGCGTCTCGACCTGGAGGTGGACGATCAGGTCTCCGCGGCCGCCGCCACGCAGGCGCGGCACGCCGAGCTGCGCAAGGCGGATGGTGTCCGCGGACTGCGCTCCGGCCTCGACGCGGATGTCCTGGGCGCCGTCGAAAGTGTCGAGGTCCAGGTCGGCGCCGAGGGCCGCGGCCGTCATCGGAACCGTGAGCGTGGCGTGGAGATCGTTGCCCTCGCGCTCGAAGACCGGGTGCCGACGAACGTCGATTTCGACGTAGAGATCTCCGGCCGGGCCCCCGCCGGGGCCGGCCTCGCCCTGTGCGGCGAGGTGAATTCGCGTGCCCGTCGCGACGCCGGCTGGGACCTTGAGTTGCTTGCTCACGCGCTCGCGCACTCGGCCCTGGCCCATGCACTCGTTGCACGGGCTGGGGAGCGTGGTTCCGAACCCGCGGCAGGCACTGCAGGTCTCCACGGTCATCATCTGGCCGAGGAAGGAGCGCACCGGCCGCTGGATCTGCCCGCGGCCGTGGCAAATGGTGCAGGTCTCGGGCGATGTGCCCGGCTGGCAGCACGAGCCCTCGCAGGTCTTGCAGGTGACGGCGGTCTCCATTTCCAGCGGGTAGACGACCCCCTGCACCGCGTCCTTGAGGTCGATGGTGGCGGTGATGAGGGCGTCGCGGCCACGGCTACGCCGGGACGCGGGGCCGGCGGACTGGCCCTGTCCGCCGAAGAACTGTTCGAAGATGTCGTTGAAGCCGAATCCGGCGCCCGGTCCGCCGCCGCCGGCGTTGCCGTTCTCGTTCCCCGTGGCGTCGTAGTTCCGGCGCTTCTCGGGATCGGACAGCACCTCGTAGGCGCGGGTGACGAGCTTGAACTCGTCGGCGGCGCCCTCCGCCGCATTGACGTCCGGGTGCAGCTTGCGCGCCAGTTTGCGGTACGCCTTTTTGATCTCCTCGGTGGTCGCGTCCTGCGCGACGCCGAGCACGTCGTAGTGGTTGCTCACAGTGTTCGCTGTGTCCTTTCCTGCGTTTCGATGCTTGGTGTACCGGGAGGCAGGCGTCAGCCGGCCAAGATCCGGGAAAGATAGCGGGCGACCGCGCGCACGGCGGCCATGCTGCTGGGGTAGTCCATGCGGGTCGGGCCGAGGATGCCTATTTTGGCCGATTGGCCCGGTCCGTAGCCCGTGGCGACCACCGAGGTTTCGACCAGTCCACCGTACGCGTTCTCGCTGCCGATGCGCACCGCGATGCCGCGGGCGTCCATCTCCATCTCCGAGAACAGCCGCAGGAGCACCACCTGTTCCTCCAGCGCCTCGAGGACCGGCGTGATGGTCAACGGGAAGTCCCCCGTGGAGCGGGCGAGGTTGGCGGTTCCGGCCATCACGATCCGGTCGACCACGCTGTTGTCGCCCAGGGTCCCGAGGGCGCCGGCGATGATGCGCGCGGCAATCCGAAGGCGGGCGGGAACGGTGTCCACGGCGGTCGCCGCAAGGGCCGCAAGCTCGGCCAGCTTGCCCGCGGCGGCCGCGCCCATAAAGGCAGCCTTCAGGGTGTGCAGGTCGTCGTCCGAGGTCTCCGGCGGCGTGAGGACCACCCGCTGTTCCACCTTGCCCGACGTGCTGATGAGGACGGTCAGCACCTGCCCGGAGCCCAGACCCACCAGTTCGATGTGGCGCACCGCCGCGTCGCTGTACTGGGGCACCTGGATGACCGCGACCTGGTGGGTCAGCTGGGCCAGGAGCCTGACCGTCCGCTCGAGCACGTCGTCGACGTCGTCCGCTCCGTCGATGAGCGACTGGATGGCGCGCCGCTCGGCGGGCGAAAGTGGGCGCACGTCCTCGATGCGGTCCACGAAGCGGCGGTAGCCCTGTTCCGTGGGGATGCGGCCCGACGACGTGTGGGGGGCCGCGATGAGGCCCTCGTCCTCCAGCGCGGCCATGTCGTTCCGGATGGTTGCCGCCGAGACGCCCAGGTGGTGGCGCTCCACGAGGGCCTTCGATCCCACCGGCTCGCGGGAATGCACATAGTCTTCGACGATGGCCCGGAGGACCTCGAGGCGTCGCGGTTCGGACATCCCGTCCCTCCAATCTTCGTCTCGCTGCAAAATGTCGGAAGACGCCGGTGCTTAGCACTCGACGTGTTCAAGTGCTAAGTCTAATACC
This sequence comes from Arthrobacter sp. AOP29-A2-19, assembly GCF_058138025.1. Classification (NCBI taxonomy): domain Bacteria; kingdom Bacillati; phylum Actinomycetota; class Actinomycetes; order Micrococcales; family Micrococcaceae; genus Arthrobacter; species Arthrobacter sp. AOP29-A2-19. The sequence goes on from NZ_CM176894.1 coordinate 1,353,072, forward strand.
TTTCACCGTTGTTAGCATGGTGGCTGCGCGCCGGGTGGCCGGAGCGCACCGTCGCCCGAGGGGGCGCACGACGAAAGGCTGTCTGGTTCCGTGAACAACTACGAATGGGGCGCGCAGGAGATCTCCGCGCCGCGCCGCCGCGAACTTCGGAAGGTCCCCGCGGCGCTGGGCCTCTTGCTTGAGGACGTCCAATCCGAGTGGGTCGGCGAGGTCGTGCGCGTGGAGAAGGCCGGCGGAATGCGCATTGTGGTCCTGGAGGACCGGCGCGGCAAGACGAAGTCCTTCCGCACCGGCTTCGGGTTCCTGCTGGAGGGCGAACCGATCGAACTCGTCGAACCCGTGTCCGGCATGGCTCCCGCCGGCCCGGTCCGAACGGCCTCTGGCTCGGTGCGCGTGGACAACCTCAAGGCGCGTACCGCGCGTGCCAGCCGCATATGGGTGGAGGGCAAACACGACGCCGAGCTCGTCGAGAAGGTCTGGGGCCACGACCTTCGGGTCGAGGGCGTGGTGGTGGAGCCGCTCCACGGCGTCGACGACCTCGCGTCCTTCGTCCGCGATTTCCGCCCCGGGCCGGGCCGCCGTCTGGGCATCCTGGTGGACCACCTGGTCCCCGGGAGCAAGGAGGCGAAGATCGCCGCGGAGGCCATGGCCGTGCCCGGCGCGCGCGGCAACGTCCTCGTCGTCGGGCACCCCTATGTGGACGTATGGCAGGCCATCCGGCCGTCCGTGCTGGGCATCCGGGCCTGGCCCGTCGTCCCGCGCGGCACAGACTGGAAAACGGGCATCCTTCGTGGGCTCGGATGGCCCCACTCGACGCCGGCAGACGTCGCGCTCGGGTGGAAGCGGCTGCTGGGCAGCGTCTCGAGCTACGCCGACTTGGAGCCGAGCCTGTTGGGCCGCGTCGAGGAGGTCATCGACTTCCTGACGGCCGACGGCGGGTAGGTCGCGGCCGCCGCACTCCGGTGCCCCCGGAAGATCGGGGGCGGATGCGCGGGCCGCGTGCGCCGCCGGCGTGCTTCTCGGATAAACTGACGGCAATTGGCATCCATGAATGGAGACGCGGGCGTGACCCACGGGTTCGACGAAAAGGCACGGAACGGTTCCGGGGACCAGAGGCACTACGAGGCCTCCTCCCCCGCTCCGCTGCCGCTGAGTCCCTCAGAGGACCGGCAATGGGCAACGATCGCCCACTTCGGAGCGATCCTGGGCTTCGTGCCGTCCGCGGTGATCTACTTCGTCTACCGGGGTCGCGGTCCGTTCACCGCGCAGGAGTCCAAAGAGGCGCTGAACTTCACCGCGCCACTGACCGTGTTGGCGATGTTGGCCAACATCCTGACCCTGATTCCCGTGGTGGGCGGCTTCTTCGCCGTCGTCGCGGTCGCCATCTGGGTCTACCTGACGGTCAGCGGCGTCGTCGCCGGCATCGAGGTCAATCGCGGCCGGCCCTACCGGTACCCGCTCAACCTGCGCTTGCTCCACTAGGCGGCGGGCCCCACACCGACCCCGGGTTTCGCCGCGGTGCCGATCGGCGCCGCGTGTCCGTGACCCTCGGGCCGCGCCCGGATCAGAAGTCCAGCAGCCGCCGCACGATCGCGTCCGCCAGGAGCCGTCCGTTGAGCGTGGGCACAATGGTTCCGTGCAGCGCGGCCGCGCCATCTACCAGTCCGTCGGCGATCAGGCCGGCGACGGCGGAGCGCCCCTCGGGCCGCAACAGGGCAATGGGCATGCCGTCGGAGATCCGCGTCAGGAGCATCGCGCGCTCGAGGTACCGTGCTTCGTCGTCCGGCGTCTCCCTCCCCGCCGCCGGGGAGACCCCCGCGTCGATTCGCTGCTGGTACGCGGACGGGTGCTTGACGTTCCACCAGCGCAGGCCGCCCACGTGCGAATGCGCGCCGGGCCCGGCGCCCCACCAGTCCGCGCCGGTCCAGTACGCGATGTTGTGCCGGCAACGCGTGGCGCCCGAGCGGCTCCAGTTGCTGACCTCGTACCATTCGAACCCCGCGGCCGACAGCATCGAGTCCGCCAGCAAGTACTTGTCGGCGTGGTCGTCGTCGTCGATGTTGGGCACTCCGCCGCGCCGGATCTGTGCGGCCAGGCGTGTGCCGTCCTCGATGATCAGCGCGTAGGCCGAAATGTGGTCCGGCGCGTAGGACAGCGCCGTTTCCAGGCTGGTCCGCCAGTCCTCCAGGCTTTCGCCGGGGGTTCCGTAGATCAGGTCCACGCTGACCGCCAGTCCGGCCTCGCGGGCCCACTGGACGGCGAGGCCCACGCGCTCGGGGCGGTGCGTCCGGTCCAGCGTCTTCAGGACGTGCGGCACCGCCGACTGCATGCCGAACGAGACGCGCGTGAAGCCCGCCGCCGCCAGCACGCGGAGTGACTCGGGCGTCACCGAGTCCGGATTGGCTTCCGTGGTGACCTCGGCGCCCGGCGCGAGCCCCCACAGGTCGTCGATGCGCCGCAGGACCGAAGCGAGGTCCTCGGCCGGTAGGAGCGTCGGCGTGCCTCCGCCGAAGAAGACGGTCTCGACCGGCCGCGGCGGTAGACCGGAGGACTCGATGACGCCCGCCCCGAACTCGAGCTCGGCGGCGACGGCCTGGGCGTAGGTGTCCTGCGTGGCGCCGGACCCCAGTTCGTGCGCCGTGTACGTGTTGAAGTCGCAGTACCCGCACCGCACGGCGCAGAACGGAATGTGGACATACACGCAGAAGGGGCGGGTCCCCGCGCCTTCGCGGGTGGAGCTCGGAAGCAGGCCATCGGCCGGGGCCGGATCGCCCAGCGGCAAGGCTGAGGGCATGGGGCTACTTCTTGCCCTTGTCCTTGGAGTCGTCGGAGGACAGCGCGGCGATGAACGCCTCTTGCGGCACCTCGACGCGGCCGACCATCTTCATCCGCTTCTTGCCTTCCTTCTGCTTTTCCAGAAGCTTGCGCTTGCGGGAGATGTCCCCGCCGTAGCACTTTGCGAGCACGTCCTTGCGGATCGCGCGGATGCTCTCGCGGGCGATGATGCGCGAGCCGATGGCCGCCTGGATCGGGACCTCGAACTGCTGCCGCGGAATGAGCTCGCGCAGCTTCGACGTCATCATCGTGCCGTAGGAGTAGGCCTTATCCTTGTGCGTGATCGCGCTGAAGGCGTCGACCTGTTCGCCCTGAAGCAGGATGTCGACCTTGACCAGGTCGGCGACCTGTTCGCCGTCCGCCTTCCAGTCCAGCGACGCATAGCCGCGGGTCTTGGACTTGAGGATGTCGAAGAAGTCGAAAACGATCTCGGCGAGGGGCAGCCAGTAGCGCAGTTCAACGCGCTCCTCCGAGAGGTAGTCCATCCCGCGCATCTGGCCGCGCCGCGACTGGCACAGCTCCATGATGGCGCCGACGAACTCGTTGGGCGCCAGGATGGTCGCCGCGACCATGGGCTCGTGGACCTCGAGGATCTTGCCCGTGGGGAACTCGCTGGGGTTCGTGACCGTGACCATGTTCCTGTCGTCGGTCATGACCTCGTAGACCACGTTGGGCGCGGTGGAGATGAGGTCCAGGTTGAACTCGCGCTCCAGACGCTCGCGCACGATCTCGAGGTGCAGCAGGCCGAGGAAGCCGACGCGGAAGCCGAAGCCCAGCGCAACGGAGGTTTCCGGCACGTACGTCAATGCGGCGTCGTTCAATTGCAGCTTGTCCAGCGCGTCGCGCAGGATCGGGTAGTCGGAGCCGTCGATCGGGTAGAGGCCGGAGAACACCATGGGCTTGGGGTCCTCGTAGCCGCCCAGCGACGTGGCGGCCGGCTTGGCGAGGTTCGTAACGGTGTCGCCGACCTTGGACAGGCGCACGTCCTTCACGCCCGTGATGAGGTAGCCCACCTCGCCCACGCCCAGGCCCGGGCTCGGGGTGGGCTCGGGGGAACTCACACCGATCTCGAGCAGTTCGTGGCTCGCGCGGGTGGACATCATCTGGATGCGCTCACGGGGGCTCAGGTGCCCGTCGACCACCCGAACGTAGGTGACGACTCCGCGGTAGGTGTCGTAGACGGAATCGAAGATCATGGCCCGCGCCGGCGCGTTGGGATCGCCCACGGGGGCGGGCAGATCGCGCACGATCTTGTCCAGAAGCACTTCGACGCCCGCGCCGGTCTTGCCGGACACCCGAAGCACGTCGTCCGGATCGCCGCCGATGAGGTTGGCCAGCTCGGCGGCGTATTTCTCCGGCTGCGCCGCCGGAAGGTCTATCTTGTTGAGCACCGGGATGATGGCGAGGTTGTTCTCCATCGCCAGGTACAGGTTGGCGAGCGTCTGCGCCTCGATGCCCTGCGCCGCGTCCACCAGCAGGACTGCGCCTTCGCAGGCGGCGAGGGACCGGGAGACCTCGTAGGTGAAGTCCACGTGGCCCGGCGTGTCGATCATGTTGAGGGCGTAGGCGGTGCCGTTCACTTCCCACGGCATGCGCACGGCCTGGCTCTTAATGGTGATGCCGCGCTCGCGCTCGATGTCCATCCGGTCCAGGTACTGGGCCTTCATGTCCCGCTGCTGTACCACTCCGGTGGACTGCAGCATCCGGTCGGCCAGGGTGGACTTGCCATGGTCGATGTGGGCGATGATGCAGAAGTTCCTGATGATCGCCGGATCGGTGGCGGCGGGCACCGGTGCGGTGCGGGCCATGGGAGACACGTGGGTGACCTCGCTCTGTACGGAAGGCAAATGAACTGGGCGCGGAAGCACCGCAAAAACCCATTCTCCCATGCTTCGACGGGCGCCCGCTCCCCCGCCGCCGCGGGCGCGGAGACGGCTGGTACCGTGTGGCCATGCAGCTCAATGGACAGACGGTCGCAAAACTCATCGGGTCGGCGCTGCGCCTGATTCGCTCCGCGGGTTCCTCCGCGGGCCGCGCGGGCGCTCCCCCGGCCGGCCGTCCCCGGCCGCGGGCCTCCGGCCGTGCGCGTGCCGGCAACGGTGGGCGACCGGGGTCCGCGTCCGCGAACACCGGACCGGGCTGGGAGGCCGGCGGCTATCCGGGCGACTTCGCCGGGGCGCTGCGTCCCGCCTATAGCCCCCGGCCGGACGGCGAACCCGATCCGGGAGAGGTCGTCTGGGCGTGGGTGCCCTACGAGGAGGACCACACGCGGGGCAAGGACCGCCCGGTCCTGCTGGTGGGGCGCGACTCCGGATACCTCCTGGGCCTGATGCTCACGTCGAAGGACCGCAACAATGCCAGCGACGCCAACGCGGACTACGTGGATGTGGGCACAGGAGCATGGGACTCGCAGGGCCGCCCGAGCGAAGTGAAACTGGACCGGGTGGTTCGGCTCGATCCACGCGGCATCCGGCGCGAGGGCGCCGTGCTCGACAGGACCAGGTTCGACGCCGTCGCCCGCCGGCTCGCGGGCAGGCGGGCGTAGGGCGTAGGGCGGACCACGGTGGGGGCCAGCCCCTCTTCGGGCGGCGCCAAGGGTGTCCGTCCGCGCGGGGCGACGCGCCGGGGAACCCCGGAATCGCGGGGCCGGGGCATTCCTGCTAACATTGACTGCTGTGTGTCCGCGCAGGTCGACGGGCACTTCTCCCGAGTCGCCATAGGTATCCCCACGCCGCTCAGTCGATGGCTCTGGAGTGAACCCTCACTGACCCATCCGCGAAAAGCAAGAGAGTTTATCCAGTGGCAAATATCAAGTCCCAGAAGAAGCGCATCCTCACCAACGAGAAGGCGCGCCTGCGTAATGCGGCCATCAAGTCCGAGCTGAAGACGGCCATCCGCTCCGTCAACGTGGCCGTGGCCGCCGCCGACAAGGATGCCGCCGGCACCGCGCTGGCCACCGCCAGCCGCAAGCTGGACAAGGCCGTCAGCAAGGGTGTCGTTCACAAGAACAACGCCGCTAACCGCAAGTCCGCGATCTCGAAGAAGGTTTCTGCCCTCTAGGCAGGACGCTTTAGCGCAAGATGGCCGCCCCGGATTCCGGGGCGGCCATCCTTTTTTGTGCGGTCAAGGCTTGCGCGAAGCGTGGCCCCGATGCCGGCGCCCGCGATGCGCTGCGGCCGGCGCCGGTTCCCGGCGGGCGGGATCAGCGGCGTGCGGCCAAGGCGATTCCCGTCACGGCGCGCTCGACCGCGTACTCGGGGTCCCTCGACGCGCCCTTGACCTGTGCGTCGGCCTCCGCGACAAGGCGCAGGCACTTGACCAGTTCGTCGGGGGTCCAGTACTGCGCCTGTTCCTGAGCCTGTTGGACCTGCCAAGGGGCCATGCCCAGTTCTTTCGCCAACTGCCCGGACGACTTTCGTTGGCCCGCGACCTTGGCGACCTGCCGCAGCTTCATGGCCAAGGCGGCGACGATCGGCACGGGGTCGGTCCCCGTGGCCAGGGCGTGCCGCAGCGTGCTCAAGGCGACGGCCCCCCGTCCGGTGAGGGCGGCATCGGCGACCTTGAACCCTGTGGCCTCCACACGGCCGCCGAAGTAGCTGTCAACCGTTTCCTTGCCAACGTCGCCCTGGGTGTCCTGCACCAGTTGGGTGCACGCGGCGGCAAGCTCCGCGAGGTCGGACCCGACGGCGGCGACGAGCGCTCGGGCCGCGTCGGGCTGAATGCGGCGCTTGGCCTGGCGGAACTCCTGGGCCACGAAATCCAGCTTCTCGGCGTCCTTCTTCAGGGGCTGGCAATCGACAACGACCGCGCCGGCGGACCGGAGGGCATCGAGTAGTTTTTTGCCGCGGTTGCCGCCGGAGTGGTGCATGGCCACCACCACGTCGGACGCCGGGGAGGCACAGTAGGCGAGGGCATCCTCCAGGAAATCTTCGTTCATGGTGGCCAGCGAACGGACCTCGATGACTTTCGCCTCACCGAACAGAGAGGGGCTGGCGGCCATCAGCAACTCGCCGCGCTGGTAGGCGACCGCGTCGAACTCGGTGGTCTCGGCTCCGCCCGCGCGTTCGCGGACCAGGGTCCTGATGCGCTCGAAGGCTCGTCCGGCGACGTAGGCCTCCGGCCCAAGGAGCAGGACCAGCGGCGCGGGTTCGACGGTTCGCCAGGCGTCGCCCGGTCCCGCCTTGGCCGTGCCCCTGCCGGGCGCCGACTTGCCTGCAGCCATTCCGAGTCCGCCTTCCGCCGCGAGTGTGCCCCTGAATCCTATCTCCTCTAGGGAAACCCGCTCCGGCTCCCGCCGATCGCCGTTCCCACGACCTCGGCGGTGCCACGGTCGGTGAAGCGAAGCAGGAGGGTTCCGGAGAGGTCCGTTCGGAACGTCGCCATCCCGGCCCCTTCCAGCGCAGCGAGGGTCTCGGGCGCCGGGTGGCCGTAGCTGTTGTCCGCGCCAACGCTGATCAGTGCGATCTTCGCCCCGACCTGTTCGACCACGTCCGTTCCGCCGTTCCTGGCGCCGTGGTGGCTGACCTTGAGCACGTCCGCCCGCAATTCCGGATGCTCCCCCAGTACCTGGCGCATGGCCTCGGTCTCGATGTCGCCGGTGGCCAAGAGCGTGGGGCGCTGCCGCCGGGCACCCGTGGCGGCCGGGTGCTCCGCAAGGGTGAAGAGGACGACGAGGGACGCGTCGTTCTCGCTCGGCGACGCCTCGCCGGGCCCGGGAGAGATCACGACCCAGTCCACGGGCCCCTCACGGCCCGAATTTCCGGCGTGTGCCCGCAGCACCCTGTGCGTTGGCGGCACGCCGGGTGGGCTTTCGGCCGGGTCGGCGCTGGAGAAGTATGTCCGGTCGACGCGTCGGCCGTTGAAGACGCCGGCGACGCCCCCGTCGTGGTCGGCGTGGAGGTGGGTCACGAAGAGCGCATCCACGGCGTCGATGCCCAGCCCCTTGAGGCAGTCGTCGACGGCGGCGGGATCGGGCCCCGTGTCGACGACGACCGCGCTGCGGTCCCCGGTCCGTAGGGCCAGGGCATCGCCTTGGCCCACGTCGCACAGCGCCACGTCCCACGGCCCCGGCCCCGTGGGGTCGAGAGCCGTGGCCGGTACGGTGATGCCAGCCAGCAGGGCCAATGCCACGGTCCCGGTCGCGGCCGCACCGGTGCGCGCGTGCGGGTGCGGCAATCCGGCGCGTTCCGGGGCAGCCGCCGCGGCGGCTCCGTCGTCCGGTCCGCGCACGGCGCGGCGGCCGGCGGTCGCCAGCCACGAGGAGACAACCGCCAGCGCGGCCAGAAGGGCGGCCGCGGCCTGCCCCGCTCCCCCCTCGGGCCAAGGGACAGTGGCGCCGGGGAGGGCGGCAACGTTCCGCCCAATGGTTCCAACCAGTGCGGCCGGGAGGCCGGAGCCCCAGACGAATGGCAGCACGAGGGGCGTCGGCAGCGCCGACAGCAGCAGGCCGCACGTTCCGACCACGGTCACGACCGGCACGAGCGGGGCCACCAAGATGTTGGCCGCCACCGAGTACACCGGCAGATCCGCGCTCAGGCCGACAAGTACCGGCATGCAAAAGACTTGGGCCGAAACGCACACTGACGTGCCGTCGGCCAGCCAGCCGGGCATGGCGCGCCGCAGGACAAGCGCCAGCGGGCGCCCCAGGACAACGATCCCGGCGGTGGCCAGGACCGACAATTGGAACGCCGGTTCCCCGGCGTACCAGGGGTTCCACACGAGCAACGCCACCACGCACGCGCACAGGGCGGCGAAGGCCTGCCGGCCCCTCCCCGCGTAGACGGCAGCGGCCGCCACCGCCCCCATGACCGCGGCGCGCACAACGCTAGGTTCGGGGCGGACCAGCACCACGAACCCCACGAGGCAGACCATGGACGCCAGAAAGGCAACGCCGCGGCCCAGCCCGGTTGCGCGGGCCAACCACAGGACCGCCCCGAGGATCATCGCGCAGTTCGCGCCGCTGACGGCGGTGAGATGTACCAGACCCGATGACTTCATGGCGTCGGAGAGATCATCCTCCTGGCCGCTGCGGTCGCCCATCACCATCCCGGGCAGCAGGGCGGGACCGTCAGCGGGCAAGACGGCCGCGATGTCCAAGAACCGGGCTCGGAGCGAGCGGGCCGGGTCGCTGGCCGCCGGTTCCTCGACGACCCGGGCGGTCGAGGTCGAACGGATCCACAGCGCCCCGCGATCCTCGGCCGGCGCGGCGGAGGCGCGCCCCAGACCCTCCACCAGATTGCCACGGACAGGCTGCGCGCCGGCCGTGTGGGCACCCGACAGCACCAGGACCACCTCCGCCGAGGCCGACCGCCAATGGCCCGCGGCGGCGTACCTCTCCAGACGCGCCGCCGCCATCAGCGATGCGTGCGGCGCCGCAAGCTTCCGGTCGCCGCCAGTCGCGTCGGTGGGCGCTCCCATGGGGACTCCCCTACTGGAGGACGTGTCGCCCGGTTCGGAACGGGCCGGCTCGCCCCCACGGTTCTCCGAAGAAAAGCGCGACGGCGACTCGACTTCCCTGGGATCCTCCAGCAGCCGGGCGCTGAAACGGATCGTGTCGCCCCCGGCGAGGTGGGCCGCCAGCGTGGGATCGGCGGACGCCAGGCCATGCCCCGCGACGGACGCCGCGGCCAGGGTTGTCCCGGCGAGGAACAGGGCCAAGGGCGTCCACAGGTGGCGGCCCCACGCGACGAGTCCCTTGTCGCGCAGGAGAACCCACAGGAGCGCGACGAGCACCGCGCTCCCCGCGCACGCGACGAACACCGCCGTCGGCAGGCCATGGCGGACCAAGACCCACGCTCCGGCCCACGCGCCCCCGGCCCACCACAGTGCCCGGGCATCGAGGGCGGGCGGCCGCTGGCCTTCGGACCCGGCGGAATCGGCCGGCGCCAGCCAGCGGTCCCGTGCGAAGGCCGCGCAGCTCGCCAGCGCCCGTGCCGGACGCCTCCGGCCCGCGCCCTCCGCCGTCTCCGGTGGATGGCTTTCTCGGCGCGCGGCGGATGGCCGTGTCACCCGAACCCCACGAGTCCGTCGAGCCTTGCCATCATCGCCGGCCCGACGCCGGGCACCGCATCCAGTTCGGCCAGCGATGAGATGGGTCCGTTGCGCTCCCGGAAGTCGATGATCTTGGCGGACATCGCCGGGCCGACTCCGGGGAGTTCCTCGAGTTCTGCGGCGGATGCCGTGTTCACATTCACCGGCCCCGCCGCGCCGGCCCCCGGGCCGCTGCCGCTCTGCAGACCCGCTCCGCCGGCAGGTGGCTCCGCGCTACCCACCGGTGGGCGGGGTCCCCGCGACGGGATCAACAGCTGTTGGCCGTCGATAAGGGGCGACGCCAGGTTGATGGCGGACTGGTCGGCGCGGTGCGTCAGCCCGCCGGCCTTTCGGACGGCCGTGTTGGCGCGGGTGCCGGCGGGGAACGTGTACACGCCGGGCTTCTTGACGGCGCCCGCGACATGCACCACCACCTCGGCGGCGGCGCCGGGCGCGGTGTCGCCCGCGGGATCCTGGGCGCCGCCCGCCACGTCGCTGCCTGGGGCCCCCTCCAACGGCTGCGCGTTGCCGGCCGTGCCCTCTTCTACGGCCGTTCCCGGCCGTCCGGCCGTTTCCGTTGCGGCGCTGGGAACCAGCTCGACCTCTCCCAACGGCTGACCCGCACCACTAGCCGGGTGGAAGAGCAGGCTAACGCAGATCCAGGCCAGGGCGCCGAGGAGCAGGCAAAGGGTCGCGCCGCGGCCGACGCGCAGTCGAAGGCGACGGGCCGGGACAACCGGACCCGCCGTGTCGCCGCGAAGCTCCCACCGGTGACGGACCATGCCCCCACGCTATGGTCCCGGTTGTGCCGGCCGTCGCACGGTGTCGGCGCTGTGGAAACGCCGCCCGGATCCCCGGATGTGGAGGGCATGACGGGCTCGCGCGTGCGGGCGCGCCGCGCGGCCTCCGCGCCCGCTTCCGGCTATGCGGCGGGCGCCGGACCCTCGGCCGCGGGACCGGCCGCCACAACGACGGCGAGCACGCCGGCCCCGGTGTGCGCGGCGAGCACGGCGGGCAGGGGCTGGCAAAGGACGGGCTCGGCGGAAGAGCCGGCGAGTTCGTTGGCGAGTTCCATGGCCTGCTCGTCGTCGCCGAAATAGTGGACGGCGAGCCGGGCGCCTCCCGGGAGTTCGCCGGCCTGCTCGCGCGCGAGCGCGACCAGCCGCACCAGCGCCCGGGGAAGGGTCCTGACCTTCTCCTTGACCACAATCTGGCCGTCGGCGACGCCGAGGAGCGGCTTGACGGAGAGAAGCGTGCCCAGCACGCTCGCGGCGGCGCCGATGCGGCCGCCCCTGCGCAACTGGTCCAGGCTGGGGACGGCGAAGCCGATCGAGTTCTCCCGCGCGAGTTCGGCGATGGCGGCGACCGTGGGTGCGTCGGCACCCGCCGCGGCGGCCCGCGCCGCGTCCATCACGGCGAAGCCCAAAGCGAGCCCGACGGTGGCCGAATCCACGACGGTCACGGGCACGGGGCTCTCCCCCGCGGCCCACCGCGCGGCCTCGACGGTACCCGACAGCTTCGAGGACAGGTGGACTGAGACGACGTGGTCGAATCCGTCGTCCGCCAGGGAACGGTAGGTCCGGAGGAACTGGCCGGGCGCGGGGCGCGAGGTCCGGACGGCCTTGCCCATCGCCAGGGCCAGGGCCAGCTCGGTTTCGACGTCGTCGGTTCCTTCGGTGTACATCTGGCCGTCGATCATCACAGGCATGGACACCACGGTCAGCACCTGGGAGTGACCGGCGGCCCACGTCGCTGGGACGGCCGCCGCCGAGTCCGTCACGACGGCGACACGTGGTCCCGGCGCCCTGGCGGTGCCTCCGGATCCGGCCTCGCGCCCGCGGGCGCGGAGTCGCTCCAGCCAGCCGGGTTGCCGATCGGGCCTCCCCGGCTGAGCGCCGGCCTCGCTCTGCTCCATCTTTCGGATCCGTCCTGTCGTTCGGCCCGCAGCGCGGGCCAGTGTCGAGGCTACGCGGGAACGATGTTAACGAGCTTCGGCGCGCGCACGATCACCGTGCGCAGGCCGCGGCCGTCAAGCACGCGCTTCACGGCGTCGGAGGCCAGGGCCAATTCGCGGAGCGCCTCCTCGGTGATGTCCGCGGGGACCTCGAGCCGGTCGCGGACCTTGCCCTGGACCTGAACGACGGCGGTCACGGTGTCCTGCACCAGCAGCGACTCGTCCACGACGGGCCAGCCGGCATTGGCGACGGAGGGCTGGTGTCCGAGCTGCGCCCACATGTCCTCGGCCGTGTATGGCGCGAAGAGGCTCAGGATCACGGCCACCGCCTCCGCGGCCTCGCGCACGGCGGGGTCCGCGGCCCCCGCCCCCGCGTCGATGGCCTTACGGGTGGCGTTGACCAGCTCCATGGTCTTGGCGACGACGACGTTGAACTTGCCGGCGTCGAGGAGTTCGCGCGCGTCGGCGACCGTTCGGTGCGTGGCGCCGCGCAGGGCCTTGTCACCCGCGGCTGGATCCACACCCGGTCCGCTGGCGACGTCGCCGGCCAGCCGCCAGGCGCGGGCCAAGAACTTCGCGGAGCCCGACGGCGAGACGTCGGCCCAGTCGACGTCGTCCTCGGGAGGCGACGCGAAGATCATGGTGAGCCGGACCGCGTCCACGCCGAACTTGTCGAGCTGCTCGCCCAAGTCCACGCCGTTGCCCAGCGATTTGGACATGGCCTTGCCGCCGTTGAGCACCTGGCCCTGGTTGAGGAGGGCGCTGAACGGCTCGTCGGCGTCGATGAGTCCCAGGTCGTGCACGACCTTGGTGAAGAACCGCGAGTAGAGGAGGTGCAGGATGGCGTGCTCGACGCCCCCCACGTATTGGCCGACCGGCATCCAGTTGCGGATGGCCTCCGGATCGAACGGCCCCTCCGTGTAGTGGGGGGACACAAAGCGCATGAAGTACCAGGACGAGTCCACGAACGTGTCCATCGTGTCTGTGTCCCGCTTGGCGGCTCCCCCGCATGTGGGGCAGTCGACGTTGACCCATTCCTCGGCGGAGGCCAACGGGGAGGTGCCCTTCGGGGACAGCTGCTCTCCGCGCAGGTTGTCCGGCAGGCGGACGGGAAGCTGGTCGTCCGGAACCGGGACCTCGCCGCAATCGGCGCAGTGGATGATTGGGATCGGGGTGCCCCAGAAGCGCTGGCGGCTGAGCAGCCAGTCGCGCAGGCGGAAGTTCACGGTGTGCTCGCCGGTGCCGGCCGCCTCGACAATCTCGATGGCGCGGGCGATGCCGTCTGCCTTGCTCAGTCCGTCGAGCTCGCCCGAGTTCATCAGGGTGCCCTCGCCGGTGGTCGCGTTGCCGGTGACGGCCGGGTCGTCCTCGCCCGTGTCCAGGACCGCGCGCACGGGCAGGCCGAACGCCTTGGCGAAGTCCAGGTCCCGCTGGTCGTGGGCCGGGACGGCCATGATGGCGCCCGTGCCGTAGTCGGCCAGGACATAGTCGGCGGCCCAGACCGGCAGCTTCTCTCCGTTGAGCGGGTTGACGGCGTAGCGCCCGGTGAACACGCCCGTCTTCTCGCGCTCGGTGGACTGGCGCTCGATCTCGCTCAACGCCTTGACCTGCTCCTGGTAGGCCTTCAAGGCCGCCCGGTGCTCGTCCGTGACGAGCTCGCCGGCCAGCTCCGCGTCGGCCGCGACGACGAAGAAGGTGGCACCGTGCAGGGTGTCCGGGCGGGTGGTGAAGACGGTGGTCTTGGCCTCGGCCCTGCCGCCGGCGGCCTCGATCACGAAGTCGACGTGGGCCCCCTCGGAGCGGCCGATCCAGTTCCGCTGCATGGCCAGGACGCGTTCGGGCCAGTGGCCCTTCAGCTGCTCCATGTCGTCGAGCAGCCGGTCCGCGTAGTCGGTGATCTTGAAGTACCACTGGTTCAGCGACTTCTTCGTCACCGGCGTGCCGCAACGTTCGCAGGCGCCGTTGACGACCTGCTCGTTGGCCAAAACCGTCTGGTCCTTGGGGCACCAGTTCACCGGGTGGTCCTTGCGGTAGGCCAGGCCCTTCTCGTAGAACCTGACGAACAGCCACTGGGTCCACCGGTAGTACTCGGCGTCGGAGGTGTGGAGGCGCCTGGACCAGTCGGCGCTGATCGCGTAGCGCTTGAACGACGCGGCCTGCGTCTCGATGTTCGCGTAGGTCCACTCGCTGGGGTGCGCATTGCGCTTGATCGCGGCGTTCTCGGCGGGCAGGCCGAACGAGTCCCATCCGATCGGGTGCATCACGTCGTATCCAAGCTGCCGCCAGTACCGCGCGACGACGTCGCCCATGGCGAAGGCCTCCGCGTGCCCCATGTGCAAATCGCCGGACGGGTAGGGGAACATGTCCAGCACGTATCGGCGCTCGGCCGAACCGTCGTCCTTGGGGGTGAACACGCCAAGCTCGTCCCACACCGGGGCCCACTTCGACTCCAGGTCCTGGAATCGGTAGCTCGACCCGGTGGCCTCGGTTTCGCTGTGCTGCGTGCTCACGTTTAGATTCGCCTTCTTGTTGGTTCAGCAGAAATGATGGTCGTGGGATTGGCGCCGGACCCGATTGGACCCCGAACACACAAAAGCCCCTTGCATCGAAGGGGCGGCCGCGGAGAGACTCCCCGCGGCTAGATTAGCGACAGTTCCTTGACCATTGGCCCATTTTACCGCACGACGGCGTCCGTCCGGCCGGGGCGGTCCCGGTGCGGCGCACGTGGGCACGCCCCACCCGATGCCGGGCCGCGCACGTCCGCCGCGCCGGTAGGCTGGAACCATGCCCGCCACCCGCCACTCCCTGGTCAGCACACACCAAATACTCGGGTCGGACGTGCGCTGCTGGACCTACCCCTCCGCCGGCCACAGCGCCGGAACCATCCTCGCGGTCCACGGCTTCCGCGGGGACCACCACGGCCTGCAACTCGTCGTCGACGAACTCGCGGAGTACACCGTCGTCGTTCCCGACCTGCCGGGGTTCGGGGACTCGACGCCGATGCGGGGAGTCCCCCACGACGCGGCCGGCTATGCCCGGGTGGTCGGCGAACTCGCCGCCCAACTGGATCTGGGTCCGGAGACCATCCTGCTCGGGCACTCGTTCGGGACCATCGTGGCCGCGTACCGTCTGGCGGCGCATCCGCAGGAGTTCGGTCGCCTTGTGCTCATCAACCCGATTTGCGAGCCGGCCCTGGAGGGTTCGAACGCCCTGATGTCGCGGGCCGCGGGCGCCTTCTACTTGGTGGGCTCGGTCCTGCCCGCGCGCGTGGGGGAACCGCTGCTGCGCTGGCGCCTGATCTCCGACGTGATGAGCCTGGCCATGACGAAGTCCGGGGACTCCGCCGTGCGGGCCTACGTGAAGGAGCAGCACCGGAGCTATTTCAGCCGGTTCAACGGGAGGGACACGTTACGCGAGTCCTTCCAGTCCTCCATCAGCGGCACTGTCCTGCAGGCGGCGCCCGCGATTTCGGCGCCCACCCTCCTGGTCGCCGGGGCGCTGGACGAGCTGGGTTCAGTGGCGGGGCAGGAGGCGCTCGCCGCCGAGTTCCGCTCCGCCGAACTGCGCGTCATCGACGACGTCGGCCATCTGATCCACTACGAGCGGCCCGCCGCGGCCGCGGGACACATCCGACGCTTCCTGGCCCGCTGACGGCACAGCGTCCGGGCCCGCTGACGGCACAGCGGATCCGGGTCGGGACGCGGCGCCCGGACCGGCGCTGAGCATCCCGGGGCAGCCAACCGTTGCCCATCGGGAGCACGTCGGGGATAGTGGCTGCTGTGCTCGGCGCGCCCCCACGCGGCGGCCGTATGCGCGGAAGGCAGCCCCGCAACCGTGCCTGAGCCCCACGGCACCCTCGACGGACGGGCGCGACCTGCGCCAATCGAGAACGGACTTTCCTCATGGCCGACCTGTCCACACGCGAACTCGCGGAAATCGATCTTGCCAACTGCTCCACCAACCAACCCGTGGTGTTCGTCCACGGCCTCTGGCTGTTGGCCAGCAGTTGGGACCCCTGGCGCGAGTTTTTCGAGCACCACGGATACGCCACGCTGGCACCCGGCTGGCCGGACGACCCCGCCACCGTCGAGGAGGCCAGGCGGAACCCGGAGGTCTTCGCCCGCAAGACGGTGCAGCAGGTCACCGACCGGTACCTGGCGGCCATCAGCCGACTCAAGAAAAAGCCACTCGTCGTCGGGCACTCCTTTGGCGGACTCATAGCCCAAAAGATCGCGGGCACCGGCGTAGCCGCGGCGACGGTCGCGATCGTTCCCGCGCCATTCCGCGGCGTCCTGCCACTTCCGCGTTCCGCGCTGAGATCCGCCTTTCCGGTCCTCGGCAACCCTCGAAACAGGAAGCGCGCCGTTGCCCTGACCTTTGAACAGTTCAACTACGGCTGGACCAGCCAACTTCCTCCCGAGGAAGCCCGCCGCCTCTACGACACCTTCCACGTCGCGACGTCCGGCATCCCGCTCTTCGAGGCGGCGACGGCGAACCTGAACCCCCGCACGGGCGCCAAGGCGGACACGCGGAATCCGTCGCGCGGCCCGCTATTGATCGTCGCGGGCGAAAAGGACAATACCGTCCCGTGGGCGATTTCGAACGCCTCCTACAAGCGGCAGCGGAAAAACGCGGGCCCGACGGAGATCACCGAAATGAAGGGGCGTGGCCACTCGCTGATCCTCGACCACGGTTGGCGGGAGGTCGCGGAGACGAGCCTGGGATTCTTCCGTCGGCACGACGCCCGGGGTTAGCGTTCACGCCGCCTGCGCCATTGAGACGCCAGGAGTCCCAATACCCACCAAATAGGTATTTCCCTTGGGAGATGCGGCTCACATACCGTTGCCTCCGAGCGGCGGGCCATCCACGATGGCCGCGCCCCCACGCAACTGCCGGCCCTCGGCGTCCCTAGGGAACCGCCCGGCCGCAGCCGACACCAAGGAGTATCAATGGCCGCCATCGACAGTGCCGTCGAGACGTCTTTGCCCGCGCCCTCCGGCGCGGGCAAAGCGCCACAAACCACCCGGATCCGGTGGTCCTTCGTGGCCACCGGACTCCTGCTGGGCGTCGCCGCATTCCTCTTCTTCCCGGACTCGCTCTCGATCGAGGGCCGCGGCGTGGTGGGAATCGGCGTCGTCATGGCATTTTGGTGGATGACGGAGGCGGTCCCGATCGAGGTCACCTCCCTGCTTCCCCTCATCCTCTTCCCCATCACCGGAATCGCGGACATCGGCGAGGCGGCCGCTCCCTACGCCAACTCCGTCATCTATCTGGTGCTCGGCGGAATCGTTCTGGGACTGGCCACCCAGCGCTGGAACCTCCACCGCCGGGTCGCCCTCCTCATCATCCTCGCCGTGGGCACCAAGCCAAGCCAGATCGTCTTCGGCCTGATGCTGGCCAGCGCCTTCATCACGATGTGGGTCAGCAACACGGCCACCGCCGTGATCATGGTGCCCATCGGCGGCGCCATCCTGGCCCTCATCAACTCGCTGGAGAACTCCAAGGTCACGCCGAAACTGGCCGCTTCGATGCTGCTGGGGATCGCGTACTCGGTCACCATCGGATCGATGGCCACGCTGATCGGCCAGCCCCCGATGGCGCTGATGAAGGCCTACCTCGGCGACAACTACGACGTCCACATCGGTTTTGGGCAGTGGATGCTGGTCGGTGTGCCGTTCTCGGCGTTTATGCTGGCGATGAGCTGGGTTGTGCTGACCAAGTGGGTCTTCAGGTCCGAGGTCGACGAGATCCCCGGTGGCCGCGAGATCATGCGCGGGGAACTGGACAGGCTCGGCTCCCTGACCACCCAGGAGAAGCGCGTCATCGCGGTGTTCTTCGGTGCCGCGTTCTGCTGGATCTTCCTGCCGTTCATCGCCGAGATCCCCGCGGTCGCCTCCACCCTCCCGGTCCTGGCCAACTTCAACGACACGTCCATCGCCATGCTGGCCGCGCTGCTGGTGTTCATCATCCCCGCCGACAAGAAGGCGGGCGCTCCCCTCCTCGAGTGGTCCGCGACCAAGGAGATTCCGTGGGGGCTGCTAATCCTCTTCGGCGGCGGGTTGTCCCTCTCCGAGCAGTTCACGTCCACGGGCCTCAGCGAGTGGATCGGCAACAGCGTCGGCGGCCTCGCCGGCGTCCCGACGATCGTCCTGATGGTCATCGCCATCATCTTGCTGGTCGCGCTCACCGAACTCACGAGCAACACGGCGACGGCGGCCGCCTTCCTACCCATCATGACCGCGGTTGGCGTGGGGCTTGGGATCGACCCGCTGGTGATGGGCATCGCCGTCACGCTCGCCGTCTCCGGTTCCTACATGCTGCCCGTCGGCACCCCCTCGAACGCCGTGGCGTTCGCGGTTGGCGACGTGTCCATGAAGAACATGATGCGTGGGGGCCTGTGGCTCAACATCATCAGCATCGTCACGATCCCCGTGGTGCTCACCACCCTGGTGCCTCTGGTCTTCGGGGTCGGACTCTAGCCGGACGAGGTCGCGGATACGACGGACGGCGGCGCCCGGAAAGGCGCCGCCGGCGCGCGTCCCGCTAGAGCAGGCCCTCGGGATCCACCCGGACGTTGACCACGGGATCGCGCTGCGCCGAGGCGACCGCCTTGCGCCGGCGCAACTCCGCCGCCACGGCCGCACCGTCCGCGTAGGGATAGAACGCGAGCCACCGGTGTTCGCCCTCGTCCTCGATCACCGGTCCGGTCAGACGCACCGTCGGCGGCAGCTCCAGGCCCCCGACGAAGCGGTCCGC
This sequence comes from Arthrobacter sp. AOP29-A2-19, assembly GCF_058138025.1. Lineage (NCBI taxonomy): Bacteria > Bacillati > Actinomycetota > Actinomycetes > Micrococcales > Micrococcaceae > Arthrobacter > Arthrobacter sp. AOP29-A2-19. The sequence continues at coordinate 1,371,646 of NZ_CM176894.1, forward strand.
GGCGGTCGCCGGACCGGACACGACGGCGGTGCGCACGGCAGGCGGCAGGCCCAGCTCGCGTCGCTGGGAAAGCTCCCGCTCGGCGAAGGCGGCAGGATCCCAACGCACCAACGCGCGCAGCGGATCGGAGGCACCGGCCGCCACGACCACGATCCCGCCGCGGGACGCCGGGCGGGCGAGGGCAGCGGCGGACAGCCAGCGGTGGAGCACGTCCTCCCCCGTCCGCAAGCCGTCGCGCGCCAGCATGCGGTCCCCGTCGAGAAGCAACACTGCGGCATACCCTCCCTCGGCGACCGGTTCGGCGCCCGGCGTGGCCACAACCACCGCCGGCGACGACCCGATGCGCTCGCGGGGTTTGGCGCCGGTGGCGCCGATGACCGGCGACTGCGGGAAGGCGCGTCCCAGCTCCTCCGCAGTGCGGTCCGCGCCGATGGTGCTGGCGCGCAGGCGCGTCCCGGAGCATTCTGGGCACACCCAGGCGGGGGCCTGCGCCCCGCACCAGCGGCAGGACGGGACGGAGTGCGCGTCGCGGAATCCCAACGGTCCCGCGCAGGCGGCGCAGTGGGCACTCTCGCGGCACCGCTCGCAGCGCAGCGCCGGAACAAAACCGGTGCGGGCGACCTGCACCAGAACCGGCCCGTTCGCCAGTGCGTCCGAGGCCGTTTTCCAGGCGATGTGGGGCAGACGCGCGGCGTGCAGAAGAGGGTCCCGCTCGGTCTGGTGGGAGTCGGAGGAGGCGACCACGCGGGGCGCCGCGGCGCGCAGGGCGGTCCGCGGGGCTGTCAGCTCGGAGGCCCAGCCGGTCAGCACCAGGCGTTGGGCCTCGGCGCTGCGGCCGTGCCCGGCGACCAGCAGCGCGCATCCCTCCTGCTCGGCGCGCAGCAGGAGCGTGTCCCGGGCGTGGTGGTAGGGCGCCCGCGGCTCGGCATGGCTCGAGTCGTGGTCCTCCCACAGGACCAGCAGGCCCGGGTTGGACACCGGGGCGAACGCGGCGGAGCGGGTTCCGGCGGCGACGGCGACGTCGCCCCGGCTGACACTTAGGAAGCTGCGGTAGCGCGGCGTCGCGCCGTCGTCCGCGGACAGCCGGGCGAAAGCCCCGCCGCCCAGGGCGGCGTCCAGCGCGTCGGCGAGCCGGTTCAGGTCGCGGGCGTCGGGAACCACGACGACGGCGCCACGCCCGGAGCGCACGCACGCGGCGACCGCGGTGGCGAGCAGGGCGGGCCAGCCGCCGGGCTGGTTCGGCATCGCGCTGAGGACGGCGCGCGGGGAACCGCCCGCGGCAAGGGACCCGATAAAGTCCGCCCCGCCGTCGTAGGCCGTGAAGGAACCCGGGTCGGCCGGCGTGTCGGCCGCCGAGTCCGGGGCGTCCCCGGCGCCGTGCGCGTCGTCTCCGCCGGCCGACCGGCGGGGCTCCTGCTCAACCCTGGCCATGCGCGGCGGTACGGCGCTGCGAACCACGTCGGACACGGTGCCCGCGTAGCGCGCGGCCACGGCCCCGCACAGCTTCAGGATCTCCGGCGAGAGGACCACCTCCGGGGAGACCACCTTGCCGAGCGGCTGGAGCCGAACCCCCGGTTCCGCCTCCGCGCGCCGCTCGACGATGAACCCGGGAAGGTCCTGCCCGCCGAAACGCGCCCGGACGCGGACGCCGGCGCGGGCGTCGCCGGACATGGACGCGGGCACCAGGTAGTCGTAGAAACGGTCCAGATGCGGGACCTGCGTCTCCAGGAGCACGCGCGCAATCGGCAGGACGGTGGCGGCCTCGGGGGTTCCCGGCAGCGGCTTGCCGACGTCGAACCCCTGCAGCAGGGAGGGCTGGCGTGCCTCCACGGACGGGCGGCTCAGGCGTTGAAGTAGCTGCGCAGGGCGTCCGCGCGGTCGGTGCGCTCCCAGGTGAAGTCCGGCTCTTCGCGCCCGAAGTGCCCGTGCGCGGCCGTTCGCTGGTAGATGGGGCGCTTCAGGTCCAGATCCTCGATGATGCCCAGCGGGCGCAGGTCGAAGACCTCGTGGATGGCGTCGCCGATGCGCAGCGGGTCCACGGTCTCCGTGCCGAAGGTCTCCACGTACAGCCCCACCGGGCGCGCGACGCCGATGGCGTACGCGATCTGGATCTCCACGCGGCGGGCCAGCCCGGCCGCGACGACGTTCTTCGCGATCCACCGCATGGCGTACGCGGCCGAGCGGTCCACCTTCGACGGGTCCTTGCCGCTGAAGGCCCCGCCGCCGTGGCGGGCGAATCCGCCGTAGGTGTCGACGATGATCTTTCGCCCGGTCAGGCCGGCATCCCCCACGGGACCGCCGATGATGAAGGGGCCGGACGGGTTGAGGATGATGCGGGTTTCGCTGGTGTCCAGCTCGGTGCCGGCCAGCACGGGCTTGACGACGAGTTCCATCAGGTCCTCCTGCAACTGTGGGAGGAGCAGCTCCGTGGCGTGCTGAGAGGAGACGACGACCGTCTCGACGGAGACCGGCTTGTCGCCGTCGTAGCCGATGGTCACCTGGGTCTTGCCGTCCGGCCGCAGCAGCGACTGCAGGCCGGTCTTGCGGACCTCCGTGAGGCGTTCGGACAGGCGGTGCGCCAGGAAGATCGGGGTGGGCATCAGCACGGCGGTCTCGTCCGAGGCGAAGCCGAACATGATGCCCTGGTCGCCCGCGCCCTGGAGGTCGCGCGGATCTTCTTGTATGCCCTCGCGGGCCTCCAGCGAATTGAACACGCCGTCGGCGATCTCCTGCGACTGCTGACCGATGGAAACGGAGACGCCGCACCGTGCGCCGTCGAATCCGTTTCCGGAGGAGTCGTAGCCGATGTCCAACAGCGTCTGCCGCACCAGCTGCGGGATTTCCACGTAGCCGTCGGTCGTGACCTCGCCCGCCACGTGGACAAGCCCGGTGGTGGTCAGCGTCTCGACGGCGACGCGCGAGTCGGGGTCCTGGGTGAGCATGGCGTCCAGGATTGCGTCGCTGATCTGGTCGCAAATCTTGTCGGGATGGCCCTCTGTGACCGATTCGGAGCTGAACAGGCGCAGGGCGGAATTGTCTCGAGTCACCCGCCCCACTCTACCGGTTCAGCAGGTCCGAAATGACGCCCACGATTCCCACCGCGACACGGTCCTTCGGGCCCTCGAACCGCCGCGGGCGGCTGCCGTCCGCGGCCAGCACCGTGACTGAGTTGTGGTCGGCGCCGAAGACGAGGTCCTCGCCCACCTCGTTGACCACCAGAAGTTCGCAGCCCTTCCGGGCAAGCTTGGACCGGCCGTGCTCCAGGACGGTGCCCTCCGCGTCGCCCGTCTCCGCGGCGAAGCCGACGACCATGCGGGGCAAGCGCGAGCGGTCTCCCTCGTCCTGCCGGCGGCGGACGATCTCGGCGAGGATGTCCGGGTTGCGCACCAGTTCGACGGTTGGCGCGCCGCCGTCGTCCCGCTTCTTGATCTTGGAGCCGTTGTACGACGACGGCCTGAAGTCCGCGACGGCGGCCGCCATCACCAGGACGTCGGCGCCCTCGGACGCGGCGTTGACCGCGGAGCGGAGCTCGAGCGCGGTCGAAGCGTGTGCCAGCTCGACGCCGTCGGGCGCCGGATGGTCCATGTGCGCCGCGACGAACCGGACCTTGGCGCCGGCCGCGAGGGCGGCGCGCGCCACGGCGATGCCCTGCTTTCCCGACGAACGGTTCCCTAGGAACCGGACCGGATCCAGCGGCTCGCGGGTCCCGCCGGCGGTGACCACGACGATGCGGCCGGACAGCGGTCCGGGCGCGCCGGAAGGCTTCACGGCCGTGGAGTGCGCGGATGCCTGGGGCCCGGCGGCAGCGCGTGCCCCGGAGAGCAGCGGGAGCACCGCGTCGTAGAGTTCCTGGGGCTCGGGCAGCCTGCCGGGGCCGGAGTCCTTGCCGGTCAGCCTGCCGACGGCCGGGTCGATGACCAGCGCGCCGCGCGCGCGGAGGGTTTCGACGTTCGCCTGCGTCGCCGGGTGCTCCCACATCTCCGTGTGCATGGCCGGGGCGAAGGCCACCGGACAGCGCGCGGCGAGCAGGGTGTTGGTGAGCAGGTCGTTGGCCAGGCCGGCGGCGGCCCGGGCCAGCAGGTCGGCCGTGGCCGGCGCCACCAGCACCAGGTCGGCCTCCTGGCCGAGGCGGACGTGGTTGACGGTGTCCACGGCGTCGAAGACCTCCGCGGTCACCGGCCGCCCGGAGAGGGCCTCCCAGGTGGCCTTGCCGACGAACTCCAAAGCGGAGCGCGTGGGAACCACATCCACGATGTGGCCCGCCTCCTTAAACAACCGAAGCAGCGACGCCACTTTGTAGGCGGCGATGCCGCCGCCCACACCAAGGACGATGCGCTGCTGGGTTGCCATCGAGGAGTGGTGCTACTCGGTGGGCTCGGCCGCGATCGGGGTGACCGCGAGCATGCCCTCGTTGATCTCGCGCAGCGCGATCGACAGCGGCTTTTCGTTGAGCTTGGTGTCCACCAGCGGTCCAACGTACTCGAACAGGCCCTCGTGGAGCTGCGAGTAGTAGGCGTTGATCTGGCGTGCGCGCTTGGCGGAGTTGATAACCAGCGCGTACTTGGAATCGGTGGTCGTCAGCAATTCGTCGATCGGCGGATTGATGATGCCTTCAAGGTTCGTGGACACGAAGCCTCCAAATTCTGTGAGTTGTTCGTCGGTGCCGGTCCGTGGCTACCGCTTGTGCGGCGCCAGGCCCATCTGGGAAACCAGCTCGTCGGCCGCCCGCCGGACGTCGGCGTTCACGATGGTGACGTCGAATTCCGCTTCGGCAGCAAGTTCCAGTTTAGCGGTATCCAGCCGCCGCTGTTGTTCCGCCTCGGTTTCGGTTCCCCGGCCGATCAGCCGGCGGACCAATTCGTCCCACGACGGAGGCGCCAGGAAGACGAATTTCGCCTCCGGCAGGCTCTCGCGTACCTGGCGCGCGCCCTGCAGATCGATCTCGAGTAGGACGTGCCGTCCGGCGTCGACCGCCTCCTGGACCTTGGAACGGATGGTGCCGTAGCGGTTGTGTCCGTGGACCACGGCCCACTCGAGCATGTCGCCGTTCTCGATGAACGCGTCGAATTCGTCGGGCTGCACGAAGAAGTAGTGGACGCCGTCAGTCTCGCCCGGGCGCGGCGCGCGCGTGGTGGCCGAGACGGAGAGCCAGACCTCCGGGTAGTTGTCCCTGATGTAGGTGGACACCGTCCCCTTGCCGACGGCCGTGGGGCCCGCGAGTACGGTGACGTGTGAGTGGCTCTTCGCCGGCATGGTGTCCTTAGTTCGATTTTGCTGCGGGCGGCGATTCGGTGAAGTGTCCGACGAGCGCCGCCCGTTGTTTTCGTCCCAGTCCCCGCAGTCTGCGGTTCGGGGAAATTCCAATCCGCTCCATCAGGGCGGCCGCCCTGATCTCGCCGACGCCGGGCACGGATTCGAGCAGGTCGACTACGCGCAGGCGTCCAACTGCCTCGTCCTCCGCGACGAGATCCAGGATCTCGTTGATGTCCAACCGGCCCTTCCCGAAGGCTTCCTTCACCTCGGCGCGCCGGGTACGGGACGTCAGGGCCTTGGCCCGCGCCTTGGCGCGGTCCTCGTCCGACAATGACTTGAGTACCATAGCGTGCACCCCCGGTTGACTAGGAATTCACCGCGATTCGGCTTCGCTTGAACCGAACCTAGCGAACCCTAGCACCACAATCAATGGCGGGCGGGCACAGGGTCTAAAGAAGGTCGTCGCGAATGCGGAGCGCGGTGTCCAACAGCACGCCCCGATCCGGTCCGGAACGCAGCACGTCGCGGCTGCTGGTGGCCAGGATTTGCGGCCAGCAACCCTCGAAGGCTCGCCGAAGATCCGCGGGCGTGGCCCCCTGGGCGCCCAGTCCCGGCGCGAGCACCGGGGCGTGGGAGGCAGCCAGGTCGATGCCCAGCCGGCGCAGCGCGTCCCCGACGGTGGCGCCGACCACGAGCCCCGTGGAACCGAACGGCGCGGCCCCGGCGTTCTCGGCGCGGGTGGCCTCGACGATCCGGCGGGCCACCGAGTCGGCTCCGCCCACGTGCTGCACCGACGCGCCCTCCGGATTGGAGGTCAGGCCCAGCACGAACACCCCCCTCCCCGTGGCAGACGCCAAGTCAAGCGCGGGACGCAGGGACCCGAAGCCCAGGTATGGGCTCAGCGTCACCGCGTCCGCCGCCAGCGGCGAGCCGTCGGCCAGCCACGCCTCCGCGTAGGCGGCCATGGTGGAGCCGATGTCTCCGCGCTTGGCATCCGCGATGCTCAGGAGGCCCAGGTCGGCGCAGGCCGCCAGCGTCTCCTCGAGTACCGCCAGGCCGCGCGAACCGTGCCGCTCGTAGAGCGCGACCTGCGGCTTGACCGCGGCTACGTGCCCGGCGAGCGTTTCAACGACCGCCAGCGAAAACGCCCGCAGTCCCTCCGCGTCGTCCGCGAGTCCCCACGCGGCGAGCAGCTGTGCGTGCGGGTCGATGCCGACGCACAGCGCGCCGTGCTGGGACATGGCCGCCGCCAGCCGCGCCCCGAACGGTGCGCGGCCGGCCGGGGCGTGGCCGGCTTCGTCCGCGCTAGGCATTGACGGCGGCCTTCAGGTTGGCGGCGTGCTCCTGCAGCGACGTGACGGTCCAGTCGAACGAACGCATTGCCGTGATGGCCTGGATCGCCGCCCCGAACTCGGCCACCGTGGTAATCACCGGCGTGCCAACGGAGGTCGCCGCCGCGCGGATCTCGTAGCCGTCACCGCGGGCGTCGCCACCGGAGGGCGTGTTCAGAATCATGTCGATCTTGCCGTCGGTGATGAGGTCGACGATGTTGTCCTCCCCCTCGGCGCTGCCCTCGCGGACCTTGCGGACCACCGTGGCGGAGATGCCGTTGCGGCGGAGGACCTCCGCGGTGCCGCCCGTGGAGACGATCTCGAAACCGAGGTCCGCCAGGTGCTTGACCGGGATGATGATGGAGCGCTTGTCCCGGTTGGCGACGGACACGAACACCTTGCCGGACGTCGGCAGCGGGTTGTTGGCCGCGGCCTGGGACTTGGCGAACGCCGTGTCGAAGTACTTGTCGATGCCCATGACCTCGCCGGTGGAGCGCATCTCCGGGCCGAGCAGGGAGTCGACGACGCGCCCCTCGGGGGTGCGGAAGCGCGCGAACGGCAGCACCGCCTCCTTGACCGAGAACGGGGCCTGCGCCGGGAGGGACGAACCGTCGCCGGATTCCGGCAGCAACCCGTGCACGCCGCGCAGCTCCGCGATGGAGACTCCCGTGCCGATGAGCGCGGCGGCCTTCGCCAGCTGCACGCCGGTGGCCTTCGAGGTGAAGGGAACCGTGCGGGAGGCCCGGGGATTGGCCTCGATGACGTAGAGGATGTCCGAGGCCAGCGCGAACTGGATGTTGATCAGTCCGCGCACTCCAACGCCCTCTGCGATCGCGCGGGTCGCCTCGACCACACGGTTGCACACGTCCGTGCCGAGGGTGATGGGCGGCAGCACGCAGGCGGAGTCGCCCGAGTGGATGCCCGCCTCCTCGATGTGTTCCATGATGCCGCCGACGTAGAGGTCGGTTCCGTCGAAGAGCGCGTCGACGTCGATCTCGATGGCGTCCTCGAGGAAGCGGTCCACCAGCACCGGGTGGTCCGGGGTGATTTCGGTGGCGTTGGTGATGTAGCGCAGGAGGTTGGGCTCGTCGTAGACGATCTCCATGCCGCGCCCGCCGAGGACGTAAGACGGGCGGACCAGCACGGGGTAGCCGATCTCGTCGGCCACGCGCTTGGCGTCGTCGAAGGAGACCGCGGTGCCGTTCTTCGGGGCCGTGAGCCCGCCGTTGTCCAGGACGCGCTGGAACGCGCCGCGGTGCTCGGCGAGCTCGATGGCCTCCGGCGAAGTGCCAAGGATGGGGACGCCGGCGTCGGCCAGGTCCTGCGCCAGCTTCAGCGGGGTCTGCCCGCCCAGCTGCACGAAGACGCCCAGCACGCCGCCGGTCTCCTGCTCCGCGTGGATGACTTCCAACACGTCCTCGAGCGTGAGCGGCTCGAAGTAGAGGCGGGTGGAGATGTCGTAGTCGGTGGACACGGTCTCCGGGTTGCAGTTGACCATCACGGTCTCGTAACCCGCGTCACGCAGCGCCATGGTGGCGTGGACGCAGGAGTAGTCGAACTCGATGCCCTGCCCGATCCGGTTTGGGCCGGACCCGAGGATGATGATGGACGGCTTCTCGTGCGCGCCGACCTCCGTCTCCTCGTCGTAGGAGGAGTAGTGGTACGGCGTGTACGCCTCGAACTCGGCGGCGCACGTGTCCACGGTCTTGAAGACGGGCCGCACACCGAGGGCGTGGCGCACGCCGCGGACCACGGGCTCCGGCGTGTTGGTCAAGGCGCCGATCTGCGCGTCGGAGAAGCCGTGGCGCTTGGCGAGGCGGAGGATGTCCGCGTTCAGGGAGCCCGCCGAGCGGATCGCGGCGGCGGTCTCGTTGATGAGGGCCAACTGGTCCAGGTACCACGGGTCGATCGCGGTGGCCTCGTGGACGTCCTCGATGGACGCGCCGCCGAGCAGGGCCCGCTGGACGCGGTACAGGCGCTCTGTGCTGCCCTTGCGCGACGCGGCCAGCATCTCTGCGATCTCTTCCGTGCCCGGAACGTCGAAGGAGAGCTCCGAGCCCTTCTGCTCCAGGGAGCGCAGGGCCTTCTGGAGCGCCTCGGTGAAATTGCGGCCGATGGCCATGGCCTCGCCGACGGACTTCATGGTGGTGGTCAGCGTCTTGTCCGCCGCGGGGAACTTCTCGAACGCGAACCGCGGCACCTTCACCACGACGTAGTCCAGGGTCGGTTCGAACGACGCCGGGGTCTTCTTGGTGATGTCGTTCGGGATCTCGTCGAGCGTGTAGCCGAGGGACAGCTTCGTGGCGATCTTGGCGATCGCGAAACCGGTCGCCTTGGAGGCCAGCGCGGACGAGCGCGAGACGCGCGGGTTCATCTCGATGACAACAACGCGGCCGGTGGTCGGCTCGATCGCGAACTGGATGTTGCAGCCGCCGGTGTCGACGCCGACCTCGCGGATCACGGCGATGGAGATGTCGCGCAGCTTCTGGTATTCGCGGTCGGTCAGCGTCATCGCCGGGGCCACGGTGATGGAGTCGCCGGTGTGGACGCCCACCGGGTCGAAGTTCTCGATGGAGCAGACGACCACGACGTTGTCGTTCTTGTCGCGCATCATCTCCAGCTCGTACTCCTTCCAGCCGAGGATCGACTCCTCCAGGAGCACCTCGGTGGTCGGCGAGTACTGCAGCCCGGCGCCGGCGATGCGGCGCAGGTCCTCGGCGTCGTACGCCATGCCCGAGCCCAAGCCGCCCATGGTGAAGGAGGGGCGCACCACCACGGGGTAGTTCAGCTGCTCGACGGCGGCGAACGCCTCGTCCATCGTGTGGACGATGACCGACTTGGCGCTCTCGGCGCCGCAGCGCTCGACGACGCCCTTGAACTTCTCGCGGTCCTCGCCCAGCTCGATCGCCTCGATGTTCGCGCCGATCAGCTCCACGTTGTACTTGGCCAGCACGCCATTCTTGTCCAGGGCGATCGCCGTGTTCAGGGCGGTCTGCCCGCCCAGGGTCGGCAGGACCGCGTCGGGGCGCTCCTTGGCGATGATCATTTCGACGACCTCGGGGGTGATCGGCTCGACGTAGGTGGCGTCGGCGAACTCGGGGTCGGTCATGATGGTGGCCGGGTTGGAGTTCACGAGGATGACCCGCAGGCCCTCCTCCTTGAGCACGCGCAGTGCCTGCGTGCCGGAGTAGTCGAACTCGGCGGCCTGGCCGATGACGATCGGGCCCGATCCGATGACCAGGACTGACTTGAGGTCTTCGCGCTTGGGCATTACTTCTCTTCCTTGGAGTCGGACGCGGCGTTGTTCTTGGCCTGGGCCATCACGTCGATAAAGCGGTCAAAGAGGTACGCGGAGTCGTGCGGACCCGCGGCGGCCTCCGGGTGGTACTGGACGGAGAACGCCGGGATGTCCAGGCAGCGCAGGCCCTCGACGACGTCGTCGTTGAGGCTGATGTGGCTGACCTCTACGCGCCCGAAGCGTGCCTCGGGCGCGGTGGCGGCGCCCTCGCGCGGGGCGTCGACGGCGAATCCGTGGTTCTGGCTGGTGATCTCCACCTTGCCCGTGGTCCGGTCCATCACGGGCTGGTTGATGCCTCGGTGCCCGTAGGGGAGCTTGTAGGTGCCGAAGCCAAGCGCGCGGCCCAGGATCTGGTTACCGAAGCAGATGCCGAAGAACGGCACCCCGCGGTCCAGGACGTCGCGCAGCAGGTCCACCTGGGTGTCGGCCGTGGCGGGGTCGCCCGGTCCGTTGGACATAAAGACGCCGTCGGGCGCCACGGCAAGGACGTCCTCGATGGTGGCGGTCGCGGGCAGCACGTGAACGCGCACCCCGCGCTCGGCGAAGCGGTGCGGGGTCATGGACTTGATGCCCAGGTCCAGCGCCGCCAGCGTGAAGAGCGGCTCGCCGCTCCAGCCGCGGTCGGAGGGCTCCACGGTGTAGGCGGCGTCGACGCTGACCTCCTCGGCCAGCCGGGCGCCCTTCATCTCGGCCTGGGCCCGGACCTCGGACAACAGCTCCGCCTCGGGCCTACGGGCGGCGACTCCGGAGAAGACGCCGGCCTTCATGGCACCACGTTCGCGCAGGTGCCGGGTGACGGCGCGGGTGTCCACGCCCTGGATGCCGACAACGCCCTGGTCCACCAGCTCGTCGTCGAGCGAGCGCTCCGAACGCCAGTTGGACGGACGCCGCGCGGCGTCGCGGACGATGTAGCCGGCGACCCAGATGCGCCGCGACTCGGCATCGTCCGCGTTGACTCCGGTGTTGCCGATGTGCGGGGCGGTCTGCACCACGAGCTGGCGGGCGTAGGAGGGATCCGTGATCGTTTCCTGGTAGCCGGTCATTCCGGTGGAGAACACCGCCTCGCCGAGGGCGGTTCCGACGGCGCCGTAGCCGGTGCCGCGGAAGACGCGGCCGTCCTCGAGCACCAGGACTGCGGGCTCGGTGGTGGTCTGTGCACTCACTTGGTGTCCTTCTCTTCTGCGGGGTTCTGCGAGGGGGTGGTGTGTTGGCCGCGAACGGGAACGGCCAGGGAGGCGACGGCGGTCTCCAGAGCGCGCATCTCCGCCGCCCGGCGGGGACGGAAGCCCGTGTCGACCTCTCGGTCCCCGAGCCGCCATGACAGGACCAGGAGTCCGTCCTTCTCGACGAACTTGCCCGCCATCCCGGATTCGCGGCGGGTGCCGGTCAGGTCGGTGCCCGGGATGTAGAAGTCCGGGGCGCCGGACCGGACGAACCGCACGCCGTCTGCGTGGACCTCCAGCACGGCGTTGGACTTGAGACCGAGCGAGTGCACGGCGATCCGGTCGAGCCAGTCGCCCGCCGTCGTCGTGCTGACGTACTGCCCCTCGGCGGAGACCGCGGGCTCGCCGAGGTTCTCTGGTGGCGTCGCCGGGGCGGCGACGCCCGCCTGGCGCCCGACGCGGTTGCGCCATCCGATCCCGATCAGGAGGATCAAAACGACGCAAACGGCCAGAGTCACCAGCACTGCGGGAAAATATTGGCCCATCAGTACGCGCCTTCCGTGGGACGCGGCGAGTTGAGCTCGCCGTCCAGGACGGTGGGGTACCCGTGGAAGAACGTCGCGACGACCGAGCCGGGCAGCTCGAGTCCGGCGAAGGGCGAGTTGCGGCCCATGGTGGCCATGGCACCCGGGTCTACCGTCCAGCGGGCGGCCGGGTCCACGAGGACCAGATTGGCGGGTTCGCCGGCCTCCAGGGGGCGGCCCTGGTCCTCGACCAAGCCAATTCTCGCCGGCTCGCTGGACGTGATGCGGGCGAAGTCGGCCCAAGTGATCATGCCGGTCTCGATCATCGCGTGCTGGACCACGGAGAGCGCGGTCTCGAGCCCCGTCATGCCCATGGCGGCCTGCGCCCACTCGCACTCCTTGGCCTCGCTCGGGTGCGGTGCGTGGTCCGTGCCGACGACGTCGATGGTGCCGTCCGCCAGTGCCTCGCGCAGCGCGACGACGTCGGCCTCGCGCCGCAGCGGCGGATTGACCTTGTAGACGGGATCGTAGCTGCGGACCAGCTCCTCCGTGAGAAGCAGGTGGTGGGGGGTGACCTCCGCGGTGACGCGGATGCCGCGGGCCTTGGCCCAGCGGATGATGTCGACGCTGCCGGCGGTCGACACGTGGCACACGTGCAAGCGGGACCCGACGTGCTCGGCCAAAAGGACGTCGCGGGCGATGATGGCCTCCTCGGCGACGGCCGGCCACCCCGTCATCCCGAGGACCGCGGAGACCTCGCCCTCGTTCATCTGGGCGCCCTCCGTGAGGCGCGGCTCCTGGGCGTGCTGGGCGATCACGCCGTCGAACGCCTTCACGTATTCGAGCGCCCGGCGCATCAGCACGGGGTCGTGGACACACATGCCGTCGTCGGAGAACACCCGGACGCGCGCCCGGGAGTCCGCCATGGCGCCGAGCTCGGAGAGCCGCTCCCCGGCAAGCCCAACGGTCACGGCTCCGACCGGGCGGACGTCGACCCAGCCGCTGCGGCGGCCGAGGCTCCACACCTGCTCGACGACGCCGGCGGTGTCCGCCACGGGGTTGGAGTTCGCCATGGCGTGCACGGCAGTGAAGCCGCCGAGGGCCGCCGCGCGGGTTCCGGTCTCGACGGTTTCGGCGTCCTCGCGGCCCGGTTCCCGCAGGTGCGTGTGCAGGTCGACCATGCCGGGAAGCGCGACGAGGCCCGCGGCCTCGATGGTTGTGGCGGCCGCCGCGCGGGGATCGGCGGCGGCGGCGTCTCCGACCGCGGCGATGCTCCCGCCGCTGAGCAGCAGGTCGGCCGGGGCCAGGCCGAGGATGGAGGCGCCGCGGATCAGGAAGTCGCCGGGTGTGGTGTTGGGTGTCATGTCTATCTCCGGGTTCTAGTTCGCGGGTCCGCGGTGGTTGTCGCCGGACAGCAGGAGGTACAGCACGGCCATGCGCACGGACACGCCGTTGCTGACCTGGTCCAGCACGGTCGAGCGGATCGAGTCGGCGGCGCCGGACGAGATCTCCAGGCCGCGGTTCATCGGACCCGGATGCATGATGACGGTGTCCGCGAATCCACGCTCGTCTAGGGCGGCCAGCCGGGTGTCGTCCAGGCCCCAACGCCGGGAATATTCGCGGGTGCTGGGGAAGAACGAGGCGTTCATCCGCTCCCCTTGAACCCGGAGCATCATCACGGCGTCCGGACCCTGGGCCAGCGCCTCGTCGAGGTTGTAGCTGATGGTGCACGGCCAGGAATGCGCCCCGACGGGCAGGAGTGTGGGTGGTGCCACGAGGGTGACTTCCGCGCCCAGCGTGCGCAGCAGCCACAGGTTGGAACGGGCCACGCGGGAGTGAAGGATGTCGCCGACGATGACGATCCGCATGCCGGACAGGTCGCCGCCCAGCGAGTTTTCGCCGCGCACGCGCGACCAGTGCCTGCGGAGCGTGAAGGCGTCCAGGAGGGCCTGGGTGGGGTGCTCGTGGGTTCCGTCCCCCGCGTTGATCACGGCGGAGGAGATCCAGTCGGTGGCGGCGAGCCGGGCCGGTGCCCCCGAGGCCCAGTGGCGGATGACGACCGCGTCGGCGCCGATGGCCTCGAGGGTTTGTGCCGTGTCCTTGAGCGATTCGCCCTTGGAGACCGAGGATCCCTTGGCCGCGAAGTTGATGACGTCCGCCGAGAGGCGCTTGGCGGCGGCCTCGAAGGAGATGCGCGTCCGGGTCGAGTCCTCGAAGAAGAGGTTGACCACGGTGCGGCCGCGCAGCGCCGGCAGCTTCTTGATCTCCCGGGTGCCGACCGCGGCCATCTCCTCGGCGATGTCCAGGATGCGGATGGCGTCCCCGCGGCCCAGGTCCTGGGTGGAGAGCAGGTGCCTCATGCCGTCCCCTCGATCACGACTTCGTTGAGCGGGGACCCGTTGGAGGTGTCCGTCTCCCCGAGCCGGACGCGCACCTTCTCGCTGGTCGCCGTGGGCAGGTTCTTGCCGACGTGGTCCGCCCGGATGGGCAGCTCGCGGTGCCCGCGGTCGACGAGGACCGCCAGACGCACGATGCGGGGCCGTCCGATGTCCGCCAAGGCGTCCAACGCCGCGCGCACGGTGCGACCGGAGTAGAGAACGTCGTCGACCACGACCACGACCTTGCCGTCGATGCCGCCGGCCGGAAGGCGGGTGGGCGACGGCGTGCGGGAGGTTCCGTGCCGCAGGTCGTCGCGGTACATGGTGACGTCGAGTTGGCCGACGATCGCCTCGGGATCGATGTCGCCCTCGGCCTCCGCGATCCTGCGGGCCAGCCGCTGCGCCAACGGATAGCCCCGCCGCGGGATGCCCAGGAGAACCAGGTCGCTGGTGCCCTTGTTGGCCTCGATGATTTCATGGGCGATGCGCGTGAGGACGCGCTCGATGTCGCCTGCGGACAAAACGGTCCGCGCGTTCTTCGGCTCGTTGACGCCGGGCCGTGGTGTTGCGCCCTCAGTGTCCAAGATGCCGCCTCCTTCCCCGCCTCACAGGACGGCATTTAAAGGGTGACTGCCTCATCAAAATTACCACAGGGCCCGATCGACCTAAGCTGGAGGCCATGAGCCTTTCCTCACACGGCGATCCCGCCGGCACTCCCCCGGCCGACGCGGCCGGAGCCCCGCCCCGCTGGCCGGAGGCCAGGCCGGCGCAGGCGGTCGGACCGGCCACGGGCAGGCTCGTGCGTTGGGCGGACACCCGAGCCGCCGGGGCCTTTGTCTTGTGCGTGGCGGCGCTCCTTTACGTCGGCAACTTCCTCGGCGGCCTCTATGGACGCGAGACGATTCTCCTGCTCGGCCTGCTGGCCCTGGTCCCCCTGGGCATCTGCCTCGCCGGCCTGTGGTGGGTGGACCGCTGGGATCCCGAGCCGAAGAGCGCCGTGCTGTTGGCGGTGGTCTGGGGCGCCGGTGTGTCCGTTGCGGGCACGCTTGTGGTGGGGCAATACGTGTTCGAGCCCATCATCGCCGCGGCCGACATCGCCGAGCCGGGCGTCTTCGGGGCGGTGGTCCAGGCGCCGGTGGTGGAGGAACTGGCCAAGGGCCTCGGAGTCCTGCTGATCTTCCTGGTGCGGCGGTCCCACTTCGACGGGCCGGTGGACGGGATCGTCTATGGCGGCGCCGTCGGCGCCGGGTTCGCGTTCACCGAAAACATCCTCTACTTCTCCAGCGCGTATGCGGAGGGCGGCGACGCCGTGGCCCAGTTGTTTGTGATGCGCGGTTTGTTTTCGCCCTTCGCCCACGTGCTTTTCACCGCGTGGACGGGCTTCGCGCTGGGCCTGGCCGCGTCGCGGGGGGTCCGTGGGGCTTGGCCGCCCTACTTCGTGATGGGGCTGGCGCCGGCCATTGCCGGCCACTTCCTCTGGAACGGCGGGCTGGCCCTGTTCTTCCAGGACTTCTGGACGTTCTATTTTGCGCTCCAGGTCCCGCTGTTCGTTTGCGCCGTTGTGGCCGTCTGGCTGCTGCGTAGGGCGGAAAGGAAGCTCACCGAGCGCCGGCTCGGTGACTACCGGGCCGCCGGCTGGTTCACCGAGCGCGAGGTCGCCATGCTCTCCACCGCCGCGGGCCGGCGGGCGGCAGCCGCCTGGGCGCGGGGGTACGGTGCCGGGGGCCTGATGAGGGACTTCACGGGCACCGCAGTTCGTTTGGCCGCGACGCGACACAGGATCGTCCGCGGGCACGGTGCGGACGGGGCGCACGACGAGGAGCGTCGGTTGCTGGACCGCGCCCTGCGCCAACGCCAGCAGCTGCTGGCCCAGGTCGGGGCGCCGCGGTAGGCCCCGCATCGGCGCGCAAGGGCCACGTCCCGCGCAGAACCTGCCAAAAAAGGGCGGGACACCTCAAAGAAAAGGCGGGACCGGGCCCCGTGGGTCCGGTCCCGCCAATCGCGTTGTACCGAGTGGCGGTTAGGCCAGCAGTGTCGGCTTGAGCTGCTGCAGCCGGCCCAGCAGGCCGTTGATGAACTCCGGCGACTCGTCGGTCGACAGGACCTTCGCCAGGCCCACGGCCTCGGAAACGGCGACGCCGTCCGGCACGTCGTCGTTGAAGAGGAGTTCCCAGGCGCCGATGCGCAGCACGGTCCGGTCCACGGCGGGCATCCGGTCCAACGTCCACCCCTTGGCATAGGTGCCCAGGATCTCGTCGATCCGGTCGATTTGGGACATCACGCCCTCGATGAGGGTGACGGTGTATTCGTTCACCGTGATGTCGGTCGCCTCGCGGCGGAAGCGCAGCGCCTCCAGCGGGGACACGTCCCGCTGCTCGGCCTCGAAGAGGATGTCCAGAGCCCGGCGACGGGCCTTGGTCCGTGCGCTCACTAGTTGACTCGACCGAGGTAGTCGCCCGTACGGGTGTCCACCTTGACCTTGGTGTTCTGCTCGACGAAGAGCGGGACCTGGATCTCGTAGCCGGTCTCGACGGTGGCCGGCTTGGTTCCGGCGGAGGAGCGGTCGCCCTGCAGGCCCGGCTCGGTGTAGGTGATTTCGAGGACGACGGATGCCGGGAGCTCGACGTACAGCGCGGATCCTTCGTGCATGGCGATGGTCACGGTCATGCTTTCCAGCATGAAGTTCGCCGCATCGCCGACGATCTCGCCCGGCACGGTCACCTGGTCGAAGTCCGAGGTGTCCATAAAGACGTAGTCGGCGCCGTCCTGGTACAGGTACTGGTAGTCGCCGCGATCGACCGTGGCGGTCTCGATCTTGAGGCCGGCGTTGAAGGTCTTGTCGACGAGCTTGCCGGAGCGCACGTTGCGCATTTTGGTGCGGACGAAGGCGCCGCCCTTGCCGGGCTTCACGTGCTGGAACTCGACGATGTTCCAGAGCTGGCCCTCCAGCTTGAGGACCGTGCCGTTCTTGATGTCGTTAGTTGTTGCCACGAGAACTCTCTCTGTTGTCGCCCGGACCCGTCGCCGCGGGGGCGTCCGGCCTCGCCACGGGGGCGGAGGGCAAGATTGTCAAAAAACCATCTACAAGTCTACCGCACCGAGGCGGCGCGCTCCTCGGCCGCTTGGAGGGACCGGCGGGCCAGCTCGATGCGGCGCGGCAGCGCCCCGGCTTCGGTGTGGAGCGCCAGCGCCGAGCGGAAGCGCTGGGCCGCGGCCCGCGGATCGCCCGCGTTGTACTGCAGGATCCCCAGGTACTGGTTGAGCATGGCCTCGTGGCCGCTGCCCTCGAACTCCTCGAGCAGGTTGCGCAGCCGCCTGATGGCGCGCTCGGTATCGCCCGAGGCGCGGATCACGTCCGCGTCGAGCATGCGCATCCGCATGTTCTGCGGGTCGGTGAGGCGGGTCTCGGTCACGAGCTCCGCGGCGGCGTGGTGTTCGCCGCGGGCGATCAGCACCACCACCTTGTCGCAGGCGTCGTCGGCCGCCAGGAGGCCGTCCGCGAGTTGCTCGTCAACGACGACGGGCAGGAGCGTCTCGGGATCGCGCTTGATGCCCGGCATCCCGGTTTCGATCCACTCCCGGTTTTCGCTCATTCCGCGATCTCCTGGTACGCGGCGAACAGCAGGGACGTGTCGGGGACCTCCAGCATTCCGGGCTTGCCCAGACCGTCCAGGACCACGAAGCGCAGCAGGTCGCCGCGGGACTTCTTGTCGCGTCGCATTCCGTCCAGGAGGGCGGCCCAACGGTCGCGGCGGTAGGAGACGGGCAGGCCGAGCGACTGCAGGACCGTCTTGTGCCGGTCCGCGAGGTCGTCGGGGATCCGGCCGACCGAGCGGGCGAGCTCTGCGGCGAAAACCAGCCCGATGGACACGGCGGCGCCGTGCCTCATCGAGTACCGCTCGGCCAGCTCGATCGAGTGGCCGAGCGTGTGGCCGTAGTTCAGGAACTCGCGGCGGCCGGTTTCCTTGAGGTCCTCGGAAACGACCTCCGCCTTGACGCGCACGGAACGCTCGATGATCTCGCGCAGGGCGGCGCTTCCCGCCGCCGACGCCGCGGCCGGGTCGGCCTCGATGATGTCCAGGATCGCGGGATCGGCGATGAACCCGCACTTGACGGCCTCGGCCAGCCCGGTCACCAACTCGTTCTTGGGCAGGGTCCCCAGCGCGTCGAGGTCCGCCAGGACGGCGGCGGGAGGGTGGAAGGCTCCCACGAGGTTCTTGCCCTCCGCCGTGTTGATGCCGGTTTTTCCGCCGACCGCGGCATCCACCATGCCGAGCAGGCTGGTGGGGATGTGGACCACCTTGACTCCGCGGAGCCACGTGGCCGCGACGAATCCGGCGAGGTCGGTCACCGCTCCCCCGCCCACGGCGACGATCGCGTCGGAGCGCGTGAAGTCGTTCTGGCCAAGCACCTGCCAGCAGAACGACGCCACCTGGATGTGCTTGCCCTCTTCCGCGTCCGGGATTTCGGCGGTCAGGGCCTGGAACCCTGCGGAGTCCAGTTCCTCCTTGACCGTGTCTCCGGTGGCGCGCAGGGCGCGCGGGTGGATGACCAGCACCTTGCGCACACGTTCGCCGAGGATGTCCGGAAGCCGGCCCAGCAGGCCATTGCCGATGACCACGTCGTAGTTCGCCGCCGGCGTTGTGCCCGTGACGGCGATGGTTGTCGCGGTGTTGTTCATCAGTGCTTGCCTCCGTGCTGTGCGGTACGACGCCGGTAGGCGTCGCCGATGGTTGTGGCGAGTTGCGCCGGTGTGCCGGAACGGGCGTCGACCGTCAGCTGCGCGCACTCCCGGTAGTAGGGTTCCCGGGCCTGGAAGATCTCCGCCCAGCGGGCCAGGGGGTCCCCGGCCAGCAGGGGTCGCGCGCCGGAGTGCCGGATGCGCGGGCCGACCGTGGCGAGGTCGGTCTCCAGGTACACGGTGAAACGCTGGGCCAGGAGGTTCCGGTTCGCTTCCGCCAACACGGCTCCGCCGCCGGTCGCGATCACTGCGCCGTCGGCGTCCGCGGCCTCGGCGGCGCTCCGCAGAGCCTCCGTCTCGGCGGCGCGGAACGCGGCCTCGCCGCCGTGGGCGAAGATGCCGGGGATCGGTCCGTGGTGGGCCTCGACCTCGGCGTCGGTGTCGATGAACCGCAGGCCGAGCTTCTTCGAGAGCTCGCGGGCCACGGCGGTTTTTCCGGTCGCCATGGGGCCGACCAGGAAGATCCCACGGCGCATTACGGTCGGACCGTCCCCAATGACTCGGGGATGGCCGCCAGGTAGCCTGCCATGTTGCGGCGGGTCTCGGCCACGGAGTCGCCGCCGAACTTTTCCAGCACGGCCTGCGCCAGCACGAGGGCCACCATGGCCTCGGCCACCACGCCGGCGGCGGGGACCGCGCACACGTCGGATCGCTGGTGGTGCGCCTTGGCGTCCTCGCCGCTGGCCACGTCGATGGTGCGCAGGGCGCGGGGGACGGTGGCGATGGGCTTCATCGCGGCACGGACGCGCAGGACCTGGCCGATGCTCATGCCGCCCTCGATGCCGCCGGCCCGGTTGGTGGCGCGCTCGATGACGCCGTCGCCGGCTCGGACGATCTCGTCGTGGGCCGCGGAACCGCGGCGCGCTGCCGTGAGGAAGCCGTCACCGACCTCGACTCCCTTGATGGCCTGGATGCCCATCAGTGCGGCCGCGAGGCGCGCGTCGAGCCGACGGTCCCAGTGGACATAGGACCCGAGGCCCGGCGGAAGATTGTAGGCAAGAACCTCGACGACGCCGCCCAGCGTCTCGCCCTCCTTGTGCGCGGAGTCGACCTCGCTGACCATCGCGTTCGACGTGTCGCGGTCGAAGCAGCGCAGGGGATCGTTGTCCAGCGCCACGACGTCGGACGGGGCCGGGAGCGCCGAGCCCTCGGGCACGGCGACCGTCCCCACGGAAACGGTGTGGCTGACGAGGCGGATGTCGAGGGACTCGAGGAACGACGCGGCGATCGTGCCGAGGGCGACCCGTGCGGCGGTCTCGCGGGCGCTGGCCCGCTCGAGGACGGGACGGGCGTCGTCGAACCCGTACTTCTGCATGCCCGTGAAGTCGGCGTGGCCCGGGCGCGGGCGGGTGAGCGGGGCGTTCCGCGCCAAGTCCTCCAGCAGTTCCGGAGCCACTGGATCCGCGGCCATGACCTGTTCCCACTTGGGCCACTCCGTGTTTGCGACCTCGACCGCCACGGGGCCACCCTGGGTGAGCCCGTGCCGGACGCCGCCGACGAACGTGACCTGGTCGCGCTCGAACTTCATCCGGGCGCCGCGGCCGTAGCCGAGGCGGCGCCGGGCGAGCGCGTCGCCGACTCCGTCGGTGGTAACGGGTACGCCCGCGGGCAGACCCTCAAGAATTCCAACCAGAGCGGGCCCATGGGATTCGCCCGCCGTCAACCAACGCAACATGCCCTCCATACTGCCACGACGGCGCCCTAGTGGACGGGGCGGGAGACGCCCACTGCGTCACACATCACGTTTGTGACTTGCTCGCGCTGGGCGTCCGTGCCGCCCGTGAAGAGCCTGACCTGCTGTACGGCCTGGTGGACCAGCATCGTCAGACCGCCCGCCGCCACTCCGCCGGCGCCGGACCACGCCGTGGCCAGCGCGGTGGGCCAGGGGTTGTAGACGACGTCCAGCAGGGCCGTCCCCGGGCGCAGCGTGTGGATCCTCAGGTCGGCCAGGAGCCCGTCGGCGGCGTGGGCGGGCAGCGTGGAGACGACCGCGTCGTACTCCCCCATGCGGGAGCCCGCTGTCGCCGCGTCGATGGCTACGGCGGCCATGCCGGATCGTTCCGCCAGCGCGAGGCAGTCGGCCGCGCGCGGCCCGGAGCGGACCACGAAGTCGAGGGCGCGGGCCCCCAGGAGGCGCGCCGCCTCCGTGGCGGCCGTCGCCGTGCCGCCCGCTCCGAGGATGGCCATTCGTCCGGCCGATTCCAGCCCGAGCCCGGCCAGCGCGAGCACGATCCCGTCGACGTCGGTGTTGTCGCCGTGCAGCGCGACGCCGCCCGGCCCGCTGCGGACCACGATCGTGTTGAGGGTGCCGAGCCGGGAAACCCGCTCGGACACCGAGTCCATCAACGGCACGAGCGCATGCTTCAGCGGCATGGTGACGGAGGCCCCCAGCCAGCCGGGTTCCGACCGCAGCATCGCCGCCAGCGAGGCGGCGTCCTCCGCGCCGCCCTCGACGGCACCGTAGGAGATGTCGAGGCCGAGCGCCGAGTACGCGGCGTTGTGGAGCGCCGGCGACCGAGAGTGCCCGATGGGCTTCCCGAAGACGGCGGCGCGGCCGGTTGGGCTCACTTGCAGATGTCGGGGTTGGCCGAGCACCACTGGCGGAACTCCTCCTGGTTCACCAGGTGCTCCGAGTACGTTTCCGCGAACTTCGTCTCGCCGGTGGTCGTGTCGACCGTCACCCAGTAGTAGAAGTTGTTGTCGTCCGGGTCGATCGTCGCCTCGATGGCGGAATTCGCCGGGGAGCCGATCGGGGTAGGGGGCAGGCCGGGGTGGACGTAGGTGTTGTACTTGTTTTTGGCGTCCGCCTTCTCGGTGGGCGTGAACTGCAGGGAGTAGCGTCCCAGGCCGTAGATGACGGCGGAGTCGACCTGAAGCAGGCCGTCGGTCTCCCTGTTGTCCGGCGCGAGGCGGTTCTCCAGCGCCCCGGCGACAATCCTGTAGTCGTCCGGGCGCGCCTCCGCCTGCAGGATGCTGGCGATCTTCAGCACCCGGTACTGCTCCTTGGGGTCGGTGACGCCCTGGCTGGTCAGCTCCTTGAGCGTTGCGTCCACCATAAGCTGGAGGACGCCCTCGGCGTCGGTCTCGAGGGGGAAGCGGTACTCGCCCGGGTGGAGGAAGCCCTCGAGCGTGCTGACCGGGTCCTTCAGGCCGAACTTCTCCGGCTGGGCATTGAGTTCCTCGAGTTCGTCGATCGGGATGCCAGTGGCCTTGTTGATCTCCTCGAACACGGCGTCGGTGCGGACGTTCTGCTTGATCGCGACGTAGTACACCTTCTCCCCGCCGGTGCCGATCATGGCCGTGGCGGCGTCGAGCGCCGGCATGCGGTACTTGAGCACATACTCCCCGGCGTGGATCTCCTTGTCCTCGGAGTCCACTTCCTGGATGGCCTCGAGGAACCGCTGCTGGCTGGATACGATCCCCTGGGCTTGGAGCTCCCGGCCGATTTGGATCGGCCCCCAGCCCTGCTGCACCGTGAAGCTGACCTCGCCCTCGCCGGGGCCTGCGTAGTCGTCAGGCTCCCCCGGCCCGAGCAGGCTCTGAAGGAACAGCACCATGGCGGTCACGAGCACGGCGAACACGCCGATGACCACGAGCATCACGATGTTGCGGCGCCTCCGGCGGCGTTTCCTGATGGACGTCGGCGCACCGCCGGTCGGCAGGAACCCGTCGTTGAGGGGACCGTCGTGGTGCTGGTCCTCGGACGTGCCATGCGAGTCCGTGAACGTGTCTTCGTGCGCCTCGTCACCGTCCGGCTGCGACGCGTCCAGTGGAGCCGTCGACTCTCCCCGACGGCGTCCGGAGCGCAGGCGCCGGAACGGAGGCCCCTGTGCCGGACCCGCGGGTTCGGCGGAGGAATCCTCCACCGACCGCGGGGTCCGGTCGGGGTACTCGGGATGCATGTCGTTCACCGGCAGCCGTCCTTCAGTTGTCGTCCGTCACCGGACTTGCGTCGATCTCAACGGCGACCCCCACGTCCCGCTGTAGTGATTTTTGCATGTTTAGCGCATGTTGCAGAATATCCGCTGCGGCGACTTGGTCAACAACTTGTCGATGTTTGCGTCCGTCGAGGCCCGCCTCACGGAGCGAGCGGTGCGCGGATACGGTGGTCAGGCGCTCGTCGACGAGGCGAACGCCTGCCTCCGAACCCGCTGCGCGCATGCGGATAAGTAGCTCACGAGCATACTCCCGCGCCATGTGTGTTGACTGGGTTTCACCGCCCGAGAGCGACTGCGGCAGCCCAACGAAGACCTCCACCACCGAGCGTTCGGCGACGAGTTCGGCCAGGACGCGAAGGTCCGAGCCTTTTTTGGCGTCACGCTTGAGCGTCCGGAGGGGCGTCGCCAGCAGGCCGTCGGGATCGCAGACGGCGACCCCGACCCTCGCCATCCCGACGTCGACGCCCAGGCGGACGCCGCGCCGGAAACCGCCGGTGGCCGGGGTGCTCAGGATCGCTCCGCGATCTGCCGGACGACGGCGGAGAGGGCGTCGGCGATCTTCGTGGCGTCCTGCCCGCCGCCCTGCGCGACGTCGTCCTTGCCGCCGCCGCCTCCCCCGAGGATACCGGCGGCGGTGCGCACCAGCGCACCGGCCTTCACTCCCGCGGTCCGGGCCGCCTCGTTGGTGGCCACGAGGATCAGCGGTCGCGCATTGGAGACGCCCGCGATGGCGACCGCGGCTGCCTCGGAGCCGAGTCGGCCCCGCAAGTCCAACGCCAGGGAGCGGAGGTCGTCGGCGGAGCCCACGTCACCGGCGTCGTGCGCCAGGACCCGAACGCCGGCGACGTCAGTGGCATTGGACAGCAGGTTGCCCGCCTGGGCGGCCAGCTGCTCTTTGCGAAGCCTTTCGAGTTCCTTCTCCGCGGAGCGCAATTTGGCGACCGTGGACTGGATGCGCTCGGAGAGCTGGTTGGACGGCACGCGGAACATTTCCGAAAGCTCGGACACGAGGGCGCGCTCGGCCGCGCCGTGGCGGAACGCCTCCATTCCGACCAAGGCCTCGACACGGCGGTTGCCCGAGCCGACGGACTGCTCGCCCAAGAGGGTCAGCGTCCCGATCTGGGCCGTGCTGTCCACGTGGGTGCCGCCGCAGAGCTCGCGCGACCACGCGCCGTCGATCTCGACGACCCGGACCTCGCGGCCGTACTTCTCGCCGAACAGGCTCATGGCGCCGAGGGACTTGGCCTCGTCCAGCGGCATGGTGCGCGTGAGCACTCCGTGGTTGTTGCGGATCGCCAGGTTGGAGACCTCCTCGATCTCGCTGCGGGCGGCTGCACTAATGCCCTCGCCCCACGAGAAGTCGAATCGCAGGTACCCGGCCTTGTTGAACGAGCCGCTCTGGAGGGCCTCCGGGCCCAGGATCTGGTGGAGGGCCGCATGCACGATGTGGGTGCCGGAGTGCGCCTGCTCTCCCGCGTGGCGGCGCTGGCGGTCGACCTCCGCGAGAACGCGCGCGTCAGAGGGCAGCTCGCCCTCGCGGACAACCGCGCGGTGGACGCTCAGGCCCTTGATCGGCGACTGCACATCCAGCACCTCGAGGACAAAGCCGTCGCCGGTGATCAGACCGACGTCGGCGGCCTGTCCACCGGCCTCCGCATAGAACGGCGTCTCGGCGAGGACCAGCTCGACCTCTTCGCCCTGGGCCGCGAAGGGGACCAGCTCGCCGGCCCGCACGATCCCGCGCACGCTGGATTCGGTGGTCAGCTCGCTGTAGCCGGTGAAGACGGTCCCGCCGTCGGCGTTGAGCTGGCTGAAGACCGTCAGGTCGGCGTGGCCGGCCTTCTTCTGACGGGAATCCTTCTGGGCGCGCTCGCGCTGTTCGAGCATCAGGGCGCGGAAGCGCGACTCGTCGACCTCGAGCCCGGCCTCGCCCGCGATCTCAAGCGTGAGGTCGATCGGGAAGCCGAACGTGTCGTGGAGCGTGAAGGCGTCCTCGCCGGACAATGCGCCGCCGGCGGCCTTGGACGCCGCCACGGCGTCCTCCAGCCGGGCAGTTCCGCTCGCGATGGTGCGCAGGAACGCCTTCTCTTCCGCGTAGGCGATGCGCGAGATCCGACCGAAGTCGGTTTCGACCTCCGGGTAGACGCCCTTCATGGCGTCGCGCGAGACGGGGAGGAGATCGGGCAGCACCGCGGTGTCCACGCCGAGCAGGCGCATGGCCCGCACGGCGCGGCGGATCAGGCGGCGCAGGACGTAGCCGCGGCCCTCGTTCGACGGGGTCACGCCGTCGGAGATCAGCATCAGGGACGAGCGGATGTGGTCCGCGACGACCCGCAGGCGGACGTCGTCGGTGTGGTGCGGGTCGGCCGGGTCCTCAGTGGAGGTGTACTCCCGGCCGGCCAGCTCGGCCGCCTTGTCCAGGACGGGGCGGACCTGGTCCGTCTCGTACATGTTCTCGACGCCCTGCAGGATCATGGCCAGCCGCTCGAGGCCCAGTCCGGTGTCGATGTTCTTTTTCGGGAGTTCGCCGAGGATCTCGAAATCGTCCTTGCCGGTGCCGGCGCCGCGCTGGTACTGCATAAAAACGAGGTTCCAGATCTCGATGTAGCGGGTGTCGTCCGCCTCGGGGCCGCCCTCGATACCGTATTCGGGGCCGCGGTCGTAGAAGATCTCGGAGCACGGGCCCGCCGGGCCGGGCTGTCCCGTGGACCAGTAGTTGTCCGCCTTGCCCATCTTCTGGATTCGGTCCGCGGGGACGCCGATCTTGCCGCGCCAGATCGCCAGCGCCTCGTCGTCCTCGTGGTAGACGGTGACCCAGAGTCGGTCGGCGGGCAGGCCGAAGCCGCCCTCCTCGACCGGTGTGGTCAGCAGTTCCCAGGCGAAGCCGATGGCATCGTCCTTGAAATAGTCGCCGAAGGAGAAGTTGCCGGCCATCTGGAAAAACGTGCCGTGACGGACGGTCTTGCCGACCTCGTCGATGTCCCCGGTGCGGATGCATTTCTGGATGCTCGTGGCGCGGTCGAACGGCGGCACCTCGCGCGCCGTGAGGTACGGGATGAACGGGACCATGCCGGCGACGGTGAAAAGCAGCGACGGGTCGCTGGAAATCAGCGAGGCGCTGGGCACGGCGGTGTGGCCCTTGGCGACGAAGAAGTCCACCCACCGGCGGGCGATGTCCTGCGATTTCATGTGTCGTTGATCCCTTCGAGGAACTGTGTGGTGGTGTTGGTTGCCCTGCGTGGCGGGCGCTAGTGGCGGCGGAGCGGGGTTGGCGCCGGGGCGGCGGGCACGTCGACGTCCAGGCCCAGCGCGGAGCGCAACTCGGCTTCGCGGCCCGCCATCCCGCTGCGGAACGCGTCCGCTGTGGCGCCGAGCGAGTCCGCGAGGCGACCGACGGCGCGGTTCAGGCCGTCCTTGCTGGCGGCGTTCCGCACCTCGTTGACCTTGCCCACGGCCAAAACGCCGATGCCGATCCCGATGCCGACCCAGAAGATCTTCTTGATCATGTACGTCGCCTTTCTAGCGGCTGCGGCGGCCCTTGCCGTCGGTTGTGGCGGACAGTGCGGCGCGCACACCATGGCTGAAGGCGGCCACCTTGATGAGCGGCGATCCCAGCGTGGATGCGACCAGGGACGACAGCGCGGTGATGTTCGCGGAGGCGTCCGAAACGTTGGTCGTGATGCCGTCGACCTTGCGGAGCTGCTGGTTCGTGGTGGAGACGGTCGTGGTGACTTCCTCAAGGAGGGGGCTGGTGCCCTCGGAGATCTCGCGGACCGCATGGCGCAGCTCGTCGAAGACCTTGCCCAGCTTCCAGACGGGAATCGCCAGGAGGGCGACCAGCACGGCAAAGACTCCTGCGGCGATGAGGCCGGCGATGTCGGACCCGGTCATATCAAGTGCTCCTCGGTTCGGTGCTAACAACGGTTTCCAACACTACCCAAACCGGACGGCAACCACAGAGCCCGCGGCCGGAAGGCCGCGGGCTCTGTGGTTGCGATCGGCGCACGGCCGACCCGGTGAACCCGGGACTAGCGTGCGTAGTACTCGACGACGAGGTTCTCTTCGCAGGTCACGGGGACCTCGGAGCGCTTCGGGCGGCGCACGAGGCGGGCCTGGAGCTTCTCCAGCGAAACGTCCAGGTAGCCCGGGACGGCGGGGAGAACATCGCGGTGGGCACCGGCCGCGGCAACCTGGAAAGGCACCATGGTCTCGGAACGCTCGTGCACGGCGATCAACTGACCCTCGGACACGCGGAACGACGGGCGGTCAACGCGCTGGCCATCGACCACAATGTGGCGGTGGACAACAAGCTGGCGGGCCTGGGCGATCGTGCGGGCGAAGCCGGCACGCAGCACCAGGGCGTCCAGGCGCATTTCCAGCAGCTCGACCAGGTTCTCACCGGTCAGGCCGGCGGTGCGCTTGGCTTCCTCGAAGGCACGGGCCATCTGTGCCTCGCGGATGCCGTACTGGGCGCGCAGGCGCTGCTTTTCGCGCAGACGCACCGCGTAGTCGCTGTCCTGCTTCTTGCGGGCGCGTCCGTGCTGGCCGGGGCCATACGGGCGACGCTCCATGTACTTCTCTGCCTTGGGGGTCAAGGCGATGCCGAGGGCACGCGAAATGCGGACCTTGCGGCGGGCACGGGTGTTGTTAGCCACTGGTGTCCTTCTTCTCTGTCGGCGGCTTTGTTGAGTCTGGCCTCCATGATGGAGAGTGACGGGAAGCCGCTTCCCTGTGTTCTACAGCGCGAACCCCACACGCCGAAGCGCTGCGCCCGAGGGCACCGAAGGGGGACGGCTTGCCAGCCAAGGATCCATCCTACCATCGGCTACTTGCCGCGGACGATCCGCCGGATCCTCTCGAGACGCTCGCCGATGGCGCGCTCGGCGCCGTTCGCGGTCGGCGTGTAGTAGTCGCGGCCCACCAGGTCGTCCGGAACGTACTGCTGCCGGGCGATGCCGTGCGGCTCGTCGTGCGAATAGACGTAGCCCTTGCCGTGTCCCAGCTGCCCGGCGCCCGGATAGTGCGCGTCGCGAAGGTGCGCGGGGATGCCGTGGCCGCGTCCGGCGCGGACGTCCGCCACCGCCGCATTGATCCCGTTGTAGGCGGCGTTGGACTTCGGGGCGGTGGCGAGGTGCACCACCGCGTGCCCCAGGATGATCCGCCCCTCGGGCATTCCGATGAGCTGAACGGCCTGGGCGGCCGCCACGGCGGTCTGCAGGGCCGTGGGATCCGCCATGCCAATGTCTTCCGAGGCGCTGATCATCAGGCGGCGGGCTATGAACCTGGGGTCCTCCCCCGCCTCCAGCATCTTGGCAAGGTAATGCAGCGCCGCGTCGACGTCGGAGCCCCTGATGGACTTGATGAACGCGCTGACGACGTCGTAGTGCTGGTCTCCGGCGCGGTCGTAGCGCTGGACGGCGGCGTCCATGGCGCGTTCGGCGTGGGCGGCGGTGACGGCGATGGTTCCCTCGGCGCCCGCGGCCTCTCCCCACGCGACCCCCGCGGCGGCCTCCAGCGCCGTCAGCGAACGGCGGGCGTCGCCGCCGGAGAGCTTGACGAGGTGGTCCAGCGCCTCGTCGTCAAGCCGCACTGTTCCGGCCAGCCCGCGCTCGTCCTCCGCGGCGCGGAGCACAAGGGCCCGGATGTCCCCCTCCTCCAGCGGTTTCAGGGTCAGCAGCAGCGATCTGGAAAGCAGGGGCGCGACGACGGAGAACGACGGGTTCTCGGTCGTCGCCGCGACCAGGACCACCCAGCGGTTTTCCACGCCGGGCAGCAGCGCGTCCTGCTGTGCCTTGTTGAACCGGTGGATCTCGTCGAGGAACAGGACGGTGGTGGTGCCGCGGAGATCGCGGTCCGCCAGCGCCTGGTCCATGACCCTGCGCACGTCCTTCACGCCGGCCGTGATGGCGGACAATTCCACGAACTTCCGGCCCGGTCCGCGGGCGATGACGTGCGCAAGCGTGGTCTTTCCCGTGCCCGGTGGTCCCCAAAGGATGAGGCTCGAGAGGCCCGCGGGACCGGTAGTGGCCGCACCGGCGAGCTGGTGAAGCGGCGATCCGGGCTTGAGCAGGTGGGCCTGACCCACGATCTCGTCGAGGGTCCTCGGGCGCATGCGGACAGCCAACGGTGCACGGGGCCGCCTGCCGTCCCCCGCGCCGTTCGTGCCGTCGTCGGGCTGCTCCTCGTCGTCGCCGTCGTCCATGCTGAACAGATCACTCACGCTCTCCAACCTACCGCCCGCCGGGGCGCAACGCGCCTTCGCCGGCGGGGAGCCGGACATCGCATAAAATCGAGCGGTCCCCCCGATAGTCGGGGCGGCGGAAAGCGAGGTCGGGTCCGTGAAGGCGGTATTGCAGCGGGTGTCGAGCGCGGCGGTCAGCGTCGGCGGCGGCACCGTGGGGCGGATCGACGAACCCGGCCTGCTGGTCCTGCTCGGCGTCAGCCGAGGCGACGGACCGGGCGAGGCGGCGAAACTGGCGGAAAAGGTCTGGCACCTGCGGATGCTGGAGGACGAACAGTCGTGCCACGCGGCCGGCGCCCCGCTGCTGGTCGTCTCGCAGTTCACGCTGTACGGGGAGGTGCGCAAGGGGCGGCGGCCATCGTGGACCGCGGCCGCGGGCCGGGAGCAGTCCGAGCCCCTCTACGAGGAATTCGTCGGATGCCTCCGGGCGCTCGGCGCCCGCGTGGAGACCGGCGCCTTTGGCGAAATGATGGAGGTGTCGCTGGTCAACAGCGGCCCGTTCACGCTCATTGTGGACACGGCCGACCTGCCCTAGGTGGCCTCGGCGTCCGCGGATGCGGCTCCGCGGCGTGCCCCGGCGACGCTTGGCCTTCGTCGGGGCGCTGGTTCAGCAGGTCCTCGATAGGCCCGGCGCCCACGGAGTCTAGGTACCGGGGTTGGTCGGACTCGTGGACGAGCGCGTCCAGGAGTTCCATGACCGCGCGGAGGTCGGCCTCGTAGTGGACGACGTCCCAAACACGGTCCCACGACCAGAACCACTCGTCGGCCGCCACGCGGTCTTCCCGCTCACGGGACGAGGACAGTCGGTGGTGAAGGTGGTAGCCGGCGGCGGCCGCCGCGGGCGAGGTGCGGTCGTCCATGCCGCCGTTCTGCGGCCCTGCACGTGTCCGGGACGGCAAACCGGCTCCCGACGGAAACGCATCGGGGCGCGCGCCCGATGGCGCGCGCCCCGACGTCGTGCCCCATTGGCGGGCCGTGGCCCGCCAACGCGCGGCTACTTGGCCGCCGCGACCTCGCCCTCGGCCTTCTCGGGCTGCGCGTCGTCGGCCTTGGAGCCGTCCCTCTTGGGCTCGGGCTTGGCGTCGACGCCGGCCTCCTTGCGCTGCTGCGGCGTGATCGGCGCCGGGGCGGCCGTCAGCGGATCGAATCCGCCACCGGTCTTCGGGAACGCGATCACGTCGCGGATCGAGTCCGAACCGGTCATCAGCTGCACCACCCGGTCCCAGCCGAACGCGATTCCGCCGTGCGGCGGCGCCCCGTACTTGAAGCCCTCGAGGAGAAAGCCGAACTTCTCCTGCGCGGACTGCTCGTCGATGCCCATCATCCGGAACACCCGCTCCTGGATGTCCGCCTGGTGGATACGGATGGACCCGCCGCCGATCTCGTTGCCGTTGCAGACGATGTCGTAGGCGTAGGCCAGGGCGTTCTCCGGGTCCGTGTCGAACGTGTCCATGAACTCAGGCTTCGGGGACGTGAACGCGTGGTGCACCGCAGTCCATTGGCCGGAGCCCACCGCCACGTCGCCGGATGCGACGGCGTCCGAGGCGGCCTCGAACAGCGGCGCGTCCACGACCCACACGAAGGCCCAATCGCCGTCCTTGACGAGGCCGGTCCGGTGGCCGATCTCGACGCGGACGGCGCCGAGGATGGCGCGGGACTCGTTGCGCGCACCGGCGGCGAAGAAGATGCAGTCGCCGGGGTTGGCGCCAACGGCGGCGGCGAGGTTCTCCCGCTCGGCGTCGGAGAGGTTCTTGGCGACCGGTCCGGTCAGCAAGCCGTCCTCCTGGATCAGCACGTAGGCCAGGCCCTTGGCGCCGCGCTGCTTGGCGAACTCCTGCCAGGCGTCGAGCGTGCGGCGGGGCTGGGAGGCGCCGCCGGGCATCACGACGGCGCCGACGTACGGCGACTGGAACACGCGGAAAGTGGTGTCCTTGAAGAAATCGGTGAGTTCGGTCAGCTCCAGGCCGAAGCGGAGGTCCGGCTTGTCGGATCCGTAGCGGGCCATTGCGTCGCGGTAGGTGATGCGCTGGATCGGCGTCGGGATCTCCACGTCGATCAGCTTCCACAGGGCCTTGACGATGTTCTCGCCGAGGGCGATCACGTCGTCCTGCTCCACGAAGGAGGCCTCGATGTCCAGCTGCGTGAACTCCGGCTGCCGGTCGGCGCGGAAGTCCTCGTCGCGGTAGCAGCGCGCGATCTGGTAGTACTTCTCGAACCCGCCGACCTGCAACAGCTGCTTGAACAGCTGCGGCGACTGCGGGAGCGCGTACCAGGCGCCCGGGGAGAGGCGGGCGGGCACCAGGAAGTCGCGGGCGCCCTCCGGCGTCGAGCGCGTCAGGGTCGGGGTCTCGATCTCCACGAAGCCCTCGCCGTGAAGCAGCTCGCGGGCAACGCGGTTGGCCTCCGACCGCAGGCGGATGTTCGCGTTCGGGGTGGGGCGGCGCAGGTCCAGGTAGCGGTGGCGCAGGCGCGCCTCCTCGCCGACCTCGACGTGCTCGTCCACCTGGAACGGGAGGGGGGCCGCCGTGTTCAGCACCGTGACGGTCTCCGCGATGACCTCGACCTCGCCGGTGGTGAGCGCGGGGTTCTCGTTGCCCTCCGGACGGCGCTCGACGGTGCCGCTGACCTGGAGAACGAATTCGTTGCGCAGGTGGTGGAAGTCGGCCTCGTCGCGCACCACGATCTGGGACACGCCGGACGCGTCGCGCAGGTCGATGAACGCGACCCCTCCGTGGTCTCGGCGGCGGGCAACCCAGCCTGCCAGGGTAACGGTTTGTCCAATGTGCTCGGCCCTGAGGGTACCCAGGTCGTGAGTGCGCAGCACTGCGGTCCTTTCGGAAGGGGGTTGCGTCAGCATCCGGCGCGTGGGCCGTGGTGCGTGGCGGTGTGGTTAGATCAATCTCGAACGAGTTTACCGGTCGGCCGAGTGCCGCCGGAATCAGGCACCTTTCCCTCGAGGGGCCCTCGCGCCGCCGCGCCGCATCCCACGGCCGCCACGACGAGTACCCGGAGGCCACAAACCATGTCTGCCCGCACACCGCTCCAACGATCGCTGGGCCTGTTCGACGCGACCACCTTGGGCGTTGCCTCCATGGTGGGTGCCGGCGTCTTTGTTGTCCTCTCCCCCGCGGCCGCCCGCGCCGGTTCGCTGCTGTGGGCGGCGCTGCTCGTCGCCGCCGCCGTCGCCGCGGCGAACGCGTTGGCCGTCGCGGCGTTGGCCGCCGTCCATCCCGCCAGTGGCGGGGCCTACCTGTACGGCCGCCGCCAGCTGGGGCCGTGGCGTGGCTTCCTGGCCGGTTGGGGTTTTGTGACCGGAAAAACAGCGTCCTGCGCCGCGATGGCCTACACGTTTGGCCTCTACACCGCGCCCTCCCACGCGGTCCCCTTGGCGATCGGGGCGGTGGCCGCGGTGACGGCCGTCAACCTCCGCGGAATCAGCCGCACCGCGGGGGCGGCCCGGCTGTTGCTGGCACCCGTGCTCGGCGTGCTGGTCTTTGTGGCCGCCGGCGCCCTCGCCGGTCCCGAAGCCGGTGCCGCGTCGCCCGCTGTCCCGGCCGACGCGTGGGCGGTCCCCCAGGCCGCCGGGCTGCTGTTCTTCGCCTTCGCCGGCTACGCACGGATCGCAACGCTCGGCGAGGAGGTGAGGGATCCGCAACGCACCATCCCGCTCGCCGTCGCGGGCGCCCTCGGCGCGACGCTGCTGGTGTACGCGGCGTTGGCCGCCGGTCTCGTGAGGCTCCTCGGCGTGGAGGGGCTGGCCGCCACAACGACTCCGGTGCGCGACGCCGTCGTGCTCCTCGGCGCTCCGGCCTGGATTGCCGCCGCGGGAGCGGCACTGGCGTCGCTCGGTGCGCTGCTCGCGCTCGTGGCGGGGATCTCCCGGACGGCGCTGGCGATGGCACGCGAGGGCGATCTCCCGGCCGCGCTATCCCGCGTGGGTTCCCGGCACGCGGTTCCCTGGGTCGCCGAAATCTGTGCGGCGGTGGTGGTGGTGCTTCTGTTGGTGACCACCAACGTGACCACCATCATCGGGTTCTCCAGCTTCGGGGTGCTCGCTTACTACGCCGTCGCCAACGCCTCCGCCTGGACGCTGAGGGAACGCCCGTGGTACTCGCCCCGCTGGCTGAACGCCGCCGGCCTGGCGGCGTGCCTGCTGCTGGCGTTCACGCTCCCGTGGGCCAGCATCGCCGCCATGGCGGGGGTCTTTGCCGTGGGATGCGCGGGCCGCGCGCTGGCCTTGGTGCCGCGGCGGCGCGCCCGGTCCTGAGCGGGGCCGGACGCGCGCCGGACGCGCGCCGACGTCCTAGACGGCGGTCGGGGCCCCAATCCGGGGCACCAGGTCCGCGGCGGGGGGCGCCCAGGCAGCGGGGTCCGCGGCGACCTGCTCGCCGCTGCGGATGTCCTTGACCTCGTGTGTGCCGTCCTCGGCGGTGAACCAAACGAAGGGGATGCCGCGGCGGTCCGCGTACTTGATCTGCTTGCCGAACTTGTCCGCCTTCGCGGCGACCTCGACGTTGATCCCGCGGGAACGGAGTGAGGCTGCCACATCCTGGGCGGCGGACCACGAGTCGTCGTGGGCAAGGGCCACCAGGACCGCGGTCGGCACGTCCCGCGATGCGACCGCGCTTCCGTCGGCCAGCAGCCGGGAGACCAGGCGGCTGACGCCGATCGAGAGGCCCACGCCCGGGAACGTCTTGTTCCCCTTGGTTGCCAGCGACTCGTAGCGTCCGCCCGAACAGATCGAACCCAGGTGTTCGTGGCCCACGAGGACCGTCTCGTAGACCGTGCCCGTGTAGTAGTCCAGGCCACGGGCGATGCTGAGGTCGGCGACCACGCGTCCCGGGGCGCGCGCGACCGCGGCCTCGATCACCTGCGACAGCTCGTCCAGCCCCTGGTCCAGCAGTTCGTCCCGCACGCCCAGCGCGCGGACCCGCTCCACGAAGGATGTGTCCTCCGTGCGGATGTCGGCCAGGGCCAGCGCGGAGGCGGCCTGGTCGGCGGTGGCGCCGACTTCCTCCCGCAGCAGGGCGGCAACCTTCTCCGGCCCGATCTTCTCGAGCTTGTCGATGCTGCGCAGGACGCCGGCCGTGTCCTCCAGCCCCAGCCCGCGGTAGAAGCCCTCGGCGAGCTTGCGGTTGTTCACGCGGAGCCGGAAATCGCCGATGGGGAGGGCGGACAGGGCTTCGGCGATCACCAGGGCCAGTTCGACGTCGTAGCGGAACGGCAGTGTGCCGTCGCCGACGACGTCGATGTCCGCCTGGGTGAACTCCCGGTAGCGCCCGTCCTGCGGGCGCTCGCCGCGCCAGACCTTCTGGATCTGGTAGCGCCGGAAGGGGAAGGCGAGGTGCCCCGCGTTCTCCACCACGTAGCGGGCGAAGGGAACCGTCAGGTCGAAGTGCAGCGCGAGGGCGCTCGGATCGGTCTTGGCGGCCTCCGTGTCGTCGCCCTGCAGGCGGGAGAGGCCGTAGACCTCCTTGTCGATCTCGCCCTTGCGCAGGAGTTGGCCGACCGTCTCGACGGCGCGGGTCTCGATGTTGCCGAATCCGTGCAACTCGAAGGTCCGCCGCAGGCTGTCCAGTATGTGTAGTTCCACGAGTCGCTCGTTGGGAAGCCATTCGGGGAAACCTGACAGGGAGGCCTTGCGTGCCATGGGGTCGAAAACTCCTTAGATCTGCGGCTGGGGGCCGCGCTTCGCGGCCACCGCGCCCTCCGGCGGCGGCGCCGCGGCGACTGCCCCATTCTAGGTGGACGCCGGTCGCGGCCGCGACCGGCCGGGTCGTGAACTACCTGTGGACGGGGGGACTCGGTAAAGTGACGGGAGAACACGAGTCTTGGAGGCATTCCAGGACGGATCCGAGTGAAAGAGTTCCAGCGGTGACCACCAGTCAGCAATCCGACGACCACAACACGCCCGCCACCGACGCCGAAGCGCAGGTTTCGGCGGAAGGCGGGCAGGCGACCCCCGCGCAGCCGCCCCGCGACGACGCGGAAAGCGGGAGCCCGGAGGTCGGGGGCCAGGGATCCGCCGAAGCTGTTTCCGCGGCAGACGCGGATGGGCAGGCGCCGGCCGTGGAGCCGGCCGCCGAGGCCGTTGGCGCACAGGCGACTCCGGAGGCCGCCTCGCCGGACGCCACGGAGCCTTCCGTCGACGCCGCGGAATCGAACACCGCCACGGACTCGGCGGATGCCACAGCAGCGCAGGAAGCGCCGGCCGCGCCAGCGGCCGCCACGACCGCTCCCACCCCGACGCCGAAGCCGTCGACCGTGCCCAAGCCGGCGGCCGGGGTCCCGGCTCCCAAGGCCGCCGCGCCCGGTCCGCGCCCGCCGAAGACCGCGGCGCCCGTGGTTCCGGTCCCGCCGTCCTTCAGCACTCCCCTGGAGGAAGCCGCCAAGTTCGCCCGCGTCGCAGAGGACGGGCACGTGTTCGTGATCATCGGTGGCGAGGAGCACGCGGTCGGCCAGTACCCGGACGCCACGCACGAGGAGGCGCTTGCCTACTTCGTGCGCAAGCACGACGACGTCGTCAGCCAGCTGCTCCTGCTGGAGCAGCGCGTCGCCGCCAAGGCGCCGACGACGGACATGTCCAAGACGCTGGACCACCTCGCCGAGTCCGTGGCGGAACGGAAGATGGTCGGCGACCTCGAGGCGCTCGAGGCGCGCATCGCCGTCGTCCGCGAGGAAGTCGCCGAACTCCACAAGGTGGAGCGGAAGGCCCAGGAGGCGCACCGCGCCGAGGAGCTGGCGGCGCGCGAGGCCATTGTTGCCGAGGCCGAGGAGCTCGCCGGGCGGGATCCGGCGACCGTGCAGTGGAAGCAGGGCAGCAACCGCATGAACGAGCTGTTCGAGCTGTGGAAGGCCGCGCAGAAGAGCGGCTCCCGGCTGGGTCGGTCCACCGAGGACACCCTCTGGAAGCGGTTCCGGGGTGCCCGGACCACGTTCGACCGTCACCGCCGGGCATTCTTCTCCCAGCTGGACGCGGAGAACTCGGAGGCCAAGGCGGCCAAGGAGGCACTCATCGCCCGGGCGGAGGCGCTCGCGACGTCCACCGACTGGGGAGCCACCGCGGCCGAGTACCGGCACCTGATGGACGAGTGGAAGGCCTCCAAGCGCGCGTCCCGCAAGGACGACGACGCTCTCTGGGCACGCTTCCGCGCGGCGCAGGACGTGTTCTTCAACGCTCGCCAGTCCGCAAACCAGGCGATCGACGAGGAGTTCGAGGGCAACCTCGCCGTCAAGGAGCAGATCCTGGCCGAGGCCAAGGCGCTGTTGCCGATCAAGGACCTCGCGGCGGCCAAGAAGGCGCTTGACTCCATCCGCGACCGCTGGGACGCCGCCGGCAAGGTGCCGCGTTCGGCCATGCAGCGCATGGACGGCGGGCTCCGCCAAGTGGAGGATGCGGTGCGCGCTGCCGAGGACGAGCAGTGGCAGCGCTCCAACCCCGAAACGAAGGCCCGCACCAACAGCATGCTGACGCAGCTCGAGGACACCATTGGAGCGCTCGAGGAGGACCTGGAGAAGGCCCGCGCCAAGGGCAACGAGCGCAAGATCCGCGAGGCGGAGGAGGCGCTCGAGGCCCGGCGCGCCTGGCTGGAAACCCTGCGCAAGTCGGCGCAGGACTTCCAGTAGCGTCCCGCGCCCCGCGGCCGAACGGGGCGCCACCGCAGTACCGACCGCCAGGGGGCGGATCCCGATATCCACAATCGGGGTCCGCCCCCTGTGCCGTTCCCGCCCCGTCGGGCAGGGTTGCCCCATGGACGAAAATCTTTTCGGCGGCGACGGGCCCCGCATATTGGTGGGGGGCGGCCCGCACTCGCCGGCGGAGCTCCGCGCCATGGAGCTCGACGGCGTGCTGCGCCGCGTCTTGCCCGGAGCCTACGTCCCGGCCCGGCACGCCGACTCACCCACGCTGCGGGCGGCGGCGGCCGCGGCGCTGGCGGGCCAACGGTTGCGCGGGGGCGCCGTGGGACGCCTGACGGCCGCCTGGGTGTACGGATGCGCGCCGGTGCCCGGCGAACTGGAGGTCCTGGTCCCGCGCTTCCACCGTTCCGCCATGGCGCGGGACCCGCTGCGCGTGTGCGTCAGCGAATCCCGCCTGCTGCCCGGGGAAGTCCGCTCGATTGGCGGAGTCGCGGTCACCACGCCGGCCCGAACGGCCCTGGACGTGGCGTTTCACAGCCCGGAGGACCGGGCCGTCCCGGCGCTGACCCGGCTGGTCAACGCCCCGGGGCTGGGCTGTCCGCGCGGCCATCTGCTGCGCCTCGTGGAGGAGACGGCACGGAAGCCCGGCAAGCTGCGGGCCGAACGCCTGGTCCGCGGCCTGCTGACCACCGTGGCCGTCTGAACGGCCGGGCTTCGCCGGGTGCGGCTAGGTGCGGCGCGCGCCGTTGTTCGACGTCGTCCGGTAGACGTCGTAGACGCCGTCGATGCGGCGCACCGCGTTGAGCACGTGGTGCAGGTACTTGGGATCGCCCATCTCGAAGGAGAAGCGGGAGAACGCGACGCGGTTTCGCGTGGTGTTCACGCTGGCCGCGAGGATGTTCACGTGGTTCTCGGACAGCACCCGGGTCACGTCGGAGAGTAGGGACTTCCGGTCCAGTGCCTCCACCTGGATCTCCACGAGGAACACGCTGGACTTGGTGGGCGCCCATTCCACGTCCACCAGCCGCTCGCGCTGGTCCATCAGCGCCGCCAGGTTGGCACAGTCCGCGCGGTGAACGGAGACGCCGGACCCGCGCGTGACGAAGCCCTGGATCTTGTCCGGCGGGACCGGGGTGCAACACCGTGCCAGCTTGGCGAGGACCTCCCCCGCGCCCCGCACGATGACTCCCGAGTCGGAGGACTTCTGACGGTGCGAGTGGGACACCAGCGGCGTCTCGTCGAAGTCCACCTCGTCGGCCTGCGCGGGCCCGACCATGGCCGTCAGGTGTTCGATGACGTTCTGCGCCGAGGTGTGCCCGTCGCCGACGGCCGCGTAGAGGGCCGTGATGTCCTGGTGGCGGAGCTCGTGCGCGACCGCGGTCAGCGTGTCGTGCGTCATGAGCTTTTGCAGCGGGAGGTTGTTCTTGCGCAGGGCCTTGGTCAGCAGGTCCTTGCCCTTGTCGATCGCCTCTTCGCGGCGCTCCTTGGTGAACCACTGGCGGATCTTGTTGCGCGCCCGCGGGCTCTTCACAAAGCCCTGCCAGTCCTGGCTCGGCCCGGCACCCTCCGCCTTGGAGGTGAAGATCTCCACCCAGTCGCCGTGGTGCAGTTCGCTGTTCAGCGGCACCAGCTTGCCGTTGACGCGCGCGCCGATGGTTCGGTGCCCCACTTCCGTGTGGACCGCGTAGGCGAAGTCCACGGGGGTCGACCCCGCCGGCAGGGCCATGACCTCGCCCTTGGGCGTGAAGACGAACACCTCGGCGGCGTTGATCTCGAATCGCAGCGAGTCGAGGAACTCGCCGGGATCGCGCGTCTCCTGCTGCCAGTCCAAGAGGCTGCGCAGCCAGCCCATGTCCGAGCCCTCGGGCCCGTCACCCTCGGTCTTGGCCCCGGGATTCTTGTACTTCCAGTGGGCGGCCACGCCGTACTCGGCTCGGCGGTGCATGTCGTGGGTTCGGATCTGGATCTCCACGGGCTTCCCGCCCGGGCCGATGACCGTGGTGTGCAGCGACTGGTACATGTTGAACTTCGGCATCGCGATGTAGTCCTTGAACCGCCCGGGAAGGGGGTTCCACCGGGCGTGCAGCGCCCCGAGTGTGGCGTAACAGTCGCGGACGCTGTCGACCAGGACGCGCACGCCCATCAGGTCGTGGATGTCGTCGAACTCCTTGCCGCGGACGATCATCTTTTGGTAGATCGAGTAGTAGTGCTTGGGTCGGCCGGTGATGGTCGACCGGATCTTGGCCCCGTGCAGGTCCTCGCCGATCTGGGCCCTGACCGTGGCCAGGTACTTTTCGCGCTCCGGCGTGCGGTCCCCCACCATGCGCACGATCTCTTCGTAGACCTTGGGGTGCAGCGCCGCGAAGGACAGGTCCTCCAGCTCCCACTTGATGGTGTTCATGCCCAGCCGGTGGGCCAGCGGCGCGAAGATCTCCAGCGTCTCCCGGGCCTTCTTGGCGCTGGACTCCGGCGAGACGTAGCGCCACGTCCGGGCATTGTGCAGCCGGTCCGCGAGCTTGATCAGCAGGACGCGGATGTCCTTGGCCATGGCGACAACCATCTTGCGCACGGTCTCGGCCTGCGCGGCCTCGCCGAACTGGACCTTGTCCAGCTTGGTCACCCCGTCGACCAGCATGGCCACTTCGTCGCCGAAGTCGCGCCGGAGCTGTTCCAGCGAGTAGTCCGTGTCCTCGACGGTGTCGTGGAGCAGTGCCGCGGCCAGGGTGGTCCCGGTCATGCCCATCTCCGCGAGGATCGTCGCGACGGCGACGGGGTGCGTGATGTAGGGGTCCCCGCTCTTGCGCTTCTGCCCCTCGTGGCAGCGTTCGGCAACCGCGTAGGCGCGCGTGATCAGGTCCAGGGCCTCGCGTGGGCTGTTGGCGCGCACGGTGCGCAGCAGCGGCTCGAGGATTGGCGGCTGGCCGGAGGTGTTCCGCCCGGCGAGGCGCGCCAGGCGCGACATGGCCCGCTCGCGGCGACCCGGAGCCAGCCTGTCGGACGGCACGGGGGACCCGGGAGCGGCATTGATGGGCTGCTCAGCCAAGGCGGCTCCTCTCGGTTGCGGCCGTGCCCCGGCCGCTTTCCGGGCGCGTGCACGGTGGGCTCGCGTCCGCGGGAACCGGCTGTGGAACTACGGTAAACCAAGGTTATAGCAAGCGGGCACCGCGTGTGTTCAGGGTGCCCGGACAGAGCAAAAGGGGACCGGGGCGGCGCCCCGATCCCCTCCACCAGCGCACGCGCTAGACGGCGACGGCCGCCTCGCGGCGCTCGAGGACGCGCTTGTTGTGGCGCTGGACCTCGGGCTCGCGCGCCCGCAGCACCACGTAGAGGGGGGCTTGCACGAAGATCGTGCACAGCGTTCCCACGATGATGCCGACGAACAGGGCCAGCGCGAGGTCGCGCAGGGTGCCTGCGCCGAGGAGGAAGGCGCCGATGAAGAGGATGGATCCCACCGGCAGGACCGCCACGACGGACGTGTTGATGGACCGGACGAGCGTCTGGTTGATGGCGAGGTTCACCAGCTCCGCGAACGTGCGCTTGTGCTGGTCGAAGAGGTTGGCGGTGTTCTCGCGGATCTTGTCGAAGACCACCACGGTGTCGTAGAGCGAGTAGCTGAGGATGGTCAGGAACCCGATAATGGCCGAGGGAGTGACCTCGAAGTCGGACAACGCGTAGATGCCCGCGGTGACCACGACCACGGTGAAGAGGCCGATGATCGCGGCGAGCGACATCTTCCAGGTGCGGAAGTAGAACGCCATCAGCAGCGCCACCAGCACCACAAAGACGATCAGGCCGAGCAGCGCCTGCTTCGACACGTCCTGGCCCCAGGAGGGGCCGACGAAGGTCGAGGTGACCTGGTCCTTCGTGACGCCGTAGGCGCTGGCCAGGGATTCCGCGACCTCCAGCGTCTGGTCGCCGCCGAGCTGGTCCGTCTGGACGCGCATGGTGTTCGCGGCGATGTTGGTGACGCGCGGCTCG
The DNA here is from genome assembly GCF_058138025.1 of Arthrobacter sp. AOP29-A2-19. Lineage (NCBI taxonomy): Bacteria > Bacillati > Actinomycetota > Actinomycetes > Micrococcales > Micrococcaceae > Arthrobacter > Arthrobacter sp. AOP29-A2-19. The sequence continues at coordinate 1,412,129 of NZ_CM176894.1, forward strand.
TGGTCGGGGACCACGGCCAGCACGGCCTCCTCTCCGACGGAGACCTCGGTGTTGGCGACCTGGGAGACCGTGAACTCGGAGCCGCCGCTGAATTCGATGCCGAGGTTGAAGCCGCCCTTGACCAGCGGGACGACGACCGACAGGAGGACAAGAGCGGCGGCGATGGCGAACCAGATGCGGCGCAACCCGACGAAGGGGTAGGAGCGCTTGCCGGTGTAGAGCTCGTTGCCCCATGTGGCGAGATTAGGCATTGTCGGATTCCTTCATCGGTTCGTTCGTCGAGGAGGGTGTTGCTGAAGCGCCCTGCGACGCCTTGCGGCGCTCGGCGATCGTCTGGCGCCGCGCGGCCTCCTGGGCGGATGACGCGTTGCGCTTCGGGCGGCCCGCGGCGGCCTCCGTGTTGAAGCGCCTGACCTGTCCCGCGCCCTTGTAGAGCGGCTCCACACCGAGCAGGGACGGGTCGAGGCCGGACAGCCGGTGCCCCTCGCCGAAGAACTTGGTTCGCGAGAGGTACTGCAGGACGGGGTGGGTGAACAGGAACACCACGATGAGGTCGGCAATGGCGGTCAGGCCGAGGGTGAACGCGAACCCGCGGACGTTGCCCACGGCGACGACGTAGAGGACGACGGCGGCCAGCAGGTTGACGGCCTTGGAGGCGACGACGGTCCGCTTGGCGCGCTTCCAGCCGGTCTCCACCGCGGAGGGCAGGGAGCGGCCGTCGCGGAGCTCGTCGCGGATGCGCTCGAAGTAGACGATGAACGAGTCGGCGGTGAGGCCGATCGCCACGATGATGCCGGCGATGCCCGCAAGCGAGAGGCGGTAGTTCTGCGCCCAACCCAGCAGCACGATCGCGAGGTACGTCAGGATGCCGGCGACCACAAGGGACGCCATCGTGACCAGGCCAAGGAGGCGGTACTGGAAGAAGGAGTAGATGGCGACGAGGCCCAGCCCGATCAGGCCGGCGATGAGGCCCATCTTGAGCTGTTCGGAACCCAGCGTCGCCGAGATCTGCTGCTCGCTTTGGATTTCGAAGCTGATGGGCAGCGCGCCGTACTTGAGCTGCTCGGCGAGGGCCTGGGACGACTCCTCCGTGAAGGATCCGGTAATGGACGCCTTGCCATCCGCGATGACGTTGTTCGTCGTCGGCGCCGAGACGATGATGCCGTCAAGGACGATGGCGAACTGGTTCTGAGCGCCCGACATTCCGACGATGCGCTGCGTGACCTCGCTGAACTTCGCGGCGCCCTCGGCGTTGAATTCGAGGGTGACCTCCCACTGTCCGGTGGTGAAGCCCTGCTGCCCGCGCTGCATGCCGAAGCCCGCGTCGGCGATGTCCGTGCCGGGGATTTCGACCGGGCCGAGGATGTACTTGGAACCCGTGCCGGGATCACACGCGATCATAGGCTTTTCGGGGTCGCTGGTGGTCTCCGAGCGGTCGGCGAGTTCGGTCGCGCAGTCGTACGCCTCGAACTGCTGCATCAGCTTGGCGTCGATCCAATTCGTGTCCGAGGCGTTCTCCGGCTCGGCGGTCGGCTTCGGCAGGTCGGCCTTCGGCGTGCGGTCGGCCTCGGGGGTCGCGGCGAAGGGCCCGGCGACGATGACCGGGCGGAACTCCATGTTTGCGGAGGCCTGGATCAGTTCCCGCGTCTTCGCGTCCGGGGTGCCCGGCATGGACACCACCACGTTGCGTCCGGACTGGGTGGTGATCTCGGCCTCGGACACGCCGGAACCGTCGACGCGCTGGCGGATGATCTCCACCGCCTGGTCCAACTGGTCCTGCGTGGCCGCCGCGCCGCCCTGGACCTTGGGCGCCAGGATCATCTGGGTGCCGCCCTCCAGGTCGAGCGCGAGCTTGGGTGAGAACGTGGAGTTGCCGGTGGCGACCCCGGTGACGAGGACTGCGCTGCAGACAACCAGGAGCGCTCCGAGCCACAGCAGGGCGCGGCGGGCGTGCCTGATTGGGCCATTTGATGACATCGCGGGACTTTCTTCTCAAGACACCCGTCGGGGCATCGCAGGGCACGACCGCGCCCGCCGCGTGGCGGCGGGCGCCGGGCCGGCTATTCCTTGTTCTTGGCGTCCCCGTCGAGGCGGCGCAGGGTCTCTTCGGGCGTCTCTTCGTGCAACGCGTTCGGCGCGGCGCTCGTGGAGTCCGCCTGCGGTGCCGCGTCGACGACGGGCGCCGGATCGGCGGCGGGAGCCTCGTCCACCGGGGCCCCGGCCAGGGGAACAACACGCGCGACGGCCTGCGAGTGGACGGTGGCGGTGTTGCCCGGGGAAATCTCCAGGACGATCTTGTTCTCGTCGGTGTCGATGGACACGACGGTTCCGTAGAGGCCGAACTGGGTCATGACCTCGGCTCCCGGCTGGAGGCCGGACTGCAGCTCCTCCTGCTGCTTCTTGGCCTTCTTGCGGCCGCGGAACATCATGAAGATGAGGAACGCGAACGCCGCCAGGAGGATCAGCGTCATCGGGTCAAAACCCGAGGCGGCGGGTTGCGTGCTTTGGGCCAGTACCGTGGTGGTCAAAAGTGGCTACCTGTTTCTGTTCTCGCTGGATGTGGGCAACCGGCGCATGGAGCGCGTCGCCTGGGGGCAAGACCCCATTGTATAGCCGCATCCTGAACCTTTTGTGACCGCCGCAACGGCCGTCCGCGGTGCCATCCACTGCGGCGGGCGCGGGACGGCCGGTCAGGAGTCCGTGCCGCCGGGGCCGACCGCGTCGCCGAACACCACCGTCGGCTGCCCCGCCAGAAAGGCGTCCGGCGGCATCGCCAGGCCGAGGTGCTCCCACGCCGCGGGCATCGCGATGCGTCCGCGCGGCGTCCGGCCCAGCAGTCCCTCCCGCACCAGGTACGGCTCGGCCACCGTCTCCACGGTCTCCGTCTCCTCGCCGACGGCGATGGCCAGCGTGGACAGGCCGACCGGGCCGCCGCCGAACTTTGTGCACAGCGCATGCAACACCGAGCGGTCCAGGCGGTCCAGCCCCCGCTCGTCCACCTCGTACATGTCCAGCGCCGCCGAGGCCGCCCGCGCGTCGATGTGCTCGATCGAGTGGACCAGCGCCCAGTCGCGGACTCGGCGCAGGAGGCGGTTGGAGATGCGTGGCGTCCCGCGCGACCGGGAGGCGATCTCCGAGAAGGCAGCCGAGTTCACGCGCAGGTCCATCAGCATGGCGGAGCGGCGCAGTACCAGCTCGAGCTCCTCGGTGGAGTAGAACTCCAGGTGTCCCGTGAAGCCGAACCGGTCCCGCAGCGGTCCCGGGAGCAGGCCGGCGCGGGTCGTCGCGCCCACCAGCGTGAAGGGCGGGAGCTCCAGCGGGATGGCCGTGGCGCCCGCGCCCTTGCCGACCACGATGTCCACGCGGAAGTCCTCCATGGCCATGTAGAGCATCTCCTCGGCGGGCCGGCTCATGCGGTGGATCTCGTCGAGGAACAGCACCTCGCCCTCCGTCAGCGAGGAGAGGATGGCGGCCAGGTCGCCGGCGTGCTGGATCGCGGGGCCCGAACTGATCCGCAGCGGGGCGTTCATCTCCGCGGCAATGATCATGGCCAGCGTGGTCTTGCCCAGTCCGGGGGGCCCGGACAGCAGGACGTGGTCCGCCGTCCGTTCACGGATGCGCGCGGCCTCCAGCACAAGCGAGAGCTGTTTGCGGACGCGGTGCTGGCCCACGAAGTCGTGCAGGTTCTTGGGGCGCAGCGCCGCCTCGATGGCGCGCTCCTCCGGCTCGCTGCCCGCCGCCGTCAGCGGTGCGTTCTCGGCCATGCGGGCTCCTACCTTCCGGTCCGCGCCGCGCCGCGGCCCAGGTCCCGCAGCACGGCGCGCAGGATGTCGCCCACGTTGCCGCCGGCGACAACGTCCGGCATGGCCTCGGCGGAGGCGTCGACCGCCTTCACGGCGTCCTTCTCCGACCAACCCAGGCCGGTGAGCGCCTCAAGGACCTGCCCCTTCCAGGCGGGCCCGGAGGACGCGGGGGCCGCCTGGCCCCCCGCCTCCCCCGTCGGGACGAGCTTTCCGGCGAGCTCGAGCACGATCCGCTGGGCACCCTTGGGGCCCACGCCCGGAACGCGGGTGAACGCCTTGGCGTCCCCGGACGACGCGGCGACCCGGACGTCCTCGGGGCTGTGGACGGCCAGGATGGCCAAGGCCAAGCGGGGGCCGATGCCGGCGACGGAAAGGAGTGTCTCGAAGACCTCCCGCTCGCCCGCGTCGGCGAAGCCGAACAGCGTCATCGACTCCTCGCGCACCACCATGGACGTGTGGACCACGGCGTCGCGGCCGATGTGCAGCGTCGAGAGCGTCTGCGGTGTGGCCTGGACCAGCATCCCGAAGCCGGAGACCTCGACGACGGCGCTGTTGGGTCCAACGTGGCGGACCACGCCGCTCAGGGAACTGATCATGCTCTTGCCAACCTCCGGCGTCGTACGGCGTCCGGAGCGCGCCGACTGGCGTATCCGAACATATCTACGAACAGACTACCCGGGCGGGGCGCGGTTTCGGCCTAGCGACGCGGGCCGGAGCCGCGGCGGGAATTCGCCTCCGCGGCGGCCCAGGCGCGCTGTGCCGGCGTCAGGCCGCTGGAGCCCCCGGCGACCGAGTGCGAGGCCTGCATTCCCGGGGCCGCCCCGCGCCACCCGTGGGTGATGGCCAGCGCGGCGGCGTCGGCCGCGTCCGCGGGCCTCGGCGGCGCGTCCAGGCGCAGGATCTTCGCCACCATCTTGCCAACGGCGGCCTTGTCCGCCTGGCCGCTTCCGGTCACGGCCGCCTTGACCTCGGTCGGCGTGTGCATCGCCACGGGAATGCCCCGGCGCGCCGCGGAGACGATGACGATGCCGGAGGCCTGGGCCGTTCCCATCACGCTGCTGACGTTGAGCTGGCTGAAGACCCGCTCGACGGCCATAACGTCCGGCTTGAACCGGTCCAGCCAGTCGTCGATGGCCTCCGCGATGGCCAGTAGCCGCATGTCGAGGTGGCTCTCCGGCGATGTGCCGACCACCGTCACGTCCACCAGCGTGGCGCGCCGGTTCGGTTCGATGTCCACCACGGCCAGGCCGCAGCGGGTGAGTCCGGGATCGACGCCGACGACGCGGAGCGCCACGACGGCCTAGTCGTCCTCGAGCTCGGCCATGACCTCGGGGCCGATGTCGGCGTTCGAGTACACGTTCTGGACGTCGTCCAGCTCCTCGAGCGCCTCGGCGAGCCTCAGGAACTTGCGCGCGGCGTCGGCGTCCAGCTCAACCTGCATAGAGGGAACGAACTCGACCTCGTCCGATTCGTACTCGATGCCGGCCTCGTCCAGCGCGGAGACGACGGCGCGGAGGTCGTGCGGTTCGACGTGGACCTCGAAGGACTCGCCCGACTCCTTGACCTCTTCGGCGCCGGCGTCCAGCACGGCCATCAGCACGTCGTCCTCGGTCAGCTCCTTCTTGGGGAGGCCGACGACGCCCTTGCGTGCGAAGAGGTAGCTGACGGAGCCGGGGTCCGCGATCGTGCCTCCGTTGCGGGTGACGGCCACGCGCACTTCGGAGGCCGCCCGGTTCTTGTTGTCGGTGAGGCACTCGATGAGGAGCGCGGAACCCTGCGGCCCCCGCGCCTCGTAGATGATCTCCTGGTAGTCGATCGACTCGCCGGTCAGGCCCGCGCCGCGCTTGACGGCGCGGTCGATGTTGTCGTTGGGCACGGACGTCTTCTTGGCCTTCGCGACCGCGACCTCAAGCGCCGGGTTGCCGGACATGTCGGCGCCGCCGGCGCGGGCCGCCACCTCGATGTTCTTGATCAGCTTGGCGAACGCCTTGGCGCGCCGGCCGTCGATGACGGCCTTCTTGTGTTTGGTGGTTGCCCATTTGGAGTGGCCCGACATGCTTACGCTTCTCCCCTGATCATCTGGATGAATAGTTTGTGGATGCGGCGCTCCCCCGTCACTTCCGGATGGAAGGAGGTGGCCAGCAGCATCCCCGAACGAACTGCGACAATTCTAGCGACCCCGTCGGTCGACGGCGCCCCGTGGCCCGGCGGAACGTTGACGGAGGCCAGGACCTCGACGTCCGGACCGACGCGTTCGACCCACGGCGCGCGGATGAAGACGGCGTGGACCGGGTCCGCCGATTCCCCGGACGGCACCCCCGGGAGCCGGTCCAGCTCGGCGAAGTCAAGGTCCGTCTCGAACGAGTCGACCTGGCGGCCGAACGCGTTGCGCCGCACCACCATGTCGATCCCGCCGAAGGTCTGCTGCGGGTTGCCGTCGCGGTCGGTGGCCGGATCGGCCAGTTCGTTCGCCAGAAGGATCATGCCGGCGCACGAACCGTACACGGGCAGCCCTTCGGCGATCTTGCGCTTCAGCGGCTCGGCGACTCCGAACGCCCGGGCGAGCTTGTCGATGGCCGTGGACTCCCCGCCGGGCAGGACCAGCCCGGCGAGCCCCTCCAACTCCTCCGGCCGCCTGACGGGCACCGCGGAGGCGCCTCCGGCCGCCAGCGCGGCCACGTGTTCGCGGAAGTCTCCCTGGAGGGCCAGGACTCCAATCTTGGGCACTCGACGTCGCTTTCCCCCGGCGGCGCCGGGCAGTGTGCCGCGGATGCGCGGAACTCGTAGTGGGGACCCTCCAGACTAAACCTACGGAATCCGTTCCCGCGATTTCCGCGCCGCCGCGCGTGATCCTGCCCGGGCGGGCCCGCCTGTGACAAGGTAAACGCATGACGAATCCCCTCTTGTCCGCCAGCCGTCTGCCCTACGAGATGCCCGACTACGGGGCGCTGGTGCCCGACCACTATGTGGAGGCGGTGGAGCTGGGTGCCGCCGCCCAGCTCGCGGAGCTGGCGGACATCTCCGCCGACACCGCGCCGGCGTCGTTCCAGAACACGTTCCTGGCGCTGGAACAGAGCGGACAGCTGCTGAGGCGCGCGGAACAGGCCTTCGGGAACGTCAAGGCGGCGCACGGCACGCCGGATATCCTCGACGCCCACGCACGGATCGAGGAGGTGCTGTCCGCGCACCACGACGCCGTCCACCTCGACTCCGCGCTGTACGCCCGGCTTGCGTCCGTAGACGTCTCCGGCCTCGACGGCGAGGACGCGAGGCTGGCGTCGGAAACGCTGCGCGTCTTCCGGCAGGCCGGTGCCGGCCTGGGCGAGGCGGACAAGGAGCGCCTGCGCCGGATCAACGCGCGGCTCTCCGAGCTCGGGACGGCGTACTCGAGGCGGCTGCTGGCGGGAATGAACGAGGCGGCCGTGCACTTCGGGTCGGCGGAGGAGCTCGACGGGCTGGGCGAGGACGCGCTGGCCGCGGCGGCCGCGGCGGCCCTGGACGCCGGACACAACGCCGGCTACCTCCTGAAGCCCCAGCTCCCCAGCGCCCAGCCGGTCCTCGAGGCGCTGCGCCTGGAGTCAAGCCGACGGCGCGTCTTCGAGGCTTCGCTGGGCCGGGGAATCCAAGGACCGAACCGGACCCTGGACCTCGCCGCCGAGGCCGCCGCACTGCGCGCCGACCGAGCCGGGCTGCTCGGCTACGCCAACCACGCCGAGCTCTCCGTCGCCGCCCAGACGGCGCCCTCCCTGGACGCGGTCCGTGAGCGCCTGGCCGCCCTGGTGGCGGCCGCCACGGCCAATGCGGACAAGGAGGCGGCCGTGCTCGCCGCGGAGGCGGGCGGCCCCGTCCGTCCCTGGGACTGGGCGTACTACTCCGCCCGCGTCAGCCGGGAGGTGTACTCGGTCGACGCCGCGGCGCTCAAGCCTTGGTTCGAGCTGGGGCGCGTCGTTGACGGCGTGTTCCGCGCGGCCACCGAGCTGTACGGCATCAGCTTCGCTGAACGGGACGACCTCGCCGCGTACCACCCGGACGTTCGGGTGTGGGAGGTGTCCGATGCGGATGGTTCGGCCTTGGGCCTCTTCCTCGGCGACTACTACGCGCGCCCCACGAAGTCCGGCGGCGCCTGGATGAACTCGATGCGCGTGGGCGCGCGGCTATTTGGCGAGAAGCCGGTGGTCACCAACAATCTCAACATCCCCAAGCCCCCCGCGGGCCAGCCGGCGCTGCTCAGTCTGGACCAGGTCCGCACGCTCTTCCACGAGTTCGGGCACGCGCTGCACGGGCTTTTCTCCGCGGCCCGCTACCCCTCGCTTGCCGGCACCGCCGTCCCGCGGGACTTCGTCGAGTACCCGTCCCAGGTCAACGAGATGTGGGCGCTCTGGCCGGAGATCGTGAACGGCTACGCTCTCCACGTGGACACCGCCGAGCCGCTGCCCGGTGGAACCCTGGACCGGCTGGAGGCCGCAAGCCTGTGGGGCCAGGGCTTCGCCACCACGGAGTATCTGGCGGCCGCCGTCCTGGACCTGGCGTGGCACTCGCTGTCGCCCGGCGAACGGGTCGCCGATCCCCTGGCGTTTGAGGAGAGAGCGCTGCGCGGCGCGGGATTCGACCCCGATCTGGTTCCTCCGCGCTACCGCACCGGCTACTTCAAGCACATCTTCGACGGCGGCTACGCGGCTGGCTACTACTCCTACATCTGGAGCGAGGTCCTGGACGCGGACACGGTCGAGTGGTTCCGGGAGAACGGCGGCCTGACCCGCGCCAACGGAGACACCTTCCGCCGCGAACTCCTGGCGCGCGGCAATACGCGCGACCCGCTGGAATCGTTCCGCGGCTTTCGCGGCCGCGACGCCGACGTCGGGCCACTGTTGGCGCGCCGCGGCCTGGACGGCTGAGCGTGGCCACCATCGCCGGGGCGCAGTCCGCGTTCGCGGCATGGCAGCAGGCCGTTGCCGGGGCGACCGGCGGAAAGGTGTTCACCACGCACGGCTGCACGTGGGTGTGGCACCCGGCGCGCGGCCGGTTGATGCTGCTCTTCCCGCACGCTCCCGATCCCGCCGGCCTGCGGCCCGGCCTCGCCGAGGGCACGCGCCTGGGGGCGCGTGAGGTCTCCGTGTGGCTGAATGCCGGCGCCGACGGCTCGGCGCTGGGCGCCTTCGGCTTCAGCGACGCGTCGCCCGTGCTCTGGCATGCCGGGCGACTCGACAATGTTGGGACGCCGTTCGCCGGACAGGTGCGCCTGGAGGCGGACGTCCCCGAGGCCCGGGGAGCCGATGCCGCGGAATTGCGTGTCGCCGTTGCGTGGCGCGGTGGCGGGCGCGGCAACCCGGACGCGCCCGGTCGGCGCCGGGTTGAGCACGCCGCCGCCCGCGGTCAGGACGGGCGGCTCGTGGGGCGGGGTTTCGCGCAGGAGACGGAGAGCGGGGAGACGGCCCTGCACGGGCTTGCGGTCGCGGCGTCCAGCCGCCGCCAGGGCGCCGGCCGTGCCATCGCGACCGTGTTGGCCGACGAGTTTTCGCCGGACGTGGTGGCGGGCGCCCCGCCGGGTGGCGCCGCGTTCCTCACGGCGTGCGGGTTGCAGCTGATCGGGCGCGGGCGCCACCTGCTGCTGCGCGGCCCCACTGCCCCGGGTCGCTGACTCGGGCCCCGCCCGAGGCCTCCGCTCAACGACGCGAAGGGGGACCGCCCCGACGCCGTTGCCGGCACCGGGGCGGTCCCCCGCGTTCTGCTGGCGGCTGCTACCAGCCGCGCTCGGAGAGCCGGTGCGGCTCCGGGAGCTCCTCGACGTTGATGCCGACCATGGCCTCGCCGAGGCCGCGGGACACCTGCGCGATGGTGTCCGGGTCATCGTGGAAGGTGGTGGCCTTCACGATGGCCGCGGCGCGCTGGGCCGGGTTGCCGGACTTGAAGATGCCGGAGCCGACGAACACGCCGTCCGCGCCGAGCTGCATCATCATGGCCGCGTCGGAAGGCGTCGCGATGCCGCCCGCGGTGAAGAGGACGACGGGGAGCTTGCCGGTCTCCGCCACCTCCTTGACCAGCTCGTACGGAGCCTGGAGTTCCTTGGCGGCGACGTAGAGCTCGTCGTGCGGCAGGGATGAGAGGCGCTTGACTTCGGCGCGGATCTGGCGCATGTGGGTGGTCGCGTTGGAGACGTCGCCCGTGCCGGCCTCTCCCTTGGAGCGGATCATCGCCGCGCCCTCGTTGATGCGCCGCAGCGCCTCGCCCAGGTTCGTGGCGCCGCAGACGAACGGAACCTTGAACTCCCACTTGTCGATGTGGTTCGTGTAGTCGGCGGGCGTGAGCACCTCGGACTCGTCGATGTAGTCGACGCCGAGGGACTGCAGCACGCGCGCCTCGACGAAGTGGCCGATGCGCGCCTTGGCCATCACGGGGATGGAGACGGCCGCGATGATGGAATCGATCATGTCCGGATCGGACATGCGGGAGACGCCACCCTGGGCGCGGATGTCTGCCGGGACGCGCTCGAGAGCCATCACGGCGACGGCGCCGGAGTCTTCCGCGATCCGGGCCTGTTCGGCGGTGACGACGTCCATGATGACGCCGCCCTTGAGCATCTCGGCCATGCCGCGCTTCACACGGGAGCTACCCGTGACGGAAGGCTGCGCCGGGGTGCTTTCATTGCTGGACACAAAGAGTCCTTTCAATGGTGGGAGAGGGTACATTCCATCCTAATCCACGGTGCCGCGTATCACTTCCGCCGAGGCGCCGGGTTACACGGCGCGCGGAACGGGCCGGTTTGTTGCCTCGGGACATCGTGTCGCCGTGTCCGGCCTCCGGCGAGACACGGCCCGGGAGTGCCGTGGCGAGGCCCGGGTGTGCCGGCGACCCTTAGTGCGATTGCCCGCGCACGCGAAGAACACGCTGGACGACGGTGACCACGCTGGCCCCTGCCAGCAGCGACAGAACGGAGAACAGCACCCACTCGTTCAGCCCCAGGCCGGTGAGTCCCGTGAACGTCAGGGCAAGCACCAGGCGCTCGGCGCGCTCGGCGAAGCCGACGTTTGCGTCGAAGCCCAGCGACTCGGCCTTGGCCCTGGCGTATGAGACCAGGCTTCCGGTCAGCAGGCAGAGCGCGGCGGCCACGCCTACGGCGTCGTTCTCACCTCCCGTGAAGAACCAGACCATGATGCCCGCGAAGACGGCGCCGTCGGCGATCCGGTCCAGGGTGGAGTCCAGGAAGCTGCCCCAGCGCCCGTCGCCCCGGCCCGTGAACTCCGGAAGCCTGGCCATGATGCCGTCCACGACGTCGGAGAAGATGAACGCCGTGATGAAGAGGGTGCCCCAGAACAGTTGGCCCAGCGGGTACAGGACCAGCGCACCGGCCACGGCACCCAACGTGCCCACCACGGTGACGGCGTCCGGCGACACGCCGAGGCGCACCAGCCAGCGCGCCAAGGGGGTGAACAGGCGGGTGAAGAACCCGCGCGCGTAGCGGTTCAGCATGGGTCAGCGGTCCGCCCAGGCCGCGGCCAAGTCCCGGCGAACTTCGCCGAGCGTCGCGGGGATGGCCTTGGTGCGGGCGATGATCGGGAAGAAGTTTCCGTCCCCGCTCCACCTGGGCACGATGTGCTGGTGGAGGTGCGCCGCGATCCCGGCGCCGCCGGAGACGCCCTGGTTCATTCCGAGGTTGAAGCCCGTGGGGTTGGCCACGCTCCGCAGCACCCTCATGGCGTCCTGGGTCAATGCGGAGATCTCGGCCGTCTCCTGGGCGGTGATGTCCGTGTAGTCGGCGACGTGGCGGTAGGGGCACACCAGCAGGTGGCCCGAGTTGTAAGGAAACAGGTTCAGCACCACGAAGGCCGTCTCGCCGCGGTGGACGATCAGCGATTCCTCGTCGCTTCGCTGCGGTCCGCGGCAGAAGGGGCAGTCGTCCTCCCCCGTGACCTGGCCCTGGCCGGCCTTGATGTAGGCCATCCGGTAGGGCGTCCACAGGCGCTCGAAGGAATCGGGCACGCCCGCGAGTCCGAAATCGTCGGTCGCGCCGGCGTCGTCCGGGTACGACGGCGGGACCGGACCTGCGTCGTACTCCGTCTCGCGGCCGTTGTGCGGCGCGCCGGCGCCCTGCCCCGGGGCCACGCTAGGCGTCCCTGTTGCGAACGGCGGCGACGATCCGTTCGATCGCGTCGTCGACCGGGATCCCGTTGTCCTGCGTGCCGTCGCGGTAGCGGAAGGACACCGCGCCGGCCTCCGCGTCCTCGCCGCCAGCGATCAGCACGAACGGAACCTTCTCCTTGGACGCGTTGCGGATCTTCTTCGGGAACCTGTCCGAGGTGATGTCCACCTCGGCGCGGATACCCTGGGCCTTCAGCTTGTCGACCACGTCGAAGAGGTAGTCGTTGAACGCCTCGGCGACCGGGACCGCCACCACCTGGACCGGAGCCAGCCACGCGGGGAACGCGCCCGCGTAGTGTTCGGTCAGCACACCCATAAACCGCTCGATGGAACCGAAGAGCGCGCGGTGGATCATCACGGGCCGCTGGCGTGTGCCGTCCGCCGCCTGAAATTCCAGCTCGAAGCGCTCGGGGAGGTTGAAGTCCAGCTGGATGGTGGACATCTGCCAGGTTCGGCCGATCGCATCGCGGGCCTGGACGGAGATCTTCGGGCCGTAGAAGGCCGCCCCGCCCGGATCGGGGACCAGCTCGAGGCCGGAGGCCTCGGCCACCTCGGCCAAGGTCTGGGTGGCCTCCTCCCAGACCTCGTCCGAACCCACGGACTTCTCCGGGTCCTTGGTGGAGAGCTCGAGGTAGAAATCGTCCAGCCCGTAGTCCTTGAGTAGCCCGAGCACGAAGTTGAGCGTCTTGGTGAGCTCGTCCTTCATCTGCTCGCGCGTGCAGTAGATGTGGGCGTCGTCCTGCGTCATGCCGCGGACGCGGGTCAGTCCGTGCACAACGCCGGACTTCTCGTAGCGGTAGACGGAGCCGAACTCGAACAGGCGCAGCGGCAGTTCGCGGTAGGACCTTCCGCGCGAGCGGAAGATCAGGTTGTGCATGGGGCAGTTCATCGGCTTGAGGTAGTAGTCCTGGCCCGGCTTGCGGACCGTCCCGTCCTCGTTCAGCTCCGCGTCGATGTGCATCGGGGGGAACATGCCGTCGCGGTACCAGTCCAGGTGGCCCGAGACCTCGTACAGGTGGCCCTTGGTGATGTGCGGCGTGTACACGAACTCGTAGCCGGCCTCAGTGTGCCGCTGGCGGGAGTAGTCCTCCATGGCCTTGCGGATGATTCCGCCCCTGGGGTGGAAGACGGGCAGCCCGGATCCCAGCTCGTCGGGAAAGGAGAACAGGTCCAGCTCGGAGCCGAGTTTGCGGTGGTCGCGGCGCTCCGCCTCGGCGATGCGCTCCTGGTAGGCCTTGAGTTCGTCCTTGGTGGGCCAGGCGGTGCCGTAGATGCGCTGCAGTTGCTTGTTCTTCTCGCTGCCAAGCCAGTAGGCGGCTGCCGAGCGGGTCAGCGCGAACGCGTTGGAGATGAGCTTGGTGTTGGGCAGGTGGGGCCCGCGGCAGAGGTCGCACCACACGGCCTCGCCGGTCTTGCGGTCCACGTTGTCGTAGATCGTGATCTCGCCGGCGCCGACCTCGACGCTGACTCCCTCGCCGGCGGACTCGGCCTCGTTCGTCTTGCCGAGCAGCTCCAGCTTGTACGGCTCGTCGGCCATGGCGGCGCGGGCCTCGTCCTCGGTCACCACGCGGCGGGCGAACTTCTGGTTCTGGTTGACGATCTTGAGCATCATCTTCTCAAGGGTCTTGAGGTCCTCGGGCGTGAACGGCTCCGCGACGTCGAAATCGAAGTAGAAGCCGTCGGTGATGTAGGGGCCGATGCCGAGCTTCGCGTCCGGGCGCAGCTGCTGGACGGCCTGGGCCATCACGTGTGCCGTGGAGTGGCGCAGCACCTCGAGGCCGGCGGGCGACCCGATGGCGACGCCCTCGACAGATGTGCCGGCCTCCAGCGGGCGGTCCAGGTCGCGGAGGACCCCGTCGACGTGCATCACGACGATCTCGCGGTTGTCAAAGTAGAGCTCGGCGCCGGTTGTCCCGGCAGTCACCTCACGTTGTTCGCCGTCGACGTTTAGGGTGATCTGCTCAGACACTTCGGTCTCCTCATTTCGTTGTGGGGCTTCATGACTTGTGGCATACGGTGACCACAGCCAGCCATCGACCAGCTTAACGGCATGGGCTCGCCCCCAACCAATCGCCGCGCGGGGCGTCCGGGCACACGTCGCGCCGTCACACGGCACGCAGGGCCCCGCGGTTGTCCAGCCCCTCCGCCTCCACCTGTTGGGCGAAGGTTCCACGGCCCGGCTTCTCCAGCGACGGCCCGGCATCCGGCGAGCGCTTGCCCGTCGCACGCCCGGGGTTGCGCAGATGTTCCGGCGCGGGAAGCGACTGGGCGTCGGACAGGTCCCAGGCCTCGAGGGCCTGCAGGCTGATTCCCCGGGGGCCGGTCCGCCGGGTGATTCCGTGGACCAGCATCAGGCGGGTCGAGAACAGCAGCGGACCGGAGTTCTGTTGGGCCTCGTGGAAGAAGGTGCAGTCCACGCACCCCGTTCCGTCGTCGAGGGAGATGAACACCACCCTGCGTCCGCTGCGCATGGGAGGCGTCTGGGTGGCAACCCGCACACCCGCGACCATTACCTCGGTGCCGTTGCGCAATCCCAGCAGGTCCTTGGACGCGGTGACCCCGTGCTTCTGGAGCAGATGCGCGTGGGAGTCCATCAGGTGGCCGCTGACATCCACCGCCATAAGGTCCAGTTCGGTGCGGACCGTTTCCTCGAGCGTGGGGGCCGGCTCCAGCGCACGCAGCGCCCCAAACTCGAGGTCGGCGATGGGCAGCGGACGTTGCCCGGGCAGCGGCCGGTACCTCCTCGGAACCTTGTGTGCCGGCTGGGACCCCAGATGGCGCAGCAGATCCGCCCGATTGCCGCGGCCCGCCACCTTCTGGAAGTGGTCGAAAGCGCCGAGGGCGGCCACACGGGTCAACGATGCGCGGGTCAGCCCCGATCTGTCGCGCACGTCGGCCAGGGAACCATAGGGCTGCCCGGCAACCACCCGGGAGACCTCGGTGGCCGACATGCCGTAGATCCCGGCCAGGCTGAGCCTGATTCCCAGCCGGGTCCCGCCCTCCCCGTGGACCGGTTCCACCCTGTACTCCGAGCCGCTGCGGTTGATGTCCAGCGGGAGGATGGGAATGCCCATCCTCCGTGCCTCTGCAACGAGCAGGCGCTTGGGGTACATGCCCGGATCGTGCTCCCACAGCCCGGCGAGGAACGCCTCGGGGTGGTGTGCCTTAAGCCACGCCGACTGGTAGGTGGGCACGGCGAATGCCGCGCCGTGCGCCTTGCAGAAGCCGAAGCTTCCGAAGGCCTTCAGCGTCTCCCACACCTCGTCCACCACCTGGAGGGAATAGCCCCGTTCCATCGAATGCCTGCGGAAGAACCTTTCCACCACCGGCTCCTGGTCCGGGTTGCCGAGGAGGCGCCGGAAGACGTCCGCCATCGCCAGCCCGCAGTCGGTCATCACGTGGAAGGTTCGCAGCACCTGTTCGTGGAAGACGGTGACGCCGTGCGTTTCGGCGAGCGCGGGCTTCAGGTCCGGATGCGGGTAGATCTCCGGGGCGAAGCCGTGGCGGTTCTCCAGGTAGGGCTTGATCATGTTCGACTTCATGGGTCCGGGACGGAACAGAGAGATGTCGATGATCAGGTCGTTGAACTCCCTGGGCGCGAGCTTGCCGATGAGCTCGCGCTGGCCCGGGGACTCGATCTGGAAGCAGCCCAGCGTGTGGGTGCTGCGGATCAGTTCGAACGTGGGTTCGTCGTCCAGGGGGACGCGCTCCAGATCGATCCGGCCGGCTTCGTCCAGGAACCCAGGGAGCGAGCCGTCCTCCCGCAACGGATGGCTGCCTGCCTCGGCAACGGCCTGCCCGCTCCCATGGATCCTCACCACCTCGCGCAGCGCGAACGACATGGCGCTTTGCATCCTCACGCCCAGCACGTCCAGCTTGAGCATGCCCATGGGGTCCATGTCGTGCTTGTCGAACTGGCTCATGGGCAGGCCGAGGCCGCTGGGCTGGACCGGGGTGCGGTCCAGAAGCGACACGTCGCCGAGGATGACCCCGCACGGGTGCATGGAAATGTGCCGAGGCAGCCGGTCCAGGCGTTCCGTCAGGTCCACGAGCAGGTCCAGCTGGCGCTCGGCCCCGACGCGGTCGGCGAACTGGCGCAGTTCCGGCTTCTCCTCGAGCGCCTCGCGGAAGTTTCTGGCCGAGAAGCGCCACAGCTGCTTGGCGATGGCATCGATCTCCCCGCCCTCGAAGCCCAGGGCCAGGCCGGCGTCGCGGACGGCCCCGCGGGCCCGGTATCCGTTCTGCATGCTCATCAGGGTGACGCGCTCGGAGCCGAAGCGCTTGAAGATGCTCCTGTAGACGCGGTGGCGTTCCGCGCTTTCGACGTCGATGTCGATGTCCGGCAGCGTCGACCGGTCCATCGACAGGAACCGCTCGAACAGCAGGTCGTGGGCAAGCGGGTTCACATGGCTGACGCCGAGCAGGTAGTTCACCAGGCTCGAGGCGCCCGAGCCGCGGGCGGCGGCCCTGACCCCCATGTCGGTGATCATCCTGGACACCTCGGCGACAGTGAGGAAGTAGGAGGAGAATCCCAGGCGCGAGATGGTGTCCAGCTCATGCTCGAGGCGCCCGCGCACCCCCGGGGCATCGAGGCCCCGGGCGAACAGGCGGTTCGCTCCCGCACCGCAGCGTTCCGCCAACTCGTTGCGCGGGTCCCCGGAGATTCCGATCACCGTCGCCTCCGGGACCACCGGTATTCCCCAGCCCGCGTCCGACACGGGATCCAGCCGGCACCAGTCGGCCACGGACTCGGTGTCCCCGAGCAGACGGGCGGCGGCCGCCGCGCCGTCGCCGGACTCGACCGCGATCTCCCGGGCCAGCTCCTTCATGGCGGCTGCCCCCCTCAGCCATCCCTGCCCGTTGGGCTGGAGGTCCTTCAGCGTGTCCAGCGAACTGAGGGCGCGCGCAGAGTCCAGCACGTCGGCCGTGGCGGCGCCGTCCGGGTCCGAGTAGCGCACCGCGTTGCTCAGGACCGCCCGGACGCCGCAGTCGCGGGCCGCCCTGAGCATGCGCACGGCGTGCGCCGTGCTCAGCCTCTCCCCCGGCGCGCTGAGGTGCGTGACGGCCTCCACCGCCAGGGCGCCGTCCGGCAGGGATTCGCGCCACCTCCCCAGCAGGCTCCGTGCAAGCCCGTAGTCGCGACGCAGCGCCGCCTCGCCGACGTCGGACTGGGGGCCGGCGAGCACCATCAGGACGGGCTCTCCGCCCGGGCCCGCGGCATGGCGCGCCAGTTCGGCCCGGGTGACCCCCACGGGCTTTTTGCCGTTGGCGCCGGTTCCCTCGTGGGCGGCGGAGACCAGGCGGCACAGCGCGGTGTATCCCGCTCCGGAGCACTTGCCGCGCGCCAGCACGATCACGCGGCCCGCAACGCGGGGAGGCAGCGGCCTCCGGGACGGCGAGCCCGCCGGGTCGGCTTCGAGCACGGCGAGGCTGACCCCGACAATCGGATCCAGCCCGTTTTCCCGGCAGGCCTTGAGGTGCTTCACCGTCCCGTAGAGGCCGTCCCGGTCGGTGCAGGCCAACGCGTCGGCGCCGTCCGCTGCCGCCCGGCGCGCGAGTTCCTCCGGCCACGACACCCCGTAGTGGGCGCTGTAGGCGGTGGAGACGTTGAGATGGGTGAAGCTCACGCGCTCTCTTTCAATGCGTCGTGGATGCGGATCAGCCGCCACCGGCCGGTCTCCACCTGGCGTGAAACCTCGAACGTCCGGAGCGGCCCGAGGCCCGCCTGGCGGACCTGGAGCCTCCAGATCTCGTGGTCGACCAGCCCGGGGCCGCGTCCGCGCTCCGCACGGACCTCCTCGGACCACCACTTGCGGCGCTCGAACCAGCGAACCGGTTGCGCGGCGACCCGGTATTCGCGTCCCTGCCAGCGCATGCGCAGCGGCAGGCCGGCGGGCGTGCATTCGACCTCCACGGACTGTGTGAACAGGCCCATTGGGCAACCTCCATTTCCGTGCGCCGGGAGCGTGAGAAGAACCCCGGAAGCACCAATGGGAACGGGAAGCCAACGCCCCTGGGAAGCGGTGGGGCGGCAACTCCATTGTATTCGAAGATGTGTTCGAATCAAGACGAGGCTATGCGCGGGCACCGACACTTTGCGCCACCCTGTTGGAGCGGTGCCGGGCCGCCTAGGCTTGCCGCATGGAACCAACCCCCGCCACAACGGCCGTCCCGAACATCTCCGCGGTCACCCTCGGTGTGCGCGACGTCGAGGCATCGCGCGACTTCTACGTCGGCGGGCTCGGCTTCCGCCTGCTCCAGCACCTGCCCGGGGAGATCGCCTTCGTCCAGGCCGGCCACGGTCTGATGCTGGCGCTCTGGAACGTGGCGAGCATGCCAGGCGAGTACGGCGACGTCGGCTTCGGCCCCCAGGCCCCGCCCGTCTCCCTAGGCCACAACACTTCCAGCGCGCAGGGGGTCCACGATCTTTACCGGCATGCGTTGGCCGCCGGGGCCACGGGTGTCAACGCACCCGAGACGCGCGACTGGGGCGGCACCAGCGCCTGTGTCGCCGACCCGGACGGGTTCCGCTGGGACTTCGTCCACAACCCCGCCTTCGGGATGGACGCCCACGGCCGCATCCAACTGGGCTGAGGGCCGGCGGCCGCATCAGAACAGCCCGGCCACCGGCTCCGCGGGAGCCGCGGGCTCCATGAGGTCGGGGTGGTCGTTGCGGACATTGCCCACCGCCGGATCCACCGCGCGCAACTCCCACTTCGAGGCCACGCGGTACGCACCGTCGCGGGCCCACGCCACCAGGGACGCGGCGTCCGTGTCCCGGGGATCGAGCCAGTCGGAGAGGGCGTCGCGGTCCAACGGCATGGGGAGCCGGTCGTGCAGGCTCGCGAGTTCCTCAAGCGCCGGGTTCCCCGATCCCGGCTCCGGGGACGGGGCGGTGAGGATCGACGTCGAGAGCAGCCACTGGCCCGGGGACCCGTCCTCCTTGGACGGGTCCTTCCACCACTCGTAGACGCCGGCGAACAGGATGAGCGAACCGTCCGCGGGACGGACCAGGTACGGCTGTTTGGCCAGCGACTTGCCCTCGCCGGTCTTGCGCCACTCGTAATACCCCTCGGCGGGAACCGCGCAGCGCCGAGCGTGCACCGCCTTGCGGAACGACGGCTTCTCCACAACGGTCTCGCTGCGGGCATTGAAGGACCGCACCCCCACCGATGGATCCTTCGCCCATGCGGGGACCAGGCCCCACTTGGCGACGTGCAGCTGGCGCACGCGCCTGCCGTCGATGAGGCGCTCCAGGACGATCGGCACGTCCGACGTCGGGGCGACGTTCCAGGACTGCCGCAGCTCCATGGCCTCGTCGGCCTCCGCCTCGAGCTCCGCCACCAGATCCCCGACGGCCCGCGCCATCACGTATCGTCCGCACATGGAATAAGACTCTCACAGGCATCGTTGACGCGGACATGACTGCTGCGAATCTTCAGGAATACGTGCCCGCCGACGGAACCGTCACCATGTTCACCACGTCGTGGTGCGGCTACTGCCGCAACCTCAAGCGGGCCATGGACGCGGACGGCATCGCCTACCGCGAGGTCAACATCGAGGACGTGCCCGGCACGGCCGAAATCGTCGAGTCCTTCAACGGGGGCAACCAGACCGTGCCGACGCTGGTCTTCCCGGATGGTTCGGCCGTCACGAACCCGCGCATTGAGCAGGTGCGCGAACGGCTCTAGCGGTCGTGTGATTGGATAAATGGCGTCGGCACCCCCGGGTGCCGGCGCCGCCCACGTATCGCAACCCGTTGGCCGCCGCACGCGGCCGAGAGGATGGACCCCCATGCCACAGAAGGTCAAGGCCGTCGTCGTCAAGGCCAAGGACGCGCCCGTCGTCATCGAGACAATCATCGTTCCGGACGCCGGCCCGGGGGAGGCCGTGGTCGACATCCTCACGTGCGGGGTCTGCCACACCGATCTCCACTACAAGCTGGGCGGCATCGGCAACGACTTCCCGTACCTGCTGGGCCACGAGGCCACCGGCGTCGTCAGCCAGGTGGGCCCCGACGTCACGGAGGTCGCGGTGGGCGACCGCGTCATCCTGAACTGGCGGGCCGTCTGCGGCGAGTGCCGGGCCTGCGCCAAGGGCCAGCCCCAGTACTGCTTCAACACCCACAACGCCACCCAGAAGATGACCCTCGAGGACGGCACCGAGCTCTCCCCCGCCCTGGGCATCGGGGCCTTCGCCGAGAAGACGCTCGTCGCGGCCGGCCAGTGCACCAAGGTCGACGACGACGTCGATCCCGCCGCCGTCGGGCTCCTGGGTTGCGGCGTGATGGCCGGCATCGGCGCCGCCATCAACACCGGCGAGGTCAAGCGCGGCGAGTCCGTGGCCGTGATCGGCTGCGGCGGGGTCGGCATCGCTGCCATCGCTGGGGCACGGCTCGCCGGCGCAACCACGATCATCGCGGTGGACATCGACCCGGCCAAGATCGAGCTGGCCAAGAGCCTCGGCGCAACCCATGGCGTCAACTCCCGCGACGAGGATCCCGTCGCCGCGATCCAGGCGCTGACCGGCGGCTTCGGCGCCGACGTCGTCATCGAGGCCGTCGGCCGGCCCGAGACGTACAAGCAGGCCTTCTACGCCCGCGACCTCGCAGGCCGCGTGGTGCTCGTTGGCGTCCCCACGCCCGAGATGACGCTCGAACTCCCCCTCCTCGACGTGTTCGGGCGCGGCGGCTCCCTGAAGTCCTCCTGGTACGGCGACTGCCTCCCGTCGCGGGACTTCCCCATGCTGGTGGAGCAGTACAAGCTCGGCCGCCTGGACCTCGACGCCTTCGTCAGCGAGCGCATCGGCCTGGACCAGATCGAGGAAGCCTTCGACAAGATGCACGCCGGCACCGTCCTGCGCTCCGTGGTGGAGCTCTAGATGGGCGCGCGGATCGAGCACCTCGTGACGTCCGGGACGTTCTCGCTCGACGGCGGGACCTGGGACGTCGACAACAACGTCTGGATCGTCGGAGACGACTCCGAGGTGTTCGTCATCGATCCCGCCCACGACCCTGCCGCCATCGCGGAGGCGGTCGGCGGGCGCTCGGTCAAGGCGGTCCTGCTGACCCACGGCCACGACGACCACATCCGCCACGCGCGCGACTTCGCCGGACTGGTCGGGGCGCCCGTCGCGATGAACGCCGAGGACCAGATGCTGTGGGAGGACGTCTTCCCGGGCACGCGCCCGGACGCGTCCATCGCCGACGGCGACGCGTTCGAGGTGGCCGGGACCACCCTGACCGCGCTGCACACGCCCGGCCATTCACCCGGGTCCACGTGTTTCCACGCGCCGGACCTGGGCGTGCTGTTCAGCGGCGACACCCTGTTCAACGGGGGGCCGGGGGCCACGGGCCGGTCCTACAGCGACTTCCCGACGATCATCGGGTCCATCCGCGACCGGCTGCTCGTGTTGCCGGGCGGGACGGTCGTGAACACCGGACACGGCGATGCTACGAGGATCGCCGACGAGGCCCCGCACCTGGACGAGTGGATCGCCCGGGGGCACTGACCATGCGACCGGAACCGCGGCGCCGGCGGCCCTCCGGGGGCGCCGGCGCCCCCGGGACTGGCCGTCGCGCGGCGCTGGCGCCGGGCATGCTAGGCGGGCCGGCCGCTCAGCGGCCGGAGACGCCCACAGCCGTCGCGTAGGCGTCGAGCAGCGCGGCCTCCACGTCCGCCACGGTGGCGCCGGGGACCAGATCCTCGACGGAACCCGCCGTCGCCGGATCCAGCGGCAGCCCCATGGCGCCGTAGACGTCGGAAAGCACCGCGCGAAGCGGGGCGGAGTCCTCCACCACAAAGACCGAGGCGAACAACCAGGCCCCCGAGACCACCCGCTGGGCGGTGCCGACCAGCTTGACCGGCGACGCCGCCGTCGAGCCCGCGCCCGGCCGCCCGTGGACGCTGTATTCGCCGGGACAGTACTCGCCGGGAAGCTCGCCGACGCCGGCGTCGACCCCGAGCGTGCGCAGCGCCCGAGCGTACAGCCCTCCCAAGGCCTTGAACCTGTGTTGGTGGCCCACCATGGCCTCCGCGGCGGGCTCGATGTGGTCCACGATGAGCGTGCCCCGATGGTAGGCGGCGGCCCGCCCCCCGGCCTTCCGGACGACCGGCGCGAACCCCGCCGCGGCCGCGGCCGCCACGGCCTCCGTGAAGCCAGGCAGGCGGACGTCGCGCTGACCGAAGGCGAGCGTCGGGTCCGGTCGGTAGATGCGAAGTGTCGCCGGCCTGGCCCCGGACCGGACCTCGTGAAGGAGCTCGATTCCCGCGAGCAGATCCGCCTCGGGATCCCCGGTGGCCCCCGCGCTCAGCAGCGTCAGGGGCATGTTGGCGGCCCCGGGGCTCCACTCGCTCATGGGAACGATTCTAGGTGTGAACGGACGCCGGGGAATAATGGTGCCGTGCCCCATCCCCTCACCCCCGTCCTGCTGCTCGGCGGCGCCTCCGGCGCCGGAAAGTCCTACCTCGCCGCGCGCTACGGCCGCCCGCACGTGGAACTGGACAACTTCTACCGGCAACTCTCCGAACACGTGCCCGCCTCGCCCCTTCCCGTGACGCCCTACGGCGAAGTGGACTGGGACCATCCCGGCACTTGGAACCGCGACGCCGCCGTGGACGCGCTGATGCTGCTGCTCGAGGCCGGCAGGGCTCAGGTCCCGAATTATTCGATCGCCACGTCCAGCTACGCGGGGTACCGGGACGTGGCGCTGGAGGACGGCCCGGTGGTCGCCGAGGGCGTCTTCGTGGACGAGGTCGCCGATCCGCTGCGCGCCAGGGGCGTCGCCGTGGACGCGCTCTACATCGACGTCCATCCGACGACGACGGCGGTGCGGCGATTCGTGCGCGACGTGCGCGAGCGCCGCAAGCCGATTCCCTTCCTCCTGAAGCGGGGATGGGCGCTGTTCCGCGCGGACCGAGCCATACGCCGCCGCTACGTGGCGGCCGGATTCCGGCCGGTCTCCAAGCGCCGTGTCAGGCGCATCCTCTCCTCCGCCTCGCCGCTAGGGGCGCACTGACCCCGGCATCGGCCGCACGGTCAGGATCTGTTCGCTGCGCCCAAAGGGTCCGGCGACGTCGTGCAGGACGGCGGACGTGAGCCCGATTCCGTCGCTGCCGTAGGTCTGCTGGGCCTGCAATCCCAGCCATTCCCCCACGGGCCGGCGGTGCATGTGGATCTGCAGGTCCACGTTGGGAAACATCCACGAGGCGGGGCCGGGCTCGACACGGGGCGCCACGCCGTTTGCGGTGTCGACCAGGCCGACCAGCCGCACGAGGTCCGGCGTCCGGATTCCCCCGACCATGCTGTGCGGAGTGCGCAGCCACACCACGCCGCGCCCGGGGCGGTGGCCGGGCTCGACCCGGAAGTCGAGCTGGGCGATGTAGCCGCCGGGCCAAGGCGCCATGCCGTCCCACGGCGGCAGCTCCTCCGGATGCGACACCGGATGGTCCTCGAGGGCCGCCACGCTGGTGGAGTCCTGGGTCTTGAGCCGCCACGCCCGCGCGATGACGGCGGTCCGCCCGGCACAGATCATCTCGGCCTCGACGAGTTCTATGGTCCGCCCGGGGCGCACCATGCGGGTGGTCACCTCGAATTCGCCACCGTGGATGATGCCGAGGATGTCCAGGCTGATCCGCGCCATGCGCAGGTCCTCCCTGGGCCGGAAGGCCTCCAGCTCGTGCGCGATGATGCCGGTGGCCGGAGCCATGTGCTGCTCGTGGGCGTTCCAGGCGCCCTGGGCGTGGACGGTGGAACGGTAGCGCCCGCCTCCGAGGCTCTCGTAGAAGAAGTCACCGACGGCCAGTTCCGTCTCCTGCCCGGTGCCGGGGGCGTGCGCCATGGTGGCGGTCCTTTCGCGCGGCCGCGGTGGCCGACTCCTCACGCCAGCCTATTCCGCCGTTGGACGGGGCGGAAACGCGGGGGCCGGGAGCCTAGGGGACGTCGAAGGCGAGCGGAATGACCTCGATCCGCCCCGAGGAGTCGGTGACCAACAGGACGCTCCGGCCGGAGACCCCCTCCAACGACCGCAGGAGCGCCGCAGGATCCGGCCCGGGACCGGCGCTGCTGGCCCGCTCCCACACGGTGACGCGCGCCCCCGTGGCGTCGCCGATGGCGGACTCCAGCCCGGCCACCGAGCCGCCGGGGGCCACCAGCACCACGTGTTCGATCGTGCGGGGGCGCCCGGCCGCGGTGACGGCGAGCGCCGAACGGTCGCGCCTCCAGACGGAGAAGTGGTAGGCGGCGGCCAGCCCCGTGGCGACAAGAAGGCCGAACGGTGCCCTCACGCGCTCGACCAGTCCCGATCCGGTGACGTCGTCCAGCAGGAACTCGAAGAGCCGGTAGCCGATCACCAGCAGCGTGACCAGCGCGACGACGGCACTGGCGCCGAACACCACCACCAGGTACACGCGGCGGCCCGACGGTTCGGCCGCGGCCGCGGGCCGCCAGACCAGCCACCAGACCGGCGCACCCACCACGAGCGCGCTGATCCCTCCCAGCAGGAGTGCGCGGGTGTCGTCCCCGGCGAGCGGCGAGGCAGCCATCGCCAGGACGGAGTTCACGATCACACCGATCCCGGACGCCGCCCCCACGAGAGCCACGCCCGCGACGACCAGCCCGCCGGCCCGCCGGACCGTTTCGCCGCGCCGGTCGGCCACGGGGCGGTGGTAGGCCCAGACCGCGAGCCCGACGGCGGCGGACGCCAGCCCGGGCGGCAGCGGCCCCAGCAACTGCAGGATGGGGTCGGACCTGTCGAAGGCCAGGCGGAGAAGCACGTAGAGGACCGTGCCGATGCCGCCGAGCGCAAGGGCTGCGGCCCCGAGGACGCCGGTGACCACCAGGGCCACGTCCGCCAGGCCGCCGGAGAGGTGGCGGACGCGCTGGCGGTACCAGTGCCACCACCAGATTGCGGCTCCGCCCAGCGCCCAGACGAGGGAACCGGCGGCGAACCTCCACCACGGGTCGCCGACGGCCGTCGCGTCGCCGGCCGCGCGGACCGCCGCTTCGAAGAGGCGGGAGAGGGCCCCGACCGTGTTGGCCACGCCGAGAATCAGGCCGAAGACGGCGCCGACGACTCCCGGAACGCTCGACAGCCTTGCGGGCCCCTTGTGTGGATGCCGCGACATCCACGAGTGCCACAGCCAAACGCCCGCCCACACCAGCGCCGTCGAGAGGCCAGACTGCCAGCCGAAGGCCTCGCCGGTCACCAGCAGGGCGCCGAGCCCCAGCAGGGAGCTCGCCGACACGATGAGCGCCACCACGTACATCGCGGCGACGTAGACCCCCCAGGCCAGGGAGGAACGCTCGGCGGGCGCGTCGGCGCGTCTCCAGACGGCCCACCACAGCGCCGCTGCCAGCGGCCCGCCGACGAGGGCGAAGGCCAGGGCCATGGCCATGCCCGTGACGTCCGTCCCGGCGAACTCCGCGCCCTCCCCCAAGAGGCGCGCCAGCAGCCCGCTGAGGCCGGTGGCCGCGATGGACACCAGCACATAGAGCAGGACGAACACCACCAGCCGCCGCACGGTGGACTGGGCCGTCCCGGCGGTGCCGGCGGTCGCGTTCAAGCGGTCGGTCGTCACCTGGCCGCCCCCTTGCCGCCGCAGGCCATCAGTTCCCAGGGGACCGAGTCAATGAACCACTTGCCGCCCGACTTGACCAGGTCGAAGGCCCCCTCGGTCTCGTACTCGGACGCCCCGAAGGGACTGCCCCCGCCCTGCGAGACCACGATGGCGACCACCACGTCCGCGGACTCCGGGCGCTCGGTGGTGGACACGAGGGTGACCCGCGTGCTGGAGGCCGCGAGGCTCTCGAAGCCTTGGCAGTTCTCCCTCGCGCGGTCCGTCAGGTAGGCGGAGGCGGCCGCCTCGTCGCCGTCGATCGCCGCGGCCGCGTAGCGCTGCACCACTCCCTGCGGCGTCCGCTCGTCCAGCAGTTCTGGCCCGCCACGGGAAAACACGACGGCGAGCGCCACGACCACCAGGACGGCGACGGCTCCGACGATCACCAGGAGCGTGCGGTCCGGCCCTCTGCGACCTTCCTTCATGGCCACAGTATGTCCCACAAGGTGTCCCCCGACTAGTGTGTTCACGCCGCTGCCAACACGCCTCCTTGCCGCACGGAGCCCGCCCGTGGCCAACAAGCATTGCCCGGGGAGCCCGGGCGAGCCTAGCGTGATGGCCACGGCCGGCATTTCCGCCAAGGAGGCACCATGGACCACTTCGCGAGGCTGTTCCGCGGAGACCCCAGGGGTGCGTCGTGACGCCGGGAGGCCCGCGGGCGGGCGGCCCGCTCGTGGTTCCCCTTGACGCGGCGACGCGCGAGCCCTTGTCCAACCTCGGCGGCAAGGCAATGAACCTGGTGAGGCTGGCCGGGGCGGGCCTCCCGGTGCCGAAGGGCTTCTGCCTCACGGCGGACGCCTACCGCATGGCTGTGCCGCCATCGCTGGACTCCGTGGCCGGGCAACTGGACGACCTGCCGACCGGCGCCACGCCCGAGCGCGAAGAACTGGCGCGGCAGGCGCGCGCGATCGTGGCCTCCGCGTCCGTGCCTCAGGAGGTCGACGCGGCGGTCCGGGCGGCCTACGCCGAAATGGCGCCCGGGGAATCCGTGGCGGTCCGCTCCTCGGCAACGGCGGAGGACC
Source organism: Arthrobacter sp. AOP29-A2-19 (assembly GCF_058138025.1). Lineage (NCBI taxonomy): Bacteria > Bacillati > Actinomycetota > Actinomycetes > Micrococcales > Micrococcaceae > Arthrobacter > Arthrobacter sp. AOP29-A2-19. Next base: position 1,438,706 of record NZ_CM176894.1, read on the forward strand.
TGCCCTTCGCCAGCTTCGCGGGCCAGCAGGACTCGTTTATGGGGATCAGGGGTGCCGACGCCGTCGTCGGGGCCGTGCACGACTGCTGGCTCTCGCTTTGGAACGATCGCGCGGTGGCCTACCGCTCGGCCAACAGGGTCGGCAACCGCGGCGCGTCCATGGCCGTCGTGGTCCAGGTCTTCGTCGACTCCGAGGTGGCCGGCGTGATGTTCACCGCCAATCCAGTCAGCGGAACGCGGACGCAGACCGTCATCGACGCGGCCGCGGGCCCCGGGCAGGCCGTGGTTTCCGGCGCACTGAACCCCCACCACATCGTGGTGGACACCGTCTCCGGCGACGTTGTCGACGAACCCTCGCGGACCCCGCCCGCCGGGGTCGACCCGTCGCCGCGGTCGCTCCTGACCAAGCAGAGGATCCGGGACCTTGCCGCGCTGGGGCACAACGCCCAGCTCCTGATGGGTGCGCCCCAGGACATCGAGTGGGTCATCGACGTCTCCAGGCGCCTTTGGGTCACGCAGTCCAGGCCCATCACCACGCTCTACCCGCTTCCGGAGGATGACGACGCGCCGGACGCGCCGTCCCTCCCGGAGACGGAGCGCGTGTACCTCTGCGCGACCCTGCTGCAGGGACTGACGAGGCCGCTGACCCCCATGGGCCTGGCCTTGTTGGGCCGGATGCGCAGCCGCGGACCGTGGCGGTTCGCGAATCCGGGCCTCCGGATGTACGTCGACATCACGCCGATGCTCGGCACACGGCTGGGGCGCGCGATGTCCCTGCGGATTCTGCCGCTCGCCGACGGCCGTTCCGCCGAACTGCTCCCGGAGCTGCTGCGCGACCCGCGCTTCGCCGTCCGTCGGCGCTGGCGGACGCCGCGCTTCGAGCGGGCGCACAACCGCACCCGCGGGGAGGGCAGGCGCACGCGCCGGGACGACGGAGCGGAGACCACGGGCACCCCGATGCTCCGCTCGCTGCCCGCCATGGTCCAGGCGCTCGTGTGGCCGGAAGCGGCCCTCCGGCGGGCCGACGCCTACGGCCGGCGCGCCGCCGAGGGCAACGGCATTCCCGGCAACCATGGCGCTCGTGCGCGCCTGGCGGCGCTGGAGAGGGAATTCGACTTCAAGTTCGAACCGCTGATCCAGGCCACGTTGCCCGCGCCGGCGGTGGGATACATCATGCTCGCCGTCGCGCGGCGGCTCCTGCGCGGGATAGCGCCGCCGAGGGAGCTCGAGGCCGTGCTGCGCGGCCTGCCGCACAACGTCACCACCGAGATGGATCTGGAGCTGTGGCGCCTCGCCGCGGACATCGGCAAAGACCCGTCGGCACACCGGATCTTTGCCGGGAACTCGCCCGCAGCGTTGGCGGAGCTCCTCGCCGCAGGACAGCTCCCCGCCCGCGCGCAGTCCGGACTGCGGGACTTCCTGCACCGCTACGGCCACCGCGCCGTCGCCGAGATCGACGTCGGCATGCCCCGCTGGGCGGAACGCCCCGAACACCTCCTCGGCATGGTCTCCAACTATCTGGCCCTCGCTGATCCTCGGCAGGCGCCGGACGTGCTTTTCCAACGCGCCGCGGACAGGGCCGAGGAAAAGATACGCGAGCTCGTGGCGGCGGCCGCGGCCCGCGGCCCGCTACGCGGGCGGCTCGTGGCGCTGAGCCTGCGCCGCGTGCGCCAGCTGGCCGGGCTCCGGGAACTCCCGAAGTTCCACGTGGTCCGAATCCTGGGACGGATCCACCGCCAACTCCTTCTCGTCGGCGCCGATCTGGTCGGCAGCGGGGCGATCGGCGAGGACGACGACGTCTTTTTCCTCAGGCCCGACGAGCTGGCCGTCGGTCTGCGCGGCGCCGACCTGACCGGGCTGGTGGGTGCACGGCGCCGGCTCTACGAGTCGGAGCTGCATCGTCGCCACATCCCCCGGCTGCTGTTGTCCGACGGCACGGACGTCGAGGCGGCGCACCTGGCCCGGCGCGCGGCCGCGGGGCGCGGAACGCCGGAACGAGGGCTGCTCGGCACGCCCGCCTCGGCGGGCACCGCGACGGGGAGGGTCCGCGTGGTCCGCGATCCCATCGGGGCCAGGATCGAACCCGGGGAAATCCTGGTGGCCCCCTCCACCGATCCCGGCTGGACACCGCTCTTTATGACCGCGGGTGCGGTGGTCATGGAGATGGGGGGCGTCATTTCGCACGGCGCGGTGGTCGCCCGCGAATACGGCATCCCGGCCGTCGTGGGTGTTCCGGACGCAACCACACGCCTGCGCACCGGACAGGTCGTCACGGTCGACGGCGCCGCGGGCACCGTATCCGAGGCGACCGACGAGGCAGGATAGGCGGTCTCGAATCCGTGCTGCCGGCGGCCTAGCCGGCGGTGACCGAGCCCACCCAGGCGGACAAGGTGGGGAGGGCGGCCCGGAACCTGGCACCGGTGATGGTCGTCTTCTGCCCCGTGGCGGTGGTCGCCGTGGCCGAGGAGATCGTGAGGTCGTTGTTCTTGGTGACGGAGACGGACACAACGTCCTTGACCGCGAAGGCCGCCGCGACTTTCGCCTGCGTCGCCTTGTAGGCCCACGCCCGGTACGGGTTTCCGGAGGCCGCCGAAACGGAGTAGGGGTCCGCGCGGGACTGCAGGTAGTCGTGGTTGGTCCCCCACACCGACTGTGCCGTCCGCGTCTTGCCGCCCGAGGAGGAGAAGTAGACGGCGTCGATCAGCACGCCGTTGTACTGCACCACGGTGGCGGAGACCGGTACGCCCGAGGACTTGACCTGCGTGGCGTTGACCGCGGCCTTCCACTTGGCGCCGCTGGTGCCGCCGCCCTCGTTCTCCTTCGACCAGCCGGTGAACTTCTGCGAGGCGACCTCGTCGTAGACGTTGCACTCGCAGGCGGCCTTGAGGGAGTTCATGTTGCGCATCGCGTACGTCCGCCCTGCGATGGCCTGCGCCTGAAGGGCGGCCGGCTCCCAGGAGGAGGGCATCTCGGCGAGGCCGTAAAGGTATTCGTCGTTCATCCGGACCTGGTTGACCAGGTTGAGCCGGCCGCCCAGGACGGACACGTTGATCTTCCCGTGGCGGTACGTTCCCAGGGAGGTCCCCCCGGAGGCCTTCGGAACGGACACGGTCGTCGCGGCGCCGGACCAGTAGCGGGTGCCCTCCCACTGCACGCCGAGCGGGCCCCCTGCGGTGTACGACGTCGATCCGATGGTGGCGACGACCTTGCCGTTGGACACCTTGAGCGACACGGGCGCGGACGTGGTCGCCAGGACCTTCGCCCCGTCCAGGATCCGGAGCCGCCCGCCGGCGGGGGTGATCGTGCTGGTGGCCGCGGCCAGGAGCTGGACCTTGATCTCGCTGGACGCGTGGTTCGCCGTGGTGGCCGTCCGCGCCGGGGCGTAGTAGTGGGCCAGGATGGCCGGCGCGCCCAACCCGGACTTGGCCATGCCCTGCGCGCCGTACTGGCTCATGCCCACTCCGTGGCCCCAGCCGGCGCCGGCGATGGTGAAGCTGGCGGGGACGGCGGCGGGAGGATCCGTCGGCGACGGAACGCTGGTGGCCGGCGGTGCGACGTAGGCGCCGAGGTAGGCGCCGGATGCCCATCCGGTGGTGGCGCCGGCCTTGATCTGGCGCCACGTGGTCGATCCGATCTTGGTGGTCTTTCCGGTGGCCGACACGCCGGTTCCCTTGGCCACCAGGGCCAGGACCTTCCCGGACGGGGCGGACGCGCGCAGGTTGACGTTGGCCGTCGTCGTGAACTTGCCGGGGGCACCGCTGGTCACCGGAGGGGTCGACGGGGAGGCCGCCACCTTCTTGAGGTAGGCGCTGGAGGCCCAGCCCGTCCGCGTGCCGAACCTCACCTGATACCAGGTCTTGCCGGAGACCTTGCGCGCCGCGCCCGTGGTCGTCACGACCGAGCCCTTCTTCATCGTGACGACGACGGAGCCGGAGGGTGCGCTTTTGCGCAGCAGCAGAGCGGTGGTCGTTGTGTACTTGACGTTCTTCGCGGTGGTCGCGCTCGTGACGGGCGGCGCGGAAACCGTCTTCGTGGTGGTCTTCTTCACGTAGGTCTTCGCGACCCATCCCGTGCGCCCGTTGGCGGTGACCTTGTGCCACGTGCCCTTCGTGGCGCGCAAGGCCAGCTTTGTTCCCTTTTTGAGGACCGCCACGGAGCGGTGCTTCGTTGATGCGCCGGACCTCAGGTTCAGGTTGGCGGTCGTCGTGTACGTGACGGTCGTCTTCGTTGTCGCCGCGGGTATCGCGGGGGCGACGCTCGGCGCGGTGGCGACGGGGGCGGCCGCGGCCGGCGTGGCCGTTCCGGCGGCCAGTGCCAGCGCGGTCAGGGTCACCACCGTCATGTGGCGGGCACGCGATGTGAAGCGGACATGGCGCGGCAGATCGACGCTGTTGTTCATGATTCCCCCGTGAAGCAAGTGATGAGTGTTGCTAAAACGAACTATAGAGGTAAATGGGTCATGTGGGTACAGTTCTGCCGCGGCGCAGCGCGACACGCCGCGGCCGCTCCGCCGGACGGCCCCACGGCGCCAGGTGTTGTTTCCCCGCCGCACCCGGGCGATCATGTGGCTATGAATTCCGGTCAAGCGGCCGAACCGGCCGAAGCGCAGTCCGGCGACGGCAGCCGCCTCACGCTGCCGGAGGAGTTCCTGCTGCTGGCGCTTCGGGAGGTCGACGGCCGTAGGCAACTCTCCCGGTCCGTGCTGAAGGTCGGCGTTGCCGGCGCCAAGCTGGCCGAGCTGGCCGTGCTGAAAGCCATCGATCTGCGCGGCATGAACGTCACTGCGACGGGCCGCGTCCCCGAAACGGAGTACGAACACGAGCTGGAGCTGATCCGGGACAAGTCGCGTCCGCACACCGCGCACCACTGGGTGTCGCAGCTGGAGAGCGGCAGGGAGCTGCGGCGGATCTGCGAGCGGTTGGTTGAGAAGGGAATCGTCGACCACACCGCCGCGCGGGCCCTGGGCATCATCCCGGTCACGCGCTACCCGCGGAAGGACCACGGCTACGATGCGGCTCTGCAGGGACGCATCGAGAAGACGCTGGCGGGAGGCGTGGACGATCCGCGCACGGAGGCCCTGATCGCCCTCCTGGACGTCGGCGGACTCCTGCACCGGGTCGTCGGCAAGCCGCCGGATCCCGCGAGGCTCAACGAGGTCGCCCGGCACCAGTGGCCGGCCCACGCCGTCGCCGCCGAGCTCGGGGCGATCGCGTTCGCCGAGGAGGAGGCGCGAACCTGACACCCGCCGGACCGCGTCTCGCCCACGGCGGGTGATGCGGGCGGGGGCATCCCGGCGGAGTCTGGAACGACGGCGGCGTCGCCTCCATCGTTGGACGTCGCGCCGCTCCCTGCACGGAAGCCCAGGTACAGGCCATGCGAGAAATCCTGCGCAACGCGGACCTCATCGCGCTGCTCCTTTTCATCGGCCATGCGGCGTTGGCGCTCGTGGCGGCCGTCTTCGTGTCGGCGAACCGGCGTCCCTCCGCCGCCATCGCGTGGGTCATGGCCATAGTCTTTATCCCCTTCCTCGGCGTTCTCGCGTTTCTCCTGGTGGGCATCGGGAAGCTCCCCAAGGCGCGCCGGGAGAAGCAGCGGCTAGTGGACGCGGAAGTGCTGGGCAGGACCGAGGGCCTTTCCCAGGTGGGCCACCGGGCGGCCTGGCCCCCTTGGCTGCCGTCCGCGGTGGAACTGAACCGCAACCTGGGGGCGCTGCCCATGGTCGGCGGAAACCGGGCGGAGTTGCTGGAGGACTACGACGGCACGTTCGATCGCATGATCTCCGAAATCGACGGCGCAACCACATACGTGCACGTCGAGTTCTACATCCTGGTGCTGGACCCGGCGACGAGGCCGTTCTTCGATGCCCTCGAGAGGGCGATCGGGCGCGGCGTTGCCGTGAGGGTCCTTTCGGACCATCTGGCGGGGCTGCTGGATTCCCATCGCGCCGATACGCGGAATGCCTTTCGGAGGATGGGCGCCGACTGGCATGCCATGCTCCCGCTGCGGCCGCTCAAGGGCCAGTGGCAACGCCCCGACATGCGCAACCACCGCAAAATCGTTGTCGTCGATGGCCGCGTGGCATTCACCGGCTCCCAGAACCTGATTGACACGTCCTACAACAAGCCCGGCAACCTCCGCAGGGGGCTCACGTGGCACGAGCTGATGATTCGCCTCGAGGGCCCCGTGGTCCGCGAACTCGACGCGGTGTTCGTGGCCGACTGGTACAGCGAGACCGACGCCATGCTGCCGCTCGACACGTCGCCCGTCGTCCTCCCCTCGGTCGTGGGACTGGTCGACGCCCAGGTCCTCCCCAGTGGTCCGAGTTTCGACAACGACAACAACCTCAAGCTCTACACGACCCTGATCCACAAGGCCGAGAGCCGCGTCAGCATCACCAGCCCGTACTTCGTCCCGGACGAATCCATCCTGCTGGCAATCATCACCGCCGCCTCCCGGGGGCTCGACGTCGAGCTCTTCGTCTCGGAGGTCGGGGACCAGCCCTTGGTCTACCACGCGCAGCGCTCCTACTACGAGGCGCTCCTGCGGGCCGGGGTCCGCGTCTACCTGTACCGCGCGCCCAAAGTTCTCCACGCGAAACACTTCACCATTGACGACGACGTGGTTGTCATCGGATCCAGCAACATGGACCTGCGCTCGTTCACGCTCAACATGGAGGTGTCCGTGCTCGCCCACGGACGCGACCTCGCTGCCGCCATGCGGAGCATCGAGGACGGGTACCGCGCCCATAGTCGCGAACTGAATCTGAAGGACTGGATGCGGCGCCCCGCGCGGCAGAAGGCGTTCGACAACCTCGCACGTTTGACCTCCTCGTTGCAATAGGCGCCGCTTGGGCCGGCGACGCATCGGCGCCGCCAAGGTTCCGGCATCCGGACGACTCTCAAGAAGGGCGGGAACGATGGGCAGCAACGGCACATCCACCGGAGCGGAAGCCCGGAAACGCCGGGAGGTCGCGGGTATCCTCCGGTGGACGGCGTCCCTGGTCCTGGTGGTGCTCGGCGCCGCCCTCTCGTCCGTCTCCGTCCCCGCGCAGCACGCGCACTCGCTCCTGCTCGATACCGACCGCTACGTGGCCACGGTCGAACCTTTGGCCACGGACCCGGTGGTCCAAACGGAAGTCATCGACCAAATCACCGACCAAATTTTGGCCACCGTCGACGTGGAGCGGATCGCCCGCGACGCGCTGGGCGAGCTGACCAGGAACACTCCGCGCGCGGCGCCGGCGATCACGGGGCTGGCGCCGGTCATCGCCGAGCGGACCAGATCGATGACGCGCTCCGCGGTGTCCCGCGTTGTGGCGTCGCCCCAGTTCAACGACTTGTGGATCCGCGCGAACCGCGCCGCGCACGAACGCCTGCTCAGCCTCGTCCGGGGTGGGACCGGCGGCGTCCTGAGCATGGACGAGCAGGGCACGGTCACCTTGTCGGCGCGCGCGATCACCGGCAGGGTCAAGGACGCGCTCGCTGGCGACGGGGCGGAGATCGCGAGTCGGATCCCGGACGTCGACGTCACGATCACGCTGTTCGAATCGCCGGAGTTGGCGCGGCTCGGCCGGGCCCTGGACGGTTTGGACCGGTCCTATCCGTTGGTGGCCTGGTTGGCGGCGGCCTGCTATGCCGTGGCCCTTGCCGCCGCTCCCGGTGGGGCAAGGCTCCGTGCCACCGCCGCGATCGGGATGGCCTTGGCCGTGGCCATGACTCTGCTCTCCGTCGCATTGTCCGTGGGACGACGCCTGTACCTCGGCGCGGTCCCGCCGGAAACAATCTCGCCAGCGGCCGCGGAGGTGCTCATCGACGCGGTCGCGGGGCCCCTGCCAGCGAAAGTCCGCGCGGTGTTTGTGGTGGGCCTGCTGATTGCGCTGGTGGCCTGGCTGCGCGGACGGCCCGGAAGTACCGATCGCGCGCCGCGGCGCATATCGCGACTCGCTGCGCGGCTCGCCGGCCGCTCGCGGGAAGGGACCCTGCGCCCGTGGCGCCACGCCATCGCGAGGAACCGGCCGGCGCTGGCGGCGTGCATCGTTGGCGTGGGCCTGCTGATCCTGGTGTTCTGGCCGGATCCCACACTCGCCGCGGTCCTCTGGACCGTGGGACTGGCCGCCGCGGCGCTCGCCGCGCTCCTCCTCCTGTGCCGCGCCGCCGCGGTGGGCACGCCGTAGTTCAGCGCCTCCTCCGCAGGCCCTGCTTTGCGGCGTAGAAGGTCACCTTGGCGATCATCATCAGGATGCCAAGCCCCGCGAGCATCTGGATCGTCACTACCGCACGCGAGAGCCGCGTCGACGGCGCGATGTCGCCGAAACCAACCGTCGCGAAGCTGCTGGCCGTGAAATACAGGGCATCGACCCTGTCCAGCGGCTCGCTGAAGGCGGCGACATCGGTGGTGGACATCGACAGGTACAGCAAGGCGAAGAGGCAGTGGAACGCCACGACGCACTCGACCACGGCCTCGGCCGCGCGGATCTGGGGGGCACGCGCACGGACCACGATGCGAACCTGCACCCCGAGCACCACCAGGAACGCCAAGGCCACAACGACCAGCCTGATCCACGCGGCGGTCGGGTTGTCGGCGTTGAAGCCATCGACCGGCAAGGTGAAGTAGCCGAGGAGGAAAACGGCGATGACCGCGATCGCCCTCGCAACGGCGACGACCGCGGCCCGACGCCGACCGGGCCGGCCCAGTTGCAGGAAGTCCGTCATCCCGTCAACGCACGCTCCTTGATGACCTCGTATTCATCCGGAGTGATGGTCCCGGCATCGAGCAACTTGCGGGCCTTGGCGATCTCGTCGCTCAGGCTGGTGCCGGCGACGGACCGAATGTATGAGGCCTGGGCGTCGTGGCGCAGTCCCGCCTCCCGCTGATTTCGCGCCGCCATGCCGGTTCCCCGCACGATGAGATACACGATGACGGAGATGACGGGGAGGAAGACCAGGCAGGCGATCCAAATGGCCTTGATCCACCCGTTGAGGGCCTTGTCCCTGAACAGATCGGTGATGATCGAGAACAGCGCGATCAAGAAAGCGATCAGTGCATAGCACCAGAAAAGGAACCAAAAGAAGTCCCAGAAGTTCGTCCAGAAGTTCATTCCCACTCCTCAAGCCGGCGCCCCATGGATGAGTGGCGCTTGGTGCTTGAAGTATCGGACGGGCAAGGCGCGGCGGCTTCACCCGCCGGAGATGAGATTCGGCCCCGCCCCCGGGTCCGGCACGGGGGTGCCACCGTTCGCGGCGGGCAACGGCCGGGGTACAGCGAATTCGCGGTTCATCCCTGAAGGGTGATCCTTGGGCCTTGCCGCCGTGGTGCGATGGGATCGGAAAGGACGACTTATGTGCCGCTGGCTCGCCTACTCCGGTTCGCCCGTGAACTTGGAGGACCTGCTCTACAAACCTGAGCGCTCCCTCGTGATGCAGAGCAAGGATTCGAAACTGGGCGCCGAGACCATGAACGGTGACGGGTTCGGGATTGGCTGGTACTCGACGCTCCGCCGTCCCGGGCTGTTCCACAGCACGGATCCCGCCTGGAACGACAGGAACCTGCGCGAGCTCTCGGCGCTGGCCTGGTCCGGCCGCGTGTTTGCGCATATCCGCGCATCCACGGGAACGGCGGTTCAGCAGACCAATTGCCACCCCTTCCGGCACGACCGGTGGTTGTGGATGCACAACGGGCTGATCCGGGACTTCTCCAGGATCAAGCGCGACCTGACGCTTGCCGTCGATCCCCCGCTGTTCCCGCGGATCGAGGGGTCCACCGATTCGGAGCTGTTCTTCTACCTGGCGCTGACGTTCGGCCTCGAAAAGGATCCTCCCGGGGCGGTCGCCCGTGCCGTCCGCCTGATCGAGGACACCGGCCGGAAGCACGGCGTCGAGCATCCCATGCAGATGACGGTGGCGACGACGGATGGTGAAACGACGTGGGCGTTCCGCTACTCCAGCGAGGGGCAGTCGCGCTCGCTGTTCCGGAGCACCGACATTTCGGCGCTCCGCGCCCTTCATCCAACCAACGAGCTGCTCAAGGGCCTCTCCGACGACGCCCGCCTGGTGGTCTCCGAACCGCTGGGCGACCTCGAGGGAGCCTGGCAGGAGGTTCCGGAAGCCTCCTGCCTGACCGTGCGCGGGGCCGAGGCCGACGTCGCGCCGTTCTCCCCTTCCGAGGGATAGCCGGCTCCACGCCGGAGTCGGACAAGTACGTTGACGTCAGATGAGTCCGCGTGCGGCGGCGATCCGTACCGCCGAACGTCGGCTGGTCACGCCGAGCTTGCGGTAGATGGACCGCTGGTGGGTCTTCAGGGTGTTGACGGAGATGAAAAGCGTGTCGGCGATCTCCGCGGCGGTCAACATGGACCGCATGTAGGAGAGGATCTCCCGCTCCCGCTCGGAAAGCGTCCAGGAGATGTGTTGCCGGCGTTGCACGTGCTCCGGCGGATGCTGCGCCAAGGTCGAAGCAACGAAGGCGTCGTGGGCCGTGCCCCAGGCCGCGTGCTGGACCAGAAGTTGAAGCAGGTCGCTCCTGCGCTCGACGAACGGGCGCAGAATGGATTCGGGCTCGGCGCGTTGGACCGCGTACTCGAGCCGCTCGTGGGCAGCGGCCGGATCCCCGGCCGAGTGGGCGATGAGCGCCTCTGTCAGCGCCCCGCTGGCTTCTATGTATGGTGCGTTCTGCTGCCCTGCGAGTGCTTCCGCGCACACCAGCGCCTTCTCGGGCTCCCCCGCCTTCCGTAGCAGTTCGGCCACCAGCGCATCTGTCAGCGGGGAGACGCCTCCCTTGGCGAGTGGACGGACAATGACCGCGGCCCCCGCGATATCGCCCACCGCCTCGCGCAGCTTTGCGGCGGCGACGGCCCCCAAGGCCGGCCACGCCGCATCGTGGGACCCTTGCCTGTCAAACGCCTCCAGCGCCAGGGCCGACGCCGCGATCCGGGCAGGATCTCCCGACGCGCAGTCCACAAGGACCCTGTAGACCATGGGTAGCGAGTCCGCCGGGAAAGGGTCGCTCCCGAGATCCATGACCTCGGCGAGTTCGAGGTCGGCGCGTCCCAGATCGTCCTGCCAGTAGCCCGCCATGCCGCGTGCCACCCATACCGGGGCGATACGTTCGCGGCAGGGCCAGGAAACTGCCCGCGCCTGGTCGAGTGCCACTGTGCCTTGTTCCTCGGCCGCCGCGAAGTCACCATTGAGCGAGTATGCCAAGGCGAGCTCCGCGGCCGCGCAAACCTCGACCGTGATCAGGCCGTTGGCCCTGCCCGCCGCCGTCGCCGCCTGCAGCAGGTCGGCCGAGTCTCTTCCGGGACGCGCGGACCGCGACTCGGCGCGGCCCAAAAGAAAGAGCCCGCTCGCCAGCGTGGCGGTGGGGTGTTCCGTGGCCCGGTCGACCAGCTGCATTCCCGCACGGGAGGCCGCGGCGGGATCAACGCCGCCAAGCACAAAGAGCTCGAAAAGGTCGTGGTTGACCTCGAGGCGGCGGTGCCGCGCCGCGCCAAGCCCACCCATGGCCGCCGACGCGCGTCGCCCCAGCGCGTCGGCCATTGCCTGGTCCCCCGCGAGGGCACGGCAGGCCGACCGGACCTGCAGGATTTCCGGGTCCTCGCTCCACGGGAACGGCAGGCCGACGCAGAGCTCCTCCAGTTGCTCCGTCGCACCCGAAAAGACCATCTCGAGCCAGTGTTCCCCGATCGACCTCACCGCCGTTTTGGGTTCCCGGCCCAGCAGGGCCTCGGCCACGCAGGTGCGCACGTCCACGTCCCGATAGTGGCGCGCCGCCCTGCGATGGAGTTCCTCCCCGAACAGCGGGTCACGCTGGGAAACGATGGCGCGGCAGGCCGTGGCGAAGAGCGGCTGCCAGCGATACGTGGCCTCCGCGTGGTCGACACGTTCCTCTTGCAGAAAGAAGCCATGGCGAAGGCAGTGTTCGAGGAGCATCGAACCCTCCGCGTCCCCCTGCAGCGCGATGGCCAACTGGCGGCCAACGGTGTCCCTCGTGGTCGCCCTCAGGACGAAGTCAGCGATCGAATCGGGACAGCGCGCCAGCACCTCCTCGGCGACGTATTCGAGGAATGCCCGGCGCGGCTCGGGCGAAAACGCGTCTGCGGGGGCGGACCCGTCCCCCCGGAGAACCAGGCCCTCCGTGATTGCCACGGGCCAGCCCGCCGTCGCACCCCACAGCCCCGCGCCTTCCGCCTCACCGTCGAATCCGTGCATCGACATCAGGTCGCACGTTTCCTCACGCGTGAAGCCGAGGGCGTCGGCCCGAATGTCCGTGACGGTTCCGTGGATTCGATGGGCGGCGAGGGACAGCGCGGGGTCGCCACGCGAAGCTAGGACCAAGTGCAACCGGGCGGGCCCTGAAGCGACGAGTGTCCCCAGAAGTCCACCGTCCAGGTCGGATCCGCCCAGGTGCACGTCGTCGATGACCAGGGCCATGGGTTCGGACAGCGACTCGAGGGCCCGTGCGACGCGGCGGTAGGCCTCCGGCGGATCGTCCCCCTGGCGGGGGTCGAGCCCCATCAGCGCGCCGCGGGCGGGTCCGGGGAGGTTCGCCGCCGTCGTCTGCAAAGACGCGACGATCCAGCGGTACAGGTTGCCGGGGTCGGAGTCGGACGGGTCCAAGGTCAGCCATGCGCAGGCCACGTCGCTGCCGCGCGACCAGTCGCCGAGGAGCGTCGTCTTGCCGTAGCCGGCGGGTGCGGAGACCACGGTCGTCCGGTGGGAACCGTCGGCGAAGGCTACGGCCTCTTCCAGCCGGCGGCGTCGCAAAGTCCCGAATTGGCCCTCGGGGGCGCGGATCTTCACATGCGGCGCGGTCGGCGCCGCGAAGGACGGCGCTTCGCCCAGCCCCGCCGCCACGGGACCCGGGTTGTGCGCCGCCACCGGGTTCGGGTCCCGGCGCCCGGAGCCGGTCATTGGGCGTTGCGCCGTGGAACCACGACGTGTCTGACGATGAGGGTCAACGCTGCCGCCACCGGGTTGGCGATTAGTGCCCCGGCAAATCCCATGAGCACCGCCCCGGCCGTCGCCGAGATCAACACCGTGGCACCCGGGATGTGCAGGGCCTTCCCCATGGCCTTCGGCGTAAAGACGTAGGCCTCGACCTGCATGTACACCAGCATCGCCAACAGCACGATCAGGGCGGCCGTGGGCGAGCTCAGCAGGGCGAGGAGGGTCATCAGGATTGTTGTGACGACCGTGCCGATGAGCGGTATCAACGTGATGAAGAACGCGGCGAAGGAGATCATCCCGGCAAAGGGGACGCGGGTGAGCGTCAGGAGGACAAGGCTGAAGCCCGCGTTGATCGCGGACAGCACCACCATTCCGCCGAGGTAGCGCCCGATGGAGTCTGTGATTTTTTCCGTGAGGTAGATGGTCGTGCGGCGCTTCGAGGCGCTGACCAGGGAGTAGAAGCCCCTCTTGATGCTCTTCAGGGAGGCGAGGAAATACAGGGTGAGCACCGCCGTGAAGAACCCTGATGACACCCACCCGGCGAGTCCCCCACCCAGGGCCAGCGCCCCGCCCGCAACCGATCCCCAGAACGACGGTTGGCCAACGAGGCTGCCGAGCCACACGATGACCGCGTCCGCCCCGCCGTTCGTCGCCGCGTTGACACCCTGCACGGACGGATGGTCGGCCAGCCTGGACAGGCTGCCGGGCAACATGCGCGCGAACTCCACGGCCTGGGCAAGCACTGGAGGCAGCACCAGCAGCAGCACCATCCCGGCGAGCAGGCCGAACCCCACGGCTACGACGAAAATCGCCCTCCCTCTGGACAGGCCGCCGCGCACCAGCAGGTTGACGAGGGGGTTCAACGACAGCGCGATGAACATCGCTGCGCAGACGTCGAAAACGACGCCGGACATCACCGCCAGCGACAGGGCCAATCCCAAGGCCAGAAGAGAGCCCATGGTCACCGTGAAACCCGTGGAGAACGGCGAACGGACGCTGCCGGACGGACGTGCGTGCACGGAGGTCCGCGGCGCCTCGGGGTGTTCGGCGACCCGCACGGGCGCCGGGGGCGCAACGGGACCATCGCTGACCAGAAAACCCGCGGCGGACCCGTCGAGGCTCTTGCCGCTGTCCTCACTCATGCTGACTCGATCCGTCTCCGCCATCGGGACGCCTGGCCGCTCTCGAACGGGAATCTGCCTGGCTCGCCACGGCCGCGGCGCTTCCAGTGTCTGGGGCTGCATCCTCTGCCCACTGTCCCCCGCCCCTTACCCCGACCGGATCACCCGTGAAGGGTGATTTGGGATCCGGCCCGCCGAGGAGAATGGCAGTTGTGGGCGGACAAGGGGAACCATCGATCCGGACGCTGCTCGAATTGTCGCTGCCGGCGATCGTCGTGGGAGTCGTCTCTGCCCTCGGCCTGTACCTGGTTGACGAGGCGGCCCACCTCCTTGGGCACTGGCTGTGGGTGGACCTGCCGGGCGCATCGGGTGTGTCGCCGGATTCGGGCTGGTGGATCTTCGGCGTCCTGAGCGTGGTCGGTCTGGCCGTCGGACTCGTTCTCACCTACGTCCCGGGCCATGGGGGGCGCGATTCCGCGACCGTCGAGCTGGTCGCACCTCCACTGGCACTCGCCGCTGTGCCCGGGCTCGTGCTTGTGACAGTGCTCGTGCTCGCCGGTGGTGTCAGCCTCGGCCCCGAGTCGCCGATCATCGCGATCAACACGGCCCTGCTCGTCGCCCTTGTCGCCGGGTTCTGGCCCAACGTCGGAGTGGAACTCGTGGTGATGACGGCCGCGGCCGGAACCATCGGGGCGTTGTTCGGCACCCCCATTGCCGCGGCGCTTGTCTTCACGGGCGTCGTCGCCGCCGCCAAGACCGGCGGCGCCCTGTGGGACCGGCTCTTCCTGCCCCTCCTGGCCGCGGCCTCCGGTTCCCTCACCATGCGGCTGCTCGACGGCCCCCAGTTCGGGACCACGGGGATTCCCCCGCTGGGGGCGCCGCAGCCGTCCCACCTGGTCGTCGGCGTCGTCGTCGCTTGCGCCGCCGCCCTGGTCATACTGGCCGGGGGGCTGGTGTTCCGGCCGATGCACAGGCTTTTCCGGCGACTCAAGAGTCCGTTGGTCTACACCACCATCGGGGGCATGGCCCTGGGACTCCTCGGGGCGCTCGGCGGCCCCCTCACGCTCTTCAAGGGCGGGGAGCAAATGGTGGAACTCGTCCGGCGGGCGGAGGAATACACGCCGGCGCAACTGCTGTTCATCGTCGTCGTCAAGCTCGCGGCCCTGCTCGTGGCGGCAACCGCCGGCTTCCGCGGCGGCAGGATCTTCCCGGCGGTGTTCATCGGGGTCGCCGTCGGCCTGTTGGCCGCAGGGGTCGCTCCCGGTGTTCCGCTCGGCCTGGCCATTGCGTGCGGGACCCTCGGCTCCGTGCTCGCGGAGTGCCGCGACGGCTGGATCGCACTCTTCATTGCCGTCATAGTGGTCGGCGACATCACACTTGTGCAAGTGCTTTGCCTGGTGGTGCTTCCGGTCTGGGTGCTGGTGGCACGCGCCCCGAAAATGATGGTCTACGCGCCGGACGCTGCCCGGATTCCGGGTGCCACCGTCTAGGGAGCCCCGATTCCCCCGACGGCGGCGGACCGGGGCCGTCATTGGGCGTTTCTCCGCGGCACCACCACATAACGGGGCACCAGGGCCAAGGCGGCGGCCACGGGAATTGCGGCCAGTGCCCCGGCAACACCCAGGAGCGCGCCGCCGGCGGTCGCGGACACCAGGACTATCGCGCCCGGCAGCCGGAGTGCCTTGCCGAATACCTTCGGCGCCAGCACGTGGGCCTCGTTCTGCATGTACACCAGCATCGCCATCAGTACGATCCATCCGGCGGCCGGCGAGCTCAGGAAGGCGAACAGCGTCATGAAGCACGTGGTGATGGCTGTGCCGATCAAGGGAATCATCGTGATGAACAACCTGGCCAAGGCGATGGCCCCGGCGTGGGGGACGCGGGTCGCCGTGAGCAGTATCAGGCTGAACACCGCGTTGCAGACGGCCAGCACAACCATCCCGCCCAGGTAGCGGCCGATGGAGCCCGTGATCCGCTCGGTCAGGTAGATCGCCGTGCGCCGCTTCGAGGCGCCGACCGTGGAATAGAAGCCGCGCTTTATCACCTTGAGTGAAAGCAGGAAACAGAGTGTAAGGGCGGTGATCAGCCACGCCGAGGCCACAACATCGAGCGCGCCGCGTCCCAGCGCCAGCGCTCCCCCCGCCGCGTGTGCCCAAAACGACGGCTGGGCCACTTGCTCGCCGATCCAACCAAGCGCGGCGTCGGCGCCGCCGCCGGTTGCCGCGTCCACGCTGCGTACCCAGGGCTCGTTGGACAGCTCGGTGAGGCTGCCGGGCAAGGCGCGCACCAGGGCCGCGGCCTGCCGCAGCGCGAAGGGCACGAAGAAGACGAACAGCGTCCCGGCGATGATGGCGAAACACATGGTGACGACGAGGGTGGCCCGCGCCCTCGAGAGGCCCGTCCGCGCCAGCCGCCTGACCACGGGATCGAGCCACAGGGCGATGAACAACGCGGCGACGACGTCGAAGACGACGTCGGACAACGCCGCCAATGCCAGAGCCAACCCGATGGCCACGATGGCGCCCAGCGCCTCGGCGAAGCCCACCCTGAAGGGAGAACGGGAATCCCCCGTTCTTTCCGCCCGCCCCCCGCCTTTTGGCGCGAAAGGCGGACGGCCAAGCCGTTGGATGGGCCCGGCCACTGCGGGCTTCAGTCGCCCTCGACGGCGCCGACGGACGGACCGTCCCGCGGTAGGCCGCGTGTCAAAAGGCTGAGCCCGACCAGGGGGAAGACGAGGCACGACAGCATGCCGGCCCCGACGAGCGCCGACGCCGTCGCATGGCCGAGGGCACCTTCCGCGACGCCGATGTCAGTGACGGCGACGATGAGGGCCAGCGCCGTGGCGCCGAAGAGTCCAAGTGACAGGCGCACCCGGGCCGAGGCCCCGGGCGGGGCTGCGAACGAACCGGGCACCCCGCGCACCATCAGCAGCGCGGCGGCGAAGACCGGCACCAGGAGCAGCGTCGACGCCGAACTCGCCAAGGCCGCGACGTCGAAGGTGACGCCGGTGGTGACGAAGAAAATGGGCACCAGGAAGCCGAAGGCCAGGGCTTCGAGCTTGGATTCGACGAGGTGGCGGTCCGCGTCGCTCGCCCCGCGAAGCACCACGCGGGCCAGCACGCCGGCGGCGAAGGCGCCGAGCAGCATGTCCAGCCCCATCACAATGCTCAAGGCGACGAGCGCGATGATGACCAGCAGGGCGATCCTGACCGCGAACTGACCGCTCGTGTGCAGCGTGGCCGTGACCAGCCCGTGCAGGGCTTCGTGGCGTCGGCGACCGGCCAAGACGATCGCCGCCACGATGATCCCGGTGAAGACGACGACAACAACGAGCGCCTCCGCCGGCCGCCGCGAGCTGAGGAACAGCGAGATCGCCAGGAGCGGCCCGAATTCCCCGGCGGCGCCCACCGCGATTGCCGATGTGCCGAAGTCGCGCGAGAGCAGTCCGGCATCGCGAAGCACCGGCATGATCGTTCCCAACGCCGTCGTTGTGAGGGCGATACCGACGATGATTCCCGTTTCCACGGGTGGAAACAGGAGCAACCCCAAGCCCACGCCCAGGACGAGCGAGCCGACCCATCCGATGCTCGCCCGCCGCAGCGGGCGTCCCCTGATCAGCGCGAAGTCGATCTCGCTGCCGGCCATGAAGAAGAGCATCGCCAGGCCGAACTCCGACAGCAGTTCGATGTGCTCGCCCGGGGTCGCCCATCCCAGCAGGCTGGGGCCCACGGCGATCCCGAGGAGGATTTCGAAGACGACAATGGGGATTGGTGCGACTCGTCCGGTCACGCGCGCCATAACCGGCGCGGCGACCGCGACCGCACTGATCACGACGAGTGAACCGAGGTCCTCAACCATGGTGTCCTCGCGAGTCTGGATTGGGGAGGGTCGGGGAATGCAGGTAACCCGCCGGTTGGCCGCCGGGCTCCGGTGTGCAGCCATCGGGCTCCGAATTGCCGCTGACGGTGAAGTCCTCGCAGGTCAGGAACGACCCGTGGTTCACTCCGAGCGCGTAGGCGGCGACGGCGATGAAAAGCACGGCGGCGACCACCAGTGCGCGTCGTCCGAGTGTGAGGTCCGCGCCCAGCTCGGGCCACACGATGCGGGCGAGAACCCACATGGTGGCCGGTATCCCCAGCACGGCGACGGCACTCCCCAGCACGTCGGTGAGCACGTCGAGTGGGCCTCCGTCGTCCTCACCGGCGATGGCCAGAACCAGCCACAGGGTGGGCAGGAGCAGCGCCGCGCCCTCGCGCATGCGGCGCCGCCCGCCGTCGCGGCGGAACACGACGACGAGCAACGCCGCCGTCGCGGCGGCCCACACGGTCAGGATCTGCTCAAAGAACAGCCTGCCCCAGGCCCCCAGGGTGAAAGAGGGCCACCATATGGCCACGCACATGCCCACCGCCACGACTCCCTGCGCGCGGGGCGGCCCCACCCCCGTTCGTTCCTGCTCGCGCGGAGACATGCCATAGCACCCCTTCCCCAGCTAGCCGAGCTCGGAAGTTTCCGCCCGCGCCACACCGCGCCCGGATAGGAGGGACCTCCGCCGGGTACCGCTATGCGGCGAGTGCCCGCTCCTTGATGAGCGCGTACTCCTCCGCGCTGATGGTCCCGGCGTCGAGCAGGGCGCGCGCCTTGGCGATCTCGTCGCTGAGGCTGGTCCCCGAGAGCGAGCGGATGTACGCGGCCTGCGCGTCCTGGCGTTCGCTGGCCAGCCTCTGCCCGCGGGCGGCCATGCCGTCCCCCCTCGCTATGAGGTACACGAGGACGGAAATGAACGGGACGAACACCAGGAAGATGAGCCAGATCGCCTTGAACCAACCACTCAGCGCGCGGTCCCGGAACAGGTCCGCGACCACCGAGAAGAGCAGCGTCAGGAAGGCGATGAAGGCGTACATCCAGATGAGGAACCAGAAGAAGTCCCAAATGCTGGTCCAGATTTGCATTGTTTTCCTTCCCTTGGGCGGCGCGCCCCGATCCCGGGGCGCGCCGTCGCGGAGGCGTTCAGCACTGAAGTTCGGCCTCGAGGCCGTCCAGGGCCGTTCCGACGTCGGCCGACTCGTTGCGCAGCGACTCGACGGCATCCGGCAGCTTGGTGTCGTCGGGCACGTCGTCGACGGCGGACTGGAACTCCTCGACGTTCGTCTCGAGTTCGTCCTTTCGGTCTTGGGCGACGTCCTGGGCCTCCGCAACCAGGGCGTCGTAGGAGGCGACCACGTCGTCCCGCGCCGAGCGGACCTGCTCGATCGTGGCGTCGGCCGACAGCGTGGAGCGGAACTGCTCCACCGAGGCGGCGAGCGACTCGGCCGCCGCGCAGGCCTGCGAGACGTTCTCTTGCGGGCTCGGCGGGCTGCAGGCGTTCAGGGCCAGTGCGGCCACCGCCAGGGCGACGGCCGCGGTGCCCACGGAAGTTTGGTGTGTGCGACGCATGGGACTCCTTCATTGGACCGCCAACCGGGCACCTCGAGCGGCCCCGGTTGCTTGTACCCCAGCAGTGTCCGGCCATCGGGTTCGCCGCCGCGTCACCCGGACGGGATGATCTTCACCGTCAAGGGCCGGTCACTCGTCCGGTTCGTAGGAGGCCTCGAACTTGGCCGCGCCCACGGCGTAGGCATCCGTGCCGTCCTCGTTGTTGGAGACCACGTATTCGCCCCTGCCGTAGTGGGTGCGGCCCTCCTTGGTCGCGATGCTGCCCGGCTCGCGCGCGGCGTAGGCCCACACAGGTGTGGCCTTCGAGTACAGGCCCTGGCGAACCTTGCGGTAGGTGGCCGCGAAGACGCCGGAATCGACGGTGTGGATGTCGCCGTCGTCGTCCACCAGCCAGTCGCCGGCCTTGCAGTGCTGCTCGGCACCCCACTTGCGGTAACTGAACCCAGGGGTATCCAACCGCAGCGGCACGGCGACGACGCACCGGTCCGGCCGTGGGCGGTAGCGCTTGCGCTCGGGCATGGTCCCCATCCGATCAGGAGGCGGGCTGCCGGTCGAACACCGGTCTGAAGTGTCGGGGATCCACGTCGCGCTCGCCGACCAGCATCCCCAGGCGGTGCAGCAACAACATGTTCTCGGGGGCGTCCATCCTGCTCAGGGATTCGATCCCGTCGGCGTCGGCCAAGGACTCGTCCAGGGCGAGGACGCTCTCCCGACGCAGGTCGGCGTCGTAACGCAGGTAGGTCAGCAGCGGTCCGCCAGGCACGTGGTCGCCGCGCAGGTCGCCGAGTTCCCGGTCGATGGTGGCCGCCGTCGGACTCTCGGACATCCATTGCAGGATGGCCCGCTGCTGCGCGGCGCAGTCCTGCAGCAGGGACGCCAGCGCCCGCACCGCATGGCTGACCGCGATGTTCGACCTCTTGACCGCCGGATCGCCCCGTCCGGTGCCGATCGACACCAGCAGCAGCCTGTCGCTCCCGGTGGGCCAGCCGACCCTGTACCCCTCCAGCGTGCAGTACATAAAGGCCAAGAAGGACGGGTCGTTGAACGGGCTGACTCCCCCGTCGACGAAGTTGCCCACCACGGGCCGCCGCCCGGCGGCACCCGCGATGGTGATGGCCTCGGGCTCGAAGTAGGACGGCGCCGCCGTCGAGGCGCGCACCACCTCCCACAGCGGGTAGTCGCCATTGGGGCCGCCTCCCTGGGGATCCGCGGCAAAGTACTTGCCGCGGGGGTTGTTCCCCAACGGCCACACGCTACCGGTGTCCAGGCGTTTGGTGACCACCAGCAGACCCGTCAGCAGGCGGGGGCTGCCCAGTGTCGTGTCCGCCCCGAAGACCTCCCTCAGCTCCGCGTTCAGGCCCCGCTGGTCGTATTTGGCCCGCAGGAGACCCTGCCGGAAGAGGCTCCTGCTGAACACGCGTTGCCCCAGGCCCAAGTACTTGTCGCGCAGTTCGGCGACGCTCCAGCCCTGCGCCAGCGCGGCCGCGATGATGGCGCCGGTGGACGTCCCGGCCATCAAGTCGAAGTAGTGGCACAGGCGGAAGTCCGTGCTTCCGCCATGCCGCTGCCGGAGCAGTCCCTCGATCCTCTCGAGGATCCCTAGGCTCAGGATTCCGCGCAGGCCCCCGCCATCGAGGGCTAGGATGCGTTTCGGGCGGCCGTCGTTGCGGAAGTGGTCGTCGCGGGTGAGTTCCTGGAATGCCATCCCTCGCACTTCCCATCCCGCACGGACGTCGCGGTCCCGGGCCACGAACGCGAAATTGGCTGGTTGCCGGCGCGGTCGGAACGGCGTCGCGCCGGGTGCACCGGGCTCGTCACCGGGGCAGCCCCGTGGTTTCTCATATGTTCCCGTCCGCCGGGCCCGCCGTCAATATCGCGGCCCGGCGATTACCCGGCAGGCGGCACGGGCAGATCCGGACAGACGGCGGTGTACTCGAGGTCCCGCGGAACCCATGCCCGCCACTGTTCATGGCTGGGATTGCGGCTGAGCTTGGCGCACAGGGCCTCGGCCCAGTCCAAGGGCGCGGGCCAGGTGCGGACGCCGCCGTCCCGGCTGCCGGAGACGATTCGGAGGCTGTCCGCGGTGAACGCGACGCCGTTCACCACGTCCCAGTGCCCGACCAGCGGATCGCCGATGGCCGTGCCGTCGCCCGTGCCCCACATCCGCACCGTCCGGTCGTCTCCACCGGAGGCGACCCGCTGGCCGTCCGGCCCGAACGCCACCGAGTTGACGGCCGCCTCGTGCCCGGACAGCGGGTCACCCAGTTGCCGACGTGTCTCCGCGGACCACAGCCGCACCGTCTTGTCCGCCCCGCCGGAAGCGATGGTCCGGCCGTCGGGGGCGAACGCCACGGAGTTCACCGGCCCGTTGTGCCCCGTCAGGGGTTCGCCGACGGGGCGGCGGGTGCCGGGATCCCACAACCGGACGGTGCCGTCCCCGCCGGCGGAGGCCAGCAGTCGGCCGTCCGGGGCGAACGCCACCGAGTTCACCGGCCCCTCGTGCCCCACTATCGGTTCGCCGACGGGGCGGCGGGTTCCGGGATCCCACAACCGGACGGTGCCGTCCCCGCCGGCGGAGGCCAGCAGTCGGCCGTCCGGGGCGAACGCCACCGAGTTCACCGGCCCCTCGTGCCCCACTATCGGTTCGCCGACGGGGCGGCGGGTTCCGGGATCCCACAACCGGACGGTGCCGTCCCCGCCGGCGGAGGCCAGCAGTCGGCCGTCCGGGGCGAACGCCACCGAGTTCGCCCCGCCGTTGCGCCCTTCCAGCGGCCCGCCCACGGCCTCGCCGGTATCGGCATCCCACAGGCGCACGGTCCCGTTGCCGCCGCCGGAGGCGATGAGCCAGCCGGAGCCGCCGGTGGCGACGCTGAAGACCCACGCCCCGTGTTCGATGGGCACGGCGGCCTCCGCGTCCCACAGCCGTACCGTGCCGTCACCCATGCCTGAGGCGATGCGCCGGCCGTCCGGGCTGAAGGCCCCGCTGAACACTTCCTGTCCGTGCCCCGTCAGCGGCTCTCCGATGGGCCGTCGCGCCAGCGTGTCCCAGATGACCAATGTGTAGTCCGCGCTGCTGGAGACTAGCCGGCGTCCGTCGGGGCTGAAGGCGACATCCAGGACCCAGTTCTTGTGCGCCGTCAGCGGTTCCCCCGCGGAGCGGGCCGTGTCCGCGTCCCACAGGCGCACGGTGCGGTCGTCGCCGGCGGAGGCGACCAGCCGACCGCCGGGGTTGAAGGCGACCGCGTTCACTTCTCCGTCGTGGCCGCCCATCGGCGGAGCGACGGGTCGTCCGGTGGTGGCGTCCCACAACCGCACCGTCCCGTCCTCGCCGCCGGAGGCGATCAGTCGGCCCCCCGGGCTCAGCGCGACGGCGTTCACCGCGCCCCGGTGCCCGGTGAGCGGCCCGGCCGCCGGCCGCCCGGTGCCCGTCTCCCACAGCCGGATGGTTTGGTCGTCGCCTGCCGAGGCGATGCGGCGACCGTCCGGGGCGAACGCCACCGAGTTCACCGCTCCGTCGTGTCCGGTCAGCGCCTCGCCCGCCGGTTGCCCGGTGCGGGCGTCCCAGAGCCGCACCGTGCCGTCGTCGCTGGCGGTCGCAATCCGCCGCCCGTCGGGACTGAAGGCCACCGAGTTCACGGCATCGCCGTGCCCGGACAGCGGGGGCCCGACCGGCTGGCCGGTCTCGGAGTCCCATAGCCACACCAGGCCGCCCGCGTCGCCCGCGGCGGCGAGCCTTCCGTCCGGGTTGAACACCACGCTCCGCACGGGCGAGCCAACCTCGATCATCTTGTGAACGTCGCGCTGCGTCACGACCGCGCTGGCGATGGCCCGATCGCCCTGCGGGGTGCGCTTGACGGCCTGGCCCACCAGCATCTGCTGCATGCCCAGCAGCTCACCGCCCGGCCTGGCACCCGCAAGCATTGCCTGGCCCTCGGCGGCAAGCTGCAAGGCCGTTGCCACGCGGGCCCGGTCGTCGGCCAGGCGCTGGGCCCGGGAGGCCTGAACGAAGCCGAAGATGGCCGCGAGGGCGATGACGACCGTCGCGGCCAGGACGGCCCTGAGCACGTGGGAGCGCCGGCGCAGCGCGGCCGCGTGGTCTTCGGCCACCTGCTGCTTCTCCCGTGCCGCGGCGAGTTCCGCGTCGCGGCGCGTTCGTTCGTCCGCGATGCGCTTGTTTTCCCGGGCCCGGGACGCGGAGAGGAATTCCACGGTGCGGGACAGCCGGTCCCGAAATCCCTGCTTCGACGCCAGCCGCTCGGCACTGCCGAGGCGTTGGCCCTCCAAGAGCCAGGCGGAGTTGCGGTCGTTGCGCACCCAGGCGTCCGCCGCCCGCTCCAGGTTGTCGGCCTCTTTAAGGTCTTCCCGCTCTGCGGCGAGCCAACCGGCCAGGTCCCCCCACTGGCGAAGAAGGCTTTCCAAGGCGACCTCGACGAGGACTTCGCCGTCGCGCTCGTCCTGCACCAACAGCCGTTTGGCCACTAGGGCGTCGATTTCCATGTGTGCCGCCGCGGGCAGGTCCGACAACCGGGCGACGCGGCGCATGGGCTGGTCGTTGTCCGCGTTGATCGTTGCCAGCCACGGAATGAACGCCGCGCGCAGGCGGTCCAGCTGGGACTGCCGCAGCGCCGGGTCCCTGGCCAGGACAGAGTCGATCTGGGTCTGGACAACGCGGTCCATGCCGCCCATCGACTCGTACTCCGCCAGCGTGAGCTCGCCCGTGTCGCCGTAGTCCTCATACAACAGGGCGAGGCTCAGCGAGAGCAGCGGCAGACTGTCCGCGCCATGCGCACTGTCCCGCAGGAGCCGCTCCACCAGGTCCGCCCGGATCGTCAAGGGGCGTCCGGCCGCGCTCGCCCGCGCCGCGGGACCCTGGATGACTTCCTTGAAGTTGGCCGGCGGCATGGGCCGGAGCTCGTCGAAGACCTTGCTCTTCAGGCGCGCCAGTTGGGGGGCCGACTGCAGCGAGCCGTAGAAGTCCGTGCGGATCGTGCATGCCGCGATCATCCCGGGCGCGGACCCGTCCGCTTGGCCGAGCAGGTGGGCGAGCAGCTCCAGGAAGCGCGGCGCCTGCGGCCCGGCGTCGGCACCGAAAAGCTCCTCCGCCTGGTCCAGCGGAAGCACCACCGTGGGCAACGGAAGATCTTCCGCCTCGTCGAGGAGGCGCGCCGTGGCGGTCCGCCGCGCTTCGGCCAACCAGTGTGCCAGGAGGTCCGCGTCCGCGCGCAGGCAGGCGTCCTTGATCTCGCCGAGGGCAGGGTAGTCCAGCCCCAGTTCGTCCCGCAGGTCGTGGACGGCGCGGGCGAGCCCGAGCTCGCCGGTCAACACGTCGCGTCCCGGGCGCACGATCCTCGACACCAGGAAGTGCCTGTCGTCCCTCCGCAGGCGCGGCAGGAGGCCCGCCCGCAGGAACGAGGACTTGCCGGCGCCGGACGGGCCCAGGATCACGAAGAGCGATTCCACGGCCGATGCCCGCATGCCCCGCAAAGCGTCCAAGCCGCGCACCATTTGCGCGTCACGTCCAAAGAAGACTGCCGCGTCTTCCTCCTCCAGCGGTTCCCACCCCCGATAGGGCGACCGCTCCGGATCGTCCGGCGGAGGCCACGCGAACTTGTCCGCGCCGATGCCCGCCCGCAGCAATCCCCGGTGCAGCCGCCGGAGCCCGTCGGTCAGGAAGACGACCGGAGGGCCCTCCTCCCCGGCGGGAACCGTCGTCGTGGGACCGTCGCCGAACAGGTCGCATCGTTGCCATTCCCCCGTGATCCCCTCCTTCCTCAGCGGCTCGAGCCGGGCGCACAGGATCAGCTTGCCGAGGTTCTCCGCAGTCCGGTATTCGGCCAGGCACTCGCTCGAGCTCTCCCAATGGGTGGACAGCAGGCAGATGACCGCCTCGCACCGCTCGTTGGCCTGGCGTAGCGCACGCTTCCACCGCTCGCCGGGGGCGATCCCGGTGTCGCGATCGAGATCGAGGAAGATCTCCTTGGCCAGGCCCGGCTCCCGCTGCACGAGCCAGCGCTTCAGCGCAATCGCCTCGGCGGAGTTCCGGCTCGAGTGGCTCAGGAAGATGCGGGACACGGGTCCGCTCCCGAGAACGCGCGGGTCGCCGAGCGGGCGGAATCCGCCGCCATCCCGTGGCGGCATCCACGACGAAGCGGCGGCCCCCACCGGCCGCGGCCCGAACCCCCGTCCATGCCGTCAATGCTCCTCCCACAGGCGCGACGCGGCAAGGATTGCAGCGCTCGGCTAGGGGATGGCTTATGCGCGACCGGGGCCTATTGTGGTCGACATGGTGACGCTGGGAGTACTTGGGCCAGTGGGAGCGCACGATGGACATGAGGCTGTGGCCCTCGGCGGCTGGCGCCAACGCGCGGTTCTGGCCCGCCTGCTCGTGGCCCGGGGACAGACGGTTTCGGCGGATCGACTGGTGGACGACCTGTGGGGCGATGAACCGCCGGCCCGGGCACTGCTGTCCCTGCAGACCTACGTCTCACGGCTGCGGCGCGTGCTCGAACCGGTCAGGCCGGCCCGCGGGCCGGCCACCGTTCTGCTCACCGTTCCGCCGGGGTATCGGCTGAGTCTGCACCGGGACCAGGTCGACGCCTGGCAGTTCGAACAGGCTTTCCTGGACGCGGATCCCAGGCGCCTGACGGACGAACAGGTGCGGCGTTCGCTGATCGACGCCTTGTCGCTGTGGCGCGGTCCCGCCTACGCCGACTTCGCCGGCGAGCCGTGGGCGGCCGCGGAGATCTCCCGCCTGGACGAACTGTGGTGCGCAGCGCGTGAGAGGCTCGCCGCCGCCTCGCTCGCGCTCGGACAAATCCCCGAGTCGCTGACGAACCTGGAACTTGTGCTCGACCGGGCGCCCCTGCGCGAGAGCGTCTGGCAGCTGCTTGTCCTGGCCCTCTACCGGGGCGGCCGGCAGGGCGATGCGCTGGCCGCTGTCCGCCGGGCGCGGCGTATCCTCTCCGAGGAGCTCGGCGTCGAACCCGGTCCTGGCCTCCGACGGCTCGAGGCCGACGTCCTGGCGCAATCCGCCGCGCTCTGGGAGGACGCCTATACGCTGTCGTCGTCCCCGCGGTCCGATCCCCCGGCTCCCGCGCCGAAGGCGGCCGCCGCCCCCAGCGCGGATCCGTTCTTGGGAAGGACCGCCGAACTGGACCGGCTGATGGCCGCCGCCGGCGCGGCGCACCAGAACTCCGCCCACGTGGCGCTTGTGGAGGGACATACCGGCACGGGCAAAACACGCCTCGTTGCGGAACTGTCCAAGCGTCTGCGGGCGGGCGGTTGGTTCGTGGCGGTGGGACGATGCGACGCCGAGGAAGGCGCCCCGGCGGGACTTCCCTGGGCGGCGATCGTCGACGAACTCCATCACCTTCACCCGGACGAATTCGACCAGCCGCTGGAATCGATCTTCGCGGCCGAGCCGCGGGATCCAGGGCACGGGGCCGACCCGATCCTCGAGCGCTTCCGCCGGCACCGGAGGATCGGCGAGTTCCTGCACGACGTGGCGGCCTCCGGCCCGGTCCTCGTCGTGCTGGACGACATCCACAGGGCCGACAGCGAAACCCTCGCCATCTTGGACCGCGTGGTGCTCGACCTGTCCCAAGACCCGATCCTCTTCGTCTGCATCCAGCATTCCGGGGAGACAAGCGCCGGAGCCCCGCACATTGTCCGCAGGCTGCTTCCCGTGCTCAAGACCCGGCTGGAGCTCGGCGGCCTTCCGGCCGACGAAGTCGCCGCGCTGCTGCGCACAACGACGTCGCGCCCGGTCACGGACCGAGAGGTCGATGCCATCAACCGGTGGACCGGCGGCAACGCGTTCTTCGTGCGCCAGATTGGGAGCCTCCTCGAGACCCTGGACGAGGGGACGAGTCTGGCCAGCGTTCCGGTGGGCGTCCGCGACGTGGTCAGGCACCGCCTCGCGCGGCTTCCCGCCGCTGCCCGATCGCTGCTGGCCACGCTCGCCGTCGTCGGGATGGAGACCGACGTCGACGTCCTGCTGGCCCTCGCCGACGCCCCGGAGGCGTCGCAGTTCGAGGCCGTCGAGCAGGCGTTGCTTGCGGGCCTGCTGATCGAGCCCCGGCCCGGGCGACTCGCGTTCGCCCACGGCATCGTCCGGGAGGCGATCAGCGCCGACCTTTCGCACATGAGGCGCTGCCACCTCCACGCCCGCATCGGGCGGGCGATCGAAGGCGTGCATCCCGAGGACCACTCCGCCATCGCCCACCACTACGCCCGCTCCGGCAATGCGTCCCTGGCGCGTCGGGCGATCGGCTACTCGCGCACGGCGGCGGAGCAGACCGAGTCGAGGTTCGCGTTCCGCGACGCGGCCACCCTCTGGCGGCAGGCAGTGGATTGTCTGGACGCGGCCGGGAGTGGCGACCCCCGCGAGCGGGCGGAGCTCGCCATTCGGCTCGTGCGCTCGACGGCGCTGGGCGGGGAGGCGGCCGCGGCGAGGGAACTGCGCGAACGGGCGCTCCGCGACGCGGCCGGGCTGGGGGACGTCGAGCTGACGGCCCGCCTCGTCGTCTCCTACGACGTTCCGAGCCTGTGGGTCAACCAGGAGTACGGAACGGTGGACGATCCGATGGTCGAGGTCATCGAGGGCACGCTCGGGAAGATCCCCGGCGGGGCGTCGCCGCTGCGCTGCCAGTTGTTGACCTGTCTGGCCCTGGAGCTGGAATGGTCCGGACTCGATCGGGGGCGGGAAGCGGCGGCCCAGGCGGTCGCCATGGCCAGGGACCTGGGTCAACCAGGGCTCCTCTGCAAGGCCATCGAGTCCCTTTTCCGCCAGTCCTACCTGCCGGGCCAACTGGGTTTCCGCCTCGCGCTCGCCGAGGAGCTGCTGGGGTTGTCCATCCGGAACGACGACCTCAGCGCCGAGGTGGTGGCACATCTCATGATGACCGAATGCGCCTGCGCGCGGGGGTCGTTCCGGGTCGCCGACGCGCACCACGCGGATACGCGGCGCCTCGCGGAGAAGTATCAATTGCCGTCGCCGCTGGCCGTCTCCAGCTGGTACGTCGGGCTGCGCCACCTCGTTCACGGGCGCTTCGCGGAGGCGGAGGAGGCGTACCGCGTCGCCGCCGAACTCAGCGCCCGCGCACGCCTCTGGGAGGTGGACCAGGCCTGGGTGCTCGGAACCACCATCAGCCTGGCCATGCAGCGTGACCGCATGGCCGACATCTTGGAACTGGTCGAGGGGGCCTTCGCCAAGTGGCCGGTGATGGGACGCGAGGTCTACGCCCAGGCGCTGATGGCCGCGGGCCGCGGGGACGACGCGCGGAGGATCGCCGCGGAGCTTCCGCCGGTGCCGCGGGAGGCGTCGTTCCTGCTCACCAGCGTGTGGCGTGCCATCACGGGCCTCCGACTCGACGACCGGCCCAGGATCGAATGGGCGTACAAGGCCCTGGAACCCTATCTGGACGAGGTGGCGGGTGCGGACACCGCGGTCGTGGCGCACGGTCCGGTGGCGCAGATCGCCGGCGATCTCGCACTGTGGTTGGGGCGGCGCGGCGACGCCGAGGGCCACTACCGGCAGGCGCTCGCCGTGGCCGAGCGTGCGGAATCCACCCACTGGACGGCCGCCGCGCGCGCGGCGTTGGCCGGCACCGGCGCATAGTCGGGCCGGGGCCACGGAGGCTCAAGTCGCGCTTCAAGTTCGCGTCAAGCGGCCCTCAAGTGGCCGGGCGTCTTATTGATTCACGGAGAGACGCCGTTCACCGGGACACCGGGGAGGCGGACTCCGAACGAACCAATCAGCGCCGATCCGTAAGGAACCAGTTATGCCCATCCGCCAGCCGTCACGCACCACCACCCGTTCCCGCGCGAGGAGCCTCCTTGCTGCGGGCGCCGCCCTGGCCGCGGCCCTCCCCCTTGTCCTCGCCACGCCCTCCCAGGCGGCGCCCGCACCGGCGTCGTCGTCGGACGACGACTACTCGTGCACCGTCAAGGCGAAGAAGCCCTACTACACGGGGCACCACAAGTGGGGCAAGAAGGTGGTGGACTACCCGATCAGCATCTACTGCGACGAAAACAGGTACCTGAACATCAAGCAGCAGCGCTGGGAATACGACGACGAACACGAAAGGCACGACGACGGCCACGACTACCTCGGTCACTCCAGTTGGCACAAGGTCTACGTCAAGCACGACAAGTGGGTCACCCTGCACAGCTACAAGGTCCTTGAGGAGACCCCCTACGAGGACGAGTGGGAGGAAGTCTTCCACAAGGTGAAGTACCAGGAATGGCACCACGATGGCTGGACCCACTGGAGCGGATGGGACAGCAGCCACTACACGCCGATCCACCACTGACGCACCGCCCGCCGCGTGCTACCACCGGGTCGGCATGCCGTGAACGCCCCGGCATGCCGACCCGGCTCAACCATGACCCTTTGGTTGGGCCGGCGGCGCGCTGCAAGTCGTCGTCAAACCGGACTCATGGGGGCGGGCGCCCCCTTGGAGTACACACCGACCCACCCCCCTCACCCGAAGGAACCAACCATGTCGACCCAACAGTTGGCACCACGCACTCCAATCCCCTCCCCCGACCCCGCCGCGGCGGCCGCCTCGCCCGGACGGCATGTGTGGAAGCTCCAGTTGGTCGGAGCATGGCGCCTGAGCGGGCCGGATGGAGCGGTAAGAGTCACGTTGCGGCAGCAGCGCCTGATCTCCCTGCTGGCACTGCAGGGCGGCCGGCCCCGGGCCGTGCTGGCTGGCATCCTGTGGCCGGAGAGCGAAGAGGCGCTCGCGTCGGGCAGCCTGCGGGAAACCCTGTGGACCATCAAGCGCCAGGCGCCCGGCCTCCTCGAGGACGACGGACGGATGGTGGCGCTCGCGGACGGCGTCGTGATCGATGTCGAAGAGATCCGCAAGCACGTGGCCATGGCCACGCCGGGGCGCCGGGTCCAGCGCGGACTGGAGTTGCTCGGGGTGCTGCGCGAGGCGGCGCTGCTTCCCGGATGGTACGAGGATTGGGTGCTGAGCGAACAGGACTACTGGCTTCACCTGCGGCTGAGTGCGCTGGAAAGCCTCGCCGGAGAGTTCCTCGAAGCCGGTGAGACGACGCTTGCCATCGATGCCGCGCAGTGTGCCGTGGACGTCGACCCGTGGCGGGAAAGCGCCATGGAACTTCTGCTCAAGTCCCACCTGGCCCGTGGCAACCGCGTCCGCGTCATCCAGTTGCATGAAAACTTCTCCATGCGCATGCGCAGCGAGTTCGGCGTCGGTCCCTCTCCGCGACTTTCCGCGCTGGTGGCATCCGCTGCCGGGCGCCGGCCGGATCGGGTCCACGTCGCAACGGAACGCCCCGCCCGACTCGGGACGGCGAGCGCCCCGGCAGCGGCACGGCGCTGACGGCCGGGCGTGGCGCCCGGCTCCGCCCCCGGCTGGAGGTACCAAAAGGCTAGCCGGGGGCGACGCGTGTCGCCCCCTCGGCCGAAGCCACAAAAAAGCCAGCCGAGGTGCCACGCGTGGCACCCTGGCTGGCTGTACGGCGTGTGTCGCCTAGTGCAGTTGCCGAGCCGACGCCGGCAGCTGGCGCCGGTTCAGCAGGAGCCACATTCGTCCGCCCGGCGTGCGACCGGGGGCGGCTTGCCGCGCCAGCTCGCAGAACCGGTCGGCGTCCGCGGACTTGCCGTCCAGCCAGCGAGTCCAGCCGACGACGGTCAGGACCTCGGCACGGTACGGGGCGGGAATGTGTCCCAAGGCGGCGACGAGCGCGTCTGCTGCTGTGCGCAGGTAGTCCCAGCTCTCCGGGGCCATGTTGCCCTGTAGCGCATCGCCCAATGAATTGTCGGCGTCGTCGCTGGTGGACAGCGACGCGGCAAGCATGTCGCGGAACCCGGGTTGCGCCAACGTTCCGGCCAGCCACGCGGCGTTGTCGGAGCCGACGGTGCCGGTCGAGCGGTAGTCGTCCACGAGTCGGGCCAGCCTGGCGCGCGCCATGGCCCGCGTTTCCGCCTCGGCCGCGTCCAGCAGGGTCGCGTACCGGGTGTACCCCGCAATCGCCTCGGCCTGGTTGCCGTCGGCGGTCGGTGGGCCGTCGGCGGGCTGGGCCGGGGCGACCCTCTCCATTGCCGGTTCCTCCGTATGCACGGGCCGGGTGTGGTGCTCCGGCCCCGCAGAGGGACGGGTGGGAAGAACGGGCGACGCGGGGGTGTCCTGCGCGGCGATCCCCCAGGCTGCGCCGGTGGGGGGAAGCCTCTGTGCGGGAGCGTAGTCGCCGCGGGCTGACATGGTCTGAAACACCGAAGGTTCCTTTGGGAGCGAAGTGGGGCTGGTGCGGAGCGTCCTTTCCTGCCGGTGCTCCGGATTCACGGCCTTAGTTCCTGAATGCCGCACTCCCATTCAGCGCCCCTGCTCTTGACGGGCGCTTGAAGCTGACTCGAAGGATCGACGCCGCGGCCCGGAGCTTCGTTCACGGGCGGGCCGCGGCCATCCGGCCGACCCTGCCGAGCCACTGCACGTCCCTTGGGATGAGTTTGACGGCAACCCAACCGGTTCCCGTCAGGGCGAGCCCGGGGAAGAACAGCAGGATCAAGAGATCGTGCCTCCAGTCCGGATCCCAGTTCCCCGGGCTCGCGATGTGGACCGTGTCCGGATCGCCGGCGTCCAAGGCCAGTTCGGTGTCACCGCCGACGTCCGCATCGGGCACGGTCCACCCGTACATCAGGAGCCTTCGGTCGCCGTCAAGCTCGACCGTGTATTCCTCGTAGTCTTGGTCGAGCCGCTCGATGTCGGTCACCGCGGCGGTCGCGCGGGTTCCGGTTGCTGCGCGCCCCACCGCCGGGCTGAACGCCTCGCGGCCAAGCTCACGTACCTGTGGGGCGACCGGCACACCACCGCGCGCACCTGCGAGCTCATCGGTCACCGCGACTTCAAGAGGCGCCAAGGGGCGCCGCCTCCCCCAACAATCAAAGAGGTCTCTGGCTCCAATTACTTGGAGCCAGAGACCCTATCAACCGCACCAGCATCTACCGCCTAGAAGGCCCAGTCCTCGTCCTCGGTGTTCACGGCCTTGCCGATGACGTAGGACGATCCCGACCCGGAGAAGAAGTCGTGGTTCTCGTCGGCGTTCGGGCTCAGCGCCGAGAGGATCGCCGGGTTCACGTCCGTGACGGAGGACGGGAACATCGCCTCGTAGCCCAAGTTCATCAGGGCCTTGTTGGCGTTGTAGTGCAGGAACTTCTTGACGTCCTCGCTCAGGCCCACGCCGTCGTACAGGTCGTGCGTGTACTGGACCTCGTTCTCGTAGAGCTCGAACAGCAGCTCGAACGTGTAGTCCTTCAGCTCCTGCTTGCGCTCCTCGCTCAGGGACTCGATGCCCTTCTGGAACTTGTAGCCGATGTAGTACCCGTGGACGGCCTCGTCGCGGATGATCAGGCGGATGAGGTCGGCCGTGTTGGTGAGCTTGGCCCGCGAGGACCAGTACATCGGCAGGTAGAACCCCGAGTAGAAGAGGAACGACTCCAGCAGCGTGGAGGCGATCTTCTTCTTCAGCGGATCGTCGCCGTGGTAGTAGCCCTCGACGATGCGCGCCTTCTTCTGCAGGTTCTCGTTCTCCGTGGACCAACGGAACGCGTCGTCGATCTCCTTCGTGGAGGCGAGCGTGGAGAAGATCGAGGAGTAGCTCTTGGCGTGCACGGACTCCATAAACGCGATGTTCGTGTAGACGGCCTCCTCGTGCGGGGTGATCGCGTCCGGGATCAGCGACACGGCGCCGACGGTGCCCTGGAGCGTGTCCAGAAGCGTGAGGCCCGTGAAGACGCGCATGGTGAGCAGCTTCTCGGCCTCGGTCAGCGTTCCCCAGGACTGGACGTCGTTGGACAGCGGCACCTTTTCGGGCAGCCAGAAGTTGTTGACGAGCCGGTTCCACACCTCGACGTCCTTCTCGTCCTGGATGCGGTTCCAGTTGATCGCTTCGACGTGGCTGAGCAGCTTGACCTTCTCGGTCATGTCATCCCCTGACTTTCCTTGAGCATTGCGAAGGGTGGTTCGATTTTACGCGTACGACGGCGGGTGGGCACCCGCCGTCGTACGTTGCGCCGGCGGCGACTACAGCATGCAGGAGACGCAGCCCTCGACCTCGGTGCCCTCCAGTGCGAGCTGGCGGAGACGGATGTAGTAGAGCGTCTTGATGCCCTTGCGCCATGCGTAGATCTGCGCCTTGTTGATGTCGCGCGTGGTGGCCGTGTCCTTGAAGAACAGCGTCAGCGACAGGCCCTGGTCCACGTGCTGCGTGGCGACGGCGTACGTGTCGATGATCTTCTCGTAGCCGATCTCGTACGCGTCCGCGTAGTACTCCAGGTTGTCGTTGTCCAGGTAGGGCGCCGGGTAGTAGACGCGCCCGATCTTGCCCTCCTTGCGGATCTCGATCTTCGACGCCACCGGGTGGATCGACGAGGTCGAGTTGTTGATGTAGGAGATCGATCCGGTCGGCGGGACCGCCTGCAGGTTCTGGTTGTAGATGCCGTGCTCCATGACGGAGGCCTT
The DNA here is from genome assembly GCF_058138025.1 of Arthrobacter sp. AOP29-A2-19. Lineage (NCBI taxonomy): Bacteria > Bacillati > Actinomycetota > Actinomycetes > Micrococcales > Micrococcaceae > Arthrobacter > Arthrobacter sp. AOP29-A2-19. The sequence goes on from NZ_CM176894.1 coordinate 1,472,695, forward strand.
CAGCTCCAACCAGTCCTGCTCGGTGGGGATGTGGATCCCGTCGAAGAGCTCGCGGACGCGCTCGGTCTGAGGGGTCCACTCCTGGTCCGTGTACTTGTCGAAGAACTCGCCGGAGGCGTACTTCGACTCGGCGAAGCCGCCGAAGGTCTCGCCCTTCTCCATGGAGAGGCGGTTGGACGAGCGCAGGGCGTGGAACAGCACCGTGTAGAAGTAGATGTTGGTGAAGTCCAACCCCTCCTCGGAGCCGTAGTGGACCCGCTCGCGCGCCAGGTAGCCGTGCAGGTTCATCTGGCCGAGGCCGATGGCGTGCGACTGCAGGTTGCCCTCGGCGATCGACGGCACCGAGCCGATGTAGGACATGTCCGAGACCGCGCTCAGCGCGCGGATGGCCGTCTCGACCGAGGCGCCGAGGTCCGGAGAGTCCATGGTCTTGGCGATGTTCATCGAACCGAGGTTGCAGGAAATGTCCTTGCCGACGACCTCGTAGCCCAGGTCGTCCCCGTACACGGACGGCGAGGACACCTGCAGGATCTCAGAGCAGAGGTTGCTCATGGTGATCTTGCCCTTGATCGGGTTGGCGCGGTTCACCGTGTCTTCGAACATCAGGTACGGGTAGCCGGACTCGAACTGGATCTCGGCCAGGGTCTGGAAGAACTCGCGGGCGCTGATCTTCGTCTTCTTGATCCGCGCGTCGTCGACCATCTCGTAGTACTTTTCCGTGACGGAGATGTCGGAGAAGGGGACACCGTAGACGCGCTGCACGTCGTACGGGGAGAACAGGTACATGTCCTCGTTCTTCTTGGCGAGCTCGAACGTGATGTCCGGGATCACGACGCCGAGGGACAGCGTCTTGATGCGGATCTTCTCGTCGGCGTTCTCGCGCTTGGTGTCCAGGAACCGGTAGATGTCCGGGTGGTGCGCGTGGAGGTACACCGCGCCGGCACCCTGGCGGGCGCCGAGCTGGTTGGCGTAGGAGAAGCTGTCCTCGAGGAGCTTCATCACGGGGATCACGCCGGAGGACTGGTTCTCGATCTGCTTGATCGGCGCGCCGTACTCGCGGATGTTCGTCAGCGACAGGGCCACGCCGCCGCCGCGCTTGGAGAGCTGCAGCGAGGAGTTGATGCCGCGGGCGATCGACTCCATGTTGTCCTCGATGCGCAGGAGGAAGCAGGAGACAAGCTCGCCGCGCTGCTTCTTGCCGGCGTTGAGGAATGTCGGGGTGGCCGGCTGGAACCGGCCGTCGATGATCTCGTCGACAAGCTGTGTGGCGAGCTCTTCGTCGCCGCGTGCCAGGTGCAGGGCGACCATGCACACACGGTCCTCGTAGCGCTCGAGGTAGCGCTTTCCGTCGAACGTCTTGAGCGTGTACGACGTGTAGAACTTGAAGGCGCCGAGGAACGTCTCGAAGCGGAACTTCTTCTTGTACGCACGGGAGAAAAGGTCGCGCACGAAGTTCATCGTGTACTGGTCCAGCGTCTCGCGCTCGTAGTAGTCGTGCTTGAGGAGGTACTCGAGCTTCTCGTCGAGATCGTGGAAGAACACGGTGTTGTTGTTGACGTGCTGCAGGAAGTACTGGCGCGCCGCGGCGCGGTCGGCGCTGAACTGGATGCGGCCGTCCTGGCCGTAGAGGTTCAGCATTGCGTTGAGCTCGTGGTAGCCAAGCCCCTCGAATGAGGCGGGCATTTCCTTGCCGTCCGTGGTCACGGCCGACTCTGCGACTGTTGTGTCCAAAACTGTTCCAATCCTTGGCGTACGAGGTCCACGTCTTCAGGCGTGCCCATGAGTTCAAATCTGTAGAGGAGCGGAACGTCGCACTTGGCGGAGATCTTTCGTGCCGCCAGGCAGTAGGCCGTTCCGAAGTTGGTGTTTCCGGCGCCGATCACGCCGCGGAGCAGGCTCCTGTTCCGCGGATTGTTCAGAAACCGCATGACCTGCGGGGGAATCGAGTGGCGCCCCTCCTCCCCACCGTAGGTGGGGAGGACCAGGACGTAGGGGCGGGTTGCCACGAGTTCCGGCTCGCTCGCGTACAGCGGGATCCGCGCGGACTCGATGCCCAGCTTCTCGACGAACCGCTGCGTGTACCCGGAGATCGAGGAGAAGTGGACCAGCGCCGTGTCCGTGGTGGTCGGCCCGGCCGCCTCTTCGCCCCGCCCTCGCGGGGGCCGGCCGGGGGCCACCGTTGCGGCTAGTGGCATCGGAACCGCCTTGTCGACGTGGTGGGTGTTTGTCGCCTAGGCGACGGCGGACGCCGCGGCCAGCGCCAGCTCGTTGATCTTGTCCGGGCGGAAACCGGACCAGTGGTCTGCCTCGGTGATGACGACCGGGGCCTGCATGTACCCGAGCGCCCGGACGCGCTCCAGCGCCTCCGGATCCTGCGAGATGTCCACGCTCTGGTAGGCAATGCCCTTCTTGTCCAGTGCGCGGTAGGTTGCGTTGCATTGGACGCATGCTGGCTTCGTGTAAACCGTGACGGTCATGGCCGTGATCCCCTCGTGCGGAAAGTCTGATATATGTGCTGCCGGCCCGGTCCTCCGGCGTTCTCGACGACGGTCGGAAAGGGGCGGTTTCGGGTTGTTTCCCGTGCCGACCCCTTAGGCCGCTCCAGCGATTTCAATACTACATGTTGTGCAAGCCGGGCGCGTTGACCCCTAGATGATGTATTACAAGTATGTCATTCGTGGACCCGGTAGTCCACAGCCCGTGTGGAGAAAGGCGGACATTTTTCCCGCGGGAATCCGCCCTTTTGCCGTCGTCGTCCACAGGCTGTGGAGTGGTCGTGCACAGCTCGGGGAACCAGCGTGTCGCCCGCGGCTCGGCGTGTCGCGTGAGGGGCCCGAGAGGTGTCGCCGCGGCGGCGCAAACGCGCCCCCGCGGCCGCGACGGAGTCGGGGGCCTCGCCTCGCCCGACGGCCGGGCCCATGACAACAAAAAGCACCCCGGTCATAAGACCGGGGTGCCGTGCCCTGGGGCACTTGTTCGGTGGAGGTAAGGGGATTCGAACCCCTGACCTTCTGCATGCCATGCAGACGCGCTACCAACTGCGCCATACCCCCGAACGGAGGCCGTCCGTCCGGATCAATCCGGTGGACAACTCATCCATCATAGGGCACCACAAATACGCCGCGCAAATCAGCGGCGCGGGTCTAGCTGTGGGCGGTGCCGCCCGGGCTCGACTCGGGGGCGCCGTCGACGTCCTCCTGGTCCGCCCCGTTGGCGGAAGCGCCGTCGAGTGAGGGCGCGGCGCCGTCCGGCTGGGCCGCGGACTTGCCGGCCTCGCCCGTGGTGGGCAGCTCGATCAGCGGGCAGTCGCTCCACAGTCGGTCCAGGGCGTAGAAGACCCGGTCCTCGTCGTGCTGGACGTGGATGACGACGTCGAGGTAGTCGAGGAGCACCCAGCGGCCCTCGCCCCGGCCCTCGCGGCGCACGGGGCGGAGGTCCATCGACTCGCCGAGCGCGTGCTCGATCCCGTCGACAATGGCGTTGACCTGGCGCTCGCTGGACGCGGAGGCGATCAGGAAGGCGTCGGTGATCCCCAGGCGTTCGCTGACGTCGAGCGCCACGAGGTTTTCGGCGAGTTTGTCCGCGGCGGCGAGCGCTGCGGTGCGGATGACTTCGAGGGAGTGATCTGTAGCGGTCACTGTGCTCCTTGTGGTTGGTGTCGCTGGCGGCAATTGACGCCTAGCGTGAGTTGACGATCAAGATCAATCCGGTCACGAGGGCGGCGCCCCCGAGGACCAGCGATCCAAGGACGACGAGCGCGAGCCGGTTGGCCCGCCGCACGCCGGCGGTCAAGTAGTCGAGTGGATCCAGTCCCTGCGCCTTGTCGGCCCTCAGTGGTGTGGCTCCGGCCGCCGGAAGCGGCGTGTCGGCACGGCCGGCCGCCGCGGGCGGGGGCTCCCGGGGCCCCGGGGAGGAAGCCCGTGGAGCGGTCTCCGATGGCGCTCCGGTCCCGGGCGCCAGTTCCAGCCTGAACCCACTGGTCTGCGGGCCCCTGATCCCGGTGTTGGCCAGGTCCTTCTCCGCCTGCGGATCCCGGAGTTGTTTCATGGCCCCCGTGAAGGGGTCCGATCCCACGCGCTGGATCCCGTCCGCGTTGGACTGCTCCAACCTTCTACGCTCGGCGACGCGTTGGCCGATGACGGCCGCGCGCACGGCATGCTCTCGCTGCGCAGCGAGCCGCTCCAGGTCCAGCAGTCCTGTCTCGTCGGTGCCGACGGCACCGTGCGCGTCGACTCCGTCCGTGTCGGCGGCGGACTGCCGTCGTCTGGCGGCCAGCGCCGCCTCGACGCTCATTTCGCTCTCCGTTGTCGCATGCCCGACCGGTCTGTCCCCGCCGCGTTGCGCCGGGCCCCGATCCGCGCCGGAAGAAGTGGTGGACACCGCGGGAAGCCGACTCGCGGCGGCCTCGGCCGCGCCCGACGCCTGCAGGCGAAGCTGTCGGCGCGTGAGCGGGGCGGGGTCCTCCCCTGCCCCCGTACTGGGCTCCAGCCCTGCCACCGCCCGGCGCTGCGCGCGGAGCGCCTCGCGGTCCCTGGCGCGCTCCAGCGAGGTGCGTTCGGTGGAGCCGGGGAGCGCGTCGAGCGGAGCGTCCGCCGCGCGGCGGGAGCGGATGGACTGCCCGGCGCCGGAGGACGCGTCTCCCCCGCTTTCCGGCGAACGGTCCCGAGTTGTGGACGGACTCGTCGACGGAGACGACGGGCCGGGCCCGGCGTCGGCGCGCACCGAGGTTCGGGCCGTCTCCCCGGCCCTCCGCTGCTCGCGCAGGGACCGACGGCTTACCGCGGACCCTTGGTCGTCGCTCATGCTGTCCATTCCCGGCTAGGCGCTGTCGGCGCCGCCGTCGTCACTATACAACTCGTACTTGGCGATGTACTGGACCACCCCGTCCGGCACCAGGTACCAGACCGGCTTGTGGACCTTGACCCTGTGCCTGCAGGCCGTGGAGGAGATCGCCATGGCGGGAACCTCCAGCAGGCTGACGTCTTGCCGTCCCAGGTCCGGCAGTTCGTGCCCGGGCCGCGTGACGCCGACGAAGTGCGCCAGGCTCCACAGCTCGTCGATGTCCTTCCAGGAGAGGATCTGTGCCATCGCGTCCGCCCCCGTGATAAAGAACAGTTCGGCGTCCGGGCGGAGCCGGCGCAGGTCGCGGAGGGTATCGATGGTGTAGGTCTGTCCCGGGCGGTCGATGTCCACCCGGCTGACCGTGAACCTGGGGTTCGACGCCGTGGCGACCACGGTCATCAGGTAGCGGTGCTCGGAATCGGTGACGTCTCGATCCGACTTCTGCCAGGGCCTGCCCGTGGGAACGAACACAACCTCGTCCAAGCCGAACTCGGCGGCAACCTCGCTGGCCGCCACCAAGTGGCCGTGGTGGATGGGATCGAAGGTTCCGCCCATAACACCGAGGCGGAGCGGCCTTGAGGACCCCTCCGCCGCCGCCCTGCTAGTGATGTTCGACGCCGTGCTTGTTGGCGTGCTGGCGGTGCGCGTCGGGGATCTCGGCGTGCGCCTCGTGGCGGCGGCCCACGTTCGAGAAGGAAACGGTCACCAGGAGCAGCAGGAGGAACAGTGCCATGATGCTCCCGCCGACCAACAGTGCGGCTCCGGTTGCGGACTCCGCTTCGGCCTCCACGGCGGTGGCCAGCACGGTTGCGAACTGCTGAGTGAGCATGTTTCTCCTAGATTGGTTCATCCGCACGGCCCGGGTGGAACCGGCGCACGGAAGTTGTAGCTGCTTGGCCTCTATCGTACCTATTCAGCCAAGCCTCTACGAACGGACGTGGCCGTCGCCTTGGACGATCCACTTGGTGGTGGTGAGCTCGCGCAGCCCCATGGGACCGCGCGCGTGCATCTTTTGCGTCGAGATGCCCACCTCCGCCCCCAGGCCCAGCTGTCCCCCGTCCGTGAAGCGGGTGGACGCGTTGACGATCACCGCCGCGGAGTCGACCTCCGCGATGAACCGCTCGGCGTTGGCGAGGCTGTTGGTGAGGATGGCTTCGGTGTGGCCGGTGGACCAGCGCCGGATGTGCTCCAACGCGTCGTCGAGGGAATCGACGACGGCCACGGCAAGGTCCAGGTTCATGTACTCGGTCCCCCAGTCGTCCTCGGTCGCGGGGACGGTGGGGGTGTCCCCGGCAAGCACTGCCGCGCGGGGGTCCGCGTGGAGCCGGACGCCCGCGGCGGACAGTGCCGCCAGGACGGTGGGCGCCGCGGAAGATGCCGGGTGGATCAGGAGCGTCTCGACCGTGTTGCAGACCGACGGGCGCTGCGTCTTGGCGTTGAGCAGGATGTCTACGGCGGCCCGGACGTCCGCGGACTCGTCCAGGAAGATGTGGACGTTGCCCTCCCCCGTCTCGATGACGGGAACCTTGGCGTTCTGCACGACCGACTGGATCAGGGAGCGCCCTCCGCGGGGAATCAGCACGTCGACCTTGCCCCGGGCGCCCATCAGTGCGTTCGCGCCGTCACGGCCGTACTCGTCGACGCTCTGCACGGCGTCCGCGGGCAGGCCGGCGTCGCGCAGGGCGTCGCGGATCAGGTGCAGCAACGCGCGGTTGGTCTCGGCGGCGGCCGATCCACCGCGCAGCATCACGGCGTTGCCGCTCTTGAGCGCGAGCCCCGCGATGTCGACCGTGACGTTCGGCCGGGCCTCGTAGATGGCGCCGACCACACCCATGGGGACGCGCACCTGCCGCATGCGCAGGCCGTTGGGAAGTGTCTGGCCCCGCAGCACGCCACCCACGGGGTCCGGCAGCGACGCCAACTCCTGAAGCGCCAAGATGAGCCCGTCGATACGCGCGTCGTCGAGGCGGAGCCGGTCCAGCAAGGCCTCCGACGTGCCGGCCGCGCGTTCGCGGTCCACGTCCCGGCGGTTGGCCTTGAGCACGGCGCGTCGCTGGGTGTCCAGCGCCCGGCCGATGGACGCGAGGCCGCGGTCCTTCCAGTCGCGGTTGGCGCGCGCCAGGTGTCGCGACGCCGCGCGGGCACGGTCCGCCATGGCGTCCACTGCCTGTGCGGCCTCGGCGGATCCGCTCGACGCCCCCGGGACCGCTCCGCTCTCCGAGACCGGAGGGGTGGGCGCGGCGGCGGATTGTTCGTCGGCGAGCGGGGATTTTGCGGCGTGGTGGACATCCTGGGTCATGTCGCCAGTTTAGTCCCGCGCCGCGCCGGGGCCGGCATGTTGCGACGCCAATCGACGGCGGTACCGCCCCTAGACCACGACCAGGTCGTCGATGTGGACGACCTCGCGCTCGTAGTGCGGCCCGAGGTTGCGGGCTAGCTCGCGCGTGCTGCGCCCCAGCATTTCCGGAAGCTCCTGGGACGAGTAGTTGACCAGACCCCGGGCCACAACGCGGCCGGCGTTGTCCGCGATCTCCACGGGATCCCCGGCTTCGAAGTCACCGTCCACAGCCGTGATGCCGGCGGGCAGCAGGGACCTCACGCCGGACGAGACCGCCGCGACGGCCCCGTCGTCGAGGACCAGGCGGCCGCGGGTGCTCGCCAGGTGGGCCAGCCACAGGAGGCGGGCGGGGCGGCGGTTTCCCCTGGAGGAGAACCAGGTGCCGACGTCTTCGCCCGCCAGGGCCCGGGCGGCGTTGTCGGTGGAGGTGACCAACGCGGGAATGCCCGATTCGGCGGCCATCGTGGCGGCCTCGACCTTGGTGGCCATGCCCCCGGTTCCTACCCCGGCCTTGCCGGCGTTCCCGATCAGCACTCCGTCGAGGTCTTCCGCCGAGTCAACCCGGGGGATCCTGGTGGCGCCCGCGGTGGGCGGCCCGTCGTAGAGCGCGTCGACGTCGGAGAGGAGGACCAGGGCGTCGGCCTTCACCAAGTGGGCCACCAGCGCGGCGAGGCGGTCGTTGTCCCCGAAGCGGATCTCGTGCGTGGCCACGGTGTCGTTCTCATTCACGACGGGAACGACGCCGAGGGTGAGCAGGCGGCTGAGGGCGCGGAAGGCGTTCGCGTACTGCTGCCTGCGGATCAGGTCGTCGGCGGTGAGCAGAACCTGGCTTACGTTGACGCCGTGGGCGCCGAACGCCTGCGTATAGCGCGCCATCAGCAGGCCCTGTCCCACGCTGGCGGCAGCCTGCTGGGTGGCCAGATCGCGTGGCCGGCGCGCCAGCCCCAACGGCGCCAGCCCTGCGGCGATGGCTCCGGAGGAGACCAGGATGAGTTCGGTGCCGGCGTTGCGGACCGCGGCCAGCCGATCCACAAGCGAGGCCAGGGCCCCCTCGGAGATGCCGCCCCCGATGGTTGTCAGCGAGGAGGAGCCCACCTTCACCACCACCCGGCGCGCGCGGGCCAGGTCCGCCGGCTCCGTGACCGCCGACGGTTTCCGGTTCTCCCGCATGGCTACTCGCCGTCTGCCGACGGACGCTGCTGGTGCTTGTGGTTGACGGACTCCGTCCAGATGCCTGCCTTGCGTTCAGCCTCAAGCTCTTGGCGCGCCGCCTCACGGCGGTCCTTGCGGTCCTGGTGGTCTTGGCGCTTCTGTTCGCGCGTCGGACGGTTGAGCTCTTCGAGGCGCACGTCGTGGCCGCGCCGCGAGCCGAGCAGTTCCGCGCCGGCCGCCATGGTGGGCTCCCAGTCGAAGACGACGCCGTCGTAGTCGTCGCCGATGACCACGGCGTCGCCGGGCTTGGCGCCCATGCGGAACAGCTTGTCCTCGACACCCAGCTTGGCGAGCCGGTCCGCCAGGTAGCCGACGGCCTCGTCGTTGGTGAAGTCGGTCTGCTTGACCCAGCGGATCGGCTTCTCGCCGAGGACGCGGAAGAGCGGTTCGAGGTTGCGCTCCTCGCGGCGGATGTCGAAGCCCTTGGAGTTGACGGCGCGCGGACGGACGACCTGCACCGGCGCGATCGGCGGGGCGGCCTCGATGAGCGCGCGCGCCTCCTCGACCAGGCCGGCCATCGCGAACGTCAGCTCGCGCAGGCCCGTGCGGCTCAGCGCGGAGACCTCGAAGACGCGGTAGCCGCGCTTTTCGAGTTCCGGGCGCACGAATCGTGCCATCTCGTCGCCGTCCGGCATGTCCACCTTGTTGAGGGCGACCAGGCGGGGGCGTTCGTTCAGCGGAACGATCTGGCCGTCGGCGCCGGCGAAGCTGGAGTCGACCTCGTAAGCGTCGAGCTCGGCCTGGATGGTGTCCAGGTCGGAGATGGGATCGCGGTCCGATTCGAGCGTGCCGCAGTCCAACACGTGCACGAGCGCCGCGCAGCGCTCGACGTGCCGAAGGAACTCGTGGCCGAGGCCCCGTCCCTCGCTCGCGCCGGGGATGAGTCCGGGGACGTCGGCGACCGTGAAGCGGACGTCGCCGGCCTGGACCACGCCAAGGTTGGGCACAAGCGTGGTGAAGGGGTAGTCGGCGATCTTCGGGCGCGCGGCCGAGATCGCCGCGATCAGGCTGGACTTGCCGGCGGACGGATAGCCCACCAGGGCGATGTCCGCGACCGTCTTGAGCTCGAGGACGATGTCCCGCCCCGTGCCTGCGATCCCCAGGAGCGCGAAGCCGGGAGCCTTGCGCTTCTGCGAGGACAGGGCGGCGTTGCCGAGCCCGCCCAAGCCGCCGGAGGCGGCGACGAACTCGCTGCCCTCGCCAACGAGGTCCGCGAGGATGGTGCCGTCGGGGCTCTTGACGACCGTGCCCTCGGGGACCGGGAGGATGAGCGTCTCGCCGTGGCGGCCCGGACGCATGTCTCCCTTGCCGCCTTCACCGTTGCTGGCGTGGCGGTGCGGGGCGTGGTGGTAGTCCAGAAGCGTGGTTGTCTGCTGGTCCACACGCAGAATGACGTCCCCGCCGTTGCCGCCGGCGCCGCCATCGGGGCCTCCCAGCGGCTTGAACTTCTCACGCTTGATGGAGACACAGCCGTGGCCTCCGGTTCCACCGGATACGTGAAGGACCACGCGGTCTATAAACGCTGCCACTGCCGGGACTCCTCAATAGGGTGTGCCACCAGGGTGGCGGCACGGTGATGCTGAAATACGACTGGAGGGCGGGCCGAACGGCCCACCCTCCAGTCTAGTAAAACTTGGTTTCGCCGTACTAACTAGTCGGCGGCCACGATGTTCACAACGCGGCGGCCACGGCGAGTACCGAACTCGACGGCGCCGGCGGCGAGGGCGAACAGGGTGTCGTCGCCTCCGCGGCCAACGTTGGCTCCCGGGTGGAAGTGGGTGCCGCGCTGGCGAACGATGATCTCGCCAGCGGAAACCACCTGCCCGCCGAAGCGCTTCACGCCCAGGTACTGAGCGTTGGAGTCGCGGCCGTTGCGAGTGGAACTCGCGCCCTTCTTATGTGCCATTGAATGTGCCTACCTTCAAATCGGGGGGAAACTGGTCTCCGGCGCCTTAGGCGATGGAGGTGACCTTGACCTTCGTCAGCGCGGAACGGAATCCCTGGCGCTTCTTGTAGCCGGTCTTGTTCTTGAACTTCTGGATGACAATCTTCGGGCCACGGAGGTTCTCAAGAACCTCGGCGGTCACCGTAACCTTGGCCAATTCATTGGCTGCGGACGTCACCTTGTCGCCATCGACCAGAAGCAGGGCTGGGAGCTCAATGGTGCCGCCAGCTGCCACGGGGACGCGGTCAAGGGTTACGAAGTCTCCAACAGAGACTTTTTCCTGGCGGCCGCCAGCGCGGACAATCGCGTACACCACTTTGGTACTCACTTCTCTCGACGTTTATTACTCTAACTGCGCATAAGGCACCCAAAACAGAAAGCTCCGGGTTTGCGCCGTGCTGTCACGCCGAGCGGAAATTCCGATTAGCTGGCGTTCGCACCGAAGATCAAGATTACGCTAGTTCGGCCCGCCGGGGCAAATACACGCTGCCCCGGCGAGTCGTCAAGGGCCTCTGACCTAAAGCTCGGAGGCGGGGACGCCGACTCCAAGAACCATGGGTTCCGATCCCGCGCCGGTCGCCGGGGACGCCTTGGCGGCTGTCTCCAGCTTCGCCACGTGGGACGTGCCGGCCGCGGCGGGGCTCCGCGATCCGTCCGAGGAGCTCTCGATCGGGGTGTCTCCCGATCCCTGCGCGCTGCTCGCGGAGCGGTTGCGCCGGACACGGCGGGGTCGCTCCTGCGGCGCCTGCGGGGCCGCAGGAGCGATTTCCGGGCGGACCGGTCCCGCGCCGGAGTCGGCCACGGTTGTGGCGTCCTCGCGGCGCGGAGCCTGGCGGGCCTCCCCCGAGACCGTCGCCGGGGCTTCGGACGTGGGATGCTGCGGCTCGTTCCGGCCGCCGCGCCGCGAACCGCCGCGGCCTTCGGCGGCGCGCGCCTCCCGCTGCACCGGGGAGTGCTGCTCTGGCGCGGCCGGCGCCTCGGCGGGCGCGCCGAAGGCGGCGGAAAGTGATTCCAACGTCAGCGACGGTGCCTGGGCGGGCGACGAGGCCCGGCGCCTGCGGCGCGAGCGCGGCAGTCGGACTTCCTCACCGGCGATGCGCAGCACCTGATCGCTCTCCCGCTCCGACTCCGACTCCGGGGCCTCCCCCGGCACCGGGTCCGCCGGGGCCTCCGCGGACACCGCGGCGGCCTCGGGGTGGGCGTCGTGCTCGTGCGCGGCAAGAGCCGCCGCGGCGATGGACGCGAACGCTGCGCGCGCCGCCGTTGCCTTCGCCTCGCGCTCGGGGTCTTCCTGGGCGGCCGGCGCAGCATGCTGCGGGGCCTCCGCCACGGCCTCGTCCTTGTCCGAACCGCGACGGCGGCGGCGTTCCTGCCGCGGCGCGCGATCGGCGCGTGGTCCGGAGGTCGCCTCGGCCTGGGACGGGAACGACCTGCGGTGCTCGACCGGCTCCTCGTGGGTCACGACGCCGCGGCCGTTGCAGGCCTCGCAATTCTCGCTGAAGACCTCGAGCAGGCCCGTGCCCATGCGCTTGCGCGTCATCTGGACGAGCCCGAGGGACGTCACCTCTGCCACCTGGTGCTTGGTGCGGTCGCGGCCGAGGCACTCGACCAGGCGGCGCAGGACGAGGTCCCGGTTGGCCTCCAGGACCATGTCGATGAAATCGATCACGATGATGCCGCCGATGTCCCGCAGCCGCAGCTGCCGGACGATCTCCTCGGCCGCCTCGAGGTTGTTCTTGGTGACGGTCTCCTCGAGGTTGCCGCCGCTGCCGGTGAACTTGCCGGTGTTGACGTCCACCACGGTCATGGCCTCGGTCCGGTCGATGACCAGCGAACCGCCGGAGGGAAGGAAGACCTTCCGCTCGAGCGCCTTGTGGATCTGCTCGTCCAGGCGGTTGGCCGCGAAGATGTCGTCGTCGGAGGTCCACTGCTCAAGGCGCGAAAGCAGGTCCGGGGCCACATAGGTCACGTACGCCTCGATGGTGTCCCAGGCTTCCTCGCCGGAGACTATGAGCTTGGAGAAGTCCTCGTTGAAGACGTCGCGGACAACCTTGATGGTCAGGTCCGGCTCGCCGTAGAGGAGCTCCGGCGGCGCGGTCTTGGTCGACGTCGACTTCGCCTCGATGGACTCCCACTGGGCCCGGAGCCGGTTGATGTCGTTCATCAGTTCCTGCTCGCTGGCGCCCTCGGCCGCGGTGCGGACGATCACGCCGGCGTTCTCCGGAAGGTGGTCCTTCAGGATCTTCTTCAGGCGGTTGCGCTCTACGTCGGGCAGCTTGCGGGAGATGCCCGTCATGGACCCTCCGGGCACGTAGACCAGGTAGCGGCCCGGCAGCGAGATCTGGCTTGTCAGTCGGGCGCCCTTGTGTCCCACCGGGTCCTTGGTCACCTGCACCAGGACCGAATCGCCGGACTTGAGGGCGTGCTCGATGCGGCGCGGCTGTCCGTCCAGGCCGGCGACGTCCCAATTGACCTCGCCGGCGTAGAGCACGGCGTTGCGGCCCCGGCCGATGTCCACGAAGGCGGCCTCCATCGACGGGAGCACGTTCTGGACCTTGCCGACGTAGACATTGCCGATCAGCGAGTCCTGCTGCGTCTTGGACACAAAATGCTCGGCGAGGATCCCGTCCTCCAGGACACCGATCTGGATGCGGTCCTCACGCTGCCGGACAATCATCTGCCGGTCGACGGATTCGCGGCGCGCAAGGAACTCGGCCTCGGTGATGACGTGCCGTCGGCGGCCTGTCTCGCGGGACTCGCGGCGGCGCTGGCGCTTGGCCTCCAGCCGCGTGGATCCCTTGACGCTGGTCACCTTGTTGGACGGGGCCGGCTCGGCGGTGGCCGGACGCGGGCCGCGGACGCGGGTCACCGTGTTTGGCGGATCGTCGTCCTGACCACCGGTCAATTCGAGGTCGGCGTCCCCGCGCCGCCGGCGGCGACGCCGACGGGAAACCACGCCGTCGCCCTCGGGGCCGCTGCCCTCTGCTTCGTTTGCCTCGGGAGCCGCCGTCGCTTCGGCGGTCTCCTCGCGCGAACGGCCACGGCCCCGGCGGCTGCGGCGCCCGCGGGCACGACCCTCGGACTCCTCCTCGGACTCGTCCTCCGCGTCGGAGGCTTCCGCGGCCTTGGGCCGGACGGGGGCAACCACGGCGGTCAGGTCCGGCGCGTGGAAGAGGAGCGAGACGGGCGACTCGGGGACCGCGAACGGATCGGCGGCGGAGGCGGCGGGCTCGGCAGCGGGCGACTGCGCGGCCGCGGACTCTTCCTCAGGGGTAACGGGCGCGGCGGCGTCCGGGACGGAGGACTGCGCGATGGCCGTCTCCGCCGGGGCTTCGTCTTCCGTGGTCCTCTTGGAGCGGCGGGCCGGGGCCTTCCGCGTCCTGGTTGCCTTGGCCGGCGCCGCGGGCGCGTCCGAGCCCTCGGCGGGCTGCGCGACGCCGTCGGCCTGCGTTCCGCCGTCGGCCTGCGTTTCGGCGTCCGCGGGCGACGCGTCCACGGGCGCCAACCCGGCGGTGGTGGCCTCCACGGCCTCCTCCGCCGGAGCCTCGACCTTCTTGGCGCGGCTCGCGCGGCGGCGCACCGGTTTGGCCGCGGCCTCGGGAGCGGGCTGCGTCTCCGTTGCGTCGGCCGGCGCCTCCGCGGACGGAGCTTCCGGCTCGGCGACTGCGGGTTCCACAACCGTTGCCGCGTCGTCCGCGGTCTTTTTGGGCGCCGCGCGGCGGCGTGTCGCGCGCTTCGCCGGTGCGGCGGCGACGGCCGCGTCCTCCGTCGCCGTTGCGGTGCCGTCCACTGGGGCGGCACCGGTCTCGGCGGCTTCGCTCTCGATGGGCTTCGCTGCGGCCCGCTTGCGCGGTGCGCGCTTCTTCGGTGCCGGCTCGGCGACGGTGTTCTCCGTCGTTTCGTTCAGTTCTTCGTTAGTCGTTTCCATGGATGGCCATACTCCTACCCGGGAGTTCCTCCACAGCAGGGCCCGCCGGGTGCTCAGTTCGGGAACCGCGACCTGGCGGTCATCCGGTCCCCGGAAGTCAGTGTGCTATCCGCCGAGGTGCACCATCGTTGAGGGGTGCGGACGTCCCGGTGGACCAGCGGCGCTTTTCCCGGCATGCCGCTTTACGTTGCGGCAACCGTCGGCGGTCTTCAAGCGGCGCCGTTTACCAACGCCGTGAAATGATCCATCGCCCGCGGGCCTGGAAGCCTGTCGCTGGGCCGGACGGGGACTGTGGATCCTCGACCGACCGCTTTGATTGTCTCACACCGGGGGAAGTGCGCGGCGGAAGCGCCCTAGAATCGTGGAGGGCCGATCCCCGGCCCACATCGCACCCCAGCCCGTCCCGTCCCAACCCGTCCCGAGGAGATCGAGTGCCGCACGACCAGTTGCCAACGACCGGGGCATCCGCGCCCGCCCCGAATGTGGGGGCGCGCGCGGACGCGGCGCCCGCGATGGAGCGTGACCGCGTCTTCGGACTGTTTCTGGTCCTCACGGGCGCGGTGAGCTGGCTTGCCTCCGCCGTCCTGGTGCTGGAGCGCCTGGAGCTGTACAGGGACCCCGGCTACATCACCAGTTGCGACATCAATCCCTGGGTGTCGTGCGGCCGGGTGATGGAGTCGTGGCAAGCCGCCCTGTTCGGCTTCCCCAACCCGCTCATCGGAATCGTGGGTTTCGCCGTGGTGGTGACGACCGGCATGGGCATGCTGGCCGGCGCGCGCTTTGCGACGTGGTGGTGGGTGGGGTTCCAGACCGGGATCACCCTGGCGCTGGTCTTTGTGGTCTGGCTCTGGTCGCAGGCACTCTACGAAATCAACGTGCTCTGCATCTACTGCATGGTGGTCTGGGCCATGGTCGTCCCGTTGTTCGTCTATACGACGGCCAGGAACATCCTGAGGGGCGTCATCCCGGCCGGGCCGGCCCTGCGGCGCGCCGCGGCGGAGTGGCCATGGGTTGTCGTGGTCCTCCTGATCGTGCTGTGCGCCGCCTCGATCTTCTTCCGCTTTATGAACGCTTTCCTCGGATAGCCCGGCACGCTCCAGTCGCCCACGAAAAAGGGAACGACGCCGGTACTCGCACCGGCGTCGTTCCCTTTTTTGGTCCGGGCCCGCCTAGGCGAACCAGATCCCGATTTCCCGCGCGGCCGACTCGGTGGAGTCCGAACCGTGCACCAGGTTCTGCTGCACCTTCAGGCCCCAGTCGCGGCCGAGGTCGCCACGGATGGTTCCCGGTGCGGCCGTGGTCGGATCGGTCGTCCCGGCCAGGGACCGGAAACCCTCGATGGCGCGGTCGCCCTCGAAGACGGCAGCCACAACCGGGCCGGAGAGCATAAACTCCACCAGCGGCTCGTAGAACGGCTTGCCGACGTGCTCCTCGTAGTGGGCTTCGAGCAGCGCGCGGGTCGCCGCAACCTGCTTCAGCTCCACGAGCGCGTAGCCCTTGGCTTCGATGCGGGCGAGGATGGTGCCGGTGAGTTGGCGCTTGACGCCGTCCGGCTTGATGAGAACCAGGGTCCGTTCAGTGGACAAGGCGGTGCTCCTTCGATGGTGTGTGGTTGGGAAGGTGTGCCGAAGCCAGTCTAGTGCGCGGGCGGGGCGCCGCCCGCTGGCGGGCCGGCGGCGCCGTCCGGCCCCGCCGCGCCCGGCCGGCCCTTGGTCCGCGCGCCACCCGACGCGTCGGCTGCCGGCTCGCCGGGGTTCTCCGCCTCCCAGAGCTCCTGTTCGCGGTCCCGCCGGGCGTTCTCCAGGTCCATGGACCGCCCCTTGGTCACGGCATACCACCAGGTTGCCGCGAAGAGGATTCCCACGACGAACATCAGCGGTTCGATGAAGCCGGCAAGAATAAGGATCAGCTGGATGGCCCACCCGATCCAATAGCCGAGCGGACGGCGCAGCAGGGCGCAGGCCAGGACGCAGACGACCGCGAGGGCGATCCCCACCGTAAGCGTCAGGGCGGGGGCGATCCGGTCCCGGTAGAGGCCGAACACGCCCAGCGTCGCGAACAGCGCGACGAAGGCCTCCAGCGTAAGCACCGTGGACGCGAACATCACGCGGACGGAGCGGCGCTTCTTTTTCTGGCCGGGCCGCCATTCCCGTTGTGCCTTGGTCATTCGTGCCATGGTGCCGTTACCTCCCCAACAGGGTACGGGCCTCGGCCACCACCGTGATGGAGCCGGTGACCAGGATTCCTCCACCGAAGTCCTCGGTGGCCTCGGCCCGCCCGACTGCCCACTCCAGGGCGTCGTCGAGCCGTTCGGTGACGTACAGGTCGGCCTCCGGGAACCCGGCCTCGAGGGCCATTTCTCCGAGCTCGCCGGCCGGAATCGCCCGCGGAGAGGTGGACTGGGTCAGGCAGATGTCCTCCACCAGGTCGCCGTACTGGGCGCGCAGTTCCGCGAGCATGGCCGGGGCGTCCTTCTCGCCCAGGATTCCGACGACGAGCACCAGCTTGCTGAAGCCGAAGGACTCCTTGATGGCTTCCGCGCTGGCGCGCAGGCCCTCGGGGTTGTGCCCCGCGTCGACGATCGCCGTGGGGGCGGTCCTGACGACCTCCAGCCGTCCCGGCGACGTGGCCTTGGCGAAGCCCTCGCGGACCAAATCGATCTCCAGGGGCTTCTCTCCACCGCCGAGGAAAGCCTCCACCGCCGCAACGCCAACCGCGGCGTTTTGCGCCTGGTGGGCGCCGTGCAGTGGGAGCTGGAGATCCGTATAGCGCTCCGCCAGCCCCCGAATGGTCAGCAGTTGGCCGCCGACGGCCAGGGTGCGCTCCTCGACCCCGAACTCGACGCCCTCGAACCGGAACGGGACATCCTTCTGCCGGGACGCGTCCAGGAGCACCTGCGCCGCCTCGGGCGGCTGCGCCGCACTCACAAGGAATCCGCCGGCCTTGACGATGCCGGATTTTTCCGCGGCGATGTCCGCGACCGTGTCGCCCAGCAGCTCGGTGTGGTCCAGCGAGATCGGCGTGACGACGGCGACCTGGCCGTCGCCGACGTTCGTCGCGTCGGTGATGCCGCCCAGGCCCACCTCGATGACGGCCACGTCCACCGGGGCGTCGGCGAACACGGCGAACGCCAGGACGGTCACGGCTTCGAAGTACGTCAGGCGGTTCTCTCCGCGGGCCTCCAGCTCGGCGTCGACGATCTCCAGGTACGGCCGGATCTCGTCCCAAATGCGGACGAAGGTCTCGTCGGGCACCGGCTCCCCGTCGATGCTGATGCGCTCGGTGACCTTGGAAAGGTGCGGGCTGGTGTACCGCCCGGTGCGCAGCCCATAGGCCTGCAGGAGCGACTCGATGATGCGCGCAGTGGACGTCTTGCCGTTGGTGCCGGTCACGTGGATGATCGGGTACGCCTTGTTGGGCTCCCCGAGGATCTCCATGGCGCGGAACATGGGCTCCATGCGGGGCTCCATCTTGTTCTCCGGCGCCCGGCCCAGCAATTCCGCGTAGACGCTCTCCACCGAGAACTCGTCGAAACCGCTCATTTCTTGACACCCCATCCGTTGAGTGCGGCCTCGGCGGCCGCCACTGTTTCCACTTCCACGCGGACCGGACCCGAGGTTTCCTCCAGGACCAGTCCCACCGTCAGTGTCTCCGCCTTGAGCAGTGCGGCGTTCGCGTGCAACGCGGCCACCGTTTCGGCGTCGGCGTGGATCACCGTGCGGATCCTGTCGCTGACCGCGAGGTCGGCGTCCTTACGTGCCTGCTGGACGCTCCGCACCATGTCGCGGGCGAGGCCCTCCGCCGCCAGCTCCGGCGTGACCTGCGTATCCAGGACCACGAAGCCGCCGCCCGGCAGGACGGCCGCCGCGATGGACGAACCGTCCGCGGGCTGCTCCACCACCGTTTCCAGGTTGTACTCGTGTGGTTCGAGGGCCAGTCCCCCGGAGACCACCGCGCCGTCGCCGTCCACGCTCCAGTCGCCCGACTTGGCCCCCTTGATGGCCTGTTGGACTCCCTTGCCGAGGCGGGGACCCGCGGCCCGGGCGTTCACGACCAGCTTCTGGCTGATCCCGAACGCCCCGGCGTCCGCCTGTCCGGCGTCCAGGAAGGACACCGAACGCAGGTTCAGTTCGTCCGCGATGATCGAGCCGAAGGTTCCTTCCAACGAGGCGGCGCCCTCCGCGACCACGGTCATGCCGCCGAGCGGCAGGCGAACGCGCAGGTTTGCCGCCTTGCGCAGGGAGGATCCCACGGAGCAGACCCGGCGGGTCAGTTCCATGCGCTCGACCAGATCGGCGTTGCGCGGGAAGACCGCCGCATCCGGCCAGTCCGCAAGGTGGACAGACCGCCCGCCCGTGAGACCCCTCCAGATTTCCTCGGTGGCCAGCGGCAGCAGCGGCGCCGCCACCCGGCACAGGGTCTCCAAGCAGGTGTACAGGACGTCGAAGGCCTGCGTGTCCTCCTCGAAGAACCGCTGGCGGGATCGCCGGACGTACCAGTTGGTCAACGTGTCCATGTAGCGCCGCACAGCCTCGCACGCCTCGGAGATGTCGTAGCCGTCGAGCGCCTCGGTGGCCTCGCGGACCAGGTCGCCGGTGGCGGCGAGCATGTAGCGGTCCAGCGGGTCGCTGGAATCGTGCCGGGGGCTGGCCTCGTAGCCGGCGCCGTTGGCTGCGGCGTTCGTGTACAGGCTGAAGAAGTGCCAGACGTTCCACATGGGCAGCAGCACCTGGCGCACTCCCTCGCGGATGCCCTGCTCCGTGACCACGAGGTTGCCGCCGCGCAGGATCGGCGACGCCATCAGGAACCAGCGCATGGCGTCGGAGCCGTCTCGGTCCAGGACCTCGTTGACGTCCGGATAGTTGCGCAACGACTTGGACATCTTCTGCCCGTCGGAGCCCAGCACGATCCCGTGGCTGATGACGTTGGTGAAGGCGGGGCGGTCGAAGAGCGCGGTGGAGAGGACGTGCATGGTGTAGAACCAGCCGCGGGTCTGCCCGATGTACTCGACGATGAAGTCCGCCGGGTTGTGCGAATCGAACCAGTCCTTGTTCTCCATGGGGTAGTGGACCTGCGCGTAGGGCATCGAACCCGAGTCGAACCAGACGTCCAGGACGTCCTCGACGCGGCGCATCATGGACTTGCCGGTTGGATCGTCCGGGTTCGGACGCACCAGGTCGTCGATGAACGGGCGGTGCAGGTCCACCTCCCCGGCGTCGTTGAGCGGGAGGCGACCGAAAGCCTCCCTGATCTCTTCCAGCGAACCGTAGACATCGCGGCGGGGGTACTCGGGATTGTCCGACTCCCAGACCGGGATCGGTGAGCCCCAGTAGCGGTTGCGGCTGATGGACCAGTCGCGGGCGTTGGCCAGCCACTTGCCGAACTGGCCGTCCTTGACGTTGCCGGGGATCCAGTTGATGCCCTGGTTCAGCTCGACCATTCGGTCCTTGATTGCGGTCACCTGCACGTACCAGGAGGAGACGGCGCGGTAGATGAGCGGGTTGCGGCAGCGCCAGCAGTGCGGGTAGCTGTGCTCGTAGCTGGCGAGGCGCACCAGGCGCCCCTCGGCGCGCAGCACGTTGGTGATCGCCTTGTTGGCGTCGAAGACCTGGACACCGACAATCGCGTCCAGGGGGCCGCCGGCGAACATCGGCAGGAAGCGCGCGCCCTCGTCGACGGAGAGCACCACGGGGATGCCGTTTGCCTCGCAGACGGCCTGGTCGTCCTCGCCGTAGGCGGGGGCCTGGTGGACGATGCCGGTGCCGTCGGTGGTGGTGACGTAGTCGGCCTCGAGGATCCGCCACGCGTTCTGCGTCCCGTACTTTTCCGTGTCGGCGAACGTGTCCCACAGCGGCTCGTAGGCGATCCCGGTCAAGTCCGATCCGCCGTAGGTCGCCACGACGGCGGCCGCGGCGGCTTCCGCGTCGGCGTAGCCGAGGTCCTTGGCGTAGTTGCCGACCAGGTCCCTGGCCAGCAGGAAGCGCGCGCCGGCGTCGAGCGCCGTATCCGCCGCCTTGACACCGTCGGGTCCCGCCGGGAGCACGGCGTACTCCACGTCCGGGCCGACCGCGAGGGCGGCGTTCGTGGGGAGGGTCCACGGCGTTGTGGTCCAGGCCAGCGCCAGCACGCCTGCCAGGTCGCGGGAGGCCGCCGACTCCCCCGCGAGCAAGGGGAACGTGACGGTCACCGTCTGGTCCTGGCGGTTCTTGTAGACGTCGTCGTCCATGCGCAGCTCGTGGTTGGACAGCGGGGTCTCGTCCTTCCAGCAATACGGAAGGACGCGGAAGCCCTGGTAGGTCAAACCCTTGGTGTGCAGTTCCTTGAAGGCCCAGATGACCGATTCCATGTACTCGACGTTGAGGGTCTTGTAGTCGTTCTCGAAGTCGACCCACCGTGCCTGGCGCGTGACGTACTCCTGCCACTCGTCGGCGTACTTCATGACGGAGGACCGGCAGGCGTCGTTGAACTTGTCGATGCCCATGGACTCGATCTGCTGCTTGTCCGTCATCCCGAGCTGCTTCATGGCCTCGAGTTCGGCCGGCAGACCGTGGGTGTCCCAGCCGAAGCGACGCTCCACCCTGTGCCCGCGCTGGGTCTGGTAGCGGGCCACCAGGTCCTTCACGTAGCCGGTGAGCAGGTGGCCGTAGTGGGGAAGGCCATTGGCGAAGGGCGGCCCATCGTAGAAGACGAACTCGTTGTCGCCGGCCTCGCGCTGGTCGATGGAGGCCTGGAAGGTGGAGTCGGCGGCCCAGTACTCCAGGACCCGTTCCTCGATCTCGGGGAAGCGGGGGGAGGCGGGCGTGCCGGCCTGCGGATCGGTGGAAGCCTTGGGGTACGTGGTCATCGGCGGCAGTCCTGGCATCGGTCGGCGTCCTGGGGACGCTGCGTGTACTCGATGCGGGGACGTGTCCCGGCTGTCGGTCGCCGGTTCGCGCGGTACCACCCCGCTTGCTCGCGTCCCGGGAGACCCGGTGCGCGGCCGCTTGTTGACTGCTGTGACGGGCATACCCGTCCGGTTCTACTGGGACCGCACGGCACTTGGCCGTTCCGCCTGTTCTTCCGGAAGCTCGCCGGTGATGGCCGGGTCAAAGCTGATGCCAACCATTCTAGCCGATGCGCCGCCGCACTATGGTTGCCGCATGCGGATGCCGACGGAGAGGGTCGCGACGATGGAGCGGGCGTGCCGTGGGATGCTGTTCCGCGTCGCCCAGGCCGCCATGGCACCCGTGGCCATCGTTGCCTATCCCGCGTTCGTCTGGCGATTGCTTCGGCGCAGCCGCGTCGCGGGGGTGTCGGCCACCGTGGCCGCGTCGCTCTACACCCGCTACATGCAACACCGTCTCGGAACGCGGTCCGACGACCCCGCGGCCAGACTCCTCGCGGCACTCCCCGGCGTCCCACGCACCGCATTGGCGATGGTCACGGCCCCGACCCTTCTGGCGCACCGCATCACCGGGCACGTGCCGCGCCTCTACCGGTATCCCTACACCGGGCCGCCGCCGCTGGCACACCAGCCGGCGGCGCGCACAACCTTCTACGACGCCGCGCTGGCGCGCGAGATGGGCGGGGTCCGTCAGCTCGTCGTCCTGGGGGCCGGCCTGGACACGCGTGCCGACCTCCTCCCCCGCGGGGGACGCCTGCGATGCTTCGAGGTGGACCGGGCGCCCACGCAGGCGCTCAAGTTCGACCTGATGCGGAGGGTGGGGCTCGACCCGAACCGGACGATCAGGGTTTCGGTGGACTTCCGGACCGACGACTGGTTCGAACGGTTGACCCGCGCCGGCTTCGATCCCGCGCTGCCGACGTTCTATCTCTGGGAGGCCGTCACGATGTACCTGGACCCCAGGACGGTTGAGGCCACCCTTGAACGCGTCGCTGCTGCGGCGCCCGGCAGCGTGCTCGCGTTCGACTACTTCTCCGCGGCGACGTTCGGCTCGCGGGACCCGTTGATGGCCTACGCACGTGCGGCCGCCCGCTGTGCGGGTGAGCCCCTGACCTACGGTCTCGAGACCGCGCCGCCGTCCCGGGAGGCCGTCTCCCGGTTCCTCGAGGCACGCGGACTGGTGCTGCGGGAGCACCGGACGTTCGGCCGCGAATCCGCCGGGCGGGCGGCACCGGCCGGCTTTGTGGTCGCCGCCGTCCCCGAGGGGTCGGGCCGGCGGATCGAAGGGTGAGGCGGGTAGCGCAGGACCCCGTGGTCTCGGTTGGCGCCGCTTCCTCTACGCCCCGCCGCGGACCAGCTTGTGGGCCGCGGCCTGGGCCACCGGGCGAACGACGATCTCGTCGAGGTTGACGTGGTGCGGGGCGGTCACCGCGTAGGCGACGATGTCCGCGATGTCCTCCGCCGTCAGGGGCTTTTCCACCCCCGCGTAGACCTGGTCCGCCTTCCCGGCGTCTCCCAGGCGGTGCAGGGAGAACTCTTCGGTCTGCACCATGCCCGGGAGGACCTCGATCACGCGGAGGTTGTTCCCCACCTCCTCCAGCCGCAGCGCCTGGGTGATGGCCCGTTGGGCCGCCTTCGCTGCGTTGTAGCCGGCGCCGCCCTCATAGCTGACGAGCGCGGCGGTGCTCGTCAGGTTCAGCACCGTTCCCGCGCCGTTCGAGCGCAGCATGGGGAGGAAGGCACGCGTGATCTTCATCGTTCCGACGACGTTCACCTCGTACATCCATTCCCAGTCTTCGGTCTTGGCTTCGGCAAGATAGTCCACGCCGCGGGCACCGCCGGAGACGTTGATGAGGGTGTCGATCCCGCCACCCTCCTCCACCGCGCGCAGCAGCGCGGAGACGTCGGCGTCGACCGTGATGTCGGTGGGGACGGCGACGGCACCGGTCTCGGCCGCCAGGGCTTCCAGGCGTTCGGCCCTCCGGGCCACCGCAAACACCTTCCAACCACGCGCCGTGAGTTGTCGGACCGTGGCCTGCCCGATTCCGGTGGAGGCGCCTGTGACTACTGCTGCATGGGTGTTCTCAGTCATGCAGCCAGCCTAGCGTCGGAGTTCCAGATACTCCTTGAGCACGCGAGCGTGGTTACGCTCGGTGTCGCGGGCCGCGTAGACCAGCACCACGTCCGCCTCCCGCGCGCCGATGGAGCGCAGCCGTTCCGCGCCCGCCGACGCGGGGCCATCGTCCAACTCCCGCAGGTAGTGTTCCCGGAACTCGGCGAAACGCTCGGGACGGTGTCCGAACTCGGTCCGCAACTCCGTGGACGGTGCCGCGTCCTTGGCCCAGTCGTCCAACCGCGCCCGGTCCCGCGCGAGCCCCCGCGGCCACAGCCGGTCCACGAGGATCCTGTAGCCGCCGTCCGGCGGGTCGTAGGCGCGCATCAATCGGAAGGTACCCATGTCCGGATGGTAGCCCGGCGTCCGGCACAGCGGCAGTGCCGCCGGCGCCGAGGTCCGGACAGCGAACGCCGCCCGGCGTGAAAGAATGGTGCCCATGGCTGAAGACACCTTGGGCACAGACACGCCCGCGACCGTTTCCGTTCCCAACAAGCCGGCATTGGAGGGGCTCGAGGAGAGCCTCGGTCGCCGCTGGCGGGAGCAGGGAACCTACAAGTTCAACCCGGACACCACGCGGGAGGCGGTCTATTCGATCGACACTCCCCCGCCGACCGCGTCGGGATCGCTTCATGTGGGACACATGTTCTCCTACACGCAGACGGACGTGCTGGCCCGGTACCAGCGCATGCGCGGCATGAACGTCTTCTACCCGATGGGCTGGGACGACAACGGCCTGCCGACGGAACGCCGCGTCCAGAACTACTACGGAGTGCGCTGCGATCCCAAGATCGCCTACGACGCCGACTACCGTGCCCCGGCACAGCCGGCCAAGAACCAGCGCGACTGGGACGCGGTTTCCCGCCGCAACTTCATCGAGCTGTGCGAGGAGCTTGCCGTCGAGGACGAGAAGGTCTTCGAGCACCTCTTCAGCACCCTGGGCCTCTCGGTCGACTGGGACCTGACCTACCGGACCATCGACGACACGTCCCGCGCCGTGTCCCAGCGCGCGTTCCTGCGCAACCTCACCGCCGGCGACGCGTACATGGCCGAGGCGCCGACGTTGTGGGACGTTACGTTCCGCACGGCGGTCGCGCAGGCCGAGCTGGAGGACCGCGAGGTCGCCGGCGCGTACTACCGGTACCCGTTCTTCGCCGAAGACGGCACCAAGATATACATCGAAACCACGCGGCCCGAGCTCTTGGCCGCCTGCGCCGCCCTCGTCGCCAATCCCGACGACGAGCGCTACAAGCCGCTGTTCGGCAAGAAGGTCACGTCGCCGGTGTTCGGCGTCGAGGTGGAGGTTCGGGCCCACGAGCTCGCAAAGGCCGACAAGGGATCCGGCATCGCCATGGTGTGCACCTTCGGCGACCTGACGGACGTGACCTGGTGGCGCGAGCTGCAGCTACCCACGCGCGCCATCATCGGACGCGACGGACGTGTTGCCGCCGACGTCCCGGAGTGGATCACCAGCGAGGCCGGACGCGAGGCGTTCGCCCACATCGCGGGAAAGACCGTGTTCTCAGCCAAGGAGGCCGTGGTCAAACTCTTGGCCGATGCCGGACTGTTGGACGGCGAGCCGAAGAAGATCATGCACCCGGTCAACTTCTTCGAGAAGGGCGACAAGCCGCTCGAGGTCGTCACGTCCCGCCAGTGGTACATCCGCAACGGCGGACGCGACGCCGAACGCCGCGAGCGCCTCATCGGCCGCGGCGCCGAGATCGAGTTCCACCCCGAGTTCATGCGGTCCCGCTACACGAACTGGGTCAACGGCCTGAACGGCGACTGGCTCGTGTCGCGCCAGCGGTTCTTCGGCGTCCCCATCCCGGTCTGGTACCCGCTCAATGCCGCCGGCGAGCCGGACTACGAAAAGCCCATCCTTCCAACGGATGACCAGCTGCCGGTGGATCCCGCCGCCGACGCGCCCGCCGGCTACACCGAGGAGCAGCGCGACCAGCCGCTGGGCTTCATCGGCGACGCCGACGTGCTGGACACCTGGGCGACGTCATCGCTCACGCCGCAGATCGTGGGACGGTGGAGCCGCGACGAGGACTTCTACGCGAAGGTCTTCCCGTTCGACCTCCGGCCGCAGGGCCACGACATCATCAGGACCTGGCTCTTCTCGAGCGCCGTCCGGGCGGACGCCCTGCACGGCGGGGCCCCGTGGAAGCACGCCGCGATCTCCGGCTGGATCCTCGACCCGGACCGAAAGAAGATGTCCAAGTCCAAGGGCAACGTGGTGGTGCCGACGGACGTGCTGAACGAGTTTGGCTCGGACGCCGTGCGCTACTGGGCCGCCTCCGCCAAGCTCGGCGCGGATACCGCGTACGAGATCGCGCAGATGAAGATCGGCCGCCGACTGGCCATCAAGATCCTCAACGCGTCCAAGTTCGTCCTCAACCTGGGCGCAACCGAGGCCAACGTGCTCACCGGGGATGCGGGCGTCCTGACCAACGGGTTGGACAAGTCCCTCCTGGCCCGTCTGTCGGAGGTGGTCGAGCAGTCCACGCGGGCCTTCGAGGCCTACGACTACGCCCGCGCCCTGGACATCTCCGAGTCCTTCTTTTGGTCCTTCACGGACGACTACGTCGAACTCATCAAGGACCGCGCCTACGGGGCCCGGGGCGAGGCCGAGCAGGCGTCGGTTCTGGCGGCGCTGGCCACCACGCTCGATGCGGTGTTGCGGCTGTTCGCGCCCTTCCTGCCGTTCGCGACGGAGGAGGTCTGGGGCTGGTGGCGTGCCGGTTCCGTCCACCGCGCGGAATGGCCCGGGACGGACCACCTCTCGGAGGCCGTGCGGGGCGCCGACGCCGGCGTGCTGCCCACGGTCGGCACTGCGCTGGGAGGCATCCGCAAGGCGAAGTCGGAGGCGAAGGTCAAGCAGCGCACCGAGGTGCTGGCGGGCATCGTGACGGCACCCGCCGCGCAACTCGAGCAGGTGCGGGCCGGGCTGGGAGACCTGTTGGCCGCCGGAAACGCCCGCGACCTGACCCTGGTGGCCGGCGACGGCGACCTGACGGTGTCCGGCGTGGAGTTGGCGCCCGCCGACGAGCAGGTGCAGGCCTAGGGGCAAGTCCGCGGGGCGGGGCAACCCGCCTTAACGAGGGGAAGCCCCTTCGGCGTTTCCGCGTCGGAGGGGCTTCGACTCATCTGGTTCTCTTGTAACGATTGTCGAACCGGACGATCTCCGTATCCTGCGGGTCTTGCCACCCCGTTACTGGTGGTCGGTTGGGGGAGGATGTCCCCGTTCCGTCACTGCGGATTTGGTGATCGTTCACGCATCTTGTGGGGATGCGTAGGAATAGTTTTACGCCTGCGGCGCGGGCCGCGCAAGGGTAGGCGGAGAGTTTCGTGGGACGCGACCGCGCGGCCACGGAAATCTTGTGGCCGCGCGCACTTGACGCGTTATCCGGCGGCGGCGGCCGCATCCAGGGCCGCGAGATCAAACTCGGGGCTCTCGGTCCGCGTCCGCTTCAGCTCGAAGAAGTGCGGGTAGGCGGCGAGAGCCACGGCGGCGTCGAACAGGTTGCCGGCCTCCTCGCCGCTGGGCACGCGCGTGATGACGGGCCCGAAGAACGCGGTCCCGTTCAGGGACAGCACGGGGGTGCCGACGTCCTCCCCGACCTGCGAGATCCCCGCCTGGTGGCTGCGGCGCAGGGCGTCGTCGTGGTCCGCGGAATCGGCGGCCGCGGCCAGGTCCGAGGGCAACCCGACTGCCTCGAGCGCCCGCAGGACGACCTCGGAGCGGTCCTCCACGCGCTCGTGGTGGATGAGCTTCCCCATCTCCGTGTAGAGACTGCCGATCACGTCCTCGCCGTGCGCGGCCGCGGCGGCGATGATAACCCGAACCGGTCCCCAGGCATTGTCCATGGACTTGCGGTAGTTCTCGGGCAGGTCGCGCCCCTCGTTCAGGACGGCAAGGCTCATGACGTTCCAGGAAACCTCGATTGGCCTGACCTTTTCCACCTCAAGGATCCAGCGGGAGGTCGCCCAGGCGAACGGGCAGATGGGATCGAACCAGAAATCGACGCGGGTGCTGTCTGACACAGTGCCTCCTGGGCTTTGCGCGTGGACGGCGGCATGCTCGCCACGCTGTACTCGCACGGACGGATAGACCGTGCGTGGATGGAACGCGCCGGCTAGGCGGATTTGTTCCTGCGCTTGGTGGCCACTTCGGTGGAGATCAGGGTGGCCTCCGCGCCGTGGATGACAACGTCGGCGGTGATGACGACCTCGGCCACGTCGTCGCGCCCGGGCAGATCGAACATCACGGCTCCGAGCGTCTCCTCGAGGATGGCCCGCAGGCCGCGTGCGCCCGTTCCGCGTTCGAGGGCCATGTCGGCGATCGCATCCAGCGCCGCCGGATCGAACGTCAATTCCACGCCGTCGATCTTGAACATCTTCTGGTACTGCTTGACCAGGGCGTTCTTCGGCTCGGTCAGGATCTGGATCAGGGCGTCCTTGTCGAGCTTCTCCACCGTGGTGATGACGGGCAGGCGTCCGATGAACTCGGGGATGAGGCCGAACTTGAGCAGGTCCTCCGGCCGCACGTCGGAGTAGGAGGCCGCCTCGCTCTTGAGCGCCGTGAGGGGCGCGCCGAAACCAATGCCCTTCCGCCCGGCGCGGGACCCGATGATGTCCTCAAGGCCGGCGAAGGCGCCCGCGACGATGAACAGCACGTTGGTGGTGTCGATCTGAATGAATTCCTGGTGGGGATGCTTGCGCCCGCCCTGCGGCGGCACGGAGGCGACCGTGCCCTCCAGGATCTTCAGGAGGGCCTGCTGCACGCCCTCCCCGGAGACGTCCCGGGTGATCGACGGGTTCTCGCTCTTGCGCGAGATCTTGTCGATCTCGTCGATGTAGATGATGCCCTGTTCGGCCTTCTTGACGTCGTAGTCGGCCGCCTGGATGAGCTTGAGGAGGATGTTCTCGACGTCCTCGCCCACGTAGCCGGCCTCGGTCAGCGCGGTGGCGTCCGCGACCGCGAAGGGGACGTTCAGCCGCCGCGCGAGCGTCTGCGCCAAATACGTCTTGCCGCAGCCGGTCGGGCCGATCAGGAGGATGTTGGACTTCGCCACCTCGACGTCGTCGAGCATGTTCGCGGAAGGGTCCCCCAGGCTGGTGGCCGCCTTGGGGGCGTTCCCCGCCTGGATGCGCTTGTAGTGGTTGTACACCGCGACGGCGAGGGAGCGTTTGGCGCCCTCTTGGCCGATGACGTACTCCTGGAGCGAGTCGAAGATCTCCCGCGGCCGGGGCAACTCGAAGTCGACGCCCTCTTCGATCTCGGCCAACTCCTCCTCAACGATTTCGTTGCAGAGTTCGATGCACTCGGTGCAGATGTAGACGCCGGGGCCGGCGATGAGTTTCCGTACCTGCTTCTGGCTCTTGCCGCAGAAGGAACACTTGACCAGATCGGAGCTCTCACCCATTCGTGCCATCTCGCTCGACCCCTAACTTGATACCGGTCCGCCGCCCGGTTCGGGCGCGGAAGTCAACACCTTCAACTGTAGGTCAGGACACCGACAGTTTGGGTGAGGGACGGACCGTGGTGCCGGAATGGCCGGCCCGTCCCCCACCGGAACCGCTACGTGGTTACCGGCTGTGGCTTGATCTTTCGCGGGGTGAGGACCTCGTCGATGAGACCGTAGTCCTTTGCGCCCTGGGCCGTCATATAGAGGTCACGCTCGATGTCGATGCCCACTTGCTCGGCGCTCTTGTTGCTGTGCGTCGAGAGCGCGGACTCGAGCCAGGAACGCATGCGCATGACCTCTTCCGCCTGGATCTGCAGGTCGGTCGCGGTCCCGCGCTCGCCGCCGCCCATCGCGGGCTGGTGGATCAGCACACGGGCGTTGGGCAACGCGAGTCGCTTGCCGGGGGCGCCGGCGGCCAACAGCACGGCCGCGGCGCTGGCGGCCTGCCCGAGGCACACGGTCTGGACTTCGGGGCGGATAAACAGCATCGTGTCGTAGATTGCCGTCATCGCGGTGAACGAGCCGCCGGGGGAATTAATGTAGAGCGTGATGTCCCGCTCCGGATCCATGGACTCGAGGACCAGCAGCTGGGCCATGACGTCGTCGGCGGACGCGTCGTCCACCTGCGCCCCGAGGAACACGATGCGGTCCTCGAAGAGCTTCGCGTAGGGGTCCTGGCGCTTGAAGCCGTACGGCGTGCGCTCCTCGAACTGGGGCAGGATGTAGCGGGCGGAAGGAAGCTGTCCGGCGGTGCCGTAGCCGTTGAAGTTCATTGTTCTCTCCTGGGAGTCTTGGATGGTTGCTCGGCGCCTGTCGGGCTACTGCTGGACTCCGCCGCCGCCGGAGACGCTGACGGAGCTCTCGGCGATGTGGTCGAAGAAGCCGTAGGCGAGTCCCTCGGGGGCGGTGAACCACTTGTCGCGGTCGTTGTCGACCAGGATCCTCTCGAGCGACTGCCCGGTCTGCTCCGCCGTGAGGTCGGACATGACCTTCTTCATGTGAAGGATCAACTCGGCCTGGATGCGGATGTCGGAGGCCGTGCCGCCGATACCGCCGGAGGGCTGGTGCATCAGGATGCGGGCGTTCGGCGTGGCGTAGCGCTTGCCCTTGGTGCCGGAGGACAGGAGGAACTGGCCCATGGACGCGGCAAGCCCGGTGGCCACCGTCACGACGTCGTTGGGGATGTAGTTCATCGTGTCGTAGATCGCCATGCCCGCCGTGATGGAACCACCGGGCGAGTTGATGTACAGGTAGATGTCCTTCTCCGGGTCCTCGGCGGAGAGCAGGAGCAGCTGCGAGCAGATGGCGTTTGCGTTCTCGTCGGCCACCTCGGTTCCCAGCCAGATGATCCGCTCCTTGAGGAGTCGGTTGTAGATGTAGTCCTCGCGGCTGGCCGGATCTACGGACGCCATCGTGGGGGTGCGGGATTCCTTGGACATTCTCGAATACCTCTCCATGGTGCCAATGCGACGGGGCCGTTCGGCCACGGTCATCGGGCTCGCTTACTTTCCTTGAGACTACTGCCTGTTTTGGACGCCGAGCCTTAGGATGCGGGGCTGTTCGCTGACGGCGCATACCCCCCAGCACCGGCATCGCCACGGGCTTAAAAACCCGTGGGGCCGTCCTTTCGGACGGCCCCACAGACATTGGCCCTCGGGCCGCGCGGCGACTACTCGGCCGAAGCGGCCGAGGCCGAGGAGGCGGACGACGCCGAGGAGGCGGAGGAAACGGAACCGGCGGTGCCGGCCTCTCCGGCGGGACGCACGAAGTCGGTCAGGTCGACCTCCTTGCCGTCGCTGTCGGTGACCTTGGCCAGCTCCAGGACCTTGGCGAGCGCCTTGCGGCGGCGGACCTCGCCGACCATCATCGGGACCTGGCCGGCGCCGTCGAGCATCTGCGCGAACTGGTTCGGGTCCATGCCGTACTGGCTGGCCGACTGCACGATGTAGTCGATGAGCTCCGACTGCGCAACGCCGATCTCTTCCTTTTCGGCAATCTTGTCGAGGATGACCTCGTTCTGGAAGGCGCGCTCCGTGTTGGTGCGGACCTCCGCGCGGTGCTCCTCGGTGTCGTGGTCCTCGCCCTCGGTGTGGCCACCCTGCTGGAAGTGCTGCTCGACCTGCTCGGCGACGACGGACTCCGGAACCGGTACCTCGACGAGCTCGACCAGCTTGTCCATGACCAGATCGCGCGCCTGGACGCCCTGCTCGACGAGCTTGCCCTCGGAGGCCTGCTTCGCGAGGTCTTCCTTCAGCTCGGCAATGGTGTCGAATTCGGAGGCGAGCTGGGCGAAGTCGTCGTTGGCCTCGGGAAGCTCGCGCTCCTTGACGGCCTTTACGACAACCTTGACCTGCGCAGTTTCGCCGGCGTGCTCGCCGCCGGCCAGCTTGGTCTCGAAGACGGCGTCCTCGTCGGCCGACAGGCCGACGACGGCCTCGTCCATGCCCTCAAGCATGGTGCCGGAGCCGACCTGGTAGGACAGCCCGGTGGCGGAGTCGACCTCCTCGTCGCCCACGGCCGCGGTCAGGTCCAGGGTGATGAAGTCGTTGTCGGCGACGGGGCGCTCGACGACCTTCAGGGTGCCGAAGCGGCCGCGCAGCTCGTCGAGGGCGGTCTGGACATCGTCGTCGGAGGCCGAAACGGCGTCGACCTGAACCTCGAGGCCGGCGTAGTCGGGAAGTTCGATGGTCGGGCGAACGTCCACCTCGACCTGGAAGACAAGCTGTCCCTCGGCCTTGTCCGGCTGCGGGACCTCGGTGATCTCGACCTCGGGGCGGGAGAGCGGCACAAGCTCGGACTCGGTGATGGCCTGCTGGTAGAAGCCGTTGAGGCCGTCGTTGACGGCGGTCTCAAGCACGTAGCCGCGGCCGACGCGCTGGTCGATCAGACGGTTCGGAACCTTGCCCTTGCGGAAGCCGGGCACCTGGATCTGCTGGGCGATGCTCTTGTAGGCCTCGTCGATGCTCGGCTGGAGTTCCTCGAGGGGAACCTCGACGTTGAGCTTGACCCGGGTCGGGGTGATGTTTTCGACGGCGCTCTTCACAGCGTAGTTCTCCTGTTGTCTGATCGTGGACTGGCTGGGATGTTCTCCCTCGCGATGGACCACCAGGAGGGATCAAGTACTGAGTCGGGGTGACAGGATTTGAACCTGCGACCTCACGCTCCCAAAGCGCGCGCTCTAGCCAAGCTGAGCTACACCCCGATAAGTGCAGATGCCAGTTTACGCAGATAAAAACCCCAACGACTAATCACCGCCGCGCGTGCGCCGCCGCCCGATTCGTGCCGCGGCCGGGCTGGTGCTACTGTTGTTCCTGCGCCGCCGACGTCGGGAACCCGTTCCCGGCATGGCGACCGTTGCGGGGATGTAGCTTAATGGTAAAGCCTCAGTCTTCCAAACTGATTACGCGGGTTCGATTCCCGTCATCCCCTCCGCCAAGCAGGGCCGCGATCCACCGGATCGCGGCCCTTCTTTGTGCCTCGGCCCTCGTGTTGAGCGCTCAGGCGTCCGGCGCCTGGCAGGCAGGGCACCAGTAGAGCTTGCGGCCTCCAAGATCGGCCAGGGAAACCGGCGTGCCGCAGCGGCGGCACGGGAGGCCCTGGCGGCGGTAGACGTAGTGCGCATCGACCGTGTCCGGCGCCGCAGGGGACGCGCGGTCCGGGGCGTTCGTGGTCACGATCCGCCCCTCCCGCACGCCATCCGCCATGGCCGCCGCAATGTCGTCCCAGAGCGCCTCCGCCCGGCCGCGGCCGAGGCTGGAGCCGGGCGTCAGCGGATGCAGGCCACAGCGGAACAGGCACTCGGCGCGGTAGATGTTGCCCACTCCGGCCAAAACGCCCTGGTCCATCAACAGGGTGGCCACGACGGTCGACGTCCGGCCCACGCGGCGGACGAACTCGGCGCGCCCGGCGTCCGGCGCCCCGGGCGCCAGGGGGTCGGGCCCGAGCCGCGACCGGACTGCCGCGGCCTCGTCCGCGGTGAGGACCTCGCACGCGGACGGTCCGCGCAGGTCCGCCCAGCCGTGCGGGGCGACCAGCCGCGCACGGACCTGCCCGACGGGTGGGGGCGGCCCGGCGTAGCCCGCCCCGCCGCCGTCGTCCTCTCCGTAGGTTTCGCGTTCGCCCACGCGGCGCGGCGCTCCGATGCTCGACGCGCCGCGGAACGAGACGTCGCCGCCGAACTCCCATGCCCCATAGAGGCCGAGGTGGACCCGCAGCAACAGGTCGTTGTCGAACCGCAGGAAAAGCTGCTTGCCGTGCGCCCCGGCGCCGGCGAGCACTGCGCCGTCCACGCGTCCCGCGCCCTGCGCGAAGCGTCCCTGCGGACTGGACACGGACAGCCGGCTACCGGCGAACACGTCGTTGAACTGCCGGGCCAAGCGGTGGACGGAATGTCCCTCGGGCATGGCTAGTCGACGATCCGCCCGGTCGTTTCGTACGTGGTGATCTTCCCGATCCTGCGCACGTGGCGCTCGTCGTTGCTGAACGGCTCGGCGAGGAACGCGTCGACGATGGCGGTGGCGTCCTCCAGCGAGTGCTGGCGTCCGCCCACGGCCACAACGTTGGCGTCGTTGTGTTGCCTGGCGAGCCGGGCGGTGTCGAGGCTCCACGCCAACGCCGCGCGGACGCCGGTGACCTTGTTCGCCGCGATCTGCTCGCCGTTGCCGGAACCCCCGAGGACGATGCCCAGGGCGTCGATCCCGCCCGCCTGGTCCGCGATGACGGCGGCGGCGGCGTTGATGCAGAAGGCCGGGTAGTCGTCCTGCGGGTCGTAGGCGCTGGGCCCGTGGTCCACGACGTCGTGGCCCGCAAGCGACAGATGGGCAACGAGGTGGGCGCTGAGCTCGAGTCCGGCGTGGTCGGTGGCAATGTGGATGCGCATATGGGGTCCTAGGCGTTCTGGGGAGCGGGATTCCGGCCACCAGCCTACTCCGCGACCGGCCGCCGCCGGGCCACGTCGCCGACCCTAGCGTCCTGCGGCGTAGCCCTGCATCCCCCGCGGGTTGGCCGCCGCGTAGAGGGAACCGTCCCCGTCGACGCCCACGGCGCACATCCGACCCAGCGACCAGTCCCCCGCGCGGGTGACCCGGTGTCCCCGGCGTTCGAGGCCGGACACGACGGCGTTCCCGAGGCGGTCCTCGACCACCGCGCCGCCCGGCTCCCACGTGCGCGGCCAAAACGAACCGGCGGCCGAGGTCGTGTGGAACATCGGCGCGTCGACGGCCTCCTGCGGCGTGTAGCCGCCGACGATCGTCCGCAGCAGGTAGAGGAGCTGCCACTGGTCCTGCTGGTCTCCCCCGGGCGAACCCAGCGCGGCGACCGGCAAGTCACCGCGGAGGATCATCGTCGGAGTGAGCGTGGTCCGGGGCCTGGCTCCGGGGCGGAGCGCGGAGGGGGACTCCGGGTCGAGCCACGCCATCTGCAGGCGGGTGCCCAGACAGAATCCGAGCCCGGGGACGGTCGGCGAGGACTGCAGCCAACCTCCGGACGGCGTGGCCGCGACCATGTTGCCCCAGCGGTCCACGACGTCGAGGTGGCAGGTGTCGCCGCGGGTCTCCCCGGAGCGGGCAACCGTCGGTTCGCCTACGGTCCCCCGCTCGTGCGCCGCCGTCCCCAACGCATCGAAATACTCCGCCTCCGTCGTCAGCGGCGGGACATAGGCCCTGTGGCCGGGCAGGCTTCCTGGGCGGAAGGCGTGGGAGGCCCCCGGCCCGATCAAGCTGCGCCGCTGGGCCGCGTATTCCTCCGACAGCAGGGCCTCCAGGGGCACCGAGTTCGGAGCCGCGGGGTCCCCGTAGTAGGCGTCCCGGTCGGCCAAGGCCAGCTTGAGGGCCTCCAGGATCGTGTGCGCACCGATCTCGGTGGATGGGTCCAGGCGGTCGTCGTCGAAACCGGCGAGAATCGACAGGGCCTGCAAGAGCATGGGCCCCTGCCCCCACGCGCCGGTCTTCGCCAGCGTCACGCCGCGAAAGGTCAGGGTGGTGGGAGCCTCGAAGGTGGCGCTGAAATCCGCAAAATCTTCGGCGCCGACAACCCCGGCGTGGTCGCCGCCGGTGGAGTGCCGGTGGGGCTTCGCGATGAACTCCGACGCGGCACGCGCAACGAAGCCGGAGCGCCACTCCCGGCGGGCGGCTTCGATGCGGTCGCGGCGGCCCGTGCCGGTGGCGACACCGGGCGCGTCTCCGGACGCCACCAGCCGCTCCAAGGCCTGCGCATACGCGGTATTGCGGACCATCTGGTTCTCCCGCGGTGGCGCTCCGCCGGGCATCCACAGTTCGGCCGAACTGGTCCAGTGGTCCCGGAAGAGTCCGGAGACCGCCGCGATCGTCGAGGCCGCCCGCCCGGAGATCTGGTGCCCGTGGCGGGCGTAGTGGATGGCGTAGGCCAGCACGTCGGCGAGCTCCCACGTGCCTCGTTCCCGCAGGAGCAGCAGCCAGGCGTCCACGGCCCCCGGCACGGCGGCCGCCAGCCCTCCGGATCCCGGCACCATGCCCAGGCCTTCACCCACGAAGTGGTCGATTGTGGCGCGGGTGGGGGCCGGTCCCTGGCCCATCAGGACCTGGGCGCCGCCGCCCTTCGCGCCGACAATGGCGGTCATGTCCCCGCCCGGGCCGTTCAGGTGGGGCTCGACGATGTGTAGGACGAATCCTCCCGCCACCGCCGCGTCGAAGGCGTTCCCCCCACGCTCGAGCACGGACTGGGCGCACGCGCTGGCGATCCAGTGTGTCGAGGACACCATGCCGAAGGAGCCCCTGAGGGTGGGGCGCGTGGTGAATACGGGCGGCGGAGTGAATGCGCTCATGGGCAGAGCCTACTCAGGGCCGCGGCCGGGTCTGGGCGCGGACCGCTCCGAACCGCGGCCCGGCGCGTCGTAGCCGCGCGTGTCGCGGAGCCGGGTGAGAGAATGTGCCTAATGTTCAGGGACCCTTTCACAAGGAGTGCCCTGCACGAACGTCCACGGACACGACACACGGAGGCAACGCCTTGCCAGGACTGAATCTCACCCGCGAAGAGGCCAGCGAGCGCGCGGCGTTGCTGCACGTCGAGGGATACGACGTCGAACTCGACCTCACGAAGGGCGAGCGCACGTTCGGCTCGACGACAACGGTGCGCTTCACCGCGGCCGCGGGCGCCTCGACCTTCATCGACGCGGTGACCGACGCCGTCCATTCGGTCACGCTGAACGGACGCGACCTCGATCCCCAGGACGTCTCGGACGGCCTGCGCATCAGCCTCAACGACCTGTCCGAGGCCAACGAGGTCCGCATCGTGGCGGACGCCCTCTACATGAACACCGGCGAGGGACTCCACCGGTTTGTGGATCCAGTGGACGGCGAGGTCTACCTCTACACGCAGTTCGAGGTGCCGGACGCGCGCCGCATGTTCGCCGTCTTCGAGCAGCCCGACCTCAAGGCGCCATTCAGGTTCACCGTCACCGCGCCGAGCCACTGGGACCTGGTGTCCAATTCCCCCACGCCGGCGCCGTCCGCGGCCGGCGAAGGCGTCGCCGTGTGGGCGTTCGAGCCCACGCTGCCCATGTCCTCCTACGTCACCGCTCTGATCGCCGGGCCCTACGAGTGTGTACGCGACGAACTGACGAGCTCGGACGGGCGGACCATCCCGCTCGGCGTGTTCGCCCGGAAATCGATCATGGAGCACCTCGACGCCGAGAACATCTTCCGCCTCACGAGGCAGGGCTTCGAGTTTTTCGAGAAGCAGTTCGGCACCCCGTACCCGTTCCCGAAGTACGACCAGCTGTTTGTGCCCGAGTTCAACGCGGGCGCCATGGAGAACGCGGGGGCGGTCACTTTCCTGGAGACCTACGTGTTCCGCTCCAAGGTCACCGAGGCCATGGTGGAGCGCAGGGCCATCACCGTGCTGCACGAACTGGCCCACATGTGGTTCGGCGACCTGGTGACCATGCGGTGGTGGAACGACCTCTGGCTCAACGAGTCCTTCGCCGAGTTCATGTCCACCCTGGCGGCAGCCGAGAACACGGAGTTCACGCAGGCGTGGACGACCTTCTCGTCGATGGAGAAGTCGTGGGCCTACCGCCAGGACCAGCTCCCATCCACGCACCCCATCGTGGCGGAGATCCGCGACCTTGAGGACGTGCAGGTGAACTTCGACGGCATCACCTACGCCAAGGGTGCCTCCGTGCTTCGCCAGCTCGTCGCGTGGGTCGGGCAGGAGGAGTTCATGGCCGGCGTGCGCGCGTACTTTAGGAAGCACGCCTGGGCGAACACCGAGTTGGCGGACCTGATGGTGGAACTGGAGTCCGCCAGCGGACGCGACCTCTCCGAATGGAGCCGGCTGTGGCTGGAAACGGCCGGCGTGAACAAGCTGGTTCCACACATCGAGGCGGACGACGCCGGAATCATCACCGAATTCTCGATCGAACAGTCCGCGCCCTCCGACTATCCGACGATCCGCCCCCACCGCCTCGCCGTCGGCTTCTATGATCTCGACGACTCCGGGAAGCTGGTGCGCACGCACCGCGAGGAGCTCGACGTGGCGGGCGAACGCACGGACGTCGTGTCGCTGGTGGGCCTCCGCCGCCCCGAGCTGGTGCTGGTCAACGACGACGATCTCGCCTATGCCAAGATCCGTTTGGATCCGGTTTCCCTCAGGTCGGCGAAGCGCCACCTGAAGGATTTCGCCCACTCGCTTCCCCGCACCCTTGTCTGGGGGGCCGCGTGGGACGCGGCCCGCGACGGCGAGACGGCGGCCAGGGACTATGTGGAACTGGTGCTGCGCAACATCGGCGCGGAATCGGACTCCTCCGTGGTGCTCGTGTTGCTGCGCCAGCTCAGCACGGTGCTGGACTACTACGTTTCGCAGTCCGACCGCTCCGCGATCGCCGAGGCCGCCGCGGACTCACTGTGGTCGCTGGCCGAGGAGGCCCCTGCCGGCTCGGACAGCCAGCTGCAGTTCGCCAAGGCGTTCGCCCTGCGTTCGCGCTCGGCGGCCCAGCTCGAGATCGTCCGGGGCCTCTTCGACGGGACGCGCCCCTTGGAGGGCCTCGAAGTGGACCACGACCTGCGCTGGGAGCTGCTGACCGCGCTGGTCGCCGGCGGCAGCGCCGGGCACGCCGAAATCGATGCGGAGCTCGAGCGCGACCACACGGCGAACGGACAACTCGCCGCCGAGCTTGCGCGGGCCGCGCTGCCGACACCGGAGGGCAAGCGCGCCGCGTGGGAGGCCGTCGTCGCGGGCGGTCAGTTGTCCAACACGCAGCAACGCAGCGCCATCACCGGGTTCCTACGCGTGCACAACCCCACCCTGCTGGCGCCGTTCGCGCCGGAGTATTTCTCCGTGGTGCGCGACGTGTGGGACACCAAGAGCTACGAGATCGCGCAGCAGATCGTCGTGGGGCTGTTCCCGCTGGCCCAGACCTCCGAGGAGACGCTCGCGCTGACCAACGCCTTCCTGACCGACCTTGGCGACGACAGCCCGGCGCTGCGCAGACTGGTCATGGAAAGCCAGGACGCTGTGGTCCGGGCCCTCGCGGCCCAGGCCGCCGACGTCTAGCGCGCGGCCGGTCTAGGATGGCGCCATGAGCCCCAACCTGGACCTGCACAGCTATTCCGTAGACCTTGTCTGGACCGGCGCCCGCGGTGCCGGCACCACTGGGTACCGCGACTACGGTCGCGACCACGTGGTGTCGGCGCGCGGCTTGCCCGACCTGCCCGGTACGGCGGATCCCACGTTCCACGGGGATCGCGACCGCTGGAATCCGGAGCAGCTGCTGCTGGCCGCGTTGGCCCAGTGCCACATGCTGTCCTACCTGCACATCGCGGTGAAGCACGGCCTTGTGGTGACGGGCTACGGCGATGCCGCCGCGGGAACGATGCGGCTCAACCGCGACGGTAGCGGGCAGTTTGTCGAGGCAGTGCTCCACCCGCGGGTGGAGTTGGCCGACGAATCCCAGCGCGGCCTCGCCGATTCGCTGCACGGCGAGGCCAACGGCGTCTGCTTCATCGCGCGCAGCGTGAACTTCCCCGTGCTCCACGAGCCTCACGCGCCCGTCCCCCGCATCGCGACGGACGCGCCGCCGCCGCCGTAGGTTCCCGGGCGACGTCCCGGAGGGCGGCAGGTACGCTTTAAGCGTGGCCGGACTGCCGCCACCGACGGAAGGAAGCCTTGAACAATCCAGCTCAGAATGGTGCCCCATCTCCGCAGGACGGGCTCCTGCCGGCCCCGTCCAACCTCGGACAGCCGATCGGGCAGGCCCGGCTTGTCCCCCGCTCGGTCGGTGGCGTTCCCGCGGCCGAGCCGCGGGCCGGCGGGGCCGAGGACTACGCGGGTTCGTTCTACGCGCAGGTCGGAGGCTCCGAAACGTTCCGCAAGCTGACCGAGCGCTTCTATGCCGGCGTAGCAGCCGATCCGGACTTTCGGGCCATTTACCCGGAGGAGGACCTGCGCCCGGCGGCGATGCGCCTGCAACTTTTCCTGGAGCAGTACTGGGGCGGTCCGACGACCTACAGCGAACGTCGCGGGCATCCCCGGCTGCGGATGCGGCACATGCCGTTCACGGTGGATTCCAAGGCCAGGGACACGTGGCTCCGGCACATGCGCGCCGCAGTGGACTCCCTGGAGCTGCCTCCGTTGCAGGAGGCAACCCTCTGGGACTACTTCGACCGTGCCGCCCACTCGCTGCAGAACGCGGCGGACTAGCCCAGCCGGGCCGCCAGCCGGACCAGGACGTGCCCTCCGGCGGAGCTGAGACGCCTCCACCGTCCGTTCTCGAACAGGACGCTCGTTCCACCGGGCCGCAGGAAGCCCAGCAGTTCCGCGGCGAAGGCCGCCCCGGCCGGCAGGTCGGCATGCCCCGAGGGACTTGACCAGATGCGGCCGCGAACCGTCGCGACCACCGGCTTCCCGGAATGGTCCGGGACCGCGGCGGCCACCGCACGCATCCCCTCGTCCGCAACGGCGCGCAGCGCGTCGTCGTCGTACTCGCCCAGCCGCGACCAGCCCTGCCGCGGCGGGGCCACGCCGGCCCACGACGCCGCGGCCTCTGCCGGCGGAAGCCGCAGCTCCACGGAGTCCCCTCCCATGCGCGCCAGCCGGTCCGTCAGGGCCCCAAGCGGGTACACGGCGTCGACACCGTCCGCCTGGTGGCCCTCCAGCTTGGCAATCCGTAGGCCGAGGATGGTGGGGACGTCGCTGCCCAGAGTGTCGGGATGCAGCACGGGCACGTACACGGCCAGCGCGTCGCCCGCGGCCTGCAGCCTGGCCTCCGCCTCCCCGAGCGTCCGGGCACGGGCCAGGTAGGTGTGTAGATCGGACACGGACTCGTGGTCCGCCAGGACAAGCGATTCGGGCTGCATACCCCCATGCTTTCATTAGCGGCACTCCGCCGCCACAATGGGGCCCGCGCCCGGCTTGATGCGCGGGGCACCGCACGGATACTGTCGATCGACCAGCTTTACTACCGAGGAGTATGCCGTGCAAGATCGCGACACCACCGCCATCCTGACCGACCTGTTGGATCTGGACGGCGACCCCGAGGCGCGCACGGACGAGGACATCTTCATCGGCCGCTCCCCTGACCAGCCCCGCCAGAGGGTTTTTGGCGGACAAGTACTCGGGCAATCGGTTGTGGCGGCGAGCCGCACGGTCGGGGGCGAGCGGCCCGTCCATTCGATGCACGGGTACTTCCTGCGGCCCGGCGACGCCCGCAAGCCGATCACCTTCGGGGTGCAGCGCCTGCGGGACGGACGCTCCTTTTCCGCCCGCCGCGTTCACGCCTACCAGGACGGCGAGCCCATCCTGTCCATGATTGCCTCGTTCCAGGAGCCCGCACTGGGCCTGGAGCACCAGTCCTCCATGCCGGAGGGGATGCCGGACCCCGAAAGCCTGCCGACCACGGCCGACCTGCTGGGGACGTTCGACCATCCCGTGGCGCGGGAGTGGGCCTACAACCGCCCCTTCGACATCCGCTACGTCGACGCGCCGCTGTACATGGACGCGCCCCGGGGCGACGCGGACCGCACGCCGACCAACGCCGTCTGGATGAAGACCTTCGGCCCCATGCCGGACGACCAGGCGCTGCACCGCGCGGCGCTCGCGTACGGCAGCGACTACACGCTGCTGGAGTCGGTCCTTCGCCGGCATGGGCTGCCATGGATCACGCCGGGCATGAGCGTTGCCAGCCTGGACCACGCGATGTGGTGGCACCGGCCGGTTCGCGTCGACGAGTGGCTGCTGTACGTTCAGGAGAGCCCGAGCGCCTCGGGCGCCCGCGGCCTCTGCGAGGGGCGGTTCTACGACGGCTCCGGGCGCCTGGTGGCGACCGTCGCGCAGGAGGGCATGGTGCGCGTCCCGGCCGATGCCCAGGCCCTCGCCGCCGTCGCGTCGCGGCCCGCCGACGGCTCGGCCGACCGGACATAGGGCACGACGCGCAAAGAGCCGGTGGCCGGTCCCGCGGGACCGACCACCGGCTCTATGTTTTGGCGACCCGAAGGGCCGGGCGCGTGCTAGTCG
This sequence comes from Arthrobacter sp. AOP29-A2-19, assembly GCF_058138025.1. Lineage (NCBI taxonomy): Bacteria > Bacillati > Actinomycetota > Actinomycetes > Micrococcales > Micrococcaceae > Arthrobacter > Arthrobacter sp. AOP29-A2-19. The sequence continues at coordinate 1,513,913 of NZ_CM176894.1, forward strand.
CGGGTCAGGCGCCTGTGGGTCACGCGGTGCGGCTTCGCGGCCTCCGGGCCGAGACGCTCGATCTTGTTCTGCTCGTAGGCCTCGAAGTTGCCTTCGTACCAGTACCAGCTGGCGGGCTCCTCCTCGGTGCCCTCGTAGGACAGGATGTGCGTTGCCACCCGGTCCAGGAACCACCGGTCGTGCGAGACCACAACGGCGCAGCCTGGGAACTCGAGCAGCGCGTTCTCCAGGCTGGACAGCGTCTCGACGTCAAGGTCGTTGGTGGGCTCGTCGAGGAGCAGCAGGTTGCCGCCCTGCTTGAGCGTCAGCGCCAAGTTTAGCCGGTTGCGCTCGCCGCCGGAGAGGACGCCTGCCTTCTTCTGCTGGTCGGGCCCCTTGAAGCCGAAGGCCGAAATGTAGGCGCGCGACGGCATCTCGACGTTGCCGACCTGGATGTAGTCGAGGCCGTCAGAGACAACCTCCCACAGACCCTTCTCCGGATCGATGCCACCGCGGTTTTGGTCGACGTAGGAGATCTTGACGGTTTCGCCGATCTTCAGTTCGCCGTCGTCCAGTGTCTCCATGCCCACGATGGTCTTGAACAGGGTCGACTTGCCGACGCCGTTCGGACCGATGACCCCGACGATGCCGTTGCGGGGCAACGTGAAGGACAGATCCTCGATGAGCACGCGGTCCCCGAAGCCCTTCTTCAGGTCCTTGGCCTCGATCACCACGCTGCCGAGACGCGGGCCCGGCGGGATCTGGATCTCTTCGAAGTCGAGTTTGCGGGTGCTCTCCGCCTCCGCGGCCATCTCCTCGTAACGCGCCAGGCGCGCCTTGGACTTGACCTGGCGGCCCTTGGCGTTGGAACGGACCCAGTCCAGTTCCTCGGAGAGGCGCTTGGCCAGCTTCTGGTCCTTCTTGCCCTGGATTTCGAGGCGCGCGCGCTTCTTCTCCAGGTAGGTCGAGTAGTTTCCCTCGTACGGGTGGAGCTTGCCGCGGTCAACCTCGGCGATCCACTGGGCCACGTGGTCAAGGAAGTACCGGTCGTGGGTCACGGCCAGCACGGCGCCGGGGTAGGCGGTCAGGTGCTGCTCGAGCCAGAGCACGGATTCTGCGTCGAGGTGGTTGGTCGGTTCGTCCAGCAGCAGGAGGTCCGGCTTCTGCAGCAGGAGCTTGCACAGCGCGACGCGCCGGCGCTCGCCACCGGAGAGCACCGTCACGTCGGAATCGCCCGGAGGGCAGCGCAGGGCATCCATCGCCTGCTCGAGCTGGGAGTCGATGTCCCACGCGTCGGCGGCGTCGATGGCTTCCTGCAGCTTGCCCATTTCCTCGAGCAACGCGTCGAAGTCGGCGTCGGGGCTGGACATCTCCTCGGAGATCTGGTTGTACCGGGTGATCTTCTCGTAGATCTCCCCCACGCCCTCCTGCACGTTGCCGAGGACCGTCTTCTCCTCGTTGAGGGGTGGCTCCTGGAGCAGGATGCCCACCGAATAGCCCGGGCTCAGGCGAGCCTCGCCATTCGAGGGGGTGTCGAGCCCCGCCATGATCTTGAGGATCGTCGACTTTCCCGCGCCGTTCGGTCCGACAACACCGATCTTCGCGCCGGGATAGAAGGACATGCTTACGTCGTCGAGTATGACCTTGTCGCCTACGGCCTTGCGGGCCTTGGTCATGGTGTAAATGAATTCCGCCATGCGTCCAAGGCTAGTCGTTGCCGGGCCAAACCCCACATTCACGCGTGGCCCGTCCGTTGGCGGGTGCGGACGGGACCGACGGCGCACGGTGGGAGCGCGCACCGCGTCCCACCGTGCCCGCCCGACGTCAGGCCGCCTCCTGGTCCACCGCGTCGGCGGGATCCAGATCACCCTCCTCCGCCCACGGCACGTCGTGCCCGGACCCGGCCCGGGTATCCCCCGATGTCAGCTCGCCGGTCTCCGTGTCCAGGACCTCTTCCGCCGTGTCCTCGGCCGCGTCCTGCCCGTCCGCGCGCGCCTGACGCGCAAATCTGGTCCGAGCGAACTTGGTGCTCCCCCACGCGAGGTCGTGGCCGATGGAGTCGGCCTCCAGCTCCACGAAGGTGGTGTTCGTTCCGTCCTCGCGCCTCCACTTCTTCACCTTCAGGTGGCCCGTGACGACCACTGGCTCACCCTGGTGGACGCAGGCAAGGACGTTGCGGGCGAGCTCCCGGAAGGCCTTGACGGTGAACCAGTTGGTGTGGCCGTCCCGCCATTCGCCCGTCTCGCGGTCCCGGACCCGCTCGGTGGTCCCGATCCGGAAGCTGGATATCACCAGCGCATCGTTTGCGATGGTCTGTTCGGGTTGCGTGGCGACGAATCCACTCACCGTGATGCGTTCCTTCATGCTGTCCTCCATGCTGGCCGTGTGTCCAAGGCGTTGTTGCCTTGGCCCCAGTCTCGGCCGGGGCCTCCATGCTCCGCGGGGAACCGGCGGCAACTGTGGACAACATCGGGCGCCGTCAGGGTCCGGGCGGCCTGTGGAGCAGGAGTGAGCGGCCACTCCCGACGCCTTCGGCCGGGCCCGCGGGCACGTGCGTTCGAAGCATGCATAGAATGGACGAGCGCCACACCGGCGCACGCCTCCGTAGCTCAGTTGGATAGAGCAGCAGCCTTCTAATCTGCCGGTCGCGCGTTCGAATCGCGCCGGGGGCACTCGCGCGGACCGAACCTCCGTGGTCGGTACACTTGGCGCCACGCCCACACAACATAGCCTGGCGCCCGTCCGGATCGGGCGCATACATAGGATGGCGTTATGACGAAGTCCTCCAACACAGCCGCCATCGAGCGCGCCACCGGGATCGCCTGGAGCGACTGGATGGAACACCTGGACGAGCTCGGAGGACGGACCTTGCCGCACCGGGACCTCGCCAAGCACGCCTACACGCGGCTCGCGGACCTCGAGGGCAACATGGGCTGGTGGGCACAGGGGGTGGCGGTCGCGTACGAGCAGGAAATCGGCCGCCGCGAACCGGGGCAAAGCTGCGACGGCGCCTTTCAGGTGGGAGTCTCCAAGACCTACCGCGGGACCATGGACGACGCGCTCGCGGCCTGGTCGGACCTCGTGGGGGGTCTGGAGGAGTTCGGCGGCGTCCCCGTGGACAAGGAACCCACCACCAGCGCGACGGAGAAGTGGCGCTACTGGCGCGTCCCCCTCGCCGACGGCAGCAGGGTCAGCCTGGACATCTGCGACTCCGCGCCGGGCAAGTCCCGCATGGGAATCAACCACACGAAGCTTGATTCGCCCGCGGCGGCAGAGCACTGGCGTTCCGCCTGGAAAGAAATCTTCGCCCGCCTGTAGCACGCCCCCCCCCCCCCCCAGATCCCGCACGACGCAGCCAGCCCCAGGAGGCAACCGGTGCCCGCAACCACCCGTGCACGCACCGTCGGGACGACGGCGTGGCGCAACGCAGTCTTTTCGGTGTTCGCCCTTTCGGGCCTGGGGTTTGCCACCTGGGTTTCCCGGATCCCGGCGGTCCGCGACGGCATGTCCCTGTCCACCTCGACGATCGGTCTCCTGCTCTTCGGGCTGGCCGCCGGATCGATCTTCGGGCTCGCCTTGGCCCCCGCCGCGCTGGCGCGGTTGGGGAGTAGAAGGGCGCTGCTTTACGCCATGCTGGCCATGGCGGCGTCGACGGTCGCCTTGGGGCTCGCCGCGGGAGTCCTCGCGTCGCCCGCCCTGACGGCAGCGGTCCTGGTGGTCTTCGGATTCGCCTTCAGCGTGAACGACGTTCTGATGAACGTGGAGGGCTCCGACGTCGAAAAGGCGCTCGGGAGAACCGTGCTGCCGATGATGCACGCCTTTTCAGCCTCGGAACCATCGCGGGAGCCCTGGTGGGGTCCATCGCCGCCGGCTGGTCCATTCCCGTAGCGGCGCATTTCGCCGCTCTCGGGCTAGTGATGGCCGCCGTCGCTGCCGTCACCGTGCGCTCGATACCACTCCCCACGGGCACCCCCGCCGCCCGCGCACCGCAGCGCGGCCACACGGGCCCAATCGGCGCGCGGCTGGCCGCGCGCCTGTCCGATGCCGGCGTCCTGGCCCGCGACCCGCAGTTGCTGCTCCTGGGTTTGCTTGTCATCGGCATGGCCTTCGCGGAGGGCGCCGCCAACGACTGGCTGCCGCTCGCAGCGGTGGACGGCCACGGCTTCGACAACGCGACGGGGGCACTGGTCTACGGCACCTTCGTGGCCGCCATGACACTCGGCCGGGCGACCGGAGGGCCGCTGATCGACCGCCTTGGCCGCACCGTGGTCCTGGCCGGAATGGCGTCGGTCGGCATCGTCGGCATCATCCTGTTCATTGTCACGGACACCCCGTGGGTCGCCTTCGTCGCGGCGGCGCTCTGGGGCGTCGGCGGCTCCCTGGGGTTCCCCGTGGGGATCTCCGCGGCGGCCGACCACCCAACGAACGCCGCCAGGCGCGTCAGCATGGTCTCGATCTTCGGCTACACGGCTTTCCTCGTGGGGCCGCCCGTGCTCGGTCTGCTCGGCGAGGAGTGGGGCATCCTCAACGCGTTCTACTTCGTGGCCGCCATGCTGGCCATCTCGCTGCTGGTGAACCGCCCGGCGACCCGACCGCGCTAGGCGGGCGGCGGGGCCCCGCGCCGACGGCGGGGCCCTTCCCGCTACACGTTCCGGGCAATCCACTCCCGGATCGGGACGTCGCCGTCCCTGAAGTTCAGCGTGCGTCCGGCGGTGGCGGGATCCGCCAGGGCCTCCGCGACAACCAGTGCAACGTTGGCCCGCGAGGTGTCCGACGGCGCGCCCCGCTCCGTGTCGGCATCGGTGACGTGCCCGGTGGCCGGCTGCGCGGTGAGCCGCCCGGGCCCCAGAATGGTCCAGTCAAGGCTGGAGGCACGGAGGTGCTCGTCGGCGGCGATCTTCGAGGCCTGGTAGGGGTAGAACGGATCGTCCAGGGGCACGAGTTGGCTGACGTCCGCTTGGGCAAAGGAGACCATAATGAAGCGCCGGACCCCGGTCGACTGGGCCGCGTTCGCCGTGCGGATGGCCGCGTCGCGATCCACGGCATAGGTCCGTTCCGGATCACCGCCACCGGCACCGGCGGACCAGACCACGGCGTCGTGCCCAGAAAGCGCCTCGGCGATCTCCTCGGTGGAGGCGTGCTCGATGTCCAGCACCAGCGCACGGGCGCCCGACGCCTCCACGTCGGCCACGTGGTCCGGATTCCGGACGACGCCTGTCACGGTGTCCCCGCGGTTGGCAAGCTCGCGCGCAAGCAGCAGGGCAATTTTTCCGTGCGCGCCGATGACGATGACGTTCATGGGGTCCTCCGTTGTGGTCGGGTCGATTTCCAGTCCACTCTATGCCCGGCGGATTTGACGCGGGACCCCCGTTCACCTAAACTTGAAACATCAACTTATTGCGGATCCTTTCCGCACCACCGCAGATCCAAGGAGACGCACATGACGAAGATCGCCATCATCACCGGCAGCACCCGTCCGGGACGCAACAACAGCGGAGTTGCCGAGTGGGTCCTGGCCCAGGCGCAGCTGCGCAGTGACGCGGAGTTCGAACTCGTCGACATCGCCGACTTCTCCCTGCCGCTGCTCGACGAGGCCTACCCGGCCGCTTACCAGAACTACCAGAACGCCCACACGGTGGCATGGTCCGCCAAGATCGCGGAGTTCGATGGCTACGTCTTCATCACCCCCGAGTACAACCACAGCGTCGCCCCGGCGCTCGCCAACGCACTGTCCTACCTGAACGCCGAGTTCGCGAACAAGGCGGCCGGCATCGTGTCCTATGGCTCCGCCATGGGCGTGCGCGCCGCCGAGCACCTTCGCGGCATCCTGTCCGAGCTCCAGATCGCCCACGTGCAGAAGACGGGCATGTTCAGCCTGTTCACCGACTTCGAGAACTTCTCGGTGTTCAAGCCGACGGAGCTTTCGGCCGCCACGCTGCCCCCCGTGCTCGACCAGCTGGTGCCCTGGACGAAGGCACTCGAGGACGTGCGCGCAGCCGCGTCGGTGTCGGCCTAGGAGAACCCGGGTGCCCGCCGGCCGGCGGGCACCCCCATGGGGCCGGCGCGCGGAACGTCCCGCGGGACTCCGCGCGCCGGCCCCGCGCATGTCCCGGGGCCCGGGGGCCCTTGCTAGTGCCCGAACGCCATCGGATCCACGGCCGGCGAGCCGGTGCCGTCGAGCGCGTCGATGGACTCCATCTCCGCGGCGCTCAGCTCGAATCCAAACACGTCGATGTTCTCGGCCATGCGGACCGGATCGGTCGTCTTGGGGATCGGCACGACCCCGTGCTGGACATGCCACCGCAGGACCGCCTGTGCCGGCGTGACGGAGTGGGCCCGGGCCGCGGCCAGGACGGGCTCGGCCCGCAGCGCCCCTCCCTTGCCCAGCGGGCTCCACGCCTCGGTGACGATGCCGTGTTCGGCGTGGAAGGCACGCTCCGCATCGCGGACCCACCACGGGCTGAGCTGGATCTGGTTTACGTCCGGCACCACCCCGGTCGCCTCGATCAATTCGCCGAGCTGCGGGGGCGTGAAGTTCGACGTGCCGATGGCGCGGACCTTGCCCGCCTCCAAGAGCTTCACGAGACCGCGCCACGCCTCCACGTAGCGGCCCTCCCGCGGATTGGGCCAGTGGATCAGCAGGAGGTCGATGTAGTCCAGGCCCAGCCGCGTGGCACTGTGGTCCCAGGTGGTCCGGACGCCGTCCACCGAGTGCCACTCGCTGTTGAACTTGGTGGTGACGAAAAGCTCCGCGCGCGGAGCCCCGCAGCGCGCCAGCCCCTGACCCACGCCCTCCTCGTTGTGGTAGTTCTCGGCGGTGTCGATGAGCCGATACCCGGCCTCGACCGCGTGCACGACTGCTGCGCCGGCCTCGGCGTCGTCCATCGGGTGGGTGCCGAGACCGATCGCTGGCATGGCGGCGCCATTGGTGAGCTGCAACAGGGGCACGGATGCTGGGTTCGCTGACATGGGAACATGCTACGCGCCCGCCCGGTCCCGGCAACCCGGCCACCCCGCCTATTCGTCCGCCGGCGATAGGCTGGAGGGATGACCCACAACAATGCCGCCGCCGCACTCGGCCCGCGCCCCTGGCCCGACGGCGAGACGGTCGTCGTTGACGCGATCCTGTTCGACCTGGACGGGACGCTGATCGATTCCACCGAAGCCACCGAGAAGTGCTGGCGCGAATGGGCGCGCCGTTTGGAACTCGGCGAGTACGGGGAACACCCGCACGGCGTCCCGGCCCGCGACGTGGTCGCCCAGCACGTGGAGCCGGCCCGCCGCGAGGAGGCGCTCAGGCTGATCGTCGAACTCGAGGTGGCGGAGACCGACGGCATCCACATCAAGGACGGCGTCCGCGAACTCCTGGACGGCCTGCCCGCCGAGCGGTGGGCGATCGTCACATCCTGCACCGCGGCCCTCGCCGCCACGCGCATGCACGCGGTAGGGATCGTCCCGCCCACGGTCATGGTCACGGCCGACGACGTCGAGGACGGAAAGCCGGACCCCGAGGGCTATGTCGCCGCCGCCCGCCGCCTCGGCGTGGAGCCGAGCCGATGCCTCGTGGTGGAAGACGCGCCCGCGGGCGTCACCGCCGGAAACGCCTCCGGGGCATGGTCGCTTGCCGTCGAGGGCACGTACCCGCGGGGCGACTTGGCGGCCGGGGCCGTCGTGGGCTCCCTGGGAACGGTTGCCGTGGAGCAACGCCCAGACGGGACGCTGTCCGTCCGGAGCCGGTCCGAGCCGGCGGCCGGAGAATCCGGCGCCTAGGCGTCGCCCCGGAATGCCTGCATCTGCCGGAGCCTGCGCTCGAGGCTGTCCTTGCGCTGGCGGTCTCCCCCGGCGGTCAGCTCGATGTGCCTCTGCCCGAATCGCCACAGGAGCACGTCGTCCAGCAAGCGGTCCGGTCCCGGCGAGTACCGATGGTCCAGCGCCTGTCGGACCTTGGTGATGGCCTCGGCATCCAGCAGTCCGGCGAGCTGGGTTGTTGTGGTCAGCCCGTGGGCCGCGAGCAGTTCGGCGGCCCAGCCCCAGTCGTCGTCCGTCTTGCGGTCCACGTGCGGGAGCAGGGTCTGCCAGACTTCGCGGATCCTCTCCGGTTCCAGCGGCACGGCGCCGCCGCCCTCCTCGTTCCAATAGGCCGTGACCGCCCGGTAGCGCTCGTAAAGCTCGGAGAAGGTGGATTCGACCGCCTCGAGCATCGCCGCGGTGGCGGTGAACTGGCGGTCCAGGTACGGGCTCCAGGCCCGTTGGTCGACATTCTTGAAGCGTATGTCGTGCTCGATCTCGCTCCACGCGTGCGCAAGAATCGTGCGGATCTGGACCTCAAAGACGAAGTTGCCCGTGGTGCGCACGTTTTCGCCCAGGGACCCCTGGTACTTCTTGACGACGTCGTTCTGGCGCGTGCGCAGGATCAGGTGGCGGCTCGAGTACCCGTAGGTCCCCGACTCGACGGAGCCGATGTCCTTCTCGCGGTCCGCGCGGCAGTCGAATTCGTTGCGCCGGCGCTTGATGAGGTTCGCGGCCTCCCGGACCTCGTGGGGCAGGCTCACGATCACGCGCACGCCCACCAGGTCGTGCAGATCCCGCAAAGGGTTGGGGAACTCGAGCAGGGGCAACCCGCCCGGTTCGGACGGTTCGAGCATCCTGGATGCCTTGTCGCGGAACGAGGCGACGCTCTTGGTCCGGGCAGCGATGAACAGCGGCTGGACCTCCGAGTCGGCGAAGATCTCCTGGATTCGGTCGCGCACGTCCTCGGTGACCTGCGTCAGCAGCGGGCGCACCCTAGTGTATTCAGCGGCGCTCTCCTCGACGCCGGCGCGCAGCCGATCGTCCAAGCGCTCCCATAATGTGCCCAAAGTCCAGACATCCCCTCGCGTGGTGTATCGCCGGATTCTCTCCGGCAACACTAGCAACTACGCTCCGGGGCGGAGCTACGCCCGCCCCGCCGACGCCAGCAGCCGGAGCACTTCTTCCTCGGAAGTCTGAGCGAAGTCGTCGAAGGCGGCCCCCACCGCCGTCATGCCCGGCGGCTCGTAGAGCACCACCGCCGCGTCGACCACGGGCTCCAGGTGGCGGCGCGTCGGGCCGAGCGCGACGGGAACGGCCGCGACGACGGACGCCGGGCGTCCGGAACGCACCGCCTGGACGGCCGCCATCATCGTGGATCCGGTGGCGAGGCCGTCGTCGACCAGTATGGCGGTCTTGCCTGCGACGTCCGCTGCCAGGCGGCCGGCGCGGAAGAGCCCTTCCCGGCGGCGCAACTCCGGCAGCTGCGCCGCGACGGCGGATTGAAACTGCTCGTCGTCGGCTTGCCGCGGATTCCGGTAGACCGCGGTGGAGCCTCCGAAGGTCGCCAGGGCGCCCAGCGCATACTCCTCGTACCCCCGGGCCGATACCTTGCGGACAACCACCGCCTCCAGCGGCACCCCGCCCAGTCTCGCCACCTCGCCGGCCACCACCACGCCACCGCGGGCCAAGCCCAACACAACGGTGGGGCCCGGACGGCCGGCGCCGGCCGCCTCGCGGCCGTCGGTCGCGAGGAATCCCAGCCGCTGCAGTTCGGCCGCCAGCTTCCGCCCCGCGTCTGCCCGGTCCCTGAATCTCCGCATGCACCAACTTTCCCGCTGCCACTCGCCCCTGTCGAGGCCAGACTGCGCGGCGTTCCGTCACGCGGCACCGGGCGACGTGGGAAGTATCACCGCGGTTTGGTAAACCCAATCTGAACCGAAGGTTACGAAGGGTTGGTAAGCTTAGGGGGATCGATCAGGCAGTGGTTCCGGACCGGGTTCGCCTGCTCGGCGTCTCCGCGGTGTGGCCGTCATGATCGGTCGCCCATCCATCAGCGGAATCGACGTCCGCGGATACCGCAGTTGAAACCAGGAGATCCTCGCCTTCATGACAGCCCTTGCCCCGGAAACGTCGCACGACCACCTGTGGAACCGCCGTTACGAGGAGCAGATCGCTCCCGTCAACCGTCTGCTTGACGAGACCGCCGCATTGCGGCCGGCATCGTCCGTCTGCTACGTCGATCCGGTGCACGATGTCGACCAGGCCAAGATCATCTCCCTCTTCTCCAACACCGGATCCGCGGATTCCTCCGGGTTCATCACGCCCGGGGACGAGGACGCCAGCACCCGCATGCTGGGCCTGCAGTGGCAGCTTGGCCTGCGCCCGCAGTACCTCATGCCGTGGAACGTCTCGCCCTGGTACGTGGGCGACGAGCCCAACGGCAAGTTCGAGCCGAGCCAGATCACGTCCGGGCTCAAGCCGCTGCTGCGCCTGCTTAAGCTGGCTCCGCGCGCGTCCGCCCTGGTGGCCCACGGCACCGAGGCCCACCGGCTTGCCGACCAGCTCCTGAAGACCCAGAACCCTCTGCTGTGGCGCCGCGGCTTCAAGACCTACAAGGTCAAGTCGCTCGACGGGCGTGCCTTCGCCGGCTCGGCCGAACGCCAGCAGGCCCACCTGGACCAGATGCAGGCGGCCTACGCAGACGCCATGGCGCGCACCGGCATCGCACCCACGCGCTAGCCGAACCGGGTGCTGCCAGGCCAGCGCCGCACCGCGGCTAGACTCGAATCCATGCCAGTGGACACCCCCGAAGAGCCAGTCGAGCGCGCCCACAGAGTCCAGCTCGGCGCCGCAATGCTTGTGGCGGCCCTGCTCTATCTGGCGCACTCCCTGCTGAGGTTCCGGAACTTCGAGGCCAAGGGCTACGATCTGGGCATCTTCGACCAGGCCGTCCGCCAGTACGCCCTGTTCCGTGCGCCGATCGTGCCCATCAAGGGTGTGGACTTCAACCTGCTCGGCGACCATTTCCATCCGGTGCTCGCCGTCCTGGCTCCGCTGTACTGGATCTGGCCGGATCCGCGGATGCTCAACGTGGCCATGATCCTTCTCCTGGTCTCCACGGCCATCCCGGTGTACCTTTTCGCGCGCCGCCACCTGGGGCATGCGGGCGGCCTGCTGACCGCGTGCGCACTGCTGCTCTGGTGGCCGTTCCAGGCCATGGTCAACTGGGACTTCCACGAGGTCGCGTTCGGCGTGCCACTGATGGCATGGGTCATCTGGGCCTTCGACCGTCGGAGGTACTGGCTCGTCGTCGGACTCTCCGTCCCCATGCTCCTGATCCGCGAGGACATGGGCATCACCCTGGTCGCCGTGGCCATCGTCCTCGCCTTCCACCGGCAGTGGGCCAAGGCCGCGCTGCTCGCCGTCGCCGGACTCGCCGGCTACGTCGTGGTGACCTCCGTGCTTGTTCCCCTGTTCGCCCCGGCCGACGCCATGTCCTACTGGCAGTACACGGCGCTGGGACCAACGGCGGGCGCGGCGATCCTCTTTATCCTCAGCCATCCGATCAAGACGGTGGCTCTGCTATTCGACCACGAGTTGAAGATTCTGCTCTGGCTGATGAGCTTTGTGCCCCTCGCGCTGCTTCCCTTCTTCTCCCCCTACGTCATCCTGGGCGCTCCAATCCTCCTGAGCCGGCTCTTCAACGACAGGCTGAACACGTGGGCCCCGGTGTACCAGTACGACGCCATCCTGGCGCCGATCTTCCTGATGGCGTCCGTCCACGTGCTCGCGAAGATCATCCGCCGCAAGGGATGGACCTCCCTGCGCGTCCGGGGACCCGCGTTCCTGTTGGGATTCGCGATCGTGTGCACGCTCTTCATCCACGCCGTCTTTCCGTTCGGGCGCACACTCACCGGCCAAAACTGGGCCATGCCCGAGGCGGCCCAGGCCCAGCAGCGCGCGGTGGACATGGTTCCGAACGGCGTCTGCGTCGAGGCGGCCGACACGGCGGTCCCCCACTTGGTGGACCGCACGTACGTGGGCCTGCACGGGGACATCGGGGACGACCTGTCCACGTGGATGATCATCGACTTCAATGCCGCCGAGCTCGGCGGCTGGGAGCCCCTGACGCCGGCGCAGGCGCTCGAACGCGCCGAACGACTCGGCTTCCGCGTGGTGACCGAAGACGACCACGGCATGTGGGTGCTTACCCGCGACATCCCGGTCGACCCGGTGTGCGCCGGCTACCTGCCCTACGACTGACGGGCGCGGGACCCCAACACAAAACGGTCCGGCAGGCCCTCCAGCGGGCCGGCGAGCGGATCGTCGTCCCCATCAGCGCGGACCACGTCCCCTGCGGGTCGCCGGATGTCTCCGATGATCTTGACACCGATGTACACCACCATGGCCATGTGCGCGGCGATGCCCACGCCGTAGAGGATCTCGATCAGCGGCCCCTCCGCCCCGAACTCTCCGCCGGCGACGATCTTCGCGCTCATCAGCCAGACCGCGGCCCAGTGAAAGGCCTCAATAGCCTGCCACACGAGGAATTCCCGCCACCGCGGACGCGCCAGCACGTACAAAGGGATCAGCCACATCACGAACTGCGGCGAGTAGACCTTGTTGAGCAGGAGGAACGCGGCGACGATCAGGAAGGCCAGCTGGGCCATGCGCGGCCGGCGCTCCGCGCTCAGCCCCAGATACGCGATCCCGAGGCACGACAGGGCGAAGAGGCCGTTCGACACCAGCGAGAAGCCCTCCCCGTCGAGGCCCGTCCAGGTGAAGGCCAGCCATACCGAGGAGAAGCTGATCTCCCGTTCCGAGGAGAACGTGTAGAAGCGGGACCACTCGTCGAACGCGGTCAGCATAAACGGCACGTTCACGGCGAGCCAGGCGAGAACGGCCGCGGCCAGCGCCTTCCAGAACTGGGCCATTCTCCCCGTCCGCCAACACAGCACTAGGATGGCGCCGAAGAGGAAGAGCGGGTACAGCTTCGCGGCCGTTCCCAGGCCAAGGAGCACTCCGGCCAGCACTATCTTGTTCCGCGAGAAGGCGAGCAGCGCCAGCGTCGCGAACATCACGGCCCACAGGTCCCAATTCAGGGTGCTGGTGAGGATGATGCCCGGCGCCAGCGCCACCATCAGGGCGTCGCGGCTGCGGTTGCGGGCCGCGTAGGCCACGGCGACCACGATCACCGCCCAGCAGAGGAACGAGGCCAACGAGTTCAGGTCGAAGTAGGCCAGTTGCCTCTCCGCGCTGAAACCGATGCCCGGGACCATCATGGCCGTCACGCCGGCGATGACCGCCAACAGCGCCGGATACTCCATGGCCTGCTCCACTGGGAGCCCGGTGTAGAACGGGAAAAGCTTGTCGGCCAGCCCCCGCGTTCCGAAGAGCTGCGCGAAGTCGGAGTAGCACATGTGGATGTGCTGGTCGGCGCCGTTCCAGCCGTTGGCGCGGCACCACTGCTTGGTCAGGAGCGCGACGGCGGCGCCGACGGCCGTCGCGACGAGGAGCAGCACCACCACGGTGCGGTTTGCCCGCTTGGCTTGCAGGAGCGTGTTCAGCGGTCCGGTCACGACGAGGTGGCTCCGTCTCTGTTCTGGGTTTTGGTGCGGGCGCCCGCGAAGAGCGACGCGGTCTTGGGATCGATAAAAACAATGTAGGCGAGGTAGCAAAGCCCCACGGCGGCGGCCAGGAGCCGCACCAGGGTGAGGTTGATCCACTGGGCGACGCTGACCTGGTCGACGACGCCCACCAGGACCAGGACCATGGAGAGCAGGTACCAGAGCCTCGCCCAGCCGCCGTCGTACACGCGGCTTGCCGCGAAGAGCGGCACCAGCCAGAGCAGGTACCAGGGCTGGATGATGGGCGCCAGCACCACGGCGGCGCTCAGAGCGTAGGCGCAGTGCAGCACGGGGGGCCCGGCGGAGCGGCGCAGGGCCAGCCAGGCGGTGATGGCGATCATCAGCACCTTGAAGGCGGCGTAGACGACGTCGGCGGTGTCGTCCAGGTCTCCCCCCACCAGCGTGGACAGCCAACCGACACCGAGCCCCAGCAGCCCGACCGGCGCGTAGGGGAAGGCCGCTGAACCGGCGGTGGCCATCGCCTTGATCCACCCGAACCACAGGCCGGAGGCCCACCCGAAGAACGCCGTGGCGGCCCCGGCGACGACGGCGGTGTAGAACCATGCGCCGATCTTTGCCCTCAGCGACGCGTCGCGCGCCAGCATGGCAAGCCCCAGGAACGGCAGGGCCAGCACCACGATGGGCTTGATGCTGATGGCGACGCCGACGGACAGGACCCCGCCAAGACGGTGCCCCCGGTACACCAGCAGGAAACCGTAGAGCAGTCCGCCGACCATGATCGCGTCGTTGTGGACCCCGGCGAGCATGTTGAGCAGGAACAGCGGGTTGGCGAGGCAGATCCAGACCGCCCACGTCTCGTCCGAGCCCAAGCGGCGCGCCAGCCTGGGGAGCGCGTAGAGGCACAGGAGCACGCCGGCGGCGGCGAAGACGCGGAAGATCGCGACGCCCGCCTCGGGAACGCCTCCCGTCACGAAGTAGACCCCCCGCGCGGCCATCAGGAACAGCGGACCGTAGGGCGACGCGGACTCTGCCCACAGGCTGTCGGAGCCCTGGGCGAACCAGCCAGGCAGTTGCGAGATCCAGTTTTCGTAGGGGCTCAACCCCGAGTGCATCAGGCGGCCCTGGCCCAGGTACGAATAGACGTCGCGGCTGAAGATCGGGAAGGTGAGCATCAGCGGGGCCGACCAGAGCAGCACCGCGTTTCGGACGGCCAGCAGCGAGGCGCTGCCGTGCGGGCCTCCGCGCTGTCCCAGCCGCAGCCAGGCCCTGCACAGGACCATGGAGCCCAAGGCCAGGAGGACCGTGCAAGTGATGACTCCCGCGGACTCGACGCGCAGCGGGTTAAGGAACGTGGTGCGCGCGAAGATCGACTGCTGGGTCGTGGCGAGCCATCCCACGCCCCACGAGCCGACGAGGATCATCAGCGACGCCACGAACCCCTGAGCCAGCGCGACGCCGGTGTCGAGCTCGTCTCCCCCGGCCAGCCGGCGGACCACCGGAAGCCGGCCCATCCGCTGCCGTAGGCCCTGCACGGAGGCGGTGACCCGCTCCCGCGGGCCGCCCGCCGACGGGGGCTGCCCTGGGCCGGGCGGGGGCGGGAGCGGCTGCGACGGGTCCGGCAGCGCGCTTCCCTGGCCGGACGCGGGTGAGGCAGCCATCTAGGCGGCTGCCTTGGGTGCGCGGATGGAACGCCAGAAGCCGCGGAAAAGGTGCTTTGTGTGTGGGTCAAGGAACGCTAGGTAGGCCATGGCCAGCCACGAGATGGCGGTGGACAGGTGCTTGACCCACGGATCCAGTCCGCCGAGGAACTGCCAAATGAAGATCTGGTCCGCGGCGCCGAACGCGACGAAGAACGCCACCGTGAAGTACACCCACACGATCTGCCAGTCGTCGCGGATGCCCGTGGCGGCGAAGAAGGGCAGGAGCCACAGGACGTACCAGGGCTGGATGATGGGCGAGAGGACAACGATGGCGGAGAAGGCCAGGGCGAGCCGCTGGACCAGGTGGCTGTGGGTTCCCTTGAAGATCAGGACCAGCGCGACCGCCACGGACGCGAGCCGGCCGATGAGCTTCAGCACGGGAAGGACCCAGCCCGTGTCCATCCCGAGCGCCCCGAACGCCCCTTGGAAGAAGCTGGACAGGATGCCCAGCGGCGCGAAGAACACGCTGCCGGAGCCGGTCGCGAGCATCACGGCGAGCCAACCGAAGCCGTAGCCGTTCATCCATCCGATCAGCGCCATGATCCCCAGGCAGAGCCCGGCGGTGTACGCCCAGTAGAGGATGCGGCGGGCCCAGCTGGCGCCCGGGCCCGCCCACAGCAGGCCGATGAACGGCAGGAGGACCAGGGTGATGGGCTTGATGCCGATCGACGCGGTGACCAGCACAACGGCCAGGATCCCGCGCCCCGTTGCGGCATAGTAGGTTCCCGCCACGGCGAGGCCGATCATCAGGCCGTCGTTGTGGGCGCTGGCCACGAAGGAGATCAGGAACAGCGGGTTGGGCACGGTGATCCACAGGGCCTTGGCGCCGGACACGCCGTGGAGTGCCGCGAGCTTGGGAATGTAGGCGACGCACACCACGACGCCGGCGAAGGCCACCAGCCGGAAGAGCAGCACTGAGAGGTCCGGCGACGTCCCGACCAACTGGTTGACGAGGTGCTCGATGCTCAGGAACAGCGGCCCGTACGGCGTCTCGGACTCGGCCCACGTCACGTCGGCACCCAGCTGGAACCAGTTGGACAGCGCGGAGATGCCGTCCTGGTAGGGGTCCTGGCCGGCGGCGACCAGCCGCCCCTGCCCTATGTACGCGAAGACGTCCCGGCTGAAGATGGGAAGGCACAGCAGCAGCGGCGCCCCCCACAGCAGGCACGCCTTCCGCACGGTGGCCAGGGAGCCCTCTGGCCAGCCGCCCAGGACCTGCCCCAGGCGGAGCCAGGCGCGGAACATGATCCAGCAGCCGACCGTGAGCACAACGGTCGAGGCGATGACGCCCCACTGCTCCGTGCGCACGGCGATCAGGAGTGAATTGCGGTTGAGCGGAGAGACCGCGGCCAGCCAGCCGACGCCGTAGGAGCCCAGCAGCACCAGCAGCGACCCGGCCAGTCCGTGGACCAGTATCCGGAAATCGGTGCTGGATGTGCGCCCGGCCCCCGTGCCGGTCTCGGCGACCTTCATTCGCGACGGCCCTTTTCCCTTGATTGTTTGCCCACCGAACGTCGGCGCCTTCCGCCGCCGCTGAGACGGCGCGGGTGCGCGGGACATGGGGACCCGTCAAAAACCTTTCCCGATGTTAGCACCGGGGTCCACCGAATCGGCGGTGGACGCGGGGACCGCGCCGGTGTGGTCCGCGGCCGGACCCGGCGTCGCCCGGTGGAAGCCCCCGCAGGCCCCGGGGCCGCCCAGACGGCCGCCTCCGGCGCATGAGGGATGCCCCGCAGGGTTTCCGGTAGATTGGGCCAGTGCCTATTTCCGCTGAAAACATTGTCTGGATCGACTGCGAGATGACGGGGCTGAGCCTGCAGGCCGACGCCCTGATCGAGGTTGCCGTGCTCGTGACGGACCCCGAACTGAACATCCTGGGCGACGGGGTCGACATCGTCATCAAGCCGGAGGCCGGTGCCCTCGAGCAGATGAACGACTTCGTGCGCCGCATGCACACCGACAGCGGGCTGCTGGAGGTGCTGGACCGCGGCGTGGACCTGGACACCGCAACGGAGCAGGTCCTCGAATACATTCGCGCCTGGGTGCCCGAGCCCGGGAAGGCCCCGCTCGCGGGGAACTCGGTGGGAACGGACCGCAACTTCCTGGTCCGCGACATGCCCGGCGTCATCGACCACCTGCACTACCGGGTCATCGACGTGTCCACGATCAAGGAGCTGGCCCGGCGCTGGTATGCCCGCGCCTACTTCCAGGCGCCGGCCAAGACCGGCGGCCACCGCGCGCTGGGCGACATCCGCGACTCCATCGAGGAGCTGCGCTACTACCGCGAGGCGGTCATGGTGCCCGCGCCGGGGCCGGACAGCAAGACCGCCCAGGAGATTTCCCGCCGCATCTCGGGGGCCCGCAACAGCTAGTTTGGCCGCCTCCGCGTGTTCTCCGCCACACCCCGCGCGGGATGGCGCGAGCGCCGCGGAAAGTGTGTAAACTAGTATCCGTTGCCCGCACGGCAGGTTCCTGGAACCGGCACGAAGGCACGGCGTCGCGAGGCGCAATGGTGGGTATAGCTCAGTTGGCAGAGCGTCTGGTTGTGGTCCAGAAGGTCGCGGGTTCAAGCCCCGTTACTCACCCCAACAAGCCGCCCCGGATCCGTCCGGGGCGGCTTTTCCATGTCACAAGGAGGCCCCATGACCGTCCGTCCCATCGTTGTCTACGGCGAGGATGCGCTCCACCGCCGCGCGGCGGAAGTCACGGCGTTCGACGGGGCGCTCCGCGAACTGGTCGGGGACATGTACGAGACCATGGACGCGGCCAACGGAGTGGGTCTCGCGGCGCCGCAGATCGGCGTGGGCCTGCGCGTCTTCACCTACGAATTCGTGAACGACGACGGCGTGCCTCCCCGCGGCGTCGTTGTCAATCCTCGTTTGACGCTCTCCAAGGTGTCCGGCGCGCAGCCGGATCCGGACGACGAGGCGGAGGGCTGCCTCTCGGCCCCCGGGCTCTCCTTCCCCCTCAAGCGCGCCCAGTACGCGCGGGTGCAGGGCTTCGACGCCGAGGGCGCCCCGGTCGACTTCGAGGCGACCGACTGGTTCGCCAGGGTCGTTCAGCACGAGTACGACCACCTGGACGGCTACCTCTACGTGGACCGCCTCAACGACAAGTGGGCCAAGCGCTGGAAGAAGGCCAAGAAGCAGCTGGAGTGGGGCGTGCCCGGCAACAGCTGGATGCCCGGCGTGGACCCGGACCCGTTCGGCCACTAGCGGCCGGCAAAACCACGGAGGGCGGGCCCGCCGCGGGGAACCACTCCCCGCCGCGGGCCCGCCCGTCCGTCTGAGACCTGCTAGGCCTTGACGGCCTCCGGCTCGGTGGCGGCCACGGCGGGCACGGCCAGCGGGTGCGTCCCGGCGAGTTCCTCGATCACGCGGACGACCTGGCAGGAGTACCCGAACTCGTTGTCGTACCAGACGTAGACGACGGCGTTCTTGCCCGTCGCGATGGTCGCGAGGCCGTCGACGATGCCGGCGCGGCGCGAGCCGATGAAGTCGGTGGACACGACCTCGGGCGAATCGATGTAGTCGATCTGCTTGTGCAGCTCGGACGTCAGCGACGTCTGGCGGAGGTAGGCGTTGAGCTCCTCCTTGGTGGTCTCCTTCTCCAGGTTCAGGTTCAGGATCGCCATGGACACGTCCGGGGTGGGGACGCGGATGGCGTTGCCGGTGAGCTTGCCCTCGAACTCGGGAAGCGCCTTGGAGACGGCCTTTGCGGCGCCCGTCTCCGTGATGACCATGTTCAGGGCGGCGGAGCGGCCGCGGCGGTCGCCCTTGTGGAAGTTGTCGATCAGGTTCTGGTCGTTCGTGAACGAGTGGACCGTCTCGACGTGCCCGTGGGCCACGCCGTACTCGTCGTTCAGCGCCTTGAGCACGGGCGTGATGGCGTTGGTGGTGCAGGACGCGGCGGAGACGATCGTGTCCGCCGGGGTGATGTCCTTGTGGTTGATCCCGTGCACGATGTTCTTTACGTCGCCCTTGCCCGGGGCGGTGAGCAGCACGCGGGACACGCCCTTGGCCTTGAGGTGCTGGGACAGCCCCTCGCGGTCGCGCCAGCGGCCGGTGTTGTCCACAACGATGGCGTTGTTGATGCCGAACTCCGTGTAGTCCACCGTCGACGGGTCGTTGGAGTAGATGACCTGGATCAGCGTGCCGTTGGCCAGGATGGTGTTGTTCTCGTGGTCCACCGTGATGGAGCCCTCGAACGGACCGTGCACGGAGTCGCGGCGCAGCAGCGAGGCGCGCTTGACGAGGTCGTTGGCCCCGCCGTTGCGCACCACAACGGCGCGCAGGCGCAGGCCGTAGCCGCCGCGTTCGATCAGGATGCGGGCCAGCAGGCGGCCGATCCGGCCAAAACCGTAGAGGACGACGTCGACCGGCTCGGCGTCGGTAGCTCCCGCGGCGCCGACCTTGTCGCCGAATTCGGCGAGCAGGAAGTCCTTGAGCGTGGCGCCGTTCGCCTCGTTCTTGAACTTGCGCGTCAGGCGCGCCAAGTCCACGGACACGGCGCCGAGGTCGAGCGTGTCCAGGGCCGCCAGGAGCGGGAACGTGTCCTCGAGGGGCAGTTCGGCGCCGTCGATGTGGCGCGCCACGCGGTGGGCCTTCAGGATGTCGATGGCGGACTTGTTGATGAGCTTTCGTCCGTAGATCGAGGTCACCACGTTGTTCTTGCGGTACAGACGCCCGATGAGCGGAATCATGGCCTCGGCGAGTTCTTCGCGTCCGCTCCATTCGTTCAGGGCGGCGACAGACTGCTGGGTCACTTGTTGTCCTTCCAATTCAGCCGGCCGGGATCCACTGGCCGGTTGGCACCGCGAAAGCACCATTGCAGATACGGTTTGGCGGGGTGACAGGATCTTTCCCCTGGGGCAATGCCCTTGTGTCCATTCTAGGCGGTGGAGCGGTGCCGCCCGCGTCCGCTTGGGTGAACTCCGTCACAGACGGGTCATCTTCGGCGCCGCCGTCCCGCGCCGCGCGCCGGTCCGTTCACTCTTCCCCGAAGCCGGACGCCACGAGATCGGCGAGGGCGTCCACGGCGTCCCTGCCGTCGGGGTCCGAGGTGGCGATCTCCGCGTCGCGGCCGCGGACGAGCCCGAGGGTCATGATCTCGAGCAGGCTCTTCGCGTCCTTGCCGTTCACCGTGACGGGCGACGGGAAGGTTCCGGCGAGCTTCACGAACTCGGCGGCCGGACGCGCATGGAGGCCGGCGAGGTTGACGATCTTCACCACGCGAGCGTACCCGGAGCCTCCTGCGGCCCCGCCGGGCGGCGAAGGAGCGCCGGTCGACGACGGCGTGGCCTCGGTAGGGACGGCGGTCCTGGCGGCCGCCGCGACTCCGTCCCGGTCCTCGCCCGTCTGCGCAGCAACGGCCGCGGCGATCCCGCCCTCGACGAGCGGGGCGTCGACGACGCTCGCACGGGAGCGCGCGTCGTCGTCGAGGAATTCAAGCGCGGTGTCGGCGGTGAGGATGGCGGAGCCGAGGTCGCAGAGGATGATGACCCCCTCGCCGGAATCGGCCCGCGCGATGGCGTCGGTCACAAGGCCGAAACTCGTGCCGATGCCGCCGTCGTCCATCCCGCCCGCTGCCACTAGGCGCACGTCCGGTGCCATTTGGCGGGCGAGGTCCATCAGGCCCTCGGCGATCTTGGGACTGTGGGAGACAAAAACCAGTCCGACGGTCATGGCGCCGCCACGCGGCCGGCGACGTCGGCCGCGGCCCTGAGCAGCAGCGCGGTGGACTGGGCGCCGGGGTCGCGGTGCCCGATCGCGCGCTCGCCGAGGTAACTGGCGCGCCCCTTGCGGGCGACCAGCGGCTCGGTCGCCATCGCACCCTGTTCGGCGGCGTCGGCGGCGGCCGCGAGGACGGCGGCGGCGGCGGCGTCCCGACCGACGGCGGCGTCGGCGGCCTCGACCGCGGGGGTCCACGCGTCCACCATGGTCTTGTCCCCGCTCTCCGCCTTGCCGCGGAGGACGATTCCGTCACGCGCCGCCCGGAGCAGCGCGGCGAGGGCGCCGCCGTCGAGCTCCTCCAGGCCGGCCACGGCGCCGGCCGCCTTGAGGTACGCGGTTCCGTAGAGCGGTCCGGCCGCCCCGCCGACCGTGGAGATGAGCGTGGTCGCCACAAGCTTGAGCACGTCGGCGGGGATGGCGTCCGCCGGAAGGTCGTCGAGCTTGGCCAGGACGGCCGCGAAGCCGCGGTCCATGTTCTCGCCGTGGTCTCCGTCGCCGATGGCCCGGTCCAGGGTGATCAGCTCCACGCGGTTTTCGGCGACGACGGCGGCGCTCGTCCTCACCCAGTCGATTGTCCAGTCGGCACCCAGGCTCATCGGGCTTCCTTTCCTCGGGTCCTGACCACGTTTCAGCGGCCCCAGCGCAGCGCGGCGGTCTGGACGGGCGCGTCCCACAGCTCGGTGAGGGCGTCGTCGAGCCTGAGCACCGAGATGGACATCCCCTGCATTTCGAGCGACGTCGTGAAGTTGCCCACGAGCGAACGGGCGACCTCGATCCCGCGTTCGGCCAAAACCTTCGCCGCGTGGCGGTAGACGATATACAGCTCGACCTGCGGCGTCCCGCCCATGCCGTTGACCAGGAGGAGCACCTTGTCGCCGGAAGCGAAGGGAAGGTCGTCGAGGATCGGCCCGAGCAGGCGGTCGACGATGGCGTCGGCGGGCTGCAGCTTGACCTTCTCCCGCCCCGGCTCGCCGTGGATGCCGATCCCGATCTCGATCTCGTCGTCCTCCAGGGTGAAGCTCGGCTCCCCCGCGTGCGGCACAACGCAGGGGGTCAGCGCCACGCCCATCGAACGTACCTGGCCGACGACCTTCTCGGCGACGGCGGCGACCTCGTCGAGCGAGTCCCCGCGCTGGGCCGCCGCCCCGGCGATCTTCTCGACGAGCACCGTGCCCGCCACGCCGCGCCGGCCGGCGGTGTACAGCGAGTCCTGGACCGCGACGTCGTCGTTGACGATCACACTGCGCACCTCGATGCCGTCCGCGCCGGCAAGGTCGGCCGCGGTCTCGAAATTGAGCACGTCGCCGGTGTAGTTCTTGACGATGTGCAGCACCCCGCGGCCACCGTTGACGGCCGCCGTGGCGGCGACGATGGGATCCGGGGTCGGCGACGTGAAGACGGCGCCGGGGACGGCCGCGTCGAGCATCCCGTAGCCGACGAAACCGCCATGCATGGGCTCGTGGCCGCTTCCGCCGCCGGAGACGATCCCGACCTTGTCCGAGGGCGCGTCCGCCCTGACGAGATAGATCGGATCGGTGGAGGCACGCACGATTTCGGCGTGCGCGGCCGCGAATCCCTCGACCGCCTCGTTGACCACGTTTTTGGGGTCGTTGATGAGCTTCTTCATTGAACTCTCCTCTTGTGCGCGTGCCCGGGATCGGGGCCGGCTGGGGCAGCCTGCACTCAACCTAGCCGCCGCGGACCCGCGCGGGGAAGAGTTCACGAGCCGAACGCAGGGCCGCGTGGCGCCGCGGCGTGGAGCCACAAGTCGGCGCCGCGGCAGCCGATGGGAGGGGGTGTGTGGACGGGCCGGCCTGTACGCCGGGTTTTGTTCCGGAACCCGGTTGCCCGGGAATCGGTGACGGTCATCCATCTAGGGCCAGCGTTGCCGCTGGCCTCGAGCGGCCTACCCGGTTACTGGGGCGAACAGCCCTCGTGGCGCAACCTGTCTGACCTTGCTCCGGGTGGGGTTTACCTAGCCGGCCCAGTCGCCTGGGCCGCTGGTGGTCTCTTACACCACCGTTTCACCCTTACCCACCGAAGCGGGCGGTCTATTCTCTGTGGCACTGGCCTGCGGGTTACCCCGAGTGGGCGTTACCCACCACCCTGTTCTGTGGAGCCCGGACGTTCCTCGGGCCGCCGAAGCGGCACGCGACCGTCCAGCCGACCCATCCGCGAACAGTCTACCGGCCAGCCGCGCGGCCGCCGTTCCACTCCGCGGCGGATAGGCTACTGGGCGTGCTTATTCTCCTCCCCCCCTCCGAAGGCAAACACGCGGCCGAGTCCGGAGAGCCGTTTGTCCTTGAGGAACTCAGCTTCCCGGAACTCGCGAGCGACCGCGGGCAGGTGTTGGACGCGCTCGCGGAGGCCTCGGCCCGCCCGGACGCGCATGCCGTGCTCGGGGTGGGCGAATCGCTGGCTGAAGACGTCGCCCGGAACCGCCGCCTGCGCCTCCAGCCGGCCGTTGCCGCACACGGCGTTTACACGGGGGTACTGTTCGAGGCGCTCGGATACTCCCGCATGACCCCCGCCCAGCGCCGCAAGGCCGACGACGCCGTTGTGGTGGTGTCCGCCCTGTGGGGAGCCGTGGGCTTCGCGGACCGCATCCCCGCCTACCGGCTGTCCATGTCCGTGGCGCTCCCGGAAACGGGCCGGCTCGCCGCCTGGTGGCGCCCCCGCCTGGACGCCCATCTCGGCGCGCGGGCCGAGGGGCACCTGGTGGTCGACTGCCGTTCCAGCACCTACGCCGCGGCGTGGCACCCGGATCCGGCCAATGCCGTCTCGGTCAATGTCTTCCAGCGGCGAAACGGCAAGCTCAAGGTCGTGTCCCACTTCGCGAAGCACACCCGGGGCGAGTTGGCCCGCCACCTGCTCACCCGCCGGGGGAACCCGCCGGCCTCCCCCGCCGCGCTCCTCAAGGCGGCCCGCGAGAAGTGGGAGGCGGAACTGCTGCCGGGGACCGCGCGCAAGGCGCACCAGCTCAACATCGTGCTGCCCGAGGACCACGCCTAACCGGCGATTCCGCGGTGTTAGGGCGCCGGTCTCAGTCCTCGGCCACCAGTTCCACTTCGAAGCCCGCGGCGTCCTCCAGGTAGGCCGCGTAATGCTCCGGTCCCCCGGCGAACGGGTGCTCGTCGGCGAACATCAGCAACCAGCCGTGGGTCTGGGCCAACAGTGCCAGCCGTTCGACTTCCTCCCGGTCCCCCGCGCGGAACGCCAGGTGGTTGAGTCCCGGGCGTTTCCGGCGATGGGTACCGGGCTCGACGTCGGGGCCGGCCTCGAGGACCAGGTACTCGCCCGCGCCGTGCCAGCTTCGGCCCGTGGGCCAGGCGTCCGCCGGCGTGTAGCCGAGCTGTTCGAACATCCAACCCAAGGTGACTGTGGAGGCCTCGAGGTCCTGGACCCACAGCTCAACGTGGTGCAGCCTGCCGGTTCCCGTGGGTGCCATGGCGCTCAGGCCGCCGCGTTCCACTCGAACGAGCGGACCAGGATGCATCCCGAGTCCGGGCAGAAAACCACGTCGTCCTCGGCGGCGGCCTTGATTTCGGCCAGGTCCCCGGGAGCCAGTTGCATGCCGGAGCCCTCAGATTTCCCGTGGAAGAGCCTGGCCGCGCCGACCCCGTGCTGCGCCAGGCGCTTCTCGTAGATCGCGACCAGTGCGGGATCGATCGACCCGGCGAGCCCCGACCTCTGGGCCATAACGGCCTCCCGTTCGCGCGCCAAGGCGTCCAGTTCCGCGTCGCGGGCGCCCTCGGCGTCGGCGAGTGCGGCCGCGGCCTCCCCTGCCGCCTTGGTGGCCCCTGCATGACGCTCGGCCACGGCCTCGAGCGCCTCCATCAGCTCGAGCTCCGCGTCCTCCAGCTCGGCCTTGCGGGGTGTCAGCGAATCGATCTCGTGCTGCAGGGCCATCATGTCCCGCGCGGTCCCCTTGCCCAGGTCGATCCGTAGCTGGTCCTTTTCCATCTTTGTCTGGACCCGTTCGACCTCGTGCTCCGAGGCGGCCAGCGCGCGCTCGGCCTCCTTCAGCTCCGCGGCGATGCCGTCCCGGACCGCGTCCGCCTCGTTCCGCCCGGCCAGGGCGGCCGAGACGGCGGGGTCGCTGGCCAGCTCGGCTGCGCGCCGCTTGAGCTTGGTCAGCTTCGAATCAAGCGACTGGAGTTCAAGCAGCTTGTGCTGCTCTTCCTGCGGGGCCTTGGCCATGTGTGCCTCCGAATTTCTTGCGCCGCCCGCTGGCCGGGCGGCGTGGTGCGCTGGAATCCCAGCCTAGTGCCGCCCCACCGCGGTGGTCGACGGCGGCGGCGCCGGGAGTTGGGTGCCGTCGCCCCGGCCCTGCTACGTCCCGGGGGTGAGGATAAAGTCCCACGGGTCGGTGTTGATGCCGCTCACCGCCAGGTCCACGGCGAAGTCGTGGTCGCCCAAGGCGTTGCGGAGCGCCTCCGCGGCCGCGGGGAGCCACAGCCATTCGCTGGCGAAGTGGGAGACGTCGATGAGATACGGCCGTCCATCCGTCGCGGACTCGCGGGCCTCGGACGCCGGATGGTGCCGCAGGTCGGCCGTCACGTAAACGTCGGCGCCGGAGGCCCTGACCTGGTCGAACAGGCTGTCCCCTGCTCCCCCACAGACGGCAACCTTGCGTACCAGCCCCGTCCGGTCGCCGGCGACCCTGACGCCGCCGGCCACGGCGGGCAGCGCCCCGAACACGCGTGACGCGAAGTCCCCGAGGCTCAGCGGCTTCTCGAGGTAGCCCACTCGACCGATCCCCTCCTCCGGCAGGCCGCCCGTGGACGGCGCCAATGGCTCGACGTCCGTGAGCCCCACGATGTCCGCCAGCACGTCCGAGACCCCGCCGACGGCGGCGTCACCGTTGGTGTGCACCGTGACCAGCGCGCAGGCGCCCTCTATCAGGTGGTGGATCGCCTGCCCCTTAGCCGAGACGGCGCCGACGCCATTAACCGGCTTGAGCAGCAGGGGGTGGTGCGTGATGAGCAGGTCCGCTCCGCGCGAGACCGCGTCGCGCACCACCTCGAGTGTTGGGTCGACGGCGAAGACGATTTTGCGCACCGGCCTCTCCGGCCGCCCGGCAACGAGGCCGACGGCATCCCATCCCTCGGCGAGAGACTCCGGCCAGAGTTCTTCGATGGCGAGCAGGACATCGCCGAGCTTCGGGTGGTTTTGGTGGACCGCCGCGGCATCATTCGTCGCCGGGTTGCCTCCCGACGGCCGTCCCGCTTCATCGTTGCGCATGCCTCTACCGTAGCCGCGCCCACGCTCGTGGCACGCCCCACAACCCGCAGGGTTTGGGCCGCCCGGGAATCTTCTGGGGCCAAAAAGCATTGAACAAACCGTGACCAATTCCTTTGAGACACAACCGTCCACGAGCCCCGCGCCCCAGACCTTCATCCTCGCGGGAGGATGCTTCTGGTGCCTCGATGCCGTCTACCGGAAGATCCGGGGCGTCACCGACGTGGTGTCCGGATACATCGGTGGCCATACGCCAGACCCCGCCTATCGCGAGGTGTGCAGCGGAACGAGCGGCCACGCCGAGGCGGTCGCGGTCACCTTCGACCCCGACACCGTTCCCGCCGACGTCGTCCTGGACATCTTTTTCGCCACGCACGATCCCACGACGCTGAACCGCCAGGGATACGACGTCGGGACGCAGTACCGTTCGGCGATGTTCTATCTGGACGGCGAGCAGCAGGACCTCTTCAGCGAGGCCATCGAAAGGAACCAGGACAACTGGTCCAACCCGATCGTCACCGAGGTCACCCGCGCGTCGCGCTTCCACGAGGCGGAGGACGTCCACCAGGACTTCTACGCGAAGAACCCGTGGGAGGGCTACTGCCAGGTCATCATCAATCCCAAGCTGGCCAAGGCCCGCAAGCTGTACGCGCAGTGGCTGGACATGTCTTCCGCCGACATCTAAGCCCTGGCGGGGAACCCCGCCGACCCCGGAGTGACTAGGCTTTGGTGCAGTAGTGCCTGAACAACGTTGACGAGAACAGGGAGATATCCATGGGCAAGATCCACAACGACGTGACCGAGTTGGTCGGCCGCACCCCGCTGGTGCGCCTCAACCGCCTCTCCGAGGGACTGCCCGCAACGGTCGTCGCCAAGCTGGAGTTCTACAACCCGGCGAACAGCGTGAAGGACCGTATCGGCGTGGCCATCGTCGACGCCGCGGAGCGCGCCGGAGCGCTGAAGCCCGGCGGCACGATCGTCGAGGGCACGTCCGGCAACACCGGGATCGCCCTGGCGATGGTCGGCGCGGCGCGCGGCTACAAGGTCATCCTGACCATGCCGGAGACCATGTCCACCGAGCGCCGGGTCATGCTGCGCGCCTACGGCGCCGAGATCGTCCTGACCCCCGGCTCCGAGGGCATGCGCGGCGCCGTGGAGAAGGCCAAGGAGATCGTGGCCAACACGGACAACTCCATCTGGGCCCAGCAGTTCGCCAACGAGGCCAACCCGCAGATCCACCGCGCCACCACCGGCCAGGAGATCTGGGACGACACCGACGGCAAGGTGGACATCTTCGTCTCCGGCGTCGGGACCGGCGGCACCATCACGGGCGCCGGCAACCTGCTCAAGGAGCTTAAGCCGTCGGTGCAGATCGTCGCCGTCGAGCCCAAGGACTCCCCCATCCTCAGCGGCGGCAACCCGGGTCCTCACAAAATCCAGGGCCTCGGCGCCAACTTCGTCCCCGAGATCCTGGACACGAGCGTCTACGACGAAGTGTTCGACGCGAGCATCGAGGACTCCGTGGCCACGGCGCGCGCACTGGGCACGCAGGAGGGAATCCTGGGAGGCATCAGCTCCGGAGCCATTATCTGGGCCGCCCTCGAACTGGCGAAGCGCCCCGAGAACGCGGGTAAGCTGATCGTCGCGATCGTCTGCGACTTCGGCGAGCGGTACATCTCGACCCTCCTGTACGACGACATTCGCGGCTAGTCGTCTCGCAGGATCAATGCGCGGACCAGCGACAAACCAACGAAGGCACGGTGTGAGCTTTTTTTCCCGACTGAAGGAAGACCTGGAGGGCGCCCGCGCCCACGATCCCGCGGCGCGGGGTGACGCGGAGAACGCCCTGGCCTATTCGGGCCTGCACGCCATCTGGGTGCACCGGCTGACACACCGGCTGTGGCAGAATCCGTCCCTCCGTCTGCCGGCGCGCCTCATCGCGCAGTTGGGCCGCTTCGTCACCGGAATCGAAATCCACCCCGGCGCCACAATCGGCCGGCGCTTCTTCATCGACCACGGCATGGGCGTGGTGATCGGCGAGACCGCCGAAATCGGGGACGACGTGATGATCTACCACGGCGTCACCCTCGGCGGAAGGTCCCTCGCGAAGGTCAAGCGCCACCCGACGATCGGCGACCGCGTGGTCATCGGGGCGGGCGCGAAGGTCCTGGGACCCATCGTCATCGGCGCGGACTCGGCCATCGGCGCCAACGCCGTGGTGGTGAAGGACGCGCCGCCGGATTCGATCATCACCGGCATCCCGGCCACCAACCGGCCGCGACGCCCGGAAGAGCACAAGCCCGCGGTGGACCCGGCGGAGTACATCGATCCCGCGATGTGGATCTAGCCTCGGCTCCTCGTCCGCGCCGCGGGGCGCGTTCGGCCGCCTACGCTGGGCGCTGTTCCGGGCTGACGGTCTTGGCCGGGTCCCGCTCGATCGAGTCGCCGAGCGCCGCGTCGACGGCGGCCATCAACTCGGCGGGGATGCGGACGCCGGCGGCCGCCACGTTCTCGGCCACCTGCTCCGGCCGGGACGCGCCGACGAGCGCGGTCGCGACGTTCGGGTTCTGAAGTACCCAGGCGATCGCAAGCTGCGACATTTTCAACCCCAGTTCGTCGGCGACGGGCCGCAACTTCTGCACGCGGGCCAGCACCTCGTCGTCCATAAAGCGCGAGATCGTCCGCTGCCCGCCCTTTTCGTCCGTTGCGCGGCTCCCCGCCGGCGCCGGCTGCCCGGGGAGGTATTTGCCGGACAGCACGCCCTGCGCCATCGGGGACCAGACCACCTGCGAAATGCCCAACTCCTCGGAGGCCGGGATCACCTCCGACTCGATGACGCGCCACAGGGCCGAGTACTGCGGCTGGTTGGACACGAGCGGGAATCCGGCCTCCTTCGCCAGCGACTGTCCCGCCCGCAGTTGCTCGGCGCTCCACTCGGAGACGCCGATGTAAAGCGCCTTGCCGGAGCGCACGACGTCGGCGAACGCCTGGATGGTCTCCTCAAGGGGAGTCTCGTGGTCGTACCGGTGCGCCTGGTAGAGGTCCACGTAGTCCATGCCCAGCCGGCGAAGGGACCCGTTGATGCCCTCCATGATGTGCTTCCTGGACAGCCCGGTGTCGTTGGGTCCCTTGGGACCGACCGGCCAATAGACCTTGGTGAAGATCTCGAGCGACTCGCGCCTCCGGGACGACAGGGCGCGGCCCAGAACCTCCTCGGCGGCGCCGTTCGCATAGGCGTCCGCCGTGTCGAAGGTGGTGATGCCCGCGTCCAGGGCGGCGGCCACGCACTGCGCGGCGACGTCGTTCTCCACCTGCGAGCCGTGGGTCAGCCAGTTGCCGTAGGTGATTTCGCTGATCTTGAGCCCGGAGGCCCCGAGGTATCGGTAGTCCATGACCCCAGCCTAGGGCCACGGTGTTCCCGGCGTCGCCGACCCGGTCCCCTTAACGACGGACGACGCCGGAACGGTGGTTCCGGCGTCGTTCCGGCCGTGGGCCGGGCGGTCGCTAGTGGGTGTCGACCGCCGACACCTCGGACCTGTCGCCGCTCCACTGGGTGTGGAAGGTGCCCTCTGCGTCGATCCGCTGATACGTGTGGGCGCCGAACAGGTCGCGCAGCCCCTGGGTGAGGGCCGCGGGCAGGCGCTCGCGGCGCAGGCCGTCGTAGTACGCGAGCGAGGCGGAGAACACGGGCACCGGGACGCCGAGCTGCACCGCCGTGGCCACAACGCGCCGCCAGGCCGGAAGCGCCTCGGCGATGGCCTCGGCGAAGGCCGGGGCGAACAGCAGGTTCTGCGGGGCGGAGTCCCCGGCGTAGGCCTTCATGATGTCGTCGAGCACCTCGGCGCGGATGATGCATCCGGCCCGCCACAGAGACGCGATTTCCTTGAGGTTCAGTTCCCAGCCGTACTCGGCGGCGGCGGAGCCGAGCATGTCGATTCCCTGCGCGTAGCTGACCAGCTTGGACGCGAAAAGCGCCTGCCGAACGTCCTCGACGAACCCCTCGCCCACCTCCACGCGGGTCTCGTGCCCGGCAAGGACCTGCTGGGCGATGGCGCGCTGGCCCCGCTGCGAGGACAGGCCGCGCGCGAAGACGGACTCGGCGATGCCGGAGACGGGCGAGCCAAGCTCGAGCGCCGACACCACGGTCCAGCGCCCCGTCCCCTTCTGACCGGCGGAATCAACGACGACGTCGACCAGCGGGCGGCCTGTCCTCGCGTCGACGTGTCCGAGGACCTCCGCCGTGATTTCGATCAGGAACGAGGACAGGGGGCCCTTGTTCCACTCGCGGAAGATGCCGGCCTGTTCCGCGGGCTCGATGCCGGCGGCGGAGCGCAGGAGGTCGTATGCCTCGCCGATGACCTGCATGTCGGCGTACTCGATGCCGTTGTGGACCATCTTGACGAAGTGTCCGGCGCCGTCGGTGCCGATCCAGCGGCAGCACGGCTCGCCGTCGTACTTGGCCGAGATCTTCTCCAGCATCGGGCCGAGGGCGTCGTAGGACTCCCTGGAGCCGCCCGGCATGATCGAGGGGCCCAGCAGCGCCCCCTCCTCGCCGCCCGACACGCCGACGCCGACGAAGTGCAGGCCCTTGTCGGCCAGGGACGCCTCTCGGCGGCGCGTGTCTTCGTAGTGCGAGTTCCCGGCGTCGATGACGATGTCGCCCTCGTCCAGGAGCGGCACCAGCTGGTCGATGACCGAGTCCACCGGCTTGCCGGCCTTGACCATGATCAGGACGCGGCGCGGGGTCTCCAGCGACTCCACGAGCTCCGCCAGGGTCTCCGTGCGGACGAACTCCCCGTCGCCGCCGTGCGCCGCCAGCAGCGCGTCGGTCTTCTCGACCGAACGGTTGTGCAGGGCCACGGTGTAGCCGTTGCGGGCGAAGTTGCGGGCGAGGTTCGCGCCCATGACGGCCAGGCCGGTGACGCCAATCTGTGCAGGCATGCTGGGAGTTCCTCCAGGTAGCGGGGATGTTCGCCCGAAGCGGGCGCGGTTCGCCATCCAGCCTAGTACCGGGTGCGCCGCGACGCCGAAAGATCCGCGCAACAAATGCCCGCCACTTGCGCCGGGAAACGAGGCCCGGGGAGCGGGCACAACGAAAAATCCCCGCGTCCATGGCCGGCGGGCCTGGATGCGGGGATTCTGTTCCGTTGTGGGTCCTACCGGGATCGAACCGATGACATCCACGGTGTAAACGTGGCGCTTCTCCCTGTGTTTACGCGGCCGGTTCGATACTCGGGGAACTTTGGGGGAACTCTGGCCGCCGAACTGCCCCTCCAAGCATGCCGTCCAGCCTGATTACGAGGTCGTCCAGGTCCTGGTCGAAGAGCCCCGCGTAGACGTCCAAGGTGATCGCTGCAGTGGCATGCCCGAGCATACGCTGCACGCTCTTGACCGAGCCTCCGGACCGAACGGCCCAGGACGCCGCGGTGTGCCGCAGGTCGTGCACCCAGAGTCCCGTGGGCAGGCGCACGCCATCCTGTCCGGAGTTCTTCTTCGCCTCGTCGGCAGCCACGTTCACGGCGGCTACGGCATTGTCGAAGTCGCGCCGCTTGAAGTTGTTCGCCCGGACCTGCTGGCCACGGGCTGTGGTGAATACGAGCTCGTCCCGGCCAAGCCCCTTGACGCGTTCGGCCAACAGGCCCGCCACCGCCTGGGTGACAGGGACTGTGCGCGCCTTGCCGCTCTTGGGTGGACCGACGACGGGCCCGGCGCCGCGGACGAACACGACTGCCCGTTCCACGCGGATTCTCCCCCGGTCCAGATGCAAGTCGCGGACGCGCAGCTCCGCGGCCTCCCCGATACGCAGCCCGCACGTCGCCAGCAACCACACCAGGTCGCCGTACCGGGGCCCGATCTTCTCGGCCAGTGCGGACACCTGCGGGACGGTCAGGAAGTAGTGCTCCCGTTTCCGGCCCTTCGGCAGGTTCACCTTCGCGGCCGGGTTTTTCGCGATCCGCTGCTCTTCTACGCACCATTCGAGGAACGCGAGCATCCGCCCGTGGATCGTCTGCACCGTTCGGGGAGCCTGGCCCATGCCGGCCACCCACGCCTGGACGTCGCGTTTCCGAATGGCCCCGACAACCCAGTCGCCCCAGTACGGGCGCAGGTGGGCGCGCACGTCCGACGCCGCGGCTGCCCTCGTGGACGCTTTCCACTGCATCTGCGTTTTTTGCCAGTCGTCCAAGAGGTCGGCGACGAACACTTGGCCCGCGTTCCCGGCGACGTACGCGCCGGTGCGCTTCTCGTGGCTAACGGATTCGAGGTGCGCCTGCGCCTCGTCCTTGGTGCGGAAGCTGAGTTTCCGGGGCGAACCGTCCGGTTCATCCCAGCGTGCACGCCACCGCAGACCACGCCCGTACTCGGCGGATTTGACCCGGACCTTGCTCTTGTCGTCCTTCTTCTCGTACTTATACCAGCGATCCTCGACCCTAGACACTGGCACGGCGTACCGTCCTCATCCGGTCACGGATCCGACCGACGAGCATCGGGTCGGCCGCGTAGGCCGACTCGAGCAGGACAACATGTCGCAGCTGCTGGTAGTAGGCGGTCGCCGTGACGCCGTGGGCGTCTTGGATGTGCCGTTCTTTGGCGCCGGTGTGCTTGAACGTGAGGCGTTCGGTGGCGAGGGTCGCCTCGATGAGTTCGGGTGTCATGGTGCTCCTAGCGCAGGGTGGTGCGTTCGAGTGCGCGGACGTAGGCGCGCACGTCTCGCGGGAGGACGTGGAGTTCGTGGGCGACGGCTTGCACGGTTTCGTGGACGCCGGTCGCGCACGTGAAGTCACGGTGCCTGATCAGCCAGGACGCGGCGAGGTCTTCGGCGTCGCGCTCCATCCGGGCGAGGTATGCCAACGTACTGGGGTTGCGGTGGTGCCCCAGCACGGCGTGGGCAGTCTCGTGGGCGAGAGTGGAACGGCGCTGCAGCGGTGCCAGTCCTGTACGGAGGATGATCGTGTTCTTCGATGCGTCGTAGGCTCCCCACCATCCGGCGGGGAGCTTCCCCTCTACGACGGCGATCTGCCTGTCGCGAATCAATTTCTCGAACACTCGGACCAACGTAGCGGGCACCTCTGTCGGTTTGCCTTACAGGTGAGGCTGATGGTCAGTCGTGGGGCAACTGGTCGTGGTCGATATCGTTCTCACCGGTGTCCGCGACGAGACGCTCTCCATGCTCGCTGTAGTCCGGGTGCAACTGGACGACCTCACCATTGTTGGCCCGCGTGGCCTTCTCGTACTTTCCTTGCTGCCAGGCGAGCATCTCGCGGGCCATGGACTTCAGCAGTTCTTGTGACTCCCTGGGGAGTGTCTTGGCGCCGAAGAGGATCAGGTCATCTTGGTAGCTGTCGCGGACGTTGATGTTGAGCGAGCGGGCGGCGGCGAGGACAACCTCGTTGATGGAAAGTCCGAGTGCGTCCGCTATTCCTTGGAGGGTTTCCGGTGCGGGGAACGCGCTGAACTTTGAGGTGGCAAGCTTCTGCAGTCCGTTGGCGGTGAGGACCCCGTGGGACGCGTTGGCGATGTTGGCGTAGGACCGGTCGAGCTCGCTCTTGGTGTCGAGGATGAGCTGCTGGAGTGTCGGCCCGGTTTCATTCGAGTTCATGGCTTGAGCTTCCGCGTGTAGGGGCCGGCTGGCAACCGTGTCGGTGGACGGCATGCCTACCGGTAGGCATGACCTGATTTTAGTCCACCTGCCTACTAGATTCTTTGGTCCATTGGCACTTTGCCTGTGTTGACAGCAGTTCTACCCACCACTCGTGGTTGACATGATGCCTACCGGTAGGCATACTGAGAGGGCAGCAGAAACAGGCAAGGTGCCTACCGAAGAGAAGGAGCTCAAATGTCCCCCTGGCGCACAAAGCCCAAATGGGCGAAAGGAACGTACATGCGACTCAAGTCCCCAGACGACCTGAAAGCTTTCGTTATCACCCATGACGACATGCAGGCCCACAGGGCCGGTAAGCCAGTCGAAATGAAGATGACCCAGCGAGGGCTCGCGGATCGCATAGGCGTCCACCCTAGCTTCATCAACCACCTCACCAGTGGTCGCCGCAAGGTTTGCGAGCCGGAGACCGCCGAGCGCATCTGCGAGGTACTCGGGGTGCCCATGAAGCTCCTTTTCATACCCACGGAACCCACCAACAAGGGGCAATATGCCCACCGTCAGTTGAAGCGGCCGGCCTAGAAAGGGACACGCCGAAATGAACCAGCCAATGGCACTGGAAGACATCTGGTGGAAAGAAGACGCGCAGACGACGATTCTCGCGCTCGCGAAGTCCGGACGCCGATTCGATGTGAACGACCTGCGCGGGACCCTGCGGGAGCCACCGCACCCCAACATGTGGGGCCGCGCATTCCGGATGGCGAAGGACCGCCAAGTGATTGTCGAAGCGCCCGTCATCGCTTCCCGGGCACGCGCCAGGCAGTCGCACGGCCGCAAGGTCACCGTCTGGGAAGCCGCGCCCACTGAACTGACGGTGGCCGCATGAGCCACGACCTGTCCGTCCACGACGCTGCAGAGCAATTGCAGGTGGACGCCAAAACAGTCAGGAAGCTCGCGGGCCGCGGCAAGCTGCGCGGCGCATACAAGACGGGCATGGGAGGTAAGACCTCGCCGTGGAGGATCCCGCCGAAGGCCTTGGACCACTTCCGGGCCGCCCAGCCCCAGGGCTACATCCCCCGCTGACAAAAAAGGGCCGGCGCCCCCGACCAAGGACAACGCCGACCCGAACCGAAAACGATTCAAGGAGATTCTACCGTGAACGACTCACCAGCATTCGTGCAGGCCCGGAACATCGTTCGGGAGCGTGTCGACAACCTCATCAAGTTCCATGGCGCGTACAACGAGGATCGCGTCAATGTCCTCCACCTCGCCCTCCAGGCGTACTTCTGCGCTGACGTGAGCCTTGCGGTCCTCGAAGAGATCATCGCGGCCGCCGACGACCTCCGCCAGGCGAGCGAGGGCGACGCGGACATCATCGGCCGCAACCACCGCGACGAGGACTACGCGGAGAAGCAGCAGGAAGCTAAGGACAATTGCGCCGATCAGCAGGACGCGAAGATCCGCGAACTGCTTACCGGCCGCGTCCTCGCCGAGTACGTCGCCCGGGAGATGGCCGCATGAGCGCGCACACGGCGCCGCATCGCAGCGGCCGACAGACCATCGGGTTCGCCCGCGTTTGGCTACTCGCCGTCACGCTGTTCGTCGGCATCCCCGGCGTCGCCTCCCTGCTCGTCGGATTGATCCCGTGACCGCCGCGCTGCTGGTCCTCACCGTCTGGCCGGCCGCATCCATCGCCCTCGCGCTGACCTTGGGCCGCGCATTCCAAATCATCGAAGACCGAGAGAGGTCCCGCTATGCCAACGACTGACGCCGCCTACTACCTCGAGCAGCTCACGCCGGAGCGCGACGCCGGAGGCGACCTCATCTGCCCGGAATGCGACCAGGACTGGACGCAGTACGACCGGCACCACCCCGACTACGACCCGTCCCCGATGCACCAGTGGGAAGTCACCGAAGGCTGGGCGCCGGAGCACACCGAGACCCGCACCCAGCACAACCCCGAAGGACTCTGACAATGGCCACCACCGCGAAGCCCAAGGCCCCCGCGAAGGGGCTCCGGTTCAACCCGGGCAACCACACCTACCGCCTCGACGGGCTTCCCGTCCGCGGCGTCACCGGCCTCATCGGGGCCGGCGTCCCGAAGGACAACCTCATCCCGTGGGCCGCCGAGGTTGCCGGGACGTGGGCCATGGACCACCTCGCCGAACTGCCGGTCATGGACCGCGACACCGCCATCCAGACCATGCGCATGGCATGGCGGGCCATCCGCGACTCCGCCGGGGTCACCGGCACCGCGGTGCACCACCTTGCAGAGCAGCTGTCCAACACCGGTGAAGTGAGCGCACCCGAAGAACTGCACGGCTACATCGTCGGGTTCGCCCAGTTCCTTGATGACTGGCAGATCACGCCAGTCCTGACGGAACGCCCCTGCGGCAACCGCGAGCACCACTACGGCGGAACATTCGACATGTTCGCCACCTCCCCACTGTTGGCCGGCGGCAAGCTCGTCCAGGTCGACCTCAAGACATCCAAGGGCGTCTACGGGGAAACCGCCTTGCAGACCGCGGCATACGCACGCGCCGAATTCTACGTGGACGCCGACGGCAACGAGCGGCCCATGCCAGAAGTGCACGCGACCTACGTCGCCCACGTGACACCGATGGACCGGGAAGGCGAACACGCCCGCTACGACGGCAAGCCCCTCGGCACCAGCCTCTACCAAATGGCCGACAGCCCGAAGGAAATCGACCAGCACTTCAACATGTTCCTCGCCGCCGCCTACACCGCGAAGACGACGAAGATCCGCGAAGCCCTCGGCCGCACACCCCTCGCACTTCCCACTACCCACACCGCAACGAAAGCAGCCTGATCATGACCGAACTCGCCGTACCGATTGCGGGCGCCATCGCCGCGCCCGCCCTCCCCTCCGTCGCCGGAGTCGCCGGCCTCGAGAGCTGGGTGACCGCACTCGGGCACGCCAATGAGATCGCCGGATTCATGGCGCACTCCAACTTTGTCCCCATGCCGCTGCGCAAGAAAGGCAAGGACAGCTACAAGACGACCGACGAACTCAGGATGGATGTCACTGCGATCATCCTCGCTGGCGCATCCATTGGCTACGACCCCTTCCAGGCTGTCCAGCAGATGTTCATCGTCCACGGCTCCCCCGCCATGTACGCACGGTCGATGGTGGCGCTGGTGAAGTCCCACGGCCACAAGCTGGACCGCACGCACGCCGACCCGAAGTCCGTCACGGTCAAGGCCCGGCACAAGGAGTCCGCCGAATGGCACGAGTTCACGTGGACCTTCGAGCGTGCGCAGACCGCCGGCTACACGTCCAACCCGAAGTACAAGACGAACCCCATCGAGATGCTCTACGCCAAGGCGGCCACGGAAGCTTGCCGCGTCATGTTCCCCGAAGTCTTGTCCGGCATCTCCCCTTACTCCGTGGAAGAAGCCGAACTGGAGGACTTGGGCGAAGAGCCGCCCGCCCGAACGGCCGAAGCGGCGGCCCCGGCTGAACCTGCCGCAGCCAAGCGGACCATCACCCGCACTCGGGCCCAGGCGCCCGCTCCGGCATTGCCGGCGGCCGTCAAGGACGCACCCAAAGAGGCCGAGCCGGAAGCGGATCCGGAAGAAGCCGCTGGGGTTGACGCCGAGACCGGTGAACTCGCCGATGAGGGCCGCCCGGCCGCTCTCGAAGTCGACTACTTCGAAGAGATCCAGGCGAAGGCGGGCGACGTCGTTGCCCTCCGTGCGCTGTGGCGCCAGGCACAAGCGGACGGGCAAGACGACGACGTCCTCAATGCCATCGCATCCGCATCCACCGCAGCGAAGAACTAACCGGGAGAGAGCCTGAACATGTCAAAGATTATTAGCCTGAAATCCACCAATTACAAGCGCCTGAAAGCGGTCGAAATCCGACCCGACCAGAACGGCAACCTGGTCATCGTCGCAGGGAAGAACGGGCAGGGGAAGTCGTCGGTCCTCGATTCCATCACCGCGGCGCTCGGCGGCATCAACGCGAAGACCACACCGAAGCCGATCCGGGACGGGGAGGAACGCGCCGAGATCGTCCTCGAAACCGAAGACCTCATCGTGACCCGCAAGTTCACCGCCTCCGGCTCCACGCTGAAGGTGACGTCTCCTGAGGGCGCCGCGTTCCCGAAGGGGCAGACCCGACTGGACGACCTGCTGGGGAAGCTCTCCTTGGACCCGCTCGCGTTCACGCAGCTGTCCGACCGCGACCAGCTAGCGACTCTCCTCGACCTCGTGGACCTGCCGTTCGATCCGGCAAGCCTCGATGCCGAGCGCAAGACGGTGTTCGACCAGCGGTCCGACGTGAATCGGAAGGTCAAGGAGTTGGCGGCGCAGGCCGCCGGCTACAGCGCGACCGAGCCCGTAGAAGAGGTCAGCGTCTCCGGGCTCCTCGACCAATATCGCGATGCGGTCACCAACAACGAGAGCTACGGCCGTGCCCACATGCGCGCCGAGAGCACGGCCCTGACCGTGGAGAAGCTGCGCCAGGAGCTCGCGGAGGCCGAAAGCGAGGCGGCCAGCGCGGCTGCCGCTTTCGAGGCCCACACGGCGCCGGTCGACCACGCCGCGATTCAGCAGCAGATCGACGGCGCCGAGCAGACCAACGCCCGGGCCCGCGAGTACGCCGACTACCAGTGGGCGAAAGACCAGCATGCGGCGGCCGTCGCCAAGGCCGGCAAGCTCACCGAGCAGCTCGCCGCCATCGACCAGCGCAAAGCCGACGGTCTCGCCGCTGCGAAGTTCCCCGTCCCTGCACTCGGCTTCGACGACAGCGGCGTCACCTATCAGGGCGTCCCATTCAAGCAGGCGTCCAGCGCCGAACAATTGCGCGTCTCGCTCGCCATGGCCATCGCGCTCAACCCGGCACTCCGGGTCATCCGCATCGCAGACGGGTCATTGCTCGACGCCGACAACCTCAAACTCATCGAGGCCATGGCCAAGGAGCACGACTTCCAAGTCTGGATCGAGATGGTGGACGACTCCGGCGAACGCGGGATTGTCATCGAAGACGGACAGGTGGCCTAGGCCATGGTCGGCGAAACGATCATCACCGTCATCGGGAACCTGACCGGTGACCCGGAGCTGCGCTTCACCCCGGCCGGTGCGGCCGTCGCGAACTTCACGATCGCGAGCACGCCCCGGACCTTCGACCGCCAGACAAATGAGTGGAAGGACGGGGAAACCCTCTTCCTCCGCGCATCCGTCTGGAAGGAAGCCGCCGAGAACGTCTCCGAAACGCTGACCAAGGGAATGCGCATCATCGCCCAGGGCCAGCTGAAGTCGCGCAGCTACGAGACGAAGGAAGGCGAGAAGCGAACCGTCACCGAACTCGAGGTCCACGAAATCGGGCCCTCGCTCAAGTACGCATCCGCGAAGGTCACCCGGTCCGCCCGCGGCTCCGGCGAAGGTACCGCAAACCGCGGCGCTACGGACGGCTCGTGGACACCCGACGGCGCCGGAACGGGCGGCGGCTGGGGCAACACCAGCGGCGGTGGCGGATGGGGCGGCAACTCCTCGAGCTCCTCGGCCGCTGAACCCCCGTTCTAACCACTCCCCCGCCCCGGCGCGCACCCCCACCCCAGACGAGGGTGCGCGCCACCCTCCCCAGAAAGAACCATCATGACCTCCGACATCACTGACCTGACCGAACGCATCCAGGAGCGCGACGGCGTCGCCGTCGTCCTCTACTCCAAGGGGGAATGCTTCGGCTGCCGCAAGACCAAAGAAAAGCTCGACGAACACCACATCCTCTACACGGAGGTGGACGTCGAAAAGGATAAGACGGCATTCAAGTACGTCACCGAAGTCCTCGGCTACCGGCAAATGCCCGTCATCGTCGCATCCACCGAATCGGGCTACATCGTCTGGTCCGGACTCCAGCCGGTCAAGATCGCGAAGCACATCACCCACCGCGACGCGGCCGCATGAGCAAGCGTGACGGATGCCAGCAAGCCTGCTGCCGGGTCCCATTCGACGGTGTCTGCGCCCGAAATCGCACCTGCGGCTGCCACTGGCGGGAGAACGCGGAGCAAAGGGAGGTGAACCGTGCGAACAGTCTCAGGGCACTCCCCAACCCGAGCCGAGACACAGTACCGGTGGGACGGGGAACCCGGCCTGTCGTTGGCCGCTGAACTTGATGCCGCACAGGCCCGCATTCAAGAACTCGAGAAGTACCTCCGCTTGGCCTTGGACCACATGGCCAGCGGCCCAGCCTTTCAACACCACGTCGTCGCCAGAGCGACTGAAGTACTCACCAAGGAGAAGTAGAAGCACATGGAATTGAGCCTGAACTCAGCCGTCTTCGCAGAAGCGGCAACCTACGCGTCGAAGACGATCAGCCAGCGACCGGTGAAGCCCGTCTTGGGCGGCATCCTCATCGAAGCCGCCACCGACCAGATCCTGCTGTCGGGTTCCGACTACACGGAATCGTCCCGCACGACCGTGCAGGCCGAGGTGGCCACCGCGGGGAACGTTCTGTTGCACGCGGGCATGTTCACGAACATTGTGCGGAAGCTGGGCAAGCGCACAATGAAGCTGACCGTGGATGGGTCGAAGGCCACGATCACGGCGGGCACGGCCGTGTTCAGCCTCGCGGCCATGGACCTGGCCGATTACCCGACGATCCACGACGTGAGCGACGTCGCCGGGACGGTGGACGGCGCCGCGCTGGCGTACGCCGTGGAGCAGGTGACCGGTGCGGTGGCCAGCGACTTGGCCCTGCAGTTCTTGTGAGCCGTCAATATCTCGGCCACCGGCGACAAGCTGACCTTCCGGGCCACCGACCGGTACCGGCTGGCGGAGGCGGTTATCCCGTGGACTCCGGCCGGCGATGACTTCATGGTGAACGTGAAGGGCAAGTGGTTGGCGGACATGTCAAAGCAAACCGCCGGCGCGACGAGCCTGCTGCACGACGGCAACCTCTTCGGCATCCGGTCCGGACAGCGGGCGTCCACGACCACGGTCGTTGACGGGGACTTCCCGAAAATCGCTTCCCTGTTCCCGAACCACACGCCTACGGTCGCGCTCTTGGACCGCCAGGAGCTCGCGGACGTGCTGGATCGGGTGTCGCTCGTGGCCGAGCGGAACACACCCGTACGCCTGGTCTTCAGCGCCGAGACCGTGACGGTGGACGCCGGCACGGGCGAGGACGCGCAGGCTCAGGAGACCATCGACTGCGAGTTGGACGGCGACCCGATCACCGTCGCATACAACCCTGCGTACCTGATGTGGGCCGTGTCCGTCACCCCGGGCGAGCAGCTGCGCATCGGGTTCACCGAGGCGCCGAAGCCGGCGCTGTTCACCCCCTCCGACGACGAGGGCACCAAAAAGCTGGTCATGCCGGTGAGGCTCCCATGAGCGCCGTCGTCCAGCCGGTCCTGCCGGACATTGCTTGGCCGGATCCAATCGTCACAGCCGAGCTCCTGATCAAGAGCGAACTCGATTCTGCGCTGAAGATCTCGGCATCGATGGAAATCCTTGTCGATGAAGCCTTCGGGTTCGCGGCTGAAGACAAGTCGGACGCTGCCATCATCGCCAAGCTGAAGTATCGGGTGCACCTGCAGGCGTTCCTCGCCTCCGCCGGCGCCGTCGACCTCCTCATGCAGATCCAGAAGCACGCCCCGCGGGACGCAGACCGGGTCGCGCATGACTGGAACCTTCGAGGCGAGATGGGCGACTGGCACGAGCTCATCTGGGAATGGGCCACTGAGCACGGCCTATCCCCGGACGAAATCCACGACGATGCCCGCAAAGAATTCTTGAATCGAGAGAACAAATGAGCCTCACCCTGACCGACATGTTTTGCGGCGCCGGCGGATCCTCCACCGGGGCGATTAGCGTCCCGGGCATCGAGGTCCGCACCGCGATGAACCACTGGGACCGCGCCATCGAAACCCACAACGCAAACCACCCGGACGCGGCACACGTCCAGGCAGACATTTCGCAGACCGACCCGCGCTACGTCGCGCACTCCGACATCCTGTGGGCCTCCCCGGAGTGCACCAACCATTCGGTGGCCAAGGGCCGGAAGCGCATCACCAACCAGCCGGATCTGTTCGGCGACCACCTCGCCGACGAGGCAGCAGACCGGTCCCGCGCCACCATGTGGGACGTCCCCCGGTTCGCGGAACACCACAACTACAAGCTGATCATCACTGAGAACGTCGTTGACGCTGCCCGCTGGATCATGTTCGACGCCTGGCTGATGGCCATGAAGTCGCTCGGGTACGAGCACCACATCGTCTACATGAACAGCATGCACGCCCAGCTCGCGGGATTGCCGGCGCCGCAGTCCCGGGACCGGATGTACGTGATGTTCTGGAAGAAGGGCAACGCCAAGCCCGACTTCGACCGGCTCCGCCCGATGGCGTACTGCCCGACGTGCGACGACACCGTCCGGGCCATGCAGGTGTTCAAGAAGGCTGACCGGTGGGGCCGCTACCGGGCCCAGTACGTCTACCGATGCCCCAACGTGTCCTGCCGGAATGCGATCATCGAGCCCGGCTGGCTCCCCGCGGCTTCCGCCATCGACTGGTCGCTGCCCGCGCAGCGCATCGGCGACCGCACCCGTCCGCTGGCGCCAAAGACCATGGCCAGGATCAAGGCGGGACTGGACAAGTTCGGGCACGGGCCGCTGCAGGTCCACGCCCAGGGGAACACGTACGATTCGGCATCAGGCAAGGGTGGAAACTACTACCGCATCTGGCCGACGCACGAGGCCCTGCGCACGCAGACGGGCAGCCTCGAGCATGGGCTGGTCATCGACTCGGTCCGCGGGTCGAACATCATCAGCCGGACCGGGGAGCCGTTCGCGACGCAGACCACGAGCTACACGCGTGGCCTTGCCGTGCCGCCGCTCATGATCCCGGTGGAAGGCCGTGAGGGGAAGGAAGCCGCGTCGGCCTACGATGCGATGCGCACGCAGACGACCCGCAACGAGACCGCCCTGCTGATGCCCTACTACGGATCCTCGAAGCCGCAGCGGGTCACCGAACCGATCGGCACTCTCACCACCGTCGACCGGTACGCGATGATCACGCTCCGTGGCCAGAACGCACCCAAGTCGCCGCACGACGTCATGGACACGTTCGCCGCCAACGGGCAGCACCACGGGCTCATGTCCACGACCCCGCCACGCGTTGAAGACTGCACGTTCCGCATGCTCGAACCGCACGAAATCACTGCGGGCATGGCCTTCCCGAAGGAGTACATCATGACCGGAAACAAGCGCGAGCAGGTCAAGCAGGCAGGCAACGCCGTCACTCCGCCTGCCGCCCGCGACCTCATCAGCATCGGCGCTGACTCCCTGGGGGTGGCAGCGTGAAGCCGCTCGAAGTACACCCCCAGGACCGCTACCACCCGGAAATGCTGGCCCGCTACAACCGCGACACGGCCGAGCATGAAATGACCGTGCGGCTGGATCAGGGCCTCTACCGGCACCTGCTGTTCAAGAAGCCGGGGACCAGCATGTACTGGTTCGAGATCGTCACGACGCCGGGCCAGCTGACGATCCGCGGCGACATGGGGACCTATGTGTTCTCGCGCATTACGGACATGGCCGACTTCTTCCGCGGGCACGTGAACGCCGGCTACTGGGCGCAGAAAGTGGAGGCCGAGGACAAGCACAGCCCCCGGGAGGAGTACAGCGAGGTCGAGTTCAAGCGGTTCGTGCTGGAGAACTTCTGGCAGCGCCGCGAGCAGGAGGAACCGTATTTCGCGGCGTCTGTGTGGCGGTCGATCCGGTCCGAGCTGCTGTACAACCTGCCATGCGACTCCTCCGAAGCGTTCCACGCGCTGGACGAGTTCAACGCCGGCGGCTGGCGCTACATGGACGCCTGGGAGCACGACTTCAAGACCTACTCGGCACAGTTTCTCTGGTGCCTGCACGCGATCGTCGGCGGGCTGAACGAGTACCGGGCGATGAAGGCCATCACCGAGAAGGGGCACGCGGCATGAGCGACTACACAGACTTCCTGAAGGCGAAGGTTGCGTTCGAGAAGAACTATGGGCAGCCGATCGAGCTGGCCGACGTCAGCCCGGTGTTGAAGGACCACCAGAAAGCCGTCGTCGCATGGGCGGTGGAGGGTGGACGGCGGGCGATCTTCGCGGCGTTCGGTCTCGGGAAGAGCGTGATGCAGATCGAGACGCTGCGTCTCACGCTCGCCCACGCTGGCGGATCCGCGCTGATCATCGCCCCGCTCGGCGTCCGCGGCGAGTTCATCCGCGACGGACGGCAGCACTGCGGCGTGGACATCAAGTTCATCCGGCGCGCCGAGGACATCGACGGGCCCGGCATCTACGTCACCAACTACGAGACCGTCCGTGACGGGAAGCTCGACGTCAACCAGTTCACGGCCGTGTCCCTGGACGAGGCGGGCGTGCTCCGGTCGTTCGGGTCCAAGACGTACCAGACGTTCCTGACCATGTTCGAGACCGTCCCCTACCGGTTCGTCGCCACGGCCACCCCCTCCCCCAACCGGTACAAGGAGCTCATCCACTACGCCGGGTTCCTGGGCATCATGGACACCGGCGGCGCCCTCACCAGGTGGTTCCAACGCGACTCCACCAAG
The DNA here is from genome assembly GCF_058138025.1 of Arthrobacter sp. AOP29-A2-19. Classification (NCBI taxonomy): domain Bacteria; kingdom Bacillati; phylum Actinomycetota; class Actinomycetes; order Micrococcales; family Micrococcaceae; genus Arthrobacter; species Arthrobacter sp. AOP29-A2-19. The sequence continues at coordinate 1,558,109 of NZ_CM176894.1, forward strand.
GCGAACAACCTGACCCTGTACCCGCACAAGCGGGACGAGTTCTTCATGTGGCTGAACTCGTGGTCGATCTTCCTCCAACGGCCCTCCGACCTCGGCTACTCCGATGAGGGGTACGACCTGCCGGCCATGACCGTGGAATGGCATGAAGTGCCCGTGGACCACACCACCGCGGAGGTCGAACGGGACGGCCAAGCCCGGCTCTTCCGCGGCGGCACGAAAGACCTGAAGGGCACGGCCCGGGAGAAGCGGGACAGCCTCGAATCCCGCATCAGCCTGATGATGGCCATGGTCCGCGAACACCATGCGAAGGACGACGGGCAGATCATCCTCTGGTGCGACCTCAACGATGAGCAGGCCGCGATCGAGAAGGCATTCAAGGCCGAAGGGCTCACCCACTCGTCCGTGCACGGCTCACTCGACACCGACGAGGCGGAACGCCGCATCGACCAGTGGCGGGACCGGGAAACCTACGCGCTCATCGGGAAGCCCGTGCAGCTGGGCCAGGGCCTGAACTTCCAGCAGTGCAACTCCGCCATCTTCGCCGGCGTCACCTACAAGTTCAACGACACCTTCCAAGCCTGGCACCGCATCCAACGGTTCGGACAGCAGCGCCCGGTGACCATCCACATGATCCACGCCGAATCCGAGGGCGAAGTCGTTGCCGCCCTCAAAACCAAATGGACCGCACACAAGGAGCTGACCAACACCATGACCGACATCATCAAGCAATACGGGCTCTCCCGGAACAGCATCACGGAAGCACTCACCCGCTCCATGGGCGTGGAACGGCTCGAAGCGTCCGGGGAAGGGTGGCTCCTCGCGAACAACGACTGCGTGGACGAAACCCGCAACATGGCCACCGACTCGGTGGACCTGATCGTCACGTCGATCCCGTTCTCCAACCACTACGAGTACACGCCCAGCTACAACGACTTCGGGCACACCGACGACAACGACCACTTCTGGGCCCAGATGGATTACCTCACCCCGCAGCTGCACCGCATGCTCGCCCCGGGCAGGATCTACGCCTGCCACGTGAAGGACCGCATCAACTTCGGCAACGTCACCGGCGCCGGCGTCCCCACCGTCTCCCCATTCCACGCGGAAGCGCTCATGCACGGCCTCAAGCACAACTTCGACTTCATGGGCATGATCACCGTCGTCACCGACGTCGTCCGGGAGAACAACCAGACGTACCGGCTCGGCTACACGGAGATGCGTAAGGACGGAACCAAGATGGGTGTCGGCTCCCCCGAATACATCCTGCTGTTCCACAAGCCCCAAACCGACCGGTCCAAAGGCTACGCAGACGAGCGGGTGGCCAAGGAGAAAGCCGACTACTCCCTCGCCCGCTGGCAGGTCGACGCGCACGCGTTCTGGCGGTCTTCCGGCGACCGGCCGCTCACCCCGGACGAGCTCGCCGCACTGCCCGTGGAGCAGCGCTCGAGGCTGTTCACCGACCAGACACTGCGGGAGGTGTACGACTACGAATCCCATGTGAAGATCGGCGAATCGCTCGAAGGGAAGGGCGCACTGCCGGCCACGTTCATGTCCCTCGCGCCCGGATCCTGGACCCCCGACGTGTGGCACGACGTGACCCGCATGCACACCCTCAACGGGGAGCAGAAACGCCGCAACGTCCAGATGCACGTGTGCCCGTTCCCCCTCGACATCCCGGAGCGTTTGATCGCCCGCTACTCCAACCCCGGCGACCTCGTGTACGACCCCTTCGGCGGTCTCGGATCCGTCCCGCTCATGGCCATCAAGCAAGGCCGCCGCGGCCGGGCATCCGAACTCAACCCCGGATACTGGGCCGACTCCGTGAAATACCTCGAAGCCGAGGAACGGAAACAGGACATGCCAACCCTTTTCGACCTGGAGGACACCGCAACACGACCCGCAGCATAGTCATGCCCAACTGAACCGCCGCCAGTGGGTAGATTGCCCACTGGCGGCACATGCACCAGAAAGTCTCACAATGTCGCCCCAGCACGTCGCCACTCGACACTTCCCCGAGCGCACCGAGTGAAACACCATCCGCCCCGACAACTCCACCTCGCCTACTGCGTATGCGGGAAGGTGTACGCCCCCACCAAGCAAGAATCCCGGCGCCTCCACAAGGCAATCGCGCAAGTCAAAGGCCGATCGAACAGGGTCCGCTACTACGTGTGCGACCGCGGATCCTGGCACTGGACCAGCATCATCAACAGGAAGGAATCCCGATGAACTCACACCCCGGAGGCGCCATTCCTAGCCAGACGCCGTGCACGCACCTTTTCGAGCCTCGCGGGCCCTTGGTAGACCTCGTTCAAGATCTCGTTCATAAGAGCCAGCACCTCAGCCACATCCTCGACTTCCACTTGAACGGTGATGTCTCCGTGAGCCATGTCGTTGCCAAAGTGCCGGACTTCGTGCGCGGATTCCCTGACGTGTGCGCGAATGAGCCCCGCGGCCTCCATGGCATCAATTTTTGCAGCGAGGCTCCCCGACGTGATGCCTCGGTCCTTAGCGGTCGCTTCAATCACCGTTCGCGCCATGAGGATGGCGGACATGTCGTTGCCAATGCTGGACGACTTATACGCCTCGCCAGCAGCCACCGCGATGTGTTCGGGCACATCCTCGAAGTCCTGCCCTTCGACGTACGTCGGAGACCAAATATGCGGAGGATCGTAGTGCCACGTGTCCATACCGTAAGTGCCCACATTCCTGCCCGGAGACAGGTGGACTCCTATGGACATACGTCCACACTTAGCGCACTTGAACGGGCCGCACGCGACCTTCTGCCCGGCGTGAATGTCGTGGTGAATGACTACCTGGCCCGCCGGACTCATATGCGCGATGGTCCCGCACCAGCCACATTTCCGGTTATCCCAATGCGACATTTCTGCCCTCAATCCGATAGAAGTTGCCCTCAGATTATCCCGGAAAGGGGCTGAACATGGCCTGGTTCAACGCCGACGACAAGATGCACTCGCACCCCAAAGTCAGGGGTGCCGGCCTCGAAGCCATAGGGCTCTGGACGGTCGCGGGGACGTACTGCACGGACTACCTGACCGACGGGAACGTCCCCACATGGTTTGTGGACTCGTGGCCCCGCGGGAAGTCTCTGGCCGGGAAGCTTGTGAAGGCCCGCCTGTGGGAGGAAACAGACGACGGGTACATGTTCCTGTCCTGGGCCGAATACCAGCGGACGAGGGTGAAGGTCCTGCAAGACAAGGCGGACGCCGCCGAACGCAAGGAACGCCACCGGCTCAAAAAAGAGGCGGAGGAACGCACAAAGAAACCAGCCTCCCCCCGTTCTAAACCAACCACCGAACGCGTTCCGAACGCGTTCCGAACGCGTTCCCGCCACCGTTCCGAACGCAGTACGGAACGCACTCGGAACAATGCCCAAGACCAAGACCAAGACCAAGTACTTCTACTCACCTCCCAGCCCCATCCAAGAATCGCTGTTGATCAGTTCAAAGACCGAGAAAGAGTTTCCAACCAATCGTCACCTAAGTGACGCGAAGGCACGCGACACCTGGTTGGCGCTCCGCAGATGTGATGTCCGTCAAGCGCCGCCACACTGGAATGCACGCCACACCGAGCTGACCAGCACCGAAGCGACCAAGCCCCAAACCCGCGGTTAGCGACCTCCCAGCAAATGGTGTTAAGTGACGCACGACACCCTGCCCCACCAGCACCACACGCAACGAACGGACCCCCAATGCCAGACCTCACACACCAGCAAGCCAGCCTCGTCGCACACACGCTCCACCAGATCAGGCCCGAATGGGGCATCCAATCGCTCATGACAATCCTCGGCAACAACCGCAACGTCCCCAGCTTCGGCGCACTCATCCTCGCCGCCACCACCAAAGCCCTCGACCCCACCTGCAAAACCCCCGCCCCGATCTTCCACCCCGGCGACCACTGGCCCGAAACCGCCAAAGCCCACCTCCCGCCACCCGCCCCCTGCCAAGACCACGACACCGAACCCGCTCACAACTGCCGCTCATGCCTCGCAGACGTCAAAGTCGGAGATCGCCCCCCAACCCACATCGGCAAACGCTGGAACGCAGACCCCACCGTAGGTGAGCCCCACCCAAACCATGCCGACCCCAACCGCCAGTGACCCACAGGAGGCCCCAGAAATGACCACGACACGCAATCCCCCAGCCGCCACCCGTTCGACCGGGAGAAGCCAGCCCAGCACCCGGGGCGCTGCGGTCCCGGCCCGGGTGTTGCCGCCGATGTCGGAGCGGAACTTCCAGTCGGCGGTGTTGAAGTTGGCGGCGTTCCACGGGTATGAGCTTCGGTATCACACGCATGACAGCCGCCGGAGTGCGCCGGGGTTCCCTGACCTGGTGTTGGTGAGCACGCGGCGGGGCCGGGTGTTGTTCCGGGAGTTGAAGACGGCGGCGGGTCGGGTGTCGCCGGAGCAGAAGGCGTGGGTGGAAGCTCTGGCGGCGGCGGGCCAGGATGCTGGGGTGTGGCGGCCGGCGGGGTTGGTTGACGGTTCGATCGTGGCGGAGTTGCGCCAGTGATACCCACCAGTCGTGGGTGACATACCTACTGGTAGGCGATAGAGTGGTGACCAGCAGCAGACAACGGCAACAATCGCCCCACCCGAAGGACACCCAATGAGTACTTTCAAGACCGACTTCGACAACAGCATCGCGCTGACCGTCGAGACCCGCATTGCATCACCGGACGTCTACATCGACCTCCAGGACGGCCGGCACTCCATTTGCGCCGTCTTCCCCGCAGCAGACGCGCCGACCATCGCGCTCGCGTTCCTCGAAGCCGCGGGAGTGCAGGAGGCGCCTTTCGATCACGCCGAGTCCGACCAGTTGGCACTTGCACACCTCCGCGAGCACATCGGAATTCAGCGCGCCAAAGCCGAAGCCAAGGAGCGGGAAGCCAAATTGGCCGGGCGCCGCGACAAACTCGCGGACGAGTTCACCGCCGTCAATTCCTACGGTAGGCAGCTGCACTACACGCAGAACCTCATCGACCGCATCATCGCCACCGAGGATCGGATCGACGCCGCAATCACCAAACTGTCCGGGCCCTTCGACGGCACCGAGGGCCTCGACTCGCAGACCCTCGCCTACGCGATCGCAGCACTGGAGGCCGGCAAGTGAGCACGTTCACCGCAGACAATGGCGACAAGGTCCAAATCGGGTCCATCGGCGGCAACCTCGTTGTCATCGAGTTCCAAGACTCGGCCGGCGCCCCGGCTACGGGCCGTGCCCTCAGCCGAGGCGATGCCCCTGCCCTCGCCCTGGCCGTACTCGAAGCCGCAGGCAACTCTGGTTGCCCCAATCCCGCCGAGGGTCCGACCGCCCTAGAGGATGCCGTGCTGTCCCTGCGTGAGCACATCGGCAACGTCAAAGCAATCGCCCAAGCGAACGCTGACAAGGCGGCCCTCGAAGCCGAAGCACTCCGGCTTTGCCTCGCGGTCGCCGGCCTGCCACCGAAGAACGGTTGGCCGCCCGCCGCCAACAAGAACCGCTGGATCAAGATCGCCAAGGCCGCACGCGAACTCCACGACGACTTCGCGGATGCGGTCATCTGGCCAAACGACGAAGACTTGGCCCGCCGCCGCAACGAACTAGCCAACGAGTACACCAACGCGTTCGGCTACGCAGACCTCGGCATCGGGATGCGTGCCGCCATCGACCGCCTCATCGAACTGGAGCTAGGCAAATGAGCGCTACCCCCTACTACGAGGAGTTCTACCCCGAACCCGGCGAGTTCGACGAAGCGATCGACGGTTTCAAGGACACGCTGCGCGCCGCCGTCAAGCGCGAAGTCCTGGACGAACTGGAGACCCTGCGCACCAAGAACCGGGAACTGGCCGACAAGATCACCCACCTGGACCAGCTGGAGCGGGACGCCCGGAACGCCCGGGCCGAGTACGAGCGGAAGATGGAGCGCGCCTCCCGGGAGGCCAAGGCCGAGGTCCAGAAGGAGGGCCTGCGCACCCTGCTGGCCACCCTCGCTGAACCTCGCTATCGCCTGGGCATAGCTCACCAGCAGGGACCCAAGTGCGAGAAGTGCGACGAGGACCGCAACCTCCACTACACCACCCCCCGCGGTCGGGAAAGCGCCGAGCGGTGCGAGTGCGCCACAACGACCTCCTACCTTGAGCCGCAGGAGACGTTCGTGCAGGAGGTCACCCGGCGCAACCGGGAGATCGTGGTCTGGTACGAGCCGGTCGCCCGCCGCTTTGCGGACGATAACGACTACTTCACCACAGCCGCCGTCCTCAAATCCCCCAACGGGGTCAACCTGGACACGCTCATGGCCGCCCCGCGGGACTACGGATTCACCTCCCGGCAGGACGCACAACGGGTCGCCGACGCCGCCAACGCCGCCAGCACCCTGGAGGCAGGGAAATGAGCACCGTTACCGTCTGCGACCAGTGCGGCACCCAGAAGCCCACCCCCATCACCGTCACGGAGCGGGACGGCACGAAAGGCGACATCTGCGGAGCTGCCTGCCTCAAAGATTGGGTGAAAGCCCACGCTGCACCGAAAGACACGGAGGCCCGCGCATGAGCGACTACCAGCCCACTGAAGCCGAAGTCGAAGCCGCAGCCCTCGCATGGGACAAGAGCATGGGCGGCCGCTACCAGCCCGACGCCGTCGAAGAACTCTCCGCCGAGGTGCGCGTCATCCTCATCGCCGCCCACGAGGCACGCACCGTGACCACCGTTGAAGAACTCGAAGCGCTGCCCCTGGATTCAGTCGTGCTGGATTCCTACCGCGAGCACGGCGACGTGTACCGCATCAGCGAAACCCACGACGAGTCCGGGTTCCACCGTGTCTACGACCAGGTCGGCCCGCAAGGCCGCTTCCGTGCCATCGCACTCCCCGCGACCGTCCTGCACTACGGGGCCGGCGAATGAGCGACATATCCCGGGATCAGCTTTTCGAGGACCTGGCCGACGCGCTGGGTGAAGCGGACTTCGCGTACAACGTGGCCGACCTGTCCGACGAAGTGACCACGGTCATTCGGCGCGGCACCGGTGTGGAGACCGTCGCCGAACACCTCGCCGGACACAAGGTCATCGCGGAGCTACTGGCCCACATCGACGCGCAGGCTGCACAGCTCGACGCCGTGAAGGCGCTGCACCCTCCCGTGACCGTCTACGAATTCGACGTCATGAACGGGGTATTCAAGACCGACGCCGACGGCGAGCAGATCGAAATGGCAACCCTCTGCCGCACCTGCACGGATAGCTCGGTCATTAGTGACATCGAAGACTGCGAGTACGACCCCAGCTACAGCGACGTCAACTGGCCCTGTCCGACCATCAAGGCACTGGAGGCCACTGATGGGCGCTAACGAGAAGGCTGCCGCCGCCTACCACCCGCACACCGCGCCGACCCTGGCCGACCTCAACGCCGCCGTCGACCTGTCCAAGTACGTCGTGCAGACGATGAGCCACGAAGAATACGGCGACTGCTGGTGCGGACCGAACAATCACCCCGAGCAGAGGGAGCAGTACGAGTACGCCGCACAGGAGTTCGACAACGTCCGCGAAGTTGTGTCCGACTACCATCACCGTGGCTGGGCCACCCCCATCAGCGGCGACGGCACCAAACTCAGGGGCAAGGCATGAGCATCAGCATGGAAGCGCGAAGGCTGTCCGGGTATCACATCGGCGAAACTGTCGAAGGTGTGATGCCTAAGGACCTTGGGGCGGCCGTCCACTTCGGCGGGACACTCATCGCCGTGTGCCACCACGCCAACGGCGTGACCACGATTGGCCTCGAAGCGAAAGGGGCGACGGCGGACTTCGATATCGCGCACTCCCACCTCGTCCCCGTGACCAGTCTGCCGGCACCGTGACCCGTCCAGCCCAAACCTTGTCCGGTCTCGACCGTGGCCGTCGGCTCCGTGCGACTATCCCCGGCGGCCGGCACTCCGACACCCGCACCATCAAAGGGCAACTGCTCGAAGTCAACCACCTCGCCGACGGCACCGTCCTACTCGTCGTCATTGACGAGCTCGGGGCCGACCACGGCTCCGTCAACGCACTCGACCATGTAGAAATCGAGGGGATGGTAGGCGCGCTGTGACCTACTACGACGTGCCCTACCAGCCACCCAAGCCACGGCAGGCTTCCGAATGCTACCCAGGCTGCCCACACCCGCCATGCGTCGAACTGCGCCGGCAAGCTGCTAAGCGCCTAGTCGGCGCCGTCGTGGCCCTCCCATACCTTCTGGATCCCGCACCTAGGATTGGCGTATGAGTGAAACTGACACAAAAGAAGCCCCGAAACAGGCAACGGTGATGGGCCTTGGCTGGGTTGTTCTGTGGGGCTTTGTTACCTCATGCGCTGCCCTATTCCTCGCCATTTGGTACTTCGCGGCCCAAGCCACCGTGACAAGTGATGCCTGGCAGTGGATTCCACCATTGGACCAACAGGAAATGTTCGAAGTCGTGCGCAACGGGATCACGGCCGTTGCAGCGCTCGGAGTCGGCGTCACTCTGTTCTTGTCCTATCGCAGGCAACATGTGGCCGAAAGGGCGCTAGAGCTTTCGGCAGAGGCCCAAACTCAGGCCTCCAAAACGTTGGATCTGTCGTCACGGACATACGAACTGACCAGGCAACAGCACGCTGCAGAGTACGAGAATCAGTTGAGGACTCGATACTCCGCAGCCGCGCAGCAAATAGGTGACTCTAACGCCAGCTTGGCAATTGCCGGTTGCATCTCAATGGCTACGATCGCCGATGAATGGGATCGTCTCAAACGATTCGCAGACCGCGACGATTGCATAAGGATGTTGGTTGCCGCCCTACCCGAAGGCAGCTGGGACGACAGCGGTAATCATCTGCGCCGAGCAACGATCGGGGCGATTTTTCAGGAGCGCATGGTCGGGACGAACGGTGACCGTGCTGGATGGACCTCCGCTGACATCGACTTCGGTACGACCCGTGCTCCCTTCGGCAAAATTGTGGGATGGAATATCAGCGGGGCGGTAAAGATACAGTCCGCTCAACTGTCACTGACAAAGTCGACCGCTGTGATCCAGAAAACGACAGTGAAGCGCGGACTACTAAAAGTCTCCATGAATAGTCCGGAACAGGATTATCTGCTTTTTCCGATGCTGACGCTCATTCATGCTGACCTATTCGTGGACTTTCCTTTCCTACCAGCGGAAGAGGAACCATCGCGAGTCGTCTTCAGGGATTCTTCATTCAAGGGGTCGCGACTTCGATTCGAAGAAGCGAACAGCCCGTGCTTTCCGCGGACGATTGTGTTCGAGCGCTGCACATTTAACGGGCGCGCCATCAAGGTCCCGAGGAGCAGTTCGGCCTACAGGTTCGTCTTCACAAAATGCACATTCACTGATAACCCCTTCGCGGCAGTAAACAGGACTCGGAGTCCTAACGTCGCGATCGAATTGAACGAGGGGAACACTTTCAAGGACGCAATGTCCGACTTTCCTGCGGACGATCCCTATGCGTTGCTTGATACGTCGTCGTGGTTCTTTCCTAAAGGCAAGACTTCGCGCAGCGGCAAGGAAGCCAATGCGAACTGACTGCGGCGCCAGTAGCCGCGAGGGCAGCCCGTGCAAGGCAGCGCCAATCAAGGGCGGCAATCGCTGCGGAAGGCATGGCGGAGGTAGCTTTCAAACTAGGCACACCGTCGAACAGCGGCTGGCAGCTCGGGTCCTCGAGAACACCGAGACCACACTTGGCGTCCGTGAGAAGTACCCCGAAGTTGATCCTGGCCCCGGGCGCCTGCGGCGTCACACCGAATGGTCGGGCGTCCCGGATGTTTGCAAACAGGACAAGGTCATCCAGTGCGTGCAGGTCGGCTACTGGACAGGCCGCGTAGTAGACGTCCAGTCCCCCGTATCGCCTCCCATCACCCCCCATCTGGAACCCTGGCACCTACCGGGCAGCACTGGAGGATTTGGCAGCATGAGCGAATGCTACCCAGACAGCACAGACCCGCCATGCGTCGCCGCCCGTGATCGCCGGGCACGCAACACCCGATCATTCGCCGGCACCGTCGCGGTGCCGCCATACCTGCACGACTACGCGCCTAGGATTTGCCAGTGAACCCAGACATTCAAGAACAGCTCATCGAACGAGCAAGCCGGCACGTGGCCGATCAGGTTATAGCCGCTATCGTTGAGCGCATCCGTGACAATGGATGGGCCGAAGTGCTGCTTAGCGGAACCCTCGGTTCTATCCTCGGCGGCATCGTTGCGGCTGCAGCCGCGTATCTCGTGCTACGTGGCACAAAGAGTCACGAGAACAAGCTAGCCATGGCTAACGCGGAGCTTGCTGGCAGGCTCGCCAAGGACCAGACAGAGTTTGATGAATCGCTCGCAGTCCAAAGCCGTCAGATCGACCTCATGGCAACATACTTGACCGCTGTCTTGGACATGGCCAATGCCGTACTGGACAAAACTCGCCAAATCAGTGCGGAGGCGTTGACCGACCACAAGGAAGCTGCAACTCGGGCTTGGCTGGGGTGGAGCATGCAATTGTGGAAGGACAACCCTGAGTTCAGGCGGGTCTCTGGGGCGTGGAATACCTTGCTGAGACAGCGGGTTGACGCCATCCATTCCCCTAACCTGGCCGACGATAATCCGGCGTTGGCTGCTGCCAAGCATGAAAGCGACAGGGCAACATTTCAGCAGATGATCGGCTCATACATCGGCAACATGCAGAAGTGGCAGGTCTCTCCGCAACATAGGCAGGAGATCGAAGAGAATTTTCGGGATGTGCTCACCGAACTTGACCAACTAGACGGCGTCCGCGCTTCGGCATCAGTGGAAGTAGACCAGGATGTCTGAACACACAATCGTCTTCCTCACGATGCTGGGGACTGCACTCACTGCCGTGGCAACTATGGGCCTCGCCCTCTTGGCCACGTTCGCCTGGCGGAACTCTGTCGCCACGCTGGCAGCCATGAATAACGAACTCGAGCTTGCCTTGAGGCTTGCGCAGGAGGAGAGAGAGGAGCGAGCGGCTGCAGCAAGTCGCGAAGCACTGGTGACGCATCTGGCGACTTGGTATGAGTCGCAAGTCGCAATACTTCAGCGGCGGAACGACTTGAGTGAGCTCTTGCAGAAGACCAACGCGACGGGACGCATCTGGCGGATGCTCAACTGGGAGCACCGAAACGAGCTCAAGCCCGTCACTTTGTGGCATCTCGGCATCTTGAACGCGGCACTCCACCAGAATGGAGTCCCGGGGCAGAAGGACGATGACAGGATTCGCCGACTGGCGAAGGCCATAGATCTCCACATGGACCTGCTGGAGGAGTGGGAAAACAGTCCCGATGACCGTGCCAAGACTGGCCTGCGCATGGTCGCCGAAAGGGAAAAATTCAGAGTCGCCAATGGCACGCCGGCCGAGGCCAAGGAAGGGAAGGTCCAACTCGAACAGCTAAGGGAGAGACTTAGCGTGATTCCAGGCATCGATGAAGAGGTCTTCTTTGGTGCCAGTCCTGCACGGGAGGGCACCGCTGGAGGCGGCGGCCCGACCCAGAGTGACCGGGGGCAGGACGCATGATAGTCCGCGACCCAATGACCGCCGCCACTGCCAAATGGACGGGCGACCCCATCCCGCCCATTCCCGCGGAAGTCCTGCGTGGCATCCACTGGTCCTACAACAACATGTTTGCCGCATTCCGTCGCCACGAGAGTTCACGGAAGGACGCCGCCGGCGCATGGGCGGCCGCCGTCGAATCAGTTTGGTGGGCACTGACTATCGACGAGTCTCTGGAACGCGCAATTGGAAAGAACCCGTACCGAGCATCGCGCAACGCTGATCGGTACGGCCAAGTCGTGGACGGGCTGAGATGGCTGCGCAACAGGCATGCTCATGAAGTGGTTGTGACGATGTCCGGACCGCCCGCCCGGAACTTCCTCGACCCCCCACCGGGCGGCATCGTCTACATCACGCGCAGTCTCCGCTGGAAGCCGAGTGAAGGAATCCATGCGGTTGACCCGAGGGCCAAGGATGCCCCAGGCAGGACGCTGCAAGAGTCCTACGACTTGCACGTAGCCAACCGTTCCGTGGCCGCAACAACGGACGCCGCCGCCAACTGGTTCAGACTCGTCTTCACTGCGTTCAACATTGAACCTCCAGCCCCCGCCGCAGACCCCAGCGAACTGAGTTAGGAATCATGCCCCGAATAACTGACCTGGACGGCCACATCGCGTCGGCCGTGCAGAAGTGGAAGGGCGACCCGATGTATATGCCCGGCCAGGTGAACGCGGCGGGCCGGCTGATCTGCGGCGCCCGGAAGAGGAACGACGACCCGTGCGGCGGGGCACCACCGAAAGGCGCGACCCGGTGCGGCAAGCATGGTGGGGCCAGCCCCCAAGCCAAACGCGCCGCCGACGCCCGAAACGCAGAGCAGGAGCTCGAGAACACTGTGACCACCCTTGGCATCCGAGAGAAGTACCCTGACGTCGATCCTGGCGCTGCGCTGCTCGAAGAGATCCGCATAACGCACGCGCACGTGCAGTGGCTTCGCAGTAAGGTCGCCGAACTCGACAGCGACGAACTGTCGTGGGGGCGCACCCAGCACGAGTTCGGGGCGGGCCCGGAAGGCCCCATCGACAAGGAGACCTTCAAGTCCACCCCATCCATCTGGTACGAGCTGTACGTGCGGGAACGCGACCACCTGGTCAAAGTCTCAGCCGCCGCACTCAAGGCCGGCATCGAGGAACGCCGTGTCCGCCTCGCCGAATCCCAAGGCGAACTAGTGGCCACCGTCCTCCGCCGCATCCTCAACGGACTCAACCTCACACCCCAGCAATGGGAGACCGCCCAAGTCGTTGTACCCACCGAACTCCGCGCCATCGAAGGGACACCAGCATGACGAAACATCTTAACGATTGGGAACGACTAGATGCTTTCGCTGAGCTGGCCATTGACCTCGTGAGCTTGCCCCTGCACAGGTTCATACACCGCTGCGACGAGTCGAGTTTCGAAGATCGTCAAAAAATCGCAGCGGGGCTAAGCGACGCCGACCTTACGCAGCATCTTGTTTACGTACGACCGTTGGGACTTCTCAAGTCAGAGCCTGTCCATCTAGATCGAGTCACGACATCAATCAGCAGTATCGATCGATCCTTGGCTCCTCGAACCCGCGCCCTTCGCGCAGATCTCGCCAGCATCACCAGCGACCTTCGAGAACAAACACGGTGGATCACGGATGCAGACGCAAATCTAGTCTGGGGTGGGACGGCACTAGAACTCGCGGAAATCTACCTGTACGGGCGCCTTCTTCACGCCGACGTCCTCCGACTAAGGGAGTGGCGCCAGTTCGATGAACCTTTGCGCCAGTATGCACGCGGGCACGCGCACGAATACGTCACCAATACTGGGAAGATCGTCTGCGAAACACTCGCTGTTGTCCAAGAGCTAAAAGCCCGACAGGAGGAAATGTCTTGAGCACCTGCGCCTATTGCGAGGCTGAGACTCCTGACGGCGTCTATCTCTGCCATGACGACGCCCGCGCCCTGACCAAGGCTCTCGGCCGCGTCTCCGATGTCCTCCACACGGCACGGGACACGCTCACCAACATGTCCGTGGGCAACGCGTCCGTCGGTGGGGGTGGAGCGTCGGCAGGATCCGCGGCACCGATCCACCTGGGCATGATGGACAACCTCGACACGTACGCCGCCGTGCTCGGCGGTTGGACACGCACCCTGACCGGCGACCAGTACGGGCCCCGCGAGCAGCCGGACACCCCGGCAGGTAACGCCCGCACCCTCACCCGGCGGCTACCGTCCATCCGACTGGAGGACTGGGCGGGAGACTTGCTGGACGAGCTCCTCGACGCCGAACGCGACATCGTGCAGGCCGCCGACCGGGTCACCCCCAAAGTCACCCTCGGCGCCTGCGGGCGGCTATGGCTCGAAGAAGCCACCATCGTCCGCTGCCCCGGCACCGTCAAAGCCCACGAAGGATACGACCGGGCCGTCTGCGACAGCTGCCAAGAAGTCACCTCCGCAGCAGAGCGCCGCGCCGGGATCCTCGCCGAAGCCTGGCACGTGTTGGCTCCGCTCCCCCAGATCGTCAAAGCACTCAACGCGGCCGGCCACAAACTCAAATACGACACCGCCAAAAAGTGGGTCACACGCGGCAAAATCGCGCCCATTTGCGACATCGCCACCCGCCAGGAGGGAGTGTCCGCCGCAGCAGTACTCAACGCCATGGGCTGACTACCCACTCATCGTGGGTAACACGCCGCACAACAGTTGGCAAAAGCGACTTTTGTCCCTAAGATGAAATCAAGATCGGACACGTGCCGGTCGAGAGAAGTCAGTCCGTTCCCCCAAGTCGGGTTGACTTTCCCCACACGTGGGGGCGGGTGTCTGCTGCACAGACTCCTCCGGCGAGCGAACCGTTACGACGGCACGACGCCATGACCCGGATCGGGCCCGCCCCCACTCAATGTTTCCCTACCCCCTTCCATCTACTGGCGTACATGGTCGGTAGGGGATTCACGTCCCGGCAGCACGCCTGCCGGGCATAACTGAATAGCGCCGACCACCCATGCGGTGGTCGGGCAACCGCCCGAAGCGGGCAGGACTGACTGGTGTATAGCAATCACCACAACCACTCGGGTTCGATTCCTGGGCAGTCCACGAGACGGCAGGCCCCCAGCCAGTAACCACGAGGACTAGTGGGCCGAGCCTGCCGTCTATGTAGTTGATGCTAGATTGAGGTCCAAGTCGGGCATCAGGGGGAATCGCAAGTGACACAGGCGGCTGTTAGACGACCCGGCGGTTTTGAACTGAACCGTAGTAAGGGCCGGTATGGCGTGTCATATTTATCAGCCATATGTGCGCACTATGGAGTCGGGGTCGCAGAAACCCCGTCAGACGAAGATGTCAACGCTATCGATGCTTCCGTCCGGTTCGCGAGTGGCGCCGCAGAGGTCCAGGTGAAGTGCACTACCAAAGCATTCCACGCGTCGGGCCGATATATGCGGTGGTATGTAGAGCCGGGGATGGTAGAAAAGTGGGCGGCATACCTTCAAGGTCCGCAGTACTTTTTGATTGTCCAAGTGGACCCCAAACCGGATGCCTGGATCGACCACTCGAAATCTTCGAGGACTGTGCACAAGACGGCGGCCTTTTGGGCTCGTATACCCACGGGTGGAGGCTACAGCCATATAGACGTACCAGAGGCGAACCGCTTCACGGCCGCCACATTGGCGACTTGGCACAATGACGTTAAGGAGTTCTTCGGTGACGTCTAAGCACGTAGGAACAGATTTCACCTTGGACGACCTGACGACCTATCTTGAGGTTTCTGGATGGAGCGTTGCCGGGACCGGTACGGGTGGACATACGTGGAGCGACCCGAATGGCCTGCGCTTGGGAGTTCCTTTCGTGGCGCCTGCCGGTAGTTACCAACTCAGTGCGGCCGCGCACAGACTTGCAGAAAATCTGGCTACCCCGGTTGATGCTGTGACCCAGCGAATTGCCCTCATTCGATATGACATCGCTAACTTCCGGGCGGCCGACGACGTCTATATACGCGACTCGATCCCAGTAGAGGCCGGGCACGCTCTCTTCGCCTCCGCTCGGACCATGATGCGAGCTAGCGCAACGACGGCGCGAGGAGCCAAGGCACATATTCGGGGCAATTACTCAAAGGCTGGCGAGAAGATATTCGAGTCCACGCGTCTGGGCCACACCAAACACGGTTCGTACATTCTTCCAATGCTCATTCCGCTGAGTCGGCCTGTCGTTCCTGAAGCAGAAGGAATTCTTCGGTACGAAGAAAAGTACTTCGAACCCGAAGAGCGCCGGGTGAGTAGAACGCTGGCGCAGGCGCTCAGTGCAATTCAGCACGGCATCGTTGAGCCGGGCAAGATTCCGACCGGGGACACACTCGCCATGACTGTGGCTGCCGGAGTCAGCCGCGAACTCATCAATGCTCTTCAAAGTCTGGTTTCCGAGCCTGCGGTATCGACCTTCGAGGCGAACTTTGAATGGTCTCCAACTAGCCCAGCTAAGTCTCTGCCGCAGCGGATCTCGGTTCCAGCCGATGCGGCCTCTCTCCTCAAGGAGTCTGCGGGACTCTACAGGCAGGAAAAGAAGCCACGCATTGAAACTTTGACCGGCCCGATTGTCGAACTGCGCGACGAAAAAGAGTTCAGCTTCGGCCACGCAACCATTCAAACTATGCGCAATGGCAGGCACTCCGAGGTCCGTGTAACGATGACTCGCCCGCAACTCGACGCAGCGCACGATTGGTTCAGCGACCATGAGGTGCTGGTGGTCGAGGGGGTAGTAAGCAACCCAGGAAATAAGGGCCTCGTCGTCGAAGCTCCCGAGCACGTACGACCGATGGGGGAAACCCTGCTGTTTTCATAGCGGGAAGGATGGGATGCCCAGTGACTATCAGCTGGGCTGAGCACGCGGCCCGACTCTTCGAACCGGCGGCCACCTATTCGACGCCCGGCGCACTCGCCCGGGCGATAGACCCCTCCACGGTCCAAACTCCCGCTCTCGACCTGATCGACCAGGCGCTCGTGGATGTCGAAGCGGGCCGCATCAACCGGCTCATCATCAGCATGCCGCCCCAGGAGGGCAAGTCAACGCGGGTCACGAAGGTCGGGCCGCTGTGGTTCCTCACCCGGAACCCTGAGCGCCGCATCGCCGTCGTGTCCTACGCGGCTTCGCTCGCCCAAGAGTTCGGCCGGGACATCCGCAAGTTCATCACCGACAACTCCGGGCAGGACGGCACCCTCGACCTTGGTCTCCGCATCGCTGCGGACAACGGCGCGGTATCCGGGTGGCGTCTCGACGGACACAAGGGCGGGGTCAAGGCCGTCGGCCTCCGCGGCGGCCTCACCGGCAAGCCGGCCGACATCCTCTTCATTGACGACCCAGTGTCCAACCGTGACCAGGCCGAGTCCCCCACCTTCCGTGAGCAAGCCAAGAACTTCTGGCGCTCCGTCGGTTCCACCCGCCTCGCCCCCGGTGCGCCCGTCATTCTCATTCTCACCCGCTGGCACGTGGACGACCTCGCCGGCTACTTGCTATCCCAGCCCGACAAGGACCGCTGGCGGGTCATCAACATCCCCGCACAGGCGAACCACAACCCCGACGAAGGCGAAACCGACCCGCTCGGCCGCCAGCCCGGGGAGTGGATGAAGTCCGCACGAAAGAACGAGCTCACCGGGCACATTGGGCGCACCGACGAAGAGTGGGAGCAGATCCGGATACAAGCCGGGCCCCGTGACTTCTCCGCCCTCTACCAAGGCTCACCGAACCCTGAAACGGGCAACGTGTTCCCCAAGGAATGGGCGCGCTACAGCGAACCCATGTGGATTGACCAGGGCAACGGCGTCATGCACGTCCCCGGCATCGGCCGCGACGACCACGAGCTCGTGCAGACGTGGGACTTCACGTTCAAGGACAAGCCCACGTCGGACTTTGTTGTCGGGCAGGTCTGGCTCAGGGTCGGCGTGGACGCGTACCTGCTGGACATGGTGCGGGCGCGGATGAACTTCAACGCCTCCGAGGCGGCCGTCGTGGCGTTGTCCGCGAAGTGGCCGCAAGCGGTCACGAAGTTCATTGAGGACAAGGCCAACGGGCCCGCGGTGATCAACTCGCTGCAGAAGCGGCTCTTCGGTCTGATCCCGATCGAGCCCGAGGGCAGCAAGTACGCCCGTGCCTCGGCCATTTCTCCGCTGGCCCACTCGCGCAACATCATCCTGCCCACGCCGGAACTGCTGCCCAACGTCGAAGAGCTGGTCGAAGAAGCCAAATCGTTCCCGAACGGCGCGCACGACGACACCGTCGACGCCATGTCGCAGGGCATCAACCGCATCCTCCTCATGCCGCTTCTGGCGCAGGACGATCAGTACACGCAACCCGATGTGTACGACGACTACGACGACCGAGGCTGGTCTATCAGCCCGGTCTAACCCATGGAAGGCGGTGCCCGGATGAGCGAACCAAATGTCGCGCTGTGGCTCCCGCCCTCGGCCCAAGCAGTCGAGTCGGACCCGGGCGCCCTCGCCACCGCCGAGCACCAGGTCGAGAAGCTGCAAGAGGCACTCGGCTCGCTCGAGCTGGCCATGGAGGATCAGGGCTGGGAACGGCTTGCGGACAGCATGTCCGGCGAGTTCTCCCGCCAAGGCCTGAAGAAGGCCGCGCAGTTGTGCCGCCTCATGGCGTTGGGCAACCCGCTCGTCAAGAACGGGTTGGAGATCCGCGCCGCCTACGTTCACGGGCAGGGCGTCGGAGTGACCGCCCGGTCCAACGGCCAGGAGGGCACGCAGGACGTCAACGCCGTCGTGCAGAGGTTCTTGGACGACGACAGCAACCGTGCCACCCTGACCGGGCACCAGGCGAAGCTTCGGCTGGAGAAGGCCCTGGGCACTGACGGGAACGTCATCATCGCTCTCTTCACGGATCCGCTCGACGGGGCCGTGGAGGCACGGACCCTGCCGTTCGAGGAGATCACCGAGAAGATCACCGCCCCCGGTGACAGGGCCACGACACACTATTACGTGCGCGAGTGGACCGAAGGGACAACCCAACACAAGGAGCTGTACCCGGACATCCGGTACCGGCCCCAGATCCGGTCCAAAACGTACCGGGCGACGACGAGCGACGACAACATCAAGATCAACTGGGACGCCCCCGTCTACCACCTGCACGACAACGGGTTGGACGGCTGGGCCTTCGGGATTGGTGACGCCTATGCGGCTCTGCCGTGGGCGCGAGCCTACAAGGAGTTCCTGGAGGACTGGACGCTACTCGTCAAAGCCCTTTCGAAGATCGCGTACAAGGCGGTCCCGAAGAAGGGTGCCGCCTCACAGCAGGCCCGTGCCGGTCTCGCCGGGATGGCCAACGCGCCGGCCGGCTCCACCGTGGCTATGTCCGAGGGCCAGACGCTTGAGGCTGTTCCGAAGACTGGGGCGACCATCGACGCCGAGTCCGGCCGCCCGGTCCTCTCCATGATCGCCGCCGCGCTCGGCATCCCGGTCACCATCCTTTCTGGGGACCCGGGGCAGACCGGTGCGCGGGCGACCGCGGAGACCCTGGACTTCCCCACGAAGCTGCGCATGCAGGGCCGGCAGGAGCTCTGGACCGAGATGTACCGGGCCGTTCTCGGCTACGTCATCGACCAAGCTGTCATCGCGCCCCGCGGGCCGCTGAAGGGGACCACCGCACGGCGCGGCGACACCCTGACTGTCACGCTGCGCGGCGACGACGACCGCACGTTGGACATCGTCTGGCCAGACCTTGACGACCTTCCCGTGGCGACGGTCATGGAGGCCATCGAGACAGCGAACGGGACCGGCACGATCCCACCGCTGATCATCGCTCGGCTCACGCTCCGTGCGCTCGGCGTCCGGGACGTGGACGAGATCCTGAAGACCATCACCGGGCCCGACGGAGAGTTCCTTGACCCGGACGCGACGGCAGGTCAGGCCGCAGCGGACGCGTACCGGCAAGGCAAAGACCCCGCCGAGACGCTCCGATGATCTGCCGATGGCTGGGGCACATCCCGCGGTACTGGGAATGGTCCCGCACGTGGCGTTGCCGGCGGTGCCAGGTAGAACTGTCCCCGCTGGCACCGCGGACCGCGGCGTGGCTCGCACCCCGCGGTGGCGGGTACTCGGCGCCGAACGGCGGGCATGGGCCATCCAGCCCGCCGCCAAAGAACCCCGGGAGCTCATCGAGGAGGTAACGCGTGGCTGTCACGGATGAAACGCTCCGACGTATCGCAGACAGCCGCCGGGCACTGACCACGGTCACCGACGAGCAAACTCGGGCCATCGTGGCTCAGTGGGTGCAGGCGTGGGATGAGCTCCTGCCCGAGTATGAGGCGTCCATCGCCGACCTGCTCGCCGATGCCAAGGAGGGCAGGGTGTCCGCGGCCAAGGTGCGCGCCAACAAGCGTCTTCGGCAGGCTCTGCAGGTCACACGGGCGAATCTGGACGGGCTCGCGGACGCCACAAACCTGACCATCACCGCCAGCATCCCTGAAGCCATCAACGTCGGCGGGAACGGGGCCGCCGCAGTCATCGGCACCCAAGTTCCGCCAACCGGTGCCGCCATCGTCGTCGGGTGGGACACGGTATCCCCCGAAGCAATCGCCGCCATGGTCGACCGCACCACGCAGCGCATCCACTCAGCCACCCTCCCCATTCCGGAGGACGTGGAGCGGGTCATGAAGCGCGAACTCATCCGCGGCATCAGCGTGGGGGCGAACCCCAGAGAAACGGCCCGGCGCATCATCAAACGGGCCGAAGGAAACTTCAACGGCGGCCTCACACGGGCCCTGACCATCGCCCGCACCGAAACCTTGGACGCCAGCCGCACGGCGGCGCACGCGGCAGCGCAACAAAACGCGGACATCCTCACCGGATGGAAGTGGGGGTGCGACCTCTCAACCCGCACCTGCCCGGCGTGCCTGTCCAAACACGGGACGCTCTACGACAACGAGGCGTACGGGCCTGACGGGCACCAAAACTGCCGGTGCGCCCGCATCGACCTCACCAAGACGTGGCGTGAACTCGGCTTCAACATTGACGAGCCGGCAGACACGTTCCCCGACGCGCAAGCCTGGTACGGGAACCTCACCCCGGATTCGCAGGCCGAGATTATGGGCCGCGCCCGCCGCGACCTGCTCAACAGTGGAGCCATCGGCTGGGACGACCTCGCCACCGTCAAGCACACCGACGGCTGGCGCGACTCCTGGCATGTCACCCCCGTGAAAGACCTGCTGGCTAAGGCCGCGTAACCGCCTGCGTTCCACACCACTTGCACTCGTCGTAAATGAATCCGCCGTGCCGAGACAAGTCGATGTGCGCCATCACCCACTCATGGCCGGGGCACTCCCCCGCGGCGCCCGGATCGTCGTTCCGATCATCCATCCCCATAGCAACCAATTCTAGGAGGTCGGTCAATGACTGACATCATCCGCGAGGCAGCCGCCGTCGGCGAACTGACGGGCAACCGGCAAGAGATCACCATTGCCACGCCTGGATGGGGCAGCTCCGGCTACTACAGCCCGGAAGTCCTCGAACAGGCCGCAGCAGACCGCGTGTTCAGCAAGGGCACGCAACAGCACATGGACCACGACGGCGAGATGGCACGCTTCGAACAGCCGGCAGGGTCGCTCACCCGGCTCGCCGCAGCGTTGTCCGAAGACGCCCGATGGGAGCCCGACTGGGTAGACCCGGACAATCCTGGACCACTTCCGGGGCGTCTGGTCGCCGAAAACAGTGTCTTCTCCCCATGGCGCACGTTCCTGCACGAAGCCAAGGACTACATTGGCGCCTCGCTGAGCGCTGCAGCGACCATACGCCAAGGCGAAGCCGATGGCCGCAAGGGCAACATCATCGAGAAGCTGCACCCGTCCCCGCTGAACCGTGTGGACTACGTGACGGTCGCCGGGCGCGGGGGCCGCATCAGCGCCGTCCTCGAATCCGCGAACCGCATCGTCACCGAGACCGTAGCCGACGACGTGCGGCACTGGCTGTCCCAGGCGGTACGGGCCACGCACGGCGCCGGCGACAACTGGGCGTACCTCGAAGACCACGACGACTCGTACGTGTTCTTCACGACCGGCCGAAGCATGTTCCGCCAGGCGTACACCCTCGACGGAGTCAACGTGACCTTCACCGGCGACCCGGTCGAGGTTCGCCGCCGCACCGAGTACGACCCTATCTCGACCGAGGCGCACGCCCCGGTCCCCAATGACTCCTCTCCGATCCCGGCTGAGGAAACCAAGGAAGCCAAGTCTAAGGAGACCACCAACATGGCTGACATCACCGTCGAGGAAGCGCGCCTGCGCACCCTCGAAGAGTCCCACGGCCGGGTGCCTGCACTCGAATCCAAGCTCACCGCCGCCGAGGCCGAGAACACGGACCTGAAGGAGGCGCTGGCCAAGGCCAAGGCCGCCAACCGTGCCCGCGAGTTCGCCACGACCATCGTGACCGCGGCCAACGCCGATCTGTCCGAATCGGTTGTCGCCCGCATCGTCGCCGCGTCCACGGCCGCCGACAGCCTCCCGCTGACGGAGAACCTGCAGCTGGACACGGACACGCTCACCGCGACCGTCAACGCCGCCCGCGAGGCCGAGGAAACGTACCTCGCGAAGCTGGCCAAGGAGAACGGGCTCGGCCAGGTCCGCGGCATCGGGGCCACCGAGGCCGGCGACGGCCCCAAGGCCACCGACTCCGACATCATCTCCGCGCTCAAGGGAGGCAAGTAACCATGGCGAAGAACCAGCGTTACACGCACGGCAAGCACATCTCGCTCACCGCCACCAAGGCGGTCGAATCCGGCGCCCCAGTGAAAATCGGCCAGTTCGTCGGCGTCGCCCAGACCAAGGCCGCCGTCGGCGAGAAGGTCACCATCTGGCTCGACGGGTCCTACGACGTCACCGTTGTCGGCGCCCTCACCGAAGGCCAGGCCGTCTACATCAAGGAAGCGGACAACACGCTGACCGCAACCGCCACCGGAAACTTCCCGTACGGCGCGGCCATCACGGCCAAGGCCACCGGCTCCGGCATCGCCGAAGTCGCCCCCTTCGGCAAGATCACCACGACCGCCGCACTGGCCTAGGAAGGCAACAAACATGACCATTGATATCCAGACGATCATGGCCAACGAGGGTTTCCGCACTGCACCGCACGTGCGGGACCGCATCCTCGAGGCCGCCAAGCTGTTCAACGAGGGCGTGGCGAACAAGACCTCGTTCGCGCTCGGGCGCCTCACCGAGGCGTTCACCACGTCCGACTTCCCGCACCTCCTCGGCGCGGCGTTCCAGATCCAGGCACGCGACCTGTACGAGAACACCACGCCCGAGTGGCAGGCCCTCGCCCCGATCAAGAATGTCAACGACTTCCGCCCGGCCAAGGACGTCGACGTGTTCGGCGGCCGCGAGTCCTTCGACCTCGTCAAGGAAGGCGAGGAGTACAAGGGCCGGACCCTCGGCGAGTCCGCATTCGAGTTCTCCGCCGTCAAGACCGGTAACACGTTCGGTCTGACGTGGGAGCTGCGGAAGAACAACCAGTTCCACCAGCTGCTCGACTTCCCCGGCCGCCTCGGCAGCGGGGCCCGCGCCACCGAGGACCAGTACGTGTTCTCGCAGTTCGTGTCCGCGGCCGGCCCCAACGCCGCGTTCTTCAACGCCGGCAACGGCAACGCACCGTCCAACAAGATCCTGAACCACGCGAACCTGCTCGCCGCATTCAAGTCGATCGTGGTCCGCAAGGACAAGGACAAGCTGCCGATCAACCTGGCCGGGCAACGCCTGAACCTGGTCGTCCCGCAGACCCTGCAGTTCGAGGCCGAAGCTCTGGTCAGCGAACCCCGCATCCCGGTCGACGGATCCTCGACCGCGACCAAGGCGAACCCGCTGTTCGGCAAGTTCAACGTGGTCGTCTCCTACCGGGTGTCGGTCATCGACCAGTCCGCCAACGCGGCCTCGACCTGGTACATCCTGCCGCCGAAGGAGTCCAAGCACGCTGCGGTCGGCAAGGTCACCATGGTCGGCGAGGAAGACCTCGACATCCGGGTGAAGCGCGATCAGGGCGAGCGCCCGGGCGGCGGCGCGGTCGGCATCGAGGACGGTTCGTTCAAGGACGACACCATCTGGTACCGCGGCCGTCAGGTCACGGGCGGCGCGGCACTGTCCCCGCTGGGCACGTACGCGTCCACCGGCACCACCGAGTAAGACCCCCGGGCGCCGGGGTCAGTTCCGAAGCGGCAAATCAACCGCGTTCTGAACCCCGGCACCCAACCGGCGCGCACCCTGGTCCCAGACGGGGGTGCGCGCCACCCCACACTTACGGAGGACAGCATGGTCGACTTCACCACGGCAATCGGCAAAGTGCGCCTGCTGGTCTCCGACCTGGGCGAACCGCCCCTCATCGGCGACGACATCCTCGCCGGCTACCTCGGCCTGCACGGCTGGGACCTCGACGCCTACACGGCCGACTCGTCCAACGCCGGCGAGCACACCGACCGGATGCTCTGGCGTGCCGCCGCCGATGTCCTCGACGCGATGGCCACCTCAGAGGTCCTCCTCGCGAAGAAGATTCGCACACAGGACCTGTCCACCGACGGGCCCGCCGTCGCCGCAGACCTGCGCAAACAGGCCGCAGTGTTGCGGGGCAAGGCAGACGCGGCCGACGCCGCGGACGACGAGGGGTTCTTCGAAATCATCCCGTTCTACCCCGGCTGTAAACCCGAGGGCGCGGAGCACCGGCTGTGAGCCCCCTACCGGGTTGGCCGGTCCTGCCGGAGGACTGGTCACAACACCACAGGCCTGTAGCGGCGGCCACAATGACCTCACCTTGTGTCATCCTGCGCAGCAGTGCCGAGCCCCCGCCGTATCCGCTGCCGGAAGGCTGGACCGGAGAGCCCGCCATCTGGACCGGTTCGTGCAGACTGCAGCCACTCAAACGCGAGGCCGCACCCGTCCCCGGCGAGCAACCCACGCAGCTGCGCGACTACCTCGCCGTCCTGCCCGTCGAAGTCCTCAACATCGTCCGCGTCGGCGAACGCGGCGACGTCCTCCTCGTTCGTGGGCGCCGATACCAAATCCAGCAGGCCATGCACGGCTCCCAACTCTGGGAAGCCGACCTGATCTGCCAGGACAACCAGACCCAGCAAAACCCGTAGGGGGTAGCCATGACCTTCGACGCTTCGGAGTTCCGCACCCTCGCCTCCGACCTTGGGAAGGGGCCGCGAGCGCTCGGCCAGCTGGCCAGAGTAGCCGTCCGCAAGACCGCGAAGGACGTGCAGGGTTCAGCGAAACAGATCGCCTTCGCGAAGGACGTGATCGACACCGGCAACCTGATCGACAAGATCGGCACCAGCGACCTCCGCGCCGTGAGCACGTCCGGGTCGATCCAAGCCGAGGTCATCGCTTCCGCGAACTATTCGGAGTTCAACGAGCTCGGCACCTCGCGAATGCCGGCCCGACCGTTCATGAGCCCAGCCCTCGACAAGCACGCGCCGGGCTTCGAACAGGCGATGGCGGACATAGCGGAGAGGGCGGCAGGTGGCACCTGACCCGAACGTCCTCCACGCCCGGTACATCGCACTCCTACGGGCGCTCCCCGACGTCGGGCAACGCATCTACGACGGGTATGTGCCCGCCAGCGTCCCCGAAGTCGCCGGCAGGATCCGCCCGTACATCGTTGTCTGGTCCGGTATCGGCAGCGACCTACCTCTTGAGCGCGACCTGACCGGCCTCACGGACACGGGGGTCCTCGACTGGGCGCCGCAAACCAACGTTGTGGCCGCAGACCCCAGCACCTGCCGGATCGTCGCCCAGCAAGCCCGCAGCGCCCTCACCAACCAGCCCATCGGCTCCGGCTGGCTTATGCCAGACCCCGACGGGTTCCGGATCAACGTCCCCATCCAAGACAACCAGGTCACCCCGGCCCGGTTCTTCCTGCCGCTCCCATGGCGGCTCACCACCACATAAGGAGGCCCCCGTGGCAACCCGAAGAGTCACCGAACCGGCCAAAGACACCACCGTCGACGTCGTCACCGAACCCGGGGCCCCGGACGAGGTGGAAGCCACCGAACCGGTAGACCCGCGCCGACTGGTCCACGTCTACGACGCGAACACCGGGGTCAAGGTCGATCGCCCCGTCCCGGCAACCTTCCTCGATGGACGGTTCCCCCAACTCAAAGAAGTTCCATCCAAGAAGGAAGGCCGCTAACCATGGCGCTGAAGATGCTCACCGACGCAAACCGGAAGCTCGTCTACGTACCCACCCTGTCCGACTACCACGCGCCGCCGCTCAGTGAACTGAACGGCGTCGGAGTGCTGGACCTGTCCTGCCTCATCACGCTCGCCGACTACCAGCTGGGCGCCACGGGCAACGCGGAAATCGCCGACCCCGCCCTGTGCGCCTCGAACGAGGTGAAGGCCCCCGGCCTGCCCACCTACGAGGCGGCCACCACATTCTTTCGCTGGAAGGAAACCGCCGACGACAAGGCGTGGACCACGTTCACCAAGTCCGGCATCGGCGGCTACCTCGTGGAGCGCATCGGCCAGATCGCCGAAGGCGAGAAGGCCCACGAGGTGCCCTTCGCGGCAGGCGACGAGGTCCGTGTGTTCGAAGTCCACTCCGGCACGCCCCGCGTCCTGTCGCCGCAGACGGCGTCCTACGAGAAGTTCGGCCTCACCTGGTACCCCCAGGAAAAGATCGACGAACGCGCCATCGTCACGGCCTAACAAGCCCCACAACTGCCGTGCGGGCGGGTAATTCAGGCTCCCCGCCCGCACGGTTCCACCCCGCACCACCCGAGCCTGAACACCCCACAAACATTGGAGCCTGAAACCCATGTCCGAGAACCTGAACCCCGCCACCACCGAACTGGACCTCGACGATTGGCTCGCTGGCGGCCAGCGCAACACCCAACTGGTGAACCTCTACGCCCGCGGAGACCTCTACGCCGACATCGACGCGCTCGAGCGCCAGAAGGTGGACGTCCCAAAGACCGACGAGCTCGACGCCTCTCTCGGCGGCGAGGCCGACCCGAACGCCGACCTGCAGCTGCAGATCGACTCGCTGTGGCAGCAGCTGGGCGCGTCCAAGAAGGAGTTCCGAGTCGCCGGACGCACCACCGAAGAGACGCAGGCCATCGAGGCGGCCATCCGCAAGGAGCTGTCCGCCGAAATCGATGCCGCCGCTGCATTGGGTCGCGCCGAAGGCAAGAAGAGCGCTGACCGCATGGGTATCAAGGCCGTGGAGGACGTCAACCGCATCGTCCGCGCCGGCGCCCTCGAGCACATCGGCAAGCTGGTGGAGTTCGAAGTCGCCGTCCGCACCATCGCCGCGTCCACCACCGTCAAGGTCCGCGAGACGTGGAAGCCCATCACCGCCGAGCAGGTCCGCGCCCTCTACGCGAAGCTCGGCGAAGCGCAGGTCGAACTGCTCGCCCAGGCCGCGTCCCGATCCGCCAACGAGGCACCGGTGGTCACGGTCCCAAAATCATAGAAGCCTTCGCTCGCCCGCGCTGGGCGCACCTTCTACTGGAGGCGCGCACGGCGCGGGAGCAGCGTTGGCCCATCACGGTTCTCCTTGGACGCACACAGGACGGCACCATCAATGACCGGGACCGGCTCATCGCGCTGGCCCTGCGCGCCTACGAAGATTCAATCTGCGGGGGGTGCGGTTTGCCGCACTCCATTACCCGCGGGGACGCCAACGTGGGCCGCGTCGAATGGAAAGACGACGCCATGTGCCACGGCTGCGAACCGCTCGATGCCCTGAAGGACGACAAAAACCGAGAGCAGTGGCCCGGGCAGAAGATCTATCCCGTCGTCAGCTGGGACTAGAAACCGACTGCTCGCGGCGAACGCCAAAGCCGACGATCAGCGTGATCAGGCCGGCGAACGCTACGAGCACGGGAAACCCGGACGGCCCGTCATTGCCCCATGACCCCAGGATGAACGGCGCACTGAATACCAGCATCGCCAGCCCGGTCATGATCGCGTTGTGTCCGCGCTTGTGCCGGACCTTCCCCCCATTTTCAGTCATGGCGCCATTCTGCCATGCCCAACCCACACATAGGGGGTCCCCTTGGCTGCCGAACGCACCGTAACTGTCCGTATCAAGGCCGAATACCGGGCCTTCGAAGCGGACATGAAGGCCGCGGCCCGTGCTGCCAAGCAAGCGGCCGAGGAGACTGAGAAGGCCGGCAAGAAGTCCAGTTCGGCCATGGGCCGACTGCTGTTGGACGCGAAGAACAACGAGCAGTCTTGGCAGACCGCCGGAAACACCATGATGGGCTTCGGCGCCTCCGTGGTCGCCATGGTCGGCCTGTCCGTAGCCAAGTATGCCGAGTTCGAGAAGGCCATGTCCCGGGTGGAAGCGGCGACGCACGAGTCGGCCGGCAACATGGACCTTCTGCGGGATGCTGCAATTCGGGCCGGTGCAGACACGGCGTTCTCCGCGGCAGAGGCCGCGGGCGCCATCGAAGAACTGGCCAAGGCTGGCGTGTCCACCGCGGACATCCTCGGCGGCGGACTAGACGGGGCGCTGTCCCTGGCCGCAGCCGGCGAACTCGCCGTCGCGGACGCAGCGGAAATAGCCGCCTCCGCCCTCACCCAGTTCAAGCTCTCCGGCGACCAAATCCCCCACCTTGCCGACCTGCTGGCCGCAGGTGCGGGCAAGGCGCAGGGTTCCGTGGCTGACCTTGGCGCGGCACTGAACCAGTCCGGTCTCGTGGCTGCACAGACGGGTCTCTCCGTCGAAGAGACCACGGGCGCCCTCGCAGCATTCGCCGCCGCGGGCCTCACCGGCTCCGACGCTGGCACGTCCTTCAAGACCATGCTGCAGTCCCTCTCCCCCAACTCGGACAAGGCTGCCGGCCTCATCGACGAACTAGGCATCAGCGCCTACGACGCACAAGGCCGGTTCATCGGCATGTCCGAATACGCGGGCCTACTGCAGGACGCGCTCAAGGACATGTCCGCCGAACAGCGAAACGCCACCCTCAAGACCATCTTCGGGTCCGACGCCGTGCGCGCCGCCTCGGTCATCTACGAGCAGGGCGCCGCCGGCATCGAGAAATGGGAAACCGCCGTCAACTCGGCCGGCTTCGCAGCGCTCACCGCCAGCATCAACCAGGACAACCTGCTGGGCGACATCGAGAAGCTCGGCGGATCCTTCGACACCGTCTTCATCAAGGGCGGCAAGGGCGTCTCCACCGCGCTGCGCGGCATCGTGCAGGGCGCGGAAGACGTCGTCGACGTCGTCGGCAAGATTCCCGAGCCTGTCCTCAGCACCGGGTTCGCCGTCGCTGGAATAGTCGGCGTCAGCGCACTGGCCGCCGGCGGGCTGATGCGTCTCGTCCCGGCGGCCATCGAGACCGTGACCGCCTTCCAGTCCCTCGGGACCCAGGGCGGTAAAGTCCCCGGCACGCTCGGCAAGATCACCAAGGTCGCAGGCATCGCAGGCATCGCACTTGCCGGGGTAGCCGTCGCAGCCCAAATTCTTGGGCACCGGGAAATCAAGACCACCACCGACTACGCCCAGGCCATGATGCGGGTCGCCGAAGCTGGAGAGAAGGCCAGTTCCAGAGACCTCGACAGCGTGTTCCGCGGCTGGGACGGCATGCTGGGCAAGGGCCCGCAGATCGACTCACTTGCACAAAGCATCGAACGCATCTCCAACCCCAAGTTCGGCGACGGTCTCAACAACTGGGCCGACGACATGTTCGCCTGGACAGGCTGGGCCAAGAGTGACGTCGGCCAAGTGGAGGATCGCCTCTCCGACCTCTCCGACGAAATGGGTTCGCTGGTGGACAGCGGCAACGCAGACGCTGCGGCCGCAAGCTTCCGGGTGCTGGCCGCCGAGTTCGAGGCCAATGGCCAGTCGGCGCAGACCGCCCTGAACTCGCTGCCCGGCTATAAGGACGCACTCGTCCAGGTAGCCACCAACGCTGGCGTGGCCATGACTGCGCAGGAACTGATGAACTACGCCATCACCGGTACCCCACCGGCAGCGGTAGCAGCCGCAGGGGCCGCAGATGAACTCTCCGTGGCCCTTGAGGAAGCCGGAGTGGAAGCCGACGGCGCTGTCCAGTCGCTCGACAAGTTCATGGAGTCGCTTTTCGCACTCGGCGAGGGAACGGCCAGCGTCGCGGCCGCGAAGCGCAATTTCAAGGATTCCATGCGGGAGGTCACCGAGTCCATCAAGGAGAACGGGACCAGCCTCAACACCAACACCGAGCAGGGCAGCGAGAACGAGGCCATGTTGTACGACCTCGGCGAGGCCGCCCGGGCGCAGGCTGAGGCAATGGCCATGGCGGTGGACGAGAATGGCAAGTACGTCTACACGCAGGGCGACGTCCAGAAGTCCCTGTCCGGGTCGTACGATTCCGTCCTGAAGCAGGTGGAAGCGTTCGGGCTCGAGGGCCAGGCCGCTCGGGACATGGCCCGCGACATTATGGGCATTCCCGACGGCGTGTCTGTCGACACGTGGATGAGCGACCAGGCGAAGAAGACCGCCGAAGCCACCACCGAACAGGTCAACCGCATCCCGGAGATGAAGGGCGTCAAGGTAATCGTCACGGAGGACGGCACGGTCGCGGTGACCGCGGCGAAGATCCAAGATATCCGGGACCGCACGGTCAGCACCACGGTGACCGATGAGGGCACCATCATGGAGGTCCAGGGCGGCATCAACGGCGTCTCCGGCAAGAACGAGTTCATCCTTGTGTCCGACGACGGGACCGTGCAGACGGTGCAGGCCCGCATCAACCGGACGACCGGCAAGACCGAGTACGTTCGGGTGACCGATGACGGCACGGTCGCCGGCGTGCAGGGCAGGATCAACTCCCTCAAGGGCAAGACGGTCTCCGTCAACGTGAGCGTGACCCGCTCGGAGACGATCAAGCAGCGGGTGCAGCGGCAGATCGAACCGTTCAGCGGGTCCTACTTCGGCGGCCCCCAGGCAGCCAAGGGGCGGCGGATGCCCGGCCTTACCTTCGGCGGGCGCCTGCCGACCACGGGGTTGGGTACCGACAAGATCCTCGGCGTCAACTCCGACGGCACGCCGTTGGCGTGGGTGGACGACAAGGAATGGGTGGTCAACCGGCGGTCCAGCGACAAGCACAACGGACTGTTGGCGGCCATCAACCGGGACGACTCGAGCGCGATCCGCTCGTTCGCCGGGTTGTCGGGTCTCGCCGGCGGCGGCCGACTCGGCTGGGCGGACGACCAGAAAGCATCAGCGGCACGGGAGTTGGAACGCGCACGGGCCGGAGCCGTTCGGGCACGCAAGTCCAAGTCCGAGAAGGACGATTCGGCCGCCGAAAAACGTCTGGACCGCGCCGAGAAGCGGTACGAGGAAGCCCGGGACCGCCGGGCCCGACTCGCTTCTCAGTCCTTCGACCTGTCCCGCGACCTCAAGCGCGGCAACATCCGGGAGTCGTTCACAAGCGGCAGCGGCATGTCCGTGGTGGACCAGATGTTCGAGCAGTCCCGCAACACGGACCTGTCCAAAAAACAGCGGTCGAACCTCAAGGGCCAGGCGTTCTCCTTCGAGGCGCAGCTCATGTCGCTGGAGAAGAAGGCGAACCGACTCACGAAGGCGCTGGACAAGGCGCGGGATTCCCGCGACGAACTCCGGAGCGTCGTGAACAATGTCCGCGGCGCCGTCGAGGGCACCTTCGATCTCGGCGCCATGGTCGGGCAAGAGGACGCCTACGGATATAAGACGCCCGTCACCAAGAAGACGCTGCTCGCCGCCGGCCGCGAGAAAGCGGCCAGCGCCAAAAAGCTGCACTCGAAGATCAAGGGTCTGCAGAAGAAGGGCTTCGGCCCCGAACTGATCCAACAAGCCATTGACGAGTGGACTTCCTCTGGCACGTTTGAGCTCGCGGACGCCATGCTGTCGATGACCAAGTCCGAGGCGAACGCCCTAGACGCTTCGTTCGATAGCGTCAGCGCTTACGGGCGGTCCACGGGCTTCCGGCTGACGGAGGCCATGCAGAAGGGCGGCCTCCACGCCGCCGAGGGTCTGGTCGCAGGTCTGTACAGCCGGGAGAAGGCTGTGGAGTCGGCGTTCTACAACCTCGGCAAGCAGGCTGAGAAGGCGTTCAAGCGGTCCCTGGGCATCAAGTCGCCTTCGCGGGTGATGATGGGCGCCGCCGACGACACCGTGGACGGCTACACGATCCAGTTGGGCAATCGGCAGAGCGACGTCGACGCGGCCATGGGCACGCTCGTATCGGTTCCCCGCTCCGGGGTCCCGGAGTCGCCCGAGGTCGCACGGTACGGGGCTTCGAGGACCGCGGCATCGTCTGGCATCGACTACAACCAGTTGGCGGCGGCGATGGCGAACGTTCAATTGCACGCCAAGCTGCAGGTCAACGGCCGGCAGGCTGGCACGTTGGTCCAAGAGGGCCGGCGTTTCGCAAACAACCACTAGGAGGGGCCGCGTGTCCGGATTCCTGTTTGGCCCATTGGGCGGCATGGTCCCTTTGGTTAGGGTCCGCCCGGACGTCCAGGTGGAAGTGGAGCGCGGCGGTTCCGAGTTCGTGTCCTCCGGCGGGGTGCGGTATGTGCAACGCGCACGGTACGCGCCCCGCCGCTGGACGCTGGACTGGGGTTGGAAGGACGCCACAGTCGTCCGGTCTCTCACGGCGGCCGCGCAGGGCATCCTGCGCGACTGCTGGCTGTATGACGTGGCCGCGGCCCGCGAGAACATGGTTGCCGCGCACCTGACCACCGGGACGGGGCTGAAGGTGAACGTTGACGGGCTGGCCCTCGGGTCGGTCCCGAGAGGTCACCAGGTATCCGTGCCGCTGCTCGCGAACCGGATGTACGCGGTCAGTGTGTGGTCCGCGGCCGCGGCCGGTACGAACGTCGCCCACTACGATCTCGGCAGCTTTCAGGGCTGGCAGGTCACCGCACCCCCCGGCGCGGGCCCGCGGCAAGCGGTCGCGTTCCTCACGCCGACCGCCGACGTCGTCCTCACCCTCTATGTTCCGGGCACCGCCGGAGTCGCCGACACGGGAGTGTCCGGCATCCGCGTCCATGAGGGGCCACCGGACGGCGCATGGTTCCCCGGCATGGGTACGCCGTGCAAAGTCAGTGTCGCCGACCCCGGCCGCACACTCCAGCTGGTCACCGC
The DNA here is from genome assembly GCF_058138025.1 of Arthrobacter sp. AOP29-A2-19. Lineage (NCBI taxonomy): Bacteria > Bacillati > Actinomycetota > Actinomycetes > Micrococcales > Micrococcaceae > Arthrobacter > Arthrobacter sp. AOP29-A2-19. The sequence goes on from NZ_CM176894.1 coordinate 1,590,739, forward strand.
CAACGAATCCCGTTCGGCGTTCAACGTCACCCTGTCCGAGGTTGGGAAACCCGGCGTGGTCTAGGAGGCCCTCGTGCAGAGCAAACCGGCAGGGTGGCCCGCCGAGGGCGAGGTCGAGATTGTCCCCGAGGTCTTCCTGGGCTTGACCGGATCCGCATGGCCTCCCGCCCGAGACGACCTGCCAGCCGGCACGGCCCGGGTCGGGTCGTGGAGCGTCGACCGGCAACTCACCGGATCGTCGCTCCCCGGGCAGGTGCGCGGCGCGTCGGGCTTCTCGATCGCCACCGCCTCGGCGTCCTTCCCACAGCCGGAGGGAGCCCCTCTCAGCCCGTGGGGCACCGGGGCCCTGGCGCTGGGAGCCGGCGGATCCTGCAGCCTCTACGCCTCCCACGACGGGCCCGGCGCGGGGCTGTCGCTCGGCAGCTTCGTCGTCGCCCCGATCAGCGGCAGCAACGTCAGCAACGCGGTCAGCCTCGACCTGGACGAGAGCTCCGCCCGGCTCAACCTCCCCTTCAAGCTCGACTGGTACTACGACCCCGCCGTCGAGACCTTCGACGCGGCGTGGGTGCTGAGCCGCATTGCCGAGTCGGCCGGATACCCCACGGACATCGAGCCGACAGGTTCCCCGCTCCGGGGCGTCTTCGGCGTCGCCGGCAACTCCGCCTGGGATGTGGCGCAGAACATCGCCGCCGCGACGATGGGCGCCGTCTGGATCACCGAGGGCGGCGCGTTCACTTATCGGAACCGCGAAAGCCTCCGGGGCACCGGAGGCTACAGCGAGATCATCGAGGCGCAGGACTCCCTCGAGTCGCTCGATTGGTCTGTCGACCCCGCCGAGGTCGCGGACCGTGTCGAACTGACCTACACGCCCTCGGACATTGCCGAGTCACGGGGCACCTCTACGCTCTGGGAGGCCACAGAGACCATCCGCGTGAAGCCCGGGCAAACCGTCATCGTGGGGGCAGACATCACCGGCACCACGGACAGGCTCAGCCCCTTCATCCCCATCTGGTCGTTCAGCGACCCCGAGTTTCCCATCAACGTCCCCGAAACCCAGATGTCCCGTTGGGCCGCAGCGACCAGCAAAGACGGCTCCGGCACACGCCCTTCAAGCGACGCGCTAGGCATCACAGCGAAGATGGTCAGCCCGTCGCGGGTCCGCATCCAGGTCACCAACCGGACGAGTAGCACGCTGTGGCTGGTCGACGGCAACGGCAACCCCTGCCTCATCCTCCGCACGTCGCTGCACATTCAGCCCGGCGAGCCGGTCACGGCGAGCAGCGGGGCCGACGACGAGCAGGCACTCAACCCGCTGTCGGTCGATGCTGGCGGCTGGGTGCAGGACAACAACACCGCGCAGGAGATGCTCGAGTGGCTCACGTCCCAGACCGCCCGGGCCAAGGCGACCGTCAACCAGGTGCGCGTCAAGCCGGACCTCGGCCGGCAACTCGGCGACGTCGTTCTGCTGAAGGACGCCCACACCGAACTCCGGTCCAAGGCGCTCATCACTGGCGTCCACCTTTCCGGCGACGCCGGGTCCTACACGCAGTCGCTCGACTTCGCCCTGCTGGACGTCGTCTTCGCTGACTATGACCGGTGGATGGAGAACAACGGGCTGGACTACGTCTACCAGCTCGACGACTGGCTCGCCCTGCAAGGCTTCACCACGTTCGACCAGTTTGATGAATGGCTAACCAACTTCGGAGGAACCCTGTGAGCACACCACTAACGAGCTCCGCCCCGAGCGCACCAACGCGGAGCAGCCCGCTCCGACCGGTCCTGTCGTTCAGCGAGTGGTTCGGATACATACGCACATGGATCCTGGGCATGTCCCCGGAGGGACTGCCCTACAACTCCGGCTGGATCGCCACGGAGAACCTTGGGGCGGCCATGACCCTCGCCCCGGACTGGACGGTCACGGCGTTCGCCCTGAACCGGACCGGCTTCGACGTCGACATCCAGATGCGGTGCACCTACACCGGGGCAGCCCTCACCGCACCGTCAAGCGGCAACATCGGCAACATCTCGATCGGAACGCTCCAGTCGCAGTACCGGCCCCGCTACATGGCGGGAATGGCGACGGGGCACACTGGGCCGTCGGCAGGCATCGCAGTCTCCTCTGCGGGGGAACTCGCCCTGTCGACGCTGCCGCCCGGCTTCCCCCTGACGGCTGGAACTGAGTTCTCGTTCCAAGGCATGTTCCGGACCGCCTAGATGGGCACGTCCGACCCGTCCGCGCTCCGCGCCCTCGCCGCCCAGCGTGAGATTACAGCCCTACTCACCGAGGTCCTCGAAACCGTGACGGCCCCACCAGCCGAACCTCAGCCTGAATACTTCATCTAAGGAGCCACATCATGGGCCGCAAGATAACCATCAACACCCGCGTCGGCGGTGGCTCCGCTGACGAGGTGGTGATTGGCGAAGCTCTCCTTGAACCTACTTCGATGCACAAGGTCGGAGCCGCCACGGTCTTCCCCGCGCCGACGAAAGTGGCGATCATTAACGGTGCTGCCGAGTTCCCGGACGTGGAACCCTCGCCCGCCGGCCCGCTTCCCGAGTGGTGCTACAAGCTGGTTGTTCGTGACGCTCGGTCTGGCCGCGCATGGTCGAAACCCGTCGGCGTTCCTGCCGGTACGGGCGCGCTGACCTACAACGACCTCACCCTGTTCGAAGCCGTTCCGGCGAACGCAGGACCGAGTTTCGTCGACCTCGTTGGGGAAGCCGTGGAAGCCAAGGAGGGTGCTGCGGAATCCGCTACGTCTGCGGCGTCCTCCTTGGTGCTGGCGCAGCAGTCCGCAACCGCAGCCGCCGCAAGTGCGCAGTTGGTCGGCGCTCCTGCGGGCGCCGCCGTTGACGTCGCAATCAAGCCGGGCGGCGCGGCCAACACTTCACTTCGAACCGCGATCACGGCCGGCACGAGCACCGTCTCTGCGGCGTCCTATGGCGTGGCCGGGAATGGCGTCACGGACGATACCGCGAAGTTGCAGGCGGCACTCGATGCCACCCTCGAGGGGCAGCGTCTCATTATTCCTCAGGGCACCTATAAGTTGACTGCCGAGCTGACGCTTACCGGTAGGTCGATCATCATTGAGGGTTACGGTGCGACGCTCGTCGCCGCTGGAAACCACGGAGTGCTCAACATGAACGGCGCTTATGGTGCCGTTCATGCCGTCACCGGGACCTCTCCGACCACCGTCACATCTGGCGGCGAAGCGGTGTGGACAACGGCCATCTCCCTCTCCAGCACTCCGAACCTTCAGCGTGGCGATGTCGTCAAGATCTATTCCGAAGACATCATCGAAGGTTCGCGGCCAGGCTCGGGTGGGAAGGATTCTCGTCGCGGCGAGTTCGCGGTTGTCGACTCCATCGTCAGCAGCACGGTCACGGTCATGGGTCGTCTTCGCGAAACCTACTCCACGAACGTCCGTCTGGCGAAGATGGAAAACCATGCCGTCCATATCCGAGGACTGCGCCTAACTGCATCACTCTCCACCGCGACGGCAACCCTCGTCGGTTTGATCCGAATGACTGGCCCGACGATGGATGACGTCATTATCGAGCGTGCCGGTGGCGCCGGAGTGACCGTGGTTGGGTGCTACGGGTACACGATCCGCAATCTATCTGTGCTCAACCTCAGCAATGATCCCGTTGCTGGACAGTTCGGCTACGGCGTATTGGACAATTCCTCCTCTTACGGTCGCATCATCGGCCTAAATGCGAGGCATGTCCGCCACGCCTACTCCGACGACTCAAGCCGTATCGTCACGAACTCAAACCCCGACCACTACGGGCGCACCTACGGGGCGCAAATCATCGACTCTGTGGCGCACGGAGCGACCGTGACGGGCTGGGACACCCACCACGCAGCCGAAAACGTCCACTTCATCAACTGCCAGGCCATCAACTGCTATGCCGGGTTCGCGCTGCGAGGCCGCAAGCACATCATCCGTAACGGATTCGTGCGCGGGGGCAAGAATGCCATCAACATCTTCACGGAAGCGGCGGGTTGCGAGTCCTGGGGTCACGACGTCACCAACGTCACGGCTGAGGGCATGCAGGAAACCCCGGTCAACGTCTACCTGAACAGTCACAACAGCGTGCGAGAAACCCGCTCGAGCACCCTCCGTGACCTGCGCATCGACTCGCCGAACTACTTGAACTCGGCAATTAGGTCGCAGAACGGGACGCTGGAACTCTGGGACATTCGGATCGTCTCACCGGCGGAACTGCCAGCCAGTGCCACCGTCATCAGCGGTCAAAATAGCGCGTTCGTCGGCGGCGGCATCACGGTGGACCTGACCGCCAACACGTCGGGAACGCCGATAGCGGTCATCGATACGTCCGCAAATGGGATGGTGCTGCTGGAGCGGATCCGACTGCGCAACACTAGTGCCGCAGCCGCACGATCGCAGATGATCCGCAACACGGTTGGAGACATCGTGAAGCTGCGTGGCGTGGATGTGGACTACCCGCCGGCAACATCTGCCAGCACGTCGACGGGTGACATCGTCTTCGACTATGTCGTGGCATCGGACGGGCGGTCTTCCAGTTCCTTCCAGCAGGGAACCTACGATGTGTCGACCCGAGTCCGTCGATCGTTGGAACCCGTCATTGTGGCGAATATCCAAGCGACAGGCACGAACCCGACACTCGCTCCCCTCCCGGTGGCGCGGCGCGAGGCCCAGATGCTCCGCATCGTCAACATCGGCACCGTCGGCCTCATCATCCCTCACGGAACGGCGACCAAGACCGACCTCGACGGCGACGCGAACAAGACACTCGCACCGCAGAAAGCCATCACACTCGTCTGGAACGGGACCAGCTGGCTAGAGGCCGCGTAGCCCGGAACCAATCAGGGCAGTCATACATGTACCTGAGGGCCCCCGCGCCGAAACGGGCCGGCACGAAAAGAACGATCGCAAGGGTGGCGGCGCTGAGAGAGACCACAAGCGCCGCCACCAACGCGGGCGACTCGACGTAGATCCCAGCCGCGCACAGTGCCACCAGTGCGAACGCGATCACCGGCATGTGCGTCACGTACACCTGTAAGGAACGGGTCCCGAGGAATACAACCGGGGCGGCTCTTGATAGAAGAACGCCTGCCCCAATTCCGGCTAAGCACCCGAAGGCGCGCATCGTTGTGGGGACAAGCGGGGCGGTCATCAACCCTGCCCCCCAAACAACCGCCGAGACTGCGATAAACGCCACCCACAGCGCAAGCCACGCGATGGGCGGCGTAGCCTCGGCAATCGCGAGCAACTGTCGCTTATAGACGACGCCGGCAATGAAGAATACGTACAGGCCCGGTGCCGTCCCCAGTCCGACCCCCAAGAGTCTGTACTGCTCGTCCGAAAGGAGGGGGACTACCAAGTCGAACCAGGCGACTGATGCGGCGGCGGCTAGCGCAACATGAAAACCTGGTCGCAATCGGGACAGCGCCTTCGCTGCTACGAAGTACAGGACAAGGGCCCACAAGAACCACGTCTCACCGTTCGGGCGCACCGGTGCCGCGACCATGCGAAGCAAGTGGGCGGCGACGCCAGTGTCTTGCTGGTTCGGCAGCACGCCGCCAGCGACGAACTTGAACAGGAAGAAAACCGGCTGCCAAGCCAAGTAGATCCAGACGAGACGTGCCAACTTGCCGCTATAGAGACTCTTCCACTCAGAGGTGACCCACCGGCCGGCGAGAAGGCCAGCCGCAACGAAGAACACCGGCATCAGAACGTTCGAGAGCGCGGTATTGAACGCAGTCAAGGCCTCGCTCCGAACGCCGACGTACTCGAACCACAGCGTTGCATGCAGGAAAACGACACACGCGATGGCGATGCCCTTTGACGCGTCCAGCCAAGCCAATCGCTGCATTGTTGCTCCCCCCGGAATGTCAACAGACTCGTGCCAGCCTAGCGGTCCGGCTAAGTGTCGACTATCCGATTTCGCGCTTGCACCAGTCCTCGATCTCCGGACCCATGCCGTCAGGGGCGTGCCACTCTCCGCAGCGCGGGCAGTGGGAGCCCTCCGCGTCATCCATGAGCACGGATTCGAGGTACTGATCTTCTGGCGATTGAGTCATGCCCCAGATCCTAGCGCCCACCTAACCGCCGGATAAGTGAGGTTCTTGGCTACGCGGACTTCTTGAAGCCGGTATCTGATTTCCGCGGCGCGATCCCGATGGGCTGTCGGTCCGGCCGGTCTACGGAGTCCAGCTTCGACGGCTGGGGATTAGGGTCCGCGGCCGAGATGTGGCGCTCCCACCACTGGGCACAGCGGGACCGAAGATTCCGTAGGGCGTCCATGAGCAAACCGTTCTGTAAGGGCCGAACTTCCATGTTCAACTAACGAAGGCTAGGTCGGCCTGTACCCCCTAGTCAAATGACGAATTCACCCATTCAACAAGAGCCCCAACGGGCCCGCCGGACTCAACAGATGCGACATGTGCGCGTCATGTAACCGCCGGATAAGTGAAGTCCCCGCACCACCCATTAAGGCCCGTCGGACTCAGCCGGCGGGCCTTTCCCATGCCCCCGGGCACCCCAGAAGAACCAGGAGGAGCCCGCGTGTGGAGCAAGCAACCAGCGGCGCACTCGGCGGCGTACTCGCACAGTTCGGCATGTTCGCCGGAGCGCTCGTCGTCATCCTCGCCCTCGCGTTCTGGTGGCTCAAAGCCAGCCGAGAACTCCGCGAGGAAAAGGAAGGCGTCATCGCCCGGAAGAACGGCGAACTGGCCGCCAAGGACGTGGAGCTCGACAAGCTCCGCGCCGAGCGAGACAAGTACCAGCAGGGCTACTACGCGCTGCGCTACCCCGGGTCCCGTGCGGACCCCATCGAGCAAGAGGAAGTCGAGGCGCCATGATCGGTAAGACCCCGCTCGAGCGGAAACGAAACCTGATCGGTGCCGCGTTCGCCGTCCTCGCCATCATGCTCGTGGGCGCGGTGTTCACCATCGGAGTGCTGTCGGCCAAGCGCGCCGACGTCGCCACAACGAACGCGCTCACGCTGGCCGAACAGGTCAAAACGGCCTGCGCCAAAGGCCCGCTGCTGATCAACGAGCAGGACCTCTGCCAGAAGGCGGAAGATGTCGCAGCGCAGCCCGCCGCGGCCGTAGCCGGGCCGAAGGGTGATCAAGGCGACCCGGGACCGCAGGGCACGCCCGGAACCGACGGGACCGACGGGACCGACGGGCAAGACGGCGCGGACGGGTCACCAGGCGAACCGGGCAAGGTTGGCCCCGCCGGTTCAGATGGAACCGATGGCACTTCCGGTGAGGACGGCGCGGCCGGAGAAGTTGGCGCGACCGGAGCGGTCGGAGCGAACGGGCTCAATGGCAAGGACGGTGCGGCTGGGTCCACAGGCGCAACGGGTGCCACCGGCGAGGCAGGACCGCAAGGCGCGACCGGAGAACCCGGCCCCGTCGGCCCCGCGGGCAAGGACGGCAAGGACGGTGCGACGGGCGCCGTAGGACCCGCCGGCATGGACGGGCTGCCAGGCGTCGGCATCAGCGCGATCGAATGTGTTGGCACCGGGACCACGTCCTACTGGCACGTCACCTACACCGACGGCACTACCCAGAACTCGGACGGTCCATGCCGCCTCGAGTCCACCGTCGTAGAAACCCCCACAGAAGAGGCCGCACCATGATCGCGCATCCCCCCGTCGGCCCCAACTGCCGGCACATCTACGGCAGCGAGTTCGCCAACGACACCGTCGGCATCCGCGCCGGCATGAAGCACCTCGGCATCGACTTCCAGCCCAAGATCGCCGGCGGCACAAGCCCCATCTACGCCGTCGTCGGCGGCCGCGTCGAAGCACTCTTCACCGACATCGAGCCCGGCGACTGGTCCAACCCGCTCTACCCCGGCCACACCGGGAACATCGTGGCCATCCGCGACGACATCGGTCGCGTCTGGACCTACCAGCACGGCCGCAACTTCCGCGTGAAGATCGGCCAGCGCGTCGAGGCAGGCACGCTGCTCTGCGACATGTGGAAGTCCGGCCACGCCACCAACAGTCACCTGCACCTCGGCCTGCGCGTTGGCGGCGCATGGAAGAACCCCGCGCCCGTACTCAAGCAACTCGGGGTCTGGCCGCTCACCTACAAGTACGGCATTCCGCCCCTCGTCCCCGCAACGTCCAAGCCCATCAGCAAGCCGGCCGCGCCCATCGTGGTCACACCCCCAGCAAAGGAATGGTCAGACATGGCAACCGAAGCCCAGATCCGCGCCGTCGTCCACGACGAGCTGCTCAAAACCAAGCGCGAAATCACCGCGCACACGTCCAAGGCCGCCGACAACCTCCGCAAGGACATCCCCAAGCTCGCAGGGCGTGGCGTATGGCTGGACACGCAGTACCCCTCTCGGGCGCCAGGCGCTGACCCGAAAGCCAAGCACAGCATGGCCGCCCACCTGCTCGCCACCAACGGCCAGGTCTACGCGGTCCGGGAAGGCCTCGGCCCCATCCTCGGCCTGCTCGAGGAACTCCAGCACGACCACACCAAGACCGCCGAAGAGATGCGCACCCAGATCGGGTCCGCGCTCTCCGGCCTCACGTTCGAACTCGTCACCAGCCCCCAGGAGGACGCAGCATGATCACCGCGCTATCCACTCTCTGGACGTCTTTCGTCCGCACCATCGTGCCGCCCATCGTGGGCATCGTGCTCGGCTGGTTCGCCGGCCTTGGCATCCCTGTCGATCCGGAGTTTGAGTCGGCGCTCACGGCGGCGCTGAGCCTCGCCTTCACTGCGGCCTACTACCTCGTGGCCAGGCTGCTCGAAACGCACGTCGCACCGCGGTTCGGTTGGCTTCTCGGTTCTGCCAAGGCCCCTGTCTACGTCTCGCCAACCACGAACAAGGACGAGGACCAGACCGTCTACGCACCGATCCCCGGCGCCCTGCTCCCCCGCATCAGCACCAACCGGCACGCCGACAGCGACCGCGTCGAAGGCGCCGACCACCGCGCATAGAAACAGACGACTATGGCCCCCACGCTTCACGCGTGGGGGCCATTTTGCCGTTTAGAGGCTATAGCGATTCGGACGAACAAAACGCTAGAACTCGGGACCGATGTCGGCTAGCTTCCAGAACTTTTCGTACTTTCCCGGGGCACCGCTCTCTGTAACCCAGTCCACGCGCTCGCGAATCGTGTGGAAGAACATTGGCGCTATCGAACTCGAGAGCGGGATTCCGTAGGGTCCGGTGCGCCCGGAGTCGCGTTCCCATTGTCTGTACTCGGCACGATCCTGCTGCCATTGGAGATTCGCTTGAGGAAAGCGAAGTTCAAGCTCTCCCCCAGCAGCAGCCACGAGCGCCTCGGCGCCGCGTATCTCCTCATCATCGACAGTTACGACGGCCCTAACATTGTGCGCGTCATCGTCGCCCTTGTTCACAAGCCGGTACACGCCGCGGCCCGCCCAGTACCCTTCCCAATGGATATTGCTGACTTCCGTTGCTCTGGACTCGGTTCGGCGGGCTATCTCGAGAGCATCCGCACTGGCTCTCCCGGCCTCCTCGGATGCTCGCATCGCTCCGTCGGCAGCCTGGTTGGCCTTATGCGCCTGCAATATGCCGATACCGCCAGTAATGAATGCCAGCAATATGCCCACCACAGTCAAGAAATCGCCCATACCCCTATCCAAGCAGTCAGGCGCAGATTCGCAGTTCTCGACGCGCATTTCGTTTAGCAAGCGTCAAAGCGTGGTCGCTTAAGATCTCAATGCCAAGAGCGGGACAGCTCAGCAGGAGTGCCCTAGAGCGGGCACGGAACGCCGCGTCGCGATAGGCGTTGGTGGCATCGCCGTGTGCCGTCTTGACGTTGGTGCCCCAAAGTCCCGATGTGGTGCCCGTGGTGCTGGTGGGATCGTGCATGCTACTCTTCAGTAGTCTTGGCCTTGACCCCAAGCGAGATCAGGACAGTGTTTCGCCAACCCCCAAGTGGCGGAACCATCGCGATGCTGCAGCTTCGGCCGGCATAGCGCGAGCGCCCTCACCGCATAGGCAGGTGAGGGCGTCTCTCTTTAACTGGCAATCGAACACATCTTCGAATAGCATAGTCGCGCCGGCATCGTGAGAAGTGTCGGCGACGGAGCAATCCGTGATGGGAAGCAGAGCGGCCTCGCAACCTCCGCTTGGGGGTGCGGGGCCGCTCATTCGTTTGAGGAACCACCGTGAACAAGGTCGACGTCGAGAAGGCTCTCGCCTCAGTCCATAAGGCCGAAAGGGAGCTCGACGCCCGGCGCGAGGACAAGCGCACGCAAAGGCCACCCAGGGCACCGAGGCTCCCCAAGCCCATACCCCGCATGAACGTGATGCCGCACAACCTGCACCCCGACGATTGGGAACCGGATGACGAGGGCGACCGCGGGTGGGGCGGAGTCCGTGATCCAGCCCTTCCCTAGTCAGGTAATGTTTTCCGGTGCACTATTTCACCCAGCTGAAGAGATCTCCAAGTCAACATGCCATCAACTGGTGCGACACTTTTCAGCGCCTGGCAGCGTTCGTTGAAGATCAGGGACGGCTGCCGCGGTACAACCCACATTCCTATGACGCCGAGTCCCGGTTAGCCTCCTGGTGCGATCGACAAAAGTTCGCCGACCGGTCTGGCCGGCTCAGCGACGACCAGCGAAGGAAACTCGAACAGCTGGGACTGTGGGCGGAATAGTGCATGCGCGCTACGTGCCAGCCACGTAACGGTGCCGAGCGATCCAACGCTCAATAGCGGCAGGCTCGACCTTCCATGCGCCCCTGATGCCTTTCGCTTTGATCCCCGGCCAACTCACCTGTCCGGAGCATCTTCCGGACCGATTGTGGGTGCATGTCCAAGAGTTCGGCCGCCGCGAACACGCTCAATAGCTTTTGCATGAGCCGATTATTCACCACCACCCGGGATTCTCCCGGGGGACTCTGGGGGAACTTCAGTGCGGACAAGTCGCCTCAAAGGGGGTCAAGTGGGCCCAAGGCGCAATCCCGCCTGACATGGAAAAACCCCGCCATTACGGGCTTGAATCCCTTGGAATGGCGGGGTTTTCAGCGGTGGGTCCTACCGGGATCGAACCGATGACATCCACGGTGTAAACGTGGCGCTCTACCAGCTGAGCTAAAGACCCTTGCGACGTTAGAGCCTACCGTTCCGGCCCCGGGGGCGCCAATCGGCGCGGATCCGCCGACCCATAACCCTCAGGGCGCGGCCAGGGCAGCGAGGGCGGCCCGGTAGCTATCCAGTCCGCGGGCGACGCCCGGGGCGCTGTCGAACCGCGCGGCAATCCGCCCGCCGGACACGAGGAAGGTCGATCTTCCGGCCCGCCCATGCTCCGGGTCGAAGCAACCGAACGCCTGCGCCGCGGCCCCGTGCGGCCAGAAGTCCGCCAGGAGCTCGTACCCGATGCCCAACTCGTGGGCGTAGGCCCGCAGGGCGTGTTTGTGGTCGGTGGAAATTCCGAACAGGCGCACGCCCCGTTCGGCGAAGTCCGCGCGAGCCAACTCGAGCTCCGCAAGCTCGGAGGTGCAGACACGGCTGAACGCGAACGGGTAGAACACGAGGAAGTAGTCCGCGGATCCCAACAGAATGTCGGACACGCGCTCGCCGAACTGGTTCTCCAGCGTGAAGGCGGGAACCGCGTCGCCAACGGCCGGCCCGTCACGCGGAACTTCTCCCCCCGCAGCGGCCGGTCCGTCCATCCCCACCAGCTAGTTCTTGCGCCGGGGCACCAGCCGCGACGCGGCCCAGTCCGCGGACACGCCCTCGCTGGTCGTGACGTGCAGGCCCGCGGTCGGAGCGGACTCGAGGATCTCCGCGGGGCGCACGTAGCCGTCGCGGCCGGACTTGGGCGTCAGCAGCCACACCACCCCGCCCTCCCCGAGCGTGGTGAGAGAGTCCATCAGGGCATCCACCAGATCACCGTCGTCGTCGCGCCACCACAGCAGCACCGAGTCGACGACGTCGTGGTCGTCCTCGGTCAGCAGTTCCCCGCCAATCACCTCTTCGAGGGCGTCGCGCAACTCGTAATCGACGTCGTCGTCATACCCCAGCTCCTGGATCAGGTCTCCGTCCTTGAAGCCCATCTTGCCCACAGCCGCGGTTTTAGCCGCTCCGGCGTCGCTCACGTTTCTCCTCCTACTAGTGGTTAGCGTCACCACCAGCCAACACCTTTAATCGGCCACCATCAAGCGGGAGGGCCTTGACACGCCGTCAAAGGTGCCGAATGGCACCCGATGACGCCCCCGGGGACGCGTCATGCTACGCGCGTACGCGGCGTGACTCATTCGCCCGCGCCGCGTGAGTCCGGCTACGCATCGCGCCCGCCCGAGCATTAGAGTGTCGTGGAGGCACCTCCGACCATGAGTCGGTGGCGTGCCACCAGGCGGCCGAGCCGCCGCGACGAGTTTCCACTGCACGGCGGAACCCGCCGCTCGCCCCACGCTGTACCCGTAACGAGGAGAAGTTGGACGTGGCTGAAGACGATCACATTTCCCACATCCGCAGCGGCTTGACCAGCCAGCTGCCGGACCGCGACCCGGATGAGACCGCCGAATGGCTAGAGTCATTCGACGATCTTGTGGAGACCCAGGGCACCGAACGTGCCCAGTTCATTGTCCGGTCCATCCTGCAGCGTGCGGGAGCCAAGAGCGTCGGCGTGCCGATGGTCACGACCACGGACTACGTGAACACCATTCCGGTGGACCAGGAGCCGACCTTCCCCGGCAAGGAGGAGATCGAGCGGCGCTACCGCGCCTGGATGCGCTGGAACGCGGCCGTTATGGTGCACCGCGGGCAGCACCCGAGCATCGGCGTCGGCGGACACATCTCCACCTACGCGGGCGCGGCCACGCTCTACGAGGTCGGCTTCAACCACTTCTTCCGCGGCAAGGACCACCCCGGCGGCGGCGACCAGGTGTTCTTCCAGGGCCACGCCTCGCCCGGCATGTACGCCCGCGCCTTTATGGAGGGCCGCCTCTCCGAGCAGGACATGGACGGTTTCCGCCAGGAGAAGTCCAAGGAGGGCCACGCGCTCCCGTCCTACCCGCACCCGCGGAACATGCCCGAATTCTGGGAGTTCCCGACGGTGTCGATGGGCATCGGGCCGATGAACGCCATCTACCAGGCGCAGTCCAACCGCTACCTGCACAACCGCGGGATCAAGGACACCGCGGACCAGCAGGTCTGGGCGTTCCTCGGCGACGGCGAAATGGACGAGCCCGAGTCGCGCGGCCTGCTCCAGCTGGCCGCCAACGAGAAGTTGGACAACCTCAACTTCGTCATCAACTGCAACCTGCAGCGCCTCGACGGCCCGGTGCGCGGCAACGGCAAGATCATGCAGGAGCTCGAGGCGTTCTTCCGCGGTGCCGGCTGGAACGTCATCAAGGTGGTCTGGGGCCGCGAGTGGGACTCCCTGCTGGACAGGGACGAGCACGGCGCGCTGGTCGACATCATGAACCAGACTCCGGACGGCGACTACCAGACCTACAAGGCCGAGTCCGGCGGGTTCGTCCGCGAGCACTTCTTCGGCAAGTCCCCGGAGACCAAGGAAATGGTCGCCGACCTCACGGACGAGCAGATCTGGAACCTCAAGCGCGGCGGGCACGACTACAACAAGGTCTACGCCGCCTACAAGGCCGCCACGGAGTTCAAGGGCAAGCCCACCGTCATCCTGGCCAAGACCGTCAAGGGCTACGGCCTGGGACCGCACTTCGAGGGCCGCAACGCGACCCACCAGATGAAGAAGCTGACGCTGGATGACCTCAAGGCCTTCCGCGACCACCTGCGCATCCCCATCACGGACGAGCAGCTCGAGGCCGATCCGTACCTGCCGCCGTACTACCACCCCGGAATGGACTCCCCGGAGATCCAGTACATGATGGAGCGCCGCGCCGCGCTCGGCGGATCCGTCCCCGAGCGGCGGGCCAACCACGACGCCATCCACCTCCCGGACGACAAGGCCTACGAGGTCGCCAAACGCGGCTCCGGCAAGCAGCAGGCCGCCACCACCATGGCGTTCGTGCGTCTGCTCAAGGACCTCATGAGGGACAAGGAGTTCGGGAAGCGCGTTGTCCCGATCATCCCCGACGAGGCCCGTACCTTCGGCATGGACTCGTTCTTTCCGACGGCGAAGATCTACAACCCCAAGGGCCAGAACTACCTGTCCGTGGACCGGGACCTCGTCCTGGCCTACAAGGAGTCCATCAGCGGCCAGATCGTCCACCCGGGCATCAATGAGGCCGGCGCCGTCGCGGCGTTCACCGCCGCGGGAACGTCCTACGCCACGCACGGCGAGCCGCTGGTGCCGATCTACGTGTTCTACTCCATGTTCGGCTTCCAGCGCACGGGCGACGCCTTCTGGGCCGCCGCGGACCAGATGACGCGCGGCTTCATCATCGGCGCCACGGCGGGACGGACCACGCTGACGGGCGAGGGCCTGCAGCACGCGGACGGGCACTCCCCCATCCTCGCGAGCACCAACCCGGCCGTCGTCACCTACGACCCGGCGTACGGCTACGAGATCGGCCACATCATGAGGGCCGGCCTCGAGCGCATGTACGGCGGCGAGCACGCGGATCCGAACGTCATGTACTACCTCACGGTCTACAACGAGCCGATCAGCCAGCCCGTGGAGCCGGACGAACTGGACGTCGAGGGCCTGCTCAAGGGCATCTACCTCGCCGCGCCGGCCAAGGTCGACGGGCCCAGGACGCAACTGCTCGCGTCGGGCGTGGCGGTGCCTTGGGCCATCGAGGCGCAGCGGATCCTCGCGGAGGACTGGGGCGTTTCGGCCGACGTCTGGTCCGTCACCAGCTGGACCGAACTGCGCCGCGACGGGCTCGCCGCGGAGGAGGAGCGGTTCCTCAACCCCGGCACCGAGGCGCGCGTGCCGTTCGTGACCCAGCAGTTGGCCGGCGCGACCGGACCGATCGTGGCCGTGACGGACTACATGAAGGCCGTGCCGGACCAGATCCGCCAGTTCATCCCGAACGAGTTCGCGACCCTGGGCGCCGACGGCTTCGGCTTCTCGGACACCCGCGCGGCCGCCCGCCGCTACTTCAAGATCGACGCGCACAGCGTGGTGGTCCGGGCGCTCGAGATGCTCGGCCGCCGGGGCGAGGTCGACGCGGACGCGGCGGCCAAGGCCTTCGAGAAGTACAGCCTCAACGACGTCAACGCCGGCACGTCCGGCAACGCGGGCGGAGACTCCTAGTCCCCACCCGCTCACGACGGCGAAACGACGGCGGGTCCCGCGACCCCGTGCCAACGCACGGAACGCGGGGCCCGCCGTCGTTTTTGTAGCGTTCACACAAAATGCGCCGTTCGGGCAACGTGCGTATCCTCGATGGATGAGCGAAGAGCGTCCGGCCGCCGGAGTCCCCCGCATCAGGCCCGTCCGGCAGCCCAAGGCAAGCGCGGAAACGCTGCAGCGCCTCAAGTCGCACCTCGGCGTCCTGTCCACGGTGGCGCTCAAGCACCTGGACCAGTCGCTGCCCTGGTACCGGGGCCTGCGCCCGGAGGAACGAGCGGCCCTGGGACTAGTCGCGCAGAAGGGCATCGCCTCCTTCGTCTCCTGGTACGAGCGCCCCACGTCCCCGCAGTGGGTCCTCACGGACGTCTTCGGCGCGGCCCCCACGGAGCTCACGCGCTCGATCAGCCTTCAGAAGGCGCTTCAGCTCATCCGCACCATTGTCGAGGTGGTGGAGAACCAGGTGCCGGACCTGGCACCCGAGTCCGAGCAGGTGCAGCTGCGCGAGGCCGTCCTGCGCTACTCCCGCGAGGTGGCGTTCGCCGCCGCGGACGTGTACGCCCGGGCCGCCGAATCGCGGGGCGCCTGGGACAGCCGCCTCGAGGCCCTGGTGGTCGACGCCGTGCTGCGCGGGGAGAGCCCCGACGCGCTCCGCTCCCGCGTGGCCGCCGTCGGCTGGGAGTCGCAGAGCGGCATCCAGGTCATGGTGGGGACTTCCCCGGAGGTCGCAAACGCCGGGTTCGTGGGCGACCTGCGGCGGGCCGGGTTGCGCTATGCGCGGGACTGCCTGGTCGGCATCCAAGGCGACCGGCTGATCCTGATGCTCGGCGGCGTCGGCGAACGCGAGTCCGGCTTCCCGAGGCTGAGCGAGTTCTTCGGGCCCGGGCCGGTCGTCTACGGCCCCGAGGCCTCCAGCCTGCGCGAAGCCGCGGACTCGGCACACGCGGCCTTCGCCGGCATCGCGGCGGCACGCGCGTGGCCGCTGGTGCCACGGCCGGTCTCCTCGGAGGACCTCTGGCCGGAGCGGGTCATGAACGGGGACGCCGCGGCACGCGCGGCGCTTGCGCACAGCATCTACGAGCCGCTGGAGAAGGCCGGGAACGGACTGATCGAGACGCTCTCAAGCTACCTGTCGCTGGGCCACTCGCTCGAGGGCACCGCGCGCGAACTCTTTGTCCACGCGAACACCGTCCGCTACCGGCTCAAGCGCGTTTGCGACGTCACGGGGTGGGATCCCCTGGTCCCGCGGGAGGCGTTTGTCTTGCAGACGGCGCTCGTTGTGGGCCGGCTCGACCGCACGCAGGGGTTGTAGGATACCTACAACCCACCGTGGGGAGCTTGGTGCCGCGAAACACGCGGTACCCCACCGATCTTTGGAAAGCTGGAATAGTGCTAGCAATCGTGTGCCCCGGACAGGGCTCCCAGACCCCCGGCCTGCTGTCCCCGTGGCTTGAGGTCCAGGGCGTCGCCGAACATCTGGGCGAACTGTCCCGACTCGCCGGAAGGGACCTGCTCGAACACGGGACCGTGTCAGACGAGGAAACCATCAAGGACACCGCCGTCGCGCAGCCCCTGATCGTCGCCGCGGGACTCGTCGCGGCGCGCGCGTTGTTCGACGGCTCGACCGTCCCCGAGGGCACCGTCCTGGCCGGCCACTCGGTCGGCGAGATCACCGCCTCCGCGCTGTCGGGCGCCCTCACGGAGGCCGACGCCATGGTCTTCGTCCGCGAGCGGGCCAATGCCATGGCCCAGGCCGCCGCGGCGACGCCCACCGGGATGGCGGCCGTCCTCGGCGGAGACCGCGCCGAGGTGCTCGCGGCCCTGGAGGACGCGGGCCTCACCGCGGCAAACTCCAACGGTGGCGGCCAGATTGTGGCGGCCGGCACGCGCGAGGCGATAGCCGCCTTCGCCGCCTCCCCGCCGGCCAAGACGCGGGTCATTCCCCTCAAGGTCGCGGGCGCGTTCCACACGTCGCACATGGGACCGGCCGTCGGGACCTTGGAAGCGCTGGTCCCAGCGCTTGCCCCGGCCGACCCGCGGGGTGTGTTGCTGAGCAACTTCGACGGCGCGCCCGTCACCTCCGGCGCGGCGAATCTCGCCAGCCTCGTGGCGCAGGTGTCCCGCCCGGTGCGATGGGACCTGTGCATGGAGGGCCTGTCCGCCCTCGGTGTGACGGGCATCCTTGAACTGCCGCCGGCAGGCACACTGGTGGGCCTGGCCAAGCGCGGCCTCAAGGGCGTCGCGACCCTCGCCGTGAAGACCCCCGAAGATCTGGACGCCGCCCGAGCGTTCGTTGCCGAACACACCGGTACCGCCACCGGAGAGGAAACCAACTAACGTGACTGCCGTACTGTCCCAGAAGCCGCTGCGCGAACACACCCGGATCCACGGGGTCGGCGCATCGCGCCCGGACGTTATCGTGACCAACGAGGACGTCTGCCAGTGGATCGACTCCTCCGACGAGTGGATCCGTCAACGCACCGGGATCGTCACGCGCCACCGCGCCGACAAGCACACGTCCGTGGTGGACATGGCGGAGATCGCCGCCCGCGAGGCGCTCGCCAGCGCGGGCATCGACGCGTCCGCGCTCGGGGCCGTCATCGTCAGCACCGTGACTTCGCCGTACGCCACGCCGTCGGCCGCCGCCGCCCTCGCCGACCGCATCGGCGCAACGCCCGCCCCGGCCTTCGACATCTCCGCCGCGTGCGCCGGCTACTGCTACGGCGTTGCCCAGGCCGACGCGCTGGTGAAGTCCGGCGCGGCCGACTACGTCCTGGTCGTCGGCGCCGAGAAGCTGTCCGACATCATCGACCGGCACGAGCGCACCATCTCGTTCCTGCTGGGCGACGGCGCCGGCGCGGTCGTCATCGGCCCCTCCGACACCCCGGGGATCGGCCCGTCCGTGTGGGGCTCCGACGGCAGCAAGTGGGACGCCATCGGCATGACCCATTCGATGATCGACCTGCGGGACATGGCCCTTGAGGCGGAGGAGCAGGAGGAGGGGACCGTCTTCGTCGGCGGCTCCGAGGCCAAGCTCTGGCCGACCCTGCGCCAGGACGGCCAGACGGTCTTCCGCTGGGCCGTGTGGGAGATGGCCAAGGTTGCGCAGCGGGCGCTCGACGAGGCCGGGATCAAGGTCGAGGACCTTTCGGCCTTCCTGCCGCACCAGGCCAACATCCGCATCATCGACGAGATGGCCAAGCAGCTGAAGCTTCCCGAATCCGTAGCCATCGCCCGCGACATCGTGGATGCCGGCAACACGTCCGCCGCCTCGATTCCGCTGGCCATGCACCGGCTCCTCAAGGAGCAGCCCGAGCTCTCGGGCGGCCTTGCCCTCCAGATTGGGTTCGGGGCGGGGCTCGTCTTCGGCGCGCAAGTCGTCACCCTGCCCTAGGCTGGTCGGGTACCTCCAAAGTTCCACGCCGAGAGGCGCAGAAATACGCGCCGGGAAAGTCCCGGCACAAGAGAAAGGGAGCCACTATGGCTAGCAACGAAGAAATCCTGGCCGGCCTGGCCGAGATCGTCAACGAAGAGACCGGACTCGCGACGGAAGCCGTCGAGATGGACAAGTCCTTCACGGACGACCTCGACATCGACTCCATCTCGATGATGACCATCGTGGTCAACGCCGAAGAGAAGTTCGGGGTGCGCATCCCCGACGAAGAGGTCAAGAACCTCAAGACCGTCGGCGACGCCGTCAACTTCATCGCCGGCGCCCAGGCCTAGCAGCCTCCCACAGCCGCACCCGCCCCTACCGGGGCATGGACCGCAAGGTCCCCGGGGCGGCCCGCAAACACGGGCCGTCCCACCCAGGTTTCCGCCTTCCGCGGTTTCGACCACGCACCTCAGCACAGAGAGTTTTCCGATGGCCCGCAAAGTAGTTATCACCGGCCTCGGCGCCACGACGCCGATCGGCGGCGACGTGCCCACCCTGTGGGCCAACGCCTTGAAGGGCGTTTCCGGCGCCCACACGTTGACCGACGATTGGGTGGAGAAGTTCCAGCTCCCGGTGACTTTCGCCGCCCGCGCCTCCACTCCCGCATCCGACGTGCTGGCCCGCGTCGAGATGAAGCGGATGGACCCGTCGACCCAGTTCGCCGTTGTGGCGTCGCGCGAGGCCTGGCGGGACTCGGGCATCGAAGAGGTGGACCACGACCGCCTCGGTGTGGCCTTCGCGACCGGCATCGGCGGCGTCTGGACCCTGCTGGACGCCTGGGACACCCTAAAGGAAAAGGGTCCGCGTCGTGTGCTCCCGATGACCGTCCCCATGCTGATGCCCAACGGCCCGGCAGCGGCCGTCAGCCTCGACATCGGCGCCCGGGCCGGAGCGCACACCCCGGTCTCCGCCTGCGCCTCGGGAACCGAAGCCGTCCACCTGGGCCTGGATCTCATCCGCAGCGGCAAGGCCGACGTGGTGATGGTCGGCGGCGCCGAGGCCGCCATCCACCCCATGCCGTTGGCCTCGTTCGCCGCCATGCAGGCCCTGTCCAAGCGCAACGACGACCCGGAGCACGCCTCGCGGCCCTACGACGTCGACCGCGACGGGTTTGTCATGGGCGAAGGCGCGGGGGCCATGGTCCTGGAGGCCGAGGAGCACGCCCTCGCCCGTGGAGCGCGGATTTATGCGGAGCTGGCCGGGACGTCCGTCACCTCGGACTCGTACCACATCACGGCACCGGACCCCGAGGGTCTCGGGGCAACCCGCGCGCTCAAGGCCGCCATGTTCGACGGCCGCATCCAGCCTGAGGACGTCGTCCACGTCAACGCGCACGCGACGTCCACGCCGGTCGGCGACAAGCCCGAATACACCGCCCTCAAGGCTGCGCTGGGCAAGCACGTCGACAACGTGGCGGTCTCCGCAACGAAGTCGCAGATGGGCCACCTCCTCGGTGCCTCCGGCGCCGTCGAGTCCGTCCTGACGGTGAAGGCCATCTACGAGCGCCGCGCTCCGGTCACCATCAACCTGGAGAACCAGGATCCGGAGATCCCGCTGGACGTCGTCACCGGCACCCCGCGCACCCTGCCGGAGGGACAGATCGTCGCCCTGAACAATTCCTTCGGCTTCGGCGGCCACAACGCGGTGGTTGCGATCCGCAGCATCTAGCGCAATCGTGGTGGGGAATCCCGCCGCCCCCGGAATACGTGAAAGGCCCCGAACCTCGAGGTTCGGGGCCTTCTCCGCGTCCGCACCGCCGCTGGCTGGCGTCCGGCGGAACGGTCACGGCCACTGAACCAGAAGGAAGATCGACTAGTGGACGGGTCGAACGGGTGGCCAGCCGCCGCTCTGGGGGTGTCAGCCGACCTGGTGGAGCCACCTGACGGGCACGCCGTCCGCGGCGTGGCGGAAGGGCTCGAGTTCCTCGTCCCACGCCTCGCCCAACGCCAGGGACAGCTCGTGGTAGACCGCGGCCGGGTCGCCGGCCCCTTGTTCGTAGGCGTAGCGGATACGATCTTCCCCCACAACGATGTTCCCGGCGCTGTCGGTCGTGGAGTGGAAGATGCCCAGGTCCGGGGTGTGGGACCAGCGGCTGCCGTCGACGCCGGGGCTGGGCTCCTCGGTCACCTCGTAGCGCAGGTGCGCCCATCCCCTCAGGGAGGACGCGAGTTGCGCTCCGATTCCTTGGGGACCGCTCCAGCCGACCTCGGCACGGTACATTCCGGGCGCGGCAGACTGCGGGGACCACTTCAGCTCGGTTCGTTGGTCAACGACCGACCCGATGGCCCACTCGATGTGAGGGCACAACGCGGTAGGGGCCGAGTGTACGAAAAGTACGCCCCTCGTCATGGGTACAGACATGCCATCCTCCAGTTGCCGTTGGTACGTCTTCCCCTACGACCGCGGCAGAAACCCGTTGAATGGCGTGTTCCGCTTCTCATTGTGCACGATGCCGCGCAAACTCGCCACCGGCATGGCCGCGGGAATCGACCCGCGACGTGGGAGGACGCCACGGGCGGCGTCCTCAAAGCCGAGTGGAGCCGCGCTATGCCCGCGGGTGGGCCTGCTGATAGCTGGAGCGCAGACGCTCCACGGAGACGTGCGTGTAGAGCTGCGTGGTCGCCAGCGAGCTGTGCCCCAGCATCTCCTGGACGGTTCGGAGGTCGGCTCCGCCGTCGAGCAGGTGCGTCGCCGCCGTGTGCCGCAGGGCGTGCGGCCCCGTCGCCGCGGTGTCGCCGAGTGCGGTCAACGCCTTGGAGACCATGTCCCTGACCTGCCGCTGGCCGATGCGGGAACCGCGCAAACCCAGGAAGACCGCGGGCCCGCTCGCCGGGGTCGCCAGCACCGGGCGGCCGCGGCGCAGCCAATTGCCCAGCGCATCGAGGGCGGGCAGGCCGAACGGCACGGTGCGCTCCTTGTTCCCCTTGCCGACCACGCGAAGCGTGCGTCGATCGTGGTCCACGTCGTCGATGTCGAGGTCGGCCAGTTCGCCGACCCGCAGCCCGCTTGCGTACAGGAGTTCCAGGATCGCGGCGTCGCGGTCCCGCACGGCGGACTGCCGGGCGGAGGATCCTCCCCCCACATCGTCGCCCGCAACCGAATCCGGCGCATCCAACAAGCGCTGCATCTGCGCCTGTTGGAGGACGTGCGGAAGGCCCCTGCCACCTCGCGGCGACTGGAGCCGCGAGGATGGGTCCAGATCCACCAGGCCCTCGCGCTTCGCCCACCCCAAAAAGGTGCGGGCGGCGGCCGAGCGCCGCGCAAGGGTCGAGCGCGACTTGCCCGCCGAGCGTTGGTCGCCAAGCCACAGCCGCAGGAGCGCAAGGTCGACATCCTCGAGGCCGCGCCCACCCCGGCCAGCGCAGGCGAGCAGCAGGGAGTTGACGTCGCCGACATAGGCCCGAACGGTGTGGGGGCTCCGCCCCAGCTCGAGCAAGAGGTGCCGCTCGAAAGCGTCTACGGCCGCGCGGAAGCTCTCGGGAGTCGCGACGCCCTCCGCACCGGCGCGGCCGGGGTTCCCGTCTTCGGCAGCCTCGCCGGTTGCCTCATCCCTGCCCATGGTGCAACTCTCCCGCACACGGCGGCGAACCCCTAGGCCCCACGCCGCCCGCCGGGTGGGCTAACCAGGGAAACCGGTTGGCAGCAGTGGTGGGGGGACACGCGACCGGAGCGGTGGGACGCCCGTGCGGCGGAGGCCGGCGGGCCCGTCGGGAGCCCGTCGGGAGCCCGTCGGGCCGACGGATCACCCCCGGGATGGAGACTACTGGCCGGCTCGCTGCCATCCCTCCCCCGCCTTCCTGGCCAGGCCCCTGGCGCTTAGCCTCGACAATCCGCCGAGCACCGCTCCGATGCCCAGTCCGGCGACGGTTGCCAACTTGTCGGGCGTGCTGGCGGAACGGACCGGCAGGGCGTCAAGCAGTAGGAGGTCCTGGATGTCCAGCCCGTCGTGTGGCCGTGCGCCACCGTCCCGCGGCACGGGATCCGTCGAGGCGGAGACACCGCCGGGAGGTCCCCCCAGCAGCTCCAGGGCCTCCGCGGCGTCGGTCACCACCACCGCGGCGCCCTCCCGAAGAAGCCGGTGGCAGCCCGCCGAGTTCGGCGAAAAGACCGACCCCGGCACCGCGCCGACGTCCCGGCCCATCTCGCTGGCACGGCGGGCCGTGGTCAGGGCTCCGGACCGCCACCGCGCCTCGACCACAACCGTCGCGCCGCAGAGCGCCGCGATGATCCGGTTTCGCTGCAGGAACCGCCAGCGCGTCGGGGCCGTCCCCGGCGCGACCTCCGCGACCAGGACCCCTTCCGCGGCGATCGCCCGGAGCAGCTCCTCGTTTCCCGCCGGATAGAACCTGTCCAGACCGCCCGCCATGACCGCCACCGTCGCGGGTTGCCCCAGCTGGGCGGCTAAGTCGGAGGACGCGAGATCCTGCCCGGCGGCGAGGGCCGACTCGTGCGCCCTCGCGTCTATGCCATAGGCACCGCCGGAGACGATGGTGACGCCGGCCCGGACCACGGCCGCGGCCACTTCGGATGTGACGTGCCGTCCGTACTCCGTGGCGTCGCGGCTGCCGACGACGGCCATAAGCCGCTCCACCCGCGGCAGGCGGGACGGCTCGGCCCGGCCGCGCCACCAGAGGCAGAGGGGCGCACCCATCCCGAGCGCGTCGAATTGTTCCGGCCAGCCTTGGTCCTCGGGGACCAAGAGCCCGCCGCCCAGTCTCCGCATCGCCTCCAGGTCCCGGGCGGGGGCGCAGTCGCGCGCCCGCGGCCGCCAGCGCTCCAGTCCGGCCCCGAGGCGCTGTTCCGCGCGCGGGGACGCCCCGTCTCCCAGAAGTTCCGCGACGGCCTGTTGTTCTTGGGCCGGTGCCGGCCCCGCGTGTTCCGTGATCATGCGGAACGCTTCCTCCGCGCCGGCCACGGCGACGAGTGCCAGACCGGTGAGGTCGTTCGGCTCCATCAACCGGGACAACCCGGCGCGGGCGATCCTGAGCTGTTCGCTGGCGGTCATGCCGCTTCCCCCTTCGAATGCTGGCGCAGCTGCAGGGCGACGTCCACGTCCTCCCGCGCCGGCCGTTCCCGCGCGGCCAGGTCGGCCACAGTCCAGGCGATGCGTAGGACCCTGTCGTAGCCCCGGGCGGTCAACCTGCCGCGGTCGACCTCCGCGTCGGCCCGCAGGGTGGTTTCGTTGGGCAACGCAAGCTCGCCGCGCAGCAAGCGGCCCGGGAGGTCGGCGTTGCGGCTGAATCCGAGCCGCGACAGCCGTTGCTGCTGCCGCACCCGCGCGGTGGCGACGCGGGCCGCAACGGCCGCGGAATCCTCGGCTGCCGGCCCCGATCGCAGCTGGACGGCGGCTACGCGCGGCACAACGATCTGCAGGTCGATCCGGTCCAGCAATGGGCCGGAGAGTCGCTCGAAGTACCTTCGGCGCTGCATGGGTGTGCAGGTGCAGTCGATGCCCTTGCCGGAGGACAGGCCGCAGGGGCACGGGTTGGCGGCCAAGACCAGCTGAAAGCGTGCCGGGTAGCTCGCCGAGCCCGCCGCCCTGTGCAGCGTCAATCGTCCGGACTCGAGCGGTTGGCGCAGGCTGTCGAGCGCCTTCACCGCGAATTCCGGGGCCTCGTCCAGGAAGAGCACGCCGCGGTGCGCACGGGAGGCCGCGCCCGGCCGCGGGAGCCCCGACCCGCCCCCAATGAGTGCCACCATGCTCGCGCTGTGGTGTGGGCTTTCGAACGGCGGGCGCCGAACGAGCGAGTCGAGGCGGCGGTCGGCGCGCACGAGCGAATGGACCGCCGTGGTCTCCATCGCCTCGGCATCTGTCAGGTCCGGCAGGATACCGGGGAGCCGCTCGGCCAGCATGGTCTTGCCGGCTCCCGGCGGACCGATCAGGAGCAGGTGGTGGCCGCCCGCCGCGGCGACCTCCAGGGCAAACCGTGCCTCGGCCTGGCCGACGATGTCTGCCATGTCCGCGGGCGGTCCGCCGCCCGTTGCGGCCGTCTCCCCGGGCGCCCCGGCCACGTTACGTGCCGGCACGGCGGGACGCAGGCCGGCGCGGTCAGTGAGTGTTTGTGGGTCCCCTCCATAGGCGGCAAGCACCTCCGCGAGGTGGTGGTATCCGCGGACCTCGGCCCCGGGGACCAGGGAGGCCTCTGCTTCATTGTCCTTGGCGACGATCACCCGGGTGCGCCCCGCCGCGACCGCCGCCATCACGGACGGCAGCACGCCGGCCACCGGGCGCAGGCACCCGTCCAGGCCAAGCTCGGCCAGAAGGACGGCATCCGCGGGGCTGCGAACGTCCCCGGCCGCGGCCAGGGCCGCCATGACGATGGCGAGATCCAGCGAGGACCCCCGCTTCGGCAGTGATGCCGGCAGGAGGTTGACCGTGATGCGGCGCGGGCTCAGGGGAAGTCCGGAGTTGCGGGCCGCCGACCTGATCCGGTCCCGGGACTCGGTGAGGGCCGCGTCGGGCAGCCCCAGCAGGACGAATGCCGGCAGTCCTCCCCCGATGTCCGCCTCGACGTCCACGATGTAGCCGTTCAGGCCCACGAGGGCCACGCCGGCGGCGCGGCCCAGGCTCACGGCCCCACCTCGACGTAGTGTTCGATGGCCACGGGCGCTCCGGGCAACAGCAGGACCGAGACGACGTCCACGCGTGAGTGCCGGACGGCGCGCCCGTTGGCCTTGCACCACTCGCCCGTGAGGACGAACAGCCGGCGCAGCTTTGCCCGGCCTATGGCTTCGGCGGGATGGCCGTAGCCCAGCCCGCTGCGTGTCTTGACCTCCACGCCGACGACGGTTCCGGCGTCGTCCGCGACGATGTCCAGTTCGCCGGCGCGGCATCTCCAATTGCGTTCGAGGACAGTCATGCCCAGCCCCGCGAGGAAGTCCGCGGCGAGGGCCTCGCCCCTGCGTCCCAGCGTTTGATTGCGTCTCATGTGTCTCCACCTCCGCCCCCAGTCTTCGGGGAACGCAAAGGTCCCGGGCGGGTGCCCGGGACCTTTGTGGATTCAGCTGCCCACCGGCGCGCTGTGGGGGTCGAGACGCACGAGACTATGTGCCCATGCCCGCATCCTTGGGGATGGTGAGGTCCTCCGACTTGGACAGCTCCTCCACGTTGACGTCCTTGAACGTGATGATGCGAACGTTCTTGACGAAGCGGGCCGTCCTGTAGACGTCCCAGACCCAGGCGTCCTGCAGGGTGACGTCGAAATAGATCTCGCCGTCGGCGGAGCGGGCCTGCAGATCGACGTGGTTCGCCAGGTAGAACCGCCGTTCAGTCTCGACGACGTAGCTGAAAAGGTTCACGACGTCGCGGTACTCCCGATAGAGCTGCAGCTCCATGTCGGTCTCGTAGTTCTCTAGGTCTTCGGCGCTCATGGTTCCTCCTGGTATTGAAGTCTATTGTCCCTGACCGGTGTCCGTGAGCCGCCAGCTGCGCCGGTGGTGGTGGCTCGGTCCCAGTTCCAGGATTGCGGAGCGGTGGGAGAGGGTCCCGTAGCCCTTGTTCCGCGACCAGCCGAAACCGGGGCACTCCTCGTCGTAGGCCGCCATCAGCGCATCGCGTTCCACCTTGGCGAGGACGCTGGCGGCCGCGACCGACAGGCACGCGAGATCCGCCTTGATCCGCAGGCTGACGGGGACATCCACCCCGATGTCGGGATCCGGTTCCTTGTGGGGCGGCGAAGGGGCGCCGGGCACCGGCGTGTCCGCCACCGCCTCCCCGAACAGGGCGGATTGCGCCTTCCTCCCCAACCAATCCTGATTGCCGTCGAGGAGCACTATGTCCGGCCGCGCGGCGGCCGACGCCGCCTCCCAGGCCCGGACGCCGGCGAGCCGCAGCGCCGCCACCAGTCCGAAGGCGTCGATTTCCGCCGCCGAGGCGTGGCCGACGCCCCAGCCCGCGGCCCACGAGCGGATCTGCGGCACCAGCTCCTCCCGCGAGGCCGCAGAGAGGAGCTTGCTGTCCCGCACCCCGGCCAGCGAGCCGGTGCGCGCGGGGTCGACAACGACCATGCCCACGGTCACCGGACCGGCGAGGGCGCCCCTGCCCACCTCGTCGCACCCTCCGACAAACCGCACGCCGCCGACGGCGAGGCGCCTCTCGATAGCGAGGGTGGGCGCGGGCACCACGAGGCGTGCCGCGCGCGCGGCAGCCACTTTCCGACCGGGACCCGGAATGGCCTGTGTTGTCGGGGAAGCTCCCGCGCGAGGCATCGCCTATCCGCCCGATCCCGAACCGTCGGAACCCGCGGGCACGCTGCCAAAGACTTCGTGCTGCCCGTCGATCACGCCGGCGCGGTTCAGCGGCCACGCGATCACGGTCGCCTTGCCCTCCACCTGGGCCACATCGACGAACCCGCCCTGCGCGTCAAGGTGGAAGCGCGAATCCGCGGAAGCGTCCCGATGGTCGCCCATCACCCACAGCTTGCCCTCCGGCACGGTGACGGCGAATTCCTCGTCGGAGGGGGCGGCGCCAGGCCAAATGTAGGGTTCCGTCACGGGCTCGCCGTTGACGCTGATCCGTCCGTCGTCCCCGCAGCACTCGACCGTGTCCCCCGGCAGGCCGATGACGCGCTTGACCAGGTGCTGGTCGGCGGCATCGGGTACCAGGCCGACGAAGGCGAGCGCGGTGGTGACGGGGTCGGTGGGTACCGGCACGGCCTCCCCCAGCCAGTCCTGGTCGTCGCGGAAGACCACAACGTCGCCGCGCGCGAGGTCGAAGGGCCCCGGAACCATGAGGTTGACGAAGATCCTGTCGTCGATCTCGAGCGTCGGCTCCATGGAGCCCGAGGGGATGTAGAAGGCGCGGAAGAAGAAGGTCTTGATGACGAAGGAGAGGATCAACGCGATCCCGATGACGATCAGGACCTCCTTCAGCCAACCCCATGCGCGCGCCCCGGCCGTGGGTCCTGCCGGTTCGGCGGCGGTGCCGTCGGACTCCTGCTCGTTCACTTGATGCCTTCCCTCTGCAGTGGCCCGGAGCGTTCCGGCGGCCACACGATGTACTCCACGCGCCCGATGACACGGTCCTCGGGAATCATGCCGCCCCCTGGCGCGCCGAGCAGCGCCCGGGAATCCGTCGAGTCGGAGCGGTGGTCTCCCATGACCCACAGCCGCCCCTTGGGTACCGTCACGCTGAATGCCTGCCCACTCGGCGACTCCCCGGGGGCCAGGTACGCTTCGTCCAGCGGGACGCCGTTGAGGACCAGGGCACCGTCGTCGTCACAACAGCTTAAGGTGTCGCCGCCGACGGCGACGACACGCTTCACGAAGACCGTGTCGTCGCCGGCCACGCGCAGGGCCCGGAGCGTCGCCTCGACGGGATTGTCCCTCCCGTAGGCCAGCAGGGAGCCCCGCCCGTCGAACACAACGACGTCGCCGCGCCGCACGGGTTCCGGACCGTAGGCGATCCGGCTGACCAGCAACCCGTCCCCCTCTTGCAGGAGGGGGCGCATGGACCCGCTGCCGATGTAGTAGAAGTCAACCAGGGTGGCGCGGACGACGATGGCGAGCACGGCCGCCGCGGCGAGCGCCCAGACGACGAAGCGCCAGCCCCGCCGGCGGGGCTGGCGCTTCGTGCGCTCCAGCGAGGAATCACTGGAGCCGGATGTCGTGTGCAAGATCATTCGCGCCGTCCGGAGCGGACGCCGCGGTCAGGGATCAGGCTACTTGGCGTTGCCGAAGTCGCGCTTTTCCTTGATCTTCGCGGCCTTGCCGTGACGATCGCGCATGTAGTACAGCTTCGCGCGACGGACGTCGCCCTTGGCCAGGACCTCGATCTTTTCGATGATCGGGGAGTGCACCGGGAAGGTACGCTCCACGCCGACACCGAAGGAGACCTTGCGGACCGTGAAGGTCTCGCCGACGCCTGCACCCTGGCGGCCCAGGACAAAGCCCTGGAACACCTGGATACGGGAGTTCTTGCCCTCAACGATGTTGACGTGCACCTTGATGGTGTCGCCCGCGCGGAACACGGGGACATCGGTGCGCAGCGAGGCCGCGTTGACTGAATCTAGGATCTGCATTGGATGCTACTCCTTGGGTGGACGCCGCAGGTCACCCACCGTCGACACGGTCGCAAGGCCGGTACCACTGGGGTGCCGGGAACCTCCGCGACCGAAGATGATGAACCGGCCGGTCCGGAATCGGATGCCGGTTGGCCTGACTGTTGGCGCCCTCCCCCTACGGCAGAAGAGAGCCCAGTAGGCACAAGGCTTAATTCTGCCACAAGCGGTCCGGGGCCGCTAATTGGCGGCCGTCAACCGGCGACCGATTCCGCGTCCCCCTCCACACCGGCCGGCGGCGCCGCCGGCTTGGCCACGATCCTCTGGCCGTCCACCGCAAAGCCGGCGTGCCACAGCGTGTCGCGGTCGTGCCGGTTGAGCGTGGCCGGATCCAAGGCGAGGATCAGGTCCGGGCGGCGTCGGGCGGTCCTTTGGAGTTGTTCGTTGCGACGGAAGCGGGCCACCTTGCCGTGGTTTCCGCCCAGCAGGACGTCCGGCACGGCCCGCCCCTGCCACACGGCCGGCTTCGTGTAGACCGGGTACTCGAGCAACCCGTCCGCATGCGACTCCTCCACGAGCGATTCGGGATTCCCCACGACGCCCGGCACCAGGCGCCCGACGGCCTCGACCATGGCCAGGACGGCAACCTCTCCCCCGTTGAGCACATAGTCCCCGAGGCTCACGGGTCGAACCTCGAAGTGCTCGCCCGCCCACTCCAGGACGCGTTCGTCGATCCCCTCGTAGCGCCCGCACGCGAATACCAGGTGGGAGCGCTCGGCCAGTTCGTGGGCCATCGCCTGATTGAACACCGCCCCGGCGGGCGAGGGCACCACCAGCAGGGGCCGTCCGCCGGACGCGTCCGCCGTGGCCGCGATCCCCGACAG
Source organism: Arthrobacter sp. AOP29-A2-19 (assembly GCF_058138025.1). NCBI lineage: Bacteria > Bacillati > Actinomycetota > Actinomycetes > Micrococcales > Micrococcaceae > Arthrobacter > Arthrobacter sp. AOP29-A2-19. The sequence goes on from NZ_CM176894.1 coordinate 1,620,271, forward strand.
GGCCGCAGCCCAGGGCTCCGGCTTCATGACCATGCCCGCGCCCCCGCCGTACGGCGTGTCGTCCACGGTGCGATGGCGGTCCGAGGTGTGGTCCCGCAGGTCGTGCACGCGCAGGTCCAGAAGCCCGTCGCGCCTCGCCTTGCCGATCAGCGACAGGTTCAGGGCGGACAGGTATTCGGGGAAGATGCTGACGACGTCGATGCGCACCGCTAGCTCCCGCCGCCCGCCGCGTCGTCGTCGGCGTTGAGGCCGAAGAGGCCGGGCGGCGGCGTCACGGCGATGAATCCGCCCGCGACGTCGACCACGGGAACGATGGCCTCGACAAAGGGAACAAGGACCTCGTGTCCGTCGCTGGAGGCGACGATCAGCAGGTCCTGAGCGGTCTGCGTGCGCAGTCCGGTGACCTTGCCGACGGACTGCCCGTCCACGCGCACGTCGAGGCCCGCGAGCTCGTGCTCGTACCAGGCATCGTCGTCGTCATCGTCGTCGGCGTCGCCGTCCGTCTCGACGAACAGCTTGGCGCCGCGCAGCGTCTCCGCCCTGTTCCGGTCCAGGACCTCCTCAAAGGCCAGGAGGAGGATGTCCTTGTTCCAGCGGGCGCCCTCGACGGTGAGCTGGCCGATCGTCGCCGGCTCTACGTCGAAGACCTCCCCGGGTGTGAAGCGCTCACCCGGAGAATCGGTCATCACCTGGACGGTGACTTCACCGCGGATCCCGTGGGGCTTGCCAATACGTGCGACCTGGAGGCGCATGGATGTCTCCTTTGTGGGCGGTTCCGGTACAAATCCTAGCGGCGCGCGGCGGGCCGGCGCGGCGCCCTTAAATGCGCTGGCCCCGCACCGCGAACGGTACGGGGCCAGCGTGCGACGCGCGGTGGCGACGCGGCTCTTCGACCTACGGGCGGCGGCGGTCGGTGTCGACGACGTCGACCCGGACCGGCTCGCCGTTTGCCAGGGCGGCAACGACGGTGCGCAGCGACTTGGCCGTGCGGCCCTGCCGGCCAATGACCCGGCCCAGATCCTCCGGGTTCACGCGAACCTCGAGGATGTCCCCGCGGCGGTTGCCCTTCAAGGTGACGGCAACGTCCTCCGGGGAGTCGACGATGCCGCGCACCAGGTGGTCGAGAGCCTCGGCGAGCATTGCTACTCGGCCTCGGTGGTCTCGGCGTCAGCTTCCTCGGCCGGAGCCTCGGTCTTGTCCGCCTTCTTGGTGATGGCCTCCGGCAGAATGACGGAACCCTTCTCCGGGGCGACGAAGGCTTCCTTGGGAGCCTTGGTGCGCAAGGTGCCTTCCTGGCCCTCGATGCCCTTGTGCTTCTGCCAGTCGCCGGTGATCTTCAGGATCGCGGCAACCTGCTCGGTCGGCTGGGCGCCGACGGACAGCCAGTACTGGGCACGCTCGGAATCGACCTCGATGAACGAGGGCTCCTCGGTGGGGTGGTACTTGCCGATCTCCTCGATGGCACGGCCGTCGCGCTTGGCGCGGGAGTCCATGATGACGATGCGGTAGTACGGGGCGCGCATCTTGCCGAAGCGCTTAAGACGAATTTTAACGGCCACTGTAGTGGTCACTCCTGTTTCTCAACAAAGGGTGAACCCGTGTTTCTGCACCCGTGGGGCGGGCCATACTTCGTGGGTTCAAGGGACAAGATGCGCACGCGGAGAGAGGGGCCGCGCCGATCGAGTACCTTGCCATTATGCCAGAGGTTGTCGTCGGCGCGCGAACCGGCGCGCGCGGTGCTGCCGGCGGCCGCCGGGGCTACGCCGCGACGACCCGCAGGCGGTTGCGCCAGGGGTCCTCGAAGCGCAACTCCGCGCCCGTGTGATGGCTCGAGACGCCCGCGCTCCTCAGGCGGTCGGCGATGGCGTCCACCTCGTCCGCCAGCGGAACCGTAATGAGGACCTCGGCCAGGCCCAGCGTGTCCTTCCGCGGTCCGGCGGCGCGGCTGTTCCAGACGTTCATGGCCATGTGGTGGTGGTAGCCGCCCGCCGAGACGAAGAGCGCCTGACCGTGGAAGCTCGCCGTCTTCGCGAACCCCAGGGTGTCCACGTAGAAGGACTCGGCCACGCGCGTGTCTCCCACCTGCAGGTGGACGTGCCCGATCTCCGCGCTGGCGGCCCGCTGCCCGGACAGGGCGTCCTCGGAGAGGTGCCGGCGCAGGTAGGCGTTCGGGTCCAGGGCAAGGGTGTCCATCATGACTGTCGAGCCCTGCCAGCGCCACTGGTCCCGCGGGCGGTCCCAGTACAGTTCGATCCCGTTGCCTTCGGGATCGTTGAAGTAGAAGGCCTCGCTGACCAGGTGGTCCGAGCTGCCGGTGAAGAGGCTGCCGTCGAAGCGCGCCGCCGTGGCGACCGTGGCCGCAAGGGACGGCTGGTCGGCGAAGAGGATGGCGGTGTGGAAAAGTCCGGCCTCGCCGCGGCCCGGCAGGTTCAGGCCCTTGCCGGCCTCAAGGCGCACCAGCGTCGTCGACCCGCGGCCGAGGCGTGTTCCGTCCGGGCCCTCGTCGAGGATCTCCAGGCCGAGCGCCTGGCCGTAGTAGCGCGCCATGCCCTCCATGTCCCGGACCTTGAGGGTCACGGCGCCCATGCCGAGCCGGTCGGGCAGCCGATCTTGGCTTGCCTGGTCCCCCGCTGCGCCGGCGACAGTGTGTGGCTTCATGGCTGTGGCTCCTTCCGCGGCCGGAACTGGTGCCCGGAGTCTTGCCGCACCTCCATCATCGCACCTTTTACTTGAATCCTCAAGTAAAGGCCGCTCCGGCCCCGCGACGGTCCACCCGTCCCGGACATCACGATCCGGACAGGACCGCCGAGCTCTCGGGCAGCGACGGCATCAGCGCCCGCGGGGGCATCCTGTTTCCGGGCGCCGCGGCCGGCGAGGCATCCACCCCGTCCTCGAGTTCGGCGACGCCCCCGAGCTCCAGCCCCCGGAGGCCGGCCGCGGCCAGCGCGGACTCTCCCCGGGCCAGCCAGGCGCCCAACTCTCCGGCCGGGCAGAAGCGGGCGGTGATTTGGCCGCCGTCCGCGGTGAAGCCGTCGGCGTCCGTGGCCCAGGAGCCGCCGTCGTAGAGCAGGACCTCCGAACCGCCGTCGTCGGCCCGGCGGAAATCGTGGGCCAGCAGGCGCCCGACGGCCGATTCCAGCGCGAGCCGCAGCAGCGCCGCGCCCACCGCCGCGCGGGGCGAGGCGTCGGCCCGCACGGCGCCGCCCGGCAGCGTCCAGCCGTCCGTGGTCTGGACCAGCAACACCGCGCCGTCGCGTCGCCGCAGGAGCACGTGCGCGGCAAGACGGTGGCGCCAGCGAGCGCTCAGGAAGCCGTCGAGTGCCTGCAGACCCGCCACGGTGCTCCTACTTTCCGAGGAACTTCTCGAAGCCCTTTGGCAGGTTCAGGTCTGCCGGGTCGAAGTCCTGGCCGGCGGCCTGCCCCCCGAAGGCCGCGCCGGTCGGCGCCGCCGGCTTGCGGTTCTTGGACTCCAGTTCCGCCTGCGCCGCCTTCGCCGGGTTGCCGAACTTCTGCGGCTTCTTCTTGTTGCCGCCCTTGGCGGCGGCCTTGCGCCCGCGACCGGGGGCGCCGGGCATGCCGGGCATGCCTCCGCCGGCCGCCATGCGCTTCATCATCTTCTGCGCCTCGGCGAAGCGCTCCAGCATCTGGTTGACCTCGGACACGTGGACGCCCGATCCCTTGGCGATGCGCGCCCGCCTCGAGCCGTTGATGATCTTCGGCGCCACGCGCTCGTGCATGGTCATGGAGCGGACGATGGCCTCGATGCGGTCGATCTGCCGCTCGTCGAACTGCTCCAGCTGCTGCCGCGACACCTGGGCGCCCGGCATCATGGTGAGCATCTTTTTCAGCGAGCCCATCTTCTTGATCTGCTGCATCTGCGCGAGGAAGTCCTCGAGCGTGAAGTCCTCCCGGTCGGCGAACTTCTTCGCCATCCGCTCGGCCTCGTCCTTGTCCCAGGACTTCTCCGCCTGCTCGATGAGCGTCAGGATGTCGCCCATGTCCAGGATGCGGCTGGCCATCCGGTCCGGGTGGAAGACCTCAAAGTCGTCCAAGGACTCGCCGGTGGAGGCAAACATGACCGGCTTGCCGGTGATCGACGCGACGGACAGTGCCGCGCCGCCGCGGGCGTCGCCGTCCAGCTTGGAGAGCACCACGCCGGTGAAGTCGACGCCCTCGTTGAAGGCCTGCGCGGTGTTGACGGCGTCCTGGCCGATCATCGCGTCGATGACAAAGAGGACCTCGTCCGGGTTCACCGCGGCGCGGATGTCCGCGGCCTGGCGCATCAGTTCCTCGTCGATGCCCAGGCGTCCGGCCGTGTCGACGATGACGACGTCGTGCAGCTTCGTCCTGGCTTCCGCAACGCCGTCTCGCGCGACGGCCACGGGGTCGCCGGTCGCGGCCTCGAACTCGGAGCTGACGCCCGGGTGGGGCGCGTAGACGGGGACGCCGGCCCGCTCTCCATTGACCTGGAGCTGCTTGACGGCGTTGGGCCGTTGGAGGTCGCAGGCCACCAGGAGGGGGGTGTGCCCCTGGGCCTTGAGGTACTTCGCCAGCTTGCCGGCGAGCGTGGTCTTGCCGGCGCCTTGGAGCCCGGCCAGCATGATGACGGTCGGCGGGTTCTTGGCCAGGTTCAGGCGGCGCGTCTCGCCGCCGAGGATGCGGACCAGCTCGTCGTTGACGATCTTGACCACCTGCTGGCCAGGGTTCAGCGACTGGCTGACCTCGAGGCCAAGGGCCCGCTCCTTGACGTGTGCGGCGAACTCGCGCACAACGGGAACGGCGACGTCGGCGTCGAGGAGCGCACGGCGGATCTCGCGGACGGTGCCGTCGACGTCGGCCTCTGACAGCCGGCCCTTGCCGCGCAGGTTCTTGAAGGTCGCTGTGAGACGGTCGGAGAGTGAATTGAACACGAGCCGTGCACTTCTTTCGGTTGGCGGTACTGCGGGGAAGACCCGCCGGACTCAACATGCAAGGTTACCAAGGTCGGGCAGGCATCCGAGCCGATTTAGTGGCAAGGTGGTGATTGTGAGCCCCGAACAGAACACCAAGGTCAAAACACTTCTCATTCTGGGCGCTTCGGGCGACCTGACCGGACGCCTGCTCCTGCCCGGCCTGGCGCGCCTGATCGCGACCGGCCGCGTGCCTGGACTGGTGGTGGCCGCCGCCGGCTCGCCGGACTTCACGGCCAAGGATTGGAGCGAACGCGTCTCGACCGTCTTCGCCGGTGCGAAGGAGAAGGCGAACGACGACGGGGCCCGCGACCTCGACGCCATCGCCGCGGGCAGCACCTACCGGTCCCTGGACGTGACGGCGCCGGGCGAACTGGGCTCGCTGCTCGCCGAGACCGAGGGACCCACGGCCGTGTACTTTGCCCTGCCGCCGGCCGTGAGCCAGAAGGCCTGCGAGGTCCTCCAGCCGGCCGAGGTTCCGGCGGGGACCTCCTTCGTGATGGAGAAGCCGTTCGGCTCGAGCGCCGCGTCCGCCCACGACCTGACGGCGACCTTGACCCGGCTGGTCCCGGAGGGCAACATCCACCGCGTCGACCACTTCCGCGGCAAGGCGACCGTTTTCAACATCCTCGGCCTGCGCTTCGCCAACCGCTTCGTCGAGCCGCTGTTCAGCAACGAACACGTGGCCAAGATGGAGATCTTCTACGACGAGGACCTCGCCCTGGAGGGCCGCGCCGGCTACTACGACAAGGCCGGGGCGCTGCGCGACATGATCCAGTCGCACCTCCTCCAGATCTTGGCGTTGCTGACGATCAACGCACCGGCGACCCTGGGAGAGCGCGACCTGCGGGACCACATCGGCGCCGTCCTCCGCGCCGCGTCCGTGCCGCAGGACTTCGCAAAGAGCACGCGCCGCGCGGTCTACACCGCCGGAACCAGCCGCGACCGCCCGGTCCCGGACTACGTGGCCGAGGACGGCGTGGACGCGGGGCGCGGCACGGAGACCCTCGCCGAGATCGAGGTGCGCATCAACAACGCCCGCTGGGCGGGCGTGCCGTTCATCCTGCGCTCCGGCAAGGCCCTGGGGCGCAAGCGCAAGGAGGCGGTGGTGACGTTCAAGCCGGTCGCCCACCTGCCCGGCGGGTTCAAGGGCTGCGACTCCCCCACGCGGCTCCGCATCGGGTTCGGCCCGGACACGCTGGATCTCGAGCTGGACGTCAACGGCCCCGGGGACATGTTCACACTGGACCGCATCGACCTGAGCGCCGAACTGAACAGCCCCGACCTGCTGCCCTACGGGGAGGTGCTGCTGGGGGTCCTCTCCGGCGACGCGACGCTCTCCGTGCGCGGCGACACGGCGGAGCAGTGCTGGCGGATTGTCGAACCCGTGCTCGCGGCCTGGGCCGCGGACGAGGTTCCGCTCGAAGAGTACGCCGCCGGTTCGGAGGGTCCGGATTCCTGGGCCACCAGCGCACCGCAGCAGCCGCGGGGCGACGGCGAAAAGCCCGGCACGGACATCGGCCGCGACGGCGCCCACCAGCCGGCCGCACGCTAGGGGCGGCCGAGGCCACAACAACGGCGGGTCCACCACCATGGTTGGTGGCGGACCCGCCGTCGTTGCCAGAGGGTTGTGCTACAAGGCCGCGTCGCCGCGCTCACCGGTGCGGACGCGCACGGTTTCCTCGACGCCGACAACCCAGACCTTGCCGTCGCCGGCGCGGCCGGTGTTGGCCGTGGCGACCAGGACGTCGACGATGTCGCCCGCCCACTCGTCGCTGACGAGGACCTCGACGCGGACCTTCGGCAGCAGATCCACCGTGTACTCCGCGCCGCGGTAGACCTCGGTGTGTCCGCGCTGGCGGCCGTAGCCGCTGGCCTGGCTCACGGTCAGTCCCTGCACGCCGTAGCTTTCGAGTGCTCCGCGGATGGCGTCCAGCTTGTCCGGACGAACGATTGCTGTCACGAGTTTCATGCGTTGGTCTCTTCCTTCTTGTGCGACTTCAGGTGACCGGAGGTCGCGGGGTGCGGAACAAAGGTACCGGAGGTGCCCAGTCCACCGAACTCGTACGCGGTCTCCGCGTGCTCGGTGAGGTCGACACCGGTTGACTCGTCGTCGCTGGTGATGCGGAAGCCCATGGTCTTGTGGATCGCAAGGCCGATGATGAGCGTCATGATGCCGGTGAAGACGATTGACACCACTGCCGCCACGGTCTGCGCGCCCAGCTGCGCGGCGCCGCCGCCGTAGAACAGGCCGCCGCCCGCGCCCTCGACGGGGAGGGCGATGAAGCCAAGGGCCAGCGTACCGACGAGGCCGGAGACGAGGTGCACGCCGACGACGTCGAGCGAGTCGTCGTAGCCCAGCTTGTACTTCAGGCCGACCGCCAGTGCGGAGAGAACGCCGGCCACCAGGCCGAGTCCGATGGCGCCCATGGGCGAGACGTTGGCGCAGGCGGGGGTGATGGCCACCAGGCCGGCCACGACGCCCGATGCGGCGCCGAGGGACGTCGGGCGTCCGTCGCGGATGCGCTCCGTCAGGATCCAGGCAAGCATTGCGGCGGACGGCGCCACCAGCGTGTTGACCCAGATCAGGCCGGCTTCCTCGGCCGTCGCGGCCGCTCCACCGTTGAAGCCGAACCAGCCGAACCACAGCAGTGCGGCGCCGAGCATCACAAACGGGATGTTGTGCGGGCGCTGGCCCGGGTCGCGGCCGAAGCCCTTGCGCTGGCCGAGGGTCAGGGCCAGGACGAGGCCGGCCACACCGGCGTTGATGTGCACCACGGTGCCGCCGGCGAAGTCGATGGCCTCTCCGGCCCAGCTGCCGATCGCGCCCTCGGCGCCCAGCAGGCCGCCGCCCCAAACCCAGAAGGCGAGGGGCGCGTAGACCAGCGTGACCCAGATGGGGACGAACAGGGCCCACGCTCCGAATTTGGCGCGGTCGGCGATCGAGCCGGAGATCAGCGCGACGGTGATGATCGCGAAGGTTGCGCCGTAGCCTGCGCCGATGAAGTCCTCGGTGCCCAGCAGCGACTCCATGCCGAACTGGGTGAACGGGTTGCCGAAGAGGCCGGCAATGTTGTCGCCGCCGCCGGCCATCGAGTTGCCCCAGAGCACCCACACGACGCCGGCGATGCCGATCGCCGCGAAGCTCATCATCATCATGTTCAGCACGCCCTTGGCGCGTGTCATGCCGCCATAGAAGAATGCCAGTCCCGGGGTCATGAGCAGCACCAGGGCCGCGCATACCATCATCCAGACGTGACCTGCGGTCAGATCCATGTCCGTCCTCCTGTGTCTTCGGTGCGGGACATTTCCCGCCTTTACACAAGATTGACGCCGGCATGTTTCGGCCGGATCGGGCGCCCGTTTCGGCCAAGTTACGGCCATGGCGGCCACGTAAAAACAACGTGGCCGCCATGTTTCGTGTGCGTTTCGGCCCCGTTCGGCCGCCGCTGCCGTTAGTCCAGAAGCGCGTCGACGAACGCCTCGGCGTCGAACGGCGCGAGGTCGTCCGGTCCCTCGCCGAGCCCGATCAGCTTGACCGGCACGCCGAGCTGGCGCTGGATCGCGACGACGATGCCGCCCTTTGCCGTGCCGTCCAGCTTGGTCAGGACGATGCCCGTGACGTTGACGACCTCGGAGAAGACCCTCGCCTGGTTGAGCCCGTTCTGTCCCGTGGTGGCGTCCAGGACCAGCAGCACCTCGTCCACTGTGGCCTGCTTCTCCACCACGCGCTTGATCTTGCCGAGCTCGTCCATCAGGCCGATCTTGTTCTGCAGGCGTCCCGCGGTGTCGATCATAACGACGTCGACCTCCTGCTCGATCCCGGCCCGCACAGCCTCGAAGGCCACGGACGCAGGATCGGCGCCGTCGATGTCGGACTTCACGGTGGGCACTCCGACGCGGGCGCCCCACGTCGCCAGCTGCTCGGCGGCCGCGGCGCGGAACGTGTCCGCCGCGCCCAGCAGCACGTCCTTGTCCTCAGCCACCAGCACGCGGGCGATCTTGCCGATCGTGGTCGTCTTCCCGACGCCGTTGACGCCCACGACCATCACGATGCTCGGGCGGTCGCCCTGGCGGCTTGAAACGAGCGAGCGGTCCATCGAGGGGTCGACGAGCTTGACGAGTTCCTCGCGCAGCATCAGGCGCACCTGCTCCGGGTCGCGGTGGCCCTCCACCTTGACGCGGGCTCGCAGGGCGTCCACCAGTTCGAGGGTCGGCTCCGTCCCCAGGTCGGCCATGAGGAGGGTCTCCTCGATCTCGTCCCAGACATCCTCGTCGATGTCGTCCCGGGACAGGAGGGCCAGCAGGCCCTTGCCCAGGGCGTTGTTGGACTTGACCAGCCGGGCGCGCAACCGGGCCAGGCGGCCCAGAACCGGGGCGGGGACGTCGACGGGCACAGTCTCGATGCCGGCGGTTTCCTCCTCCTCCAGCGTGTCCGCGTCCGTCGCGGGCCCCGCGTCGGCCGGCCGCTCCTGGACGGGGGCCTCCCGGTCCTCGAGCAGCGTGCCGCCGGCGGGAGGGTCGTTGGCGTCCCGGGTTGTGGGATAGGTTCCCGGAGGCGTCCTGCGTCCGCGCAGGAGGAAGGCAGCGCCGACCCCGACCACCAAAAAGACGGCAACGACAACAACGATGAGAATGAGCTGATCAGTAGGCACGCCCCTAGCTTATCCACGGAGACGGCCGAAGCGATTGTGACCACTAGAATCATCGGGTCATGACAAGCCCCCGGAACCCCGCCCCGCAGGAGCAGCTCCCGCGCGTCCCCGGGGAAATCAAGGTCCTGATCGGCGCGGCCTTCGTAATCGCCATAGGCTTCGGCCTGATCGCGCCCATCCTGCCCCAGTTCGCGCTCAGCTTCGACGTTGGCATCGCCGCGGCCGGCTTCATCGTCAGCGTCTTTGCCATGACCCGGCTCGCCTTCGCCCCCGTGAGCGGGCGGCTCACGGACCGGCTGGGTGAGCCGTTCGTCTACGTGGGCGGCGTGCTGACGGTGGCGGTGTCCACGATCCTGTGCGGGTTTGCCGCGGACTACCAGCAATTGCTCCTCTTCAGGGCGCTGGGCGGCATCGGCTCGACCATGTTCACCGTATCCGCCATGTCGCTGATGGCACGCCTGGCACCGCCCCAAATCCGTGGCCGCATCTCGGGACTCTACGCTGGCGCCTTCCTGACCGGCAGCATCGCGGGACCGGTGATCGGCGGACTGCTGGCCGGGCTTGGCTACAGGTTGCCGTTCTTCATCTACGGCGGCGCGCTGGTGGTGGCCGCCGCGATCGTCTACTTCTCGCTGCTCGGCGTGGGCGGGCGACGCGGCCCGCGGTGGGATGCCCGCCCCACCATGGGCCTTGGGGAGGCGCTGTCCTCCCCCGTCTACCGCGCCGCCCTGGCGTCTGGCTTCGCCAATGGCTGGTCGACCTTCGGGGTCCGGGTGGCGCTGGTGCCCCTGTTCGCGGCCCAGGCGTTCACCAACGGCATTGCGCTGGCCGGCGTCTCCTTGGCGCTCTTCGCCATCGGCAACGGGGCCTCCCTGACGGTCGCCGGAAAGTTGACGGACACCTACGGCCGCCGGATGCCGATCATGGTTGGCCTCGGCGTGGGTTCCGTGGCCATGGCGGGGATCGGCCTCACGGAGAACGTGGCGCTGTTCATCGGATTGTCCGTTGTGGCCGGCGCGGGAATCGGGATCATGAACCCCGCCCAGCAGGCGGCGGTCGCGGACGTCGTGGGACAGGACGCGAACGGGGGCAAGGTGTTGGCCACCTTCCAGATGGCCACCGACTTCGGCGCCATCCTGGGGCCCGTTGCGGCAGGTCTGCTGGCGGACCGGTTCGGCTACGGGTGGGCGTTCGCGCTGACCGGGCTCATCGGCCTCGCGGGCGCCGCGGCCTGGTTGAGGACCCCGTCCGGGGGGCGCGGGGACGCCTCCCCCGCTTCCTGACGGGCCCACCCGACCGACGTTCGGGGCCGGGCAGGCGGCGTGCCGTACGGTTGACCTAGTCAAAATCCGCGGCGGGGCCCTGCGCCCGCGCACCGCGGCACGCCACCCGAAGGAGCTCCACAGTGTCCTCGCCAGCATCCGTCACCACGGCACGGACGACCGTCAGGCAGACCTGGATAGACCAGGCCCGATGGGCTGCCATCCTTCTGGTCGTCGCCGGCCACGCTTTGGGCCAGATGCGCAGCGAAAGCGACTTGGCCGTTGTCCTGTCCAACTTCTTCTACATGTTCCACATCCCGGTGCTGGTGCTGCTGGCGGGCTGGGGGGCGCGGCGCATCGAGGCCACCGGCGGGGGCCTGGCGAAGATCTGGTGGCAGCTTCTGGCGCCGTTCATGGTGTTTCAGGTGGTGGCCTATGGCGTGAACTACGCGGTCAAGGGCACCGAGCCGAACTGGGCATTCACGACGCAGACGTTCGGGCTGTGGTTCCTGGTGGCGCTGGCCGGCTGGCGCCTCGTGGCGCCGTGGTTCCGCGGCCTTCGTTTCGGTCTGCCCATCGCCGTCGGGCTCGCACTCGCCGCCGGCCTCAGCGACCGCATCGGCGGGACGTTCTCGTTGTCGCGGATCCTCGTTTTCCTACCGCTGTTTCTGGCAGGTCCGATGGTGGTTGACCGGGTATCGCAATGGCGAACCAAGCCGGTCATGCGGATCGCCGCCGGCGCGGTCCTTGCCGCCGCGGCGGCCACCTGCCTGATCCTGCGGCGCGAGTTCTGGCGCACGCCGTTCCTCGGCAGCAGGTCATACGAGGCGCTCGACGTCGGCTGGCTGGAGGGAATGCTGTGGCGCGCCCTCGTGCTGGTGGTCGGACTCGTGGTGGCCAGCGCGTTTATGGTCGCCCTTCCGGGCCGCCCCGGGGCCCCCAGCGCGGTCGGCTCCTGGGTGGCGACGGCCGGCCAGCACACCATGTACCCCTACCTCCTGCACCTGCCGCTGCTCACCGTCGTCGGCGCCACGTCCGCCAGGCATTTGGCCGCGCCAACACCCAACACGGCCATCTACCTGGGCGGCGCCCTGTTGCTGACCGTGCTCTCCGTGACTCCCCCCGTGCGCGCCCTGCTGCGCCCCCTCGTCGAACCGGGGACGCTGTTGACCAGGCGCCCGCGCTGACGGCGGACCGCCCGGGCACGGCGCCTAGCCGGAGCTCCGCTCCAGCCGCTGGCTGATCACGGTGGACACGCCGTCGCCGCGCATGGTCACGCCATAGAGCGCGTCGGCGACCTCCATGGTGCGCTTCTGGTGCGTGATGACGATCAGCTGGCTCGACTCCCGCAGCTCCTCGAAGATGGTGATCAGGCGTCCGAGGTTGGTGTCGTCGAGGGCGGCCTCCACCTCGTCCATCACGTAGAACGGCGACGGCCTGGCCTTGAAGATTGCCACAAGGAGCGCGACCGCGGTGAGGGACCTTTCGCCTCCGGACAGCAGGGAGAGGCGCTTGATCTTCTTGCCCGCGGGCCTGGCCTCCACCTCGATTCCGGTGTTCAGCAGGTCGTCGGGTTCCGTGAGGACCAGGCGTCCCTCGCCGCCGGGGAAAAGCCGTCCGAAGACGCGCTCGAACTGCGACGCGGTGTCGGCGAAGGCTTCGCCGAACACCGCCTGAACGCGCTCGTCGACGTCCTTGACGATCTGCAGCAGGTCCTTCCGGCTGGCCTTGAGGTCCTCCAGCTGGGTGGCAAGGAAGTTGTGTCGATCCTCGAGCGCCGCAAACTCCTCCAGCGCCAGGGGGTTGACCTTTCCCAGGGAGGCGAGGTCGCGCTCCGCCCGCTTGAGGCGCTTGAGCTGCTCCTCCCGGTCGAACGGCACACCCGATTCCGGTTCCTGCAGCGGCTGTCCGTCGTCGTCGACGCTCCGCCGCAGTTCCGCCCATTTGTCCGTCGAGTCCTGCGGCACCGGGACCAGGCGATGCGGGCCGTAGTTGTCCAGAAGGTGGTCCGGCGACAGCCCCAACTCCTCGATCGAGCGATTCTCGAGGGCCTCGATCCGGGAGCGTTGCTGGGCGCGCGCGAGCTCGTCGCGGTGCACGGAATCCTTGGTCCGGGCCACGTCGACCGCCAGGGCCTCGGCCTCCGTCCTCGCCGAGGAAAGCCGGGCGTCGATTTCCGCGCGCGCGGCCTCCGCGGTGTCGCGCTCACCGGCGGCCGTCTCAAGGGACAAGCGGACGTGGCGAAGGGCCTGGGACACCGCCAACGAGACGGCGCGCGCCCTTGCCGCCTGCAGGCGGCGCACCGCGGCCCTCTTCTCCCCCTGCTCGCGCGCCAGCCGCTCCGTCTCGGCGGCGCGGCGAAGGGACTCGACGCGGGATCGCAACGACGACACCTGGTCCTCGCCGCCGCGGACTGCCAGGCGGGCCTCCAGCTCCGCCTGGCGGGCGGCGGCCGCGGTGGCGGTCAAGGCGTCCCGCTCCGCCGTGGAGGGATCGTCGTCGTTCGGAGTCTGCCGCGCCGCCTCTGCCCGGGCGATCGCCGCGGCGAGCTCGGCCTGACCCCGTTCGATTTCGGCCTCGGCCGCGCGCGCCTGGGCGGACAGGCGCTCGCGCTCACCATCGGCCTGGCGCAGCGTCGACCCCAGGTCCCCCAACCGTTCGGCGACCGCGGAGATCCTGGCGTCCGACTCGTGGAGCCGTTCCAGCGCCGTGTCCCGCCTGGCCCGGGCCGCCTCCACATGGCCGGCGAGGGACGCGGCCTCGAAGCGAAGCCGTTCCGCGTCCGCCGCCGCGGCGGCCAAGTGCGCTTCCGTTTCGTCGACCGCCGCACGCTGTTCGATCAGGGACTTCCCCGTTCCGGCTCCGCCGGCCGCCGCGGCGGCCGAGTACACGTCGCCGTCACGGGTCACGACCGACCACTCCGGATCCGCCAGGACGACGTCGGCGGCCGCCGAAGGGTCCTCGACGACGGCGGTGCGGCGCAGCAACCGGGCCACCGCGTGTTCGATCCGCCCGCTGCACGTCAGAAGTTCGATGATGGGGCGCGCCGGGTGCGGAGGGCGGGCGTCGTCGCGCTCCGGAGCGGGCGCGTCCGAAAGCAGTAGGTGCACCCGGCCGCCCTCGTCGTCGCGCAGGCCGCCCAACACGGACCCGGCGGCCCGGATCCCGTCAGCGGCGAGTGCCTCGGCATGTTGACCGAGGGCGGCCGCGACGGCTGTTTCGTAGCCTTTCACCACCTCGAGTTCGGCGGAAATGCGTCCGCCAATCCCGTCCGGCGCCGCCTGCAGCACGTCCTCCGTGGCGTCCCTGCGGTCCAGGCCGGAGCGCAGCGCCTCGAGGCGGGCCGCCAGGGCTCCGCGTTCGAGTTCCACCTCCTGCCCCCGCTGTCTCAGGTCGGCGATGCGCGACTCGAGGCGCTCCACCTCCGCTGTGGCGTCCTCGAACTCGGTGTCGAGCCCCTCTTCGCCCTGCTCGACACCGGCGGCGCGCTGTTCGAGGACCGTGAACTCCTCGAGCGCCGCCTGGTGGCGGGCCGCCGCCGCCTCGCGCGCCGAGCGCAGCCTGCCGAGTTCCCCCTCGGCGGACTCGACGCGGGACCTGACCGCGCCGACCTTCCCGGCAAGCTGGGCCCGGCCCTCGCGGCGGTCCGCGGCCGCCCTCAGCAGGGCAGTCAGCCGGCGCTCTTCCGCCGTGGCCGCCGCCTCGGCCGCGGCACGCGCCGCCACGGCCGCCTCCAACGCCGCCCGATGCTCCACGGATTCGACCTCGAGGCAACGGAGCTGCTCCTGCAGCCGCCCGGCCTGGTCCCGCAGCCGGTCAGGGTCCCTCGAGGAATCCAGCGCGGGCTGTTCCGCCGATCCCAGCAGCCGCACACGTTCGGCCGCCAACGCCCCCAACGAGCTGAGCCGTTCGCGCGCCGCATCGATCCGATACCAGGCATCGCGGGCGGCGGTGACCGCGGGGGTCGCGTGTCCCGCCGCGACCTCAAGTTCGGCCAGCGCACCGCGCGCGTGCTCCATCCGGTCCTGCAGGGCGGCCTGGCGACGTTTCAGGGCCGCCTCGTCCGCGATGTCGCGATTCAGTGTCTCCGTGAGCGTGGCGAGGTCGTCCGCCAGGAGCCGAGCGCGGGCGTCGCGCACCTCGAACTGGACCGTTTTGGCGCGGCGCGCGACCTCGGCCTGGCGCCCCAGCGGCGCCAGCTGTCGCCGCACCTCCGCGGTCAGGTCCTGAAGCCGGTTGAGGTTGCCCTGCATCGCCTCCAACTTGCGGACCGTCTTTTCCTTGCGGCGGCGGTGCTTGAGGATGCCGGCCGCCTCCTCAATAAAACCCCGGCGCTCGTCCGACGTGGCGTGCAGCACACGGTCCAACTGGCCCTGACCGACTATGACATGCATCTCACGCCCAAGCCCCGAGTCGGACAGGAGTTCCTGGATGTCCAGCAGCCGGCAGGCCGCGCCGTTGATGGCGTATTCGGACCCTCCCGTCCGGAACAGCGTGCGCGAGATCGTGACCTCCGCGTACTCGATCGGCAACGCTCCGTCGGCGTTGTCTATCGTCAGGGAAACCTGCGCCCGTCCCAGCGGGGGCCGGCCCGACGTTCCGGCGAAGATGACGTCCTCCATCTTGCCGCCGCGCAGCGTTTTGGCGCCCTGTTCGCCCATGACCCACGCCAGCGCGTCCACAACATTGGACTTGCCGGAGCCGTTGGGGCCCACCACGGCCGTGACGCCGGGTTCGAAGTCGAACGTCGTGGCCGACGCAAACGACTTGAATCCGCGGACGGTGAGCGACTTCAGGTGCACGGATGAGTTCCTGGCGGTGGGGGCGCCCCGGGCGCGGCGGACAAAATCGACACACCCAATCTACTGCCGAATGCCCCGATCCAGCGGCTACGGCTCCCCCGTGGCCGGTCCTCGGCGTCCCGTTCATGCCGACTCCCGGATGTGCGGGATCCCCAAGGTGCGTGCATAGTTAAGGTCTTGGGCAGTACGACGCCGGTCCGCCGTGCGTTCGGGCGAACCACACCAACTGGACGAAGGCTGGATATTGAGCGGCAATGCAACGTTCCGACACAACAACTCGGCAATCCTCGCCGTCACGGGCGTGGAGGCTCCGGTGGTGGTCAGCTCCGACGACTTCGACCGGCGGCTGGAACCGAGCCTGAAGCGGCTGAGGCTCTCCCGCCGCCTGTTGGAACGCGTCGCCGGAGTCAGCGAACGCCGCTGGTGGCCAGCGGGAACCGGATTCGACGACGCCGCCACGGAGGCCGGTTCAAAGGCCCTGGCCGAGGCCGGAATCGAGGCCGGACAGGTGGGCCTGCTGATCAACACGTCCGTGACACGCCGCAATCTCGAGCCTTCCGTCGCCGTTAAGATCCACCACGGCCTGGGGCTGCCGTCGTCGGCCATGAACTTCGACCTGGCCAACGCCTGCCTTGGATTCGTCAACGGCATCACGCTGGCGGCGAACATGATCGATTCGCGGCAGATCGACTACGCCCTGATCGTCGCGGGCGAGGATTCCCAGCCGACGCAGGAGACAACCTTCGGCCGGCTCAACCACAAGGACTCGACCCGCGAGGACTACCTCCGCGAGTTCGCCACCCTGACCCTCGGTTCCGGCGCGGCCGCCGCGGTGATCGGCCCCGCCGACCGGCACCCGGGTTCCCACCGCATTGTCGGCGGAGTCTCCCGCGCGGGGACGGAACACCACGGCCTCTGCGTCGGTGGTCCGGATGGAATGTTCACGGACACCAAGGGGCTGCTGGACAACGGACTCGAACTCGTCGTCGACGCGTGGGACGAAGCCCACACGGACGGCTGGGACTGGCGCACCATGGATCGCTATGTGACGCACCAGGTATCCAACTCCTACACGAACGCCATCATCAAGGCCGTCGATCTGGTCCGGGACCGCGTGCCGATCACGTTCCCCAAGTGGGGCAACGTGGGACCGGCGTCGCTTCCCATGACCCTGGCGCAAGAGTCGAGCACGCTCAACCCCGGCGACCGCGTGTTGTGCATGGGAGTGGGGTCCGGGCTCAACACCGCCATGTTGGAACTCGCGTGGTAGCACCCTGGCCCGACGTGCGGCCCCAGTGGTCCCGGCGCGTCCGGGTGCCCTCGACCGCGGCGGCATCGCCCGCGGGGTCGACCCACACGTGGCATGTGCTGGACAACGGTCCTGAACTCGCCGCGCGCGGCGTCGAACCGGAAGGGACCCTGCTCTGTGTGCACGGCAACCCCACCTGGTCCTACCTGTGGCGCGGGCTCCTGGCGGCGGCGGGCGCCGCGGGTGCCCCATGGCGCGTGGTCGCGGTCGACCAACTGGACATGGGCTATTCGGAGCGGACCGGGACATTCCGCAGACTCGAGGATCGGATCACGGACCTCTCCGACCTGACGGACGCCCTCGCCCTCGAAGGCCCCGTGGTCACCGTGGGCCACGACTGGGGCGGCATCATCTCGCTTGGCTGGGCACTACGCCACCCACAACTCCTGCGCGCCGTGGTCCTGACCAACACCGCCGTTCATCCGGCCGGCTTCTCGTTACCGCCCGCCCTGCGGCTGGCCCTGCATCCGGCCGTGCACGGTTGGGGTACCAAGAGCACAGCGGCCTTCCTCCGCGTCACCCACGCCCTCGCGCATCCGCGGCTGGCCCCGGACGTTCGGGCGGCCCTGATGGCGCCGTACACCACCCCGGACCGGCGCCAGGGCGTGGGCAACTTCGTTGAGGACATCCCGGCCCGTTCCTCGCATCCAAGCTGGGAGACGCTCGCGGAGGTGTCCTCCGGTATTCGGGGCCTCGGCGTCCCGGCCCTGCTGCTGTGGGGCCCCCGGGATCCGGTCTTCTCCGACCGCTATCTTCGCGACCTGATCGAGCGGCTCCCGGCGGCGGACGTTCACCGCTTCGAGGGCGCCGGCCATCTGCTTCCCGAGGACCGCGACGTCGCCACGCCGATCCTGCGCTGGCTCGGTGAGCGGGCCCGGACCGCGGGCAGCAGCGCTGAAACCGCCACGGCCCCGGCCACCACGGCACCCGTCGGCAGGTTCCGGCCCCTGCTTGCGGAACTCGATAACCGGAGGAACGACGGCGGCCGCGCGGTGGTCGACATGCCTTCGGGCGCCGCCGGCCAACAGGACCCCACCGAACTTTCCTGGGCCGGGCTGGCGGATCGCGTGGACGCGCTCGCCCGCGGACTGGCCTCCGTCGGCGTCTCCGCGGGAGACAGGGTCAGCCTGCTTGTGCCGCCCGGCATCCATCTGACCTGCCTCATCTACGCCTGCCTGCGCCTCGGCGCCGTGGTTGTTGTCGCCGATGCCGGGCTGGGCACAGCGGGGCTCGGGCGCGCGATCAAGGGCGCCGGCCCCCGCTACCTGGTCGGCATCGAGCGCGCCCTGGCCGGCGCCCGCGTTTACGGATGGCCAGGGATCCGCATTTCTACGACCCGTTTGGGTGCCGCGCGGCGGCGTGCACTGGGCGTCGACCACAGCGTGCCGGATCTGGTTGCCGCCGGAACCGCCCCCGGGCCTAGTGGAGCCTTCGCTCCCGTGGACCCGGACGCGGACGCGGCCGTCCTCTTCACGTCGGGATCGACGGGCCCGGCCAAGGGCGTGGTCTACACACACCGGCGGCTGGCCGCCATGCGCGACACCGTACGAGAGACCTACGGAATCGCCTCCGGGTCCGCCCTGGTCGCCGGGTTCGCGCCCTTCGCCCTTCTGGGACCGGCCCTTGGCGCGACCTCCGTCACCCCGGACATGGACGTGACGGCACCGGCCACGCTGACCGCCCAAGCGCTGGCGGACGCCGCGCGCGCCGTCGGGGCCTCGATCGTCTTCGCCTCGCCCGCCGCACTGGCGAACGTGGACGCCACCTCCGCCGAGCTGGATGATGCCGGGCGCGGCGCCTTGGGGGCGGTGTCGCTGCTGCTCTCCGCGGGAGCGCCCATTCCTGGCCCGCTCCTCGAGCGCACCCAAAAGTTGGTCCCATCGGCCGCGCTCCACACGCCCTACGGCATGACCGAGGCCCTGCCGGTGACGGACATCGACCACGCCGGCATCCGCGCAGCGGGTGCCGGCGACGGCGTCTGCGTCGGGTTTCCGGTGGCCGGTGCGCGCGTCGCCGTCGCGCCGCTCGGACCCGACGGGGCGCCTTCGGACTCGGCGACGGGGGAGCCCGGGCTCACCGGAGAGATCCTTGTTTCCGCACCCCACGTCAAGGCGCGCTACGACAGGCTGTGGATCACCGAACGTGACAGCGGATCGGTGCCGGGCTGGCACCGCACCGGCGACGTGGGCCACCTGGACCACAAGGGCCGCCTGTGGGTGGAGGGTCGGCTCGGCCACATCCTGACGACGGCGGATGGTGTCCGGACGCCGGTGGCCGCCGAGCTTGCCGCCTCGTCCACCGACGGGGCGGGCCGTTCCGCCGTCGTCGGCGTGGGCCCCGCCGGGGCCCAAGTTGCCGTGGCGGTGCTTGAGACCGTGCCGCCGGCGAGGACAGGCGGCCGCGCACCCGAGCGCCTCGCGCTCTCCGTGCGCGACTCCGTGCTGGATTCGACCGGACTCGACGTGGCCGCGGTGCTGGTCCTCCCCCGCCTGCCCACAGACGTGCGGCACAACTCCAAGATCGACCGCGCGGCCGTGGCCGAATGGGCCGCCGCGACGCTTGCCGGCGGAAGGGCGCGGGCACTGTGACCCCCGCCCCAGCGGACGGCGCCGCCCGGGACATACTGGTCACCGGCGCCAGCGGCATGCTCGGCCGCGCCGTGGTGTCGCTCCTAGTTGCCAAGGGCCACAGGGTCCGGACCTACCAACGGCGACCGACGGTCGGACCCGGCGTCTCGCACCAGGGCTCCGTTGCCGATCGGCGGACGCTGGCGTCCGCGCTGGCCGGCGCCGACGCCGTGGTGCACCTGGCCGCCAAGGTCTCTTTCACTGGCCACTGGGACGAGTTTGTTTCGACGAACATGGACGGCACGCGGAACGTCCTGGCTGCGGCACGGGACGCCGGCGTGCGCGACCTCGTCTTCGTCTCCTCGCCATCCGTGGCGCACCTCGGATCCGCCATCGCCGGGGCTGTCGCCGGGCCCCCGGATCCGGACCGGGCCCGCGGGCATTACGCGCGTTCCAAGGCAGCGGCCGAACTGCTGGCCCTCGCGGCCGACGCCCCGGGATTCCGTGTGGCCGCCGTCCGGCCCCACATCGTCTGGGGTCCGGGCGACACACAACTCGTGGAGCGGCTCCTCGCCCGCGCGAAGGCGGGACGCCTGCCCCTCCTTGACGGGGGTAACGCGCTGATCGACACGACCTACGTCGATAACGCCGCGGCCGCCATCGTGCGCGCGCTGGAACGGATGGAGCACGCGCATGGCCGCGCGCTGGTGGTCACCAACGGCCAACCACGGCCGGTGGGAGACCTCGTCGCCGGAATCTGCCGCGCCGGCGGCGTCGAGCCCCCGCGCCGGAGCCTGCCCGGAGCGCTGGCCCGTGCCGCGGGCTTCGTCGTCGAAAAGGCCTGGACGTTGGCCGGAGACCTCGGCTGGGTCCACGACGAGCCGCCCATGACGCGGTTTCTCGCCGAACAGCTCTCCACCGCCCACTGGTTCGACCAGCGCGAAACGCGCCGTGTCCTTGACTGGGCGCCCCAGGTCGGCCTCGACGAGGGGCTGCGAAGGCTGGCCGACCACTACGGCGGCACGGCGCCCGGCACGGGCGACGGCGCGCACACACCCGCGGGCCGCGGCCGGGCGGCACACACCAACGCGACGCACGACGAAGGACGATGATGGACTCCCTGAACCAGGTGGACGGCTGGCCCTCCGCACACGCGTCGGCCGTGGTCGTCGCGCAGGACGGAAAGATTCTCGACTCCCACGGCGACGGGAACCGCCCCTTCCGTCTGGCCTCCGTGACGAAGCTGCTGAGCGCGTACGCCGTCCTCGCGGCCATCGAGGAGGGCGCGCTGGAGTTGGACCAGCCGGCGGGACCGGAGGGGTCCACCGTGCGCCACCTGCTGGCCCACACGTCCGGCTACGACTTCTCCGAGCGCAAGGTCAGGGCCGCCCCGGGAACTCGGCGGATCTACTCGAACGTCGGCTTCGAGGTCCTCGGAGAGGCCTTGGAGGCCTCGGCCGACTTCCGGTTTGCCGACTATCTGGACGAGGCCGTTCTCCGTCCCCTGGGCATGGCCGCGACGTCCCTCGCGGGAACGCCCGCCGCGGGCGGCGTGTCCACCGCCAACGACTTGGCGCGCTTCGCCGCGGAACTCCAGGCCCCCGCGCTGCTCGCTCCCCAGACGGTCGCGGAGGCAACCCGCGTGTCCTTTCCCGGTCTCGCCGGAGTCCTTCCGGGGTTCGGCAGGCAGGCGGAAAACGACTGGGGCCTGGGCTTCGAACTCCGCGGTCACAAGTCGCCGCACTGGACAGGATCGGACAACTCCCCCCGGACTTTCGGACACTTCGGCCAGTCCGGCACGTTCCTCTGGGTGGACCCCGAGGCGCGGCTGGCCTGCGTCGCCCTGACGGACCTCGACTTCGGACCCTGGGCCGCCGCGGCCTGGCCCCCGCTCTCCGACTCGGTGCTGGGCCAGGCCACGCGCTAGCCCAGCCGCCGCGGCGTCAGTCCTCGAGACGCTGCAGGCTCAGGGCCTTGTGCGCGGTCCAGTACGGCAGCGCGATTCCGGGCGCCAACGGGGGCCCCAGGCGGAACCGCTTCAACACGTCGTGGCTTCTCACCCTGATGAACAGATCGACCGCGGGGTCGCCCGCTCCCTCTGGTTGGCTGCCGTCCATTGCCGCCGGCACCACCAGCCGGATGCGGCCCGGGAGCCGCTCCTCGATCCTGACCGGGAAGATTTCCGCGGGTCCCTTGGAACGGGGGACGGCGACAAGCTCCACAACCGCCTCCTCCTCGAAGGGCCGGCCCGCGGACTGGGTCCAGAAGAGGTCGCAGGCGATTTCGAAGCCGCCTCCGGCCAAAAGGTGGTACTCCTGCTCCAGGAGGTTGATGCCCTCCACACGCGACCGCTCCGCACGCTGGTCCCAGGCCCGCCCCAAGACCCCGGCCCACGCCTCGAAGACGTGGACCTCGGAGAACCGCTCCGCTCCGTGCCACGCCGCGTCGCCCATGCGCTCCACAAGCGCCTGGTCTCCACACAGCTGGACCACTCGCCGGGCGGCCGCCGCAACGTCGCCCGCGGGCACCAGGAACCCATTCTCGCCGTCCGTGATGATGTCCGACGGTCCGTAGTTGATGTCGTAGGAGACGGGCGGACAGCCGTGTCCCATGCTCTCGAGCAGCGATAGCGGCTGGCCCTCGAAGCGGCTCGTCAGCAGCGAGAACGAGGCGGAGTCCAGCTCCTCCGCGGCCCGGGGGGCGTACCCCCGGAGATGGACGACGTCCTCCGCACGGAGCTCGTGGATCAGGTCGCGGAGCTTCTCCTCGTCGTCGCCCTTGCCGTAGATGTCCAGCACCACATTGGGCGCCTCTTCCCTTGCCATGGCAACGACCCGCACGGCGTGCGTCAGATTCTTCTGCGAGGCCAGGCGCGCCAGCACAACCCCGCGGCCGGGCACGCGGGCCGCGTGGTTGGGGGGCTGGGGCTGGCGCTCGCGCGGATTGGACACGGTGAACAGGTTCGACGACGTCCCGAACCGCAGTTCGTAGTCCCTACGGTGGCCGTCTGTCAGGAAGACCAGTCCATCCCAGCTGTTCACATCGTCGTGGACGGGCCGCTGGCTTTGCCCCAGCTTGCCCCTCACCGGGTCGCCGCCGGCCGAGACGTGGCTGTTGTGCAGCACGCGAAGCTTCAGGATATGCGGTTGGCGGAGCGGGGCGACCAGCCCGCTGACGTAGTTGCTGTCCACGATGAAGGCGGTGGGCTCGCCACCGGCCAGCTCGAGCATCCAGTCCCGGTAGAACGCGTTGGTCGAGTCCCAGCGGCGCACCGGCGTTCCGTCGCGCCGCAGCAGGGTGAGATAGCGGCCCCGCCCCAGACCGGTCGAGTCCCGCGGGCTTTCGTCGCGGAGATACGTGGTGCCGTCGGCCCGCAGGTAGTCGCGGTAGGCCACGGTCTTGTTGCTGGGGCGCCAGTGCAGCCTCACAAAAACGCGCCCGTCGACGTCCAGCTCCTCGGTGGGCGAGCCCACCGCGTCCTGGTCCTCGGGCACCCGCGCCAGCTCGGCGTCCGCCTCGCGGCCGTCCAGGTCAATCGCGCGGTAGTGGTAGTACGGATTCAGCACGCGCACGGAACGGTCGAGTTTCCCGGAGGAGCGCAACGTGTCGAGGACACGTTCGTAGTCCGGTTTGAAGGCGAACGTCAGGACCGGCGCGTCGATCCCGGCGACCCTGCCGAACATGCCCGACCGCTGCAGTGCCATGGTGGTCATTCCGCCGAACACCTCGCCGATGCCCCACAGCACCATAAAACACTTGACGGGTGGCGCTGCCGCCCGGATGGGTGCGGCGGCGGTCATGCGGCCACCCGTCGCAAGCTCACGTTTCCGCCCGTTGTCACGTAGGGCCGCCACAGGGGGTCTGCCCCCTGGAACTTGATGCGCTTGCGCCGCGCGGCCCCGTCAGCCCCCCGGGACTCGATCCACACGTTGTGGAACTTTCCGGTCAGGGATGCGAGCGAATCCGAGGCGATGCGGGCGGAAACCACCATCTTGGGTGCGCGTTCCACAACGTGCACGTCCTCGGCCACCTCCGCCGATCCGCTCCGCTCGGAGACAACGACGCGCAAGCCACCTTCGTCGGCGCCGTTGACCGCATCGGTTCTCAGCTCACCCACCACCTCCAGGGATCCGTCCCCATGGATGATGGCGCGCTGGAATAAAAAGTCCTCGATGGATAACACGACGTCCCCCTGCTGTCCGAATACCTGCCCATTGTGGGTGACACCTGGGACAGATACAATGCCTAGCTTTAGCCTACATTCGCCGAGGCGGTCGTTGGCATCGCGGGCAGAAGTATGAAGAGCGGCCCATAAAGGCGTCGCGGAGAATGAGCGTTGTGCGCCCGGCGTTGGCGCAGCGGCGACACCCCAGCCCTCCCCGGCCGTAGGCATTGAGCGAGCGGTCGAAATAGCCGGATGCGCCGTTGACGTTGACGTACAGGGCATCGAAGCTGGTTCCGCCGGCGGCCAATGCCGATTCCATAACATCGCGCAGACCGCCAACCAGGCGCGCCGTGTCCGGACGCCGCAGCGACCGGGTGGGCGTCGCGTAGTGGATCTTGGACGCCCACAGGGCCTCGTCGGCGTAGATGTTGCCCACCCCGGACAACAGGCCCTGGTCCAGGATGGCTCGCTTCACTCCGGTGCGCCGCGCGGTCAGGGACAGGTGCAGCGCGTCCACATCCAGGGCGGGGTCGAGCACGTCGCGGGCAATGTGGCCGGCGGACTCGGGCATGCTGGGCAGCGGCGAGCCCAGCCCACCTGGACCGCCGTCCGGTGTCGGTTGAAGCGGCGAGACGTGCATTCCGCCGAAGATCCGCTGGTCGACGAACCTCAGTTCCGCGGGCTTCCCCTCGGCAGAGGAAAGTTCCAGGCGAGCCTTGAGGTGCTTCTCCCGCGGCGCGTCGGCCTCTTCGACGAGCAGCTGACCGCTCATACCGAGGTGCGCAACCAGTGCGCAGGGCACCGGCAGCCCGCGCAGCTCCATCCAGAGGAACTTGCCGCGCCGAACCGCGCCGGCGATCGAGGCGCCGGTCAGGGTGGCGGCGAAGTCCTCGGGGCCGCCCGTGTGCCGGCGCACGGACCGCGCGTCCACGACCTCGGCCATCAGGACCTGGCGCCCGACGACCCACGCGTCGAGTCCACGCCTGACGACTTCGACCTCGGGCAGTTCGGGCATGTGGCGCCTAGGCGTTCAGGCCGTCGCCGTCGCGGAGCAGCTTCCACGAGGCGGCGGCGGCTTCCTGCTCGGCTTCCTTTTTGGAGGGTCCGGAGCCGGAGCCGTACAGCGTCCCGCCGATCGATAGGGTTGCCTCGAAGCGCTTGGCATGGTCGGGGCCGGAGCCGAGGATCAGGTAGTCGATGGCGCCGAGTTTGCGCGCGGCCGCGATCTCTTGGATGGCGGTTTTCCAGTCGGTTCCCGCTCCGAGGACGTCGACCTCCGCCAAGAGGGGGGCGACGAGGCGCAGCACCAGCAGTCGGGACTCCTCGACGCCGTGGCTTAGGTAGGTGGCGCCGATGACGGCCTCCATCGTGTCGGCCAGGATGCTCGACTTGTCCGCACCATGCGTGAGCTTCTCGCCTTGGCCCAACAGGATGAACTCCCCCAGGCCCAACGTCCGGGCTATCCCGGCGAGTGCGCGCGTGCTCACGACGGCGGAGCGCCGCTTGGCGAGGTCGCCTTCCGGAAGATCGGGGTACGTGCGGTAGAGGTGGTCGGTCACCGAGAAGCCGAGCACGGAGTCACCGAGGAACTCCAGTCGCTCGTTGGTGGGGATGCCGCCCTGCTCGTAGGCGTAGGACCGGTGTGTCAGGGCAAGACGAAGCGTCTCGGGGTCGATGTCGACCCCGAGACGCTTCAGAAGTTCTTCTTGTGAAGGCATTAGACGTGGTTAGGCGTCTGCTACCTTGCGACCCTTGTACTCAAGGAACAGCGCGGTGCCGGCGGAGTCGGTGACAAGCTTGGCCTGGTGCGGCAGGCTGTAGCTGACGCGGCCGTTCTCCACGGTCTTCACCAGGTTGGGCGCAGTTGCCTTCCACTGGGACCGGCGTGCGCGGGTATTCGAGCGGGACATCTTCCGCTTGGGAACAGCCACGGCTAACTCTCTTCTCTCTCGACTGAATCTGAACGTTCCGCCGCGTCGTTCGCGGCGTTGCCGGCCAGCCCCGTCAGGGCTGCCCAGCGAGGGTCTAACACCTCGTGGTGGTGGTCCGGATCCTCGTTGAGGCTTATTCCGCATTCGGAACAGAGGCCTTTGCAGTCCTCCCGGCACACCGGCTGGAACGGCAGTGCGGTCACCACAGCGTCCCGCAGTACCGATTCGAGGTCGACATGGTCGTCCACAACCTGGTACTGCTCTGCTTCTTCCTCGTCGGGCACTTCCGTGCCTTCGTAGTAGAAAAGCTCTTGAATGTCGGCTGCGAGGTCGTACGCGATGGGCCCCAGGCAACGGCCGCATTCGCCGGTGACACCGGCGTAGGCGGTTCCCGAAACCAGGATCCCTTCGTGCACGGCCTCGAATCTCAGGTCGAGGTCGACTGGCGACCCTTCCCGAACCCCGATCAAGGCGACGCCCAGCTCGGCTGGTGCCGCGACCTGCTCTTCGAATGTCTTCATGCTCCCGGCGCTGCGCCCGAGGTCCCTGACCTGAATGACCAAGGGCGATCTGCGATCGATGCCGTGTGACGACGAACGATCTGAACGCTTTTCGCTGATGAGGACTCCCGTAGAACAATAGACCGACATTACATCTTAGCCCGAAGGTACCCGGCAGCCCAAACGAGCGGCCGCCGGGCGCGCCGCGGGAGCTTGGCAAGGAGTTTGCGCCCTCCGGCGCGGGCGGACGTGGCCAAGAGGCCCGTCGTCGCGAACCCGGCAATCCGTCCCCGGGGACGCGCGCCGGAGACGGCCGCGAAGACCCGCCTGGAATGGTTTTGGTCCCGGGCGAGGATGAACCGGTCGGCGCGTTGGGCGTAGGCGGGTTCTTGGGGCCAACCGCTGGAGGCCCCCGCGTCCAAAAGGTCCAGCAACTCGGCGCGGGTGCCGGCGATCGGGCCGGGGAGCTCCGCGTCGAGGTCCAGGTGCGATCCGTTGGGACCGAGAAAGCGTTCGCGGTCGAACTGGAAATAGTGCACGGGGCGGCCCAGGAAACTGAAGTCGAAGGCGACGCTGGAGTAGTCCGTGACGAGCGCCGCGCTTTGCTTGAGCAGATGCTGGACGTCCACCTCGCCCTGGTCCACGACCCTGGCCGGAACGTCGTCGAAGTGCGCCCTGTGGCGCTGCATGTTGGGGTGCAGACACAACAGGACCTCGAGGTTGTGCCGTTCGCACAAATCCCTGAGGCGGGGATCCAGCAAAAGGCCCCGCCACTCACGCAGATATTGCGACGGCTTGAACGACGCCGTTGTCGACAGCCAGTCGCGCCAGGTGGGAATGACCAGCAACTGGCCGGGGCGCACCGGCACATCGCCCGCGAAGAGCGCATCGAAGCGCGGCAAACCCGTGACAGCCACCTGCCGGGGGCTGTATCCGAAGTCCGACATCAGATACGCCCGCTCGCGCTCCGACGAGACGCAGACCAGGTCCGTATCGAATCCCTCCGAACGGCGACCGTAGTTGGGAACCATCCACTTGACGCCCATGACCCCGTGCTGGAGAAACACCTTGGTCGCGGACACACTTCGGCGGAACCCGGTGTGGCGTGTCGGGTAGAGGTAGGACGCGTGGTGCGTGCCCAGGATGCGCTCCGCCCGCAGGACCACCTCGAAGTGCTCCCTGGATCGGTGCGCGATCACGTTGTCCATTCCAGCCAGGTTTCGCCGGTCCGGCGCACGCTCCTCGACGACGTAGTACGCGTCGATTTCGGGGTGTTGCGCGCGGAGGTACCGGAAGAGGTGCAGACCGTTGTCCTGGGCCCTGTGCGGCAGTTCGCCCACCAGCCAAACGGGCCTTTCCCCACGGCGACGCGCCGGACGCCGACGATGGTCGAGGAAGACCTGGAACGCCTCCTCCCCGACGACGTCGAGCATGAGGGAGAGGGCCCGCCGCTTGAACGTGTAGTAGGGGGTCACGACCAGCGTTTGGCCGTCCTTGGCCGCGTGCCCGGAGTCCGTGGTGGCGCGCACCAACGGATGGGTGCCGACCACACGCGCCCGCTGCGGCGTGGCCGTCCCCTCCATGTCTACGTGCAGCCACAGGTCGTAATAGTCCGCGGAGCTGAAATCGGTCCAATCGAGCCCGCCCAGGTCCAACGAGCCGTCCCACAGGATCCTGCCCTGGCCGAGCGTGCGCCGTTCGGCGGCGCGGCTGTGCCGCAACCGCACCGGCACTTGCCATTCCTGGCCCGTTCCGCGCGCAACAAGGGACAGCCGCGCTCCCGTCGCCCTGGCGCCACCGGTCCGCAGGACGCCACTCACCGCCACGGTCCCGCCGGCGGCGTCGACCCTGGCCGCCGAGGCCTCGAGCTCGGGACGTCCGGGCAGCGGGTCAACCGCGGGGGCGAGCGACCGGCGGCGGGCCGCCAGCGACGCCGCTTCCCGCATCAGGGCCCGTAGGGCGGGTGTTTCAGCCACGCGTACCTACCGCCTTCTCGAATCGCGAGGGGAAGGGAAAGAAGGAGCCGAGGAAATTGGCGAGCATGGCTCCGCGCGCCTGCCCGTCCCGGACAGACCTCACTTGGTTGAGGCAGAACATTTCCGGTGGCGCGTTCCACAGCAGGCGCGCCAGCAGAAGTTGGGCCCTTGGATCGTCGAGGTCCACGTAGCGGTAGTCCACGGACGACACCACGGCGCGCCCCGTCCCCACGCCGTAGTAGTGCGCCAGCGACGAGGGGATGGACAGGTCGGAGTCGCTTCGAAACCGGGCCGCGGAGGTGGCGGCAACAAGCTCGGGGTAGTCCCTGTCGATGTCCTCTAGCGTGGACCGGACCTGGGCGTGCACCGTGTGCTTGAACTTGAACGACGCCGTCCTCTGGAAACGGTCCAGCAACACGGCGCGGTTGTTGGCCGCGGCCGTATCGACGGGGAGGGCGCCGGGGCCACCCTGGATCCGCTGGCGGCTGGGGAAGATCCGCGCCGCGCCACCGGGGGTAAAGAAGGTCTCCGGACCGACTCCGCGCCCGAGGAACACGTCGTCGTTCAGGTACAGAAATTGCTCCGTCAGCCCGGAAATCCGGTGGAGGTTCGCCTCGATCGCATGGGAGTTGAACGTCGGCAGGTGGGACGGGTCGGCGAAGATCTCGCCGTGGTCCACCACGGTGATGCCCGGCGCGGACGTGTCCAGCCAGTCCGGCACCTGTCCTGCGGTGACCAGGTGCACGTGGCGGATCCAGGGGGCGAAATACTCCAGCGACCGCAGCGAATACCTGAGCTCGTCGTGGGAGGCGAACCTGGCGTCGTCGTTGGAGGTGGGCGGGAGGCCGGCGGCCCGGGCCCCTGCAGCGGCGCGCCTGGTTTCGAGCCATCGCGGATCCGAGCCGTCCACCCACGTGTAGACGGCGTCGACGGGGAAGTCCACGGCCAAGATGTCCTTCGCCGGCACGGGGGGGCGTTCACCGACCAGCGCCAGGGGCGCGGCGAGCGCGTTGGACAACGCTCCGCGCCTGCCATGAAGGGCGGGGTCCGCCACCCGGAACGATGCGACCGTGCCCGGGGGCCCGTGCACGCCCGCGTCCGCCACGACCGCGAGCCCGGAGCGGCGCAGGTGCCCGACCAGGCGATCCTCGCCAGTGCCCGGCTCCTGGCGGACCACGTGCCAGGCCTCGCCCAGCAGTGTCTCCGTGGCAGATTCGGCAGGGTAGGCCGCCAGGGCCTCCGCCAGCCGCGCGGCCCCCCGGTCGCGAAGCTCGGACGCCGGGCCGCGGAACGCGGGAAGTTGGGCCTTGTCGACTGCGCCGATCGCGCGACGCAGGATGGGATCCGGGACGACCTGCGCCAAACGTCCACGCCACGCTGACATCTATATTCCCTCCATAGCGCCTCCGGCTTCCCGGGGCAGCGGCAAGCTGCGCAACAAGCAGAAGTACGGGTCGGGGCCCTGGCCCTCCGGCCCCCCAGCAATGTTAGCAAGCACCCGCCTCCCGCCCCGGGTGCGCGCGGCCGTGGCACCATCCCCCACGCGGATAGGCTGGATCCATGGCCATCGTCTTGAAACTCCGGCGCGCGGGTCGCCGCGCCGCCGCCCGGATCGGATCGCTCGCGGCGGCGCGGCGCGCCCACGCCGCGCTGGCCCAACGCCCCCCGGCCGCGCCTTCGACGCCCTTCGCGCTGTATTTCGCCGATTCGCCAGTGGGGTACTACCAACTCGGACAATGGTTGGCGCCACTCGCGGCGCTGGCCAGGGACGCGGCCCCGGTGGCGCTCATTGTGCGGGACGCGCGGACGGCCCTGCGCGCCGCCGGCGAGACCGCGCTGCCGATTGTGCTTGCGGCCGGATCCGCGGACGTCGAGGAATTCGTGCGTCGGCACGGCGTCCAGGTGCTGTTCTACGTGAACAACAACCAGGCGAACTTCACCACCCTTCGGATCAACGGCCCGGCCCACGTCCACCTGAGCCATGGCGAGAGCGAAAAGACGTCGATGGCCTCCAATCAACTGAAGGCCTACGACTTCGCCTTTGTGGCCGGCCAGGCCGCCGTCGACCGCATCACGGACAACGTCCCGCGCTTAGACGCCTCGCATCTGAAGGCCATCGGCAGGCCGCAGCTGGATCAGGTGCGGCGCACGCGCCCCGAGGGCGACCGAGTGACGGTGCTCTACGCACCCACCTGGGAGGGCGACGGCAAGGACATGGCCTACAGCTCCCTCGCCTCGCACGGCAGCGCTCTGGTCGCCGCCCTTCTTGCGGACCCGCGGTTCCGCCTGATCTATCGCCCGCACCCCAAAACGGGCTCGGCCGAGGCGCACTTCGCGTCCCTGGACCGCTCCCTCGCGCGATCCATAGACGCGGCGTCCGGGGACGGACACCGGGTCGACCGCTCGCCGAATCCGTGGGAGGCACTTGGCGAAGCCGACGTCGTTGTGGCGGACGTCTCCGCGATGGCCGTGGACGCGGTGGGTCTGGACCTGCCCCTCGTCGTTTGCGGCGGCGAGGCACGCCCGGTGGCAGGGCACGGCAGCGGGTCGGGAGGCGCGCCGCCACGCCTGGTCGAGTCCGCGACACACTGGGACCGCGGCGTGCCCGCCTCGGCGGCGGACGATTTGGCTGCCTTGGCCAACAACCCCGTCGGAGCGCGGCAACACGCCTACAGGTCCTACGTTTTCGGCGACACCGAGGCGTCCGGCCTGACTCGGTTCATCGCGGCCAGCGCCGGCCTGCTGGGAGCGCACGGGCAAGCCGGGGCCGCAGCCTCCTCGTAGGCGGGGGCTCTACACTTGTTTGGTACTTGGCAGGTCCGCTGCCGCAAATCGGGATGCCGGGCACGACGCCGGGCCGCCCCAAATCAACTTCCCCAGGAGATGGTGTGAGCCCAGGGACAACCCGGGCGCGGAACTTCCGCGCCGACATCGAGGGACTGCGCGCCATCGCAGTGGGCCTGGTCGTGATCTACCACCTCTGGCCGAACCGCCTGCCGGGCGGGTTTGTCGGTGTCGACGTCTTCTTCGTCATCTCCGGGTACCTGATCACGTCCCACCTGATCTCGCGTCCGCCACGCAACCTGGCCGATCTCGGGGCGTTCTGGGCGCGGCGTGCCCGGCGCCTGCTGCCGGCTTCCCTGACCGTCCTGCTGGCGGTCCTGGTGGCCTCGAGGCTGATCGGTTCCGAGACCCAATGGCGGACCACCGCAACGGACGTCATCGCCGCGACGTTCTACGGGGTCAACTGGAAGTTCGCGGCCGACTCGGTCGACTATCTCGCCGCCCAGGAAGCCGCCTCGCCGGTTCAGCACTTCTGGTCCCTCTCCTTGGAGGAGCAGTTCTACCTCTTCTGGCCGATCCTCGTCCTGCTGGCGTTCCACGCGGCGCGGACCTGGACGAGGAGCTCCATCCGTCCGCTGATCCTGGTGGTGTGCGCGGCCAGCTTCGGCGTCGGCGCCTGGCTTTCGTTCACGGATCCGGCCAGTGCCTATTTCGTCACGCACACGCGCATCTGGGAGCTGGCAGTCGGCGGTCTGGTCGCGAGCACGGTGCCGTTGGCCGAGCGGCCGATACCA
This sequence comes from Arthrobacter sp. AOP29-A2-19, assembly GCF_058138025.1. Taxonomy (NCBI): domain Bacteria; kingdom Bacillati; phylum Actinomycetota; class Actinomycetes; order Micrococcales; family Micrococcaceae; genus Arthrobacter; species Arthrobacter sp. AOP29-A2-19. Next base: position 1,651,965 of record NZ_CM176894.1, read on the forward strand.
CGTTGGGTCTCGGGAGCGGCCGCCTGGGCAGGCATCGCCGCAGTGGCCGCCGCCGGCCTCCTGCTCACCTCGTCGCTCCCCTATCCCGGCTTCGCCGCCCTCCTGCCCGTGCTGGGGACGGCCCTCGTCATCTGGTCGCAGGCGACCGGCGCGTCGACACCCGACGGCGTGCTGGGGGTCGCGCCCATCCAATGGGCCGGCGGCGTTTCCTACGCGATCTACCTCTGGCACTGGCCGCTCATCGTCTTCGCGGAAGAGCTTCAGGGGCACAGAACCCTCGCCACCAATCTGGTGATCCTGGCGCTGACGCTCGCCCTGGCCGCCCTGTCGAAGCGGTTCATCGAGGACCGCTTCCGCCGCCCGCGCGGCCTGCGGCCCACCCGGCGCGCCCTGTTGACGGCCGCGGCGGGGATGGCCCTCGTCGGCGTGCTCGGGGCCGGCCAGATCGTGGAGACCCGCGTGTCCGAGGACCGTCAGCAGGCCCAGCTGGACGCCATCGAATCGGGCGACTGCTTCGGCGCCATGTCCTTGGCGTCGCCCGCCGAGTGCGCGGACATGCTCGGCGCCGCCGCGGCGGTTTCCCCGGCGACGGCAAGCGAGGACAAGCCGGTACTCTACGACGACGGCTGCCTGGTCAAGAGTCCCTACGAGCTCAAGACGTGCACCTACGGCGACGGCGACGTCGACGTCGCGCTCGTGGGCAACTCGCACGCCGGGCAGTGGCTCGCGCCGCTGATGAAGATGGCCGGGGAGAACAACCTGCGGATCACCACCTACCTTGCGTCGACGTGCAACGCCACCGAGACGCGGTTGCAGTACGGCGGCGCGGAGACGGCGGACAACTGCCACCGCTGGGGACAGGACGTCCTGAAGGCGACGTCGGGCGACGCGTACGACCTGGTGATCACGACCCAGCGCAACGTGCTGCCCGCCGAGGGCCATTCCGCCGACGACTCCTACCAGGCATGGTTCGACGGGTACCGCTCATACCTGGAGCGCTGGGCGTCGGCCAAAACGAACCTGCTTGTCCTGCACGACACCCCGTTCCCGGGGGCGACGCTCGAGGACGTCCCGGAATGCCTGGCGCAGAACGAGGACGACCCCGACGCGTGCTCCGGCGCCGCGGACACCTGGATTCCCGAAGACCCGCTCTTCGACGCGGCGGGCGACGTGGCCGGGGTCGAGCGCGCCACACTCAACGAGTACATCTGCGAACCCTCCCGCTGCCGTTCCGTTGTTGGCGCGGCCATCGTCTACTTCGACGAGTCGCACCTCACCGAGACCTACTCGGCGTCCATGTCGCCGGTGCTGGAGCGCGTTGTCAGGGAGTCTTTGCCGCGCTAGGCGGCGCACCCGGGCGCCCGCCCACCAAGACGTCGCTCCGTTAGACTGGCCGTCGTTGCCCCAACCAAGGAAGAATCAATGTCCCCCTCCTCTTCGGCGGAACACCCCCGTCTCCAGTCCGCCTCCGCCGTCGTCAAGAAGTCGGCGCGCAGGGTGGCCCGCGCGGCGCTGCCGCTGGTCCAACGTGCCGCGGGCAGCCAGCCGGTTCCCGCCAAGACGGTGCCGGCCCGCTCCGGCGGAGTCCCGGCGGGGGGAACGGACGGCGGTTGGAAGACCGTGGCCCGCACTGTCACCGGATCCCCGGATTCCCGTCCGGCGGAGGTCGCCGACGTCGCGGAGCTCGCCCGTGTGCAGGCGCGCGCCGTCCAACTGATCGCCGAGGGGCACAGCCCGGCGGAGGCGTTCACCGAGGTGGCGCGCGACCTGTTCAAGTCGGGCCAGGTTGCCCGGGCCCTGGCCTTCGGGCACTCGCTGAACCGCCACCGCGACACGGAGCGTTTGGGCCGCGCCGTGTTGGGAATGTGCTTCCTCAAGACCGGAACCTCCGCCAGCGCGTGGGCCGCATTCGAGCCGCTCGCCGGGGAACCCGAGGTCGCCGGAGCGGCGCAGGAGTTCTACGCCGCGGCCTACGAGACACTCGGCCCGGAGGCCGAGTCGTACCTCCGCCGCGACCTCGACGCGGGAAACCACCACGCCTGGAACACCCGCGCGCTGCTGCGCACCGCGCAGAAGGCCGCCCGCTTCGGCCAACTGTCGTCGGCCCGCGAACTGATGGATGCCGGCACCGAACGCATCGGCAAGGCCGGGTTCCCCTACTACCGCAAGGAGTTCGCGCGGCTTGAATCGTGGCTGCCCGGCGGCTCGCGCACGCTGGCCCCGCAGACGACGCCGGGCGCAGTCAACTTCGGCGTGATCAGCTACCAGCAGCCGGACAACGCCACGCGCAACATCGGCGACTACATCCAGACCATCGCGTCACTGGGCCACCTGGCGCGGCAGGACGGCTTCGAGTTCGTGGGCGAGCCCGAGCTGGTCGGCTTCGCCAGGGAACTGCGCTCAACCGTCAAGCCCGAACGCCGGGTCGACGGCCCGTCGGCGACCATCAACCTCTTTGAACTGCACCGCGACGCCAACACGCTGCAGGACCTGCCCGAGCCCACCTGGGCGATCCTCTTCGGGTGGTACATGCACGACGCGTTCGGCCTGGGCTACAACCTCCCCTTCAACCCCAATCTGCGCCCCATCCCGCTCTCCGTTTTCATCCGCTACCCGGAGATGCTGACCCCCGAGGCCATCGACTACCTCCGGCGCTACGCGCCGATCGGCTGCCGCGACTGGCAGACCGTGGCTCTCCTCACAGCCGCCGGCATCCCGGCGTTCTTCTCGGGGTGCCTCACAACCACCGTCGACACGGTCTTCCGCCGCACCGGCGAGGACACGCGGAACGCAAGGCTTTTCGTCGACGCGCCGGTGACCGGTCCCGGCGACTCGCGGGAGCAGGAGGTTCAGGGCGTCCGCGACATGAGCCTCGTGGAGAACCTCCGTCAGGCGCGTGCCTGGGTAGACACCTACAACCTCAAGTACAACGACGTTGTGACCTCCCGCCTGCACTGCTATCTGCCCGCCCGTTCCGTGGGCAGCAAGGTCACCTTCCTGCCCAAGAACCCGTCCGACAATCGCTTCGGCGGGCTGTACGACCTTCCGGACGAAGCCTTCGATTCCATGCGTCAGGGCATCCTGGACAAGCTGCAGGCCATGCTGACGCTGATCGCGTCCGGCGCCCCGCAGGACGAGGTCTATGCGCACTGGCGCGAGTTGTGCGCCCCCGACGTCGCGGCGGCCGCCGACCGGTTGGAGGCCGATGCGGAACTTCCCGTCCTGGCGCCCGAGACGGTCGATTCCTTGGTGGCCGCCCTGACGGCGGGCCTGGACGACGGATTCTCCTCGGCCGGTGCCGACAGCATCGACGTTGTGGTCGATTGCCGACGCGGCGACGAGGACCACCTTCCGACGATGATCGCCTCGGTCGCCGGCAAGTCGTCCTCCCCGTTGCGGTGGACGATCGTCGCCGACGCGCCGAGCGCCGGACAGAGGTCCGCGGCGACCAAGGCGGCGGGCGGTTCCCCGGTTGCGTTCCTGCACGGCAAGACTCTGGCGGAGGCTGGCCTCACCGGACCGCATGCCCGGTCGCACCGGCACGACGTCGCAGTCTCTGTGGCGCCTCTGCTGTCCTCCTCGTCCCGTCGCGCCGTCTTCCTGCCCGCCGCCTCGGAGTTCGACGGCGACATCGCGGACCTTGCCCGGCAGTTGCCTGACGGCGCCGTCGTCGCGGCACGCGCCGAACGGCGCAACGGGCGCGGCAGCGGATTCGACATGATCCGCCGCGTCGCAAACCGCCAGAAGCAAGACCACGAGCGCGCGCTGCGGCTCAACTTCGAGGGCACGCAGTCCGTGGACTTCGACTTCACCCCGTTGGACGCCAACGTCATGGTCGTGGACCTCGAGGGCGCGCGCCGGGACAACATCGTGGGCCGCATGGCGGCGCTGGTGGCGGAGTACGGCATGAACTACCGCGAGGCGGCGGCAACGGTCGTTGGATCCGGCTGGGCCGAGCTGGACGCGACGTACAACTATTCGCCGGCCAACGAGCTGGTCCCGGGGGCCAAGGTCTTCAATTGGAGGCAGGGCGCCAAGCCGTGGTCCGAGCTGTACGTGCCGTCCCCTTCCGCCTAGCAGTTACCCCCGGCGCCGCCACCACCGACTGAAAGCGAGTCATGAACCCCGCCTCGATTCCCCTTCCCCGCCGGCTGGTGCCACGCCGGCTCCGCACCACGGCAGACCGCTCGCCGCGCCGCGCCCTCGAGGTCCGGCAGGTCGGTGACAGCCTCACGGCAACGGTCACACTCGCAGCGGGAATCGCGGCGGAGGGACTCTGGCTCTCCTTCGGTGGCGACCAGTGGGTCGAGTTGGAGACGTCGGTGCGCACCCTGCCCACGGCCCCTGTTGGGCCCGATGGGCGCCAGACGGTCCGGTGTGAGATCACGCTGAACCTGGCGAGCGTCCACGAGCGTGTCGCGGCGGCCGTCAAGGGGCTTCCCGCTCCGTTGCCGCAGACCGCTCCCGTGGACGACGCGGACTCGACGGCCAGGACGTGGGACGAATGTGTGCTGGACGGTTCGTGGGACAACCGTTCGACCTTGTACCTCCAGGTCTCCTCGCCCGGAACGGCGGTGATGGGAGGCGCGCGGTTCGACGACGGCGCGGATCATGACCCGACGTCGGACGAGCGGGTCAGCTATCGCGTGACCTTCGGCCGGTACCGTCACACGCGGTTGGAGGGACTCCGCGAGGTCCGTGCCGGGCAGGGCTCGCTCACTCCCTATCCCAATCGGCGCGGTGTGCTCGGCCTGCGGCTCAATGCCTCGGTGGATCCCTACCAGCGCGTGATCGTCTCGCGGCTGAGGGTCCGGCAGGGCATCCTGGAACTGCGCGGGGAGGTCCGCACCCGGCACACCCGCGTGTCGTCGACGGAGCTCGTCCTGACGGCGCGTGGCTCGGACGGCTCCTGGGCCTCCCCCGTTCGCCTCGTCGAAGACGACGCGTGGCGGTCGGAACACTTCGGGCACGGCCGCTACGAGTTCTCGACCACGTTCGACTTCGGCAAGCTCCTAACCGCCGACCTGCCGGCGGACCAGATCCTCGACGCCTGGCTGGTGTCCGCGGCTGTGGACGCCGAGGACAGGCACTGGGCGCGGATCGGCCGCACGCCGTTCCTGGAACGTCAGCTGTCCAACACGGACGGCGTCCGCGGACCCGAGCAATCGCTGCTGGTGGTGCCCTACTACACGATGAAGGCCAAGAACACGTCCTTCCGCATCGAGCGCTTCTCGACGGACGCCTACGACCTCCTGCGAGGCGCGCTGCGCCGTCCCGCGGTCAGCTACGCGCCCGGGCACGGGCGCCGCATCTGGATTGTCGGCGAGCAGCCGGACCGCGCCCAGGACACCGGCCTGGCGTTCTTCCGCCACTTGCGCCAGAACCACCCGGAAATCGACGCCTACTACGTCATCGACCGGACGGCGCCGGAGGCCCGGAACCTTGACGGTCTGGACCACGTTGTGGACTACCGGTCCCCGGAGCACATCGACCTCACGCTGCGGGCCGAGCGCATAGTGGGCTCGCACCATCCGGAGTACCTGTATCCCAGCCGCTCCCGGGCCTTCGCGCAGCTGGTCCGCGCCCGCCACGTGTTCCTGCAGCACGGTGTGATCGCCATGAAGTGGATGGCCCAGACCTACGGCAAGGACGTGCCCTCGTTCCGGACGGACCTGTTTGTGGTCAGCTCCGAACGCGAGAAGCAGTTCATCGTGCACGACCTCGGCTACGACCCGCAGTCCGTGGTGGTCACCGGCCTGGCCCGCTTCGACACGCTCCTCGACGGGAAGACTCCGGCACGCCCCAACCAGGTTCTGATCATGCCCACCTGGCGCGATTGGATGCACACCACCAGCCAGTTCCTGGAGTCCGAGTACTTCGCCGCGTGGCACGGACTCCTGCGAGATCCGGCCTTCCGGGCCGTGGTCGAGGAGAACAACCTGGACGTTGTCCTCAGCCTGCATCCCAACATGCAGCCGTATCTGGAGCACTTTGCCGACGTCCCGGCGCGGATCGTGCTGCAGGGCGAGGTGGACGTCCAGCACCTCATCAAGGAGAGCGCGGTGCTGGTCACCGACTACTCGAGCGTCGCGTGGGACTTCTCCTTCCTGCACAAACCCGTCCTCTTCTACCAGTTCGACCGCGCACGGATGTTCTCGCGCACCCGGCCGCACATGGACATGGAGTCCGAACTGCCGGGCCCGGCGTCCGCCAGCGGACCCGAACTGGTGGCGGAACTCGCGGCCGCCTGCGCCCGCGGGCTGGCCATGGAGGCGGAGTTCGTGGAGCGCGCCGACAAGTTCATCGCCCACCGCGACACGCACAATGCCGAACGCATTTTCGAGGCCGTCGAACCGGCCGGCCGGCCGCTGGTGCCGGGACAGGCCGTGGTGACCAAGGAGCTTCGCACGACGGGCGTCAAGGTCTTCCGCAAGAGCCGCTTCTACCATCCCGTGATGCGCAGGTTCTACAAGCTGCTGTCGCTGCTGCCGCCGGATCCGGGCATCGTCTTCTTCGAAAGTGGCCTGGCGCGCCAGATGAACGACAGCCCGCGGGCCATCTACGACGAGCTGGTGCGGCGCAACGACCCGCGGCTGCGCGTCTGGTCGTACCGGGGGCGCGTGTTTTTGCCCGACGAGAACAGCCGGGTCGTGAAGCCCTATTCGCCCAGCTACTTCTGGTACCTGGGCCGGGCGAAGTACTGGGTGAGCAACCAGAACCTGCCGTACTACATCACCCGCGGACGGCAACGGGTCTACCTCCAGACATGGCATGGAACGCCACTGAAGAAGATGGCGAGCGACGTGGAGGAGATCCACGGCCGCGATGCCGGCTACCTGGACCGGGTCACCACCGCCGCGGCCCAGTGGAGCGTGCTGCTCTCCCCCAGCCCCTACGCGACGCGCGTCATACGCAGCTCCTACGCGTACGACGGCCCGGCCCTCGAGGTCGGATACCCGCGCAACGACGTCCTGATGGGTCCGGACCGCGAGGAGACGGCGGCCCGCGTGCGCTCGGAGCTCGGCATCGCCGCGTCCGCCAAGACCGTGCTCTACGCCCCGACTTTCCGCGACGACCAGTCCGTCGGCGGCGGCCGGTTCTCGTTCGAGCTGCCCTTCTCGCTCGCGGAGTTCCACGACCGGCTCGGCGACGACGTGGTGCTGATCCTGCGCATGCACGTGCTTGTGGCGGGAAAAATCGACATCCCGGAGGAACTGCGCGAGCACGTGGTGGACGCATCGTCCTACCCGGACATCCAAGAGCTCTACCTCGCCTCGGACCTGCTCGTGACCGACTACTCGTCGGTCTTCTTCGACTACAGCCTGCTCCGGCGCCCAATGGTCTTTTTCGCCTACGACCTGGAGCGCTACAGCGAGTCCCTGCGCGGTTTCTACCTGGACTACGAGGCGACGGCACCGGGGCGGATCGAGACCACACAGGAGGGGTTCCTGGATGCAGTCGAGTCCGGCTTGAGGGAAGGTGTCGCGGACGAGGATCGGCTCGACGAGTTTGTCCGCACCTACAATCCGCACGACGACGGGCATGCGACGGAACGCGCCGTCGAGATCGTCCTCGCCCACGAGCCGGCCCCCACGGCGGGGGGCCGGCTCCGCGGATGGCTCGGCCGTATCAGTGGTGCTTTAGGCTCACGTTCCCGTTGACGGTGGCGTAGGGGAACCAGGCGTTCCCCTGCGGCGCCGCGACGCGCTGGCTTCCCGCGGCGTTCTCCCAGCTCCACTCGACCGACACGTCCAGGATGTCGTCGTCCAGCGCGGAGTCCGGAGGAAAGACCTCGCCAGACACCGTGTATGCGCCGCCCTTTTCGGGGCGCGCGTCGGCGGTGCTCCGGGCGACGGCCTCGCCCGTTTTGCGCGACCGAAGCACCAGATCGATCCCCGGGGCCGCCGCCGCGGCCTTCCCCGTCTCCGCCTTCAGGACCAAGCGCCCCTCGACGTGCACTTCCGAGTCCCTCCCCGTGCGCACCGCCGCGGTGTCCAAGGAGCTTTTCGAGACCTTGACGGTGGCGGCCCTGCGCAGCAGGGCCTCGTTGAGTACTCGCGCCCAGCGTTCAACAACAGCGTCCTCACCGAAGGAGGCGGCGCGCTCCCACGCCTTCCGCGACATGCCGGCGGCCAGTTCCGGTTCCGAGATGAGGCCCACAATGCGGTCCGCCGCCGCGCGAGCGTCCCCCACCGGAACCAGGTAGCCGTTGAAACCGTCCTCCAGCAAGTCCGACGGTCCGTAGTCGATGTCGTAGGACACCACTGGGCACCCTCTGCCAAGACTTTCCATCATGGCCAAGGGAAGCCCCTCGTAGTGGCTCGGGAAAACGCAGAAGGCGGCCGTGCGGAACTGTTCGGCGGCGTCGGTAACGTGCCCGTGGAAGCGCACGGCGTCCGCCATGCCCTCGCGCTCCGCGAGGCGACGCAACTCGGCCTCCTGGCTGCCGGTCCCGTAGACGTCCACGTAGGCGCCGGGCACGCGCTCGCGGACAATCTTCATGATGGCGATGGTCTGGTCGACGTTCTTGACCTTCTCCAACCGTGTGACGGAAACACCACGGAGCGGGTCGCGGTCCTCAAACGCTGGAAGCGCCTCGACGCGTTCCCGCGGGTTTGGTACACGATAGATGTTGCTGCGTGTGCCGAAACGGCGCTCGAAATCGCTCTTCTGGCGCTCCGTCAGGAACACCACGGCGTCCCAGTCCGCGGCGCTGTCGAATGTGGCCTTGCGCACGGCACCGACCGTCCCCGTCATGGGGCTGGACCCCTCCTTGACGTGGTTCACGTGCACCAGCGCGACCTTGAGGTGCTCGCCCTGCTTCCAAGGCGCGATGAACCGCGAGGCGAACGCGCTGTCCACCATCACGGCTGAGGGCCGCCCCTCCACGATGCGGTCAAGCCACCACCGGTAGAACGGGCCCGGCCCGCTGAAGGACTGGCTCAGGCTCCCGTCCCGGGCGACGAGCTGCACCACCCGACGCCCCCCGTTGTCGACGACGCGGTCTACGACGAAGACCGACCCGTCCGGCCGCAGGTAAAGCTTGAGGAGCTCCTTCTCCGAGTCCCCGGCGGCCGTGAAGACGCGGCGGAACAGCGTGCCGTCGGACCGGTGCTCCTGGAGCTCCGATGCGCCCGCGCCCAGTACCTCGTCCGCGCTGGTGTCGGCGGGCTGGGCGCCTGTGGGCAGCTCTGACTCGGACAGCGCCTGATAGATGTTGCGGAGTTCGATGCCGGGGGCCAGCAGGCCCTTGGCGCGCAGGCGTTCCGCGCGCGCCGGGTAGTCCGGATAGGCGTCGAAGGTCAGCACGGTGGACCTGCGTCCGTGCCGCGAATACAGCTCCGCGCGCTTGAGGCACATGGCCGTCATGCCGCCGAACGTGTCTCCGACCGTGAAGACCGCCATGAAGTAGTCGCGCTCGGGAAGCACCGAGGACACCTCGCCGGGTGCGAATGGCTGCGCCCGGGCAGGGGTTCCGCTGGGGGCCACGCTTCCGGACGGGCCGGCGGGCGCGGCGGACCGGGTCTGCGGCTGGAGCTGGGTCTGGACGAGGCGATCGCGCACCTTCGCGGCGATGCGGGAAACGGGGTTGGCGCCCATCAGCTGAGTTCCTTGACGATCTGGCTGATACTGTCCAGCGTGCGCTTGAGCTCATCGACGTGGCGCTCGTCGAAGGCGCTGAGGATCCTTTTCATTTCCGTGGTGGAGATGCCCGAGGTCCGCGGCAGGTAGACCACCTCGACCTTGTCTTCGAGGTCGTCGAACTTTCCCCGCCAGTCGTCTCCGATGCCAAAGACGTCCACGTTGTACTTCTCGATGTCCAGGCGCTTCTGTTCCCAGTTCTCCTCCGGGATGGCCTCGTCGACGTACTTGATGGAGCGGACGATCTCGATGCGCTGCTCGAACGGAACAACGGGCTTCTTGCCCTTGACGGCGTTGAATTCGTCGGTCGAGACGCCGACGATCAGCCTGTCGCCGAGGCCGTGGAGCCTCTTGAGCACATTCAGGTGCCCAATGTGGAAAAGGTCAAAAGTCCCGTAGGTAAGGACTGTTCTCGTCATTCGTGACTCCGCATCGCGTGGCTGGCCAGGGTTGCATCAACTCTAGTCCACTCCGTCCGGCGGATACTTGGAGCGGGCGCCCCGCGCCCGGCCCGGGGCCCGCGCCGCTAGATGACGGGCGGTCGCCCGGCCATCGCCATGCGCAGATGCGTCCTCCACGCCAGCTTGCGGCGCCGAACGCTGTGCCAGGGCGTCGTCCGCCAACCGGAGCGCCAGCCTCCCAAGTATTGGCGCAGCGCATCGGGGTCGCGCCGCAAGCGCAGTCCCTCGATCAAGGCCCACGTCAGCGGATAGATCCACACGAACGGCCAGCGGAGGTTCCTGCGGGCCAGCCATACCCGGTTGCGGGCGTTGAGGCGGTAGAACTCGGCATGGCGCCGCGGATCCACGACGGGGTGTCCCACGCGCAGATCCCCGGCGTACCAGACCCGGTGCCCGGTGTCCCAGATCCGCCAGGCGAGTTCGATTCCCTCGTGTGCGTACCAGAACCCGCCGGCCCAACCGCCCGTGGCATCGAAAATCACCCGCGGCATCAGCAGGCAGGTCTCGCCCACGTGGAAGACATTGCTGGGGACGTCGCCGGTGCGCTTGCGCAGCCGCGGGATCCAGCGGCGCGGGGTCTGGGCCGACTCCGGGTCCACGATCCTCGGCTGGAGCAGGCCCATGTCCGTGTGCCGCTCGAAGCGCCGCACCGCCTCGGAGAGGAAGTCGGTGTCCAGGAGCCAGGAGTCGTCGTCCAGGAAAAGCAGGTACTCGCCGCCGACGTGTGCGACGCCGGCGTTCCGTCCTGCCGGAATGCCGAGGTTCTCCTCCAAGTGGACCGCCTTGCATCCCTCGGGGATCCGGGTGGGGTTCCAGCCGTTGCCGACGACTGCGACGTCCAGGTCCACACCCTCCTGCCGCATGAGCGAATCCAGGGCGCGGCCAAGTTCCACCGGCCGGTTGCCCATGGTGAGCACCACCACGCCGATCCGCGGCCGGGCCGCCGCGTCCGCGCGCGCGTCCATCGCGGGCCTCAACGCGTCAGGCGCGAGGACGCCATGGTTGCGAGGAAGTGCCCGGCGTTCACGAACATCGTGGCGGGCAGGAGGATCCACAGGACCCAGCGCTCGGCGAGGGCCGACTGCCCCAGGAGTGCCGAGACGACGGCCGCGGCCAGGAAGACCAGGCTGAGCTCGACGGCGTGGAGCAGGCGGTGGAACGGCAGGAACCTCGCGAGCCGCCGCAGTTTGCCCACCAGGCTCTGGCGCGGCACGCTGCGCGAGTCCTCGGTGTCCGGCAGCTTGCCGAGGCCGGCCATCCCCCGGGCCGCATGGACCATGAGGCTCTGGGACCTGTTGAGCACCAGAAGCACCGCGACGGCCGCGCCGACGAACAGGATCGCCCAGGATTCGGCGCCGAAGGCCGCTCCCCCGGCGAGTTCCATGGCGACGCGCAGGCCCAGGGCGATCGGCAGAAACGCTTCGGTCGTGTGGTGTCCCACCATGTCGATGAAGATGCCGCGCGGACTCTGGGTGCCGCGCCAGCGCGCCACCTCGCCGTCGCTGCAGTCGAAGTAGAGCTGGACCTGCGAGAGGACGACCGCGAGGAGCGGTCCCCAGATCCCGGGCACAAGCAGGGCGGCGGACATCAGCCAGCCGGCCAGGATCATCAGGCCCGTCACCCCGTTCGCGCTGATCCGCGTGCGGATCAGGACGGCCGTCAGGTAGATGGATATGTGTCGCAGGTACAGCTCGGCGGTCCAGTGTTCGGCGTTGCGCCGCGCTCGCACCTCGGGCGGCTGGCAGACGGCCCGCAACTCGTCGAGGGTCGGGCGGACGGGACGATCGGCTGGCGCGCTCATGCCTGGGACCGCCCGCGGTCTTCCGTGACGCCGGCGCCGACCACGCGGCCGCGGAGATAGCCCAGGGCCCACGAGAAGTGGATCGTCGGCAGGACGGCCCCCATCAGCGAGCGGTCCGTTGCCGAGGCGTTCGTCTTGACGGTGGCTGCCGCGTAGGCGACGCCCGCGGCGTACACGGCCGGAACGCCCGCCAGCAGTCCCAGCAGGGCGCGAACCGGAGCGGGGGCCCCTGCCGCCCGGGCCACCGGGAGCGCGGCGAGCGAGCCCAGGCCGAGCCCGACACCCAGGAGGGCCACGGGCGGAACGTCGTGTCGCCGCGACTTGCCCTCTGGGTGGCGGCGCGCGATCTCTCCACGCCAAACGCCCGAGGCGAACGACTGCCGCGCCACGTCGGCAAGCTTTTCACGCGGATAGTAGACCGTGCTCAGCTCGGGATCGAACCACACGGTGCGGCCTGACCTGCGGATGCGCAGGCACAACTCCCAGTCCTGGGCCCTCCACAGGGACTCGTCGTAGAGTCCGACGGCGTCGAACACCTCCCGCCGGAAGATGCCGAGGTAGGCGGACTCGGCCGGGCCTTCCGGTGCCCCGGAGTGGTAGGCCGCGCCGCCGAGTCCGAACGGCGAATGGTAGGCCGCGGCGACGGCGCGCTGCATGGGCGTCTTGCCTTGGGCGTCCATCAGTCCGCCCACATCGGCGGCCCCGCTGCGAAACAGCGTCTGGATGCCGCGCCGCGTGTATCCGGGCGCCAGCTTGCTGTGCGCGTCCACCCGCACCACCACGGGATGGCGCGTGGCGCGGATGGCGAGGTTCAGCCCGATCGGCGTCTTGCCCGCTGGATTGTGCACAAGGCGGACGCGCGGATCCGCCGCGTGCATCTCCTCGACGATGCGCGTCGTCGCGTCCTGGCTGGGACCGAGGGCCAGCACGATTTCCTTCTCGCCTGCGTAGTCCTGGGCGAGGACCGACGCGACGGCCTCGCGGACGTAGCCCTCCTCGTTGAGGACCGGCATGATGTAGGAGACTCCGGGCGTGGTGTGGCCGGGGGGCGTCGTCGTCACTTCTTCGAGGCCTCGTAGGCCTTGATGATGTCCTCGGGCGACCCGTCGGCCTCGAGCACACCCTTGTTGAGCCAGATGACCCGGCTGCAGGTGTCGCGGATCGACTTCATGGAGTGGGACACGAGGAACACCGTTCCGGCGTTTTCCCGGATCTCTCGGATCTTGGCCTCGCTCCGCTTGCGGAAACGGGCGTCGCCGACGGCCAGCGCCTCGTCGACGATGAGGATCTCGTGCTCCTTGGACGCGGCGATGGCGAACTTCAGCCGGGCCTGCATGCCGGAGGAGTAGGTGCGCATGGGGAGGTCGATGAAGTCCTCGAGCTCGGCGAAGGCGACGATCTCCTCCCGCATCTGCTCGACCTCCTTACGCGTGTACCCGAGGGCCAGGCCCCCCAAGGTGATGTTCTTGTCGCCCGAGAGGTCGGGGATCAGCGCCGCGCCGACGCCCAGCAGGTTTGGCCGGGAGGACGCGTACACGGCGCCCTCCGATGGCGGCGTCAGCCCCACGATGCTGCGCATCAGTGTCGATTTGCCGGAACCGTTGGAGCCGATGACGCCGATCGACTCGTTCGCGTAGGCGGTGAAGGAGACACCCTTGACCGCGTGCACTTCGCGCAGTCCCCGCGTCTTGGTGAAGAGCTTGCGGCCGCTTGCGCCGCCCGCGGATTTCCCGCTCGAGTACACCTTGTACCGCACGTGGAGGTTCTCGACGACGACGACGGGGCGCCGCCCGTCCGCAAGGGCCTCGGCCGCTTCCGGTCCCGAGGCCGGAACGGACACGGCCTCGGGCGCGTCGGCGTTCCCGCCGGCCCGTGATACTTCGTCGTAGCTAGTCGATTCGGCCATAACGCTCCTCAGCCGCCCAGAAGAACAACACCCCGGCAACCAGGACGACCAGCGACCAGACGCTCAGATACAGCCAGTAGATGGGCGGGAAGTCGTTGCCCTGCATAATGCTGCCGCGGGCGATCGACAGCACTTCGTGGAGTGGATGGAAATCAAAGAGGGTGACCAGAACGGGGAAGTGCCCCAGGATCCGGTCGACGCTGAACAGGACGCCGGACGTGTAGAACAACACGCGGTTGACCAGCGGGAGGATCTGGGTCAGGTCCCGCACGTGGACGGTCAGGCGGGCGCAGACGAGCGCCACCCCGGTGTTGAACATCGTGAAAAGCGCGACCAGCGGCACGATCAGGAGCCAGCTCCACATGGGGACGGCGCCGAGAACCAGGCAGTAGACGAACATCACGCCCAGCATGGGGACCAGCGTGAGCAACTGCTGCAGCACGATGGAGAGCGGCAGGGTGATCCGCGGGAAGGACAGCGACTGGACCAGCGCGGAGTTCCCGGTGATCGACTTGGCCCCGCTGGTCATGGAAGAGCTGAAGAATTCGAAGAGGAAGACTCCGATGACAACGAACATGGGGAAGCCCGGGGGCTTGCTGTCGCCCTGCAGGACACCGAAGATCGCGCCGTAGAGCAGGGCGTTCAGGGTGGGCTTGATCACGATCCACAGCATTCCGAGCCGGTTGCGCTCGTTGCCCGCCTGGATCCGGCTCTTCGCGAGCTCGTAGGCGAAGTCCCGCCGGCCCCACGCCTGCCGCAGGTACTCCGGCAGCGGTGGCCTTGCGCCCACCCTGTGCAGGCCGTGGCCCTCGCCGGTGTCTACAACTGTCATGCGTGGATATTCCTGTTCGTCTCGCGCTCGAGGGCCGTTCCGCCAAGAGGCAATGGCCGACTCGAGTCTACTGGATCGTCCCCGCCGCCCCGCGGACGGGGCCTCCCGGGGATCAGGGGTTCGAGGCCGTGGCGTCCTCGGCGGTGTCGACCGTCTCGAGGTACGGGCCCAGCGCGTCCGAGCGCAGCGCCTGCCCGACGGCGGCGATGGCCTCTTCGTCCTTCAGGATGATGGACTGCCCGTCCGCGGACGTTCCGCCGCCGGCGTTGGGCAGCGTGAACAGGTGCACGTCGTCCGTGCGCACGTCCTTGAGCTGGAGCGCGATGCCCGCCGCCGCAGCGGCGTCCAGGGAATCGTCGAGGGAAAGGTACGGCGAGACCTTGTCGATGACCTGGTAGACGGTGCCCGGGTTGGTGAGCGTCTCCGCGGTGAGGAACTTCTCCAGAATCGCCATCATGAACTTCTGCTGGTTGCGCACGCGCTGGTAGTCGCCGTCGACGAAGGACTTTCGCTCGCGCACAAAACGCAACGCCCGGTCCCCCTCGAGGACAACGTCGCCCTCGGGATAGAAGTAGTCGGTGTCGTCGGCGGTGAAGGCGATGTCGTTCTGGACCTCGACCCCGCCCAGCGCGGTCGTCAGGTCGCGGAAACCCTGGAAGTCGATCATCGCCACGTGGTCGATCTTGGTCTCGAAGAGGCCCTCCACGGTCTGCACCACCAGGGGCACGCCGCCGAAGGCCATGGCCGCGTTGATCTTGTGCTCGCCCTGTCCCGGGATTTCGGTCCACGTATCGCGCATGATCGACATCACGTAGATGCCGGACCGGTCGCCGGGGATGTGGACCAGCATCATCGTGTCCGAGCGCTGGCCCGTGGCCCCGCCCGCCAGCATGCTCTCCGGAATCTGGTTGGCGCCGCCAAAATCGGCCCCCATGAGGAGGACATTCATGGAGCCGTCGGCCGGGTCCTTGATCGGACGCAACGCATCGTCCGGGAACGCGGAGGCGATGTCCTGGGTCTTCGAATTGAAGGTCTGGGCGAGGTTGACCAGATATCCCCCCGCCACCAGCGTGGCGACGACCACCAGTCCGACGACGGCGATCAGAACCGCGCGCACACGGGGGTGCCGACCGCGCGCGAGTCGGCGCGGCGTATAGCTGGGCGGGGTCTTGCTGTCAGTCAATCAGGCTCCACGGTGTGCGTGTCCGTGCTGGGCCGGACGGGAAAGATGGGGCGATTGAGGACAATCGCTGAGACTCAGGCTATGCGATCAGCCTGAGAAACCGCTGTGCGGCGCGGCGTCACAGCGTCTCGACGAACGCCTTGAGCCACGGCTTGAGGTCCGGGCCGAGGTCTTCGCGGTCGCAGGCGAGGCTGACAACGGCCTTGATGTAGCTCAGTTTGTCGCCGGTGTCGTAGCGCCGGCCGCGGAACACCACGGCGTGGACTCCCCCGCCCTCGGCGGTCGAGGCGGCGAGTTCCTGGAGCGCGTCGGTGAGTTGGATCTCGCCACCGCGGCCCGGCTCGGTGTTTTCGAGCACATCGAACACGGACGGGTGCAGCACGTACCGCCCGATGATCGCGAGGTTGGAGGGCGCCTCGTCGACAGATGGCTTCTCCACGAGCCCGTTGACCCGCACGTGGTCTTCGCCTTGGACCTCCGTGACGTCGGCGCAGCCGTAGGCGCTGATCTTCTCCGGCTCAACCTCCATCAGGGCGATGACGGATCCGCCGGTCTTGGCCTGGACATCGATCATGGTCGAGAGCAGTTCGTCGCGCTCGTCGATGAGGTCGTCGCCGAGCAGGACGGCGAAGGGTTCGTTCCCCACGTGGTGGCGAGCGCACAGCACGGCGTGGCCAAGTCCCTTCGGATCACCCTGCCGGATGTAATGGATGTCTCCCAGGGCGGTCGCCTCCTGGATCCGGCGGAGCTTGTCGAAGTCCCCCTTCGCCTCCAGCATCGCCTCCAAGCTCGGGACACGGTCGAAGTGGTCCTCCAGCGCGCGCTTGCTGCGTCCGGTGACCATCAGGACGTCGCTCAGCCCGGCCTTTGCGGCCTCGGCCACCACGTACTGGATGGCCGGTTCGTCCACGACCGGCAACATCTCCTTGGGCATGGCCTTCGTCGCGGGAAGGAACCGGGTGCCCAGGCCCGCGGCCGGAATGACGGCTTTTGTGACGCGCTTCGCAAGGTTCATGGATTCGACTTTACTTGACTGGCCGCGCGTTCCCCCAAAGCACGGAGGCCGTCAGTTGCCGGCGCGGAACCGGTTCAGGACGGCGCGCGGCAGGTATTCGTCGACGTCGCCACCGAGCGCCTGGACCTCCTTCAGGAGGCTCGAGGACAGGTGCGTGTACCTGTTGTCGGCCGTCAGGAACACGGTTTCGACTCCGGCCAGGTGGCGGTTCATGGCGGCCATCGGGACCTCGTATTGGTAGTCGGTCATGGAGCGGAGCCCCTTGACGATCGCATCGGCGCCCATGTCCCTACAGAAGTCCGCCAGCAGTCCGGCGCCCATGGGCTCTACGCTGATGCCGCGCAGGCCCGTCACCGTCTCGCGCACCATCGCCAGGCGTTCCTCCTCGGCGAACCGGTACTTCTTCGAGTAGTTGGTCGACACGGCGACCACCACTTCGTCGAACAGGCTGCTGGCACGGGCAATGATCTCGATGTGGCCCTTGTGGATCGGGTCGTAGGACCCGGGGCAGACGGCGCGGCGCATGCCCCCAATCTACCAACTCGTCCAGGCGCCGGACCCGAGTGGCCGCACGGCGGCGCGCCTTGCGATACTGGCAGCATGTCCCACACCTTTCCCTGGCAACGCGCCGCCGCGGGCGCCAACCTGCTGGGCGCCGACGGGCGCCTGGCCGTGACCATTTTCGAGGAGATCACCGGCCTGGCCGCGCGCGCGGGCGCCATCAACCTCGGCCAGGGTTTCCCCGACGAGGAGGGCCCGCGGTGGATGGCCGAATCGGCCAGCGCCTCCGTCCTCGCGGGCAGGAACCAGTACGCCCCGGGCGGCGGGATCCCGGAATTGCGGCAGGCGATCGCGGCCCACCAGCGGGCGTTCTACGGCCTGTCCCCCGATCCCGACACCGAGGTGGTGGTCTCCACGGGCGCCACGGAGTCCATCGCCGCCGCCGTGCTCGCGTTTGTCGGGCCCGGCGACGAGGTGCTGACCTTCGAGCCCTTCTACGACTCCTACGGTGCGACGATCGCGCTGGCCGGCGGCGTCCACCGCACGGTGCCCCTCGGGGCGCCCGACTTCCAGCCCGACGCCGGCGACCTGGCCGCGGCGGTCACGGACCGGACCCGCATGATCATCCTCAACACTCCCCACAATCCCACCGGGGCGGTCTTCGGGGCGGAGGTGCTCGGCCAGATTGTGGAGCTTGCCGTCCGGCACGACTGCATCATCGTCTCCGACGAGGTCTACGAGCACCTCACCTTCGGCGTGGAGCATGTTCCCGTGGCGACGCTGCCCGGCGCCTGGGACCGGACCCTGACCATTTCCTCCGCCGGAAAGACCTTCTCCTACACCGGGTGGAAGGTTGGCTGGACCACCGGACCCGCGCCGCTGGTGGCGGCGCTCCGGACGGTCAAGCAGTTCCTCAGCTACAGTTCGGGACCGGCGTTCCAGCCCGCGGTCGCCGAGGCACTCGCACAGCCGGCATCCGCGTTCGCCCCGTTGGCCGACGCGCTGCGTTCCAAGCGGGACCTGCTGGCCGCCGGACTGGAAGGGACGGGCATGACCGTGTACCGCCCCGCCGGCACCTACTTCGTTATTGCCGACGTCGGACCCATCGGCTTCGACGACGCCGCCACGCTGGCGCGCAGGCTGCCCGGGCTGGTTGGCGTCGCCGGCATCCCGGTGTCCGCCTTCTGCCACGAAGAGGGCGCGCGGCGCACGCGCTCCCTGCTTCGTTTCGCCTTCTGCAAGCGGGCCGAGGTGCTGGAGGAGGCGGTCGAGCGGCTGTCCCGCCTGGGGTCGCTCCTCGGGGCTCCGCCTCCGGGCGGAGCCTTGGGCCGCCTCCCCTCCGCCGGCACACCGTGAGCAGCGAGAGGCGCAGGTGGTTGTCCGGGATCGGCGAACACGCCGTCCTGGCTCCGGACGCGTGGATTCCCGGTGCGTGGGTGCTGTCCATCGGCGGGGCCGAACAGTCCCACGTGAACGCCAGGCGGCCTGAGGAGATCTTCTACGAGTACCTGCGCCGTCTCGCCAACCACATGGATCTCCTCGCGCCCGCGGGCCGCCCACTCGAGGTCCTCCACCTGGGCGCCGGTGCTCTGACGCTTGCGCGCTATGTCGCGGCGACCCGGCCGGGCAGCGCGCAGGTCGGCGTCGATTCGGAGCGCGAGCTGATGTCCTTTGTGCTGGAGGTCCTCCCGCTGGAGGCGGGAACGACATTCGAGGCGATCTGCGCGGATGCGCGCCAGGTGCTCTCCGACCAGCTCTCCGGGCGTCGCTTCGACGCGATCGTGCTGGACATCTTCACCGGGTGGGACGCCCCTGCGCACCTGACGGACGCCGGCTTCTACACGGAGCTCTCGGAGCACCTGCGGGAGGGCGGCGCGGCGCTGGTGAACGTCGGGGACGATCCGCCGCTGCGCTTCGCCAGATCGCAGTTGTCCGCCATGGAAGCCGTCTTCGGCTTTGTGTCCGCGAGCGCACCCTCCGAGCTATTCAGCGGCCGTTATCCCGGGAACATGATCCTGATGGGCACCGACGCGCCGTGGGGCGCGGACAGACTCGAGGCCCTCCGCCTGTCCGGGCCACACCCCGGAACGGTGCTAGCCGGCACCGCCCTCGACGGGTTCCGCAAACCATAGGACCGTCTCGCCGTACTTCTTCTCGGCGAACCGGCGGACCCCCGCGGGCCATCCGGGTTCGGGAGAGCGGGAGGACCGCTCCACGACAACCACGGCGCCGTCCAACAGGAGAGGCACCAGCCGCCCGAGCGTCGCGGCCAGGCCGTCCTCGGTCAGCGGGTACGGGGGATCCATCATCACCAGGTCCCACCCGCGACCGGTCGTGGTCTCCGCGTCGAGAAACGAATCGACGGAGCCCCTGCGGACGGCGACGGCCTCGCGGCCAAGCTTCTTGTTCACGAGGGCGGCGTTGGCCTGGCACACGGCCACCGCCTTCGGGGCCTGCTCAACCAGCACCACCGCGCGGGCCCCGCGACTGGCCGCCTCGACGCCGAGGGCTCCCGAGCCCGCGAAGAGATCAAGCACACGCCCGCCGTCGAGCACGCCGTAGGAGGACAAGCGGGAAAAGAGCGCCTCCTTCACGCGGTCCGTGGTGGGCCGTGTCGCGTCACCGGCCACCGACTTGAGCCCCAGTCCACCGGCGACGCCGGCAATGATGCGCCCCATGCGGATCAGCCCCTCTCCAAAAATGCCTGCATGTCCTCGTCGACCCAGTCGGCGACGTCCCGTTCGAGGCCCCGGTGGGCGGAGAGCCCTCCCGGCCCGGCGACAATCGACTCCGCGTCCTCGCGTGCCTGGGCGATGGTCTCGGCGTCCTGGATGACCCGCAGGAGCTTCAGCTTGGACTTCCTGCCCGACTGGCTCGCCCCGAGGATGTCTCCCTCGCGCCGCTCCAGGAGGTCGGCCTCCGCCAGGGCGAAACCGTCGGTCGTGGACTGGACGGCCTTGAGCCGGGCCGCCGAGGGGTGGTCCGGCTCCAGCCACGTGGCCAAGAGGCAGGTGCCCGGGTGCCCGCCACGCCCCACCCGGCCGCGCAGCTGGTGCAGCTGTGAGATCCCGAAGGCGTCGGCGTCGACGATCGCCATCAGCGTGGCATTGGCAACGTCGACGCCCACCTCGATCACCGTGGTGGACACGAGGATGCCGATGGCGCCCGCCTCGAATGCCTCCATCGCGGCGGCCTTCTCCTCCGAGGGCATGCGCCCGTGGAGCATGCCCACGCGGAGTCCCCGCAGCTCGGGCAGGGACTCGAGCATGGCGTGCATTTTCTCCACGGTCATGGCCGCCGGCTTGGCGGAGGGCGGCCCGCTTCGCGCGGCGCTGTCGCCGTCGCCGTGGTCCAGCGACGCCCGCCCGGCCGAGCCGTCGTCACCGTCCGCCGCACCGGACCGCGCGCCGTCGTCGTCCTCCGGCTGGGTCTCGGTGATGCGCGGGCACACGACGTACACCTGGTGGCCCTTGCGGACCTCTTCGCCCATCAGGGCGAACATCCGCTCCCGGAACTTGCGGTCGGAGAGCGGGACAACGTGCGTCGATATCGGCGCACGGCCCGCGGGGAGGCCGTGGAGGACGCTGACCTCCAGGTCGCCGAAAACAGTCATGGCGACGGTCCGCGGGATGGGCGTGGCGGTCATGACCAGCATGTGCGGTGTGGTTCCCGCCTTGGAGCGCAGCGTGTCCCGCTGCTCGACGCCGAACCGGTGCTGCTCGTCGACCACAACGAGGCCCAATTCGGCGAAGAAGACGTTCTCGGACAGGAGGGCATGCGTGCCCACGATGATGCCGGTCTCCCCGGACGCCAGCCGCAACAGGGTGTTCTTGCGCGCCGCCGTGCCCATGGATCCCGTCAGCAGGTCCACGCGCGTGCCCTCGGCGTCGCCGCCCAGCATGCCGGCCTCCGCCAGGGCGCCAAGCGACCTGCGGATCGACTGGTAGTGCTGTTGGGCCAGCACCTCCGTGGGAGCCAGGAGTGCCGCCTGCCCGCCCGAGTCCACGACCTGCAGCATCGCGCGCAGGGCCACGAGCGTCTTGCCGGATCCGACCTCGCCCTGGAGCAGCCGGTTCATGGGACTGCCGCCCGCGAGGTCGGCGGCTATCTCTTTCCCGGTCAGGATCTGCCCGTCGGTCAGGGTGAACGGCAGCGCGGCATCGAACCGCGACAGCAGCCCGGCCGGGGATCCGGGGCGGGCCACGGCCGCCTGGCCGCGGCGGTGTTGCTTCCTCTGCGCGATCGCCAACTGCAGGAGCAGCGCCTCGTCGTAGCGGAACCGGTGCCTGGCGCGGTAGGCCTCGGCCACGTCCCGGGGCCGGTGGATGGCCTCCAGGGCGGTCGCGACGGGAGCGAGCCGCCTGCGTCGTCGGATCGGATCCGGCACCGGATCCTCGAAGGACGACTCCGTGACGCCGGCGAGCACCGTCTCGACGGCGGCCCGGATCTTGTGGTTGGCGAGCTTGGCGCTGCTCGGGTAGACGGGAATGGGCCGTGGTTCGGCCTGTTCGGCGTCGTCCAGCAGCGAGTACTCGGGGTTCGTCAGTTCCAGGTGTTTCCGGTAGAGGACCACTTTCCCGCTGAACATGGCAACCGTCTTGGCCTTGAGGTCCTTCGCGGCCTGGTAGCCGTTGAAGAACGTCATGCGCAGCATGCTCTGCTCGGGACCGAGAGCGTCGCGGACGACCACCTCGACCAGCATTCCCTTGCGCGACTGCATGCGCCGCTGCGAGACCGAATCGACTTCGGCGACGATGGTGACGTCCTCCCCGACGGGCAGCGTGGCGATGGGGGTCAGCTCCCCCACCTCCAGGTACCTGCGCGGGAAGTGCCGGAGCAGCTCTCCGCACGTGCCGTAGCCGAAAGCCTTCTCGACGGCGGTCGCGGACTTCGCCCCTATGGCCGAACGCAGCGGTGTCGCGGGCCCGAACGACGTGGCGTCAACCGTCATGCGTGCACAGGTCCGTCACGCTGACGTTCACGGGTTCGCCCGCCAGCCGGAGCGCCGACAGGGCCAGCTCGGCGTTGTCGACGTGCACGTGTACCCGCCACCGGTAGTTCTCGCCGCGCTCGTTGACCGCGCTCATGATGACCGAGTCGCCTATCGCGTCCAGCTTGGCGCGCAGGGTGGCGGCCTCGAGGGCGCCGAGCTCGATGGTGCACATGACCTCGACGCCGATGTCCGCCGGCCGCTGTTGGTGGATGTGCGGGTCCTGGATGCCGTAGCCGTGCAGCGGCCCGTAGCGCGACTCGTCGACCTGGATCCCCACCACGGCCGCGCGCAGCTGGTCCAGGACCACCATCATGCCGACCGCGCCGGCGTCCACCACGTGCGCGGAGCGCAGCGGGCCGAGCTGCTCCTCTGTGCTCACGACCGCGCCGAGGACCGCGGCGTCGATGGCGTCGAGCACCTCGACGACCGCCGCGCGGCTGGACTCGTCGGCCGCCGAGGAGCGAACCGCGCCGGTGGCGGCGTCGGCGGCGGCCTTGATGACGGAGAGCATGGTGCCCGGCACGGGATCGCTCAGGGCGGACCAGGCGCGGACCCGGCCGCGCTCGAGGCCGGCGGCGATCAGCCGGCCGGTCAGCCGGGTGTGGCCCACCATGGGCTCGGAAAACCCGAGGAGGAAGACGGCCAGCAGCGTGCCGGAGTTGCCGCGGGCTGATTCCATGCCCGCCCGTCCGGCCGATCCCAGCAGCGCACCGATGTCGTCCGTGTCGAACACGGACACGGCGTCGTGGGCGATGCGGGCCGTGACGTAGAGGTTGCTTCCCGTGTCGCCGTCGGCGACCGGGAAGATGTTGATGGCGTTGAGGCGGTCGCTGTGGTTGCCGAGGCTCCGGACCGTGCCCTCAAGCCAGAGGGCCACCGCAGGCGTTCCCGTGCTGATCTTGACCGACATTCCGGTGTGTTCCCTCTCGAGGCCGCCATCCTTGCCGTTCCATCCTAGCGGCGCACGCACGCGATAGTGTGGAGGCGTGCCAACCCCCGCCACATCAACCAAGAACCGCTTCGGCGCGGCAGTGGCCCTGTCGCTTGCCGTGCTCGCCCTGACCGCCTGCTCGCCGCCCGTCGATGTCCAGGCGGCGGACGACGCCGCCAACCCCACCTGCGCCGAGATGATGGTCGCCCTGCCCGACGAACTCGCCGGAAAGGCGCTGCGGGAAACCAACAGCCAGGCGACGGCGGCCTGGGGCGAACCGACGGAGATCGTCCTGCGGTGCGGCGTGCCGGCACCCCCGCCGTCGACCGACCCGTGCGTCAGCGTCAACGGTGTGGACTGGCTTGCGAGGGAGGGCGAGCCCGCGTGGACCCTGACCACCTACGGCCGAAAGCCCGCCACGGAGATCCTTTTCGACCCCGACGCGGTCCCCTCCAGCACGGTGCTGGCCGAGATCGCCGCCGCGGCCGGGCGGATTCCCGCCGACGGCGCCTGCACCACGCTGGACCAGAGCATCGACCTTCCGTGACCGGCCCGGATTCCTAGGACGCCAACCGCTCGCGGGCGCCGCGCGCGGGCGCCGTCGGCCCGGCGTCGTCTTCGGCGTGGTTGATCTCAAGCCACACCGCGTCGAGTGACAGCCCCAACACCTCGGCGATTGCGGCGATGGTCGGGAAGGCGGGCGTCGCCACGCGCCCCGACTCGATCTTGCGAAGGGTCTCCGGGGACACGCGGGCGTCGAGGGCGGTCTCAAGCATCGAGCGCTCTCCCCTGGCACGGCGCAAGAGGGCGCCGAGGCGCTCTCCGCGCTGGAGTTCCGCTGACGTGAGGGGCAATCTGACCATGGATCCAATTGTAATACCGGGATAATATGGACGGTATAGTTATTGGCCGTACACGAAGGGCGCCACATGATCGAATTCCTGAACCCCGCCGAGCTGGAACGCGCCAAGGAGACGGGAGCGCTGGTCGCCGACATCCTCCAGACCCTGAAGAGCCGCAGCGCGGTCGGCACGAACCTTCTGGACATCGACCGGTGGACGCGGGACATGATCGCCGAGGCCGGAGCGAAATCCTGCTATTTCGACTACGCGCCGTCCTTCGGACGCGGGCCGTTTGGCCACTACGTGTGCACGGCAGTCAACGACGCCGTGCTCCACGGACTGCCCCACGACTACGCGCTGGCCGACGGCGATCTGCTGACCCTGGACCTGGCCGTGTCCAAGAACGGGGTGGCAGCGGACTCGGCCATCAGTTTCCTCGTGGGCGGTTCGCGGCCACCGGAGAGCGCCGCGATGATCGAGGCGACCGAACGCGCGTTGGCCGCCGGCATCGCCGCGGCCGGGCCCGGGGCGCGAGTCGGAGACATCTCCCACGCCATCGGCACCGTCCTCGGCACGGCGGGCTATCCGGTCAACACCGAGTTTGGGGGGCATGGCATCGGCTCGACGATGCACCAGGACCCGCACATTCCGAACACCGGACGGGCCGGCCGCGGCTACAGGCTGCGGCCCGGCCTTCTCCTTGCCCTGGAGCCCTGGGTCATGGCGGACACCGCCGAACTCGTCACGGACGCGGACGGCTGGACGCTGCGCAGCGCAACCGGCTGCCGGACGGCGCACAGCGAGCACACGATAGCCATCACCGACGACGGCGCCGAAATCCTCACCCTGAAGGGCAAGGACCGGGCCTGAGGGCCGGCGCCGCTAGCGCAGCCCGGTCCGGCGGTTCAGCGCCAGCCAGATCAGCTCGTCGATGAGGTCCGGATACTCCATCCCGGTCTTGGCCCACATCTGCGGATACATGCTGATCGGGGTAAAGCCGGGCATGGTGTTGATCTCGTTGATGATCCACTCGCCCGCCCCGGTGTAGAAGAAGTCGACGCGGGACAGTCCTTCGGCGCCCACGGCGTCGAAGGCGGCCGCGGCCAGGCGCCGCACCTCGTCCACGGCGCCGTCGGGAAGCTCGGCCGGGCAGCTGAGTTTCGCGGCCGCGCCGTCGACGTACTTGGCCTCGAAATCGTAGAAGTCGTGGGCTCCGGCGGCGACGGCCACCTCGCCCGGAAGCGAGGTCCGGGGCACGTTGTGCCCGCGGCCCTCCAGGACGCCGCATTCGATCTCGCGGCCGGCGATCCCCTGCTCGACGACGACCTTCGGGTCGTGGACGCGCGCGGCCTCGATCGCCTCGCGCAGGTGTTCCGGGGAGTCGACCCGGCTGATCCCGACGGAGGATCCGGCGCGCGCCGGTTTGACGAAGAGGGGGTAGGCCAACACTCCGACGGATGCCAACGCGGCCTCGGGATCGCGTTGCCACTGCTTGTCCGTGATGACCGCGTACGGGCCCACCCGGAACCCGGCCGCCTCGAAGACGACCTTCATGTAGTGCTTGTCCATGCCGATGGCGCTGGCGGACACGCCGGAACCGACGTAGGGGACGTCCGCGAGTTCGAGCAGGCCCTGCAGGGTTCCGTCCTCGCCGAACGGGCCGTGAAGCAGCGGGAAGACGATGTCGACGCCGCCGAGGCTGCGCGTCGCCCCGCCGTCCGTGTGCGCCACGAGCTCCCGTCCCTCCGCGAGGACGTCGAGGCGAAGGGACTCGGCGCCCGGGAGGACCTCGGGCGTGTTGCCGGACGCCAGGGACCAGGTTTCGGGGTCCGCGTCGACGAGCGACCAGCGTCCGTCGCGCGTGATTCCCACGGGGAGGACGTCGTACTTGTCGCGGTTGATGGAATGCATCACGCCCGCGGCGGTCACGCAGCTCACGGCATGTTCGGACGAACGCCCGCCGAAAAGCAGCGCGACGCGCGTCTTCGTGTTGTTCTCGGCTGTCATGCCTTTTCCCCTTCGGATTTAAGTTCTCGGCCAAGGAGCCTGGTGGCCATGTCGTCGACCGTCAGCTCCCCCTCGAGGACGTGGACCACGGCCTCGGTGATGGGCATCTCGATGCCAAGGCCCCGCGCGAGGTCCAACACGGCCGGCCCGGACTTGATGCCCTCGGCCGTCTGGGTCATGGCGTCGTTGACTTCGACCAGGCTCCGCCCCTCGCCCAGCAGGCGCCCGGCGGTGCGGTTGCGCGACAGCGGGGACGAGCACGTGGCGACGAGGTCGCCCAGCCCGGCCAGGCCGGACATCGTTTCCAGCTGACCGCCCAATGCCAACGCGAGGCGCGTGGTCTCCGCCAGTCCCCGGGTGATGACGGAGGCCTTGGTGTTGTCCCCCATGCCGCGTCCGTCGCAGATGCCCACGGCAAGCGCGATCACGTTCTTCACGATGCCGCCGATCTCCACACCGATGAGGTCGGTGTTGGTGTACGGACGGAAGTAGTCGGGCGTGCAGGCCGCCGCGATCCATGCGGCGGTCTCGGCGTCCGGGCAGGCCACGACGGATGCGGTGGGCTCTTCGCGCGCGATCTCCATGGCGAGGTTGGGCCCCGAAACAACGGCGATGGCCTCCGGCGGCCAGTCCAGTTCCTGCTCGATGATCTGGCTCATGCGCGCGTCGGTGCCGCGTTCCAGACCCTTCATCAGCGACACGATGACCGCGCCCGCGGGCATGTGACCGCGCACGGCGCGAAGCTGGGCACGGAGCGTCTGTGCAGGAACGGCCAGCACCACGAGTTCGGCGCCGGCCAGCGCCTGGGACACGTCGTCGGTCGCCGTCACGTTCGCCGGGAGCCCGATGTCCCCCAGGTAGCGGGAATTCAGGTGCAGGGCGTTGATCTCCTCCGCTACCTCGGCGCGGCGCGCCCAGAGCTGGACCGCGGTGCCCGATTCGGCGCCGCAGTCCGCGACCACCTTGGCAAAGGTCGTGCCCCAGCTACCAGCGCCGAGAACGGCGATCTTGGCCGGCGCAGGCCTCACTCGCCGGCCCCCGGCTTGGCCTGAAAATCGCGTCCGGTGGACGTCTGCCCATGCACCGCGGGATCCCAAGGGCTCTTCGGCGGAACCTCTCCGCGCAGTTCCGCCACACCCTCGGTGAGGGCGGCGATGATGCGGGAGGTCGCCTCTTCAAGGACGGTCCGCGTGAGCGGCTTGTCCATCAGGTCGCTGAGGTCAACCGGATCGCCGAGGCGGACCCGCGCCCGCTTGCGCGGGAAAAGCCGCAGCCCCTTCCCGTACCGCGGGAAGACCTCCTGCGCGCCCCAGTGGGCGATGGGCACAACGGGCGCGCCGGTCTGCAGGGCCAGGCGCGCCGCACCTGTGCGGCCGCGCATGGGCCACTGGTCGGGGTCGCGCGTCAGCGTGCCCTCCGGATACACCACCACCACGCCGCCCGATTCGATCAGGTCCCGCGCGATCTCCAGCGACCGGCTGGCGCCGACGCTGGAACGCTCGACCGGCACCTGGCGGCTGGCGCGCAGCACGGATCCGAGGACCGGCACCCGAAAAAGCGATTCCTTGGCCATGTAGCGGGGCAGGCGGCCGTGCCGGTAAAGGGCGTGCCCCACCACCAGCGGGTCGATCTCGGTCACGTGGTTGGGGCAGGCGATGAAGCCGCCCGCGGGCATGCCCTCGAACCGCTCCCATGTCCGGCCCATGAGCAGGTTCATGGATGGCCGGACGATGCCCGCCAGGACGGCGAAGAGCGCCTTGGCTCCGGTAGTCTCGCGCACGGCGGCCTCTAGCTGGTGCTCGAGAGCTCGACGCGGGCTCCGAGACCCTGCAGCTTGTCCAGGAACTTCTCGTAGCCGCGGTTGATGAGCTCGATGCCGGTGACGCGGCTGGTGCCCTCGGCAGCCAGCGCGGCGATCAGGTGCGAGAATCCGCCACGCAGGTCGGGGATGTCGATGTCCGACCCGTGGAGCCGCGCAGGGCCGGTGATGACGGCCGAGTGGAGGAAGTTCCGCTGACCGAACCGGCAGGGGACGGCCCCGAGGCACTCGCGGTGGAGCTGGATCGTGGCGCCCATGCGGACAAGGGCGTCGGTGAAGCCGAAACGGTTCTCGTAGACCGTCTCGTGGACGATCGACACGCCCTCCGCCTGCGTCAGCGCCACCACCAGCGGCTGCTGCCAGTCGGTCATAAAGCCGGGGTGCACATCCGTTTCCAGGACGAGCGGCTTCAGCGGGCCACCCGGGTGGTAGAAGCGGATGCCGTCGTCCTCGACCTCGAACGCGCCGCCGATCTTGCGGTACGTGTTGAGGAAGGCCGTGAGGTCCTCCTGGTCCGCGCCCTCGACGTAGATGTCGCCGCGGGTGACGAGCGCCGCCGAGGCCCAGGAGGCGCCCTCGTTGCGGTCCGGCAGCGCCCGGTGCTTGTAGCCCGTCAGGTGGGTGACACCCTCGATGCGGATGACTCGGTCGGTCTGGACCGAGATGATGGCGCCCATCTTCTGGAGGATCGCGATCAAGTCCATGATCTCCGGCTCCACGGCGGCGTTCTTGAGCTCGGTGATGCCCTCGGCCTTGACCGCGGTGAGGAGCACCTGCTCGGTGGCCCCGACGCTGGGGTACGGGAGCTCGAGCTTGGCGCCCTTGAGGCCGTGGGGCGCGGAGATGGCGATGCCACCTGGACGCTTGTCCACGACGGCGCCGAACTGGCGCAGAACGTTGAGGTGGTAGTCGATCGGCCGGTCGCCGATGCGGCAGCCGCCCAGGTCCGGAATAAACGCCTCGCCGATGCTGTGGATCAGCGGACCGCAGAAAAGAATGGGAATGCGCGAGTCGCCCGCGTGGGCGTCGATCTCCTTAGAGGGTGCGGACGTCGCACCCTTGGGGTCCAGTGTGAGGTCGCCGGTCACCGGATCCTTGTCAACCGTGACGCCATGGATGGTCAGCAGGCTGGTCACGATCTCCACGTCGCGGATCTCCGGCACGTTGCGCAGGAGGGACGGGCTGTCGGCCAGAAGGGCCGCGACCATGGCTTTCGGCACCAGATTCTTGGCGCCCCTGACTGTTACTTTCCCCTTGAGCGGCACGCCGCCGTGGATAGTCAGGACTTTGCCCATGAAAGAAATACCTATCTTTTGGTTGGACTCCGGATGGCCAGAGGTTCCCCGTAAGCATACAGCCCCCGCTCGGGGCGGGGGCCGTGGCCAGGGTCGGGTTGAGCGTGTCCGGACGTCAGGATTTGGCGGGCAGCGTGGTGGGCAACCAGGCGGGCCGCGAGGCTTCGAAGGCCGAGACCTCGGCGCCGTGCTGCAGTGTGAGGCCGATGTCGTCGAGTCCCTCCAGAAGGCGCCAGCGCGTGTAGTCGTCTATCTCGAAGGGTGCGACCAGGGACCCGCAGGTGACGGTTCGTGAGACGAGATCCACAGTCACCGTGGTGCCCGGGTGGTTCTCCAGTTCCTTCCACATCAGCTCGACGTCGCTTTGCGCGACCTCCGCGGCGACGAGCCCCTGCTTGCCCGAGTTCCCGCGGAAGATGTCGGCGAACCGGGAGGAGACGACGGCCTTGAACCCATAGTCCTTCAGCGCCCAGACCGCGTGCTCGCGCGACGAACCGGTCCCGAAGTCCGGTCCGGCGACCAGCACCGACCCCGCGGCGTACGGCTCCGTGTTCAGGATGAAGGTCGGATCCTTGCGCCATCCGGCGAACAGCGCGTCCTCGAAGCCGGTCCTGGTGATCCTTTTCAGGTACACGGCGGGGATGATCTGGTCCGTGTCCACGTTGCTCTGGCGCAGCGGCACGCCGATCCCCGTGTGGGTGGTGAGCTTCTCCATGGTGACTCTCCTTAGGCGGCGTTGGTCGTTGGCGCGGCCTGTGCGGCCGGCGGGAGGTCTGAGGGCGAGCTGAGCGTGCCGCGGACGGCGGTGGCCGCCGCGACCACGGGAGAGACCAGATGGGTCCTGCCGCCCTTGCCTTGCCGCCCCTCGAAGTTGCGGTTGGAGGTCGAGGCGCAGCGCTCCCCCTCGGCGAGCTGGTCCGGGTTCATGCCCAGGCACATGGAGCAGCCGGCGAACCGCCACTCGGCGCCGAAGTCCTTGAAGACGCGGTCCAGGCCCTCCGCCTCGGCCTCGAGCCGCACGCGGGCGGATCCCGGCACAACGATCATGCGGATGTTCGGATCCTTGGCGCGCCCCTTGATGATGGCCGCCGCCGTGCGGAGGTCCTCCATCCGGCTGTTCGTGCAGGACCCCAGGAAGACCGTGTCCACCCGGATCTCTTTCATGGGCGTGCCGGCGTCCAGGCCCATGTACTCCAGCGCGCGTTCGCACGCGGACCGCGCGTTTTCGTCCTCGAAGTCCTCCGGGGAGGGCACCGCTTCGGAGAGCGAAACGCCCTGGCCCGGGTTGGTTCCCCACGTCACGAACGGCTCGAGCGTGTCGGCGTCGAGGAAGACCTCGGCGTCGAACGCGGCGTCGTCGTCCGAACGGAGGGTCCGCCAGTACTCGACCGCCGCGTCCCAGTCCCCGCCCTGCGGGGCGTGCGGCCGCCCCTGCAGGTAGTCGAACGTCGTCTGGTCCGGGGCGACCATGCCGGCGCGGGCGCCGGCCTCGATCGACATGTTGCAGATGGTCATGCGCGCCTCCATGGACAGCGCGCGAATGGCGGAGCCGCGGTACTCGAGCACGTAGCCCTGGCCGCCTCCGGTGCCGATCTTGGCGATGACGGCGAGGATGATGTCCTTTGCCGTGACGCCCGGCTTGAGCGCCCCGTTGACGTTGATGGCCATGGTCTTGAACGGCTTCAGCGACAACGTCTGGGTGGCCATGACGTGCTCCACCTCGGACGTGCCGATCCCGAAGGCGAGGGCGCCGAACGCGCCGTGTGTCGACGTGTGCGAGTCGCCGCACACCACGGTCATGCCGGGCTGGGTGAGGCCGAGCTGCGGCCCGACCACATGGACGATGCCCTGTTCCTTGTCACCCAGGGAGTGAAGGCGGACGCCGAACTCCCGGCAGTTGGTGCGCAGCGTTTCGATCTGGGTTCGGCTGGTGAGGTCGGCGATCGGCTTGTCGATGTCCAGCGTCGGGGTGTTGTGGTCCTCCGTGGCGATCGTCAGGTCCGGCCGGCGAAGCGGCCGTCCGGCCAGGCGGAGCCCCTCGAAGGCCTGCGGCGAAGTCACCTCGTGCACCAGGTGCAGGTCGATGTAGATCAGGTCCGGCTGCCGCGCGGCACCGTCGCCGTCGCCCTCGCGCACCACGTGCGCGCCCCAGACCTTTTCGGCCAGCGTCTGCGCTGGTTTGCCACCGAACATTTCCGGCTCCCTCCGTCAACGTAAACCTGTTGCCCCCAACTTAAGCACCCCACCCGCACGGAGGCCACCACTTCGACTTGCATCTCACATAATGAGACGGCAATATCATTCTATGGACACATCAAGCGGCGTTGGCGTCATCGACAAGGCGGCCATGGTGCTCGACTCGCTCGAGGCCGGCCCGACCACTTTGGCGCAACTCGTTGCCGCGACCGGCCTTTCCCGCCCGACCGTCCACCGGCTGGCGCAGGCGCTGGTCCACCACCGGCTGGTCGGGAAGGACATCCACGGGCGCTTTGTGCTGGGAAGCCGCCTGGTGGAGCTTGCATCGGCCGCGGGTGAGGACCGCATGATCGCGGCCGCGGGACCCATCCTGATCCAGCTCCGCGACTCGACCGGTGAGAGCAGCCAGGTGTTCCGACGGCAGGGGGACTTCCGCGTGTGCGTGGCCTCCGCCGAGCGCCCCGTCGGCCTGAGGGACACGATCCCGGTGGGCACACAATTGTCCATGAAGGCGGGCTCGGCGGCGCAGGTACTGCTGGCGTGGGAGGACCACGAGCGGCTGCTGGAGGGCCTGAGCAACGCCCGCTTCACGCCGACCATCCTGGCCGGAGTGCGGCGCCGGGGTTGGGCCCAAAGCCTGGGCGAACGCGAGCCGGGCGTCGCGTCGGTGTCCGCCCCCGTCCGCGGTCCCTCGGGTCGGGTGATCGCCGCCGTCTCGATCTCGGGGCCCATCGAGCGCCTCACCCGTCAACCGGGACGGGTTCATTCGGAGGTCGTCTGCTCCGCGGCGGCCCAGCTGAGCGCGGCCCTCAGGAAGGGCGCGGAGTAGGCAGGAAGTGGTCCCACCCGCCGTCCTCGACCGGTGACCCGTCCAACGTCACCGCGCCGTCCCCGGCGGTGGTGGCCCCGATGGCGACGAACCCCTCGGGCAATGGCGACGTCCCCGGGAAGGTCGCCAGCAGGGCGAAGTCCTCGCCCCCCTGCAGGACCCACCGGAGCGGATCCCCGGCCAGGACGGACGCGGCCGGCGCCAGGGCCTCGGCGAACGGCGCCAGGGCCGCGGCGGACAGGTCGAAGTCCACGCCGCTTGCCCTCGCCATTCTGGGGGCGTCGCGCTCGAGCCCGTCGGAGAGGTCCATCATGGCCGTGGCTCCCGAGGCCGCGGCGCTCGGACCGGAGCCCAGCGGTGGGCGGGGGCGGCACTGCAGCTCCACGAGCCCTCGCGCGGCGTCGCCGAGGGTGCCGGACCCGGTTCCGGATTCCAGCAGGGCGAGTCCCGCCGCGGCGGCGCCGAGCCGCCCGCAGACGGCCAGGACGTCGCCCGGCCGGGCGCCGGAGCGCAGGACCGGAGCGCGTCCGCCAAGGTCTCCCGTGACCGCCGTGGTCGCGGAGATTTCCCTCCCCCGGCCCAGATCGCCGCCCACGATGGAGCAGCGGGTGGCGCCGAGCCCGGCGACCGCGGCGCTGAAGCCGTCGGCGAAGTCCTCGACCCAGGCCACGGCGGTCTCGGGCGGAAGTGTCAGGCTGATGACCGCGGAAGTGGCGTCGGCGCCCATCGCGTTGATGTCGGAGAGGTTCTGCGCGGCGGACTTCCATCCGACGTCGTACCCGGTGCCCACCCTGCCGTTGGGCCAGCGGAGCCGGAAATCCTGGTCCTGGACCACCGTGTCCACGCTGAAGACAAAGCGGCCGTCCGGCGCGGCCACCAGCGCGGCGTCGTCGCCCGGTCCGAGCAGCGCCGACGCTCCCCTCAGCCTGGGAAGGATTCGTTCGAGGACACCGCGCTCCGACATCCCGCCGACGGTTTCCGTATCCGCTTGGGGATCAGCCACGTGCGGCCTTCACGGCCGCGCGGAACCGGTTGTAGCGATCGATCTCGTTGACCACCGGCGCCACCACCCGCGCCATCGCGACGTCGGCCACGGCAGCCCTCAGCTTTCGCCGGGCCGCAGCCGCCCTCGCACGGGCCGCCAAGCGGGCCACCAGTCCGGTCGCCAATGCCAGGACGACGCCGAGCAGCACGCCGCCCGCGACCATCAGGGTGGGGACCGGGAAGCCCTCGACGGCGGGAGCCTCCGGCACGTCGAGTTGGAGGTATCCCAGGACGAACAGGACGCCGAGCCACCCGGCTCCGGCCAGCGCGGTTGCCAGGGCGATCCACTGGACGGCGCCCACCACCGGCCACCACCAGGACCCCTTGCCCGCGCCGATGTCGGTGCGGGCGATCGCCTGGTCCAGCGCGTCCGGAAGCGTCGGCGCGCTTGCCCTGGCGGCGCGGCGGATCGAGCCGCGCCAGGCCTCGGGCGCGCCGCCACTCGCCGCGTCCGCATAGGCCCGCACGGCGGAGTCCGCCTGCGCGCGCTGCGCCGCGCCCGGCGCGGGCAGCGAGGTCCGGTTGACGGCGGGATTGACGTCCCGGCTTGTCAGGTTCAGGCGGCGCAGCGGATCCGGCCTCAGCCGTCCCAGCCATCTGGTCACCGGCCAGCCCGTTCTCGCGGCGGCGCTGATCCTGTAGGAGCGCGCGACGGCGGAAACCACGGTGTCGACGCCGGACGCCTGCGCCAGCGCGCCGGCCAGGCGGCGCTCCGCGTCTTTTCCCGGGGGGTCGATGGCCGCGGACGCGGTGCCGTCGCCCAGCAGGCCGGCGGCCCCGGAGACGTCCGCGCGGAGCCGCTGGGTGGCGGCGTCGTGCTTGGCGGCTACGGCCGCGATGGTTGCCCGGAGTTCCTCGATCCCGTCGCCCGTCACCGCCGAGACCGGGAAGATCGGCACCTTGCCGAGCCCGTCGTCGGACAGGATGCCCCTGAGCGAATCCAGGACGGGCTCCAGCGCGCCGGGCCGGAGGCGATCCGTCTGGTTGAGCACCACCATGGTCACCGCTCCGTAGGCCGACAACGGGCGGATGAAGTCGTGGTGCACCGCGGCGTCGGCGTACTTCTGCGGGTCCAACACCCACACCAGCACGTCCACCTGCCCCGAGAGCCGTGTCACGGTCTCCCGGTGCGCAAGCGCGGTGGAATCGAAGTCCGGCAGGTCCAAAAGCACGAGCCCCCCTGGCTCCTCCCGCTGGCCTCCGAGCCATCCCGGGCGGCGGCCGGCGCCCAGCGGCGACCCGAGCTCGTGCCGTTGGTCCACTCCCAGCCAGTCCAGCAATTCCGCGCTCCCCGCCGCGCCCCAGACGGCGGCCAGCGGGCTGGACGTGGTGGGCCGGGTCGCCGCCACCCGCGCCAACTGCTCTCCCGACACCGCGTTGAACAAGGAGGACTTTCCGCTGCCCGTGGCGCCGAAGAACCCGACGACCGTGTGCTCCGCGCTCAGCGAACGGCGTGTCGACGCGCGCTCCAGAACGGTCAGCGCGGCGGCCGCCGCCGTGTCGTCGACGCGTCCCTCTCCCAGTTCCCGCGCCAGGTTCAGGGCCTCCAATTGCGCCACGAGCGGCGACGCGCTCCCCTCAAGCCGCCGCCGGCTCACGCTGCCTCCCCCGCGTTCAGGCGCTCCAACCTTCGGGCATGGCCGCGGAGCAGCTCCGCGGCGCCAGGTTCGCCGAGGACGTCCAGCCGGTCCAGGAAGCGCCCGCTTTCGGCGTCCAGGAGTGTCCGGCAGCGGCGGTCCAGGGACTCCCGCGCCTGTTTCGCGAGCCGCCGCACGGCATCCTCGCCGAAGATCGCCTCCAGCAGCTTCTGCCCGACGATCGCCGAACCGCCTGCGATGCCCACCTCGAGTCCGGTCAGGCCCGCGGTCGACGCGAAGACAACCACCATCAGGGCGACCGCCACACCGTTGACCCCGAAGGAGACCATGCGCGCGGTGAAGCGTTTCCCCTCGCCCTCGGTGCGGATCAGCTCCATCAGGTCGCCCTGCCACGCGCGGATCTCCGCCGCCGCCCGCTCCGCGAAGTCGGCGCCCGGGTGGGCGAGGTCCTGGGATCCCAGCAGTTGCCGTCCCGCAGGGTCCGATCGCCAGCGGGCGTCCGCCTCCTCGGCCGCCTGCGCGCATTGATCCACAACCACGGCGAGCAGGCCCGACTCGATGGCTTCCTCCACCGTTTCCACGGGCTGGGGCTTGCCCGAGAGGAACGCCCCGATCCGGTCGCGCAGCCGTCCGATCCCGGACTCGAGGGACCTGAAGAACTCCCCGGTCCCCACGAAGTCCTGCCATCGGGCCAGCACCTCGCCGCGCAGCAGCGTGCCGTCCCGCGTCGACTCGCCAATACGGTCGGCCGCCGTGGCGTAGGCCTCGAGGACATCCGAACGCAATCTTGCGCCGGCGTCGTGCTGGGATTCCTCGGCGTCCGCGATGTCCGTGATCCTGGTGGCCAACTGCCGGACGACGCCGTCCAGGGTCCGCCGGGCCAACGTGGCCCGGGCCGCGGCGTCCCCGGCCAGCCGGGCAAGCCACGACCGGAGCTCGGCCACGGCGGCCGCCGGCAACATGTCGAATTCGTCGAGCCGCGCTTCGGGCACGATGAACAGCTCGGCGTCTCCCAACCCTTGGCGGCCCAGCATGCCCCGTAGGTCGGACGCCACCTCGTCCTCGACGCCGGGCGGTACGCGGTCCAGGATCACGGCCACCGTGATGTCGCGTCCCGCGGCCTCGACCAGGAGCCGCCAGGGGACGGCGTCCGCATAGCGGTTGGCGGTGGTCACGAACAGCCAGAGATCCGCCGCCGCCAGCAGTTGGCCGGCGAGGCGGCGGTTGTCGTCGGAGACGGAGTCGATGTCCGGGGCGTCGAGCAGGGCGATGCCGGCGGGGATGGCCTCGTCCCCCAGCATGACGAGCGACGCCATCGCACCGGCATCGGGTTCGGCCCCCACGCGGTCCGCGGGCAGCGGCCGCGACGGGTCCGCCTTGCGGCCGACAACCCTTGAGAGGCCGGGAAGGATTCGTTGGTCCGTGAACCAGCCGGCCTCGGACGGGTGGTGCAGGAGAATCGGCTGGCGCGTTGTGGGCCGGATTGCGCCGGCTCGGGTCACGGGGTGGCCCACCAGAGCGTTGACGAGCGTGGATTTTCCGGCGCCCGTGGACCCGCCCACCACGGCGAGGAGCGGGGCCTCGAGACTGCGGTAGCGGGGCAGCACATAGTCGTCCAACTGCCCCACCGCCGCATGGGCCGCTTCGCGGGCCGAGGCTGCGCCGGGAAGCTCCAGTGGCAGCGTGGTGCGGGCCAGGGAGTCTCTGGCGCCCTCAAGCACGCCGACGGCCCCCGCTGCTGGATCCGGTCCGTCTGACTGCTGGTCTGTGCTCACCCCTACATCATGCCAAAGATGCCACCCGGCTCCGCCGCGTCCGGCCCCGGACGCCGCGGCCGGAACACAAGAAGGGTCCCGGACCGAAGTCCGGGACCCTTCCAAAAACACGTGACCCCAGCGGGATTCGAACCCGCGTTACCGCCGTGAGAGGGCAGCGTACTAGGCCGCTATACGATGGGGCCGCATAGCTTGCATCGTTTAGAGGCTGATGCCGCCTGAGTTCTCGCGAACCGTGACCCCAGCGGGATTCGAACCCGCGTTACCGCCGTGAGAGGGCAGCGTACTAGGCCGCTATACGATGGGGCCGTAGCTCTGCCGGAGCATGTCCTCCGACAATGCCAGTCCCCACAGAATCTGCGGGGACTGTAGCGCTGGGATACCAGGACTCGAACCTAGAATGTCGGTACCAGAAACCGATGTGTTGCCAATTACACCATATCCCAATGGGCTGTGGACTCCCGTTTACCGCCCTATTCGAGCAGTTCCCGGCGCCTCAGCACGAGTAATTACTTTACCCGACCCCTCGCGCAAATCCAAAATCGGGCGGCGGCGCGCACCGACGCCGGGGCGGTGCGCACCGTTTCCCTAGAGCGAGTCGATGTCCAGGCGGAAGGCCCTCAGGCGGGCCAGCGAGGATTCCTTCCCGAGGATGACCATGGATTCGAACAGCGGCGGCGAGACGCGCTTGCCGGATACGCCGGTGCGGATGGGGCCGAAGGCGAGGCGCGGCTTGATCCCCATGCCGTCGATGAGCGCGGCACGCAGCGCGGTCTGGATCGACTCCGCGGTCCACTCCTGCAGTTCCTCGAGGACGGCGATGCCGGCGTCCAGAACCTCGTCCGTGTTTCCGGGCAACCCCTTGAGCGCGTCTTGGGCCACCACCACGTCGTCGTCTGCGAGGAACAGGAACTCGAGCATGTCGGGGGCCTCGCCCAGCAGGGTGATGCGCTCCTGGATCAGCGGCGCGGCCTCCGTGAGGATCTCCTCCTGCCGTTCCGTCAGCGTCTCCCCCACGAGCTTGGCGTGGCGGAGGTACGGAACCAGCCGGCCGCGGAAATCGTCGGCCTCCAGCAGCCTGACGTGCGATCCATTGATCGCCTCAGCCTTCTTCAGGTCGAACTTCGCCGGGTTGGACAGGACGCTGTGCACGTCGAAGGCCTCGACCAGCTGTTCGCGCGTGAAGATGTCCTCGTCCGCGGACAGGCTCCAGCCGAGCAGCGAGAGGTAGTTCAACAGGCCCTCGGGAATGAAGCCGCGGTCGCGGTGCAGGAACAGGCTCGACTCGGGGTCGCGCTTGGAAAGTTTCTTGTTCCCCTGGCCCATGACGTAGGGAAGGTGGCCGAAGAGCGGCATGTACGGCGCCACCCCGACATCGATCAGGGCGCGGTACAGCGCGATCTGCCGCGGAGTCGAGGAGAGAAGGTCCTCGCCGCGCAGCACGTGCGTGATGCCCATCAGCGCATCGTCGACCGGGTTCACCAACGTGTAGAGGGGCTTGCCGTTCGCCCGCACCACCGCAAAGTCCGGGACCGAGCCCGCCCGGAAGGTGATCTCGCCGCGGACGAGGTCGGTGAACGTGATGTCGTCGTCGGGCATGCGAACCCGCAGCACCGGCTCGCGGCCCTGGGCGCGGAGCTCGGCAACCTCTTCCGGCGCCAAGGTCCTGTCGTGGTTGTCGTACCCCAGCTTCGGGTCCCGGCCCGCGGCCCGGTGGCGGGCCTCGACCTCCTCCGGGGTGGAGAAGGATTCGTAGAGGTGCCCTGCATCCTTGAGCTTGGCGATGACGCCCCGATAGATGTCCGCGCGCTGCGACTGGCGGTACGGCTCGTGCGGGCCGCCCACGTTGACGCCCTCGTCCCACGTGATGCCAAGCCAGTCCAAAGCCTCGAGCAGCTGGTTGTAGCTCTCTTCGCTGTCGCGCTGGGCGTCGGTGTCCTCAATGCGGAAGATCAGCTTGCCGCCGGTGTGGCGGGCGTACGCCCAGTTGAACAGGGCCGTGCGGATCAGCCCCACGTGTGGCGTGCCGGTCGGGGACGGGCAGAAGCGCACGCGGACGGGCGTCTCTGCGGTGACAGTGGGGATCTGGGATGCGTCAGTCATGATGATCCAATCCTAGTACGCCGCCCGCGCGCGGCCCGGCTGCGCGCCCCGCGCCTCGGCCCGCCGCCCGGGGCGCCCTCCCCGGCCGGAACCCTAGCTGCGGAAGGTGTTGGAGAGCGTGCCGATGCCCTCGATCTCCACCTCGAAGCGCTGACCCTCGCGGATCAGGCCGACGCCAGCCGGCGTGCCGGTCAGCACGACGTCGCCGGGAAGGAGCGTGAACGCCTGCGACGCGTAGGCGACCAGGTCGGCGACGCTCCAGATCATCTGGTTGGTGCTGCCGTCCTGGACGGTCTGCCCGTCCAGCCGGCCGCTGATGCGCAGGTCCTCGGGATCCAGGTCCGTTTCGATCCAAGGTCCAAGCGGGCAAGACCCGTCCCAGCCCTTGGCGCGCGCCCACTGGTCGTCCGTCTTCTGGACATCGCGCGCGGTCAGGTCGTTGGCGCAGGTGTAGCCGAACACCACGTCCGCCACCTTGTCCGCCGGGACGTCCTTGCAGATGCGTCCAATGACGACGGCGAGCTCGGCCTCATAGGAGACCTCTTCCGAGAACGCCGGCAGCGTCACGGGATCGCCCGGTCCCACCACCGAGGTGTTCGGCTTCAGGAACATCAGCGGAGTGACCGGCACGGGATTGCCGAGCTCGCGGGCGTGGTCCGCGTAGGTGCGGCCGAAGCCGACGACCTTGGAGCGCGGAATGATCGGCGCCAGCAGTCGGACGTCGTCCAGCTGGTGCCTGGTGCCGGTCGGCTTGATGCCTTGGAAGAACGGGTCGCCGGCGATCACCGCCACCTCGTCGCCTTCAACCACGCCGTAGAGGGGATCACCGTCAACCACAAATCGAGCTATACGCATGGACTACAGCCTAGTGGGAGCCCGCGCCCTCTTCCTCATCCGGCTCGGGGAGATAGCCCTCGGGGTTTTCGGACTGCCACCGCCACACGTCCACGACCATGTCCTCCAGGCCGCGCTCCGACTTCCACCCCAGCTCCACGCGCGCGAGCGTGGGATCCGCCCAGTATGCCGGGAGGTCGCCGGGGCGGCGCTCGACAATGCGGTACGGGATGTCCTTTCCGGACGCGCGGGCGAAGGCGTCGACGACCTCGAGGACCGAGGAACCCGCGCCGCTGCCGAGGTTCCACGCGTGGAGTCCACCG
The DNA here is from genome assembly GCF_058138025.1 of Arthrobacter sp. AOP29-A2-19. Classification (NCBI taxonomy): domain Bacteria; kingdom Bacillati; phylum Actinomycetota; class Actinomycetes; order Micrococcales; family Micrococcaceae; genus Arthrobacter; species Arthrobacter sp. AOP29-A2-19. Next base: position 1,691,895 of record NZ_CM176894.1, read on the forward strand.
TGGGCCACAAGGTACTCGAGCGCGGTGAGGTGCCCGGTGGCCAGGTCCACGACGTGGATGTAGTCCCGCACGCCCGTGCCATCGGCCGTCGGGTAGTCGTCGCCGAAGACGTCGAGGTGGTCGCGGCGCCCCACGGCGACCTGGGCCACGAACGGCATGAGGTTGTTGGGGATGCCCTGGGGGTCCTCCCCGATCCGTCCGGATTCGTGGGCCCCCACCGGATTGAAGTACCGCAGCTTGGCGATGGCCCAGCGGGGATCGGACCCGGCAAGATCGTCGAGCATCTGCTCGATGTGCATCTTCGTCCGCCCGTACGGGTTCATGGCCGCCAGCGGCAGGTCCTCGTCGTACTGAACGACGCCTCCGGCCTCTCCGTAGACCGTCGCCGAGGAGCTGAACACCAGGGTCCGGACGTCCTGCGCTTCCATGGCCTCGAGCAGGTTCAGCGTGCCCACCACGTTGTTGCGGTAGTACCACAGGGGCTTCGCGGAAGACTCCCCCACGGCCTTCAGACCCGCGAAGTGGACGACCGCCTCCGGGCGGGCGGCGGCGAGCGCGGCCCGGGTCCCCTCAACGTCGAGCAGGTCCACCTTGTGGAGGGTGGCCTCCCGCCCGGCGAGTTCGGCGACGCGCCTGAGCGCCTCGGGCGCGGAGTTGCTGAGGTTGTCGAGCACGTGGACGTCGTGTCCGGCGTCGAGCAGTTGGAGGACCGTGTGGGACCCGATGTAGCCGGCCCCGCCGGTGACAAGAATGCGCATGGGTCAAGTCTAGAAGAAGCGCGGGGCCCCGCGCCGAAAAGCGGGACCCCGTCGTGTGGCGTGTGGCTAGGCCAGCCGCGTCAGCCAGCCGTGCGTGTCCGGGACCGTGCCCGTCTGGATGCCTAGCAGCTGTGCCCGGATGTCCATGCTGACCGAATCGGGGCCCGCGGTGGGAGAGACGATGGAACCCTCCGCAGTCTTCAGTTCGCCGATGGGGGTGATGACCGCCGCCGTTCCGCAGGCGAACACCTCCGCCAGGGCGCCGTCCCGGACCGCCTGGCGCCATTCGTCGATGGTGAACTTGCGTTCCTCGACGCGCAGCCCCCGGTCGCGGGCCAGCTCGAGCACCGAGGAGCGCGTCACGCCGTGGAGGATCGTCCCGTTCAGCGCGGGCGTGACGAGCGTTCCATCCTTGAAGACGAAGAACACGTTCATGCCACCGAGTTCCTCGACCGCGTTGTCGTTGAACGGATCCAGGAAGAGCACCTGCTTGCAGCCGTGGGCTTCGGCCTCCAGCTGGGCGGCGAGGGAAGCGGCGTAGTTGCCCCCGCATTTGGCCTCGCCGGTGCCTCCGCGTCCCGCGCGGGCGTAGGTGGTGGACAGCCAGATGGAGACGGGCTTGAGTTCACCGCCGAAATAGTTGCCCGCCGGTGAGGCGATGACCCGGTAGGACACCTCCCGCGACGGGCGCACACCGAGGAAGGCCTCGGTGGCGATCATAAACGGACGCAGGTACAGGGCCTCGCCGTCGCCCTCCGGCACCCACGCCTGGTCCGCTGCGACGAGTTCCCGCAGGGACTCGACGAAGGTCTCTTCCGGCAGTTCCGGCAGCGCCAGCCGCACGGCGGACTTGTTGAACCGCGCGGCGTTCGCCTGCGGGCGGAACGTCCAGACGGAACCGTCCGCGTGGCGGTAGGCCTTGAGGCCCTCGAAGATCTCCTGGCCGTAGTGCAGCACGGCGGCCGCCGGATCCATGGCGATCGGTCCGTAGGGCTCGATCCGGGCGTCATGCCACTCTCCGTGGCCGTCGGCGGTCTGCGTCCAATCGACCACGGCGGTGTGGTCGGTGAAATAGTCGCCGAATCCCGGGTTCGCCAGGATCTCGGCGCGCTGTTCCGCGCTCTTCGGGTTGGTGGAGAGCTTCTGGGAAAATTCCATGGTGCCGGCGCACTTCCTCTTCGACTTTCGGACGGTGGCTTGCCGTGCGCATGCCACCGCGGTGGCCCCCTCGGGAGCCACCTCAGCTTATGACACGGCCAAGGCGATTGCATCGCCGATCTCTGTGGTGGTGCGGGAGTCGGTGAGCTCCGCCCGGGAGGAGATATCCGACTCGACGGCGGCCTCCACCCGACGGGCAGCCCCCGGCAGCCCCACGTGGTCCAGCAGGAGCGCGACGGAGAGGATGGCGGCCGTGGGATCGGCCTTCTGCTGTCCTGCGATGTCCGGGGCGGACCCGTGGACCGGCTCGAACATGGAGGGTGCAGTGCGGTCCATGTTCAGGTTGCCGGACGCCGCGAGCCCGATGCCGCCCGTGATGGCGCCGGCCAGATCGGTGAGGATGTCGCCGAAGAGGTTGTCGGTAACGATCACGTCGAAGCGCGCCGGGTCCGTGACCATGTGAATGGTGGCCGCGTCCACGTGCATGTAGTCGTGCTGGACCGCGGGGAACTCGGCGGCGACCGTCTCCACGGTGCGGCGCCAGAGGTGCCCCGCGTGGACCAGCACGTTGTGCTTGTGGACCAGGGTCACCCGCTTGCGCTGCCTAGCGGATGCCCGCGTGAACGCGTCGCGCACGACGCGCTCGACGCCGTAGGCCGTGTTGACCGAGACCTCGGTGGCGATCTCCTGGGGAGTGTCCACGCGCAGCGCGCCGCCGTTGCCGACGTAGGGGCCCTCGGTTCCCTCGCGGACAACCACGAAGTCGACGTCGCCGGCGTCCGCCAGCGGGCTGGGAACGCCCGGATAGAGGCGCGACGGGCGAAGGTTGACGTAGTGGTCCAGGGCGAAGCGCAGCTTGAGCAGCATCTCGCGCTCGATCAGGCCGGAAGGGACGCGCGTGTCCCCAGGCGCCGCTCCGACCGCCCCGAAGAGGATGGCGTCGTGCCGGCGGAGGGAGGCGAGGGTCTCGTCGGTGAGGGTTTCCCCGGTCTCCAGCCAATGGGCGGCACCCAGGCGGTAGTGGGTCAGGCGCAGAGCGACGTCCTCTCCCGACGTCGCCCGTTCGAGCACCTTCACGGCCTCGGCGATGACTTCCGGTCCGATTCCGTCGCCCGGGATGACTGCAAGATCAATGGTTGTGCTCATGACCCAACTTTAAGACGTTGTCCACATCATGAACAAACCATCTCAATATCTGAGAAGACGACGATGCGCCGGCTGTGGCGCCGGTCTGGGGCGGCCAGGGGTCAACCCAGGGCATGACGCGGAGCGGTGCGGGGCGAAACTACGATTGACCACATGACGCCGCACCGCACCATCGACCGCTGGGTGCGCGAGCACCCCCACGAGGTGGACCGGGCCATCGCCCTGGGCCTGTGGTTCGCGTTGGTCGCGATCGGCACCTGGGGCTTCGGGTACAGCGCCGGGCTCTCCGCCGTCGCCTTCGTGGCCGGAACCATGCAGACCGTTCCCCTCGCCTGGCGCCGTTCCCGACCGGCCGCCAGCGCTGCCGTCGTGGTCCTTGGAAGCCTGGTGCAGGTCCTCTTGCTGGACACGTACCTCCTGTCCCAGCTGTCCGTGCCGATCACCGTCTACACGCTCGCGGCGTACGGCCGCCGTTGGCAGTCCTTCGCGGGCCTGGCCGCGGGATTCGCGGGCGCGGCCATGGCGACACTGAGGTTCGGAACCGTCGGCGGCACGTTCAGCGCCCAGGGGCTGGTGCTCAGCTTCCTCGGACTGGGCCTGATCGTCCTGCTTGCATGGACCTTCGGAGACCTGGCCCGGACCCGCCGCCTGGCTGTCAGGGCACTGGAGGACCGTGCCCGGCGCCTCGAGGTCGAGCGCCTGCAGGAGCGTGAGCTCGCGGCCGCCGACGAGCGCAACCACATCGCCCGCGAGATGCACGACATCGTGGCCCACTCGCTTTCGGTGATCATCACCCAGGCGGACGGGGCGAGGTACGCCAGCGCCGCCGATCCCGACGTCGCGCGGCAGACCCTCGAGACGATCTCCGGGGCGGGCCGAAAGTCGCTGCGGGAGATGCGAAGGCTCCTGGGGGTCCTCCGCAGCGACGAACAGGCTTCCGTCCGGCCGCTGCCAACGCTCGGGGACATCCCCGGCCTTGTCGACGTGGCGCGGCGCGCAGGACTCGAGGTCGAAAGCACGGTCACCTCCGAGCCCCGCCGCGAACTGCCGGCCGGGGCGGAGCTCACCGCGTACCGCGCCGTGCAGGAGGGCCTGACGAACGTGCTCAAGCATGCCGGACCGGCGGCCCGCAGCGAGGTGGCACTCGAGTGGACCAGCCAGGGATTGACCGTGTCCGTCACCGACGACGGCCGCGGCGCCGCGGCCGCGGAGGACACCGCGGGATCCCTCCAAGGCCTCGTGGGCATGGCCGAGCGGGCGGCGCTCTACGACGGCAGGGTCGAGACCGGCCCGCTCCCCGGCGGCGGGTTCGCCGCGCGCATCTTCATTCCCTATACGGAGGACTAGTGGACACCATCCCAATGCGACCGATCGGGGTCGCCCTCGTGGACGACCAGCTCCTGGTGCGCAGCGGCTTCCGCATGCTCATCAATTCCCAGCCGGACCTCGACGTCGTGGCCGAGGCCGCCGACGGGCGCGAGGCGTTGGCGTCGACCGCGCTGCGGCAGTCCGATGTGGTCCTGATGGACGTGCGCATGCCCGTGCTGGACGGCATCGCCACCACAAGGCGCCTTCTCGGGGCCGAGGGAGGCCCGGCCGTCGGGGCCATCGGCGCCGGTCCGCGGATCATCGTCCTGACCACCTTCGACCTGGACGAGTACGCCATCTCCGCCATCGAAGCGGGGGCCAGCGGCTTCCTGCTAAAGGACGCGCCGCCCGAGGAACTGCTGGAGGCCATCCGCACCGTGCACCGGGGCGACGCCGTCATCGCGCCGTCGACGACGCGCCGCCTGCTGGACCATGTGGCGCCCATGCTGCGCCGGCAAAGTATCCAGTCGCCCGTGCATGCCAGCGCGGTCGCCTCCCTGACCGCCAGGGAGCGCGAAGTCTTCGAGCTGATCGCGGCCGGGCACTCCAACCCGGAGATCGCCTCCGGCCTGTATCTGTCCGAGGCGACGGTCAAGACACACGTGGGGCGCATCCTGGCCAAGCTGGGTGCGCGGGACCGGGTCCAGGCCGTCCTGATCGCCTACGCCACCGGGGTGGTGACTCCCTAGGGCCCATGCCGCGTTAGCCCACGTCATACCCCGGTATGACGTGGGGGCGGGCAAAGGGGGCCGTGCGGGTGACGCGGTCCGCCGCCCGGATGCATAGCGTTGTCTGCATGACGATCACCAGCGAACAACACACCGGCACACTCGCGGTCGCAGCGAGCGGCCTGACCAAGGCATATGGAAGCGGCTCGACGCGCGTGGAAGCCCTGCGCGGCGTCGACGTGGAGTTCGGCGCGGGCCGTTTCACCGCGATCATGGGCCCCTCCGGCTCCGGCAAGTCCACGCTGATGCACTGCCTCGCCGGCCTGGACTCCCCCAGCGCCGGTTCCATCCGCATCGGCGGACAGGAGATCACGGGCCTCGACGACAACCGGCTGACGCGGCTCCGCCGGGAGAAGATCGGCTTTGTCTTCCAGTCGTTCAATCTGGTGCCCACGCTGAACGCGGAACAAAACATCCTGCTCCCCCTGCAACTCGCCGGCCGCTCTCCGGAAGCCCCGCGGCTGGCCACCGTCGTCGCCACCCTCGGTCTCGGTGGACGCCTGGCGCACAAGCCCCACGAACTCTCCGGCGGCCAGCAGCAGCGCGTCGCCGTCGCGCGCGCCCTCCTGACGCGCCCCGACGTCGTCTTCGCCGACGAACCGACCGGCAACCTCGACTCACGCTCAGGCATGGAGGTGCTGTCGCTGTTGCGTTCCTCGGCGCGGGAAATGGGGCAGACCGTCATCATGGTGACGCACGACCCGGTGGCCGCCACCTACGCCGACGAGGTGCTGTTAATGAGCGACGGCGCGCTGGTGGGCAACATCGTCGGCCCGTCGACGTCCTCGGTCTCGGCCGCGCTGGCCGGATTGGGCGGCTGAACGGTGCTGACGCTTGCCCTCGCCAACCTGAAATCCCGCGCCCGGCGCTTTGTCGCCGTATGCCTTGCGGTGATGATCGGCACCGCCTTCCTCGCGGCGACCCTAATGGTCGGTTCCAGCACCACGGCCTCGCTCCAACAAAGCGTCGGCGCCGCGTACCGGAGCGCCGACGTGGTTGTCGGCATCGATTGGAACGCTTATCCCGGGGCGGTCGAGGATTCCCTCGACGCCGGCTCCCTCCAGGCGGCCGGCCGCGTCTCCGGCGTCGAGGCGTCCTACGGCCGCGCCGTCCTCTCCGGCCGCATCGACACCGGCGACGCGGAACAGAACGCGCTGGTCTCCGACTATCCATCCGATGGCGATCTGCGCTCGGTGGAGGTCGCCTCAGGCGACTTGCCCGCCTCGGCCGGCGACGTCGCGCTGGACGAGACCTCCGCCGCCAAGGCCGGCCTGGCCATCGGCGACTCCGTGACCCTCGCGTCCGTAGGGGACGCGCCGGGGCGTGCCACCGGGCTTGTCCTGACGGGATTGACCGTTCCCAGCAGCGATCCGCTCGCCGGCGGCATGATGCAGGCCACGGTCGCTCCGTCGTTTATGGGGCAACTGCTCGGCGCGACGCCCGTCTACCAACAACTGCATCTCCGGATCGGCGACGGCGTCGACCCGGCGGCGGCCGTCGCCGACATCGCCGCCGCACTGCGCGCGGACGGGATCGAATATCCCAGCGTGTTGACGGCACGGGAGCAGACGGTGGCGGACGTGGCCAGCCTGTCGGGCGGGCAGGACCAGTTGACCATCGTGCTCCTGGTGTTCGCGTTGGTTGCACTGATGGTGACCGGGCTTGTGGTGATGAACACGTTCTCGGTGCTGGTGGCGCAGCGCACCAGGGAACTTGCCCTGTTGCGCACCATCGGGGCCCTGCGGCGTCAGCTGCGATCCGCGGTGCTCGCCGAGGCGCTGCTCGTCGGCCTGGTGTCGTCGGTGCTGGGAGTGGCCCTCGCGACCGGCATCATGGCCGCGCTCGTCGCCTACGTTGCGACACTGCCGGGCAGCGGCTTCGCCGTGCTGTCCGTCACCTGGCCCACGGTGGCCTGGGCCGTGTCCGTCGGGACGCTGACGACGCTCCTTGCCGCGTGGGTTCCTGCCCGGAACGCCACACGGATCGCACCTCTCGCCGCCTTGCGGCCGGCCGACCCCGCGAGGTTGCGCAACCGCGGCGGGAAAATCCGACTTGTGTGCGGCGGCCTGATGGTGGTCTGCGGCGGCATCCTCCTGGCTCTCGGCGCGGCCGAGGGCGATCTTCTGGTCGCCTTCGGCGGGGGCTTCCTCTCGTTCCCGGGCATCATGCTGCTCGGCTCGCTGTTCCTGCCGCCATCCGTCGCCGCCGCAGGCGCGCTCGCGCGCCCCGCCGGAGTCCCCGGGCGGCTCGCCGCGCTGAATGCCGTCAGGAATCCGGGCCGGACCACCGCCACCGCCACGGCCCTGCTGATCGGCGTCACGCTGGTGTCCATGATGATGGTGGGCGCCCAGACAACGAAGGCCAGCCTCGACGCGACACTCGGTTCGGAGTTCCCCGTGGACATCACGGTCGAGCCGATGGGCGATGGCGCCGATTTCGCGCAGGAGGACGTGGTCAGGATCCGCACCCTCGACGGGGTCAGGAGCGTGGCGCTCCTGCGCCCCGGGGGCACCGGCACGGGAGAGACGCCCGTCTATGCGGCCCCCGCCGCAGACCTGACCCGGGTTCTGAACGACCCCTCGCAGGTCCCGGGCAAGGGGCAGGTTCTGGTCGCCCAGGAGATGGAGGGCACCATACTTCGCGTCGCCGGAGCGTCGGGAACGTCGGACCTGTCCATGGTCAAGTCGGGCGGGGCCTTTATGCCGGCCGTGATGACGTCGGAGACCGCCGAGGCTCTCGGCGGCGCCGCCCGCGGCGGGGATTCGGTCGCCTCGGCGGCCGCCGTCCTGTGGATCAAGGCCGTGCCCGGATTGGGGACCGACGACGCCCTTGACCTGCGCACCGAACTCGCCGCCTCGCTCGGCGTGGAGGAGTACGCCGTCGGCGGCGGGCTGATGGAGAAGCAGATGTACACGCAGGTCATCGACACGTTGCTGCTGGTGGTGACGGGGCTGCTAGCGGTCGCAGTGTTCATCGCGCTCGTCGGCGTCGGGAACACCCTCAGCCTCTCCGTGTTGGAGAGGACAAGGGAGTCCTCGCTGCTGCGTGCGCTGGGGCTGACGCGGGGGCAACTCCGGGGCATGCTTGCCCTCGAGGCCGTCCTCGTGGCCGCCGTCGCGTCCGTCCTCGGATGCGTGCTGGGAGCCGCCTACGGCATCCTGGGCGCCCAGTCCGCGCTGGGATCCTTCAGCGCCCTGGTGGTGGCGCTCCCCTGGGCGCAGTTGGCTGGCGTCGTCGCGGCGGCCGGCATCGCCGCCCTGGCCGCCTCCGTGCTGCCGGCCCGGCGGGCCGCCCGGATGTCGCCGGTGGCGGGCCTGGCCACCGAGTAGCGGAGTACCCCGGGGGCGGGCCCGTCCGGCCCGCCCCGGTCGGCGAGGAACCGTTGCGGCCCCTCGGCAGCCACCTCCCGCTGCGGCGCTGCTAGTGCTCTTTTACTGCTCTTCGGGGGTGGCCTGAACCGACCAGTTCGGCACCCAGGCCACGTCGCCGTGCTCGGCGTTCGCGCCGCGCGCGATCGTGAAGATGAGGGTGGAGAGATGGTTAAGGTAGCGCGCGGCCTCCGCGTTGATGGCGGTCGGGTGGGCCTCGGCCGCCGCCCAGACGGCGCGCTCGGCCGTCCGCACGGACGCGCGGGCCTGGTACAACAGCGCCGCGGCCACGGTCCCGCCGGGCAGAATCAGCCCGTCGAGGTCGGAGGCGTGCTCCCGATAGTGTTCAATCGCACGGTCGAGGCGGTCGATGTGCGCCGCCACGATCCGCACCGTGGACTCCTCCCCCGCCGTGGTGGGCACGGCGAGGTCGGCGTCGAGGTCGAAAAGGTCGTTCTGCGTGCTGAGCAGCATTGCGACGATGTCGGTGGGCAGTCCCCCGCCGGCCATCGCCATCGCGATGGCCGCGTTGGCGGCGTCGCATTCCGCCACCGCAACGGCGCGCACATCGTTTTTGGAGATTTCGCCGTGCCCGCCGAGGACAATGGTCCCGGTGTCACCGCGGTGCTCGATGATTGGCTGGTCTGCATTGGTCGGGTCGGGGTTGTGGGTCATTCCTTCAACTATACGGAACGCGCTTTGCCCGCCGCACCCACCCCGCGAAGTGGACATTTCCCTACCGTACTAAGGGTGGAACCGTCCACTTCCGGGGGTTGCGAACCGCCATCGGCTTAACTCCAACTATTGCGGAGCGGGTAGCGTTGGAGTATGAGCGATAAATCCCCCGACCACATCCTCGATGAGGACATACCCTTGGCCGATCCGCCCCAGCGCGGATGGGCCACAGTGGACAAGACGGTTTTCGGTGTGTCGTTCGGCATCATCGTCGTCGTCTGTCTTCTCGGTGTTCTGTTCACCACCGCCATGGGCGACGCCGCGGCGGCCGCGCTCGCGTGGATCACCGGCAGCTTCGGCTGGCTGTTCATCCTGAGCGCCAGCGGCTTCGTCGTCTTCTCCCTGGTGCTGGCGTTCGGCCGCTATGGCAACATCCCGCTGTCCAAGGACGGCGAGGCCGCCGAGTTCTCGACGCTGTCCTGGGTGGCCATGATGTTCAGCGCCGGCATGGGCATCGGCCTGATGTTCTTCGGCGTCTACGAGCCGGTCACCCACCTCGCCTCGCCGCCGCCCTTCGTCGACTCCGCCGCGAATTCGCCGGATGCCGCGGGCACGGCCATGGCGTACACCCTCTTCCACTGGGGCCTCCACCCCTGGGCCATCTACTCGGTGGTGGGGCTCGCGCTGGCCTACTCCACCTACCGCATGGGCCGCGGGAACCTGATGAGCTCGCCCTTCCAGGCGATCTTCGGCAAGGAACGCATCGAGGACAAGGGATGGGGCAAGCCCATCGACATCCTCGCCATCATTTGCACCAAGTTCGGCTCGGCTACCTCGCTGGGCCTGGGCGCGCTGCAGATCGCCGCGGGCCTGTCCCTGCTGACCACCGGCGAGTTCGAGGAGAACCCCGGCGCCGCCGTTCCGATCATCATCATCTGCGTGCTGACCGTCGGCGTCGTCATCTCGGCCGCAAGCGGCGTCTCGCGCGGCATCAAGTGGCTCAGCAACACCAACATGGTCCTCGCGTTCGTGCTGCTGATCTTCGTCTTCGTCGTCGGCCCGACCGTCTTCATCCTCGACCTCCTGCCGTCGACTATCGGCGCCTACCTCTCCGAGCTCGTTCCCATGAGCTTCCACTCGGCCGTCTTCGGCGGCTCCGAGTGGCTCGCGAGCTGGACCATCTTCTACTGGGCATGGTGGATCTCCTGGACGCCGTTCGTCGGCACGTTCATCGCCAAGATCTCGCGCGGACGCACCATCAAGGAATTTGTGCTCAGCGTCCTGCTGGTGCCCACGGCCGTCAGCGTCGTCTGGTTCACCATCTTCGGCGGTGCCGGCATCCAGCAGCAGCTGGGCGGAAACGACATTGCCGGTCTCGGGGACGAGGCCGCCGGCTTCTTCGCCGTCCTCCAGCAGTACCCGTTCTTCTTCGGGGCGGCCTTGGTGGTCATGGTCCTGACCGCGGTCTTCTTCGTGAGCGGCGCCGACGCCGGTGCCCTGGTGCTGGGCACGCTGTCCTCGCGGGGCCGCCAAGAGCCGTGGACACCGCTGGTGATCCTGTGGGCCGTCCTGACCGGCGCCGTGGCCGCGGTGCTCCTCTACGTGGGCGGGCTGCAGGCACTCCAGACCTTCACGATTCTGGCGTCGACTCCGTTTGTGCTGATCATCATCGGGCTGTGCGTCTCGCTGTACGTGGACTTGCGCCGCGACCCGCTGCGCCAGCGCCGGATGGGCCCGGTTCGCGGCGCCGTAGCGGTGCCCAGCACCGTGCCGTTCGCGGTCCAGGCACCGGAGACGGAAGAGTCCTCCGCACTGTCGGAGGCCGAGAACCCCGGGGACGTGGACCCGCTCCCGGGCACGGGCGCCGAGAAGTAGCCCAAGGCAAACAACCACACAAGAAAGCGGTCGGGATCCATGCGGATCCCGGCCGCTTTCGCACGGTGGAGGGCGTGGCTAGGCCGCGGCCTCCTCGTACTTCGGGAACACCGGGGTGGGAGCGGGCAGCGCCGTCCCGGGCTCGATCCGGTGGCCGAAGGCGGCGAAGGTGCGCGCCGAACCGCCGGACTGGCCCAGCGCGTCCAGCAGGGCGCCGGCGGAGCCCGGCATCACGGGCTGGACCAGCAGGGCCACCTTGCGCAGCACCTCGAGGGTCACGTAGAGGACGGTCTGCATGCGCTCGGTGTCGGTCTTGCGGAGCACCCACGGCTGCTGTTCGGCGAAATAGGCGTTGGTGTCGCCCAGGACGGTCCAGATGCCCTCGAGCGACCGGCTGAACTCCTGGCGGGAGTAGGCGTCGCGGGAGAACTCCATCAGCGCGTCGGCGGCCTCCAGCAGGGCCTCGTCCTGCGGCGCGAAGCCGGCGGGCGCGGGGACGGCGGCGCCGCAGTTCTTGCCCACCATGGACAAGGAACGCTGGGCCAGGTTGCCCAGGTTGTTCGCGAGGTCCGCGTTCATCCGCCCCACAATGGCCTCGTGGCTGTAGGCGCCGTCCGCCCCGAAGGGCACCTCGCGCAGGAGGAAGAAGCGCAGTTGGTCCAGGCCGTACTGGTCGACCCATTCCGACGGCGCCACCACGTTGCCCAGCGACTTGGACATCTTGACGCCGTTGTTGTTCAGGAAGCCGTGGATCATCACGCGTTTGGGCAGCTCCAGGCCCGCCGAGAGCAGGAATGCCGGCCAGTAGATGGCGTGGAAACGGGAGATGTCCTTGCCGATCACGTGCACGTCCGCCGGCCAGTATTTGCGGAAGGCCGCGGACTCGACGTCCGGGAAACCGACGCCCGTCAGGTAGTTGGTCAGCGCGTCCACCCAGACGTACATCACGTGGTCCTTGTTCCCGGGCACCGGCACGCCCCAGTCGAAGGTGGTGCGGGAGATCGACAGGTCCTCAAGGCCGCGCTCGACGAAGCGGATGACCTCGTTGAAGCGCGACTGGGGCGCGCCGAAGGCAGGCCGGTCCCGGTAGAGCCGCAGCAGCTTGTCCTGGTAGGCGGACAGCCGGAAGAAATAGGACTCCTCCTCCGTCCACGTGACCTCCGTGTCCGTGTCCTTCGCGTAGCGCAGGCCGTCCTCGCGGACTTCGGTGTCCTCTTCGTTGTGGAACGCCTCGTCGCGGACGGAGTACCAGCCCGAGTACTTGTCCAGATAGATGTCGCCGTTGGCCTCCATGCGCTTCCAAATGGCCTGGGCCGCCTCGTAGTGGTCGGCGTCCGTGGTCCGGAGGAAGCGGTCGTAGCTGATGCCCAGCTCGTCGTTCATGGCCTGGAACGCGTCCGAGTTCCGCTGGGCCAGCTCGCGCGGGGTGATCCCCTCCTTCTCGGCCGTCTGCAGCATCTTCTGGCCGTGCTCGTCCGTGCCCGTCATAAAGAAGACGTCGAACCCGTCGAGCCGCTTGAAGCGCGCCATGGCGTCCGTCGCGATGACCTCGTAGGCGTGGCCGACGTGCGGAACGCCGTTGGGGTACGAGATGGCCGTGGTGATGTAGAAAGGGGTCTGGTCCTGGGTCGAAGTCACCTAAGAAATCTACCGTACGACGACGGCGGGCGGCTCCGATGTGAAGCCGCCCGCCGCCGTCGCGCACCGGGATCAGTCGGCTAGGTCGGCCCCGCGGGCCACGGTCGCGCCGACGGTCGAGCGCACCTGATCCAGCACGGAGGCCGGCACGGCGGAATCGACGGCGAGGACGGCCAACGCCGAGCCGCCCTCCTCCTTGCGCGCCACCTGCATGGCGGCGATGTTGATGCCGTGTGCGCCGAACGCGGTGCCCAGCGCGCCGATGACGCCCGGGCGGTCCTGGTACAGCAGCACTATCAGGTGTTCGGCGATCGGGATCTCGAGATCGTAGCCGTTGATGCCCACCAGCTTCGCGATCTGCTTGGGGCCGGTCAGCGTCCCGGAGACGGACAGCTGCGTGCCGTCGGACAACGCGCCCTTGAGCGTGAGCAGGTTCCGGTACTCGGGTGACTCGGAGGTGGTGACCAGCCGGGTGGTGATGCCGCGCTGCTCGGCCAGGACCGGCGCGTTGACGTAGGAGACCTGTTCGGAGACGACGTCGGTGAAGACGCCCTTCAGCGCCGCCAGCTCGAGCGCCTTCACGTCCAGCGACGCGATCTCGCCGGCGACCTCGATGTCCAGGGAGGTCAGGGAATCCTGGGTGAGGGCGGTGAAGATGCGCCCGAGCTTCTCCATCAGCGGGATGCCGGGGCGGACGCTCTCGTCGATGACGCCTCCGGCCACGTTGACCGCGTCGGGCACCAGCTCGCCGCCGAGGGCCAGGCGAACGGACTTGGCGACGGAGACGCCCGCTTTTTCCTGCGCCTCGTCCGTGGACGCGCCCAGGTGCGGCGTGACCACAACGTTCTCCAGCCCGAAGAACGGGAGGTCCGTGCTCGGCTCGCTGACGAAAACGTCGATGCCCGCGCCGGCGATGGTCCCGTCCTTGAGCGCCGTGTAGAGAGCGTCCTCGTCCACCAGGCCGCCGCGCGCGACGTTGACCACGTACGCCGTGTCCTTCATCTTTGCGAAGGCCTCCGCGCCGAGCATGCCGATGGTTTCCGGCGTCTTGGGCATGTGGATGGTGATGAAGTCCGACTGCGCCAGCAGTTCGTCGAGCTCGAGCAGGCGCACGCCGAGCTGCTGGGCGCGTGCCGAGGTGACGTAGGGGTCGTAGGCCGCGACGTCCATGCCGAAGCCCTGGAGGCGCGCCGCGACGAGCGCGCCGATGCGGCCGAGCCCGATGATTCCGGCGGTCTTTTCGTACAGCTCGACTCCGGTGTACTTGGAGCGCTTCCACTCCCCCGACTTCAGGGAGGAGCTCGCGGCGGGGATGCGGCGCGCCAGGGAGACGATGTGCCCGACCGTGAGCTCGGCGGCGGAGATGATGTTCGACGTCGGCGCGTTGACCACCATCACACCGGCCTGGGTGGCGGACTTGATGTCGACGTTGTCGAGGCCCACTCCGGCGCGGGCGATGACCTTCAGCTTCTTGGCGGCGGCAATGGCCTCGGCGTCGACCTTCGTGGCCGAGCGCACCAGGATCGCGTCGACGTCGGCGATCGCGGCAAGCAGCTGGGCGCGATCGGAACCGTCGGTCTGCCGGATCTCGAAGTCCGGGCCGAGGGCCTCGACGGTGGCTGGCGAGAGTTCTTCGGCGAGGAGGACGACGGGTTTGGTCACTGACACGGGAGTGGCACCTTTGCTGTGAAGGGGAATGACGTGGGACGGGCAAGCCCGCCCGGGGCCAAGTTTATGGTCCGTCCGGTCGACCGGACGGGTTGGGCACGGATGTTACGCGGAGGAGGCGATTCCGCGGTGGAAACGGGAGCGCCCGCCCGGACTGGAGCCCGGGCGGGCGCAACGGTGTGGGAGGCAACGCCCCTAGCGGGCGGTGACGCCCTCGGTGTAGTCGTCGCTGCTCTTGACCCAGGAGAAGAGCTTGCGGAGTTCGCGGCCCGTGGACTCGATCGGGTGCTCCTCGCCCTTCTTCCGCAGGGCCAGGAACTCCGGCGCGCCGGCGTCCTGGTCGTCGATGAAGCGCTTGGCGAAGGCGCCGCTCTGGATGTCCGCGAGAACGGCCTTCATGTTCTCCTTGACCTCCGGGGTGATGACGCGGGGGCCGGAGACGTAGTCGCCGTACTCCGCCGTGTCGGAAATGCTCCAGCGCTGCTTGGCGATGCCGCCCTCCCACATCAGGTCAACGATGAGCTTCAGCTCGTGGAGAACCTCGAAGTAGGCGATCTCCGGCTTGTAGCCGGCCTCGGTGAGGACCTCGAAGCCGTACTGGACCAGCTGCGAGGTGCCGCCGCAGAGGACCGCCTGCTCGCCGAACAGGTCCGTCTCGGTCTCCTCGGTGAAGGTGGTCTCGATGACGCCGGCGCGGGTGCCGCCGATGGCCTTGGCGTAGGACAACGCCAGGCCCTTGGCGGCGCCCGTGAAGTCCTGTTCCACGGCGATCAGGTCCGGGATTCCGCGTCCGGCCTCGAACTCGCGGCGCACGGTGTGGCCGGGAGCCTTCGGAGCCACCAGCGCGACGTCGACGTCGGCCGGCGGCGTGATGTAGCCGAAGCGGATGTTGAAGCCGTGGCTGAAGAACAGGGCGTCGCCCTTCTGCAGGTTGGGGGCGATTTCTTCGGCGTAGACCGAGCGCTGGACCTGGTCCGGCGTCAGGATCATGATCAGGTCGGCCTCGGCGGTCGCGTCGGCAACGGAAAGCACCCGAAGGCCCTCGGCCTCGGCCTTGGCGATCGACTTGGAGCCGCTCTTGAGGCCAACGCGGACATCGACGCCCGAGTCGCGCAGGTTCAGCGCGTGGGCGTGGCCCTGGGAGCCGTAGCCGATGATGGCAACGGTGCGGCCCTGGATGATCGAGAGGTCGGCATCGTCGTCGTAGAACATGTCGGTCACTTTGTTTACTCCTTGGTTGGACTGGGGATCAGGCGGAGACGGATCGCAGCGCGCGGTCCGACATCGACTTGGAACCGCGGCCGACGGCCAGGGTCCCGGATTGGACGATTTCACGGACGCCGAAGGGTTCGAGAACGGCCAGGAGGGCGTTCAGCTTCTCAGCGGTTCCGGTGGCCTCGATGATGACCGAGTCGGTGGACACGTCCACCACAGAGGCGCGGAAGAGGTCGGCTGCCTGGGTTACCTGCAGTCGCGTTGCGGCATCCGCGCGTACCTTGACCAGGATGTGGTCGCGCTGCACGGAAGATTCTGGGGTCAGTTCTACGATCTTGATGACGTTGATCAGCTTGTTCAGCTGCTTCGTCACCTGTTCCAGCAGATCGCCCTCCGCGTCGACGACGACCGTGACCCGGGACATGCCCGCGACCTCGGTCGGGCCCACGGCGAGCGAGTGGATGTTGAACGCGCGGCGGGCGAAAAGCCCGGCGACGCGGGTGAGGACGCCGGGGACGTCCTCCACCAGTACGGAAAGGGTGTGGCGTGCCATGCCCTAGTCCTCCTCTTCCCAGTCAGGGGTCATGCCGCGGGCGATCTGGATGGCGTCGTTGGGGACGCCTGACGGGACCATGGGCCACACCATCGCGTCGCGGCTGACGACGAAGTCGATGACCACGGGGCGGTCGTTGATGGCCAGTGCCGCCTCGATGGTCGCGTCGATGTCCTCGTCGCGCTCGCAGCGCAGGCCCGCGCAGCCGTAGGCGTCCGCCAGCTTCACGAAGTCGGGGATGCGCACGGTTCCGTGCCCCGTGTTCAGGTCGGTGTTCGAGTACCGCGCCTCGTAGAAGAGCGTCTGCCACTGGCGGACCATACCCAACGAGGAGTTGTTGATCACGGCCACCTTAATCGGGATGTTGTTGATCACGCAGGTGGCCAGCTCCTGGTTGGTCATCTGGAAGCAGCCGTCCCCGTCGATGGCCCACACCACGCGGTCGGGGTTGCCTACCTTCGCGCCCATGGCAGCGGGGACCGAATAGCCCATGGTTCCGAGGCCCCCTGAGTTCAGCCACTGGTGCGGGCGCTCGTACTTGATGAACTGCGCCGCCCACATCTGGTGCTGGCCGACGCCCGCGACATAGACGCCCTCGGGCCCGGTCAGGGCGCCGATCCGCCCAATCACGTTCTGCGGGGCGGAAAGCCCGTCCGCGGTGTCCGTGTAGCCGATCGGGTAGGTCTCGCGCAGACGGTTCAGGGTCGCCCACCAGGCGTCGAGGTCCGGCGTCCCGTCCGCCTCGAAGCGCGTACGGCAGGCGTCGAGCAGTTCCGGGATGATCTCCTTGACGGAACCCACAATGGGGATGTCCGCCGTCCGGTTCTTGGAGATTTCCGCGGGGTCGATGTCGGCGTGGATGACCTTCGCGTTCGGCGCGAACGAGCTGAGCACGCCGGTGACGCGGTCGTCGAACCTGGCGCCGAGGGTAATGAGCAGGTCCGACTGCTGTAGGGCCGTCACGGCCGAGACCGAGCCGTGCATGCCGGGCATGCCCACGTGCTGCGTGTGGGAGTCCGGGAAGGCGCCCCGCGCCTGCAATGTGGTGACGACAGGGGCACCCACGAACTCGGCCAGTTCCAGCAGCTCGACCGACGCGTGGCCCTTGATCACCCCACCTCCCACATAGAAGACCGGGCGGGAGGCGCCGGCGATCAGCTTGGCCGCCTCGCGGACCTGCTTGGCGTGGCCGCGCATCACCGTGCGGTAGCCGGGCAGGTCGATCTTCGGCGGCCAGGAGAAGACCGTGTTGGACGTCTGCGCGTCCTTCGTGATGTCCACAAGGACCGGTCCGGGGCGCCCGGTCCCGGCGATGTGGAACGCCTCCGCCATCACCCGCGGGATGTCGTCCGCGTTGGTGACCAGGAACGAGTGCTTGGTGATCGGCATGGTGATGCCGACGATGTCCGCCTCCTGGAAGGCGTCCGTGCCGATGAACGCGCTGTTGACCTGGCCGGTGATCGCCACCATCGGAACCGAGTCCATGTGGGCGTCGGCAATCGCGGTGACGAGGTTGGTGGCGCCCGGGCCCGAGGTCGCGATGCAGACGCCGACCTGTCCCGTGACCATGGCGTAGCCCTGGGCCGCGTGTCCGGCCCCCTGCTCGTGGCGGACCAGGATGTGGTTGATCCTGGTCGAGTCCAACAGCGGGTCGTAGGTGGGGAGGATGGCCCCGCCCGGCAACCCGAAGACGTCTGTGACGCCCAGTTCTTCCAATGAGCGGACGATGGCTTGTGAGCCAGTCATCTCCGTGGGCGCAACGATGTTGTTCGGGCCCTGGACGGGGCTCGACGCATCCACGACGGAAGAGACAGGAGCTGCATCCTTGGCGCGGCCAGCGGCCTTGGCCACCAGCGATGGGCTGATGGGTGTTCCGTTACTCATAGGATTCTTCCTTCTCTTCTCTTGTTCTGCGCATAAAAAAACCCCTCTTGGCCTTGCGGCTTCAGTGGGGTTTGCGCGTCACCGGTCCTACCAACGAGGGCCTAGGCCACGCGCTTGGTAACTCGTAGGACGTCGGTGCGGATCAGCATGCTGCCAGTCTTCCCCTCGCCGGGTGGACTGTCAACAAACCCACTGCTTGTCTCACAATGCGGACAAGACGTCCGATGGGTGGACATCCACCCATCGGACGCGCGGACGCTAGCCGCAGTACGCTCCCGTGCTGGCGGAGTGCACCAGCTTGGCGTACTTGCCCAGAACCCCCGTCGTGAACTTTGCGGGCAACGGGGTCCAGTCGGCCTTGCGCGCCTCGAGTTCGGCCGGCTCGACCAGCAGGTCGAAGGTCCGCGCCGCGATGTCCACACGAATCCTGTCGCCGTCCCGGACAAAGGCGATCGGCCCGCCGTCGACAGCCTCGGGCGCAACGTGGCCGATGCACAGGCCCGTGGTGCCCCCGGAGAATCGCCCGTCCGTCAGCAGAAGCACGTCCTTGCCCAGGCCGGCGCCCTTGATGGCGCCGGTGATCGCGAGCATCTCGCGCATTCCCGGGCCGCCCTTGGGGCCCTCGTAGCGGATGACCACGACGTCGCCCGCATGGATCTCTCCGTTGTCGAGGGCGTCCAGTGCCCCCTGTTCGCGCTCGTAGACGCGCGCGGTCCCCTCGAAGACGTCGGCGTCGAAGCCCGCGCTCTTGACGACCGCACCCTCTGGAGCCATCGAGCCGTGGAGGATCGTGATGCCGCCCGTCTTGTGGATCGGGTTGTCCATCGTGCGGAGCACCTCGCCGTCGAGGGCGGGCGGGTCGATCTCGGCGAGGTTCTCGGCGACCGTCTTGCCGGTCACCGTCAGGCAGTCGCCGTGCAGGAGTCCGGCATCGAGGAGAGCCTTCATGATGACCGGGACGCCGCCGATCTTGTCGATGTCGAACATCACGTAGCGGCCGAAGGGCTTCAGGTCGGCCAGGTGCGGGATCTTGTCGCCGATGCGGTTGAAGTCCTCGAGGGTCAGCTCGACCTCGGCTTCCCTCGCAATGGCCAGCAGATGCAGGACGGCGTTGGTGGAGCCGCCGAAGGCCATGGTGACGGCGATGGCGTTCTCGAACGCCTTCTTCGTCATGATGTCGCGGGCGGTGATCCCCTTGCGGAGCAGGTTGACAACGGCCTCGCCAGACTTGCGCGCGTACATGTCGCGCCGCCGGTCGGCCGACGGCGGGGCCGCCGAGCCGGGAAGCGACATACCCAGGGCCTCGCCGATGCAGGCCATGGTGTTGGCCGTGTACATGCCGCCGCAGGCGCCCTCGCCCGGACAGATGGCGCGCTCGATGGCGTCGAAGTCCTCCTGGCTGATCTTTCCCGCGGCACAGGCGCCGACGGCCTCGAAGGCGTCGATCAGGGTGACTTCCTTTTCAGTGCCGTCGCTCATCCGGGCGAAGCCGGGCATGATCGTCCCCGCGTACAGGAAGACCGAGGAAAGGTCCAGGCGCGCCGCCGCCATCAACATGCCGGGCAGCGACTTGTCGCAGCCGGCCAGCAGGACGGAGCCGTCGATGCGCTCGGCCATCATTACGGTCTCGACCGAGTCGGCGATCACCTCGCGGGAAACCAGCGAAAAGTGCATGCCCTCGTGGCCCATGGAGATGCCGTCGGAGACGGAGATGGTCCCGAACTGCATCGGGAAACCTCCGCCGGAGTGGACCCCCTCCTTCGCCCCCTGCGCCAGGCGGTTGAGCGAGAGGTTGCACGGCGTGATCTCGTTCCACGAGCTCGCCACGCCAATCTGCGGCTTGGCGAAGTCGTCGTCGCCCATGCCGACGGCGCGGAACATGCCGCGCGCGGGCATGGCGTGGATGCCGTCCGTGACCGCGCGGCTACGGGGCTTGATGTCTGGGGTGGTGTCCTGGCTCATGCTCCCGATTCTAGGACTCGGCGCGGGCCACAACGAACCCGTGACCCGCTCGTGAAACATTCATTGCGCGGGCGAACTATCCTCCCCGCCTAGACTGGAGACATGGGGACCCACGCAAACGCCAACGGTCAGGACGCGGCCTTGAAGGCCCACCTGCACCATGCATTCGACGAGCAGATCCCCAATTTCGGCAGCTACAACCTTGTGTACGCCGCGGGCAGGGCGGGCGAAGGCGGGCAGTTCGTGGTCGGTTTCCGCCGCCAGCCGATGGAAATCGTGGTCGCGCCCCTCCACCCGACCACGCTGGCCGCGCTCGAGCCGGCCGTGGCCATCAACCTGACAAACCTCAGCCACTTGGCCGAGGTCCGCGCCGGCGGCCACGAGGTGGGAACCAGCACGGGTCGCGTCTTCCGGTTCGACGTGGCGGACGTCCCGACCATCGACGTCCCCGCGGCCGTCGTCCCCGGCGAGGCAAGCCGCGTGCGGTTGGACCAGAGCACGGACGCGCTGGACTTCACCGCGTTTATGGACGAGTTCATGACCATCATCGACGGCTTCGAGGCCGCCACGGACTCCGACCCGGTCTAGCCGGCCGGCCCGCGCTCCCCCGCCCCCGGCGGAAGGGGACGTGACGTCCATCTCAGGGGGCCGTTCCGTTTTGCATCGGGGCCAAGACGCTGGTAATGTTTCATCCCGTTGCTGAAGCAGCCGGGCCGGAAACGGACGGGCTGCGGAGCATGATGCACCTCTAGCTCAATTGGCAGAGCAATTGACTCTTAATCAATGGGTTCCGGGTTCAAGTCCCGGGGGGTGCACCACGGAAAAAGGAGGTCGACCCGCTGGGTCGGCCTCCTTTTTCGTTCCACCGAAGCATCCGCATTCAGAGCCCAAGGAGCGTCATGTCCACCACCGCCAACCGGTTGTCCCCCGGAGACACGGCACCAGGTTTCGCCTTGGCCGACGCCGACGGCAAGACCGTCTCGCTGGCCGACTTCGCCGGATCGAAGGTCGTCGTCTACTTCTACCCCGCGGCCGCGACCCCGGGTTGCACCACGCAGGCCTGCGACTTCCGCGACAGCCTCGCGGCGCTGGCCGGCTCGGGGTTCAAGGTAGTCGGCGTGTCGCCGGACCCGGTCCCCAAGCTCAGGAAGTTCGTCGACGACGAGGCCCTGACCTTCCCCCTGCTCAGCGACGAGGACCACGCGGTTGCCGAGGCCTACGGCGCATGGGGCGAAAAGAAGAACTACGGCCGCACCTACGAGGGCCTCATCCGCTCCACCGTGGTCGTCGACGAGTCCGGCGCCGTCCTGCTGGCCCAATACAACGTGAGGGCCACGGGGCACGTCGCCAAGCTCCGCCGGGACCTGGGGCTCGACGCGGCCTGACGCCGATCGGCCGCGGCCCACGGGTGCGGTTCCGCTACACTGGTTCAGGCTCCCGCTAGGGGCCGCGGCCCCGGGCCGCGGCGGTCGGCGCGGGAGGGCGCCGGGGAGAACTCCCCGGCAAACCGGCGAGCGTGGCGGAATTGGCAGACGCGCTGGATTTAGGTTCCAGTGTCTTCGGACGTGGGGGTTCAAGTCCCCCCGCTCGCACAAGAGGGTCGCGATCCCCGACTCGGATCCGCGCGGGCCCCCGGAACTTTCCGGGGGCCCGCGCGTTCTCCCCATAGACTGGTTTTTGGGCGCCCCACAATGGTTCCCGGCTCGAGTTCGTCCAGCCAAACCCATCAAGGCCCTCCGGCGGCAAGGAGCAACACGGCGTGCAGCGCAGCCCCCACACCGAAGGCGCACCCCTGGACACCAACGTCCGGAGCAGGCAGCCGTCCCGCCGCGCGGTGCTGGGCCTCGGTGCGGTGGCACTTGCCTCGCTCACGGGCTGCACGGGAGCCGGCGGTCCGCTGCCGGGCTCCAGCGGGAGCACAACAGGCGGTACGGCGACGGCGCCTCGCGTTTTCCATTTCGGGGCGGCCGCGGCAGCGGAAACGCTGGATCCCGCCCTGGCTTCCGACACCGAGTCCCTTCGCATTAGCCGACAGATCTTCGAGGGTCTTGTGGGCGTTGATCCCAACACGGGCGCCCCTACCCCGTCGCTGGCCACCGCGTGGCAGGTCTCCGACGACGGGCTGACTTATACGTTCACGCTGCGCGAGGGCGTCCTTTTCCATGACGGCACCGCGTTCGACGCCGACGCGGTCGTTGCCAACTTCCGTCGCTGGACGGCGCTGCGCAAGAAGATCGGCGGATCCGCCGGGCAGGCCTTCGAGTCGGTGTTCCACCACAACGACCTGCCTGTTGCCGACGCCCTGGACCAGGAAAACGCCGGCAAGGCCCGAACGGCGGCCACCTACTACGGCGGTTGCCGGGCCGAGGGCTCCCACACCTTCGTGCTCAGGTTGCGCAAGCCGCTGACGGGGCTGATCGATGCGTTGACGATGCCCGGATTCGGCATGGCCTCGCCAACGGCCCTGAAGGAGCTTTCGGCGGACGACCCGGTCGCAGACAAATCGGGCAGGACAGCTTCCGAATTCGGGCGCAATCCCGTAGGCACCGGCCCGTTCACCTTCGCGTCCCGCGAGGGGGACTCGGTGACCCTGGAGGCCCATTCGGGGCACTGGCAGGAGCGGGGACAGATCGATTCGGTCACCTTCGACGTCCTGCGCGATCCGCCCTCGCGGCTGCGCGCGCTGCGGCGCCGCGAGATCGACGGCTACGACATGGTGACCCTGGACGAACTTCGCGACCTGGTGCGCGCCGGCCAGCAGATACTGCAGCGCGATCCCTTTTCGGTCCTGTACCTGGGCATGAACCGCAAGAACGGACACCTTGCCTCCGACGACGTCCGGCAGGCAGCCGCGCGCGCGGTCAACCGCCAGCGACTGATCGAGCAGTTCTTTATCGCGGGCACCAAGGAGGCGCGCGGGTTTGTGCCGCCGAGCCTCGGCGTGCCCGATGCCGAGACATACTTTGGATTCGACCAAGGCAGGGCGCGCGAGGTCCTGGCGGCGTCGGGATACGACGGCGAGCCCATCCCCTTCGTCTACCCGCTGAACGTCACCCGCGCCTACCTGCCGCTGCCGGAACGCATCTACGCGGAGTTGAGCAGCCAGCTCACCGCGGTCGGCTTCAACATCGAGCCCGTCCCGATCGACTGGTCCGACGGCTACGTGGACACCGTCGTTTCCGGGAAGCGGCCGGGGTTCCACCTCCTGGGCTGGAACGGCAGCTACCGGGATCCGGACCACTTCATCGGATCCATGTTCGGGTCGGAGACCGCCGAGTTCGGCTACGACTCACCCCGGCTACGATCGATGGTTGTCACGGCGCGTTCCATGCCCAACGGCGACGACAGGGCCGCCGCCTACCAACAGATCGGCGAGCTCCTCGCCACCGACCTGCCGGCGCTGCCGATCGCGTACCCGATCTCGGCGGTGGCCGTGAGCGACCGCGTGACGAGCTACCCGTCGAGCCCGGTCCTCGACGAGGCGTTCAACCGGGTGACCCTCGCCACGTAGTCCGCACCCGGCCCGTTATGATTTCTTCCCCGTGACGACGGAGCGCTAACCTTGCCCTAAGCCACCAGACCCGTCGGATGGAGAAACAACGTGCCCGCCACAACCCCCTCGCAGAACCTCGATGTCGCCCTGATCGGCGGTGGCATCATGAGCGCGACGCTTGGCACGTTCATCAAGGAGCTCGAGCCCAACTGGAGCATCGGCCTCTTCGAGAACCTTGACCAGGCCGGACTCGAGTCCTCCGGGCCCTGGAACAACGCCGGCACTGGCCACTCGGCCCTGTGCGAGCTGAACTACACGCCCGCGGCCGCCGACGGAAGCGTGGACCCGGCCAAGGCGATCGGAATCAACGAGCAGTGGCAGGTTTCCCGGCAGTTCTACGCGCACATGGTCCGCAAGGGCTTCATCGGTTCGCCGAAGTCGTTCATCAACGCCCTCCCGCACATGAGCTTCGTCATTGGCGACGCACACGCCGACTACCTCAAGACACGCTATGAGGCCCTGCGCCCGCAGCCGCTGTTCGAGACCATCGAACACACGGAAGACTTGGACACCATCGGGCAGTGGGCGCCGCTCGTCGCGGAGGGCCGCGATCCCGCGATCCGCGTCGCGGCGTCCCGCGTCGCGGGCGGAACCGACGTCGACTTCGGCTCGTTGACCCGCCAGCTGACCAGCCACCTTGGCGTGGTCGGGGCCGACCTGAACTTCGGGCACCGCGTCACAAAGCTGGAGCGCGCGGGCGCCGGTTGGAAGCTGACGGTCAAGAACAACGCGACCGGCCAGTCCCGCGACGTCGCCGCGAAGTTCGTCTTCGTCGGTGCCGGCGGAGGCGCGCTCCGGCTCCTGCAGGACGCGGGCATCCCTGAGATCAAGGGCTTCGGCGGGTTCCCCGTCTCCGGCCAGTTCCTCCGCAACACGAACGACGCCACGATCTCGCGGCACCATGCCAAGGTCTATGGCCAGGCCTCGGTCGGCGCCCCTCCCATGTCCGTCCCGCACCTCGACACCCGCTTCGTCGACGGCAAGCGTTCCCTGATGTTCGGCCCCTACGCCGGATTCTCCACGAACTTCCTGAAGACGGGGTCGCTGTTGGACCTGCCGCTGTCCGTCCGCCTCCACAACATCCTTCCGATGCTCGCGGTGGGCAAGGACAATCTTGACCTGACGAAGTACCTTGTCAAGGAGGTCGCCAAGTCCCGCTCCAAGAAGGACGAAGCGCTGACGGAATACTTCCCGACCGCCGACGGCTCCGAGTGGGAGCTCATCAGCGCCGGCCAGCGCGTTCAGGTGATCAAGAAGGACGCCAAGCGGGGAGGGGTTCTCCAGTTCGGCACCGAGGTCATCACCAGCGCCGACGGCAGCATCTCCGGCCTGCTCGGCGCCTCTCCGGGCGCCTCGACCGCCGCCCCGATCATGATCGAGGTCCTGCGTCGCTGCTTCCCGCAGCAGTTCGCCTCCTGGGAGCCGAAGCTCACCGACATTATCCCCAGCTACGGGCGCAAGCTCAACGACAACCCGGCCCTGCTAGCCGAGGTCACCGCCGCCACGAACGGGGCGCTGGAGCTGGCCTAGCGCCACCCGCGGGACGCGAAGGCACGCGCCGACGAAAGGCGGCCCCGGCGGGGCCGCCTTTTGCGTGCCCGGGCGCGTAAGCAACGTCACGCCGGCCGCGGGGAATGATCCGGCCCCGACAGACCTTTTATATGCATATGCATCTAAAGTCTGGCATAATGGAAACCGGCAACCACACAGAGGAGCACCCCATGCAGATCGGCGTCTTCAGCGTCAGCGACATCACGGCGGACCCGACCACCGGACGGATCCCCACCGAGAACGAGCGCATCAAGGCCGCCGTGGCGATCGCCAAAAAGGTCGAAGAGATCGGGATGGACGTCTACGCCATTGGCGAGCACCACAACGAGCCGTTCTTCTCCTCCTCGCCTACGACCCTGCTCGCGAACATCGCCGCGCAGACGGAGCGGATCATCCTCTCCACGGCCACGACCCTGATCACCACGAACGACCCGGTGAAAATCGCCGAGGACTTCGCGATGCTCCAGCACGTCTCCGACGGCCGCGTGGACCTGGTCCTCGGCCGCGGGAACACCGCGCCGGTCTACCCCTGGTTCGGCAAGAACATCCAGGACTCGGTGGAGTTGACCATCGAGAACTACAACCTGTTGCGGCGCCTCTGGGACGAGGACTCGGTGACCTGGTCCGGCAAGCACAGGACCCCGCTGCAGAACTTCACCTCGACCCCGCGCCCCCTCGACGGGGTCGCGCCATTCGTCTGGCACGGATCGATCCGCACCCCCCAGGTCGCCGAGATCGCGGCGTACTTCGGCGACGGGTTCTTCGCCAACAACATCTTCTGGCCCAAGGAGCACTACCAGCAGTTGATCGGCCTCTACCGCGAGCGCTACGAGCACTACGGCCACGGCCGGGCGGACCAGGCGGTCGTGGGCCTGGGCGGCCAGTTCTACATGGCACGGAACTCGCAGGACGCCGTCAAGGAGTTCCGCCCGTACTTCGACAACGCCCCCGTCTACGGCCACGGGCCATCGCTCGAGGACTTCACGTCCCAGACCCCGCTGACCGTCGGATCCCCCCAGGAGGTGCTGGAGAAGACACTCTCGTTCCAGGAGTACTTCGGGGACTACCACCGCCAGCTCTTCCTCATCGACCACGCGGGGCTGCCACTGAAGACCGTGCTCAACCAGCTGGACCTGTTCGGAGAGACCGTGCTTCCCGAGCTGCGCGCCGAGTACGCCAAGCGCAAGCCCGCCGACCACCCGGCGTCCCCCACCCACGCCAATAGGGTCGCCGCCAAGCAGGCCGCAGCGCAGCCCGCCGCAGAGAAAGTGGAGGCAGGCCGTGCCTGAGCCGTCCCTCCGGGAAACCTCCGAGGCCTGGGAGTCCCTGTTCCGCTGCCAGGTTACGATCATGCGGCGCCTGCAGAAGCACCCCGTCTTCAAGGACCTGAACATGCGGGAATACGACGTGCTGTTCAACCTGTCCCGCTGCCCGGAGGGCGGGCAGCGGCTCGGCGACCTCAACGAGCACCTGGTGATGAGCCAGCCCAGCCTGAGCCGCATGGTGGAGCGCCTCGAGGCCAAGGGCCTCGTGGAGCGCGGCCCGGACCCGCGGGACCAGCGCGCCGTGCTCCTGAAGCTGACGGCGGCCGGCGCCGACCGTCAGCGCGCGATCGGCCGCGAGCATGTCCGCCACATCCACGAACTGCTCGCGCCCGCGCTCGACGGGGAGGAGCTGGCCCAGCTGGCCACCCTGACCCGCCGGCTGGGTGCGGCGATCGCGGCCTCCTAAGATGGAGGGATGAGCGCTACCCTCGTGGCCAAGGACCTCTCCGGAGGCCACGCCCACCGCACCCTCTTTTCCGGCCTCAACCTCACCGTCGCGCCCGGGGACGTGGTCGGAGTCGTCGGTGCCAACGGTGCGGGCAAGTCGACGCTCCTGCGCCTGCTGGCCGGCGCCGACCGGCCACAGGCGGGCACCGTCTCCACGGCCCCCTCCGACGCCTTCGTCGGCTGGCTGCCGCAGGAACACGAGAGGCTGCCCGGCGAAACCATCGCCGCCTATCTGGGACGGCGAACCGGCGGCACCGAGGCAACCCGGGCCATGGAGTCCGCCGCTGAGGCGCTGGCGTCCGGAGATCCCGGAGTCGACGACGCGTACTCGAGGGCCTTCGACCACTGGATGGCGTGCGGCGCGGCCGACCTTGACGAGCGCATCCCCCCCGTCCTCGCCGAGCTGGGGCTGGACCTGGCCGCGGAAACGCACATGACCGCGCTCTCCGGGGGCCAGGCCGCCCGGGTGGCCTTGGCCGCGCTGCTGCTGAGCCGCTTCGACCTGGTCCTCCTCGACGAACCCACCAACGATCTGGACCTGGCCGGGCTCGAACGCCTGGAAGGCTTCGTGCGCGGACTGCGCTCCGGCGTCGTGCTGGTGTCCCACGACCGGGAGTTTCTGGCGCGGTGCGTCACCAAGATCGTGGAGCTGGACCTCGCCCAGAACAAGGTCGCGCTCTACGACGGCGGCTACGAGGCGTACCTCGCCGAACGCGCCGTGGCCAGGCGGCATGCCCGCGAGGCGTACGAGGAGTTTGCGGACAAGAAGTCCGACCTGGTCTCGCGCGCGCGCACGCAGCGCGAGTGGAGCAGCCAGGGCGTCCGCAACGCCCTGAAAAGGAGCCCCGACAACGACAAGATCCGCCGCAAGGCCAGCACCGAATCCTCGGAGAAGCAGGCCCAGAAGGTGCGACAGATGGAGTCCCGCATCGCGCGGCTGGAGGAGGTCGAGGAGCCCCGCAAGGAGTGGGCGCTCCAATTCAGCATCGGGGCCGCGCCGCGCTCCAGCTCGGTCGTGGCGACGCTCAACGCGGCGGCGCTGCGGCGCGGCGGTTTCGCGTTCGGTCCCGCGTCGGTCCAAGTCAATGCGGGGGAACGGATCGGCATTACGGGACCCAACGGTGCAGGCAAGACAACGCTGCTGCGTCTCCTGCTGGGGCGTGAGGCCCCGGACACGGGCACGGCGAGCCTCGGCGCCAGCGTGGCCATCGGGGAGATCGACCAGGCACGCACCGGACTCGACGACGGGCTGCCCCTGGGCGACGCGTTCGCGGCGGCGCTGCCCGACGTGGCCCCGGCCGAGTCGCGGACTCTCCTGGCCAAGTTCGGCCTCAAGGCGGACCAGGTGTCCAGCACGGTGGCACGGCTCTCCCCTGGAGAACGGACCAGGGCCGCCATGGCCCTGCTCCAGGCTCGCGGGGTGAACCTGCTGGTCCTGGACGAGCCGACCAACCACCTGGACCTGCCCGCCATCGAACAGCTGGAGGAGGCGTTGGAGAGCTACGAGGGCGCGCTACTCCTGGTCTCGCACGACCGGCGGCTCCTGGAGAACGTGCGACTGGACCAGAGGTGGGGCGTCGACTCCGGCCGCGTGGCCGAGCTCCAGCCGCGTCCCTAGCCGCGGCATCCGCTAGCGCAGTTCGACGAGCGTCTCCCCGCCCGGGTCAACGAGCGGCCCGTCGCTGCCGGCGGTGATCTTGAGTTCGTCGAGGGTCAGCGAGCCGCCGACGGTGGACAGGAAGGCGGTGTCCGAGGAATCCGCCCCCGTGGAGATGCGGAGGAGCCCCTGCCGCGGCGCCAGGCCGGTGGCGTCGACCACGACCCAGCGGCCTCCGACGTGGGCCTCGACCACGGCGTGGAAGTCCATCGGGTTCAGATGCGGCGCATACGCCGCCACCAGCCGCGTCGGCACGTCCTTGGCGCGCAGCAGCGACACAACGAGGTGTGCGAAGTCGCGGCACACCCCGCGGCGGGCCAACAACGTGTCCACCGAGCCGTCCGTCCCGCGCGACGAACCCAGCACGTAGTCCAGTTTGCCCGCCACCCATTGGCGGGCGGCCAGCACCAGCTCCTCGCCGCCGAGGGAACCAAACTCCGCATACGACGTCGGCAGCAGCTTGTCGGACTCGCAGTAGCGGGAGGGCCTCACGTAGCGGATGAGGTCCGCGGGCTCCGCGGGCGCCGGGCGCGCCAGTCCCGCGACCTCCGCGCGGTACTCCACGACGACCTTGGCCGCTTCCGGCGTCTCGACAACGTGGAAGCGCCCCCCATGGTGGTCCGCCACCTCGCGCGCCTCGACCAATCTGCCGTCGACCTGCACGGAAAGCTCCTCCGAGAAGGAGTCGTAGCCGGGATCCCGCACGGCGGCCACGGCGAATACCAGGCGTGTTCCGGCGCTCGTTCGCGAAACGATCCGCGAGGAGACAGTGCGCTTCATAGGGTGTGGCTCCGTTGCTGGGTCGGCCTGGGTCCGAAGTGCGCCGGCGGGGACCGTCGTGGGCACTTTCGGCGGATACGCGTCCAGCGTAGTGCCTGCGGACGTCGGCCACGCAAAGCTAGGGGCGCGACGCGCTGCCAGCCACCGCCCGCACCGCCGCGACCAGGCTGCGCGCCGCCGTGGTGATCTCTGCCTCCTTCACCCTGCGGGTGAAACTGAGCCGCACGGCGGTCAGTGCCGTATCGGCGTCGTAGCCCATCGCCAACAGGACGTGCGACGGGTCCGTCGAGCCGGCGTGGCAGGCGGAGCCGGAGGAACAGACGACGCCGCGCCGCTCCAGCTCGAGCAGGACGGCCTCGCCCGAGGTCCCCGGGAAGCAGAAGGAGACGATGCCCGGCACACGGCGTGCCGGGTCGCCGGTCGGGGTCGGCTGGACCGCGCCGTCCCCGGCGAGCCCGTCCACGACGGACCGGACGAGGTACCCGCCGTACCCCTCCTCGGGGCCTCCCCGTTCGACGGCCCGCGCCGCGATCCGCAGCGCGGTGGCGGTGGCGACCGCGCCGGCCACGTTTTCGGTTCCGCTGCGGCGGCCGCGCTCCTGCCCCCCGCCGTGGGCCACCGGCTCGAGCTCGTGGCGGCCCCGCACCATCAACAGGCCGGCGCCCTTGAGGCCGCCCAGCTTGTGTCCGGAGACGCTGAGCGCGTCCGACGCGGCGGCCAGCGGCCCCAGGTCGAGCCAGCCGGCGGCCTGCACCGCGTCGGTGTGGAACAGCGCACCCGCGCCGTGCGCGACGCCGGCCGCTTCGGCGACGGGCTGGATGGTGCCCACCTCGTTGTTCACGGCCATGATCGACACGAGGGTCGTGTCCGCGCGCACCGTGCCGGCGAGTTCGTCGACGTCGATGCGCCCGAACCGGTCGACGGGCAACACATCCACGGCGAACCCGTGGTGCCGCTCGAGATACCCGGCGGCCTCGCGGACGGAGGAATGTTCGACGGCGGAGACCACCAGGTGCCGGCCCCGCGGCCGGCCGAGCGCCAGTCCCTTGAGGGCAAGGTTGTTGGACTCCGTCCCTCCGGAGGTGAAGACGATGTCCCCCTCGCGGACGCCGAGGACGGAGGCGGCCGTGGCGCGCGCGTAGTCCAGGGCCCGCGCCGCCGTCTCCCCCACGGTGTGGCGGCTGGAGGGATTGCCGAACTCCGTTGTCATCAGCGGCCAGACGGTGTCCAGGACCTCTGGCAGTGTCTGCGTCGTCGCCGCCGCGTCAAGGTAGATCACGCGAGGCTCCCCCGTGGCGTGCCCTCCAGGCGGAAGTCCAAGCCCAAGTCCAGCGCCCGGACGCTGTGGGTCAGCGCTCCGGAGGAAATCACGTCAACGCCCGTGGCGGCAATGTCCCCCACGGTGTCCAGCCGCACGTTGCCGGACGCCTCCACCAGGCATCGTCCGTCCACGCGCCGCACGCCCTCGGCGAGGTCGGCGAGGGTGAAGTTGTCCAGCATGACCGTGTCGATTCCGGCCGCAACCACCGACTCCAGCTGGTCCAGGGAGTCGATCTCCACCTCGAAGTGGACGGTGTGCCCAAGGCGTCCCCGGGCCTGGCGGAGCGCCGCGGTCAGGGTGTCGCCCGTCCCGAGCAGGGCCAGGTGGTTGTCTTTGGCCATCACGGCCTCGGACAGGTTGTCGCGGTGGTTGAAGCCCCCGCCGCACCGGACGGCGTACCGTTCGAGCACCCGCAGCCCGGGCGTCGTCTTGCGCGTGTCGGCGATTCGCGCGCGGTGTCCGGCGGCCGCGTGGACGAAGGCGGCGGTCGCCGTGGCGATCCCGCTGAGGCGCTGGAGCAGGTTCAGGCCCACGCGCTCCCCCGCCAGCACGGCACGGGCGTTGCCCGTGACCGTCGCCAGGGTGTCCCCGGCCTCGAACCGCGCCCCGTCCACCGCGACGAACCGCACCTCGAGGGTGGGATCGGACGCCAGCATTGCGCTGCGGAAGGCCTCCAGGCCGGCGCACGTGCCGGGTTCGCGTGCCACCACGTCCGCCCGCGCTGTGGCATTGGCGGGGATGAGCACGGAGCCGGTCAGGTCGCCGGACGGGGCGTCTTCGGCGAGCGCCGCGTCGACGATCGGGCCGAGGATGCGCGCCGGGACGGGCCAGGTGGCGGGCGGGGTCATGTCCTAGTGTCCTGTCTTGACGAGTGCGGTTCTGGCCGGAGAGGCCGGCGGGTGCGGAAAGTCCGTGCGGTAGTGCGCGCCCAGCGAGTTCTCGCGGGCCAGGGCGGCGGCCGCGACTATGCGGCCGATGGTGAGCAGGTTGGCCAGTTCGCGCCGGGGTCGCGTTGTCCCGCCGGCCGTCCATGCGGCCAACTGTTTGGTGGCCACGCGCAGGGTGCCTCCCTCCCTCTCCACTGCGAGCGCACGCCCGGTGAGCGCGTGCAGGGAGGGCGTGTCCACGGGCTGGTTGCCGGGCTCGCGATGGGGCGCGGCGTCGGAAGCTACGCCGACCACGTCGATTACAGCCGGAACTTCGGCCTCTGCGGCGCCCGCGTGCTCCAGTCCCGCGACGCAGGCCCAGGCGTAAACCAACGCCTCGAGCAGCGAGTTGGAGGCGAGCCGGTTGGCGCCGTGCGTACCGGTGCACGCCGCCTCCCCCGCGGCCAGCAGCCCCGGAACTGTGCTGCGGCCCCCCGAGTCCGTGAGGATCCCGCCCATCCAGTAGTGCTGCGCCTCCGCGACGGGTACCGGCGCCGAGGCAAGGTCGTGCCCGAGTTCGCGCAGCCGGGCGGTGATCCCGGGAAACCGCCCTGCGAGGAACCCGGCCCCGCGGGCGGACTCCACTCCCGTGGCGTCGAGGAAGACGGCGCCGGTGTCGGCACGGACGCGGTGGATGGCCCGGGCGACCACGTCGCGTGGCGCCAGCTCGGCGTCCGCGTGGATGCCGGGCATAAAACGGTGTCCCGTGCCGTCGAGGAGGACCGCGCCCTCGCCGCGGACGGCTTCGGAAACCATAAAGGGGCCGTCGGGCACGAGGGTCGGATGGAACTGGACGAATTCGGCGTCGGCGATTGCCGCGCCGGCCTCCCAGGCCAACGCCGCGCCGTCGCCCGTCGCCCCCGCCGGGTTCGTGGTTCGGGGGTATAGCCCCCCGATCCCCCCGGTGGCGAGGAGCACCGCGTCCGCACGGTGCGTGGTCCGGACGGCCTCCCCGGCGGAGGGTACCGTGGTTCGCACGCCGGTGACCCGCCCGGCGTCGCGCTCGAGCGCGTCGACGAAGACGTTCTCGTCGATGGCCAACCGACCGGCGGCCTCCAGGCGTCGGCAGGCCGCGATGAGGCTCCTGACGATGCCGCGCCCCGTGGCGTCTCCGGCCGCGTGCAGGATCCGCGGCCGGGAGTGCGCCGCCTCGAGGCCCAGATGGTGGCGCGTCGCGCCGTCCGTCCCAGTCTCCCCGTCGAAGGCGACCCCCAGCCCGGCCAGGCGCTCCACGTGTCCCCACGCTCCTTGGCACACCATGCGCACGGCCCGCACATCGTTGAGGTGGGCGCCGGCAACGAGGGTGTCCGTCACGTGCGCCATGACCGAGTCGCCGGCGGCCACACCCTGAGGTCCGACGGCGGACAGGCCTCCCTGTGCGTACCAGGTGTTCGAGTCCTGGAGCCGGTCCTTGGTCAGCAGGCGGACCGCATGGCCGCGCTCGGCGGCCACAACACACGCGTAGAGCCCGGCGATGCCGGATCCCACCACGATCAGCGTGCGGCGCGCGGTCACGGGCGGGCGGCCAGCATGCGGTCCAGCGCCACCTTGGCGTGGGAGGCCACCGGGCCGGCCACGCTGATGCGGTTGACGATTCTCCCGGCGACGAGCTCCTCCAACACCCAGGCCAGGTAGCCGGGATGGATGCGGTACATGGTTGAGCAGGGGCAGATCACCGGATCGAGGCAGAAGATGGTGTGTTGCGGGTATTGGGCCGCCAATCGGTTGACCATGTTGATTTCCGTGCCGATCGCGAACGTGGATCCCGCAGGGGCGGCGGCAACGGCCTTCTGGATGAAGTCGGTGGACCCGGCCGCGTCGGCGGCGTCGACCACCTCCATCGGGCACTCAGGGTGCACGATGACGCGCACGCCCGGGAAATCGGCGCGGGCCTTATCGATCTGCGCAACGCTGAAGCGCTTGTGGACGGAGCAGAAGCCGTTCCACAGGATCACCCGCGCGTCCATCAATTCCACCGCGCTGTTTCCGCCCAGCGCCTTGCGAGGTCTCCACAGCGGCATGCGCTCCAGCGGGATCCCCATGGCCTTGGCGGTGTTCCGTCCCAGGTGCTGGTCCGGGAAGAACAGCACGCGGCGCCCGCGCTCGAAGGCCCACTCCAGCACCGTCGCGGCGTTGGAGGAGGTGCAGACGATTCCGCCGTTCCGGCCGACGAAGGCCTTCAGCGCAGCCGAGCAGTTCATGTAGGTCACGGGTAGGACCGGTGCCCTGCCGTCGGCGTCCGACTCGTCCGCGTACAACTCCATCAGCTGTTCCCAGCATTCCTCGACGGAGGACTCGTCGGCCATGTCCGCCATGGAGCATCCGGCGGCCAGGTTCGGCAGGACGACCGCCTGGTCGTCGCGCGAGAGGATGGCCGCCGTCTCCGCCATAAAGTGGACTCCGCAGAACACGATGTACTCCGCCTCGCCGCGGGACTGCGCCGCGTTCGCGAGCTGGAACGAATCGCCGACGAAGTCCGCGTAGCGAACCACCTCGTCGCGCTGGTAGAAGTGGCCGAGCACCACAAGCCGGTCCCCCAGCTCGCGCTTTGCGGCGAGGATGCGCGTGTCGAGTTCCTCGTCCGTGGCCGTCCGGTACCCCTGGGGCAGCTCCCCCTGCCGCGGCGTGGCCGGCGGTGCCGGGTCGTACATCGACGAGCCGGGGCCGTAAGTCGGCGCGCCGGCGTCGAAGTTCCACGGCGCCTTCGCGAGGTCCGTGGTGCAGGTGGCGTCGGGGGCCTTGCCCAGGGTCAGACGCTGGATGGTGGTGTTCACGCTGCTCATGCTTGGTTCCTGGTTCTGCCGAGGGTGCCGATGGGGATTTCGATGGTGCCCGACGCGCCGGGTTGCGCGGCGGGGCCGTCCGGGCCCGCCGCGGCGGCCGGCCCTGTGTAGCGGTAGAGACGCGGCGGCCGGTGCTTGCCGCCGTGGAGGTAGTCGTCCGTGGGCTCAATGTCCGTGGCGCCTCGGAGGTGCCGGCGGAAGTTGGCCGGATCGATCTCGCGGCCCAGGACGGCCTCGTAGACCTCCCTGACCTGGGCCAGCGTGAACCGGTCCCCCAGCAGGCGGTGGGCTATGGACCCGTAGGCGACCTTGTTCCGCAGCCGCCACAGGGCGTAGCGCACGATCTCCGTGTGGTCGAAGGCCAGCGCCTCCTGTTCCTCGGCTCCCCCCGCGGGGAACCACGCAACGTTCGGGTCCTCGCGCAGCACGGAGGTGGCGTCGCCCGTGCCCGGGCCGGAGTCCGGCGAGTCGCTCTCCCGCACCAGCGCCCAATAGACAATCGAGACGACTCGCCGCGTCGGTGAACGATCGAGCCCGCCGAACGCGTAGAGCTGCTCCAGGTAGCGCGGCACCAGGCCTGTGGTGGTCAGCAGGTTCTGCGCGGCGGCGTCCCGCAGGGTCTGCCGGGCCCCCAGGGGTCCGCCCGGCAGGGCCCACCGCCCCCTGTAAGGCTCGCGCGTCCTGCGGACCAACGGGAGCCAGAGCGACTTCCTGCCGGTGGCCTCGTCCTGGCGCAGGGAGAAGATCACGGTGGAAACGGCGAGTTCCGGCGTCAGGTCCCGACGCTCGGAGACGTTGGCGAATTCCACGTGCCCACCCCTCGGTCCGAAGTTGCTCAGTTATTGTCACTATGACTCTAACTCAGGATACGCCGATGCGGTCCCCACAACAAACGATTCGCCGAGCCCACGGTGCGCCGCCGCCGGCGGAACTCCGGGGCACCCGTTGAGCAGGCGACCGGATTCGACGTACCGTAGCCCTCGAGGGACCGCGCAGAAGGGCCCCCGGTTCGCGTCGACAAGGATTGGAGTACCGCCGTGGCTGAGCTGACCGCCGGGCACCTGGTGGAGGGATCCGCGAACGGGCTTGCGGTTCGGCTCTTCACTCCGGCCGACTACGGCGGGGCTCGGCCGGTGCTTCTGGTGCACGGCTTCGCGTCGTCGAGCGAACTGAATTGGGTCGCGACGGGATGGATCGCCGCGCTGAACGACGGCGGGCGCCGCGTCGTCGCGGTCGACCTTCCCGGCCATGGCCAGAGCCCGGCGCCGAACGAGCTGGATGCCTACACTCCCAGCCGCATCCGGGCGGACATCCTGCAGGTCCTGCTGGACCAGCACGTGCGGCCACTGCGCGACGGCGACCCCGGATCGGGCGTCGACGTGCTGGGATATTCACTGGGCGCGCGGCTGGCCTGGGAGTTCGGGGCAACACAGCCACAGCTCGTCCACCGCCTGGTGCTGGGCGGTGCGGCCGCCCGCGATCCGTTGGCCGACTTCGACCTCGTGGCGGCGCAGCGCCACCTGGCGGACGGCTCACCCATTTCGGACCCGACCACCGCCGAATTGTTGCGCATGGCGCGGCTGGTGCCCGACAACGACCTCTTCGCGCTGATGAGCATGGTGGAGGCGGTCAAGTCCGAGCCCTTCGATCCGGCCCACACGGTGCCGCCCATGCCCGTTCTGCTGGTCTCCGGCGAACGCGACGACGTCGCCGGCTCGCTGGGCGAGCTCGAACGGCTGCTGCGTGGGCGCGGCACCGAGGTCAGGGAGCACATCCTGCCCGCGCGGACCCACGCCAACGCCATCACATCGCGGGATTTCAAGCGGGAGGCCATCGCTTTCCTCGCCGCCGAGGCAGAACCGGGCACGGGCGCCTGAGTGCGCCGCACCGCGCGGAAAGGCGCGCCCGCGCGCTCGGGACCGTCGGCGGGACGTGCATGCACGGGGGCACGCGGGCGGGGCGGGCACGCGAAAAAGGGGCGGGACCCGTTGGGTCCCGCCCCTCATCGCCGGAGCGCTACTTGGTCTGGTGCTCGCCGGCCAGGCCGAACTCCTGCGCCGCCTCGGGGTGCGCGCGGAGGAACTCCTCGTGCACCTCCTTGACATGCAGGTCGACACCCTTGGTCTCCTTCACCATGCTCACCGCGATCAGCGACACCAGCGTGGCGACGGCCAGGTAGACGCCGATGTGCCACGAGACGCCCGTGGCGTTGAAGATCGACTCGGCGATCATGGGCGCGAAGGCACCGCCGAGGATCGCGCCGAACGCGTAGCCGATGGAAACGCCCGAGTACCGCACGTTGGCGGGGAACATCTCGGCGTAGAGCGCGGACTGCGGACCGTAGGAGATGCCCAGGCCGATCGTCAGCACGAACGCCGCGATGAAGAACAGGAACAGGTTCTTCGAGTCGATCAGGAACCACATCGGGATGACCCAGACCAAGACCAGCGCGTAGCCGATCTGGAAGGTGCGGACCCGGCCGATCCTGTCGGAGAGGATGCCGCCGACGAGGGTGAAGATCAGCCAGCCGAACGCGGCCACCGTGGTGGTCAAGAGCACCGGCGGGCGCTCCATGCCCAGGACACGGGTGGTGTAGGAGAGGAAGAAGGCGATCAGCAGGTAGCCCGCCGCGTTGTTGGCGACGAAGATAAGGGCGGCCAGGACCACCTCGCGGGTGTTGTGCTTGAAGAGCCTCCCCAGCGGGGCCGAGGACTCCTTCTTGCGCAGCTGCATCTCCTTGAAGACCGGCGACTCCTCCACCGAACGGCGGATCAGGAAGCCGACGACGATCAGCACGATGGAGAAGAGGAACGGTACGCGCCAGCCCCACGAGTTGAAGGATTCCGGGCTCATCGTGGAGCTGAGGATCCACAGGACGCTCGTGGCCAGGATCATGCCGATCGGGACGCCGATCTGCGGGAAGGCACCGAAGAAGCCGCGCTTGTTGAGTGGGGCGTGCTCGACGGACATCAGCGCCGCCCCGCCCCACTCGCCGCCGGCGGAGAAGCCCTGCAGGATGCGGAGGAACACCAGGAGGACGGGTGCCCACACGCCGATCTGCGCGTAGGTGGGCAGGACGCCGATGAGCGCCGTGGCCGCGCCCATCATGACCAGCGTGAACACGAGCATCTGCTTGCGGCCGAGCTTGTCGCCGAGGTGTCCGGCGACCACGGCGCCCAGGGGGCGGAACAGGAACGAGATGCCAATCGTCGCGAAGGCGATCACCTGGGACAGGCCGGGGTTGTCCTTCGAGACCGGCGCCAGAAAGAGCGGGCCGAGCACCAAAGCGGCCGCCTGAGCGTAGATGAAGAAGTCGTACCATTCGATCGATGTGCCGACCAGTGTGCCGGCGAGGACCTTGCGCTCCTCCGCCTTTGACGACCCCGAGGGGAGGGTGGTGGCTCCTGACATGTGAACTCCGTTGTTCGGCGCTGTGGGTGCGCGGGTTGACCGGTGCAGATGGGCTATACCGACCGTTCGGACGGTTTATGTGTTGAAGCTCATACTACGGCACGATTACCGTCGCGACACCCCCTTGCCGCCAAGTCACAACCAGGGCGCCGCGCTACACCGTCCGGTGTCCCGCGCGGCGGAGACGGGCCATCAGGCTCCCGGTGGCCAGCAGGACCAGCGCGGCCGCCGCGGCGACCATAAAGGCGCCGCGGTGCCCGTAGCCGTCGGCCAGGGCTCCGGCGAGCGAATTGCCGATGGCCGTCCCCACGACGATGCCACTGGCGAGGAGCGTCATGACAGTTCCCAGACGGCCGGACGGCGCCACGTCGCCCCCGACGGTGAAGATGGTGACCATCACGGGACCCACGGGAAGGCCCACGAGCAAGAGCGCGACGACCATGCTCCACATGGAGTTTGGCAGCTGCAGCAGGAGGGTCAGCGGCACCAGCGCGGCCGCGCAGGCCACCCAACGCGCCGGCTGCGCCCAACCGGTGGGCCAGGCGGACACGGAGAGGGCCGCGGCGGCCGACGTCAGTCCCAGTGCCGCGTAAAGCAGCCCGCCGGCGCTCGAGTCGCCGCGCAGGCCCGCGAAGGCGACGGTGCCGGCGGCCGTGGCCCCGAACAGGGTTCCCATTCCCACCATGCCGGCCACGGCCGTGCCGACACGAACGATCCGGCTCCGGCCCCACTGGGCGGCAGGCGCCTGCCCCGGGCGTCCGTGCCGCGGGACGGACGCGCCGGTGGGATGGATGGCGAACGCGGGCACCAACACCACCGTCAAGGCGGCGGCAAGGGCCAACGGAAGCCACGGCGCCACAAGCGACGCCAGCAGGCCCACAAATGCGGGTCCCATCACGAACGTGAGTTCATCGACCGTGCTCTCGTAACTCAGGGCAGTCTCGAGCTCGCGCCGCGCCCGGGGCCGGCCCGCGGTCAGCGACATCCAGCGGACGCGGGCCATCGGGCCCACCTGGGGGCACGTCGCCCCCGCCGCCAGGGAGAGCAGGAGAACGACCCACGTCGTTGGGACGCTTGCGGTTGCGGCGACGAGCAATGCCGAGACCACCAGGGCGTGCGCGATCGAGGACGGCAGGAGGACCGGCCGTTGACCGAACTTGTCGGCGGCGTAGCCGAGCAGGGGCGCCCCGGCTGCGGAGCCGATGCCGACGGCACCGGCCGCCAGGCCGCCGGCCGCGTAGGACCCGGTGGTCGACGACACCAGGG
This sequence comes from Arthrobacter sp. AOP29-A2-19, assembly GCF_058138025.1. Taxonomy (NCBI): domain Bacteria; kingdom Bacillati; phylum Actinomycetota; class Actinomycetes; order Micrococcales; family Micrococcaceae; genus Arthrobacter; species Arthrobacter sp. AOP29-A2-19. The sequence goes on from NZ_CM176894.1 coordinate 1,730,911, forward strand.
TCAGGGCGCCGATGGTCAGCATGGCCAGCGGAAGGCGCGCGAAGAAGGCTATGGGGAAAAAGGCGGGACCTGCGAGATCAAGCAGGGAGCGGAACGACGACGGCCGTTCGGTGTGGGTGTCCATTGTTTCCGGGTTCCTCAAAGGATGTGCGCCCCGTCCCAGCCACCCGGAGCGCCCAACCCGTGAACCCTCCCATTCTACCGGCTGGACTAGTGGACGCCTACCGCGTCCATAACGACGCTCAGCCGGGACCCGTGCCGTCCCTTCTCAACGCGTAGCTGGGCGGGTATCCGCTGCTTCATCTCCGGGACATGGCTGACCACGCCCACCGTGCGACCACCGTCGCGAAGCCCGTCGATGGCATCCATGACCAACTCGAGTGCCCCCTCGTCGAGGGAACCAAAGCCCTCGTCGACAAAGAGGGTCTCCATGTCGATTCCGCCGGACTCGTGTTGCACAACGTCCGCGAGGCCGAGCGCGAGGGACAGGGACGCCATAAACGCCTCGCCGCCCGAGAGGGTCGAGGTGTCCCTCTGCTGACCGGTCCAGGCGTCCACCACCTGAAGGCCCAGCCCGGACTTGTTGTTTCCCCGGCGGCCGTCGTCGTGGACCATGGCGTAGCGCCCGTTGCTCATCACCCGCAGCCGCTCGGTGGCCGCGGCGGCCACGGCCTCAAGCCGGGCCGCCAGGACATAGGTGGACAGCGTCATCCGCAACAGATTCTCTCCGCCGCCGCGCACCAGCTCCGCCACGGACTTGACCGTCTCGTAGCGCTCCAAAACGGGCCCCAGCCCCGAGAGCAGTTGATCGAGCGACGTCCGGGTCGCCCCGAAGCGCGCCGCATAGGCGTCCAGGACCGCGCGACGCCGGTGCGCGGAGTCCCGGTCCGCGGAGCGCGCGGCGCGGAGGGCCGCGGCCTCCGCCACCGCGGCATCCGTCGGCCCGCCGCCGCCCTCCGCGACGGCACCCCGTGCCCGTACGATCCCCGGGTGCGCCGCCAGCGTCTCCAGGCGCACCGCCTCGGCCTGGTGTTCGGCCTCCACGGTGCGCAACTGCCGTTCCCGGTCGGGTTCCAGCAGGGCCGCGAGGCGATCCTCCGCGTCGCTGAAGCCCTGCTCCCGCAGGGCGGCGTGCCACGCGGCGCGGGCACCGGCCACGGCCTCGGCCGCGTCCGCCGCCGCCCTTTCGGCGTCGGCCCTGCTCCTCAGGAGGCGCTCGGCCCGGCGGACGTCGTCCAGCCTGCCCTTGAGCGTGGTGTGGTCGCCGCGGAGGTCGGCCAGCTCGCCCTGCCTCCGCTCGGACGCCGCCTCCAGCTCCGCCAGGCCGGACCGCAGCCCGGACAGCCGCTGCCGCGTTTGGGCCAGGCGCGATCCGAGCTCGTCGATCACGCGGCGCGCCTCGGCCTCGGCGGACCGGGCCGCGAGGTGGCGCTCAACCGCGGCCTGGGCCTCGGCGAGCCCGAGCTCCGAACGGCCGACCGCCTGCTCCGCGCCGCTCGCGTCGGCTCCGCCGGCCAAGGCATCCAACCGGGCCTCTTCCGCGCGGGCGGCCTCCAGGGCGGCGCGCGCCACGGATTCGCGTTCCTCGGCCTCCCGTGCCTTCGCCTCCGCAACCGCCTCGTCCGACTCCGAGACCAGGGTGCCGCCCCCGAGAGACGCCGGTTCGGGATGTTCCGGCGAACCGCACACGGCGCACGGCTCGCCGTCGACCAGTTCGATGGCCAGGGCGGCGGCGGCCTGCGCCAACCGTGCGCGGGCCATGCGGGTGGTGTCCCCGCGCGCCCGCAGGGCAGCCTCCTGCGCCCGGACCCACGCCTCGGCGGCGGCCGCCACGACCGGCCGGTGGGCCTCACGTGCGCGCACCGACTGAAGCGTGCGCCGGGAGTTCTCCAACTCGCCACGCCGGGCCTCCAGCGTCGCGGCGAGCACACCCGACTCCTCGACGTCCTCGCGGAGCGCCGGCAGCGCGGAGCGGGTTGCGGCGTCGTCCGCCTCGTCCTTGGCCAGTGCGCGCTCCAGCGACTCGATGTCCCGGGCCAATCCCAGCTCGCGCCGGCGTTGCGCGAGGTGTTCCTCTTCGCGGGGCAGGGCCGCCAGAAGGACGGCGGCCTGGTCCGAGGCAGTAGCCCAGGCCTCCTCCGCGGCGTCCCGCCGTCCCAGATACGCGTCGGCCAGGGGGTGGACGCGAACGGCGTCCAGGGCCTCGCGGTTGGCGGCCTGCGCGGAGGTGTCCCCCGCCTCCGCCTCGGCAAGCGCCTTGGCCTGCCCTGTGGCCGCCTGCGCCCGGACGTGCGCGCGCAGGGCCGCGGTCGCCTCCTGGGCGGCGGCCGATGCGTCACCGTGGCGCGCACGCCGTTCGTCGAGTTCGCGCAAGAGCCGGTGGTCGTCCCGCCGGGCCTCGAGGTCCCGGCTGGCCGCCTGGGCCTCCGAGAGGGCCGACTCCGCTGACCGCAGGTCCTCGTCGCTCTCCGAGAGCCGAAGCTCCAGGAGGTCCGCCACGGCCCGCGGGAGCAGCTCGTCTGGGACATCGAGAGGGTCGTCGACAGTGCCGACGGCCCCGGCCGTCGCGGCGGCGTCCGCGGCCGTGGCCTCAATGTCGCCTTCCACGGCCGGCGCGGCGGTGGTCACCGAGAGAGCCGACGGCGCCACCGCCAGCTCCGCGGCGGCCTCGGTGCGCAGGTGCTCCAGGAGTGTGCTCCGTTCGCGCCCCGCGTCCTCGGCCTCCGTCCTCGCCGCGGCGAGGCGGTCGGCCAGCAGTTGTTCGACGGACGCATAGGTGGTGGTGTCGAAGAGCCTCTTCAGCAGGGACTCACGGTCCCTATCCTTGGCGCGCAGGAACGAGGCGAATTCGCCTTGTGGCAGCATGGCCACCTTGGTGAACTGTTCCTTGTCCAGGCCGAGCACGGCACGCACCTCGCCGGAGACCTCGTCGTTGCGGGCCGATTTGTCCAGCCAAACGCCGTCGACGAGCTCGCGGAGGCGGCTTTGCGCCTGCTGCCTAGTGGTCCCCGCGCCGCGGGACTTCGGCCGATCCCACGCGGGACTGCGCAGGACCTCGAAACGCCGGCCCCCCGTGCTGAATTCGCAGACCACCTCCGGTGCCACCGAGTCCGCCGCGTGGTCGCTGCGCAGCCGGGTCGAGCCTTCGCGCGCGCCGGGCAGGCCGCCGTAGAGGGCGTAGCAGATGGCATCCAGGACGCTGGTTTTCCCGGCACCGGTTTCGCCATTGAGCAGGAAGAGGCCGGCGCTCGAGAGCTCGTCGAAGTCGACGGACTGGCGGTCGGCGAACGGCCCGAACGCCGCTACTTCGAGGCGGTGAATCCTCATGCGCTCACCAGTGTCGCGGCGGCATCCGCGAGGACGTCGTTCAGGAGGACGGCCTCCGCGCCGTTGGCCGGGCGCTGGCGGACGTGCTCGACGAAGCCCTCGCAGACCTCGAACGCGCTTTCCGCCGCGGCCAGCCTCTCGGCGTAGGTCGTGGCGGGCTGGTCCCGCCGCCCTTGCGGGTCGAAGGACAGCACCAGCGTCCCGGGGAACCTGGCCCGCAGAAGCTCCATGGCCCGCGATGGCCGTTCCGCGTCGGTGAGCGTGACCTGGCACCAGGCCCCCTCCGCCCAGTCGAGCGCGCCGTCGGCAAGCAGGTCGGCAAGCTCGCCGCGGAGCACGGCGAGGCGCTTGGGCGCGGACCACTGCACGTTCTCAACCGCCGCCAGCCCGCCGGCGTCGACGTCCACCAGCAGCGCCCCCTTGGTGTGCCCCGCCTCGGAGAAGGAGTAGGCCAGCGGGGAGCCGGAGTAGTGGACGTGGTCCGCGAGGCGTTGCCTGCCGTGCAGGTGCCCTAGCGCCACGTAGTCGAATCCCTCGAAGTGGGACACGGGAACCACGTCCAGTCCGCCGACGCTCAGGTCTCGTTCGCTCTCGGACGTCGCTCCGCCGCCCGCAAAGACGTGCGCGAGGACCACGGAAGAGACGGGAACGGCGGATTCCGCACGCCGGGCGGCAAGATCCCGCCGGACGCGGCCAAGTGCCGCGGAGACAACGGCCGAGTGGCTGGCGCCCTCGACGCCGAGCGCCTCGGCGACCATGCGCGGCTCAAGATACGGAAGGGCGTAGACGGCCACGCTGTGGTCGGCGCCGTCGAAGACCACGGGAGCGTCCAGGTCCGCCACGCTCGTCCGCAGGTGCAACCCCGCCTCCTCGAACAACCGGCGACCGAACCCCAGCCGGGTGGCGGAATCGTGGTTGCCGCTGCTGACCACAACCTGGGCGCCCGCCCGGCGGATCCGGACCAACGCCTCGTCGAACAGCGAAACGACGTCCACGCCCGGCAGGGCGCGGTCGTAGACGTCGCCCGCCACGAGCACCACGTCGACGGAGCGTTCCTCGACGACGCGCACGATCTCGTCGATGAACGCCCGCTGCTCGTCGAGGAGCCCGGCGCCGTGGAAGGACCGGCCCAGGTGCCAATCGGAAGTGTGGAGCATTCGCATGCCCACCACGTTACTGGCGCGCTCCGACAGGTTGGATTTGCCACGCCTTCACTACACTTGCCGAGTGACTTCCACCGACGAAACCTCCCTCTCCTCCGAACATTTCACCGACCGCGTCGTGGCCGTGCTCGCCGCGACCGCGGTGGCGCCGGGCTTCCGGCCGGGTGCCCCGTCCACGCCCCGCGCGGGAGTGGACGGGGGATCCAGCCTGCAGTTGTTCCTGATGGACGGGTTGCTCGAGGCCCTCGAATGGGCCAACGACGGCGTGGGCTCGGACGAGGCCGCGTGCATGTGGCTCGCCGGCCTGCGCTGGCACCGCCTGGCCACCGGCTCCTTCCCCGACGGCGCCCCGGAGCCGCGGCCGCGCTGGATCGACGATCGGCTGGCTCCGTTGGCTTCCGGCGGCATCACACCGGCGGACCCGCAGGACCTGGCGGGACTGGCGCACGACTCCATGGGAACGGTGGGACGCCCGAACGATCCGTCCGCGGACGGGCCCGGGGTGTTGGCGCGCTCGGCGGTCGCCGCGTTGCTTCCGCGCGTCACGCGGGCCACGACGGCGAAGTTCGCGACGGACGCCGCGGCGCTGACCCACGGCTCGGCCGCAGCGACGTCGGCGGCCGCGGAGGCGGCCCTCCGGGTGCGGCGCGCGCTCGAAGGCGACCTTGGATTGCCAGACGGAGCGGACAGCGTCGACGCCCGGTGGGGCGAGGGCCCGGCCTGGGGCGCGCTCCGCGCCGCGGTCTCGGCGGCGCGGGCCGCGGGGACGGGCACGGCGGACGCGCGCGCCGCCTTCGCAGCAGCGGTTGGCCCCTTGGCGGCGGAGGGGCGGACGGCCGAGGCGGCTTTCGCCGGCGCGCTCGTCGCCGCCGCGCACGGCACGGCCGCCCTGCCCGATGGCTGGGGCGACGCCACGCCGTCGGCGGAGACCATCCTCGAGATGGCGGGCCGCTGGCGCCGCCTGACGTTCGGGGAGGCCTAGCGGCCGGCCGGCCAGGAGCCGCCTACCATCTGGAGGAACTCCCCCTCGGCCAGCACCTCCACCCGGGCGCCCGAGTCGCGGAGCCTGAGCACGTGTTTTGCCTTCGACGTCAACCGCCCGCCCCGAAGGTCGGCCGCCGTGAAGCCGTCCCCCACCACCAGCACGGAGGTCCTGCGCGTGACGCGGCTCGCCGTGGCGGCCCCGACGGCGGCGGCGCGGTTCTTGGCCTCCTGGCGGCTGATGCCGAGGTTTCCGGTAAAGACCACGGTCTCGCCGAACAGCGGGTGCGAGGCGTCGGCGTCTGGATTCGGATCTGGGTCCTTGCCCTCTTGCGGCCACACCGCCCAATCCGGCTGCTGGGGGACCCGGCCACCTGCCTGCTTCCAGCCCTGCGCGTCGCGGGTCGCCTTGGAGAGCGGGTCTCCGGGCACAAAGGCCTCGGCGCGGCCGGGCCGCACCGCCAGCGCCCCAAGCAGCCCCTGCACCGTGTGCGCGGCGTGGATGCGGCCGATGTCGATCATGATGCCGGCGCAGGCGCGGGCGTCCTCGACCGCGTCGTGGTGGTTCCGCAGCGGCACGCCCGCGGCCTCGGCGGCGAACGGCAGCGAATAGGAGGGAAGCTGGTAGCTGCGGCGGGCCAGGATCACGGTGCAGGCATAGTCGTAGGCGGGCCCCGGCAGGCCGGAGGCCTCCAGGCCGGAGCGGATCACACCGAGGTCGAAGGCCGCATTGTGGGCGACCAGCGTGTCGCCGCCGATAAAGCCGGCGATCTCCGGAAAGAGGTCCCCGAACCGGGGCTCGGCCGCGACCATGTCCGCCGTGATTCCGTGGATCTGGACATTGCGCGCGTCGAAGTGGTCGAACCCCTCGGGAGGACGCATCAGCCACGATGCCTCCTCGACGATCGCGCCGTCGCGCACCTTGCTCAGGCCCACGCTACAGGCCGAGCCGCGAAACCCGTTGGCCGTCTCGAAGTCGATGGACGTGAAGTCGTAGGACATGCCCGTCAGCCCCTAGCTGGACTGGCCGTCGTTGACCGAATCGGGGCTCGACACCCTGGCGCGGCCGCGCCGGTGCTTGACGACGCGGCTGACCACGAAGTACACGAGGAAGAGGGCGACCAGCGCGATGACGATCTTCTGGAACGTGTCCGCGTAGGCCTCGACGATCTGCCAGTTCTCGCCCAGGTAGAAGCCCGCGAGCACAAAGATGGTGTTCCAGATCAGGCTGCCCGCGGTCGTCAGGCCGATGAACTTCCACTGCGGCATGGCCGTCACGCCCGCCGGGATGGAGACCAGGCTCCTGAAGATCGGTATCATCCGTCCGAAGAAGACGGCCACGGCCCCGTGCCGGTCGAACCACGCCTCGACCCTGTCGACGTCCTTGAGGTCGACCAGGGGAAGCTTGGAGACGACCCACCGGGTGCGCTGGCGCCCCAGCGCGCGCCCGACCCAGTAGAGCGCTATGGCACCCACCACCGAGCCGAGGGTGGTCCAGATCAGCGCCTCCGCGAGCGTGAAGGACCCCCTGCTCGCGGTGAAGCCGGCGAGCGGCAGGATGACCTCGGAGGGCAACGGCGGAAACAGGTTCTCCAGGGCGATGGCCAATGCCGCGCCCGGGGCGCCGATGGTCTCCATCAACCGCACGGCCCAGTCCGCGAAGCCGGACAACCAGCCGCCCGATGCGGGCTCTGTGGACTGGGCGGCGATGACTGCAGTCAAGATATTCATTGCCTTCAAGTGTGCCCTAGATCCCCGGCGAATCACGGCCACCCTGCCGCCCGTGTGGCGAACCCCTCAGGAATCGGGGGCATCCAGGGACAGGGCCTCCACAATGTGCGGGAGCAGCGCCCGGAAGGCCTGCCCCCGGTGGCTGATGGCGTTCTTCTCCTCGGAACTGATCTCCGCGCAGCTGAGCTCCATGCCGTCCGGGCGCAGGATGGGGTCGTAGCCGAAGCCGCCCGCGCCGCGCGGCTCTCGCAGCAGGGTGCCCGACAGGGAGCCCGCCTCCACGGCCTCTCCACCGCCCGGCAGCGCCAAGGCCGCGGCGCAAACGAAGGCGGCCGCGCGGTGCGGTTCGGCGATGTCGGCCAGCTGGTCCAGCAGCAGCCGCAGGTTGGCCGCGTCGTCGCCGTGCTTTCCGGCCCAGCGGGCCGAGAAGATGCCCGGCGCGCCCCCGAGGACCTCGACGGACAGGCCCGAGTCGTCGGCTATCGCGGGGACGCCCGTGAACTCCGCGACCGCGCGCGCCTTCAGGAGGGAGTTCTCCTCGAAGGTCGTCCCAGTCTCGGCCACGTCCGGGGCCCCCAGCGCGGCGGCGTCCACCACCTGCGTGTCCACGTCCACTCCGGGAATCCGGCCGCGGAGGAGCTCGCGGAGTTCGCGCAGCTTGCCGGCGTTGCGCGTGGCGAGGACCAGGCGCGGCGCCGGGGCGCCGACTCCCGCCGCGCTCACGCGGACTCGCCCAACGTCTCGCGCTGGATGCGGGAGAGCTCGGTGGTTCCGGCCAGCGCCAGGTCCAGGAGGAGGTCCAGCTCGTCGCGGTCGAACGGGGCTCCCTCGGCCGTTCCCTGGACCTCGACGAACTTTCCGGACCCGGTCACGACCACGTTCATGTCAGTCTCCGCCCGCACGTCCTCGACGTAGGGCAGGTCGAGCATCGGGACGCCGTCGATGATGCCGACGCTCACGGCGGCCACCGTGTCGCGGAGTACGGTCGCGTTGGGCTTGACCAGCTTCTGCTCCTTGGCCCAGCGGACCGCCTCGGCGAGGGCGACGTAGGCGCCGGTGATGGCCGCGGTGCGCGTGCCGCCGTCGGCTTGCAGGACGTCGCAGTCCAGGACGATCGTGTTCTCGCCCAGCGCCTTGGTGTCGATGATGGAACGGAGCGAGCGGCCGATCAGGCGGGAAATCTCGTGGGTCCGGCCGCCGATCTTGCCCTTGACGGACTCGCGGTCCGAACGCGTGTTGGTGGCCCGGGGAAGCATCGCGTATTCGGCGGTGACCCAGCCGCTGCCCTCCCCCTTCAGCCAGCGCGGCACCCCGGCCGTGAAGGACGCGGTGCACAGCACGCGCGTGTTGCCGAACTCGATCAGCGCGGACCCCTCGGCCTGCCGGGACCAGCCGCGGGTGATGCTGATGGGGCGGAGTTGCGCGGGGGTGCGCCCATCGGCGCGCAGGACGGGGGAAACGGTGGATGCGTCAGTCATGATCCAAGCTTAGGCGCGGATGGGACCCCGCCCGGAACACCCGTCCGGCCGTCCCCGCCCTAGGCTCGGGTGGGGTCGTGCACCTCGGGGGCCGCCTGGGGCTCCCCGAGCCGGCTCCCGGACCAGACGCCGTAGGTGACGCCCGAAACGGCCACCGCCAGGCCGCCGTCGTAGGTTGCCTTGGCCTCCTCGACCACGGTGTTGATGTCCGTCCAGACCGGGACGTGCGTCAGCAGCAGCCGGCGCGCGCCAGCCTCCGTCGCCATCTGCCCCGCGCGGCGCCCGGTCAGGTGGACGCCGTCGATCCCGTCGTCCCGCCCCTCCTCGAACGCGGCCTCGCAGAGGAACATGTCCGAGTCGGCGGCCGCCTCGACCAGCCCGTCGCACGTGTCGGTGTCGCCGGAGTAGGCCAGCACCGACGTGCGGATGCCGCCGTCACGCGTGGGCTCGCTGGCTTCGATGCGCAGGGCGTAGGCCTCCTCGACGGGGTGGCGGACGGGCACGGCGGTAATGGTGAAGGGACCCAGCGTCACGGGCTCCCGCGCGACCCAGTGGTTGAAGTCGAAGTCCTCGTGCATGCCCGGGTCCGTCGGCAGCCCGTAGGCCGTTGCCATGCGGTCCGCCGTGGCGGCGGGACCCCACACGGTGATGCGGTCCCGGTTCCAGCCTGCCGGGTCCCAGTGGACGGCAACGTGCAGGCCGCAGAGGTCCATGCAGTGGTCGGGGTGCAGGTGGCTCAGGAAGATCGCGTCGATGTCCTTAAGGTCCATGTAGCGCTGCAGGACCCCCAGCGACCCGGAGCCGAGGTCCAGCAGGATCCGCCACGGCCGCTCGCCGTCGTGCGCCGTCACCAGGTAGCACGACGCCGGCGAGCCGGGGCCGGGGAAGGATCCGCTGCATCCGATGATGGTGAGCTTCACGGCCGGCCACCCGCCCCAACGCTGGCCCGGGCGATCATCTCGGGGGTGATTCGGGCGATGGAGCCGGTCGGGTAGCGGGCGGCGACGTGGTCCACGTGCTGGACGCCGAGCACCTCCGGCCCCAGGAACCGGCGGGCAAGAACCTCGAAGGACTCCGCGTCGCCTGTCGCGATGAACTCGTGGGTTGGCGCGGCCCCGTCCGGTCGGGACAGCCCGTGGCGCAGCAGCGCGGCGTAGACGTCCTTCGCGGTCTCCTCCGCGCTCGAAACCAGCGTCACGCCGTCGCCCATCACATAGGAGAGGACGCCCGTCAGCAGCGGGTAGTGGGTGCAACCCAACACCAGGGTGTCGACGCCGGCGGCCTTGAGCGGCGCCAGATACTCCTCGGCAGTCTGCAGCAGTTCCTCACCGGTGGTGACGCCGCGCTCCACGAACTCGACGAAGCGCGGACACGCCGCGGCCGTGATGTTCAGGTGCGGGGCCGCGGCGAAGGCGTCCTCGTAGGCGCGCGATCCCACGGTCGCGGCCGTCCCGATGACCCCGATGCGGCCGGTGCGCGTCGCGGCCACGGCGCGGCGGACGGCCGGCTGGATAACCTCGACGACCGGTATCCCGTAGCGCGCCGTATAGCGCTCGCGCGCGTCGCGGAGCACGGCGGAGGAGGCGGAGTTGCAGGCGATCACGAGGAGCTTGACGCCCGAGTCGACCAGCTCGTCCATCACTCCCAGCGCGTTGGCCCGGACCTCGGCGATGGGCAGGGGGCCGTAGGGGCTGTTCGCCGTGTCGCCCACGTAGAGCGTGGACTCGTTGGGCAACTGGTCGATGATGGCGCGCGAAACCGTGAGACCGCCGACGCCGGAGTCGAAGATCCCCAGGGGCGACGCCGCCCGCGGCGAGGTCACCGTGTCCGCCGATGCGCGCGGGCCTGGTTCGTGAGTCATGATCTACAGACCTTACTGCTTCGGGCGCGCGCTCCGGCGGCTTGCGCGGCAAGTGTCGCCCACGTCACAGCGACTCGTGCAGGGCCAGCATCAGCGATTCCTGCAGCCACGTGACGAAGTTGTAGACCAGCGCCAGATACTCGTCGACGCTTTCGGCGCGCCCCCAGTCGTCGACCGCGTGGACACGCTCGGCGTCCTCCTCCGTCTCCAACGCCAGCCGCTTGGCCAGGACCAGCCGGACGTCGTTGAGGGCCGCGGCGAACTGCGGGGCGGCCGCGGGCGCCAGCAGCACCGGGGACGACTCGACGGCAAGCGCCGCCGCCCTCAGGGCGCCTACCTTGGACTCGCGGAGTCCGCGCTCCGTGAGCCGGCGAAATTCGAGCGACGCCTTCGGATCGTCCTTCACTGCGTCGGGGAGCAGGCGCAGCACGGCCTCGTCGCTCGGCGGGGCGAACCCGTCGGCGCCAGCCCGCGGATCCATGCCGACCATGGCCCACAGCGGATCCTCGTCCGCGGCGCCGGACACCGGCGGCTCGGGTTCCAGCATCGTCACGACGTCCTCGAACAGGTTCCTCAGGAGGTCGCGCTCGGCCTTGTCGAGCTGGCAGCTCAGGCCGCGGTGGGAATTCTTGAATGCCTTCGCCACGCCTAGGACTCGTCCGCCCGCTGGAGGGTGGCCCAGAGCCCGAAGCCGTGCATGGCGGCGACATCCGCCTCGACCTTCTCGCGCGTGCCGGTCGACACCACGGACCGCCCGTTCTGGTGGACCTCCATCATCAGGGCGTCGGCCTTCGCCTCGCTGTAGCCGAAGTGGCTGCGGAAAACGAAGCTGACGTAGCTCATGAGGTTGACCGGATCGTTCCAGACGATCAGCACGTAGGGAACGTCGAGGTGGACGCTGCCTTCGGTCTCGGCCCGGGGCAGGACATCGGATTGGGCGGTGATCACTGGCATGCGTCCATTCTACGACCGTGCCCGCGCGGTGCCGGACTAGAGTGGCATGGAACGTGCGGCCCCGGCCGCCAAGCCGATCGACGCCGACCGAGGAGTACCGCGCATGTGGCAGCAGCCCACCTCGCTCTTCACCGACCACTACGAGCTCACCATGCTGCAGGCGTCCCTGCACTCCGGGGCGGCCCACCGCCGCTCCGTCTTCGAGGCCTTCGCCCGCCGGCTGCCGGAGGGCCGCCGCTACGGCGTGGTCGCCGGCACCGGGCGCATCCTCGAGGGGCTGGAACACTTCCGCTTCGGCGCGGAACAGCTCGCTTTCTTGGCCGAACACAAGGTCGTCGACAAGGTCACTCTCGACTTCCTCGCGGACTTCCGCTTCTCGGGCAACATTCACGGTTATGCCGAGGGCGACCTCTACTTCCCCAACTCGCCGATCCTCATCGTCGAATCGACGTTCGCGGAGGCCTGCATCCTGGAGACCTTTATCCTGTCGGTCCTAAACCACGACTCCGCGATCGCGTCGGCCGCCTCGCGGATGGTCGCCTCCGCCGGGACGCGCCCCTGCATTGAAATGGGCGCGCGGCGGACCCACGAGGAGTCGGCGGTCGCGGCCGCGCGCGCCGCGATCGTGGCGGGATTCCACAGCACGTCCAACCTCGAGGCGGGGCACCGCTATGGGCTGAAGACGGTCGGCACCGCCGCGCACTCCTTCACGTTGCTGCACGATTCGGAGCGCGCCGCGTTCGAGGCGCAGGTCGCGTCCATGGGCAAGGGCACCACCCTGCTGGTGGACACCTACGACGTCGAGCAGGGCGTGCGCACCGCGGTCGAGGTGGCCGGCCCCGACCTGGGGGCCGTCCGGCTGGACTCCGGCGACCTCGTGGAGCAGGCGCGCTGGGTGCGCACCCTGCTCGACGATCTCGGCAACCACAACACGCGCATCATGGTGACCTCGGACTTGGACGAGTACGCCATCGCCGCCCTCCAGTCCGCGCCCGTGGACGCCTACGGCGTCGGCACGGAGCTGGTCACCGGTTCCGGCGCGCCGACCGCGTCGATGGTCTACAAGCTCGTCAGCCGGGAGGACGACGCCGGCACGTTCGTCGATGTGGCCAAAGCTGCCAAGAACAAGGCGAGCGTGGGCGGGCGAAAGACGGCCGTCCGGCGGCTGAACGAGCGCGGACGCGCGACGGCGGAACTCGTCGGCGTGGGCGAGCGGCCGGTCTCCGACGCCAACGACCGGGAGCTGCTGCACCAGTTCGTCGACGCGGGTAGGGTCCTGGAAGGCTGGACCGGCGCGGCGGGCGTCGTGCGCGCCGCGCAGCGGCACCACGACAGCGTCCAGGAGATGCCGGGGGTGGCGCGCCGCCTGCAGAAGGGCGAGGCGGTCGTTCCCACCGAATTCATCGACCAGGACTAGCCGAACGGGACCCGGAAGGACGCCATGGCGGGCAGGGCGCTGATCATCGTGGACGTGCAGAACGACTTCTGCGAGGGAGGGTCTCTGGCCGTGTCCGGTGGAGCCGCGGTGGCCTCCCTCATTGCCACACACCTGGCGGACTACCGCGCCGAATACCTCGCCGTGGCGGCCACGCAAGATTGGCACATCGATCCCGGTTCGCACTTCGCGGAACGCCCCGACTACGTCGACAGCTGGCCGCCACATTGTGTCGCGGGTTCGGCGGGCGCCCAACCCCACCGCGGGCTCGCCCCCGCCATCGCCGCCGGGTTGGTGGACGCGTGGTTCCGGAAGGGGCGCTACGAGGCGGCGTATTCGGGGTTCGAGGGGCACGGGGCGCCGCAGACGTCCGGCACGGCGGCCACCGCGCCGGACCGCGAACCCGACCGGGGCGAGCGGCCGGCGGGGCACCTGCTGGGAGACTGGTTGCGCTCGCGCGGTGTCGACGCGATCGACGTTGTTGGCATCGCCACCGACTACTGCGTGCTTGCCACGGCCAGGGACGCGGCCGCGGACGGCTTCCAAACCGCCGTGCTGTCCGATCTCACGGCCGCGGTCCATCCGGAGAACGCCGAAACGACGCTGGCGGCCCTGCGCGGGGCCGGGGTCGCCGTCCGCGCGGCCGGCCGGCCTTAGGCCTCGCCGTCCTCCCAGCTCGCGACGGCCACGGTGTTGCCCTCGCTGTCCTTGAGGAAGGCCTGCCACTCCGCCTTGCCGGCCGGTCCGAGGGAGTCGTCCGTGTGGATGAAGATAATGTGGGGCTCCGCCACGATCTCCACGCCCTCGGCACGCAGTCGGTCCACCGTCTCCCGCACGCTGTCCACCCGGAGGTACAGCAGGGAAGACGGCGCATTGGCCTCTAGGAGCAGGCGGGTGGAGCCGAGGCGAAAAAACAGCAGGCCGGGCGGGTCGAAGTGCCCGGCCGGCTTTGCGCCGAGCAGCCGCGCATAGAACGCGGCGGCCCGATCCAGGTCGCTGGCGTGCTGTGCGACTTGCAGGAATTCCATGCCCCGCCCCTTCCGTGGCAGCACGGCGGGAGGAGCGGATCGCCCTGCCCTACTTGCGGCCGACGAACCAATCCTGCAGCTTGGTGAGGCGCTTTGTCAGCTGTTCCGCGCTGGCCTGCGCCACCGCCGGGCCTCCGCAGACCTCGCGCAACTTGGTGTGGATGACGCCGTGCGGCGTACCGGTTCGCGCCGACCAGGCGGAGACGTTCTTCGAGAGCTCGCCGCGCAGGTCCATCAGCTGGCGGTGGTCGACCACGGCGGGGGCGGGTTCCTGGCCCTGCACCGCGGACTTGCGGCTGCGCCGCGTCGCATGCTCCTGTTGGCGCTGCCGCAGCAGCTGTCCAACCTGCTCGGCGTCGAGGAGCCCGGGTATGCCGAGGAAGTCCTGCTCCTCGTCGGAGCCCATCATTCCTCCGATGCCGAACTCGCCGCCGTCGAACAGGACGCGGTCGAAGGACGCCTGGGACTGGAGAGCCTCGAACTTCTGCTTGGTGAGGGCGTCCGAGGCCTTGTCCTCGCGGTTGGCCTCCTCCATGAGCGCGTCCTCGGGGACGTGCTCCGGATCTTCGACATGCTGCTCCGGCCTGTCCAGCGCATGGTCCCGCTCCAGCTCCATCTGGTTGGCGAGTTCCATGAGGATCGGGACGGAGGGCAGGAAGACCGAGGCGACCTCCCCGCGCTTGCGCGAGCGGACGAACCGGCCCACTGCCTGCGCGAAGAAGAGCGGGGTGGCCGTGGACGTCGCGTACACGCCCACGGCAAGGCGGGGAACGTCGACGCCCTCTGACACCATGCGTACCGCGACCATCCACCGCTGCTCGCCGTCGGAGAACGCCTCGATCTTTCCGGAGGCCTTGGCGTCGTCGGACAGGATGACGGTCACCGGTTCCCCGGTGATCCGCTTGAGCTGGGCTGCATAGGCCCGCGCGTCGTCGTGGTCGGTGGCAATGACCAGCCCGCCGGCGTCCGGGATGGTGCGCCGGACCTCGGTGAGCCGCTGGTCGGCGGCCGCCAGCACCGAGGGGATCCACTCCCCCTGCGGATCCAGGGCGGTGCGCCACGCGTGGGCGGTGATGTCCTTCGTGAAGCCCTCGCCGAGCTGGGCCTCCATTTCCTCTCCGGCCGAGGTGCGCCAGCGCATTTGGCCCGAGTACGCCATAAATATCACCGGGCGGACCACGTTGTCCTTCAGCGCGTTGCCGTAGCCGTAGGTGTAGTCGGCCCGGGAGCGGCGGATGCCCGCCTTGTCCTCCACGTAGTCGACGAACGGGATGGGGGCGGTGTCCGAGCGGAAGGGCGTGCCGGTGAGCGCGAGCCTGCGGGTGGCGGGTTCGAAGGCCTCCCGGATTCCCTCGCCCCAGCTCAGCGCGTCGCCACCGTGGTGGATCTCGTCGAGGATGACCAGGGTGCGGGCCGCCTCGGTCTTGGCCCGGTGCAGCATGGGCTTGCTCGCGACCTGCGCGTACGTGACCGCCACCCCGATATAGCCGGCGCCGTGCCGTCCGTCCGCGTTCTTGAAGTTGGGGTCGAGCGAGAGTCCGATGCGGGCGGCCGCGTCGGCCCACTGGCGCTTCAGGTGGTCCGTCGGCGCGACCACCGTGATGCGGTTCACCGTGCCGGAATCCACCAGCATTGCCGCCACCCGGAGCGCGAACGTCGTTTTGCCGGCGCCCGGCGTTGCGACGGCAAGGAAATCCTGGGGACCGGTGGCGAAGTACGCGGCCAGGGCCTCGCTCTGCCACTGGCGCAGCTTCGGGGCAGTCCCCCACGCGGCCCTCTCCGGGTACGCGGGTGGCATGCTTTCGCCCACATGGAACAGGGCATCGTCCACGAAAAAACTCCTCGGAACGCCGAACGGCGCGTGGGTATGGTCAGGGTGCGGGGCTGGACCGGTGCTTGATGGTGTGTGTCCGCCGCCTGCCCGGCAGACTCGGGGCGGGCGTGCGGGGCGGCGTGCGGGGCGAGGCGAGCCGCTGGAACGGAAAGCCCCGGCTCCGAAACGGCGGTGGTCCGCGGCGGCTGGCCCGGCGCCACGTTTCAGGGGGCGGCGTTCCGGGTGGGCGAAGACCCACGGGCCGTCGCCCTCCGCGTACTGGTGGGACCACACCAGCGGAGGACGCGCACTGCAGGCTGCGCAGCCCGGGGCCAGCGGCCGGGCGGACGTCGCGAAGGCGCCGTCCGCAATCCGGCCGGCGGCTACTTGTCCTTGTCCCCGCCCGGGTTGATGCCTTCGTAGATCGACTTGCATTCCGGGCACACCGGGAACTTTTGCGGGTCCCGACCCGGGGTCCAGACCTTCCCGCACAGGGCGATGACGGGCTCGCCGGTCAGGGCGGACTCCATGATCTTTTCCTTGCGCACGTAGTGCGCAAACCGCTCGCGGTCGCCGGGCTCGACTTCCTGGAGCTGCTCCTCGCGTTCGAGTGTGGCGGTTCCACCGCCGGTGCCGGGATCGCGCGGGTCGCTTTCGAAGGGATCTGGGGGCAGGCTCATGCCCACCAGTCTAGCAACCGTAGAGCGCCACGCCGGCGAGACGAACACGCCTTGGGGCGTCCCCGGTGGGCCAGCTTGTTCGGTGCCGCCTACCTGTTCAACACCGTCGCCTGCATCAGCTCCGGCACGCGCGCGTCGAACCATCGACCACCCACGCGCAGGCCGGCCACCAGGAGCACGGACCCCAGCACAAGCCCGGCCGCCAGAGCCGCCCAACCGAAGGCGTCGTTGCCGGTGACCAGCTGTGCCAGCATCAGGCCGAGTTCCGGCAGCAGCAGAAGGCCCATCACGCCGAATGTGGCCAACTGCACCACCATCATCCGCATGCCCGCCCCGGGCGGTGTCTTGAACGGGCTCTCCCCTGGCAGGGGCACGGAGTAGGTGAAGCGGGCGGATGTGATCGAAGAGACTCCCAGTCCCGTCATCAGGGCGCCGAAAGAGAGCCCAAGCACTCCGGGCATCAGCTCGGCCCGCCCCAGGATCAGCGGCGGCAGGATCGCGGACAGCAGCACGACCGGGACGGCCAGGACCGCGCAGGCAAGCGCCCGGCCAAGCCGGTCGTGGAAGCCGCGGATCCCCGCCACGGCGTGCAGGGAAAACGCCGTGTTGTCGTAGGAGACGTCCGCCGAGATCGAGAATCCCATCAGCACGGCGATCAGCGGCGCGATGAAGAGCATCGCCGTGTAGTCGCCGGACTGGGCGCCCCAGTACCAGAACAGGACGGGCATCAGCGGCACCACGACGATGCTGGCGGCGTAGCGCGGGTCGCGGAGCCAGTAGGTCAGGCAACGGCCGGCGACCGCGCCCCACGGGGTGGGCGGGAACCAGCGCAACGCGCCGAGCCCCTCCGCGCCCTTGCCGCCGTCGGAGGCCCTCGGCGGCGTCTCCAGGGCGCGCACGAGGGCGTTCTTCCAGACCCACACCGCCGCCGCAAGATAGCCGGCGGAGACCAGGAAGCGCGCCGCCGCGATCCCCCACGCGCCCGCGGCCACATCGGCGGGTACGGCGGTGAAGGATCCCAGCGGCGTCCACGCCAGGACGTCCGCGGCGGCGGGGAGCCAGGACAGCGCCTCCTCGAATCCGTTCTGCACGCTGCCGAGGATTGGTCCGAGCAGCAGCAGGGGCACAAAGAGCAGGACCGTCCCTATCTCGCGGAACCTGCGGTTGGCAGTCAGCGCCGTTGCCGCCGTTGTGGTCAACCGCGCCAGCACGAGGCACAGGACGGCGGTGAGCGCGCCGCAGAGGATGGCGACGGCCGCGGCGGCGGGATCCTGCCGCCACGCCACCGCCTGGCTGGACAGCAGGATAAGTGTCACGAGTCCCGGGACACCGATGAAGCCGCCCAGCAACAGGCCGATGACCAGCTGCTTGGGCGGAACGGTGAACGTCGCGAAGCGGGACGGGTCCAGGGTGAGGTCGATTCCCGTGAGGATCACCGGCAGCAGCGCCCAGCCGAGCACCAACACGGCGACGAAGATCACGAGCACGGCGCGCACCAGTTCGTCCGGCTGCGTGCCGAGGTAGTACATGCCGGCTATCAGGGTGGCGGCGATGAACAGGCCGTAGAGCCCGCCCAGGATGACGCCGACAAGTTGCCAGGGGCTCCGCCGGAATCCGTTGGCCAGCAGCCGCGCCTTCAGTCTTAGGAGCTGTGCAACCACGACAGGCCCTCGCTGCTTCCGCGTCCACCGACGAGCTCCACGAAGCGGTCCTCGAGGCTGGAATCGCCGCGGACGTCCGCCACTGTCCCGGACGCCAAGAGGTTGCCCTGTGCGATGACGGCCACGTGGGAGCACATGCGCTGCACGAGGTCCATTACGTGGCTGGACACCACCACGGTGCCACCGTGGGACACGTAGTCCGCCAGGATGTCCCGGATGTTGGCGGCGGATACCGGGTCGACCGCCTCGAAGGGCTCGTCGAGGACCAGGACGCGCGGGGAGTGGATCAGCGCGGTGGCCAAGGCGATTTTCTTGGTCATGCCCGCGGAATAGTCGACCACCAGCTTGGACGCGGCGCCCTCCAGGTCCAGGACGCGGAGGAGGTCGTTGGTCCGCTCCTCGACCGTCGCGGCGTCCATGCCGCGCAGGAGGCCCGAATACGTCACCAGCTGCCGGCCGCTGAGGCGGTCGAACAGGCGGACCCCGTCCGCCAGCACCCCCAGGAGCGACTTGGCCTTGAGCGTGTCGCTCCACACGTCAACCCCGTGGACCCACACCTGTCCGGCGTCGGGCCGCAGCAGGCCCGTCGCCATGGACAGCGTGGTCGTCTTGCCGGCCCCGTTGGGGCCCACAAGCCCGTAAAAGGAACCGGACGGCACATCAAGCGCGATGCCGTTGACGGCAATCTTGTCGCCATACCGCTTTCCGAGGCCCCGAATGGCGATGGCGGGCGCCACGGGGTTGGGTGTCTGGGCTGTCATGGCAAAAATCTAACAGCCGGCCGGTCGCCGGGGCGTCATCCCTGCGGAGGAAAACCGGGGCTCAGCACAAGGGACTACGCCGGCCTGCGGCGCCGCCCCGAACCGTCACCGCGTCATCGGCTAGAACAGGACGCGGGCCAGCGCCTGCCGCGACTTGGCCACGCGGGGATCCTGGATTCCCACCACGGTGTACAGATCGACGAGGCGGGCGCGGACCGTCTCGCGGTCCTCCCCGAAAGTCCGCCCGACGAGGGACACAAGCCGGGCGAACGCATCCTCCACGTGGCCTCCCGTGACATCCAGGTCCGCGACGGCGAGTTGCGCCGCGACGGAGTCGGGGTTCTCGGCCGCCTCGCTCCTGACGGCGCGCGCGTCGGCGGCCGCGGTGCGCTGGAGGAGCTCGACGTGCGCCAGGCCCGTCGCGGCATCGGTGTCGTTCGGCTTTTCCGCCAACGCCTTTCGGTATGCGGCGGCCGCGGCGTCGTAGTCTCCGGCGTCGATGGCGTCGATCGCCTCTTGGTGGAGCGGCGGAACGGGGGCGTCCGCCGCGGGGGCCCCGAGCGGCGGAACGGTGCCCGCGACGCCGTGCTGGATGCCGAGTTGGAGAAGTTCGTCAAGCAGGGACCGCATCTGGTCCTCGGACATGGCCCCCTGGAACATCGGGACCGGCTGACCGTTCAGCAGGGCGACCACGGAGGGGACCTGCTGGATGCGGAAAGCCTGCGCGATGGCCGGCTCGCGGTCGGTGTCCACCGTCGCCAGGACCAGCCGGCCGCCGTAGGAGTCGACGACCCTGCCGATGGCCTGGTCCAGCTGCTCCGACGCGGGCACTCCCCCGCTCCCCAAGGACACAACGACGGGAACCCGCTGCGACAACGACACCAACTCGGGAAAGTCCTGTTGGGTCACCGAGCGCACCCAGGATCCGCCGGCGCCCGCGGCTGCCGGGACGGGCTGCGGGGCGCCGGCGGCGAGCTGTGCCGAGGGACCCCCGGCCGACGCCGGCGGGGCACCCTGTCCGGCTGCCGCCAGTGAGGATAGGTCGAAGGCGCCCCGTGAGGACGCGGCTGCGGGTTCTTCTGTGCTGGTCATGCTTCCACCTTATGCATTCGACGGCGCGGAGCCGCTACGGCGTTCCCGTGGCCGCGGCGGGGCCGCGGTCCGCGACTAGTCGGCGACCTTCGCCGAGATGAGCACAACGTCGCCGGCGATGAGGCTGACCTTGTCCTTGCTGCCCGAGGCCGGAATGTAGAAGACGACCGGCTCCGCGTAGGCGATGTCGACGCGCTCCTTCGTGGTGGGGGCCCCGGCCAGCTTGGCGCTGAGGTCGTCCAGCTTGACCGTTCCGCCGTCCTCCTTCGGCTGCGCGGTCATCGTGCTGGTCAGGTAGGCGGTGACAATGGCGCCGCCGTCTGGCGTGGAGACCGCGGTCGTCCGCGACTCGTTGACCTTGCGCGAGTACTTGATGGATGCGTCCTTGTTGGCCTTCGCCACGTCGTTCTGACCCTTGTGGGTGGCCGTGATGAAGACGCTCTCGGCGAAGCTCGCCTTGCTCTTGGCCCTCGGGTTGCTGAGGTACTGGGCGAGCTGGGCGGCGGCCGCCTTCGGTGTCAGCACCAGATCCTTGGCGTCGGCGCCGAGGGTCTTCACGGATGGATCGCCCACGGCGATGCCCGGAAACTCGGAGCCGGGCAGCATGGAAACGCTGGACACCAGCTTGTAGTTCGCCCGCGCGTCGGCCTGCGTCAGCGTGAGCACCTGGGGCACCGAGGCCTTCTTGGCCTTGGTCACGGCCGTGACCGTCCGCGGCCATTCGGTGGACGTTGTGACGGCGGCGGAGAGCACCGGGCCCTCGGCCACCGCGGCGGGGGCGGCCACCTTCAGGCCCTTGGCGCGCTGGCCGTAGTTGGCTTTGCGGAGCAGCTGCGCCTGGCCCGTCGCACGGCTCTCGAGCTTCTTGGCGTCGCGCGCCGAATCCCCTTCCGCGACCGTCTCGGCGACGGATGCCAGAATGCGTTCCAGCTGCACGTCGAGGAGCACCGCGGGAACCGCGTTCTCGCCGTCGACCGGTTCGTCGGACGTCATCGCGCTCTCGGACGGCGATGCCGACTGCGGCAGAGGTGCGGGACCGGCCGCAAGCGCCGGGGTGGCCGGAGCCACGGCCAGCACGGCGGCCAGCGCCACAACGATGCCGCGCTTCGCGACGCCCGGGGGCGCGGCGTCGCCACGGTCGGCCCGTGGAGCCTCCGGTGACTTCGCCGCGGCCGTTCCCGACCCTCCGCGTCCGCGTCCCGAGACGACGGACAGGGCCAGCCCAAGCACCAGCAGCAGCGAGCCGGCAATGATCAGGGGGATGGCGAACGGGGTGCTGGCGTCGTTCGGCCAAGAGACGGTGATCGACGTCGGCGCGGGCTCGGTGCCGTCGGCCGCGAGCAGCAGCGACCAGTCGCCCTGGGCGGGCTCGGTCCACTTGTGCAACAGCTGGCCGTCGGCGGTCTCCGAATCGACCCAGAGGTCCGAATTCTCGGGGTTGGGAACCTTGGGCTCCCCGTCCGTGTGCTCGGCGAAGAGGACGTCGTTGACGGTGTCCACGCCGGTGATCGTGTTGTGTGCGGCCTTGCCCACCCAGGCGTCGACGTCGGAGCTGCGGCCCAAGGCGGCCACGAACTCGCCATCGCCGTCGATCGTGATGTCGACGGCGTCCGGGTGGACGCCCGCGACACCGGGCTCGATGATCGTCAGCGGAGCGTCGGCCAGGGGGGCCGCGAGCGTCGCCATCGCTGTCTCCGGCGGAGCCCAAAAGGTCCGCTGGCCGATGCCCACCAGGAGGGCGGCGGCCCCCAGCAGGATTGCCAACACAGCTAACAAGATTCGCACTACATTTCACCTAACGGAAGGGGTCGCACAACGGCCTCAGGCGTGGTCCCGGGCACGGAGGCGCCTCGGACCACAACTCCAATGATAACGAATTGGTTACCGCCGGTGTTCCCGGTGTGGCTGGCAACACTTTGGCCCCCGCCGGGACTCGCCCGCCCAGTCCGGCGGCGACGGCACGCCGACGGGTAGGCTCGCCCTGTGAAAACGCATCCCGAAGACGACGCGCCGGGCGCATCCCCCGGCACGCCGGAAGGCGCAGTGGAGTCCGCCCACGAGCCGCACGCCGCGGGAGCGGCCCCGGCGGACGGCACGCTCCCGAACGCCGCCGTGGCGGCCGAGCCGGTGCGCCCGGGCCACCCGGAGGTCGACGCGCCGCCCGCGGCACCGTCCCTGACGGAGAAGATCCGCGCCGTCTTCGGACGCACGCAGCACCGCTCGCGGTTCGACGTTCCACCCGAACCCGAAGGGGCCCTCGACGCCGAGGCGGCGCTCCTGGCCTACCGGAACGCGCGGCACCCGATCCAAACCGGATTTATGGGAACCGTCGGCGTCGGCCTCGCCCTGCTGGGCTACTTCATCCTGACCAACGTCGGACAACTCGTGGTGTGGATCGCCGTCGCGCTGTTCATCGCGCTCGGCCTGGATCCCGTGGTCAAGTGGATCGAGCGCCGGGGACTGCCGCGCCCGGCCGGCGTGATCGTCGCCATGTTGCTGCTGTCGGCCGTGTTCGCGGCCGTCTTCGGGACGCTTATCCCCACGATCGTGTCCCAGACGGGGCAGTTCATCGATCGTGCGCCGGGCTTCGTCGACGATTTCCTCAATTCCGACTTCTTCCGCACGATCGACAACCAGTTCCAGGTCAGGGACCGGGTGACGGAAGAGGTCAACAAGTTCTTTCAAAACTCCGATGCGGTCGGCGGGGTGTTCGGCGGCGTGATCGGGGCGGGCACCATCATCGCGCAGGGACTCTTCGGCATGCTGACCGTCCTGGTCCTCGCCATCTATTTCCTGGCGTCCCTCCCGGCACTCAAGGCGTGGTCCTACCGCCTGGCGCCGAGGTCCCGCCGGGCGCGGGTCCAGGTCCTGTCCGAACAGATCACCACAAGCGTCGGCAACTACGTCATCGGGCAGGCGTTCGTGGCCTTCATCAACGCCACGTACGCCTTCATCCTGATGACAGTCCTGGAGATCCCCTTCGGCCTGCTGCTGGCCCTCGTTGTGGCCATGCTCGCCTTTGTGCCGCTGGTGGGCGCCGTCGTGGCCGGAATCGTCGTGTCGCTGATCGCGCTGACCGTCGATTGGCAGACTGCCGCGATCTACGCGGGCTTCTACTTCGCCTACCTGCAGATCGAGGCCTACTTCATCTCGCCCCGGGTGATGCAGCGCGCGGTGGCCGTGCCGGGCGCCGTGGCCGTCATCGCGGTGATTGCCGGCGGCGCGCTGATGGGCATCGCCGGAGCGCTGATGGCCATTCCCCTTGCCGCCGCCGCCATGCTGCTGCTGCGGGAGGTCTTCATCGTCCGCCAGGACCGCCTCTAGCCCGATTGCCGGCGGTCGTCGCTCAGCGGTAGTGGTGGCTCCGTGTGCCCCAGCAGCGGGTGTGCCAGTGGCGTCGCTCCGCGGCCGCCCGCTCGTCGCCGAAGAGGTGGTCGGCCCGCCAGGCCACAAGATGGTCGGTCCCCGGGGCGATCTGCATGCGGCACCCCGGACAGGTGTACGTCTTCGCGGCGCGGACCGGGGACACCCGCCTGACGTGCCACTGTCCGTCGGGCGCGTCCTGCAGTTCGGGAATACCGAAGCGGGTGCGCTCCAGCGGGGCGGCGCCCTCCTCGGGCCCCTCGTTGCGGGCCCATTTTCCGCCTCGTGCGCTTCCGCCGGCACGGCGCGGACGGTTGGAACGGGGCATGCCACCATTCTGCCCCACGGCGGGGCCGCCCCGGGCAACCCGGTACAGTACTCTCTGTGCGTTTAGTGATAGCCCGTTGTTCAGTCGACTACGAGGGCCGCCTCCGAGCCCACCTGCCGCTGGCCACGCGCCTGCTGATGGTGAAGGCCGACGGCTCCGTCCTCATCCACTCCGACGGCGGTTCCTACAAGCCGCTGAACTGGATGAGCCCGCCCGCGACCATGCGCGCGGTGGCCGCCGACGACGACGAGGCGCTCACCGGCGTGGTTGACGTCTGGCACGTGCAGCACGCCAAAAGCGACGACCGGCTGGTCATCCGCATCCACGAGACCCTGCACGATACGAGCCACGACCTGGGCATCGATCCGGGCCTCATCAAGGACGGCGTGGAGGCCGATCTGCAGAGGCTGCTTGCGGACCAGATCGAGACGCTCGGTGCCGGCTACACGCTGGTCCGGCGTGAGTTCATGACCGCCATCGGCCCCGTGGACATCCTCGCCCGGGACGCGAACGGCGCGACGGTCGCGATCGAGCTCAAGCGCCGCGGCGACATCGACGGCGTCGAACAGCTCACCCGCTACCTGGAGCTGATGAACCGCGACCCCCGCCTCGCCCCGGTTCGCGGAGTCTTCGCGGCCCAGCAGATCAAGCCGCAGGCGCGCACGCTCGCCGCGGACCGCGGAATCGAATGCCTGACGCTGGACTACGACGCCATGCGCGGCGTGGACGACAGCGCCTCTCGGCTGTTCTAGCGGCCGGCCCCACGGGCCGCTACAGACGGGCCCCGAGGGCCCGTGCCTATGATGGACGCATGACTTCGATCGAGGAACCCGCCCGCCTCTGGCTCGCCGGCAGGATCGTGACCGACGGCCGGACGATCGACGACGGCGCCGTGGCGATCGACGGGGACAGAATCGTGTTCGCGGGAACCGCCGAGGAGTTCTCCCGCCAGCCCGACTTCGCGGAGTTCGAACAGGTGGCCGTGCCGCAGCGGGCGCTGCTGGTCCCCGGGCTTGTGGACCTGCACTGCCACGGTGCGGCGGGCGTCGATTTCGCGACGGCCGGCACGTCTGAGATCTCCGGCGCCCTGGATTTCCTCCACGCCTCCGGGACCACGACGGTCCTCGCCAGCGTCGTCTCGGGGGACCGCTCGGCGATGCTCGCGGCCGCGGAAACGCTAGCAGGATTCGCGGAGGAGGGTGCGATCGCCGGCATCCACGCCGAGGGCCCGTTCCTTTCCAGCGCGCGTTGCGGAGCACAGGACCCCGCACACCTCGGGGCGCCGGACCCGGACTTCGTCGACAGTCTCGTCGAGTCCTCCCGCGCCCAGTTGCGCACCATGACCTACGCGCCGGAGCTGGACGGGGCGGAGGCGCTCGTCGAGCAGCTGGCCTCGCACGGCGTTGTCCCCTCGATCGGACACACCGACGCCGACGCGCACACGGTGGCCGCATCGCTTCGGCTCGCCGCCGAGGAACTGGGATCCGCGGGTTTCGACGGCTACACCGAACGCCCCACGGTGACACACCTCTTCAACGCCATGCCCCCGATGCACCACCGCTCCCCCGGGCCGGTGGCCGCCTGCTTGGCCGCTGCGGCCGAGGGGCGTGCCGTGCTTGAGCTCATCGGGGACGGGCGGCACGTGGACCCCTTCACGGTGGCGACGGTCTTCTCCCTCGTGGGCAGCGAGGCGATCGCGCTGGTGACCGATTCCATGGCGGCGACGGGCTTGGGCGACGGCAACTACGTGCTCGGCCCGGCCAGCGTGCCCGTGGTGGACGGCGTGGCCTTGCTCCACGACGGGACGCTCGCGGGCGGCACCGCCACGCTGCTCGACGTCGTCCGGGCGACGGTCGCGGCCGGAGTCCCGTTGGCGGACGCCCTGCGCAGCGCCACATCGATCCCGGCGGCCGTCCTGGGTCTCGCCGACGAGGTCGGCTCGTTGCACATGGGTTTCCGGGCGGATGTGCTGGTTCTCGACGCCGCGATGAACCTCGAGGCCGTCTATCTGGCCGGCAAACGCCTCGAATCGCCCGAAGTCAGCGAAACACGCGGGTAAAACCGTTGCCCGTTTCACCGGGTTGTGTGATGCTGGACTCAGTCTTTGTGTTGGTGTTTGTCATACCCGCAAAGCAGGTTGCGGGTGTGGAGGCCGCGGCTCCGACGCGGGCCGCACACTTCCCACTTCGGTACCGCCCGGCCGGTGTGAGGTGCACAGGCCGTCAACATTAACACCGTAGGAGAAATACATGGCGCAGGGCACCGTGAAGTGGTTCAACGCAGAGAAGGGGTTCGGGTTCATCACCCCGGACGGATCCGAAGGCGACGTTTTCGTTCACTATTCCGAAATCCAGACCAACGGCTTCCGCACCCTCGAGGAGAACCAGCGGGTCGAGTTCGAGATCGGTCAGGGAGCCAAGGGCCCCCAGGCCACCGGAGTGACCGCGGTCTAGGGACGCGGCGGCCCGCCAGACGGCGGGCCCGAGCACAAGGAGGGGCGCATCCTCACGGATGCGCCCCTCCTTTGCGTGACGGGTGACTCCTAGCGCCAGGTGCCGACGCCGACGGCCGGACCGGCTTCCAGCCACGTGCTCAGCCCCGTGTAGGCGCCGTAGTCCATGGCCAGCAGTATGTCCTCGCCGTTGTACTCCAGCGAGACCACAATGCTGCCCGGTTGGATCCGCGCAACCTCCCACTCCGCCGGCTGCCGCCATCCCTGCAGCTCCAGGGAGCTGCGCAGGAAACGCCGCAACGGGACCGGAGAGACGGAGAACAGCCGCATGAATTCGAGTTCACCCTCCGCATAACGACAAACCCCCATCATCCAGTGCCCGCGGGCGGTGGAGATGGAGGCGTCGAAGGTGCCCAGGGCGCGCTGCAGATGATAGCGGCGCAACCCCATGGCTCCCAAGACCATCGCGACCAGCAGCAGTGCCGCGGCCAGGATGGCGAAGGTGATGCCGACTTCGTTCAAGGCCGGACTATCGGTTTCCTGCCGTGGCGGAACCGTCCAGCTGAGCGTTGTCGGCGACGATTACGACCCGGTCCTTGTCGACGGAGAAGAAACCGCCGTCGGCCTGAACCGTGATCCGCGATCCGTGGACGGGCTGGATCTCCAGCACACCCTCCGCGAGCACGGCGAGCACCGGGCTGTGGCCCGGCAGAACACCGATGTCGCCGTCGCTTGTGCGGGCCTTGACCATGGTCGCCGCCCCCGACCACACGAAGTGGTCGGCGGCAACGATTTCGACTTCGAGTTCGGCCATGGCTACTTGGTCTGTTCCTGGATCTTGGCCCACTGGCGCTCGACGTCGTCGAGTCCGCCAATGTTGAAGAACGCCTGCTCGGCGATGTGGTCCAGGTCGCCGTCGCAGATCGCCTTGAAGCCCTCGATGGTGTCCTTGATGGAGACCGTGGAGCCTTCAACACCGGTGAACTGCTTGGCGGTGTAGGTGTTCTGCGAGAGGAACTGCTGGATGCGGCGCGCGCGCGAGACGACGATCTTGTCCTCTTCGCCGAGCTCGTCGATGCCGAGGATCGCGATGATGTCCTGCAGTTCCTTGTTCTTCTGGAGGATCTGCTTGACCTGCACGGCCACGTCGTAGTGCGCCTGGCCCACGTACTGCGGGTCGAGGATGCGCGACGTCGAGGTCAGCGGGTCGATGGCCGGGTACAGGCCGCGCGAGGCGATCTCGCGGGACAGTTCCGTGGTGGCGTCCAGGTGGGCGAACGTCGCCGCGGGGGCCGGGTCGGTGTAGTCGTCCGCGGGAACGTAGACGGCCTGCATCGACGTGATCGAGTGGCCCTTGGTCGAGGTGATGCGCTCCTGCAGGATGCCCATCTCGTCGGCAAGGTTCGGCTGGTAGCCCACGGCGGACGGCATGCGGCCCAGAAGGGTCGAGACCTCGGAGCCGGCCTGCGTGAAGCGGAAGATGTTGTCGATGAACAACAGCACGTCCTGGTTCTGCACATCGCGGAAGTACTCCGCCATGGTCAGCGCCGACAGCGCGACGCGGAGACGCGTGCCCGGCGGCTCGTCCATCTGGCCGAACACAAGGGCCGTGTCCTTCAGGACGCCGGACTCTTCCATTTCGACCCAGAGGTCGTTGCCCTCGCGGGTACGCTCGCCGACGCCGGCGAACACCGAGGTGCCGCCGAAGTTGCGGGCCACGCGGGTGATCATTTCCTGGATCAACACGGTCTTGCCAACACCCGCGCCGCCGAAGAGGCCGATCTTTCCACCCTTGATGTACGGGGTGAGAAGGTCGATCGACTTGATGCCGGTCTCCAGCATCTCGGTCGAGCCCTCGAGCGTCGCGAACGCCGGGGGCTTGCGGTGGATCGGCCAGCGCTCCGTGATCTCCAGGTCCGACGCGGCAACGTCCAGCGGCTGGCCGAGGACGTTGAAGATGTGGCCCTTGACGACGTCGCCGACGGGGACGGAAATGGCTGCGCCCGAGTCCTGCACAACCGTGCCGCGGACGAGTCCGTCGGTGGCCTGCAGGGCGATGGCGCGGACCAGGTTGTCGCCGAGGTGCTGGCTGGTCTCGAACGTGATCGTGTGGGTCTCGCCGTTAAGCGTGATCTCCGTGGTCAGTGCGTTGTAAATGGCGGGAAGGGCATCGGCCGGGAATTCGACGTCGACGACCGGACCGATGACGCGGGCGATGCGTCCGGTGGCACCGGAGGTCGCGGCAGCGGTTCCCTGCTCGTTCAGTTGGGCAGTCATCTCTCTCACTTCGCTTGTCTGTCTAGCGTGGGGTTACGTGTGGTCGGCAGACTAGGACGCGCTGAGCGCGTCGGCGCCTGCCACGATCTCGGTCAGCTCCTGCGTGATCTCCGCCTGGCGTGCGTTGTTCCGCAACCGGGTGTACTTCTCGATGAGGTCGCTGGCGTTGTCGCCCGCCGACTTCATCGCACGCTGGCGTGCCGCCAGTTCGGAAGCCGCTGCTTGGAGAAGCGCCGAGAAGATGCGCGACTCGATGTAGCGGGGAAGAAGGGCGTCGAGGACCTGTTCAGGCTCCGGCTCGTAGTCGTAGAGGGGAAGGAGGTCCGATTCGTTCACGACCTCCTCCTCGACGACCTCGAGGGGCAGGAGGCGAATGACCGTCGGTACCTGCACGACCATGGACTTGAACTGGGTGTGCACGATGTGGATCTCGTCCACGCCGCCCTCTTCGAAGGGGGTGGCGAAATCCTCAAGAAGCGCGCGGCCGATTTCACGGGCCGTCTCGAAGGCCGGCGCATCGGTTCCACCGGTCCAGACACGCGTGTACTCGCGTCCGCGGAAGTCGAAGTATGCCTGGGCCTTGCGGCCGACCAGGTACACCTTGATTTCCTTGCCTTCTTCGCGAAGCAGTTCCGCAAGCGATTCCGCCTGCTTCATCACGCTGGCGGAGTAGGCACCGGCCAGGCCACGGTCGGAAGTCATGACCACCACGGCCGAGCGGCGGATCTGCTCCGGCTCGGTGGTGAGCGGGTGCTCGACCTCGGACTGGGACGCGACGGCGGAAACGGCACGGGTGATCGCATTGGAGTACGGCAACGACGCCGCGACGCGGCTGCGCGCCTTGCCAATGCGGGAAGTAGCGATCAGTTCCATCGCCTTAAAGATCTTGCGCATCGACGAGGTCGAGGCAATCTTCTGGCGGTAGACCCGAATCTGGGCTCCCATGTTTATCCTTTCCTTATTCGCGAATGCGGTGCCGGCCGCCGTGCGGCCGGCACCACTTCACGAATGGTCAGCGCTTCTGCCTGACGATCTTTTCCTGGTCGACGGATTCCTCGTCCAGCGGGGAGTGTTCCTCGTGGCCGGCGCCAACCAGGTGGTTGTCGCCCTCCCCGAAGAAGCCCTTCTTGAACTCGGTGATTTCGCCCCTGAGTGCTTCGACCGTCGAATCCTCGATCTTGCCCGTCTGGGCAAGGGTCGTCAGGACGTCGCTGCGGTTCCTCAGGTGCTCGAGGAACTGTGCCTCGAAGCGGCGGACGTCCTCAACCGGAACGTCGTCGAGGAAACCGTTGGTGCCGGCCCACACGGAGACAACCTGGTCCTCGACCGGGAACGGCGAGTACTGGCCCTGCTTGAGCAGTTCCATCAGGCGCGCGCCACGGGTCAGCTGCTGCTTGGAGGCGGCATCGAGATCCGAGGCGAACATTGCGAACGCCTGCATGTCGCGGTACTGGGCGAGCTCGAGCTTCAGCGTGCCGGAGACCTTCTTCATCGACTTCAGCTGGGCGGCGCCGCCAACGCGGGACACCGAGATGCCCACGTCGACTGCCGGGCGCTGGTTGGCGTTGAAGAGGTCCGACTGCAGGAAGATCTGACCGTCGGTGATGGAGATGACGTTGGTCGGGATGTAGGCCGAGACGTCGTTCGCCTTGGTCTCGATGAGCGGGAGACCGGTCATCGAACCGCCGCCGAGCTCGTCGGACAGCTTGGCGCAACGCTCCAGCAGGCGGGAGTGCAGGTAGAACACGTCGCCCGGGTAGGCCTCGCGTCCCGGCGGACGGCGAAGGAGCAGCGAAACTGCGCGGTACGCCTCGGCTTGCTTGGAGAGGTCGTCGAACACGATGAGGACGTGCTTGCCGCCGTACATCCAGTGCTGCCCGATGGCCGAACCGGCGTAGGGTGCCAGGTACTTGAAGCCGGCCGGGTCGGACGCCGGGGAGGCGATGATGGTGGTGTACTCCAGCGCGCCCTTCTCCTCGAGCGTCTGGCGGACGGCCGCGATGGTCGACGCCTTCTGACCGATGGCGACGTAGACGCAGCGAACCTGCTTCTTCACGTCGCCGGAGTCCCAGTTGGCCTTCTGGTTGATGATGGTGTCGACCGCGATGGCGGTCTTGCCCGTCTGGCGGTCGCCGATGATCAGCTGGCGCTGGCCGCGGCCGATCGGGATCATGGCGTCGATGGCCTTGATGCCCGTCTGCATCGGCTCGGTGACCGACTGGCGCTGCGTAACGCCCGGGGCCTGAAGCTCGAGCGGACGGCGTCCCTCGGCAGCGATCTCGCCGAGGTCGTCGATGGGAACGCCCAGCGGGTCGACCACGCGGCCGAGGAAGGCGTCGCCAACCGGCACGGAGAGGATCTCTCCGGTGCGGTGGACTTCCTGGCCCTCTTCGATCCCGGCGAAGTCGCCGAGCACCACAACGCCGATTTCACGGGTGTCGAGGTTCTGGGCCAGGCCCAGGGTGCCGTCTTCGAAACGAAGCAGCTCGTTGGCCATGACGGAGGGAAGGCCCTCCACCTTGGCGATGCCGTCGCTTGCCGTGGTGACGCGGCCAACCTCAACGCGCTGCGCAGTGCCCGGTTCATAGGACGCGGCGAAGTCGGTCAAGGCGTTGCGGACGTCATCGGCATTGATGGTCAATTCGGCCATCTGCAGTCCCTGCTCTCCTTGGTTATGATCATCGCGGTGTTTCTCGGCGACGACCGGGGTTTGTTCAGTCTGTTGTGTGGTTGGCGCGACGGATCCCGGAGGACCTAGCCGGCCAGCCTGCGGCGGAGCTCGGTGAGCCGGGTGGCGGCGGTTGCGTCAACAACCTCGTCGCCCACGACCACGCGGATGCCACCAACCAGCGTTGGATCGATGTTGACGTTGATCTTGAGATCGCGTCCGTAGAGATTGTTCAGTCCGGCCTGAAGCCGGTTGAACTGCTCGTCCGTCAGCGGACGGGTGACGCTGACGTTCGCGATCCACCGTTCCTGCCGCTTGGCAACGAGTTCCACGAACCGCTGGACCAGAGCCGTCGGCTTCAGCCCGCGCGGCGCAGTGGCCGCCTGGGCGATCAGCAGCTTGGCTGCCGGGCCGGCCTGCGGGACAACCTTGAGCGCCAAGGCGCGCTTGGCGTCCGCGGTGGCCTGCGGCTCGTCGAGGGCACGCTGCAGGTCGTGGCTGGAGCCGACCACCCGGATGAACCCGAAGAGGTCCTCCTCAAGTGCTTCGAGTCCTGCCGTCCCCGCGCCCTGGCGCTCCGCCACGGCGATGGCCGCCGTGGCGGCCAGTGTCTCCAGCGCATCCCCGATGTCGCGGGCCGAGCGCCAACGTGCGGCCACGAGGTCAGCGACGGTGGCCACGGCGTCGGCCGAGACCTTGCCCGCGAGCAGCTGCGAGATGAGCGCCGACTTGTCCTTGCCCTCGCGGGCAGGGTCGGTCAGTGCCCGGCGCAGGCCGGCGTTGCCGTCCAGGATGCCAAGGATTCCGAAAAGGTCCTCCGCCAGGGACAGGTCAGCCGTAGGCAGCTTGGCCTCCAGCGCATCCAGTGCCGCGGCGAGGGAATCGCTCGATACACCTGCCATTACTTCGTCGCACCTGCGCTCTGCTGGGACTCGAGATCCGCCAGGAAGCGGTCAACGACGCGGGACGAGCGTGCGTCGTCGGCGAGGGACTCGCCAACAATGCGGCTGGCGAGCTGGGTTGCCAGCGTGCCGACCTCGGTACGCAGCGACACAACAGCGGCCTGACGCTCCGCCTCGATCTGGACGTGTGCCTGCTCGGCGATGCGCGCGGACTCTGCCGCCGCCTTCTCCTTGAGGTCCGCCAGAATCTTGGCGCCCTCGGCGCGCGCTTCCTCACGGATGCGGTTGGCCTCGGTGCGAGCGTCCGTCAGCTGCTGCTTGTACTCGTCCAGTGCCGCGTTGGCCTCGGCCTGCGCGGCCTCGGCCTTGGCGATGCCGCCCTCGATGGCGGCCGAACGCTCTTCATAGGTCTTCTCGAATGCCGGAACGACATACTTGGAGACGATGAACAGCAGTACGCCGAAACCGATGAGCGTAACCACGATCTCCCAAATGTTGGGGATCAGCGGGTTATTGCCCTCTGCGGCCAAGATGATTGCCTCGTTCATGTTTCACCCGTCTTTCTAAGACTCGAAGCTTCAGTTCTGCGAACAGGCTGAGGCTTAGACCCGGCCCCAGATGAAGGCGAAGACGAGGCCGAGGATGGCAAGAGCTTCGGTCAGCGCCAGGCCGAGGAACGCGATCGGCTGCAGCACGCGCTGGGCCTCCGGCTGGCGGGCGACACCGTTGATGTAGGCGGCGAACACCAGGCCCACGCCGATAGCACCGCCGATTGCGGAGAGTCCGTAACCGATGGCGTTGAGGCTACCGTAGATTTCCATTGTTTTCCTTTCAGAATGCCAGTTTGAGTTGGCAGGGTGTTGGGTACGGGATATCCCCTCCTGGGAGGGAAAGCTTGTTTAGTGCTCTTCGACCAGGGAACCCTGGATGTAGATGGCCGTCAGCAGGACGAAGACGTAGGCCTGGAGAACCATGATGAGGATCTCGAACAGGTACATGCCGACGCCGCCTACGAGCGTGAGGACGCCGAGCCCCTTCATCAGGCCGTCGGCCTCGATGAGCAGGAACGACGTTCCCGCGGCGGAGAGCATCACGATCAGGTGGCCGGACAGCATCGTCGCGAAGAGACGGAGGCTGTGCGTCAGCGGACGCACGAAGAACGTCGAGATGATCTCGATGACCACGATCAGCGGCAGGATGGCCTTCGGGACGCCGGACGGTACCGTCGCGACCTTGAAGTACTTGATGCCGTGCTTCCGGATGCCAAGCACGATCCAGAGGAAGTAGACGATGCCCGCCAGCGCGTAGGCGGTGCCCACGTGCGATGTGGTCGGGATCTGCAGGAACGGAATGGCTCCGAACAGGTTGTTCACGATGATGAAGAAGAACAACGAGAACAGGATGGGGATGAACGGCTTGAAGTCCCGTTCGCCAATCACGTCCTTGCCCACGGAGTTGCGGACGAAGTTGTAGGAGAACTCCCCCAGGAACTGCATCTTGCCCGGAACCAGCGCGCCGCGGCGCGAGGCGGCGACAAAGAACCAGGAGATGAGTACAACCGAGAGCAGGACCAGCAGCATCTGCTTGCCGAAACCCGTTCCGTATTCGGCGTACCAGGGAAGAATCTCGGGAAGATGCATGTCTTCAAGGGCGGGGGCTTTGAAGCCACCTTCTTCAGTGGCCGCCGGAAGCGCAAGCGCGATCAACGCGTTTCCTCTCTGCAGTGTCCGTCATTGGGCATGTTGGGTGGTGCGCCGGCCAGCGGCGGTCCCACCGGTGAAAATTATGGGCTTGTGTGTTGTTCGCCCGGGTCGCTCCCGGAGGTGCGCGCCTTGCGGTGTTGGTGGGCAAGATAGTAGCCAGCGCAGGCGCCAAGAATGGCACCGACAATCCAGATCCAGCGGGTATCCAACAGATAGTCCAGGCCCCAGCCTATCAAACCCCAGGCCAAGATCCCGCCAACGATGTAGTTGAAGAACTCCCGGAACCCTGACCAGTCGCGGCGCCGGTTCACGGGATCGCTCCCCCTAGCCACGGGGTCCTCCAGGGGCGCCGCCCGGAGGGGTTTCCGGATCCGCGTAGAGCTGGAAGCGCAGCCTGGAGAATGCGTGAAGCTCCGCCACCTGCCAGAGGATGACCGAGGCCACCACTGCGATCAGGAACCACGTGCCGTCCAGCCACGCGGGGGCACCCAGCCCGAAGGCCAGGACACCCAAAACCACGACCTTGACGGCGTAGCCCGCCATAAAGGCGCCGAGCGCCGCGGAGGGATTTCGGCGCCCCACGAGGTGGCCGATCAGCAGGCTGATCCCGAAGAACACCACCACGAGCACTCCGCCCAGCAGCGCGCTTCCGGCCGCCGGCATACCCGCCACAACGAGTCCGACGACGGCCAGCGCAAGCAGCGCCACACCGCAGACGATGGAGCAGCGGCGAAGGATGGCGAGCCATGGTCCCGAGGTCTCCCCCGAGGCGCGGAAAACGTTGCCGCTTCCCGTCGCTCTGCCTTGCTCCGTCATGGCCGTCCCGTTGCTGTGTTGGCGGATGTTGGTGGGTGTCTGCGGGACGCAAGTGCCCGCGCCCAACATGAAATTCTACACGAGATAGAAACCGTGACGCGCAGGTTACCGTGCCCGCGCGCGGCGGATCCACGGGTGCAGCGTCAGGTACGCGGCGATCAGCAGCAGGACCGCAAGGATGGGCGTCAGGACGAGCCAATCGACGAAGTTGAAGGAGACCGCGCCGAAGGCGACAAGCGCGGACCACAGGTACAGCAGGAGCACGG
The DNA here is from genome assembly GCF_058138025.1 of Arthrobacter sp. AOP29-A2-19. Taxonomy (NCBI): domain Bacteria; kingdom Bacillati; phylum Actinomycetota; class Actinomycetes; order Micrococcales; family Micrococcaceae; genus Arthrobacter; species Arthrobacter sp. AOP29-A2-19. The sequence continues at coordinate 1,765,651 of NZ_CM176894.1, forward strand.
CCTGGCGCTGGGTGTACCCGCCGTCGACGAGCTTGTGGTGCAGGTGCCCGCGGTCCGCGGAGAACGGAGACCGCCCGGTCGCCGTGCGGCGGATGACGGCCAGCATCAGGTCCGCGAGCGGCAACAGGATCACGGCGATGGGCAACAGGATGGGCATGTAGGCCGGGACATTGCGGAAGCGGAAGCCGGAGATCGCATCGAGGTCGGCGGTCACCGCGATGGCGGCAACGGACATCAGCAGCCCGATGAGCATGGCGCCGGCCTCGCCCATGAAGATCCTGGCCGGATTGAAGTTGTGGGGCAAAAAGCCCAGGCAGGCCCCGAGCAGCAGCGCCATCAGCATCGCCGAAAAGTTGGAGTGGTCGAACTGGTTGATGGTCCGCGCGAGCATATAGCAGTAGATGAAGAACGCCGCCGCGCCGATGGCGGCCATCCCGGCCGCGAGCCCGTCGAGCCCGTCGACGAAGTTGATCGCGTTCATGGTCAAGACCACCAGGAAGACGGTGAGCAGGATCTGCAGGGGCTCGCTCTTGATGTGGATCCAGCCCACGGGCATGGCCTCGAGCCGGATGCCCGAGAAGGCGACGACCAGGGCGACCAGGGTCTGGCCCGTGAGTTTCAGGTACCAGCGCAGGTCCCAGATGTCGTCCACCACGCCGATCAGCAGCACCAGGGAGCAGGCGGCCGCGATCCCGGCGATGGGTAGCGGATTGCTGAAGGCGCCGGACAGGAAGTCGAATTGCGCCGCCGCCGCCAGGCCCAACAGGACCGCCGCCACCATGGCGACGCCCCCAAGCTTCGGGATGGGCCGGTCGTGGACGTCGCGGTCGCGCAGCGGGGCGGCCCCCATCACCCTGAGACCGAGCCTGCGCATCAGCGGCGTCAGCCCGAACGAGGCGATGAAGCTCAGCCCGATCAGGGCCACATAGACCCTCATGCCTCGGGGGCCGGCTCCTCCCGGAGCTCCTCCCCGAGGCCAACGGTGTGGGGCGCGATCCTTTGCAGCTCGGCCAGCGGGAGCGCCCCCTGCCGGACCACGCGCGGAACGGAACCGGTGCAGTCGACGATCGTGGAGGCCAGCGCCTCACCCGACTCCGGGCGCACGCCGTCGGACAGGTAGACCTCCACCGCCTCGCCGAGCTGCTCCTCGGCGTCGTCCGCCGTCGTCGCCGCCGGCTGCCCGGAGCGGTTGGCCGAGGACACCGCGAGCGGACCCGTCGCGTCGAGGATCTCCCGCGCCACCGCGTCGTCCGGGACTCGCAAGGCCACTGTGCCCTTCGTCTCGCCCAAGTCCCAGGTCAGGGAGGGCTGGGCGCGAAGGATGAGCGTGAGGGCGCCCGGCCAGAACTCGTTGGCGAAACGGCGCGCGTCCTCCGACACGGCGGTGGCCAGCCCGTCGAGGGTCGCGATGCCCGGCATCAGCACCGGAGGCGGCATGGTGCGGCCGCGGCCCTTGGCCGCGAGCAGGGTCGCCACGGCCTGCGGCGAGAACGCGTCGGCGGCGATTCCGTAGACCGTGTCGGTGGGCAGGACCACGCACCGCTTGGCAGAGATGGCCTGCCGCGCGGCCTCGAGGCCGGCGGTCCGATCGGTGGGGTCCTGGCAATCAAAGCGTGAAGTCACGTGTACATTCTTCCATGCGTAGCGGTTCTCACCGGCGGACGGCGGAGGTGGCGCGGTCCCGGCCGGTGAGGTCCTGGTGTCCCGCGATCGCGTCCCAGCATCCGGTGGAGTCGAACAGGGCCGCGACCGCCCCCGCCTGCACCTCCGCATGCTCCATGGCGGCGAACCCGCCCGGCCGCAGCAGGCGGGCCGCGGCCCGCTCGACCGCCGCGGGCAGCTCCATGCCGTCCGCTCCCCCGCCGTAGAGTGCCAGTCGGGGATCGTGGTCGCGCGCCTCGGGCTCGTTCGGAACGGCGTCCGCGGGGATATACGGAGGGTTGCTGACGACGACGTCGAAGCTCCCGTCGTGGTCGGCCAGCGCCGTGCGCAGGTCCCCGGCCAACAGGACCACGCCGTGGGGTGCCAGGTTCCGCTCGGCCCAGGCGCGGGCCAGGTCGCTGAGCTCCACGGCATAGACCGTGGATCCCGGCACCTCGGAGGCCACGGCGGCGGCGATGGCGCCGGAACCCGTTCCCAGGTCCACCACCTTCGCTTGCCCCGTTTGCGCCAGGACGATCCTGGCGTGGTCGATCGCGAGTTGGGCCAGCGTTTCGGTTTCCGGCCGCGGCACAAAGACCCCCGGACCGACCGCGAGCTCGAGGTGCCTGAAGTGCGCCGTGCCGGTCAGGTGTTGGAGCGGGACACGGCGGCAGCGCTCCGCCACGAGGTCGTCGTACCCTTCGGGGACTCCGGCACCCCCGAGGGCGAGTGCCACGACCCTGCCGCGGCCGACGCCCAGCAGGTGCGCGGCCAGCAACTCGGCGTCGGCCCGAGGCGAGGGAACGCCCGCCTCCGCCAGCCGGGCGGCCGCCAGGCGGATCGCCACGTGCAGGTCCACACCCGGCCCGGCGCGGCCCGCCGGGCCGGGCCGGGACTCCGGGCTACTTCTGGTCGTCACCGAGTGCGTCCAGCCGCGACTGCTCGTCGGCTTCGATGCAGGACTGGATGAGCGACTCGATGTCGCCGTTCATCACGGCGTCCAGGTTGTAGGCCTTGTAGCCCGTGCGGTGGTCGGCGATCCGGTTTTCCGGGTAGTTGTACGTGCGGATGCGCTCGGAGCGGTCCATGGTCCGCACCTGGGACTTGCGAACCTCGGAGTTCTCGGCGTCGATGATCTCCTGCTGGTGGGCCAGGAGGCGCGAGCGCAGCACGCGCATGGCGGCCTCGCGGTTCTGCAGCTGCGACTTCTCGTTCTGCATGGCCACAACGATGCCCGTCGGCAGGTGGGTGATGCGCACCGCGGAGTCGGTGGTGTTGACCGACTGCCCTCCGGGTCCCGACGATCGGTAGACGTCGATCTTGAGGTCGTTCTGGTGGATGTCGACTTCCTCCGGCTCGTCGACCTCCGGGAGCACCAGCACCCCGGCGGCGGATGTGTGGATGCGGCCCTGCGACTCGGTGACGGGCACGCGCTGGACACGGTGCACCCCGCCCTCGTACTTGAGGTGCGCGAACACGCCCTCCGCGGGGTCGTTGGACGAGCCCTTGATGGCCACCTGGGCGTCCTTGTAACCACCGAGGTCGGACTCGTTGTAGGAGATCATCTCCGTCTTCCACCCCTTGGTCTCCGCATAGCGCGTGTACATGCGCAGCAGGTCGGCGGCGAACAGCGCGGCCTCGTCTCCGCCCTCGCCGCCCTTGACCTCGAGGATCACGTTCCGCGAATCGTTGGGGTCCCGCGGGATCAGCAGGCGGCGCAGTTTCTCCTCGGCGGCCGGCAGCTTGGCCTCGAGCTCCTGGACCTCCGCGGCGAATTCGGGATCCTCGTCAGCCATCGAGCGGGCGGCCTCGAGGTCCTCCTGCATCTGCTTCCAGCGACGGTGCGCCTCCACGATGCCGTTCAGCTGCGCTCCGCGGCGTCCAAGCTTCCGGGCCAGGGCCTGGTCCTGGTAGACGGCGGGGTCGCTGAGTCGACGCTGGAGTTCGGCGTGCTCGTCGAGCAGGCCCTGGACGGACTCAAACATGGTGTGTGCTTCTTTCGCTACGGCTGGTTCAAGTGTAGGGAACGACGCCGGGGCGGCGCCTTAACGGCCAAAGCCCGGCCCGTCGCCCGCGGAGGGCGGGGACGGGACCGGGCGTTGGGACAGCTAGTCGTTCTTGGTGCCCAAAGTGGTCTTGTTGACCAGCATGAGGAACTCCGCGTTGGACTGCGTCTCACGGATCTTGCCGGTGAGAAGCTCGAGCGCCTGCTGCGTGTCGAGGCCGGAGAGCACGCGGCGCAGGCGCCACATGATCTTGACCTCGTCGGGGGAAAGCAGGTTCTCTTCGCGGCGCGTGCCGGACGCGTTGACGTCCACCGCAGGGAAGATGCGCTTGTCGGCCAACGCGCGGGAGAGCCGGAGCTCCATGTTGCCGGTTCCCTTGAACTCCTCGAAGATGACCTCGTCCATCTTGGATCCGGTCTCCACCAGCGCCGTGGCGAGGATGGTGAGCGAGCCACCGTTCTCGATGTTGCGGGCCGCGCCGAAGAAGCGCTTCGGCGGGTAGAGCGCCGACGAGTCGACGCCGCCGGAGAGGATGCGTCCCGACGCCGGGGCGGCCAGGTTGTAGGCGCGCCCCAGGCGGGTCATCGAGTCCAGCAGGACCACAACGTCCATGCCCATTTCGACCAGGCGCTTGGCCCGTTCGATGGCGAGCTCGGCGACCGTCGTGTGGTCGTCGGCCGGACGGTCGAAGGTGGAGGCGATGACCTCGCCCTTGACCGTTCGCTGCATGTCCGTGACCTCTTCGGGACGCTCGTCGACGAGCACCATCATGAGGTGGACCTCAGGGTTGTTGATGGTGATCGCGTTGGCGATCGACTGAAGGATCAGCGTCTTGCCTGCCTTCGGCGGCGACACGATCAGGCCACGCTGGCCCTTGCCGATCGGGGCGACGAGATCGATCACGCGCGGGCCGACCTTCTTCGGGTCGGTCTCCAGGCGGAGCCGCTCGGACGGGTAGAGCGGGACGAGCTTGTTGAACTCGACGCGGTCCTTGTTGTCCTCGGCCGGCTTGCCATTGATGTTCGTGAGGCGGACAAGCGCGTTGAACTTCTGGCGCTGGTTGGCCGAGTTCTCGCCGTCGCGCGGCGCGCGGATGGCGCCGACCACGGCGTCGCCCTTGCGGAGGTTGTACTTCTTGACCTGGTTCAGCGACACGTAGACGTCGTTCGGGCCGGGCAGGTAGCCGGAGGTGCGGACGAAGGCGTAGTTCTCCAGCACGTCCAGGATGCCCGCGACGGGCAGCAGCACGTCGTCCTCGGTGACCTCGGTGTCGTCCACCTCTGGCTGGTTGCGGCCGCGTCCACGACGACGCTCGTTGCGCTCGTTGCGGCTACGGTCGTTGCGCTCGTTGCGGTCGCGGTTGCGTTCGCGACGGTTCGACCGGCCACTGCGGTCCTGGCCGTCGGAGTCCCGCTGCGCCTCGCGCTGCTGGCCCGACTCCCGCTGCGCCTCGCGCTGCTGGCCCGACTCGCGCTGCTCCGAGCCTTCGCCGTCGCGCTCGTCGCGGCGGTTGCGGTTGCGGCGGTTGCGGCCGGAACGCTCGGCGCGCTCCTCGCCCTCTTCGGAGGCGGGGCCGCCCTGCACGGCCGCGGTCTCCTGGGCCGGGGCCTCCGCGGTTGCGGTCTCGGCCTGGCCGGCCTCCGCGCGGCGGCTTCCGCGGCTGCGGCGGGATCCGGTTGGCTGCTCGGACTCGGCGGCAGGCGCGGCGGCGGGGGCCTCGGCGGCCTCGGCCTGCGGCGCGGCGACGCCGTCGCTGCTGGCCCGGCGGTTGCGGTTGCGGGTGCGCGGCGCGCGGCCTGCGGCTTCGCCTTCGGGGGCGGGAGCCTCGGCGGCCGGAGCCTTGGCCTCGGCGGCTGCCTCGGACGCCGCCGGGGCGGGGGCCTGCTGCTTGACCTGCTTGTCGCGGTCGGCGACCGCGCCGCCGCGCTGGTGGTTCGAGATGGCCGCGACCAGGTCGCCCTTGCGCATCCTCGATCCGCCGGTGATGCCCAGCTGGGACGCCAAGGCCTGGAGCTGTGCGAGCTTGAGCCCTGCCAATCCCGTGCTCTTGGGTTCGCTGTCGGTGGTTTCCACGCCTGCTGGCAGGCTGGTGGTTTCGGTCACGAAGGTTCCTTCCCCCTCGTCGGGCGGACCGTATAGGAACGGCCCGCGGAACAGTTTCTCGCCGGATCCGCGTCAGAAGCGGGAACGGCGGCCGGCCACGGCGGCGATGCTACCGCCGATGCCGGTCTGGCTCACTTTGGATTGTCCGTGCAGCTCCGCGCATGACGGGGGAACTGCCGGGTTGAAAGCCGCACGCGGTCAGCCACTGAAATCGGCACACGGGGCCCACCGGATTGGCTGCCCCAGAAGTGCACGATTCGCGGTGGTCGGGCCCAAAGGTGAAGGACTGGAAAGTCCTGGACTCGGGGGCCGCGACTCGTTGGCCGCTAGTGCACCTCAAGCTTAGCACCCGTGCGATCAACGCCGGGCATCAGGACACGCCACGCGACCGGGGCCGGGTCCGCGGATTCCCGGGCGCGGCGCGTGGCGGTGCCGGCAATGACCTCCGCCGCGCGCCGCGCCTCGTCGGCCCCGAACGCGAGCACCAGGACGGTCGGACCGGCTCCGGAGACAACGGCGGCCAGCCCCTGCCGCCGCAGTTCCGCTATCAGGGCCGCGCTGTGCGGCATGGCTTCCGCGCGGAAGGCCTGGTGCAGAAAGTCCTCGGTGCCCGCCATCAGCCATTCGGGAGCGCCGGCAAGCGCCTTGACCAGTAGGCCGACCCGTGCGCCGTTGGCCGCGGCAAGGGCATGCGGCACGGAGGCGGGCAACAGGCCCCGGGCGCGCTGTGTCGACAGTTCCACGTCCGGCACCGCCACCACCGGCACGATCCCGGGGGCGAGGTCCAGGGGGACGGATTCGATGCGGCCGTTGTCCTCCAGGGACAGCGTCAGCCCGCCGAAGACGGCCGGCGCCACATTGTCCGGATGGCCCTCCAGGCGCGCGGCCTCGGCGAAGACCGCCTCCGCTTCCAGCGTCCCGCGGACCCCGCGCGGAAGCAACGCGTCGGCGGCGGTCAAGGCGGACACAACGGCGGCCGCGGACGAACCGAGTCCGCGCCCGTGAGGGATGGCGTTGGTCGCGTCGATTTCCAAGCCGGCGGCCGCCACACCCAGCGCGGCCCACCGGTCCAGGATGATTTTGGCGATGAGGTGGGATTCGTCCTCGGGCAGCGTCTCCGCGCCCTCGCCCGAGACGGTGACGCGAACGTCCGCGCCCTCGATGGTGCGCACGCGCAACGTGTCCCGCAGGCCGAGCGCCAGCCCGAGGCTGTCGAAGCCCGGCCCCAGGTTCGCCGTGGTCGCCGGGACCGTGACGGTGATGGACTGCCCGGCGGCGATCCGCGCGGTGCCCGCGCCGGGAGCGTCGACGGTTTCGGAGGCGAAGTCCCGCATGGCCCCGCCCCTAGCCGAGGCCGAGGGCATCGGCGACGGCGACGACGTCGAACCCGACCTTCGTCGGCGAGACGTCGGAGCCGTCGGCGTTGCGCAGCGCCCACTGCGGGTCCTTCAGTCCGTGGCCCGTGACCGTGATGACGATCCGCTGGCCCGCGGCCACCTTGCCGAGGGCGTGGTACTTGATCAGCCCGGCAACGCCGGCGGCGGAGGCGGGTTCGACGAACACGCCTTCCCGCGCGGAGAGCCACCGGTGGGCATCGAGGATCTCCTCGTCGGTGACGGAGTCGATCAGGCCGCCGGACTCGTCGCGGGCGGCGATGGCCTGCTCCCACGAGGCCGGATTGCCGATCCGGATCGCCGTGGCGATCGTGTCCGGTTCGGTGATCGGGTGGCCCGCGACCAGGGGGGCGGATCCGGACGCCTGGAAACCCCACATGACGGGGGTCTTGCTGGCGACGGCGGGGAGCTCGCCGGCGGTCGGCGAGGAGAACGGCGCCGCGTACTCCTTATAGCCCTTCCAGTAGGCCGTGATGTTACCGGCGTTGCCCACGGGAAGAAGGTGCAGGTCCGGCGCGTCGCCGAGCGCGTCGACAACCTCGAAGGCCGCCGTCTTCTGGCCCTGGATGCGGGCGGGGTTGACGGAGTTGACCAGGAAAACCGGGTAGTTCTCGCTGAGCTTGCGCGCCACCTCGAGGCAGTTGTCGAAGTTCCCGTCCACCTGCAGCAACTCGGCGCCGTGGGCGATGGCCTGGGACAGCTTGCCCATGGCGATCTTGCCGTCCGGCACCAGCACCGCGCAGGTCAGTCCGGCCTGGGTCGCGTAGGCGGCGGCCGAAGCGGAGGTGTTGCCGGTGGACGCGCACACCACGGCCTTGGCGCCCGCCTCGACGGCGGCCGTGATTGCCATCGTCATCCCCCGGTCCTTGAACGAGCCGGTCGGGTTCATGCCCTCGACCTTGAGGTAGACCTCGGAGCCGGTCAGCTCGGACAGCGCCGGGGCGTGGACGAGCGGGGTGCCGCCCTCGCCGAGCGTGATGACCCGGGTCGACTCGGTGACGGGCAGGCGGTCGGAATATTCGCGGATGACACCGCGCCACTGGTGGGCCACTTAGTTTCCTTCGACTCGGAGAACGGATGTGATGCTGTGCACGACGGGCAGGCGCCCGACGTCGGCGACGGTGGCCGCCAGCGCGGACTCGCGCCCCACGTGGGTCACGAACCGCAGGGTGGCGGAACCCGCCTCTCCCGCGGCGACCGGATGTGTGGTCTGGTGCATGGTCTCGATGGACACTCCATGCTCGGCGAAGATTCCCGCGATGGAGGCAAGGACCCCCGTCTCGTCGCTGACCTCGAGGCCGATGCTGTAGCTGGTGCTGATCTCGTCGATCGGCAGTGCGCGCAGGCTGCCCGTGGTCGTCTCCGTGCGGCCGCGGCCGCCGGCGACCGTGCGCCGGGCTGCGCTGACCACGTCGCCGAGGATCGCCGACGCCGTGGGCTTGCCGCCCGCGCCCTGCCCGTAGAACATCAGCTGGCCGGCGTTCTCCGCCTCGACGAAGACCGCGTTGAACGCGCCGTGGACCGCGGCCAGCGGGTGGGCGCGGGACAGTAGGGTGGGATGCACACGCACCGCGATCCCGTGGTCGCCGTCGGCCCCCTTGATGCGCTCCGCGATGGCGAGCAGCTTGATGACCATGCCGGCGTCCTTGGCCGCGGCGACGTCCTCGGCCGTGACCTTGGTGATGCCCTCGCAGTAGACGTCCGCCAGGTCGAACTCCGTGTGGAAGGACAGCGTCGCCAGGATGGCGGCCTTGGCGGCGGCGTCGTGCCCCTCGACATCGGCGGTGGGATCCGCCTCCGCGTAGCCCAGGGCCTGCGCCTCGGCCAGCGCGTCCGCGAACTGCGCGCCGGTGCTGTCCATCGCGTCGAGTATGAAGTTGGTGGTGCCGTTCACGATGCCCATCACCTTGGTGACGCGGTCGCCGGACAGGCTGTCGCGGATCGGGCGCAGGATCGGGATGGCGCCCGCGACGGCCGCCTCGTAGCTGAGCTGCACGCCCGCGGTGTCCGCCAGCGCGGAGAGCTCCGGGAGCTGGCGCGCCAGCAGCGCCTTGTTGCCGCTGACCACGGCGGCGCCCCCGGCGATCGCCTGGCGGATCAGCGTCCCGGCGGGCTCCTGGCCGCCCATCAGCTCGATCACCACGTCGGCGCCCTCGATCAGCGCCCCGGCGTCGGTGGTGAACAACTCGGGTGGCAGTTCGACGTCGCGCACGGCGGTGGTGTCGCGGACCGCGATCCCCTTCAGGACAAGGCGGGCACCGGTGCGCGAGGCGAGCTCGTCCGCGTCTTCCAAAAGGATGCGGGCCACTTGGGATCCCACGTTTCCGCAGCCGAGCAGGGCCACCTTGAGTTTCTTCACGTGCTATCTACGCTCCCATGTCACGGGCTAAAAGGTCGTCTTCCGTTTCCCTGCGGATGATCAGCCGTGCCTTGCCGTCGCGGATGGCGACGACGGCCGGGCGGCCCAGATAGTTGTAGTTACTGGCCAGCACCCAGCAATAGGCTCCGGTGGCGGGAACGGCGATGAGATCGCCCGCCGCGACGTCCTCCGGCAGGTAAACGTCCCTCACGACTATGTCACCGCTCTCGCAGTGTTTCCCAACCACCCGGGAAACAATCGCTTCCGATTCCGTCACACGCGAGGCCAGGACGGCAGAGTAGTCGGCGTCGTAGAGCACGGGGCGTGCGTTGTCGCTCATGCCGCCGTCCACGGACACGTAGCGCCGCGCGGAGGTTCCCGACTCCGTGTCGACCTGAACGGTCTTGCGGACGCCTGCCGCGTAGAGCGTGAATGTCGACGGGCCAACGATGGCGCGGCCCGGCTCGATCGAGATGCGCGGCACGGCGAGCCCGAGGCGCGCGCAGACGTCACCGACGACGGCGGCCATGGCGGCCGCGAGCTCGGCGGGTTCGCGCGGCGTGTCCGCCTCCGTGTACGCGATGCCGTATCCGCCCCCGAGGTCGAGTTCGGGCAGTTCGACGCCGTGGTCCCTGCGGACGGCGTCGAGGAACGTGAGCAGACGCTCGGCGGCCAGGGCAAAACCCTCCGCCTCGAAGATCTGCGAACCAATGTGGCAGTGAAGGCCGAGGAGATTGATCGAGCCGCTGGCCAGCGCCCGGGCTACCGCGGTGGCGGCCGGCGACTTGCCCTCGGGCGCGGCGTCGGATGCCGTGCCCTCGTCCGGGGCGTCGCCGTCCGCCATGGACAGGCCGAACTTCTGGTCCTCGTGCGCCGTGGCGATGAACTCGTGGGTGTGCGCGTGGATGCCGGGCGTGAGGCGAAGCATCACGTTGGCCCGCACGCCCATCTCGGCGGCGAGCCGGGAGACGCGATCCAACTCGTCGAGGCTGTCCACCACGATGCGCCCGAGGTCCATTCGCAGCGCGGTGCGGATCTCCTCCGCCGACTTGTTGTTCCCGTGCAGTCCCAGCCGCGCGGCGGGGACGCCCGCGCGCCTGGCCACGGCCAGCTCGCCGCCTGAGCAGGTGTCCAGCCGCAGCCCTTCCTCTCCGACCCAGCGCGCCACGTCGACGGAGAGGAAGGCCTTGCCCGCGTAGTAGACGTCCACTCCCCCGCACAGGTCCGCGAACGCGCCGTCGTACGCCCGCTTGAACGCACGGGCGCGGGACCTGAAATCGTCCTCGTCCATCACAAAGAGCGGCGTGCCGAACTCGGCCGCCAGATCGCGGACCCCGATTCCGTGCACGGCGACCTGGCCGTCAGCGGCCCTGCCGACGCCGGCGGCCCATAGCGCGGGGCGCAGCGCATTGACGTCGTCCGGGAAGCCCAGCCATTCCGGGGCCAGCGGTGAGGCGCCCACGGCTACATCTTCTCCGGCGCGGAGACGCCCAAGAGGCCAAGCCCGTTGGCCAGCACCTGGCTGGTGGCGTCGTTCAGCCACAGGCGCGTGCGGTTCACGTCCTCCACGGGCTCGTCCCCCAGCGGGGCGACGCGGCATGCCTGGTACCAGCGGTGGTAGGCGCCGGCAATGACCTCGAGGTGGCGGGCCACGCGGTGCGGCTCGCGGAAGGACGCGGCCTGGGCCACGATGGACGGGAACCTCCCGAGGTGCGACAGGAGCTCGTTCTCCGTCTCGTGCGTGAGCAGGGACGCCTCGAAGGCGCCGCGGTCCACGCCCTTCGCGCCGGCGTTGTTGGACGCCGCCCGCGACCGCGCGTGCGCGTACTGGACGTAGAAGACCGGATTGTCGTTGGTGTTTTTCTTCAGGAGCTCCGGGTCGATTGTCATCGGCGAGTCGGCCGGGTAGCGGCCCAGCGAGTAGCGCAGCGCGTCGGCGCCGAGCCACTGGATCAGGTCGCGCAGCTCGATGATGTTGCCCGCGCGCTTGGAGAGCTTGGCCCCGTTGACGGACATCAGCTGCCCGATCAGCACCTCGATGTTCTTCTCCGGGTCGTCACCGGCCGCCGCGGCGAGGGCCTTCAGCCTGTTCACGTAGCCATGGTGGTCGGCGCCGAGGAGATAAATCTTCTCCACGAAGCCGCGGTCCTTCTTGGAGAGGTAGTAGGCGGCGTCCGCGGCGAAGTAAGTCGGTTCGCCGTTGGCGCGGATGAGGACGCGGTCCTTGTCGTCGCCGAAATCCGTGGTGCGCAGCCAGACGGCGCCGTCGACATCGTCGACGTGCCCCTGCTCGCGCAGGCGGGCCACGGCGTCCTCGACCGCGCCCGTGGCGTGCAGGTCCTGTTCGGAGTAGTAGACGTCGAATTCCACGCCGAAGTCGGCCAGCGTCGCCTTGATGTCCCTCAGCTGCGCCTCGTAGGCAAGCTGGCGGATCACGGGGATCGCCGCCTCCTCCGTGAGCGCGCGAATGCCCGGGTGCTCGCCGAGCACGTGGTCGCCGAGCTCGCGGATGTACTCGCCCGGGTAGCCGCCCTCGGGTACCGGTAGACCGTGGATGCGGTTGTAGACCGACTGCGCGAAGATGTTCATCTGGTTGCCGGCGTCGTTGATGTAGTACTCGCTCGTCACCCGCGCGCCGCTGGCCTTGAGCACTCGGGCGATCGAATCGCCGAGGGCGGCCCAGCGCGTGTGGCCGATGTGCAGGGGTCCCGTGGGGTTGGCGGACACGAACTCCATGTTCACGACGTGCCCGGTCAGGGCGTCGTTGGTTCCGTAGGACGGGCCGGCCTCAACGATCTTGCGCGCCAGCTCTCCGGCCGCGGCCGCGTCGAGACGGATGTTGAGGAAGCCCGGGCCGGCGATCTCCACCGACGAAACGCCGCCGATCCGCTGCAGGCGCGACGAAAGGATCTGCGCGAACTCCCGCGGGTTCATGCCGGCGCGCTTGCCCAGCTGGAGGGCGATGTTCGTGGCCCAGTCTCCGTGCTCGCGGCTCTTGGGCCGCTCCACCCGAACATGCTCCGGGACGTCGACGGCGAAGTCGCCCGCGGCGACGGCGTCGCGCAGGCAGGCGGATATGGCGGAGGAAAGCTGTTCGGGAGTCACCAGACAAGAATAGCGGGGCGAAGCGGAGCCCCGTTCGCGGGCGGTGTATGACGGGTCATGTGCGCGGCGGGCGGGCTCCGGAGCGCCGGTTACCGAACGGTCCGCCAGTCCTGCTAAGCTCTTCTACGTTCCCAGCCGCAGAGTAGTTCGCGGCACGCCCTCGTAGCTCAGGGGATAGAGCGTCCGCCTCCGGAGCGGAAGGTCGAAGGTTCGAATCCTTTCGAGGGCACCAAACACGGCGGTACACCGCCAACGGACTCAGGTCCCCGGCTTCGGCCGGGGGCCTTTTTCGTGCCCCCGGGCACGGCGGAGGACGCTGGGACGGGGGGCACATTGTCCATCGGGAGGGCACGGCGCTACAGTGAACAGTGTTCAACTGAACGACGTTCAAGAGACTTCGACCCGACTGCCACCAGGACTCCCATGAACCGCCTGCGCCTCGATGCCACCGATATTGCCCGCATCGCCGTCTTCACCGCCATTGTTGCCGTCCTAGGCCTTCCCGGAGGGCTCTCGGTCTTCGGATCCGTCCCGATCACCGCGCAGACACTCGGCGTGATGCTGGCCGGCGCGATCCTGGGACCGTGGCGCGGTGCCCTGTCGATGGTCGTCCTGCTGGCGCTTGTTGCTATCGGCCTCCCCTTGCTTTCGGGCGGGCGCGGCGGGATCGGCGTCTTCGCGGGTCCGTCGGCGGGATACCTGATCGGCTGGATCGTCGGCGCGTTTGTTGTTGGACTGATCGTGCACGCGGGCGGGCGCCCGACCCGCCTGCGGACGGTGCTCGGTGTGCTGGTCGGCGGCATCCTGGTGATCTACGCCTTCGGGATACCCGTGCAGTCCTTCGTCACTCGGCTGCCCTTGGACGCGACCGCGCTGCAAAGCCTGGTCTTCCTGCCCGGGGACTTCATCAAGGCCGCGATCGCCGCGACCATCACCCTGACGCTCTCCCGCGCCTACCCGCGCGCCTTCCGGAGCGTCGCCCCGCCGGCCTCCAACGTTGCGCGCGACGCCGGCTCCGCGTCCGGGCGCGACACCGCCAGCGGGCGAGTCGGCGGGCCTGCCCGTTGATTCCGCGCGGCGCGCCGAACTCCCACGGGCCGACCCCACGCCTGGCCGGCCGACTGGTTCCGTTGCGGCCGTCGGGCCTGCCCGGGAGCCTGGCCACGGTCCTGGAGGACGGCGGCATCCCGCTGGTCGGCGACGACGGCTGGAGCGCCGAGCAGTGGGCGCGGATCCGGCGCCTCTGCGCGGACGCCGTCGCCCAGCCCGGCATCGGATGGGCCAGCCTCACCTCCGGCAGCGGCGGATTCCCCCGCGTTGTCCTCCGCAGCGCCGACTCGTGGTCCGCCTCGTTCCCCGCCGTCGAGGAGCTGCTGGGCGCCAGGGAGGGAGACGTCGTGGCGCTTCCCGCTCCCCCAGCCTCCTCGCTGACACTTTTCTCCATCGCGCACTCGCTCGAGGGCGGGCCCCGCCCTGCGTTTCCCTCCGGGCGCACGGCCGCCAGCAACGACTTCGCGTCCGCGACGCTCTTCCACGGCACCCCGCACGCCCTGCGCCAACTGCTGGACACCGGAACCCCGCCACGGCTCCGCGCCGCGCTCGTCGGCGGGAGCGGGCTGGACGCCGGTCTGCGCGCCAGGGCCGAGGCGCTCGGAATCCGGGTGGTGGCCTACTACGGTGCCGCCGAGCTTTCCTTCGTGGCGGTCGACCACGGCGAGGGCTACGTTCCGTTCCCCGGCGTCGAGCTGGATGTGCGGGACGGCATTCTGTGGGTCCGGTCGCCGTTCGTCGCCGCGGGCCATCTCGAGGTTTCCGGCCCGGCCGGCCGCGCGCAGGATCGCCCCTCGGCCCAAGACGGCGCGCCGCGCGGCCCGTTGCGGTCGGCGAACGGGTGGCACACCGTGGACGACCGTGCGGAACTTTCCACCCGCGGATTGCGGCTCCTGGGCCGCGCCGACGGCGCGGTGCTCACGGCCTCGGCCACGGTCGTCCCCGAGGACGTCGAGGCAGTCCTGCGCTCCGTCGACGGCGTGGGCGACGCCGTTGTGCTCGGGCTGCCGCACGCCGCTCTCGGCGACCTGTTGGCCGCCGTGATCGAACCCCGGCAGACAGGGACACCCGCGACGGCGGAGTCGATGCGGCGGGCGGCACGGGAGCTCCTGTCCCCCGCGCACCGGCCGCGCCGCTGGTTCCGGGCCCGTCTCCCGCGCACGGCCAGCGGCAAACCCGCGCGCGCCGAAGTCGCCAGGATGCTGGCGGCCGGCGAGGTGGACACCCTTGCGTGAGCACCGCGCGGTCGTCGTCGCCGCACGCAGGTCGCCGATCGCCACGCGGGGGCGCGGACTCGCCCGATGGACCGTCGACGAACTGGCCTCCCCCGTGCTGAGGGCGACGCTGGACGACGCCAACGCGGCGTTGGGTCGCGTGGAGCGGGCCATCGATGTTGTCCTCGGCAACTGCATGGGACCCGGGGGGAACTCCGCGCGCGTCGCCGCGTTGGGCGCCGGATTCGGCCACGCCGTGCCCGGCATGACCATCGATCGGCAATGCGGCAGCGGGCTGGCCGCCATCATCGAGGCGGCCCGGGCGGTGCGTGCGGGCGAATCCGGACTTCGCCTCGCCGGTGGCGCGGAGAGTGCCTCGACGGCGCCCGTCCGCTCGGTCGACGGTGTCGCCTACGGCCGCGCGCCCTTTGCGCCCGGGGGCCAAGACGATCCGGACATGCCCGAGGCCGCGGAGAGGCTCGCCGTGCTGGACGGAATAGGGCGCTCCCGGCAGGACGACTACGCGGCGTCGAGCCACCGGCGCGCCGGCGCGGCGGCGGCCCGCGGGGCCTTCAGCGCCGAACTGGTCCCGGTCGGCGGGATCGACGCGGACGAGCTGCGCCCCGGCGCGGCCGGCCTCCTGTCCCGCTTCACGCCACTGTTCGGGGGCGGCAGCGTCACCGGCGGCAATTCTTGCCGGGTCAGCGACGGGGCCGCCGCCGTGGCCCTGGTGCCGGGCGAATCGTGGGCGGCCTCCGCGTCGGACGGCGCCGGCCGGCCGCCCGGACTGGCCCTGAGGGCACACGCCGTCGTCGGCTGCGATCCGGCGCTCCCCGGGATCGGCGCCGCTCCGGCCATCGCCGAGGCGCTGCGATCCGCCGGCATCGGCCCCAGCGACCTCGCGGCCGTCGAGATCGTCGAGGCGTTCGCCGCCCAGACCCTGGCCGTGCTGGACCGGCTGGGGATACCGGCCGACGATCCCCGGGTCTGCACGGACGGCGGCGCCCTGGCCCTCGGGCACCCGTGGGGCGCCAGCGGCGCGGTGGGCGTGGTGCGGCTCTTCAGTCGGCTGGTGCGCTCGGGGGCCCGGGCCGGCACGCTCGGCGTCGCGGCCGCCTCCATCGGCGGCGGAATGGGTGTGGCCGCCGTGTTCGAGGTGGTCCGATGAGTGCGATCTCCCTGCATGGCGTGACCGTGCGCCTCGGCGAGACGACGGCGCTGGACGACGTCACGCTCCATCTGGAAGCGCGGACCATCGCGATTGTCGGCGACAACGGGTCCGGCAAGTCGACGCTGGCCCGCGTCATCGGGGGCCTGGTGCCGCCGGCCTCCGGTCGGGTCACGGTCCACGGCGTGGATCCCGTCCGCCAGGCGCGCGAGCTGCGCCGGATTGTGGCGATCGTGTTCAGCAACCCCGACGCGCAGATCATCATGCCGACCGTCCAGGAGGACGTGGCGTTCTCGCTGCGATCGGCGAAGCTGCCGCGCGGCACAGCCACCGAACGCGTCCGGGCCGCGCTCGAGGAGTTCGGGCTCGCCGAGCTCGCGGGGCGCTCGGCCCACGAGCTCTCCGGCGGCCAGAAGCAACTGCTCGCGCTCTGCGGGGCCTTCGTCCGAAGACCTGAACTGGTCGTCGCCGACGAGCCGACAGCATTGCTCGACGCACGGAACGGCCGGCGCGTCGCGGACCACCTGCTGGGCGGCGACGCGCACCGCCTGGTGCTGGTGACGCACGATCTCGCGCTCGCCGCACGCTGCGACGCGGCGGTGCTCGTCGCGGACTCCAGGATCGTCGCCAGCGGCCCGTCTGCCGAGGTCGTCGCCGCCTACGAGAGGAGCCTCGTGTGCTGACGCTGTACCGCGAGGGAACCGGACCGCTTCACCGCATGCCCGCCGGGCCCAAGGCCCTGCTGCTGGCGGCGGCCGTACTGGGCCTCTCCTTCCTGCCCTCCGCCTGGTGGGCCGTCGGCGTAGCGTGCGCGGTACCCGTCGCGGCCTACCTGGCCGCAGGCCTCGGCGCGCGCACCCTCGGCCGTCAGGCGGCGGCCCTGCGCTGGGTCATGCTGGTCACGCTTGGCGCCCAGTTGATCTTCCTTCCCGCCGAGGCTGCGGTGGCCAACGCCTCCCGGGTCCTGGCCGCCATCCTCTTGGCCGGGCTCCTGGTCCTCACCACGCGCATTACGGACCTGCTCGACGCGGTGGAGCGCTGGCTACGTCCGGCGTCGAGGCTCGGCGTGGACCCGCAACGCGTCGCCCTGTTGCTCACCGTCACCATCACCACACTGCCGGTGCTCGCGCGCCTGGCCGCGGGGGTCCGGGAGGCCCAGCGGGCCCGCGGGGCCCGCGGGGGCATCCGCACGTTCGTGGTTCCGTTCCTGGTGGTCTCCCTCAAGCACGCGGACGAACTCGGCGAGGCCCTGTCCGCCCGGGGCGTGCAGTGATCCGCCCGCGCATACTCGGCGACACGGTGGACGCGCAGACGAGGTGCGTGCACTACCGGACGGAGCTCGACGTGATCGCCATCAAATTCTTCTGCTGCGGGGAGTACTACCCCTGCCACCTGTGCCACGACTCCGTGCCTGGCCAGCACCCCGCCCAACGGTGGCCCGCCGCCGAGCGGGCCGCGCGGGCCGTGCTGTGCGGGGTCTGCGCCGCCGAACTGGGCATCGCCGAGTATCTGGCCACGGACCGGTGCCCCCGCTGCGCGGCCGACTTCAACCCCGGCTGCAAGCTCCATGCCGGCCTCTACTTCGAACCCGCCGCGCCCTGACGGCCTCTCGCGGCAACCCGGGGTTCGCGGCAACGGGAAAAGGGACCCCGCGAGGGATCCCTTTTCCTTGCGTGTTGCCGGGTCGCCGAGGCGTTGCGGGGCCCCCGCCCCGGCCCAACGGTGCCCGCCCCTACTGGAGCATGGTGCGGTCGTCCAGTTGCGCGCCCTTGATCTTCTCGAACTCCTGGAGCAGCCCGTGCACGGTCATCTTCGACTTCTGCTCCCGGTCCAGGTCCAGGATGATCCGCCCGTCGTGCATCATGATGAGCCGCGTGCCCAGGCGCAGCGCCTGCTCCATGTTGTGCGTGACCATCAGCGTGGTCAGCTTGAAGCGGTCCACCGTCTCGGCGGTCAGCCGGGACACTAGCTCGGCCCGCTGCGGGTCGAGAGCGGCCGTGTGCTCGTCCAGCAACAGGATCTTGGGTCCGCTGAACGTGGCCATCAGCAGCGACAGCGCCTGGCGCTGGCCGCCTGAGAGGAGTCCAACCTTGGCCTTGAGCCGGTCCTCGAGCCCCAGCTCCAGCGACTTGAGCTCCTCGCGGAACCGCTCGCGCTTGGCCTTTGTGACGCCCAGGGCCAGGCCGCGGCGGCGCCCCCGCTCCAGGGCCATCGACATGTTCTGCTCGATGCTCATGGTCGGCGCCGTGCCCGCCATCGGATCCTGGAAGACCCGGCCGATGTACTGCGCGCGGCGGTGGTCCGGGAGCTTGGTGACGTCCTTGCCGTCGATCGAGACGGTTCCCGTGTCCGGGCGCATCTTCCCGGAAGTGATGTTGAGGACCGTCGACTTTCCGGCGCCGTTGGAGCCGATCACGGTCACGAACTCGCCCGCGGCAAGATGCAGGTCGATCCCCCGCAGGGCCTTGCGCTCGTTGACCGTGCCCGGGAAGAACGTCTTGTTCACATTGGATATGTCCAGCATGGCTAGGCCACCGCACCCTTCTTTTCCGGCTTGGCCGTCCCCATTCGCGCCCCAAGCTTCCTGAAGCCGCTCCAGCGGGGAAGTATCAGCGCCAGCACCACCAGGACGGCGGAGATGAGCTTCATGTCGTTCGGCTGCAGGCCGGCCTCGAGGGCCAGCTGGATGACAACGCGGTAGAGCACGGAGCCAAGCACAACGGCGAAGGTCGCGATCGCCACCAGTCGCGTGCCGAAGATGGCCTGGCCGATGATGACCGACGCAAGCCCGGCGAGGATCAGGCCGATGCCCATGCCGATGTCCGCGAAGCCCTGGTACTGGGCGATCACCGCCCCGCAGAGGGCCACGAGTCCGTTGGAGAGCGCCAGGCCCAGGATCTTCTGGTTGTCGGTGGACACACCGAAGCTGCGGATCATCTCCTCGTTGTCGCCGGTTGCCTGCATGGCAAGGCCCACGTCCGTGTGGAGGAACCAGTCGAGCACGAACTTCACGACCAGCGCGAGGGCCGCGAACAAGAGGATGGAGATTCCGCTGCCCATCAGTCCGCCGTCGCGCAGCCCGCTGAGCAGGGTCTCCTCGCGCAGGAGCGGGAGGTTCGCCTTGCCCATGATGCGAAGGTTGATGGAGTACAGCGCGATCATCGTCAGGATGCCGGCCAGCAGGCCGTTGATCTTGCCCTTGGTGTGGAGGAGTCCGGTGACGACGCCGGCGGCCATGCCGGCCACGAACGCGATCAGTGTGGCCAGCAGCGGCGGGACGCCGTTGATGATTCCCGTCGCCGCAACGGCGGCGCCCGTGGTGAAGGAACCGTCGACCGTCAGGTCGGGAAAGTCGAGGATGCGGAAGGTCAGGTAGACCCCCAGGGCCATGATCGCGTAGATCAGGCCCAGTTCAACCGCGGTAATCATAGGTGGGGACCTTGGTTTCTGTAGAGGTGGAACGCTGGCCGGCCGGACATGCCGGCCGGCCGGCAACGCGGAGGGACGACGCGCCCGCTATTCGGTGATTTCGACGTCGGCCTTCTCGACAAAGCCCGCTGGCAGCTCGACGCCCATGCGCTCGGCGGCCGCGGGGTTCACGTAGAGGTTCATCTTCGTCTGCGTCTCAACCGGCAGGTCCGCCGGAGTCGCCTCGCCCTTGAGGATCTTCACGGCCATCTCGCCGGTCTGGTAGCCCAGCTTCTCGTAGTCGATGCCCCACGTGGCGACGGCGCCGTTGCGCACCGAGTCGCCCTCCGCCGCGATCGTGAGGACCTTCTTCTCCTCCGCGACCTGGATGAGGGACGACAGCGCCGAGACCACGTTGTTGTCCGTGGGGATGTAGAAGGCGTCCACGTCCAGGGACTGGGCGGCCTGCTGCACCTCGCCGGAGACGCTAACCGTCGCCTCCTTGACCTCGAGGCCCAAGCCCGCCGCGGCCTCCTTGACGGCATCGACCTGCACCGCGGAGTTCACCTCGCCCGAGGAGTAGACGACGCCGATGCTCTTGGCCTCCGGGGCCAGTTCCTTGATCAGCTCGAGCTGCTGGACAACAACATCGTCCGGCACCCCGTCGGAGGTGCCCGTCGCGTTGCCGCCGGGGGCCTCCATGGAGTCGACCAGGTCGGCCGCGACCGGGTCCGTGACGGCGGTGAACAGGATCGGCGCGTCGGAGATCGCCTGGACCGCCGCCTGCGCGCTGGGGGTGGCGATCGCCAGGACCAGGTCGAGCCCGTCCGAAGCGAACTTGCCCGCGATGGACGTGTTGGTGGCGGCGTCCGCCTGCGCGTTCTGCTCGTCGAGGACGATCTTGTCCCCGGTGTAGCCGGCGTCGGCGAGGGCCTTCTTGAAGCCTTCCCGGCTCGCGTCCAACGACGCGTGGGTGACGTACTGGGTGATGCCTACCTTGACGGCCTCCCCCGAGGTCGCGTCGCCCGTCTGGGAGCCGCCGCCACAGGCGGTGGCGAGGAGTGCGGTGGCCAACAGGCCCGCGGCCAACTTGCTCGACTGCAGGAGTTTCATGGGTGTTCCTTTCACAACATGCGGATCAATGTCCGGGCGCGGTCGTCTTTGATGCGCGTCCCTCGGACCCGTGGTCTGTCGCGGGTGGCAGGCGGTTGGATAAGTTGACGGGCCTGTGACACGCCGGCACCTAGATAGTACCTGTGAATCAAGTCACATTGTCCAACCAAGGCCGCCACCCGTGGACGTCCCGCAAGAAATTTACCCTCTTCGCAGACGAATGATGCGCCGCGCGGCACGAATCCGAAGTTTCGTATCGGTCGCCCGCGACCGCCAGCGGCCTGCCCGCGCGCCCGGTCCCCCCGCGTTCGGCACTAGACTGGGCACACCATGGCAGTCACCATCACGTATCCCGAGGCCCTTCCCGTCAGCGCCCGCCGCGAGGACATCATGGAGGCGATCCGCGGGAACCAGGTGGTTGTCATCGCCGGCGAGACAGGCTCCGGCAAGACCACGCAGTTGCCCAAGATGCTTCTGGAGCTCGGGCTCGGCGAGGGCGGCATGATCGGCCACACGCAGCCGCGCCGCCTCGCGGCCCGCACGGTCGCCGAACGCATCGCCGAGGAGGTCGGCAGCGAGATCGGCCAAGAGATCGGCTTCCACGTCCGCTTCACCGGCGAGGTCTCCCGGAACACCCGGGTCAAGGTCATGACCGACGGCATCCTGCTTGCGGAGATCCAGCACGACAAGCTGCTCAAGCGCTACAACGCGATCATCATCGACGAGGCGCACGAGCGCAGCCTCAACATCGACTTCCTGCTCGGCTACCTTCGCCGCATACTCCCCCGCCGCCCGGACCTGAAGGTGGTCATCACTTCGGCGACGATCGATCCCGAACGCTTCGCGCGGCACTTCGGGAAGGAGACGGGGCGCACGGTGGACGGCGCCCCGGAGATCGAACCCGCGCCGATCATCGAGGTCTCGGGGCGCACCTTCCCCGTGGAGCTCCGGTACCGTCCACTGAACCCGTCCGAGGGCATGGACCCCGACGAGCTGGACCCGGAGCACTCCGCCGAGGAGGACAGGGATCCCCTCGACGCGGTGTGCGACGCCGTCGACGAGCTGGCCCTGGAGGCCCCGGGCGACATCCTGGTGTTCTTCTCGGGCGAGCGCGAGATCCGGGACGCCGCCGAAGCGCTGCGGGCGCGCGTCCAGACCAACAAGCGCCTGGCAGGCACGGAGATCCTCCCGCTGTTCGCCCGGCTGAGCCTCGCGGAGCAGCACCAGGTGTTCCATCCCGGGCCAAAGCGCCGCATCGTCCTGGCGACGAACGTCGCCGAGACGTCGCTGACCGTCCCGGGCATCAAATACGTCATCGACACCGGCACAGCGCGCATCTCCCGCTACTCCCACCGGACGAAGGTCCAGCGGCTGCCGATCGAGCGCGTGTCCCAGGCCAGCGCCAACCAGCGTTCCGGTCGCTGCGGACGCGTCAGCGATGGAATCGCCATCAGGCTCTACTCCGAGGAGGACTACGGGTCCAGGCCCGAATTCACGGACCCGGAGATCCTGCGCACCAACCTGGCGGCCGTCATCCTGCAGATGGCGGCCATGGGCGTGGTCAGGGCGCCAAGGGACGTTGCGGACTTCCCGTTCGTCGAGCCGCCGGACTCCAAGGCGGTGAACGACGGCGTGACCCTCCTCCGCGAGTTGGGCGCCGTCGGCGAGGGAAGCGACGCCGGGATCACCGCCGTCGGGCGCCAGCTCGCCCAATTGCCCGTGGACGTACGCCTCGGGCGCATGATCGTCGAGGCCGGACGGCGCGGTTGCGCCAAGGAGGTCATGGTACTTTCGGCGGCGCTGACCATCCAGGACCCCCGCGAGCGGCCCTCCCTGGAGACGGGAAAGCGCGAGCGAGCCAACGAGTTGCACAAGCGGTTCTCCGACGAGAAGTCCGACTTCACCGGGTACCTCAACCTGTGGCGCTACCTCCAGGAGCAACAGCGGGAGCTTTCGTCCTCTGCGTTCCGCCGTCTGTGCCGCAACGAGTTCATCAACTACCTTCGGGTGCGGGAGTGGCAGGACCTCTTCGCCCAGCTCCGCCAGCTCGCCAAGCCGCTAGGCGTGACCCTGTCCACCGGACCGGTGGATCCCGTGGGCCTGGAGCGCGAGATCCACACCAGCCTGCTGGCCGGACTGCTGAGCCACATCGGGGCCTACGACGAGCGCAAGCGCGAGTACGCCGGCGCGCGCGGCACGCGGTTCTCGATCTTCCCCGGCTCGGCCCTGTTCAAGAAGTCTCCCGACTGGGTGATGGCCGCCGAACTCGTGGAAACCAGCCGGCTCTGGGCGCGCACCGCCGCCCGGTTCGATCCGCTGTGGGTGGAGGAAGTCGCCGGGAACCTGCTCAAGCGGTCCTATTCGGAGCCGCACTGGTCCCGCCGCATGGGCTCGGTCATGGGATACGAGAAGGTGACGCTCTACGGTGTTCCGGTCATCCCGAGCCGCCGCATCCAGTACGGCCGGGTGGATCCGCAGCTCAGCCGCGAGCTGTTCATCCGCCACGCGCTGGTCGAGGGCGACTGGAAGACCCACCACAAGTTCTTCCACCGCAACCGGCGGCTGCTCGCGGACATCGAGGAGCTGGAGACCCGCATGCGGCGGCGCGACCTGCGCGCCTCCGACGAGGACCTCTTCGACTTCTACAACGAGCGCGTGGGCCCCGACGTTGTCTCCGAGCGCCACTTCGACCGCTGGTGGAAGCAGGCGCGCCGCGACAACGAGACGCTGCTGGATTTCGACCCGGACGCCCTGCTGCAGGCCGACGCCGAGGAGCTCGACGTCGACGCGTACCCGCGCACGTGGCGGCACGGGACCCTGGACCTGGACCTCTCCTACGAGTTCAATCCGGTGGCCGGCGCCGGCGAGTCCGACGGCGTGACCGTGCGGGTCCCCGTGCTCTTCCTGAACCAGCTCGATCCGGATGTCTTCCGCTGGCAGATACCGGGGCTCCGCGCGGAACTGGTCACCGCGCTGATCAAGTCGCTGCCCAAGCAGGTCCGCAAGAACTTCGTTCCCGCGCCGGACGTGGCGCGGCAGGCCGTGGACGTCTTGGCGCGCGACTTCGACCCGGCGACCGATCCGCTGGAGGGTTCGCTGGAGCTGGCGCTGCGCCGGCTCAAGGGCCACGTTGTGCCGCCGGGCTCGTGGAACTGGGGCGCTGTTCCGGCCCACCTGCTGCCGTCCTTCCAAATCGTCGACTCCACGGCCCGCGTCCTGGACGAATCCAAGGATCTGGCCCGGCTGCAGGAGACGCTGGCGGCCGAGAACCGCCGCGCCCTGGCCGCGTCGCTCGGCGCGGGGGGCGAGCGCCTCGTCGCCGCCGGATCGGTGGCCTCCCCCGGGGCGCTGGCCGGCGCGGCGCGCGGTTCCGGCCGGCCCCCCGGCGCGACCCCGGGCACACCGACCGCCGCCGCCGCCGGACAGGCGCCCGGCTCGCCCGACGCGGCGACGTCCGCGTCGGGGGCCGTGTGGGAGCGGTCCGGACTCACCGACTGGACGGCCGACGTCGGCGCGGGCGGAACGGTCGAGCGCCAAGTGGTCACCAACATCATGGGCCAGCGCGTCACCGCATTCCCCGCGCTGCTGGATGCGGGGTCCTCCGTGTCCCTGACGGTCTTCCGGGACGAGGGCGAGCAGCTGGCCGCGCACCGCTCCGGCGTCGTCCGGCTGTTGCTGCTCAAGGTGCCCTCGCCGGCCCGCTACGTCCTCGACCACCTGAACAACAAGGAAAAGCTCGTCTTCACCCAGAATCCGCACGGTTCGGTGGCGTCGCTGATCGAGGACTGCACGCTGGCGGCCGTGGACCGTCTGGTTCCGGCCGAGCTGCCGTTCACCCGCGAGGAGTTCCTGGCCCTGTTCGAGTCGGTCCGGGCGGAACTCATCGACACGGTCTTCAGCGTCACGGCCATCGTCGAGCGGGTCCTCTCGGCGGCGAGGCGGATCGAGAAGCGGATCAAGTCCGTGTCCAGCCTGGCCCTGGTCAACGCGCTCGGCGACATCCGCACGCACCTCGGGCAACTGGTGTATCCCGGGTTCGTCGCCAAGACCGGGTACGCCCAGCTGGCGCAGCTGCCGCGCTACCTCGCGGGGATCGAGAAGCGGCTCGACAAGCTGGAGGCCGGAAACGTGGCGCGGGACAACGTCGCCACACTGTCGGTGCAGGCGCTCGAGGACGAGTACGACGCCGCGCTGGACGCGCTGGTGCCGGGCGCGCGCACGCCCGCCGCACTGGCGAACGTCAAGTGGATGCTCGAGGAGCTCCGGGTCAGCCTCTTCGCGCAGGAGCTCGGGACGGCCTACTCGGTCTCGGAGAAGCGCATCCGCGCGGCCCTCCGGACGGCCGCGCCCTAACCGGCCCCCGGCACCGCGAAGTGGACATCACCGGGGTTAACGAACCGAGGTGGTGTCCACTTCGCGTGGCGGGATGGGGGATCGGGGGCGGATCAGGCGGACGGGACGTTGTCCGCGTGGCCGTCCTCGCGCAGCGCCGAGCGGAGAAGGTCGGCGTTCGCGTCGAGCCGGGCCGGATCAGGGTCGCTGTCCGCCCGCGAGAGATCGAAGTCCGCCAACGAGTTCGTGGGCCACACGTGCGCGTGCAGGTGAGGCACCTCGAAGCCGGCGACCATCAGCCCGGCCCGTTCGGAGCCGAACGCGCGCACCTGTGCCCGGCCGATGATGCGCGCCACCTCCGCCACCCGGGCCACCAGCTCCGGCTCGGCGTCCGTCCAGCTGTCGACCTCGCGCCGCGGAACCACCAGTGTGTGTCCGTCGGTGAGCGGGCCGATGGACAGGAAGGCGACGACGTCCGGATCCTTCCAGACGAATCTCCCGGGGAGCTGCCCCTCGATGATCTTCGTGAAAAGTGTGCTCATGCGCCATCGCTCCTAGCCTGCGCCGCCGCCGGGACATCCAGCGTCGAGTTGTCCAATACAAAGCGGTACTTCACGTCCCCGTCAACCATGCGGTCCCAGGCTTCGTTGAGGCGGTCGGCGCCCACCAGCTCGATGTCCGCCTGAACGCCGTGCTCGGCGCAGAAGTCCAGCATCTCCTGCGTCTCCGCAATGCCGCCGATCATGGAGCCCGTGTACCGGATGCGTCGCCGGATCAGCGGGCGCGGGTTCACCGGGGGCATGGCCCCGGCCGGGAGGCCCAGCTGGACCAGCGTGCCGTCGAGGCGCAGGGCCGCCAGGTACGGGTCCAGGTCGTGGGGCGCCGCGACCGTGTCGATGATCAGGTTCAGGCTGTCCCGGGCGTTGGACAACTCCTCGGCGTCGCGTGAGACCACCACACGGTCCGCGCCGAGCTCGGCGGCCGCGGCGCGCTTGGACTCGCTGGTGGTGAAGACCGTCACCGAGCACCCCATGGCCTTCGCGATCTTGACCGCCATGTGTCCTAGCCCGCCGAGCCCGACAACCCCCACCCGGTCCCCCGCCTTGGCACCGAAGTGTCGCAGCGGCGAATAGGTTGTGACCCCGGCGCAGAGCAGGGGCGCGGCGGCCGCGGGATCCAGCGACTCCGGGATGCGCAGCACGAACCCTTGGTTGACCACAATCGAGGTGGAGTAGCCGCCCTGGGTGTACTCCCCCGTCCGGCGGTCGGTGGCGCTGTAGGTGCCGGTGCCCCCGTTCTCGCAGTATTGCTCGAAGCCGTCGCGGCAGGCTCCGCAGGTCCGGCAGGAGTCCACCAGGCAGCCGACGCCGACGCGCTCGCCCACGGTGAAGTCCGCCACCGAGTCGCCCACGGCGACCACCCGGCCCACGATCTCGTGCCCGGTCACCAGCGGCAACTGCCGCCCGCCCCACTCGCCACGGCCCGCGTGGACGTCCGAATGGCACAGGCCGCAGAACTCGATGTCGATCACGACGTCGTCGGCCAACGGTGCGCGGCGCTCGATCTCCAGCGGGACGAGGGCGCCACCCACCTCCGCGATCCCGGCGGCCAGGGCCGTACGGCCCGGGAAATCGGCCGGCGCCCCGCCGTCGAGCGGGGCCGCGCCGGTGTCCGCCAGCACCGGCGCCTCCGGGCGCAGTTGGGCCGCGGCCTCGGCGCGAAGTTGGGCCAGGGCGGACGGGCTGGGGGGAACGGGGCGACCTATCATGACTCGAACCTATACTCCGACGCCGCACCCAAGCCAACGCGGACCGTCAGCCGGGCTCCGGTCCGGTCGCCGCCGGGCGCTCCGGATCGGACGCGTATTGGGACCAGGATCCCGGAAAGAGGGCGGCGTCGATGCCCGCCTCGGCCAGGGCGGCAATCTGGTGGGCGGCCGTGATACCCGACCCGCAGTAGACGGCGACGTCCCGCGGTGCCGCACCGCCGTCGGGGCCCGCCGCGCCGAGCCGGCCGAACCGCTCGCGGAGCGCCTCCGCCGGCAGAAACTTCCCGGAGCCGTCGAGGTTGTCCGCCGTGGGCGCGCTGACCGCGCCCGGGATGTGTCCCGCCCGCGGGTCGACGGGCTCGGACTCGCCCCGGTACCGTTCGCCGGCCCGGGCGTCGAGCAGGAGCCCGTTTGCCGGCCACCCGGCGGCCCCGTCGACGGATACGACCGGCATCCGGCCCCACCCCGGTTCGGCGTCTCCCGCATCGGGAACCACGTCCCCCGTGTCGACGGGCAGGCCGGCTGCCGCCCAGGCGGCCAATCCGCCGTCCAGAAGGCTCGCCCCGTCGATGCCCGCGTGCCGCAGCAACCACCAGGCGCGGGCCGCCGCGAGTCCGCCGGTCGCGTCGTAGGCCACAACCGTGTCCCCGTCGCGGATGCCCCAGCGGCGCACGGCACTGGCGAATTGGCGCGGCTCGGGGAGCGGATGCCGACCGCGGCCCGGGCCTCCCGCGGCGGCGAGCTCGGTCTCGAGGTCCACGTACACCGCGCCGGGCAGGTGACCGGCCGCGTAGTGCCGCCTGCCCTCCGGATCGCCCAGCGCCCACCGGACGTCCAGGAGTACGGTCCGGTCGCCACGGGCGAGCCGCTCCGCGAGCTCGTCCACGTCGATAAGTGTGCGCATGTTGCCGACCTTCCGTTGGTGTGCCACGGCGTTGCCCCTCCCGCCCATTCTGTACCCGCCCCGCGCGGCATCCGAACCGTGGCCGATGTGGTCCCGCGCGCGGCGGCGCGGCCGGGCCGGAACCGTGGGCGCGACCGTCGCCCCCGGGTAGGGTGTCTGCGTGGACAACATTCCCAACCCCGTGTCTCCGTTTCCGCCGCTGTCCGGGCGGGCCTGGGTGGACCAGGCGGTGCGCACCATCGAGGCGGAGAACAACCGTTCCGCGGACACGCACCTCCACAAGCTCCCGCTGCCCTCCCACTGGGGCGTGGACCTGTATCTCAAGGACGAGTCGACCCACAGGACGGGCAGCCTGAAGCATCGTCTGGCTCGCTCGCTGTTTCTCTATGGACTGGTCAACGGCTGGATCAACGAGTCCACTACCGTCGTGGAGGCGTCCAGCGGAAGCACCGCGGTCTCCGAGGCCTACTACGCGCGTCTCCTGGGGCTGCCGTTCGTCGCGGTCATGGCCCGCGGCACATCCGCCGAGAAGATCGCCCTCATCGAGGGCTTCGGCGGCTCCTGCCTCCTGGTGGACGATCCGTCGTCCGTCTACGAGCGGGCCGAGCACGTCGCCCGCGAGTCCGGCGGCCACTACATGGACCAGTTCACCCACGCGGAGCGGGCCACGGATTGGCGCGGCAACAACAACATCGCGGAGTCGATCTTCTCCCAGCTTTCGATGGAACCCCACCCGATTCCCGAATGGCTCGTGGTCGGCGCGGGGACCGGCGGGACCAGCGCGACCATGGGTCGCTACGTCCGCTATCACGGCCTCCGCAGCCGGCTCGCGGTCGCGGATCCGGAGGGCTCGGCCTTCCTGCCCTCGTGGCGCGCGTGGCGCGACGGCGGCGACCCGCTCGCGGCGGCCGGTCGGCCCAGCCGCATCGAGGGCATCGGACGGGCCCGCCCGGAACCCAGCTTCATTCCCTCGGTGATCGATCTGGTCCGAACGGTGCCCGACGGCGCATCGATCGCTGCGATGAGGCACCTGGCCCGGTGGGCCGGACTCAGCGCGGGGCCGTCCACCGGCACCAACCTGTGGTTGTCCTGGCAATTGGTCGCGCGCATGGTCGCCGAGGGACGCCGCGGCAGCGTCGTGTCGCTGCTCTGCGACGGCGGCGAACGGTACGCGCGCTCCCATGCCGATGCGGCGTGGCTCGCCCGCGCCGGCATCGATCCCGCTCCCTACGAGGGGATCATCGACCGGCTGCTCGAGACGGGGATCTGGGCCGGACCCGTCACCGCCGGTCCCTAGGCGCCGGACACCCGGAGGCCCGGACCGCTTCCGGTCCGCCGGGAACCCTAGACCTCCCGGCTCTCCCCGTTGCCAAGGCGCACATACTCGGTGCCGTAGTGTCCGCCGATCCGCGACGCGTGGCCGTCCACGAGCCGGAGCCCGGCGTCGTTCAGGAGTCCGTCGTGGATCGGGATGGCAACCCTCGCCCTGACGGACACCACAAAGTCGATCACCTCGCCGGTCTTCGACCACGGGGCGTGCGCCGGGACCAGGAGGGTCTCCACCACCGCGCCATGCGGAACGATGAAGGAGTCGCCGGGGTGGTAGAGCCGCCCGTCGACGAGGTAGCCGATGTTCGCGACGACGGGAATGTGGGGGTGGATGAGCGCGTGCTGGCCGCCGAACGTGGAGATCGCGAACCCCGCGGCCTCGAACGCGGCCTCCGGTTCCACGGTCTTGATGCGGACGGCCGCGTCCCCGGCGGCAGGGTGGGCGCGCAACCGGTCCGCGACCGACGCCGGGGCGTACAGGACCATGGAACCGTCCGCCGCCAGCAGGGGAAGCACGCCGTCCGCGTCGATGTGGTCGGCGTGTTCGTGCGTCACAAGAACGGCCGCGGCTCCCTTGACCGCGGCGTCGACGTCGCTGAACGTTCCCGGATCGATGGCCAGCGAACGCCCGTCCTTCTCCAACCGAACGCACGCGTGCCCGAGCTTGGTGAGTTTCATGGGCCACAGCCTACGCCGCAGGACCGCCGCCGGGCATGCCCCGGTGCGCGCTCCCCGACCGGTACCGGCCGCTGTTAGGCTTGAAGCCGCCGCCGCCGGAACGCGGCGCGTCCCCCACAACCGCCCCACACCACAGAGCCGGGCAGAGTCCCAGGAGCGCACCTCACCATGACGAGTCCCGCCCCCGAAAAACGCGGCAGCGAGCAGCGCGTCACCAAGCAGCGCCTCGCTGTCGCGGCGGCGCTGAAGGAACTGGACGATTTCGTGAGCGCGCAGGAGCTGCACCGCTGGCTGCTGGACCGCGGGGACAAGGTGTCGCTGGCGACCGTCTACCGGATCCTGCAGTCGATGGCCGACGACGAGCTCGTCGATGTTCTCCGCGCGGCCGAGGGCGAGGCCGTCTACCGGCGCTGCCGCGCCGACCACCACCACCACCACCTGGTGTGCCGCAGCTGCGGCAAGGCCGTCGAGGTGGAAGCTCCCGCAGTCGAAAGCTGGGCCGCGCGCGTGGCGGCCGAGCACGGCTACAGCGCCCCCACTCACACGGTGGAAATCTTCGGGCTTTGCCCCGCCTGCACTGCGGCCGCCGCGGTCTAGCGTCCGGCTACGCCACCGAGGCCGGGACGGCGCGGTGGTGTTCGCGGCGCGTTGCGCTGCGGCGCCATGCCACCAGACGGCAGACGGCGTAGATGAGGAAGGAGATCGTTGTCACGTAGGGGCTGATGGGCAGCCGCCCGGCCAGGGCCAGCATGATGCCGCCCACCACGCTTGTCACGGCGAAAACGACGCTGAGGGCCACCGTGAGCGCGGGACGCGCGGTGACCCTGAGCGCCGCCGCCGCGGGCGTCACCAACAGGCTGAGCACCAGCAGCGCGCCGACGATCTGGATCGACAGCGCCACGGCCAGTCCCAGCAGGAGCATAAAGGCCACGGACAGTCGGCCGGCCGGGACGCCGCGCGCGGCGGCCACGGTGGGGTCGACGCTGACGAACGTCAGCGGGCGCCAGATGGCGACCAGTCCGGCCACGACCACCACGGCGCACACCGCCAGCAGGCCGAGCTGGACGTCGTCCACGGCCACGATCTGACCGGTCAGCAGACCGAACTTGTTGGCGCTGCGCCCCTCGTAGAGCGCCAGGCAGAGGATCCCCAGGCCCAGACCGAAGGGCATCAACACGCCGATGATCGAGTTCCTGTCCTTGGCGCTGGCACCCATGAGGCCCAGGACCAGGGAGGCCACGATCGATCCGATGATGGAGCCGAAAACCACGTTGGCCCCGATGAGCAGGGCAAACGCGGCGCCCGCGAAGCTCAGCTCCGCGATCCCGTGCACCGCGAAGGCCATGTCGCGCATCATCACGAACACGCCGATCAGCCCGCCGACCAGCCCGAGCACGGCGCCGGCGATGATCGAGTTCGAGACGAGGGGCAGGACTTCGGCGTAGTTCTCGAAGCTAAAGACGGTGCGCAGGAGGTCGTTGAAGTCCACGGCTACTCGGCGTCCTCTCCGTGGTGGTGTGCGACGGCGTCGGGGATGCCGACGACGACGATGCGGCCGTTGCTGCGGAAGACTTCGATGGGGCTGCCGTACAGTTCCGAGAGGACTTCCCCCGTCATGACTTCGCGCGGCGTGCCGATGTGGAAGCGCCCGCCGGCCAGGTACAGGACCCGGTCCACGTACTGCAGGATCGGGTTGATCTCGTGCGTGACGAAGACGACGGCGCTGCCCTGGTCGCAGGCCTGGCGGTGGATGAGCGACGAAACCGCCTGCTGGTGGTGCATGTCCAACGAGAGGAGCGGCTCGTCGCAGAGCAGCAGCCGCGGATCGTCGGCGAGGGCCTGCGCAGCGCGCAGCCGCTGCTGCTCGCCGCCGGAAAGGATGCCCACGGGACGGTCCGCATAACCGGTGGCCCCGACCTTCTCCAGCAGGCCGTCGACCTTCCGGGACAGGGCCTTGCGCCCCGTCAGCCGGGGGCCCCAGCGGTGGCCGTCCATGCCCAGCGCGACCAGGTCCCGGGCGCGGAGCGGTGTGTCCTCGGGGAACCCTTTCTGCTGCGGAATGGTCCCTATCAACCGGGACCCGCGGCTGGCGGGACGGCCCGCCACCTCCACGGTGCCGGCGGACAGTTCCTGGAGGCCCAGGAGGACGCGCAGCAGCGTGGTCTTGCCGGAACCGTTGGGGCCGAGGACCGCGAGGAACTCCCCGGGGGCGACGTCGAGGTCGAGCCCTTCCCACAGCGTCCGGCGACCGAAGCTCAGCCTCGCGCCCCGAAGCCGGACGGCCGGTACGCTCGCCGTTGGCTCAGCCGTCAAGGGCTGCCGCCAGCGACTCGGTGTTCGACGACATCCACGACACGTAGTTGGTACCTTCCGGCAGGGTTTCGGTGAATTCGACGACGGGGACGCCGGCGGCCTCCGCGGCGCTTCGCACGGCCTCGGTCTGCGGTCCGGCCGTCTGCGCGTTGTACGCGAGGACAGCATACCCACCGTCGGAGAGCCCGTCGCGCAGTTCCTTCAGGAGCAGGGGCGAGACGTCGCCGCCCTCCTCGATGGCCTCGCTGAATCCCTCCGGCGTCCCGTCCACCAGGCCCGCCTCGAGGAGGAGATAGTAGGGAACCGGCTCGGTCATGGCGAACCGCTTGCCGTTCGACGACTCCGCCAGGGCAGCGATCTTGTCCTCGACGGATTCCAGCGACGTGGCGAACGCCTCGGCGTTGGCCTCGAAGGTCGATGCCGATTCGGGCTGGAGCGCGCCCAGGCGCTGGGAAATCTCACCGGCCAGGGCCGCGACGGTGTGGACGTCGTACCAGACGTGCTCGTTGCCGGCCGAGTGGTCGTGGCCGTGGTCCTCCGCCTCGGCGCCGGTGTCGGCGGCGCCGTCGGACGCCTCCGCAGCGGCGCGCCCTTCCTCGGCAACGTGCGCGTCCTCGCCCTCGTGGGCGGGCTCCGCGGAGTCGACGGCGGAGAGAACGGCCTCGGCGGACAGCCCAAGGTCCTGGGTCAGGACGTCGATGAAGTGGTCGTACCCTCCGCCGTTGGCCACCACCAGGTCCGCCTTGGAGACCGCGAGCTTGTCCTGGGCGGTCGCCTCGTAGGAGTGGGGATCCTGGGAGGTTTTATCGATGATGGCACTGACCTCGACGTCGTCCCCACCGACTGCCCGGGCGACGTCGGCGTACACGCTCGTGGACGCCACCACGGTCAACCCGTCGTCGGCCGCACCGTCGGCGGGCCCCGACGCGCAGCCGGCGAGGGCAAGTGCTGCGACGGACACGGTTGCGGCGGACAGGAGGGCGCTCGAGCGCATGGGGGACCTTTCGGGTTCGGCGGTGGGCCGGGCGGCCTCCGAAATTCTAACTCAAATGCGAGTCATTTTCATTATCGCTGAACCCGTTCTGGCGCCGCAGCCCCTGGGACTGCGTCGCGTCCCGGATTTCTCCCACAAGTTGCTCCAGCACGTCCTCGAGGAAGAGGACGCCCCGCGTTGTCCCCGCCGCGTCGTTGACCCTGGCGAGGTGCGAGCCGGTCCGCTGCATCACCGCCAGCGCGTCCTCGATCTCGTCGTCCAGCCGCAGGTTCGCCAACGTCCGGAGCTTGGTGACCGGGATCGGCTCGTCGTAGCGCGACGGGGGGATGTTCATCACGTCCTTGAGGTGGAGGTAGCCCGAGAGGCTGTCCTCGTCGTCGAGGATGACGAACCGGGAGAAGCCCGTGCGGCCCACGGCGCGCTCGAACTGCGCCGGCGTGGTGTTCCAGGGCAGCGCCACCAGCTCGTCCAGCGTCACCATGATGCCCTCGGCCGTGTAGCCCGAGAACTCCAGCGCCCCGGAAATGAGCCCGTTGTCGTCCTCCACGAGTCCGTGCCGCGTGGACTCCTGCACGATCGACTGCACCTCTTCCAGCGTGAACGAGGACGTCACCTCGTCCTTCGCCTCCACCCGAAGGAGCCGGAGCGAACGGTTGGCGATCCAGTTCAACGAGGCGACGACGGGGTGCACCAGCTTGGACAACCAGAGCAGCGGCGGGGCAAGGAGCAGGACCGCGCGGTCCGCGACGCTCACCGAAATGTTCTTGGGAACCATCTCGCCGAACGTGACGTGCAGGAACGTGACGATCGCGAGCGCGAGGACGAACGCCGTTGTGTCCGCCACGGCGTGCGGCACGCCCACTGACTCCAGCGGGGCCGCGAACAGGTGGTGGATGGCCGGCTCGGCGACGTTGAGGATCAGGAGGGAGCAGACGGTGATGCCCAACTGGCACACGGCCAGCATGAGGGACACGTTCTCCATCGCGCGGAGCGCGGTTCTCGCCGCCGCGCTGCCGGCGTCCGCCAGCGGCTCGATCTGGCTTCGCCGCGCCGTCATGACGGCGAACTCGGCGCCGACGAAGAACGCGTTGCCGAACAGCAGGACCACCAGCCAGGCGATGCCGGCCCAGTCGCTCATCGGTGTCCCCCCGTCGCCTTGTCCGCGGCGCTGGGCTGCTCGGCGGACGTCGGCCGGAAACTCACGCGCTCCACTCGCCGTCCGTCCATTCGCTCGACGACCAGTTCGCCGGAGCCGGTCTCCACGGTGTCGCCCGCGGCCGGGATCCTGCCCAGCTCGCTCATGATGTAGCCGCCGACGGTCTCGTAGGACGCGTCGTCGGGGACGTGCAGCCCGGGAACCTGGTCGCCGAGCTCGTCCGGGCGCAGCAGGCCAGGGAAATACCAGTTCCCCGCGGCCGACTGCAGCACGCCGGGCTTCACACGGTCGTGCTCGTCCGCCACCTCGCCGACGATCTCCTCGATGAGGTCCTCGAGCGTCACCATTCCCGCGGTCCCGCCGTACTCGTCCAGGACCATGGCCACCTGGAGGTTCGCCTCGCGCAGGTCGGAGATCAGGGAGTTGAGGTGGACCGTCTCCGGAACGGAGATGATGTCGGTCATGATGTTGGCGGCGACGAGCCCGCCGCGCTTCCGGCGCGGGACGGCCACGGCCTTTTTCACGTGGCAGACACCTAGCACGTCGTCGGCGGACTCGCCGATGACGGGAAAGCGCGAGTAGCCGGTGCGGCGGGCCGTCTCAATGACCTCGGTCAGCGGGTCGTCGTCGCGGACGGTCTCCATGCGGATCCGCGGCGTCATTACGTCGGCCGCGGAGCGCTCGGAGAAGCGCAGCGTGCGGGAAAGGAAGTTCGCGGTGTCGCGGTCCAGCGTTCCCATCTCGGCCGACCGGCGCACCAGGGAGGCCAGCTCGGCGGGGCTGCGGGCTCCGGAGATCTCCTCCTTCGCCTCGAGCCCCATGAGGTGCAGGATGCGGTTGGAGAATCCGTTGAGGACCAGGATGGCGGGCTTGAAGACCGCGGTGAAGACCAGCTGGGGGCGCGCGACGGCGCGCCCGATCGCCAGCGACTCGGCGATCGCGAGGTTCTTGGGGATCAATTCGCCCAACACCATGGAGAAGAGGGTGGCGAGGATTAGGGCGACGACCAGCGACGTGGGTCCGGCGGCGTCGCCCAGGCCCGCGGCGGCCAGGACCGGCGTCAGGAGCCTGCCGACGGACGGCTCCATGACGTAGCCCGTGAGCAGTGTGGTCAGGGTGATCCCCAGCTGGCAGGAGGAGAGCTGCGTGGAGAGCGACTTGAGGCAGCGCATCAAGGGGACCGCGGCCTTGTCGCCGGAATCCACGGCGCGCTGCACCGTGGCCTGGTCCAGCGCGACGAGGGAGAATTCGACGGCGACAAAAAAGCCCGTACCCAGGATCAGAAGCAGTCCACAGAAGAGTAGGAACCACTCCATCTAGCGGGCCACCCCTGCTGCGCGCTGGGTGCCGCGGCGCTGAATCGGCGAGCCGGGTCTAGAGGGCTCCGTCGGGGATTCGGGGCACGCGGCGGAGGCGGGAAGGAAAATGCCGGCGCGGCGCTCGGAGGCGGCGGGCCGGCACGGTGAGTGGCTGTCCATAAGGGCACCAGTCTACAGAAATTTTGGGCCCGGCGGGCGCGCGGACGCGCCGGCCGAAACGCGGCGGCAGATTCGCAACGGCTGGTGGAAAGTCACTAGACTAGCCGCAGGTCTAGGACTATGTCGTCGTGCAGTCCAGGCCAATGGGCAACGAGCGACGAGGCAACCAGGGAAGAGGCGTAACCGTGCCAGATCAACCACACCACCGACTGACCGAGGAATTCGGCGGCAACGAGTGGCTTGTCGACGAGCTGTACCAGCAGTTCCTCCGCGACAAGAACTCCGTCGACAAGAAGTGGTGGGACATTTTCGAATCCTTCGGCGGCACGGATTCCACCCAGCGGACGCAGGCCGGCGATGCGGGGTCGACGACGCACCCCGCCAAGGCGCCCGAGGCCCAGACCCGCCCCACGCCCGGCGCGGCGCCCCGCGCGGCGACCAACGCGCGTGTGGTAAACACCACCGGCGGCGGAGCCGGATCGTCGGCCGAGTCCTCCGAGACCGCCGCCGCAACGTCCGGCAAGGCGGTTCCCGCCGAGCCGGCGAAGGAACAGGCCAAAACGGAGGCCGCCCCCAAGACCCAGCCCATCCCCGCGGAGCTTCCGAAATCAGCGTCCGGCCCCGCCGCGACCGAGGAGGACAAGGCCACTCCCCTGCGCGGCCCGTCCAAGGCCATCGCCACCAACATGGAGCAGAGCCTGACGGTCCCGACGGCGACGACCGTTCGCGCCGTCCCCGCCAAGGCGCTCATCGACAACCGCGTGGTCATCAACAACCACCTGGCCCGCGCCCGTGGCGGCAAGGTCTCCTTCACGCACCTGATCGGCTTCGCCGTCATCCGCGCCCTGAAGCTGTTCCCCTCGCAGAACGTCACCTACGCCGAGGTCGACGGGAAGCCCTTCGCCGTCCAGCCCGCACACGTGAACTTCGGCATCGCCATCGACATGCCCAAGCCGGACGGCTCGCGCATGCTCGCGGTCCCGAACATCAAGAAGGCCGAGAACCTGAACTTCTCGGAGTTCTGGAACACCTACGAGGACCTGATCCGCCGCGCGCGGAACAACAAGCTGACCGCCGACGACTACGCGGGCACCACGGTCTCCCTGACAAACCCCGGCGGCATCGGCACCGTCCACTCGGTACCGCGCCTATCCAAGGGCCAGGCAACCATCGTCGGCGTCGGCGCGCTGGAATACCCCGCCTCGTTCCGCGGCTCCAGCGAAAAGACGATCGCGACCCAGGGCATCGGCAAGATCATCACCCTGACGTCCACCTACGACCACCGCGTCATCCAAGGCGCCGGCTCCGGCGAGTTCCTCCGCCTCGTCGAGTCGCTGCTCCTGGGCGACCAGGGCTTCTACGACGAGATCTTCGAGGCCCTGCGGATCCCTTACGAGCCCGTGCGCTGGACGGTCGACAACCAGGTCGACGTCGAGCTGCAGGTCAACAAGATCGCCCGCATCCAGCAGCTCATCCACGCCTACCGCGTGCGCGGCCACCTGATGGCGGACACGAACCCGCTGGAGTACGTGCAGCGGCGCCACCCGGATCTGGACATCCAGACCTACGGCCTGACCCTGTGGGACCTGGACCGCGAGTGGGTGACCGGCGGATTCGGTGGACAGCCGCGCCTCCCGCTGCGCAAGATTCTCGGTGTTCTGCGCGACGCCTACTGCCGCACCACCGGCATCGAGTACATGCACATCCAGGACCCGGAGGAACGCGACTGGTTCCAGTCCGAGCTGGAGCACGAGTACTCCAAGCCGACCCGCGAGGAGCAACTGCGCATCCTGGGCAAGCTCAACGCCGCCGAGGCGTTCGAGACGTTCCTGCAGACGAAGTTCGTGGGCCAGAAGCGCTTCTCCCTCGAGGGCGGCGAGTCGCTGATCCCGCTCTTGGACGGCATCATTTCCGACGCCGCCGACGAGGGCATGGACGAGGTCGCCATCGGCATGGCGCACCGCGGACGCCTGAACGTGCTGACCAACATCGCCGGCAAGACCTACGCCCAGGTCTTCCGCGAGTTCGAGGGAACGCAGGACCCCCGCAGCGTGCAGGGCTCGGGCGACGTCAAGTACCACCTCGGCACCGAGGGCCGCTTCGTCTCAGACCACGGCAACGAGACCAAGGTCTACCTGGCCGCCAACCCGTCCCACCTGGAGGCCGTCGACTCGGTCCTCGAGGGCATCGTGCGGGCCAAGCAGGACCGCCTGGACCGCGGCGACGGCGGGTTCGGCGTCCTGCCGATCCTCGTGCACGGCGACGCGGCGTTCGCGGGCCAGGGTGTGGTGGCGGAGACGCTGAACCTCTCCCAGCTGCGCGGTTACCGCACCGGCGGCACGATCCACGTGGTCGTGAACAACCAGGTCGGCTTTACGACCTCTCCCACGGCATCGCGCTCCTCGGTCTACTCGACCGACGTGGCGAAGATGGTCCAGGCCCCCGTGTTCCACGTGAACGGCGACGACCCGGAGGCGGTGGTCCGCGTGGCCCAGTTCGCCTTCAAGTACCGCCAGAAGTTCAACAAGGACGTCGTCATCGACATGGTCTGCTACCGCCGTCGTGGACACAACGAGGGCGACGACCCGTCGATGACCCAGCCCATGATGTACAACCTCATCGAGGCCAAGCGCTCGACCCGCAAGCTGTATACCGAGGCCCTCGTCGGCCGCGGCGACATCACGCAGGAAGAGGCCGACCAGGCCCTGCGCGACTACCAGGAACGCCTGGAGCGCGTCTTCTCGGAGACGCACGCCGCGCAGACGTCCCCGATCCCGGTCATCAGCACCGGCGGCACGGTCCACGACCTGGAGCTGCCGACGTCGCAGCTCGACGACGAGTCGAAGCCCGCGCGCACGGAGACGGCGATCACCGCCGAAACGCTGGCCGGCATCGGAGCCGCCCACCTGCAGATCCCCGACGGCTTCACGGTGCACCCGAAGCTCAAGGCCCTGCTGGAGCGCCGCGAGCAGATGTCGCGCGAGGGCGGCATCGACTGGGGCTTCGCCGAGCTCGCGGCCTTCGGCTCGCTGTCCATGGAGGGCGTCCCGGTTCGGCTCGCCGGCCAGGACTCGCGCCGCGGGACGTTCGTGCAGCGGCACGCCGTCTTCCACGACCGCGCCAACGGCAACGAGTGGATGCCGCTGCAGCACCTGTCCGAGGACCAGGCGAAGCTCTGGATCTACGACTCGCTGCTGTCCGAATACGCGGCCATGGGCTTCGAGTACGGCTACTCCGTTGAGCGCCCGGACGCGCTGGTTCTCTGGGAGGCGCAGTTCGGGGACTTCGTCAACGGCGCCCAAACGATCATCGACGAGTTCATTTCCTCAGCCGAGCAGAAGTGGGGCCAGCGCTCGTCGCTGGTGCTGATGCTCCCGCACGGCTACGAGGGGCAGGGCCCGGACCACTCGTCCGCACGTATCGAGCGCTTCTTGCAGATGTGCGCGGAGGACAACATGGTGGTGGCCAACCCGTCGACGGGCGCCAACCACTTCCACCTTCTGCGCCGCCAGGCCTATGCCCGGCCGCGCAAGCCGCTGATCATCTTCACCCCGAAACAGCTC
The DNA here is from genome assembly GCF_058138025.1 of Arthrobacter sp. AOP29-A2-19. NCBI lineage: Bacteria > Bacillati > Actinomycetota > Actinomycetes > Micrococcales > Micrococcaceae > Arthrobacter > Arthrobacter sp. AOP29-A2-19. The sequence continues at coordinate 1,804,727 of NZ_CM176894.1, forward strand.
CTCCGCCTGAAGGCGGCGGCCTGCTCGGTGGAGGACTTCACGCAGCGCGGATTCCAGGAGATCATCCCGGACACCGCGGGCCTGAACGCGGCGAAGGTGGACCGCGTGGTCCTCGTCTCGGGCCGGTTGTACTACGACCTCGAGGCGGCGCGCCGGAAGGCCGCCGACGAGAAGACGGCGATCGTCCGCGTCGAGCAGCTCTACCCGCTGCCCGCCAAGGCCATCGCCGACGAACTGGCTAAGTACCCGAACGCCGAGGTTCTCTGGGCGCAGGACGAGCCGGCCAACCAGGGACCGTGGCCGTTCATCGGACTGAATCTGGCACCGGAGCTGGACCGGGAGATCCGACTTGTGTCGCGCACCGCGTCGGCCGCCACCTCGACCGGGTCGCACAAGCGGCACGACATCGAGCAGTCGCAGCTCCTGCAGCAGACGTTCGGCCGCGGCTGATCGCCGCCGAACCAGCGTAGGCATATTTCGGCGGGCGGGACGGATTTCGGCCCGCCCGCCCGTTCTATCGGGTCGCCGTTAGCGGCCCCAACCGCCGAGAGAGGTCTTTCGTGCAACAACGCATCATCCGCATAGCGGCAGTGGGCAACGAACTGCTGGCCGGGCACGGCGATCCCCGAGCTTTGGGCTGGTACGGCCGCGTCCTCGCACGGACCGCTGCCGAAAACGTGCGGCTCGAGAGCTACACGCTCGCGAGTCCGGACGAGGGCACCGAGGTGCTGGCGCAGCGCTGGCTGGAGGAGGCGGGGCGGCGCTTCGGAGACGGTTGCGACAACCGGCTCGTCGTGGCGCTCTCCGACTACGACCTGGACCTCGGCCTCTCCACGGCGCGCAGCCGCCTCAACCTCGCCAATATTCTCGATGCCGCCTCGCAGATGAGCATCAAGGCGCTCGTTGTCGGGCCCACTCCCGGACTGGACGCCGAACGCAACGCGCGGTTGGCCGAGCTGTCGGCCGCATACGGGGATGTGGCGGACAGGCGCCACCACGCCTACGTCGACACCTTCGGGCCCCTGCAGCACCATGAGCAGTGGCGCAACGACCTGGCGGCGAACGGTGGGCTTCCGGGTCAGGCCGGCCACGGGCTTGTTGCCTGGCTTGTCCTGCACCGCGGCTGGCACCGTTGGCTCGACTTGCCCGAGCCCGCCGCGGGCTAGCCGCTCCGCGACTCGGCCCGTTCGCAACGGTGATGCCTCGCCGCTGCGGACGGGCCTTTTCGTGCCCGGAGCCGCGAAACCCCCTTGCGTCGTCCGCCATCGCGACATATCGTGAGTCGTACAACGCGACATATCGCGATTCTGCGGCGACGGGAAGCACCATGGACAAGGACAGTTGGAGCATCGACTCCCCCCAGACGATCGACATCGACTCGGTGACCCGGTTGCGCGTGGCCGTGGTTGGAGGCCGAGTCGACGTGTTGGTCCACGAGGAACCGTGCGTGAGGCTTTAGGTGTCCGAGATCGAGGGTCGCCCGTTGCGCCTGTCGCTGGAGAACGGCAAGCTCACGGTGCGCCACGGCGAGGAGATCTCCCTGGGTCGCGCCTGGGGCGGGTCCTCGATCCCCGACCGCGCGGTCCTGAGCCTCGGCCTCCCGGCCGGCCTTGCGGTGTCGCTGGAGTCCGTCAGCGGCGACTCCCTGGTCTGCGGATGCGCCGCCGGGGTTGAGATCTCCACGGTCTCCGGCTCCCTGATGGTCGACGACACGGCCGGCGCGCTCCGGGTCAGCACGGTGAGCGGCGAGGCCATCGTCAGGGCGCACAACGGCGAGCTGGTCGCCAAGACGGTCACCGGCGAGGTGACGGCCTCCGGCACCCTCAGCCACGTCCGGGCCACCACGGTCAGCGGCGCCATGGCCTTCGACCTGCACGGCCACCCGCGCGACCTTGCCGCCAAGTCGGTCTCCGGCGATGTCACCATCCGGGTGCCGGCGGACACGGCCATAGAGGTCAACGCCAACACCGCAACGGGCAGGATCAACCTGAACGACCGGCGCTACGCTGGCCTGGCCGAGCGCGTGCGCACCCGCCTCGGCCCCAGCGGCCCCGCGCTGGCCGTCCGCTCCACGTCGGTCTCGGGCACACTGTCCGTGTTCCACCGCGCCGAGGCCGCGGAACGTCCGGTGGCCATCTGATGCCCCCGGTTTTCGCCCACGGCGCCCTGCGCCTGTACCTGCTCTCCCTCCTGGCCGACGGCGACAGGCACGGCTACGAGATCATCACCGCCTTGTCGGACAGGTTCGGCGGCACGTACAAACCCAGTTCCGGCACCGTGTACCCGCGGCTGGCCAAATTGGAGAAGGAGGGCCTGGTGGCGACGGCGACCGACGGGCGGCGCACCGTCTATAGCCTGACGCCGGCCGGCCGGCGGGAGCTCGAGGAGCGCGGGCCGGACCTGGCCGCGGTCGAGGCGGACATCTCCGATTCGGTGAGCCAGCTGGCGGACGGGTTGCGCGCCGAGCTGCGCAGTTCCATGAAGGGGCTGAAGGCGGACCTTGCCGCCTCCTCGGAGGCGGCAAGGTCCGCGGCCCTCCGCTCGCCGACCGCCCGGGAGCCCGCCGGGGCCCGCGCGGTCGGCGAACTGGACTTCCTGGTCAACGACTTCCGGGGCGAGGTGCGGGTCCTGCTGCGCCGCGCCGAGGCTGCCGGCGGAGTGGACGAGGCCGCGGACCAGACCATTCGCACCGTGCTCGCCCAGTCCCTCGCCACCATCAGGGCCACGCTGCACGCGGGGCCCCCGTCCGTCGGTTAGGTCACCTCCCCCGCATGTGGGAGACTGGTACGCAGTTCTTTTTGATCTAAGTAAGGAGGCAGCTATGAGCAAGCGAGCACGCAAGCGTCGTGACCGTAAGCGTGGCGGCGCGAACCACGGTAAGCGCCCCAACACCTAAACGGTTCGGTATGCAAAAGGGTCCACATCCCCCGCGGGATGTGGACCCTTTTGGCGTTCCGGGAGCCGGGCTCCGGCTAGGCGTGGCCGGACTCGACGCGGATCTCGCTGATGCGCCCCATGATCCGCTGCTTCAGCGTCTCCGGCGCCACCTCCTGGCAGCTGCGGCGCACCACGGAACGGATGATGCACTCCAGGTCATACTCGTGCGCGCACTCCTCGCAGTGCTCGAGATGCCCCTTGACTTCCGTCAGGTCATCAAGGGACAACGCGCCATCCAGGTATTCGTAGAGCCGGACGATCCGCTTGTCGGCGCAGTCGCCCAGCGATTGGCAGTCGCCCATTATTTTCCCTCCTGCGCGGCGGCAACCGCGCGGCCGTTCGTTGTCGTTTTTTTGCCGAGGCCGCGCTCGGCGGCATAGTCGGCCAGTAATTCGCGCAATTGCTTGCGCCCGCGGTGCAGACGGGACATCACCGTGCCCATGGGGATCCCGAGGATTTCCGCTACTTCCTTGTAGGCGAACCCCTCGACGTCCGCGAAGTAGACGGCGAGTCGGAACTCCTCCGGGATCGATTGGAGCGCGTCCTTGACGTCCGAATCGGGCAGGTGGTCCAGCGCCTCGGCCTCGGCGGACCGAAGACCCGTCGGCGTGTGTTCGGCCGCCTGGGCCATCTGCCAGTCCTCGACCGTGTCCGTGCTGGAACGCAACGGTTCGCGCTGCCTCTTGCGGTACAGGTTGATGTACGTGTTGGTGAGGATCCGGTACAGCCAAGCCTTGAGGTTGGTGCCCGGCTTGTACTGGTGGAACGCCGAGTAGGCCTTCGTGTACGCCTCCTGCACCAGGTCTTCGGCGTCGCTGGGGTTGCGCGCCATGCGCATGGCGGCGGAGAACAACTGGTCGACGTACTGCATGGCGTCGCGCTCGAAACGGGCGCGCCGCTGCTCTTCGGATTCGGCTCCATCTGGCACGATCTCGGTGCTCTGGCTACTCTCGGTCATCACGCCCCAGTGTACGCCGGGGGCGCCGTCCAACCCTGCGGGTGCCTCCACGGTCAATGTGCCCATAGGCGGGCCTCCCTTCCGGCGCGGAACCCGCGCCGCCACCGATGCCAACCGGCATCCCTCACGTACCTGACTCAACCGCCGCAGAGTCGGAGCTATTCCCCGCCAGGGGCACGCACCCATCGAAAAAGTGCAAGACTAGGTGGAGCGAAAACGCACCCCGCCGAACCCGGAGGTACACATGTCTCTCGTCCGCCTGATCGCACGCCCCCTGTTGGCCTCGAGCTTTGTCTGGTCCGGACTCGAGCGCCTGCGCAAGCCCACGGAATCCGGGGAACGCCTGCGGCCCGGACTGCGCCGGCTCTCCGCCGTGGCACCGCAGCTCGGCCAGTTCGCCGAACGGCCGGCCACGGTCGCCCAGGTCCTCGGCGGCGTCCAGGTGGTCGCCGGCCTGCTGTTCGCCCTCGGCAAGTTCCCGCGCCTCTCGGCGTCCCTGCTCGTGGGCGCATCCGCCCTGACGTCCTTCGAGGACTCCTCCGGCTCCTCCAACGGTTCGCGCTCCGGCGCCCGCCTGCGCAACGCGTCGCTCGCCGGCGGCGTGCTGCTCGCCTCGGTGGACACGGCGGGCCAGCCGTCGCTGGCGTGGCGGGCGCAGCACCTGACGGCCGACGCCCGCAAGCACCTGGCCAAGACCAACCGCGATCTGGGACGCACGGTCAAGCGCACCGCAGCCGACGCCCGCAAGACCGCCGGCGAGGTGATCGGCCACTAGGCCCATCCGCATGACCATTCCGGCTCCCCAGGTCCCCACCGCCCCCGCGCCTTGGCGCGCCCCCAGGGCGGCCGCCCCCGTCAACGCCACGCTGCGCGTTCCCGCGTCCAAGTCGCTGACCAACCGCTACCTGGTGCTGGCGGCCATCGCCTCGGGGCCGAGCCGCCTGCGCGCGCCCCTGCACTCGCGGGACTCGGAACTTATGGTTCGCGCCCTGCGCGATCTGGGCGCCGTGATCGAGGAGGTTCCCGGCGAGGGCGCCTACGGCCCGGACCTTCTGGTGACGCCGATCGGGCCCGGCGCCGGGCCCGGCGACGTGGCGGTCGACTGCGGCCTCGCGGGCACGGTCATGCGTTTTGTCCCGCCCGTCGCCTCCCTGACGCGTTCGGCGGTCTCCTTCGACGGGGACGCGCACATGCGCAAGCGCCCCATCGGCGCCGTGATCCGCGCCCTGATGGACCTGGGAATAGACGTCGACGACGCCGGTCGGGGAAGCCTGCCGTTCACGGTCCGGGGAGCGGGCGGGGTCCGCGGCGGGCATCTGGTGATCGACGCCAGCGGTTCCTCGCAGTTCGTCTCCGCGCTGCTTCTTGTCGGGGCCCGATTCGGCGAGGGCCTCCACCTGGAACACGTCGGTAAACCCGTGCCGAGCCTGGACCACATCCGCATGACGGTCGAGGTGCTGCGCAGCCTTGGCGTCGACGTCGACGACTCCGTGCCCAACCACTGGGTGGTCTCCCCCGGGCCCGTCGCCGCGTTCGACCGCACGATGGAACAGGACCTCTCCAATGCCGGACCGTTCCTGGCGGCCGCCTTGGCCACCGGCGGCACCGTGACGATCCCGGACTGGCCGGAGCACACCACCCAGGTCGGCGACGCCTGGCGCTCCATCCTGGCGCGAATGGGCGCATCCGTGGAGCTCGCCGACGGGACGCTCACCGTGCGCGGCGGGCAAGGCATCAGGGGCATCGAGCTCGCCGACGCCTCGGAGCTCGCTCCCACCGTCGCGGCCCTCTGCGCGCTGGCCGACGGCGAATCCCGACTCACGGGGATCGCCCACCTGCGCGGCCACGAGACCGACCGGCTCGCGGCCCTCGTGGCGGAGATCAACAACCTCGGCGGCGACGCCGAGGAAACGCCCGACGGCCTGGTCATCCGGCCGCGGCCACTGCACGGCGGACTGTTCCGCAGCTACGCGGACCACCGTATGGCGACGGCCGGGGCGATCATCGGCCTGGCGGTCGACGGCGTGGAGGTGGAGGACATCGGCACCACGTCGAAGACCATGCCCGAGTTCCCCCAGCTGTGGGCAGCTCTCGCCGCCACGGCGGATCGAAGCTGACGATGGGGCGCGACGCCTACCAGTGGGACGAGTCCGACGTCCGCATCCGCCCCAACAAAAAGGGCTCGAAGCCCCGCACAAAGGACAGGCCGGCCTACGACGACGCAGTGATCGGCCGCATCGTGACCGTGGACCGGGGCCGCTACACCGCCATCCTCGGCGAGGACTCGGAGGACGAGCGGATCGTTGTGGCCGCGCGCGCCCGCGAACTGCGCCGCTCCCCGATCGTCCCCGGCGACTTCGTTGCCCTGGTGGGCGACACCAGCGGCTCCCCGGACAGCCTCGCCCGCCTGGTGCGCATCCAGGACCGCCACACCGTCCTGCGGCGCAGCGCCGACGACACGGATCCGGTGGAGCGGGTCGTGGTCGCGAATGCCGACCAATTGGTCATCGTCGTCGCCGCCGCGAATCCGGAGCCCCGGACGGGGTTCATCGACCGTGCGCTGGTCGCCGCGTACGACGCCGGAATCGAACCGGTGCTGTGTGTCACCAAGGCCGATGTCCGGGACCCCGCTCAGCTCCTCGAAAACTATCGGCACCTCGACTTGGAAGTCGTGGTCAGCAAGTCGGCGGGCGACTCCTCGACCGGCATCGACGCGCGCTCGGCCGACGGCATGTCCGCGCGCCTCGAGAGCGGCGCCGTGGAACAGCTGCACCGGCTGCTCGCCGGCAAGGTGAGCGTGGTGCTGGGCCATTCCGGCGTGGGCAAGTCGACGCTGGTGAACGCCCTGACGGGCGCCCAGCGTGCGACCGGCGGAGTCAACGCCGTCACCGGCCGCGGCCGCCACACGTCGTCATCGACGCTGGCGCTGCGCGTGGGCGACGCGCCCGCCGGAACCTGGATCATCGACACGCCCGGCATCCGCTCGTTCGGACTCGCGCTCGTGGACCCGGACCACATCCTCCAGTCCTTCCCCGACCTGGTGCCGGCCTCCGTGGACTGTCCCCGCGGCTGCACACACGCCGTTGACGCGCCCGGCTGCGCGCTGGACGCCTGGGTGGTCCGCCCCGAAGCGGACCCCTCCGGTCCGGCCCGCCTGGCCTCCCTCCGGCGGCTCCTCGGCGCCGAGGACAAGGTCGACGCCAAGCAGTTGGGGACCGTCTAGGACCACGGGCGACGGGTCGGCCTGCGGTAGGTTGGAGGGCATGACCCGCGACGTAATGAGCTACAACGATGACCTGCGCCTCGCGCACGTGATCGCGGATTCCGTGGACTCGCTCACCATGTCCCGCTTTAAGGCCATCGACCTGAAAGTGGATACCAAGCCCGACCTGACGCCCGTGACGGACGCGGACCGCGACGCCGAGGAGGCCATCCGCAGCCATCTGGCCCGCGCCCGCCCCCGCGACGCCGTCCTCGGGGAGGAGTTCGGCAGCTCCGGCCACGGGGCGCGCCGCTGGGTCATCGATCCGATCGACGGCACCAAGAGCTTCGTGCGCGGAGTCCCCGTCTGGGCCACCCTGATCTCCCTGATGGACGAGGGCCGTCCCGTCGTCGGCCTGGTGTCGGCCCCCGCGCTGGGCCGCCGCTGGTGGGCCGCGGAGGCGATGGGCGCCTACACCGGCAAGTCGCTCGCGGCGGCCACGCGCCTTCGGGTGTCCGGCGTTGGCGAACTGGCCGACGCGTCGCTGTCCTATTCCAGCCTGGGAGGCTGGCGCGACCGCGGGCAGTTGGACCAGATGCTGGAGCTGCACGACGCCGTGTGGCGAACCCGCGCCTACGGCGACTTCTGGTCGTACTGCCTCCTGGCCGAGGGTGCCGTCGACATCGCATGCGAGCCGGAGCTGAACCTCTACGACATGGCCGCCCTGGTGCCCATCGTCACGGAGGCGGGGGGCCGCTTTACCTCGCTCGAGGGCGAGGAGGGCTGCTTCGGCGGAAACGCCCTGGCCACCAACGGCAAGCTCCACGAGGCGGCCCTGGGCATCTTCGCGCGCGACTGAGGCCGCCCGCCCGTCGAACCGGCGCGTCACGATTGTGCCGCGCCGCCTGCCTGGTGCAATATTTAGGCATGGCTAAATATCCGATGCCGCGCTCGAGGACGAGCGCGTGACCCTTCCAAGCGGTGCAAGGCCGCCCGGGCGGCTCGGGATCCGGGCCGCCGCGCGGGCCGCTGTCTGCATCCTCCTCGTGTCCGGCTGCGCCGCGCCGCCGGAGGCGAACGCGGCGCAGGACAAGCCCGTGGTGCTCACGACCTTCAGCGTGCTGGCCGACCTCGTCAGGCAGGTCGGAGGAGACCGCGTCGAGGTCCTGTCCATCACAAAGCCCGGCGCCGAAATACACGGGTACGAGCCGACTCCGTCCGATCTGGTGCGGATCCACGAGGCGGACCTTATGCTGGACAACGGATTGGGCCTGGAACGTTGGTTCGGCCGGTTCGTCCGCGATCTCGAGGCCCCGCATGTGGTGCTCTCCGAGGGCGTCGACCCGGTGGACATCGCCTCGGGGGCGTATTCGGGCCGCCCCAACCCGCACGCCTGGATGTCGCCCGTTCAGGCCCGCACCTACGTGGACAACGCCGAACGCGCCCTGGCCGCCCTGAGTCCCGCCGATGCCGGCTACTTCGCGCAGCGGGCCGACGCCTTCCGCGACAAGCTGATGGACCTCGAGTCCCGCACGCGGGCCGGCGTCGCATCCAACCCGCACGCGGCCCTCGTCACGTGCGAGGGCGCCTTCTCCTACCTCGCCAGGGACATGGGCATCGAGGAGCACTTCCTGTGGCCGGTGAACTCCGACGCGGAAGGCACACCCCGGCAAATCAGGGAGCAGATCGAATTCGTGAAGTCCAAGAAGGTGCCGGCCGTCTTCTGCGAGTCCACCGTGAACTCCTCCGCGCAGGAGAGGGTCGCCGCCGAGACCGGCGTCCCCCTGCGCGGGCCGCTGTACGTCGACTCAGTGTCCGGACCCGAGGGCCCGGTACCGACGTTCCTGGAACTGCTGACCTACGACATCGACCAAATCCTGGAGGGACTGGACCATGCCCCAGCCAACGGCTGAACCCCGGCAGGCGGCCATCGACGTTGCCGGCCTCTGCGTGAGCTACGGGACCACAAGCGCGCTGGAGGACGTCGAATTCAGCCTGCCCGTGGGCGAACTCTGCGGACTCGTGGGCGTCAACGGCAGCGGCAAGTCCACGCTGTTCAAGACGCTGATGGGACTCGTCTCCCCGTCGTCCGGTACCGTACGGCTCTTCGGCGTCCCGCCTGGGCGCGCCAGAAAGGAAGGGCGCATCACCTACGTGCCCCAGGCCGAGGCCGTCGACTGGACCTTTCCGGTGAGCGTCCGCGACGTGGTGATGATGGGCCGCTACGGCTACATGGGCCGCTCCCGCCGACCGTCGGCGGCCGACCGCGCCGCGGTCGACGAGGCGCTGGACCGGGTCAACCTGGCCGAGCTTGGGGGGCGGCAGATCGGCGAACTGTCCGGCGGGCAGCGCAAGCGCGCCTTCGTGGCCCGCGGCATCGCACAGGACGCGGACCTGATGCTGCTCGACGAGCCGTTCGCCGGCGTCGATGTGGGCTCGGAGCGCCTCATCAGCGCTCAGCTGGAGTTGCTGCGCAGCTCGGGACGAACCATTCTCATGTCCACCCACGACCTGGCGGGAGTGCCCAAGCTCTGCACGCACGCGCTGCTGCTCCACCGCACGGTACTGGCCGCCGGCGAGCCGGACCGCGTCCTCACGGACGCGAACCTTGCCCTCGCCTTCGGCTCCGACGGACGGGAGGCCGCGCGGTGAACCCCCTTGTTTGGCTCGCCGAGCCCTTCGGCTACGGCTTTATGACGAACGCGCTGATGGTCACGGTCGCGGCGGCACTGGTGTGCTCCGTGCTGTCCTGCTGGCTGGTCCTGATGGGCTGGTCCCTGATGGGCGACGCGATCTCCCACGCGGTCCTCCCCGGCGTGGCGCTCTCCTATCTCGTGGGGGTGCCCTTCGCCGTCGGGGCCCTCGTCTTCGGGCTCGGAGCGGTCTACCTGATCGGGGGCCTGCGCTCCACCACCAAGCTCAAGTCGGACACGGCCACGGGCGTGGTCTTCACCGCACTGTTCGCGCTCGGCCTCGCCATCGTGTCCAAGACGCCCAGCCAGGTGGACCTTGGGCACATCCTGTTCGGAAACGTGCTGGGCGCCGGTACATCGGAGCTGCTCCAGGTCCTATCCCTCGGAGCCGTCACGCTCGCGATCGTGCTGTACCTGCGCAAGGACCTCACGCTGATGGCGTTCGATCCAGTCCACGCCCACGCGATCGGGCTCAACGCCCGGGTACTCAACGCCGTGCTGCTTGGTCTGCTGGCGCTTACGGTCGTCACCAGCCTGCAGGCCATGGGCATCATCCTGGTGGTGGCCATGCTGATCATCCCCGGCGCCACGGCGTTCCTGCTGACCAGGCGCTTCGGCCGGATGCTGCTGGTCGCGTCCGTGTTGGGCGTGGCGTCCGCCGTGGCCGGCATCTACGCCAGCTACTATCTGGACCTCTCGACGGGCGCGTCGGTGGTCCTCGCGCAGGCCCTGATGTTCCTGGCCGCGTACCTCTTCGCGCCCCGCGTCGGCGTTGTTCCGGCCGCGGTCCGGCGCCGGACGGTGGCCGCATGATGCTCTCCAGCAGCGAGGAGGACTATCTCAAGGCGGTCTACGGGCTGGGCGAGTGGGACAGCCGCCCCGTCACGACCGGCGCGGTGGCCGTGAAGCTGGGCGTCTCCCCCGCCTCGGCGACGGCAATGGTGGCCAAGCTGGTCGGGCGCGGGCTCCTGGACCACCCGCCGTACGGCTCCGTGTCGCTGACCGGCGAGGGGAGGCACGCGGCCCTCTCGATCGTGCGCCGCCACCGCCTGATAGAGACCTTCCTGGTCGGCGAACTCGGCTACGCGTGGGACGAGGTGCATGACGAGGCCGAACTACTCGAGCACACGGTATCGGCCCGCTTCATCGACCGGCTGGACGCCCGCCTCGGCCGGCCGGACAGCGACCCCCACGGCGACCCGATCCCCACGGCCGACGGCGACCTCCGGCTGCCCGACGCCGTTCGGCTGGACCTCGCCCCGGAAGGGCGCGGCGTCGTCGTGCGCGTCAGCGACGTGGACCCGAGCCTGCTGCGCGCGTGCGCGGCCGAGGGGATACTCCCCGGGACACAGCTCGACTCGGCCAGCCACCCGCTCACGCCGGAGCAGGCCCGCGGGGTGTGGATCGTGCCCGCGGCGCATCAGGCATGAGCCGCGCCCGGCTTCCGGTGCGCACCGCCGCGGCGGTGGCCGCGGGCGGCTTCGTCGGGACGCTCCTTCGCTACGGGCTGGGGGTGGCGTCGCCCGACCCCGCGGCCTTCCCCTGGACGACGCTGGGAATCAACGTGGGCGGCAGCCTGGTGCTAGGAGTCCTGACCGGCATGTGGCTCGCCGGCGGGCCCGGAGCGGACTCCGTCGCATTGCGCGCCGCCGTGGGCCCGGGACTGCTGGGCGCGTTCACGACCTTCTCCGCCGTGGCCGTGCACGTCGCCGCGGCGGCAACGTCCAGCGGCGCGCCGTCGGCCGCGCAGGCTGGGGCGTATCTTGCGGCGTCGCTCGTCGCCGGCCTGGCCGCCGCCGCGGCGGGCCTATGGCTTGGCGGCACAAGGTCCCGCCGCGGGCGGTCATCGTGAGCGCGCTCGCGCTGGCGCTCTGCGTGGGTGTCGCCGGTTCCGCGGGCTCCGTCCTCAGGGTCTGGTTGGACGCGCTTCTCACGCCCCCGGCCAGGGACGACGACGCCGGCAAGGCGCACTCCTGGCCCGTCGGTACCCTGGCAGCCAACGTGCTGGGCTCCCTGGTGATGGGGTTGGCAACGGCCCTCGCGCTGGCGTCGGGACTTCCCGGCGACGCGCGCACCATTGTCGCCGTCGGCTTCTGCGGCGGCCTGACCACCTTCAGCACCTTCAGCGTCGCGACGTTCAGGTTGTGGGAATCGGGGCGGCGCGGGGGCGCCGTCGGAAACATCCTCGCCAACGTGCTGCTCGGGGTTGCGGCCGCGGGCCTTGGCTACTGGCTGGGAACCCTGCCGCCAGGGTAGCCGGGCGGCCAATGCCGGGGCGCCGTGACACCGGACAACGCCTGCCGCTCCGGTGTGCGGCGTGTCGGCTCGGCGCGCGTTGGTAGGCAGGGTGTTGTTGGGAGCGGGCCGGGTTGCAACCGCGCGGAATGGGGTGCGTCGGTTCGCGTTTCGGTGGGCGGGGCCTAGCGTGCGGCGCGTCGACCCGCGGGGCGGCGCGCATCGTGGTCGCGGGGCCGCTCCGCCAGGGCGCGGGCGTCCGCCGCGGCCAGGCCGCGGTCCCGCCACGCCAGCATCCCGCCGACGACTGTGAGGCACAGCATGATGCCCGCCAGCCACGGCCGTCCGACGACCAGAAGCAGGATGGCGCCGCCCAGGAAGAGGGCGTGCGCAACAACGGGGTGGGCCGGCCACGGGAGCCGCCGCTTGGACTTTGGCGCCATAAAGACCGCCCAGAAGACGACCAACGGCACGGCTGCCACAACCATGGCCAGGAGCGGGAAGAGCGGCAAGGCCTCGATGGCCCACAACCCCGCGGCGCCGAGCAGCGCGACCTCCAGGATGAACGCCATCGCTCCCGCCGCGCGCACATTGGGTGTGCCCACCTCGGGTCCCTGACGCTGCGTCTCCATGTGCCATCCCTTCATCCGGCCGATCTTGCCCTCACCGGGCGGGGCCTCCCGCCACCAGGTCCGCACCCATTGTATGCGCGACTCGCGCGGCCCCTGTTGCGCGTGGGACGCCCGCCACCTGCGGTCCGCACCGGCGCTGCGCGGTCGGTGCAGGCCGGCCGAATGGAAAGTCGGGGCCGGCGCGGACCGGCAGCATGCTGCTCGAACGTTCCGCGCCGAAAACAAAAGAGGCCCGGAAATCCGGGCCTCTTTCGCTGGTGGAGATGGGGGGAATTGAACCCCCGTCCGATGTGGTTTTGCCAGGTCTTCTCCGGGCGCAGTTTGCTGTGGATTTTCTCTGCCCCATCAGCCGTCGCGCAAACAAGCGGCTGGACCCTTGCGGGCTACCCTGGGCACAGTCACCTAAGTTATGCCAAGCACCCCGGTGACGTGGGTACCTGGCAGTGGCTATCTAAATGACGCCAGTATCAGGAGCGATAGCAATTCCTGGCTGACGGACTGTCTGGCTGCTTAGGCAGCGAGAGCGAAGTCAGTGCGCTTAGATTCGGCACTTATTGTTTTGCAGAGAGCGTTTCCGAGATAACCCTGCATCCTCGGCCCGCTTCTCCTGTCGCGACTCACACCGTCGAAACCGATCATCCCCGTATTTTGTTGCCAACGGCGGGTTGCTCCGCCGAACTCCCGGGGGCTTGCCCCGGACTTCTAGTGTAACCCCGGTTGCCGCCAATGCATTCCCCGGGGGCAACCGCCACTACGCGGTGCGGCGGTTCCGCTCGCGCATCGCGCGCAGAGCCTCGCGGTTGTCCTGCTTTTCGCGCAGCGTCTGCCGCTTGTCGAACTCGCGCTTGCCCTTGCCCACGCCGATCTCCAGCTTGGCACGGCCGTCCTTGAAATACAGCTGGAGGGGCACGATCGTGAAGCCGGACTCTTGGATCTTGCGGCTGATCTTGGTCAGTTCCTCGCGGTGCAGCAGCAGCTTCCGGCGCCGGCGCGCGGTGTGGTTGGTCCACGAGCCGTTCAGGTATTCCGGGATGTACACGGCCTCGATGAACAGCTCGTCGCGGTAGAACTGGCCGAACCCGTCCACCAGAGACGCCTTGCCCTCGCGGAGGGACTTGACCTCGGTGCCGCTGAGGACCATGCCGGCCTCGAACGTGTCCATGATGTTGTAGTCGTGGTGGGCCTTGCGGTTGGTCGCAACAACCTTGCGTCCGGTTTCCTTGGGCATGGCGACCTCCTCCTGCAGCTGTGATTGGTTCCACCCAATGGCGGAAGATCAATCCTACGCTACAGCAGGCCCATCGGGTCCACGGCGCTGCCGTCCAGGATGGTCTCGAAGTGCAGATGGCACCCGGTCGAGTTGCCCGTTGTGCCGACGTATCCGATGACCTGGCCCTTGCTCACGCTCTGCCCGGCCGAAACGGTGTAGTAGGACATGTGGTGGTAGTTCGTCGCCAAGGCGTGGCCGTTCACAACGCCGTGGCTGACGGTCACCTTGTTGCCGGAGCTGCCGGACTGCTGCGCGTACCAGACCTCGCCGGCAGCCGCGGCGTGGATCGGCGCCCCGCACGCCCCGCCGAATCCCCAGTCCAGTCCCGCGTGGACGTAGCCGCCCATGCCGCCGTAGTCGATGGTGCCGGCCGGCGTGGGGCGCCAACCGAAGCCGGAGGTGATGTATCCCCCCGAGGCCGGAATGCGCAGCCCCCACCCACCGGACGATCCGGACGGCACCGAGGCCGCGTCCCGGGCATCCTGCGCCTCGCGCTCCGCGGCATCGGCGGCGGCCTGCTTGCCGGCCGCGTCCCGGGCGTTCGCGCGACGCGCGGCCGCGGCGGCCGCGGCGCGTTCCGCCGCCTCCGCCTCGGCGGCCCTTTGGCGCGCGGCGGCCGCGGCCTCCTCGCGCTTCTTTTTGGCGGCGGCCTCACGGATCAACCGCTCCTGCCGCTCCTTGATGTCGGACAGGACTTGGGCATGTTCGGCTTCCTGCTCCTGGATCTGCGCCTTGATCTGCGGGCGCTTCTCCGTCAGTTCGGCACTCAACGCCTCGGCCTTGCCGATCAGGCCGTCGACCTTGCGCTTGCTCGCCTCCGCCTCGTCGCGCGCGTCCTGTTCGTGGACCAGCGCGGCCTCGGCCTTGATCTTCAGGCCCCGGATCTCCTCCTCGACGGCCTCGAGACGGGCCTGCGAGTTGCGGTCGGTCGCGTGCTGCTGGCTCAGTTCGTCCAACACCGCGTTTTGGCTGCGCAGCGCCTGGTCGGCGAGGTCCATGCCGGTGGCCAGGTTTCCGTCGGCGCCGGCGTCCATCATCAGGCTGAGATTGCTGGAGACGCCGCCGCGCTTGTAGGCCTGCGTCGCAATCTGCCCGATGAGCTTCCGCGTGTCCTCGAGTTTGGCGGCGTCGTCGACGATCTGGCGCGCGATCTGGTCTCGGGTCTGCTGGGCCAACTGCACCCGCTGCGCAAGCGAGTCGACCTCGTCGGTGGCCGACTGCACGCGCCCCTGCGCCTCGGACAGCGCCTGTTGCGCCGCGGGCAGCTGGGACTGGTAGCCCTTCAGCTCGCGCGCCACCTTCTGGATGTCCGCGTTGAGGAACTCCAGATCGCTCTCGAGGGAGTCGATGCTGCTCTCGATCTCCTGCTTGTGGTCGTTCAGCTCGTCCGCCTGGGCGCCCGTCGCGGACAGGGAAAGGACCAGCACCGTGGCGAGGACGCCGCTCAGCGCGGTCGTGGGCATGGCGCACCGGGTCCGTTCCGCCAAGGGTGGTCCTTTCTTACCGCCCTCCCTGGCACGGGCCGGGAGGGCTTACAAACGAGGGAGCGTGCTAGACCTTCAGGTAGCGCCTCAAGGTTAGGATCGACGATACACCAGCAAGCACACAACCCAACACCAACAACAGTGGTGTCACCAGTAACACCTCGCCTGTCGAGATGAACGCCGTGTCCGGATATTCATTCGCCAGGCGACCGTCGACCAGGAAGTGCGCGACCGCCCAGAGCGAGCCGGCTGCGAGCAGCGCACCGATCAACGCCGCAATGACGCCCTCCAGGACGAAGGGCAGTTGGATTACCAGTTTAGACGCTCCGACGAGCCGCATGATGCCCGTCTCCCGCCGGCGGCTGAAAGCCGAGAGCCTGATGGTCGTGGCGATCAGCAGCACCGCGCAGATGATCATCACTCCGGCGATGCCCACCGCAACCAGCGAGGCGATGTTCATGATCGAGAAGATCTTCTCCAGAAGCTCGCGCTGGTCGATGACCACGTCCACGCCCTGCATTGAGGAGAACAGTTCGTTGATCACCTCGTACTTCTCGGGGTCTACGAGCCTGACCCGGAACGACTCGGGCAGCTGGTCCGCCGTGACCGTGTCCACGATCGGCGAGTTCTTGAACTGCTCGCGGAAGTGGCCGAGCGCCTGTTCCTGCGACTCGTACTCGTAGCTGTCGATGTACGGCGCCACGGCGGCCGAGTCCATCATGGCGCTGATGTCCTCGCGCTGGGCGTCGGTGACGGCCCCGTCGGCGCAGGTCTGGGAGCCGTAGTTCTCGCCACAGAGGAAGACGGCGACCTGGACCTTGTCGTACCAGAACCCCTTCATCTGGGTGATCTGCAGTTGGAGCAGGGCGGCGCCGCCCACGAAGGTCAGCGAGATGAACGTGACCAGGACGACCGACACGACCATGGAGAGGTTGCGGCGCAGGCCGGAGCCGATCTCGCCGAGGATGAATGCGAACCTCATGCGCCGTCCTCCTCTGGGTCGAACGGGGCGATGGCCTGGTCGCCGGGATCGGCGAGCCGTAGCTCCCGGGAGCCGTCGGCCTTGACGATGGGGATCATGGCCGTGTACTCCCCCGCCGCCTCGTCGCGGATGATCCTGCCCTCCGAGAGTTCGATCACGCGCCGGCGCATCGAGTTGACGATGTCGTCGTCGTGCGTGGCCATGACCACGGTCGTGCCGTTCTGGTTCACCCGGTCCAGCACGTTCATGATGCCGACGCTGGTGGCCGGGTCCAGGTTGCCCGTGGGCTCGTCGGCCAACAGGATTCCGGGCCGGTTGACGATGGCGCGGGCAATGGCGACGCGCTGCTGCTCGCCGCCGGAGAGTTCGTTGGGCATGCGCTTTTCCTTGCCTTCCAGGCCAACGGTCCTCAGCACCTCCGGGACGGTGTCACGGATCATGGCGCGACTCTTGCCGATGACCTGCATGGCGAAGGCGACGTTGCCGAAGACGTCCTTGTTGGGAAGCAGGCGGAAATCCTGGAAGACGACGCCGATGCCGCGCCGCAGGCGCGGAACGCGCCAGCTCGGGATGCGGGCAACGTTCTGCCCGGCGACGTGCACGGAGCCGCGTGTGGACGTGTCCTCGCGCAGGATCAGGCGGATAAACGTCGATTTGCCGGAGCCGGAGGCGCCGACAAGGAAAGCGAAGTCGCCACGGTTGATCTCGATGTCGATGTCGTCCAAAGCTGGACGGGAAGTCTGGTCGTAGACCTTGGTGACGTGCTCAAATCTGATCATGTCGGTTCTGCCCACACGGACCGCCGGTTCATCGGCCATGGATGCGGGGCTTTTGCTGGGGGAAGTTGCGGCACCGGCACTTGCACTCTAGTGCTCACCAGCATCAGGGGCGCGAACGCCGGCGGTGTGTCGCCCCGGAGGAAGGGGTTCCCGCCGGCGTCCCGGCGGGAACCGCGCTAGGCCCTCGAGGGCACGTTTGGCGCGTCCGGCGTGCGCAGTTCGGGCTCGGTGGCGGCGCGGACCTCCTCCTCGCTGACCCCCGGCGCGGTCTCGACCAGCACAAGCCCGTCGGGGGTGACGTCGATGACCGCGAGGTCGGTGATGATCCGGTGCACCACCGCGCGCCCGGTCAGCGGAAGCGAGCATTGGTTTACGATCTTCGGGGTCCCGTCCTTCGCGGTGTGCTCCATCAGCACGATCACCCGCCCGGCTCCGTGGACCAGGTCCATCGCCCCGCCCGGACCCTTGACCATCTTGCCCGGGATCATCCAGTTGGCCAGGTCGCCCGCCGCGGAGACCTGCATGGCACCGAGGATCGCGGCGTCGATCTTCCCGCCGCGGATCATCCCGAAGCTCGTCGCGGAGTCGAAAAAGGAAGCCCCCGGATTGACGGTCACGGTTTCCTTGCCCGCGTTGATCAGATCCGGGTCCACGTTCTCCTCGGTTGGGTAGGGGCCCACGCCGAGGATCCCGTTCTCCGACTGCAGCACCACCGTCCGATCCGCCGGAACATAGTTGGGCACCAGGGTCGGAAGGCCGATGCCCAGGTTCACGTAGTCCCCGTCGCCCAATTCCTGTGCGGCGCGGGCCGCCATCTTTTCACGGGTCAACCCCATGGTCAGGCCACCTTCCCGTTGTTGCCGCCGGCCCCGGAGGGCGTGACGGTCCGCTTCTCGATGCGCTTCTCGATGTTGTGTCCGACCTCGACGATCCGGTGCACAAAGACCCCGGGAAGGTGGACCTGGTCGGGATCGATCTCGCCGGGTTCGACGAGCTCCTCCACCTGCGCGATGCACACGCGGCCCGCCATGGCGGCCGGCGGCGAAAACTGCCGGGCCGCCTTGTTGAAAACCAGGTTCCCGTGGCGGTCGCCCTTGAGCGCGTGCACCAGCGCGTAGTCCGTGGCGATCGCCTCCTCCAGCACGTAGTCGCCCTCCTCGCCGCGCAGGGAAAAGGGGCGAACCTCCTTGGGCCGCGACACCTGCGCAACGTTGCCGTCGGCGTCGTACCGCTGCGGGAGGCCGCCCTCGGCGACCTGGGTCCCGACGCCGGCGCGGGTGAAGAACGCCGCGATGCCGGACCCTCCGGCCCGCAACTTCTCGGCCAGGGTCCCCTGCGGGGTCAGCTCGAGCTCCAACTCCCCGGTGAGGTAGCGCCGCGCGAACTCCTTGTTCTCGCCCACGTAGGAGGACGTCATCTTCCTGATCCGACCGGCCGCCAGAAGGATCCCCAGCCCCCAGCCGTCGACCCCGCAGTTGTTGGACACCACCGAGAGTCCGGTGGCGCCCTGGTGAAGCAGCGCCTCGATCAGCTGGATCGGATTTCCGGAGAGCCCGAAGCCCCCGACCGCCAACGAAGCACCGTCCGGGATGTCCGCGACGGCCTCCGCGGCACTCGCATACGCCTTGTCGATTGCCAACTCAGTGACCTCCTTGGGTCGATGATACGTTCGGCGCCGCGGGAGGGGATCCCGCGGCGGACAGCATGGACCGCGCCTCCGCGGCGACGTGCCCGGCGCCGGGCTCGTCCATGATGATCGTGTAGTGGTTTGTTCCCGCAACCTCGCGGGACCGCAGGGCGGGCAACCGGTCCTGCCACTCCGCCACGTACTCGGCGGCGAACAGGCCGGGCTCTTCGCCCATCAGGCCGCGCGGCGAGCGGAGCAGCGTGGCGGGGTGCGCCAAACCGTCCAGCGCGGCCGTTAGCGACGGACCGCGGTGGAGTTCGGCCGTGTCTTCGGCGAGCGCGGCGTACCGGGTGGACGGGCGGAGTCGGGGCGCGGTCCCCTCGAGGTCGTAGTCGACGTAGTCCTCCACCAGTGCGCCCCAGCCGTCGGCGAACGCGGGGTGGGACCTCCAATAGTCGCGGTATACCTCGACCGACTCGAATTCCATGCCCAGGCGCCGGGCCGCGGGGCCGAGAACGGCGGTGAGGATCTCCCCGTCCTCCAGGCCCGGGGGCACAACCAGCGGCAACCCGCCGTCGACCAGCAGGAGCGACCGGACGAGGCCCGGATGCCGGTGCGCCAGGACGAGCGCCACGAACGCCCCCATGGAGTGGCCCACGACGACGACGGGCCCGGTGCCGAAGTGCTCCAGCACGGCCGCCAGGTCGTCCGCGTGGACGGGCATGCCGTAGGGTCCGGGCAGCGCGTTGCTGCGTCCGCGCCCCCGGAGGTCCGGCGCGATCACGCGGATGCCTGGCAGCGCGGCGGCCACCAGTCCCCACGCGCGGTGGGACGCCGTCACGCCGTGGATCGCGAGCACGCTCGGCGTCCCGGCATCGTCCGGCCCCCATACGCCAACGCGCAGGTCTCCGCCCGGGACGGGGACGTCGGCGGCGCGGTAGGCGGTCTCCCCGCTCATCGCGCCGTCCACCCCCCGTCCATGGTGTAGGACGCCCCCGTGACCATCCCGGCCATCGGGGAGGCCAGCCAGGCGGCCAGCGAGGCCACCTCCTCCGGCTCGACCAGCCGCTTGACCGCGCTTTCGGTCAGCATCACCTTGGCCACCACCTCGGACTCGGGGATCCCGTGGAGCGTGGCCTGGTCTGCGATCTGCCGCTCGACCAGTGGCGTGCGCACGTAGGCCGGGTTGATGCAGTTGCTGGTGACCCCGTGCTCGCCTCCCTCGAGGGCGGTGACCTTGGACAGCCCCTCGAGGCCGTGCTTGGCGGAGACGTAGGCGCTCTTGAAGGCGGACGCGCGCAGCCCGTGGACGCTGGAGATGTTGATGATCCGGCCGAACCCCCGGCGGTACATGCCCGGCAGCGCGGCGCGGATCAGCAGGAACGGCGATTCAAGCATGAGCCGGTGGATCAGGCGCCACGTCTCGGGATCGTATTCGTGCACCGGGTCGATGCGTTGGATGCCCGCGTTATTGACAAGAATGTCGGTGTCCAGCGTGGCCGCCTCCAGGGCGCGCGTGTCGGCGAGATCCACCTGCCACGCGGTGCCGCCGATGTCCGCGGCCACCCGCTCGGCCTCGGCGCCATTGAGGTCCGCGACAGTCACCGAGGCGCCCAGCCGGGCGAATTCGCGGGCACAGGCCTCGCCGATGCCGCTGGCGCCTCCGGTGACGACGGCGCTGCGCCCGCTGAGCGGAAGGGCCGCGGTCTCGGCGCGGGTCGCGCCCTCGGTCCGGACGGCGTCGCCTCCCCGGGCGCTTTCCGCCGGGGTGGTCCCGCCGAGTGCCTCTGTCATGGTGTTCCGCCTTTCGCCGGCGCCGCATCTGGCGCCATCGCACGTTCGATAAATCGCATCATTTCCTCGAAAACCTCGTCCGGCACATCCGGACGCCGGGAAGCGCCGGGCCCGCCGGCGTCGCCCCCGCCGACGTCGTCCTCCCACAGCACCCACCGCATGCCCACCAGTTCCCCGATCCCCATCAGCGCCCAGGCCGCGACCTCGGGATCCATGGGGCGGACCTCCCCGGTCAGCTGCGCCGCCGCCAGGCCCTCGACATAGCCGTCTACGATCCTCGTGTAGTGCCGGCGAAGCGCGCCCGGGGAGACGAACTCCGCCTGCCGGATGATCCGATACAGGGCTGGATGCTCCGCGGTGAAGCGGAAGAACGCCCTGAATCCGGCGCGTTCGGCCTCGATCCGGTTGTCCCGCGCGCCGGCGGCCTCGGACATGGCCTGGCGCACCCGCCTGTTGAGGTCCTCCACGACCTCGTCGAACACCTCCAGCTTGCCCTCGAAGTACAGGTAGAAGGTGCCCAGCCCAATACCCGCCTGCTCGGTGATCTTGACGATGGAGGCCTCGTGGTAGCCGACCGACTCGAAGACGCGCTCCGCGGCCTCGAGGATCTTGGCGCGCGTGCGGGTCCCGCGCGCGGTCCGGGGCACGGTGCTCACTGGCCGGCCGCCGTCGCGCGGGCGTCGGCGCGGAGCCGGGCGCGGGAGATCTTGTCCAGACCCGAATGCGGGAGCTCGGCCACGAAGTGGAACCGCGCGGGTCGCTTGAACGCCGCCAGCCGCCCGGAACAGTGCTCGGCGAGCTCTTGCGCGTCCACGGCCACTCCGGGTCGGCGCACCACGTACGCCTCCCCCACCTCGCCCCAGCGGCCGTCGGGAACGCCCACGACGGCGGCCTCGGCGACACCGGGGTGCCCCTGGAGGACCGATTCGATCTCCGCGGGCGCCACGTTCTCGCCACCGCTGATGAAGATGTCCCGCAGGCGCCCGACCACGCGCAGGTAGCCGTCCGCGTCCCGCTCCACCACGTCGCCGGTGCGGAGCCAGCCGCCGGCCAGGGCGGCACAGGTGGCCTTGGGGTCGCGGAAGTAGCCGGCGAAGACGCCGGGCCCGGCGACGAGCAGCTCCCCGGTTCCGGCGCCGCGCAGGATCCGGCCGGTCGCCGGATCCGCCACGCGGACCTCCACGTGCGGATAGGGGCGCCCCGCGAAGCCCACCATGCGGGTGGCGTCCTCGGCGGGCAGGCACAGCACGTTGGGCCCGGCCTCGGTGAGTCCGTAGCCCTGCACCAGCCGCACTCCGCGGCGGTGCCAGTCGCGCAGGAGGGCGGGCGGCATCGGCGCTCCCCCGACGACGGCGAGCCGCAGGGCGGACAGGTCCGCGTCAGCGAAGCGAGGGTGCTCGGCCAGCATTTGGTAGTGGGACGGCACACCCATCATGGTGGTGACCGCCCGGTCCTCGAGCAGCTGGAGGACCCGTCCCGCGTCGAAGGTCCGCTCGAGCACCACCGTGGCGCCGGTCCACCAGGCGAGGAGGGGCTGGATGTTCCACCCGCCCACGTGGTACTGCGGCATCACGGCGAGCACCACGTCGCGGCTGCCCATGTCGAGGGTCCGCGAGAGCGAGAGGTTGGTCCAGAAGCAGTTCGCGTGCGTCAGCACGGCCGCCTTGGCGGGCCCCTCGGTGCCCGAGGTGAAGAGCATCAGCAGCGGTGCGTCGTCGGGCACCGGGCGCGGATGGGCCAGTGCCCCGGAGTGCCGGGCCGGTCCGGGCACCGAGGCCTCGACGCCTCCCGGCCCCGGCGCCGCGGTGGCGGGCGGGGCCAGCATCGCGGCCAGCGCGGCGCCCGCCAGCGCCGCGAACTCCGGTTCGACCAGCAGGAGCGCCGGATCCGCAGTGGCCAGCTGGTCCGCCAGCTCGGCGGGGGCCAGGCGCCAGGACAGGGGCGCCAGGACCAGGCCGGCCTTGGCGCAGGCGAAGAAGAGGACCACCTGGTCGGAGCTGTTGCCGCCGAGGGTGGCGATGCGGTCGCCGGGCGCGTAACCGGCCGCGGCCAGCGCGCCGGCCAGGGACGCGGCGCGGTCCTCCAGGTCGCGGTAGCGCAGAGTGACGCCGCGGTCGTCGATGGCGACGCGCTCCGGCGTCGCGCCGGCCCTGTCGGCGGTCCAGCGGCCCAGGGTGTGCAGCCCGTCCGACAGCCCGCCGCCGTGTTCCGTGGTCATGAGGCCTCCTCGAGGATCTCCCGCGGGCGCCTGCTCCGGGCGCCCCCGCGTTGGGTGAGCCGTCCCGCCGCGCCGGTCAGTCCGCCGGGCATAAACAGCACCACCAGGATAAAGAGCGTACCGAGGATGAACAGGGGTTCGGAGAGCGGCAGGTGCAACACGGGCGGCAGGCTGGCGATGGCCTCCGAGTTCGCCAGCGCCGCGAGCCGCTGGTCCAGCAGCGTGTAGACGACTCCGCCGATGACCGCGCCCCACCGGGAGCCGACGCCGCCGAGCACCACCATGACGAGCAGGGTGATGGTGAAGTCCGCGGACACGGCGCGCGGCACCGCGCCGGACTGGAGCAAGAGGTAGACCATGCCGACGACGGCGGCGAGCGTGGCGCCGACCACGAAGACCAGCAGCTTGGCCAGGTACGGCTGGAGCCCCAGCACGCGCACGCGCAGCTCGTTTTCGCGGACCGCGGCGGCCACGTGCCCCGCCCTGCTCCGCTGGATCCAGGTAACCGCCAGGAACGCGACGACCAGCGCGACCAGCGAGATCCAGTAGAGGTTGCGCGTGTTGCCGACGCCGATGAGGAAATCGGGGACGTTGGCCGCGTTGAGCGTCAGCCCCTCGTCTCCGCCAGTCGCTCCGCCGGGATTGCGCCGGACCAGAACCGATCCGGCCTGCGCGAACGCCAGGGTCACCATGGCGAACGGGATCCCCGTGACACGCAGCGCGACGGCGCCGGTGATGTTGGCCAGCACCACCACCGCCACCAGCGTGAGCGCCATGGCCGGCAGCAGCGGCAGCTCGAGCCGGTTCAGGATGATGGCCAGGCCGTACGTGCCGGCGCCGAAGTAGAGCGCGTGCCCGAAGGAGAGCAGGCCCGCGACGCCCACGAGAAGGTGGTAGCTGAGCGCCGCGGCCGCCATCAGCATGCATAGCGCCAGGAGCTGGAGGGCCCCGGGCTGGTAGGTGGGGGTGGGCAGCAGGCCGGGGACGCTGATGTTCAGCAGAGGGAGGAGGGCCAGCGCCGCCACGCCCGCGATCGCGCCGCCCCAGCTGGCGGCCGCGGTGCGGCGGGACCGGCCAGCGGCCAGCGGCCCTCCCGGGCGCCGATCCGCCGGTCCTTCCGTGCCGGACCCCGTGCCGCGCGGCGGGGCGCCGCCGTCGGGCCGCTGTCCCGCCGTGCCCGACGCCTCAGCCGTGGTGTGCGCGCTCATGCCTTTTTTCCCATCAGTCCGTTGGGCCGGGTCAGGAGGACGACGGCGAGGAGCACGATCACCACGAAGTCCCCGACGCCCCAGTAGAAGTTCGCGAACTGCTGGAGTACGCCGACGACGACCGAAGCGACGGCCGCGCCGGTGAGCGAGCCAAGGCCCCCGATGACGGTCACGATGAACGCGAAGATCAGCAGTGAACCGCCCAGTAGCGGGGACACGTAGCCGAAGTAGTGGCTGGCTAGCACACCGCCGATCCCCGCCGCGGCGCCGCCGATCGCGAACACCAGGGTGAACGCCTTGCGCACGTCGATGCCCAAGGCGGTGACCATGGCCCTGTTCTCCACGCCGGCGCGGATGATCATCCCGTAGCGGGTGCGCTTGAGGAAAAACACCATGGCCAGCAGCACCATGACGGCCACCGCGATCGTCACGAACCTGTCGTTGGGGACGGTGGCGCCGAGGACCTGCGTGGTCTGCCGGAACCAGGACGGCCCGGCGATGAAGTCGGGGTCGGTCCCCCACATCCCCTCGAACAGAGCCACCGAGGCGAGGGACAGCCCCACCGTCACGAGCACCTGTTCTATGTGGCGGTTGTAGAGCGGGCGGATCAGCACCAGTTCGGTGAAGGCCGCGAAGGCCGCGCCGACCGCGGCGCCGATGGCCAGCGAGGCGGCAAAGGTGCCCCAGTTGTCGGCGCCCATCCGCCGCGCGGCCTCCCATCCGACGAACGCGCCGAGCGTCAGGAAGGATCCGTGCGCAAAGTTCAGCACGCCCATGAGGCCGTAGATCAGTGACAGCCCGGACGCGACCAGGAAGTAGAGCGCGCCGAGGCCGAGGCCGGTGACGAGCAGGAGGACGACGGTGCTCATGTGCCCTCCCGATCTCGCGCGCCGGCCGGGGCCGCGTCGACGCCCGGCGGTGCGTGGGACCCGACGCCGAGCAGCGATTGGGTCAGCGCCGAGTCGTCCAGCAGCTCGGCGGCCGATCGCCCGGTGTGCGCCACCCGGCCGCCGGAGAGGACCACCACACCGTCCGCCAACCGGCGGACCACCGCGAGGTTCTGCTCCACCAGCAGGATGGGCACCGTCTTCGCCGCCTCGGCCAGCGCCTCCGCGACCTCCTGCACGATTTTCGGGGCCAGCCCCTTGGTGGGCTCGTCGACCAGCAGGACGCGATTGTCGTTCAGGAGCGCCCGGGCGAGCGACACCATCTGCTGTTGGCCGCCGGACAACGTCCCGGCGGCCTGCCCGGCCCGCTTCACGAGATCCGGGAAGAGGGCCTCCACCAGGGCTCGCCGCGGGGTGGTGTCCCGCTCGGCGAGGCGCAGGTTCTCGGCGACGGTGAGCTTGGAGAAGACCTCGCGGTCCTCCGGGACGTACCCGACTCCGCGCCGCACGATCCGGTGCGTGGCCTCGCGGTCGATGCGCTCCCCGTCGAGCGCCACGGTGCCGGCCGTGCGGTGGATGAGCCCCAGCACGGCCTTGATGGTGCTGGTCTTCCCCACGCCGTTGCGTCCCAGGAGTGCGGTGATGCCGCTCGCCGGGACGCCGAAGGTGACGTCCTCGATGACCTGCTGGCCGCCGATTGACGCGCTGACGCCGGAGAGGGTCAGGATGTCCGCCATGTCAGACCGCCTCCCCGAGGTATGCCGACTGGACGGTCGGGTTGGCCATCACGGCGTCCGGGGTGTCGATGGCCAGCAGTCGCCCGTGGTGCATGACGGCCACCCGGTCCACCAGCCCGAGCACAACGTCCATGTGGTGTTCGACCATGAGGATGGTGCGCCCCGCCGCCCGGTGCATGCGGTCGATGATGGCCGAGAGCACGGGGACGTCCGCCGACCCGACGCCGGCCATGGGCTCGTCCAGCAGGATGACCGTGGGGTCGGTGGCCAACAGCATCGCGATCTCCACCTTGCGCTTGTCCCCGTGGGACAGCCCTCCGGCGAGGGCGCCCGTGTTGTGCGGGAGTCCGACCTCTTCCAGTGCCGCCTCCGCGGCCGTGGTCGCGGCGTCCGCGGCGCGCGGGAAGCGCAGCAGGGACAGGCTTCCCCCGCGCTTGGCCTGGGCGGCCAGGCGGACGTTCTCCAGGACGCTCAGCCCGGGGAACAGGCTGGAGGTCTGGAAGGTGCGGCCCAGCCCGGCCGCGGCCCGACGGTGGACCGGCATGGACGCCAGCGGGCGCCCGTCCATGGAGATGGTTCCCTCCGTGGGATTCAGGACCCCGGAGACCAGGTTGAAGAGCGTGGTCTTGCCGGCCCCGTTGGGTCCGATGACGCCGATCATTTCTCCGCGTGCCACCGTGAATCCGACGTCCTCTAGGATGCGGGCGCCGCCGATGCGCAGGCCGACGCCGCTCAGCTCCAGCGCGGCACGGGACGAGTTGCTCATGGGAATCCTTAGGGGATGCGCTACTTGGCGGCCTCGGGCGGTGCGACGTCGTCGCCGGGGACCGTGGCGACGAGTTCCGGGACCCACGTCGCGCCGTCCTTCGTGAGCTTGGCCTGGTACATGTTCTGGACCAGGGCGTGGTCCGAGGCGCGGACCGTCGTCGGGCCCTTCGGTCCGTCGAAGCTGAAGCCCTCCAGCGCGGCGACCATCCGCTCGACGTCCCCCTGGCCCTTTTCGACGGCCTCGACGATCATCTGTGCGGCGACGAAGCCGTCGGGCGTGAAGAGGTCCGCCTCCTTGCCCGCGTCCTCGACCGACTTGATCATGGCCTTCTCGACATCGTTGCCGGCGGCGCCCGGGAAGTAGTGGTTGAGGAAGGAGAGCTCCGTGCCGGCGTCGCCGAACGCGCCGTAGGTGGCGACGTCGCCGAGGCCGGTGACGATCGGCGCCGCGTCGAAGGCGCCCTGCTGCGTCAGCGCCTCCCACATCGCGCCCGAGGTGGCGCCCGCCCAGGCGGCAAAGACAAGATCCGGCTTCGCGTCCACCAGTTGCCGGGCGAACGGGGTGAACTCCGTGACGTCCTCCGGCACCAGCACGGAGGTGACCTCGGCGCCCTGCCCGCCGAGCACGGCCTCCACGGCGGCGAGGTTGCCCTGCCCGAAGGCGTTGTCCTGGGCGAAGACGAGGACCTTCTTGCCCTCGAGGTCGTCGACGAAGGTTCCCGCGGTGGCGACGTCCTGGACAGACTGGCGGCCGGAGCGGAACGTGTACTTGTTGGCGCCGGTGACGGCGTCGGAGGCCGCTGGGCCGGAGATGTACAGGACCTTGTTCTGCTCCGCCTGCTCCACCAGCTTCAGGGCGATGCCGGAGGACGCGGTGCCGGCGAGGATCTTGTAGTCCTTGCCGATGAGCTCCTTGGCGACCGTGACGGCCTTGTCCGGGTCACCGCCGTCGTCGTGGTACGTGATGTTCAGCGCGGTGTCCCCCACCTTGCCGGTGCCCTCGGTGGCGTAGTCCAGGCCGGCCTGCAGGCCCTCGTAGTAGGCGTCGCCGTAGGCCGCCAGGGGGCCGGTCTTGGAGTACACGATGCCGACGTTCACGGACGACGCGGCCGATCCGTCCGTGCCGGCCGAGGCGCCCGCGCCGGCGTCGCCGGACGGGGCGCAGGCGGTCAGGACGAGGCCGCCGGCGAGGACCGCCGCGGCGAGGAGCTTCTTCGTTGCCTTCACGTGGGTTGCCTTTCGACGCGAGGCGGTGCCCACAGCGCTGGGGGACGGCCTCGAAGACCATAACCTGAAAGGTGATTCAGATTACGGAAAACCTATGGCGTGGATCACAGGTTGTCAACGCCCCAGTCCATCGGCGCCCGGATCCCATGGAGGCGCCTCGGCCAGGCCTACGCGGCGGCACGCGGAGAATCGCGCTCCCGGGCGCGTGCCCGACTTGGGCGGGTCCCGGCGCGCGTACGCTCCCGCACTCGGGCGCTTGGACGGGGCCGATCCCCCGGCCGGCCTAGGCGTCGGCGGCGGCCGCGTTGCGGTTGTTGGCGCGCCAGCGGATGCCGGCGTCGATGAAGTCGTCGATCTCGCCGTCCAGCACCGCCGAGGTGTTGCCGACCTCGTGCTCCGTGCGGAGGTCCTTGACCATCTGGTAGGGGTTCAGGACGTAGGAGCGCATCTGGTCGCCCCACGAGGCCTTGACGTCGCCGGCGAGCGCCTTCTTCTCGGCGTCCTGCTGCTCCTTTTGGACCAGCAGGAGGCGGGACTGGAGGACGCGCAGCGCTGCGGCGCGGTTCTGCAACTGCGACTTCTCGTTCTGCATGGAGACGACGATGCCGGTGGGAATGTGGGTCATGCGAACCGCGGAGTCCGTGGTGTTGACGGACTGTCCGCCCGGGCCGGAGGAGCGGAAGACGTCGACGCGGATTTCGTTGTCCGGGATCTCGACCGAGTCCGTCTGTTCGATGAGCGGGATGACCTCGACCGCCGCGAAGGAGGTCTGCCGGCGCCCCTGGTTGTCGAACGGGCTGATGCGCACCAGGCGATGCGTGCCCGCCTCGACGGAGAGCGTGCCGAAGGCGTAGGGCGCGTTGACCTCGAACGTGGCGGACTTGAGCCCGGCCTCCTCCGCGTAGGAGGTGTCCATGATGGTGGTCTGGTAGCCCTTGCGCTCCGCCCAGCGCAGGTACATGCGCATCAGCATCTCGGCGAAGTCGGCCGCGTCGACTCCGCCGGCGCCCGCGCGGATCGTGACGACGGCGGAGCGCTCGTCGTATTCGCCTGACAGCAGGGTGACAACCTCGAGCTCGGCGAGCGCCTTGTGCAGGGACGGGAGCTCCTTCTCGGCCTCGGCGAGGGTGTCGGCGTCGTCTTCCTCCTCGGCGAGCTGCACCATGACCTCGAGGTCGTCGATGCGCTCGGTGAGCTTGCGCAGGCGCTCCAGCTCGGTCTGGCGGTGCGAGAGCTTGGAGGTGATCTTCTGCGCCGACGCGGGGTCGTCCCAGAGGTCCGGCACGCCGGCCTGCTCGGACAATTCAGCGATGTCCGCCTTGATGCGCTCGACGTCGGTGACGGCCTCGATCGAAGCGTAGGTGGTCCGGAGCGCGCGGATTTCCGCGGAGAAGTCAGTTGCAGCCATGGTGGTTCCAGCCTACGTCATCGAGTTCGGAGAGTCCCCTCTGGGCCGGCCCGTCCGCCCTTGCGAATCAGCGTGTCAGGACAGTCCGGGCGTTGCTCTCCACCTGGATCGGGACGCCGCCGGGAACGAACCAGCCGACGATGGGCGGCCGCACGGTCGCCCGGAGCCGGACGTAGGCGGTGGTGCCGTCGCCGGTGGCTTCGGCCGCCACGATGCCGAGCCCGTCGAAGCGCCCCGCCGCCCCCGTGTCCGTGAGGTATCCGGTAACCCCTTCCCTGACTGCCCCGTCGGTCAGGACGAGGCCCAACCCGTCTCCCCCGGCGGCCGGCGCCACGGAGAAGCCGTCCGCCGCGGCCACAACCGCGCCGTCCGCAACACTGAGCAGCCGGCGTGCCTCTGTGTTCACCGACGTTGCCGCGAGAGTTGCGCTGACCGCCAACAGGGCGACAACGACATATCCGACGATGAGGATCAGCGTCTGGCCCTGCTCTCCGCGGGCCTCCCGGCGCCTCATCCGAAGCGGTCCACACGGTGGGTGGCCGTCGACGACGCCGACCCCACGCTCGCGTCCAGACCGTGGGGAAGAAAGGGCAGCGACACCTTGACGGTGACGCTCGCCGTGACGGTGGTGCCCGGATCGAGGCACGGGCCCGAACACGTGTAGCGGAGGGTGCCCGCCCCGGCGTCGAGTCCCATGTTGGCGACGGCTCGGGCGACCGCGTCGTTGGCCATGGCCGCCCCCTCGGACTCCGACCCCGCGGCAACGAACACCTTGGCGGCGTGGTCCGCGGCGCCGACCGCGGCATACGACGCGGCCTGAAGCTGAGAGGCCGTGATGATCAGATAAACCAGCGGGACCAGCAGGATGACCCCGAGGAAGACGAACTCCACGACGGCCGATCCGCGCTCGGCCGCGGTGGCGCGTGGCGGACGGCCGCTCGGAAACAACGCCCGCCCGTATTCGCCACGCGGACCCCCGTTCGGCGGGAGGGGACCGGGGCCACCGCACGCGGTTCTCACGGGCCGACCGCAAGACGGGACGGCGCGGCAACCAGGGCCGCGAGCTCCGTGAGTTCGCGGATCGTCTCGATGCCCTCGGGGGCGGTCCGCCGCCCACGGCGATCGATCCAGATGCCCCGAAGTCCCGCCCGCGCCGCCGCCAGCGCGTCGTTCGCGGGATCGTCCCCGACATATGCGCACGCCGCCTCGTCGCGTCCAATCGCCCGGCACGCCGCGCGGAAAATGCCGCCGTCGGGCTTGCACGCACCCACGTCGCTGGAGGCAAGCATGGGCAGGTCGCCGAGGCCCAGGCGCCGAAGCTTGCGCGCCTGTTGATCGTGGTCACCGTTGGTCAGGACAGATAGCAAGAACCCTTGGCGGCGGAGTTCTCCCAGAGCCGCCCCGACGTCGGGAAACGCCGTCCACCGGGCCTCGCACTCCGCGAGGTAGCCCGCGAACCAAGCCTCGGCGTCGGAAGTTGCGGCGAGCGGGAGGCCCGCGGCGGCCCCGAATTCCATGACCCGCGCCACGCGCTGTCCGGCGAAGGTGGTGCGTCCATCAAGGTGGCGCTGGAAGTGGACCCTCTCCAGACTTCTCCATCGTCGGTACAGGCGGTCGACGGACACTGCGTCCACGTCGGCCTCCAAGCAGAGGACAAAGGCCAGTGCGGCCCTGCTGGCCGCCGGGTGATCCATGAGAGTTCCGTCGAGGTCGAAGACCACGGCCTCGATCCTGCCTCCCGCGTGGCCCGGTTCCCACCCGGGGACTTGGGCCGACGTTTCGCGTTGGGCGGGGCGGGTCGGTCGCCTATCCATAGCGAACGGCTTCCCCGTGAACCCTTAGGTCCCCCGCGACCGGAAGAAATCCCATCAGCGGAAAACCCGTTGCGACCGTCACCCGCACAGCGGCGTTGCCGCCGATCGTTGTGGACTCGAAGGTGACCCCCTCGGCGAAGCGGGGGCTCAGGCTCTCGGAAATGATGCTGCGCGTCCGGTCCGCTCCCTCCGCCGGGCTCCGGTCCGCGAGCGTGCCGAAGCGCGCGCCGGCCGCCGCAGCGTCGAGCAGGGTGTTCCGGACGTGAAGCACCAATGCTAGTTGGAGCACCGACACAAAGACGGCAGTCAGGACCGCTGTGACCATCACGAATTCGGCGACCGCGGAGCCATGTTGCTTTACGTCCGTCGTTGGAGCCTCGGGGCAGGGGGCGCCGGTGGCCAGATCGATCACCCGAGCTCAGCCGAGGCCGGACACACGATCGATGGCCTGGTTGAAGAGCTCCCCCAATCGGGGCCCGGCTATGGCCAACAGGGCCGCCACGAGCACCGCCGACATGAGGGTGATCATGACCCAGCCCGGCACGTCGCCTCGCTCGTCCTTCCTCATGTTCCGGGCGACGCCCGCCAGGCGGGCCGTGCAGAGCAGCATGGCCGTCATGCCTATCGCCGAAATGCTTTCCAGGTGCCTGTTCACGTTGTGCTCCCTAACTGTTGTTGTGTGCCTGCCCTAGCGGGCTGCCTCGTTCGGTTGCGACGGTCAGTAGTTCATGTCGATCAGCGAGATGCCGGGATAGACGGCAAAGACGATGGTCAGGGGGAGGATCCCAAAGACAACGGGAACCATCATGCCGATCTCTTTCCGCCCGGCCGTCTCCATCAGCTCGCGTTTCGCGGCGTCCCGCACGTCCTGCGCCTGCGCCCTGACCACTTGGGCCAGCGGCGTGCCGCGCTCGGAGGCAACAACGATCGCGTCCACGAACCTGGTCATGGCCGTCAGGTCGATCCGGTTGGACATGTTCCTGAGGGCGTCCGCCAGCGGCCGGCCTGCCCTCACTTCGGCGAGCGCCAATTGGAACTCGTGAGAAAGGTCGCCCCTGGAAGTTCGTCCGATCCGCTCCAGAGCGCCGATCGTGCTTTCGCCCGCCCCCACCGCGAGTGCCATGAGATCGGCGATGGCCGGGAACTGCCCCAGGATCCTCCGGCCCCTCCGCTGTATCTGTTCCCCCAGGTACCACTCCCTGAGGACGAATCCGCCGATCGCGCTGCCGAAGAGGAGCACCACGGCCAGGAGGCCGTTGAACGTCCCTCCCACGGCGGAGGCGCCAACGAAGAGCCCCGCAAGCAAAAAGCCGACGCCTGCCCAGATCAGTTGGGAAGCCCTGAAGTCGGAGACACCAATGTCCAGTCCCGCCTTTTTGAGGCGGCGGTCCAGCGCGTCCCCCATGGGGTTGACCCTGTTGATGTGCCGGACCAGATCTTGGAGGACTGGCGCGAAGATCCGGCCCATGGGTCCGAAGAGAGAGAGGGACGAAGGGGCGCCCGGCGACCTGAGGGAAGTCCGACCGGACCGTAGCTGCGGGGCAATCCTGTCCGAGAAGCTTGGGCGCCGCATCAAAGGGAGCCGGACGAGCACGACCCACAGTCCGGAACCGATGCCGAGGCCTAGGGCAAGTGCCCAAGCGAGGGTGGCGCTCATGCGATCACCCTCTCCTCTTCAGGGAGCGTGCCTATCCGCAGCATGACCCTGTAGCAGACCACCGATATCCCAAATCCGGCGAGGAGGACCATCGCCCCGGCGAAGGTCGAGTACGCCGCGACGGCCGGGGGCTGGGTCGACAGCAGCAGGAGGATGACCCACGGTGCGGCCACCGCCAGGCGCGCGGCGTTGACCGTCCAGGACTGCCGGGCCTCGAGTTCCCCGCGCGTGCGTGCACTGTCCCGCAGGAAGGCACCCAAGGTGGAGAGCATTTCGCCCAGATCGGATCCGCCGACCTCGCGTGTGATGCGCAGCGCGGCGATGATCTTGTCAGCAACGGGATCCGCCAAACGGGCGCGCAGCCGGTCGACCGAATCGTCGAAGCGGCCCGTCGCCCGATAGTCGGCGGCGAAATCGACGAAGGCAGGGCGCAGCTGCTCCGGTCCCTGGTGGCCAAGTTGCACGAGGGCCTCCGGGAGGGAGAGGCCGGCCCTGATGGCCGAGCGGAGATGGTCGACGACGTCGGGCCATTGCTCCCGCATGGCGGCCGAGCGCTTGGACGCCCGCCATTTCACGACTCCCAGCGGAACCGCGCACCCAAAGGCCCCGAAGAGGATGGCTATCACAGGCCCACCGGTGACGACCAGGACCAGCAGGAATACCAGGACACCAGACATCGCCGTCGCGGACATGAACCCCCCGGGTCCCACCTTGTCCAGGCCGGCGCGCAGCAGGAGCGTCTCGACTCGTCCCACGGTCGGGGCCTTGGAGGGCTTCCCGACCGGCTCGGCCCAGAAGGACCACCACATCAAAAAGGCGCCCAGTCCAAGCATCAGACCCAGTAGCAGGCTCACGGCGCAGCCGCCATCAGGCGCGCGTTGTCTATGCCGGCGCGGGTCAGCTTGTCGTGCGAAAGGTCCGCCGAAGGCGTCAGCACGAGCTCGCCGCCGGACCGGGAAAATAGATTGCTGGACTCTATGACGCCGTTCTCGACTCGGCGCCCGAGTTTGAGGATCTCCGCCACCTGCCGCTGGCCCGACGGTGTCCGTTCGCAGTGGACCACCAGATCGATGCAGGACGCGACGGTCGGGAGCACGAAGTGCGACGAGATGTTCTCGCCGGCAAGCAACGGGAGGGTGCAGATCTTGGTGACGGCATCACGCGCACTGTTCGCGTGGACGCTGGCCATGGCCGGCAAACCGGCGTTCATCGCGATGAGCATGTCCAGAGCCTCCGCCTCGCGGACCTCACCCACGATGATCCGATCCGGGCGCATGCGCAGGGCCTCCTTGACCAGCCGGCGCATGTCGATCTCTCCGCCGCCCTCCAGGTTCGGCTGACGGCATTGGAGTGCGACGACATCGCGGAGCGAGATCTTCAGTTCGAAGATTTCCTCCACCGTGATGACTCGCTCCCGACTGCCTATGCCGGACGTCAGACAATTGAGCAGCGTGGTTTTCCCCGCCTGCGTCGCGCCGGAAACAAGGACATTCATGCCCGCGGAGACGGCGGTCGACAGGTAGTCCGCCGCATGCCGGGAGAGCGAGCCCAGATCCACAAGATGGTCGAGCCGGGACGCGCGTGCGATGAACTTCCGGATGTTCACGGACCAATGGCGTCGGGTGATGTCGGGGATGACCACGTGCAGCCGGGAGCCGTCGGGCAGCGCCGCATCGACAAAGGGGGACGACAGGTCCAAGCGTCGCCCGGAGGTCTTGAGCATGCGCTCAACGAGTATGCGCACCTGCGACTCGTCCAGTCGAACCGAGGTCAGTTCCGAACTTCCACCGCGGGCGGCGTACACCTCCGTCGGAGAGTTGATCCAGATTTCCTCGACTTCCGCGTCGTCCAAGAGCGGCTGCAAGGGCCCGAAGCCGGCAACGGCGTCGTAAACCAGCCGTGTGGCCTCCTCCAGTTGGCCCAAACGGGGCAGGACCCCCAGGAGGGAGCGCTCGTCATAGTCCCTGACCGCCTCCTCGACAATTCGGCGCACGTCGCTCAAGGCTCGGGCGGGGTCGAGCCCGCGACGACGAATCGTCTCGCGCACCTCGTCCTCGATGATCGCTATTCCGTTCAAGGCCCCGCCACCCCCATCCTTAGCGCAATATTTTCATCGATCGGATGAACCACCCGGAGACGAGATTACCGACGAGACTCGACAATCCACAAGCATCGTTCTTGGGCTGTGGATAGACCGTTGGGTTTTCCACAGAATTGTCATCGGGGCGGGCACACGCGCAACAGCCCGGTTAGGTTCGGTCGTAGGAACCTGCGGAAGGACCACCGTGACACTGCACCTGACCATCGTCGGCGCGCTTCCCGCGGTCGGAGGATCGCTCCAATACGACGTTGCGGGACCGGACGGCCTCAGCGGACGGGCCTTGGCAGCCGCGCTAGACGCCGGAACAACGGGTGATCTCTTCGTGCGGGAGACCCCGTTGTCCGAAGTGGCCGACCTTCCAGAAAGCGGTCACTTGCTGCTGACGCCTTTCCCGCGCGGAGAGGCCACCCCGGCCGGTCCTCCACCGGTGTGGCTGGCAGTTGCCGAGGGGCCCGATGCCGGCCAAACGGTTCCGCTTCCGCGCGGCACCTATTCCATTGGCAGGGGTGCCTGCGACATCCGCATCATGGATCCGGCCCTGTCCCGGCACCATGCGGACCTCGTTGTGGACGCGACGTCCATCACGCTTACGTGCACAGAGGGAAACGCCGCACTACGGTCTGATCGGCGGGTTTCGCGCTTGCGGCTAACCAATGCCGACAGGTTCATCCTGGGGAGAACCACGCTCCATGTGTCGGCCGGAGGCGGCGCTCAGCGCCCGCCCGAGCGTTGGCCACTGGATCTGACGCCCGTCGGGCGCCCGCCCGGGAACGGGCGCCCGTGGCTCATGTTGCTGGGAGCGGTCCTCCCATTGATTGTCGGGATTGGCCTCGTCACGGCAACGGGATCGTGGTACTTCCTGGCCTTTAGCGGACTGGGACTTTTCACCGGCGGCATTCCCGCCTTGTCGGAGTTGCGCAGTCGCCGCGCGTACGCCCTCCGCGTCAGGGAGGCCGAGGACGCCTACCTGCATCGTCTGGAACGCGTCGCCCCACCGCCCGGCGACAGGGCCTTGGCAGCGTTGCACACACGCGGGGGGCAGGCGCGCACGACGGGCCCGGCCGCGGCGTTCCCGCTCCGCATCGGTCGCGGGGGCGTTCGCCCGCCCCTCGGGGCGGGGCACTCCGACGATCCCCCCGGGCGGGTAGCAGCGCCCAACGGGCCCGTCGTCGTCGACATGCATGCGGGTGCCCACGGCGCGATCACGGGCTCCCCGGTGGCGGGCGCCGGGGTGCTGCGGGCCATCGCCGCACAATTGGCACTCAATTCCTCCGAGGGCGGTTGGGAAACCTGGGTGCAGGGCCCCACCACCGCCCTGCCCTCCGAACTTCGCCGCGTTCGAGGCGTCAGGGTCGTCGTCTCCCCAAACCACTTGCTCAGCCTGCGTCGCGACCTCCCCGTGGCCGCGACGCTCGTACTCTCGACGACGGATGCCGCATGGTTGGACGCCTGCTCCGCTTCCATTGACGGGAGCCCGCTCCCCGCCATCGTCTGCCTGGACCCCTCGGATACGGTTCAGGCAGCCGCATGGCGTCTCTCATTAGGGGACGGCCGGCTGTCTGAGGGGTCCTCACGCCGCCAGGTAGACCCGGACCGCGTCGGTTTTAAGACTCTGGCGGCGCTCGCCGGTCGCCTTGCCGACGACTGCGGAGCCGGGATGTCCGCAGCAGCGGACGTCGCTCCGCCGGTGCTCCCCACCACCGTGCCGCTCGCGTTCCCGGCGCGGGGTTGGCACTCCTCCGCGGCTTCCGACCTGCGGACCGTCCTGGGCATGGACCATCGCGGCGAGGTCGCACTGGATCTTGTCGGGGACGGTCCGCACATGCTGATCGCCGGAACAACGGGAGCCGGCAAGTCCGAACTCGTCAAGTCGTTGGTCCTGGGACTGGCCTGCGCGTATTCCCCCAGCGAGCTCGCCCTGATGCTGGTGGACTTCAAGGGCGGGGCGACGCTCGGCCCTTTCCGGGATCTTCCCCATTGCCACGCGTTCGTCAGCGACCTCAACGTGGAAACCGCTGACCGGACACTGGAGAGCCTGCGCACTGAGATCACGCGCCGGGAGAGGCTTCTCGGGCATACCGGGGCCGCCGACTACGCCCAGTTCCGTGCCCTCGCTCCCCCTGGGCGGGAACCTTTGCCACGGCTGGTCGTCGTCGTGGACGAGTTTCGGGTGCTCACGGACGAACTCCCGGAAGCGCTGGGCGAGTTGATGCGCATAGCCAGCGTCGGCCGCTCGCTCGGTATCCATCTGGTGTTGGCGACCCAGCGGCCGCAGGGTGTCGTCTCGGCGGAAATGCGCGCGAACATCAACACCATCCTGTGCCTGAGACTCATGAGCGCCTTTGACTCCAACGATCTACTGGGTTCGCCGGTGGCGGCCGAGATTCGCCCGGATCTTCCGGGAAGGGCGTACCTGCGGCGCGGCGGTGGGCCGCCATCGCTGTTCCACGCCGCTTCGATACTCCATCGGAAGTCCGGGTGGACTGTGACACCCGTAGCCACGGAACTTGGCGCCTACGGGCCACACATCCGGATCGACGCAGAGGACGCCGGGCCCGTGACGCCCATGGACATTGTCGGCCGCATAGCGGACGCGACGGATGAACCCGGCTGGCCCGCACCCCTGTTCTCGCCTCCGCTGCCAGACGAGCTGTCGCGCCTCCCCAGGCGACTGCGCACAGGCACCGCCACGCCCGGCGTCGTCTTGGGGGTGCTGGACGACGTCGGTCGTCAGGAACTCCAACCACTCGTTTGGAATCCCCGGAGACACCGACGTTTGGCCGTCATTTCGGGGCCGGCCGGCGGAGCGCACGCCGCCGCCGCATGCCTTGTCGCCGGCGCGGCACGCGGGACGCGGGAGTGCCACGTCTACATCGCCGACGGCGCGCGCCTGCTCGGCGGCGCCGCCGACATTCCCCGCGTTGGAGCCTATGTGGACCCGGACGAGCCGGAGCGCGTTGTCGAGATCTTGGACCTCCTTGAACGGCCGGTCGGGGAGGCGTCGGACCGCCTGCTCGTGGTCACCGGATTAGCCGTGTGGCAGTCCTCCATGGGTGGCGCGGCTTTTGCGCAGTTCGATGATCGGCTCGCCGCGTTGGCACGCGACGCCGCTCGGCGCGGCGTCGCGATCGTCGTCGTCGGCGACCGCGACCTGACCTCGTCCCGTTTTTTCTCCCTGGCCGAGCACCGGCTGTACTGCCCCTTCGGGCTCGGGCCGGAGACTGTCCTGGGATGGCCCAAATTGAGGCGCGTACATGCCGTCCCGGGCCGGGGGGTCCTCGTGGGACCGGACATCCCCGCTCCCGGGATGGCCCTGCAGCTGCTGAGTCCGGACGAGTCTCCCTTCACGTCGGGATTCCCCCCAGCCGGTTCGGCGATTCTCCGCTCGATTTCCCTCCCGAGCCACCTGTCGCGCCGGGAGCTCGATCTGCTGCCGGGTGGCACGCGCCCAGTCTCGCGACGCGATGGTTGGCTGGTGGGCGTCACGGGCCCGGACAACCGCCCGTGGTTCTGGCAGCCGGGTTCCGTCGGACTTATCCTCGGCGGGTCCGGCAGCGGCAAGACCACGGCGTTGCTGCACATTGCGTCGCAGGCCGAAGGGCCGGTAGTCGCACTCGGCTTCACGGAGGGGGCCCTACCCGGCGGACCCGCCTCGCCGTTCGTCGGGCTGCGAGATGGGACGGAAACACCGGCGCTGGTCGTGGTGGACGCCGCGACCGACCTGCCGGAATCCGAGAGGGTGCGGGTCGAAGCGTGGCACGCCCGGGGTGCGCAGGTGCTGATGGGCGCCACACCCTCGCCGCGGCTCTACTCCGCCCTCCCCCTCGCGGGCCCTGCACGGGAAGCCGGGTCGGCGATTCTTCTCAATCCGCGGGCGGCAAGCGACGCGGACTTTCTTGGGTGGCGCATACAACCGCTGGAACGCGACGTGCCGGGCCGCGGACTCGCCCTCGTCGACGGTGCGCTCAAGGCTGTTCAATGCGCCGCGGACGGCGCATAAAGCGGTCCGGTCGCAGCGACCGGGCAAGTCGACACGGAGCTAGATGTTGACCTTGACATCGCCGTCGGCGCGCAGCTTCTCGACCAGTTTCTGCGTGGCTGCGCCCTCCTTCTGCTGCACCACCTGCTGCTTGAGCTGTGGCCTGACCTCCTTATAGGAGGGCATCTTCGCGGCGTCGCCGGACTGCGCCGGAGCCTGCTGCTCCTGCTGGGCCTTCGCCTGGTCGTACGCGACCTTGAGCTCCTTGTCGCTGGCGGAAAAGGTGCCGAGCTCCTTCTTGATCACGGCCTCCACTTCGACCTGCTGAGTCAACTGAACATCGACCTGCTTGCGGTCAACTCCCTGCTTCTCGAGTGCGGCCAGGAACTCCTTGTTGCTCATGTCGTTTGACTTGGCGGCCGCGGACAGGGCCTTGGCGATCTGGTCGTCCGTCGCCTGGATGTTCGCCCTGTCGGCATGCTGCATCAGCAGTTCGGTGCCGACCATCGACTCGGCCGCGCTCTTCTTCAGCTCGTTCTGGTCCAGCTCCTGCCCGGACATCTGCGCCTGCATGGCCGACTGCTGGAACTGGCTCTCGTAAACCCTGGAGAACTCGTCCTTTCCAATGTCCTTGCCGTTAACGGTGGCAACAACATCCGGGACACCCGTCAGGTCCGGGGACGGCGCGGCAGCCTGGCTCTGTCCGCTCTGGGAGGATTGCTGCGCGGGCGTGGACTCGGCGGCCTGGTTGGCGCCCGCACCGCATGCTGTCGCCATGGACAGCGATCCTACGAGCGTCAGCGCGGCCAGCATCTTCTTCTTGTTCATTTGCTTACCTCCTGGAGAATACGAACCATCGAGGCTAGCAACGACGCCTGAACGGGAACTGGGTGGATGGGCATTTCGTCCACGGTTTCACTCTCGGCCAGTCGTGGGATCGCCGTTCGGCGCCGCCAGAAAGCGCCGCCGCCGAGGACAGCAGGCACGGTTGGACCATCGCGCCGACCGAGGCCAGGGATGACGGGTGCGAAGCGATCGCGGCGGACGAACCTCGGTGCACCCGACGGTCCCCCGCTCTGGGCACCATCGCGCATCAGGTCCCCGGCGACCGGTACCGGATCCGCTCAGCCGTGCGGAGGGCCACCATCGTCTCCTCGACGCTCAAGAGCACGGTGGTCTCGAACGAACTCAGCGCCCCGCCCCCGCTGATGGCCACGGCGACGGCAGCCATCGATACGTTGTCTGGCGCCTCCCACAGGTTGTAGCCGTCGTGCGAGCCGAAGGCATACCAAAACCCATGGAGCTTGCCTCCGACCGACTCGATGTACTCCCGCGCGGCTTCACGCCGGTCCTCCGGTTGCGCGATCAGCCGGCCCCACGTCTCGGGCGAATAGGTGAATTTTGACAGGTATAGCGGCATCGTCTTGGCCTTTCGTCGCCGACGGACACGCGGATGCAACCAGAGTGGCAGCGCCTCCGGCGCCGGACAACAACGGGCCGCTTGATGTTGGCGGAAGACGCGGGAATTCGTGCCGGACGCCGCCTCCTTGATGTTCCCCTCCGAGGTACACCGCGGTATGGTGCCCACGTAACTCCGGCGCCAGAAATTGCCACGGAGTAGCCGGTGGATCCCCGCAATCCACGTGTCCCCTGCGCAGACTCGGGAACCCAGCGGCGCGTTGCACGCGACCGCACCCCAATCCCCCGTCCTGGGCCGCCTCCATCGCGGCGGCGGACCGCACGATGCATCGACCCGGGCGGGGATGCGATCCACGCCCGGTCCCGCGCGGCCGGCGGCACACCGGAGACCGACATGAAAACAACACCCCGAATCACCTTGATGGCCTTGGCCGCGGGATCCCTGCTCCTGCTTGCCCCGGCTCCGGCCCAGGCCGCCACCGCGTCGCTGGTGGGCATCAGCGACGGCGCGCTGATGGGCGAGGGCGTCGTCCTCACCACGACGCTCACCTACACGTGCGACGTCGGAAGCATCGGTGGAGCCGCCATCAACGTGG
Organism: Arthrobacter sp. AOP29-A2-19; assembly: GCF_058138025.1. Classification (NCBI taxonomy): domain Bacteria; kingdom Bacillati; phylum Actinomycetota; class Actinomycetes; order Micrococcales; family Micrococcaceae; genus Arthrobacter; species Arthrobacter sp. AOP29-A2-19. The sequence continues at coordinate 1,845,339 of NZ_CM176894.1, forward strand.
TCCAGCGCAGCGGGCGCCAGACGGCGAGCGCGTTCCAGGGCACCAATTCGGTGCCGTGCACCGGAGAACCCCAAGCATTCGAACTTGTCCTGACCACCCAGAATCTGGTTTTCACCGAAGGCACCGCGATCGCCGTCGTCACCCTGTACCCCTGCGACGCGACCTCGTGCGCGAACTTCACCTATGCCGAGGAAATCGAACTCACGGAAGGCTAGGCCGCCCGGCGCGCCACGGGCGTGGCATCCGTATCCGGACTGTTAACCAATCGGCCCGGCAGGGCCGGGCGGTGCGCTATGGCCTGCGCTCTGCCCGGTCCCCGAAGTACGCGGTCGCGCGCGGATCGAAAATCAGTACGATGATGGCCGCGGCGGGAACCAAGAGGGCGACTCCCAGCCATGTCGTTGATCCCCCGATCAGCGGCACAGCGAAGATCACCTGGAAGATCTGCCACACCAGCCCAGCGGCCCGGGTCCACGGGCGACCGCGGAAGACGTTGAGCGCCACCCAGCCCAGGCCGGCGGACGCGGCCAGGATCAGCACCAGCAGGAACACCCGCCCGGACAGCGGAACGGGGCCGGGCTGGCCGAGCGAGGACGCGAACACCAGAGCCGCCGCCAGAACGGCCATCGCCTCGAGCAAGAGGAGCGCGGCAACCGCCACAATCGACAATGGTCGGTGCACGGGGATCTTCGGCTCGGGTTCCACACCGAGAATCTACCCGAGCCGCGGGATTGGACGCCCATTCCGCGGTACGGAAAACGTCGAAATCCTTGTCTCCTGTGACGAAAACCTCAGGAGTAAGCGGCGAATTCCCAACCGATTGCCCTTGTTTACGTTTACGTAACATGAAAACCTAGTTAGGCAGTCAATCGAGGAGCCTGTAAACGCTCCGTTTCATCGACTGCCGCAGCCCGCCGATTCTCCCCCGAGATGCGGGCGACCAACAGACACCTACTTCAAGGAGCATCAACGAGCATGGATTGGCGTAGTCGCGCAGCCTGCCTGGACAAGGATCCCGAACTGTTTTTCCCCGTGGGAAATACCGGACCGGCATTGCTCCAGATCGAAGAGGCCAAGAGCGTCTGCCGTCGCTGCCCGGTGCTCGACACCTGCCTGCAGTGGGCCATCGAGTCCGGCCAGGACGCGGGCGTCTGGGGCGGCATGAGCGAGGACGAGCGCCGCGCCCTCAAGCGCCGCGCGGCCCGCGCCCGCCGCGCCTCCTAGGCCCCGCCCGGGCGGGGACATCCCGCCCGCGAGCCGACAAAGCTTCGATGTCAGGGGCCGAATCCAACGATTCGGCCCCTGACGCGTTTGAGCGGTCCTTCATGGTCACGGAACGCACCGAGGCCGAGTATGTCCAGCCATCGTCAAGCATGACTGGCTACCATCGTAGGGTGACGGAACACGGGAGCGATCCCCTCATCGGGACGACGGTCGACGGCCGCTACGCGGTCAAGGACCGGCTGGCCCGCGGCGGCATGTCCACCGTCTACCTCGCCACCGACCTGCGGTTACGCCGCGACGTGGCGCTGAAGGTGCTCTACCCCCACCTCGCCGAGGACCCCAGGTTCGTCCAGCGCTTCGAGGCCGAGGCCATCACCGCCGCGCGCCTCTCCCACCCCCACGTGGTCAGCGTCCTGGACCAGGGCGTCGATGGAAGCATCGCGTACCTGGCCATGGAGTACGTGCGCGGGCGGACCCTGCGCGATCTACTGCGCGAACGCGGCACCCTGCCGCCCCGGCAGTCCCTGGCGCTGCTCGACGCCGTCGTCGAGGGACTCGCCGCCGCACACGGCGCCGGCCTGGTGCACCGCGACATGAAGCCGGAGAACGTGCTGCTTTCCGACGACGGCCGCGTCAAGGTCGCGGACTTCGGCCTGGCCCGCGCCACCAGCAACCACACGGCGACCGGCACCCTTGTCGGCACCGTCGCGTACATCTCCCCCGAGCTGGTCACCGGCGCGCCCTCCGACGCCCGCAGCGACATCTACGCCGTCGGCATCATGCTCTACGAACTGCTCACCGGCCGCCAACCCTTCGAGGCCGACCTCCCCATCAACGTGGCCTTCCAGCACGTGAACGGCACCGTCCCGCCGCCGTCCGACGTGCTGCCCGGCCTGGCGGAGGACATCGACGAGCTGGTCCAGTGGTGCACGGCCAAGGACCCCGAGGAACGACCGCACGACGCCGCCGCCCTTCTGATGGAGCTCCGGCACATCCGCACCACGCTCACGGACGAGCAGTTGGACTTCGGGGCCGGCGGTCCCGCGGCGCCGGGCCTGGACAACGGGCCGCGCGGCACACCGGCGTACGACGCCGGGCGCCCGCCGGCGGGCGCGACCGAGGTGATCTCCGGAACAGACGCCGCGACGTCCGTTATCGCGGCCGCCCGCGACGCGACACGCGCGCTGCCGCGCAACGAACCGGGGGCGGGCCGGCCGGCGGACACCGGCGCCACCTCCGTCATCCAGCATCCGCGGTCCGCCGCAGGCGTCCCGTCCGCGGGAACGGCCGCCGCCGCGACGCAACTGGAGGCCCGCCGGCCCTCCTCTGCCCGACAGCAAAAGCGCGATGCCAGAGCCGCCCGCAAGGAATGGGACCGGGAGGCGCAGCGCCCGCTCGAGTCCTTGGAGTCCCCCGGCGCCCGCCGCCGCGGCTGGATCCTGGCGATCGTCCTGTTGCTGCTCGCGGCGCTTCTGGCCGCTGCCGGATGGTTCTTCGGCCTCGGGCCCGGGGCGGCCGTGACCGTGCCCGCCTTCGCCGGCCAGCCCGTGCAGCGGGCGGTACAGGAACTGGCCTCGCTTGGCGTCGATTCCACCCAGCGCGAGGTCTTCGACGAGAAGCTCGGGCGCGGCGCCGTCGTCGGCTCCGACCCGGGCGCCGGCACGGAGATCCGGAAGTTCCAGGACGTCGAACTGTTGGTGTCGCGCGGACCTGAGCTGTTCGCGGTGCCCAACGTCGTGGGGCGCGGCGCGGATGATGCACGGGCCGTGCTGAAGGAGGCCCAGCTCGCGGCCGGCAAGACCAGCGAGGCGTACGACGAGTCGGTTCCCGCCGGGCGGGTGATCTCCCAGAAGCCGCTGCCCGACAAGCAGGTGCGCCGGGCGACCCAAGTGGCCCTTGTCGTCTCGCGCGGCCCTGCTCCGGTGGACGTCCCGTCCATCGTCGGAAAGCCGGCCGGTGAGGCCGTTCGGATTCTGGAGTCGGCCGGCCTCTCCGGCAGGGAGTCCGGACAGGAGTTCAGCCGTGGCGTGCCCGCCGGCAACGTGGTCTCGCAGGCACCGGCCGGAGGCCGGCTGGAACGCGGTTCCGAGGTCGAGTTTGTGCTCTCCAAGGGGCCGCGCATGGTGGAGGTGCCGAACTTCGTTGGGAAGCAGCTCAGCGACGCCCAGACCGAGCTGGAGCGGCTGGGGTTCGAGGTGGCTGTCGAAACCCCGCTGGGGAACTTCTTCGGAACGGTCAGGTCGCAGGACCCCGCCGACGGAGAGGCCGAGGAAGGGTCGACCGTCACGCTGGTCGTCGTCTAGGCGACGAGCGGCCGGCACCGGCCGCGGCCACCCCGCGGCAATGACCGCGGGGTGGCGTCGCGCCTAGTTGCGCGGACCGCGCTTGGAGAGCGCCCCGGCGACCAGGAACGCCATCTCGAGCGACTGCCGGTGGTTCAGGCGCGGATCGCAGACCGACTCGTACAGGTCGTCGAACTGGTCCTCGCGGATCGGATCGGCGCCGCCCAGGCACTCGGCGACGTCGTCGCCGGTCATCTCGACGTGCAGGCCGCCGGGGAAGGTCCCCAGCGAGTCGTGGACCTCGAAGAACCCGCGGACCTCGTCCATAACGTCGTCGAAGTTGCGCGTCTTGTAGCCGTTCTGGCTGGTGACGGTGTTGCCGTGCATCGGGTCGGTGACCCACAGGACCTGCGCGCCGGAGGCGGTGACGCGCTCAACGAGGTTGGGCAGCTTCTCGCGGATGTTCTTCGCGCCCATGCGCGTGATGAATGTCAGGCGGCCGGGCTCGCGGTTCGGGTCGAGCTTGTCGATCAGGGCCAGCGCGTCGTCCGGGGACGTTCCGGGGCCCAGCTTCACGCCGATCGGGTTGCGGACCCGCGAGAGGAAGTCCACGTGGGCGCCGTCCAACTGGCGCGTGCGCTCCCCGATCCACAGGAAGTGGCCCGACGTGTCGTAGGGCAGGCCGGTGCGCGAGTCGAACCGGGTGAGGGCGCGCTCGTAGTCGAGCAGCAGCGCCTCGTGGCTGGCGAAGAACTCCGTGCGCTTGAGCGCCTCGAAGTCTGCCCCGCAGGCGGCCATAAAGCGGACCGCGCGGTCGATCTCCGCGGCCAGGGACTCGTACGCGGCGTGCGCGGGGTTCGCGCGGAAGCCCTTGTTCCAGTTGTGGACGGAGCGCAGGTCGGCGAAGCCACCCTGGGTGAAGGCGCGGATAAGGTTCAGCGTGGCGGCCGAGGTGTTGTAGGCCTTCACCATCCGCTCGGGGTTGTGCGCGCGGGATTCCTCGGTGAACTCGTACCCGTTGACGATGTCGCCGCGGAACGCCGGCAGCGTGACCCCGTTGCGCGTCTCGTCGTTCGAGGACCGCGGCTTGGCGAACTGGCCCGCCATGCGGCCCATCTTCACGACGGGCATGGAGGCGCCATAGGTCAGGACCACCGCCATCTGCAGGATCGTCTTCACGCGGGCACTGATCTTGTCCGCCGTCGCTCCCGCGAAAGTCTCTGCGCAGTCGCCGCCCTGGAGCAGGAACGCGCGGCCCTGCGCCGCCTCGGAGAGCCGCTCGCGCAGCACGTCCACCTCGCCGGCGAACACCAGTGGGGGCAGGCTGGAGAGCTCCGCGACGGCACGGCCGTGCTCCGGGGTCCCATGCCAACTGGGCTGCTGCTGGATCGGCAGCGAACGCCACGCATCGAGGTCGTGGACGGTGCTGTCGGCGGAAGGGGAACTGGGGGCGGTTACGTCGATCACCCTTAAAGGTTAGCCCCCGGCAACCGGGCGCGACATTCGCGCGTAAAGGTGGAACGTTGCCGGTTCACAGTGCGCCACGCGACGCGTTGTGCACTGTGCGCACACTTGCGGAAGGCTACGCCACGGGCTTGCCGGTAGCCTGCCCGAGGTCGTCGCCGCCCAGGTCCGGACCATCCTTGGGCGACGTCGCGTCGGCGTCTTCAGTGGTGCCGGCCGAGGCGGCGGCCTCGCTCTTCGCCACCTTGCTTTCCGCCCGCTTCGCCTTATCCGCCGCGCGGGCGGCCTGGCGCTCGGCGGCCAGCCGGGACTTCACCGTGGCCGCGTAGACGTCCGCGTACTCCTGCCCCGAGAGGCGCATCAGCGCGTACATGATCTCGTCCGTGACGGACCGTTGCACAAAGCGGTCGTCTGCCATGCCCGCGTAGCGCGAGAAGTCCAGGGGCTCCCCCACGATCATGCCCACGCGGCGGATATTGGGGACCGTCTTGCCGATCGGCTGGACCTTGTCCGTGCCGATCATGGCGATGGGGATGACGGGAACACCGGTCGCGAGCGCCAGCTTCGCGACGCCGAGCTTGCCGCGGTACAGGCGTCCGTCGGGGCTGCGCGTCCCCTCCGGGTAGATGCCCAGCAACTGGCCCGAGGCGAGGATCGCCTCACCCGCGCCGAGGGAGTTTGCCGACGCGGTGCCTCCGGAGCGGTCCATGGGCAGCTGGTTGGTCAGCCGAAAGAACAGCGCCGTCACCTTGCCCTTGAGTCCGGCGCCGGTAAAGTACTCGCTCTTGGCAAGGAACACCACGGGACGGTCGACGGCGACGGGCATAAAGATGGAGTCGGACACCGAGAGGTGGTTGCTGGCCAGGATGGCGCCGCCCTCTGCCGGAATGTTGTCCAGACCCTTGACCCAGGGGCGGAAAAGCAGGTTGACCAACGGCCCGATGAAGAGCCGCTTCATGATCCAATAAAACACGCGTGTGCCTTCCGCCCGTGAGGGGATGTGTCTGACGGCTCGGCAGTGCCGCGGACCGCAAGTCGGTTACGCTCTACCTTAGGCACACATCCACCCTCGGAGCACCCATCTCCGGGCAGCATCGGGAGCACCATGGACTTCTCGCGCCAGGCGCCAGCGCAGGCCGACGCCCCGTTCCGGGTGCGCGGGGGCAGGGACGCCATCTTGCTGATCCACGGCTTCACGTCGGGCCCACGCAGCATGCGTCCCTGGGCCGACGCGCTCATCCCCGAGGGCTTCACCGTGAGCCTGCCGCTTCTTCCCGGCCACGGAACCACCTGGCAGGAATTGGCCACAACCCCCCACACCTCGTGGACGCGGGCCGTGGAGCGGGAGTTCGACCTGCTGCAGCGCGCCCACCGCAACGTCTACGTCTTCGGCCTTTCCATGGGCGGCGCCCTGGCCCTCCAGTTGGCCGCCCACCGAGCGGTCGCGGGGGTCGTCGTGGCGAACCCCGGACTGACGTTCGCGGACCCGGCCGCGCGCTTCGCCGGCCTCCTGAAGTACGCCGTCAAGTCCGTGGCGGCCATCGCCAACGACATCGCCCTGGAGGGCGCCGACGAGGGCGCCTACGAGCGGACGCCGGTGGCCGCCGTCGAGCAGTTGGCGCTCCTTTTCCGCGACACCCGCCGCGTCCTGTCCCGTGTCTCCGCTCCCGTCCTGGTCTACAGGTCGCGGGTGGACCACGTGGTGCCCGATTCCAGCATGGCGGCCCTGCGCGCCGGAATGGCGAAGCGGCCCGCCGGCGTCCCAGCACCCACCGTTCGCGCCCTCGAAAACAGCTTCCACGTGGCGACCTTGGACCACGACGCCCAAGTGCTGTTCGATGGTTCGATCGAATTCGTCAACGCCAGCCGGAGGTAGCAGTGCCTGAACACGATCCCGAGCCGCGGCGCGACGCGGCCTCCGACGACGCCGCCTGGCGCGACCTCGTCCGGCGCCTGGAGGAGTCCGAATCGGGGGCGCCCGAGCAGCAGGCGGCCGGAACGGCCGGCCTGGATGCCGCGCCGGCCCCCGCGGCGGCGGGGCCCGAACGGGAGACGCCCGGACCCCGGTACGCCGCGCCGGGGCCGCGGGACTACGTGCCCGAGGAAGAGGACGACGAGGGGTTCGTTCCTGAGGACCCGCCGGTCCTGGGCAGCGGCAACCCGCTCACCGTGCTGGCCTGGTGTGGCGCGGCGGGCGCGCCACTGGCGCTGTTGTTGCTGGCCATAGTGTGGCGCGGTGCGCCCTCCGTTGCCTGGGCCGGCCTCTGCCTCGTCTTTATCGCCTCGGTCGGCTACCTGCTGTGGCGCCTTCCGGGACAACGATCCGAGGGCGACGACGGTTCGCGCGTCTGAGCGCGCCCGGCCGCTATCTGCCCGCTAGCTGCCGCCGTTCCGCCCGGGCGAGGTCGGCCGCCCCCACCAGCCCCGCGTCGGCGCCCAGCCGGGCGCGGAGCACCCGGGCGAAAGGCCGGTAGCCCCGCCCGGTGAGCTGTCGGCGATAGGACGCCTCGGCGGTCTCGAGAAGCACCGGCGAGGCCGAACCCAGTCCCCCGCCGACGACGAACGTTCCGGGATCCAGCGCGGCGGCGAGGTTGGCCAGTCCAAGCCCGAGCCATTCCCCGGCCTCGCGGACAAGCTCGTTGCTGGCCGGGTCGCCCTCCAGCGCCAGCCGGGTCACGAGTTCGCCGTCGATGGCATCCGGATCGCCTCCCGCCGCCTCCAGCAGGGCGTGCGCCACGGGCGAACCCGCCCGGGCCATCTCCCGCCCCTCCCGGCCCAGCGCGTTGCCGGACGCGTACTGCTCCCAGCAACCGCGGTTGCCGCACTCGCAGCGGTGCCCGCCCGGGACAATGACCTGGTGTCCAAACTCGCCGGCCACTCCGTGGCGCCCGCGGCGGAGGACGCCGTCGATGACCAGGGCGCCCCCGATCCCGGTGCCCAGCGTGAGGCAGACGAACTGCTCCTCGCCCTGCCCCGCGCCGAACCGCCACTCCGCCCACCCGGCCGCGTCGGCGTCGTTGACCACGCTCACCGCGCCGCCAAGGAGGGCCTCGAGGCGATCGCGGAGCGGCTCGTTGCGCCACGCGAGGTGGGGGCTGAACAGGACGGTGCCGGTCGCCGGATCCATCCATCCGGCGGCACCGACCCCCACCGGGACCTCGCCCGCCACACCGCCGCCCGCCGCGGCGAGCTCGCGCACGAGATCAACAACGGCCGATTCGACCGCAGAGGCGTGGTGTCCCGGCGTTGCGCGCACCAGCCGACGCAGGACCGTGCCGTCGTCTCCCACCAGGCCGGCGGCGATCTTGGTGCCCCCGATGTCGAGGCCGATCGCCGTGCCAACCGCCATGTGGTGCATCCTTTACCGCCGTTACAGATTCGTAGGTTACCAATCGGTATTTCCTGTGATGCAACACACTAGGCTGGAGGTAATGACCGGTCCATCGGGGACCGGCCGACGGTCGTCAACACTCGACGAAGAGGAGCCCACTGTGCGCGAACTCAGCGTACCCCCGCTCGTGGTCAGCCCACCTGCAACGAACGCGACGGACTTTGTCCTGCGCCACGCGGCATCGCCGTCGAACCCGACGTTGTTTTCCCGCCCCGACGGCCAGGGCGGATGGCTCGACGTCAGCGCCAAGGACTTCGCCGCGGACGCCTCCGCCATCGCCAAGGGACTGATCGCGGAGGGCATCGAGCCGGGCGGGCGGATCGGCATCATGGCCCGCACGCGCTACGAGTGGGCCCTCGTGGATTTCGCCATCTGGTTCGCCGGTTGTGTGTCCGTACCGGTCTACGAGACCTCGTCACCCACGCAGGTGGCCTGGATCCTGGGCGATTCCGGGGCCACCGCGGCCATCGTGGAATCCGGGCGGCACGAGAACGTGGTCCGGCAGGCGGCCGCCCAAGAGGGACTGGACTCCCTGGCGCACGTGTGGCAGATGGATGGCGACGGACTCGACGCCCTGCGCTTGGCGGGCGCCTCCGTGGGCGACGCCCAGCTCGAGGAGCGCCGGACCTCCCTCAACCAGGACAGCCTGGCGACGATCATCTACACCTCCGGCACCACCGGGCGCCCCAAGGGCTGCGAACTGACCCACCACAATTTCGTGGAGCTCAGCGAGAACGCCGCGGCCGCGCTGCCGGAGTGTGTGCACGCGGGCGCCTCCACCATCATGTTCCTCCCGCTGGCGCACGTCTTCGCCCGCTTCATCTCCGTCCTCTGCGTCGCGGCCGGCGCGACGGTCGCCCACACGCCGGACGTCAAGAACCTGCTGCCGGACCTGCAGAGCTACAGGCCGACGTTCATCCTGGCCGTTCCCCGGGTGTTCGAGAAGGTGTACAACTCCTCCATGCTCAAGGCCGAGGACGGCGGGAAGGGCAAGATCTTCCACGCCGCGGCGGACACGGCCATCGCCTGGTCCCGCGCGCGGGAGCAGGGCAAGGTGCCTCTGGTCCTGAGCCTCAAGCACAGGGTCTTCGACAAGCTCGTGTACGGGAAGATCCGCGCGGCGATGGGCGGCCGCGTGGTGCACGCCGTCTCCGGCGGCGCACCCCTGGGCGAGCGGCTGGGGCACTTCTTCAACGGCATCGGTCTGATGATCCTGGAGGGCTACGGCCTCACTGAGACCACGGCGCCGATCACGGTCAACACACCCAAGCGCATCAAGATCGGGACGGTGGGGGCCCCGATCCCGGGCAACGGGGTCAAGATCGCGGACGACGGCGAGATCCTCGCCAGCGGAAACTGTGTGATGCGGACGTACTACAACCGGCCGGACCTGCAGGACGAGACATTCAGCGGAGGCTGGTTCCACACCGGCGACATCGGCGAACTAGACGCGGACGGCTTCCTGAGGATCACCGGCCGCAAGAAGGAGATCATCGTCACGGCAAGCGGCAAGAACGTGATCCCGGCGCAGCTGGAGGACGCGATCCGCGCAGATGCTCTGGTCTCCCAGTGCGTCGTCGTCGGGGACCAGCGGCCGTTCATCTCCGCCCTGGTGACGCTCGACGAGGAGGCGCTGCCGGGCTGGCTCCAGCGCCACCACCTTCCGGCCTCGAGCGCTCAGGAGGCGGCGGAGCTGCCCGAGGTCCATGCGGCCATCCAAGGGATCATCGACGGCGCAAACAACTCCGTCTCCAAGGCCGAGTCGATCAAGGAGTTCCGGATCGTCCCTACGGACTTCACGGAAACCTCGGGCCACCTGACCCCGTCCCTGAAGATCAAGCGGGCACAGGTGCTGAAGGACTTCGGCTCCGTGGTGGACGACATCTACGCGGTGAAGCAGCGCTAGCCGCGCCGTCCAGACGCGGCCCGAGGCCGGCCCCCCGTCCAGCGGGGGCCGGCCTCGGCGCGTCCGTCCCCCGGCACTACAGCGGGTCGTCGTCCGACGCGTCGATGTCCAGGGCCAGCAGCGCGTTCTCAACGACCTCCGTCAGTGCCGGGTGGATCCAGTACTGGCCGCGGGCCATGGCGGGGACGTCCACGCCGGTCGCCATCGCCTGGATCAGGGGCTGGACGAGCATGGACGCCTCGTGGCCCATAATGTGCGCCCCCAGAATCTTCCGGGAATTTCTTTCGGCGACAAGCTTGACCACTCCCTCGCCGTCCTCCATGGCCCATCCGTAGGCGGTGGAGCCGTAGTCCTGCACAACGGTGACGATCTCCTCGCCGGGGGCGGCCTGCCCGCGGGCCTGTTCCTCCGTGAGGCCAACCGTCGCGATCTGCGGGTCGCTGAAGACCGCGGCCGGCACGTGGGACCGGTCCATGCGCCGCTGGTCGGTCGGGTGCTCCAGGTTGTGCGCGACCACCCGCGCCTCCCGGTTGGCGACGTGCTTGAGTTGGAACTCGTTGGACACGTCACCCAGGGCATAGACACCGTCGAGGGGCCGGCCGCCGGCCAAAACACGCTGGAAGTCGTCCACGGCGAGCGTCCCGTCGTCGTTCAAGTCCAACCCTGCGTCGCCGGCGCCGAGCCGGTCCGCGTTGGGGACGCGGCCGGTGGCAACCAGCACGACGTCGGCCTCGACACTGAGCGGACGTCCGGCGTCGTCGGGCCCGAAGGACGCCGTGACGGAACCATCCGCGTTTTGGTTGATGCCGGTCACCGCGTGGCCCAGCTCCACGCGCCAACGCCGGCCGGCGGCCGCCGTGAAGCGGCGCGAGATCTCCTCGTCGTGCTGGCGAAGCAGCCGGCCGGACCTGTTGACCTGGACCACCGCAGCGCCAAAGGAGTGGAACACGTGGGCGAACTCGGCCGCGATGAAGCCGCCGCCGAGCACCAGTACCCGGCGCGGAAGCGACGGCAGCCTCATGATGGTGTCCGACGTGTGGACCTGCGGCAGGTCCATGCCCGGCACATCGGGGCGCACGGCCCGCGACCCGGCGGCAACAACGATGCGGTCCGCCGTAATTTCCGTGCCGGAGTCCGTCCGCAGCGCACCCGGCGCAGTGAACCCGACGTGCTCCTCGTACAGGTCCACGTTCTCCAGCTCATCGGCGCGGTACCGCCGGCCCGCCGCGGAGATCGCGTCGATCCTGCCGAAGATCCTGTCGCGGATCTCCGTCCACCGGACGCCCTCGAGCCGCAGGTCCACGCCGAGGCGCGCGGCCTCGGCCGGCGACGCGGCGAGCTGTGCGGGGTACACGAACATCTTGGTGGGGATGCACCCGACGTTCAGGCAGGTCCCGCCAAAGGTGCCTCCGTCGATCATCGCGACCCGCTTGTTGTCCCAGAAGGGCGTGATCAGGGAGTTTCCCGAGCCAGAGCCAATGATGGCCAGATCGTAGTGCGGCACGGGCTAGCGCTTCAGCTCGTCGACAACGAGCGACGCCAACTCCATGGCGGCCTGGCGCGTGGCGGGACGCAACCGGGCCAGCTCGATGCGCGACCCCTCGGCGAGGTGTGGATCGTGGGGAAGGCGAACCACGGTGGCCGCGCGGGTCCGGAAATGCGCCTCGATTTCCTCGACGTTGACGCCGCGGCCCTGCCCGGCCGACTGGTTGATCACCACGATCGCGCGCTCGGAGAGGTCGGTGCGGCCGTGGGCCTCCAGCCAGGACAGCGTCTCCGACGCCAGCCGGGCCTCGTCCACACTGGCCCCGGAGACCAGCACAACGGCGTCGGCCTTGTCCAGCGTGCCCTTCATGACGGAGTGCACCATGCCCGTCCCCGAATCCGTGAGCACAATCGAATAGAACTTGGAGAGCAGGTCCGTGACCGCACGGTAGTCCGAGTCGTCGAAAGCCTCGGCGATGTGGGGATCGGTGTCCGACGCCAAGACGTGTAGGCGGGACCCCTCGCGGGCGGCGTACGTGGAGAGCTTCGAGAACGAATCGACCATAAAGCGGTTCTGCACCAGTTGCCGCGCCGTGTAGCGGGCCTTCCCGGGCGAGCGATCCGTCAGCGTGCCGCGGTCCGGGTTCGCGTCCATGGCGATGATCCGGTCCTCACGGACCTGGGCGAGCGCCATGCCCAGCAGGGTGGTGACGGTGGTCTTGCCGACGCCGCCCTTGCGGGAGAGGACCGGCACGTAGCGGGTTCCCTCGCCCAGCGGCGCGGCGATCTTGTGCTCCGTGATGCGCCGCATCCGGGCGGCGTCCGAATCGCCCACGTTGACCTTGCCGAGGGTCGAGGCGAACAGCCAGCGGCGCCACCCGGATGCCGGCGGCCGGTTTCGGGGCTCCAACAGCCGGTCCGCGGTCAGGGCCGCGGCCGTTTCGGGGGTTGCGGGCGCAGGTCCCGGGGCCGGGGCATCGGAGGACTCCACGGCCGGGGACTCGAGGGATTCGGCGCCGGCGCCCGAGAGGACCGACCCGGAGGGGTGCCATCCCGCGACGTCCGGAATGCCGGAGGCGGAGTCCGTGGCGGGGAATCGCGTGGCGCCTCTGGACACGGCGTCTTGGGACACGGCGTCTGCGGACACGGCGTCCTCGGTATCGCCGGCGGTGGCCGAGGGACCCGGCTCGGCTCCGTGGGACGCCCCGTCCGCGGATACGTCGCTTTCCTGGCCGACGTTTCCGGCGTCCAACGGGTTCTCGTCGGGTGTCCTGCTGTGCTGGGTCATCGCGTCCTCGGGGCGTGCGGAATGGCCTGTGGCCGGGGTCAGCCTTCACATTAGCGCACACGGGGACCGCCACCCCGAAGGGTGTCGGTCCCCGGTGGGACGTGCTGCGGACGCCGTGGTGTGGCGTCCGCCGCCGCTATTCGGCGCCCACGACGAGCAGGAGGTCTCCGCCCTGGACCTGGGCGGTGCCGTCGATCGCGATGCGGACGACCTTGCCTCCGGCGGGCGAGGTGATGGAGGCCTCCATCTTCATGGCCTCGATCGTTGCGACGGTCGCGCCGGCCTCGACGGTGTCGCCCACGCTCACGGTGGACGTGACCGCTCCGGCGAACGGCGCCGCGATGTGCCCCGCCTGCTGCGGGTCGGCCTTCTCCGCGGCCTTCACCGTGGACTCCACGTTGCGGTCCCGCACCGTGATGCTGCGCATCTGCCCGTTGAGCGTGCACATCACCTGGCGCATGCCCTTCTCGTCCGGGTCCGAGATGGCCTGCAGCGTCGCCAGCAGGCGCACGCCCTTGCCCAGGGAGATCACGTGCTCCGTGTGCTTCTCCAGGCCGTAGAGGTAGTCGCGGGTGTGGAGGGTCGAGATGTCGCCGAAGTCGGCGACGGACTTCTCGTAGTCCCGGGTCGGACCCGCGAACAGCAACCGGTTCAGCGTCCGGCGCCGGGTCTCCGAGTCCGCGCGCAGCGCCTCGGAATCCTCCACGGCAAGCTCCTCGACGCGGGTCCGCACGTTCCGGCCCTCCAGCGCCTTGGACCGGAACGGCTCGGGCCAGCCGCCCGGCGGGTCCCCGAGCTCGCCGGAGAGGAACTGGATGACGGACTCCGGGATGTCGAACGCCTGCGGGTTCGCCTCGAACTCGTCCGGGTCCACATTCATGCCCACCAACTGGAGGGCCAGGTCGCCCACGACCTTCGACGACGGCGTGACCTTCACCAGCCGCCCCAGGATCCGGTTCGCCGCGGTGTACATGTCCTCGATCGCCTCGAACCGCTCCCCCAGGCCCAGCGCGATGGCCTGCTGGCGGAGGTTGGAGAGCTGCCCCCCCGGGATCTCGTGCCGGTACACCCGCCCCGTCGGCCCGGCCAGGCCGGACTCGAACGGCGCGTACATCGCCCGCACGGACTCCCAGTAGGGCTCGAGCGCCGCGACCGCGTCCAGCGCGATCCCGGTGTCCCGCCCGGTGTGCGCCAGCGCCGCGACCAGGGCCGAGGACGAGGGCTGGGACGTGGTCCCGGCCATCGAGGCGATCGCGACGTCGACCGCGTCCACGCCGGCGTCGACCGCGGCCATCAGCGTCGCCAGCTGCCCGCCGGCGGTGTCGTGGGTGTGCAGGTGGACGGGGAGGTCGAAGCGCTCCCGCAGCGCGGTGACCAGCAGCTTCGCCGCGGCCGGGCGCAGCAGGCCCGCCATGTCCTTGATCGCCAGGATGTGCGCTCCGGCGTCCACGATCCGCTGCGCGAGGTCCAGGTAGTAGTCCAGGGTGTAGAGGTCCTCGGCGGGGTCCAGCAGGTTGCCGGTGTAGCAGAGGGCGACCTCGGCCACCGCGGTGCCGGTCGCGCGGACGGCCCTGATCGCCGGTTCCATCTGGGACACGTCGTTCAGCGCGTCGAAGATCCGGAAGATGTCGATGCCGGTCGCCGCGGCCTCGGCGACGAACGCGTCGGTGACCTCGGTCGGGTACGGGGTGTAGCCCACGGTGTTCCGCCCGCGCAGCAGCATCTGCAGCGGGATGTTCGGCAGCTCCGCGCGCAGCAGCGCGAGGCGCTTCCACGGGTCCTCGCCCAGGAACCGCAGCGCGACGTCGTACGTCGCCCCGCCCCAGACCTCCATGGAGAACAGCTGCGGCAGGGTGTGCGCGAACGCCGGGGCCGCGGCCAGCAGGTCCCGGGTGCGCACACGGGTGGCCAGCAGCGACTGGTGCGCGTCGCGGAACGTGGTGTCGGTGACCGCGACCGCGGTCTGCGCGCGCAGCGCGGCGGCGAAGCCCTCCGGCCCCTTCTCCAGGAGCACCTGGCGCCACCCGGCGGGCGGCTGGTGGGCGGAGGGACCGTCGAACGGGGACCGGAAGGGCTCCTCGGACTTGTCCCCGGGGTAGTAGGGCAGCTTCTCGCGCGGGTCCAGGCCCTCGCGGCGCTCACCGTTGGGGCGGTTGACCGTGACGTCCGCGAGGAAGGTCAGCGCCTTCGTGCCGCGGTCCTGGGACTTGTTACCCTCGAGCAGGTCCGGGCGGGAGTCGATGAAGTCCGTCGCGACGTCCCCGGCGACGAACTGCGGATCGTCCAGCACATTCATCAGGAACGGGATGTTCGTGGTCACGCCGCGCACCCGGAACTCGGCCAGCGCGCGCCGTGCGCGGCGCACAGCCATCTCGTAGTCGCGGCCGCGGCAGGTCAGCTTCACCAGCATCGAGTCGAAGTGGGGGGAGACCTCGGCGCCGGCGTAGATCGTGCCGCCGTCCAGCCGGACACCGGACCCGCCGGCCGAGCGGTACACGGTGATCGTGCCAACGTCGGGACGGAACCCGTTGGCCGGGTCCTCCGTGGTGATGCGGCATTGCAGGGCCGCGCCGCGGACCCGCAGGTCCTCCTGCCGGATCCCAAGGTCCTCCAGGGTCTCCCCGGCCGCGATGCGCATCTGCGCGGAGACCAGGTCGACGTCCGTGATCTCCTCGGTGACCGTGTGCTCGACCTGGATGCGCGGGTTCATCTCGATGAACACGTGCTGCCCGGCCCGCTCGCCCACCGTGTCCACGAGGAACTCGACCGTGCCGGCGTTCTGGTAGTTCAGGGCCTTCGCGAACTTCACCGCGTCGGCGAACAACGCCTGCCGGATCCCCTCGTCCAGGTTCGGCGCCGGCGCGATCTCGATGACCTTCTGGTGCCGGCGCTGCAGCGAGCAGTCGCGCTCGAAGAGGTGGACCACGTTGCCGGCGCCGTCGGCGAGGATCTGCACCTCGATGTGCCGAGGGCGCAGGACGGCCTGTTCCAGGAACACGGTCGGGTCCCCGAACGCGGTGCCCGCCTCGCGCATCGCCGAGCCCAACGCCTCGGGCAGGTCCGCCCGCGTGTCGACCCGGCGCATCCCGCGCCCGCCGCCGCCCGCGACGGCCTTCACGAAGATCGGGAACCCTATCTTGTCCGCCTCGCCGATCAGCCAGTCCACGTCCGCGGAGGGCTCCGAGGAGTTCAGCACCGGAACGCCCGCGGCCCGCGCGGCGCGCAGCGCCTCGACCTTGTTCCCCGCCAGCTCCAGCACCTCGGCCGGCGGCCCGACGAACGTGATGCCCGCGTCCCGCGCGGCCCGGGCCAGGTCCGGGTTTTCCGAGAGGAAGCCGTAGCCCGGGTAGATCGCGTCTGCGCCGGACTCCTTGGCCACCCGCACGATCTCCTCGACGTCCAGGTAGGCGCGGACCGGGTGGCCCTCCTCGCCGATCTGGTACGCCTCGTCCGCCTTCTGCCGGTGCATCGAGCCCCGGTCCTCATGCGGGAAAACGGCGACCGTCTTGGCGCCCAACTCGTAGCCTGCACGAAAAGCGCGAATCGCGATCTCGCCGCGATTGGCAACCAGAACCTTGGAAAACATGGTGCTCCTGGGAATGTCAACGTCAATGGAAGGCGCCGGGGCGCCCACAAATCGGGACGGCATCGTCGCCGGGCGGCCCCCGGGGGCCACCTTGAAAATCACACTACAGTGGCGGGGGCCACACCCAGAAACATTGCGCGGGAAGAACTCCCGCCCCGCGACACGCCGGACCGCCCCGCCGTTTGGGAGACCTATGATGGTCGGGGAGCAGAACAAGGGTTACACACAGAAGAGGTTGTGGTCGGGTCCGTGCAGGTTGTGAGCATCAGCAGTCTCAAAGGTGGCGTCGGAAAGACGTCCGTCACTCTGGGGCTGGCCTCCGCCGCCCTTGCCGCGGGACTGCCGACCCTGGTGGTGGACCTCGACCCGCACGCGGACGCCAGCACCGGGCTGGGCGTTCGGCTCAACGGCCGGCGCGACATCGGCCATCTGCTCAAGAATGCGCGCCGTGCGGACATCGAGCCGAATGCCGTCCCGAGCTCCTGGGTGGAGAAGGCCCCTGCCGATCCCGCGCGCGGCCGCGGGCCGGTCCTGGACGTGGCCGTCGGCGGAGCGTTCGCGGGCATCTACGACCGCCCTGACCTGCGCCTGCGCGAAATGCGCCGCCTCCGCACGCTGCTGGGGCGCACGTCCAAGTACTCGTTGGTCCTCATCGACTGCCCGCCTTCCTTGAACGGCCTGACACGCATGGCGTGGACCGCCAGCAACCGCGTGTTGCTCGTCGCGGAGCCCAGCCTCTTCTCCGTCGCGGGCACGGAGCGAAGCATGAGGGCACTCGAGCTGTTCCGCAGGGAGTTTGCCCCGGACCTCACCACGGCCGGGGTCGTCGCCAACCGCTACAGGTCGGCCTCCGCCGAGCAGCGCTTCAGGCTGGAGGAGATGCGCTCGATGTTCGGCTCCTCGCTCCTCTCCCCGATCATTCCGGACCAGGCCAACTGGCAGCAGATCCAGGGCGCCGCCTACTCGGTGCACCAGTGGCCCGGCGAGGCCGCGCGTCAGGGCGCCGCCCATTTCGACGAGCTCCTCCGCAATGTCACCGATTCCGGGGGCCTGCGCAGCCGCGTCTCGCGCGCTTCGCGCTAGGGGCGGCACACAACGGAGGGCGTCTTCGAAGGGAAGCCGCCCGCCGTTGTGTGTTTCGGGGCGCCGTTCGGGGGTGCCCGCGTGCCGGCCGCGCTAGCTGGCGGACTTCTTGGCTGCCCGCCGCTGGCCCAGTTCGTCCTCGGGGAACTCCTCGGCGGCATGCTCGCTGGGGAGGGCGGACAGGCTGCCCTCGACCTCGCGCCAGACGCGTCCGACGGCGATGCCGAACACTCCCTGGCCGCCCTGGACGAGATCGATAACCTCGTCGGCGGACGTGCATTCGTAGACCGACGCGCCGTCGCTCATCAGCGTGATCTGGGCGAGGTCCTCGACGCCGCGCTCCCGCAGGTGGCTGACGGCCGTGCGGATTTGCTGGAGCGACACGCCGGTGTCCAGCAGACGCTTGACGACCTTGAGGACCAGAATGTCCCGGAAACTGTAGAGGCGCTGGGTGCCGGAACCGGAGGCGCCGCGCACCGCGGGCTCAACCAAGCCGGTCCGGGCCCAGTAGTCGAGTTGACGGTAGGTGATTCCTGCCGCCTTGCATACGATCGGGCCGCGGTAGCCGGCGTCTTCGTCGAGGACCGGCAGGTCCTCGGAGAACAGCAGGCCCTGCGAGGCACCGTTGCCCGCTGCCCTCGTGCCGTTGCCCGACGATCCGCGGTGATCACCTGTGGGACTCACGTCGAACCCTCCTTGTCTAGTGCTCCCCGAGGGGAAAAGGCCCGCTGGGGTCGGAGTCGAAGGCGGGCGGACGGATCCACCCAATGTTCCGCTCGGACGACAAGCCAGGCAATGGGAAACCTATGCTTCGACGGTACGGCGAGCGGGCCGCAAGGTCAAAGACCTTCAAGCTTAACTTGAGGGCGTGTCGCTAGGGCTCGAAGTCCTCCGGTTCGACGTCCGCAAGAAACTCGCGGAACTCGCGCAGTTCGGCCTCTTCCCCCTCGCTCGACGTGCCGTCGTCGCTCACGAGGACACCCGCCTCGACCAGCACCTCGTCCGCGCAGGTCAGGGGGCACCCGACGCGCAGGGCGATCGCAACGGCGTCCGAGGCGCGGGAGTCGACCTCGACCCCGCCATCGAAAACCAGGCGCGCGTAAAAGACGGTGTCCTGCACGGACACCAGGCGCGCCTCGACCAGTGTGCGGTTCAGCGCGCCGATCACCGAGGCCAAGAGGTCGTGGGTCATCGGCCGCGGGGTCTCGATCCCCTGCTGGGCCATCGCGATCGCCGAAGCCTCCGGCGCGCCGATCCAGATCGGCAGGTGGCGCGGGCCGTCGGCCTCCTTCAGGAGAACCAACGGCTGGTTGGACGGCAGTTCGATGCGAACCCCGACTACCTCAAGTTCCCGCATGGCTCTCCCCTTCCGTTCCCTAGTGATCCAGCCTTGCGATGGCTCCGTTGACCAGTGCGCTGTGCAAGGCCAGGCAGGCGTCGCTGATTTCGCGTGCCGTCTCCGCGGCGCGGGCCCGGGAGGAGACGTCCCGCCGGGTCGTCAACGGCGCGACGGCGCGTTCGACCAGCCCGAGCTCCCGGTCCGCGGCCACCCTGAACGCCCGAAGGTGCCGGGGTTCGATCCCGTGGCCAGCGAGCTTGGCGCTGGCGGTCGCGATGCGGACGGCATGCTCGTCGAAGCGCTGGTTCTCTTCGGCGATGATCCCGTACGCCAACAGTTCCTCGATCAGCTCGGCGGATGCGCCGGTCGCCCCCTGCAGTTCGGCGCGGGTGAGCGGACGCCGCCGGCCGGCGAGCTCGCTGGCCATCTGCTCCGTGACGCTGCGCGGCGCAAGCGTGATTCCGCCGGGCAGCTGCTCGGGGCGCTCGCCGCGGTCCACCGCGTCGAGGTAGTCCTTGATGACCTTGAGCGGCAGATACTGGTCGCGTTGCAGGGCCAGGATGAAGCGCAGGCGGTCGATGTCCCCGGCGGTGTATTTTCGGTAGCCGGCGGCCGTCCGCTGTGGCGTGATCAGACCCTTTTCCTCGAGGAAGCGGATCTTGGACGCGGTGGTCTGCGGGTAGTCGGCCGACAGCTCCGCCAGGACCTCCCCGATGTTCAGGACCGAGGAGCGCGGTGAAGCGCCGCCCGCTTCGGCGGTGCGCCGGGCGTGTGCGGTGGTGGCCACTGGCGTAGCCGTCAGTCTTGCCGTGCGGCGGCGGTCGGGCGGGTGCCGGCGTAGAACGTTAGGCGGAACTTGCCGATCTGGACCTCGGAACCGGTGCGCAGGCCAACGGCGTCGACGCGGTCGTGATTCACGTACGTGCCGTTCAGGCTGCCCGCGTCCACCACCTCGAAACCGCCGTCGGTCCGCCGGAACTCGGCGTGCTTGCGGGACACCGTGACATCGTCGAGGAAGATGTCCGCCTCGGGGTGGCGCCCCGCCGTCGTGCGCTCGGAGTCCAACAGGAACCTCGCACCCCGATTGGGGCCGGAATGGGCGATCAGGAGTGCGGAGCCCTCGGGAAGGGCGGCGACGGCCGCGCGCTCCTCGGGCGCCAGCGGGGTGTCGCCGATGGGGCCCTCGGCGAGCGGAGGCAGGCTGATGCTCGTGGTCTCCGCGACCGATTCCCCGCGACCGGGCCTGGTGTCGCTCAGGCCGTTTTCCCCTGCCATGTGGTGTCCTCCCTGATTTGCGTCAACAACTTTAGCCAAAGGACCCGGTCGGCGCCGCCTAGCGCCCCGAGTCGTCCTTTCATCCAGCCTAGCCTACCTTTCGGACGGAATCGTCGGCCGTCAGGACGCTGTTGGCAACGCCGCCCAAGTAAACGGATGACCCGGCGGTGCCACGCCAGACCCGCCGTGCCGCGCCACCTGCGTTTTGAAAGTATAGGCTCCGGAACTCCCCGGGCTTAAGGCCTGGGGGGACGACTAAGGGGTCCGGGGAATCTTGCGATTCCCCGGACCCCTTCGGTGTGGTCGGGCTAGCGGGATTCGAACCCACGACCTCCTGACCCCCAGTCAGGCGCGCTACCAAGCTGCGCCATAGCCCGAGGTTTTCCGCAGCCGTTCTCCCACTCGTTTCCAAACGGGTCCGTCTGCGAAAAGCTCCTTGGATACTCTACCCCAGATTTGGGACTACTTTTGACGCCCCCGCTTTTCGCGCACGCGCATGCTGACCTCGATCGGTGTTCCCTCGAACCCGAAGGTCTCCCGGAGGCGGCGCGTGATGAACCGGCGGTAGCCCGGGTCGAGGAATCCGGTGGTGAAGAGAACAAAGCGTGGCGGCCTCGCGGACGCCTGCGTGCCGAAGAGGATCCGGGGCTGCTTGCCGCCGCGGACCGGGTGCGGATGCGCGGCCACAAGCTCGCCCAGGAACGCGTTGAGCTTGCCCGTGGGAATGCGCTTGTCCCAGGACTCCAGCGCGGTGTCCAGGGCCGGCACCAGCTTTTCCTTGTGCCAGCCGGTCTTGGCCGAGATGTTGACGCGAGGCGCCCAGTCGACGTGCGCCAGGTCCTGCTCGATCTCGCGCTCGAGGTAGCGGCGACGCTCGTCGTCCAAGAGGTCCCACTTGTTGAACGCCAACACCAGCGAACGCCCCGACTCGATAGTCATCTGGAGGATGCGAACGTCCTGTTCGCTGAGGACCTCGTCCACCGCAAGCAGCACGACGGCAACCTCCGCCTTGTCCAGGGCGCTCTGGGTGCGCAGCGACGCGTAGTAGTCCGAACCGTGCGCCATGTGCTGGCGGCGACGGATGCCGGCCGTGTCCACAAACCTCCACGTGCGGCCGCCAAGCTCCACGAGCTCGTCGACGGGGTCGCGCGTAGTCCCGGCCGTGTTGTCCACAACCACGCGCTCGCTGCCCGCGAGTTTGTTCAGCAGGGAGGACTTTCCGACGTTCGGGCGCCCGATAAGCGCCACGCGGCGGGGGCCGCCGCGCGGAATGAGGCCCTCGTTGGCCGAGAACTCCGGGAGCTTCTTGACGATGTCGTCGAGAAGGTCCGCGGTGCCGCGCCCGTGCAGCGCGGACACGGGGTAGGGCTGGCCGAAGCCGAGGCCCCACAGGGAGGCGGAGTCCGCCTCCTGGGAGATGTCGTCGACCTTGTTGGCGACCAGGAATACCGGCTTCTTCATGCGGCGGAGCATCCGAACGACGCCCTCATCGGTCGCCGTGGCGCCGACGGCGGAGTCCACCACGAAGACGATGGCGTCCGCCATCTCCGCGGCGATCTCGGCCTGCTCCGCGACGCGGGCGTGGAGGCCCTTGGCGTCGTGTTCCCAGCCGCCCGTGTCGACGAGCGTGAAGTCGCGTCCGCCCCACTCGGCGGAGTAGGTGACACGGTCGCGGGTCACCCCTGGAACGTCCTCGACGACCGCCTCGCGGCGGCCGATGATGCGGTTGACCAGCGTTGACTTGCCGACGTTGGGACGCCCGATGATGGCCAAGACCGGCGGGATCCGGTCGTCCTCCTCGTCGAATGAGTCGTCCTCCGCGTGGGCGAGGAGGGCTGCGTCCTCGTCGTCGAGATCGTAGTCGTCGAGGCCCGCGCGCAACGACGCGGCGCGCAATTCCGCGTCCTCGTCGGAGATGTGCTGGAGCTTCTCGGCGATGTGGTCCTCGCCCGAGGGGACGTAGTCGTCGCCGTCGCCCGGGTAGGCGGCGCTATCGGTCATGGTGAGGGGTTTCCTTTGTTTGCCGCCCCCGCTGGACACGAAGGCACCTTCTATTTTCGCATGTCTTGGGCAGGCGTGGTTCTACGCCTGCCCGGACCGCCCCGAAACGATGTCGAGGACGGCCTGCACGGTCTGCTCGAAATCGAGCTCGGAGGAGTCGAGCGTGACCACGCCGTCGGCCGCGGTGGTGAAGTTGGTGACGGTCGCGTCCTTGGCGTCGCGCGTCAGCACCTGGCGGTGCAGTTGGGTGGACGACTGCGTGCCGCCCAGCTGGATCCCGCGCCGGCGGAGCCGCGCCTCTTCGCTTGCGGTGAGCAGGATCCTCGCCTGCGCGTCCGGTGCGACGACGGTGGTGATGTCCCGGCCCTCGGCAACAACGCGGGGGTGCGCGGCGATCAGTTCGCGCTGCCGACGGACCAGTTCCGCACGGGCCTGCAGGTTGGTGGCGACCGCGGAGACGGCCTCGGTGACAAACGGTTCGCGGATCAGCGTGGTGACGTCTGTCCCGTGGATGCGGATCTCTTCGACGCCCGGGTCCGTGCTGATGGACAGGTCGGCGGCGCGGACCGCGGCGGCGACCGCGTCGGCGTCGGAGAGATCGGTCCCGGCATCGAGGCAGTGCCACGTCACGGCCCGGTACATGGCACCCGTGTCCAGGTACGCGGCACCGAGGCGGCGCGCCGCCTCCTTGGAGACGGAGGACTTGCCACTGCCGGAGGGGCCGTCGATTGCGACCACGAGCTGCTTCACTTACTGCACCACTTTCCATTGACGTTCGGTGAGGGCGGAGACCAGCTCCTGGCTCCGTCCGGGGAGGACCGACACCTCGACCATGCCGACCTGGTGTCCGGAGGAGTGCTCCATGCGGAGGTCCTCGACGTTGACCCCGGCGTCGCCGACGTCCGCGAGCAACCGGGCGATCTGCCCGGGCTTGTCGTCCACGAGGACGGTCACGACGGCGAAGGCCTGGGGCGGCGCGCCATGCTTGCCAGGAATGCGGGCCTGACCGGCGTTCCCCTCCCCCATCAGCTCGGCGAGGTCGAGCAGGGCCCCGGGCGCGCCCGGGTGTTCGAGCGTGTTGATGAGCCGGTTGAGGTCCTCGCGCAGGCCGTGGAGGATCGGGACCAGCTGCGGGGCGTTGTGGCTGAGGATCTGGATCCAGAGCCGCGGGTCCGAGGCGGCGATGCGGGTGGTGTCCCGCAGCCCGTTGCCGGCCAGTGCCAGGGCGTGCGCCGGGGCGTTGAGCAACCTGGAGGCCAGCAGCGACGAGGCCACCTGCGGGAAGTGGGAGATCAGGGCCACCGCGGCGTCGTGCTCGGCGGCGTCCATGCGGCTGACCGTCGCTCCGAGGTCCATGGCCAGCGACTCGGCCGCCAGCAGGCTCTGGTGGCTGCTCGTGGCGTGGGCGCAGATGACCCAGGGCATGGCCGTGAACAATTCCCCGCGCGCGGCGGCCGGCCCGGATTTCTCCCGTCCGGCCATCGGATGTGTGCCCACGTAGCGGTCGAGGTCGCCCGGATTCAGCGACTTGTCGGCGCGGAGGCTCTCAAGGATCGACGACTTGACGCTCGCGATGTCCACGACGGTCGCGTTCGGGTACACGCGCAGCGCGCCCGCGACGACCGACGCCGTCACGTCCGGCGGCGCCGCGACCACCACAAGGTCCGGCGCGCCGCGTAGCCCCGGGCCCAGAACGGTTCCCGCGCCGATGTCCTGTGCCACGGACTGCGCGGTGGGCGACGGGTCCGAGAGAAGCACGTCGATCCCGCGGCGGCTGAGCCCCAACCCGATGCTGGCGCCAAGCAGGCCGGTGCCGAGGACCAGCACGCGACCCGTCAGGTGCGTTGCTGCCACCGGCTACATTCCCACCGCGGCGAGCAGGTGCCCGACCTCTTGCTTGCCCAGCGGACGGATGGTGCCCTGCTTCTGGTCGCCCAGGCGAATGGGTCCCATCTGGACCCGGACGAGGCGCTTGACGGGGTGTCCGACGGCGTCGAACAGGCGGCGCACAACGCGGTTCCGGCCCGAGTGCAGGATGACCTCGACGAGGACCTTGCCGGGCGTGGAGTCCACGAGCTTGAACGAATCGACGTTGGCCCACCCGTCCTCGAGCTGGATGCCGTCCTTCATCTTGGCGCCGATCCCCTGCGCCATGGGGCCGGGAACCTGGACCAGGTAGGTCTTGGGGATCTCGTAGGAGGGATGCGTGAGACGGTTGGCCAGCTCGCCGTCGTTCGTGAGGAGGAGGAGGCCCTCCGTGTTCACGTCCAGGCGTCCGACGTGGAACAGCCGCTCGCCCCGCTTTTTGACGTAGTCGGAGATGCAGCGTCGACCCTCGGGGTCGTCCATCGTGGAGACCACACCGCGGGGCTTGTTGAAGACGAAGTACTTCAGCGTGTCGTTGAGCTGCACGTGCATGCCGTCGACGTGGATGCTGACCGTCGTCGGATCGACGCGCATGCCGAGCTCGGTGACTATTTCGCCGTCGACCTCGACGCGGCCGGCGGCGATCATGTCCTCGCTGACGCGGCGCGAGGCGACGCCGGCGTTGGCCAGCACCTTCTGCAGGCGCACGCCGTCCTGCTCGTCCGCGTCCTCCCGGGGCCTCGGCGCCGGCTTCGACGTCGGACGCTTGCGCGGCACGGGGCCGAGGTTGCGGCCGAAGCGTTCGTTGCCGAAGGGACGCGGTCCCTTCGAGGGGTAGGCGCCGCCCTGCTTCGCGCCGGACTTCCCGGCCCCGGCCTTGCCGGCACCCGCCGGCTTGCCCTTGGCGCCGCCCCGGGGCGCGCCCTTGCCGCCCTCGGAGGGCGCCCCGAAGGAGCCGCCCTGCCTGTCGTCGCGGCGCGGTCCGCCGGCGCGTCCGGAAGACGCGGGGCCTTGCCCGCGCCCCGAGCCTTGCGAGGGGCCCTGGCGGCGTTCGTCGCCTCGGCCTGCGCCGGAACGGGATCCCTGGGTCATGTCATGTCCTTCAATGCTGCGTAGTTTGGTGTGCCTAGAACCCGTGGTCCCCGAACTCGTCGAGGTGCTCGATTCCGGGCAGGTGCGGTGAGAGCTTCGGCAGCTCCGAAACGCTACCTATACCCAATCTTTCCAGAAAATACGACGTGGTCTGGTACAAGAGTGCCCCAGTCTCCGGATCCGTGGATGCTTCCTCCACCAAACCACGCACCGTGAGCGTCCGAACCACCGAGTCGACGTTGACTCCGCGGATCGCCGCGATCCGGGCTCTGGACACGGGTTGGCGGTACGCCACGACCGCGAGGGTCTCCAGCGCGGCCTGGGTCAGGCGGGCGGTTTGGCCGTCGAGGACAAACCGGGACACAAAGGGAGCAAAATCACGTCGCGAAAAGATCCTGAACCCCCCGGCGACCTCGCGCAGCTCGAATCCGCGGCCGTTTTCGTAGTCGGCGCGCAGTGCGGCGAGCAACCCGTTCACGCGGTCGACCTCCAGTCCGAGCACCGACGCCAGTCTCTCCGGGGTGACGGGCTCGTCGACAACCATAAGAACGGCCTCCACCGCGGCCCGCGCCCCGCCGGGGAGCGCGTCCGGGTCGGGCAGTCCGTTGTCTTCCCCGTCCGGGGCGCCGCGTTCGTTGCGGGGTACGCCGACGCGTTGCTTGCTCATGCTTCTCCTTCCGGCTGGTGTTCGGCCTGGTCGATGGGGGCGTCGCGCGGTCCGGTGTCCGCGTCGTATTCTTCCCGCAGCAGCCCGGCATCCCAGTCGGAGCCGTGGGCGCTCCACCTGACGACCAGTTCGCCGAGGGGTGCCGCCTGCTCAAAGGCCAACACCTGATCGCGGAACATCTCCAGGAGCGCCAGGAAGCGGGCCACCACCACCTGGGTGGATTCGGCGTCGGCGACGAGGGACCGGAAACTACGCTGCCCGCCGGACTTCAGCAGGACCGCCAGGTACTCCGCCTGCTCCCGCACGCTGACCGTGGGCGCGTGCAGGTGCGACAGCCCCACTTGCGTCTCCGGCGCCTGCCTGGGAGCCAGCGCCTTGCGGGCCAGGCCCGCGAAATCCTCGAGGCTCGTCTTCCACAGCAACTCCGGCAGAAGCGCAGAGAACTGCGGCTCGAGTTGCACCTGGCGGGGAAAGCGCTCCGCCTCGTTCTCCAGCCGCTCTGACAGTTCCCCGGCGACAACCTTGAACGCCTTGTACTGGAGGAGCCGCGCGAAGAGAAGGTCCCGCGCCTCCAGGAGCGCGATGTCCTCGTCCGAATCGACCTCGCCGGAGGGCAACAGCCGCGCGGCCTTGAGGTCCAGCAGCGTGGACGCGATCACGAGGAACTGCGTGGTCTCGTCGAGCGCCTTGTCGCCGCCGCGCTGGCGGACCTCTCGGATATAAGCGATGAACTCGTCGGTGACGCCGGCGAGCGACACCTCAGTGATGTCCATCCGGTGCTTGGAGATAAGCCCCAGAAGGAGGTCGAAGGGTCCGGAGAAATTCGCCAGCTTGACGGCGAACCCGGTGGTTTCGGGCGGCGCGGTGTCCGCCCCGCCCGGCGTCATTACGGGGCGCCGCCGCGGCTAATGAGTTCGCGCGCCAGGTTGCGGTAGGCCTCGGCGCCGGGGTGGTTGGTTGCGTAGCTCGTGATCGGTTCGGCCGCGACGTTGGCGTCCGCGAACTTGATGGTCCGCTTGATGACCGTCTCGAACACCTTGTCGCCGAAGGCCTCGAGGAGGCGCCCGACAACCTCGCGGCTGTGCAGGGTGCGCGCGTCGTACATGGTCGCGAGGACGCCGTCGATCTGCAGGGCAGGGTTGAGCCGGTCCTGGACCTTTTCGATGGTCTCCACCAGCAGCGCCACGGCGCGGAGCGCGAAGAACTCCGCGGTGAGGGGAATGATGACGCCGTGAGCCGCGGTCAGCGCGTTGACGGTCAGCAGTCCCAAGGAAGGCTGGCAGTCGATGAGGATGATGTCGTAGTCGTCGGCGACCTTGCGCAGGGCGCGGTCCAGGACCTGCTCGCGCGCCACCTCGTTCACCAGCTGGACCTCGGCGGCGGACAGGTCGATGTTCGCCGGCAGAAGGTCGACATTGTCGACGTCGGTGTCCATGATGGCGTCGCGGATGTCCGTCTTCCGGTCCATCAGGACGTTGTAGACGGTCGTGTCGAGCTCGTGCGGGTTCGTTCCAAAGCCGGCGCTGAGGGCGCCCTGCGGATCGAAGTCCACCAGGAGCACCTTGCGGCCGAATTCAGCGAGCGCAGCGGCCAGGTTGATGGTCGACGTCGTTTTGCCGACGCCGCCCTTCTGGTTCACCATGGCGATGACGCGCGCGGGGCCATGCCCCTCTAGCGGCGGCGGTTCGGGGAAGGTGGTGAGGGGGCGCCCTGTGGGTCCCATCGCCGGGGGCTCCTTCAGCAGACCTGCCGTCCGGGTGCCCGAACCCTGTTCCTCGCTCACGGTATGAACCACGCTTCCGATCGTTTGATTCCGGTTGATGCCTACCCCATAGGCTATCCCCCGCGGGGCCGACCCGTTGGACACGCCGGGGTCGACGGCGAGCCTTTACCTTGAAGCTGAAGTGGAGGGTTGCCGACAGAAAAGCCGGCCGCCACACCGTGGGTGTGGCGGCCGGCTTTGCGTGGCGGACGCGTCGCCTAGTGCGCTTCCGGGTGCAGCGACAATTCGTCGAAGGGCCGCTCCCCCGCGAGGACCGCGCGGGCCTGCTCGTTGTCGATCTCCTTGGTCCAGGTTCCGATGAGCAGCGTCGCGACGGCGTTGCCCGTGAAGTTGGTCAGCGCACGGGCCTCCGACATGAACTTGTCGATGCCGACGATGACTCCCATGCCGTCCAGCAGTTCCGGGCGGTGCGCCTGAAGGCCGGCGGCGAGCGTCGCAAGCCCCGCGCCGGTGACGCCGGCGGCACCCTTGGAGGCGATGATCATAAAGACCAGCAGGCCGATCTGCTCACCCAGGGTCATGGGCATGCCCATGGCTGTGGAGACGAACAGCGAGGCCATGGTCAGGTAGATGGCGGTGCCGTCCAGGTTGAACGAGTAGCCGGTGGGTACGGTGATGCCGACGACCGGCTTAGAGACGCCGACATGCTCCATCTTGGCGATCAGGCGCGGAAGCGCGGACTCGGAGGACGAGGTCGAGAAGATGAGCAGGTACTCGCGGGCCAGGTAGCGCAGCAGCGAGAAGATGTTCAGCCCGGTCACCATCTTCAGCAGTCCGCCCAGGATGATCACGATGAACAGTGCGCACGTCGCGTAGAACGCGCCCATCAGGATGGCCATGGAGCCGATGGCGGCCCATCCGGTGGCGCCGACGACGGCGGCGATCGCGCCGAAGGCGCCGATCGGCGCGGCCCACATGATCATCATCATGATGCGGAAGACAACGCCCTGGATGTGGCGGATCCCGTTGAGCACGGGCTCTCCGGACTTGCCCATGGACTGCAGCGCGAAGCCGACGAACAGGGCCAGGACCAGGGTGGGCAGGACCGGAATGTCACCGGGGATCAGTTCCAGCAGGAACTTGACGGTGGCGTTCTCCTCGTCGCCCGCGGCGCCCTCGTAGGGCTTGAGCTGCAGGCCGGAACCCGGGTGGATCAGGTTGCCGACGACCAGGCCGATCGCGAGTGCGAACGTCGACATGGTGATGAAGTACAGGAGGGCCAGGCCGCCGACCTTGCCGACCGTGGCCGCCTTGGCGATGGAGCCGATGCCCAACACGATGGTGCAGAAGATGATGGGGGCGATGATCATCTTGATCAGGGCCACGAATCCGGTTCCGAGCGGCTTCAGCGCCTTGCCGAGCTCGGGGAACACCAGGCCGATCGTCGCGCCGAGGATCACGGCCGCGATCACCATGATGTAGAGCCAGTGGGTGCGGTCCTTCTTGGGCGCGGGGCCCTGGCCTTCCGGCGTGCCGCCGGGCTGCCCTTCGAGGTGGGTTGGCGTCGTTGCCATGGGTGCTCCTAGGTATTGTGGTTGTTACGTCTATGACCATGGTGCGCCGACAGTGACCAGCATCACCCCTTGAGTTCATACTGTTCACGCCCGGGTCGCCGGGGGCGGCGTCGAAGGGAGGACCATGGGCACGGACACCCAGAACGCGCCGCCGCCTGCCGGGGGCGGGCGGCAGGGCCGGGCGTCCGGCGCCGCGAGCCTGGCCACCCGACTGTTCGTGTGGCAGCTTGTCCTGATTGCGGCGGTTGCGGCGGCGGTGAGCGTCTTCAGCTACCGCAGCGCCGAGGCGCAGGCCAGGGACTTTGCCGCGGACCGCGTCCTGAGCATTGCGGCGACGCTGGCCAACGACCCCTTCGTGGTGGAGGCCGTGCAGGGGGTGGACCCGTCGGCCGCACTCCAGCCGTACGCGCGCCAGCTCCACGAGGAGGCCTCCGTGGACTTCGTGACCGTCATGGACACGGACCGCACCAGGTACACCCATCCGACGCCGGAGCAGATCGGTCAGGACTACATCGGCAGCATCGCGCAGGCCCTCGCCGGCCAGACGTTCGTCGAGGAGTACGCGGGCACCCTGGGACCCTCCGTCCGGGCCATCGCCCCCATCCGCGGCGACGATGGCCGGATCACGGCCATGGTGTCCGTCGGCGTGACCATGCGGACGCTGGGGATCAGCCAATCGGCGGGCATCCCGGCGATCCTCGGAGTTGCCGGCGCCGCAATCGCCCTCGGCGGCATCGCGGCCTACGTGCTCAGCCGCTACCTGCGCCGCGTCACGCTCGGCTACGGTCCCGAGGAGCTGCGGCGGCTCTTCGCCTACTACGATTCGGCGCTGCACTCCCTCCGCGAGGGATTGGTCCTGGTCGACGGCTCCGGCCGCCTGGTGCTCTACAACGATCACGCGGCGGACCTGCTGGGCCTCCCGCCGGCCGGCGCGCTCAAGCCGCTTCCGGTCGCGCAGCTGGGCCTGTCCGACTCCGTCAGCGACCTGTTCGAGAGCGGGCGGCGCGCGACGGACGAGATTCATCTGACCAACGACCGCGTCCTGGTCATCAGCCAGGCGCGCGCCTCCGAGCCCAACGGCGCAGGCCCGGGCCGGCGTGCGGCGCCGGGAACGGCGAGGCGGCGGGCGCTGGGAGGACGGCTCGACAACCTCGGCGGCAGGTCCGAACCGCGCAGCCCCGGCACGGTGGCGACGCTGCGCGACCACACCGAGATCCAGGCGCTGACCGGAGAGCTGGAGACCATGAAGACGCTGACGGAGGCGCTGCGCGCGCAGACCCACGAGCATGCCAACCGCCTGCACACCGTCGCGTCGCTCATCGAGTTGGGCCGCGAGCGCGAGGCCCTCGACTTCGCCGTTCACGACCGCCAGGAATCCCAACGCCTGACGGACGATGTGGTGCAGGCCATCGACGAGCCGTTCCTGACGGCGCTGCTCGTGGGCAAAGCGGCCCAGGCGAACGAGCGCGGCATCACCCTCACCCTCTCCGCCAGCGGCGCGCTTCCACGGGATTCGCTCGACGCGCGCGACCTGGTGACGATCACCGGGAACCTCCTCGACAACGCCTTCGACGCGGCAACGAGCTCCGAGGCGCGCCGTGTATGGGCAGACTTTTCCGTCGTGGACTCCGACGTCGTCATCTCCGTGGCCGACTCCGGTCCCGGCATCGATCCCGACCACCTCGAGGACTTTATGCGCATGGGCGCCTCCACCAAACCGGCCTCGGCCACCGCGGGGGGGCGCGGCCTGGGCCTGGCGCTCGTCCGGCAGGCCGTCGCCCGGCTGGGCGGCTCCCTGGAGGTGGACAACGACGCCGGGGCGATCTTCACGGTCACACTCCCCCTGCGGAGCGGGTCGGCCGCCTTCGGCCGGCGGGGAACGCCCGTGCGCGGCGGTGGTCACGATGAGTGAGGCGGCCCGCGTCCTGCGTGTCCTGGTCGCCGACGACGAACCGATCACCGCGGCCGCCCACGCCGACTACGTGCGCCGCGTGGAGGGGTTCCAGGTCTCGGCCGTGGCCCACACGGGCGCGGAGATCCTCTCGATGCTGGAATCCGCCGCGGCCGCGGGAGCCCCGGTCGACCTGCTCCTGCTTGATATGAACCTTCCGGACCTGCACGGCCTCGACGTGGCCCGCCGCATCCGGGGGCGGGGCAACACGGTGGACATCATCGCGATCACCGCCGTGCGGGACCTTGGCGTGGTGAGGACGGCCATAGCAGCCGGGATCACGCAGTATTTGATCAAGCCCTTCACCTTCGCGGCCTTCCGCGACAAGCTCGAGAACTACCGCGGCTTCCGCCTGAACCTCGCCGGCCCCCACGCGGCGACCCAGGCGTCGATAGACAACGCGTTCGCCGCTCTGCGCACCACCGGGCCGGCGAGCCTGCCGAAGGGAATGCTCGAGGAGACGCTCTCGGCCATCGCCGCCAGCCTGCGCGGATCCGACAAGGCGCTCTCCGCCACCGAGGTCGCGGAGGCCCTGGAAATTTCGCGCGTTACGGCGCGCCGCTACCTCGAGCACCTCGACGGCCAGGGAATGGCCGCCAAGGCGCCCCGTCACGGCACGCGGGGCAGGCCCGAGTACGAGTATCGGTGGAAGGGTTGACCGCCAGCCTCCGCGCCGGCGGGGCTAGGGCCTCAGGAACGGGATGAGGTCGTCGATGACGCTCGGGTCCTCGATGGTTGCCGGCACCGCGTAGGCGGACCCGTCGGCGATCTGCCGCATGGTCTTGCGGAGGATCTTGCCCGAGCGGGTCTTGGGCAGCGCCTCCACCACGCGCACCTGGCGGAAGTCCGCCACCGGCCCGATTCTTTGGCGCACCATGGCGACCAGTTCGGCGCTGAGGGACTCCTCCGTGGCGTCCACCCCGTCCTTCAGCACGACAAAACCGCGGGGTATCTGCCCCTTGAGCTCGTCCGCCACACCGATCACCGCGCATTCGGCGACGGCCGGGTGCGCACCCAGCACCTGCTCCATCGCCCCGGTGGAGAGCCTGTGTCCCGAGACGTTGATGACGTCGTCGGTCCGTCCCATGACGTACAAGTAGCCTTCCTCGTCGATCCGCCCGGAGTCGCCCGTGGCGTAGTACCCGGGGAATTGCTCGAGGTAGGAGGCGATGTAGCGTTCGTCGTTGCCCCACAGTGTGGTCAGCGTGCCCGGAGGCAGCGGCAGGCGGATGGCGATGTTGCCCTCTTCACCCGGCGGCAAGGGCTCGCCAAGCGCGTCGAGGATGCGGACGTCGTAGCCGGGAACGGGAAACGACGGCGATCCCGCCTTGAGTGGCAGCTGCTCGAGACCCCAGGGGCTGGACGCGATCGGCCACCCCGTCTCCGTCTGCCACCAGTTGTCGATGACCGGAACACCTAAAACGCGGGAAGCCCACTGGTAGGTGTCGGGGTCCAGCCGCTCGCCCGCGACGAACAGCGCGCGAAGGGATGCGATGTTGTGGTCGGCCAGCAATGCCGCCTCGGGGTCCGCCTTGCGGATGGCGCGGAGCGCCGTGGGCGCGGTGAACATCACCTTGACGCGGTGGTCCTCGACCAGTCGCCAGAATGCGCCGGCGTCGGGCGTTCCAACGGGCTTGCCCTCGTAGAGGACCGTGGTGGCCCCGGCAATCAAGGGACCGTAGACGATGTATGAATGACCCACCACCCATCCGACGTCGGATGCCGTCAACATGGTGTCGCCGGCCCGCACCCCGTAGATGTTCTCCATCGACCAGCCCATCGCCACGGCATATCCGCCGGTGTCCCGGACCACGCCCTTCGGGGATCCGGTCGTCCCCGAGGTGTAGAGGATGTAGAGGGGATGCGTTGCGGCGACATCGACCGGGGCCGCGGGCCGCGCGGAGCGGGCGAGATCCTCCCAGTCGTGCCACGCGGTCGCGGCGGGCGGCGAAGTCGTGGGGCTTCCGGCGGACGCCTGCCCGCCGCGGTAGTCGGACAGTTGTGCGGAGAAGCCGTCGCGGTGCTGCACCACCACGTGCGGGACGGTGTGCGAGGCGACGTCGAGCGCCTCGGCGACGGCGGGCAGGTATTCGACGCGTCGCGACGGCTCCACCCCACCGGTGGCCGTAACGAGGGCGGAGGGCTTCGCGTCGTCGATGCGGGCGGCCAGCTCTCGGGCGGCGAAGCCTCCAAACACCACCGAGTGGACTGCGCCGATGCGCGCGCAGGCGAGCATGGCGACAACGGCTTGGGGAATCATCGGCAGATACACCAAGACCCGGTCCCCCGCCGAGACCCCGAGCCCGTCAAGGACGCCGGCGAAACGCTCGACCTCCCCGAGCAGTTCGGAGTACGTGTACGTGCGACGAATACCGAGGACCGCCGAATCGTAGACGAGCGCCGCCCGGTCGCCGGCACCCGCGGCCACGTGCCGGTCCAGCGCGTTGACGCTGAGGTTGAGCCGTCCGTCCGGCAGCCAGCCGTAGAGGGGCGCCCTTGAGCCGTCCAAACCGGTGGTCGGTGGAACCGTCCACTCGATGCGGGACGCGGCCTTCAGCCAGAACCCTGCCGGGTCCCCCACGCTCGCGGCGTGGGTGGCTGCGTAGGTGGCATGCGGTGGGGTGGTGGACGGCATCGGAACTCCCTTGTTCGTCGCGTTGGCTCGGCCGCGGCGGCGATGGGCCGCCCCGTTTGACCTGCCACGACACTATGGCGTGGGTCACGGGCAATCAACCCTTATGTATACACAAAACGAACCTTCGCGCCCGACAGGCCGATTATTGCGACAAGCGGCCGCCACTGGGGAGGGTTGTGTATACAATGACTTCATGAGGGCAAGTGACAAGGCGTACAGCGAGCTGCGCAGGGACATCGTGGAGTGGCGCCTGCCTCCGGGCACCGTCCTGGGCGAGGTGGAACAGGCCGAACGCCTCGGAGTGTCCCGAACGCCGCTCCGCGAGGCGCTGTCCCGGCTGGCCGCCGACGGACTGGCCGTTCAGCAGCGCGGCCGCGGCGCCGTCGTCTCCGACGTGTCCCTGGAACACGTCGACGACCTGTTCGCACTGCGCCGCGCGCTCGAGGTGGAGTCGGCGCGCATCGCCTCCCGGTCCGGATCCCGGGCCCAATTCGCCGAACTGGCGCTGCGGTTCTCGACCGCCGCGGGCGTGCCCGGCGGGGCGGGCGGGGCGGGCGGGGACGCCCTCGGCGAGGACTACTACCGCCTCGCCTCCGAACTGGACGCCGCGATCGACGCCGCCGTCCGCAACCCGTACCTCGAGCAGGCGCTCCGCGGGCTTCGCGTCCATCTGGCGCGCGTGCGGCGCCTTGCCCGGGACGACCCCCCGCGGCTTCGCGCGTCCGCCGCGGAGCATGCCGCGATCGCGCGCGCGATCGCGGCGGGCGACTCTGACCTGGCCGCCGCCGCGACCATGCTCCATCTCCAACACAGTCTCGACCACATCACATCCCATGCATCATCGAGAGAGGACTCCCCATGATCAACCACACCGTCCGCGTGTACCGCTCGGAGGAAAACCTTCCCCGCGAGGACCAGCTGGCCCACAAGATCGCCACCGTGGCGGCCGACCCCGTCGAGGTCACGGCGGAGGTGACGGACATGGTCATCAACCGCGTCATCGACAACGCCTCCGTGGCCATCGCCTCGCTCAACCGCGGCCCGATCGTTGCCGCCCGCGCCCAGGCGCTCGCGCACGCCCCCAGCACGGGCGGCGCGGGCGCCTCGGTGTTCGGCATCGAGGACAAGGTCTCCCCGGAGTGGGCGGCCTGGGCCAACGGGGTCGCCGTTCGCGAACTGGACTACCACGACACTTTCCTGGCGGCCGAGTACTCCCACCCGGGAGACAACATTCCGCCGATCCTCGCCGTGGCGCAGCACGTGGGCGCCTCCGGCAAGGACCTCGTCCGCGGCATCGCGACCGGCTACGAGATCCAGGTCGACCTGGTCAAGGCCATCTGCCTGCACAAGCACAAGATCGACCACGTGGCGCACCTCGGCCCCTCCGCCGCGGCCGGCATCGGGACCCTCCTGGGGCTCGACGTCGAGACCATTTTCCAGTCAGTCGGACAGGGGCTGCACACGACCACGGCCACCCGCCAGTCCCGCAAGGGCGAAATCTCCACCTGGAAGGCGCACGCGCCCGCCTTCGCCGGGAAGATGGCCGTCGAGGCCGCGGATCGCGCCATGCGGGGCCAGACGTCCCCCGTCCCGATCTACGAGGGCGAGGACGGCGTCATCGCATGGATGCTGGACGGGCCGGACGCACGCTACGAAGTGCCGCTGCCCGAGGCGGGCGAGCCCAAGCGGGCCATCATGGACACCTACACCAAGGAGCACTCGGCCGAGTACCAGGCGCAGGCGTGGATCGACCTCGCGCGCAAGCTCAACCGCGAACATCCGGAGGCCGCCGACGCCGCCAACGTCGAATCGGTCCTGATCAGGACCAGCCACCACACGCACCACGTCATCGGCTCCGGCGCCAACGACCCGCAGAAGTACGATCCGACGGCCTCGCGGGAGACCCTGGACCACTCCATCCCGTACATCTTCACGGTGGCGCTGCAGGACGGCGCGTGGCACCACGTGGACTCCTACGCGCCGGAACGGGCCGGCCGGCCGGACACGGTCGAGCTGTGGCACAAGGTGACCACGGAGGAGGATCCGGAATGGACCCGCCGGTACCACTCGCTGGACATCAACGAGAAGGCCTTCGGCGGTTCCGTGGCCATCACGCTGAAGGACGGCACGGTGGTCACCGACGAGATCGCGGTGGCCGACGCGCACCCGCTAGGTGCCCGCCCGTTCGCCCGCGAACAGTACATCGGCAAGTTCCGCACGCTCGCCGCCGGCCTGGTCGCGGACGACGAGATCGACCGCTTCATCGCCGCGGCCGAGAACCTGCCGAACCTGGCCGCAGGGGACCTCGGCCAGCTCAACATCACCGCCGCCCCCGGCGTCATCGACCTCGCAGCCGCACCGAAGGGACTGTTCTAGCATGCTGTACTCCTCAGTGACCCCCGAGCGCAAGCGCGCCAACCTACGCGAAATGCTGGTTCCCGGCAGCGCGCGCCAGTTCCCCGGCGCGTTCAACCCGCTCTCGGCCCGGCTCATCGAGGAGAAGGGGTTCGACGGCGTCTACATCTCCGGGGCCGTCCTGGCCAACGACCTGGGCCTGCCCGACATTGGGCTGACGACCCTGACCGAGGTGGCGCAGCGCGCGGGCCAGATCGCACGAATGACCGATCTCCCGGCCCTCGTGGACGCGGACACCGGCTTCGGCGAGCCCATGAACGTGGCCCGCTCCATCCAGGAACTGGAGAACGCCGGGCTGGCGGGCTGCCACATCGAGGACCAGTTCAATCCCAAAAGGTGCGGCCACCTCGACGGGAAGAACGTCGTCGATGTCGATACCGCCGTCAGGCGGATCGCGGCGGCCGCGGACGCGAGGCGGGATCCGAACTTCCTGATCATGGCCCGCACCGACGTCCGCGCGGTGGACGGGCTGGACGCGGCCGTCGAGCGGGCCAAGGCCCTGGTCGACGCCGGCGCCGACGCGATCTTCCCGGAGGCCATGCGCGACGTGTCCGAGTTCGCAGCGATCTGCTCGGCGGTGGACGTTCCCGTGCTGGCCAACATGACCGAATTTGGCAAGAGCGAGCTGTTCACCCGAAGCCAGCTGGCCGACGCCGGCGTCGCTATGGTCATCTACCCCGTCACCCTGTTGCGCAGCGCCATGGGGGCGGCCGAGCGCACCCTCGACGCCATTGCCGCGCAGGGCACCCAGGAGGAGGATGTGCCCAACATGCTCACGCGCGTGAGACTCTATGAGCTGGTGGACTACGAGGCCTACAACAGGTTCGACACCGGCATCTTCAACTTCCAGGTCCCCGGCCTGGATATCAACGGCAACAACACCAACCCGTAACGGCCGAAGGAGAGCACCACCATGGGCGTCACCGACATCAAGGAAATCAAGAAGGGGCTCGACGGCGTCGTCGTCGACTACACCGCCGTCTCGAAGGTCAATCCGGACACCAACTCGCTGCTCTACCGCGGCTACCCGGTCCAGGAGCTCGCGGCACGGAAGAGCTTCGAGGAGGTGGCGCTGCTGCTGTGGAACGGCGAGCTGCCCACCGCCGCGGAGTTGGAGGAGTTCACCGCCTTCGAGCGGGCCAACCGCGCCCTGGAAGGCAACGTCAAGTCCGCGATCGACCTGCTGCCCCTGACGTGCCACCCCATGGACGTGGCCCGCACGGCGGTGTCCGTCCTCGGGGCGAACCACCCGCTGGCCGAGGACTCCTCGCCCGCGGCCGAGCTCGGCAAGGCCAAGTCCCTCCTGGCGCGCTTCCCGGCGGCCGTCGCATACGACCAGCGCCGACGCCGGGGGTTGGCACCGGTGGAGCCGCGGGAGGACCTCGACTACTCGCAGAACTTCCTCTGGATGACGTTCGGCGAGGAGGCCGCACCGGACGTGGTCGACGCGTTCCGGGTCTCGATGGTCCTCTACGCGGAGCACTCGTTCAACGCCTCCACGTTCACCGCGCGCGTGATCACCTCAACGCTGTCCGACCTGCACTCGGCCGTGGTCGGTGCGATCGGCGCGCTGAAGGGCCCCTTGCACGGCGGGGCCAACGAGGCGGTCATGCACACGTTCGAGGAAATCGGCATCCGCAAGGACGAGTCACGAGAGGAGGCGGCCGCGCGCGCCAAGGCCTGGATGGAGGACGCGCTCGCACAGAAGAAGAAGGTCATGGGCTTCGGGCACCGCGTCTACAAGAAGGGCGACTCCCGCGTTCCCACGATGAAGTCCGCATTGGACCGGATGATCGCGCACTTCGGCCGCGACGAGATGCTGGGCCTCTACGACGGACTGGAGCAGGCGATGGGCGAGGCGAAGAACATCAAGCCCAACCTCGACTATCCCGCCGGACCCACGTACCACCTCATGGGCTTCGACACCCAGATGTTCACGCCCCTGTTCATCGCCTCGCGCATCACGGGCTGGACCAGCCACATCATGGAACAGCGCGCCGCCAACTCGCTGATCCGGCCGCTGTCCGAGTACAACGGACCGGACGAGCGGCACCTGTAGGGACAACCCGACCCTCCGGCGATCACGGCGTGCGGCCGGTCTCCCCCGCCGGGGAGGCCGGCCGTTCGCCGCGCGTGGCGCGGCATCCCGGCCGGCGGGCCCAATTCGTCCGGCCGTCCGCGCCCGCTGCGCCGTCGGCGGCGGACCGGGCCACAAAGCTGTAGTCGGCCACGCTCTGGTTGTCCTCGGCGAGCACCACCGTGGCGTCCAGGCGTCCGCCCGCCAGGATCTCCGGGAGCCATCTCGCAGAGTCGTCCCACATCGACTCGATCGGCAGCCCAAGCACGGGGTACCACCGCGGGGCAAGCTCGTCGGTCTCCGCCGCCTCGCCGGCGGCGCCGCGCGCGATAAAAACCGTGCAGTCCATGTCCGAGGCGGGGCTGGCGGGGAAACGGAACCTGATCGTCGCCGCGTCTTCGAGGTCTCCTGGCGAGACGACCAGGGTCGTCTCCTCCTCGAGTTCCCGTGCCGCCGCCTGCTCCGGGCTTTCCCCCGGATCGATTTTTCCGCCGGGTCCCACGATCCTGCCGCGGCCGAAACCCGTCTTCTTCAGGCCCAGGAGGACGAAGGCGCCGCGATCGTCCTCGCGGACCGGCAGGCAGAGCACCACGGCGACGGGCATCGGCTACGCCAACGCCCGCGGGTGGGCCGCCGCATAGACCTCGCGGAGGGTTTCGGCGGTGACGAGCGTGTACACCTGCGTGGTGGTGACGGATGCGTGGCCCAGTAGTTCCTGGACAACGCGCACGTCGGCGCCGCCCTCCAGCAGGTGGGTCGCGAACGAGTGGCGGAGCGTGTGCGGCGAGACGGTCTTCTCGATGCCGGCGCGCTCGGCGGCGGCCTTGAGCGCGGTCCACGCCGATTGGCGGCTCAGTCGCCCGCCACGGGCGTTGAGGAACAGCGCGGGTGTGCCCTTGCCCTTGCCGACCAGCGAGGGACGGCCGCGGACAAGATAGGCCTCCAGGGCCGACAGCGCGTACGATCCCAGCGGCACAACACGCTCTTTGGAGCCCTTGCCTGTCAGCCGGACGACGGCGGGGCCCTCTTCGGGGCGTTCGAGGTGCAGGTCGTCCACGTCCAGACCCACCGCCTCGCTGATGCGCGCCCCCGTTGCGTAGAGGAACTCCAGCAGGGCCCGGTCCCGCTGTCCCGTTTCCGTCTCCACGGGAACGGATTCGAGGATGGCCCCGACCTCGGCGACGCTGATGGCCTTGGGCAGCCTCTGGCCCGCCGCGGGTGGCCGCAGGTCCGCCGCCGGGTTGTCCCGCGTGGTGCCCTCCAGCGCCCAGAAGCGGTGCAGCCCCCGCACCGCGACCACACAGCGCGCGGCCGAGCGGGCGCTCAGCGGCGACCCGCCGTCGGATCCGTCGCGCAGGGCCTGGGCGAAGGAGGTCAGGACATGCCGGTCCACGTCGTTGGCGCCTTCGACTCCACGCTCCGCCAGATACGCGGCGTAGCGGCCAAGGTCGCGGCGGTAGGCCGCGACGGTGTTCGGGGCCATTCCGCGCTCCACGGCGAGATGCTGAAGGTACGCCGCCATTTGGCGCCCCGGGCGCGTTGCCTCCAAGGCGGCACGCGTGTCCCGGGCGGGAAGCTCACCGGGGGCGTCGGGACTCGGCGTGGACATGTGCCGCCCCGCCTACTGCGCCGCGGGGGGAACGGTCTGGCGCAGCCGCGGGTGCGCTTCCCACGGGGTATCGGCCGGGCGCAACGAGGCGAAGCCGGTCGCGGCCGCGGCCTGGCAGGCCAGCAGTCCGGCGACCGCGGAAGGATTGTGGATGCGGCCGTCCAGGACGGCCGCGACGGCCTCGTCCAGCGGGACCCAGTCGACGGGCATGTCCGCTTCCTCTTCGGTTCGCTCGTGGAGCCGGTCGGCCGGCACGGCGCCGGGCTGCCGTGCCAGGTAGATGCGAATGGCCTCGCTGGAGGACCCGGGCGAATTGAACATGTCCACCAGCGTGTGCCACGATGCCGCCGTCAGATCGGCTTCCTCGGCGAGTTCGCGGGCGGCGGCAACCTCCGGCGCCTCGCCGTCGACATCGAGCAGTCCGGCGGGGATCTCCCAGAGCGTCATGCCAACGGGGTGGCGATACTGGTTGATCAACAGGACGCGCCCCTCGCCGTCCATAACAACAACAGCAACCGCACCGGGGTGGTCGATGTAGTCGCGCACCAGGGGTCGCTGGTCCGCGCCGAACTGGAAGCGGTCCTGGACCACGTTCCAGATCCGCCCGCGGTACACGGTCTCGGAGGACAGCAAACGGCGGGGGCTCGCCCGATCGGCCAGCCCTCCGCCGTCCACTTCAGCCATGGCTACAGACCGGCCTTCTGGTGGTCCAGCGCCGCCTTGACCAGCCCGGCGAACAGGGCGTGCGGCCGCGTGGGCCGCGAGCTCAGCTCGGGGTGCGCCTGCGTGGAGACGTAGTACGGGTGTGTCTCTTTCGGAAGCTCGACGTACTCGACGAGCTTGCCGTCGGGCGAGGTACCGGAGAACACGAGCCCGTGCTTTTCCAGCTGTTCGCGGTAGTCGTTGTTGACCTCGTAGCGGTGGCGGTGGCGTTCGGCCACGGCGGTCTTGCCGTAGGTCTGTGCCACCACGGAACCGCTCTTGAGCTTTGCGTCGTAGAGGCCCAGGCGCATGGTGCCGCCCAGGTCGCCCTTGCCCTCGACGATGTGGAGCTGCTCCGCCATGGTCGCGATGACCGGGTGCTTGGTTTCCGGCTCGAACTCGGTGGAGGAGGCGCCCTTCAGCCCGGCGACGTTGCGTGCGTACTCGATCACCATGCTTTGCAGGCCCAGGCAGAGGCCAAGGGTCGGAAGCTTGTTTTCACGTGCAAATTTAAGCGCGCCCAGCTTCCCCTCGAGGCCACGGATGCCGAATCCGCCGGGGACACAGATGGCGTCGACGCCGTCGAGCGCGGCCTTCGCCCCCTCCGGCGTCTGGCATTCGTCGGACGGGACCCACCGGACGTTGACCTTTGTCTGGTTGGCGAAGCCGCCGGCGCGCAGGGCCTCGGTGACGGAGAGGTAGGCGTCGGGCAGGTCGATGTACTTGCCCACGAGGGCCACGTTGACCTGGTGCTGCGGGTTGTGGACCGCGTCGAGCAGGCGGTTCCACTCGGTCCAGTCCACGTCCTTGAACTTCATCCCGAGGGACTGCACGATGTAGGCGTCGAGGCCCTGTTCGTGGATGATCACGGGGATGTCGTAGATGCTCGGCGCGTCGGCGCAGTTGATCACGGCTTCCGGGTCGACGTCGCAGGTGCGGCCGAGCTTCACGCGCATCTCGTCCGGGATCTCGCGGTCGGAGCGGATGACCAGGGCGTCGGGCTGGATGCCGATGGAACGGAGTGCG
The DNA here is from genome assembly GCF_058138025.1 of Arthrobacter sp. AOP29-A2-19. Classification (NCBI taxonomy): domain Bacteria; kingdom Bacillati; phylum Actinomycetota; class Actinomycetes; order Micrococcales; family Micrococcaceae; genus Arthrobacter; species Arthrobacter sp. AOP29-A2-19. Next base: position 1,887,000 of record NZ_CM176894.1, read on the forward strand.
GCCACGGAGTGTTGGGTCGGCTTGGTCTTCAGTTCCTGGGACGGCCCGATGTACGGGACGAGCGAGACGTGGACGAAGAAGACGTTGCCGCGCCCGATGTCCTGGCGGACCTGCCGGGCGGATTCGAGGAAGGGCTGGGACTCGATGTCGCCGACCGTCCCGCCGATTTCGGTGATGATGACGTCCGGCGCCTTCTTTGCCTCGGCCGGGAGGCGCATGCGGCGCTTGATCTCGTCCGTGATGTGGGGAATGACCTGGACTGTGTCGCCGAGGTAGTCTCCGCGGCGTTCCTTCTCGATGACCGTGGAGTAGACCTGGCCGGTCGTGACGTTGGCCATGCCGTCGAGGTTCTCGTCGAGGAAACGCTCGTAGTGACCGATGTCAAGGTCGGTTTCGGCGCCGTCGTCGGTGACAAACACCTCCCCGTGCTGGAAGGGGTTCATCGTGCCAGGATCCACGTTCAGGTAGGGATCCAGTTTCTGCATCGTGACGGATAGGCCTCGGGCCCGAAGCAGGTGACCGAGGCTGGAAGCCGTCAGCCCCTTGCCTAGGGACGAGGCGACACCACCGGTGACAAAGATCTGCTTGGTAGTTTCGGAGGACCGGGAATTACGGGAAAATGTTCGCTGCACCACGGAATTCGAGCCTATCATCATTTCGCCGGACGGATGGGGGATCACTCTACTGGACGTGCTCATTGCAGGGCCGCGACGGCCCTCTGCGCATCGTCGAGAAGTTCCTCGGCATGCGCCTGCGCTGTGTCCGAGTGCTCTTGACCGGCCAGCATCCGCGCGAGTTCGCGCACCCTTTCGCCGCCCTCGAGCAGCACAACGTCGCTCGCGGTGAAGCCCGCTCCCCCGTCCGCGGACGCGTCGGAGTTCTTGATCACACGGATGTGCCTGTCGGCATACGCGGCCACCTGCGGCAGGTGTGTCACAACGATCACCTGCACGTGGCGGGCCAACATGGCCAGCCGCCGGCCGATCTCGACGGCGGCCTTGCCTCCGACGCCGGCGTCGACCTCGTCGAAGACGAACGTCGGGACCGGGTCGACCTGCGCCAGCACCACCTCGATGGCAAGCATGACCCGCGAGAGCTCTCCGCCCGACGCTCCCTTGCCCAGCGGGCGGGGTGCGCTGCCCGCGTGTGGACGCAGCAGCATGCGGATTTCGTCCCGACCATGCCGGCTGGGCTCGTCGGCGGTCGCGACCTCCACGACGAAGCGCGCATCCGGCATCGCCAGGGCGGCGAGCTCGGCGCTGACGCGCTCGGCGAGTTCCTCCGCCGCCGCGGTCCGCAGCTCGCTGACGCGTCCGGCCAGGACGCCGAGGCGCTCTTCCAGCTCGGCCTCCTCGGCGGTGAGCGTCTCGATGCGGCCCGTGTCGTCCTGCAGCTCGCTCAGCCTTCTCCGCGCCGAGCCCGCCCATTCGAGCACCTCGTCGATGCTGGGAGCATACTTGCGGATCAGGACGTTCAGCTCCGCCCGCCTCGCCTCGATCTGCCCCAGGTGTTCCGGACCGTCGGTGTCCAGCGACGCGGCATAGCTGGCAAGATCCGCGGAGACGTCCGCCATCAGGAACCCGATCTCCGCCAGCCGGCCGGCCAACGCCTTGAGCTCGGGGTCGTCGTCCTCCACCAGTTCCAACGCCCGCTTGCCGGCGTCCACCAGAGACACCGCGTCGGTGTCGCCGCCGAATTCGTCCGAGGCCAGGGCGGTGCGGGCCGTGGCCGCCGCCAACCTGAGCCCCTCCACATTCGAAAGCTTTTGGGCCTCGGCCTTGAGGGTCTCGTCCTCGCCTGCCTGGGGGTCGACGCCGTCGATTTCCTCGAGCGACAGTTGGAGCCCCTCGGCCTCGCGGACGCGCTCACGTGCCTGGGCGACCAGCTCCTGGAGGGACGCCCTGACTTCTTTCCAGCGGTCGAAGGCGGACCGGTAATCGATGAGGACCGCCGCGAGGCCGGATCCGGCGAACTTGTCCAACGACTCCCGCTGGGCCGCGGCGCCCTTGAGGCGCAGCTGGTCGGTCTGGCCATGGACCGCGACGAGCGCATCCCCGAGCTCGGAAAGTACGCCGACCGGAGTCGACCGGCCGCCCACCGCGGCGCGGCTCCGCCCCTCGGCGCTGAGGACCCGCGCGATGATGAGCTCGGCGACGTCGTCGACCTCCTCGACCAGCGCACCGGCCTCCTCCGCGCGGGCCAGCACGGCGCTGCCGCGGGGCAGACGGACGGTCGCCTCAGCCACGGCCTGCTTCGATCCATGGCGCACCGCGCCCGCGTCGGCCCGCTGCCCGAGGAGGAGGCCGAGGGCCGTCACCACCATGGTCTTGCCGGCGCCGGTCTCGCCCGTCACGACGCTGAGCCCCGGCCCCAGGGGAAGGGTGGCCTGCTCGATGACGCCGAGGTCGGAGATCCGGATTTCCTCGATCATGGGCGGTGCTCCGTTTCCGGGCGCGGCTCGTAGTGCCGCGGCTCCACGACGTGGAGGGCCGCCGCCGTCACGGGCAGGGCGGCGGTGGCCGTGTCCCGATCCGCCGGGGGCACGGGTCCGCGCCAACCGCGCGTCGGCAGCTCGAATTTGCGCACCAGTCGTTCGCTGAAGGGGGTCCGGTTCACGCGTGCCAGCCGCACCGGCTTGCTTGAGCGCGTCACCTCGACCCGGGAGCCCGGCGGAAGGTCGATGGTGCGCCGTCCGTCGCACCACAGCACGGCCTGCGCATCGGTGCGTGTGAGCATCTCGAGAGCCATGGTGGAGGTCGGCGACACGACCAGCGGCTTGGCGAACAGGGCGTGGGCGCTGATGGGAACCATGATGAGCGCCTCGACCTCCGGCCAGACGATGGGGCCGCCGGCGGAGAAGGCGTAGGCGGTGGAACCCGTGGGGGTGGCCATGACCATGCCGTCGCAACCAAAGGTGCTGATGGGGCGCCCATCGATCTCAATGACGACCTCGATCATGCGTTCACGGTTGGCCTTCTCGATGGCCGCCTCGTTGAGCGCCCACGTGTGCGCGATCCGTCGGTTGCCCAGCCATACCTGCACGTCGATGGCCATGCGCTCCTCGACCGTGTACTCGCGGTTGACGACCCACTCCACGGTCTGGCCCAGGTCGGCCCGCTCGCTCTCGGCGAGGAAGCCCACGTGGCCCAAGTTGACGCCCAGCAACGGCACGCCGGAGTTGCGCACTAGTTCGGCGGCGCGCAGAACCGTGCCGTCGCCGCCGAGGACCATGCCCAGATCCACCTCGTCCAGCCGAACATCCTCGTCCAGGATCTCCACCTCGAGGGTCTCGCCGTCAACGGCGTTGCGGAGGTTCTGCAGCTCAAGCCGGCGCATGACGGGGATGAGTCCGGCGGCCCGGAGACTCCGGCACGTGTCCAGCGCCGCCTGCAGGGCATCCGCACGTCCGGTGTGCGCGAGGACAAGAATCCTTCTCATGCGTTCCTTCCGTTGGCTGCTGCGGGGCGCCCCAGTGCTCTGGCGGACCCGGTTCAAGAATAGTCAACGATTGGCAACGCGGGCGGACCATCGTCGGGGTGTGGAGAACCGTCGTCCGTTTGCCGCCGCAGCCACAGGAAGAACTCGACGTTGCCGTCCTGGCCCGGGAGCGGGCTGCGCGCCAGGCCCACGAGGCGCAGGCCTTCGCGGTAGCCCGCCGCTACCACGGTCTCGACGGCTCGCCGCCGCCAGCCTGGATCGGTGACCACTCCCGTCCGCGCCAGGTTGTCCCTGCCCACCTCGAACTGGGGTTTGACCATCAGCACCAGGTCTCCGCCGGGGCGTGTCGTCGAGGCGAGCGGTCCGACGACCAGGGTCAGCGAGATGAAGGACAAGTCGGCCACGACCAGGTCCACCGGTCCCCCGATCTCGTCCGCGGACAAGTAGCGGACGTTCATGCCTTCGCGCACGTCGACGCGGGGATCGGAGCGTAGCTGTTCGACCATCTGCCCGTGGCCGACGTCGACCGCGATCACTCGGTCGGCACCGCGGCGGAGAAGCACGTCCGTGAACCCGCCGGTGGACGCGCCCGCGTCGAGGCAGCGGCGGCCGGCGACGGCCACCTCTTGGAAGGCCTCCAACGCGCCGGCGAGCTTGTTGCCGGCGCGCGAGACGTACTCGTCGCCATCGGCCGGCAGCACCTCGAGTCGCGTATCCGCACTCACCGGCCGCGCCGCCTTCGTGGCGCACTCGTTGTCCGCCCGAACGCGGCCATCCGCGATCAGCTTTCCCGCATGCGTCCGGGAGCGCGCCAAGCCCCTGGCCACCAGTTCCTGGTCGAGGCGGCTCACTGCCCGGTACCGTCCTTCCGGTCCAGGGCTTCCCGGAGCGCGTCGTGGACGGATTCGTAGACGCCTGCGTGTCCGGACACGGGCAGCCCGCTCAGGCCGCCCAAATCCGCGAGGGCAGACTCGACCTCCGGGTCCCCCGTGCCGGCATCGGGCTTGGGCCACTCGGCCGGAGTAGCGGGCTCGTTCACGGTTCTCCTCTTGGTGTGGGGCAGGGGTGTTGTCCCGCGACGGGGCTCTAGCGCCGGAACTCGATGTCCGGGGACCGCGAGGCCTCGGCCGTCGGGTGCGCATACCACCAGGCGGCGCAGGCGGCCCGCCAGGCGTCGGCATCGTCGGGGTTCCCGGCGACCATCAGGCGTTCCCCGTCGAGCCAGGCGCGGGCACGCCCGCACGCGAAGTCCTTGCCCGAGGCCTCGATGGCGGGATACGGCGCAAACAGCTCGGTCAGGTCCCGCAGGATGAAGTCGGGGCGCTCGGCCTTGCGCGAGGACAGGATGGATCGGGTGGACTCGATGCCCGTGAGGACTGCGGCCGTGGTGTAGCCGGCCCGGTTGCCGCCCAAGATGTCCGTGTCCAGGCGATCGCCGACGACCAGCGGCCGCTTGGCCTGCAAGTGGTCCGCCGCCTGACGGAACATCAGCGGTTCGGGCTTTCCGGCGACCCGCGGCTGGGCGCCCGACGCCGCGGCGACGGCGTTGACCAGCGAGCCGTTGCCGGGCGCGATGCCCCGGGACTGCGGGATGGTCAGGTCGGTGTTGGTTGCAACCCAGGCCGCGCCGGCTGCGACCGCGTACGATGCCTCTGCAAGGCCGTGCCAACCGACGCCGGGATCGAAACCCTGGATGACGGCGTCCGGAGCGTCTGCGGACGTCTCCACCAGCCGGAACCCGCGCCGCGCCACGCAGTCCCTGAGGTAGGGGCTGCCCACAACCAGGACGCGCGCGCCCGTGGGGACAACTTCGGAGAGCAGGTCGCTGCCGGCGTCGGCGGATCCGAAGACGGACCCGGCGGTCGCCGGCGCGCCCAGCTCCCGGAGGTGCTGGGCGACGGCCTCGGGCGACCGCGAGGCGTTGTTCGTGATGTACGCCAGGCCGACGCCGACGCCAGCGAGGCGATCCAAGGACTCGATGGCCCCTGGGATCGCCCCGCTGCCGGCATAGACCACGCCGTCAAGGTCAGACAGGACGGCGTCGAAACCGGTGATGAACATGCGTTCCTTTGGGCTAGCGGTCGTCGGAGTTGGTGTCGACGGTCGTCGGATCCTGTCCGTCGGTCGCATCGGCGCCGTCCTCGGCATCCCAGAAGTCCGCGTCGCCCACGAGATCGTCCGCCTCGTCGTCGTCGTCCTCGTCGTCGTCCTCGTCCCGATCGTCGTCCTCGCCATCGCCGTCGGACTCCGCGCCGCTATCGTCGCCGGATTCCGGCTCGCTTGCGGCGGCATCCTGCGACTCGGGATCGATGTCGGCGTCCGGCTGCTCGCCGGTTGTCGTCAGGCCGTCCTCGGCGTCGACCGCGACCGCGGCGTCGTCCTTCTCGAGGTAGTCCTTGACACGCGGCTTGCGCTCGGGCTCGTCGTCCTCATCCACGAGATCCATGATCTCGGGCTCCGCGAACTCGCCGACTCCGAGCGCGCTCTCCGCCACAACAACCTGTCGGCGCCACAGCACGGCCTCGTCGTTCTTGCCCAGGGCCTCCAACGCGTCCGCGTAGACGGCGAAGAGCCGGGGGCTGAAGGAGAAGGCACGGTTGATGTCCAGCTCCGGGATCTGGAGCTCGGACAGCGCCTCCTCCGCGCGGCCCAGGTCGGTCTGTGCCCCCGAGGCGACAATGGCCATCTCGACGCGTGCGGGTGCGTCGAGCGCGGCCGCCTCCTCGCTGTGGGCGGTCTCGAGAGCCTTCTCGGGCTTGCCGAGGCCGCGTTCGCAGTCCGCCATGATCGGCAGGTGGATGTTCGATCCGCTGATGCGTCGGAACGTACGGAATTCCCGGAGGGCGTCGGCATACTCGCCGGCCGCGTAGGCGGTCAGGCCGACGGCCTCGCGCACGACGGCGACGCGCCCGCCGCGGCGGCTTGCGGCCAAGGCGTGCTCGTGGGCAAGCACCGGGTCCAAATCAATCAGGCGGCCCGCCATCACGAGGTGCTTGGATACCCAATCGAGGTTCTTCTCGTCCAGGTAGCGCAGCTCTGCCTTGGTGACTCGGTCCAGCTCCTTGCCCGTGACGTCGTCGTCGATCTCCGGCGACCGCGGACGATCGGCGCGGTTGGCGCTGCGGAGGTCGGCAGGATTGTGCGCGGCGCGCTCGCCCTCGGCCACGCCCGGGAAGGACCGCGTGTCGTCGCCGAAGTTCTCGCGCCGGGGCCTGTCGAACTTGCCCTCGCTGCGGTCGTTGTCCTTACGGAAACCACCTTCGCGGCGGTCACCGGTCGGACGGTCCCCACCACGGAAACCACCTTCGCGGCGGTCACCGGTCGGACGGTCCCCACCACGGAAACCACCTTCGCGGCGGTCACCCGTGGGACGGTCCCCACCACGGAAACCACCTTCGCGGCGGTCACCCGTGGGACGGTCCCCACCACGGAAACCACCTTCGCGGCGGTCACCCGTGGGACGGTCCCCACCACGGAAACCACCCTCACGACGGTCACCCGTGGGACGGTCCCCACCACGGAAACCACCCTCACGACGGTCACCGGTCGGACGGTCCCCACCACGGAAACCACCCTCACGACGGTCACCGGTCGGACGGTCCCCACCACGGAAACCACCCTCACGACGGTCACCGGTCGGACGGTCCCCACCACGGAAACCACCCTCACGACGGTCACCGGTCGGACGGTCCCCACCACGGAAACCACCCTCACGACGGTCACCGGTCGGACGGTCCCCACCACGGAAACCACCCTCACGACGGTCGTTGTCCTTACGGAAACCACCCTCACGACGGTCACCGGTCGGACGGTCCCCACCACGGAAACCACCCTCACGACGGTCACCGGTCGGACGGTCCCCACCACGGAAACCACCCTCACGACGGTCGCTGCTCGGAGGACGGCGATCACCGGTCGGGGGACGCTGGGAATCCGGCTTGTTGAACTTACGTGGGCGATCTTCGCCGGCGTTCCTCTGGTCTTCAGCCAAGGTGGCCGTTCCTCTCTGCGGCGTGCCAACTTCCACGCCTGGGTGTCTATTCGAACTACTGGAGGCAGATATATGCCTTGAAAATTTCGACTCATTCAATCTTAGTCGAGTCACTGTGGCCCGGCGTCCGGGTGTGGGTGGTTAAACGTCAGGACCCCCAACACGTGGTGTTGGGGGTCCTGGTAATGGTTGTCCGGCGGTGTCCTACTCTCCCACACCCTCCCGAGTGCAGTACCATCGGCGCTGTGGGTCTTAGCTTCCGGGTTCGGTATGGGACCGGGCGTTTCCCCCACGCTATGACCGCCGTAACCCTTGCTCCCTGCCCGCCAACCTGGTTGGGGGTGGGAAAACTGTGGGCCACGGGATTTAGTTCCGTGACGTTGCCGCCCACCACTCTACCCCATCGGTCCCCGCCCCCGGGGGGGGCGGTTCGTGCGGGGTGCCGTGGTGGCGGCGTATTCGGTTGTGGTCGTTCCGAAACGGGTTGTTGTTTCGGGACCGCATAGTGGACGCAGCGTTTCTTGCCACACGCTCGGTGTGGTGTTTGTGGTGTAAGTTGTCGGCCTATTAGTACGGGTCGGCTTCACGAGTCTTTCGTCCTCGCTTCCACGTCCCGCCTATCAACCCAGTGGTCTGCTGGGGGCCTCTCACCATAAATGGTATGGAAATCTCATCTTGAAGCGGGCTTCCCGCTTAGATGCTTTCAGCGGTTATCCCATCCGAACGTAGCCAATCAGCGGTGCACTTGGCAGTACAACTGACACACCAGAGGTTCGTCCGTCCCGGTCCTCTCGTACTAAGGACAGACCTTCTCAAATTTCCTGCGCGCGCAGCGGATAGGGACCGAACTGTCTCACGACGTTCTAAACCCAGCTCGCGTACCGCTTTAATGGGCGAACAGCCCAACCCTTGGGACCTACTCCAGCCCCAGGATGCGACGAGCCGACATCGAGGTGCCAAACCATGCCGTCGATATGGACTCTTGGGCAAGATCAGCCTGTTATCCCCGAGGTACCTTTTATCCGTTGAGCGACGGCCGTTCCACAACGTGCCGCCGGATCACTAGTCCCGACTTTCGTCCCTGCTCGAGCTGTCGCTCTCACAGTCAAGCTCCCTTGTGCACTTACACTCGACACCTGATTGCCAACCAGGCTGAGGGAACCTTTGGGCGCCTCCGTTACTCTTTAGGAGGCAACCGCCCCAGTTAAACTACCCATCAGGCACTGTCCCTGACCCAGATCATGGGCCGAAGTTAGGAATCCGGTACGGCCAGAGTGGTATTTCAACGATGACTCCACCCGAACTGGCGTCCGGGCTTCAACGTCTCCCACCTATCCTACACAAGCCGCACCGAACACCAATACCAAACTATAGTAAAGGTCTCGGGGTCTTTCCGTCCTGCTGCGCGTAACGAGCATCTTTACTCGTAGTGCAATTTCGCCGAGTTCATGGTTGAGACAGCGGGGAAGTCGTTACTCCATTCGTGCAGGTCGGAACTTACCCGACAAGGAATTTCGCTACCTTAGGATGGTTATAGTTACCACCGCCGTTTACTGGGGCTTGAATTCTCAGCTTCGCCTTGCGGCTAACCGGTCCTCTTAACCTTCCAGCACCGGGCAGGAGTCAGTCCGTATACATCGTCTTGCGACTTCGCACGGACCTGTGTTTTTAGTAAACAGTCGCTTCCCCCTGGTCTCTGCGGCCCCGATCCCCTCCCGGTCGCTAGTACCGTTCAAGGTTGGGGCCCCCCTTCTCCCGAAGTTACGGGGGCATTTTGCCGAGTTCCTTAACCATGATTCTCTCGATCGCCTTAGTATTCTCTACCTGATCACCTGTGTCGGTTTGGGGTACGGGCGGCTGGAACCTCGCGTCGATGCTTTTCTTGGCAGCATAGGATCACCGGATCACCCCCCAAGGGGGGCGCCTATCGGGTCTCAGGCATCGTGAACGGCGGATTTGCCTACCGTTCGCCCTACACCCTTGGACCAGGTCGATTCCATTGCCTGGCCCGGCTACCTTCCTGCGTCACACCTGTTAATACGCTTACCTCCCTGGCTCGGGTCCCGCGCCGCGCGCCCGGTGGGCTCCCCGAAGGGAACCCGGTGGGCGTCTGGGGCGGTTAGCATCGCCAGCTCGGTATGGGCGGTTCTTCGCCGGTACGGGAATATCAACCCGTTGTCCATCGACTACGCCTGTCGGCCTCGCCTTAGGTCCCGACTTACCCAGGGCAGATTAGCTTGACCCTGGAACCCTTGATCATTCGGCGGACGGGTTTCTCACCCGTCTTTCGCTACTCATGCCTGCATTCTCACTCGTGCCGGCTCCACAGCTGGTTCACACCGCTGCTTCACTGCCGGCACGACGCTCCCCTACCCACCCAGACGGCTGGACCACGAAGGCCTGCCTGTAAATCTGGATGACGCAACTTCGGCGGTGTGCTTGAGCCCCGCTACATTGTCGGCGCGGAATCACTTGACCAGTGAGCTATTACGCACTCTTTCAAGGGTGGCTGCTTCTAAGCCAACCTCCTGGTTGTCTGGGCAACTCCACATCCTTTCCCACTTAGCACACGCTTGGGGGCCTTAGTTGGCGTTCTGGGCTGTTTCCCTCTCGACTATGAAGCTTATCCCCCACAGTCTCACTGCTGCGCTCTCACTTGCCGGCATTCGGAGTTTGGCTGACGTCAGTAACCTTTTGGGGCCCATCGGCCATCCAGTAGCTCTACCTCCGGCAAGAAACACGCAACGCTGCACCTAAATGCATTTCGGGGAGAACCAGCTATCACGAAGTTTGATTGGCCTTTCACCCCTACCCACAGCTCATCCCCTCCATTTTCAACTGAAGTGGGTTCGGTCCTCCACGCGCTCTTACACGCGCTTCAACCTGGCCATGGGTAGATCACTTCGCTTCGGGTCTAGATCACGCCACTGCGTCGCCCTATTCAGACTCGCTTTCGCTACGGCTTCCCCACACGGGTTAACCTCGCGACGTAACACTAACTCGCAGGCTCATTCTTCAAAAGGCACGCCGTCACCCCAACAATGGAGGCTCCGACGGATTGTAGGCACACGGTTTCAGGTACTGTTTCACTCCCCTCCCGGGGTACTTTTCACCTTTCCCTCACGGTACTTGTCCGCTATCGGTCATTAGGTAGTATTCAGGCTTACCAGGTGGTCCTGGCGGATTCGCACGGGATTTCTCGGGCCCCGTACTACTTGGGATACCTTCACAGGGCGGCGGAAAGCATTACGGCTACGGGACTCGCACCCCCTATGGTCCGGCATTCAAACCGGTTCGCCTATACTTCCGCACCTCGCCCCACCAGTCCGGCAGAACTGGTATGGATGGTCCCACGACCCCGGCCATGCAACGCCCGCCGGCTATCACACATGGCTCGGTTTAGCCCCATCCGCTTTCGCTCGCCACTACTCACGGAATCACTGTTGTTTTCTCTTCCTGCGGGTACTGAGATGTTTCACTTCCCCGCGTTCCCTCCACGCAGCCTATGTGTTCAGCTGCGGGTCACACAGACACTCGCGCGCTGTGCGGGGTTTCCCCATTCGGAAATCCTGGCGTCAACGTCCGGTTATCGACTCGACCAGGCTTATCGCAGATTCCCACGTCCTTCTTCGGCTCCTAATGCCAAGGCATCCACCGTGCGCCCTTGAAAACTTGACCACAAACAGGCCAAGCAAAGAGCATTGCTACAAATCGAGAAAACCACACGGAAACCAGACCACCAGGGCCCGGCCACCGGGGTTCTCAAATCAAAGAAATTGCTTTTTGCCCGGGAACACCCCAAAGGGCGTCCCGGTACAAGATGCTCGCGTCCACTATGCAGTTCCCAAACAACAACCCCAACACACCCACACCCCACCACCCGCACCAACCGGTGCGGGACTTACGTGGGCCTAGGCCGTGCGCGGGGACAACCAAGACAAAACCAGCCCCCCGTCCACAACCAACGCCACAAAAGCGTTCGCCGTGTCCGCGGGCCTGTTGCCTCAGGGCCCAACAGTGTGCCATGGACCCGCCCGGCACCGGACGGAACACCGCTTTCCAACCCCCAGGGGGGCGTACTCGCAGGTCCCGACACTCGCCGAAGACAGGCCACAATCCGTTGACATTCCACCCATGAGCGCCCGCCGGCCGACAAACGCGGCCGCAACGGGCAAACACTGAACAAAACCCCCCACACGTTGCGTGTGGACGGCGTTTGCTAGCTGCTCCTTAGAAAGGAGGTGATCCAGCCGCACCTTCCGGTACGGCTACCTTGTTACGACTTAGTCCCAATCGCCGGTCCCACCTTCGACGGCTCCCTCCCACAAGGGGTTGGGCCACCGGCTTCGGGTGTTACCAACTTTCGTGACTTGACGGGCGGTGTGTACAAGGCCCGGGAACGTATTCACCGCAGCGTTGCTGATCTGCGATTACTAGCGACTCCGACTTCATGGGGTCGAGTTGCAGACCCCAATCCGAACTGAGACCGGCTTTTTGGGATTAGCTCCACCTCACAGTATCGCAACCCTTTGTACCGGCCATTGTAGCATGCGTGAAGCCCAAGACATAAGGGGCATGATGATTTGACGTCGTCCCCACCTTCCTCCGAGTTGACCCCGGCAGTCTCCCATGAGTCCCCGGCATAACCCGCTGGCAACATGGAACGAGGGTTGCGCTCGTTGCGGGACTTAACCCAACATCTCACGACACGAGCTGACGACAACCATGCACCACCTGTGAACCGGCCCCAAAGGGGAAGCCGTGTTTCCACGGCGGTCCGGCCCATGTCAAGCCTTGGTAAGGTTCTTCGCGTTGCATCGAATTAATCCGCATGCTCCGCCGCTTGTGCGGGCCCCCGTCAATTCCTTTGAGTTTTAGCCTTGCGGCCGTACTCCCCAGGCGGGGCACTTAATGCGTTAGCTACGGCGCGGAAAACGTGGAATGTCCCCCACACCTAGTGCCCAACGTTTACGGCATGGACTACCAGGGTATCTAATCCTGTTCGCTCCCCATGCTTTCGCTCCTCAGCGTCAGTTAATGCCCAGAGACCTGCCTTCGCCATCGGTGTTCCTCCTGATATCTGCGCATTTCACCGCTACACCAGGAATTCCAGTCTCCCCTACATCACTCTAGTCTGCCCGTACCCACCGCAGATCCGGGGTTGAGCCCCGGACTTTCACGGCAGACGCGACAAACCGCCTACGAGCTCTTTACGCCCAATAATTCCGGATAACGCTTGCGCCCTACGTATTACCGCGGCTGCTGGCACGTAGTTAGCCGGCGCTTCTTCTGCAGGTACCGTCACTTTCGCTTCTTCCCTACTGAAAGAGGTTTACAACCCGAAGGCCGTCATCCCTCACGCGGCGTCGCTGCATCAGGCTTTCGCCCATTGTGCAATATTCCCCACTGCTGCCTCCCGTAGGAGTCTGGGCCGTGTCTCAGTCCCAGTGTGGCCGGTCACCCTCTCAGGCCGGCTACCCGTCGTCGCCTTGGTGGGCCGTTACCCCGCCAACAAGCTGATAGGCCGCGAGTCCATCCCCGACCGCTAAACCGCTTTCCACCCCCCGCCATGCGGCGGAAGGAGAATATCCGGTATTAGACCCAGTTTCCCGGGCTTATCCCAGAGTCGGGGGCAGGTTACTCACGTGTTACTCACCCGTTCGCCACTAATCCCCCAGCAAGCTGGGGTCATCGTTCGACTTGCATGTGTTAAGCACGCCGCCAGCGTTCATCCTGAGCCAGGATCAAACTCTCCGTAAAAAAATTACAGACACAACCAGGAAGGCCCAAGGAAAATCGGGCCAACGGCTGCACCAAGCAAAACAATCCCGGCAAAAAACCCCTCCCGCCGCACGGGGTGCGACAAGAAAGGCCATTCACCAATAATCGATAAAAAATCGGTGTCAACAAACATGGCACACTATTGAGTTCTCAAGCAACAGACCGCTTACGGTTCCAAACAATGAATTCGATTCATTCTGAATTCTTTTTGCTTTTCGTCCGTAGCGACTTATCTAAGTTATTCCACCATTTGCTCGCTGTCAAATCGGCTTTCGCTGACCGTTTGCGACCATTTGGCGCCCCCACTCGGCCGATCCGGGAGTCTTTGGCGCTCGAAAGCGTCCGGTGATTCCGGTGGTTTTGTGGGGTTTGGCCGCCATTCCCCAGAACTTTCATTCCGTGGCCCGCGTTCTCAGCGGCGGCGACTCAAAAAACAATACACACAGATTTCGCTGGCGCAAAATCGTCGTTAACGCCCGGGCGTGTCGCACCGAGGCGCCGGGTGGACCGCGGCATTAAACAGCAATGGGCCGCGGGGCGACGTTCGCTTGCGCGATTCGCCCCGCGGCCCATGGCCCGGATGTTTCCCTAGCCGGCGACCTCGACCATCGCCAGGTTCTTCTTGCCGCGGCGGACCAAGAGGTAGCGACCGTGCAACAGTTCCGCCGCGTCCACAACGCTCTCGGCGTCGGAGACCTTTAGGTTGTTCACATAGGCTCCCCCCTCGGACACCGTCCGCCGCGCCGCCGACTTCGAATCGGAGAGTCCCGAGGCGACCAGCAGATCCACGATCCCGGTCCCGCCTTGCGCGACCACTGCGTTCGGCAGTTCGGCCGTCGCCGCGATGAGCGTGGGCTCGTCCAACTCCCGCAGGGATCCCTGCCCGAACAGCGCGGCCGAAGCGGCGATGACCTTGTCCGCTGCCTCGGTTCCGTGGACCAGACTGGTCACGTCGTATGCGAGGGCGCGCTGCCCCTCCCGCGCGAAGGGCCGCTCCGCGACGGCATCCCCCAAGGCCTCGATCTCGGCCCGGGTCTTGAACGTGAACACCTTGAGACGGTTGACCACGTCCGCGTCGGCCGTGTTGAGCCAGAACTGGTAGAAGGCGTAGGGGCTGCACATGTGCGCGTCCAGCCAGATCGCGTTGCCCTCGCTCTTACCGAACTTGGTGCCGTCAGCGTTCGTGATCAGCGGCGTGCCGTAGGCGTGCACGGACTTGGCCTCCACCTTGCGGATCAGGTCGGTGCCGCTCGTGAGGTTCCCCCACTGGTCGGATCCGCCCGTCTGCAGGACGCACCCGTAGTCGCGGTAGAGCTGCAGGTAGTCCATGCCCTGCAGGATCTGGTAGCTGAACTCCGTGTAGCTGATGCCCTCGTCGGAGTTGAGGCGCGCTGCGACGATGTCCTTCTTGATCATGGTTCCGACGCGGAAGTGCTTGCCGATCTCGCGCAGGAAGTCGATCGCCGAGAGCGGGGCGGTCCAATCGAGGTTGTTCACCATTCGCGCGGCGGACGGCCCCTCGAAGGACAGGAATCGGCCCACCTGCCCCTGAAGGTTTCCCACCCACTCGTTCACGGTTTCGGGTGTGTTGAGAACCCGCTCGGCGGTTTGCCGCGGGTCGCCGATCAGGCCGGTCGAGCCGCCCACCAGGCCAAGCGGCCGGTGGCCGGCCAGTTGCAGGCGGCGCATGTTCAGCAACTGGACGAGGTTCCCCAGGTGCAGCGACGGCGCGGTGGGGTCGAAGCCGCAGTAGTAGGTGATCGGCTCACCCGCCAGCAGGGCCTCGAGCTCCGCCTCGTCGGTGGAAACGTGGACCAGGCCGCGCCACTTCAGTTCCTGCCAGACGTTCGGGAAGGACGGATCGTTGCTCTGGCCCGCAAGGGCGGGACTCTGCTCACTCGAAGACACGTCCTTAAACCTAGCAGTTGGTGCGGCGCCGCTAGGAAACCAACTCGATGCCGTCCGGCACGTTGCCCTCCGCCATCACCCGGAGCCGCTGCGTCGCGCGCGTCATGGCCACGTAGAGGTCCCCCACCGTGCCCTCGGCATCGTCCACCAGCTCCTGCGGCTCGAGCAGCACCACGACGTCGAACTCCAGGCCCTTGGCCTCGGTCGCCGTCGTCACAACGATGTCCTGGTCCAGCCCGCCGGAGCCGCTCCCCACGCGGCGGCCGTACAGTCCGACGACGGCGGTGCGCACCTCGCGCAGGCGACCGACGGGGGCGATGACGGCGACAAGGCCGCCCTCTGCCGCGGCGACCTCGCCCGGCAGCGCCTCCACCAGGTGTTCCACGAGGCCGCCCGTCCCGACATGGTCGACGATCGGCGGCCACGTGCCTTCGCGGACCGCCTTCGGCGTCGACACCACAAGTCCCGCCGACTGGGCCATCCGGGCCGCGGCCTCCGCGATCTGGGTGGGCGTGCGGTAGTTGACGGTGAGTTCCTCCAGTGTGAACCGGTCCCCCACGAACGGCTCCATGGCGGCGGACCAGCTGGTGGCGCTGGCCGCGGAGCTCGCCTGGGCAATGTCGCCCACCACCGTGAACGACTTCAGCGGGCAGCGACGAACCAGCAGCCGCCATTGCATGGGCGAGAGCTCCTGCGCCTCGTCCACGACCACATGCCCGTAGGCCCAGGTCCTGTCCTGGGACGCCCGCTCGGCGGCGGTCGTGCTCTCTTCCGTTTCCTCGTTGATGTTCGCCAGCTCCTCGGCGGTGACCACGCCGTCGACGCCGATCTCGCGCAACATCGAGTCCACGTTGCGCAACGACTGCTCGGCGTTGGCGATGTCCCGCTTGCGTGCCGCCTCTGCCTGGGCCTGCTCGTGTCCACTCGTGGCGTCGTGCTGGCCCAGCAGTTCGGCGGCCTCGTCCAGCAGCGGCACGTCGGCCTCGGTCCACGGGGCGTCCGGGGAACGCATCAGGGCGGAGCGCTCCGCCTCCGTCAGATGCGGCGCGGCGGCCGCCAAGTGCTCGGGCTTGGAGAAGAGGTCGCGCAGGAGCTTTTCCGGCGTCATCGGCATCCAGCACAGGTTCAGCGAGATGCGGACGTCGCGCGAGGACCTCACGTCCTCCAGCAGGTAGGCGCGGTCCACCGAGTTGCCCGTGCCGGACGAATCCTCCAGCTTCTCCTGAAGCTGGTCGGCCAACTCGCGCAGCAGGATCTTCACGAACGTCGCCCGGGCCTCGTTGTGGGGCTTGTGTGTTGCCCGCGCCTTGTCCCGCGCGCGCCGAACCTGGCGCGGCGTCAGCGTGATGGGCGTGCCCTCGACCAGCATCCGGCGGTCTCCCGCCGGCAGGCGCTGCCGATTCGCAACGGCCTGTGCCACGACGTCGGCCATCTCGAGGCGTCCCTTGATGCGGGCGACCTCGCGGGACGCCTCCGGCACGGCGCGGACTCCGGGCAGGAGCCGCCCGACGCTGGCCATGACCACGCCGGTCTCGCCGAGGGACGGAAGCACACGCTCGATGTAGCGCATAAAGGACGAGGAGGGGCCCACCAGGAGAACGCCGGCCGACTTCAAGCGCTCCCGGTGCTGGTACAGCAGGAACGCCGCACGATGCAGGGCCACTGCCGTCTTGCCGGTTCCGGGGCCGCCCTGGACCACAAGGACACCGGCCAGGGGCGACCGGATGATGCGGTCCTGCTCGGCCTGGATGGTGCTGACGATGTCCGCCATGCGGCCGGTGCGCTTGGACTTCAGTGCGGCGAGGAGGGCGCCCTCGCCCTGGTGCTGGACGCCCTCCTCCAGGAGGGCGGAGTCGAGGACGTCGTCTTCCAGCGCCACGACGTTGCGTCCCTTGAGGATCAAGTGGCGGCGGCGGCGGACGCCGTGCCGGTCGAAAGCGGTCGCCTGGTAGAAGGCGCCGGCTTCCGGCGCTCGCCAGTCGATCATCAGCCGGGACTGGTGTTCATCGGTGAGCCCGATGCGCCCGATGTAACGCGCGGACGTGTCGCCGTCGTCGTTGGACTTGCTGTTGGGGTGCTCGAGGTCGAGCCGGCCGAAGACGAGCCGGTCCTCGACGGCGTTCAGCTGCGCCAGGCGGTCCTCGTACATGCTGGCGAACGCGTCGCGCTCCGACACGTTCTGCATGGAGCCGACCGCTCCGCTCCTGCGCACGCGAGCCAGCTGGGCCGCCTTTTCCTGGCGCAGTTCGTCGAGCCGGGTGTACAGGCCGGACACGTAGCTGCGCTCTTGGTCCAGCTCCGTCATGGACGACGGTGAATCTGGCATGGATGCTCCCTCATGCTCATTGGCGGACAGACAAGTCTACTCTCTTTAATCAAACCGTTTGGAGCGAGTGGATGCGGCGGCCGGGCAGGTTGGCCCGTCCGGCGAGCTCTTCCAGTTCCAGCACCACTCCGACGCCGGCTACGTGGCAGCCCGCCCGCTCGACGAGCCGGACGGCCGAGCCCACGGTCCCGCCGGTGGCCAGGACGTCGTCCAGGATCAGGACGCGCGAGCCGGGGGCGATGTCGTCCCGGTGGAGCTCGAGCGTGGCCGTGCCGTACTCGAGGGTGTAGTCCTCGGCGTGGACGGCGCGCGGCAGCTTGCCCTTCTTGCGGATCGTGACCATCCCGCTGCCCGTGGCATAGGCCGCGGCGGCCGCGAGGACGAACCCGCGCGCCTCGATTCCGGCCACGACGTCGAACGTCCCGGCGAAGGGCTCGATGATCGCATCGACGATGCGCCTGAGGCCGTTGGCGTCGGCGAACGCGGGGGTGAGGTCCTTGAAGGACACACCGGCGACGGGATAGTCGGGTACGACGGCGCACAGCCGGTCGAGGAGGTCAGCGATGGGTTCGGTCCGCGATTGCACCCCACCACTCTAGTCGGCTCGGATGGCATCCCCCGGTCCCGGCCGCCCCCGCTTCCGCTGCGCCGCCCGGTAGGGAGACACGGTGGGGTCCCCCGCGATGCTGAACCTCCAGGGGAAGTCGGACGAGCCGCCGGGACCTGCCACCCCCACCCGGGGCCCCTGGGCGATCGCCGAGGGAGAAACGGCGCCCAGTCCGCCGAGGCCGGCGACGCCGTCCTCCCCGCCCAGCTCAAGCCCGTTGTGCTCCAGGCCCAGGCCCAGGCACTGTGCCAGCCGGGCGGGACCGGAAGCCATCCGGTACCCGGGCAGGCGCGCGGCCGCGGGCCCACGCCGACCTTGGGCGGTGTCCCGCCCCGCGACCACCTCTCCCGCCCGTATCAGGACGGCCGACGACGCGCCCTCGCCGCCGCAAACGACGTTCACACAGTGGTGCATTCCATAGGTGAAATAGACATAGAGCCGTCCCGCCGGACCGAACATGACCGCGTTCCGGGCAGTCATTCCGCGGTACGCGTGCGAGCCGGGGTCGCCGGCGCCCTCGTAGGCTTCGACCTCCGTGAGGCGGACGGCGACCTCGGCGCCGCCGACCCGCGTCCGGAGGACGGATCCGAGGAGCAGGGGCGCCGCCGTCAGCGCGCCACGGCGAAGCACCGCCGCCGGGTTGTCCACGTCCCCGGGGGCCGGGATCCCTACCCGCACGGCGCCTACCCTGCCTGCGGCGCGGCGTCCCTCGGCGTGAGCGCGCTGGGCCACGGGAGGAGGGCGGGCAGTTCGCTGGCGTCGGCCGACGCCGCGGCACGGACCGGGCCCACCGGTTCGCGCCCCGCCAACCATGCGGCCAGGTCGGTCTCCATGCCGGTGACCACGCAGCCGTTCGCGCCGATTCCCAACGTGACGGGCGGACGGCCCGTTGGCTGCAGCACCAGGCGCGTGCCGGCGGGGACACGGGCGGACAGGAAGTCGAAGAGGTGTGCGGCGAACTCGGTGGGCCAGTCCGCGGGCGTGGACCGGCCCGCGAGGTCCGCCGCGTGGATGAGGGTTTCCCTCCAGGCGCCCTGGACGCAGTCCGCCACGGTGCCCTCGCCGCGGAAGCTCGTGGGTGTGTCCCAGCCGTCCGCGGGGACGTCGTGCACCGCCTCGACCAGCATCATGAGGCCCTCGCGCACGCGGGACAGGAGTTTTTGCGGGGCCAAGGCGGCGCCGGCCTCGATCCGTTCGTCGCGCCCCTGCTGGCCGCCGTCGTAGAACTCGATCCGTTCGCCGCTCCGGGCGTACTCGAGCTGCCTGGCAATGGCCCTGCCGACACCGTCGACGTGCGCCGCGACGTGGGCGCGGGACCACCCGGGCAACGTGGACGGTGCGCCCAGGCTGGCGGGATCCAAGGCGTCGAGCGTGGCGCTGAAGGTGCCGACGGAGTCGCGGACAAAGGCGGAAAGGGCCGTGGGGCCGAGCGCGTTCATGGCGAAAGCCTACCGCCGCCGGCCCGGGGGTCCCGGCGGCGGCAGGCTTGTGGGCGGCGGAGTCGCTAGCCGGCGAAGGCGCGCACGGACTCCACCTGGGCCTTGAGCGCCGCCAGCTGCCGCGCCACGGCCTCGGGCGCGGTTCCGCCCTGGGAACTCCGCGAGGCCAGCGATCCGGCCGTGCTGAGCACGCTGCGCACCTCGGGAGTCAACGATGCCGAGATGCCGGCGAAGTCCTCGTCCGTCAGATCCCACAACTCCCCGCCGCGGGCCTCCGCCAGCTTGACGGCGGCTCCGGAGAGCTCGTGGGCGTCGCGGAACGGGACGCCCTGGCGGACCAGCCACTCCGCAATGTCGGTCGCGAGCGCGAAGCCCAGCGGGGCGAGCTCCTGCATCCGATCTGTGTTGAACTTCAGCGTGGCGATCATGCCTGACACGGCGGGAAGCAGCAGCTCCAACGTGTCCGCCGCGTCGAAGACCGGTTCCTTGTCCTCTTGGAGGTCGCGGTTGTACGCCAGCGGCAGGCCCTTCAGCGTCGCCAGCAGGCCGGTCAGGTCACCGATGAGGCGCCCCGACTTGCCCCGGGCGAGCTCGGCGACGTCCGGGTTCTTCTTCTGCGGCATGATCGACGAGCCCGTGGAGTAGGAGTCGTCCAGGGTGACGAAAGAAAACTCCTTGGTGGCCCAGAGGATGACCTCCTCGGAAATCCTGGACAGGTCGACGCCGATCATGGCGCCCACCCACGCGAATTCCGCGAAGACGTCCCGCGAGGCGGTGCCGTCGATCGAGTTCCAGACCGCGGACTCGAAACCCAGGTCAGCCGCCACGGCATTCGGGTCCAGCCCGAGCGAGGAGCCCGCGAGGGCGCCGGAACCGTAGGGTGACACCGCCGCCCGCTTGTCCCAATCCTCCAGGCGCTGCACGTCGCGCAGGAGCGCCCACGCATGGGCCAGCAGGTGGTGCGACAACAACACGGGCTGGGCGTGCTGCAGGTGCGTGCGTCCCGGCATGGCGGCGTTGGGGTGCGCCTCGGCCTGGGCGATGAGCGAGTCGATGGTCGCCAGCACGCCGCGGCCGACGATCCGGGCGTGGTCGCGCAGGAACATCCGCCCCAGGGTGGCGATCTGGTCGTTGCGCGAACGTCCCGCGCGCAGCTTCCCGCCCAGCGCGGGACCCGCCCGCTCGATCAGCCCGCGCTCCAAGGATCCGTGCACGTCCTCGTCGGACTCCGACGCCGTGTAGGCGCCGGAAACGACGTCGGCCTCAAGGACGTCCAAGGCGGAGAGCATGCCCTCTAGTTCGGACTCGTCCAGCAGGCCGGCCGTGTGCAGGACGCGGGCGTGCGCCCGCGAGCCGGCGATGTCGTACCTCGCCAGCCGCCAGTCGAAGTGGGTGGACTTGCTCAGCGCGGCCAGTGCGTCGGCCGGCGCGCCGGCGAACCGGGCGCCCCAGAGCGCGCCCTCGTTGGTCGCGGAGGCCATCTACTTGCCGCCGCCCGCCACGTGGATGTCGCGCTCGGTGGCCACCTTGGAGGTCAGGCCGTAGATGTCGATGAAGCCGCGAGCGCTGGACTGGTCGAACGTGTCGCCGGTGTCGTAGGTGGCCAGGTCGAAGCGGTACAGCCCGGTGTCGGAGCGGCGCCCCTCGACGACGGCGCGGCCGCCGTGGAGGACCATGCGGATGTCGCCGGAGACGTAGCGCTGGGTGTCGTTGATGAACGTGTCGAGCGAGTACTTCAGCGGCGAGAACCACTGGCCGTCGTAGACCAGCTCGGACCAGCGCTGCGAGACGGTCGCCTTGAAGCGGGCCTGCTCGCGCTCCACCGTGATGTTTTCGAGGTGCTTGTGGGCTTCCATCAGCACCATGGCGCCGGGGGCCTCGTAGATCTCGCGGGACTTGATGCCCACGAGGCGGTCCTCGACGATGTCGATGCGGCCGATGCCCTGCGCCCCGCCGCGGCGGTTGAGCTGCTCGATGGCCTCCAGCGGAGTCACGGCGACGCCGTCGATCGCCACGGGGATGCCCTCGCGGAACGTGATCGTGACCTCGTCCGGCGCCGGCGGGAACTCCGGGGAGTCCGTGTAGTTGTAGATGTCCTTGGTCGGGGCGTTCCAGATGTCCTCGAGGTAGCCGGTCTCGACGGCGCGGCCCCAGACGTTCTGGTCGATCGAGTACGGGTTCTTCTTGGTCGTCTCGATGGGTAGGTTCTTCTCCTCCGCGTAGGCGATGGCCTTGTCGCGGGTCAGCGCCAGGTCGCGGACCGGCGCGATGCACTTCAGGTCCGGGCCCAGGGTCTGGATGCCGACCTCGAAGCGGACCTGGTCGTTTCCCTTGCCGGTGCAGCCGTGCGCGACCGTCGTGGCCCCGAACTGCTTGGCCGCGGTGACCAGGTGCTTGACGATCACCGGGCGCGAGATCGCGGAGATCAGCGGGTAGTGGTTCTGGTACAGCGCGCCGGCCTTCAGCGTGGGCATGCAGTACTCGTTGGCGAACTCGTCGCGCGCGTCGGCGACGTAGGCCTCGACGGCGCCACAGCCCAGGGCGCGCTGACGCACGGTCTCCAGCGACTCGCCACCCTGTCCCACGTCCACCGCGACCGCGATGACCTCGGCACCGGTGGCGTCTCCGATCCAGCCGATGGCAACCGACGTGTCGAGGCCGCCGGAATAGGCAAGGACAATACGTTCCTTCACAGGGATCTCCTTCGTGCGCGCCGGATCGGCGCAAGTCGCGGTAATCGTTTCTTATTCATAAGTCTACATAAATATGCATAGGGCGCAATCCGGATCCGGACGCACCGCTCAACCGTGCCGCACCGCAACGGTAACCTGTTGCACATGACACAGGAATCCCCCCACGGCACGCCGGACCTCAGCGACGAGGAACTGGCCTTCCTCCACTCGACCTTCGACCTGGCCCGCAACGGGGAGGCCGAGAAGCTGTTGGCCCTGGTGGATCAGGGCATCCCGGCGGACCTGACGGATCCCAAGGGCGACACCCTGATGATCCTGGCGGCCTACAACGGCCACAATGCGCTGGTGCAGGGCCTGGCCGAACGGGGAGCAGACGTGAACCGGCTGAACGACAAGGGCCAGGGGGCGCTGACCTGCGCCGTGTTCCGCCAGAACGAGGCGCTCGCGCGCTGGCTGCTCGAGAACGGCGCCGACCCGCGGCTCGGACCACAGAACGCGCTCGCCGTGACGGACATGTTCGGGCTGCCCGACCTGCGCAAGGTCATCGAGGAATACCTCTAGGAACCGACGCGCGGAGACGGGGAGCGGACACATGGACATCAGGATCCTCCGTGGGGACATCACGGCCCAGCCAGTCGACGCCATCGTGAACGCCGCCAACTCGTCGCTCCTCGGTGGCGGCGGCGTGGACGGAGCCATCCATGCGGCGGCCGGCCCCGAACTGCTGGCCGAGTGCCGCCGCCTTCGCGCCGGCAGCTACCCGGACGGCCTCCCGGTGGGCTCGGCCGTGGCGACCGGTGCCGGGCGTCTGGCCGCGCGCTGGGTGATCCACACCGTCGGGCCGAACCGCCGCGCCGGACAGACGGACCCCGCGTTGCTGGAGGCGTGCTTCGCGTCCAGCCTGGACGCCGCCTACCGCGTCGGCGCGGCGACGGTGGCCTTCCCCGCGATCGGGGCGGGCATCTTCGGATGGGACGCGTCAGAGGTTGCCGGGCGGGCCGCGGATGCCGTGCGTTCCTGGAGGCCGCCCGGAACCGGCGCGGAGGCACCACCGGGGATCCGGGAGATCCGCTTCGTGCTGTCCAGCGCGGGAATCGAGACGGTGTTCCGGACCGCCTTCGCCTAGGGGCGCCGCCCTACTGCGGGTCGGCCAACTCGAGGAAGCGCGCGGCGACGTCGTCCCCGCCCAAGGGGTCGCGGGTCACCAGCACCACCGTGTCGTCGCCCGCGATCGTTCCCAGGACGTCGGGAAGCACCGAATGGTCGATAGCCAGCGCCAGAAAGTTCGCGGCGCCAGGCGGTGTGCGGAGCACTACGATGTTGCCGGACGCCTCCGCCGTGACGAGCAGTTCCGCGCAGAGCTTGGCGAGCCGCGCGTCCAGCACCTCCTGCGTCAGACCCGTCCGCGGCGTCCGGTCCCCACCGTCGGCCCGGAGCGCGTAGACGAGTCCCCCGTCGACGCCTCGGACGCGGATGGCCCCGAGTTCCACCAGGTCGCGTGAGAGCGTCGCCTGCGTGACCTGCACGCCCTCGGCGGACAGGAGCGCGGCGAGTTCCGCCTGGGACCGCACTGATTCCGCGCCGAGGATGGCCTTGATACGCGCCTGGCGGGCGATCTTGGTGCTCGGCTGGCCCGGGGGCTGGACACTCATCGTCGCCCGTCCGCGGCGGGCGACCCGGCGAGCCCTGACTTCAGCACCAGCCATGCCATCAGCGCCTTCTGCGCGTGGAGGCGGTTTTCCGCTTCGTCCCAGACCAGCGACTGCGGCCCGTCGATGACGTCGGCCGAGATCTCGTATCCCCTGTAGGCGGGCAGGCAGTGGAGCACAACGGCCTCGGGGGCGGCCAGCCGCATGGCGGCGGCGTCCACCGCGTAGTCGCGGAACAGTTCCATGCGGGCCTCCTTCTCCGACTCCTGGCCCATGGAGACCCAGGTGTCGGTGGCGACGACGTCGGCGCCGGCGAGCGCCGCTGCCGCGTCCGTCGTGACCAGGACGGACCCGCCGGTCTCGGCCGCGCGGGCCTCGGCCGCCGCGACGATGCCGGCCTCGGGCAGGTAGCCCTCCGGCCCGGCGATGCGGACGTGCATTCCGGCCGTCACCCCGGCCAGGAGGTAGGAGTTCGCCATGTTGTTGGCCGAGTCGCCCAGGTAGGTCATGGTCAGGCCCGGCAACGCGCCCTTGTGCTCGCGCACGGTCAGCAGGTCCGCGAGCAGCTGGCATGGGTGGTAGTCGTCGGAGAGCGCGTTGATGACGGGCACGCGGGAGTTCGCGGCCATCTCCTCCAGCCCTGCCTGGGCGTAGGTGCGCCACACGATGGTGGAGACCATGCGCGCCAGCACCTTGGCGGAGTCCGCGATCGTTTCCTTGTGCCCCAGCTGGGACTCGCCCGCGTTGATCACCAGCGGCGATCCGCCCAGTTCGGCGATCCCCGCGGCGAAGGAGACCCGGGTTCGCGTGGACGTCTTGTCGAAGAAGACGGCGACCGTTTGCGGACCGGCGAAGGGGCGGTGGCCGTACCGGTCCGCCTTCATGGCCGCGGCGAGGTCCAGGACTTCGGTCTGTTCGGCCTGCGTCAGGTCGGTGTCGGCCAGGAAATGGCGGACGGGGGTGGTGCTCACGGTGTCTCCTCGGAAAGTGCGGCGGCGTGGATGGCGGGCAGGGCGGCGACGAACGAGAGTAGCTGCTCGGCCGTAACGATCAGCGGCGGCGCGAGCCGCACGGTCCGCGGCCCGGTGGCGTTGACGATGAATCCGGCGTCGAGGGCGTGGCGCACGACGGCGGGCGCGAGGTTGGCGTCGTCGTCCGCGGCGAGGTCGAACCCGATGAGTAGGCCGTGCGCGCGGACGTCGACGACGAACTCGAGGCCGCGCAGGGCCGCGGCGACGGTCTCCCCGGCGGACCGCACGTGCTCCAGGATCCCCTGCGCCTCGATGGTGTGGAGCGTGGCGAGCGCGGCGGCCGTGGCCACCGGGTTGCCGCCGAACGTGGTGCCGTGCTGCCCGGCCATGAGCTTCGTCGAGACTTCCTCGCCGAACGTGATCAGCGCGCCGATCGGGAAGCCGCCGCCGAGTCCCTTTGCCAGCGTCATGGCGTCCGGGAGCACCCCCTCCGAGGCGAACCACCGCCCGGTGCGCCCGATCCCCGTCTGGACCTCGTCGAACACCAGCAGGGCGCCCGCCGCGCGGGTGATGTCCCGCGCGTCCTGGAGGTAGCCCTCCGGATAGCCGCGGACGCCGGCCTCGCCCTGGACGGGCTCGATGAAGACGGCCGCGACCGTCTCGTCGACGGCCGCGCGCAGGGCCTCCGCATCCCCGGCGGGAACCCACTCCACTCCCCCGGGCAACGGTTCGAAGGGCTCGCGGTAGGCCTTCTTCCAGGTCAGCGCGAGGGCGCCCATGGTCCGCCCGTGGAAAGAGTTCTCCAGGGCGATGATCCGGTGGCGCGGCTTGCCCGGCCCCGAGTCGTTCCTGCGGGCCAGTTTGAAGGCGGCCTCGTTGGCCTCGGTGCCGGAGTTGGCGAAGAACACCTTGGAGCCGGACGGCGCCCCGGCGAGCGCAAGCAGCCGCTCGGCGAGCGCGATCTGCGTGGGGCTGGTGAAGAAGTTGGAGACGTGCCCGAGCGTGGACAACTGGCTCGCGACGACGCTGGAGACGAAGGGGTGCGCGTGGCCCAGCGCGTTGACGGCGATGCCGCCGAGTAGGTCCAGGTACTCCTTGCCGTCCGCGTCCCACACCGTGCATCCGGCCCCGCGGACGAGCACGCGCTGCGGCGTCCCGAAGACGCCCAGCAGCGACTTGTTGTAGCGCTCCAGGAGTTCCGGTCCGTGCAGGAGGGCCAGCGGGCCCAGCGCCTCGGTGATGGCGGCCTCGTTCATTTTGCTCCCTCCGGGACTACTTGGGTGCCGACGCCGGCGGAGGTGAAGACCTCCAGCAGCATCGAGTGGGCCTGCCGCCCGTCGACGATGTGGGCGCGCTCGACGCCCTCCTCGACGGCCTTGAGGCAGGCGGCCATCTTGGGGATCATGCCGGACTGCAGGCCGGGCAGCATGGCGCGCAGCTCTCCGGCGGTGAGCGAGGAGATCAGCGTGGACTTGTCCGGCCATGCCGCGTAGAGGCCCTCGACGTCGGTCAGGATCACCAGCTTGGAGGCGTCCAGCGCAGCGGCGAGGGCCGCGGCGGCGGTGTCGGCGTTGACGTTGAGGACCTGGCCGGTCGGCTCGCCGTCGTCCCCCACCTCGGGCGCGATGGTGGAGATCACGGGGATGCGCCCGGCCTCGAGCAGGTCCACGATGGCGCGTGGCTCGACCCCGGTCACCTCCCCCACAAGGCCCAGGTCCACCTCTTCGCCGTCGACGACCGTCCCGGTGCGCTCCGCGCGGAGCAGCGCGCCGTCCTCGCCGGAGAGGCCGACGGCGTAGGGTCCGTGGGAGTTGATGAGTCCCACGAGTTCCCGGCCCACCTGTCCCGTCAGCACCATGCGGACCACGTCCATGGCCTCCGGGGTGGTCACGCGCAGCCCGCCCTTGAATTCGGACTCGATGCCGAGGCGGGAGAGCATGGCGTTGATCTGCGGCCCGCCGCCGTGGACCACGACGGGATGGATCCCGGCGTGGTGCAGGAATACGATGTCCTCGGCGAAGGCCCGGCGCAGTTCCTCGTTGACCATGGCGTTGCCGCCGTACTTCACGACCATCGTGGTGCCGGCGAACCGCTGGATCCACGGGAGGGCCTCGATGAGGGCTTCCGCCTTGCGCTGCGCGTCGGCGCGTTGGCCGTCGTCCGGCCCGGTGGTCTCGATGGTGCTCATGGCTGGGTTCCTAGCTGCTGTAGGCGGAGTTCTCGTGGACGTATTCGTGGGTGAGGTCGTTGGTCCAGATGGACGCCTCCGAGGAGCCCGCGCCGAGGTCGATCTCCACCAGCACCTCGCGCCCGCCAAGGTCCACCAGCGACCGGTCGTCGCCGATGCCGCCGTCGCGGCAGACCTGCACGCCGTTGATCGCCACGTTGAGCCGCTCCGGCTCGAAGGCCGCGCGCGTCGTGCCCACGGCCGAGAGCACGCGGCCCCAGTTGGGGTCCAGCCCGAAGATGGCCGTCTTGAAGAGGTTGGAGCGGGCGACGGCGCGGCCCACCTCTTCGGCGTCGGCCTCGGTGGCGGCGTTGTGCGTGCGGATGGTGATGTCGTGCGCGGCGCCCTCGGCGTCGTGGATGAGTTGCGTGGCCAGGTCGGTGCAGACCGCGGTGAGGCCTTCGGCGAATTCGGCGGGGTCCGGGGTTGTGCCGGACGCGCCGGAGGCCAGCAGGACGACGGTGTCGTTGGTTGACATGCAGCCGTCCGAGTCCGCGCGGTCGAAGCTCACGCGCGTCGCGGCGCGCAGGGCCGCATCCAGCTCCGGCGCCCCGACGGCCGCGTCGGTCGTGAGCACCACCAGCATGGTCGCCAGGCCCGGCGCCAGCATGCCGGCGCCCTTGGCCATGCCGCCGATCGAGTATCCCGATCCGGCGAAGCCGGACTGCTTGGAGACGCTGTCGGTCGTCATGATGGCGGTGGCCGCCGCCGCGCCGCCGTCGTTCGGTCCGCCGTCGCCGAGCGCCTTCGAGGCGGCGTCGACGCCGGGAAGGAGCTTGTCCATCGGCAGCTGCTCGCCGATCAGTCCCGTGGAGCAGACCAGGACGTCGCCGGAGCTGCCGCCCAGCACCGCGGCCACGTGCTCGGCCGTTGCGTGGGTGTTCTGGAAGCCCTGGTGGCCCGTGCACGCGTTGGCTCCGCCCGAGTTGAGCACCACCGCGTCGGCGCGCCCGTCGGACACGGCCTGCCGCGACCAGTGGACGGGCGCCGCCGCCACCCGGTTGGTGGTGAACACGGCCGCGGCGCTCTTCATCGGGCCGTCGTTCACCACAAGCGCGACATCGGGCTTGCCGGAGGCCTTGAGCCCGGCGGTGACACCGGCGGCCCGGAAGCCCCGGGGCGCGGTCACGCCGAGCGGCGCCTGCGCGGAGGTGGGATTGCTGGTCATGGGGCGACTCCTTCGAGGGTCAGGCCCGCGTCCTCCGGCAGGCCCAGGGCGATGTTCATGGACTGGATGGCGCCGCCGGCGGTGCCCTTGGCGAGGTTGTCTATCGCGCAGACGACGATCACGCGTCCGGCGTGGCGGTCGAAGGCCAGCTGCAGGGTCGCGTGGTTCGAGGCCTGGACCTGCTTGGTGTGCGGCCACTGCCCCTCCGGGAGCAGGTGGACGAAGGGCTCGTCGGCGTAGGCCGCTTCCCAGGCCGCGCGCAGGGTCGCGGCGTCCACGCCGGCCTTCACCCGCGCAGTGGCCGTGGTCAGGATGCCCCGGGCCATCGGCGCCAGGGTGGGCGTGAACGACACGGTCACCGGCCGGCCGGCGGCGCGGGAGAATCCCTGCTCCATCTCGGGGGTGTGGCGGTGCCCGCCACCGACCCCGTAGGGTCCCATGCCGCCCATGACCTCGGATCCCAGCAGGTGGGGCTTGGCGGACTTGCCGGCGCCGGAGGTTCCGGAGGCGGCAACGATCACGACGTCGTCCGGCTCCAGCAGGTCCGCGGCGAATCCGGGCACCAGTGCCAGCTGCGCGGACGTGGGGTAGCAGCCGGGGACCGCGATCCTCGTGGCGCCGCGCAGCCCCTCCCGGGCGCCCGGCAGCTCGGGCAGCCCGTAGGGCCAGGTGCCCGCGTGGGGGGATCCGTAGAACTTCTCCCAGGCCGCGGCGGATTCCAGCCGATGGTCCGCGCCGGCGTCGATCACGAGCGTCCCCTCGGGTAGCGCGGCGGCCAGCTCCGCACTGGCCCCGTGCGGCAGCGCGAGGAAAACGACGTCGTGCCCGGACAGGTTGTCCACCGTGGTGTCCACCAGCACACGCCCGGCCAGGGCGCGGAGGTGGGGCTGCAGCGCCCCAAGCGGCTGGCCCGCATTGCTGTGGGCCGTGATGGCCCCGATTTCCACGTGGGGGTGGTGCGCCAGCAGACGCAAGAGCTCGCCGCCGGCGTACCCGCTGGCGCCGGATACCGCTACTGAGATGGTCATGGGCCCAGCCTACAACCGATTTATGCATGATGGCTAATAAATATTCATGCCGTTGTGGCCCGCGTCTCGAACACCGGCGACGGTGTGGGGCGGACGCCTTCCGTTCATCCGCGCGGTCTAAGGTTGTCCCGAAGCAACAGCGACGCACAAGGAGATGGTTATGCCGTATGCAGTCCAGGCGGTCCGCGCGGGCGGGCCGGAGGTCTTCGAGACCGTCGAGGTTCCGCGCCCGGCGCCGGGTCCCGGCCAACTGTTGGTCAAGGTCTCCGCCGCCGGCGTCAACTTCATCGAGACGTACCAGCGCTCCGGCGTCTATCCGGTCTCCTACCCGTTCACGCCGGGCAGCGAGGCCGCCGGAACCGTCGAGGAGGTCGGCCCCGGCGTCGAGGGGTTCGCTCCCGGCGACCGGGTGGCCAGCAGCGACGGCGCAGGCACCTACGCCGAGTACGCGCTGTTCCCCGCCGGCAAGTCGTTCCCCGTGCCCGACGGCGTCGACGACGGCGTCGCCGCGGCCCTGCCGCTTCAGGGCATGACGGCCCACTACCTCATCAACTCCAGCTACAACGTCAAGCCCGGGGACACCGCGCTGACGTACGCCGGCGCCGGCGGCGTCGGCCTGCTGCTGACCCAGCTGCTCAAGCTGCGCGGCGCCACGGTCATCACCACCACCTCGACGCCGGAGAAGGCGGAACTGGCGCGTGGGGCCGGGGCAGACCATGTCCTCGACTACGCCGACGTACCGGACAAGGTCCGCGAGCTGACCGGCGGCCGCGGCGTCGACGTGGTCTACGACGGGATCGGCAAGGACACGTTCGAGTCCTCGCTCAAGTCCCTGCGAACCCGGGGCACGCTGGTCCTGTTCGGCGGAGCCTCCGGCCAGGTGCCGCCGTTCGATCTGCAGCGCCTCAACGCGCTCGGCTCGCTGAGCGTCACGCGCCCCAAGCTGGCGGACTTCACGCGGGACGCCGAGGAAGTGCGTTGGCGCTCCTCCGAGATCATGGGCCTCGTCGCCGACGGCCGGCTCAGCGTGCGCATCGACGCCCTGTACCCGCTGGCCGACGCGGGCCGCGCCCACACCGCGCTGGAGTCCCGTGCGACCACGGGCAAGCTGCTCCTGGTGCCCAACACCTCGCCGCTGGCCGGGGGGCTTTCGTAGCGTGACCGAGCATCTGTCCCGGGCGCCCGGAACCGCGTCCACCTATCTTCCGCAGCTGCCGGGATCGGCGTCCACACCCGATCCGAGGACCCTGTTGGAGGTCCTGGCCGCCACCGCGGCCGCCCATCCGGACGCCCCGGCGCTCGACGACGGCGACGTGTCCCTCAGCTACGCCGAACTGATGGCGGAGGTCAGGGACCGGGCGCGCGTCCTGCACGAGGCCGGGCTCGGGGCCGGCGACCGGATCGGGGTGCGGATCCCCTCCGGCACGCGCGATCTCTACGTGTCGATCCTGGCCACGCTCGCCGTGGGCGCGGCCTATGTGCCCGTGGACGCGGACGACCCCGACGAACGCGCCCGACTGGTGTTCTCCGAGGCCAAGGTCGCGGGGATCCTCCGCGGCGGGGGCAAAATGGTGGTGGGCAAGAAGCGGCCCGCGCCGTTCCCCGCGCCGCGGAACCCCTCCCTGGAAGACGACGCGTGGATCATCTTCACCTCGGGCTCCACCGGCACGCCGAAGGGCGTCGCGGTGACGCACCGATCGGCCGCCGCCTTCGTGGACGCCGAGGCCCGGATCTTCCTCCGCGAAGAGCCGCTCGGCCCGGAGGACAGGGTGCTGGCCGGCCTGTCCGTGGCCTTCGACGCCTCCTGCGAGGAGATGTGGCTCGCCTGGCGGCACGGAGCCTGCCTGGTGCCGGCCCCCCGCTCCCTGGTCCGCTCCGGCGTCGACCTGGGCCCGTGGCTGGTCATGCGCGGCATCACGGCCGTCTCCACCGTGCCCACCTTGGCAGCCCTGTGGCCGGCCGAGGCGCTCGAGAACGTCCGCCTGCTCATCTTCGGCGGCGAGGCCTGTCCCCCGGAACTGGCCGCTCGCCTCGCGGTCGACGGACGAGAGGTCTGGAACACCTACGGCCCCACGGAGGCCACGGTCGTCGCGTGTGCCGCGCCGCTCGCTGCGGACGGACCCGTGCGGATCGGCCTCCCACTGGACGGCTGGGACCTCGCGGTCGTCGACGATGCCGGCGTGCCGGTTGGCGAGGGCGAGACCGGTCAGCTGATCATCGGCGGCGTTGGCCTGGCCCGCTACCTCGACCCGGCCAAGGACGCCGAAAAGTACGCCCCCATGGACACGCTGGGCTGGGACCGCGCCTACCGCTCCGGCGACCTCGTGGTCTTCGATCCGGAGGGACTGCTGTTCGTGGGCCGCGCCGACGAGCAGATCAAGCTGGGCGGGCGACGGATCGAGCTCGGCGAGATCGACGCCGCGCTGCAGGCCCTCCCCGGAGTCGCCGGCGCGGCCGCCGCGGTGAAGACGACGGCGTCCGGGAACCAAATACTCGTGGGCTACCTGGCGGCCCCCGCCGACTTCGACACGGACGGCGCGCGGGCCGCGCTCACCGGCGAGCTCCCCGCCGCGCTGGTCCCGCTGCTCGCGGTCGTCGACGACCTGCCGACGAAGACCAGCGGCAAGGTGGACCGCAACGCCCTGCCGTGGCCCCTTCCCGGAGCGGGGACGCACGACGCCGGCGTCCTGCCCGAGTTGGCGCCGGACGCCCAGTGGATCGTGGAGCAGTGGTCCTCCGTCCTGGGCACGCCCGCCGGCAGCCTGGACGCCGACTTCTTCGCCAGCGGCGGCGGTTCGCTCTCGGCCGCGCAGCTTGTCTCCGCGCTGCGGCTGCGCTATCCGACCGTGACGGTCGGCGACATCTACTCGCACCCGCGGGTCGGCGCGCTCATCGAGGCCGTGGCGGGGACCGTCGGCGTCGACGAGGCGGCCGAACCGCGCGTCGTCGCCAGGACCACGCGCAAGGCCCAGGTCTTCCAAACGCTGATGGGAATCCCGCTGTTCATCCTGGTTGGCATGCGCTGGCTGACCTACCTCATGGCGCTGAACAACCTCCTCGGGTCCCTCGGCGTCCTCGCCGGGGCTCCGGCCGTCTCCTGGTGGTTGGTGTTGGCCGTCTGGCTGGTCTTTGTCAGCCCAGTGGGCCGCATGGCCATCTCCGTGGTGTCTGCCCGCCTCCTGCTGCGCGGGCTGAGGCCCGGCTCCTATCCGCGGTCCGGCAAGGTGCACCTGCGCCTCTGGCTGGCCCAGCACATTGCCGACCTGGTGGATCCGGTCAGCCTCGCCAGCGCGGCGTGGGTTCCGTACTACGCCCGGGCCCTGGGCGCGAAGGTCGGCCGCGACGTCAACCTCCACTCCGTGCCTCCCGTGACCGGCATGCTCCAGCTGGGTCGCGGCTCGTCCATCGAACCGGAGGTCGATCTGAGCGGCGTCTGGCTCGACGGCGACCGGGTGCACGTGGGACAGGTCAGGATTGGGGCCGAGGCCACGGTCGGGGCGCGGTCGACCCTGCTGCCCGGCGCCTCGGTGGCGGACGGCGCCCACGTGGCGCCCGGTTCCGCCGTCGCGGGCGCCACCAAGGCCAACCTCGCCTACGCCGGCGCCCCGGCCGAGCGGACCGGGCGGGCGAAGCGGAACTGGCCCGAAACCCCCGTCCGTTCCGGGCGGCTGCACACCGCCGCCTTCGGGGTCGCGGCCGCGGTCCTCGCCACGATCCCCTACTTCAGCGTCGCCGCCGCCGTGGTGGTGGCGACGCTGCCGCTCCGGGGCCACGAATCGCTGTCGGCGGCCGTCCCCGCGCTCCTCGCGACCGTGCCGCTCGGCGCGGCCGTCTGGTTCCTGGGCAACATGGCGCTCATTCTGGGCTCCGTTCGGCTGCTGTCGCTGGGCATCACGGAGGGATGGCACCCCGTCCGGGGCCGCGTCGGATGGCAGGTCTGGGCCACGGAGCGCATCCTGGACATGGCCCGCGACGTGCTGTTTCCGCTCTACGCCAGCCTCTTCACCCCGGTCTGGCTCCGCCTGTTGGGCGCCAGGGTCGGCCGCAACGTGGAGGCCTCCACGGTGCTCCTGCTGCCGAAGATGACCACCATCGGCAGCGGCGCGTTCCTCGCTGACGACACCATGGTTGCCTCCTACGAACTCGGCGGAGGGTGGATGCACGTAGCCCCCGCGAAGATCGGCAAGCGCGCCTTCCTCGGCAACTCCGGCATGGCCGGCGCGGGCCGCAGGGTGCCGAAGAACGGCCTCGTTGCGGTGCTCTCGGCCACGCCCGCCAAGGCGAAGTCCGGCTCGTCCTGGCTGGGCAGTCCGCCCGTCCGGCTCCGGCGCACCGCCGTCGCCTCCGACGAGGCCCGCACGTTCGATCCCCCGGCGCGCCTCAAGGTGGCCCGAACCCTGTGGGAACTGTGCAGGTTCGTCCCGGTCATGGTGACCGTGGCGCTGGCAGTGCTGGTGCTGGCCACGTTGGACGCCGTCGCCGTGCGCCTGGGCTACGGCGCCGCCGCACTGCTCAGCGGTGTTGTGATGATGTTGGCCGGCGCCGGCGCCGCGGTGAGCGCGGTTGCCGCCAAGTGGATCCTCGTGGGACCGATCCGCGCCGGCGAACACCCGCTGTGGAGCTCCTTCATCTGGCGCAACGAGGTCGTCGACACCTTCATCGAAATGGTGTGCGCACCCTGGTTCGCCCGCAGCGCCTCCGGTACCCCGGCCCTGGTGTGGTGGCTCCGCGCACTCGGCGCGAAGATCGGCCACGGCGTCTGGTGCGAAAGCTACTGGCTGCCGGAGGCCGACCTGGTCCGGCTCGGCGACTCCTCGACCGTCAACCGCGGCTGTGTGGTGCAGACCCACCTGTTCCACGACCGCGTGATGGCAATCGACACGGTGGAGCTCGGTGCCGGATCCACCATGGGCCCGCACGGCGTCATCCTGCCGGCCGCGTCGCTCTCCGCCGGCGCGACCGTGGGGCCCGCTTCCCTGGTCATGCGCGGCGAAACCGTCCCGCCCTCCAGCTACTGGATGGGCAATCCCGTCAAACCCTGGAAACGTCCCACTCCATGAGCCCCAAGAGAAAATCACCCTCCGACGCCCTCCTGCCGGACCCCTACCTGCCGCTGACCGGTTCCGCCGCCTACAGCGTGGAGCATTACGACCTGGACCTAGAGTGCAAGCTCGGCGGCAACCGGCTCGACGGGCGCGCCCGCATCCGGTGCACGGCGCTGGAGGACCTGGAGCGCATCGAAGTGGACCTGGCGGGCCTGCAGGCCAGCAAGGTCGCGGTGAACGGCAAGAAACCAACCAAGTTCCTGCACCGCGGGGACCGGTTGGTGGTCGTGCCTTCGTCCCGGATCGACGCCGGCGCGGCCTTCGAGCTGGATGTCAGGTACGGGGGCACTCCCGGCCCGCGCGGCAGCGCGTGGGGCGAGGTCGGATGGGAGGAATTGGAGGACGGGCTGCTGGTGGCGGGCCAGCCCCACGGCGCCGCCACCTGGTTCCCCTGCAACGACCACCCGAGCCGCAAGGCAACGTTCCGCATCGGCATCAGCACCGACGCCGGGTACCGAGCCGTGTCCAACGGCCAGCTGGTCCACTACGCGCGGAAATCAAGCCGCGAGGAATGGGTGTACGAACAGCACGAACCCATGGCCACCTACCTGGCGACGCTGCAGATCGGCCGCTACGAGCGGATCGACCTGCCACCCGTCGCGGCCACCCCCGCGCGCCATGCCGACGAGGCGCCGCAGCCGCCGCAGCACGTGGCCGTTCCCGGCCCGCTGGCGCCCGCCGCGCGCCGCGCGCTGGCCGAGCAGCCGCGCATGATGCAGGTGTTCGCCGACGCCTTCGGCCCCTACCCCTTCGCGGAGTACGTGGTCGTTGTCACCGCGGACGCGCTGGAGATCCCCCTCGAGGCACAGGGCATGTCGATCCTGGGCAGCAACCACCTGCGGCCCGGTTGGGAGCAGCAGCGCCTGATCGCCCACGAGCTGGCACACCAGTGGTTCGGGAACTCGCTGACGCTGGGCTCGTGGAGCGACATCTGGCTGCACGAGGGTTTCGCGTGCTACGCGGAATGGATCTGGTCGGAGGCCTCCGGCGCGGCGTCGGCGCAATCGCGGGCGGAGCTCGCCTGGTCGGTGCTGGCCGCCCTGCCGCAGGACATCGAAGTGGGCGACCCCGGTGCGGCCGACATGTTCGACGACCGCGTCTACAAACGCGGCGCGCTGACCCTGCAGGCGCTCCGCCTGCACCTGGGCGATCGGGCGTTCTTCGCCATGCTCCGGGCATGGACGCTGTCCATGCGCCACGCCACGGTGTCGACGGCGCAGTTCGCCAGCCACGTGGACGGGTATGCGCCGGAGGGCTTCGCGGCCAAGTCCTTCCTCAAGCCGTGGCTCTTCAGGGAGGCGCTGCCGGCGCTGCCCTCGGTGCCGGCACTGCCCCGCTAGGCGCGGGGCCCGGCGGACGGGGGCAGGAGCACGGCGCCGGACACCAGTTCGCGGGGCAGGCCCGCAGACCCGGAGGGCGGGGACCACTTCACGGCGCCGGGCGCGAGCAGCGCGGGGTGTGCGCCGACGCCCTCGACCGACGGGATGCCGTCCGGCCCGGCGATGCCTTCGCCGAGGGCCTTTCCGAGCGCCTCCTTCAGGGCCCACAGCCGCGCGCGTTCGCACGGGCGGTCCCGGGGCGGGAGGGAAGCGAGCGCCGCGCGTTCCGCCGCGCCGAAAGACAGTTCGTCCAGCCCCCCGCGATTGTGCCCCTCGGAGAAGGCCGCATCCGCGGGCTCCGCAAGATCGACGCCCAGGCGCATGGCCGGCGGCCCCACGGCGACCAGAATCCAGGCCGCGGCGCGCGTGAGGCTGAACGACGCCGGGACCTGAACACCGCGCAGCAGCAGAACGGGTCGGCCGTGCGCACCGGGTCCGCACAGGGGGCAGTCGTTGGCGATGCCCACGTCCTCGGGCGGGACGGACAGCAGGGAGGCAGCGAGCGACCGCGCCAGGAGCCGCCCCGCCGTGAAGCGCAACCTGGGTGCGCCGGCCCCGTAGGCCGCCGCGCGCTCGCGCTCCAGCGGCCCGAGCCAGGTCGACGGCAGGCGGCCGGCGTCGGACAACGGCGCGGCCGCCAGCCGGATGCCTGGCGGCGTCGGGTTGAAATCCACTCCCCTGCTCCCTCCTCGAACGGCCGACCCCAGTCTAAGGTCCCCGAACAGCGAGAGGGCCCGGATTCCGCGGAATCCGGGCCCTCGAGCGCATCAAGCGTCTAGCGCTGGACCGCCCCGAACCGCTCGGCGGCCAGCGCGACGGCGGCGGCGCGCGCCTCGGAGGCCTCGTCCGCGGTCAGGGTGCGGTCTGCCGCGCGGAACCGCAGGCCGAACGCCAGCGACTTTTTGCCCGGCTCGATGCCCGCCCCCGAGTAGACATCGAAGAGCGCCACGTCCTCCAACAGCTCCCCCGCGCCGGCGCGCAGCGCCTCAAGCACGTCCTGTGCCACCACGGCGTCGCCAACCACCAGGGCGACGTCCTGGGTGCTGATCGGGTAGGTGGAGATCCGCCGGGCCACCACGACGTCGGCCGCGGCGTCGAAGAGCGCGTCGGCGTCGAGTTCCATGGCAACCGTCCGCGCGGGCAGGTCAAGCTCCGCCAGCAGCTTCGGGTGGAGCTCGCCGGCGTAGCCGATGGTCTCCCCGGTCCGCAGTTCGAGGCGCGCCGTGCGTCCCGGGTGGAACGCCTGGTGGTGGCCCTGGGCGACGACCAGTTCGACGCCGAGCACGTCCGCCGCGAGGCGGGCGACGTCGACGGCGTCGGCCCAGTCGTAGGTGCGCGGGGTGTGTCCGGCGGCCTGTGGTGAATCGTGGCCCGTCAGCACCGCGGCGAGGTGCTGCGGCTGCTCCGGCAGTCCGTTGTAGAGCGCGTCCAGGACGTCTTCCGCCGGGCGTGCGCCCAGCGGCGGAACGTCCGGCGTGCCCAGCGTGTCGCCGGGAAGGAACACCAGGCCGGCCTCGTAGAGCGCGAGGTCGCGGAAGCCGCGCGAGTGGTTGCGGCGCGCCGCCTCCAGGAGCCCCGGCAGCACCGAACGGCGCATCTGCCCGAACTCGGCGGACAGCGGGTTCGCCAGCTTCACGGCGGGGGGAACGGTCCCGGCGTCGGGGGTCCCGAACGTTCCATTCTGCCGCGCGGAGACGAACGGGTAGCTCAGCGTTTCGGTGAGTCCGGCGTCGGCCAGGGCCTGCATCAGGCGCCGGCGCTGCTGCTGCAGGCGGGTCAGCCCCCGGCCGGGGGGCGCCACGGGCAGGGTGGCCGGAATCTTGTCGTAGCCGACCAGACGGGCGATCTCCTCCGTGAGGTCGTCCCGCGTCTGGAGGTCCTGGCGCCAGCTCGGTGCCGTGACGCGGTGGCCGCCGTCCGTGGCCTCGACGACGGCGCCGAGGTCGCGCAGCGTTCCCTCCACCTGGTCTGGGGTGAAGTCGATCCCCACCCGGCGCGTCGCATAGCCGGCCGGGAGCTCGATGACGACCGGTGACGGGCGTGTGCCGACGTCGGTTGCGGTGGAGTCCGGCACGCCGCCCGCCAGCTCGACGAGCAGATCGACGGCGCGCTGCGCGGCCTCGTCCGCGATCTCCCAGTCCACGCCGCGTTCGAAGCGCTTGGACGCTTCGGACGGCAGCTTGTGCCTGCGGCGCGACCGCGCGATCGAGACCTCCTCGAAGTGCGCGGCCTCGATGAGCACGTTGGCGGTGGTTCCGGAGACCTCCGTCGCCCCGCCGCCCATCACCCCGGCGATGCCGATGGGGCCGGAGCCGTCCGTGATCAGCAGATCCTCTGGATCGAGCGTCCGGACCTTGTCGTCGAGGGTCCGCAGCGTCTCGCCCGCCGCCGCGCGGCGCACCACGATCTCTCCGGTCAGCTTGTCCAGATCGTAGAAGTGCAACGGCTGGCCCAGCTCCAGCATCACGTAGTTGGAGATGTCCACGACCAGCGAGATGGAGCGGATGCCGGCCAGGCGGAGGCGGCTGGCCATCCACGGTGGCGTGGGCCGCGCTGGATCGACGCCGCGAACGGTGCGGGCGACGAAACGGTCGCAGCCGTCCTTGCCGTGGATTCCCGCGGCGTCCTGCAGCCGCACGGGGTATCCGGGCCCCGTGGGCTCGGCCACGGCCAATCCCGCCCCAGGATCGGTGAACGGTGTCCCGGTGGCGTGCGCGTACTCCCGGGCCACCCCGCGGATCGAGAAGCAGTAGCTTCGGTCTGGGGTCACGTTGATCTCGGCGGCCTGGTCGTTGAGGCCCAGGAGCTCCAGGGCGTCCGTGCCGATGTCCGGGTCCAGCCCCAGCCGCGAGAGCACGATGATGCCGTCGTGGTCGTCGCCGATGCCCAGCTCGCGGGAGGAGGCGATCATGCCGGCGGAGACGTGGCCGTAGGTCTTGCGCGGGCCGATGCGGAAGTCGCCGGGCAGGACGGCCCCGGGCAGCGTCACAACGACCTTGTCGCCCTCGACGAAGTTGTGCGCGCCGCAGACGATCCCTTGGATGCCGGAGGGATCGATCCCGTCCTGCTCCAGGGTCTGCGGCCGGCCCTCCGGGACCACGCGGACCTGGCACCAGTTGATGGTCTTGCCGTTGGACTGCGGCTCCTTGACGATGCTGAGCACCTGGCCCACAACAACGGGGCCTGTCAGCTGGTCGGAGGGGCGGTGCACGTCCTCCTCCTCCAGGCCGACCTTGACCAGGTCCGCCATCACGTCCTCTGCCGTGGCGTCGGAGGGAACCTGCGCGTACTCGCGCAACCAGGAAAGTGGAATACGCATGCTTAGATCTCCATCCCGAAGTGCTGGCTGAAACGGACGTCGCCCTCGATCATGTCGTGCATGTCCGGTACGTCGTTGCGGAACATCAGGGTGCGTTCGATCCCCATGCCGAAGGCGAATCCGGAGTACACGTCCGGGTCGATGCCCGCGGCCCGGAGCACGTTGGGATGCACCATGCCGCAGCCGCCCCACTCGATCCAGCGCGGCCCGCCCTTGGCCCCCGGGTGCCAGATGTCCAGCTCGGCCGAGGGCTCGGTGAAGGGGAAATAGTTAGGGCGCAACCGGATGTCGGCCTCGTCGCCGAACATCTGGCGCGCGAAATGCTCGAGCGTCCCGCGGAGGTCCGCCATGGAGAGGCCCTTGTCGATCGCCAGGCCCTCGAACTGGTGGAACACCGGGGTGTGCGTCGCGTCGAGCTCGTCGGTGCGGAACACCTTGCCGGGGCAGAGCACGTAGATGGGCAGGTCGCGCTCCAGCATGGAGCGGACCTGCACCGGCGACGTGTGGGTGCGCAGGACCAGGTGGGCCTCCGGCGGATCGACGAAGAACGTGTCCTGCATGTCGCGTGCCGGGTGGTCCGGCTTGAAGTTGAGGGCGTCGAAGTTGAACCATTCGGACTCCACCTCGGGGCCCTCGGCGATTTCCCAGCCCATGCCGACGAAGATGTCGCTGACGCGGTCCTGCAACACCGAGAGCGGGTGGCGGGCACCGGCGCGACGGCGGCGCGGAGCCGCGGTGACGTCCACGGCCTCCTCAACGAGGATCCTTGCGGCGTCTTCTTCCTCGAGGACCAGCGTGCGCTCGGCGAGCGCCTTGTTCACGCGGCCACGCGCCGACCCCAGCAGCTTGCCGGCCACGGCCTTCTCCGACTTGTCCAGCCTGCCGATCTCCCGGTTGGCGAGGCTCAGCGGCGATTTCTCGCCGGTGTGGGCGATCCTGGCCGCCTTGAGCTCGGACAGGTTGGCTGCGGCGGCGATGGCGGCCAGCGCGCGGTCCGCCGCGGCGCCAACGGCGGATTCGTCCGTCGGGTGCGGGACGGCGTCGCCCACGGCCTCGTGGACGCCGGCGACGGGCGTCATTGGTTCAGACATGTTTGGTTACGGCCCTTTTCCCTGTGGTTCGCGTGTCCTGGTTCGGAGTCAAGTCTAGTTCAGCGCGGCCCACGGCCCCGAAACGGCGGCGCCCTCGGGCAGTCGCGCGCGCCGGCACGCGCACCGCGGGCTGGCTACACTGGGCGCATGCCACGCTGGAAGCAGGCCAGGACGTTCGCGAATTGGGCCAACCTGTCAACGCCCGCGGGCCTGGCGCTGGCCGCCGCCACCGGGTGCCGGGTCCGGCGCGGGCCCAACGGTCTGCTCCTGGCCGTCGACTACCGTCCGCCCTTGCCGGCGGCGGGAGCGTTCACCGTGGGCAGCGTGGTGTTCCTCAGGCCGCGGTTCGCCCGTCCCGAGGACCATCCGCTGCTCCTGTCACACGAGGAGCGGCACACGTCGCAGTACGCGTGGTGTGGTGGCCTGCCGTTTATTCCGCTCTACTTCGCCGGCGCCGCGTGGTCAGTGCTCAGGACGGGCGATCCAGCGTCGCGCAACCCTTTCGAACGTGCGGCGGGCCTCTCCGCCGGCGGCTACGTGGAGCGCCCGGCTAGGACTCCGCTCCGGCGGCTAGGATCGCGTCGGGCGAGGGGTTCAGCGCTTCGCGGGCGACGATAGCGAGGGCGCGCGCGAGGTCCGGAGCGGGCGGCGCAACGCCATCACCCTCCCCGGGCTGGGGAACGTGCACAAATCCGGCCGGGAGGTCCGCGCCGGACTCCTTGAGCTGGTGCATCAGGGAGTAGAACACCTGGTTGCACACGAAGGTGCCGGCGGTCTGCGAGACCTCCGCCCCGATTCCGGCGGAGTCCAACGCGGCCAGTGTGCGTTTGATGGGCAGCCGGGTGAAGTAGGCCGCGGGACCGTCCGCCTCCACGGGCTCGTCGACGGGCCGCGCCCCCGCGTTGTCGGGAATCCGCGCGTCGATCACGTTGATGGCGACCCGCTCCAGCGAGAGGACCCGGCGTGTGGCCGCGAGGCCCACACACACCACGATGTCGGGGCGGTGCCGCTCGATGGCCCGGAGGAGGGCGCCGGGCGACGCGGCGAAGACGCAGGGAAGCTCCTCGGCGACCGCGGGGATCCCGGACGCGGACAACTCCTGGGCGGCTTCGCGCGCCGCCGCGATCGAGGGGTTGCTCGTGTGTCCGCCAAAGGGTTCGAAGCCGGTGATAAGGATCATTCGTCCCATCCTACGGCGCGGCACACTTCCTCCTTCGATGCACTGGACTCTTATTCGAAGATATGTTCTAATCAAGGGGTGAGATGGGAAGCTCAGCTCGTTCGGCCACCAGCCGGACGGCCGGAAGCGGGGGCGGCCGACGCGGTCGGCGCCCCGCTTCCGCTGGCCGACTTCGCGGGGGCCCCCGGAGCCGAACTCCCGATCTCCGGCATCGTCCGCTCGGTGCGCACCCCGGAGTTCGCCGGAATGACGTTCCATGAGGTGCTAGCGAAGAGCGCGCTCAACCGGGTGCCCGAGGCCTCCCGCATGCCGTT
Source organism: Arthrobacter sp. AOP29-A2-19 (assembly GCF_058138025.1). NCBI lineage: Bacteria > Bacillati > Actinomycetota > Actinomycetes > Micrococcales > Micrococcaceae > Arthrobacter > Arthrobacter sp. AOP29-A2-19. Next base: position 1,928,614 of record NZ_CM176894.1, read on the forward strand.
CCACTGGACGGTCAACCCCTACCGCGGCTGCAGCCACGCCTGCGTGTACTGCTTCGCGCGGAAGACCCACACGTACCTGGACCTGGACGCGGGCCGCGACTTCGACTCACAGGTGGTCGTCAAGCTCAATGTCGCGGACGTCTTGCGCGCGGAATTGAGCAAGCCCGGCTGGAGCCACGAACACGTGGCGCTCGGCACCAACACGGACCCCTACCAGCGCGCCGAGGGGCGCTACAGGTTGATGCCGGACATCATCGCGGCGCTCGCCGACTCCCGAACGCCGTTCTCCATCCTGACCAAGGGCACGCTGCTGGCCCGCGACGTGGGGGTGCTGGTGCGCGCCGCCGAGCGCGTGCCCGTGTCGGTCGCTCTCTCCATCGCCATGACCAACACCGAGCTCAGCGCCTCCATAGAACCGGGTACGCCAACGCCGGAGGCGCGTTTCAGGCTGGTGGAGCGGCTGAGCGCCAGCGGCATCGAGTGCTCCGTGCTCGCCATGCCGATCCTCCCGTGGCTCAGCGACTCGGACGAAGCGCTCGATGCGCTGTTCGCCCGGCTGGCCGCGGCCGGTGCGGCGAGCGTCTCGGCGGGTCCCCTGCACCTGCGCCCCGGCGCGCGCGAATGGTTTATGGAGTGGCTCCAGACGAACCACCCCGGACTGGTGGGGCGCTACCGGAACCTGTACCGCCGGGGCTCCGTGGCTGACGCCGAGTACCGGACGTGGCTGAACGGGCGGATTCGCCACTTCCGTGCGCGGCACGGCCTGGCCTCGGGTTCCGGCGGCTTCCGTGCCCCGTCGCCGGGCGGGGACGGGAACCCCGATGCGCCGCCCGCCGGGAACGCGGGCGTGGTCGCGCCGCCGCCGCAAGGGACGCTGTTCGACGTCGAAGCGTGATGTTCACCCGCGCTTCGTTGCCGCGGGCCTCAGGCCTCGCTAGGCTCGCACCATGGCCACCTTGGAGACATCCGCAACCGTGTTCCCCGTCCTGGACATTGAACGCGCCATGGCGCACTACGCGCTCCTCGGCTTCAATGTCACGGGATACGACGGGGACGAGGCGTACGCGCTGGCCCGCCGCGACGGCATCGCGATCCACCTCTGGGAGGCGCCCACGCTCGCCCCGGAGAACAACTTCGCTTCGGTCTTCGTCACCGTTGACGACGCAGACGGGCTGGCGGCCGAGTGGCGGGTCGCCACCGGTGGCGTGGACTACGACGCTCCCACCAGCGACGCCCTGGACACCGAATACGGGCTCCGCGAGGCTGCCCACGTCGATCCGGACGGCAACCTCATCCGTTTCGCGCACAAGCTGTAGGTGCGCCGCGGCGGCGGACTACGCCCCTGCGCCGGGCCGGCCGCCGGCCGTAGCCGTGGCGCCCAGGAGTTGCCTGACGATCGGCAGGTCGGCGGGAATCCAGTCCAGCTCCAGGACGGCGGAGGACCCAAGGTCGACCCACCGGAGTTCATCGTGGTCCTCGAGCGGGGCGGGCTCCCCCGCCGTGATCTCCGCGAACCACACGCGCATCGAGGCCGATTCGGTCAGCGGCCAGCCCCCGCTCCCCGGCCCCGGCAACTCGGACCCGAGCCGGGCATCGACGCCCAGCTCCTCCCGCAGCTCGCGCAGCAGCGCCTCTTCGCAGCCCTCGCCGGCCTCCACCTTGCCGCCCGGGAACTCCCACAGGCCCGCCAGCGCCTCCGGCTTGGTGCGCCGGGCGGCCAGCAGTCGGCGGGGAAACCCCAGGGAGTCGACGATCGCCGCGCCCACGATTTGCCGCACGCCGCTCACGCGCCCGCTCCGCGCCGCTGCGACCGGGCCGAGGCATAGAGGCAGACGGTTGCCGCCGTTCCAACGTTCAGGGATTCCGCCACGCCATACAGCGGAACGGCGACCCTGTGGTCCGCCGCGGCCAGTTCGGCGGTGGAGAGACCGTTCGCCTCGTTGCCGAACAGCCACGCCGTCGGCTCCTCCAACCGAGGTTCCGCGGCGGGGCCGGCCGCAGCAAGGGACGGGGCGGCGATCTGCGGTCCCGGTGCCGCGACGAGCCTGCGCGACGCGCTCCGATCCTGCAGCGCATCCAGGTCCATGTCCCCGTATCCGTCGGCGGCGAGGACGGCGATGCCCGCGGCGCGGAGGGCCGCGACCGTCTCGTCGAAGTCGAGCCCCGAGACGACCGGGAGGTGGAAGAGGGAACCGGCGGTCGACCGCACGGCCTTGGGGTTGAACATGTCGACGCTTCCCTGCGTCACGAGGACCGCGTCGGCGCCGGCGGCGTCCGCCGCACGCAGCACGGTGCCGGCGTTTCCGGGATCCTGCACCCTGCACAGGACCGCGAGCAGCCGCGGTGCCGACGCGAGCACGCCGGCAAGCGTGTCGCGCGGGATCCTGCACACGGCGAGCAGTCCCTGCGGGGTGACGGTATCGGCCATGGCCACGATCACCTCGGTGGTGGCCAGGCGCAGCGGCGCGTCCCCCGCCAGCTCCGCGAGGTCGGGATTACGTTCGAGGGCCTCCGCCGTGGCGTACAGCTGCTCGACGACCGGCTCGCCGCCCGCTGCCCCCCGCTCCCGGTGCAGGCGCAGCGCCTCGCGCACGGACTGCGGCCCCTCCGCGAGGAACAGTCCGCTGCGGTTCCTGCCGATGCGCGACGCGAGACGGGCGACGTCCTTGACGCGCTCGGCCCGCGGATTGGTCATGGGTTCGGCGTTGGATCCCGCAATAGTCATGCGAAAACCTTAGCCGGGAACGGCGAAGGGGACGGAATCCACGCGGATTCCGTCCCCTTCGCAGGAACGCGGCCCAACGGCCGCTGCTCAGCCCGTGAAGGCTAGCCCTTGAACTGCTGGCGCGACTCGCCACCGGCGGGCTCGAAGCCCGCGGCCTTGGCGGCCTCGACCGAGTTGAACCAGAACTCCGGCTGGGTCTGCTCGTACCAGGTGGAGCCCGGCACGTGGTACTTCTTGGACTGGTTGCCCTTGATGACGAAGCCCTCGGGGGCGTCCTCGCCCTCGACGGCCTTGACGGATCCACCCTCGACGGACTTCTCCGCTGCGGCGGGAGCCTTCTTCTCGGCGGGAGCGGCCTTGGCGGCCGGGGCAGCCTTGGCGGCCGGGGCCTTCGACGCGGTGAGCTCGGTCTTGGTCAGGGCGGCCTTGGGGGCGGCGGGTGCGTTCACGTCCGCCGGCAGAGCCTCCTTGGCGATCTTGACCAGCGCGCTGAAGGCGTTGGCGTCGGAGATGGCGAGCTCGGCGAGCATACGGCGGTCAACCTCGACCTCGGCGGCCTTGAGGCCCTGGATGAGGCGGTTGTACGTCAGGCCGTTGGCACGCGCCGCGGCGTTGATGCGCTGGATCCACAGGCGGCGGAAGTCGCCCTTACGCTTGCGGCGGTCGCCGTAGCTGTAGACGAACGAGTGCAGCAGCTGTTCCTTGGCCTTGCGGTAAAGGCGCGAACGCTGACCGCGGTAGCCCTTGGCCCGCTCGAGGATAACCCGGCGCTTCTTGTGGGCGTTTACCGCCCGCTTCACACGTGCCACGTGTGTACTCCTTAATGCTCTGCCCCCGGGCCGTCCACAAGGTGGGTTCCGGCCAAGGGAAAACTATGGATGGATGGGAGCCGCGGCCCCCGGGTGCGGTTTGCTAGATTCCCAGCATCCGCTTGATGGTCTTGGTGTCCGCCTTGGCGACGATACGGTCGCCCTTGAGCTGGCGCTTCAGGCTGGACGGCTTGTGCTCCAGGTAGTGCCGGCGGTTGGCCTGCTGGCGCTTGAGCTTGCCGCTACCGGTGAGCTTGAAGCGCTTCTTGGCTCCACTGTGGGTCTTGAACTTCGGCATGTCCGCCGTTCTCCTTACGTGCTCCCGTGTCCCTGAGGACCGGGGATCTCTCGTGTCTCCGGTTTCGGAGGCACGTTGGTGGTGTGCTCGCCCCGTGGGGCGCGCCGCACCGGGTCGGCTACTTGGCCGGGCCCGGCTTGGCTGGCTTGCGGGGCGCCGGCTTGGGCACGGCCGCGGGCTTGGGGGTGGGCCTGGGAACCGCGACCACGGGCTTCGGTGCCGCCTTGGGCACCGTAGTCGCAGTCGTTGCCGGCTTTGGCGCCGCCTTGGGAGCGGACGCCGCCGCGGGCCGTGCCGGAGCCTTGGCGGCCGCCGGAGCGGGAGCCTTGGCTGCGGGGGCCTTGGCGACCGGAGCGGAAGTCTTCTCCGCGGTCTCGACGGGGGCCGCGGCGGAGGCCTCCGGCTTTGCCTCTTCCTTCGCCGGGGCCGGCGCCTTCGCGGCCTCGGCAGCATCCGCCTCGACCTGGGCCACCCGGGCCATGAAGTCGTCCGGGAGGTTGTCGGCCAAGCTCTGCGTCAACGCCGGCTGGTCGCCGGAGGTGTCGACGCGTTCCTTGGAAGCCACCGACCTGGCCTTGTCCGTCTCCCGCTGCTGCTGGCGGCGGGCTTCGGCCTTGGCTTCGGCCTTGTTCTTCAGCGGCCCCACGACCATGACCATGTTTCGGCCGTCGATCCGCGGGGTGGATTCGACCATTCCGACCTCCGCGACGTCCTCGGCAAACTTGTTGAGGAGGCGGATGCCCATTTCCGGACGCTGCTGCTCGCGGCCACGGAACTGGATCATGGCCTTGACCTTGTCGCCGGCCGCTAGGAAGCGGAGTGCGTGGCCCGTCTTCGTCTCGTAGTCGTGCTTGTCGATCTTGAGGCGGAAGCGGATTTCCTTCAGGACCGTGTTGGTCTGATTCTTGCGGGCCTCGCGGGCCTTGACCGCGGCTTCGTACTTGTACTTGCCGAAGTCCATCAGTTTGCACACGGGAGGCTTCGCCGTGGGCGCCACCTCGACGAGATCAAGGTCGGACTCCGACGCCAGACGCAACGCGTCCTCGATGCGGACCACGCCCACCTGTTCGCCGTTGGGTCCAACCAACCGCACCTCTGGGACGCGGATTCGATCATTAATGCGTGGATCGCTGATGTGTAACTCCTGCTGTTGATCGTTCGGAAGCCGCCCACACATGGAGAAGGCCTCCGTCTGCGGGGCAGGCGGAGGCCAGTGAATTCGTAAGACGGCGAGCCGTCCGGCGGAAACCTGGGTTCCACGCCACCGAATTGACCCGGCGGCCTGTGCGGCTGCGGCGGGTGGGAGTAGGCCTCCACTTGCGTACCGGAACCGCGCGCTCCAATGCCACCCAATGTTTCCCAGCGGCACCACCGAATGCGCGATTCCAGTCGGTCTGTGAAAAGCTTAGCAGTATGAGTACCCCTGAAACCAATTCGGCCGCCCCCTCCACCGACACCGACCACGTGCGCGACATCTCTGAGGTCGCCGCCGTGGAGATCATCACGACGGCGGCCGTTCACCTGATGAGCGCGGCCGCGGTCAAGTGCGGCCTGGCCGAAGGCCCGGATGCCGAAGAGCTGAAGGACCTGGACGAGGCCCGGAAGCTCATCACCGCCCTCGCCGGCCTGATCACCGCCGCGGCCCCCGAAGTCGGCAGCCAGCACGCGGCGCCGCTGCGGGACGGACTGCGCACGCTGCAGCTCGCCTTCCGCGAGGCGTCCACCATCCAGGACGCGCCGGGCCAGGGACCGGGCGAAAAGCTCACGGGCCCCGTCAACTAGCAGGACATCCGAAGGGCCGGCCGCCATGCGGCCGGCCCTTCTCGGCCTTAAGGCCCTCCCGTGGATCAGGCCGCGGGCGGCGCCGCCTTCAGGGAGATCTCGAGAGAGTCCACCGCCTCCGCGAACGCCGCGTCGGCGCCCAGCGCGCTCTGGATCCGGGCGGCCGCCGCCCGGGCGTCCGCTTCGGCGGTGCCGGCCCTGAAAGAAATCTCCAGGCGCAGCTCCGGCCCCGGGCCCCCGCCCGCGAGCACACGACCGTCGGCGGAACGGCTGGCGACGCCAGCACCCGGCCCCGCGGAAATGCCCACCACCGTCGCTTCCGCGTCGGCGAGCCGCCTGAGTACCTGCAGGTGCGCCGCGTCCTTGTAGCTCGGCAGCCAAGGCTCTTGGCGGGCCAGGGACCAGACGGCGGGCCGTCGCAGCACGAACGTAACGCGCGCGCCCGGATCCACGACCAGAAGATGCGCGCCCTCGGCGACTGCCGAGAGGGCCGCCCGAGGGGCATGGACCGCGACCGGCCGGGCTTCGGGATGCCAGGCCTGGAGGCGCTGGACGGTTGTGAACACCGGGAGGGCCGTCCGCCCGTCGGGGGCCGTGATGGTGACCAGAGCCATGTCGGCCTCCTTGTCCTCCACGACGCCGTGCGCGCCGGCGCCGCCGTCGGCCAGAGTCGCCACCACGGGGATGAACACCCGCGCCGTCGCCAGGGCGGCGTGCACGTCCTCCTCTGCGGCGGCGCCCGCCAGAAGTCCCGCGATCGCCGCCTCGTAGCCCGCGTCCGCGGAACCGTCGTCGTCGTCGAAGTGGTGCAGCGGGTTGCCCTCGCCGGACAGGTCGCGGCCCGCCCACGGGCGTCCGGCCGAATCGGCGGCCCCGCCGGCGCGGTCGAGAGCGGCGGCTATGTGTCCGGGCAGATGCCGGGAAGCCGACGGCACATCCCCGGCGGCGGGACCATCGTGCGCTCCCACGGGGTGCCGGAGTCCGCCGCTCAGCGTCGGCCAGCCACGTCGAGGGCCTCGGGCAGGGTGAACTTGCCCGCGTAGAGCGCCTTGCCGACGATGGCTCCCTCCACGCCCTGCGGAACAAGCTCGCGCAGGACGCGCAGGTCCTCGAGGCTTGAGATGCCGCCCGAGGCAACGACGGGCTTGTCGGTGCGCTCGCACATCTGACGCAAAAGCTCGACGTTCGGCCCGCGCAGCGTGCCGTCCTTGGTGACGTCCGTGACGACGTAGCGGGCGCAGCCGGCATCCTCAAGGCGGGCGAGAACCTCCCAAAGGTCGCCGCCCTCCTTGGTCCAGCCGCGGGCAGCGAGCGTCGTTCCGCGCACGTCGAGCCCGACGGCGATCTTGTCTCCGTGGCGCTCGATGGCCCGTGCTGTCCACTCCGGATTCTCCAACGCGGCGGTGCCGAGGTTGACGCGCGCCGCGCCGAACTCGAGTGCGCGGTCCAGGGACTCGTCGTCGCGGATGCCGCCAGAAAGCTCCACCTTGATCGAGAGCTCGTCGGCGACCCTGCGCAGCACCTCCGTGTTGTTGCCCCGGCCGAAGGCGGCGTCCAGGTCCACGAGGTGGACCCACTCCGCGCCGTCGTTCTGCCACGCCATGGCGGCCTCGAGTGGATCGCCATAGCCCGTCTCGCTGCCGGCCTCGCCCTGGACAAGGCGCACGGCCTGCCCGTCGGCGACGTCGACGGCGGGAAGGAGCTCGAGAACGGGGACGTCGTGGTTGGTCATGTTCGGCACTTTCGGTTCGTTGGGTGTATGTGGTGCGCGGTGGTCCCGCCGCCAAGGCGGCGGGGCCGCGCTAGTCGGCGAAGGTCAGGACGTAGGCCGCGAGGAGTGAAAGGCCCGCGAGGACCCAGCAGGTGATGGTCCACGAGACGTGTGCGCGCTGCTGCCGCAGCGAGATGGCCCCGCCCGCGAGGATGCCGGCCAGAGCCATCAGCAGGATGCTCCACATCAGAGGGTCCCGAGCCAGTTCTCCAGGAGTTGCGCCCCCGCGTCGCCGGACTTCTCCGGGTGGAACTGCACCGCGGACAGCGGGCCGTTCTCCACGCCGGCGATAAAGCGCGCGCCGTGCTCCGACCACGTGACCTTCGGCGGCGTCATGGCGGGCTGGAGGACCTCGAAGTCCCACGTCTGGACGGCATAGGAGTGCACGAAATAGAAGCGCTCGTCCTCAATGCCGGCGAACAGGCGCGTGCCGGCTGGGGCCTTGACCGTGTTCCAGCCCATGTGCGGGACGATCGGCGCGGGAAGGAGTTCAACCGTTCCGGGCCACTCGCCCAGCCCCTTGGTGCGGACGCCGTGCTCGACACCCTCCTCGAAGAAGACCTGGTGTCCCACGCAGATCCCCATCACGGGACGGTTTCCAGCGATGCGGCGTCCGATGTAGCGCGCCGCGCCGACGTCGCCGAGTGCCTTCATCACCGCGGCAAAGGCGCCGACGCCGGGTACCAGGAGGCCGTCCGCCTCCAGGACGTCCTCGGGCCGGGCGCTCAGGGTGACCGACGCCCCCACCCGTTCCAGCGCGCGAACGGCCGATCGCACGTTCCCCGAACCGTAGTCCAGGACCGTGACCTTGGGCGCAGCCATCTACAGTGCGCCCTTCGTGGAGGGGATGGCGTTGCCGATGCGCGCGTCGGGCTCGACCGCGGTCCGCAGCGCGCGGGCCAGCGCCTTGAACTGGGCCTCCACGATGTGGTGCGGATCCCTACCGCCCAGCACCCTCATGTGGAGGCAGATCTGGGCGTGGAGCGTCAGCGACTCGAAAACGTGGCGCGTGAGGGACCCGGTGAAGTGCCCGCCGATGAGGTGGTATTCCTGCCCGGCGGGCTCCCCCGAGTGCACCAGGTAGGGGCGCCCGGAGATGTCGACCACCGCGTGCGCCAGCGCCTCGTCCAGCGGCACCGTCGCCTCGCCGAAGCGGCGGATTCCCGCCTTGTTGCCCAGCGCCGTGCGCAACGCCTCTCCGATGGTGATGGCAACGTCCTCCACCGTGTGGTGGACGTCGATGTGCGTGTCCCCCGTGGCCTCGACGGTCAGGTCGATCAGGGAGTGCTTGGACAGCGCGGTCAGCATGTGGTCGTAGAACGGCACCGAGGTGCTGATGTTCGCGACGCCGGTCCCGTCGAGGTTGAGCTCCACGAGGACCGACGACTCGCTGGTCTTGCGCTCCATGCGGGCCCGTCGGCCGTTGGGCGATTCTGCAGACATAGATGATCCTTAGGCCTGGAAGGTGGTGGGCGGCGCGCCGGAGGGCAGGCGCCACCTAGGGCAAGTCTACCCGCGGGCCCCCGACGGTTCCGGCTCGAGCAGCTCCTCGAGCCGGTTCAGGAAGGCGGTGGTTTCGGCCTCCGTGCCCGCCGTCACACGCAGGTGGCCGGGGATCCCGACATCCCTGACCAGGACGCCGGCGTCCAGGAGCCCCTGCCAGATCCGGCCGGGGTGCTCCATCCCACCGAAGAACACGAAGTTGGAGTCGCTCGCGGCGGGCGAGAGTCCCAGCCGCTTGAGTTCGTCGACGATCCTGTCGCGCTGCATCTTGATGTCCTCTACGGTGGCCAGCAGCACGTCGACGTGCTTCAGCGCGGCGTTGGCGGTCGCCTGGGTAACGGCGGAGAGGTGGTATGGAAGCCTGACGAGCCGCAGCGCGTCGGCGATCTCCGGCACGGCGGCCATGTAGCCGAGCCGTGCGCCCGCAAGCGCGAAGGCCTTGCTCATGGTGCGGGAGACGATCAGCCTGTCGCGTCCGGGCAGGAGGTTCAGTGCGGAGCGGGTGCCGATCATGGCGAACTCGGCGTACGCCTCGTCGACGATCACGATGGCCTGGCTCGCCTCGCCGGCCTCGTAGACCGCCTCCACCACGTCGAGTCCCAGGGCGGTCCCGGTGGGATTGTTCGGCGAGCAGAGGAAAACGATGTTCGCTCCGCTGGCGGCAACCTGTTCCGCGGCCGACTCCGCCGAGAGGCCGAAGTCCTCGGAACGGACACCCCGGACGTAAGCGGTGTCGGTCCCGCTGGCCAGCAGCGGGTACATCGAATAGGTGGGAGGAAAGCCCATGGCGATGCGGCCTGGGCCGCCGAACGCCTGGAGAATGTGTTGCAGCACTTCGTTGGATCCGTTGGCGGCCCAAACGTGGTCGGCCGTCAGCCCGTGCCCGAGATAGTCGGCAAGGCGCTGCCGCAGTTCGGTGAACTCGCGGTCGGGGTACCGGTTGAGCCCCGGGGCGCAGGCCGCGACATCGGCCGCGATCGCGGCACTGACCTCGGGGGGCACGGGATGGGTGTTCTCATTGACGTTGAGCAGGATCGGCACGTCAAGCTGCGGGGCACCGTACGGCTCGAGTCCCCTGAGGTTGTCCCGAAGCGGCAGTCTGGCCAGGCGCTTAAGCTGATCACTCACCGGACAATTCTAGTGCGGCACCGATCGGCGCCCCAATCGCGTCGGTCCACGGGTAACATTCGCCGGCGCGGCGCGCTCCTGGCGCGGCCCTACCGACCGGACGGGACGAACAGTTCCTGACCGGGAACCAGCGTTGGGCCGGAAAGGTTGTTCAGTTCGACGATCTCCGCGATGATCTCTCGCGGGTCGCGGTGCGGCGCGAATTCGGCTGCCAGCGCCCAGAGCGTCTCGCCCTCCACGACGGTCACCGCCGCGGCGTCGACGGGCGATGCCGCACCGGCTCCGGCTGCCATGGCGGGCGCGGTGAAGACGCCAAGCAACACCAGGAGGGCCGTGGCCCCCAGCATGACCGGAAGCCCGATCAGCAGGAAACGGCCGCGGCGCGTCAGGTGCACACGCCGTGGAACGTCGGTGGTGTGCCCCGACGAGGGCTCGGCGTCCGCGCCGACGATGCGGAGATGGGGGACGGCCACCGCGGACCGTGCGGCGGAGCCGGCGCTATGGGGGCGTGCCGCGGGGCGAACAGTTGCGGGGAGCGCGATCTGAACCATGACGTGCCTTTCTGATTGCTTCGGCCCCCAGCATGCGGGGGTTCGAATCCGTCCGTGTTCGAAGTTCTTGGCTTCGAAACTTTCATTCGAACGCATCTTCGAATTTTACTTCTCCAGTTTTAGCATGCCTAGACGATGAATGTCGAGACACGTTCGAACAAACCTTTGAAAGAGGTACCCGTTCCACTAGCGTTGAGATAAGCCGCCAGTGGGATCGACTACACCACCGGCCACCGACAGAATGCGCAACTCTCCCGCAGCGACGGGACAACGAGGATGGGGTACAGCATGAGCACAGCGGAGAATCCGGCGCCGAAAAAGGCGCCGAAGAGCCTCACCATCCGGCAGAAGAAAATCCTCGAAACCATCCAGCGCGCCGTGGCCTCGCACGGGTATCCCCCGTCCATGCGCGAGATTGGCGACACGGTGGGCCTGGCCAGCCTTTCCAGTGTCACGCACCAGTTGGCGCAGCTCGAGAAGCTCGGCTACATACGCAGGGATCCTCGCCGGCCGAGGGCCATGGAGATCCTGATGCCGCTGACGCTCAGCGAAGGGGCCAAAACGGAGTCGGCCTCGGGCGAGGCCGACCTGACCGCGATCAACGGCATGCCCGTTTCCGAGCTGAGCACGTCCGCGGACACCGCCATGGTGCCGCTGGTGGGGCGCATCGCCGCGGGCGGGCCCATCCTGGCCGACCAGACCATCGAGGACGTAATGCCGCTGCCGCGCCAGCTCGTCGGCCACGGGGAACTGTTTATGCTCAAGGTCAGCGGCGACTCGATGGTGGAGGCTGCCATCTGCGACGGAGACTGGGTCGTTGTGCGCCGCCAGCAGAACGCCCAGAACGGCGACATCGTGGCCGCCCTGCTGGACGACGAGGCGACGGTCAAGACGTTCCGCCAGCGGGACGGGCACACGTGGCTCCTCCCCCAGAACCGCCAGTACGAACCGATACTCGGCGACCACGCCACGATCATGGGCAAGGTCGTCTCGGTGATGCGTTCCCTCTAGCCCGGGGAGCGGGCCCTGCCCGCCGGCGTACCGGCGGCGGGGACCCGTTGGGCGCTTGCCTAGGAGCCGGCTAGCCGCTCCAGGGCGCCCAGCACCGTCTTCTTGTCTGTCGTGGCCCACATCGGCGGCAGCGACGCGCGCAGGAAACTCCCATAGCGCTCGGTGGCCAGCCGGGAATCGAGCACGGCCACCACTCCCTTGTCCGCCGTCGACCGGATGAGCCTTCCCGCACCCTGGGCCAGCCGGACCGCCGCGTGGCTCGCGGAGACCGCCATAAATCCGTTCCCCCCGTGACGCGCCACGTCCCGGCTCCGGGCCGTGGACAAGGGATCGTCCGGGCGCGGGAAGGGAATGCGGTCGATCACGACCAGGCGGCAGGCGGGCCCCGGGACATCGACGCCCTGCCAAAGGGTCATGGTGCCGAACAGGCACGTGTCCCGTTCTTCGCCGAACCGCTTGACCAGGGAGGCCATCCCCGACTCTCCCTGGCAGAGGATCTCCTGCTCGAGGACCGGTCGCAGGGCCTCGGCGGCCTCCTCCGCCGCCCGACGGGACGAGAAGAGGGCAAGCGTTCCGCCTCCGGCCGCGCGGATCAGGTCGCCCAGTTCCGCGAGCGCCTCGGGCGAGACGTTGCGGGAGGGCTTGGGCAGGTGTTTGGCGACGTACAGCATTCCCTGGCGCGGATAGTCGAACGGGCTCCCCACGTCGACCCCCGTCCACGTCGGCGCACCGTCGCCCAGGAGGCCCAGCGAGCCGGCCACGGGTTCGAAGGCCGCCCCGATGGCCAGCGTTGCCGATGTCAGGACCACGGTACGACCCTCGAAAAGCCCCTCCCGCAGGCGTCCCGCCACGGACAGCGGCGCGACGTTGAGCGTTGCCGGTGTCGATTCGTCCGGCTGAACGAACCCTTGGCCGGGCGTGAAGGCACCGGGGCGGGACGCCCACAGGACCTCCCGCGAGTCCTGGGCGGACTCGAAGCGGTCGCATTGCTCGACGAGGTAGACCAGCTGCGAGCGGGCCATCTGCCGACCCCCGTCGACCGTCTCGTTGGGCGCGGGCTTCGAGTCGGAGAGGGCCACGCGAGCGGCCTCCCTGACTTGCGCCACGGAGGCGGCCTGCTCCGCGTTGAGCCCGGAGGGCATCAGCCCGGTGGGGACTCCCTCGAGGCTGCGCTGGAGCGCCCTGCCAGCCTGGTTGAGGGCCTCCACGCTGACGGCGCAGTGCTTCCGGGCGGCGGAGGCGGCGGCACTAACGAGGGCGACGGACAGTGGGCGCGTCACCGAACTCGTTACACGGTCCTGGAGTTCGTGGGCCTCGTCGATGATGACGGTATCGAATTCGGGAAGCACGGCCAGACCCTCGAAGGCGGCGACCGCGAGCATGGCGTGGTTGGTGATGACGATGTCGGCGTCCGCCGCCTTTTTGCGCGCCAGTTCGCTGAAGCACTCCTCCGCCATGGGGCACTTCTGTGCCCCCAGGCAATCCATGGCCGTGACCGAGACCTGCCGCCAGGCGCGGTCGCTCACACCCGGGACCAGGTCGTCCCGGTCGCCGGACTCCGTGTCCTCGGCCCATTCGCGCAGGCGGACGACCTCCTGGCCCAACGCGCTGCCGGGGCCGGCCCCGGCCGTCAGCGGCCTCGCCGCGCCGTCGTCGCCGAGGGAGAAGAGCGCGCCCTCGTCCTCGTCGGGATACCCGCCACCCAGCTTGTACTTGCAGACGTAGTTGCCGCGCCCCTTGGCGAGCGCGACGTCGACCGGCCGAGGAAGGTGTGGCCCCAGCTGCTTCAGCAGCCGCGGCACGTCCCTGCCTACGATCTGGGCCTGGAGCGCAAGGGTCGCGGTCGAGACGACGACGGGCTTGTCCGACTCGAGGGCGTGGGCGATCGCGGGAACCAGGTAGGCGAGCGACTTGCCGGTGCCCGTCCCGGCCTGCACCAGAAGGTGCTTGCCGGATTCGAGGGATTCGCACACCTTCTGCGCCATTTGGTGCTGTCCGGGTCGGTTCTGTCCGCCCATTCCCTCGACGGCAGCATCGAGAAGTCCAAGAACGTCGTCGACCTCAGCCATGGACGGCGAACTGCTCCAGTTCGGCCGCCAGGCCCTCGCGGACCTTGACGACCATCCTTGTTCCGTGCTCCACGTGCTCGGTTTCCAGGATTTCCGCGTCCGAGCCGTGGAGGCGGTTGACGACGTCGCCGCGCTCGTAGGGCACAAGGAGCTCCAGACGCACGTCCGGCCGAGGGATCGACTCGCTGATCATGCGCAGCAGTTCCGGTATGCCGTCCCCGGTTCGTGCCGAAACGACGACGTGGCGGGGCTCGCGCTGGCGGATTCGCTCCACAATAAAGGGGTCGGCGATGTCGGCCTTGTTGAGGACGATGATCTCGGGGACGTTCTGCGCATCCACCTCGGTGAAGACCTGCCGGACGGCGTGGATCTGGCCTTCCGGGTCCGGGTGCGACGCGTCGACCACGTGCAGGATGAGGTCCGAGTCGGCGACCTCCTCCAGCGTGGAGCGGAACGCCTCGATGAGTTGCGTCGGCAGCGAGCGGACGAACCCGACGGTGTCGGCCAGCGTGTAGCCCAGCCCATCGGCGGTCTCCGTCTTGCGGACGGTGGGGTCCAGGGTGGCGAACAGCGCGTTTTCCACCAGGACGCCCGCGTCGGTCAGCCGGTTCAGCAACGACGACTTGCCGGCGTTGGTGTAGCCCGCAATGGCCACGGACGGAACGGTGTTGCGCTTCCTGTTGGCCCGCTTGGTTTCCCGCGCCGGCTTCATGGCGGTGATCTCGCGGCGCAGCTTGGCCATGCGCGTGCGGATGCGCCGCCGGTCCAGCTCGATCTTGGTCTCGCCGGGGCCACGGGAACCGATGCCGCCGCCCGCCGCGCCGACGCGACCGCCAGCCTGCCGGGACATGGACTCGCCCCAGCCGCGGAGCCTCGGGAGCAGGTACTCGAGCTGGGCCAACTCAACCTGCGCCTTGCCTTCGCGGCTCTGCGCGTGCTGCGCGAAGATGTCCAGAATCAGTGCGGTCCGGTCGATGACCTTCACCTTGACGATGTCCTCGAGTCCGCGCCGCTGGGACGGCGAGAGTTCCGAGTCCACAACGACGGTGTCGGCACCGGTCGCGGCGACGATCTCCTTGAGCTCGAGTGCCTTGCCGGATCCGAGGAACGTTCCCGGGTCCGGCTTCAGGCGCCGCTGGATCACACCGTCCAGCACCTCCGAGCCCGCCGTCTCGGCCAGCGCCGCGAGTTCGCGCAGCGAGTTCTCCGCGTCCGCGGCTGTCCCCTCGGTCCAGATGCCGGCGAGAACCACGCGCTCCAGGCGCAGCTGCCGGTACTCGACCTCGCTGACGTCCTCCAGCTCGGTGGACAGGCCGGCAACGCGGCGGAGTGCGCGCCTCTCCTCAAGGTCCCGCTGGTCGCCGTCGAACTCCGAATGCTCGCGCCCGGTCAAGCCCAGCGCCTGTGCCCGGCCTCCCGACAACGCGCCGTCGGCGCCGCCGGAGGGCTTGCCCGCGGACTTCTTCGCGGCCGCGTTGTCCGCGGCCAGGATACGGTCGATCACGGACTGGATCTCGTCCTCGTTCAGGCCGTGGTCCTGCGGGTTGGGCTGGTTCAAATTGGTCATGTTCCCCTTTGGCGGATTGTTCCTTCCAGAATAGTCCCCACCCCCGTCATTTGGACCATGGTTCCCCGGTGGGCGAACGGACGGGTCGCCCTCTCGCGCGCCCTTCCGGCACAGCTCGGCATCCCCGCGGATTTCCCGCGGAACAGCGGTGGCGGTTAACCTGCCTGCATGGGTTCCGACCACTATTTCAGCGCACAGCCGTCCACACCGCTCAAGCGCAAGACCGTCACGGTGCGCCTTGGCGGCGCCGACCGCACTGTGGTGACTTCCGGCGGGATCTTCAGCCCCGACGGCGTGGACAAGGGCACCGCGGTCCTGCTGGCCGGCGCGCCGGCCCCCGCCGGGCACGGCGCGCTCTTGGACATCGGCTGCGGCTGGGGCCCCATCGCCCTGAGTCTTGCGCTGCAGTCGCCAGGGGCCACCGTGTACGCCGTCGACGTCAACGAGCGCAGCATCGAACTGACGCGTGAGAACGCCGGACTCCTGGGCTTGGGGAACGTCGTGGCGGGCACGCCGGACTCCGTGCCGGCGGATCTGGAGTTTGCGACCATCTGGTCCAATCCCCCGATCCGGGTCGGCAAGGAGGAGTTGCACGCGATCCTCCTCCAGTGGCTGCCCCGCCTGGCCCCCGGCGGGGTGGCATGGCTGGTGGTGCAGAAGAACCTTGGCTCGGACTCGCTCCAGGCATGGCTGAGGGACCAGCTGCCGGCCGAGTGGGCGGTCGAACGCGCATCCACGTCCAAGTCCTTCAGGCTGCTGCGCGTTGCCCGGCCTCCTGTCGCGACCAGCACAGACCAGTAGACAAGTCGACTGGTTGACCTGCGGTCCTAGGCGAGCGTTCCGCGGGCGACGATCGCGGCGGGCCCGCTGAGTTCCACGTGCTCGCGCCCGTCCGGCGCGGTAATGAAGCGGACGCCCACCACACCCCCGGGAACCTGTACGTCCCAGCGGTCCGCGACCGCTCCGCCCGCCCAGTGCCGCGTCGCCACAACGGCCGCGCACGCCCCGGTCCCGCAGGACAGCGTCTCCCCCACGCCGCGCTCGTGCACCCGCATCCGGATGCCGCCGACTCCGGCGTCGACCAGCGGCTCGGAGGGAACCACGAACTCGACGTTGGTTCCGTGCTCCGGGACGGGATCCACGCGCGGCGCCCGGTGCAGCTCCGCCTGCTCGAGTTCGGAGGCCTCCGATAGCGCCACGACGGTGTGGGGGTTGCCCATGCTGATGCTCAGGGCGGGCCGGGCCACCTCGAGGCCATCGGTCTCCACCAGCGCGTCGAGGGCTCGCTCCTCCGCCAGCGTGGGCGAAGCGAACTCCCACGGCCCCATGTCCACCGCATAGCCGTCGGCGGAGCGTGCCACCGTCTTGATGCCTGCCCGTGTGCCGATGGTCAGCGCCTCCCCGTCGGCCAGGGTGACGAGGCCCTCCGCGATGAGGAAGTGGACGAAGACACGCACTCCGTTGCCGCACATCTCCGATAGCGAGCCGTCCCCGTTGCGATAGTCCATGAACCACTCGGCGCGGGGATCGGACTCCAACAGGGCCAGGCCCTCGGGCAGCGTCTCCGACCTCACGGCACGGATGAGGCCGTCGCCACCAATGCCGCGATGCCGGTCGCACAGGAAGGCGACGTCGGCGGGTGCGAGGAAGCGGGTGCCGTCGGGGTCGGCGATCAGGACAAAGTCGTTGCCCGTCCCGTGGCCCTTGGCGAAGGCCAGTCCCGCGAGGGCGTTCGGCTGGGCGGCGTTGTCGATGCTCATGTTCCAAGCCTAATGGGCGTCGGCAACCATCCGTTCGGCCTCGTACGCCAGTCCCGTGGAGGCGGCGTCCAGCCAGTTCACGCGATGGTCCGCGCGGAACCAGGTCAGTTGTCGGCGCGCGAACTGCCGCGTCGCGACCACGGTGCGTTCGGCGGCCTCTTCGGTGGAGGCCAGCCCGTCCAGCACCTCGAGGAACTGCGCGTACCCGATGGCGCGCGCGGCCGTCTTGCCCGAGCGCAGGCCCCGTGCATCCAGCTCCCTGACCTCCTCCAGCAACCCCCCGCGCACCATCCGGTGGACCCTCTCGCGCAGCCGGCCGTGCAGAAGCGGGCGGTCGAGGTCCAGCGCCAGTTGCACCGCGGGGCGGGCGTACGTGCGCTCCGGCATAAAGGAGCTGAAGGGCCTGCCCGTCAATTCGTGGACCTCGAGGGCCCTGACGACGCGGCGCTCGTCGTTGAGCCGTTCGGCGGACACCGGGTCGACGGCCCGCAGCCGTGCGCGCAGCGTGTCCAGGCCAGCGGCGCGTGCCTCGGCCTCGATTCGTCCCCTGACCCCGGGCTCGGTCGGGGGAAACTCGAGCACGTCGAGCGCCGCGCGAACATAGAGCCCCGAACCTCCGACCAGAATGGGAAGCAGGCCCCGCGAGGAGATGTCGTCGAAGGCGGATCGGGCCTGTGTCTGGAAGCGCGCGACGCTCGCCTCCTCGGTGACGTCGAGAATGTCCAGGAGGTGGTGGGGGATGCCTCCGCGCTCGTCGGGCCGGAGTTTGGCGGTGCCGATGTCCATCCCGCGGTAGAACTGCAGGGCGTCGCCGTTGACGATCTCCCCGCCCAGGCGCTGGGCCAACGCGATGGCGAGGTCCGACTTTCCGGTGCCGGTGGGGCCGACGATGGCCACAACCGGCCGTGCCGCGGAGGCGTCGCCCACCGGCTAGGCGCGCGGAGGCAGCGAGGGCATGCCCAGCGAGACTCCCCCGCCGCCCGAAGGTCCGCCGGGCGCGGGCACGCCGCACGATTCTGCCTGCGCCCTGTCCCACGCGTCCCCGGCCCGCGAGCGGCGGAGTGCGTAGTCCGAGGCGTCACGCGGGTCCGCGATGAGGTGGAACGACGCCGCGGAGGTCACGGGCACGGTCACCAGGTCTCCCGGGCGCGGGTGCTCCGCTCCATCGGGAACCGTGAAGTGCACCAGCCGCTGGTCTCGCGAGCGGCCGGACAGTCGGTGCGTCTCGCTGGACTTCCGCCCCGCCTGCGCGGTGACCATGACCTCCACGCGACGGCCGACCTGCAGCGCGTTCTCCTCCGCGCAAATCCTGTCCTGGAGCGCCGTCAGCCGTTCGTAGCGTTCCTGCACCACGGCCTTGGGAAGCTGGTCCGCGAGCTCCGCGGCCGGTGTGCCGGGGCGCTTGGAGTACTGGAAGGTGAAGGCGCTGGCGAAGCGGGACTCCTCGACGACGTCGAGGGTGGCCTGGAAGTCCTCCTCGGTCTCGCCCGGGAAACCGACGATGATGTCGGTGGTGATGGCGGCGTTCGGGATGCGCTCGCGGACGCGGTCGAGGATGCCGAGGAACTTCTTCGACCGGTACGAACGCCGCATGTCCTTAAGCATCTTGTCCGATCCGGACTGGAGGGGCATGTGCAGCTGCGGCATCACGTTGGGCGTCTCCGCCATGGCGTCGATGACGTCGTCGGTGAACGCCGCGGGATGCGGGCTGGTGAAGCGCACGCGCTCCAGCCCCTCGATGCTGCCGCAGGCGCGCAGCAGCTTGCCGAACGCCAACCGGTCGCCGAATTCGACGCCGTAGGAATTCACGTTTTGTCCGAGAAGCGTGACCTCGATTGCGCCGTCGGCAACGAGCGCCTCGACCTCGGCCAGGACGTCGCCCGGCCGCCGGTCGCGTTCTTTGCCGCGCAGGCTCGGCACGATGCAGAAGGTGCACGTGTTGTTGCAGCCCACGGAGATGGAGACCCAGCCCGAGTACACCGAGTCGCGCTTGGTGGGGAGCGTCGACGGGAAGACGTCCAACGACTCGAGGATCTCCAGCTGGGCCTCGTTGTTGTGCCGTGCGCGCTCCAGCAGCGCCGGCAGGGAACCCACGTTGTGCGTGCCGAAGACCACGTCCACCCAGGGGGCCTTCTGCAGGATGGTCTCGCGGTCCTTCTGCGCCAGGCAGCCACCGACGGCGATCTGCATCCCCGGGCGCCGTTCCTTGATGGGCGCGAGCCGGCCAAGGTTTCCGTAAAGCTTGTTGTCGGCGTTTTCGCGCACCGCGCACGTGTTGAAGACGATGACGTCCGCTACGCCGTGCCCCTCGGCCGCCGGGACCAGGCCGGACGTCTCCAGGAGTCCTGCCAGGCGCTCGGAATCGTGGACGTTCATCTGGCAACCGAACGTCCGCACTTCGTAGGTGCGCTCGGCGGCGCCGTCGGCCGGCAGGATCGGGGTGTTGGGCATGGTGAGACTCACCGTTCAAGGGTACCGAATCCCCGGCCGCGGGCCGACCCGGCGCTAGTGGCCCAGGACGTGCTCGGCCCACGCGTCGTTGGCCACCCTGAAGGCCACCGAGGGGCCGTAGCCCTTGCGGCCCAGCATTCCGACGATCCTGCGGACCGACTTGTCCCGATCCCCGGTGGGCGGCACCGAGCGCAACTTGCGGCGGGCGAGTTCGCGCGCCGTGGCGTCCTCGTCCTCTGCGGTGAGCTGCTCGAGGGCGCGGTCCGCCATGTCCTGCGGAATGCCCTTGTCGCGGAGTTCGCGGCGAAGCGCCCCCCCGGCCAGGCCGCGCGACTGGGCCCGGCTGCGGACCCACGCCTCCGCGAAGGCCTCGTCGTCGATCAGCTGAAGCTCCTCGAAGCGGTCCAACACGGCACGGGCCGCTTCCGCCGGGATCTCACGCTGGGCGAGTTTGTCCTCGAGCTGCTTGCGGCTCTTGGCCGCCCCCGTTAGCTGCCTCAGGACGATGGCCCGGGCCCGGGACTCCGGGTCGGCGTCGTCGCCGTCCGTGGACCGCTTCTGTCGCCTGGGCTTGGCGGATGGCCGCACCGACTCCCGTTCGGACACAAAGGGGGCTGCGGCGCCTTCCCCAGGAACGGCCGCCGGCGGCGGGAGCGGCCCTGCGACGCCGTCGCCGGCATCGGTCAGGCCGCTCCAGTCCGGTGTTTGCGACACGACCCTAGGAATCCGAGACGGCCTTCAGCTTCGGATCCTTGGCTTCGGGCTCTGCCTGGGCGCCGATGCCGAGCTTTTCCTTGATCCGGCGCTCCAGTTCGTTGGCCAGGTCCGGGTTGTCCGTCAGGAAGCGGCGGGCGTTCTCCTTGCCCTGGCCCAGCTGGTCGCCGTCGTACGTGAACCAGGCGCCGGACTTCTTCACGAAGCCCTCCTCCACGCCCATGTCGATCAGGCCGCCCTCGCGGGAGATGCCGTGGCCGTAGACGATGTCGAATTCCGCCTGCTTGAAGGGCGGCGCCATCTTGTTCTTGACGATCTTGGCCCGGGTCCGGTTGGCGACCGCGTTGGTGCCTTCCTTCAGCGTCTCGATGCGACGGACATCGATGCGCACGGAGGCGTAGAACTTCAGCGCCTTGCCACCGGTGGTCGTCTCCGGGCTGCCGAAGAACACGCCGATCTTTTCGCGCAGCTGGTTGATGAAGATGGCCGTGGTCTTCGTCTGGCTCAGGCGGCCGGTGATCTTGCGCAGCGCCTGGCTCATCAGACGAGCCTGCAGGCCGACGTGGCTGTCGCCCATGTCGCCCTCGATCTCCGCCCGGGGAACCAGCGCGGCAACGGAGTCGATGACGATGACGTCCAGCGAACCGGAGCCGATCAGCATGTCCATGATCTCCAGCGCCTGCTCACCGGTGTCCGGTTGGGAGACCAGCAGGGCGTCCGTGTCCACGCCCAACTTCTTGGCGTATTCCGGATCGAGCGCGTGCTCGGCGTCGATGAACGCGGCGATGCCGCCGTTCTTCTGGGCATTCGCCACCGCGTGCAGGGCGACCGTGGTCTTACCCGAGGACTCCGGCCCGTAGATTTCGACAACGCGGCCGCGAGGCAGCCCGCCAATTCCCAGGGCGATGTCCAGGGCGATCGATCCGGTGGGGATCACCTCGATCGGCGCGCGGGTGTCATCACCCAGTCGCATCACGGATCCCTTGCCGAACTGCTTGTCGATCTGAGCCAGCGCTGCTTCGAGCGCCTTCTCGCGGTCCATTGCGGCCATTGTCCACCTCGGTTGTCTCGTGGCCTCCCGGCCCCTTGTTCGTCCTGCAAACCACGCTATGCGCAGGCCCGGACGATTTGGCCCGGGGCGCCGGGGTTGTGGACGATCGGGGCCGGCAGCCCCTTGGTTCTTCTCTGTGAGGAGCCTATCGCCATCCGAACAGATATTCGATTTAGGTGCGCGGCGTGTCCCCTCGGGCGTTCAGCCCTTGGCCGCCCTATCGATGCCCAGCCGCCGCTCGGCTGGCACGTCCTGCATCTCGCAGACGGCGAGCCAAACGGTCTTGGGATGCGTTCCCGCCGACAGCGCCTCCTGCGCGGTGCGGCCACCCAGCCCCGTCAGGACCAGATCCCTGGCCAGCACGCGGGCGTAGCCGGAGCCGAACTCGTCTTCCATTAGCCGCCAAAACTCGCTTAATCGCACACCCGCATTCTCCCACGCCTGCGGCCGAATCAGGAGCCGACGCGGCCTATCATGGGGGCATGACGCATCACCATCCCCCGGCGTCCACCGGGGACCGCGACCAGGCCATCCACGACATGGAGGAGCAGCTGAGCTTCCTGTGGCGGCGAGCCCGGGCCAACGGAAACAAGGTCGCCCGCCAGGTCCATCCGGACATGGAACCGGGCGCCTACGGCCTCCTGGCCGCGCTGCAGCGCAGGGGCAGCCTGCGCCTCACGGATCTCGCCGCGGAGATCGGCGTGGGCAAGCCTTCCGTCAGCCGACAGGTGACCCTGCTGGAGAAGCTGGGCATCGTGCGCAAGGAGGCGGATCCGCAGGACGGGCGCGCCCAGACGATCACCCTCACCGAGGAGGGTGCGCGCCAACTCTCGGCGGCCCAGTCCGCGCGCCGCGTCGTCTTCCACGAGCTGCTCGCCGATTGGCCCGTGGACGACCTCGCCCGGCTGGCCTCGCTGCTCACCAGGCTCAACGTCTCATACCGCAACGATCCGCTCTAGCGGACGCCGACGGGAAGTCCGGCACCCCGATGCGCGACACGGAAAAGGGACCCGCGAGCGGGTCCCTTTCCTTGGACGCGGGGTGCGGTTAGTGGCTCGAGGCCAGGCCCTTGGCCAACCGGTCCGGCCATTCCTCCGACATGGAGCCGAACTGGTTCGCCAGCTCGGAGGGAACGGTGTCCGGAATGTCGACGCCTTCTGCCATGGCGACGCGGTCGCTGACCTCGCGCAGCATCAGCGACAACGGCACGTCCAGGGCGCCGCAGATGGACGAGAGCAGTTCGGAGGACGCTTCCTTCTGGCCGCGTTCGACCTCCGAGAGGTAGCCGAGGGATACACGGGCATTGTGTGACACTTCGCGCAGGGTACGGCCCTGGCGCTGACGGACGTCCCGCAGGACATCGCCGATCTCGTGGCGTAGGACAACCATCTTGCGCTCCTTCTGGTCGCGGCGGGCATCTTCTGTCAGGCCCACATCCCGCCAACGGACTACACCGTTCACGGTTACGGGTTGCTTGACCATGTGTATTGCCTTACTCCTTCGGGTCCTTGCGCCAACTTGACGGTCGGATCGGGTGCGCCTTCTGCGCGGCCCCAATGCTTTTTCCAACTACCGGGGGCCGCGTTTTGTTCCCACGCCCCCACACTATCCATTCGGGGCCCGCGCCTGCCAGTGGTCGGCGCGGGTTGTGCGTTAATCGTTGCGGGGCAACATGGCCAGCAGCCGCCGGAGCGCGGCGTCGCGGGCCTGGACCCGGATCGCCTGGCGGTCCCCCTCCAAGTGGAGTTCCTCGCTGCCGCTCCCCGCGGGCCCGGCGAAGCCGACAAATACCGTCCCGACCTCCTTGCCGTCGTGCGCGGACGGCCCGGCGACACCGGTGGTGGAAACCGCGATGTCCGCCCCGCACGCGCGGCGCGCGCCGAGGGCCATCTGGACGGCGACCCGGGCATCGACCGATCCCTGCCGCTCGAGGAGTCCGGCGTCGACCCCGAGGAGCCCGGTCTTGACGTCGTTGTGGTAGGAAACGACCCCGCCACGCAGGACTGCCGAGGACCCCGCGACGTCGGCCAGGGCGGCGGACACAAGCCCGGCGGTCAGCGATTCGGCCGTCGCCAGCGTCAGCGAACGCTCGATGGCCGCCTGGACCACTTGGCGCGCGAGCGGCAGCCCGGGGCCGCCCGTCCGCGGCGTTGGCCAACAGTGCGTGGCATCGGCCGGAGGAACCGTCATCTACTTCTTCCTCAGGGCCGCGGCGCGCAGTCGCGCCGCCTGGAAGACGTACTCGACGCCCGTGTAGAGGGTGATGGCGGTCGCCAGCAGCATAACGGCCAGCGCCACGACGCCGAGCCAGCCCACGGTGTGCGTCACCGGGAGCAGGTAGAGGAACACGGCCAGCGACTGCGTCACCGTCTTCAGCTTCCCCCCGCGGGAGGCGGGCATCACGCCGTAGCGGATGACGGCGAAACGGAGCAGCGTGATGCCGAGCTCGCGGACCAGGATCACGATGGTGATCCACCACGGAAGCTCGCCGAGCCAGGACAGCAGCACCAGCGCCGAGCCAAGCAGCAGCTTGTCCGCTATCGGGTCGGCGATCTTGCCGAAGTTCGTGATCAGCCCCCGGCTGCGCGCCAGGTCGCCGTCGAGCTTGTCCGTGTAGACGGCCGCCACGAAGATGGCGACGGCGACCCAGCGCAGGACGCCGTACCGGGAGTCGTCCGCGACGAGCGCCCAGGCGAAAAAGGGGACCATAACGATCCGCAGCGTCGTCAGGACGTTCGCGATGTTCAGCGTTGGGACCGGGTCGTTGCCGCGGTCCCCCTCATGCGCAGTCACGGTCTCAGGCTACCTTCCGGTGAGGTTCCAGGCGTCCTCGGAGCCCTCGTCGTCGTTCTCGTCCAGACCGTCGTGGTACTCGATCGCCTGGGTGCGGTTCGCAAGGTCCTCGGCGACCAGGTCGGTTCCGTAGTGGTTCGCGTTGGCGTTCTCGGCCAGCGCCGCCTCCATGGGCGGGGCCTCCGACGCCGATGCGGGCCCGTCCTCGCCGCGCATGGTGGCGAGCACCCCGGGCAGGTCGTCGGGCTTCACCAGGACGTCGCGCGCCTTGGACCCCTCGGACGGGCCCACGACTCCACGGGACTCGAGCAGGTCCATCAGCCGTCCGGCCTTGGCGAACCCGACCCGCAGCTTCCGCTGCAGCATCGAGGTCGAGCCGAACTGGGTGGTGACCACCAGCTCGGTCGCCTGCAGCAGCACCTCGAGGTCGTCTCCGATGTCGTCGTCGATCTCCTTCTTGGCGACCTCGACCGCGACGTCCTTGCGGTACTCCGCCTTTAGCTGGCCCTTGACGTGCTCCACGACCCGATGGATCTCCGACTCGGTGACCCAGGCCCCCTGGACGCGCATGGGCTTGGAGGCGCCCATCGGGAGGAAGAGGGCGTCGCCCTGCCCCAGCAGCTTTTCGGCGCCCGGCTGGTCCAGAACAACGCGGGAGTCGGTGACGGACGAGGTGGCGAAGGCCATCCGCGACGGGACGTTTGCCTTGATGAGTCCGGTGACCACGTCCACGGACGGGCGCTGGGTCGCCAGCACCAGGTGGATGCCGGCCGCCCGCGCAAGCTGCGTAATGCGGACAATCGAGTCCTCCACGTCGCGCGGGGCCACCATCATCAGGTCCGCGAGCTCGTCCACGATCACCAGCAGGTACGGGTAGGGCTTCATGACCCGCTTCGAGCCCTCGGGCGGAACGGCCTTGCCGTTGCGGACTGCCTTGTTGAAGTCGTCGATGTGCTTGTAGCCGAAGTTCGCCAAGTCGTCGTAGCGGGTGTCCATCTCGCGGACGACCCACTGCAGCGCCTCCGCGGCCTTCTTCGGATTGGTGATGATCGGCGTGATCAGGTGCGGGACACCCTCGTAGGCGGTGAGTTCCACGCGCTTGGGGTCGACCATGACCATGCGCACCTCGTCCGGAGTCGCCCGCATCAGGATGGACGTGATCATCGAGTTGACGAACGAGGACTTGCCCGCGCCGGTGGCGCCCGCGACCAGGAGGTGGGGCATCTTCGCCAGGTTCGCGACCACAAAGCCGCCCTCGACGTCCTTGCCGACGCCCATCACCATGGGGTGCTCGGTCTTGCGGGCGGCGTTGGAGCGCAGCACGTCGCCGAGGGCGACGACCTCCTTGTCCGCGTTGGGGATCTCGATCCCGATGGCGCTCTTGCCCGGGATGGGGCTAAGGATCCGCACGTCGGAGGACGCGACGGCGTAGGAGATGTTCTTGCTCAGCGCCGTGACCCGCTCCACCTTGGTGCCCGGGGAGAGCTCGATCTCGTAGCGCGTCACCGTCGGCCCGCGGCTGAAACCGGTCACCTGCGCCTCGACCTTGAACTGGTCGAGCGTACCCGTGAGCGCCTTGACGACGGCGTCGTTCGCCTCGGAGCGCTCCTTGGCGGGCGGTCCGGACGGCAGGAACTCGGACGCCGGCAGGGTGTAGGCCACGTCGCCGGAGAGCTGCAGCTGCTCGGTGCGCTGCGGAATGGGCGCGAGCGGCGCGGGCTGCGCCACCGGCGTCGAGGGGACCTTCGGCGCGGACGCCGCCAGGGCGGAGAGGGACACGGTGTCGATCGCCTCGGTCACCGGCTCGCCGGGCGCTCCTAGCCCGACGTCGCTCTTGATCTTTTCGATGGCGCGCTCGGACGCGGTGGGGCGGCGGACTCCCGGCGGGATCCGTGGGGAGTCGTCGACGGGGGCCGGCTGGACCTCCTCGTCCGCCTCGCGGATGACGGCGTTGTCGTAGGCCTCGTCGCCGGAGAACACCTCGCGACCCGCCTCGTCCTGGCGGGACTGCTTGTCCTTGCCGAAGAGCTTGCCCTTGCGGCGGGACTTGCGGTCCTCCCGGGCCTGGGCCTTCCGCTCCTCGTAGAGATAGCTCTGGTCGTGATCGGCGGCGTCCCCGCCGCCGCCGTCGCGGGAATCCTCCGGCTGCCCCATGATCCACTCGTAGCCCTGGCGGAGCCGCGCGGGAATGTGACGGAACGGGGTCGCCGTGATGATCATGAGGCTCAGGAAAAGCAGCAGGAGCATCAGGACCAGCGCGCCCCAGCGGCTGATGAGGCCCGAGATGGGAGACGTCATGAGAAAGCCGACGATGCCGCCCCCGGACCAGAGCGTCTCGAAGGCGTCGGAGAGCGTCGGGACTCCCGCGACCACGTGGGCGATGCCGGTGCCGGCCGCGGTCCCCAGCGTGAGGCCGATGCCCACGCGGGTGTTGGTCCGGTGCTCCTCGGGATGCCGGAAGAGCCGGAACGCGCCCGCGAGGAGGACGAACGGCAGGATGACAGCCACAAAGCCGAACGTCCCGCCGGCGACGTTGTGCACGGTTGTCCCGTACCAGCCCTGCCCGCGCAGGCCCCACCACTCGACGCTGGCCACGATCGCGGCGATGATCACCAGGAACAGCCCGGTGCCGTCGCGGCGCACGTCGTGGTCCGGGTGGAGGTCCTGCCCGATCTTGCGGAACGCGCCGCCGACGACGCGCGCGATTCCCATCCACAGTCCGCGGACCGCGCGCAGCGGCAGGGGCAGGTCGTGCTCGGGAACCTGCGGCTGCTGCCGCGTGCGGGCGGTGGAGGATCGCGCGGCGGTGTCGGTGGACTTGCTGCGGGACCCTGCTGCGCCGGCCGGTTTGCGGCCAGAGGCCTTCGGCTGGCTGGGGGAAGTACGGGTGGCCATACGGGCCACGGTACCCGAATTGGGCCGTTATACCGGGGATCTACACGCCCCTTTAGGCCTCCAGGACAACGGGGACGATCATCGGCCTGCGCCGCAGCTTCCGGCTGACCCAGGAACCGATCACCCTTCGCACCACCTGCTGGAGCTGGTGGGTCGTGTGCGTCGGGTTGTTCAGCACCGCCTCCTCCAGCGCGGCGGCGATCCTCGGCTTGATGTCGTCGAACACGGAGTCGTCCTCCGCCACGCCGCGCGCGTGGATGTCCGGACCGGACACCAGCTTGCCGGTCTGCCGGTTGACTACGCTGATCACGGAGATAAAGCCCTCCTCGCCCAGCGTCCGGCGATCCTTCAGGTCGTCGTCGGTGATGCTGCCGACGCTGGACCCGTCCACGTAGACGAACCCGCAGTCCACGCGGCCCACGAGCCTCGCCACGCCGTCGCGGAGGTCCACCACGGAACCGTCCTCGGTCAGGAGCACGTTGCGGGCCGGGACTCCGGTTTGTTGCGCAAGCCGCCCGTTGGCCATCAGGTGCCTGGTCTCGCCGTGGACGGGCATCACGTTCCGCGGCCTGACGATGTTGTAGCAGTAGAGCAGCTCCCCGGCCGAGGCGTGCCCGGACACGTGCACCTTGGCGTTGCCCTTGTGGACCACGTCGGCGCCGAGGCGCATCAGCCCGTTGATGATGCGGAAGACCGCGTTCTCGTTGCCGGGGATCAGCGACGACGCCAGGATCACGGTGTCTCCCGGACCCACGTTGATCCTGTGGTCTCCGTTGGCCATGCGGGACAGCGCGGCCATCGGCTCCCCCTGGGAGCCGGTCGACATCAGGACCACCTTGTGGTCCGGCAGGTTGTCGACGTCCTTGAGGTCGACCAGGATGTTGTCGGGGACCCTCAGGTACCCGAGCTTCGACGCGATGGCCATGTTGCGCACCATCGAGCGGCCCACGAACGCGACCTTGCGGTGGTGGATCTCCGCGGCGTCCAGGACCTGCTGCACGCGGTGCACGTGCGAGGAGAACGACGCGACGATGAGCCGTTTTTCGGCCTCGCCGAACAGGCGCTGCAGCACCGGTCCGATCTCCTTCTCGGCCGTCGTGAAGCCGGGGACGTCCGCGTTGGTGGAGTCGGACATAAAGAGGTCGACGCCCTCCACGCCCAGGCGCGCGAAGGCCCGCAGGTCGGTGATCCGGCCGTCGAGCGGCAGTTGGTCCATCTTGAAGTCGCCCGTGTGCAGCACGTTGCCCGCGGCCGTGCGGATGAAGACGGCCAGCGCGTCCGGGATCGAGTGGTTGACCGCGACGAACTCGCACTCGAAGGGACCGAGCCGCTCGACCTGTCCCTCGGCCACGGTCAGGGAGAACGGGCGGATGCGGTGCTCCTGCAGCTTGGCCTCGATGAGGGCCAGGGTGAGCTTGGATCCGATCAGGGGGATGTCGGCCTTGAGGCGCAGGAGGTACGGCACCGCGCCGATGTGGTCCTCGTGGCCGTGGGTCAGGACAACGCCGACCACATCCTCGAGCCTGTCCCGGATGTACCCGAAGTCGGGGAGGATCAGGTCCACGCCCGGCTGGAACTCCTCCGGGAACAGGACGCCGCAGTCCACGATGAGGAGCTTGCCGTCGATCTCGAACACGGCCATGTTTCGGCCCACTTCGCCGAGTCCCCCAAGCGGCACGATCCGCAGGGTCCCGTCCCGCAGTGGTGGCGGCGCGTTCAGCGGCGCTCCGTCGGCTACGTCAACAGGGCTTTCGGTCATTCGGTGGCTACCTTCCTAGATGACCCATCCGGCCTCCGCGAGATCGGCACGGATCGGTGCGAGTTCGGCTTCCGACGGGGCCACGAGGGGCAGCCGGACGACGGCGTTCGGCAGGACGCCCTGCCAGTGGAGAATGGTCTTGGCGGCCACGGCGCCCTGAATGTGCGACATCACGGCCCGTTGCACGGGATCCAGCGCGAAGTGCGCAGCACGGGCTGTCGCGAGGTCCCCCGCCAGCATGGCGTCCACGAGCTCGCGGTACTTGGCGGTCGCCACGTGGGCCGTCACCGACACCAGTCCGACGGCGCCGGCCGCCATCAGCGGCAGCGTCAGGCCGTCGTCGCCCGAGTAGACGTCGAGGTCGGTGTTGGCCAGGACGCGCGTGGTCGCCTGGTAGTCGGCCTTGGCGTCCTTCAGCGCGACGATCCTGGGGTGGTCCGCGAGCCGAATCAACGTCTCGGTCTCGATGGCGATGCCGGCCCGACCGGGGATGTCGTAGACCATCACGGGCAGGTCGACCGCGTCGGCGATGGCCTCGATGTGGGCCTGGATACCGGCCTGGCTGGGCTTGTTGTAGTAGGGCGCGGTTACGAGCAGGCCGTCGATGGGGAACCCGGCGGCCTTCTTCGAGAGCACGATCGAGTGCCGCGTGTCGTTCGTGGTGGAGCCCGCGAGCACCTTCGCGCGGCCGCCCACGGCGTCGGCGACGACGCGGAACATCTCAAGGTTCTCCTGGTCCGTCAGCGTCGAGGTTTCACCCGTCGTGCCGGTGACGACCAGCCCGTCGCACCCGTCCTCGACCAGCTTCACGGCCACACGCGCGGCGGTGTCGTAATCGACGTCGCCGTTGTCCTTGAAGGGGGTGACCATGGCGGTCAGCAGGGTACCGAACGTGTAGTCGTTCCGGGGGGCGGCAGATGCGGAGGCAGGCATGCATCCAACGTTACACTTTTCGCGACTGCCCGGTCCGCGCCCGATCCCCCTAGGCTGGCAACATGACGAAAACCACTCCCGGGCGCGGGACGGCGGCACCGGTGGCGCCCGGCCTCTCCGCCGCCGCTTCGGGCTCACTGCTCCGATGGGAGCGTCGCTACGCGGCTCCCGAGGGCAGCGGTGCCGGCGCGCTGGCGCCCAGCCCCGTCGTCGCCGGCGAGTTGGCGGGGCACAACGGCGCGGGACGCCGCGCGCTGGACCTCGCCTGCGGCGCGGGACGCCACAGCGTCTGGCTGGCCGAGCGAGGCTGGCGGGTGACCGGCCTGGACTTCTCCCCCGCGGGGCTGGCCCTTGCGGAGGCCGCGGCGGAACGGCTTGATCCGGAAGACCGCCCGCGGTTCGTCCTGACAGACGCGTCGCAATGGGAGCCGCGGGCGCGCTGGGACTTGGTCCTCTGCGCCTATTTCCACGCGGCGGAGGTCCTCGCCCGCGTCCCGGCCTGGCTGTCCGACGGCGGCCGCCTGCTGGTGGTCACCCCCGCCCCGGACTCCCCGGCGGGGCCCGGCAATCCACGCTTCCGACCCCCGCTGAACGAGTTGAGGGCGATCCTGGACTCCGCGAACGTTTCCTTGCACTACGAACGCGCCGAGACCCTGCGCACCCCCCACGGGGAATCGGTCACCGTCGTCCACGCCGTCCGCCGCCCCATGGTGTCCCGATGAGCGGAAGCAATCGCCCCCCGGCCGGGGCGCGCCCCAGACTGGCGGGGATAGACGCCGCGCGGGGCCTTGCCCTGCTCGGCATGATGGCGACCCACATCATCCCCCTGTCCAAGGTGTCCGTCGACGAATCCACCGGCACCGCCCTCGCCTCCGCCGAGCCCACGTGGGCCGCGCTCTGGTTCGCGGGGAAGGCCTCCGCACTCTTCGCCGTGCTTGCCGGCGTGGGTCTGGCCCTCCTGACGGGCGGGGCTCGAGCGCACGCCGGTCCGCGCCTGTCCGCGACGCGCCGGGGCGTGGCCGTCCGCGCGCTGGTGATCGCCGGGCTGGGCATGGCGGGCGGCATGCTCGACACGCACGTCGCGGTCATCCTGACCCACTACGGGCTGCTGTTCCTGTTCGCGATACCGTTCCTCGGACTCCCGCCCCGTCGCTTGGCCTGGTGGGCCGGCGGATGGATGCTGATCTCGCCCGCCGTGCTCTATTTCGCGTATCCCGCCGTCGCGCGGGCGGTCTCGCCACAGGACGTGGGCGGCTCGCCCGACTTCATGGACCTGTTCCGGCCCGCGACTCTGGCGGCCGACCTGCTGGTGACGGGCTACTATCCCGTCCTCGTGTGGACCGGCTTTATCCTGCTGGGACTGTTCGTTGGCCGCTGCGACGTGTCCCGGCCACCCGTCGCGCTGGCCTTCGCCGCCGGCGGGACGGCCGTGGCGGTGGCCTCGCGCGCACTGTCCGGCGCCCTGCTTTCCGGGCCGGAAGGACTCGCCGCCCTCGCCGCCGCGACGCGCAGGAATCCCGAGACGCTCGACGTCGCCCTTGCGACGGGCCAGGGACTCGCCGGCGCAGAGACCACGCCCTGGTGGTTTGCCCTGGCCGCGCCGCACACCGGCGCGCCACTGGACGTGCTCCACGTCGCCGGCACCGCGGTCGCCGTGCTGGCGGTCTGCCAACTTGTTGCGCTGGCCCTGGCGTCGGCGCTCGGTGGAGTCGGCGAGGCGCTGTTGTGGCCCGTCGCCGGGGCCGGAGCCGCCACGCTGACGCTCTACGTGGGCCACCTGGTGGCGCTCGACCTGCTCAGCGAGGCGACCGCGGAGATGCCACGCCTTGCCGTGTACCTCTGGTACGCCGTGGTGGCGCTGCTGGCCGGCATCGCGCTGAAGTGGGCCGCGTTGCGGGGCCCCTTGGAGACCGTCGTCCACAGGGCCGCGACGAGCGCGGCCGGCGCCAAGGCCGGCTAGCCGGGGCCACCGTCCGGGCGAACGCGCGCGTCGGGCGTGCGCCCTTTGTCAGGCGTCCCGGCGCGCGTCCGGGGAGGCGAGGAAGTTCGCGATCGCGGAGCGCATGGTCTCCCGCGCGCGCTTGCGGTCGCCCGAGGCGTCGTAGGCAAGCGCGAGGCGATGCAGGCTGCGCCAGCTCTCCGGGTTCCGCTCGGCCTCCTCCCGGTACTGGACGAAGTCCTCGTCGGCGGCGGCCTTGACGATCCGCCCGGACGGGGTGCGCGGAAGCTCGTCGACGGGCAGCAGGCCCTCGTCCTGGAGGATGCGGGCCATGCGCTGCGTGCGGGACCCGAACAGCAGTTCGCGGACCAGGATCCACACCCCGATCAGCGGCAGCACGAAGGCTGCGGCGCCGATCGCCTTGGCGACCGGCTCGGGAGCGGAGAGATAGGCGATCGAGGAGGAGAACGAGGCGAACAGGTACAGGACGAAGAGGGCGATGATCGCACCGACCCACAGCTTGGTCTTCAACGCGCTACTTCCCCAGGTCCAGATAGCCGTCGAGGCCGTAGGTGAGGCCCGGACGGCCCGCCACGGTCCGCAGCCCCAGCAGGACGCCCGGCATAAAGGACGCGCGGTCGAAGGAGTCGTGGCGCAGCGTCAACTGCTCCCCCGCGCTGCCGAAGAGCACCTCCTGGTGCGCCACCAGCCCGCGCAGGCGGACCGAGTGGACCCTCACGCCCGCCACGTCGGCCCCGCGCGCGCCGTCCAGTACCGATTCCGTGGCGTCCGGGCTGGCGGGCACCCCCGCGGCGTCCCGGGCGGCGGAGATGAGTTCGGCGGTCCGGACCGCGGTGCCGGAGGGTGCGTCCACCTTGTCCGGATGGTGCAGCTCGATGACTTCGACCGACTCGAAGTACCGCGCGGCTTGCGCCGCGAACGCGGAGGCCAGCACGGAGCCGAGCGCGAAGTTGGGGGCGATCAGCACGCCCGTGCCCGGCCGCTCGTCCAACAGGCGCAGCAGTGAGGCGCGCCGCCCGTCGTCCCAGCCGGTGGTCCCGACGACGGCATGCAGCGAATGTTCGACCGCGAAGCGGACATTGGCCTCGGTGCTCTCCGGGACGGTGAGGTCCAGGACGTGGGTGGCGCCGGCGTCGAGCACGGACTGGAGGGGGTCCCGGCGCCCGAGCGCCGCAACGAGCGTAAGGTCTGGGGCGGCGTCGATGGCACGGACGGCCTCTGCTCCCATGCGTCCTGAGGCGCCGAGCACTGCAACGGAAATCGGTGGGGTCATGGCCCCTAGGCTATCCCGCTCAGGCGATGCCGACCCATTCCGTGTCCCCGTCGTCGAAATGCTGTTCCTTCCAGACGGGCACCCCGTGCTTGACCGCCTCGACGAGGTCGCGGCAGGCGTCGAACGCCTGCGCCCTGTGCGCGGAGGCCGCCGCCGCGACGAGCGCGGAATCCCCGACGGCGAGGTCGCCGATCCGGTGGGCGGCCCACAGGCGGGTACCCGGGTGGCGGGCGGCCACCTCCGCCGCCAACCCGAGCATGCGGGACTGCGCGGAGGGGTGTGCGCTATAGGCCAGCCGCGTCACGCCGCGGCCGCCGTCGTGGTTTCGGACCACGCCGCCGAACGTCACGACGGCCCCCGTCTCGGCGGTCTCGACCGCGTCCCACGCGGTCGAGACGTCGATGGGATCGGCGCTCACGCCCGCGTACACCACGGTCCCGGGCTCCCCCGCCGGGGATACGGGCCCTTCCGCTTGCTTCTCAGTGTCCATGTCCGCCCTCCAACTGTTCGCACAGATGTCCAATGATCGGGTCGAGTACCGCCAGCGCGTCCATCACGCCGCCCGGTGATCCCGGCAGGTTGGCGATGAACGTGCCATTGACCGTGCCGGCGTGGCCCCGGCTGAGGTCCGCGAGGGGCGTGTTCGCCCGGCCCGCGGCCCTGATGGCCTCCATGATGCCGGGGAGGTGGCGGTCCAGCAGCGGGTAGGTCATTTCGGGGGTCGCGTCGGTGGGACTGAGGCCGGTGCCACCGCTGGTGAGCAGCACTCGCGGGTTGGTCAGCAGGATGGCCCGGAGGGCGGAACCCACCGCCTCGCCGTCGGGCACAACAACGGCCTCGCCGGTCTGCAGGCCGTGCTCGGCGAGCCAGTCGCGGATCACCGGGCCGGTGCGGTCCTCGTAGACTCCGGTGGCTGCGCGGGTGGATGCGATGAGCACTGCCGCCCGGCGCGGGCCCGGCTGGGCGGCGGGGCCGTTCATGCTCCCTCCGCGGACGCGGCGCCAGGTTCGAGGGACCAGTCGCCGCTCTTGCCGCCGGACTTGGCCAGGACCTTGATGTCGCCGATGACGGCGTGGCGGTCCACGGCCTTGACCATGTCGTAGAGCGCGAGGGCCGCGACGGAGGCCGCGGTGAGCGCCTCCATCTCGACGCCGGTGACGCCGCGGGTCTTGACGGTGGCCGTGACCAGCACGGTCCCGGCCACGGCGTCCGGCCTGAAGTCCACGGTCACCTTCGCCAGCGGAAGCGGGTGGCACAGCGGCACAAGGTCCGGGGTCCTCTTGGCCCCCATGATGCCGGCCACGCGGGCCACCGCCAGCGCGTCCCCCTTGGGCAGCGCGCCCTCCGCGACGAGGGCCACCACCTCAGGGCGCGTCGTCAGCATGGCCTGGGCCGTGGCCTCGCGCGAGGTCTCCGCCTTCGCGGACACGTCCACCATGTGGGCGGTGCCGTCGGCGCGCACGTGGCTCAGCTCCGGCGCGGCGTCCTGGCTCATGACTCGTCTCCCATCAACATGGTTTCAACCGTAGCGCCCGCGGGCAGCTCCGTGGTTCCGGCGGGCACGAGGATCAGGGAGTTGGCCCTGGCGAGCGCGTGGACCAGGTGGGACTCCACCCCGCCCACGGTCGCCACGCCTCCGGTCTCCGCGGTGTACACGGCCCGGCGCGCCTGCACCTTGCCGTCCGGGGATCCGGCCAGCGCCCCCTCGAGCCGCGCCATGACCACCCGCCGCGGCGGCAGGCCCAGCAAGACCCCGATCGCCGGCCTCAGGAACAACTCGAAGCTGACGAAGCTGCTGACCGGATTCCCGGGGAAGGCCACCAGCGGTACCGGCTCCGCACCGGGCAGGTCCAGCATGCCGGCGCCTTGCGGCCCTCCCGGCTGCAGCGCCACGGAACCGAAGGACACACCGTGCGATGCGAGAGCCAGGCGCACCACCTCGTACGCTCCCTTGCTGATCCCCCCGCTGGTCAGCACCAGCTGGAAGCCCGGGCCATCGGCCGCCCCGAGCTCGGCGGCGAGCGACGCGGCGAAGCCAGACACGTCGTCGGCGCTGATTCCCGCGGACCGCACGTCCCATCCGGCCTCGGCGAGTGAGGCGGCGAGCAGCGTGGTGTTGGCATCGTGGATCTGTCCGGGCCGGAGCCGCGCGCCCGGCGCGGCAACCTCGTCCCCCGTGGAGATCAGCAGGGCGCGCGGGCGGCGCAGAACGGTCAGTTCGGCCACCCCGAGGGCCGCGGCAAGCCCCAGCCGGGCGGGCGTCAGCCGGGCGCCGGCCGCCAGCGCCTCGGTGCCGGCGGCGATGTCGCTCCCCGCCCGGCGCACGAAGCGCCCGGACGGAACCGACGACGGGAGCCGGACGAGTGCCCCGTCCTCGAAGGCGGTCGCGCCCCCAACGAACGCCGGGAACTCGGCCGGGTCGGCGGCTTCAATGGGAACCACGGCGTCGGCTCCCGCGGGGAGCATGGCGCCGGTCATGATCGGCGCCGCCGTGCCAGGCTCCAACGCAGCGGCGTCGCGGCCCGCGGGGATCGGGCGGGCGACGCGCAACGGCGTCCCCGCCACAAGGTCGCGGGTCCCGACGGCATAGCCGTCCATCTGCGAATTGTCGAAAGGCGGGAGGCTGCGCGGCGCGCACAGCCCGGCGGCCAAGGCCCGGCCAAGCGCCGCGGCCAGCGGCACGGATTCCGCTCCGAGCGAGGAGGGCAGCCCGGAGAGCAGACGGCCCAGGGCTTCGCGGTGCTCTTCGACGGTGCGGCGGAACGTGGACTCCATGGCCCCATACTACGGCGGCGGCCCGCACGGCCGGCCCGGACGCCAAGCGGTCGGGATCCGTCACTGCGGGTGCGCGTTACTGTGCTCCCGCGCCCGCGTGGTCTACGCTCGATGGCATGGAACCCAGCTCTGAACGCCCCCGGTCCGGCGGTGCCGCCTCGGCCGTGGCGCTGGGCATGCCAGGCATCCCCAAGGCGCCCCTGCCGCCGGCGCCCGGCAACGACCCACGCCTCGTGGACCGCTTTGGCCGGGTGGCCACGGACCTGCGCGTCTCGCTGATCGACAAGTGCAACCTGCGCTGCACCTACTGCATGCCGGCGGACGGCCTGGCCTGGCTACCGAAGGAGCGCCTGCTGACCGCTCAGGAGATCCGGCGCATCGTCCGCATCGGCGTGGACACCCTCGGTGTCCGGGAGCTCCGCCTGACCGGCGGCGAGCCACTGGTCCGCCACGACTTGGTGGACATCATCGCCGGACTTCGCGCGGACCACCCGGAGCTCCCGATCTCTATGACCACCAACGGCGTCGGCCTCGCCGAAAAGGCCGGCGCGCTGGCCTCCGCGGGGCTCAGCCGCATCAACGTGTCCCTGGATACGCTGCATGCCGAGTCCTTCGCGCGGCTCGCCCGGCGCGACTTCCTCGCCCGCGTCATCGCCGGCATCGACGCGGCGGCGGCGGCGGGGCTGTCCCCGCTGAAGATCAATGCCGTCCTGATGCGCGGCATCAACGACGCTGAGGCGCCCGAGCTGCTGGAGTGGTCGCTCAAGAACGGCTACGAGCTCCGGTTCATCGAACAGATGCCGCTCGACGCCGACCACGGATGGCGCAAGGACAACATGGTCACCGCCGAGGAAACCCGCGAGCGCCTGCGCAGGGACTTCGTGCTCGCCGTCGACCGCGCGGCACGCGACGGCGCGCCGGCGGAGAAGTACACCGTGGCGTCCAAGGCGGATCCGGATGTTGTGCTCGGCACCGTAGGCATCATCGCTTCAGTGACCGAACCGTTCTGCGCGGACTGCCGCCGCACCCGCATCACCGCGGAGGGCAAAGTGATGAGCTGCCTGTTCTCCCGGGAGGAAACGGACCTCACGGACCTGCTGCGCTCGGGCGCCGGCGACGAGGAGGTCGCGGACCGGTGGCGTGCCGCCATGTGGGCCAAGCCGCGAGCCCACGGCATGGACCATGTTGGGCTCGGCGCCGAGGACTTTGTGCAGCCCGACCGTTCCATGAGCGCGATCGGGGGCTAGGTGCGCATTCGCTACTTTGCCGCCGCAGCGGCCGCCGCCGGCGTGCGCGAGGAGACAGTCGAGCTGGGCCTGATCGTCCCCGACGGAGGCACGCTCGGGGCGCTGGTGAGCCACCTTTCCGGCGCGCATCCCGCGGTCGCCGCCGCTCCGGGAGCCACGAAGACCGCACCGTCGCTGGCCAGGGTCTTGGCCCGCTCCAGCTTCCTGGTCAACGAGGTCAACGTCCGCGACGCGGAACGAAAGCTGCGGGACGGCGACGTCGTCGACATCCTGCCGCCCTTCGCCGGCGGTTAGCCGCCGGCGGGGGCGGCAGGCTAGAGGCCGAAGTCAGCCGCGCTGTCGAAGGGCCCCACGACGGTGACGGTCCGGCGCCTGCCGGCCAGTTCACGAGCCAGGGTCCGCACGTCTTCGCGGGTGACGGCGCGGATCCGGGACAGCGAGTCGTCGATGTCGTGGAACACGCCGGTGACCAGCTCCGCGCGGCCGAGGCGCGACATCCGGGATCCGGGATCCTCCAGCGCCAGGACCATGCCGCCGGACAGCTGGCCGACGGCCTTGCGCAGCTCGTCTTCCGTCACGCCGTCGGCCGCGAGCTTGTCCAGCTCCTCGCCGAGGAGCGTGATGACCTGCCCCGTCTTGGCGGGCGAGCACCCGGCGTACATGCCGAAATAGCCGGCGTCGGAGTAGGCCGCGGAGAAGGAGTACGTCGAATACACGAGGCCGCGCTTTTCGCGGATCTCCTGGAAAAGGCGGGAGGACATCCCCCCGCCGAGGACGGCGTTGAGCACGCTCATGGTGTGCCGGCGTTCGTCCGTGGCCACGATGCCGGGGCAGCCCATGATGATGTTCGTCTGCTCCACGGGGCGGCGGATGACGTCGATGGTGTGCTGGCCATGGATGGTGGACGGCTCGGATGCCCGCCGCGGTTCAGGGCTGGCTCCTTCTTCGAGGTTCCATCCGGCCGTGTGCAGCGCGTCCATGACCTGGCGGCACACGTCGTCGTGGTCCAGCGAGCCGGCGGCGGTGACCACCAGTTCGCTGGGCTTGTAGTAGCGCGCGTAATGGTCCACCACGGAGGAGCGCGGGACGGCCATGATGGCCTCCGGCGTCCCTCCGATGGGGCGGCCGAGGGGGTGGTCCCCCAGCACGGCCGCGACGAACTTCTCGTGGGCGACGTCGCCCGGGTCATCGCTGTCCATGGCGATTTCCTCGAGGATGACGTCGCGCTCCTGCTCGAGCTCGTCCGGGTCGAGCACGGCGGAGGTGACCATGTCGGCGATGACGTCGATGGCCAGCGCGAGGTCCGAGTCGAGGACGCGCGCGAAGTAGCAGGTGTTTTCCTTCGCGGTGGCCGCGTTGGACTCGCCGCCGACCTCGTCGAAGGCGGAGGCGATCTCAAGCGCCGTGCGGCGCTTGGTGCCCTTGAACAGCAGGTGCTCAAGGAAATGGGTCGAGCCGTGTTGGCCCTCGGCCTCGTCCCTCGATCCGACGCCGATCCAGAATCCGATCGTGGCGGAGCGTTGGCCGGGCATGGCCTCGGTCAGGACCCGGACCCCGCCGGGGAGGACGGAGCGGCGCACCAGCGCCCCACCGGCCTCCCCGTGCAGGATCGTGGGGTCCCCGGCCTCGATGGGAGCGTGGGCGCCCTGTTCGGGCGCTCCACGCTTGACCACCGGGGCCGGGGACATTCCCGAGCCGTTGAGCGGCAGAGGAATCATTGCCATCGTGGGTTGCGAACCTACTCTGCGGTTTCCGCGGAGTCGGCGGCTTCCTCGGCAACGACCGGGGCCAGCGAGAGCTTTCCGCGGTCGTCGACCTTGGTGATCTCGACCTGGAGCTTCTGGCCGACGGAGACGACGTCCTCGACGTCGTCCACGCGCTTGCCGCCGGAGAGCTTGCGCAGCTCCGAGATGTGCAGCAGGCCGTCCTTGCCCGGGGTGAGGGAAACGAACGCACCGAAGGTGGTCAGTTTCACGACGGTTCCGAGGTAGCGCTCGCCGACCTCGGGGACCATCGGGTTGGCGATCGCGTTGATGGCCGATCGCGCGGCCTCGGCGGACTCGCCGTTGGTCGCGCCGATCAGGACCGTGCCGTCGTCCTCGATGGAGATGTCGGCGCCGGTGTCCTCCTGGATCTGGTTGATCATCTTGCCCTTCGGGCCGATGACCTCGCCGATCTTGTCCACGGGGATCTTCACGGAAATGATGCGGGGGGCGAACTCGGAGAGTTCGTCCGGCGTATCGATCGCCGAGTTGATGACCGAGAGGATGTGCAGGCGCGCCTCGCGGGCCTGCTTCAGCGCGGCCGCCAGCACGGACGCCGGGATGCCGTCGAGCTTGGTGTC
The DNA here is from genome assembly GCF_058138025.1 of Arthrobacter sp. AOP29-A2-19. Taxonomy (NCBI): domain Bacteria; kingdom Bacillati; phylum Actinomycetota; class Actinomycetes; order Micrococcales; family Micrococcaceae; genus Arthrobacter; species Arthrobacter sp. AOP29-A2-19. The sequence goes on from NZ_CM176894.1 coordinate 1,967,783, forward strand.
GAGCTGGATGGCGGTGACGAACTCGGAGGTGCCGGCGACCTTGAAGTCCATGTCGCCCATGGCGTCCTCGGCTCCGAGGATGTCGGTCAGCGCCGCGTAGCGGGTCTGGCCGTCGACCTGGTCGGAGACCAGGCCCATGGCGATGCCGGCGACCGGTGCGCGCAACGGCACGCCGGCGTTGAGCAGCGACAGGGTCGAGGCGCAGACGGAGCCCATCGACGTGGAGCCGTTGGAGCTGAGCGCCTCGGAGACCTGGCGGATCGCGTAGGGGAACTCCTCGCGGGACGGCAGGACCGGGACGAGCGCGCGCTCCGCCAGGGCGCCGTGGCCGATCTCGCGCCGCTTCGGGGAACCGACGCGGCCGGTCTCGCCGGTGGAGTACGGCGGGAAGTTGTAGTTGTGCATGTAGCGCTTGCGCGTCACCGGCGACAACGAATCGATCTGCTGCTCCATCTTGAGCATGTTCAGCGTGGTGACGCCCATGATCTGGGTTTCGCCGCGCTCGAAGATCGCGGAGCCGTGCACGCGCGGCAGAACCTCGACCTCGGCGGTCAGCTTGCGGATGTCCGTCAGGCCGCGGCCGTCGATGCGGATCTGGTCCTTGAGGATGCGCTGGCGCACAACCTGCTTGGTGACGGCGCCGAAGGCCTTGGAGATTTCGCCGGCGCGCGATTCGAACTCGGTGCCCTCGCCCGCGAGCTGGGCCACGACCTCGTCGCGGTAGGCGCCGGAGGCGTTGTCGCGGTCCTGCTTGTCGGCGATCGCGAAGATCTCGGTCAGCTTGGCGGTGGCCAGCGTCTCGACGGCGGAGAAGGCGTCGTCCTCGTAGTCCTTGAAGACCGGGAACTCGACGGTTGGCTTGGCCGCGCGGGCGGCCAGGTCCGACTGCGCGTCGCACAGCACCTTGATGAACGGCTTGGCGGCCTCGAGCCCCTCGGCGACGACCTCTTCGGTCGGTGCCGTGGCGCCGCGCTCCTTGATGAGCGTCCAGGCGTTGTCCGTGGCCTCGGCCTCGACCATCATGATGGCGACGTCGTCGCCCGCGATGCGGCCGGCGACAACCATGGAGAACACGGCGTTCTCGAGCTGGGAGTGCTTCGGGAAGGCGACCCACTGGGCGCCGTTGCCGTCGTCGACCAGTGCCACTCGAACGCCGCCGATCGGGCCGGAGAACGGCAGGCCGGACAGCTGGGTGGACATGGAGGAGGCGTTGATGGCCACAACGTCGTAGAGGTCGTCCGGGTTGATGGACAGGATCGTCACGACCACCTGGACCTCGTTGCGCAGGCCCTTCACGAAGGCCGGGCGCAGGGGGCGGTCCATCAGGCGGCAGGCCAGGATGGCTTCCGTGGAGGGGCGGCCCTCGCGGCGGAAGAAGCTGCCCGGGATGCGGCCGGCAGCGTACATGCGCTCCTCGACGTCCACGGTCAGCGGGAAGAAGTCGAAGCCCTCGCGGGGGTGCTTGCCCGCGGTGGTTGCGGAGAGCATCGAGGTGTCGTCGTCGATGGAGACCAACGACGCGCCGGCGGCCTGTTGGGCAAGGCGGCCGGTCTCGAAGCGGATGGTGCGCTGACCGTAGCGGCCGTTGTCGATAACGGCTTCGGCGAACTGGATTTCGGGACCCTCCATGGAGAGTCACCTCCGTTTCTTTGGTTGCGGAGGCAACCGGCATCTTTTCCGGGTCAACCGGAGGTGGCACCCGGTCTTCGATCGAGGCCCACGGGTGCGCCGGCGTTGCGCCGGACGTCCCGTAGACCACTACCGAGGACCGCGAATGCGCGTGATGCGGGTTGGCTCCTGGTGTTTTGCTTATTCGGCGGCGGGACGTGGTGTCCCCCACCGGACCGGAGGCGGCCCCCCGCCGGCTTCACCGGCCGGAGGGTCGCCCCGGGTTCATGCTATCGGCGCAGGCCGAGGCGCTCGATGAGCGCGCGGTAGCGTTCGATGTCGGTGTCCTTCAGGTAGCCGAGCATACGACGACGACGTCCGACGAGGGCCATCAGGCCGCGGCGGGTGTGGTGGTCGTGCTTGTGCGTCTTCAGGTGCTCCGTCAGATCGAGGATGCGGCGGGACATCACGGCCACCTGGACCTCCGGCGAACCGGTGTCTCCTTCGTGCGTGGCGTAGGCCTTGATGATTTCCGTTTTTACGGCGGCGTCGAGGGCCACAATAACTCCTAGAGTTGTACCGCGAACATAAGAACGCCCGTCGCCGGACGGGTGCCGCGCAACCGCGGACTGCAGCGGGCACCGTTATCAAGTCTAGCACCGGGGCCGCGGCGCCAACTACGGCGCGGGCTCGCTCGCTCCCAGTCGGGGCGCGCGCCAGGCATGGGTGTAGTAGGGCAGGCCGAGCGGTTGGCCCGGCCTGTGCCCGAGGTGTTCGAAGAGGTACCACCGAAGGTTCGCCTCCACCCGCTCGCGGACCGGTGCGGCCGAGCGCAGGTAGTAGCTTCGGCTCCGCGCCAGGCCCATGATGTCCTCCGGCAACACGCGCTGCTCCCAGGTGACGTGCAGGGACTCCGGCGTGGCGAACTCCGGGCCGATCCACGGCCTGAACTCCGGCCGGTGGACGTCTCCCGCGTGCATGATGCGGCTCAGGCGGTGGACCCAGGGCACCGTGACGTCCAACTGGTTCCAGACGAGCGACAGCGTGCCGGCGGGCCGCAGGATGCGCGCGGCCTCCCTCGATGCCGCCGCGGCATCCAGCCAGTGCCACGCCTGGGCGCACAGCACAACGTCGTAGGAGCCAGCGGGCAGGCTGGTGTCCTCTCCGGTCGCCTCCACGGCCGCCGTCCCCGGAAGCTTGTGGCGCAACCGGTCCAACATGTCGGCGGAAGGGTCCACGGCCGTGGTGTCCACACCGCGGGACGCGACGAGGGCGGTCAGGATCCCCGTGCCGGCGCCGATGTCGACGGCGGCGCGGGCGCGCGGCGGAAGCATAAAGTCGACCGCCGCCTCCGGATAGGACGGGCGAACGGCGTCGTAGTGCCGCCCGCCGGTTCGGAAGGCCGCCCCGAACTCGCGGCGCGCCTCCGCGCCGATCTCCGGCGGCCGCCCGGGCAGGTTGGGTGTCCGGCTGCGTCCGGCCACCGGTTCAGCCCTCGGCCAGCGCGGACCGGGCGTGGGCGACGTCTTCGCGCATCTGCTCGATGAGCGCCTGGATCCCGCGGTACGCGACCATGGGGCGCAGCCGCGCCACGAACTCGACCACGACCTGCTGGCCGTATAGGTCGAAGTCCTCCACCGCTTCTGCGGGACGGTCGATCACGTGTGCCTCGACCTGCCGGCTGACCCCCTCGAACGTGGGGTTGGAGCCTACCGAGATCGCGGCCGGCCAACGCACCTCCGCCTCGTCGACGAGCCACCCGGCGTAGACGCCGTCGGCGGGAATGATGCCGGAGGCGTCGGTGGAGAGGTTGGCCGTCGGGAACCCGAGCTCACGCCCGCGGGCGGCCCCGTGGACAACTTCGCCGCGCATGCGGTGGGGCTGCCCGAGGATCTCGGCGGCCAGGCGCACGTCGCCGTTGGTGAGGGCCTCGCGGATCCAGGTCGAGGACCAGCGGCGCTCCTCGCCGATGTCGTCGATGCCGACCACATCGAACCCGTGGCGCGCCCCGAGTTCCACCATGGTCGCGAAGTCGCCCTCGTTGTCGCGGCCGAACCGCACGTCGTGCCCGACCACCACGGCCTTGGCGCCCAGCCGGTCCGCGATGAGGTCCTTGACGAACTGCTCGGCGGAGGCCTGCGCGAACTCGAGCGTGTAGTGCACCATCAGCAGCGCGTCGATGCCGGTTTCGGCCAGCGCGTCGATCCGGTCCTCGACACCCATGATCAGTGGCGGGGACGTCTCGGGGCGGTGAACCTGCGCGGGGTGGGGGTTGAAGCTGATGGCGACGGCCGATGCGTGGCGTTCCCGGGCGGCCGCGACGAGTGTGCGCAGGACCGCACGGTGGCCGCGGTGTACTCCATCGAAATTGCCGATGGTGACCACCGAGGGTCCGTAGCCCGCGGGCACGGCCTCCAGGCCTTTCCAGTAGTGCACTGTGCTCCTTTGTGGGTCCGACGTGCGGTGCGGCGGGCAAACGCCTGTTCCATTATGGACGATCGGAGCCGATGGACACATTTGGGTGTCGACGGCGGGGGTACCGCGCCGCCGGGCGCGCGGATAGCATCACCACCAGTGGCAGGCCGCGCGCGGAACCCGCGGAGCGCCGACGCCGCAACCGCAGGCAACGACGGCACGGGAAAGAAGGCACAGTGGCTGGCATCGGAGAAATCGTCGGCATGCTCCCCATGGACCAGATCGCGCAGCGGCTGGGAACGGACAGGGGCAACGCGCAGGCGGCCGTGGAGGCCGCCCTGCCGACCCTGCTGGCCGGGATGCGGCGGAACGCGGACTCGGGCGGCGAGGGCGATCTGCGGGCCGCCATCGCCGGGCACAACAACGACCTCCTCGACGGCGGCGTCTCCCTGGACCGGGTGGACACGGCGGACGGCGCGAAGATCGTCGACCACGTCCTGGGCGACAAGCAGGAGACCCTCGCCGCCCGACTCAACGGGGCCTCCCCAGCGGGCATCGACCTTGGATCGCTGGTCCAGCGGGTGCTGCCCATCCTCGCGCCCATCCTCCTGGCGTATCTGGCGAAGCAGTTCGGCCAGGGCCCGGCCCCCTCCACGGGGGCCAACAACGCCGAGGGTGGCCCGGGCGGGCTCCTGGACGGACTCGGCGGACTCCTGGGCGGGCGTGCGGCGAGCGATGCGCAGTCCCAGCCGGACCTGGGCGGGCTCCTGGGTGGGCTGCTGGGCGGAAGCGGCGCGGGGCAGGCGAATGCGGGCGGTCAGGGTGTGGACCTGGGCGGAATCCTCGGTGGCCTGTTCGGCAAGCGCTGACGCATAACGTCAAGGGCGGTGGCGGAAAAGCCACCACAGCCCGACGAGGGGCAGCAGCAGCGGCACGTAGCCGTAGCCGGACCCGAATCCGGACCACACCGAGGCGTGGGCGAAGTGGCTGGGAAGAGTCAGCGACAGGACGCCGACGACCAGCACGCCAACGAGCTCGACGGACACGGCCGCCACCGACCATGCCCAGGTGGCCCGGCCGCGACCCGCCAGCGTGACGGTGGCCAGGATGTAGACCAGGCCGGAGAACAGGCTGAGGGAGTAGGCCAGCGGCGCCTCGCCGAATTCGGTGGACACCTGGTAGACGGCTCGGACGGTGGCCGCGAGGGCCAGGATGCCGTAGACGGCCACGATGATCCGTCCCAGCCCGCGGTTGCGGGTCGCGACCGCGGGCTCGTCGGTCCGCGCCTGTCCTCCGCGCGACGTGGCGGAAAGGATTCTCTTGCTCATGCCGTGGTGGCTCCGTCCCATATCTGTTCCATGCGGTAGAGCATCACGAAGACCGTGGCGCCCGCGGCGGCCAGGACCACGTTGGACCACCGGGTCTTGTCCGAAACCGCCCAGACGAACGCCAGCGGCGGCACCAGCAGCGCCGTCGCGATGTAGCCCCAGAATTCCCAGGCGGCCCCCGCGAGGGCCTCCCCCTGCGCTTGGCGCAGCGCCGCGGCAATTCCGTAAGCGACCAGGTACAGCTCGACGGCGGCGACGCCGAGGATCGCGAAGTCGTCGGGATGGTCGCGGATGATGGCCGCCACCACCCCGAGGACCACCGACGCGGCGCAGACGACTGCCCCGGCGATGAAGAAGCCGTCGACGATCACGGTGGCATTACCTTTCGTGGTGGTGGCGCGGTGTGCGGTGTTGAGGTGCCGCCTAGGCGGTGGCGAAGACGATTTCCGGCTTGGCCGCCTCGCCCTTGTTCTTAAGGAGCGCGACCAGGCCGCCGTCCGGCGCGAATGCCGCGGTGACGGCCCCGTCGGGGTTCGGGGCGATCCGGCGGCCGAACGACAGCTCCGAGGTCTCCTCCGCGGTCAGCTCCCGGTTCGGGAACAACGCGCGCGCCGCGTCGTCCAGGGGCAGCATGACCAGCTCCTCCGCCAGCTGCTCCATGGTGCGGGCCTGCCCGATCAGGTACGGACCGACCTGTGTCCTGCGCAGCGCGGTCAGGTGCCCGCCGACGCCCAGCGCCTCGCCGAGGTCGCGGGCCAGCGCCCGGATGTACGTTCCCGAGGAGCATTGGACGGTCACGTCCACATCCAGGACCTTGCCTGCGCGGACGCGCCTCACGGCATGGACCTCGAAGCGGGACACGGTCACGGGACGGGCGGCCAGCGCCACGTCCTCGCCCTTGCGGACGCGCGCGTAGGACCGCACGCCGTCGACCTTGATGGCGCTGACGCTTGAGGGCACCTGTTCGATGTCCCCGGTCAGCCGGAGCACCTCGGCGGCGATCATCTCCTCGGTGACCGCGGCTGCGATGCGCGCCTGCAGTACCTCGCCCTCGGCGTCGTCGGTGACGGTGCTTTCCCCGAGGCGGATGGTGGCCTCGTAGGTCTTCGTGGCCCCGACGATGTAGGTGAGCAGCCGGGTCGCCTTGTTGACGCCCACCACCAGCACTCCCGTGGCCATCGGGTCCAGCGTGCCGGCGTGGCCGACCTTGCGCGTGCCGGCCAGCCTCCGCGTTTTGCCCACGACGTCGTGGCTGGTCCAGCCCTGGGGCTTGTCGACGATGACCAGACCGGAGCCTGCGCTTTCCGGAGTGTTCCCGCGACCTGTTTTCACGCCCCCCAGTATAGGTCCCACGGGCCGCACACAACGAAGTCCGGCCCCCGGGCGGTCCCGGGAGCCGGACTTCGTTGTGGCGCTGGCATGGCCTGGAATCGGCAGCTACGCCTTGGCGTTGCCGTCCTCGTCGTTGTCCTGATCGGGATCGTTGTCCTGGTCGGGATCGTCGTCCCCGTCGAGATCGAGGTCGTCGTCGCCGTCGCGCTTGTAGGGATCGGCGTCGCCGGCGTGCTGTGCGCCCTGGGCCAGGGCCGCGACCTCGGCGTCCCGGGCCTTGGCCTCCCGCAGGAGCTCCTCGAGGTGGGATGCGTTGACCGGGATCTCGTCGGCGACGAACTCCAGGTCGGGGGTCAGGCGGACCGTCACGTTGCGGCCGACCTCCTTGCGGAGCACGCCCTTGGCCTTGGCGAGCGCCGCGCGGGCGCCCTCCTTGGCCTCGTCGTCGCCGAAGACTGTGTAGTAGATGGTCGCGTGCTGCAGGTCGTTGGTCACGCGAGCGTCGGTGACGGTGACGCCCTCGACACGCGGGTCCTTCACAACCTTGCCGAGCGACTGTGCGACGACCACCTTGATGCGTTGCGCGAGCCGTGCCGCGCGGGCCGGATCGGCCATGGTCCCTCCTTAGGGAATGTCTGTTTCAAAAAACCTACCAGTGACGACGACGGCGGACACCCACCGTGGCGGGGTCCGCCGTCGTCGGCGCACTCGGGTGTTAGACGCGCGGCTTCTCGCGCATCTCGTACGTCTCGATGAAGTCGCCTTCCTTGACATCGTTGAACGAGCCCAGGCCGATGCCGCACTCGAAGTCCGTGCGGACCTCGGTGGCGTCGTCCTTGAACCGCTTGAGCGAGTCCACGGTGAGGTTTTCGCCGATGATCTTGCCGTCACGGGTGACGCGCGCCTTGGCGTTGCGTCGGATGATGCCGGAGCGGACGATAGAGCCGGCGATGTTTCCGAACTTGGAGGAACGGAAGATCTCGCGAACCTCCGCCGAGCCGAGCTGGACCTCTTCGTACTCGGGCTTGAGCATGCCCTTCAGCGCCAGCTCGATGTCGTCGATCGCGCCGTAGATGACCGAGTAGAAGCGCATGTCGACGCCCTCCTTGTCGGCCAGTTCCGCAACGCGCTCCGCCGGGCGGACGTTGAAGCCAATGATGATGGCGTTGTCCACGGTGGCGAGGTTGACGTCGTTCTGGGTGATGGCGCCGACGCCGCGGTGGATGACCCGCAGCTGGACGCCCTCGCCCACATCGATCTTGAGCAGGGAGTCCTCGAGGGCCTCCACGGCACCCGAAACGTCGCCCTTGAGGATGAGGTTGAGGGTGTCGATCTTGCCGTCGGCGACGGCCTGGTCGAAGTCCTCCAGGGTGATGCGCTTGCGGCGCTTGGCCAGGGCCGCGTTGCGGTCCGCCGCCTCGCGCTTTTCGGCGATCTGGCGGGCCGTGCGCTCGTCCGAGGTGACCAGGAACGTGTCGCCGGCGCGGGGCACCGTGGACAGTCCGAGGACCTGGACCGGACGCGACGGGCCGGCGACCTCGAGGTTCTCGCCCTTCTCGTTGAACATTGCGCGGACACGACCGTGCGCCTGTCCGGCGACGATGGTGTCGCCGACGTTCAGCGTGCCGGACTGGACCAGGACGGTCGCGACGGCGCCGCGGCCCTTGTCCAGGTTGGCCTCGATCGCGATGCCGCGGGCGTCCTTGTTCGGGTTGGCCCGCATGTCCAGCGCCGCGTCGGCGGTGAGCAGGACGGCGTCGAGCAACTCGTCGATGCCTTCGTTGCGGAGCGCGGACACGTGGACGAACATGGTGTCGCCGCCGTATTCCTCGGGAACCAGGCCGTACTCGGTGAGCTGGCCCTTGACCTTGTCCGGGTTGGCGCCCTCCTTGTCGATCTTGTTCACCGCGACCACGATCGGAACACCGGCCGCCTGGGCGTGGTTGAGCGCCTCGACGGTCTGCGGCATCACGCCGTCGTCCGCCGCGACCACCAGCACCGCGATGTCCGTGACCTTCGCGCCACGGGCACGCATGGCGGTGAACGCCTCGTGGCCCGGGGTGTCGATGAAGGTGATGGCGCGGTCGTTGCCCTCGTGCTCGTGCTGGACCTGGTAGGCACCGATGTGCTGGGTGATGCCGCCGGCCTCGCCCTCGATGACGTTGGTCTTGCGGATGGCGTCGAGCAGACGGGTCTTACCGTGGTCGACGTGGCCCATCACGGTCACGACCGGCGGACGGGACATCAGGTCCTCGTCGCCCTCGTCCTCGAGCTCCTGGTCGAGGTCGATGTCGAAGGACTCGAGCAGCTCGCGCTCCTCGTCCTCCGGCGACACGACCTGGACCTTGTAGCCGAGCTCGGTGCCGAGCACGTCGAAGGTCGCCTCGTCCAGGGACTGGGTGGCGGTGGCCATCTCTCCCAGGTGGAACAGGACGGTAACGAGCGCCGCTGGGTTCGCCTCGATCTTGTCGGCGAAGTCCGTGATCGACGCGCCGCGGCGGAGCCGGACGATCGTCTCGCCATTGCCGCGGGGAACGCTCACGCCGCCCAGCGACGGTGCGCTCATCTGCTCAAGCTCCTGGCGCTTCGCGCGCTTGGACTTGCGCTGCTTGCCGCGCCCGGCGCCTCCCTTGCCGAAGGCACCCTGGGTTCCGCCGCGGCCACGGCCTGCGCCGCCCTTGAAGCCGCCGCCGCCACCCGGTGCGCCACCGGGGGCGCCGCCCGGACGTGCGGGGGCACCGCCACGGCCGGGAGCACCGGGTCGACCGCCGGCGGCTGCCGCCGGACGCTCGGTGCGGTTGGGCATCATGCCCGGGGTCGGACGCGGGCCGCCGGGACGGGGGCCACCGGTGCCGGCGCCGGCCGGACGGGGACCGCCCGGACGCGGGGCACCGGCGCGCGGAGCGCCACCCTGGCTTGCCGGCGGGCGCGGACCGCCCGAGCCGGCCGCACCCGGGCGGGGCGCGCCGGAGCGCATGCCCTGCTGCGGAGCGAACGGGTTGTTGCCCGGACGCGGGGCGCCGGGGCGGGCGCCCGGACGCGGGGCACCCGGTCGGGGACCACCCGGACGCTCGTCGCCGCGCATGCCCTGCTGCGAGGAGAAGGGGTTGTTGCCCGGACGCGGGGCGCCGGGCTTGGCGCCCGGTGCCGGACGGGAGCCCGGACGTGGTGCCTGGGAGCGCTCGCCGGCTGCGGGTGCCTCCGGCTGGGCTGCCGGGGTCTCCGCACGCGCGGGGGCCGCGGGGCCGGGCTTGCTGGCCGCCTGCGGAGCGCTGGCCTGCGGCGCCGCGGGGGCGGACGCGGCCGGTGCTGCCGGGGCCTGGGCCGCGGGCGCCGAAGGCTGCGCCGCTGCGGGCGCGGACGGCTGGGCGGGTGCCGGAGCGGACTGGGCCGCGGGGGCCGCCGGAGCCGGCGCGGGCCTGCCCGCGGTCTTCTGGCCGGCGGCGGAACCGTTGCCGGCGGGGTAGGCGTTGCGGAGTTTCCTCACGACTGGCGCCTCAATGGTCGAAGATGCGGAGCGGACGAATTCGCCCAGTTCCTGCAGTTTGGCTACTGCATCCTTCGAAGTGATGCCGAGCTCTTTTGCAAGCTCGTGTACGCGGACCTTGGCCACATTTCTCCTGTCTCGGTCCGCCCCGCATTCACTTCTGCCAGGTACGAACCGTCTTATGTTTGCTGGTGCGGCCGCCGTCGACGGACGGACGGCCGAATGCTGCGCATAGCTGCTGAGTCATAGCTAGGCGCTCATCGCTTGACACTCATCGGGTTTCCATCAGTTTTCTGACCCGCTTTCAGGTTGGACGGTCGTGTTGGCTTCCTCCCGGTGCGGGAGGGAGCCGATTGCGGCCAGCGCCGCCTCAAGCGCCACGACGTCCGCGGGAACCCTGAGGGCCCTCCCGAACGCCCTGCGCTTCACGGCGAGGGCTGCACACTCCGGCGACGGGTGCAACCAGGCACCCCTGCCGGACTTGCGACGGTCGGGGTCCGGAACCACGGCGTTCGCGCCGTTCTCCGTCACCGCCACCCATCGCAACAGCTGGTCCTGCTCCTCCGTTGTCCGGCATCCGATGCACGTCCGCCGCGGCCTGTGCTGCTCGCTCACGATCGGAACCACTCCTGCTACCGGATACCGGTCCGGATACGGACCATTGACAAGTCTACCGCGTTTCGGCCCAACCGGCGCGCAGCGGACGCGCCGGTGGGCGGCCTCCACCGGAGACCGCCCACCTGTCGTCCGACGCGGATCGGACCTATTCGGGCCGCGCCTCGTCGGTCTTGACGGCATCGGAGACGATGTCGATTCGCCAACCCGTGAGCTTGGCGGCGAGGCGCGCGTTCTGCCCCTCCTTGCCGATCGCCAGGGACAGCTGGTAGTCCGGAACCACCACCCGGGCCTGGCGGATCGACGCGTCGACGATGGTCACGGAGTTGACGCGCGACGGCGAGAGGGCGCTGGCGATGAACTTGGCCGGGTCCTCGTTGTAGTCGACGATGTCGATCTTCTCGTCGTTGAGCTCGTTCATGACCGCGCGGACGCGCGAGCCCATTTCGCCGATGCACGCGCCCTTAGCGTTGATGCCGGGGACGCGTCCGCGGACCGCGATCTTGGAGCGGTGCCCGGCCTCGCGGGCCAGCGACACGATTTCGACGGACTTGTCCGCGATCTCAGGAACCTCCAGCTCGAAGAGCTTCTTCACCAGGTTCGGGTGCGAGCGCGAGAGTGTGATCGAGGGCCCCTTGGTGCCCTTGTGCACGTCGGTGACGTAGGCGCGGATGCGGGAACCGTGCGTGTACTTCTCCCCCGGAACCTGCTCCGGAGGCGGGAGGACGGCCTCAACGGTGCCGAGGTTAACCTGGATCATGTGGGGGTTGGATCCCTGTTGGATCTGCCCCGAGACGAGCTCGCCCTCCTTGCCGCGGAACTGCCCCAGGATGTTGTCGTCCTCGGCGTCGCGCAGGCGCTGCAGGATGATCTGGCGCGCGGTGCTCGCGGCGATGCGCCCGAATCCGGTGGGCGTGTCGTCGAACTCGCCGACGTCGTTTCCTTCGTCGTCGACCTCGGTGGCCCAGATGGTCACGTGGCCGCTCTTGCGGTCCAGCTCCGCGCGGGCCTTCTCGATCGCGCCCGGCGACTTGTGGTACGCCATCAGCAGGGCCTGCTCGATGGTTGGAATCAGCAGCTCGAGCGGAATCTCGCGCTCGCGTTCCAATAGGCGCAGCGCACTCATGTCGATATCCATGTCAGGCCTCCTCTTCCTCGTCGTCGATCTCCAGCAATTCTTCGTCCGGTTCCCCCGGGCGGGTAAATTCAACGTCGACCGTACCGCGGCGGATGCGGTCGAACTCCAGCGTCAGGGGATCGCCCTGTTTCGGCTTCATGCCCTTCTTGACCGGCAGGTCCGGGATCACGACGATTCCGGTGTCCGTGGCGTCCGTCAGGCGGCCGGCCACGTTCTCCTCGCCGATGAGGTTCACCTTGACCAGGCGGCCCACGTTGCGGTGCCAGTGGCGCGGCTCCGTGAGCGGCCGCCCGACGCCGAAGGACGACACCTCCAGGTCGTAGGCTCGGCCCCGGTCGCCCGGGTCGTTGTCCATGGCGTCGGACAGCGACCGCGAAACCTCGGCGATCGTGTCCAGGTCGACGCCGCCGGTTCCCTCGCGGAGGTCGACGACCACGTGGACGGTGCGGTGGTCGCCTGCGACGCGCACTTCCACGTCCTCCAGATGGAGGTTGTGGGAGGCGACCGTCGGCTCCAGGTAATCCCTGAGGCGGCGAGCCTCAAGCTGGGTGTCTACCGGCTGGCCGGGCATTTTTTCCTCCCACGTGATGATGTTGTGCAAACAAGAGTATCGACTTTCTGCGGAAATGGTTTTCGCGCCGGCCCCGCCGACGCCGCACGGCCGGCGGTTCACCACCACCGTCGCGGTGAGCCGGGACCGGCCCCCGCCCCCACCGTGGGATGATCGAAGCCATGCATTCCTCGCCCGCTGCCCCACCCCCGCGCCGCCGGAACGGACCCGTGCCGGCGTGGCTGCGGCGCGTCGTCGGACTACTGCTGGTGGCCCTTGTGGTGGTGGGCATCGGCACAACAACGGACCTGTCCATCGGCGGTGTTCCGGGCGATGCTGCGGCAAACGGGGGCGGCCGCGCCGTGGCGGAGCCCACGGCCGCGGACGGCCTCGCGGAGCTTGCCGCACGGGCCGACGCGCTGGCCGCGGCCGCCGTTAAGGCCGCCGATTCCGGTTCCCGGCAGGACGGGGACGGGACCGGCGACTCGGTCCCGGCGGCCGGCGCCGCCACCGGACGGGAGGCGCAAACCCTGGCCGAGCTGCACACCATCTCCGCGATGCTGGAACGGCATGTCGACTTGCTCACACCTGCGGTTCCCGGAGGCGGCCCGGCCCCCGGGGCGGCGCCCGCCGGCGCCACCACGCCGCCGTCCGGCCCGGCGCCGGACGAGACGCCCGCCCGGCTGGCCAATGCGCTCGCGGCCTCCGGCAACGGCCTCGTGTCCGAATCGATCCAGGCGGAGGCGGCCGAGTCCGGCGCGCTGCTCGGCGCCGGGCTTGAGGAGTTGCTGGCCGCACGCGCACTGGCCCGGGCCGCCGGGGGCACCCGGGCACTCGCCTCGTTGCCCGCCGGCCCCGAGGCGCTGTCCGACGCCGATGCCCCGCGGGCGGCCTGGACAGAGGCCGCCGGGACGCACTTCGCGGGCGGATCGTGCGGCGCTGGCGCCACCGCGCCCTATCCGTCGCCGCCGCCCCCGGCGTCCGGGATTCCGTCGCTGACCGGTTCGGCGGACACGGATCCCGTTCCGGCCGCGGCCGTGGCCGCCGATGCGGCCTACCGGCTGTCCTACGCCTACGAGCTCGGTGCCGCAAGGACGGGCGGCGATGCGGCGCCGTCTTTCTGGAGGGCGGCGTCCGGGCGCGAGGAACTGGGCGGACGGCTCCAGGGCCTCCTGCCCGCGTCATGCCCCCCGCTGCGGAGGGCTGCCTACACGGTCCCGGACGGCTTCGACGCCGCCCCGCGCACGGCGCTGGGGGCCGGTGAACTGCAGCTTGCACGGGCCCTGCGCGATTCCGCCGCCGCCGCGCCGGTGGAACTGCGGACCCTGCTGGTCGCCGAGGCGTTCCGCGCGGCCGTCGCGGCCCAGGACGCCGGCGCCGATCCGCGGCTGACCTGACATGGGCCTGGTTCTCCGGCAGGAGGGTCTTCCCGCGGTGCTGCGGGCCAACGCCCTGCGCCTCCCGCGGGGCAGGGACTGGCTCGAAGGCCTGGGCGAGCGCGTTCAGCGCCTGATGGGCCAGTGGTCGCTGACCCACGACGCCGCCGCCGGGTCCTGGTGGGCCGGCCACGGTGGAGTGGTGGTCCCCGTGACGGCCGCGGACGGCCGCCCGCTGGCCCTCAAGGCCTCCATACCGGAGGAGGAGCTCCGCTCGGAGGCCTGGGCGCTGGCCGTGTGGGCCGGGCGGGGCGCCGTGGAGATGGTGGACCACGACGGCTTCGACCTCCTGCTGGAGCGCCTCGTTCCCGACGCCGACCTGGGCGCGATTCCGGTGCCGGACGCCTGCGCGATCTGGGGCGACACCATGCGCCGGCTCTCGCTCCCGGCCCGCGCCGGGTGGCCCCCGTTCGAGCGCACCGACGCCATCGCCGAACGCTGGAACGACGAGTTGCCCGCCGAATGGGACGCGCTGGGCCGGCCTTTTCCCCGTTCTGTGCTGGAGGCCGGACTGGACGTCTGCCAGTACCGCGGCGCCGTCTCCCGCCGGGATGCGGACGACTTCCTTGTCCACGCCGACCTGCACTTCTACAACGTCCTCGCGCGCCCCGGCGGGGGCTACGCCGCCATCGACCCCCATGGTTTCGTCGGCGACCGAGAGTTCGCGGCCCTGCCCATGCTGCACAACCGGCTGGGCGAGTTGCCTCCGCGGAACCAGGCCGCGGCCCTGCGCGGGCGGCTGCGCCTGATGTGTGCCGCCGCCGGGCTGGATGCCGCCCTGGCGGCCGCCTGGTCCGTAGCCCGGGCGGTCGAGGACAGCCTCTGGTTCACCCGCCAGGGCCACGCGGAGGACGCCGAACGGTCCCGCTGGGTCGCGACCGCCCTGGCCGGCCTGGAGCTCGCCGGCCTGCCGCGGGCCGGCGACCTCAAGCCGCTCGTCTAGCCCCGCCGGACGGTCGTCAGGCGTTGCCCAGGATGTTCTCCTGGACCACGTCGTAGCCCAGCCGCAGGATCAGGACGCCGACCACGACCAGGAAGACCACCCTGATGAAACGGCTGCCCTTGCTGACCGCCATGCGCGCCCCCAGGTAGCCGCCGACCATGTTGGCCAGGCCGAGGACCAGGCCGAGCCCCCACAGCAAGTGCCCGGTGGGCAGGAAGAACGCCAGCGCGCCGGCGTTGGTGGCCATGTTCACGATTTTCGCCTTGGCGCTGGAGGCCAGGAAGTTGTAGCCGAGGAAGACCACCATAGCGATGACCAGGAACGAGCCCGTTCCCGGACCGATCAGGCCGTCGTAGAAGCCGATGACGAGCCCGATGGTCGCGGCCACGGCGTAGTGGCGGCGGCCCGTGTGGCGCAGGGCCGTCAACTCCCCGACCGTCGGCCGGAAGGCGGTGAAGAGCGCCACGGCCACCAGCGCGGCGACGATGATGGGTTTGAAGACCGAGGCCGGCAGGACCGTGGCCACGATCGCCCCGGCGAAGCTCCCGGCGAGGGCGACCCCCGCCATGGGCAGGGCCGTCTTGAGGTCGGGGTGCGCGCGCCGGTAGTAGGTGACCGCGCTGGTGGTGGTTCCGAAGATGGAGCCCAGCTTGTTGGTCGCCAGGGCCTGGACGGGCGTGATGCCCGGGACCAGCAGAAGGACGGGAAGCTGCAGCAGCCCGCCCCCGCCCACCACGGCGTCGATCCAGCCGGCGGCCAGGCCGGCCACGACCACCAACAGCAGCGTTCCGGCCTGGATGTCCTCCAGGCCGGAACCCTCCAAGTTCGCGAGCCAGTCCAGCACGGTGCCGGCGCTAGCCGCGCACGGCTGCGACGAGGTGCCCCACGACGTCGGCAACGGCCACGTTCGCGGCGGTGCCCGACGCGCGGTCCTTGACCTCGACCAGTCCTTCCGCGAGCCCGCGCCCGACGACGGCGATGGTCGGCACGCCGATCAGTTCGGCGTCGCCGAACTTCACGCCGGCGGAGACCTTGGGCCGGTCGTCGAAGATCACCTCGATGCCCTGCGCCTCGAGTTCCGCGGCGATGCGCTCGGCCTCGGCGAAGAGGTCCTCGCCCTTGCCGGTCACCATCAGGTGGACGTCGGCCGGCGCCACGTTGCGCGGCCACATCAGGCCGCGGTCGTCGTGGTAGGCCTCGGCCAAGGCGGCGACCGCGCGTGTGACACCGACCCCGTAGGACCCCATGGTCACGGTGACAAGCTTGCCGTTCTGGTCCAGGACCTTGAGCTCCAGGGCCTCGGCGTACTTTCGGCCCAGCTGGAAGATGTGGCCCATCTCGATGCCCCGCGCGGTCTCGAGCGGCCCCGAGCCGTCCGGAGCCGGGTCGCCCGCGCGCACCTCGACGGCCTCGATGGTTCCGTCCCAGGCGAAGTCGCGCCCGGCGACCAGCCCGAAGACGTGCCTGCCGTCCTCGTTGGCCCCCGTCACCCAACTGGTTCCGGAGACCACGCGCGGATCGACAAGGAACGTGATGCCGGTGGACGCCTCCGAGCCGAGCACCGCCTGGTCCGTCCCCAGGCCGGGGCCGATGTAGCCCTTGACCAGCCCGGGGTGCCTCTTCAGGTCCTCCTCCGTGGCGGCCTCGATGCCGACCTCGCCGCCGATGGGCAGGTGGGCGCCGATGTTGGCCTCGACGCGCTTGAGGTCGACGGCGCGGTCCCCCGGGACGCCGACGGCCACCACGTGGCGCTCGCCGGTCGGGAGGAGGGCGGCGAGGACCACGATCTTGAGCGTGTCCGCGGCGGTCCACGGCGTGCCGTCGCGCGGGGCCAGTTCGTTCGCCGCCGCCACCAGGGTGTCGATCGTGGGTGTGTTGGGGGTGTCGAGGACCTCGAAGGCGGGAAGGCCGGTGTGGTCGATGTCCGCCGGGACAACGGTGGTGACGGCCTCGACGTTTGCGGCGTAGCCGCCGGGCGAGCGCACGAAGGTGTCCTCCCCGACCTCGGTGGGGTGGAGGAACTCCTCGGACTTCGACCCGCCCATGGCTCCTGCCGTGGCGAACACGGGCAGGACCTCCAGCCCGAGCCGGGCGAAGATCTTCAGGTACGCCGCCCGGTGCGCCTGGTACGCCTCCTCCAGTCCGGCGTCGTCGATGTTGAAGGAGTACGAGTCCTTCATGATGAATTCGCGGCCCCGGAGCAGGCCGGCCCGGGGGCGGGCCTCGTCGCGGTACTTGTTCTGGATCTGGTAAAGGTACGCGGGGAGGTCCTTGTACGAGTTGTAGAGGTCCTTCACGAGGAGGGTGAACATCTCCTCGTGCGTGGGTGCCAGGAGGTAGTCGGCGCCCTTGCGGTCCTTCAGGCGGAACAGGCCCTCGCCGTATTCTGTCCACCGGTTGGTGGCCTCGTAGGGTTCGCGCGGCAGCAGGGCCGGGAAGTGCACCTCCTGGCCGCCGATGGCGTTCATCTCGTCGCGGACGATGGCCTCCACCTTCGCCAGGACGCGCAGTCCCAGCGGGAGCCAGGTGTAGATGCCGGGCGCGGCGCGGCGGATGTAGCCGGCGCGGACCATCAGCTTGTGGCTGGCGACCTCGGCGTCGACCGGATCTTCGCGCAGGGTGCGCAGGAACAGGGTGGAGAGTCGAAGGACCACGCGTGATGTCCGTTTCCGCGGCCACGGGCCGCAATCGGTGGAGGGGTTCCCGAAGGGAACGCTGTCCAATTTACCCGGTGGCGCTCGGTGAAACCGAATGCGGTTAGAAGAGGATCGTCGCGAACTCGCCCGTCTGGCGGAAACCGACCCTGCGGTACGTCGCGAGCGCGGCGGCGTTGTAGTCGTTCACGTAGAGGCTCGTGACGGGCGCCAGCGACAGGGCGTAGTCCGCGACCGCGGCCATGTAGGGGGCGGCGAGTCCTTGGCCGCGGTGGCGCGGGTCCAGCCAGACGCCCTGGATCTGCGTCGCCCGCGGTGACGCCGTGCCCAGTTCGGCCTTGAAAAGGACCTGCCCGGAGTCGTCGAGCTCCACCAGCGAATGGCCCTGGCGGATGAGTGAGCGCACCCGCGACCGGTAGTACGCTCCACCGCCCGCCAGCGGCGAATAGCCCAACTCTTCCTCGAACATCTTGGCGCACGCGGGCAGCACCGCCTCGTAGTCGGCCTCCACCGTCGGGCGCAGGCCGGTGGCGCGCGCGATCGCCGGGGCCCGGTCCAGGACCATCAGGGGCTGGCGGGCGCGGATGTCGAAGGCCCGCTGCGGCCCGTCCTGCAGCCGCGACCAAAGGGAGAGCACGGCGTCGGACATCCCGAAGAGGGACGAATAGCGACGTCCCAGGGGCAGGATCGCGTCTGCGAACTCGACGGCGGCCTCGGGAGTCGCCTCGATCGGTACGATGTTGGCGCCGACCCAGCAGGCGGACGCGAGCGCCGTCCCGTCGAACCGGCCCAGCACCATGCCGCCGCTCGGGGTCGGGCCGGCCGTTCCCGTTGCCTCCAACTGGGCGTCCATAAAGACGTTGGCGACGGCGTCGCGGGAGACCAGCTCGCGCAACGCGGCCGTGTCGGTCGGGCCCAGGACTCGGACCGCATCCGTGAGCTGTTCGCCCTCGGTGGCCCCTTTTTTGGCCGCGGGGAGCCACGGTGCCACCCTCGAAAGAATCTTCGCCACCGCGTCCCCGTTCCGAATACGTCGTGCGCCGCCTACGACCAGTGTCTCAATAAGTCCAGTCTCCGGACCAGTCTCCCCCGCAAGATGACTCCGCGGGCCCCGCCAGCGCCGGGGACGCGCGGGCTAGGAGACGCTGACGGTCGGCTTGGCGGCCGATCCGTCGTCCGGGGTCTCCATGCCCTCCGCCAGGCGCATGGCCTCTTCGATCAGCGTCTCGACGATCTGGTCCTCGGGGACCGTCTTGATGACCTCGCCCTTGACGAAGATCTGACCCTTGCCGTTGCCGGAGGCGACGCCGAGGTCCGCCTCGCGGGCCTCCCCCGGCCCGTTGACGACGCAGCCCATCACGGCCACGCGAAGGGGAACCTCCATGCCCTCCAGCCCGGCGGTCACTTGGTCGGCCAGCGTGTAGACGTCCACCTGGGCGCGGCCGCAGGACGGGCAGGAGACGATTTCCAGCTTGCGCGGGCGCAGGTTCAGCGACTGCAGGATCTGGTTGCCGACCTTGATCTCCTCAACCGGAGGCGCGGACAGCGAGACCCGGATGGTGTCTCCGATCCCCTTGGCCAGCAGCGCCCCGAAGGCGGTGGCGGACTTGATGGTCCCTTGGAACGCCGGACCGGCCTCGGTCACGCCCAGGTGGAGCGGCCAGTCGCCGCGCTCCGCCAGCAGCTCGTAGGCCCGCACCATGACCACCGGGTCGTTGTGCTTGACGGAGATCTTGAAGTCGTGGAAGTCGTGCTCCTCGAACAACGAGGCCTCCCAGACGGCGGACTCCACCAGGGCCTCGGGCGTCGCCTTGCCGTACTTGGCCATCAGGCGCGGATCGAGCGAACCGGCGTTGACGCCGATGCGGATCGATGTTCCGGCGGCCTTCGCGGCGTCGGCAATCTGCTTGACCTGGTCGTCGAACTTGCGGATGTTGCCCGGGTTCACGCGGACCGCCGCGCAGCCCGCGTCGATGGCGGCGAAGACGTACTTGGGCTGGAAGTGGATGTCGGCGATCACGGGGATCTGCGACTTCTTCGCAATGATCGGCAGGGCCTCGGCGTCGTCCGCCGAGGGGCAGGCGACCCGGACGATGTCGCAGCCGGAGGCCGTCAACTCCGCGATCTGCTGCAACGTGGCATTGATGTCCGTCGTCGGCGTTGTGGTCATCGACTGGACGCTGATCGGCGAATCGGAGCCCACGCCGACGGAGCCGACACGGATCTGGCGGGTCTTGCGCCGGGGGGCGATGACTGGCGGCGGTGCTGCTGGCATTCCGAGGCTGACCGAGGTCAAGGCTTCCTCCGTGTGTGGTGCGTTTGGGTTCGGCCCCCATTATCCCCCTCGCGGGGAATTCGGCGTTGGCCGGCCGGACCCCATGGCCCGGGCTGGTGTGGTGGGGGCCGCCGTTGCGCGGCGGCCCGAAGAAAGATCAGGCGTAGTGCGCGAGCTCGCCCGTCACGGGAATCCAGGGCGTCATCCGCAGTGCGGACACGAGCCCGTGGGCGTTGAACGGGTCCTCCGTCAGCCGGGCGGCGAGCTCGGACTCCGAGCCGGAACCGAAGATCAGCAGGGCGCCGCTCCCGTCCGTGTAGGGCCCGGAGGCCACCAGCCACGTGCCGCCGGCATCGGTGGAGTCCTGCTTCAGGGAGGCCAGGAAGGCGCGGTGGCCGGGGCGGTGCTCGTCGCGGGCCGCCTCGGATCCGGCGGCATAGACGTACTCGACAGCGAAGATGGTCATGCATCCACAGTAGCGGCTACTGGTAGGAGACGAACCACGGCGCCGGTGTGACCTTGGTGAACGTCTCCTCGGGCGTGAAGGTCGGGGAATCCTCGTCGATGAAGTTTTTCCAGGCCATCCGGATGCCTTTCGGGAGGTCCCGGCGCAGGACGTCCCATGTCTGGAACTTCTGCCCCGGCGTTCCGTGCCCGTCGGCGTGGACGACCATCGCCAGTTCGGGATGGCCCGTGTCAAGCGCGGCGCGGTCCGGGATCATCCGCAGCTGGAACTGGTGCAGCACCACCACCTTCTGGGGCAACCGGTGCCGGCGCGTCAGGTCCGCCAGCCACGCGTTCGTCGCGTTGAGTTCCCGGGCCTGCACACTGCCGATCTGGGCCATGTGCAGCTGGTCCGGCCCCAAACGCCACTCCGGATCGTAGGCCAGGCCGACGTGGGGCAAGCTCAGCAGTTCCTCGTAGCGCTTGGCCTGCGTCAGGAAGTCGTTGCGGCCCGGCTGCAGGTCCAGCACCACATACACCCCTGCCTCTCCCGCGGCCTCGACCCATGGACGGAGCACGTTTACGTCCGTGTAGCGCGAGTAGGTGCCGTCCTTGCCCGGGGCGGCGGAGGCGACCGTGGCGATGATCTCGAAGGCGGGCTGGACGGGCTCCGGGCTGTAGGGCTGGTAGTCGGCGGCCAGTCCCTTGACCCTCCGGATGGCCTCCTGGACGCCCTGCTCCCCGAGGAGCCCTAGCGCGGACGTTTCGGGGTGGCCGTAGAGGGCAACCATCCGCCGTTCGGGGAAAACCACCTGTCCGCCTCCCGGCAGTTCCGCTCCGGTGGCCGCGGTGGCCGCCAGTGACGCGAAGTCGGCCTCCGGGGCGAGGCCCGGTCCGATGCCGTAGAGGGCCGCGCCGGCGTGGTCCCGGAAGAATGCCCTGTCCCGCCCGTCCACGCGGGGATCGGAGGAGTCCATCCCATGCACGGAGGCACCCGCGGCCTCCGCCGTGGCAAGCGCCGCCGAATAGTCCGCCCCGGCCTTTCCCAGCCGGTGCACAACGGCGAAGCGGCCGTCGGCCGCGGTCGGCGCCGCGGGGCCGCGGTCGGCGTCGGGGTCGGCGCCGTCGGACGTCGCGAGCCCGGAGAACAGCCCGTCCCCCTCGGTTGCGGGCCCGCCGAAGCGCACCACCGAGCGCGCCCCGAGCCGGTCCAGCTCCTCGCGGACCGCGGCGCGTCCCGCCGCGTCCGCCCCGGCCAGAAGCAGGGGAACGCCCATCTCCAGGGCGCGCCCGCGCGCGGCGGGGAGCAGCCGGTCTCTTGGCGAACCGGCGGCCGGCGACGCGGTGTCCACCACCACGGCGGCGGGCGAGAACTCGAAGAACGCGCGGCTGGCCTTCAGCGCCGCCTCGGCGGGCGTGCCCGCGATGCGTCCGTAGCCCGGCGTCGCCTCCCGCGGCACGGCAGTGTCCCGGCCCTCCGCGGTCGATGGCAGCACCGACGGGGCGCCCGAAGCCGCGGGAGCCGCGGATCCCGGCGCGCCGGCGGTGCACCCGGAGACGGCCAGCGAGGCCGCCGCGAGGATCGCCGCGATCGCCGCGGCGGGGTTGGCGGTCCTGGTCCTCGGCATCCTTGCCCCTCGTCCGGCGGCGCTGGTCCCCCGGCGGCGCGCTGTCTAGAAGATGTTCACCGGTTTGACGATGTCGGCGTAGATCAACAGTATTCCCATGCCGAGCATCAGCGCGGCAACCACGTACGTCAACGGGAGTAGTTTGGCGATGTCCACCGGTCCCGGATCCCGCCGGCGGAATACCTTGGCGAACCCGCGGCGCAGCGCCTCCCAGAGGGCCCCGGCGATGTGCCCGCCGTCGAGAGGGAGCAGGGGGACCAGGTTGAAGACGAAAAGGGCGATGTTCAGGCTTGCGACGAGGCCCAGCAGCGTGGCGAACCGGCTCTTGAGCGGCACCTCCTCCATGGCGCTGACCTCCCCCGCGATCCGTCCGACCCCCACCACGGAGATGGGACCGTTGGGGTCCCGCGGCTCGTCGGAGAACGCGGCGCGGGCCACGGCCGCCATACGGGCCGGAAGGTCCAGCACAACTCCCGCCACGGCGGTGACGTTCTCGCCGACGAGGCCGGGCACCTCCCCGACGGGAAGGGTCATCAGGCGCTGTTCGGAGCCCATGCCGACGAAGCCGACCTGCACGGTTTGGACGGTGCCGTCGGCGTTCGTCAAGGCGCGCCCGTTGATGTCCGTCGCCGGACGTTCGCTCAGGAGCGGGGTGATGGTGGTGGTTTTTTCGACGCCGTCGCGAATGTAGGTGATCGGCACCTCGCGTCCGGCCGCGGACCGGATCATCTCCGTGAGTTCGGTCCAGCCGCGCTCGCCGACGGCGGTGCCGCCGAAGGACGTGATGACGTCCCCGGGCAGGAGTCCCGCGGCGTAGGCGGGCGCCTCGGGGTCCGAGGGCCGGCAGGCGTCCCCGCCCTCCTGCGCCCGCTGGGCCTGGTCTGCGTCGCTGACGACGCACTGGTAGACCTCCGAGACGGTGGTAGTGGCCTGGACCGTCCCGAAGCTTGTGACGACGACGCCGATCAGCAGGGTACCGATGACGAGGTTCATCATGGGGCCGCCCAGCATGATGATGATGCGCTTCCACACCGGGAGCCGGTAGAACATCCGGTTTTCGTCCCCGGGCTGCAGCTGTTCGGCGGCGGCCTTGCGCGCGTCGTCCGCGAGCTGCTGGAACATCCCCGTGCTGGACTGCCGCACGCCAGCGTCGCCGCCCTTGGCCGGAGGGTACATGCCGATCATGGACACGTAGCCGCCCAGGGGCAGGGCCTTGAACCCGTATTCGGTCTCGCCGCGTCTGAACGACCACACGGTCTTGCCGAAGCCGACCATGTACTGCGGTACGCGGACGCCGAAGAGCTTGGCCGGCACAAGGTGCCCGACCTCGTGCAGCGCGATGGACAGGGCGATGCCCACGGCGACGATCAGGACGCCCACGACGAATAGCAATACGGTCACAACAGTCCCAAACGTTCGTGGGCACGGTTTCGTGCCCAATCCTCTGCCGCGAGCACCGCTTCCAGGGTGAGCCCCGCGCCGGCGACTGCCCCGGCGTCGTAATCCTCGACCGTCGCGGCGACCGTGTCGACGATGTCGAGAAACCCGATCCTGCCGTTGTGGAAGGCCTCGACGGCCTCCTCGTTCGCGGCGTTGAACACGGCCATGTGGGTTTCCGAGGCGGCGGCCGCGTCCTTCGCGAGCCGGATGGCGGGGAACGCGTCCTCGTCGAGGGGCTCGAAGGTCCACGAGGCGGCCGAGCGCCAGTCGCAGGGCGCGCACGCCCCGGGAACACGGGCCGGCCAGGCCATGCCGAGGGCGATGGGCAGGCGCATGTCCGGTGGCGACGCCTGCGCGATGGTGGATCCGTCGATGAACTCGACCATCGAGTGCACCACCGATTGCGGGTGCACCACGGCGTCGATGCGGTCCAGCGGGATGTCGAAAAGCAGGTGTGCCTCGATGACCTCCAGGGCCTTGTTGACCATGGTGGCGGAGTTGGTGGTGACGACCTTGCCCATGTCCCAGGTGGGGTGCGCGAGCGCCTCCGCGGGCGTGACGCGGGCCAGCTCGGCGCGGGCGCGGCCGCGGAACGGGCCCCCGGAGGCCGTGACCACCAGCCGTTCCACCTCCTCGGCGCCCCCTGCACGGAGGGCCTGGGCGAGCGCGGAGTGCTCCGAGTCGACCGGCACCAGCTGCCCGGGGGCCGCGGCGTCCTTCACAAGGGCGCCGCCGACGATCAGCGACTCCTTGTTGGCGAGGGCCAACAGATGTCCCGCGCCGAGCGCGGCGAGGGTCGGCGCCAGCCCGATCGAGCCGGTGATGCCGTTCAGGACGACGTCGGCGCCGGACCAGGCCGCGATCGCCGAGGCGGCCTCGGGGCCGGCGAAGAGTTCGGGCTCGTATCCGGTGGTGCCGGCCGCAAGCGCGCGGGCGTGGATGGCGTCGCGCAGGGCGTCGACGTCCGGGTGGGCGGCGCCGACCGCGGGAGCGCGGGTGGCAACGGCCTGCTCGGCGAGCAATCGCAGGTTGGATCCCCCGGCGAGCGCGGCGACCTGGAACCTGTCCGGGTTCTTCGCGGCCACGTCGAGTCCCTGAGTGCCGATCGAGCCCGTCGATCCAAGGAACACAACGCGGCGCGGCCGGGTGCCCGAGGGCGGTCTGAAGTGGTGCTGCGTGGAAGTCACGCGGCCATTCTCCCAGACGCCGCGCACCGGTGACGCCGCCGCGGCGCGGGCCCGTCGGGAGGCCGCGTCACTCGTCGGGCCGCTCGAACGGATGCAGGACCATCCAACGGACGCGGGCGGCAACCGCCGGATCCGCGGCGGGCGCGTTGGCGTGGAACATCGCCGGGTCCGCGAGGGAACGGCGGACACCCTCCTCGTCGGAGGCCTCGTCCCATCCGAAGGGGCCGTCGGCGACGCCCTCCGCGAGCTCGACGGCGAGCGAGCCGCCGAGGTGCTCGGCGAGGAGCAGGGCCAGCAAGGCGCCCTCCGCCCGGTGGCGCGCGGCCACCGGCGGCGGCGGAGCGGCCGGCGCTTCCCAGCCGCCGGCACGGTACGTGTCCTCCCACGCCCTCATCCGGCGTTCGACGTCGACGGGCAGCTCCAGGTCCGCGTACTCAAGGGAATCCCAGGCCCACACCGGGCTGGCCCCGCCGTCGACGAACAACCGCACGAAGGGGACGCCCTCGATCGTGGTGTACGCCCGGTCCTCGTAGTTGTCCCGCATGGGGAAAGTCTCGCAGAGCGGGACGGGGCGCGCCGACCCGCGCTAGTCGTCCGAGACCTGGATGTCCACGTCGATGTTGCCCCTGGTCGCGTTCGAGTACGGGCAGACCTCGTGGGCCCGGTCGGCCAACTCGCGGGCGACGGAGGCGTCCACGTCCGGGAGCACAACCTCAAGCGTCACGGCGAGACCGAAGCCTCCGGCGTCCGTGGCTCCGAGGTGTACCTGCGCGCCCACGCTCGAGCCGTCGATCGCCACCTTCCGCTCGCGCGCCGCCAGCTGCAGGGCGCTGTGGAAGCAGGCGGCATAGCCGGCGGCGAACAACTGCTCGGGATTGGCGCCGTTGCCGGACCCGCCCATTGCCTGCGGAATGGCGAGGTCGAGATCGAGCCGGCGGTCGGCGGTCAGGACGTGGCCGTCGCGTCCGCCTCCGGTGGCGAGGGCCTCGGCGGTGTAAAGGGCTTTCATGGTTTTTCCTTTCCGTGGGGTGTCCGTGCCGTGCCGGCAGGGTGGTGTGCACAAATCTTTCGCAGCAGGCGCCCGAGTTCGTCGGCTTCGGCGGGCTCGAGCCCCATTCGTCCGAACAGCTCCTCGGGCACGGCAAGCGCGCCCGCCCGCAGCTCGGCGCCGGCCGCGGTGAGGTGGACGCCGACCATCCTCTCGTCGGAGGCGGCGCGGCGGCGTTCCAGCCGACCTGCCGCCTCCAGCCGCTTGAGCAGCGGCGAGAGCGTCCCACTGTCCAGGCCCAGGCGCCGACCGAGCGCCGAGACGGACTGGCCGTCCTCTTCCCATAGCGCCAGCATGACCAGGTATTGGGCGTAGGTCAGCCCCAGCGGCCGCAGCAAGTCGCGGTACGCGGACGCGACCGCCTTCTCGCCGGAGTAGAGGGCAAAGCAGACCTGGGCGTCGAGCGCCAACGGGTTGTCTTGGGTCATGCAAGAAATAGTAGCGCACAATTTAGTTGTGCACAATTCAATTGGCCCACAAGCGCACTCCGCGGAACATCATGCGCGGCGGGACGTGCTTCCCGCCGGAGGCCTTGCGTCAGTCCTAGAGGCCCAACTCCCGCGCGATCAGCATGAGCTGCACCTCGGTGGTGCCCTCGCCCACCTCGAGGATCTTCGAATCGCGGTAGTGGCGGGAGACCACGAACTCGTTCATAAATCCGTAGCCACCGAACACCTGGGTGGCATCCCGGGCGTTGTCCATGGCGGCCTCGCCGGCGACCATCTTGGCGATGGCGGCGTCCGTCTTGAAGGGCTTGCCGGCCAGCATCTTCGACGCCGCGCCATAGTAGGCCAGGCGTGCCGTGTGGGCGCGCGCCTGCATCCGCGCGATCTTGAATTGGATGGCCTGATAGCTGCCGATGTTGCGGCCAAAGGCGCTGCGCTCCTTGGCGTAGCGGACCGACTCGTCCACGCACCCCTGGGCGGCACCGGTCGCCAGGGCAGCGATCGCGATCCGCCCCTCGTCCAGGATCGACAGGAAGTTGGCGTAGCCCCGCCCCCGCTCCCCCAGCAAATTCTCCTCCGGCACCCGCACGTCCTTCAGTGTCAGCGGGTGCGTGTCCGAGGCGTTCCATCCCACCTTGTTGTAGGCCTTCTCGGCCCGGAAACCGGGAGTTCCCGCGGGCACCACGATGGTGGAGATCTCCTTCTTGACCGAACCGTCCGGCCGCTCCTCGCCGCCCGTCACGGCCGTCACGGTCACGTGCTGGGTGATGTCGGTGCCGGAGTTGGTGATGAATTCCTTGGTTCCGTTCACGACCCATTCCCCGCCCTCCAGCCGGGCAGAGGTCTTGGTGCCCCCGGCGTCGGATCCCGCCTCCGGCTCGGTCAGCCCGAAGCCCGCCAGCGCCTTCCCGGCGGCCAATTCCGGAAGCCACTTCTCCTTTTGCGCCTGGGTGCCGAACCGGAAGACCGGCATGGCCCCCAGCGACACGCCCGCCTCGAGGGTGATCGCGACCGACTGGTCGACGCGCCCCAGCTGCTCCAGGGCGAGGGCCAGCGCGAAGTAGTCCCCACCCATGCCGCCGAACTCCTCGGGGAACGGTAGGCCGAACAATCCCATCTCCCCCATCTGCGCCACCACCTCGTACGGGAAGCTATGCTCCTCGTCGTGCTTGGCGCTGACCGGCGCGACCACCTCGTCGGCAAAGTCCCTGACCGTGTCCACCAGGTCCTGGTACTCGTCCTCAAGCTCGAAATTAGGCATGTGCGGATCCTTCGTGCGGCGCGGGGGTTCAGTTAGTGTGCATTAACCGAAAACGACGTTAGTGTTCATTAACCCAAATGTCCAGAGTTTCCAGTGACGTACGCCACGGCGACAATCGGAGAGCGATGACCGACCGACCACTCCCCACGACCGGACGCAGCCAGGCGAAGGCCAGCCGGCGCAGCACGCTGCTGGCCGAGGCCGCGCGCCTGTTCGCCCGGCACGGGTACCGCGGAGTCTCCCTCGAGGACCTCGGGGCCGCCTCCGGAATCAGTGGGCCGGCGGTCTACCGGCATTTCAGCGGCAAGGCGTCCGTGCTGGGGGCGCTGTTGGTGGGGGTGAGCGAGGAACTGCTGGAGGGCGGGCGGAACGTCGCGTCCGACGGCGGCACCCCAACCGAGATCCTGCGCCGCCTGGTGGAGTTCCACGCCGACTTCGCCCTCGGGCACCCGGACGTCATCCGCGTCCAGGACCGGGACATGTCCAGCCTTTCCGACGCCGATGCCGCCGCGGTGCGCCGCCTGCAGCGCGCCTACATGGACGTGTGGGCGGACCAGTTGCTGGCCTTGCACGCGGGCGAGGACCTCACGGCTGCGCGCTTCCGCGCCCAAGCGGCCTTCGGATTGATCAACTCCACCCACCACTCGGTTCCCCGCGCCGACTCGGACCCCGCGGCACTGCGCGCACGCCTGACCACAATGGCGTTTGCGGCACTGCGCGCCCCGGTAGGCTAGGTCGCGGAACAGTGTTGTTACTAGAGAGGTTTTGCCGTGAAGCTACGCCCCGTTGAGACCGCGGACCTGGATTGGTTCTTCGCGCACCAGCAGGATCCGGAGGCCAACCAGATGGCCGCGTTCACGGCCAAGAACCCCTCCGACCGCGGCGTCTTCGACCACCACTGGGGACTGATCCTGCGCGATCCGGAGATCACGGTGCGCACCATCGAGCACGACGGCCAGGTGGTCGGCTCCGTGCTGGCCTACCCGAACGACGGCGTTCCCGAGATCAGCTTCTGGACGGACAAGGCCTACTGGGGCCAGGGCGTCACCACCAGCGCCGTCGACGCATTCCTGCAGGAATTCACGCAGCGGCCCATCCGGGCGCGCGTGGTCACGGACAACATCGGCTCCCAGAAGGTGCTGGAGCGCCGGGGATTCACCGTCATTGGCGAGGCCGAGGGATTCGCCAACGCGCGCGCCGCAGTGGTCAAGGAATACATCATGGAGCTCTCCTAGCCTTCCGCGCCCGGTCCCCGGCCCGTCGGGCCGACGGGCCGGGCGGAGCAGCGGAGTATTAGACCATCGCGATCAGCATGCCGGGATCGGCGAGCATGGTTCCGACGTCCGACAGGAACCGGGATCCCTGCTCGCCGTCCACCAGCCGGTGGTCGAAGGACAGGCTGAGCGTCATCACCTGCCGCAACGCGATCCCACCCAGGTGCTCCCACGGCATCTTGCGCACCTGTCCTATGGCCAGGATCGCCGCCTCGCCGGGGTTCAGGATCGGCGTGCCGGCATCGATGCCGAACACTCCGACATTCGTGATGGACATGGTGCCTGCCGCGAGGTCCGCCGGCGACGTCTTGCCGGCGCGCGCGGTCTCCGCGAGGCTGGCCAACGCCCGCCCCATTCCCGCCAGGTCCAGCGACTGCGCGTCCTTGATGTTGGGCACCGTGAGCCCGCGGGGCGTCGCCGCGGCGATGCCCAGGTTCACGTAGTTCAGCTGCACGATCTCCTGCGCCGATTCGTCCCAGCGCGAGTTGAGCGCCGGGCTCCGCTCGAGCGCAATGCAGACCGCCTTGGCGACGATGGTGAGCGGCGTGAGCTTGATCCCCGCGAAGACGCGGTTGGCCCGCAGCCGCTCGATGAGCTCCATCGTCGGCGTCACGTCGATGGTCAGGAACTCGGTGGCGTGCGGCGCGGTGAAGGCGCTGGCGACCATGGCCGCCGCGGTGTGCTTGCGCACGCCGCGGATGGGGACCCGCACCTCGCGGGGCTGGTCGCCGAGGGTCCGGACGTGGCGGATGTCCTCCGACGCGCCGCCGGTCCTCGCGGGCCCCGGCACCACCGCGCCGGGAGACGGCGCTCCCCCGCCCGCTCCCGTGGACCCGTGTCCGCCGGCCGCCGACTGGACGTCGTCGCGGGTGATGGCCCCCCGCGGCCCCGTGCCCCGCAGCAGCTCCAGCTCGACCCCCAGGTCGCGGGCGAGCTTGCGGACCGGCGGCGTCGACCGCGGCCGCTCCGCGGAACCCCGGATCTCCCCCGGGCCGGCCCCCTGGACGGCCGCGGGCACCGGGCCGCGCGGCCGCCGCGCCGGGCGGCCCGCCTTCTCCACGGCCGCACCGTAGCCAACGAGGTTGGGCTCGCGCTTCTGCTCCGGCTCGCGGGCCGCCGCCGATTCCCGCGGCAGGTCGGTGCCGGCCGAGCCGCCGTCGGACCCGGCGACCTCGAACGAAACGATGGGTTCACCCACCTCGACCACCGCGCCGGGCTGCTCGTACAGCTCCGCGATGGTGCCGGCGTAGGGCGAGGGGAGCTCGACGACCGCCTTGGCGGTTTCCACCTCGGCGATCACCTGGTTCAGGTCCACAACATCTCCCACGTTCACGCGCCAGGAGACGATCTCGGATTCGGTGAGGCCCTCGCCCAGATCGGGGAGCTTGAATACCTTCAACACGGCGCTAGCCTTCCAGTGAACTAAGGGAGTTGGGACGACCCAGGGCGCGGTCCACGCCGTCGAGGATCCGGTCGAGATCGGGCAGGTGGTGGAACTCCAGCTTCGACGCCGGGTAGGGGATGTCGAAGCCCGTCACACGCACCGGCGCATGCTCGAGGAAGTCGAAGCAACGCTCGGTCAGGCTAGCGGCCAGTTCGGCGCCCAACCCGCCGTGCTCGCCGGCCTCGTGGGTGATCACCAACCGCCCGGTTTTCCTCAGCGACTCCTCCAGCGCCGCGAAGTCGACGGGCGAGAGCGATCGCAGATCGACGACCTCGATCGAAATCCCCTCGTCGGAGGCGGCGACGGCGGCCGCGAGGGCGGTCTTCACCAGCGGCCCGTAGGCCACCAGAGTGACGTCCTCTCCGGGCGCTGCAACGCGCGCGGACCCCATGGGCAGCGCGCCCTGCAGCGCGTCCAGGTCGACGTCGGCCTTCTCGTGGTAGCGCCGCTTCGGCTCGAAGTAGACCACGGGGTCGTCGCAGGCGATGGCCTGTTGGATCATTGTGAAGGCGTCCTGCGGGTTGGACGGGCTGACCACGCGCAGTCCGGCCGTGTGGGCAAAGTAGGCTTCCGGGGACTCCGAGTGGTGTTCGGGGGATCCGATGCCTCCGCCGAACGGAATGCGGATGGTGAGGGGCATCAGCACGCGGCCGCGGGTGCGGTAGTGCAGCTTCGCTATCTGGCTGACGATCTGGTCGAACGCCGGATAGACGAAGCCGTCGAACTGGATTTCCACCACCGGGCGGAAGCCGCGGTAGGCCATGCCGATCGCGGTACCGACGATGCCGGACTCCGCCAGCGGCGTGTCGATGACCCGGTGTTCCCCGAAGTCCTTCTGGAGTCCGTCGGTGACCCGAAAGACGCCGCCGAGCTTGCCGATGTCCTCGCCCATCAGCACCACCTTGGGGTCCCGCTCCATGGCCTGCCGCAACCCGGTGTTGATTGCCTTTCCGAACGCGAGGTTGGTCATCGCGGGCCTCCTTCCGCCGCGGCGGCCCCGCCGGCGAATTGTTCCAGGTACAGCGCATAGTGCTCCCGCTGACGGTCCAGCCACACGTTGGGTGTCGCGTACACGTGCTCGAAAACCTCCATCGCCTCCGGCTCCGGCATGCCGATGACCCCCGCGCGCATCCGCGCGGCCACCTCGTCGGCCCTGCGCGCCGCGTCCCCCGTCAACGTGGACGCGTCCATCCCGAGGGACACCAGATGCGCCTCCAGGCGCTCGATCGGATCCTTTGCCCGCCAGTTCTCGAGCTCGTTGGCGTCGCGGTAGCGCGTGGGATCGTCAGCCGTCGTGTGCGGTCCCATGCGGTAGGTGACCGCCTCGATGAAGCTGGGCCCGTTTCCGGTGCGCGCACGCTCGAGCGCCTGGCGAGTCGCCGCGAGGCAGGCGAGGACGTCGTTGCCGTCGACGCGGATCCCGGGGATCCCGAACCCCGTGGCCCGGTCCACGATTCGGGTGTGCGTCTGCAGCACCACTGGTTCGGAAATGGCCCAATGGTTGTTCTGGCAGAAGAAGACCACCGGGGCCTGGAAGCTGGCCGCGAAGACCATCGCCTCGTTCACGTCGCCCTGGCTGGTGGCCCCGTCGCCGAAGTAGGTGATGGCGGCCTGATCGCCGCCGTCGAACTTGATGCCCATCGCGTAGCCGGCCGCGTGCAGCGTCTGGGCGCCGATCACAATCTGCGGCGTCGCCATGTTCAGCCCGAACGGATCCCATCCGCTGGACGAGTTGCCCCGCCACACCCGAACGATGTCGGCGAAGTCCACGCCGCGGCAGTAGGCGACGCCGTTTTCCCGGTAGGAGGGGAACACGAAGTCGTCGGCTCGGAGCGCTCGTCCGGATCCGATCTGGGCCGCCTCCTGGCCCAACAGCGGAGGCCAGAGGGCCAGCTCGCCCTGCCGCTGGAGCGCGGTCGCCTCCGTATCCATACGACGGATGGTGACCATGTCCGTGTAGAGGGCCGCCAGCGCGGCAGGGTCGACGTCTTCGACCCAGCGGTCAAGCTCGACGTGCGGCGTCCGCGTGCCGTTTGGCGAAATGAGTTGCACCAGATCGTCCATCCGGGATCTGGATGGTGCTTCGTGCAGGGACATCGGTGGGCCCTTGTCTCTCGATTGCTCACCGCAGGCGGCTTGTGGCCGCCAGCGCCGGACAGTTGCCGCGAAGCCTTCACCGCGGATGATGTGACGATACTCACAGCGACCACCGCGCACAACCACCGCCGCAAAAACTGATCATGGTGCACTATTCGGCATCCATCCACGGTGCTAGAGTTGCGCACTATGCACGCTTTGGATGACACCGACCTTCGGCTGCTCGACGCCCTCGCACTGGATCCGAAGGCCACTGTCGTGAGCCTCGCGCAGCAGTTGGGCATCTCGCGCAACACGGTCCAGGCGCGGACGGTACGCCTGGAGAAGCACGGAGCGTTCTTGCCATTCGAACGCCGGGTCAATCCGGCGGCGCTGGGCTATCCGCTCACCAGCTTCGTGCACATCCACGTCCAGCAGCGGCTGCTCGGCGAGATCGTGGAGGCCCTGGCGGACATCCCGGAGGTGGTCGAGGCGCACGGCCTGACCGGTAGCGCGGACATCCTGGCGCGCGTGGTCGCACGCGGGGCGGAGGACCTCTTCAGGGTGAACGGCACCATCCTGGACATCGACGGCGTGGAGCGGGCCGACACGTCGCTGTCGATGGCGGAACTGATCCCGCACCGCATCCGCCCGCTGCTGGCCACGTAGCGTTCCGGGCGGCGGCGCGGGAAGGGACCCCCGGCGCGCGGTCCGCGCCGAAGGGTCCCTTCTCTTTGACTGCCGGGTGGTGGGTGCCCGCAGGACGGGCCTTCCCCCTAGTGGTCCACCGCCTTCTCGGCCCCCACTCCGGTCAGCGATCGGACCTCCATCTCGGCCTGCTTGATCGGGTCCTCCGTCCGCTTGTCCAGGACGGTTCCGAGCCAGCCGAGGAAGAACGCCAGCGGGATGGAGACCAGCCCCGGGTTCTTCAACGGGAAGATCGCGAAGTCCGCCGCGGGGATCATGGCCGTCTCGTTGCCCGACATGACCGGGGAGAAGATGATCAGCAGCAGGGCGGAGGCCAGCCCGCCGTACATCGACCAGACTGCACCCTGGGTGCTGAACTTCTTCCAGAACAGCGAGTACAGGATGGTCGGCAGGTTGGCGGACGCCGCCACCGCGAAGGCCAGGGCCACGAGGAACGCCACGTTCTGGCCCTGCGCGCCGATGCCGCCGGCAATCGCCAGGATGCCGATCACGATGACGGTGCGCCGCGCGACCTTGACCTCCTTTTCCGGGGTCGTTTTGCCCTTGGCGATCACGTTGGCGTAGATGTCGTGGGCGAACGACGCCGCCGCCGTGATCGTGAGCCCGGCAACCACGGCGAGGATGGTTGCGAAGGCCACCGCCGAAATCACGCCGAGCAGGAGCGGGCCGCCGAGTTCGAACGCCAGCAGCGGGGCCGCCGAGTTCACGCCACCGGGGGCGGCCTTGATGCGGTCCGCACCGATGAGGGCGCCGGCCCCATAGCCGAGGACCAGGGTGAACAGGTAGAAGCCACCGATGAGCCAGATGGCCCAGACCACGGACTTGCGGGCCTCCTTGGCCGTCGGAACGGTGTAGAAGCGCATCAGCACGTGGGGCAGGCCGGCGGTGCCGAGCACCAGCGCGAGGCCGAGCGATAGGAAGTCGAGCTTGGTGACGGGGTTGGCGCCGTACTGCAGCCCCGGATTCAGGATCGCCTCCGTGCCGGCGGACGCGACCGCGTCGCCCAGCAGGGCGGACAGGTTGAAGCCATAGATGGCCAGGACCCAGACGGTCATCACAAAGGCGCCCGCGATCAGGAGGCAGGCCTTGATGATCTGCACCCAGGTGGTGCCCTTCATGCCGCCGACCAGTACGTAGACGATCATCAGGGCACCGACGATCGTGATGACCAGCGACTGGCCGAGCCTGTCGTCGATCCCCAGCAGCAGCGAGACCAGCGCTCCGGCGCCGGCCATCTGCGCCAAGAGGTAGAACAGGCACACGGCGAGCGTGGTGGTCGCCGCGGCGATGCGGATGGGACGCTGCTTCAGGCGGAAGGACAGCACGTCCGCCATGGTGAACTTGCCTGTGTTGCGCAGCAGCTCGGCGACCAGCAGCAGCGCCACCAGCCACGCGACCAGGAAGCCGATGGAGTAGAGGAAGCCGTCGTAGCCGTTGATGGCGATAGCCCCGACGATGCCCAGGAAGGACGCCGCCGAAAGATAGTCTCCGGCGATGGCGGTGCCGTTTTGTCCGCCGGTGAAGGACCGCCCGCCCGCGTAGTAGTCCGCCGCCGTCTTGTTGTTCTTGCTGGCGCGCAGCACAACGACGAGGGTGACTCCGACGAAGAGTCCGAAGATGAGCATGTTGACGAGCGGATCGCCGACCTTCGTCGACTCGACGGCCGCCGCCGCTAGGGGGGTGACGTTCACTTGCTTGCCTCCTGGGTGCCGATGCGCGCCTCGAGCTCGTGGCGGATCTTTGTGGCCTTCGGGTCGAGCCTGCGGTTGGCGAAGCTCACGTAGAGGCCGGTGATGACGAACGTGGACACGAACTGCAGCAGGCCCAGCAGCAGGCCGACGTTGACGTTCCCAAAGACCTTGATGGACATGAACTCCGGCAGGTACGCCGCCATCAGCACGTACACGAAGTACCAGAGCAGGAACACGATGGCCATGGGGAAAACGAAACTGCGGTGTGTGCGGCGGAGCTCTGTGAACTCCGGACTGTTTTGGACCTCCGTGAAGTCCTCGATCGGAACACCGTCCGACGCTGGCTTGTTGCCCATGCTTCCTCCTTGTGGATGGCACCGTCCGCCCGGGCGGCTAGTGACGTGAATCACTTTTGTCCATACCGACGCCCGGTGTGAAGACCGTCACACCGGGGTTGTGCCGAGCGGTGCCCTCGTTGCGCCGAACGGTTGCCAGCACCGGCGAACGGGGCGCCCTCGGCCCGGTCTACGCTGGTCACATGATGTCCACCGCGCTCGAAACCACGCTGATCGTGGCCATTGTCATGGTCGCCGTCTCCGTGGTTTGCTTCGTCGGATACCGCATCTACCGGTCTTCGCGGGACCTGGGAACCGACGCCGACCGGGCAACGTACGAGACGCTGCACACCGTCTCGCTGGCGGCGCCGCACCTGGCCAGCGGCCTGACGAGCGAGGGCGCCGCCAAGGCGAGCCGGCACCTGCGCGGCCTGCTGGCGTGCGAGGGGCTCGCGATCACGGACACAACCACTGTCCTCGCCCGGGACGGCTCCCTGCCGCCGGACCGGCTGATCGACCTGGCCGCGGACTCGCTCACCTCCGGCCGGACCCGGCTGCATCGCCTCGACGGGTGGGACGCGGTCTTCGCCCCGATCGTGGTCCAGGAGCGGACCGTGGGCACGGTCGTGTCCGTGGCGCGGCGGGCCGACGCCGGGCTGGTCCGCGCCACCACGGAGGTCGCCGCGTGGGTCGCCGCGCAGGTGGGCCTGGCGGAGCTGGACGAGTCGCGCGCGCTGTTGATGGAGGCCGAGGTCCGCGCCCTGCGCGCCCAGATCAGCCCGCATTTCATCTACAACAGTCTCAACGCCATCGCATCCTTCATCAACACCGATCCGCAGCGGGCGCGCCAGCTTGTGGTGGAGTTCGCCGACTTCACGCGGTACTCCTTCCGTCGGCACGGCGACTTCACGACCCTGGCGGAGGAACTCCAGTCGATCGACCGGTACCTCCTGCTGGAGAAGGCCCGCTTCGGCGACAGGATCCGGGTCGCGCTCAAGATCGCCCCCGAGGTCCTCAGCACCGTCATCCCGTTCCTGTCGTTGCAGCCGCTGGTGGAGAACGCCGTCCGCCACGGGCTCGAAGGCAAGTCCGACGGCGGGCTGATCACCATCACGGCGCGCGACAGCGGCGAGTTCGCCGAGATCACCGTCGAGGACGACGGCGTGGGCATCGACCCGGACGCCCTGCGGTCGGTCCTGGCGGGAACCACGGAGGGCGTCCACGTGGGCCTGCGCAACGTCGATGTGCGCCTTCGGCAGGTCTACGGGAACGACCACGGGCTGGTGATCGACACGGCACCGGGGGCGGGGACGCTGATCACCCTCCGCGTCCCTAAATTCCAGCCCGGGAACGACGCCGGCCCGCCGCACCCGGCGCGCCGCCACGCCCTAGAATGAAACGCATGATCAATGTGGTCGTCGCCGATGACGAACTGCCGGCCGTCGCCGAGTTGGCGTACCTCCTCTCCCAGGACGCAAGGGTGGGCCAGATCCACCGCGCGACATCCGGCGCGGAGGCTCTCCGCGCACTGGAGGAGTTCCAGGTGGACGCCTTGTTTCTGGACATCCACATGCCCGCGCTGTCCGGCCTGGACATCGCGAGGACCATCTCGCGCTTCAGCAGGCCCCCCGCAGTCGTCTTCGTGACCGCCGACGAGGCGCAGGCCCTCGAGGCGTTCGAGCTGGCCGCGGTCGACTACGTCCTCAAGCCCATCCGCCCGGAGCGGCTGGCCGAGTCCGTGCGCCGCATCTGCGAGCTGATGGAGGACGGCGGGTCCAAGCCGGAGGTCGTCACCGTGGACCAGGGCGGCATCACCAAGATGATCCGGCGCGACGACATCCGCTACGTGCAGGCCCAGGGCGACTACGCCCGACTCCACACCCCAGACGCGAGCTACCTCATCCGGGTCCCGCTCAACGACCTGGAGCAGCAATGGGCGTCGGCGGGCTACGTCCGGATCCACCGCAGCTACCTGGTGGCCATGGACAGGATCGACCAGGTGAAGCTGCAGACCGGACGCGCGTCCGTGATGGTCGGCGGAACGGAGCTTCCCGTCAGCCGGCGCGCGCTACCCTACCTCCGCGAACGTTTGGCGGCCAACCGCGTGCGCCCACTGTGACCACCGTGGAACGGGCTGCCTGAGATGGGCGGGCCGCCGTGAGCGAGATCCCCCAGCCGGCCCGGCGGGTGCGCGTGGTGGCGCCGGCGGAGGCCGTGCTCCGTCCCCCGAGGCGTGATTCCGCGGACCCCGCGGCGGACCCCGTGGGCGACTTCTACGTGCGGTCGCTGATCAGGTCCCAGCTGCGCCTTGCGCTGTCCGTGGCCTTGGGGTTCCTGCTTCTGCTGGTGGGCCTCGCGGTCCTGGTCGGCACGTGGCCGCAGATCCATGAGTCCCGGCTGGCGACCGTCCCGCTCCCGTGGCTGGTTTTGGGCCTGGGCGTGTACCCGATCATCCTGTTGGGAGCCTTTCTCTTCAACCGGGCCGCGACCCGCAACGAGGACCGGTACCGGGACGTGTCCGGCCGATGAACCCGACCACCGCGCTGGTCGCCGTCTTCGCAGTCGTCGCCGCCACCGTCCTTATCGCCTTCAACGGCCTGCGCATCTCCCGCACCACCGGCGACTTCTACGTGGCGTCCCGCACCGTCAAGCCCTGGTGGAACGCTTCGGCCATCGGCGGAGAGTACCTCTCGGCGGCGAGCTTCCTGGGTGTTGCCGGGCTGATCGTGGTCTCCGGGCAGGACGCGCTGTGGTTCCCGATCGGCTACACGGCCGGGTATCTCATGCTGTTGCTGTTTGTGGCCGCCCCGCTGCGCCGGTCTGGAGCCTACACGCTGCCCGACTTCGCCCAGATCCGGCTGGGCGGACGGGCCGCGCGCCATGTCACCAGCGGCCTGGTGGTGGTGGTCGGCTGGCTCTACATCGTGCCCCAACTGCACGGGGCGGCGCTGACCCTGGGCATCACCACGTCGCTGCCGTCCTGGCTCGGCGCCCTGCTGGTCATGGTGGTTGTCTGCGTGACCGTCCTCGCCGGGGGGATGCGCTCCATCACCTTCGTCCAGGCGTTCCAGTACTGGCTCAAGCTGCTGGCGCTCGCCGTCCCGGCCGTGTTCATCCTGCTGCACCTGGGCATCGCCGGCGAGTCGCCCACCGGGGGCGGGCAGGCGTTCGACTCGCCCGCCGCTCCGGCCGGCGACGCCGGCATCTACCGCAACATTTCGCTGATCGTCGCCCTGCTCTTCGGCACGCTGGGGCTGCCGCACGTCCTGGTGCGCTTCTACACGAACCCGGACGGGCCCTCGGCCCGGCGGACGACGGCGATCGTGCTGGGCCTGCTCACGCTGTTCTACCTGTTTCCAACGGTGCTCGGGATCCTGGGCCGGACCTACACGCCGGAGCTTGCGGCGGCCGGCAACGCGGACGCCACGGTCCTGCTGCTGCCGGGCCGGATCGTGGGCGGCACGGCGGGCGAGGCGCTGTCCGCCGTGGTCGTGGGCGGGGCGTTCGCCGCCTTCCTCTCCACCACCTCCGGGCTCGTCGTCTCGCTGGCCGGCGTCATCAGCCAGGGCCTGTTCCGCGGCACCGTGCGGGGCTTCCGGATCTCGACGGTGATGGCCTGCTCGGTGCCCCTGCTGCTGGCTCTGCTCACCAGCACGTTTGCCCTGGCCGGGGCGATCGGCGCCGTTTTTGCCTTCACCGCCTCCACCATCTGCCCGCTGCTTCTGCTCGGGATCTGGTGGCGGGGCCTGACGGCGCGCGGCGCCGTGGCCGGGATGGCGACGGGGGCGCTGGCCTGCGGCGCCGCCCTGATCTCAAGCGGCCTGTTCGCGCAGAAGTGGGGGCTGGCGTACGAGTTGCTGTCCCAGCCCGCGGCGTGGAGCGTGCCGCTGGCCTTCCTCACCACGGTGGTGGTCTCTCACCTCCCGGCGTCAGGGCCCCGACCCCGGGTCGATTCCGTGATGGCCCGGCTGCATGCCCCGGAACCGCTCGAACCGGGCGGGTGACGCCCCGGCTGGGGAAACCTAGTCGATGGAGGCCATCAGCTCCACAACGCGGTCCAGGAAGGCGTCGACCTGGCTCTCCTCGTAGCCCTCCTGGCCCTTGGCCTCGCGGAACACCACGCGGCGGACGGTATCCACGCTCATCGGCGAGTCGTGCTCGAAGTAGTCCACCAGCTGCGTGCACAGCTCGTCGACGTCCTCGATGTTGTAGCTTGGGGCGCCGCGCCGGCTGGGTCGGCGGAAGCGCTCGCCCGGTTCGCGGTGGAGGCGTCCACGCAGGATCGCGGACAGGCGCCCCACCTGCTGCAGCCAGGCATCCTCGCCCTCGGCGTCGATCAGCGCGTCGCGCTCGCGCTGGGCGAAGACGTCCTCCAGCCGGTCCAGGGCGGTGTCCACCTCGCGGGCGTCGTAGCCGCCCTTCTGCGGCTCGAAGGCCGTCCGGCGGACCAGGTGGCTGGTCACAACGCTGGCATCGTCGCCGGTCCCGTTGAAGGTGGCTCGGGCCCTGGCCAGGAAGAGCTCCACCTGCTTGGTGTTGTAGCCGTATTCCTGCGGGTCCACCCGCTCGAAGGGGGCCTGGGTCTTCTGGGCGTGGTCCTGGCTCACAGCGTTATCCTCAGCTCCGGCGTTGCACCGATGTAGTCATGACGAAAGCGCGCAACGCCGGGGCGCTCCGCTGGCACAATCCTACCTAGTCGCGCCGGAAACGGGCCTAGACGGCA
The DNA here is from genome assembly GCF_058138025.1 of Arthrobacter sp. AOP29-A2-19. Classification (NCBI taxonomy): domain Bacteria; kingdom Bacillati; phylum Actinomycetota; class Actinomycetes; order Micrococcales; family Micrococcaceae; genus Arthrobacter; species Arthrobacter sp. AOP29-A2-19. Next base: position 2,007,269 of record NZ_CM176894.1, read on the forward strand.
CCGGGCAGCAGCAAAACAAAAAGGATGTAGGCGACCGGCGACGCGAACACGATGGAATCCAACCGGTCCATAAAACCGCCGTGCCCCGGAAGGAGGTTGCTCATGTCCTTGATGCCGAGTTCGCGCTTGACCATCGACTCGGACAGGTCGCCCACCGTCGCCGCCGCCACGGTCGCCATGGCAAGCGGAACGCCGACCCACCACGGCTGGTGCAGTAGCAGCACGCTGGCGAGCACGCCGACGACGATCGCCCCGCCGACGGAGCCGGCGAATCCCTCCCAGGACTTTTTCGGGCTGATCTTCGGCGCCATCGGGTGCCGTCCGAAGAACGCGCCGACAAGGTATCCGAACGTGTCGTTTGCTACGACCAGCAGCAGGAGAGTCGCCACCTTCAGCGGCCCGTCGACCTCGTTGAACAGCAGCAGGGCGAAGCTGATGAGGAACGGAACCCACAGCGCCACGAAGGCCGAGGACATCACCGAACGCGAGGCGCCTGCGCGTCCCTCGACGACCCGCCAGAGCAGGGTCACCAGCAGCGTCCCGGCGAGGCCGAAGCCGAGCGCCTCGGGGCCGCCGTAGTAGGCGCAGAACGGCATCGCCACGGCCCCCACGCCCAGTGGAACCAGGGGAATGTCCACCTTGGCCTCCGCCAGGGCGCGGCTGACCTCCCAACACCCGAATACCGCGAACAGCGTCACGATCACCACGAAAGCCAGCGGGAAGAGCAGCAGGCCCACGAGGACGCCCACCAGGAGCACCAGCCCGACGGCGATGGCCGCGGGCAGGTCGCGTCCGGCGCGGGAGCCCTTGGGACCGGCCTCGCGCAGGGAGCGCCTGGAACCTTCGCGGGCTGGCCCGCCGACCGAAGGCCGGCCCGGCAATGCCGGATCGGGCTCCGCGTCGCCGGGCGGTGTGGGGTTCGCCATCAGACTTCCAGCAGCTCCGCTTCCTTGCGCTTGAGCAGCTCGTCGATCGAATCCACGTTCTTCTTGGTCAGCGCGTCGAGGTCCTTCTCGCCGCGGGCGCCGTCGTCCTCGCCGACGTCGCCGTCCTTGACCAGCTTGTCCAGCGTGTCCTTCGCCTTGCGGCGGTGGTTGCGGATCGCGACCTTTGCGTCCTCGCCCTTGCCGCGCACGATCTTGACGTACTCCTTGCGGCGCTCCTGCGTCAGCTCGGGAATGGTCACGCGGATCATCTTGCCGTCGTTGGACGGGTTGGCGCCCACTTCCGAGTCGCTCAGCGCCTTCTCGATGGCACGCAGCGCGGTGACGTCGTAGGGCGTGATGAGGATGGTGCGCGCGTCCGGCACGCCGAAGGACGCCAGTTGCTGCAGCGGGGTCGGCGAACCGTAGTAGTCCACCATGACCTTGGAGTACAGCCCCGGGTTGGCGCGTCCGGTCCGGATGGTCGCGAAGTCTTCCTTGGCGGCCTCGATGGTCCGGTCCATCTTCTCGGCCACGTCCTGCAGGGTTTCGTCGATCACTTGCTTCTCCTTAGTGTCCGGCGCCTCGCGGAGGCCGCCGGCGGGTTCTCTGGCTCTCAAAACATCCTATGCCACGGGCACTAGACGGTGACGACCGTGCCCATCTCGTCCCCGAGGATGGCGCGCGTGACGTTGCCCTCGCCCTCCATGCCGAAGACCATCATCTCGAGGCGGTTGTCCTTGCACATGGTCATGGCGGTCTGGTCCATCACGCGGATGTCCTGCATCAGGGCCTCGTCGTAGGTCAGGCGGTCGAGCTTCACGGCGTTCGGGTCCTTCTTGGGATCCGCCGTGTAGACGCCGTCCACGCCGCTCTTGGCCATCAGTACGACGTCGGCGCGCACTTCCAGCGCACGCTGGGCGGCGACGGTGTCCGTGGAGAAGTACGGCAGGCCGGCCCCGGCGCCGAAGATCACCACGCGGTCCTTCTCGAGGTGGCGGATGGCGCGGCGGGGAATGTAGGCCTCGGCGACCTGGGCCATGCTGATGGCGGACTGGACGCGGGTCTCGACCCCGGCCTGCTCCAGGAAGTCCTGCAGGGCCAGGCAGTTCATCACCGTGCCAAGCATGCCCATGTAGTCGGCGCGCGACCGGTCCATGCCGGATTGTGACAGCTCGGCCCCGCGGAAGAAGTTGCCGCCGCCGACGACGATGGCGGTCTCCACCTTGCCGACGGTCTGCGCGATCTGCTCCGCCACGCCGCGCACGGTGACCGGGTCGACGCCGAGCTTGCCGCCACCGAACACCTCGCCGGAGAGCTTGAGCAGGACTCGGCGGCGCGGGGACCGCTCCTGCGTATCGGTGGCGCTGGTGCTCTGCTGTGTAGCTTCCATGGTGACTCCTGTCGCGGACCGCCGGTCCGCCGTCGTGCGCTGCTTTTGCTGCTGACTGAAACGAAAATGACAGGAAAAAGGGGCGGCCACCCTGTGGTGGCCACCCCCTTTACCTTCGTCGGCGGGCGGAATCCGGCCGCCGTCGTATGTTGCTAGGCTCCCACGCGGAAGCGGGCGAAGGACGTTGCCTTCACGCCGGCCTCCTCGAGAACCTTACCAACGGACTTCTTGGCGTCCTTCGCGAAGGACTGGTCCACGAGGACGCCCTCCTTGAAGAAGCCGGTCAGGCGTCCCTCGACGATCTTCGTCAACGCGGCCTCGGGCTTGCCCTCGGCGCGTGCCGTCTCGTCAGCGATGCGGCGTTCGTTCTCGACGGTCTCGGCCGGAACCTCTTCGCGGGTGAGGAAGGTCGGGGCCATCGCGGCGGTGTGCACGGCGACGTCGTGCGCGACCGTCGTGGCGGCCTCGCCCGATCCGTCGACCGCCAGGAGCACGCCGACCTGCGCCGGGAGATCCTTGGAGGTCTTGTGCAGGTAGGCGTCGACGGTGCCACCCTCGATACGGGCGAGGCGGCGGACGACGACCTTCTCGCCCAGCACGGCACCCTCTTCGGTGACGTAGTCGGCGAGGTTCTTACCCTCGACGTCGGCGGCGAGCAGGGACTCGATGTCGGCGGCGGCGGATGCCACGGCGACGTCGAGGACCTTGTTGGCCAGGGCGATGAACTTGTCGCTCTTGGCGACGAAGTCGGTCTCGCAGTTGACCTCGATCATCACGCCGACGTTGCCGTCGACGATCTTCGCGGCAACGAGGCCCTCGGCCGTGGAGCGGCCTTCGCGCTTTGTGGCGCCCTTGAGGCCCTTGATGCGGATCAGTTCCATGGCCTTGTCGGCGTCGCCGTTGGCCTCGTCGAGTGCCTTCTTGACGTCCATCATGCCAGCGCCGGTGCGCTCGCGAAGGGCCTTGATGTCAGCGGCGGTGTAGTTCGCCATGTGCAACCCCATTCTTAGTGGTTCTTAGTTGTCTGGCCGGACGGCCCGCGGAGGGCGCGTCCGGTTGACCGGGCCGACGGGCCGTGTGGCCCGCCGGCCCGGAAACTCGGATGGTTACTTGGCGTCCTCGGCCGGAGCCTCGGTGGCGGCCTCGGCTGCCGGAGCCTCTTCGGTCTTGGCTTCCTCGGCCGGAGCCTCGGTGGCCGGTGCTTCCGTCGCCTCGGCGGCGGGGGCCTCGGCGTTGCCCTCAAGCAGTTCGCGCTCCCACTCGGCCAGCGGCTCGGCCGCGGCGTCGGTGTTGCCCGATGCCTTGTTGTTGCGGGCGATGAGGCCCTCGGCAACGGCGTCGGCGATGACGCGGGTCAGCAGGTTGACGGAGCGGATGGCGTCGTCGTTGCCCGGGATCGGGAAGTCGACCTCGTCCGGATCGCAGTTGGTGTCCAGGATGGCGACCACGGGGATGCCAAGCTTCTGGGCCTCGTCAACGGCGAGGTGTTCCTTCTTGGTGTCGACGATCCAGATCAGCGACGGCGTCTTCGTCAGGTTGCGGATACCGCCCAGGTTGGTCTGCAGCTTGGTGAGCTCGCGGCGGAGCAGCAGCAGTTCCTTCTTGGTGTGGCCCGAGCCCGCGACGTCGTCGAAGTTGATCTCTTCGAGTTCCTTCATGCGCTGCACGCGCTTGGCGACCGTCTGGAAGTTGGTGAGCATGCCACCGAGCCAACGCTGGTTGACATACGGCTGGTTCACGCGGGTGGCCTGGTCGGCGATTGCTTCCTGGGCCTGCTTCTTGGTGCCAACGAACAGCACGGTTCCGCCATGGGCCACGGTGGCCTTGGTGAACTCGTAGGCGCGGTCGATGTAGGACAGCGACTGCTGAAGGTCGATGATGTAGATGCCGTTGCGCTCGGTGAAGATGAAGCGCTTCATCTTCGGGTTCCAGCGACGGGTCTGGTGGCCAAAGTGGACGCCGCTGTCGAGCAGCTGGCGCATGGTTACGACGGGCATGTCGCAACTCCTTCCGGCAGTAGCGGACCGGCCCCAGGGGGCCGCGGTAACTGCCTGTTGTTTCGGTTGATGGCGATTCACCCCGTATGGGTGGCGCCCCTGGCATCGTTCGCCGGTTTCCCGGCCCCCGCCACCACCGGATTTCCGGACCGTGGACGGCGTGGTCCATCCCGCGGTCCGCCGTGGGGCGGTGCGGGATGGATGCGCGATGCGCGAAGTCAGCTTCGTGGCCGTTGGTCCGGGCATGGACAATCGACGCACAGAACTGCGGTTACCAGTGTACTACAGCGCCGGGGCCGCTTCGGACTGCCCACTTGCCCCGAACATGCCATGCCGGCGCGGCTTTTTCCCCCGCAGGGAGCGGGGTAGGGCGCGGCCACCCGCCGCGCGCCACGATGGGTTGAGGCCCCGCCCACACACCGCTGCGGGGGTCGCGATCCACGGGAAGGACGTCTGAAGATGGCACGGAACCTGAGGGAGCGCGGACACCGGCGGCGGATTCCCCACGCGCGGGCCGCGGCGTTCGCGGCAGCGATGGGCGCCCTGTTGGGCATGCTGCTGGCGGCCGGCCCGCTTGCCTGGCCGGCGGCCTCAGCGGCTGCGCCTCCGTCATCGTCCGGTTGGCTGTGGCCCGTGGGTGGTGGGACGGCCGGTGGTGGGACGGCCGCTGGCGGGACGGGTCCGGCCGGCGCGGGAGGTCCGCAGGTGCTGGAACCGTTCGACCCTCCCCCGGAGCGCTGGCTCGCAGGCCACCGCGGCGCGGACCTGCAGGCGCCGGGGGGCGGCGAAGTGTTCGCTCCGGCCGCCGGTGTGGTCGCGTTTTCGGGGACCGTGGTGGACCGCCCGGTGGTGACCATTAACCACGGCGACGGGCTGGTGTCCAGTTTCGAGCCGGTCGCGGCCTTGGTGGAGGTCGGGTCGGCGGTCTCCGCCGGCGAGCCCATTGGCAGCGTGGAAGCCGGCGGACATTGCTCCGGCAGGTGCGTCCACTGGGGACTGCGGTTGAACGGCGACTACATCGATCCGCTCAATACGGTCTTGGACCGAAGGCCGTCCGTCCTGCTTCCTCTCCCCTCCGGAGGCTAGTTGCGGGCGCCGAGGGCCCGGGCGTAAACGCCCACCATGGTTCGTGTGTGCCGGCTTTGCAGAAGCGACGTGGCGTCCAGGGCATCCATCGGCGCCGAGCCGGCGGAACGCAGCCGGTTGTTCGCCTCCCCGAGGGCCGTGGCGAGTCCGTCGACGGTGCCGTCGGGTGTCAGCGAATAGCTGCCCTCGGGCAGGTCCGCGGCCAGCCGGTGGTCGCTGAGGATGGTCGGCGTGCCGAGGGCGGCGGCCTCGAAGACCGTCATGCCTTGCGTCTCGAAACCCTGGGAAGTCTGCACCAGTGCGTCCGCCGCCCGGAGTTCGGCCAGCATCTCCCGGTACGGGACGGTTCCGCGGAACACGATGTCCGCCGCGGAGATCCGGCGCGCTTGGGCCTCCGCCCTGCGTCGCTCCGCCCCGTCGCCGAAGACGTGGACCTCGGCGTCGATGCCCGATCGCCGGACGGACTCCAAGAAGGGCAGGAGGCGCTTCTCGGGGCTGAAGCGACCGATCCAGGCCAACCTGATGCGTCCCGCACGGGCCGGCTTGGGGGTGGCCAACAACTCGGCCGCCACTGCGTCGTCCAGACCGTTGGGGATGACGTCCACCGCGTCGAAGACGCCACGGTCCTCGAGCAGGCGCGCAAAGTGGCTCGAGGGCGCGGTCACCGCGTCCGCGTTGGCCGCGAAGTTCCGCAGGAACTCCCACGCGTCGACCGCGGCGGGACCCTGCACGCCGAGGAGCCGTTTTTGGAGGGCACCGAAAAAACGCTGTATGGCCGCCGGAAAGGGCACGGTGGCCTCCAGCCCCACGTCCAGGCGGTTGTGCATCGTGTGCACCAGTGGGAGTCCGTGGCGTTCGGCGAAGCGGTAGCCGGTGACGGCCTGCCAGAAGTCCGCCTGGACATGCACCACGTCGACGGGCGGGCCGTCCGCCAACTGGCGTTCCAGGCTGCGGTCGGAGGCGCGACCGGGGACGGTCCACGCGTATTCCCCCGCGCCGAGCGGAAGCGAGGGCAGCCCCACGAGCGCCGAATCGGAGGAAGCGTCGCCGCGCCGGGTGGGCGAGACGATCGTGACCCGGTGCCCCGCCGCCTCGAGGAACTTGCGCTGTAGCCGGACGGAGGTCTGCATCCCGCCGAGCGTGTGGGGGTGCTGGTCCACGAAGATCGCGATGTGCAGCAAGCGCGACATGCGGAACCTCCCTCGTCGACGACCCCGGACTGCCTTGGGGGGTCCTGATGCCTCGGTGGCGGCGCCGGAGCGTTGCCCGGAGCCGCCACCTGTTTGTAGGGCGAGTGGGGCTTGAACCCACGACCCAGGGATTATGAGTCCCTTGCTCTAACCAACTGAGCTATCGCCCCTCGTCGCCGTAGCGGTCGTTCGTCCACGACGGCATCTGCCATCCTAGTGGATCGCGAGGGCCAGCCTCGCCTACGTCGCGGCGAGGAACTCGTCGGCCGCGGCACCGCGGTAGAGACGCTCGAAGGTGTCCATGGTCTTGTCTTGGCTGTGCGCGACCGCCTTGCGGTGGCCCGCCTCCCCCATCGCCGCGCGTTCCTGGGGCCCGGCGGCAAGGACGGCATCGAGTTTGGCCGCGAGCTCGACCGCGTCGCCCGGCGTGAACAGGTAGCCGTTTACGCCGTCGTCGACGAGGTGCGGCAGGGCCATCGCGTTGGCCAGCAGCACGGGGCGCGACGCCGAGAGGGCCTCCAGCGTCACGAGGGACTGCAGTTCCGCCGTGCCGGGCTGGCAGAACACGTCGCACCTCAGGTAGGCGCGCCGCAACTCCCCGTCGTCGACGTGCCCGCGGAAGTGGACGCGGTCGGCGACGCCACGCTGCTGCGCGTGGCGTTCCAAGTGGTCACGCTGTTCCCCGCCCCCGATGACCTCGAGGTGCGGCGCCGGGACGGTGGCGCTGTGGACGAGCGCGTCGATGAGCACGTTCACGTTCTTTTCGACCGCCAGCCGTCCCACGAAGAGGACCACCGGCCAATCGGCCTTGCTCACGGCCTCCCCCTCGGCCAACTCGTAGTGGCCCGAGTCGATGCCGTTGGACAACGGCAGCACCTTGCCGAGCCTGGCGTGCTGCTTCATGGCCCGCGCGGCCAGCGGCGTGGGCGTCGTGACCACGTCTGCCCGCCCCATGATGCGACCCATGTCCCGCCACGAATTCTTGGCGATGACCCGCTTGAACCACTTCGGGAACGGCAGGAAGGGGTCCAGGTTCTCCGGCATGAAGTGGTTCGTGGCGACCATCCGGATCCCGCGTCGCTTGGCCTCGTTGATGGCGGCGTGGCCGACCATGTAGTGGCACTGCACGTGGACGACGTCCGGCTGGACCTCGTCCAGGATTCGGCCGATGTCCCGCTTCGCGTTCCAGGGGGCGCAGAGGCGGTAGGTCTCGTGGGTCGGCACCGCGTGCGAGCGCAGGCGGTGGACCGTGGCTTCGGGCAGCCGCTCGGTGTAGCCCGGGCCGGACGTGCCGCCGGCCGCCACAACGTGCACCTCGTGGCCTCGCTTGGCCATCGCCGTGGCCAGCCGATGGCAAAACACCGACGCACCGTTGACGTCCGGAGGATACGTGTCCGCGGCGATCAGGATCTTCAGTGGCTGTTCACCGGTCACGTGGGGGGAACTCCTCGTAGTAGCGCATGGGGACGGACGGCCGCGATGGGCGCGGCACCGGCCCTAGGAACCGGCGGCGCCCTGCTTGCGGCGCGCCTCCTCCTGCCGTTGCAGGACGTCCGGGTGGTGCCGCGAAAGGGCAATCACCCCCACGATAGCAACGGTTGCCGCTCCCGCCATGGACATCGCGATGACGGGGTGCACGTCGGGTTGGAGTTCCCCCAGGATGCCGATGCCGATCGCGATGCCCACGATGGGGTCCACAACGGTCAGCCCCGCGATGACCAGGTCCGGCGGGCCGCTGGAGTAGGCGTTCTGAACGAAGTAGGTCCCGAGGAGCCCGGCCACGGCCACCGCCAGCACCACGTACCAGGAGACGTTCGCAAGGAAGCGGCCGTTCGGGTCCATCAGGGCGATGGCGATCGTGCGGACCAGCACGGCCACGAAACCGAAGAGGATCCCCGCTCCCATGATGTAGAAGAATGCGTTGACCCGGTGCCGGAAGATGGTGGAGATGCCGCCGAACGCGGCGACGACGGCGGCGAGCAGCATCACGGTGGCGAGCTCCTGGCGGACCGTCACCCCGTGGTTCTCCGCGGTGACGTTGATGGCAAGCAGGACGAACCCGATGCTGCCGGCCATGCAGGCCGTGATGGCCAGGACGGTCGGCCGGTTGATGCGGATCTTCTGTTCGCGCGCATTCACCACGGTGGTGATGACCAGGGCGATGGCGCCGATCGGTTGGACCACCGTCAGCGGTGCGGTCGCCAGCGCGTAGACGTTCAGGACCATGCCGATGACCATCAACACGAGGCCGAAGACCCACCGGGGGTTACGCAGCAGCCGCAGCATGCCCCGCGAGCTGACGTTCAGGCCGCCGCTGCTGGCGCGGACGGCACCACCTTGGCGCTGGGTTCCGAAGGCCAGGAAGAACGCGGCGACCACCGCGCAAAGGACCGCTACCCAGACCATGTTTTCCCTGCGCGCAGGGCCGCCGACTTGCGGCGGGCGGCCACGAAGTAGCCGACGGCCGCAATCACGTGCAGCAGGCACCCTCCGGCGAGGATCACCGTGGCGGCCATGCCGACGGCCGGCGACTCGATGCCGTCGACGCGTCCCAGGAGCAGGAACGGCGTACCCACCAGCAGAAGAGCGGTGCGGATCTTGCCGACGTTGCTCACCGGCAGGTTGGGGCTGCCGCCGAAGAGGACCAGCGCGTTGATGATCAGCAGGATGTCCGGAACGACGATGGCGTACACGAGCCACGCGGGCGCGATGCCGGCGATGACGAACGTGGCCACGACAACGATCAGCGCGAGCCGGTCGGCGACCGGATCGAGCCACGTCCCGACCGTTGAGATCTGGTTGAGCCTGCGTGCCAAGTAGCCGTCCACCCAGTCCGTGGTGCCGAGCACCACCAGCGTGACGGTCGCCCATCCGTACTCGTGGACGGCGACCAGCCACACAAAGACGGGGACCAGCAGGAAGCGCCCGACGGTGATCAGGTTCGGGACGGTCCAGAACGTGTCGAGTACGCGGTAGGCGACGTCGTCGCGCCGGCCGGCGCCGATGAACCTCACCGGCTCCCCCTTTCCCTGGTTCCCACGACTCGGCGTTCCCCCGTTTGTGCCGCAGGCCCTAGCGCTTGACGAGCTGGCGCACGAAGGCCACCAGCGCGACGAGCGACGCGCCCATCACGGCCAGTGGCTGCCACTTCTCGCGCAGCAGGCGGGCGGCGTCGTCTCCGGCCGGGCCCGCCGTGCTGGCCAGCGTGGAGGCGGCCCGCTCTTTTTTGGCCTCGGCAAAGGATGCGGCGCGGTGCAGGCCGGTGGTGGCCCGCGCCTTGACGTCGAGCTTGGGGCCGATGCGGTCCCGCAGCTCTGCGAGGTGGTCGCGACGGAGCTGGGAGCGGTGGAGAAGCTCGTCGTAGGGAACCGGCGGGGTCTTGACCTCCGCCTCCTTGTCCTTGTCCGTTTTGGGCTTCTCTTCCTTGGGCTTTTCCTCGTCCAGCGTCGCCGGGTCGAAGGAGGATCCCTCCTTCAGGATGCCCAGGTCGTACTTGAGGCCGCGCATGGCGTCCTCCGGTACCAGGGGCAGGGCCTTCTTGACGCGGGAATACCCGATCAGTCCGAGGATGGCGGCCAGGACCAGGAAGAGCGCCGCCACGAGCAGGGCGGCGAGCCACGGCTCCACCACCAGGCCGAGGGCGAGGATCGCCGCGACAAGAAGCGCGACCACGAGAAGCGCCACAAAGACGAGGGCCACGGCGGCGACGGCGGCGGCAATGCCGACCTGGATGCCCTTGGCCTTCATTTGGGCGACCGCGAGCTGGATCTCGTCGTTGAGCTGCTTGGGGACCAACCTGCCGGCGACCCTGGCCAATCCCGCCAAAGACGACGGGCGTCGTTCAGATGTGCTTGTTGCCATGGTGGCCTCCATCCTGTCCGGCCCGGACGGGCCAATGCACTCCAAAACTACCATCATGCCTTGTCCCGCAGCCCCAGCCGAAAGGCGTTGCACGGCCGCGCGAACACTGGTCACGCCAAGCGGCGGCGTCCTGCGCCGGGGTTCGGCACCGTACGGCACTGGGGCCGCCAAGGGAATGCAAAAGGGGCCCCGCCTTGCGGCGGGGCCCCTTCGTTTGCGCTCCCCCGACTGGACTCGAACCAGTAACCCTTCGATTAACAGTCGAATGCTCTGCCAATTGAGCTACGGGGGATTGAAGCGAGTAAAACTGTAGCAGGGCGCCCGCCGATCCTGAAATCCGCTCGGCCACCCGAACGGGGCGTCAGCCGCCGCGGCCACGATGCCCGGGCGAGAGCTTCTCGATGCCGGAGACCGCGAGGACCGCGCAGCTGAACCAGATGGCGCCCGCCGGGCCGAGGGGCGCCGCGGCGACACCCGCCAGCAGGGGCATGGCCACCTGACCCAGCCGGTTGCCCATCAGGCGCACGGCCAGTGCCGATCCGCGCCACGGAGTCGGCACGGACTGGGAGACCAGTGTCATGGTCAGCGGCTGGCCCAGCCCCAGACAGAAGCCGCCGACGGCGAGGCACACGGCGGCGAGCCACACCTGCTCGATCACCAGCGGGGGAATTGCCAGGGCTGTGCCGGCGCCAAAGAGGCTGACAAGGACCAGCGGTTGGCGGCGCCAGCGCCGCGACAGGGCGGGGAGAAACACGCGGGAGAGGATCGTGGCGCCGCCCCGCACCGCCAGCAGCGCGCCGATCCAGACCGGCGCGACGCCCGCGCGCTCCCCCACCACCGGGAGGAAGGCCACAAGGATGTCGATCATCGCCAGCAGGGCCAGGCTCGCCAGCATGTGGGAGGGGATGCCGGGAATACGGAGGATCTTCGCGACGCTGGGCCGGCCCGCGTCTCCGGACGGAGCATCGCGCGTCCCCGTCGCGCTGCCGCGCAGCGGCGCCTGCCCGCGCCGCCTCACAGGGTTCGGGCGCGCGTCCCCCGCGTCGGGCAGGCGCGGCCTGGCGATCATCAGCGGCACCGCCAGGATGGAGAGCGCGGCCCCCAACAACAGGGCAACGTTGATGCTCGTCAGCCGTTCCGGCGCGCCGAGTTCGGCCGTGCCCACGATCAGGCCACCGGCCAGGGGGCCGATCAGCTGACCGGCCGCGAAGGCGGCAGTGAACCACCCGAATCCGGCGTCGAGCTCGCTCTCGCGGGAATAGCGGGCCACGGCACTCTGTCCGGCGATCGTGTACATCAGGTGGCCGATGCCCAGGACAGCGCTGCCGACGGCCAGCGCCCACAGGGTGGTTCCCGCGGCCAGGAGGCCCGCGCCGCCGGCCAGCAACACGGCTCCCCCCGCCAGCAGGATCCTCAGCGACGGAAGCCGATCGCTCACCTTCCCCAGCCAGACCGCGAGGAACAGCGGCAGTATCGCGTAGGCGGCGGTGACCGCCCCGACGATCGTCGCGTCGGCGCCAAGCTCCAGGAGCTTGTAGCTGGTCATGGGGCGGACCAGGTTGAGCGTGGACTGCGTGAGGACCGCGGAACCGATCAGCAGCCATAGCCAGCGCAGCCGACGCCCGCGTCCCTCCGCCAACTAGGCGTTCCTGGAAGCTTTGACCGCGATGACCGGCACGGACGCCCCGAGCAGGATCTCCTGGGCATTCGAACCGAGCAGCAGCTTGCCCACGGGGCTGCGGTGCTTGATGCCGATCACGATGGTCGAGACGCCCTCCGCCTCCGCGAGGTCCAGGAGGTCCCCGGCCGCGTCGCGGCTCCGCGGATCCGGCGCCCGATACGTGACGGCCACGCCGTCGATCTGGTCCGGGTAGTCCGTGGGCGCGTCCTTCTCGAGGTCGAACACCACGAGGGCCTCGCCGCGGCGGTGGGCCTCCGCCACCGCGGCGGCGACCGCCGCAGCCCCTTCGGCGCTTCCGCTGCGTGCCACCAGTACCGACATCGTGTGTGTCCTTCCGTCGAGTGGGCTCCGGCCCGTTCGCTAACAGACTAGTCCCAGGTGACACGCGCTTCGCCATTGGCCGCGGCCACTAGGTTTTGAAAGTGACACTCGTTACGTTTGTTCCTACAGGCGGCGTCCCGCCGAGCACGAACCACAAGGAGGCGGTGGCCATGTCCCAGGACTCGTCCAACCCGGGCGGCGGCCCGCCGGATCCCGAGGGCGGCCCGCCCACACGCAAGGGCCCCGGAGCCGGGATGGTCGCGTACGGCGTCGTGGCCGCGCTGGTGGTCGGCACGGCCACGTTCTTCTCCATCCAGTCGGCGACCGCGGGCGCGGACCTCCGCAGCAATCTCACGCTGATCGCCCCCGCGGGCGCCGGTGGCGGCTGGGACGGATTCACCCGCGAGCAGCAGGCCGCCATGCGGGTGAACGGGATCGTGAACAACGCGCAGGTCGTCAACATCCCGGGCGCCGGCGGCACCATCGGGCTGGGAAGGTTCTCCACGATGACCGGGCAGGCGGACACGCTGCTGGCCACCGGTTCCGTCATGCTCGGCGGTATCGAGCTGAACGACTCTCCCGTGGACCTTGGGGACGTCCGGCCGCTCGCGCGGCTCTCCGACGACTACGACGCGATCGTCGTTCCCGCCAGCTCTCCCTACAACACGCTGGACGAGCTCGTCGAGGCGTGGGCCAAGGACCCCGCCTCGTTCCCCTGGACGGGCGGCTCGGTGGGATCGATCGACCACCTCATCATCGCCAAGCTCGCCCTGGAGGCCGGCATCGACCCCGCCGAGATCACCTACATCCCCAAGACCTCCGGGGGCGAGGCGATCCAGACCATCTCCTCGGACACCGCCAAGGCGGCCGTGTCCGGGTACAACGAGTTCTCAGACCAGATCGCCGCGGGCCGGATCAGGGCGCTGGGCGTCTCCAGCCCCGAACGCCTGGACGGCGTGGACATCCCCACGCTCAGCGAGCAGGGGTACGACGTCGAAATGGCCAACTGGCGCGGCATGCTCGCGGCGCCGGGCATCACCGACGAGCAGTTCGCCGAACTCCAGGCCATGGTCACGGAGACCGTCCAGACTGCGGAATGGCGCGACGCGTTGGCCAGGAACCAGTGGACCGACTCCTTTATGACCGGCGACGAGTTCGCCGAGTTCATCAGACAGGACCAGGCGTCCATCGCCGCACTACTCGAGGAGTTGGACCTGTGAGCCACACACGGACACACACCGCGGATGCCACCGGCTCCACCGCCCACGGCTGGTGGCACGGCCGAAGCGGGCTCCTGCTGGCGCTCATCATGGCGGCCTTCTCCACGTACCTGTTGGTCGGCATCAACACCATGGTGGTGCCCGACGGCGCCGACCCACCGGGCCCCGCGTTTTTCCCCACCCTGATCATGCTTGCCGGGTACGCCCTCGCGGCGCTTCTGGCCGTGTCCTACATCCGCACCCCGGAGCCGGCGGAGCCCGCGACCTTCACCGAGGACGACGCCGCCAGCCCCGACGAGCGGCGGGCGGCCGAGGCCGCCGCGCGCGTCCCGTACCGGACCTTTTCCGACTGGTACGCCGTGGGCTGGAGCGCCGGAGGCTTCCTCGCCTTCGCCCTCCTGCTCGAGCCCCTGGGTTGGATCCTCGCCGCGGCGCTGCTGTTCTGGTGCGTGGCGCACGGCATCGGAAGCCGCCGCACCCTGTTCGACGTGAGCCTGGGCCTGGTGCTCAGCAGCTTCGTGTACCTCGCGTTCGACGTCGGACTGGGCCTCAGCCTCCCCTCGGGACTGCTCGGGGGTGTGTTCTAGGTGGATGCCGTCAACAGCCTTCTCGAGGGCTTCACTCTGGCACTGACGCCCATGAACCTGCTTTGGGTGGTGGTCGGCTGCCTGTTGGGGACCGCCGTGGGCGTGCTCCCTGGCCTCGGTTCCTCCATGGCGGTCGCCCTGCTCCTGCCGATGACCTTCGCGCTGGATCCGACCGGGGCGTTCATCATGTTCGCCGGGGTCTACTTCGGCGGCCTGTTCGGGGACTCCACCATGGCGATCCTCATGAACACGCCGGGCCAGGCGTCATCGATCGCCTCCACCTTCGAGGGCCACCGCATGGCCCGTGCCGGACGCGCGCCCCAGGCACTGGCGACGGCGGCCATCGGCGCCTTCATCGGCGGCATGATCGCCTGCGTGGTCGTCGTTTTCCTGGCCCCGGCGCTGGCCGACTTCTCGGCGAACTTCGGCCCACAGGAGTTCTTCGCGCTCGCGCTCTTCGCCTTCGTGGCGACGTCCTCGGTTGTGGCGGACTCCGTGCTCAAGGGGCTGTCGTCGCTGGTCCTCGGACTCGGCATCGCCGTCGTGGGGATCGACCAAACCTCCGGCGCCGAGCGCTTCAGCTTCGGCGTCCCCCAGCTCTTCGACGGCATCTCGCTGGTGACCGTGACGGTGGCCGTGCTGGCGCTGGGCGAAGTGCTGCACATTGCCTCGCGCATCCGCCGTGACCCGACGACCCGCGCGATCAAGGCATCGGGCCGGCCCTTCCTCTCCCGCGCCGAGTTCCGCGAGGCCCTCCCGGCGTGGCTGCGCGGCACCGGCATCGGCCTTCCGTTCGGCGTCATTCCCGCCGGAGGGGCCGAGGTCCCCACGTTTGTCGCCTACGGGCTGGAGCGGCAGCTCGACCGTCGACGCAAGGAGCCGCGCTTCGGCAAGGGCGCCATCCGCGGCCTTGCGGCGCCGGAGGCCGCGGGCAACGCGACCACCGGCACCGCCATGGGCGCGCTGCTGGCGCTCGGCCTGCCGGTCTCCGCCACGGCGGCGATCATGTTGGCCGCCTTCCAGCAGTACGGCCTGCAGCCCGGTCCGCTGCTGTTCGACCGCGCACCCGACCTGGTGTGGGCCCTGCTCGCCAGCTTCTTCATCGCCATGGTGGTGCTGCTGATCCTGAACCTTCCGTTCGCGCCGCTGTGGGCCAAGCTCCTGTCGATCCCCAGGCCCTACCTCTACGGTGGCATTACGGTGTTCTGCGGGCTGGGCGTGTACGCCACCTCGGGCTCCACCTTCGACCTGCTGATGCTGCTGGGCATCGCCCTCCTGGGGTTCGCCATGCGCCGCTTCGGGGTGCCCCTGGCGCCCCTGATGATCGGCATGGTGTTGGGTCCGCTGGCGGAGACGAGCATGCGGGACGCGCTGATGAGCTCCAACCAGGACTATGGGGTGTTCGTCGACGGCCCCATCCCGATCGTCATCTACCTGCTGCTGGTCCTCGCGCTCGCGATCTCCGTCGGCGGGCGGATCCGGGCCCGGGAGAGGCGGGACACGTGACGCGCTCCACGCCCTACCTGGCCGTCGACGCGGCGGTCCTCAGGCGCAACATCGAGGCCATGGCGTCCTTCGCCGACAGGGCGGGGGTCTCGCTGCGGCCGCACGCGAAGACGCACAAGAGCCTGGACATCGCGCGCCTCCAGCTGGAGGCCGGGGCCGTGGGGCTGACGGTGGCGACGCTCGGCGAGGCGGAGGTCTTCGCCCGCGGCGGCTTCACGGACCTATTCGTCGCCTACCCGCTGTGGGTCGACGAGGCCAAGGCGCGGCGGCTGCGGACCCTGCTGGATGGCGCCCGGATGAGCGTGGGCGTGGCCTCGGTGGCGGCGGCGCTGCGTCTGGGAGAGGCGCTGGGCGGGGACGCCGGCCGGCTGGGCGTACGCATCGAAGTCGACAGCGGCCACCACCGCAGCGGCACGACGCCGGAGGAGGCCGGGCGCGTCGCCGCGGCCGCGCGCGGCGCCGGACTGCGGGTCGACGGCGTCTTCACGTTCCCGGGCCACGGGTACGGACCCGGCAGGGCGGCGGCCGCGGCCGTGGACGAGGACTCCGCGCTGACGGCGGCGGCGGCCTCTCTCGCGGCGGAGGGGCTGGAGTGTCCGGTCCTGAGCGGTGGATCCACCCCCACGGTGTTGCACAGCGGCTCGGGGGCCGCCAGCGAGCTGCGGCCCGGGGTGTACGTCTTCAACGATGCGCAACAGCTGGAGAGCGGCTCCTGCCCAGAGGCATCCGTGGCACTGTCCGCGGCCTCGACCGTCGTCGATGTGCGCGGCAACCACGTGGTGGCCGACGCGGGCAGCAAGGTGCTCGGAGCCGACCGGCCCGACTGGACGACCGGCTACGGTCGCGTCGCGGGCCACCCGGGGGCTCGGGTGGTGGCCCTCTCCGAGCACCACGCGACGATCGAGTGGGACGGCCCCGTTCCACCGCTGGGCACACGGCTGTCGCTCATTCCGAATCACGTGTGCAACGCGGTGAACCTCGTCGACGAGCTCGTCGCGGTGGAGGACGGCTACGACTCCGTGTGGACGGTCCACGCCCGGGGCCGGAACTCGTAGCCCGGTTCACGCGCCGCGCGCCGCCGCGGCCGGGATCACCAGGCGGGCCCGGTCGCGGACCCAGTAGGCACCAGTTTCCCGGTGTTGCTCCCGTGTGGCGAACCGGTAGCGGTACGACCACACCCGCACAAACCGCGGCGGGGCGCCGCCGAAGGGGTCTCGTCGCAGCAGCCGCAGGGTGGGAGGATCCGCTGCCAAGAGTTTGCCGAGGAACGCGTAGAACCAGCGCTGATGGACCGAGCCGAGCGGCAGAAACCACATCAGCCAATCAAGCCGCAGGTGGTACGGGGCGAACTGCCGCGGGCGGTATCCGAGCTCCCCGGGCTTGCCCTTGAACTCGTACTCGCGCCACTGCGCGTCCGGCGAGGACGCGTCGTCCAGCGTGCCCTCGACCACGATCTCGACACGCTCCCGCGTCACTGTGCCGAAGGCCCCGTAGGCGTTGCCCAACTGCCAACGGTTGAAACTTGCGTTCATGAGTTGACGGCTGGAGAACAGGTTGCCCGCGGCCGGGACGCTCGCGACGACGATCAGGAGCGATGCTGCCAGGACAAGGACGTTCCACCACAGCGGGGCCGCGGCGGGCGAGCCCAAGTCGGCGTGTATCCCGGGGACGAGCCTGTGCACCACGTCATCGCCGACCCCACAGAACGCCAGGACGATCGTGATCCAGTTCAGCCACGCAAAGTTGCCGGTGGCCACCAGCCACAGTTGCGTGAAGACGATGACGGCCGCGGCTACCGAGGCCGTGGGTTGCGGCAGGAAAAGGAGGAACGGAACCACCATCTGGGTCACATGGTTGCCGGCGACCTCGGCCCGGTGCCACCACTTGGGCATCAGATGTGCGCGCCGGCTCAGGGGGCCGGGCATCGGCTGGGTCTCGTGGTGGTAGTAGAGCGCCGTCAGGTTGCGCCACGCGGGGTCGCCCCGCCACTTGATCATTCCTGCCCCGAACTCCAACCGAAACACCAGCCATGCGGTCAGCACCAGCAGCGGAGCCGGTGGCGGGACCTGCTGCGAACCGAGCAGCCCCACGGTGAACCCGGCCTCGAGCAGCAGCATCTCCCAGCCGAAACCGTAGAAGGTCTGGCCGACGTTCACGATCGACATGTAGTCGCCCCACAGGAGAAGGAACGCCGCCAGCGGAAGCCAGGGGGGGCCCTGTTGCGGCAAGCCGACCACCAGCGTGGACGCTACGACAATCCCCCCAACGCAGAGCAGCGCCAGCTTCCGGTCCGAATAGCCCCACCTGCGGAAGATCGTGGGACCCCGGGCGCCACCGCGGGCGAGCAGTTCGGGCACCGGCAGCAGTCCGTGGTCGCCGCAAAGGACGCGGAATTGGTTCAGCGTCGAGGCGAACGCAACGACGTAGAGGGCGGCGACGCCGCGCTGCAGAACCTGCCGCGCGAACTCGAACTCGGTGCCGGACAGCCACTCCACACGCCCATGGTAGGTCCGGCCGACGCCGGCGGCCATGGACGCGCACCCGACGGTGGAAACACGCAGGTCCCCGCCCTCAAGCGAGGACGGGGACCTGCGGTTTTGGCTCCCCCGACTGGACTCGAACCAGTAACCCTTCGATTAACAGTCGAATGCTCTGCCAATTGAGCTACGGGGGAAAGCAACAGGTACGACTATACAAGAGCGGTGGCGCGTGGACTAAATCGCGGGACGCGCGGCGCCTATTCCGCCCGGAGCGACCGGCGGCGCAGCTCGAGTTCCATCAGCTCGCGGTTGATCCGCTGGAAGACGGCGGGATCCTCCGCCGGGTCCATCCGCTGCAGTTGCCCGATCTTCTCCGCCTTCAGGTGCGTGATCTGCAGCTCGAACAGTCGGTTCATGATGTCCCGGCAGTACCGTGCCAGCGCCTCTTCCGAATTGGCCGGCAGGGGCATCACGGCCAGTTCGGAAACGAATCCGCGGACCGGTTCCGGCACTTCCTGGCGGATCGATTCGACCCATTGGGACGGGGTCGCCCCGGACGCGCCGGCCGCCCGGATGGCGTTGTGGATCAGGACGTGCACCGGCGCCATAAAGCGCGCGTCATAGAACGCCTGCCACTGTTCCGGCGAGAGCATGCCGGGCTGCTGGAGGACGACCTCGAGCGATTCGCGTTCCATACGCGCAACCGGGTCGCGGGGGTCCGGCCGCGCGAACCCGGGTTCCTGGGCCGGCTGCTCCTGCTGGTTCCCGGCGGATTGCCGCGGTTCCTGCTCGCGGCCATGGTCGCGGTACTGCCCTTGGCGCGTGTCCTGCCGGTGACCGTCGCCGCCGCGGCGCTGGCCGTCGCCCTGCTGCGGCCTTCCGGCGTCGCGCCGATCACCGTCGTGCCGACCGCCGCCCGCGCCGGGCGCCCCGTCCCCGCCGTCGCGCAGACGTTTGGCCGCCGCGCCGATGGAACGGTTGACGTCGTCCATGTCCATCCCGAGCCAACCCGCCAACTCGCGGGCATAGGCCGTCCGCATGGCGGAGTCCCGGATGGCGGAAATGATGGGCGCGGAGGCGCGCAGGGCCTGGACGCGGCCCTCCACCGTGTTGAGGTCGAAGCGCTTGAGACCCACCTTGATGGCGAACTCGAACAGCGGGCGCTTGGAGGCGATGAGCTCCCGCACGGCCTCCGGGCCACGCCGCTGGCGCAGCTCGCAGGGGTCGGCGCCGGTGGGCTCGACGGCCACGTAGGTCTGGGCGGTAAACCGCTGGTCCTCCTCGAAGGCCCGCAGCGCCGCCTTTTGGCCGGCCGCGTCACCGTCGAAGGTATAGACCACCTCTCCCCCGGTGCCGTCGTCCTGAAGCAGACGCCGGGCAATCTTGATGTGATCCGTGCCGAACGATGTCCCGCAGGTCGCCACGGCCGTTCCGACGCCTGACAAATGGCACGCCATCACGTCCGTGTAGCCCTCGACGACAACCAGCTGGCGGTTCTTGGTGATCTCCCGCTTGGCGAGGTCCACCCCGTAGAGCACCTGGGACTTCTTGTAGAGCTGGGTCTCCGGGGTGTTGAGGTACTTGGGCCCCTGGTCGTCCTCGTAGAGCTTGCGTGCACCGAATCCGATGGTGGCCCCGCTCAGGTCGCGGATGGGCCAGATCAGCCGGCCGCGGAAGCGGTCGTAGATGCCGCGGTTTCCCTCGGAGAACATGCCGGTGAGCTTGAGTTCCTCCTCCTGGAAACCCTTGTGGCGCAGGTGCTTCAGGAGCGCGTCCCAGCCCTTCGGCGCATAGCCGACCCCAAAATGGGCGGACGCCGTCTCGTCGAAACCGCGCTCCGCGAGGAAGCGTCGGCCGGTTTCGGCCTCTTGGCCGGCGAGCTGGGCGCGGAAAAACTCCTCGGCGATCTTGTGGGCGTCGAGCAGGCGCTGGCGGCGGCCGACCTCCTGCTTGTTGGGGCCGTGGCCGCCGTCCTCGTAGCGGAGTTCGAATCCAATGCGGCCGGCCAGCCGCTCGACCGTTTCGCTGAAGGTGGTGTGGTCCATTTTCTGGATGAAGGCGATGACGTCGCCGCTCTCGCCGCAACCGAAACAGTGGAACGTGCCCACCTGCGGCCGGACGTGGAAGCTGGGGCTTCGCTCGTCGTGGAAGGGGCACAGTCCCTTGTACGAGCCGACGCCGGCGGAGCGCAGCGTGACGTAGCCGTCGACGACTTCCTTGATGTCCGTGCGGGAGCGGACCTCATCGATGTCTTCGCGTTTGATCAGGCCGGCCATGCCATCCAGTCTAGTTGGCGCCGCCGACGCTTCGGACGGCGCGGGTTCCGGTCGGGCGCGTCCGGCCGCGGGTCGCTCAGAAGAGTTCGCTGCTGAAGGAGTGGCCCTGCACCAGCGTCGCGTGCCATTCGATCGCCGAGCCGTCGGTCAGGGACGCGACCTGGTCGATGACCACGCGCAGACGCCCGGCGTCGTCTCCCGCGTCCCGCCAGTCGGCGGCGAACATCGGCTCGAGGTAGCGGTCGCCCGTCTCCGTCAGGAGTCCCACCAGATCCGCCAGCACTTCCTGCTGCCGCTGGTAGATCGGTCGCCTCTCCTCGCTGGTCATCACGTAGGCCGTCGCCAGGCCCTTCATGGCCGCGATCTCGTGCTCGGTCTCGAGCGGAACCAGGAGCCGGCCGTTGAAGCGGGTCAGCGGATCCGGGCCGAACTCGGCGCGCGTCGCCTCCAGCGCTGACTGGCAGAAGCGCCCGATGAATTGGCTGGTCATGTCCTTCAGCGCCGCCATGGACCTGCGCGAGCCGTCGGCGTGGGGCACCCATTCCGTCGTCGCCTCGAGGCGCGCCAGGGCGGCGTCGATCGTCTCGTCCGGTTCGTCGTGCAGGTACCAGCGGCGCGTGTAGTCGATCACGCGGGCCCGCTGGTCCGGATCACGGATCCAGCGGAGTTGGAAGCGCCCGGCGACAATCGCATCCTCCACGTCGTGCACGGAATAGGAGATGTCGTCGGCGAGGTCCATGACCTGGGCCTCGATACACGTCTGCAACGGCTCCGACGCGGCGCCGTGCGTCCCGTCGTCGTTGCCGGAGCGCAGCCAATCGAAGATGGGACGGTCGTCCTCGTAGACACCGAACTTCTTGGTGGTCTTGCCGTTCTTCAGCGGGGCGTCCGCGCGCCGCCACGGGTACTTCGTGGCGGCGTCGAGCGTGGCCCGGGTCAGGTTCAGGCCGGCGGATTCGCCCGTGTGCCGGAACGTCTTCGTCTCCAGGCGGGTCAGCAGGCGCAGGGTCTGCGCATTGCCCTCGAAACCGCCGATGCCCTCCGAGAGCTTGTTCAGGGCCTTCTCGCCGTTGTGCCCGAACGGCGGGTGTCCGAGGTCGTGGGAAAGGCAGGCCGTGTCGACGACGTCCGGGTCGCAGCCCAGGGTCCCGCCCAGTTCGCGCCCCACTTGGGCGACCTCGAGCGAGTGGGTCAGCCTGGTGCGGACGAAGTCGTCCGAGTAAGGCGCGACAACCTGGGTTTTCGCGCCGAGCCGGCGGAGCGCGGACGAGTGCAGGACGCGGGCGCGGTCGCGCTCGAAGCTGGTCCGGTAGGACTTCTTCGGGGGCTCGGGGACCCAGCGCTCCTCGTCGTAGGGCGTGTAGCCGGGAGCCAGGCGGGAGCCGCCCCGCGCGGAAAGGTAGGGGGACTCAGCCACCGGAGACATCCAGTTCGGCCGCGGAGATCATGGACTTGTGGTCGGCGCTCAGTTCGCGGCTGTTCAGCCAGCCGTCCGGCAGCGCGGTGCGCTTGGGCGAGCCCGCGCGGCCGCGGGGACCCTCGGCGTCCGGGCCCGGGTAGGGGGCGTCCGCGTCGAGCTGCGAGAGCAGCTCGCGCAGGACCTCGAGGCTCGGCACGGCGGCGAGTGCGGCCCGCAGCTCGCCTCCGACCATGTAGCCCTTGAAGTACCAGGCGACGTGCTTGCGGATGTCACGCAGCGCCTTCCCCTCGTCCTCGAAGTAGTCGACGAGCAGTTCCGCGTGGCGGTGGAAGCTGTCGGCGACCTCCTTCAATCCCGGCCGGAAGCGCCGGTCGGTTCCCTCGAAGGCGGCCTGCAAGTCGCCGAAAAGCCACGGTCGGCCCTGGCAGCCCCGGCCGATGACGACGCCGTCGACTCCCGTCTGCTCGACCATGCGGAGGGCGTCCTCGGCGCTCCAGATGTCGCCGTTGCCCAGAACCGGAACGTCCGGGAGCGCCTCGCGGAGTTCGGCGATGGCGTCCCAGTCGGCCTGGCCCGAATAGAACTGGCTGGCCGTGCGGCCATGGAGCGTGACGGCCGCGACCCCCGCGTCGCGCGCGATCTTGCCGGCCTGGATGAAGGTGAGGTGGTCGTCGTCGATGCCCTTGCGCATCTTGATGGTCAGGGGGATGTCGCCGCGGGCGGCCTCGCGCGTGGCTGCCTGGACAATGGCGGTGAAGAGGTCGGTCTTCCACGGCAGGGCCGACCCTCCCCCGCGGCGGGTGACCTTGGGGACGGGGCAGCCGAAGTTGAGGTCGATGTGGTCCGCGCGGTCCTCCTCAACCAGCAGGCGCACGGCCGCGCCCACCGTCTTGGGGTCGACGCCGTACAGCTGGACGGAACGCACGGATTCGTCCTCGTCGTGGGAGATGATCCGCATCGACATGTCGTTGCGCTCGACGAGGGCACGCGAGGTGACCATCTCCGCGACGTAGAGGCCACCCCCGTATTCCCGGCACAGTCGCCGGAACGCCTTGTTCGTGATGCCGGCCATTGGGGCCAGCACCACGGGCACGTCGATAACGAGGTTGCCGAGTTTCAGGGGCGGCAACTCGAGCTTTGCGGGCGTCTGGGATTCGGTCGCGGTAACGGTCACCCATCCATTGTCTCAAGTCGGCGCAAATCCGGAGCGCCCATGTCCGGGAGACCACGCCACAAGGCGCCGCGCCGGCTAACCGCGCAGGTGCTGCAGGAGAAACGTGCGACGTCCACGACCGCTGTGGAGGACCAGTTCTCCACTCAGTCTTGGGGCCGCCGGGGTTCCCGGCGGGGGCGGCGCGGTCGGGCTGTAGCGATGGCCGGTTGGCGTGGTCGTGGTGACCGTGTGGCGCGCCGCAGGCCCCGCGGGAGTCGGAGCCGAGGACCACCCGCTGGCCTCCTTCGCGTAGTTGCAGGCCTCGCAGAGCCCGTCGGCGTTGTCGACGCTGGTCGCTCCGCCCGCCGACGAGGCCACCACGTGATCGTGGTGGCGGATCGGGGCATCGCACCACGGCGTCCGGCAGGATGTGTCGCGAGCCGCGACGAATCGGCGCATCCCCTCCGGGAAAACACGGGCGCGCGAGTCCATGGCCTGAAGCTCGCCGGTGGTCGGCGCGGTATAGAGGCGGCGCAGCCAGACGACGACCTCGGGTGTCGTGTCGGGCATGCGTGGTTTGGAATCCGGGGTGCAGGCGCCGGAATCCCCGGCGCATTCAGGGCCCGCCGGGGCTGGAAGGTGTTTCGAGCCTTCCGGGTGCTCGCTCGCTTCGCCGGGCGGAGACGGCGGCCGAACGAGGTCGCGTGCCCATTGAGCCGGCACGGTGCCGTAGCCCACGAGATGCGCGGGCTCGGCGTCGCCCTGGAACAGCGCGCGGTCCGTCATGATCAACTGCACCGAAACGCCCACGGCGTCCGCCCGAGCTTGCCCGGTGACGCGCTCGACCAGGGTGTCCGCCATGACCTGTCCGCGGCCACGCCTGTCGCCCCCGGCACGAAGCCGGTCCGCTTCCTTAGACAGGGCCGCGTAGACGGCAACTCCTTGGGCGACGGGCAATAGCCCGGTGAGGTAAACCATCGTGTCCGGCGCGGGTCGGCACGACACCGAGCGTTCAGAGACCGCACGGCGAGCCCGTTCCACCACGGCCCGGGGATCCAAGGCCATGGCGGCGCCCACGAGCGACCTGTCCCCGATAGCGTCCAGGCTGCGCGGGTCCGAACACAACTGCTCGTCGACCGGCGCCCGGTGCTCCGGTTGCAGACACGCGGTCTCGCGGACCAAGAGCGTTGCGCGCCATTCGGTCAAGGCTCCGGAGGACAGGGCTGCGAGCGTATGGGGCATTTCTCCGGCCAGCGCCTTCGCCACGCCCAGGTGGACTCGCCCCTGATGCGGGGACTCCCGCCGGGCCAGGGCAATCTCCGACGCCACTCCGAGCCCGCGCCTGGCCGCAGGAACGCCGGCGGCCGCCTGGGCTGCCCGCCTGGACTCGTCCAGGCCGACGGCAAGGCGCGCCTGGGCCGCGCAGGCCGCCGACTTCAGGAGCTCCAGAGCGCGGAGCATATCGATCGCCAGCGACTCGGGTGAAATCGCCAGTGCGTCCGGTGGAGTGTGCGGGGCCCCGGAGCCGGCCCGCGTGCCGAACTCCGCGCGAGAGTCGGGGCCTTCCGCGACGTGGGCGGACCTGCCGGCCGCGTCCGAGGCGGACCTGCCGGCCGCAAAATTGGCAACCCCCTCCGATGCCATGGTGGCGGACCCGCCGGACGGCACGATGGCGGCCCGGTCCGCTTGGACCGGCCCCGCGAGGCGCAGAGACTGTTGGTCGTCGAAACAGAGACCAGCCAGTTGGGCACGGAACTCTTCAATGGCGGCGGGAGGCATCCCACCACAAGACGCCGGGGCTTCGGGCCCCGTTGGCGGCCGTGGATGCGAGTCAGTGAACATGCATCAATGCTATCCAGGGCCACCGACACTATGGGAACACGTGTTCGAATGTGGACACGTGTCATGCGGCGGGGCTTGTTGAGGGGAAGTATCCCCGGACGTCACCTTCGGGCGAAGGACTCGCCTTCGGCGGCCCCGCGGGAAAGCGGCCCTCCGGTTGCGGTGCGTTCCGAGGATTCCGCCGATCGCCCCACGGCCGCGCGGCCGCCACGGCCCGGGCCCACCGCCTTGACGACGGCCACCGCGATCGCCGTCGTCACGGGAATGGCCAGCACCAAACCGATCGAACCCACGAGCGTCCGGACCACCTCCTCGGCCAGCTCGCCGCTGGTGAAGGTGTCCAGCAGCGCGCGGTCGTACAGGCTGACAAGGATCAGGACCGGCAGCGCGGCACCCGCGTAGGCGAAGGCGATCGTGTAGACGGTCGAGGCGATGTGGTCGCGCCCAATCCGCATGGCCGACGCAAACAGTTCCCGCGCGGTCCGGTCCGGCGAGGCCTCCGCGAGCTCCCAGACGGCAGAAGACTGCGTGATCGTCACGTCGTTGAGCACGCCCAGCCCGGCAACCAGCAGCCCGCAGAGGATAACGCCCGAAAGACTGAGCTGCGGGACCTGGTTGATGAGCGTGTAGGCGTTCTCGTCGCCGACGCCGGTGAGGTGCGCGGAACCGGTCGCCCAGGCCGCCAGCAGCGCGGTGACCAGGAGGCCGAACAGGGTTCCGAGCAGCGCCGTCGTTGTCCTCGCGGTGAGCCCGTGGGCGAAATACAGGACGGCGAACATGATCACGGATGAACCGACGAGCCCCACGAGCAGCGGCGGCTTGCCCTCCACCAGCGCGGGGAGCATAAACCCGGCCAACACGGCGTAGGCGCCGCCCAATCCGAGCAGCGCGCGGAATCCGCGCCACCGCGCCACCGCGCAGACGACGACGGCGTAGACCGCCGCGAGAAGCAGGATCGGCGCCGTCCTGACAAAGTCGACAAAGACGTACGGTGCCGCCGAACCGGTGACCGCGCCGCGCAGGTCGAGGTAGCGGACGTGGTCCCCCGCAGAAACGCCGCTGGACGCGACGACCTCCGGCGGGACCTCGACGGGGACCGCGCCGCCGCCGGCGTCGGGCAGCACATACGAGACCTCGCAGAGCTGGGCCGTGCCGCCGGCATCCTCCGTGGCGCCGGCCGAGGGGCACTCCTCGGTGACCGTTTTCTGCACCGCCCCGGTGGTGAATACCACACCGGCCGACGTCGAATACGGATCCCCCAGGGAAACGCGCCCCTCCGCCGGGCCGGGCCACAGCGCCACCACTCCGATGCCGGTCAGCAGCGCCAGCGGCAACAGGATGGACGCCAGAATGACCGTGGCGCGGCGACGGCGGAGGGGATCGCGCAGAAACTCTCTGCCGTGGCCGTGGCCGTGCCCCATCGTCAGATCTCCGTCAGTCGGTGCTGAGGATGTGCGTGGTGGTGACCACGGTCGCCTGCCCGGCCGCGATCAGCGAGTCGGTGAGGTCGTTGAGCGGCGCCATCGCGTCGTCCACCTCCAGCTTGACCGGGTACTGGTGCGCCAGCATGGCCAGCAGGTCCACGAGCGCCTCGCGCGCGGCGCCGTCGGACAGGGCGGGATCCCAGCCCATCAGCACGTCGGCCGGAGCATCGATGCGGTCGGGCTCGTAGCTGATGGCGAACGAGAGGATCTTGCCACCGAGCTCCTTGGGCTTGTCGCGCAACACAACCGCGCCCTTCGCACCGGTCGCGTCCCCGAGCAGCATGGTCTGTGCCCGTCCCAGCGTCATTTCCGAGCGGTCCCAGTCGTGGACCGCATTGTAGAAGTCCGCGACCAGTTGGGTCAGTTCCACGGAACCGGTGGCCGATTCCTCTAGCGTCAGCCCCTCGTCCTCGAAGGCCGGCAACTTCAGGCCGCCCGGTTCGACGACGACGGCGCGCGAGCGTTGGATGGGCTTCTGTCCGATCGACGCGGTGAAGAGGGAGGCGGCCTCGGCCTCGGCCCCCTCCACGGTGTAGCGGGACTTCAGCGCGGTGACGCCCGACGGCGCGGGCTCGGCGCGGAGCCGGCGCAGCAGTTCGGTGGCGATGCCCTGCCGGCGGTGGTCGCGCGCGACCTCGACGAAGAACCACAGCCGGTCCGGGTGCAGGGACGATTCGAAGATCGTGGCGGCGGCCACGGGCACGCCGTCGTCTTCCGCCACCAGGGTACGGGCCCACGGATCGTCCGTGGACGGGCGCAGCATCGTGCGGTCGATGTGCGCCTGCGGCGTGGAAGGATCGCCCCAGAGCTGCAGGAGGGCGAGGTCGTCGCCGTCGCGCCACGGGCGGTAGTTCAGGTTGCTCATTGTGCTCCTGTTTGATGGTGCGGTGGAACGCGCCGGGCCTGCCGAAACCGATCGGCAGGCCCGGCGTCGGTTCCCTTCCTAGGCGCCCAGCAGGCGGGCCGCGAGATAGGACTTGACCTGGTCAAGCGCCACCCGCTCCTGCGCCATGGTGTCGCGCTCGCGGATGGTGACCGCGTTGTCCTCTAGGGTGTCGAAGTCGACGGTGATGCAGAACGGCGTGCCGATCTCGTCCTGGCGGCGGTAGCGGCGGCCGATGGCACCGGCGTCGTCGAACTCGATGTTCCAGTGCTTGCGCAGGTCCGCGGCGAGCGCCTTCGCCTTCGGCGACAGCTCTTCGTTCCGGCTCAGCGGCAGCACGGCGGCCTTGACCGGAGCGAGCCGCGGATCCAGGCGCAGGACCGTGCGCTTGTCGACGCCGCCCTTGGCGTTGGGTGCCTCGTCTTCCGTGTACGCGTCCACCAGGAACGCCATCATGGAACGGGTCAGGCCGAACGACGGTTCGATGACGTACGGCGTGAAGCGCTCCCCCGACGCCTGGTTGAAGAAGCTCAGCTCGGTGCCCGAGCCCTTGCTGTGCGAGCCGAGGTCGTAGTCGGTGCGGTTCGCGACGCCCATCAGCTCGCCCCACTCGGAGCCCTGGAAGCCGAAGCGGTACTCGAAGTCGATCGTGCCGGCCGAATAGTGGGCACGCTCGTCCTCGGGGACGTCGAAGCGACGCATGTTCTCAGGGTTGATGCCCAGCTCCATAAACCAGGCCCAGCAGATCTCCACCCATTCCTTGAACCACTGCTCGGCATCCTCCGGCGCGGTGAAGAACTCGATCTCCATCTGCTCGAACTCGCGCGTGCGGAAGATGAAGTTGCCGGGCGTGATCTCGTTGCGGAAGGCCTTGCCGATCTGGCCGATGCCGAAAGGCGGCTTTTTCCGCGAAACCGTGAGCACGTTGTTGAAGTTCACGAAGATGCCCTGGGCGGTCTCGGGACGCAGGAAGTGGAGCCCGGCCTCGTTGTCCACCGGGCCGAGGAACGTCTTGACCAGACCGGAGAAGAGCTGCGGCTCGGTCCACTGGCCCTTGGTGCCGCAGTCCGGGCACACGATCTCCGCCATGCCGTCCTGCGGGGCGCGCTTTTTCTTCGCCTCGAAGGCCTCCAGGAGATGATCCTGGCGGTGCCGCTTGTGGCAGCTGGTGCACTCGACGAGCGGGTCGGTGAACGTGGCCACGTGGCCCGACGCCTCCCAGACGGCCTTGGGGAGGATGACGGAGGAGTCCAGCCCCACCATGTCCTCGCGCCCGCGGACGAAGGTCTGCCACCATTCGCGCTTGATGTTTTCCTTGAGCTCGGTGCCGAGTGGCCCGTAGTCCCAGGCGGAACGGGAGCCTCCGTAGATCTCACCGGCCTGGAAGACGAAGCCCCGCCGCTTGGCGAGGGAGATGACCTGATCGAGCTTGGACTGTGGCGCCATAGATTAATACTCCAAAGGTTCACGTGGCCGCTGGTTGCGGTCCGTAACGGGGGAACAATACCCGTCCAGCCTAACGCGGGCGGGCGTTGGCCCATGAATCCCGCGGGCGGCTAGCGGATCCGGCGCGGCCCGATCGGGCGCTGCCAGGACGCCACGAACACCGCGGCGAGTGTCACCAGGGTCCCGGCGACCTCGAGCGAGGTCACCCGTTCGGGCTCCAGCACCACGTCCAGGAGCAATGATCCGAGCAGCTGCCCAGTCACCAACGCAATGCCCAACAGCAGGGACCCGAGCCGGGGAACCAGCGTGACACCCACCACCACAAAGAGGATCCCCATCGGACCGCCGAGGTAGTGCCACCAGTGCGGCCACTGGGAGGGGGCGGCGCCGGCCGGGCCCGCTGCGGCACCTGCCCCCACCGCGAGCGCGGCGCCGAGGGCACCCGCCACGTAGTTCACCGCCGTGGCCGTCGACGTGGATCCGAAGGCGATGCCGGCCCGCGAATTCATCGACTGCTGGAAGCTGATCAGCAGCCCGGCCAGGGCGGCGACACCCAGGCCCCACCAGGCCAGGGCATCCCCCTGCGCCCTGGCGCCCGTGCCGGCCGCCGCGATGACGGACCCGACCACCAGCAGACCCGCGCCGGATAGGCGTTGCCGGGTCAGGCGGCGCCGGCCCGCCGGGCTGAACCCGACGACGTCGATCACGATGCTGCCCAGCGTGCGCGCGGCAACCACCGCGACCGCGAACAGGGCCAGCCCGATCGTCCCCACGCTCAGCGCCTGCGCCATCACGTAGAACGCCCCGATGAGCCCGGACAGGAAAAACCAGCGGGGGACTCGGCGTTCGCGCCAGACCGCCGGGACGGCCGCCCAGCCGCGCCGCCCCGCCGGCAGGATCAGGCTGGCCACGAGGACAACCACAAGGGCCGTGGCCTGGCTGAGCAGCGATGCCGCCAGGACGCTGCCCATGGTGGCCGCGGCAGCCGCCGTGACGAGGGCCTGCATAGGCATCAGGACACCGGCTCCCCCGGCGCTCAGCAGCGGGCCGGGTGTCTGTGTTGGTGGGCGCTGGGCCACGTTCCTCCTCGATGGGGCCAGGCGGCGGTTCGGCGCAGACGCCCGCGGGGGCGCCGTGCCCCTGGGCGGTTCAAGGTTCGCAGACGAGAGCGCTCATGTCCCAATGTTGACGCCGCGATGTCGACCCCCGGCGGGCACCAGGGCGGCGGGCCCCGCCCGCCGTGTTCGCGGGATGGCCGGAACTGCCGGATGATGGAGGCATGAGCACCCCCGAACCAACACCCGTGCAGATCCGCGACGAAACCATCCGCCTGGGACAGCTGTTGAAGCTGTCCTCCCTCGCCGAGGACGGGATCCAGGCCAAGGAGTTTGTGGAGAACGGGCTGGTCAAGGTCAACGGGGAGATCGAGACCCGCCGCGGCCGCCAAGTCCGTCCCGGCGATACCGTGGACGTCAACGGCGAGGCCATCAGGGTCGAACGCGGCTAGACGGCACGGGGCGGGTTCCAGGCCGTCGCAAGGATTCCCTGTGCCTCCTCCAGGGACAGCCCGGCGTTGACCGCCGAGCGCGCGAAGGACCGTGCCTCCGCGAGCACTGGAACCCCTGTGGCCTGCCCCGCGTTGACCCTGGTGCCCGCGGCACGTCCCGTGCGGATCAGGCCGGCCTGTTCGAGGTCCCGGTAGGCCTTGGCGACGGTCCCGGCGGCGACGCGCAGGTCCGCGGCCAGCTGCCGCACGGTGGGGAGCCGCGCGTCCGCCGCCAACTCCCCCGACTGGACGAGTGCCGCCAGCTGGGATCGGATCTGTTCGGCCGGCTGGACGGGCGAGTCCGGATCGACGCCGATCATGCCGTCGTCACACCGGCGGGCGCCGCATGTGCCGCGTCCCGCACCGCCCCGATGGCGGCAAACAGAAGGACGAACGCTGCGACCGCCAGGCCGAGTCCGGCAAAGATCAGAACGACGCCGATGCTGTGCCCGGGCTGTTGGGACACGAACTCGGTCGCGCCGTCGATGTCCGGCGTGGGGACGGGATCCGTGTGGGCGGAGCGCAGAACGATTCCCGTCATCAGGCTGAGTCCAGCCACCTGGATGCCGAGCGCCGCGCTGGAGGCGGCCATGACAAAGCGCGTGCGCAGGGTGCGCAGCTCCGTGTCGATCCCGAAGAGCTCTGCGCCGGCCGGCCGTGGTGCGAGCGCCACCCTGCGCAGCGACCAATAGACCGCGCCGACCAGCAGCAGCGTGGCGAGGATCAGCGGAACACCGTAGTACCAGCCGGGGAACGGACCGGCCTGGTGCACACCGGCCTGGACGTCGACGACCTGGCCGCCTTCGATCCCCCAGCCCGCGACACCCG
This sequence comes from Arthrobacter sp. AOP29-A2-19, assembly GCF_058138025.1. NCBI lineage: Bacteria > Bacillati > Actinomycetota > Actinomycetes > Micrococcales > Micrococcaceae > Arthrobacter > Arthrobacter sp. AOP29-A2-19. The sequence goes on from NZ_CM176894.1 coordinate 2,038,392, forward strand.
TGGTGGCGTAGACGCGGTGGAGCCCGCGCTCGTCCACGGAGGAGGCGGCCCCGGCGGCAACGAGGCCCAGCACAAGCACCCCGGCCACCACCAGCGGCACCACAAACGCCCACTGCCGCCCGAAGCTCCACGCCTCGCGGGGGACGAGCTCGGCGGAGCGGTAGCCCTCGGCGCGGGGCCAGGCGGGACGAGGAACCAGACTGAACACCGCCAGGCCCACGATCGCGCCAACGCTGCCGGCCAGGGCCATGGGAAGTCCGAGGAGCCGCGGAAGGGCACCGCCGAGCACCGCCATCAGGACGGTGGCGGCGATCCCCGACGCCAACGCGAGCGCCAGGACGAGCGCCTCGCGGCGGGCTTGGCGCCGGGCCGCGTCCAGCGATTCCGGCCCAACCGGGGCCACTGCCCGCCCGAGGTTCTCCTGCCCGGACGACGTCCGGAGCAGCGCACGCACCCCGACGGCGAGCAACAACAATGCCGCGGCAGCGGCACCCAGCAAAGGAAGCAACCAAGCGGACATCTCGCACCCATTTCTCCGAGCCTAGGCGGCACCATTTGTACCACTGGGGCAATACAAGCAGCGTGGCGCGCTTGTGTCAATGCATCAGTACAAGCCCGCCATGTCCGGCACCGTGCCGCCGGGATGTCAGCCGGCCGTGGCCTCGCTGGCCTCGAGGACGGCGCGGCGCAGGAATTCCGAGACGTGCCCCATTTCCGGCTGCGAGATGCTGTGCTGCATGCCGGCGTAGAGCATCTTCGTCAGGCGGGTGTGCTCGGTCGCCCATTCGTGCGTGAAGGCGATCTTGTCCTCCGTAATGACCTGGTCGGCCTGGCCGCGGCCCCAGAACAGGGGTGTGGCCGCGGCCTTGACGCGCGCGTCGTCGAAAAAGGGGTTGCCCGGGGCGGGCACGGCGAAACCGGAGAGCCCGACGACGGCCGCGACGTCGTCCGGGCGGTGGCGCAGCGCGCTGGTCGCCACGGCCATGCCCATCGAGAAGCCCAGGAGCGTCACCGAAGCATGGTTGCCGCGGACCGTGTCCAGCCAGGCCCAGACGTCCGCGACGGACCTTTCCACCTTGTCCACGGAGAAGTCCGGCTCGTGCATCAGCGGGAACCACGTGAATCCCGGGCCGAGGGCGTGCGGCGCCCGAACGGAGGCGATGGTGAACTCGGCGGGCAGCAGCGGCGCGAGTCCCATCAGGTCCCGCTCGTGCGAGAGGTAGCCGTGGAAGGCGACAATCAGGGGCGTTCCCGCACGCTCCGATTCGGGGCGTGACCAAACAACTACGGGGTTCGAAGACGAATCGCTCATGGCATCCATTGAACCACGTCCAGAGTTGAAGCTTCAACTTTTTTCAAGTCGCGCGGGCTATGTCTCGCATCCGCGCCGCCCCCTTGGGACGATGACCCATGGGTAACATCAGCGACTCCGTTGACGCGCCGGCGGCGCGGGGCGACGCCCGGAATCTCCCGCTGGAGAGACCCCGCCATCCCTGGCGCCGGTTCGTGGCGATCGGAGACTCGTTCACGGAGGGCATCGGCGACCCCGACCCCGCCAGCCCGGGCGGGCACCGCGGCTGGGCGGACCGCGTCGCCGAGGAGCTCAGCCGAGGGGTCCCGGACTTCGCCTACGCCAATCTCGCGATCCGCGGGCGCATGCTGGCGCAGATCAGCGACGAGCAGCTGCAGGCGGCCATCGACCTGCGGCCCGACCTGGTCAGCGTCTGCGCCGGAGGCAACGACGTGATCCGCATTGGCGGCGACCCGGACGCGTTGGGCCAGCGCATGGACAAGCTCGTCGGGACGCTCGCGGCGACCGGGGCCACCGTCGTGCTCTTCACGGGCCCGGACATCGGAGCGACGCCTGTGCTGGGCACCTCACGGGCGCGGGTCGCCATCTACAACGAGAACCTCCGCGCCGTGGCCGCGCGGCACGACGCGGTGGTGGCGGACCTGTGGGCGTTGCGCGAGCTGAACCAGCAGTGGATGTGGGCCCCCGACCGGTTGCACTTCTCGCCGATGGGCCACCACACGATCGCCATGATGGTGCTCGACACCCTCAACGTTCCGCACTCGCTCAGCCCCCTCGAGCCGCGGGAGGCGCAGCCCAAAAGGTGGCGCACTGCCAGGCGCGAGGATCTGGTGTGGGCGCGGACCCACCTGGCGCCCTGGGTCCTGCGCGGGCTGCGGCACCGGTCCACCGGCGACGGTGTGGCACCCAAGCGACCGCTGGCCGCACCGTTCGCCACCGGCTCGGTCGGGGCGGGAGACCCCGCAACGCGGCAGGCCTGATCCGCGTCGACCGGTAGGCCTGCGCCTACCGGTAGAGGTCCCCGCGCAGGCCCTCGCCGAGCTGCTCGATGTCGGTCAGGAACCCGTCGTGCCCCAGCGGCGACGTGATGTAGCGCACCTCCGGCCGTCCGGGGAGCGCCGCCGCCAGCCGTTCGGACTGGGCCGGCCAGTAGAGCCGGTCGCTGTCGACGGCCGCGATGATGAAATCAACTTCGCCAAGCCGGGACAGGGCCTGGTCCACTCCCCCGCGCGAGCGTCCGACGTCGTGGCTCATCAACGCCTCGGTCAGGACCAAATAGCTGTTCGCGTCGAAGCGGTCCACCAGCTTGGAGGCCTGGTGGTCCAGGTAGCTCTCGACTTGGTAGCGGCCGCGCTCCAGGGTCGCCGACCCAAGCGGGTCTTCGCCGCGCTGCGCCTCGCGACCGAACCGCACATCGAGTTCGGGCTCGGAGCGGTAGGTGATGTGCGCGATCCGGCGTGCGATCCCGAGTCCGCCCAGCGGGGCGGTGGCGCCGTAGTAGTCGCCGCCGGAGAACGCCGGGTCCAACCGGATGGCCGCGGTCTGCGCCTGGGCGAACGCGATCTGCTCGGCGCTCGCCTCGGCCGCCGCGGCAATGACCACGCAGGCCCCGACCCGGTCCGGGAACTCCGCGGCCCACTCGAGCGCGCGCGCCCCGCCCAGCGAGCCGCCGAGGACGCTGTGCCAGCGCGCGACGCCCAAGGCGTCGGCCAACCGCGCCTCCGCGCGCACGGAGTCCCGCACGGTGGTGAACGGGAAGCGCGATCCCCACGGCCTGCCGTCGGGATCCGGGGAGGCGGGTCCGGTGGTGCCGTAGCACCCGCCGACCATGTTGGCGGCGACAACAAAGTACCTGTTGGTGTCCAGCGTTTTGCCGGGACCCACAAAACCGTCCCACCAGCCGGGCTCCGCGGCGTCGCCGCGCGCCACGTGCGTGTCTCCGGTGAGGGCGTGCTGCAGCAGGACTGCGTTGGAGGCGTCGGCGTTCAGCCTGCCCCACGTCTCGTACCCGATGGCGAGCTCGGGGAGCCAGCCACCGGTCTCGAAGTGGAAGGCGCCGGTGCGCAGGGTCCGCAGGACGCCGTCGGTCCGCGGACCGACGGCGTCCGGAGCGGAGCGCTCCGACGTCGTGTTGAAGTCGACGCTCACCGAGCCGCCTGCAGGTCCGTCGGCGCGGCGCTGCGGACCACGTCGAATCCGGCCGCGAGGTCGCCGATGATGTCGTCGATGTGCTCCAGCCCGACCGAGAGCCGCACCAGTCCCGGCGTGACCCCGGCGGCGATCTGCTCGGCCTCGCCCAACTGCGCGTGGGTCGTGGACGCCGGGTGGATGACGAGCGAGCGGACGTCGCCGATGTTCGCGACGTTGGAGTGCAGCTCCAGCGCGTCGACGAATGCCTGGCCCGCCTCCGCCCCGCCCGCGAGATCGAACGCGACGACGGCGCCGGTCCCGCGCGGACCGTACTTGCGGCCGCGCTCGAACCACGGGCTGGAGGGCAGGCCCGCGAAGGCCACGGAGCGCACCTCCGGGCGGGCCTCGAGCCACTCGGCCACCCGCTGCGCGTTGGAGACGTGGCGTTCCACGCGCAGGCTGAGCGTCTCGAGCCCCTGGGCGATCAGGAACGCGTTGAGCGGTGCGACGGCCGAGCCGAGGTCGCGCAGGAGCTGGACGCGCGCCTTGAGGATGTAGGCCAGGTTGGCCCCGAGGATCCCACCGACGCCCAGGTCGCGGGCGAACACCAGTCCGTTGTAGGACTCGTCGGGGGTGTTGAAGGTCGGGAAACGCTCGGGATCCCCGGCGAAGTCGAACTTGCCGGAGTCCACGATCACGCCGGCGATGGCCGTGCCGTGGCCGCCCAGATACTTGGTGGCCGAGTGGACCACGATGTCCGCGCCCCATTCGATGGGACGGATCAGGTACGGGGTGGAGAGCGTGTTGTCCACGATGAGCGGGACGCCGGCCTCGTGCGCCACCGTGGCGACGCCCTCGATGTCCAGCACGTCCTGGCGCGGGTTGGAGACCACCTCGCCGAAGAAGGCCTTGGTGTTCGGCCGGACGGCGGCCCGCCACTGGTCGAGGTTGTCGGGGTCCTCCACGAAAGTTGTTTCGATGCCCAGCCGGCGAAGGGTGTGCTTGAACAGGTTCTGCGTTCCGCCATAAAGACTCGGGCTGGCCACGATGTGGTCGCCGGCCTCGGCCACATTGAGGACGGCGAAGGACGTGGCCGCCTGACCGGAGGCCAGGAGCAGCGCGCCGACGCCGCCCTCGAGGTCGGCGATCCGGTTCTCCACGGCCTCCGCGGTGGGGTTGCCGATGCGGGTGTAGATGGGCGCGAGTTCCTGAAGCGCGAAACGGGCGGCCGCGCTCTCCGAGCTCGGGAAAACGAACGACGTCGTCTGGTAGATCGGCAGGGCGCGCGCCCCGGTGGCCGAATCGGGAGTTTGGCCGGCGTGGATCTGGCGCGTCTCAAAGGACCAGTTGGCGGACATTGTGGTGCTCCTCTTCTCTCGAGGGGCCGACCCTGCGGCGAGTCGCCACCAGGGTGGCGCCGCCGGGAACCGACCCGCGCTTGCCCCGCGCCACTTCTTGGCGCCGGGCCCGGTCTTCACCCGGGGCACCCCACCGCGAGTGGAGGGTTGCCGGCCAGCAAACCGGGGTTTAGCGCTGGCACTCATGACCTGAGAACCAGTTTTGCTGAAGCCCCGCCGCCCCGCAAGCCGCACCCCGGGAATGTGACGCGGAATGAATCCACGACACCCCGGGGACACCCGCCTTCAAGTAAGGGGATCCTAAGTCGAGACACACCTCACAAAGTGCCATCATGGGCACATGAGGTTGGACCACGTTTCATACGCTTGCGGACAGGATGGGTTGGCGGCCACCGCCGACCGCATCGAAGACACTTTGGGGATCAAGTCGGTCAAGGGCGGCGTCCATCCCCGATTCGGCACCCGGAACGTCATTTTCCCGTTGCTGAACAACCAGTACCTGGAGGTCGTCGAGGTGCTCGCGCACCCGGCGTCGGACAAGGCGCCCTTCGGCCAGGCCGTGCGCGCGCGCTCCGAAATGGGCGGCGGCTGGATGGGCTGGTGCGTCGCCGTTGACGACCTGGCTCCATTCGAGGAGCGGCTCGGCCGTTCCGCCGTTCCGGGCAACCGAAAGTTTCCGGACGGCCAGGAGCTCACGTGGCAGCAGATCGGGATCAAGGGGCTCATCGCCGACCCCCAAGTGCCCTACATGCTGCGCTGGGACGACGGCACGGAGAACCTGCACCCGTCCAAGGCGCTAGAGCCGGTGGCGCGGATCTCCAGGATCAGCATCGCCGGATCCCGCGACCGGGTGCGCGAATGGCTGGGGACACCGGAGCAGAGCCCGCTCGAGGGAGTCGACGTCGACTGGCAGGCCCCCAACGGCACGCCGGGCATCATGTCCGTCACCTTCGAGACCCCGAACGGCGAAGTCACCCTGTAACCACGGAATCCCGGGCACTTGGGGCACCGCGGGCCGGACAATGGCGTCCGGCCCGCGGTGCTTTAAGCGCCGGTCCCTTAGGTGCCCAGGCCGATGGCCGTGCCGATCAGCGCGTAGCCCACAAAGCCCGCGGTATCCAGCAGGGCGTGGGCGACGACGAGCGGCATCACGCGCTTGAACCGCAGGTAGAGCCAGCCGAAGACCAGGCCCATCAGGAAGTTGCCGACGAAGGGCCCGAACCCCTGGTAGAGGTGGTAGCTCCCACGCAGGACGGCGCTGGCGAGGACTATGGCCCACGGACCCCAGCCGAGGCGCCGAAGGCGGTCGAAGAGATAGCCCACGACGACGGTTTCCTCCAGGACACCGTGGCGGACCGCGGAGAGCACCAGCACCGGAATGGTCCACCAGTAGGGTTCCAGCGCGGACGGAACGATCGCCGTGGTCAGGCCGAAGGCCCGGCCCGCCGCGTAGACCCCCAGCGTGCCCAGGCCGATCACGGCGAAGAGCGCCACCCCCCAGCCGACATCCCGCCAGGGCCTGCGGAGGTCGAAGCCCATGGCCCGGAAGCCGTTGACCCCGGAATGCGCCAGCAGGAAAAAGACCAGCGCCACCGGAACCAGCGCGAACACGATGTCCAGCAGCTGGTACGTCAGATCGAAGTAGGGGCGGTCGCTGAGGGTGTTGTTCATGCTGGTGGTCTGGCCCCCCAGGGGGGCGCGGCTCAGCTTGTCCAGCAGGCTGACTACGGAGTACACGGCCGACTGTCCGAGGGAGAGCCCCAGGATCAGCGCGAGTTCGATCCGCAGCCAGCGGCGGGTCGCGGGTGGTCGCAGGCCGCCCTCTCGGTCGGCCGCGGACGCGGCAAGGGATCCGGTGCTGTCCATGTCATCGATGGTAGCGACTCGGATCCCCCGCCGACGCCGGCTAGTTCAGCGCGGAGATGGCGGCGTCGTAGTCCGGCTCCACCGTGATGTCGGAAACCAGCTCGGAGTGCAGGACGGTCCCGTCCGCGTCGAAGACGACGACGGAGCGCGCGTTGAGGCCGGCCAACGGGCCGTCGACCATCTTGACGCCGTAGGCCTCGGCGAAGTCCGAGCGGAAGGTGGATGCCGCGACGACGTTCTCCAGGCCCTCGGCACCGCAGAAGCGGCCCAGCGCGAACGGGAGGTCGGCGGAGGCGCAGACCACGGTCGCGTTGTCCAGGCCGGCGGCCAGCTCGTTGAACTTGCGGACGCTCGCGGCGCAGACGCCGGTGTCGACGCTGGGGAAGATGTTGAGGACCACGCGGCGGCCGGCGAGGTCGGCACTGGCCACGTCGGACAGGTCGGCGCATGTCAGAGTGAAGTCGGGGGCGGCGGCGCCCTGCGCGGGCAGGTCGCCAATGGTCTGTACGGGGGTTCCCTTGAATGCGGTGTTAGCCATGGTTCCTGTCTACCACGCGCCGGCCCGCCCGCCAGACCGCGTGCGTCAACGGCATCCCGGGCCGGTACGCCAGGTGGGTGGCGCCGGGGGCGTTGAGCAGTTGGAGATCGGCGCGGTGCCCCACCGCGATCGACCCGATGGCGCGGGCGCCGTCGCGGTCCTCGCCCGCGTGCCGGCGCAGCGCCAGAGCCCCGCCCCAGGTGGCGGCCCGAACAGCCTCGGCCACGGAGAGCCCCATCTGCAGCACTGCGGTCGTGACGCAGAAGGCCATCGAGGACGTGTAGCTGGTGCCCGGATTGCAGTTGGACGCCAGCGCCACGGGAATGCCGGCATCGAGCAGCCGCCGGCCGGGGGCCAGGGGTTGGCGTGTGGAGAGGTCGCAGGCGGGCAGGCAGGTGGCCACGGTGCCAGGGTCGCCGGTCCGGTCGGAGGGCCTCCACCCGGCCCAACTCCCGGCCAGCAGTTCGATGTCCGGATCGTCCAAGTAGTTCACGTGGTCCACGCTGGCGGCCCCGAACTCCACGGCGAGGCGCACGCCCGGTCCCGGGCCCAGCTGGTTGCCGTGGACGCGAAGTCCCAGCCCGGCGTCCCGGCAGGCGGCCAGCACGCGGCGGGACTGCTCCTCGGTAAAGGCCCCCCGCTCGCAAAAGACGTCCGCCCAGCGGACGTGCGGGCGGACCGCGTCGAGCATCGCACCGCAGACGAGGTCGGTGTAGCTGTCCGCGTCCGCGCCGGGCGGGACCAGGTGCGCGCCGAGATATGTCACCTCGTCGACGACGGTGGAGGCGATGCGGGCGTGCCGCGCCTCCTCGTCCACGTCCAGCCCGTATCCGGTCTTCGTCTCCAGGTAGGTGGTGCCGCCTGCCGCGGCCTCGGCGGCCCGGCCGAGGACCAGCCGGGTGAGCTCGTAGTCGCTCGCCCCACGGGTCGCGCCGGTGGTGACCGCGATCCCGCCGGCGGCGTACGCATCGCCGGCCATCCGCGCCTCGAACTCCGCCGTCCGGTCCCCCGCGAAAACCAGGTGCGTGTGCGAATCCACCCAGCCCGGCAGCGCGGCGCGTCCCTCGGCGTCGTGGACGGCGTCGGCGGCCGGCGCGTGGGCCGCGGCGCCGACCCACGCGATGCGTTCGCCCTCGAGGACGACGGCCGCGCCGCGCAGCACGCGGTCCTCGCCGTCGACCGTAGTCAGTTCGCCGATATTGGTGATCAGGATGCTGCTCATTGGAACTCCGGATTCTCGGTCAGGAAGGCCCGGTAGAGCTCGGCGGGCTCCCCGAGGGTGGTGTGGACGCCGTCGCGGGCAATCGTGGCACCGTTGACCACGACCTCCACAACGTCCGCCGCGGTCGCGGCGAGCGGAAGCTGGCCGCGCCGCGAGCCGGCGGTCCGGACGCTGTCCGCGCGCACCAGCAGGTGGTCGTCGTTTTCGGCCAGGCCCAGGCTGCGCAGGCCCCCGGAACGGGCGGCGCCCGCCAGCTCCGATGGCGCGAACCGGCCGCGGACGCCGCTGCGCAGGCGCTCTCCGTGCTCCAGCGCGCGCATCTCCAGGTACGGGTCCACCACGGCATGCTGGTCGGTGCCGAGGGCGATGACCGCTCCGGCGTCGGCCAACTCGCGGGCCGGACCGATGCCGTCGGCGAGGTCCGCCTCCGTCGTCGGGCACATCACGATCGACGCGGCAGCGGCGCCGAGCGCCCCGATGTCCGCCGCGCTCAGATGCGTGGCGTGTACGGCGGAGAGTTGTGGCGAGAGCAGCCCCTTGGCGGCGAGCAGGCCCGCGGGGGTCAGCCCGTGAGCGGCCAGGCAGGCCTCGTTTTCGGCGGGCTGCTCGGACAGGTGGACGTGCAACGGGGCGTTCGGCCCCAGGACGTCCCGGAAACCCGCGGCGATGGTGTCCAAGGCGTCCGGCGGGACGGCGCGCACGGAATGGACCGCGCCGCCGGTGGACACCAGGCCGCGGCCGGCGTCCTCCTCGGCAAGCGCGGCGCGCACACCCGCGAGGCGGTCAAGCCAGGCCACGGCGCTGCCGTCGCTGAAGCGGGCCTGCGTCGGGTCGAGCGGGATGTCGCGGCCGGCCGCGTCCAGGCCGCCGGAGAGGTAGCACGTGTCGAGCAGCACCAGCCGGATCCCCGCCGCGAGCGCCGCGCGCGCAAGGGCTCGTTCCATGGCGTGCGCGCCGAAGTCCGCGGCAGCGTAGGGACGCCCGCCCGGGGCGTGGTGGAGGTAGTGGAACTCGCCCGCGGCCGTCCAGCCGGAGACGGCCATCTCGGCGAAGACCGCCGTGGCGAGCCGCTCGTACGCGGGCGGCGTCAGGGTGGAGGCCGCGGCGTACATCTGGTCCCGCCACGTCCAAAACGTGCCCGCGCCGCCGGCCCGGCCCTCGTGCGTCCTCCCGCGCAGGATGCGGTGGAACGCATGCGAGTGCGCGTTGACCGGGCCCGGAACGCGGACCAGCCCGGCGGTATCCGTCACAGGAGGTCCTCGAGCGCGTCGGCAAGCGCCGCCACCCCCGCGTCCGCGTCGGGTTCCTCGACGTGTTCCTCGGGCGAGTGGCTGATGCCGGACGGGTTGCGCACAAACAGCATGCCGGTCGGCACCACGCCCGCCAGCACGCCGGCGTCGTGCCCCGCACCGGTGGCCAACACGGGGGCGCCCGGGACGGTTCGTGCGACGGAGCGCTCGAGGGAACGCTGCAGCGCCGAGTCGAAGTGCACCGTGTCCGAGTACGACTCCTCGGTCAGCGTCACGGCGCAGCCCTCGAAAGCAGCGATCTTCTGCGCCTGCCCGTGGATGCGCTCGATCAGCGCGGCCGTGACCGCGTCGTCGGGGTGGCGCGCGTCCAGCCACAGGTCCACGCGGGACGCGATGACGTTGGTTCCGCCGGGCACCGGCTCCAGTCGCCCGACCGTGGCCCTGGCGCCGTCTTGCGCCGCGGCCGCCTTGCGGACGGCCAGCACCATTTGCGCCGCGGCGACCATGGGGTCCGCGCGGTCGTTCATCGGAGTGGTCCCGGCGTGGTTGCCCTGTCCGGCCACGCTGAGCCGCCACCGGCCGTGCCCGAGGATCGAGGACGCCACGGCCAGCGCCGGGCCGCGCCCGGCGTGGTCCGTGTGTTCCTCCGTGTTGAGCCCGCGCCCCTGCTCCACGTGGAGCTCCACAAAGTCGCCGATGCGGGACAGCGTCTCGGTGTCCCGGCCCACCCGGCGGGGATCCAGGCCGTTCGACGTTGCCGCGTCGGCGAACGTGGTTCCGCGCTCGTCGCGCAAGGCCAGCGCCCTGGCCGGGAGGATCGCGCCCGTCAGCAGCCGCGAGCCGAGGCAGGCGACGCCGAAGCGGCTCCCCTCCTCCTCGGGGAAGACGGCGATGGCCAGGGCCCGGTGGCGCTGCAGCCCGCCGGCGGCCTCGCGCGCCATCAGGGCGTCGACGGCGGCCAGCGCCGACGCGACGCCGAGCGGACCGTCGAACGCGCCGCCTCCGGGGACCGAGTCCAGGTGCGAACCGGTCACAAGGGAGCCCGTGCGGTCTCCGCCAGGGACGTCCCACCACGCCCAAAGGATTCCGTTGCGGTCCGTCTCCACGGCCAGGCCGCGCGCAGCGGCCTCGGCGGTGAACCATTCGCGCAGTTCGAGCTCCGCCGTGGAGTAGACGGGCCGGGAGTAGCCGCCGCGCCGGCGGTCGCGGCCTATCCCCTCGATGTCCGCCATGAGCCTGTTGACCGTGCTGCCTGCCATGGAATGCACCCTACTCCGCCCCTTCGCCCCTGGGCCCACTCACTGCTCCGACGCTCCTCTTTCAAGCATCGGAACGCGGATGCCCCGCTCGGCGGCGACCTCGAGCGCCCGGTCGTAGCCAGCGTCGACGTGGCGGATGACGCCCATGCCGGGGTCGTTCGTCAGGAGCGCCTCCAGCTTGGCGGCGGCGAGTTCGGTGCCGTCGGCCACGGACACCTGACCGGCGTGGATGGAACGGCCGATGCCGACGCCGCCGCCGTGGTGGATGGAGACCCACGTGGCCCCGGAGCTTGCGGCCGTCAGGGCGTTGAGCAGAGGCCAGTCCGCGATGGCGTCCGAGCCGTCCTTCATGGCCTCCGTCTCCCGGTACGGGGAGGCCACCGAACCGGCGTCCAGGTGGTCGCGGCCGATGACGATCGGCGCGGAGACCTTGCCGTCGGCCACCAGCCGGTTGAACAGGAGGCCGGCCTTGGCGCGGTCGCCGTAGCCCAGCCAGCAGATCCGGGCGGGCAGGCCCTCGAACTCGACGTGCTCCGCGGCGGCGTCCAGCCAGCGGTGCAGGTGTGCGTTGTCCGGGAAGAGTTCCTTGAGCGCCTCGTCCGTCACCCGGATGTCGTCCGGGTCCCCGGACAGGGCGACCCAGCGGAAGGGGCCGAGCCCCTCGCAGAACAGCGGGCGGATGTAGGCGGGAACAAAGCCGGGAAACGCGAAGGCGCGGGCGTACCCGCCCTGGCGCGCCTCGTCGCGGATGGAGTTGCCGTAGTCGAAGACCTCGGCCCCTGCGTCCTGGAAGCCGACCATGGCCTCGACGTGGCGGGCCATGGAGGCCTGGGCCTTCTTGGTGAACCCCACGGGGTCGGCCTTCGCCTCGGCGTCCCACTCGGCCAGGGAGTATTCGCTGGGCAGGTAGGACAGGGGATCGTGGGCGGACGTCTGGTCGGTGACGATGTCGATGGCCAGTTCCCCGGCCACATGGCGGCGGAGCAGTTCGGGGAAGACGTCGGCGGCGTTGCCGACGTAGCCCACGGACAGGGCCCGCCGCTCCCCCTTGGCCGCGACCACCTTGGCGATGGCGGCCTCGAGGTCCAGCTCGACGTCGTCGAGGTAGCGCTTGCCCAAGCGCCGGCGCAGCCGGTCCTCGGAGACGTCGACAATGAGGCAGGCCCCGCCGTTCAGCGTGACGGCCAGCGGCTGCGCCCCGCCCATGCCGCCGCAGCCGCCGGTGAGCGTCAGGGTTCCGGCGAGTGTTCCGCCGCTGCCCCCGTACAGCTTGCGGCCGATGGCGGCGAACGTTTCGTAGGTGCCCTGGAGGATGCCCTGCGTGCCGATGTAGATCCAGGAACCCGCGGTCATCTGCCCGTACATCATCAGCCCTTCCGCCTCGAGCTTGCGGAACTCGGGCCAGGTCGCCCAGTCCCCGACCAGGTTCGAGTTGGCGATCAGGACGCGGGGCGCCCACTTGTTGGTGCGGAAGACGCCTACGGGCTTGCCCGACTGGACCAGCAGCGTCTCGTTGTCCTCGAGCCCGGCGAGCGTCGCCACGATCGCGTCGTAGGCCTCCCAACTGCGGGCGGCGCGGCCCGTGCCCCCGTAGACCACGAGGTCCTCCGGCCGCTCGGCGACCTCCGGATCCAGGTTGTTCATCAGCATCCGCAGTGGCGCCTCGGTCTGCCAGCTCTTCGCCGTCAGTTCGGTTCCCCTCGGAGCGCGGATGGTCCGGGACGGGTCGTGCTGGGTGAAGCTCATTCTGGGGCCTTTCGGTTTTTGCGCCGCGGCGGGCGACGCCGCGGCTGTAGACGGAGGTGGTGGTGTGCGTCAGGCGTTCGCGAGGAGCGCGGCCGCGCGGGCGGCAACCAGATCGCCGAGGCGGGCGGCCGCGGCGGGGTCCGTGCGGTAGCTGGGCGCGACGATGCTCAAGGCGGCGACGACCCGGCTTCCGGCCATGACCGGGGCGGCCACCGCGGTCACGTCCGACTCGACGGCGTCGGCAACGGCAACATAACCGCCGGCATCCACGCGGCCCAGCAGGACCGCGCCGGCGGCGCTTCCCTCGAGCGGGAAGGTCCGCCCGACCCAGTTCACGTGGCGCACCGCGTGGGTGCCCTCCTCGATCGCCAGGTAAAGGCCGTTTCCGTGGTCCGCGGCCACGCTGAGATAGGCGGACTCCCCGCTCTCCGCCACCAGCGCGGCGAGCGATCGGCGCGAGGTCGCCACCAGGGACTCGTGGCTCAGGGCCTGGACCCCGAGCTGCACCATCCGGTATCCCGGACGGTAGAGGCCGTCGTCCCGCCGGGTGGCGAAGCCGTTGGCCTCGAGGGTGCGCAGGAGGCGCAGCGCCGTGGACGGCGAGAGCGCCATTGCCTTCGCCGCGTCCGCGAGCTTGACGCCGTCGTGCTCGCAGACCACGCGCAGCAGCCCCAGCACGCGGTCGGCGCTGCGCGTGGTCGCGTCGGGTTTCGCGAGTACGTCCATGGAGCCTCCGGTCGTCGCTTGGTGTTGCGACCAGTAGAACATCCATTTCACCTGTCGGCAAGGGCCCGCCATTGACCGCGACGCGGTGGATGCTGTTCCATGGGACGGTCCGCTCGTTTTATTGCTTGAAACGTCGATGCCGCGCAACGGCAGGATCGGAGTTCCCATGTCGTTCAGCCTCCCGCAGTCCCCGGTTCCCAGCCGCCGCCACTTCCTGGTCGGGACTCTGCTCGCCGGCGGCGGAGCCGTCGGCCTGTCCGCCTGCGGCTCCGGCAGCCCTTCCGGTGAGGCCACCTCCGCCGGCGCCACGTCCACGGGTTCCGCCGGATCCTCGGCCGGTGACCTGCAGAAGGTCACCATCGGGCTCATTCCGATCACCGACGTCGCCCCCGTCTACCTCGGCCTGCAGGAGGGATACTTCCGCGACGCGGGCATCGACCTCACGGTCCAGATGGCCCAGGGCGGCGCCGCCATCCTGCCGGCCGTGATGACCGGCGACTTCCTCTTCGGGTACTCGAACGTCGTCTCGCTGCTGATCGCCGCGGACAAGGGGCTGCCCATCAAGGTGGTATCGAACGGGTCCAGCTCCACCAACACTCCCGGCAAGGACGTCACCGAGGTCGCGGCCCTGCCAGCCAGCGGCATCGACTCGGCCGCCGACCTGCCGGGACGCACCGTCGCGGTCAACGCACTGAACAACTTCGCGGACGTCACGATCCGCAATTCCGTCCAGAAGGCCGGAGGCGACCCCGCCGCCGTCAAGTTCGTCGAAATGCCGTACCCCAACATGCCCGCGGCGCTCGAGCGCGGGGACGTCGACGCCGCATGGACCACCGAGCCCTTCCGGACACAGATCCTGGAGTCAGGCGGCCAGATCGTCGCCTCCCCCATGACCGATCTGGCGGCCAACTTCGACTCCGCGTTCTACTTCACGTCGCAGCAGACGATCGACGGGAACCCGGACCTCGTCGCGCGCTTCCGCGACGCGCTCGCGAAATCCTTCGACTATGCGATGGCGCACGAGGACGAGGTCCGGAAAATCGTCCAGGACTACGCCAAGGTCGAGCCCGCGTTGGCGGAGACCGTGGTCATGTCCGTGTGGACGCCGGAGATCAACCGCGACGCGCTCTCCGCCCTCGGGTCGGCCGCTACCTCGTACGGCGTCCTCGGCAAGGAACCGGACTACGACGCGCTGATCGCCTCCTGACCCATAGATCCCGATCGCCCAAGCACCCACCGACGAAAGACGCCATGCCCCTCTCCGACACCCGCCCCGTCTCCACCGTCCGGCTGCTGCCCGCGCCGTTGTCCCCCGCCGACGTTGTGGCGGTTGCCAGGCACGGGGCCCTGGTGGAGCTTTCCCCGGAATCCATGGCCGCCATGGAGCGGTCCCGCGCCGTCATCGAGGCGCTCGCCACCGACGCCCGCCCCCACTACGGCGTCTCCACGGGCTTCGGCGCGCTGGCCACCAAGCAGATCCCCCTGGAGCTGCGGGCACAACTGCAGCGCTCGCTGATCCGCTCGCACGCCGCCTCCTCCGGCGCGGAAGTGGACCGCGAGGTGGTGCGCGGGCTGATGCTGAACCGGTTGCACACCATGGCCACGGGGCGCACCGGCGTGCGCCCGGCCGTCGCCGAGGCCTACGCCGGCCTGCTCAACGCCGGCATCACCCCGGTCGTCGGGGAGTACGGCTCCCTGGGCTGCTCCGGTGACCTGGCGCCGCTGTCGCACTGCGCCCTCGCCGCCATGGGCGAGGGCCGGGTCCGCAACGCCGACGGCGGACTGATGGAGGCGGCGGACGCGCTCGCCGCGGCCGGCATCGACCCGATCGTCCTGGTGGAGAAGGAGGGCCTGGCGCTCATCAACGGCACCGACGGCATGCTGGGCATGCTGCTGATGGCCGCCGCGGACCTGCGCCGGCTGGTGACGACGGCGGACGTCGCAGCGGCCATGAGCGTCGAGGGGCTGCTCGGCACGGACTCCGTCTTCGCGGAGGACCTGACGGCGTTGCGGCCGCACCCCGGACAGATCGCCTCCGCCGCCAACATCAGGGCCGCCTTGGCGGACTCGGCGCTGATCGAGTCCCAAAAGGACGGCGACCACGCCTTCACGCGGGTGCAGGACGCGTACTCGCTGCGCTGCGCGCCCCAGGTCCACGGGGCCGTGCGCGCCACGCTGGACCACGCCGAGTCGGTCGCCGGCTACGAGCTGGCCTCGGCCATCGACAACCCGGTGGTGACCGAGGACGGGCGGGTGGAGTCAAACGGGAACTTCCACGGCGCGCCCGTGGGCTACGCGCTGGACTTCCTGGCCATCGCCGTCGCGGACCTCGCGTCCATCTCCGAACGCCGCACGGACCGCTTCCTGGACAAGGCGCGCAGCCACGGCCTGAACGCCTTCCTCGCCGCGGACCCCGGAGTCGACTCCGGACACATGATCGCCCAGTACACCCAGGCGGGCATCGTCTCCGAGCTCAAGCGGCTGGCCGTGCCGGCCTCCGTGGACTCCATCCCCAGCTCCGCCATGCAGGAGGACCACGTGTCCATGGGCTGGGCCGCGGGCCTCAAGCTGCGGCGCGCGATCGACGGACTCGAGCGAGTCCTGGCGGTCGAGCTGCTGACCAGCGCCCGCGCGCTGGACATGCGGGACGGCGGACTCGCGTCCGCCCGGTCCTCCCCCGTCTCGACGGCGGTGCGCATGCTCGTCAGGACGGTCGCCGAGGGGCCGGGAACGGACAGGTACCTGGCTCCGGAGATCGAGGCGGTCTTCGGGCTGGTGCACTCCGGCGCCGTGCTGGACGCCGCCAACGAGGCGGCCGCGGGCCGGCTACGTTAGGTCCCCGCGTCCCGGCCGGGCCCCATGATGGCCCCGGCAAGGCCTAATGTTGTGGGCATGGAACCGAGCGAAGCCCCCACGATCATCCGCGGCGCGGACGCGACCGCCACACGCTGGCGCAACGGCGGAGGGACCACGCGCGAGCTCGCACGCGGCCCGGAGGCTTCAATCGGCGACTCCTGGGGCTGGCGCATCAGCCTCGCAGACGTCGACAAGGCCGGGCCGTTCTCGGCGTTCCCGGACACGGAACGCATCCTGACGGTGGTGGAGGGCGATCTGCTGGTGCTGAACGTCGGCGGGCGCGAACAGGGACTGGAGAAGTACCGCCCGTTCCGGTTCGACGGCGGGGCGCCCACCACGGCCACCCTTCCCACCGGCAGCGTCCGCAACCTGAACGTCATCGCCGCAGGCGGCTATCGGGCGCACGTGGCGATCGTGGAGTTGTCGAAGAAGCGGCCGCACCCGGTCTTCGGCGGCCAGCACGCGGTGCTGCTCCAGGGAAACGCCACCGTCGGCGGCGGCGCGGAGCTGGGCCGGTACGATGCCGTCGTCGGCTCCGAGGAACGTCCGCCCGAGATCTCCGGCCGGGGTTTCCTGGCTGTCGTCTCGATCGATCCGGCCGGCCACGCCTAGCGGTCGAACACGGCGAGGCGCTCCGGCGCCAGCGCCGAGGCGACCGCGTCGGGAAACGGCGACGGGCCGCCCAGCAGCCGGGCCGCGGCCAGCTCGGCCATGCCACTGGAGGTCTGGAACCCGTAGCCGCCCTGACCCGCCAGCCACAGGAAGTCCCCCACCTCCGGATCGAAGCCGAGGACGGGGTTCCCGTCCGCGGCTTCGGTGCGCAGCCCGGTCCAGGCGCGCTCCACGCCGGTGATACCGAGGGTGGTGATCGAGTTGAGCCGGCGCACGAGGGCGTCGACGTCCGCCGCGACGGGCCGCGCGTCGCCCGGCCGCGCAGGCACGGCCTCGGAAGGCGAGACCAGCACCTTGTCCCCGTGGGGTCGGAAGTACCAGGTGTGGTCCGCCGACCCGACCATCGGCGTCGCCGGGTCCGGCGGCCGTTCGACGCGGACGTAGGCGGCAGTGCGCCGAAGCGGCACCAGCGACAGCGGACGGGCTCCGAACAGGCCGGCCACCTGGTCGGCCCAGGCTCCAGCGGCATTGACCACCCGCCGCGCGCGGACCGCGACGCCGGCCGCGGACACCAGCCAGCCGCCGTCGTGCCGCTCCGCCGCGGCGACGCGCCGACCGGTGAGGATGCGCGCGCCAGAGTCCGCCGCGAGCGCCCGGTGGTGCTCTATCAGCGCGTCCGCGTCCGTTCGGACGCTGGTCTCGTCCAGGCCCGCCGCCTCGAAGGACTCCGGGAGCAGCGCGGGCGCAAGGGCGAGGGCCTCGGCGTGGCCGACCTCGCGCATGGTGTCCGAACGGTGGGCGCGGACGTCCCCGGCCGTCCCCACCAAGAGGAATCGGCTGGGCCACACCAGCGGCCGGCCGACGGACGGCAGGGCCGCGAGGGCCGCCAGGGTGCGCCGGGTGAGCGCGCGCACGGCGGGCGGCCCGTAGCTGGGAATCAGCTGCTGGGCGGAGCGGCCGGAGGTGTGGAACGCGAGCGTCGGTTCGGCCTCCAGGAGCACCACGGGCGTC
The DNA here is from genome assembly GCF_058138025.1 of Arthrobacter sp. AOP29-A2-19. NCBI lineage: Bacteria > Bacillati > Actinomycetota > Actinomycetes > Micrococcales > Micrococcaceae > Arthrobacter > Arthrobacter sp. AOP29-A2-19. The sequence continues at coordinate 2,056,278 of NZ_CM176894.1, forward strand.
TCCGGAGCCAACTCCGACGCCAGGGAGAGCCCCGCGATGCCGCCCCCAATGATCAGGACGTCGCATTCCAAAGTGTCCACGGTGGATGCCATGGCGCCAGCCTAACCGGTGGTCGGCCGAACGCCCCCCGAAGGTAGGGTTGGTGCCAAGCCCAGCATCGCCGCGCGCGGCACGCCCCACCCGGAGGTTCCCTTGCACCGTCTCGCCACATTCTCGTTGTCGAACCGGGCGGTCGTGGCGCTGCTGACGCTCATCATCGCCGTTGCCGGCGCCGTGTCGATGGGCTCGCTCAAGCAGGAGCTCATCCCCTCCATCTCGATCCCGCAGACGACGGTCATGACAACCTCGATCGGCTCCAGCCCGGACGTCGTCGACGAGCAGATCTCTCAGCCGCTCTCGAATGCCCTGAAGGGCGTGACGGGCGTCGAGTCCGTGGTGGCCACGTCCTCCCCGTCCGTCTCCATCCTCTCTGTGGCCACCGAGTACGGCCTGGACCAGAACGAGGTCGAGTCGGCCCTGCGCGACGCCGTCGAATCAGTCGCCGACCGGCTGCCCGAGGGCGCAGAGCCCGAGCTGATCGCCGGGAGCACGGCGGACATCCCGGTGGTCATGCTGACGGCGTCCTCGGACGCGACCCCGGAGGAGCTCAGCACGCAGCTCGAGGACCTGGTGGTTCCGGAGATCGAGGCCGTGGAGGGCGTGCGCGATGTTTCCCTGGGCGGCGGGGCGCGGGAACGCATCACCATCACGCCGGACGCGGCCAAGTTGGCCGCCGCCGGCCTCACCGGACAAAGCATCCAGGCCGCGTTGGACGCGAACGGCACCACCCTCCCCGCCGGCTCCATCGTGGAAGACGACCAGACGGTCTCCGTCCAGGCCGGCACGGCCATCGATTCCCTGGCCGGGCTCGAAGCCCTGCCCCTCCTCGCCACCCCGTCGTCCTCCGGTGCTCCCGCCGCGCCTTCCGCTCCCGCCGCGCCCCCCACCACGACGATCGGCGACGTCGCCGAGGTCGGGATCGTCACCGAGGACGCCACGTCCATCACCCGCACGAACGGTGTGCCGAGCCTCTCGCTGCAGGTCACCGCGTTGCCCGACGCCGATGTTGTGTCGATCTCGCACGCGGTGAATGACAAGCTGGCCGGGTTCCAGACCGCGCTGGGCGCCGGGGCGTCCGTCACCGTCATCTTCGACCAGGCGCCGTTCATCGAGCAGTCGATCGAGCACCTCGCCACGGAGGGCCTCCTCGGCCTGCTGTTCGCCGTCGTCGTCATCCTGGTGTTCCTGATGTCCCTGCGCTCCACCCTGGTCACGGCGATCTCCATCCCGCTGTCCGTGCTGGTGACGTTCATCGGCCTGAGCCTCGGCGGCTACTCCCTGAACATGCTCACCCTCGGCGCACTCACGATCGCGATCGGTCGCGTAGTGGACGACTCGATCGTGGTGATCGAGAACATCAAGCGGCACCTGGGCTACGGCGAGGAGAAGCGCCAGGCCATCCTCACCGCGGTCCGGGAGGTCTCCGGCGCCGTCACCGCCTCCACGCTGACCACCATCATGGTCTTCCTGCCGATCGCCCTCGTCGGGGACATGGTCGGCGAGCTCTTCCGACCCTTCGCCCTGACGGTGGCCATCGCGATGTTCTCGTCGCTGCTCGTGGCCCTGACCATCGTGCCCATCCTGGCCTACTGGTTCATGCGCCGTCCCGCCCACGACGTGGACGCGGAGCAGGTGAGGCTTGCGGCCGAGGAGAAGGAGCGGCGGGGGTGGCTGCAGCGCGGCTACCTGCCCGTCCTGCGCGGCACGCAGCGCCACCCGGTGTGGACGCTCGTCGCCGCCGTGGTGGTGCTGGGGATCACCGGCGCGCTGGTGCCCGCGCTGAAGGTCGACTTCCTGGGCAGCACCGGCCAGAACAGCCTGCGGATCACGCAGCAGTTCAGTGCCGGAACCGACCTCGAGACGCTCGGCGCGGAGGCCAAAGCCACCGAGGACGCCCTGCTGACGGCGGACGGCGTCGACTCCGTCCTGCTGACGGCCGGCATCGGAGGCGAGCGGCTGGGTCCCACGCCCTCCTCGGGCGGCTCCGCCTCCTTCACCGTCAACACAGACCCGGACGGCGACCAGGCAGCCATCGCGGCGGACATCAACAACCGCATCGCCGCGCTGGAGAAGGCCGAGGACATCACCGTCGGCCAGTCGGCCGCCTACGGGAGCAGCACGGTGGACGTCCTGGTGAAGGCGAACGACGACGACGCGGCCCTGACGGCGGCCAGCGGGCAGGTGCTCGAGGCGCTTCGGGACGTCCCGCTCACCACCGACGCGTCAAACGACCTCGCGGCGGACCAGCCCACGATCCAGGTTGTGGTGGACAGGGCCAAGGCCGCGGACGCCGGGCTGACGGAGATGCAGCTTGCCGGGCTGGTCGCGTCGGCCTCCAACCCGCAGAGCGTCGGCAGCCTGCGCGTGGACGGAACCGAACTCTCGATCTACGTGGCCGGCGGCGCGGCGGTCGAGTCGATCCGGGACCTGGAGAATCTCCCGGTCCCGACGCGCGCGGGGATCCAACGCCTTGGCGAGCTCGCCGCGATCGAACGTGCCGCGGTCCCCGCCAAGATCACCCGCAACGGCGGCGACCTGGTGGCCACGGTCGCCCTCACACCCGCGGAGGGCGAGCTCGGCGCCGTGACCGCCTCCGTCCAGGAGCGCCTCGACGCGTTGGACCTGCCGGTCGGGGTCACGGTCGAGCTCGGCGGCGTGAGCACGCAGCAGACCGAGTCCTTCGAGCAGCTGGGACTGGCCATGCTGGTCGCCATCGCTATCGTCTACCTGCTGATGGTCGCGGAGTTCAAGTCGCTTGTGCAGCCGCTGATCCTGCTGGTGTCCATTCCGTTCGCCGCCACGGGCGCGATCGTGCTGATGCTGCTCTCCGGCCGGGCCATGGGCATCGCTTCGCTGATCGGCCTGCTGATGCTGATCGGGATCGTGGTCACGAACGCCATCGTGCTGATCGACCTGGTGAACCAGTACCGCCGGCAAGGCCAGAACGTGCGCGACGCCGTGATGAACGGCGCCCGCCAGCGGCTGCGACCCATCCTGATGACGGCGCTGGCGACCATTTTCGCGCTGACGCCGATGGCGCTGGGAGTCACGGGGTCCAGCGGGTTTATCTCGCAGGACCTGGCGATCGTGGTCATCGGCGGGCTGGTGTCCTCCACGGCGCTGACGCTGGTGCTGGTGCCGGTGCTTTACCGGCTGGTCGAGGGGCGGCGCGAGGACCGCGCGCTCCGCAAGGCGGCGGCGGCGACCCCCGGCGACTCCGGCCCGCCGGCACCCGCGCGGGGCCGGCGCGCGCGGGTGGAGGAGCCCGTCGGCTAGGCCGTCCGGCCCGGCCTCACCGGCCCTTCGGCGTCAGCGGGCCGCGACGAACGCGGCGACGCAGGCCTCGACGTCCTCGGCCGAATGCGCGGCGGAGAGCTGGACGCGGATGCGCGCGGCGCCCTTCGGCACCACCGGGTAGCTGAACGCCGTGACGAAGACGCCGTGTTGCAGCATCCTGTCCGCCACGGCGGCGGCCTTGACGGCGTCGCCGAACATCACCGGAATGATGGCGTGCTCGCCGGGGAGGAGATCGAACCCCTCCTCGGTCATGCGGCGTCGGAAATGCTCCGCGTTGCGGAAGAGTTGCGCGCGCAGCTCGCCGGACGTTTCCACCAACTCCAGGGCCTTCAGCGTCGCCGCGACGATCGAGGGCGCCAGCGAGTTGGAGAAGAGGTACGGGCGCGCCTTCTGCCGCAGCATCGCCACGATCTCCGCCCGGGCGGAGACATAGCCGCCGGACGCCCCGCCCAAGGCCTTGCCGAAAGTTCCCGTGTAGATGTCGACGCGGCCGGACACCCCCGCGTGCTCGGGTGTCCCGGCGCCGGTGTCCCCCATAAAGCCGACGGCGTGGGAATCGTCCACCATCACCAGCGCGCCGTAGCGCTCCGCCAGGTCGCAGATCTCCGCCAGGGGCGCAAGGTAGCCGTCCATGGAGAAGACGCCGTCGGTGACGATGATCTGGCGGCGCGGCCCGGCGCCGTCGTTCATGGACGCCGCGGCGCGCAGCCGGGCCTCCAGGTCGTCCATGTCCCGGTTGGCGTAGCGGAAGCGCTGCGCCTTGCACAGCCGGATGCCGTCGATGATGGACGCGTGGTTGAGCGCGTCGGAGATGATCGCGTCCTGTGCGCCGAAGAGCGACTCGAAGACTCCCCCGTTGGCGTCGAAACAGCTGGAGAACAGGATGGTGTCCTCCGTGCCCAGGAACGCGGAGACGCCGCGCTCCAACTCCAGGTGCAGGTCCTGGGTGCCGCAGATGAACCGGACCGAGGCCATGCCGAAGCCGCGCTCGTCCAGCGCCCGCTTGGCGGCGGCGACGATGTCCGGGTGGTCCGCCAGGCCCAGGTAGTTGTTGGCGCAGAAGTTGAGTACCGGACGGGCGGCCTCGCCGAGCCCTCCCGCGACGATGTGGCTGGACTGCGCGGAGTCGATGTGGCGCTCGCGCTTGAACAGCCCCGCCTGCGCGAGCTCGTCCAATTCCGTGGCCAGCTGGTCCCTGAGGGTCGTGTACATGTTGTGTTCCTTCCTAGAAGACTGACCAGTCGAGGACGACCTTGCCGCCGTTGCCGGCGCGGGCGGCGGCGAAACCCGCCTCCCACTCGGTGGCGGGAAGGCGGTCCGTGACCACCGAGGCGATGCGCTCTCGCAGTTGTTCGTTGGACTGCAGCATGGCGCTCATGGCGTACCAGGTCTCGAACATCTCGCGGCCGTAGATGCCCTTGAGGGTGAGCATGTGGGTGACAACCTTGCCCCAGTTGATGTCGATCGCCTGGCTGGGCAGCCCCAGCATGGCGATCTTCCCGCCGTGGTTCATGTTGTCGATCATCTCCGGCAGGGCGGTCGGATGCCCGGACATCTCCATGCCGATGTCGAACCCCTCCACCATGCCAAGCTCCCGCTGCGCGTCGACGATGCGGGTGGCGGACACGTCGACCGCGAGGTCGGCGCCCATGCCCCGGGCCAGCTCCAGGCGCGGCGCCGAGACGTCGGTGACCACGATCTTGCGGGCTCCCGCGTGGCGGGCCACCTCGATGGCCATCAGTCCGATTGGGCCGGCGCCCGTGACCAGCACGTCCTCGCCCACCAGCGGAAACGACAGGGCCGTGTGCACGGCGTTGCCGAAGGGGTCGAAGATGGCGCCGAGTTCGGGGGTGACGGCGTCGCCGCGGTGGACCCAGGCGTTCGCCTCCGGAATGACGACGTACTCGGCGAAGGCGCCATCGCGCTGGACGCCCACGGACACCGTGTTGATGCACATCTGGCGCCGTCCCGCCCGGCAATTGCGGCACATGCCGCACACGATGTGCCCCTCGCCGGAGACGCGGTCCCCGACCCTCACGTGCGTCGCCAGGTCGCCGACCTCCACGACCTCGCCGTAGAACTCGTGCCCCGGGATCAGCGGCGCCTGGATCATGGCCTTCGCGGCGTCGTCGTACGCGAGGATGTGGAGATCCGTGCCGCAGATGCCCGTGGTCATAACCCGGATCTTGACGTCGTGGGGGCCGGTCACCGGCTCGGGCCGGTCGACGAGTTCCAGGCCGGCGTGCGGACCTGACTTGTAAAGGGCTTTCATGGGCACCATGCCTTCGGGTCGGATCGTTCGGTTTCCAGTCTGGCACCATGTCACCATCCGCCTCTGTTTAGAACAACCACGCATGTCTCAACCCACGATTTAGTATTGGCTACATGGAAATCCATCAGCTGCAAATCCTGCGCGAGCTTGGGGACCTGGGAAGCGTGAAGGCGGTGGCGGCGTCCCTCTTCGTCACGCCGTCCGCCGTTTCCCAGCAGTTGGCGCTCCTACAGCGGGGCATCGATGTTCCCCTGACGCGCAAGGAGGGCCGCAACCTGGTGCTTACCGACGCGGGCCGCGTGCTGGCGACCGCCGGGGCCTCCGTGATCGCGTCCATGGCGGACGCGCGCGCCGCCATCGGCGCCTTCCAGGACGACGCCGCGGCGTCCGTCACGATCTCGGGGTTCCACTCGGCCGGCCAGGCCCTGTTTGCGCCGCTGCTTCGGAGGCTCTCCGCGGACGGGGCGCCGCTTCCGCGATTCTTCGACGAGGACGTGGCGCAGCAGGACTTTCCCGCCCTGACCGCCCGTTACGATCTGGTGCTGGCGCACCGCATGGACCACACCCCGCGCTGGCCGACCGAACGTGTCGCGGTCGTGCCGCTGGCCCACGAGCCGTTGGACATCGCCGTCCCGGCGGGCCACGCCTTGGCGGACCGGACCGTGCTCCGCCCGGCGGACCTTGCGGGCCAGGACTGGGTGGTCAGCCGCGAGGGCTACTCCCCGGCGGATATCCTGGCCGCCGTCGCCGCCGTAGGCGGCACCGCTCCGCGGGTGGTGCACCGCATCAACGACTACACCACGGTCGCCGCGCTCGTGGGGACGGGGAACGTGCTGGGCATCCTGCCGCGGTACACGGCCGCCGTGTCCGCGGACGCCGGCGTGGTCCTCCGCCCGCTGGAGGGGATCAACAACCGGCGCAGGATCGACATGCTGGCCCGGCCGGAGACGCTCCGTCGCCGCTCGGTCCGGCTGGTGGCCGACGCGCTCGGGGCCGCCATGCGGGAACTCGCCGGAACGGACGGCTGACGGGACGGCGCCGGCGGCCGCCCCGGGTGGGACGGCCGCCGGTTTGCGACTCCGCGGAGGCTAGTGCTCGGACTCCGCCGCGGCAGCCTTCTTGGCGTCCTTCTCGGCGTCCTTCTCGGCGCGCAGGGCCTCCGCCTCGCTCTGCTCCTCCGCCTTCTCCTGGTGGATGACCTCGGCCAGCAACTTCTCCATTTCCTTGGCCACACCGGCGGCGGAGGCGGGGTTCTGGCCGGTCACGAGCCGCTCGTCGACCACGACCTTCTCCTCGAAGACGCCGGCGGACACGTGGGTTGCGCCCTGCTCCTCGAGCCTGTCGGCCAGGAAGAAGGGGATGGCCTTGTCCTTGCCCGCGGCGACCTCCTCCTCGTTGGTGAAGGCGGCGACCTTGCGGCCCTCGACGAGCCGCAGCCCGTTGGCCAGTTCCACGTTCACCAGGCCGGCGGGCCCGTGGCAGACGGCGCCCACCACGCCGCCGGCGTTGTAGACCCCGGACACGAGCTTCTGCAGGCCCTCGCTGTCCGGGAAGTCCCACATGGTGCCGTGGCCCCCCACGAGGAACACGGCGTCGTACTGCCCGGAGTCGACGACGTCGACGCGGGCCGTGTTGTAGAGGCCGGCACGCGTGGTCTCGTCCTCCGTGAAGGCCACCTGAATGGGGTCCTCCGTGTCCACCTCGTCGCGCGGGGGTTGCCCGCCCTGGATGGAGGCGAAATCGACGAAGTGGCCGGAATCCTTGAAGACCTTCCAGGGATGCGCGGCCTCGGCCACGTTGTAGCCGGTCTTCTCTCCCGTGTCGCCGATCTCGGAAACGCTGGTCAGAACCATGAGGATTTTCTTCATGAGATGCTCCTTTCGTCCAGCTTCCCACCCTAGGCCAGACGCGGCCCGGTGCACAGCGGGCCGGTCAGCGGCGCCGCGGCGGAACTCCTCCAGCACCCCGTCGAGGGTGTGTCTCCCGACCTGCCGGAGCGGGTCCCCCTTGGGCAGCAGCGCCATCATCGCGCCCAGGTGCACGGCCCACCCGCGGGCCCTTAGCCAGGTGTCGACGTCGTACAGCGGGCGCCCCGAACCGCCGGCCAGCGCGGACCTGAACTCCTCCCGCCCGCGCCGCGTGAAGTGCAGCCAGGCGGCGGCGAGGTCCGACGCCGGATCCCCCGCCGCGAGGTCGCCGAAGTCGACGACGGCCGCGATTCCCGGCGAGGCCCCGGCGCCGGTCCCGGGTCGCAGCACCAGGTTGTGCGGGTGGGGGTCGCCGTGGATCCACAGCGCCGGACCGGAATGCCGCGGCGCGTCGGCGGCCCCGGCGAAGATCTCCCGGAGCGCGTCTTCCTGCGGGAGCCGACCCGAGGCGAGCCGCTCGGCAAAGGATTCGCCGCGCGAGGCGAGCGGCACCCCGCGGACGGGATTCCGGGGGGCGTCGCCCGGCGCGGGCACGTGGAGGGCGCGCAGGAAGGCGGCGAACGGGGCGGCGTAGGCGTCGCGCTCCCCCGGCTCGGCGAGGGCCGCGCTCCGCCCCTCGTACCACGGGACGACCGCCCAGTGGTAGGGGTAGCCGGGCCCCGGGCGTCCGCGGCGGACGGCCGCGGGGACCGGAAGCGGCAGGCGCGGCGCCAGGAACGGCAGCCAGCGGACCTCGTTGAGCAGCAGCCGGTGGGAGGCCTCCCGCCGCGGCAGCCTCACGCCCAGCCCGTCCCCGAGCCGGTAGACCACGTTGTCCCACCCGTTGTCGGCGCGCTCAAGGGGCAGGCCGGCCAGGTCCGGATGCTGTTGCGCGAGGAGCCCGCGCACCAGGGCGTCGGTGATGTCGACGTCGGCGCCGGGAACGGTGTTCATGCTCCCAACCTACGCACGAAGCCCCGCGAAGTGGACACCACCTACCGTAACTAACGGCGGAAATGTCCACTTCGCGGGGCTGTGGGGCGGAGTTGCTAGCCCTCGATGCCGAGCTTCGCCAGGACCAACTCGCGGACGCGGGCCGCGTCGGCCTGGCCGCGGGTGGCCTTCATGACCGGGCCGATCAGCGCGCCGATGGCCTGCAGCTTGCCGTCCCTGATCTTGGCGACGACGTCCGGCATGGCCGCCATCGCGTCCTCGATCGCGGCGCCCAGGGCGGAGTCGTCGTTGACGACGGCCAGCGAACGCTTCTCGACGATCTCGGTGGGCGTGCCCTCGCCGGCGACCACGAACTCGAGCACCTGGCGGGCGATCTTGTCGTTGATCTTCTTCGCCTCGATCAGCGAGTTGAGTTCGATGATCGTCGCCGGGGAGACGCCGAGCGCGCCGGGGTCGACGTCGGCGTTCTTGGCCAGGCGGGAGATCTCGCCCATCCACCACTTGCGGGCGACGGCGGGCGTTGCGCCCGCGGCGATCGTCTCCTCGACGTCGTCCATCACGCCCGCGTTGACCACGTCGCGGAACTCGGCGTCCGAGTATCCCCAGTCGGCCTGGAGGCGCTTGCGGCGCTCGGACGGCGGCTCGGGCAGCCGCGAGCGCAACTCCTCGATCCACTCCGGGGTCGTGACGATCGGCAGCAGGTCGGGCTCGGGGAAGTAGCGGTAGTCGTCGGCGTCGGACTTGGGGCGCCCCGACGTCGTGGTGCGCGTGTCCTCGTGCCAGTGGCGCGTCTCCTGGACGATCTTCGCGCCGGAGTCCAGCACTCCCGCGTGGCGCTCGATCTCGAAGCGGACCGCGTGCTCGACGGCGCGCAGCGAGTTCACGTTCTTCGTCTCGGTGCGTGTCCCGAACACGGTGGCGTCCTTCGGCATCAAGGAGACGTTGGCGTCGCAGCGGACGTTGCCGCGCTCCATTCTCGCATCGGAGACACCGAGGTTCTTGACGATCTCGCGGATCGCGGCGACGTAGGCCTTGGCCAGCTCGGGGGCTCGCTTGCCCGCGCCCACGATGGGCTTGGTCACGATCTCCACCAGCGGGACGCCGGAGCGGTTGTAGTCCACCAGCGAGAAGTCGGCGCCCTGGATGCGGCCGGTCGCGCCGCCCATGTGGGTGAGCTTGCCGGCGTCCTCCTCCATGTGCGCGCGCTCGATCTCCACGCGGAAGACCGCTCCGTCGGAGAGCTCGATGTCCAGGTAGCCGTCGTAGGCGATGGGGTCGTCGTACTGGGACGTCTGGAAGTTCTTCGGGGTGTCCGGGTAGAAGTAGTTCTTCCGGGCAAAGCCGCACGTCTCCGCGATCTTGCAGTTCAGCGCCAGGCCGATCAGGATCGCGTATTCGACCGCGGTCTTGTTGACCACGGGCAGGACGCCGGGGAGCCCCAGGCAGACGGGCGTGACGTTCGTGTTGGGCTCGTCGCCGAACACGTTCGGTGCGGCGGAGAACATCTTTGTCTTGGTGCTCAGCTCGACGTGGACCTCGAAGCCGAGGACCGGGTCGTACTTGTCCAGGGCCTCGTCGAAGTCCACGAGCACATCGGTGAAAGCGGCCATGCTAGGCGGCACCTCCCAGGGTTGCGGCGGCCAGATCTGGAGCCTGGTTGATCAGCGGCCCGCCCCACGAGTCCTCGAGCAGCTTCTCCAGCGCGGCGCCGGCTCGGTACAGCCGCGCGTCCTCGCGGGCCGGGGCCAGGAACTGGATGCCCACGGGCAGGCCCTCGGAGAGCCCGCCCGGGACGGAGATCCCGGGGATCCCGGCCATGTTGGCGGGGATCGTGGCGACGTCGTTGAGGTACATCGCCAGCGGGTCGTCCAGCTTGGAGCCGAGCTTGAAGGCAACGGCGGGCGACGTCGGGGACACCAGCACGTCGGCCTGTTCGAACGCGGCGGCGAAGTCGCGCTGGATGAGCGTCCGGACCTTCTGCGCGGACCCGTAGTACGCGTCGTAGTAGCCGGCCGAGAGCGCGTAGGTGCCCAGGATGATGCGGCGCTTGACCTCGTCTCCGAAACCGGCGGCGCGGGTCGCGCCCATCACGCGCTCGATGGTCAGCGGGGCCTCGGCCGGCAGAACGCGCTTGCCGTACCGGACGCCGTCGAACTTCGCGAGGTTGGAGGAGGCCTCCGAGGGCATGATCAGGTAGTAGGCGCCGAGCGCATACTTCAGGTTCGGGCAGGAGACCTCGACAATCTCCGCGCCCGCGCCGCGTAGCAGCTCGAGCGACTCGTCGAAGCGCTGCTGGACGCCGGGCTCGTAGCCCTCGCCCTGCAGTTCCTTCACGACGCCGACGCGCACGCCGGTCAGGTCGCCGGTGTGGCCCTGGCGCGCCGCCTCGACCAGTGCCGGAACGGGCTCGTTCAGGGACGTGGAGTCGGCAGGGTCGTGTCCGCCAATGAGCTCGTGCAGGTACGCGGAGTCCAGCACCGTCCGGGTGACCGGGCCGATCTGGTCCAGCGAGGAGGCCATGGCGATCGCCCCGTAGCGGGACACGCCGCCGTAGGTCGGCTTGACGCCCACGGTGCCGGTCACGGCGCCGGGCTGGCGGATGGAGCCGCCGGTGTCCGTGCCCAGCGCCAGCGGCGCCTCGAAGGCGGCCACCGCGGCGGCGGAGCCTCCGCCCGAGCCACCCGGGATGCGGTCCAGGTCCCAGGGGTTGCGCGTCGGCCCGTAGGCGGAGTGCTCGGTGGAGGAGCCCATGGCGAACTCGTCGAGGTTGGTCTTGCCCAGGATCGGCAGCTTGGCCGCGCGCACCTTGGAGACGACGGTGGCGTCGTAGGGGCTCATCCAGCCCTCGAGCATCTTGGATCCGGCGGTCGTGGGCTGCCCGACCGTGACGATGAGGTCCTTGACGGCGATCGGAACGCCGGCCAGCGGGTGGAGCGCCTCGGCGTCCGCCCCGCCCGCGGCACGGATGGCGTCGACCTCCGCGGCGACCGCGAGGGCCTCCTCGGCGTTGACGTGCAGGAAGGCGTTGACGCCGCGGTCCCCGCCGTCGATCTCGGCGATGCGGTCAAGGTGCGCCTGCACCGCCTGCACGGACGTGACTTCGCCGGCGCGCAACTTGTCGGCCAGCTCGACGGCCGAGAGCCTGATGATGTTGTCCATGTCTCTACTCCCCATCCAGGATCGCCGGAACCTTGAAACGCGAATCCGCGGAATCCGGGGCGTTCATCAGGGCCTCTTCGTTGGTGAGCGTGGGGCCCACCACGTCCTCCCGCATGACGTTGACCAGCGGGATCGGGTGGCTGGTGGCCGGGACGTCGTCTCCGGCGGCCTCGCTCACGCTGGCGATGGCGTCGACGATGACGGCGAGCTCGCCGGCCATTTTGTCCAGCTCCGCCTCGGTCATCTCGATGTGGGCGAGCCGGGACAGGTGAACGACGTCCTCACGGCTGATGGCAGACATGTATCTCCCGTGTCTAGGGTGTGGTTGTATCCCGTCCAGTCTAGTCGCCCGGCGGCACCGCGGCGGCGTCGGGGCCACCGAGGTCCAGGACGTAGACCACCAGCCGGATGTCCGTCCCGGGCACCAGCCAGTCCCGCTCGGGCGCATGGACAAAGCCCTCGGACGCGTAGAGGCGGCGCGGCACTCCCCACATCTCGCCGGTGGTCAGGCTGACGGCGTAAACGCCGTCCAGGCGGCGGGCGTGGTCGACGATGGCGCGCACCATCGCCCGGCCGGCGCCGCTGCGCTGCACCCCGGGATCCACCGCGAGCATGCGGAACTCCAGTTCGCCCTGCAGGGCGATGTCGGCGTAGCGGCTTCCGCTGCGCACCAGCGTCACGGCGCCCACGATCGATCCGGCCAGCTCGGCAACCCAGATCTCTGCATCCTGGTGGCGGTCGGCGACATCGGCGATGTGGCGCAGGTACGGCGACTCGGGGTCGAAGTGGCCGGAGGCGAGGTACGCGGCGACCGTGATGCGGGCGATCTCCGGGTAGTCCGCGGGCACGGCATGGCGGATCGCGACGACGTTGGCGGAAGGGGCGGCATCGGTCGATCCCGTCATTCGCCCGCCTCGAGGTCGACAAGCCGGCCGAAGTCGAAGTAGCCGGCCGCGGACCAGCCGGGCTCGGTCTCGGGACGCAGGACCGGCACACCGGCTTCCTCGGCGATCAGCGACGCCGCGGACCAGTCGTGGACCTGCGTGCCGTACTCGGCGTACGCGTCCAGTGTTCCGTCGGCGACGAGGCAGAGGTCCAGGGCCGCCGAACCGAGCCTGCGGACGTTGGCGAAACCGGGCAGCAGCCCGTTCAGCGCCTCCACCTGAAGCCGCCGCCGTTCGGCGTCGTATCCGAAGCCGGTCGCGATCAGCGCGCCGTCCGCCCCGGGTTCCGGACCGCGCAGGCGAACCCGGGCGGACTCTCCGGCGGAAACGAGCCACGCGCCGGCCCCGCGCGACGCGGAGTAGACCCGCCCCAGCGCGGGGGCGTGCACAACGCCGGCGAGCCAGGCGGTCTGCCCGGGCGCCTCCGGGACGGGTCCGGCCACGGCGACGGACGTGGCGTAGTAGAGGATGCCGCGCACGAAGTTGGTGGTGCCGTCCAGCGGATCGATGGACCAGCGGTAGCCGCTGGGCTGGGCGGGCGTTGTGGTGCCGTACTCCTCGCCGGTGATCTCGTCGAAGGGGCGGGCCGCGACAATGACGTCGCGCACCGCCTGTTCGGCGCGGCGGTCGAAGTCGGTCACCCAGTCGCCCGCGGCGCTCTTCGTATCCGTCTCGACGCGCGCCTGCGGGCGCTGGGCCAGCACGGCGGCCCCGGCGGCGGCGGCCCGCGCCGCCACCTCGAGCAACCCCGCCGTCGTCGGCGCGCTCATGCCCGGCCACCCTCGGCGGCCGTCTCCGGCCCGGCTTCCGGCCCTGCATCCGACCCGGCTTCCGCCGCGGGATCGTCGACGGCGGGGCCCTCGCCGTCGGGGGTCGACAGCGGCCCGTTGGCCAGCAACTCGCGGAAGCCGTCCTCGTCCAGCACCGGCACCCCGAGCGAAACGGCCTTGTCCAGCTTCGTGCCCGCGGCGTCGCCCGCCACCAGGAAGGAGGTCTTCTTGGAGACCGAGCCGGACGCCTTGCCGCCGCGGACAATGATGGCCTCCTTGGCCTCGTCGCGGCTGAAACCCTCGAGCGAGCCGGTCACCACCACGGTGAGCCCCTCAAGCGTGCGCGGCGTGTCCTCGTCCACCTCGTCCGCCATGCGCACGCCCGCGTCGGCCCACTTGTCCAGGATCTCCGTGTGCCAGTCGACGGCGAGCCATTCGATGAGCGCGTCGGCGATGATGGGTCCCACGCCGTCGACGTCGGCCAGCTTGGCGCGGCCGTCCTCCTCGGCTGCGGCGGCCCGGATCGCGTCCATGTTGCCAAATCGCGTGGCCAGGGCGCGGGAGGCGGTCGGCCCGACGTGCCGGATGGACAGGGCAACCAGCACCCGCCACAGGGGCTGCGTCTTGGCCTTCTCCAGTTCCGCGAAAAGCTTGTTGGTGTTGGCCGTGGGCTTTGACGGGGTCTTCGCCGTCGGCTTCGTGTAGAAGTACGGAACCAGGTCGAATTCCCCCGTCCCGACGCCCTTGGAGCGCTTCTCGCGCCGTACCATCACGCCCGCCAGGTCCTCGGGCGTCAGGGCGAAGAGGTCCGCCTCCGTCGTCAGCGGACCGGGAGCGGGCTCGGCGGGGGCCGTCAGCGCGAAGGCCGCCTCGTAGCCCAGCGCCTCGATGTCGAACGCGCCGCGCCCCGCCAGGTGGGCGACGCGCTCGGTGAGCTGCGAGGGGCAGGACTTGGCGTTGGGGCAGCGGATGTCCACATCGCCCTCCTTCGCCGGGGCCAGCTTCGTCCCGCAGGACGGACAGTGCGTGGGCATAACGAACTCGCGCAGCTCGTCCTCCCGCCCCTCGCGCAGCGGCAGCACCGGCCCGACGATTTCCGGGATGACGTCTCCAGCCTTCCGCAGGATGACGACGTCCCCTATCAGCACGCCCTTCGCCTTGACCACGTCCTGGTTGTGCAGGGTGGCCATCTCCACGGTCGAACCGGCCACCTTGACCGGCTCCATCATGGCGTAAGGGGTGACCCGACCGGTCCTGCCCACGTTGACGCGGATGTCGAGCAGCTTGGTGTGGACCTCCTCCGGCGGGTACTTGTAGGCCACGGCCCAGCGTGGGACGCGTGAGGTGTAGCCGAGGGCGCGCTGGATGGCGAATGGGTCCGCCTTGATGACGATTCCGTCGATCTCGTGGACCAGGCGGTGGCGCTTGCCCTCGAATTCGCCGATGTAGTCGAGCGCTTCCTCGAGTGTCCCCACCACGCGCGAGTAGGGGCTGACGGGGAGTCCCCAGCCGTGCAGGAGCTCGTAGGTCTCGGACTGGGACGCCGCGGCCAGCCCCTCGCGCACCCCGATGCCGTGGACGTACATGCTCAGCGGGCGCTTGGCCGTCTCCGCCGGGTCCTTCTGCCTCAGCGAGCCGGCGGCGGCATTGCGCGGGTTGGCGAGCTGAGCCTTGCCGGCGGCCAGGAGCGCCTCGTTGAATTCGCGGAACTCCTTCGAGGGAATGAAGATCTCGCCCCGGATCTCGACCTCGGACGGCCACCCGGATCCGGACAGCTCGGTCGGGATTTCCCCGATGGTCAACACGTTGTGCGTGACGTCCTCGCCCGTGGTGCCGTCGCCGCGCGTGGCGGCCCGGACCAGCTTGCCGTCCCGGTAGAGCAGGTTCACCGCGAGGCCGTCGATCTTGACCTCGCAGAGCCAGCGCAGGCTTTCCGTGGACGCCCGCGTCGCGGCGTTGGCCGCTGCCCGGTCGAGCCACGCCCGCAGCTCGTCGATCGAGAAGACGTCCTCGAGCGAGTACATGCGGCTCAAGTGGTGGACGGGGGCGAAGGCAACCGACACCTCGCCGCCCACCTCCTGGGTGGGCGAATCGTTGGCGACGATCTCGGGGTGGAGCTGCTCGAGCTCCTCCAACCGGAGGAAGAGCTCGTCGAACTCGGCGTCGGAGACCAGCGGCGCGTCCTCGTTGTAGTAGGCGAAGCGGTACTTGCGGACATCGTCCGCCAGCTGCTGGTACTCCTCGCGGACGCTGTCCGGGGGGACGACTTCCGCCGACGTGTCTATGGGGCTGCTGCTCACGGGGATCTCGTTCACAGTCCTATCTTGCCCCACGCCCGGAGTTCAGTCGTCAGCCGCCGGTGCCGTTTCCAGCAGGCGCAGGTCCGCGGCGGTCACCAGGTGCGATGTCACTGCGTGTTCGACCAGACGGGCCCGGCGGTTGGTCGCGAGTTTGCCCGCTCCCCCGCGCAGGCCCGCTACGCCGGCCCTATCGAGCTTGTCGCACACGTTGTCCAGCTTGCGGTTGAACTTGGTGAGCTGCCAGCCCAGCCGCTGGGCGGCCTTGGCCGAGGACGGGATGGAGCTCAGGCCCGTGCCGTCGCGGCGCAGCATGGGCTCGGCGAGGGCCACGATCAGCGCGCGCTGGGATTCGGTGAGCAGCACGGGACCGATCGTTGTCTGGCCGTCGCCGTCGTTCGCCGTCCACTCCTGGCGGAAGGCCGGCGCCGAGAGATGCACGGCAAACTCGTAGGTGGTGGGACCTGCCGTGAAGACGACGTTGGTCTGGCCGAACACCAGCGGGAGGCGCGCACCCGGCGCCACCCAAGCCTGGAGGCCGCCGGTGGTGTCCGCGATGGTGGCCGACAGCCGCGAACCCACGTTGGAGAGCCACCACATGTTGTCGTAGCGCGCGAGCGTAAGGAACTGCCGGTGCAGATAGGGGTTGTCGTCGACCTCGAGGTCCCCCTCGCGGCCGATGGTGAACACCTGGTCGTCCTGCACGGGAAACCATTCCCCGCAAAAGTCGATGTTCAGTCCCGCCATGGGCACACATCCCCTTCCAGCCTCCGAAGCCCCGCCGGCCCCATGGGGACGACGGCGGGAAACTCCACGATCTTATCAATCGAATTGATCAAACCTGACCGCGGGCGCGCTAGGTTTCCGCGCAATGCCTCGCCGGCTCCGACGCCTTGCCGGTCGCGCGCACCACGGTGACCTGGATGCACGTCGGCTGGCCGGTGGCCCGCGGGGTCTTGACCCTGGTCGACTCCACCTTCTTGTTCTGCCCCTGGTCGGTCGCGGTGACCGGGGCCCAGAAGTAGACGTCACCTTTGCGGGGGTCCTCGTTCTTCCAGGTGAACGTCACGCTGCCTCCGGACGCGGACGTCCGGAAGCCGCTGGCCGGGGACACGATCTCGCCGGCGCCGGCGAGCGGGTCGGTGGGCCCCTGCGTGAGCTGCGGACCCGTGGGGTCTTCGTCCGTGGCGGCACCATTCATCACCGCGGAGGCAACAAGTGCACCGGCCACGACGACGGCGACGGCCGCGCCTATCCCGGCGACCAGCCCGGTGGGAAACCGCTGCGCCGGCGTCTGGCCGGCGGGGGCGGGAGCATCGCGCGGTATGGAGGGCACCCACGCCTGGCTCGGGACCGACGCGCCAGTCGGACCGGCCCCGCCGCCCGGGTTCCGGACCCGGGACCCCGCGAGATCCCCGCCCGGGAGCCGCCCGCGCATGATGGTCGCCTCTTCCGCGTCGGCCGCAGCCGCAGCCGCAGCCGGCGGATTGTCCCCGGCGCCGCCGGGACGCAGAACCGTATGGTCCCACCCTTCCGTGTCCGCCTGCGGCCCCGGCCAAGGGGCGCTCTCCGTTCGGCGGGACGTCACCGATCCGGTGGTGCCGTCGGGATCGATCGAGACCACCTGACGCACGCGCGTGGCCTCGCCGCCGTCGTCCTCCGCGCCGGCATCCTCGGCGGAACCGGCGTCCTCGAGCACCTCGAAGGGAGTCACCGACAGGCCCAGTTCGGCCTGGATCCGCTGGAGCGACAGCGCGAACTGGTGGGCGGAGGAGAAGCGGCCGGCGGGACTCTTGGACATAGCCGTGGCGAGCGTCTGTTCCAGTGCGGAGGGCACGTCCGCGCGGTTCAGCGGCTGCAGCGGAGAGTTGGTGATGCGGCTGATGAGCTCGCGCTGGGAATTGTCCGCGCCCGGCCGCACAAACGGCGAGCGGCCGGCCAACAGCGTGTATAAGGTGGCCCCGAGCGACCAGACGTCCATGCGCACGCCGTCGGGGGAACCGCCGCCGAATGCCTCAGGCGGAGACCAGGGAATCGAGAGTCCGGCCTCGTCGTCGAGCGTGTCCGTGGTCCCGGAGATGCCGAAGTCGGTGAGTGCGGGCCGGTTGTAATCGGTCACCAGGATGTTGGCCGGCTTGATGTCGCGGTGGACGATTCCCGCCCGGTGCGCCGTCTCGACCGCCGAAGCCACCTGAATGCCGACGGAGAGCACCTCGTCCACACCCAACCTGGACCGGCGGTAGCGGACGTCGAGGCTGGGACGCGAGCAGTACTCCATGGCGAGGTAGGAGTGGCCCTCGCCGGAGATGTTCGCCTCGAAGATGGTGACGATGTACGGATGGGAGGACAGCTGGGCCATGAGGTTGGCCTCGGACTCGAAGCGCCTCCGCGCGCTCTCAGTCTTGAGGTCGGAGAGGAGCACCTTGACGGCGACTTTCCGGCGGGGCCGGTCCTGCTGGTAAAGGTACACGTCGGAGAATCCGCCGCTGCCGAGGAGGCTGACGTACTCGTATCCGGCGATCGCCGGAGGCGGTGCCGGCGGACGCTTCCCGCTCACAGAAGACCCTCGAAGCGCAGCGAGACGCCGTCGCCCAGGTCGGCGATGTCGCCGTCGAGCAACATCAGGGACTCCCCCTTGCCCAGCCTGCGCGGGGACTGGCCCGCACGCACCAGCATCGTGCCGTTCGTGGCGTTCAGATCAACAAGCATCACGTGCCAACCGTCGAGACGCACCTCGAGGTGCGACCGGGAGATGTCTCCGCTGGGGCTCTTGACCTGGACGACGCGCGGCATGGTGCCGCTGGCCACACGCGCGATGGACGGCTGCCGTCCCACGACCGCGGACCGGTCGAGGTCAAAGCTCTCTCCCGTGGAGATCCGCATTCTCCCGAGCGATGGCCGAGGTGCCGGGACCGCGTCCGTGGCCAGCGGCGCACCGCAGCGGCCGCACTGGGACGACGTCGGCGGATTGGCGTGCCCGGACGGGCAGACTCGGCCGAGCACCATGGGACCGCCCGCGGATTCCGGGGATTCCGTCCGTTGCGGAGGCTCCGGTTCCTGCGCGCCGCCAGCAGGGACGTCCCCAAGGTCGCTTCGCATCAGCGTGTGTCCATCGTGGTCGCCGAGGAGACCACTGTCGCCGGGGTCTGGCGCCTGGGCGCCGGGCACGGGAGACGTCGTCGCGGAGGGCGACGGCGCCGCCGTCGCCCGGGCGGCCGCGAGCCACGGGACGGCGTCGATCAGCTGCTGGGCGTCGGGGAACACGGACGCCTCGGGCTCGGCCACAGCGGCCCGCTGCGGCGCCGAAGGGTCCGGGGGCGGCGCGGACTGGCCGCGCCTACCAGCAGCGGACGCAGACGCAGACAGGATGGTGTTCTCGTCCTCCGCATCGTCCGCCGTCACGATCGTGTCGTCCACGGAGGCGTTGTCCCCCGGATCGCCGTGGAACGCCGAGGTCTCCTCGGAGACACCTTCGATGGTCTGCTCAGGGGCGGGATCGTGCGACGGCTCGGGCTCCCTTTCGGGTGCCGGTGTGGGCTCGGGTTCAGGCTCCCGCACCAACTGGGGCTCGGGTTGCGGCGCCAACTCCGGCTCTGGCTCCGGTTCCGGTTCCAGATCTGGGGCTAATTCCGGCTCAGGTTCCTGCACTGGTTCCGGTTCCGGCACAAGTTCAGGTTCCTGCGCTGGCTCCGGTTCCGGCGCTGGTTCAGGTTCTGGTTCCTGTGCTGGTTCACGTTCCGGCTCTAGCTCGGCCGCCGGCGCGCTCTCCAGTTCTGGTTCCTGTGCTGGTTCACGTTCCGGCTCCATCTCGGCCGCCGGCGCGCTCTCCGCGGCGATCCGCTCCGCCGTCGGAACCACCGCCATGGGGCCGGACAGCGGCTCGATGACGCCGTCGTCGCAAGGGGACGGGAGCACGGCCGTCAGCCGCCCGAAGTGGACGACGCCCTCGACCAGCGGCAGCCCGCCGACAATGTCGTCGGAGGACGGCCTCGCCGATTCGTCGCTCGCCACGGTCAGGTGCTCCTGCCGCGAGAGGCGCCGCTCCATCCATGTGGTGACGCCCATGCCGTTGACGTGTGTGCTCAGCTCCCGCCCGGAGGTGGAGAGGGACAGCGGCCCGCGCAGGATCACGTGGAGGTCCTCCTCCAGCGCGAGGATCCCGAACGACGGCATCCCCGTCAGCGACATCCCCCGGCCGGACAACACCGCCGAGAGCAGGGATTCGACGGACGGTGCCGCGCCCAGCGCCTCCCACAGGCGGTCGAGTTCCTCCGAGCCGGTCTCGCCGGGCAGCAGCAGCATGTGCCCGGACCGGACCATGCCGATCCAGGGGCCCGGAACATACCGAATACTCAAGCTCACGACCCGCTCCCCTCCATACGTGGTTTGGTTTGGCTGTCTTCGCTGGCCGGACGCGGCGCGGTGTCCGAGAGCGCGTCGTCGTCGTGCCCGTGCAGAACGTCGACCACGATCACCGTGATGTTGTCGCGGCCACCGGACCGCAGCGCCGCCTGCACCAGCTCGTCCACGGCCTCCTGCGGCCCCTCATGACGGCCAAGGATCTCCGCGATGTCTTCGTCCCTAACCTCTCCGGTGAGCCCGTCGGAGCAGATCATCAGGCGGTCGCCCTCGCGCACGGGCATCATCCAAAAGTCGGCCGCGCTATCGTCCCCCGTGCCGAGCGCCCGGGTGATGACGTGGCGCCGGGGGTGGACGAGCGCCTCTTCCGCGGTAATTTCTCCGCCGTCGACGAGCTCCTGGACCTCGGAGTGGTCCACGCTGACCTGGGCCAGCGCGCCGCGGCTGAGCAGATAGGTGCGGGAGTCGCCCACGTTGAACACCAGCCAGTAGGGCACACCGCCTTCGCGGACGATCGCCGCGCCGCTCAGCGTGGTTCCCGCCCTCGATCCGGCCGCCTGGCGGATGGCCAGGTCGGCGGCCCGCATCAGGGCTTGCAGGTCGGCGGCGGTCAGGGCTCCGTCGGCGTCGTCCTGGCCATGCGCCAAGGTGCTGACGCAGATGCTGCTGGCGACCTCGCCTGCCTCGTGCCCGCCCATTCCGTCCGCGACCGCAAACAGGTGGCGGTCGGCCAGGAGGGAGTCCTCGTTTAGCGGCCTCCGGAGCCCGCGGTCGGTCGCGAATCCGTAGTTCAAGCGGAAGTTCCCCACAATATTCTCTGTCTCGGGTCGACTCACGCGCGTTCGACCCTGAAGTGCCGGTCGCCGAAGTGCACGGTGTCCCCGAAGACCGCCCGCTGGGCGTGCCCCGCGGCCAGCTGCCGGCGCTGTCCGTCGGCCCCGGTGACCCCCGAGCCGTTGGTGGAGTTGCGGTCGGTGACCCACACCCCCGAGCTGTCGGCAGCCAGGTGCAGGTGGGTCTTGGAGACCGAGCGGCCCATGTCCGCGAAGTTGAACAGCTCTGCGATCTCCTCGCTTCCGGAGGGTGCCGGGTTCCGGCCGACGAGGGCCGTGGTGGCCAGCTTCAGCACCTGCCCGTCGTCGAAAACCAGGCGCGCTCCGACGGCGGCCGGCGCCGCGGGCCGAAGTTGTGTGTGGCCGAGCTCCTCGTCGGGATGGGACACCTCAGCGTCGGCCACCAAAGCGTCCCGCTCTGCGGGCTCAACCCTGGCGGGCGCGTCGGTCGGCGCCGGCGCGTCGGTCGCCGCGGGCAAGGGCGCCGGGCGTCCCGGGATGCTGGCGATCGGTCCGGGGCCGCCGTATTCGGCGCTCAGGGCCGGCCATTCGGTGGCCGGCGCCGTGCCGGCGAAGTCCGGGTGCCCGGCCTGGCCCGGAGCCGTGGCTCCGCCTGGCGCGAACGTCGAGGGGCCGAAGAGGCCTCCGGTCGTGATCGGGTTGCGCCCCTGGTTCACGTCGACCACCAGGGTTTTGGCGATCTTGTCGTGCCATCCCTGTCGCTGGTGGTTGGCGTCCCACAGGTTGGAGAGCACCACCACCACGGGTCCCACGAGGGGCACGATGCCGGAGACGGCGACGATCAGGCGGCGCAGGAAAACCTTCAACCAGCCCGGGGCGAAGCCGTCCTCGTCCGACGTGCGCAGCCCGAGGGCCAGATTGCCGGGTGTCTTGCCGGTCTGCGCCTCCCATCCCCATACGGCAATGCCGTACGCGAGGAGGATCGCGACCAGCACCAGGTAGGAGCCCGCGAGGGAGGCGCCCGCCGCCTCCGATGTGGCCATCCGCGAGATGGCTTCCGCGTTGACGGCCACAAAGGCCATCCAGGCGATCAGGACGGGCACCGCGTCGAGGAGCCACGCGGCAAGTCTCTTGCCTGCGGCGGCGTTTACCAGGTTCAGCGCTGCGGCCACTGGCTACTCCTTCTTCTTTGGTGCGTCTACTCTACGGATGCCGTCCTGCTTGCCGCCGCGCGCCTTTCGGCGCGCCACCACATTCGCGGCCGCGTCCTGGAAAAGCGACCGGGGAGAGAACTTGGCACGTTGGCGTTTCCAGAAGCCTACAGAGGTTCGCATGCCAACGAGTTGTTCGTCGACGAGGTTCCAGTAGTCGGCGACTTGCGCCTCGGTCGGCTCGCCGGATCCGAAGACGGCTCCGTCGGCCCGGTGTGCCAACTGCATCACCGTGGAGCGGGACTCGGGGAAGTCGCCGCCGAGCGCCCTCGCGTTCTCCCGCCGGGTACCGTTTCCATCGGGTCTGGCGCCCAGGTCGGTGGCCAGGCTGACCACCTCGCGCCAGCCGCCGCTCACGCGCTCCCCCGGCGCACCGGTCTGGAAGCGCGACCGGCGGCGCCGCAGTTTCAGCCACGCGACAAAGAGCAGCGGCAGCAGCAGTACCAGGAGCGGGATCGTGGCCGTCGCCAGGGCTACGATCAGCGGACCCCACTGGTCCCAGAACGATTGCTCCTGCTCCTCTGCGTCCTGCGGATCCGGGGCGGTCTCCGGCGGAAGCTTGGCCGGGTCCTGCGGCGGCGGCGGGGGCTGCAGCACCTGGGGCTGCGGGATGGACTGCGGCTCCTGCTGCGGCGGCGTCGGCTCCTTGTCCTTGTCCGGCGTCGGGTCGAACTGCACCCATCCGACGTTCTCGAAGGCGATCTCCACCCACGCGTGGGCGTCCTTGCCGGTGATCTGCACCTCCGCGTCCTGCGCGTAGTCCTCCGGGTAGAAGCCCATGACCACGCGCGCGGGCATTCCCTGCTCGCGGGCCATCAGGGCCATGGCGACCGCGTACTGTTCGTCGTCGCCGATCATGTTGTCCGCGTCGAGCAGCGACGCGATGCGGGCGGCTCCGTGTCCGGACAGGCTGGGCACCTCGTTCTCCTTGCCGTTGGAGAAGAAGCCGCTGGTCTTCAGGACGGTGGCCATGTTGCGGGCGCGGGCCAGCGGGGTGTCGCCGTCCCCGGCCAGGTCCGCGCCCTTGCCGGCGGCGGACTGGGGGACGTTGGCCAGCTTGGGCAGGCGCACGTCGCTGAAGCCGAAGGCCGCAAGATCCTTGTCCGGGATGTCCACTGGATACACGACGTCCGCCGTGTACGAGTCCCCGCGCTGCAAGGCAATGGTGCTCAGCGCGGTTTCGGCGTCCGCATTGTAGAAGAGCGAACGGGACATGCTCCGCGCCCGTTCCCCCGTGAGGTCCACGCCCGCCAGCTTGCCTCCGCCGGGTAGCCACACGCCGTTGTATCCCTCGATCGTGATGTCCAGCGTCCCCGGTTCCCGGAGCGGTTCGTCCTGCGTGGCGGCGTTGATGCTGCTGGTGTCGCCCACCGGGGCGAAGTTGCCACCGGAGCGCGGATCGACGTTGAAGACCATGCCATCGTAGGAGTCCAGCGCGGCGAGGCGGATGCGCTGGCCATCGGGAAGTCCGGAGACGGAGAACAGGGTCTCGTCGGCGTTGTCCTTGACGTAGTTGCGGAACCGCATCAGCGGACTCGGATAGTCGTACAGGTCCACGGGAGGCACGACGACGTCGCGGAGCACCTGCCGGTCCTCGGTCGCCGTGACCAGCGGCGCGGCGACAGCCGTTGTGCCCCCGGCCACGAGAAGCACGACGGCGCCGAAGGCGACGCGGCGCAGGAGCCCGTCGCGGGCCACATTCCGGTCCTCGGAGGCGTGGTTCAGCGACTCCATTCCCGCGCCGACGGCGCGGTCGACATGCCGGCGCCACGAAAGCCAGATGACCAGCACAACGGTCAGCACCACGCCGCGGAACACCGGCATCGGCACGTCGTTGGTGCCGAAGCAGATGCCGACGACGAACATGGCCGCCACGGGGATCACGGAGAAGAAGGGTGAGCGCAGCCGCCACGCCAGAAGGCCCGCCGCGAGTCCCGTGACGAGGGCGGCGATGTACGGGACGACCAGCATTCCTCCCTGCACTCCCACGGGAGGGGCCACCGTGAGGACGTCCTTCCACGACAGGACGATGCCGGCCACCAGCGTGCGCACGGACTCGAGGTTCGGGAGGAAGCCCGCCGTCGCTTCCGCCGGCGTGGCCAGCGCGGTTCCGAACAGGAGGTACGCCGCCGCAGTGGTTCCGGCCGTCGTGAGGATGCCCCACCGGAACCGAACATTGGCGTACGCCACCCCGAGTCCGATCAGGGCTCCGCCAAGGCCCGCCGCCAGGTAGTGCGGGTTGCCGCCGAAGGCCGAGTGCAGGCCCATGGTGCCGATGGCCAGTCCCACGAACAGGCAGGCGGCGTCGATGGCGTGGTGGAACGCCGGCCGCGCGGGGCGGTTCGCTCTCATGAGGCAGCCTTTCGAAGGACGAGTCCGAGGTCGTTGAGGTCTCCGAGCGAAATCACCGTCAGGTCCCCGATGGTGGCCCGTCCGGCCGTCAGGCCCTGTGCGCAACGGAGCGCGAAGGCGCGGACACCGACCGGAACGTGGATGCTGGCGGCGCGCAGTTGAGACGGGGTCGCCAGCGATCCGGTGACGAGGAAAAAGACGGACGCGTTGGGGACCGCGTCAGACGTGGTCCGCGCGAGGTCGATCAGGTTGGCGCGCTGGGGGCGGCCCACGATCCGGGTGAGGTCGTCGAGGAGGTTTCTGCCGGTTTCGGTGCGCGCGGGGCCGTCCTGGCTGATGACGGTGAGGTTGCGCTGCTCGCGGACGGCCTGAAGGCCAATCGACGCCGCGACCGAGACGGCGAGCTCGAAATCGCTCTCCGTCGCGAACTCCTGCGTGTTGGTGGACAGGGCGATCGCCAGGTGCGAACGCCGGGTTTCCTCGAACTGCCTGACCATCAGCTCGCCCGTGCGCGCAGTGGACTTCCAGTGGATGTGGCGGCGGTCGTCGCCCACGACATAGTCGCGCAGGGCGTGGAACGAGACGTCCGACGAGGACAGGTCGCGCGTGGGCAGGCCCTCGAGGTCGCGGATGAAACCGGAGCTGGAGCCCTCCAGAGCGGTCGTTCGGGGGTGGACAAAGAGGTCCTGCGCCTCGGTCCACTTGACCTGGCGCCTCAGCAGGGCGAAGGGATCCTGGCGGATCGAGCGCACGGGGCCCACCTGGATGACGGCGCGGCGCTGCGTGGGGATCGTGAAGAGGTCTTCGTGGACCTGCCCGGGGGCGAGCCGCGGGATGTGGAAGTAGGCTGTCGCCGCGCCGACGGGCAACTCCATGGCGGAGGGTAGCAGCGGCTTGGTCGCGGCGTTCGCGACGTCCATGCTGCCCACGGCGCGGTCGCCCACGGCGACGCGTGTCCGGTTCAGGTCCAGCCTGACCTCGTAGACGGAGCGCCCCAGGATGAAGGCGACGGCGATCAGCAGGAGCAGCCCGCCCATCATCGCAGCGATCTTGGACTCCTGCCATCCGAACGAGGCGCCGAGAACACCAAGCAGCACAACGATCCCGGCCAGCAGCCAGCCCAGGGGCGAGACGATCTCCGTGACCGGCCGGACCCTCCTGGCTGCCCAGCCGCCGGCTCGCTGCCAGTGCGGGGCCACGTAGATCTCGGCCAGCTTGGCGCCCTCGCGCAAGAGCGAGGTGGGATGGAGCCTGCCGCGGTTCGCCCGGTTGGCCTTGCGCCGGGAGGCCCTGCCGGCACGGTTCTTGATCGAGGCCGACTTGCGCGCCTCGCGCCGGCTGGGCGCCGGAGTGGTGGTGCTCATGCGTCGAATGCCTTCCGGGGCGGGTTAGGCATTGGCCACGGCGCGCTGCTGCGGCGCCGCGGTGTCGGCAAGCACGCGCGAGAGGACCGCGTGCGGGGTGGCGCCCGCGAACTCGGCCTCGGGGTCCATCACAAAACGGTGGGTCCAGACGTAGGGTGCAAGCTCCTTGACGTCGTCCGGGAGCACAAAGTTCCGTCCCTCGGAGGCCGCCCAGACCTTCGCCGCCCTGACCATGGCCAGGGCGCCGCGGACGGAGACGCCGAGGCGGGTCTCGTCGGCATCGCGGGTTCCCTCGCAGAGTTCCGCCACGTACTCCAGCACCGCGTCGTCGACGTGCGTGGTGGTCGCGAGGTCAGCCATGTCCGCGACGGCCTGGGTGGTGATGATGGCCTGCAGGCCCACGGAGCGGTCCCGGGTGGTCGCGCCGGAAAGCAGCCGAACGGTCGAGGCGCGGTCCGGGTAGCCGATCGAGGTCTTGATGAGGAAGCGGTCGAGCTGGGCCTCGGGCAGTCGGTACGTACCGGCCTGCTCGATCGGGTTTTGGGTCGCGATCACCATAAAGGGCCGGCCCTGCGGGTACGTGGTGCCGTCCACCGTCACGCGCCCCTCCTCCATGACCTCGAGCAGTGCCGACTGTGTCTTGGGCGAGGCGCGGTTGATCTCGTCGGCCAGTACCAGGTTGGCGAAGATCGGGCCCTTGTGGAACTCGAACTTCTGCGTCTTCTGGTCGTAAATGGTGATGCCGGTGACATCCGAGGGCAGGAGGTCCGGGGTGAACTGGATGCGCGAGTGCGTTCCCTGGACGGTGGCCGAAAGCGCGCGGGCGAGCATGGTCTTCCCCGTGCCGGGGGCGTCCTCGAGCAGCACGTGTCCCTCCGCCAGCATGGCCGTCAGGACCAGTTTGACGACGTCGTCCTTGCCCAGCACGGCGCGGCCCACGTTCGCGACGAGCTTCTCAAATGTGCCGGCAAACCATTCTGCCTGCTCCGTGGTCATGGTCATGGGGATGTCTCCTTCAAAAGCTGTGAACGTGGGTGGCGGGAGCCTTGGGCTACCAGTTGCTGATCTTGTTGGACTCGACGCCGTCGACGGTGGCATAGACGGGGTTGGCGTAGCCCTCGCCGTTCACGCATTCGATGACAGACCGGCCGTAGCCGTCGCCATTGGTCCTCATGGTGTGCACACCGCTGTCGAAGCGGCCGTTGCTGTTGTAGCACCGCACGGGGAAGGACGCGTTGCCGGCGAAGTTGTTCACCTCGACGTCGAACTTGTGGCAGCGGATCCAGCATCCCTCGTACCCGTTGTACTCCGGGCCCTTCCGCAGGGTGACGGAGCGGGCCGGCGGATCCGGCTTCTTGTTGGTCGTGTCGCTGACCTGCCACGAGCCGGAGTGGTTGCCCTCGGAGTCCCGCGCGGTCACGGTCAGCGTGCGGGTGGTGCTCCACCCCAGACCGCCGACGCGCTGGTTGCCGTCGTTGGGCGTTCCCCCGTAGCCCCCGTCGACCGAAATGGTCAGCGTGACGGGCCGACCGTTGGCGTAGGCGTCGGCGTTTCCGTTCCACCGGAAGTCGATCCAGTCGTCGCCGTGGCTGGCCGACCGACCGCCGCCGTCGCGCAGCGGCCCGTAGGAGCTGGTGCTGTTCGACCCGGCGCTGGGGTCGCCGGCGCCAGCGGCGTTCAGGGCGCGGACGCGCCAGGTGTGGGCGGACCCGTTGGCGTTGGTGGTGATGACCGTTCCGGGACCCGAGATGGACTGCCAGGAACCGCCGTCGGTCGAATACTGGTAGGCCGTGATGGCGGATCCGTTGGCCCCGGGCGGGCTGAAGTCCAGGCGGACCTGGTTGTTCTGCCCGGTCGCCGTCGCGGTGGGCTTGCCGATGGCGAGCGGACGCCCGTAGGGGGTGACGGCCGTGGACTGCGCGCTTTCCGGCGACGCCCCAACCTTGTTCTGGGCAGTCACACTGAAGCTGTAGGAGCTTGTGGTCTTCAGGCCCGGCAACGTCTGGCTGGTACTGCTCGCCGGCAGCTTCATGGAGCGTTCCAGGGCGCCGTTCTCGAAGACCTTCAGCGTGTATCCCTGGAGCGGCGCGCCGTTGTTGTCCGGCGCCGACCAGTTCACGTTGACGACGCCGCCGTCGACCGCCGATTCCTGGCGCACCGCGGTCGGGGCGACCGGCTGGAACGGCTTCCCTGCCGGGATCACGCCCGCGGAGTAGAGGCTCCAAGGGGACGGCTTGTCCGCCTTGTTCAGCGCCTGCACCCGGAACTGGTAGGAGACTCCGTTGGCGAGACCCTTCCACGTGTAGCCGGTGCCGGTGATGCCCGTGACCTGGGTGACGCCGTTGGCCGGCGCCGGGGAGATCTCCAGCGTGTAGCCGGTGACCGCCGAACCGCGGCTGACCGGTGCGGCCCACTTCACGGCGACCTCCTGGTCGCCGTAGGTGGTGGTCGGCGGCGCGGGCTGCTCGGGTTCGACGTCCGGCCGGGCCTCGGCGGACTCGGCCGAGGGGTCGGACTCGTTGACCGCGTTTGTGGCGGTGACGGTGAAGTTGTAGGTCTTGTCGTTCACCAGGCCGTTCAGCGTGCACGTGGTCGCCGCGCACTGCTGCTCGAATCCGCCGCCGCGGACCGTGTAGTACTCGATGGGGGAACCGTTGTTGGACGGCGCGTCCCACTGCAGGACCACGGTCTGGTCGCCGGTCGACTCCACCAGCGGCAGGCCCGGCGCCTCGGGGCGGCCCTTGACGTTCAGCGTGACCGTGCCGGTGACCTCGCGGTCCGCGTCCTCGGTCATGTCGCCGATGGTGTACTGCACGGTCATGGTGCCCACGAACGTCTCGGCCGGCGTGATTTCGAGGTTCTGGCCGCTTACCTGGACCGTTCCGTCCCCCTGCCGCCCGGTGGCGCCGATGATGGTCAGCTCGCCCTCGCCCTTGTAGGGGTTGTGGTCGTTGGCCAGCACGGGGACCACCTCGGTGCGGCCCTGGTGGGCGTCGGCGACAGTGTCGTTGACGGCCACCGGGAGCTCGCGGTTGGAGGCGAGCACGGAGATGGAGACCGTCGCGGAGACGGGTGGATTCTTCTCGTCCTGGACCGTCACCGTGACGGCGCCCCGGGTGCCCTTGGGGGTCGTTGCCGGCGCGGACGCCCGCAGCGTGTGACCGTCGACGAGTTCGACGTCGACGCCCTGGATGTTGGTCTCGGCAACCTTGAACACCAGTTTTTCGGTGTCTCCGGCATCGGGGTCCGTGGCCGTGCGGCGCAGGTCCAGCGTGGCCGGGTCCTCGCCCTGCGCCACCTCCATGGAATTCGACTGGATGGTCGGCGGCTTGTTTTCCTCGGGCCGCGGCAGGACCTTGACGGGGATCGACAGGACGGCGGCAAGGCCGTCCGGGTCGTCCGGTCCGGTCCCGTCGGTGACCTCGACGGTCACGGATGCCGGGCCGGAGTAGTCCTTCGCCGATCGGAAGGTCAGTTCGGTCGCCGACTTGACCAGCTGGCCCTCGCTCTGGGGCACGGACTTGATCTTGTCCTCGCCCGTCAGGCGGGCGCTGCGCCCGTCGCGCACCTGGACGAGGTCCGGGAGCTTGAGCTGCAGCGGCTCGCCGGCCATGATCTCGAGCGGCGTGTCGCTCTTCAGGACTGGGCGCGCCTCTCCGGAGCCCGGCACGTGCGCGAAGGCGGTGGAGTACAGGCCGTCGACGTCGGTCACCGTGTAGGCGACCACCTGCGCCTGCGCGAGCACCTTCACCCGCAGCTGGCCGTCGACGACGCTGGCGGTGTCGGGCTCGTCCGGCAGCGAGACCTCGAGGTCGTCGGTGCGGCCGTCCGGGTCCTCGTCGTTGTCGAGGACCGGGATGGTGATCTGCTCCTTGCCCACGGTCTCCTGGAGGGAGGAGCGGTCGTCGCGCGCGATCGGGGCCAAGAGCTTGGCCTCCGGGTCGGCCTGGACCGTCAGCGTCGCCGAGGCCGAGCCTCCGCGTCCGTCGCTCACGTTGTACCGGACGGACAGCGAGCCCTTCTCCGACGGAGACGTCACGACGATGCGGCCCTCGACGACCTTTGCGTCGGCGCCCTCGGAGGCCTTGAGGTCGTCCACAAGCGCGATCTTGTCCCCATCGGGATCGGTGTCGTTGGTCAGCACGTCCACGGAGACCGGACGGTCGGGCCGCACCGTGATGGAGTCGTTGGCCGCGACGGGCGGGTTGTTGGTGCTGGCGAGCGGGGCGATGCCGACCATGACGGTGCCGGTGGCGCGCGCACCGAGCCGGTCTTCGACGACGTAGGTGAAGACGTCGGTTCCGCTGGCCTCCTTGCCGGCCGTGTACTCGATGGCCGAA
This sequence comes from Arthrobacter sp. AOP29-A2-19, assembly GCF_058138025.1. NCBI lineage: Bacteria > Bacillati > Actinomycetota > Actinomycetes > Micrococcales > Micrococcaceae > Arthrobacter > Arthrobacter sp. AOP29-A2-19. Next base: position 2,086,397 of record NZ_CM176894.1, read on the forward strand.
CCGCGAACCTTGGCGTTGCCCAGCGTGGGGGCGGAACCCAGCTGCACCAAGGTGACCGAGTCGCCGTCCGGGTCGATGCCGTTCAGCGGGATGTCGATCGACGTGCTGCCGCCGGCGAAGACGCGGCCCTGGACCTGCACGGCGTTCGGCGGCGCGTTGTTCTCGAGGTCCTGCGGCTGGACGTGGAAGTTGACGCGCGCGTTGGCCTCCTGGCCGTCCGGGCCCGCGACCGTGTAGACCGCGGACACGGTGCGCGGCTTGCCGTCGAACGCCCCGGCGCGGAAGCGCACGGTGTCGTCGGCGACGCTGACCAGGCTGCCCTCGCCGATCTTCGAGGATTCCTTGAGCTCGGGGCGCAGCGTCAATTCGGCGCCGTTCGGGTGGACGTCGTTCTCAAGGACGTCGACCGTCGCCACGTCTCCGGCCCGCACCACAACGGTGTCCGGGTTGGGCCGCGGCGGGTCCAACCGCGGCGGGGCGGGAACCGGGATAACGGTGATCTCGCCCTTGGAGACGCCGCTTCCGTTGGAGACCGTGTAGGTCACCTTGGTGGACTCGGTCAGGCCGCGCACGTCCGTGACGCGGACAAAGCTGTTGCGTTCGACGGCGACCGTGAACGGCGCGTCGTCCGGGACTTCCGCCCCGGTCAGCACCAGGACGCCACCGGCCGGATCCGAGTCGTTGCCGAGCACGTTGACCAGCACGTTTCCTCCCGCGGGCAGCAGGGCGACGTCGCGCACGGCCACCGGGTTGCCGGTGTTCTGCTCGGGGTCCTTGACGTCGATGCGGATGAGCCCAGCGGCGCTCGAGGGGCCGTTCGTGGCCACGTACTTGGCGTAGAAGGTGCCGGTGCGCTCCCCGCGCAGCGTGACCGTCCCCGTGTCCGGGTTCGACGCCAGTTCCAGCCCGTTGACCGAGTCGACGTTCGCCAGGCGGAGTCCCGCTCCGGACGGGTCGCCGTCGTTCTCCAGCGGAGAAAAGGTCACCTCCTCGCCGACGTTGGCCACCACGTGGTCGGTGGAGGGGATCGGCGGGATGGTGGACTTGGCGAGAACCTCGACGACGATGCGCCCCTGGGTGCTCTTCTGTCCGTCGGAAACCTGCACCGTGATCTCCTTGCGGCCCACGGCCTTGCCGCTGTCCTGGAAGGTCAACGCGCCGTCGGGCCGGACCCGCACGGTGTCGTTGTCCTTACTGGCGCCGCCGAGGAGCTGGAGGTCGTCGCCCTCGGGGTCCGACCAGTCCGTCAGGATGTGCTGGGTGATCGATTCGCCCTGCTGGACGCGCAGCGTGGTCACGCGTTCCTGCACGGGGCCGGTGTTCTTGTCCATCGGCACGACGCGAACGGTCGCCTTGCCGGTCGCTTCGCCGCCGCGCCCGTCGGACGCCTTGTAGACGAACGACGTCGAACCGGTCGCGTCGTCCGGGACCACCAGCTGGAAGCCGGTGCCGTCGTAGATTCCCTGCAGGGTTCCCACGGAGGGCTGCTTGCCCTCCAGGGTCGCCACCAGCAGGTCGCCGTCGGGATCGACGTCGTTGAACAGGACCGGCAGGGCCGTGGTGCGGCCCGGGCGCACGCCGAAGTTGTCCGGCTTGGTGATGGGCTTTTTGTTGTCCTCGGTGCGGTTGGGGAGCTCGATCGCGTCGGTGATCTCCTTGGAGTCCTCCTTCTTCGCCTCGCCCTTGCCCTTGGGCGGTTCCAGATCGCTCCAGTTGTTCACCACCTGCATGCCGTCGTTGACCAGCCACACCAGGCCGCTGGCAACATCGTTGAGCACCACCACGTCGCGGTTGACGCGGAAGGCCAGTTCGGCGGAGCCGCCGAGTTCGGGGATCTGCGCCTCGTTGTCCTCGGCGTCGTTGGCGCAGTCGCGGACGTAGGCCGCGCTGCCCTGCCACGCCGCGTAGGTGCATTCGCCGACGCGGACCGGCTGGATGGGCTCGCCCGTCGCCGCCAGGGGGCGGTAGGTGGCGTCGCCCCCTCCGAGCGGCACCTCGGCCAGCTTGTTGGACAGGGCGATCGCGACGCCGTCGGCCTCGGGCCCGGGCGCCTGGATCTTGCCTCCCGTGGGGTCGACGACGGTGGTTGCCGTGCCGTCGGACGTCAGCACGTCTCCGGATGCGGCATCGAAGACGACGGCGGTATCGCCAACCACGCTCAGCTGCGGGTCGGCCAGCGAGGACAGGCCCTCGATCTCGCGGTTCTCCCCCGGCTCGAACGTGCCGTCGGCGAGCGCCGTGAAGCTGAGGAACCGGTTGGCGTTGAAGTCGACGGCCCAGACGGTGTCGTCGGGGCCGACGGCGGTGAGGGTGTCGCCCTCCGCGTCGAGCAGCGGCTCCTGGTCCTGCGCCGAGAACTCGCTGAGCTGCTCCGTGCTGGACGCGTAGACAATGCCGCGCTCGGCGTCGGAAACCGCCACCACCGAGGTGCCGTAGGAGAACGACGAGTTGGCCGGCAGTGCGTTGTCGTCGGTGAAGGCGACCATGGCCGGGTCCACCGTGGTCAGCGAGGCCTGCTCCAGGTTTCTGACAAACACCCGGTCCGCGTTCTGCGCCAGGTCGTAGCGGGGCAGTGGTGTCACCACACCACCGTCGAGCACGCGCGACTGGTAGTTCAGGTGGCCCACCTTGTTGACCGACTTGTTGACCACCCAGACGCCGCCGTCGTTGAGGTCCACGTCCGCGGTTTCAAACCCGGGGTAGATGATGGCTCCGGTGACGGCCAACGCCGTTGCCGCCGAAACCGCCGCAACCTTAAAGCCCGCGGACTTGCCGGTATTCGCTCCCCATCGGGACATGACGAGACCTCACGTAGATACTTGTCGCCTAAGCGCTCCCCCAACAAGACCGGCGTCGACCGTCATCAGCCTAACCGATGGAGGAACAACAGTGCGATGGGGAGTTGTCCCCATGCGTCAGTCCAGCACCAGGCCGGTCCCCTCGCCGGGGGCCAGGACCACCGGATTGATGTCTCCGAAGCCGCGCACGGACGTCGTTTCCTGCGGAATCAGTACAAACCGGTCGTCGCCCGCAAGCGTGGCCGCAGTCATGGCGTCGGTGAGCACCGTCCCGGGCTCCGCGAGCGCGGTCAGCCGCGCGGCGAGGTTGACCGTTGGCCCGTAGATGTCTCCGAGCCGGGACAGGATCCTGCCCCAGACTAGGGACACCCTCGTGTCCGGGAGGAACTCGTCCTTCTTGAACTCCCGCGCCAACGACAGCGAGATCTGGGCCCCAGCTTGCGGTGTTTCGGCGACGAAGAGGACCTCGTCGCCGATGGTCTTGACGAGGCGGCCGCCGCCGACGGAGATGATCTCGGCGCACTTGTTCTCGAACCGCTGGACCAGCTGGGCAAGCGTGCGTTCGTTCATCCGGCGGGACAGGCTGGTGTAGGAAACCAGATCGGCGAACCCGACCGCGCGCGCCAGGGGCAACGGCGCGTCGTCCTCGCTTCCGTCCCGGCCCTCCTCGCTGGACGCGAGGCCGGTCTCGGCGCGCACGCCAAGCCTGTGCACCGCGGAATTGAGCTGCCGCCGCCACGAGTACAGCAGGATCTTCTCCATCGGCTCGATCAGCTCCGGCAGCAGGTCCACCAGACGCCGCCGGGCCTCCGGATCGCTCACCCCCTGGTTTTGCACCATGTCCTCGACGAGGGCCTCGACCTGCCACACCACCATGCGGTCGGTCATCTGGCCGATCGCCCGGGTCAGGGAAATCGCCGCCTCCTCCGTGAGCTTGCCGGCGCGCACCTGTTCGACGATGACCACCAGCGCGTCGAGGTCCACTTGGGTGAAGGCGACGTCGTCGTCCCCGAGGTTGGGGAAGCCCATGGCCCGCCACAGCTTGCGGGCGCTGAGCAGCGAGATCCCCGCCCCGGCGGCGACCTCGCGCCGGCGCATGGTGCGTTCCGCACCCAGCAGCCTGTGCTCGAGGTCCTTTGCGGACTCCTTGACGGCTTCGCGGGCGAGCGCCTGCACCAACGGGAGGGCGCGGGTCTCGGGACCGGCGTCGGGGCTCAGTTGGGGCAGTGGGGCGGTGGTGGGGTGCGGCTCGGGATCCGGCGTTGCGGCGGACGAGCCGCCCAGCACGCCGTCCTGCGGCCCATCAACCATGTCCCGTCCAATCCATCCGTTGTTCAACATCCAGTTCTACACCATCGAACATGACGGTCCTTGGCAAAGCCTCGATGGCGTCGAGGACCAACTCCCGCAGCCGGTGGACGCCCGGCATGTTCGTCAACTCGGCCGCGCCGTTGGCCGTGTCCAGCACCAGAGTCCCGGCTCCCGCCCCCCTTCTGAGGACGGGTTGGCGCACCCGGATCCCCCCGACGATCACCAGCGGCAACTCCCACTGAGACCGTCCGCCCATTCCGCGCCGGATGACGACCCGGCGGTTGGTCAGGTAGGTCAGCGTGCGCTGCCAGCGCAGAAGCGGGGCCACGCACCAGGTCAGGGCCAGCACGGCGGCCGCGAGCGGCACCACCACCCGTAGCAGGGGAAGCGCGTCCTGAAGGGCCGGCGGCAGGCCGGGACGGCTCAGCCACCCCAGCGCGAACCCCGTCAGCCCGACGAGGGCCAGGAAGGCGAGGGCGGGGACCATCAGGACCCGGCGGTGCGCGCGTGTCCTGACGATGACGCGTTCGCCCTCTGCCAGCCGAAGCCGCATGGGTCCTCCTCGTGGGTTGCTCGCTTCAAGTCTAGGCGCGGGCCCCGGCCCCCGGCGGCCGGTTGGCTACGCGTAGCCGCCATCCGCGCGGCGCACGTGCACCACGTCGCCCGCGCGGAGGACCGTCTCGGTCCCGTCGCCGGAGCGGACACGCAGGGCGCCGTCGGCCTCGAGCCCCACGGCCGTGCCCTCCAGTGTCGCTCCGCCGGGCAGGTCGGCGCGGATCCGTGCGCCGAGGGTGGCCATGCGCGCCGAGACGCCAACGCGCAGCCCGGCCGCGGCGTCGCCCTCCGCGGCGACGAAGTCGCCGTACAGGACCGCCACCCTGCGAAGGTACGCGCCGAGGACCACCGTGTTGTCGATCGATGGACTGCCCTCCAGCAGCAGGCTGGTGGCGGTCGGCACGGGCAGTTCGGCCTCGGTGAGGCCGACGTTGACTCCCGAGCCGACGACGACGGCCGGCACGCGGCCCGCCGGCACCAGCTGGGCCAGGAGTCCGGCCACCTTGCGGCCGCCGACCAGCACGTCGTTGGGCCACTTGATCCGGGCGTCGAGCCCGCTCGCCTCCTCGATGGCCTCCGCCAGCGCCAGCGCGCAGAGCATGGACAGCCAACCGTAGGCGCCGGCCGGCAGCGGTCCCCCGGCGGCGGATCCGGGCCGAAACAGAATGGACGCCGCAAGGGAACTGCGCGGAGGCGCCTGCCAGACCCGCTCGAGGCGCCCTTTGCCCGCGGACTGGAAGTCGGTGGCCAGCACACTCAGGTCCGGCCAGTCCCCCGGGTGGGCGGCGGCCGCCTCAGCAACGTCGGCGTTGGTCGATCCCGTGGACTCGACGGTCTCCAGGCGGGCGTAGGGTCCAGCGGGCTGAGCGAGGGTCGCCCGCAGGGCCGCACCGTTTAGCGGCTGGCGGTCCAGGGGTCCGAAGTCTTGGCGTCCGGGGGCCTGGTCTCCGGGGGCCTGCGGCCCGGGCGGCGCCGCCGCTTCCGCGGGACCTGACGTTGCCTGCGGCTCGGGGGCGGCGGGGGTCGATGCGTCGCTCGTCATGGTTCCAGCCTAGATCCCGCCGCGCGGTCCTAGAGGAAGATGTCGGGGACCAGCCGGTCCTCCGGTGCGCCCAGGCTGTACTCGGAAAGATCCGTGGCGCCCTCCGCGCGGAGGACATCCTCGTCGGTGAAGAAGTTGCCGGTGCAGCCGGCCGCGGGCCGGGCGAGGACCGCCACCGCGGCGTCGGCCACGATGCGCGGGCTCCTTGCCGAGCGCGCCAAGCTCTCGCCGCCGGGCATGTTCCGGATCGCGGCCGTGTCGATGAGCGTCGCCGGCCAGAGGGAGTTCACGGCGATGGCGTCGGCGCGCAGCTCCTCGGCCAGGCCCAGCGTCGTGAGACTCATGCCGTACTTGGCCATCGTGTACGCAAGGTGCCTGCCCGCCCACGCGGGATCCAGGTTCAGCGGCGGGGACAGCGTGAGGATGTGGCCGTTGGCCGAGCGGCGAAGGGCCGGGAGGCTGAGCTTGGAAAGCAGGAAGGTTCCGCGCACGTTGATGTCCTGCATCAGGTCGTAGCGCCGCATGGAAACGTCGTCGGTTCGGGACAGGTCGATCGCGGACGCGTTGTTGACGACGGCGTCGATGCCGCCGAACGTCGCCACCGTCTCGTCGACCGCATTCTGGACGTCGGCGTCGTTGCGCACGTCCCCCACGAGCGGAAGGGCGATGCCGCCGGCCGCCCGGATTTCCTCGGCCGCCGAATACACGGTCCCCTCCAGGGACGCGTGGGTGCGCGCAGTCTTGGCCATCAGGGCGATGTTGGCACCCTGCGCTGCGGCGCGCAGGGCGATCGCCAGGCCGATTCCCCTGCTCCCTCCACTCATCAGGATGGTGCGGCCTGCGAGCGGGGCGGCGGGATCGGTCTCTGCGGTTCGCTGCGTGGTCATGGCAACACCCTACGACAGAAATCGACCAAATGTTACCCATCGGTAACAACGGTATTTGCCACCACACCGGCCCAGTGCCGCTGGTGGTTTTTGTAGGGTTCCTACAGGCTGGCGATGAACGCCCGTCACTAGACTTGCAGGAACGGCGCAATCGTTGTGCCATTCCTACTACCCCAACCAGACGGGAGTCCCCGGCATGAGCGAGACCGGCACCGACACGATTGACGATGCGATCGACGTGTCCACCACGGCGGGCAAGATCGCCGAGTTCCGCCGCCGGCAGGCCCAGTCGCTACTCCCCTCCGGTCCGGAGGCCGTGGAGAAACAGCACGCCCGGGGGAAGAACACGGCCCGCGAGCGGATCGACCTGCTGGTCGACGAGGAATCGTTCGTTGAGTTCGACGCGCTGGCGGTCCACCGCACCTCCGCCTTCGGCATGGACAAAAAGCGGCCGCTTGGCGACGGCGTCGTTTCCGGCTACGGCACCGTGGACGGCCGGCTGGTCGCCGTGTACTCCCAGGATTTCTCCGTGTACGGCGGCTCGCTCAGCCAGGTGAACGGGGAAAAGATCGTCAAGGTCCAGGAGTTCGCCCTCCGCAACGGCTGCCCCGTGGTGGGCATCAACGACGGCGGCGGCGCCCGCATCCAGGAAGGCGTCGCCTCGCTGGCGATGTTCGCCGACATCTTCCGCAACAACGTCCATGCCTCTGGGGTGGTGCCCCAAATTTCCCTGATCATGGGGCCCTGCGCGGGCGGGGCCGCCTACTCGCCTGCCTTGACCGACTACGTGGTCATGGTGGACAAGACCAGCCACATGTTCATCACGGGACCCGACGTCATCAAGACGGTGACGGGCGAAGAAGTGGACATGGAGACCCTCGGCGGGGCCCGGCAACACAACTCCACCACCGGCACCGCCACCTACCTCGCCGCGGGCGAGGAGGACGCGATCGAGTTCGTCAAGGAGCTCCTGGACTACCTCCCGTCCAACAACATGGCCGAGGCGCCCGCCGCGGACTTCGACGAGGAACTCGAACTCACCGCCGGCGACCTGGAACTGGACACGCTGATCCCCGACTCCGCCAACCAGCCCTACGACATGCGCAAGGTGATCGAGCACGTCGTGGACGACGGCGCGTTCCTCGAGATGCAGTCGCTGTACGCGCCGAACATCATGATCGGGTATGCGCGCGTCGAGGGCCGCACCGTGGGCATCGTCGCCAACCAGCCGATGCAGTTCGCGGGGACGCTGGACATCGCCGCGTCGGAGAAGGCCGCGCGCTTCGTCCGGAACTGCGACGCGTTCGGCGTGCCCATCCTGACCCTGGTGGACGTCCCGGGATTCCTGCCCGGCAAGGACCAGGAGTTCCAGGGGATCATCCGCCGCGGCGCCAAGCTCCTGTTCGCCTATGCCGAGGCCACCGTTCCCAAGATCACCGTCATCACCCGCAAGGCCTACGGCGGCGCGTACATCGTGATGGGGTCCAAGAAGCTGGGCGCCGACCTGAACCTGGCCTGGCCCACGGCCCAGATCGGCGTGATGGGCGCCCAGGGCGCCGTGAACATCCTCTACCGCCGCGACCTCGCGGCCGTCGAGGCCGCCGGCGGCGACGTCGAGGAGCGGCGCCAGGAGATCATCGCCGACTACGAGGCCGAACTCTTGAACCCGTACCAGGCCGCCCAGCTCGGGTATGTGGACGCGGTCATCGCGCCAGCCGACACTCGCCTGCAGATCGTGCGCGGCCTACGCGCCCTGCGCGACAAGCACGCGTCGCTGCCCGCCAAGAAGCACGGCAACATCCCGCTGTAGGAAGACCGCTGAAGGAACGGAGCAACGTGGAGAACACAACGACGCCGGAGACCGGACCGGGTGCGCCGGCGCTGTTCACCGTGGAACGGGGCAACCCGACCACCGCCGAGCTGGCCGCGCTGACCGCCGTGGTGCTGGCGTTGGGCAATGGACAGGACGAGGAGGAGCCGGCGACCGCGTCGCGTGGCGAGCGCCTGCGGCGCCAATCCCGCCGGGGCAGGCAGCTGGCCGGGCTCCCCGGGTCCTGGCGCAGCGGGCGGTTCTAGACGCGCCGCCGCGCAAGTGCGGGAGACAAAATAACTCGGCCAGGGTCTTCAGCGAAGGCTTCACAAACCGGTAGTCTTCCCCTATGACCAACGCCACATCCGGAACCTCACGCGTTCCCACCGCCATCGACGCCGTCGCCGACGACTACTTCGCCCGCCTGCTGGAACTCGCGCCCGATTTCGCGACGAGCCTGGGCATCCCGGGGCACGAGACCGAATACGGTGACTATTCCCCCGCGGGCGAGCGCGCCATGGCCGAGGCGAACCGGACGGCCCTCGCACGGCTCGAGGGGCTGGAACCTGTGGACGACATCGACCGGACCACGTTGGACGCAATGCGCGAGCGGCTGGGGCTGGAGCTGGAAATCCACGAGACCGGCGTGACGGAGCTGAACAACATCGCCTCCAACGCGCAAGGCATCCGCGCCGTCTTCGACCTGATGCCGACGGACACCGCCGAGCAGTGGAGCCACATCGCAGGCCGCCTCGCCAACGTGCCCGGTGCCCTCGCCGGCTACGAGGAATCGCTGCGCGCAAGCCTGGAGCAGGGCAAGGTTTCCGCTCGGCGGCAGGTGGAGATCGTCGTCGAACAGGCCCGCGACTACGCGAAGCCGGGCGGCTTCTTCGACTCGTTCGTCGCCGGGGCTAGCGCCGGCGACGAGGAGCTGACGCCGTCGCTGACCGCCGACCTCAAGCAGAACTCCCGGCTCGCCGCCGACGCGTACAGCCGGTTCGCCGATTTCCTCCAGAACGACCTCCTCCCCCACGCCCCGGTGAAGGATGCCGTCGGCCGCGACTACTACGCGCTGATGTCGCGTCGCTTCCTCGGGGCCGCGGTCGACCTCGAGGAAACCTACCGCTGGGGCGTGGAGGAGCTGGAACGGCTCATCGCGGAGCAGGAACGGGTCGCCAACCAGGTCAAGGACGGGGCCTCCATCGAGGAAGCCAAGTCGATCCTCAACGCCGACGCCGACCGCCAGCTCAAGGGCACCGAGGCGCTGAAGTCCTGGATGCAGGGGAAATCGGACCAGGCCGTCCGCGAGCTGAAGGATGTCCACTTCGAGATCCCTGAGGTGATGGAAAAGCTCGAATGCATGATCGCGCCGACGCAGGAGGGCGGCATCTACTACACGGGACCCTCCGACGATTTTGCCCGTCCCGGGCGGATGTGGTGGTCGGTGCCGGTTGGCGAGGACCAGTTCACCACTTGGTCGGAGACCACCACGGTCTACCACGAGGGCGTCCCGGGCCACCACCTGCAGGTCGCGACCGCCACCTATCGGCGCGACACCCTGAACAACTGGAGGCGCAACGCCTGCTGGGTATCCGGTCACGGCGAAGGCTGGGCCCTCTACGCGGAGAGGCTGATGCTCGAGCTCGGCTACCTGTCCGACCCGGGCGACCACATGGGCATGCTCGACATGCAGCGGATGCGGGCGGCGCGGGTGGTGTTCGACATCGGCGTCCACCTGGAGTTCGACATGCCGGAGCGTTGGGGCAAGGGGCAGTGGACCCCGGAGAAGGGCTACGACTTCCTGGCCAAGCATCTGGACATTTCCGAAGGTCAGCTCAAGTTCGAGTTCACCCGGTACCTCGGCTGGCCCGGGCAGGCCCCGTCCTACAAGGTGGGCCAACGCCTGTGGGAGCAGATCCGCGACGCGCGCCGAGAGAACGAGGGCACCGCGTTCGACCTGAAGTCCTTCCATTCGGAGGCCCTAAACTTGGGTTCCGTCGGGCTGGACACGTTGCGCCGGGCCCTGCTGCCGACCCCTTAACGGGGTGAATCCCGAGGGTGAAATTCGCCCTCGCGGCTGTCAAGCGGTCGTTGGAGGGAGACCATAAATGAGTACGGTCAAGTGACCGGGGGCCGGCATGGGGCAGGCCTCCGGAGACGGCTCAGGCAGTCGACGCTTGGGGGGAAGATGGCCGCACACGTCCGTCGCGGACGCGTGCGGCCATCCTCACGATGGGCCAACGACCCTCCCGGGGCTCAGCTGTTGAGCAGACCATAGTGACGGGCGGCGCTCAGGGCCTCGTTGCGACTCGAGGCCCCGAGCTTCCGGTACAGGCTCCTGAGCTGGGACTTCACCGTGTTGACGGAAACAAACAGCACCGCCGCGATGGCGGCGGCGTTCCCGGTGGCCTCCAACTCGCGGAGCACCGCCGCTTCCCGTGCGGTCAGGTCGACGGCGGCAAGGTCGCCCTGGACGAGCGCCCGGAATCCGTCGGGAACGCCCAACGCCACACCGTGTGCGCCTGCCGCCGCCCGCACGCGCTCCAGATCGGGCGCCGGCAGCAATGCGACCGGCGACACGAGGTTGAAGACCGAGGACATCCCCGCAAGTTCGCGCAGGCGACGCTCGGTGTCCTCCGTGTCGCCGAGCCGGAGCCGGACGGCGAGCGCCAACACCCCGGCGTCGAACCGCTGGCGGGGCGAGTCTCCGTCCGTGACGCGCGCGGTCAGGTGGAGCACGGCTTCCGACTGGCCCCGCGCCAAATGGATCCGCGCCCTCATCAGCGCCTGCGCGCCGGACTTCTCCCGGTACCGGCCCACGGCGCGCAGCGCGGCGGCCCCATCGCCGAGCGCCAGGTGCAACCACCCGGCCGCGGCGTCCAGCGCCCACTGGCCTGCGGGGTTGGTGGGCGGAAGGTTGCGTTGCCTGGACAACACCGCCCGAAGTTTGCCCAGGGACAGCGCAGCGTCGCCCGCCAACAGGTCGAACATGGTCGCCATGGACACAATGTGCGGCCAAAACTCGCTGGTTTCCGCCTCGGAAAGAATGGGCGCCAAGGCTTCCCTCCCGGCCGCGAGATCGAGGCGCTCGAATTCGACCGCGGCCTGCGCAAGCCGCAGCGGCGTCGTCGCGTAGGCGCTGGGCTCCCGCTCGATCCAGCCCGTCCCAATAGAGCGCCGGACGAGCAACGCCGCCTGCCGGAAGTCGCCTTCGGCAACGTTCACGCAGGCGGCGACACCCAGCGCGTACCCCTCGCCCGCGGCCGACTCCCTGCGCGCGGATGCGGTCACGGCGCGCGACGCGACCGCGCCCGCCGACTCCGTATGGCCCGCCAGCACCAACGTCAGCGCGAAGTGGGCCAGCATGGTGCCCTCGAAGTCTCCGATCGCCTCGAGGTCGTCGTCGGATAGCGCTTCGTAGCGGGCCAAGGCCCTCCGCGCGACCGCCTCGGCCGTGGCGACGCGTCCGCCCACGCGCAGCGCCACGACCTCCAGCATGGACAGCAGCATGCGGTCCGGGGGCGGCAGGCCCTTGGCCAGATTGCGGACCCCGGCCATGGCCGCGGCCAGCATCTCCAGCCCCTTGGCACGGTGCACGCCGCTGGACATGTACGCCAGCGCCAGCACCATGGCCACGATGGGATAGCGGGCCAACTTCGCGGAGCCGATGCCCCGCAGCGTCTCGATGGTCGACTCGCGCTCCGACGCGTCCGCCATGTGCAGCGCATAACGGCGCAGGACGCCGGTGGCCGCATCCAGGTCCTGGGCGGCGAGTGCGTGCCTCAGCGCGGCACGCGGGTTCCCGTGCAGGGTCAGGTACCGGGCGCACTCGCGGTTGAGCGACGAGACGTCGCCGGCAGCGTTCCGCTCAAACTCCGCCAGCAAGGCCGTGCGGACCAGGGGGACGTAGGCGAAGGAGCCGCGCCCCGTCCAGTCTCCGTGGCCGTGCCGGGCGGCGGCATTCAGGTGGCTGGGCGCATCGGCGTCCGCGGCCAGGACCTCCGCCAGTCCCACCGGCACCTCCTCCGGCACGGACGTGCGCTCCATGAACCGCAGCATTCCGGGCGGCAGCGTCCCCGAAGCCAGTAGCGACCGCAGATCGTCGACCACCGCCGCCGCGGCCTCCTCCACCGTCCCGCGGGGAGCGGTGCCGCGGTCCGCGGCCCGGGCAAGGAGTGCCCGGGAAAACCGCGGCGAACCGGCCGAAAGGCGCCACACGGCCGCGGCCTCGCCCGCCAACGGGGAGCCGCCGAGCAACTCCTCGGTCTCGTCCACCGTGAGGCGAAGGGATTCGGGACCGATGACGGCCACGTCCAGGCCGTCCAAGGTTCCCCGGCGCTCCAGATGACCGGTGGTTTGGGTCGTGACCATCCACCTCAGACGGGGCACCGCGGCGGCGACGGCCATCACCTCGTCCGCCACGCCGGGCAGGACCGCACCCTCCCAGCCGTCCACCACAAGCAGGACGGGCACCACGTCCACTTGATTGCGGATCATGTCCACCAGCCGGCTGCCCGACGGCAGGGGGTCCGCCCCCGGGGGGCCTTCGGCACCATTGCCGGACAGGACCCGCAGTACGGCGGCCCAGAAGGCATCCCTGTCCAGGTGTCCGCCGGCGGGGAGGGCCGTCCCGTCCAGCCACCGGGTCCGCCTCTCCGACCCGCCCGCGGAACGGCTGATCCAATCTAGGAGCAGGGACGTCTTGCCGCTCCCGCCGGGCCCGCGAAGGATCGCCAGCGGAAACTCGGACGCCCGGTCCAGCTCGTCGAACAGGCGGGGCCGGGCGATGATGGACACGGGCGGGCGCGGCGGACCGTCTGCGCCGCGGACCACATCGGCCGCGTCCGGCATGCCGGAGTCCCCCGCGTCGTCGGGTGTCGCCGGTTCCAACATCGCCTCCTTGCGGACCCCAAGTTCCGCCGAGACGTTCGCCACCACTGGGCGAAACAGTCCCGGTTCTTCGGCGCGCCGTTCCGCGGATCCCCAATCCACTGGCCGGATGCGGCCACCACCGTGCGCGTAACATTACGCAACCGCCGGTTTCCTTGCTAGGCCGCACGCCCTAGCTTCTTGGGGTGACTACTCAATCCTCCGCGCCGCGCAGGCGCCTCCCACGCTGGGCAACGTCCTTCGGGCCACAGATCATCGCCGCCCTGATACTGGGCGTCGTGCTCGGGCTCGTCGCGAAGTCCACCGGACACAGCGACGAGACCCCGAACGGCTTGGGCGCGACCCTCGACGTCATCGGCTCGAGCTATGTGAGCCTCTTGCGCGCCGCCGTCGTGCCCTTGATCTTCTTCGCCGTCGTGGCATCCATCGCCAACCTGTCCCAGGTGGCGAACGCGGCACGGCTCGCGTGGCAGACCATCCTTTGGTTCGCCATCACGGCGTTCGTTTCGGTGCTCATCGGCATGGGCCTGGGCGCCCTGCTGCGGCCCGGCGCCAACACCGGCCAGGGCACCCCGGAGGAGTACACGGGGAAAACCGGCGACTGGTGGGCCTTCCTGACCGGCCTGGTCCCCGGCAACTTCCTGGGGCTTGAGGCCAGCTCCAAGGTCGCCGAGTCCGGGGCGGTGACCACCGCCGTCAGCTTCAACGTGCTGCAGATTCTGGTCATCGCGGTGGCCGTGGGCATCGCCGCCCTCAAGGTCGGCAAGCCGGCCGCACCCTTCCTGGCGTTCAGCTCCTCCGTCCTCGCCGTCATCCAGAAGGTTCTCTGGTGGATCATCCGCATTGCGCCCATCGGCACGGTTGGCCTGATCGGCAACGCCACGGCGACGTACGGCTGGGACACCATCGGCGCCCTCGGCAAGTTCACGGTGGCCGTCTACGTGGGGCTGGCCCTGGTGCTGTTCGCGCTGTATCCGGTCCTGGTCCGCGTCCACGGGCTCAGTGTCCGCCAGTACTTCTCCGGCGTCTGGCCGGCCGTTCAACTGGCCTTCGTCTCCCGCTCCTCCATCGGCACCCTGCCCCTGACCCAGCGGGTCACCGAGCGGAACCTCGGCGTTCCGTCCGGGTACGCGTCGTTCGCGGTGCCGCTGGGCGCCACCACGAAGATGGACGGATGCGCCGCAATCTACCCGGCGGTCTCCGCGATCTTCGTGGCCCAGTTCTTCGGCATCGAGCTGGACGCGGGCCACTACGTCCTGATCGCTCTGGTGTCCGTCCTCGGATCCGCGGCCACGGCCGGCACAACAGGCGCCGTCGTGATGCTGACGCTGACGCTGTCCACCCTTGGTCTCCCCCTCGCCGGAGTCGGCCTGTTGCTCGCCGTCGATCCGATCCTGGACATGGGCCGCACCGCGGTCAACGTCGCCGGGCAGGCCCTGGTGCCCGCGATCGTGGCCAAACGAGAGGGAATCCTCGACGAGGGCCTCTACAACGCGCCGCGCAACGGCAACCCGTTCGCCGACGAGTTCGCCCTGGCAACGGAGGATGCCCAGGCAGCCGGCGGCCGCGCGGAGGCGCGCACTGCGGCACCCCCCGCCTAGCCGATCCTCGGCAGGCGCCACCCAGCGCCAGCGGAAGGCGGTCCGGTTTCCGGGCCGCCCTTTGCGTTCCCGGACACCGCAACACGGCGTGCCGGCAACCCCACGGCGGGGGGCGGCCGAGGCGACGGCGGAGGCCAGGCCACCGACGGCCACGCGTCAATTTGCACACCGTGCAAACTTGCACGTAGTGTAATTGCATGCCCCCAGAGGATCCCACACCCACCGCACCCGAGGGCGCGCCCTCACGCCGCGAATTGAACAAGGCCGCCACACGGGCGGCCATTGCCGAGGCCGCGCTGCGGCTCCTGCGCACCGAAGGCGCCACCGCGGTAACGGCAGATCGGGTAGCCGACGCCGCAGGCGTCTCCCGCCGCACCTTCTTCAACTATTTCCCGTCGGTCGAGTCCGCGCTCAACGAGCCCACCGAGCTGTTCCTCGAGCAGGCCCTGCGGCAGCTCGACACGCTGCCTGAGGGCATGTCCATCGTCGCCGCGGCCGCCGACGCCGTCCGCAGCCTTGCCGATGCCCGCGCGTTGGCGTCCGTGGCCGAGCTCTTCACGCTCGCCGGAAACAACCCGCAACTCGCCAGGCTCCAACTCGAATCCTGGGACAGGTGCGCCGATCGGCTCATCGCCGCCTTCGCCGAGCGTTCGCCCGGCACGCCGCAACTGGACATCGCCGTGCTCGCGTACTCGATCGTGGGCGCCGGCAAAGCCGTGTTCGGCCACTGGGCCGCGGCCGGCGGCGGAGACCTCTCCGAAGCCTCCATCGCCGCCCTCCAGGACAACCTCACCGCCGCCCTGACCCAGCTCCGCGACGGATTCCCCACTCTTCACACCCAGGCCGCTCCGGCCACGACGCGAGAGGCCTGACGCATGGCCACCTTCCTCTACCGACTCGGCCGCCTCGCGTACCGTCGCCGCTGGCGCTTCGTCGCCGCGTGGGCGCTGGTCCTGGTCCTCGTCGGCGGCGCCGCGGGCGCCTTTATGGGCACGCTGGTCAATTCCTTTTCGATCCCCGGCACGGAAACGCAGCGGACGCTTGACCGCCTGAAGACCGAGCTCCCCGAGTTCGCCGGCGGAACCGGCTCGGTGGTCTACAGGACCGCCGACGGCAGCGCCTTCACGGACGCGCAGCGCACGGCTATCGCCACGGCGCTGGGCGACCTCCAGGACATGGAGGACGTCCGCGAGGTGCGGGATCCCTTCGCGCTCCAGTCCGACCTGGACGGGGCACGGACCGAGGTCGCCGACGCCAGGGAGCAGCTGGCCAACGGCCGCGCCGAGCTCGCGGACGGCCGGCAGCAGCTGGCCGACGGCAAGAAACAGCTGGCCGACGGCAAAGAGGAAGTCGCCGACGGCAAGAAACAGCTGGCTGCGGGCAAGGCGGAACTCGAGGACGGGCAAGGACAGCTGGCGGCGGCCGCCTCGGAGCTCTCGGCCGGCCAAAGCGAGCTGGACGCCGCCAAGGCGCAGCTCGCCAAGGGCCTCAGCCAGCTTGAGGCCGGACGCGCCAAGCTGGTCGACGGCCAGCGGGACTACGATTCCGGCGCCGGCAAGATCGCGGCGGGCGCCAAGCAGCTGGCCGCCGGCCAAGCTCAGCTGACCCAAAAGGACGCGGAGCTCGCGGAAGGCAACAAGAAGTACGCCGCCGGCGTCGCGCGGCTGCTCGCGCAGCTCGACGTCCGTTCCCTCGGCGCCGCCGACAAGAAGCTCGACACGGGCCAGGCCTCGATCGACGAGGGCACGGCCCAGCTGGACCAGGCCGCGGCCGCCCGGACCTCGCTGGAGGAGCAGCGCGCCGCCGTCGAGGCCGACGAGTCCTTGACCGACGAGGAACGCGAGGCACGGCTGGCGGAGATCGACGCCGGCATCGCCGATCTGCCGACTGAACAGGAGGTCGCAGACCAGCGCGACACGCTCGCGCAGCGGCAGGCGTCCATCACTCGGGCGCGGGGCGGACTCGACTCGCTCGCGGCATCCAGGGCCCAGCTCGACTCGGGATCCGCGCAAATCACCCAAGCACGCGAGACGTTGGTGGCCAAGGAGAAGGAGCTCGCCGCCGGGCGTGCCCAACTCGCCGCGGCCAAGCAGAAACTGACCACGGGGTGGGCGGAACTGACGGCCAACCAGTCCACGCTCGACGCCGCCGCGACCCAGGTCTCCTCCGGCGAGGCCAAGCTCGCAGAGGGTGCCGCCGCCATCGCGGCGAACCGGGACAAGATCGCCACGGGGCTCGAGAAGATCGCCGCGAACGAGGCCAAGCTGGCCGACGGCGAGACAACGCTGAAGGAGAAGGCCGCCGAGATCCCGACGGCCGAACGGAAGCTGGTCGACGGCGAGCGCGAGCTTGCCGACGGCGAGGACGAGCTCGCGCTCGGGGAACGCCAGGCGGCCTCCACCGAAGGCATGCGCTTCGTCTCCGCCGACGGCACCACCGCGGCCGTCAGCCTGACGTTCGTGGGCAGCACCGACTCCCTCACGTCGGAGACGCGTGCGGCGATCCAGGACATCGCTGCGGCCCCCGAGGGTGAGGGCGTCCAGGTCTACTACTCGAAGGAGATCGTCCAGGACCTCTCCTCGATCTTCGGTATCGCGGAGATCCTCGGGCTCGCCGTCGCCGCCGCCGTGCTGTTGGCCATGCTGGGAACACTCGTTGCCGCCGGCCTGCCGCTGGTGATGGCGGTGCTCGGCGTCGCGGTCGGCGTCGGCGGGACCCTGGCCCTCTCCAGCCTCATCGAGATGGCCTCGATTACCCCTGCCCTGGCGCTGATGCTGGGGCTGGCCGTGGGCATCGACTACTCGCTGTTCATCGTCCACCGCCACCGCCGCCAGCTCCTGGACGGCATGGACATGGAGGAGTCCATCGGCCGCGCCACCGGAACCAGCGGAAACGCCGTCGTCTTCGCCGGCCTGACGGTCGTCATCGCGCTCGCCGCGCTGGCCGTGCCCGGCCTTCCCTTCCTGTCCGTCCTCGGCCTTTCCGCCGCGTTCACCGTCGCCGTCGCCGTGCTCATCGCGCTCACCCTGACCCCGGCGCTCCTGGGGATCATCGGGAAGCGGCTGGTCAGCAAGCGCGCGTGGGCCAAGGCCTCGCAAGGCCGCGCCGCCCGCCACGGGAACGACGACGGCGCCCGGGGCTGGGGTGCGTTCGCCACCAAGCGGCCCTGGCTGACAACGGTCGTCTCGATCGTGGTGCTCGGCATCATCGCCGTGCCCGCGGCACAGATGCGCACCGCCCTTCCCGACGGCAGCGCCGAACCGGTCGAGTCCAGCGCCCACCAGGCCTACGACTACATCAGCGGCAGCTTCGGCGGCGGGTACAACGGACCCATCATCGTCGTGGCCGACCTGCCGCAGGGCCTCGACGACCGCGGCGCCACCGAGGCCAACCTCGACGTCGCCGACGCGGTCCGCGCGTTCGATGGAGTGGTCGCGGCAGTCCCCCTGGGAGTCAACGACACCAACACGGTGGGCGTCATCCAGGTGATCCCGCAGGACGGCCCCGCCAGCGAGGCCACCGAGGAACTCGTGCACACCCTGCGCGGGGCCGCGGACCGGATCCAGGCGGACACCGGCTCCTCGATCGCCCTGACCGGGCAGGTCACCGCGCAGGTGGACGTCTCCGAACGTCTGGCGGAAGTGCTGCCGACGTACCTCGGCATCGTCGTCGGACTGTCCTTGATCCTGTTGCTTCTGGTGTTTCGCTCCATAGTGGTTCCCGTGATCGCGACCATCGGCTTCCTGCTCTCGCTGGCCGCCGCATTCGGCGCGACCGTGGCCGTGTACCAGTGGGGATGGCTGGGCAACGTGTTCGGGGTGGAGAACCCGGGGCCGATCATGAGCTTCCTGCCGATCCTGCTCACGGGCATCCTCTTCGGGCTGGCGATGGACTATCAGGTGTTCCTCGTCTCGGGAATGCGGGAGGCGTTCGCGCACGGCCAGGACGCGCGCTCGGCCGTCCGCTCCGGCTTCGCACATTCGGCGCCCGTGGTTACCGCCGCCGCGCTCATCATGGGCAGCGTGTTCGCCGGCTTCGTGTTCTCGCACCTCACCATGATCCGGGCCATCGGGTTCGCGCTGGCGGTCGGCGTCCTGTTCGACGCGTTCATCGTCCGCATGACGCTGACGCCGGCCGTGATGCATCTGCTCGGCGAGAAGGCCTGGTACATCCCGCGCTGGTTGGACAGGATCCTCCCCGACGTCGACGTCGAGGGCGCCAAGCTCGACGCCGCGGGCGACGCCTCGCCCAAGGAGCGGCCGGCCACGGCCGACGACGGCGCATCGGACTGGTTCTTCGACGACCAGGATGGCGCCAACGGCGGGGGCCGTAAGGCTACGGTTGACGTATGAGTGAATCGAACAACGTGGACCGGGACTCGTCCGTGATCGTCGGAGACTTCTCCCAAGACCAGGAGGCATCCCTGCTGGTCCTCGCCTCGGCCTCACCGGGCCGCGCCAGGATACTTACGGCGGCCGGCGTCTCCTACGACGTCGTGGTGTCCGAGGTGGACGAGGACGCTGTCCTGCGCGACGCCGTCGAACGCCTCGGCGACCTGGACGCCCACGACACCGCCCTTCTGCTCGCCCGGGCCAAGGCCGAGTCGGTGGCCACCCTCGAGGCGGCCGACGGGGCCGTCGTCTTGGGCTGTGATTCGGTTTTCGAGTTCGACGGCGTGGCGTACGGCAAGCCGTACACGGCGGATGTCGCCGCCGAGCGCTGGCGGAGCATGCGCGGCAAGTCGGGCGTGCTCCACAGCGGCCACTGGCTGATCGACAACCGCAGCGAGGAACCGGGCGACGGCGGAACGGGGGCAACCGTCGGCGCCGTGGCCTCGGCCACCGTGGCGTTCGTCGACGCCACGGACGACGAGATCGACGCCTACGTGGCCACCGGCGAGCCGCTGCCTTGCGCCGGCGGCTTCACCATCGACGGCCGCGGAGCCGCTTTCGTGCGCGGCGTCGACGGGGATCCGAACGCGGTGGTGGGCCTGTCCGTCTCCACGCTCCGGCAGTTGCTGTCCGCGGCGGGGCTCTCCATCACGGACCTCTGGGAGTAGTCCCGATCCGCCCCCCGATGCCCCCGCGCCAGCGGAACGCCGGCACCAAGCAGTAGCCGCCGAAGCCGCCCCGGATCCCGGGCGAAGGCCCAATCCCACCTCGCGACATCGCGGCCGGTCCGGCGGATCCGGTTCTCGCGGTCCTTCTCGGCCATCACGATGTCCGCGACATCCCGGCCTGCTTCCGACGCGGCCCGTTGGCACTTCCCCCGGCCGTCGATCTCCCCCACCAAACGCATCCCCGGCCAGTGGCAGACGGTCCGCGCAAAAGCCCCCTCGGCATCCGCAACCGAATGCTGGACCTCCGGCGGCGCACAGGCCAGAAGATGGATCCGCCGGATTCGATCCCGCGCACCGGGCCGGGTAACAAGAGGGCCCGACGCCAAAACCGACTCCGGGAAATCCGG
The DNA here is from genome assembly GCF_058138025.1 of Arthrobacter sp. AOP29-A2-19. NCBI lineage: Bacteria > Bacillati > Actinomycetota > Actinomycetes > Micrococcales > Micrococcaceae > Arthrobacter > Arthrobacter sp. AOP29-A2-19. The sequence continues at coordinate 2,106,757 of NZ_CM176894.1, forward strand.
CGCCCAGGGTGCGCTTCGCCGACGGAAGGCGCGCTCGACCGGCGGATCGTACCCGGAACGTCCCCGGCGGTCCACGGCCACCGCCACATCCTTGGGTACGGCCACGAGCGGATAGCCCCAGAGAGTATCTCCGACCGAGCTGGGACGGCGCATGCCCCGCGTGAGTCGCATGGCCACGCGCCGGCCTGCCAATCACGCACGGTCATGCCCGGCCGTCTGGCAACGCGGCACCCGGCACCCTTGTAGGGTCCCTACAAAAAACTTCGCCGGACGCACGGAGGAACTTGCGTGCTGGCGTGGAAACCCCACAAGCGCAGGTAGGCTCCAGAGCAGCAACGTGAAGGAGAAACCCCTGCCATGACCCCCCTGACAAAGGTCCTCATCGCCAACCGCGGCGAAATCGCCGTGCGCGTCATCCGAGCGGCGCGTGACGAGGGCATCGCCTCCGTTGCCGTCTACGCGGAGCCCGACGTCGATTCCCTGCACGCGCGCCTCGCCGACGAGTCCTACGCGCTCGGCGGATCGACGGCGGCGGACTCCTACCTGGTCATGGACAAGATCCTCGACGCCGCGGCCCGTTCCGGCGCCGACGCCATCCATCCCGGCTACGGCTTCCTGTCCGAGAACGCCGAGTTCGCCCAGAAGGTGGTCGACGCCGGGCTGGTGTGGGTTGGCCCGCCCCCGTCCGCCATCGCGCAACTGGGCGACAAGGTCCAGGCACGCCACATCGCGGAGAAGGTCGGCGCTCCCCTGGTGCCCGGCACGAAGAATCCGGTGTCCAGCACGCAGGAGGTTCTCGAGTTCGCCGACCACCACGGTCTTCCGCTGGCCATTAAGGCCGCATATGGCGGAGGCGGGCGCGGAATCAAGGTCGTCCGATCGCGCGACGAGATCCCGGAGATGTACGAGTCGGCGGTCCGCGAAGCCACTGCGGCGTTCGGCCGCGGCGAGTGCTTCATCGAACGTTTCCTCGACGCCCCGCGGCACGTCGAGACGCAGTGCCTGGCGGACGTCCACGGCAACGTCGTGGTCGTCTCGACCCGCGACTGCTCGCTGCAGCGCCGCAACCAGAAGCTCGTGGAGGAGGCACCCGCGCCGTTCCTCACCGACGAGCAGAACACCCGGCTCTACCAGGCCTCCAAGGCGATCCTCCGCGAGGCCGGCTACGTGGGCGCCGGAACCTGCGAGTTCCTCGTGGGCCAGGACGGCGTCATCTCGTTCCTGGAGGTCAACACGCGCCTCCAGGTCGAGCACCCGGTCAGCGAAGAGGTCACCGGAATCGACCTGGTCCGCGAACAGTTCCGCCTGGCGCGCGGCGAGGAGCTCGGATACACCGACCCCGAGATCCGCGGACACTCGTTCGAGTTCCGCATCAACGGCGAGGACGCCGGCCGCAACTTCATGCCCGCTCCCGGCACCATCTCCACGCTCGTGTTCCCCACGGGCCCCGGCGTCCGCATCGATTCCGGCGTCGAGCAGGGCGAGAGCGTCTCCGGCAACTTCGACTCGATGATCGCCAAGGTCATCGTCACCGGCGCGACCCGCGCGCAGGCCGCCCAGCGCGCCCGCCGCGCACTCGACGAGCTGGTGATCGAGGGAATGCCCACGGTCGTCCCCTTCCACAGGGCCGTGATGACCGACGCCGCGTTTGTGCCCGCCGAGGGTCCGTTCACGGTCCACACGCGTTGGATCGAGACGGAGTTCAACAACCGCATCGAGTCCTGGTCCCCGGCCGGCGCCGCGGAGGAGTCCGACGCCGGAGAGCGCCAGCGCGTCACGGTCGAGGTCGGCGGCAAGCGCCTGGAGGTCGTTCTGCCGGCCGGCCTCGGCGGAGCCAACGGCTCGACGGGCCGGGCAGTCGGCAAAACGAAGAAAAAGCGGGCGCAGCGCGGGAGCGCGGTGGCCGCGTCTTCCGGGGACAGCCTGTCCTCGCCCATGCAGGGCACGATCGTGAAGGTCGCCGTGAGCGACGGCGATTCGGTCGCCGAGGGAGACCTTGTGGTCGTGTTGGAGGCCATGAAGATGGAGCAGCCCCTCACGGCGCACAAGGCAGGGACCATCACTGGCCTGTCCGCCGTCGCCGGAGACACCGTGTCCGCCGGCGCCGTGCTGGCGACCATCGCCGACTGACCGGCCGGACCAACGCCGGCCACCCGGCAGGACCACCACGTCGAACAAGCGGAAGGGCCAGCCAACCGAAGTTGACTGGCCCTTCCTGTTCTTATGGCTTCAGCGGATCGCCCCTAGAGGCGCGCGGTCCACTTCTGCGTACCTGCCAACTTGTAGGAGGCCGAGGACGCCTTCGTGGTCACCGTGACGTTACCCGTGTAGCGGTGGGTACCGGCCGACTTCTTCACCCCGTTGACGTAGTAGACGACGCCCGCCTTCGACGGGATCCGCACCGTGTTGCCGGAGGCGCTGAACACCGGCTTGGACGGCGTCACCGAGTTCCGGTTGTCGAACTTCCAGGACGTGGTTCCGGCCAGCTTGTATGAGCCGCTGGACGCCTTGGTGGTGACGGTGCCCGTGCCGGAGTACTTGTGGGTACCCGCGGACTTCTTCACCCCGTTGACGTAGTACACGACGCCCGCCTTCGACGGGATCCTCACCGTGTTTCCGGAGGCGCTGAACACCGGCTTCGTCGGCGTCACCGAGTTCCGGTTGTCGAACTTCCACGATGTCGTCCCGGTGAGCTTGTCCGCCCCGCTCGCGACCTTGGCCGTCACGGTGCCGGTGCCGGCGTAAGTGTAGGTTCCGGCCTTCTTCGACGAACCGTCGATGAGGTAGGCCACGCCCGCCTTCGACGGGATCGTCACCTTGTTTTTCGACGCGTCGAACTTTGGTGCCGTTGCGGTCACCGTGTTCCAGTTGTCGAACGTCCAGGACGCGTCGCCGGCCAGCTTGTAGGAGTCGCCGGCCGCCTTCGCGGTCACGGTGCCCTTGCCGGAGTAGGTGTGCGATCCGGCCTTCTTGGCTGCGCCGTTGATGGAGTAGGCGACGCCGTCCTTCGCCGGGATAGTCACCGTGTTCTTTGCGGCATCGAACGAAGGCTTGGCCGTCGAGACTTCGGTACGGTGGTCGAAGTCCCACGTGCGGGCTTCTGCGATGAAGTCCTCCGAGGAGGCCTTTGCGGTCACGCTTCCCTTCATGGCCGGGTAGGTGCCGGGATCCTTGCGTTCCCCATCGATGAAGTAGGCAACACCCCGGACGTCCGGGATCGTTACGGTGCGCGCCGCCCCGTCGAACGTGGGATCGGTGGCGGCGACGGATTCCTTGAGAACAGTCAGTTCGCCGGCCGTGCGGTCGGAGACGACCTGGGAGGGTGCGCCGTTAACCGGGGTCACCGTGGCGATCACCTGGACCGGGAATCCGGCCTCGGTCTCCGTGATGGTGAACTTGCCGGTGGTGTTCGTCTGGGTCGTGGTGGCGAACTCCGTTCCTTCCGGGGTGAGCCGGAAGACCTGCAGTTCGAAGGACACCTCGCTGCCGGCTGTGGCACCTGCGACGGTGGCGTCGAGCGCCGCCCCCAGCACCGGGACCCCTGGGTTGGACAGACCCACGGTCAACGGCAGGTTCGGCTCGGGATCGGGATCGCCGAGTCCTTCGCTGATGTCGACGAAGCCGTCGTTGAACTGGAGCTGCTCCACGTTGCGCAGCACGTCCACGGCGGCGTCGCGTCCGGTGGTCTCAACCTGAACCAGGCCGTCGGGCAGCGCGGTCAGGGTGGCGTCGGCACTGTCCACCGAGTACACGACGGTGTCGTCTCCGCCGGTGGCCGTCTGGATCCGGCGTTCGATCTTCAGGTCCGTCGGGCTGATGGTCCGGTCGAAGATGCGCTCGATGAACGGCTCGAGCTTGTCCGAGCGTTCCTCGCCGTAGACGATGTTCGTGTCGAGCCAGGCGTCGCCGTCGATGAAGTTCTCGCCCGCGCGGGGCTCGATCAGGTCGCTGCCGCCGCCGCCGAGGATCAGGTTGTTGTTCATGTCTTCGGCGTCGAAGGGCTGTCCCTCGAGGAACGGCAGGGCGTAGGTTGGCTCCTCGCCGCCGCCGAGCAGGTCGCGGAGACCCTCGACGCGGTCCAGGTTTGCCTGGGTCAGCCGGTGGCCGTAGCCGATCTTGTCCCTCTCGGGGTCGGCGAAGGCGTCGCGGTTGCGGACGCCGCGAACGACGTCGTCGCCGTCGAATCCGGAGAACGCCTCGACCTCGTCGTACCGGTCCACGATGGCGCTTTCGACGCCGGGAACGATCTGGACGGGGTCCATGTCGGCCCGGACCGGGTGGGTCGTCTTGTCGTAGGTGACCCAGTCGAACCCGAGCATGCCCGCGAAGCGGTCGGTGCCGGGCCCGCCGACCATGATGTCGTCGCCGCCCTCGGCGTCGTGGTCGTTGTTGCCGGTGCGGCCCACCAGCACGTCGTGTCCCCCGTGGTAGAGACCCGGGTCGTTTTGCGCGGTCTGGCTCAGGTCGCCGACGAGGAGGTCGGCGTTGGTGCTGCCGTCGATCCAGTCGTCGCCCTCGTCGCCGCGGGCGTTGTCGCGCCCGGTGCCGCCGAGGATGAAGTCGTTGCCGAGGCCTCCGAAGGTGGTGGAGGCGTCGTGGCCGCCGACGATGAAGTCCTGGCCGGAGCCGCCGAAGAGCAGGTCGCCGAGGCCCGGTCCGCCGTTGAGGGCGTCGTTGCCTCCCTCGCCCTGGAGGCGGTCGTCGCCGAAGATGTCGGTGATGACGTCGTCGCCGTCGCCGCCCATCAGGGCGTCGGCGCCGTCGTCGCCCTCGATGGTGTCGTTGCCGCCCTTGCCCCAGACGGAGTCGTCGCCGATGCCCGTGCGGATGCTGCTGGCCTGGTCGGTGTCCTGGACGACGATGTGCTCGTCGCCGCTGAACCGCCAGCCGGTGGCCTGCGTGCCGGTGAGGCCCGCGGTGTTGAGCTCGGCCTGGCGCGTGACGCTGTCGTCGAGGTTGAAGGTGAGCTGCGGTGCCGCGAACACGTCGTGCGGGACGCGGTCCGCGCTGGTGTTGCGCTGCACGATCTGGGACAGCGAGTTCGCCTCCAGTGCGTGGAAGAGCGAGTTGCCGAGGTTCCGGGTCAGGTAGTAGAAGCGGTCGCCGTTCTGCAGGTCTTCGAGCTGCTTCTCGAACACGTGGTTGAACGTCGCCCCCAGCATGCCGCCGAAGACGAACGGCTTCTCGGCCAGTCCTCCCATCCACAGGTCGATGTCGTCGAGGCCGGTCTCCGCGGCGGGTGCGTTCATGAAGGCCGTGTCGCCCGCGAGTGCGGTGCCGGCGGCGCGCTTGGCCGCCAGCGTGTCGGCCCCGGTGACGGTCGGGTGGTTGCCATAGGCGGCGATGAAGTTCGCGATGGATTCCGGGTTCTTCATCGAGAGCCGGAAGTCCTCCCAGCTGGAGTAGGGCTGCAGCGCGGGGTCGCGGGTCTCGGCGAAGAACGCCTTGCGCGCCGCCTGGAGGCCGGGGGTGCCGGTCTCCCGCGCACGCGCCATGTTGATGGTCGCGAGGTCCAGCGGCAGGCCCAGCAGCTGGTTGCGGAGCGTATCCGTGACGAACTCGTCCACACCGTTGGCGGTCTGGTTGGCGAGGCCCTTGAGAATGTTGCCGGCGGAATCGTCGGCGTCCGTACCGGACTCCGCGAACATGGTCGGGTTCAGGAACGCATCCAGCAACTTGACCTCGGCCATGGTCCCGTCGGCCTGCTCGACGGGGACGGTCTCCCGCAGCATGGAGTGCCCGAACCGGTACACGGAGTGCGCGAACTCGGCGCGGATCGAGGAGTTCACGTCCGGCTGGTAGGAGTTCTCGTTCACCACCACGGTGTCGATCTCCGGCTGGATCCGGCGGGCGAACTCCTCGAAGACCAGGTGCTGGTACTGCATCTCTGTCATGAAGCGCGCGGCCTGGAACAGGCGCTCGCCCTCGTCCCAGAAGCCGTCCGCGGCGAAGCGGTCCCGCAGCGCGGCAGGCATCCCGGCCAGTTCGGCCTGGATCTGCGCCTGGAGGCGGTTGTGCTCGGCGTGGAACACGTGGTGCACGGCGGTCAGTCCGATGTTTTCGTTGCCGCGGCCGTCGCCGGTGATGTAGTGCGCGTCCAGCGAGTCGTTGTCGTAGCCGGGAATGACCACGCCGTCGGCACCGGTGGTGCCCTCCTTCGGCGTGGCGCCGTGCGCGATGTCGTCCAGGAACGACGCGTTGGCCGTGAGCCCGTCCGTGGCGATCGGAGTGGTCCGGTTGCCCGCGACCAGCCCGTCCTCGGTGGCGAGCTGCGCGTTGCCGTCAGCGCTGAGGATCAGGTGGCCGTACGGGTCGGTGGCCAGCAACGGCACGTCCAAGACGTCGAAGTCGTCCAGTTCGATGCCCAGGACCGTTCGAGCCTGGTCCTTGACTTCCTTCCAGGTGGGAAGCCCGCCGTCGGCCCCGTTGAGGATCCGTCCCGTCGGCTTCGGCTTGCCGTCGACGATCGCGTACTCGCGCATAAACGCCTGGTGGGACGCGTGCGAGCCGTAGGTTTGGTTCTGGTCCACGAACGGGGTGGTGCGGTTGACGTGCTCGCGGGCCGTGCCGTCCGCGCCCTTATCGATCGTGGCGCGGGTCAGGGTCAGGAAGTTGGTGCGTCCACCCGCGACATACAGCGGATCGTCCTCCTTCAACGGGACGACGACGGTGCCGTTGCCGCCCTTGGACACGAGGTCCAGGCCGTGGTCGAAGAACTGCCCGAAGATGGTGAACAGGCTCGTGGCCGAGGCCGAGAGGCCCTCGTCGGTCGCGATGTCCGGGATGAACGTGTTCGTGGTGCCCTCCAGGCCACCGCCCTCGACGCGCGTGGCGACCTCCTCGGCCGCCGGGTTGGCGGTCGTCTGGTCGACGATCAGGTTACTGATCGTGCGCGGCTTCGAATCGTAGACGAACCCGTCCGTCTGCTTGTAGCTCGTCGCGGCGCCGGGCGTCGGGGCGTTGTTCCCCGGCGCGAACGGGGGGGTGACCTCGGCGTCCGCGTACTCCGCGGCAACGAGACGCGGGAACGTCTCCTGCGCCGTGCCGAAGCCGTCTTGGCCGGGCATCAGGTTGTTCCACCGCCCGTCGACCGTGCGCAGCCCGTGCGGCAGCAACGGATTGCCCACGCAAGGCTTGTTGTTGGCGTCGAGGAATGTCTGCGACGCGACGTCGAACCGCTTCCCGTTGCCGCACAGCGGCGACGCGTCAGGATTGGTCAGCGTCCTTTCGGCGTGCGCCTCGGCGATCTCGACCTGCTTGATGATGTATTCCAGGTCGCCCTGCGTGACGTTGAAGTCCTGGCCTGGCGGTGGAGCGGCGAATGCCGCCGGTATCGGCGCAAGTGCACCCGTGGCAACCAAGGCGGCCCCGACCGCAAATGCCCCCAACTTTTTGCCCGGTTGCCCGGACTTGTCCCCAATTTTCTTCAATTTTTTCACTCCCAAGGTGATGACGGCGCGGCAAATAAAGCCGCTGGCCGTGTTTGACCAGGGATCGGACGCTCCCCCAAAGAGCGACGCGAGTGACCGAGCCCCCAAGTGGCACCAACTATTAGCGGGCTGTAATCATTTGTAAAGGCATGATCTGTAATTCTTTTTTCGAGGGCCGGATCACGGCGCCGTGCAGGCCAGCCGGCTGGGCGATTCACGTTGGACGCCCCCATCCACAACCGCCACCCCCAACCCCTTTACAGGGAGTTGACTCGCGCCCATACTGGGCGCACTGGGGGGATTCGGCTGTTGGGAGAAGTTGAGGCCGATTGACCCGGTGCAAATCGGGGGGCCCATTTGGCGACTAAGCGTCGGGCCACGAAATTGGGGAGCAACGTCAGATGCGTAGTCACTCGCGCCAAAAAACAGGTCGAAGGCTGGGGGCACTGGCCACCGGATTCGCCGTCGTCGCAGCAGGGACCCTGATCCCGGCCGGAGGGGCGCAGGCCGCTCCACCGCCCGGACAGGACATGCAAGTCACCCAGGGCGACCTTGAGTTCATCATCAAGCAGATTGACATCGCCGAGGCGCACGCCAAGGCCACCCTCACCGATCCGGACGCCTCGCCGCTCTGCGGTTCCGGCAAAACGTTCGAGGTCGCGACGCAGACCTACTTCAACGCCGACGGCACACCATGTGTCGGCCAGCCACAGCTGCCGCACGGTCTGCGTACCGTCGATGGCCGGTGGAACAACCTGATGGCGGGCCAGGACGGGTTCGGAACCGCCCAGGAGACGTTCCCACGGCTGGTCGCGGCCCAGTACAACGCCGCGGATCCGGTGCCAACCGGCATGCCGGCCGCCATGGAACCCAGGGCCGCAGGCACGTCAACGAGCTACGAGAGCACAACGAACACCTTCGTCTACGACTCGGAGCCGCGCACCATCAGCAACCTGATCGTCGATCAGACCTCTACGAATCCGGCGGCGACCACCGTTGGCGCCAGGGTGAACGGGGGCGGAAGCGACAGGCCGGTCACGGCGACCCGTCTCTTCGGCAACACCGCGGCCGCCACCTCGGCGGCCATCAGCACAACCAACTTCCCGAACGGCGCCCCAACGGTGTTCGTCGCGCGGATCGACCACTACGCCGATGCGCTGGCGGCGGGAGCCGCGGCCAAGGCGGCCGGAGGTCCGCTGGTCCTCGTCCGGCCTGACGCGATCCCGACCGAAACGGCGGCTGAATTGGATCGGCTGAACCCGGACAACATCGTGATTGTCGGTGGCCCGGTGGCCATCAACGCATCCGTGGAGACGCAGCTGCGCACGTACACCACCGTTCCGGGCTCGGTCACCCGCCTGGCGGGCAATTCGCTCTACGACACCGCCGTGGAGATCAGCAAGTACGCGAACCCCGATGCCAGCCCGGCCAACCCGGTCGAACGCCTCTACATCGCCACCGGGGAAAACTTCCCGGACGCCCTGGCCGCCGCAGCCCCCGCCGCGCGCGACGGGCACCAGGTGCTCCTGGTCCGCAAGGCTTCCATCCCGGCCAACGTCCTGGCCGAAATCCAGCGGCTCGCGCCGGCCGAGGTGGTTATCCTCGGCGGCGAGCTCGCCGTCAGCGCCGCGGTCGAGGCCCAGCTCAAGGCGGGCTGGGCCAACACGGTCCGGATCGGCGGCACAACGCTGTACGACACCGCCTCGATGATCTCGGCGGCAAACTTCGCTCCCGGGGTGGACACCGTCTACCTCACCACGGGCGCGAACTTCCCGGACGCCCTCTCCATCGCGCCGGTCGCCGGCGCGAAGGGCGCGCCGATCCTGCTGATCCCGACCACCGGGGTCATGCCGGCCAGCGTGCGGGCGGAACTGGACAGGCTCGACCCCGCCAATGTCGTCATCGTCGGCGGCCCGCTTGCCCTCCCGATGACCTTGGATGCCACTGTCGGCGAGGTGGCCAGCAGCAACAACACGTTCATCCCGGACATCGCAACGGACGAGGGCCTTTCGGCCTCCGCCACGAGCCTGTTCACCATCTTCGGGCAGTTCTTCGACCACGGCCTGGACCTGGTGTCCAAGGGCGGCAACGGCACCGTCGTCGTCCCGCTGAAGGCCGACGACCCGCTCTACACACCGGGCGGACGGACCAATTTCCTGACCCTGACCCGCGCCACGATCGACACGGGCGCGGACGGCAACGGCCGCGAGCACGTCAACCGCACCACCCCGTTCGTGGACCAGAACCAAACCTACGGATCGCACGCCTCCCACCAGGCGTTTACGCGCGAATACGCCTTGGACGCCAACGGGTCGCCGGCGCCCACCGGGCAGATTCTCAATGGAGCGGCGGGCGGGCTTCCCACGTGGGACGACGTCCAGGCGCAGGCCGCCACCGTCCTCGGCATCGAACTCGACGACTTCGACGTCCTGGACGTGCCGCTCCTGGCCACCGACCCCTACGGACACCTGATCCTCGGCCCGACCGGCAAGGCACAGCTCGCCTACGAGGACGGTCTCCGCGAGGGAAACACCGCGGCACCCATCCCGACCGACGGGCTCACCGCCAACGCGTCCTTCCTGGACGACATCGCCCACGGCGCCAGCCCGGCCGCCGACCGGCCGGACCCGAACGGCGGACCCACCATCCCCGGCTACGACAACGTGGCGCTCGGCAAGCACTTCATCACCGGCGACGGGCGCGGCAACGAGAACATCGGCCTGACCGCCGTGCACCACGTCTTCCATTCGGAGCACAACCGGGTGCAGGAGCAGATCGCCGAGGAACTGGCGACGATGCCGGCCGCGCTGCGGGACCGCTACGCGGCGGACGGCTTCTGGGACGAGGGCGAGCGGTTGTTCCAGGCCGCGCGCTTCTTCACCGAGATGCAGTACCAGCACCTGGTCTTCGAGGAGTTCGGCCGCAGGATCTCGCCGAGCATCGACCCGACGGCGTTGCCCGAGAACTCCTACCAGCCGGACGTGAACTCCTCGATCCGCGCCGAGTTCGCCCACGCCGTCTACCGGTTCGGACACTCCATGCTGCGGGAGACGATTCCCCGGGAGCAGAACGGCGTGGTGACCGAGATGCCTCTACTGGACGCCTTCCTCAATCCGACGGCGTTCGCCACCGGCCCCGACGGCGCCGCGCTGACGGCCGACGAATCGGCCGGCGGAATCCTCAAGGGGCTGGCGAACCAGACCGCCAACGGCATCGACGAGTTCGTGACGGACACGCTCCGCAACAAGCTGCTCGGCCTGCCGCTGGACCTGTCCGCGATCAACATCGCCCGGGCCAGGGAGGCGGGCGTGCCCACCATGCAGGCAGCGCGCACTTCCTTCTTCGACGCCACCCAGGACCCGCAGCTGCAGCCCTACTCCAGCTGGGAGGACTTCCGGCTCTCGATGAAGAACCCCGAGTCGATCGCCAACTTCATCGCCGCCTACGGCAACCACCCGACCGTCACCGGGGCCGACACCCTCGCCGCCAAACGCGCGGCGGGAACGGCGCTCGCGGCCAACACCGCGTTCATGAATGCGCCGGCCGCCGATACCGGCCTCAACGATGTGGACCTGTGGATGGGCGGTCTCGCCGAAAAGCCGTACATTTTCGGCGCCATGCTGGGTTCCACGTTCAACTACGTCTTTGAGCACCAGCTCGAGGACCTGCAGAACGGCGACCGCTTCTACTACCTGTCGCGGAACCTCGGCAACTCGCTCTTCCAGACGCTGGAGGCGAACTCCTTCTCGCAGATCGTGCTGCGCAACACGTCGGCCGAGCGTGTGCCGCACGATGTCTTCGCCGCGCCGCAGCTGACGTTCAACCTCGACAAGCCACAGGTCGAACTGAACGCGGCGGGGCTCGGCGGAACCGCCGCGGCCGGTTGGCGGTACGCGGGGGCCGAACACATCGTCATCCAGGACGCGGACGCCCCGACACCGCTGAACAGCACCATCCGCGGCGGACTCGGCGACGACTCCATCTGGGGTAAGGCCGGCAACGACCGCATCGAGGGCGACGACGGGGTCGACGCCCTGATGGGCGGCGACGGCGACGACGTCATCACCGACATCTTCGGCGACGGCGACCGGATCCAGGGCGAAGCCGGCAACGACGTCGCCAACGCCGGGCCCGGCATCGACGACCTCGTCTTCGGCGGCTCGGGCCAGGACTACCTGATGGGCGGCCAGGACGCCTCGACCATGTTCGGCGGAAGCGGCGACGACTTTATGCTGGGTTCCACCGGTCGCGACAGCATCCAGGGCAACGAGGGCAACGACTGGGTGGAGGGCGGAACCAACGCCGACCTCCTCATCGGCGACAACATGAACACCATGGAGAACAATCCCGGCCTGTACCACGGCGGACACGACGTCATCGTGGGAAAGACCGGCAACAACGACTACGACGCCGAAGAGGGCGACGACGTGATGATCGGCGGGCCCGGCACCGACCGGTTCAGTGGCCAGCTTGGCTTCGACTGGGCCTCCTTCGAGGACTACAACTTCGCGGTCAACGCGGATATGGATGTCATCCAGATCCTTCCGGGCACCGAGGGCGGCATCGTAGACAGGTACCTGGGCGTCGAGGGCTTCTCCGGCTTCAACAGCAACGACGTGGTCCGCGGCAACCAAAACCGCGACGCGTTCGACGATCCGGAGATCAACAAGCTCGGCTATGGGCACCGGATGACCCAAGATCACCTGGACCGCGTCGACGGCCTCCGGGAGATCCTCGGCGGCGGCGAACAGCCCGTCTACGCGCAGCCGTTCCTGAACGACAACGTCCAGACCCAAGAGGACCTGAACAACAACATCCTCTTCGGCGGCGGAGGAAACGACGTGTTCGAGACGCGTGCCGGCACGAACTTTGTGGACGGCGACGCGTGGATCGACACCAGCGTGGTCCTGAGGGACGCCGCGGGAGCGGTCACCGAACGCCAGAACTCGATGGCCCCCTACCAGGCGCGGATGTTCAACCGCACGCTCAACCCGGCCGACCTGTCCATCGAGCGGAGGCTGCAGAACGCCGACGCGGCAGTCAACGGCAACGACACGGTGGTCTACGCCGAGGCGCAGGCCGACTTCGAGGTCACGGTCCTCGCCGACGGCGTTGTCCAGGTCGCGAGCGTGGACGATCCCACGGTCCGGACCGACTACCTCCGCAACGTGGAGCAACTTCAGTTCAGCGACGGTGTGGTGGACGTCTCCGGCGCCGCGCCGACCGCGCTGGACGTCGATCCCGTGACCGTCGCCCCCAGCAACACCGGCGCCCCGGCCGAGGGCGCCATCCTCTCCACCGAGCTGGGCACGGACGGGGTGCCGGCAGACGCCAGCATCCAGTTCGAACTGCAGGTCATCGCCCTCGATCCCGCCGACAACCGCATTGCGCTCACCACGCAGAGCAACGCGACCGGCGAGTTCGACATCACCGCCACCGAGGCCGGGTCGCCGGTCCAGGTGGTGGCAACAGTCACCGCCCCGGACGCGGCGCCGGTCCAGTTCACGTCCGAGCGGACGGCGGGCACCGCCGAACCCGTCCATGCGCCGGCGGCGGACGCGCCGGCGGCAACCGAATAGCGGAGTGAGGCCGGCGTCGTCACCGACGCCGACCGCAGCCCCGAGGTCCTAGCGGCACAACGGCGGCGGCCCCTCTCGAGGGACCGCCGCCGTTGTGCCGCCGTGCCGCCCCTAGGCGGCACGATGAGGAAAAGGAACCCCTAGGCGAGGTTGTTCTCGTAGTCGCGGTCGCGCGTCTCCGCGGTCATCCACAGGGCGATGAGCGTGAGGACGGCGGCCGCGGCCAGGTAGACGCCCACCCACACGGTGTTGCCGCCGCCGGTCTGCCACAGCGCGATGGCCACGAACGACGCGGGCGCCGCGCCGATCACCGAGGAGAGGTTGTAGGCGATAGCCGAACCCGTGTAGCGGACGTTGGTGGGGAACAGTTCGGGAAGGATGGCCGCCATCGGTCCGAACGTCAGGCCCATCAGGGTGAACCCGACGATCAGGCCGACCATGGCCGCCCCCTTGCCCGGGCCGAACATCAGCGTCCAGGATGCCCCGAAGACCAGGATGCCCAGCGACACGGCGAGCAGGAACTTGCGGCGGCCGAAGCGCTCGGCAAGCGGTCCTGAGACCACGGTGAAGATGCCGAAGAAGACGACGCCGAGGATAAGCATCCACAGGAACTCGGTCCGGGCGATGCCCAGTCCCGGGACGAACGCCGCGGCGTCGAACGACTTGCCGGCCTTCTCGGCGGCGGCCGCGGCCACGGCCGGATCCTTCGGCGCGGTCCCGTAGGTCAGCGTGAAGGAGGTCATCAGGTAGAACAGCACGTACGTGGCGAACATGATGAACGTGCCGGCGACGACGGGGCGCCAGTGGTACTTGAAGGTGTCCTTCAGCGGGGACTTGGCGACCTTGTTGGCCTTGACCACGTTCTGGAAGGACGTGGACTCGACCAGCTTGAGGCGGATGTAGAGGCCAACCGCGACCAGGACGGCGGAGAGGATGAACGGCACGCGCCAGCCCCAGGCCTGGAATTCCTCGGCGGACAGCGTCAGCTGCAGGCCAACAAAGACCAGGTTGGCGAGGATAAATCCGATCGGCGCGCCGAGCTGCGGGAACGTGCCGTAGATCGCCCGCTTGTTGGCCGGCGCGTTCTCGGTCGCCAGCAGCGCGGCGCCGGACCACTCGCCGCCCAGGGCCAGGCCCTGGCAGAAGCGGAGGATGACCAGCATCAACGGTGCCAGGACCACGAACGAGCCCGAGGCGGCCGGCAGGAAGCCGATGAGGAAGGTCGCGATGCCCATGGTCAGCAGCGAGGCCACCAGTGTGCCCTTGCGCCCGAACTTGTCGCCGAAGTGGCCGAAGACGATCGAACCCAGCGGCCGCGCGACGAACGCCACGCCGAAGATCGCGAAGGAGCTCAGGATCGCGTTGATGTTGCTGGCGTTCGGGAAGAACAGCGCGGGGAACACCAGCACGGAGGCGGTCGCGTACGCGTAGAAGTCGTAGAACTCGATGGTTGTGCCGATGAGGCTGGCGAAGATCACGCGCCCGCGCGTGTTTTGCTTCGGCGCCGAGGTGGTGGCGGGGGTGGACACAGTGGTGGTCTCTCTGCGAAAGGGGTTGGGTCGTTGCCTAGAGATATTAGGCCGATCCGCCACTATATGGACACCCCGTCCACATGCTGGACACCACTGGCGCCCGTTCGGGTCTACAAGTGCACGTGCAGCCTGCGGGCCGCCTCGGAGACGGATCCGCTGATGGAGGGGTAGACGGTGAAGGTCTCTGCGATGTCGTCCACGTGCAACCGCTTGTGGACCGCGAGCGCGATCGGGAAGATCAGCTCCGAGGCCCGGGGCGCCACCACCACGCCGCCGATGACGGACCCCGATCCCTTGCGGGCGATGATCTTGACGAACCCCTCGGTCACGTTCATCATCTTCGCCCGGGCGTTGGTGGCGAGGTCGAGCTTGATGATGTCCGCCTGGTACTTGCCCTCGGCGACCTGCTGCTCGGTGACGCCGACGGTCGCGATCTCCGGGCTGGTGAAGATGTTGGAGGAGACCTCGTTGAGCTTGAGGGGCCGCACGCTGTCGCCCAAGAGGTGCGCCATGGCGATGCGGCCCTGCATGGCGGCGACGGACGCCAGGGCGAACACCCCGGTGCAGTCGCCCGCGGCATAGACGTTGGTCGCGGTGGTCCTCGAGACGCCGTCGACCTTGATGTGCCCGCTTTCGGTCACCGCGACGCCCGCGTTCTCCAGGCCGATACCGTCCGTGTTCGGGATGCCGCCCACGGCGATCAGGCAGTGGCTGCCGTCGATCGTCCGACCGTCGGACAGCGTCACGCGCACACCGTCGGCGGTCCGCTCGACGCCCTGGGCGCGGGATTTCGCCATCACGTTGAGGCCGTTGTTCCTGAACACGTCCTCCAGGACCTGCGCCGCGTCGGCGTCCTCGCCCGGGAGCACCCGGTCGCGGGAGGACACGAGGGTGACCTTGGCTCCGAGCATGTTGTAGGCGGACGCGAACTCCGCTCCGGTGACGCCGGAGCCGACGACGATCAGGTGCTCCGGGATCTCCTTGAGGTTGTACACCTGGGTCCACGTGAAGATCCGCTCGCCGTCCGGCTTGGCGGTGGGCAGTTCCCGCGGGTGGGCCCCGACGGCGATCAGCAGCGCGTCGGCGTCCAGCGTCTCCTCCGCGCCGTCCGCACGGTCCACGTGCACCGTGTTGTTGTCCACGAGCCGTCCCTGGCCGATGACCACGCGGACGCCGGCGCGCTCCAGGCCGGTGTGGATGTCCGTGGACTGGTCGCGTGCAAGCGCCAGGAGTCGGGCGTTCACGACCCCCAGGTCCGCCGAGGCGTCCAGCCCGTCGCCGGTGCGGACGCCAAAGTCGCGGGCGTTGGTCACGCGCCGCATCGCGTCGGCGGTGGCGATCAGGGTCTTGGAGGGTACGACGTCGGTCAACACCGCCGCGCCGCCGAGGCCGTCGCGTTCGACGATGGTCACCTGGGCACCGAGGTGGGCGCCCACGATGGCCGCCTCGTAGCCGCCGGGGCCGCCGCCGAGGATTACGAGCCGATGGGAGCTGAAGTCGTGTTGAGCCGTCACGAGAGACCATTCTTCACTACGCGTAAGGAACTTGCACACCGGCAGGGCTTCTGCCCAACTCCGTTCCCGCCCGGTAGGTTAGTCCCGTGACCGAACTACACAACGATCCCTTTGCCCTGGCCAGCGAGGCCGCCGCCGCCATCGCGGAACAGACCGGAGTCCCCCGGCACGACACCGCACTGGTCCTCGGCTCCGGCTGGGGCGAGGCCGCGGAGCTGCTCGGCGAGACCACCCACGCACTGCCCGCGGACGGGATCCCCGGCTTCCACCCCCCCGCGGTCGTGGGGCACACCGGAACCATCAGGTCCGTCCTGACCCCCACCGGCCGGCGCATCCTGGTGCTCGGGGCGCGGACCCACTACTACGAGGGCAAGGGCGTGCGCGCCGTCGTCCACGGAGTGCGCACGGCCGCCGCCGCGGGGTGCAAGACGCTGGTCCTGACCAACGGGTGCGGGGGCCTCAACGAGGCCTGGGCGCCGGGGACACCGGTCCTGATCAGCGACCACCTGAACCTGACCGCGACCTCCCCCTTGGAGGGCGCCACGTTCGTGGACCTGACCGACCTTTACTCCTCCCGCCTGCGCGCGGTGGCCCGCGAGGTGGACCCGAGCCTGGACGAGGGCGTCTACGCGCAGTTCACGGGCCCACACTACGAAACCCCGGCGGAGGTCCGCTACGCGAAGGCCATCGGGGCCGACCTGGTCGGGATGTCCACCGCGCTCGAGGCCATCGCCGCGCGCCACGTGGGCCTGGAGGTCTTCGGCATCTCGCTGGTGACCAACCTTGCCGCGGGCATCAGCCCGGTCCCGCTCAGCCACGCCGAGGTCATCGAGTCCGGCCAGGCCGCCGGCCCGCGGATCTCCAAGCTCCTCGCGGACATCGTCGACCGCATCTAGCGGCGCCCGACCGCCGGAACCCTTACGCCACCGCTACCGCAAAGAGCGCAATGAACCCCACACCTGAAATGGCCGCCGACCTCGCCGCCGCCGTCGGAACCTGGATCGAAGAGGATCCCGACGCGGCCACCGCACAAGAGCTGCGCCACCTGCTGGACGCGGCCGCGGCGGACGACGCCGGAGCCGCCGCCGCCGCCGCGGACCTCGCCGACCGCTTCTCCGGCCCCCTCGAGTTCGGCACCGCCGGACTGCGGGCGGCCCTCGGCGCCGGACCCAACCGCATGAACCGCGCGGTGGTGCGACGCACCGCCGCTGGACTGGCCGACTACCTGCTCCACACCGCCTCCGGGGCGTATGTTCCGCGCGCGGTCGTCGGCTTCGATGCCCGGCACAACTCGGACGTGTTCGCGCTGGACACGGCGGCGGTCTTCACGGCCGCGGGCATCGAGACGTTCCTGATGCCCGCGATGCTGCCGACGCCGGTGCTCGCCTGGGCCGTCCGGGCGCTCGGCTGCGAGGCCGGCGTGATGGTCACGGCCAGCCACAATCCGCCCCAGGACAACGGCTACAAGGTCTACCTCGGCGGCCGGGCCGTCGCGGACGCGGGCCAGGGGGCGCAAATCGTGGCTCCCATGGACCGTGACATCGCGGGACGCATCGACCACACCGCACCGCTCTCCTCCATCGCCTTGGCCGACTCCGGGTGGACCGTCCTTCCCGGAGCGGGAGAGGAGGGCGACGTCCAGGCCCGCTACGTGGCCGACGTCGCCGCTCTTGCCGACGCCGGGCGCTGGCCGCATCGGGACCTGAAGATCGTGCTGACCCCGCTCCACGGGGTGGGCGGCGAGACCATGTCCCGGATCTTCGACGCCGCCGGGTTCGGCGACGTGCGGGTGGTCCGCGCGCAGGCCGAGCCCGATCCTGATTTCCCCACGGTGGACTTCCCCAACCCGGAGGAGCCCGGCGCCATGGACCTCGCGCTGGCGCAGGCCCAGCTCGAGGGCGCTGACCTGGTGATCGCCAACGATCCCGACGCCGACCGCTGCGCGGTGGCCGTCGAATGGCCGGACGAGGGCTGGCGGATGCTCCGCGGCGACGAGGTCGGCTCGCTGCTCGGCTCGCACGTGGCCGGCCGGCTGACCTCCGCCGCGGACGCGGACGCCGTCACCGGACAGCCGGAGACGGTGTTCGCCAACTCCATCGTCTCCTCGCGCCAGCTCGCGCGCATCGCGGAGGCCCACGGAATCGGCCACCGCACCACCCTGACCGGCTTCAAATGGATCTCCCGGGTTCCCGGCCTCGCCTACGGATACGAGGAGGCGCTGGGCTACTGCGTGGCCCCCCACCTCGTCAGGGACAAGGACGGCATGTCCGCCGCGCTCCTCGTCGCCGAGCTGGCCGCCGGCCTCAAGGCGGCCGGCCGGTCCATCCCGGACGCGCTCGACGAACTCGCCCTGGTGCATGGCCTTCACCTGACCGATCAGCTCTCCGTGCGCGTGCACTCGCTGGACCTGCTCGGCGCCATGATGGGCCGGCTGAGGACCCAGGCGCCACAGCTGCTCGGCGGATCGGAGGTCGTCGAGGTCCGGGACCTCGCCGCGGAGGGCGGCGAGCTTCCCCCGACGGACGGCATGCTGTTCCTCACGGCCGACGACACGCGCGTGATCGTCCGCCCCAGCGGCACGGAACCCAAGCTCAAGTGTTACCTGGAGGTCGTGGCCCCCGCCTACTCCGCCGACGAGCTGCCCGGAGCCCGGGCCGCCGCCCGCGAAAGGCTGGCGGCCGTGCGCGGCGACGTCAGCGAGGCGCTGGGCCTCTAGACGGCCCGGCAGACCCCCCACCACACCCCACGAACCCAGGAGGAAATGATGGCCGCAAGCCAGAACACCGCACCCGCAGGATCCGAGATCGCCGGCTACATCGACCACACGCTGCTCAAGCCCGACGCCTCCCGCGACGACGTCCTGCGCATCGCCGCGGAGGCGGCGCGGTACAAGTTCAAGTCCGTCTGCGTGAACCCGCTGTGGGTGTCCACGGTCGCGGAGGCGCTCTCCGGCTCGGGAGTCCTGACCTGCTCGGTCATCGGCTTCCCCTTCGGCGCGACCACAACGGCGTCGAAAGCGTTCGAGGCGTCCGGCGCCATCGCCGACGGGGCCGCCGAGATCGACATGGTCATCGACATCGCGGCGGCCAAGCGCGGGGACCGCGTGGCGTTGGTCGGCGACATCGCGGGCGTCGCCGCCGCGGTCCACGAGGGTGGCGCCATCCTTAAGGTCATCATCGAGACCTCGCTGCTGGACGACGACGAGAAGGTCCTCGCCTGCGAGGCCGCCGTCGAGGCCGGCGCGGACTTCGTCAAGACATCCACCGGGTTCGCCGGAGGCGGCGCGACCGTGCAGGACGTCGCGCTGATGCGCCGGACCGTGGGACCCGGCATCGGCGTCAAGGCCTCCGGCGGCGTGCGGTCGCTGGAGGACGCGCGGGCCATGATCGAGGCCGGCGCAACGCGGCTCGGAGCCAGCTCGGGAGTTGCTATTGTAGAGGGAGAACAGGGAGCCGCCGGCTACTGACGCGGACACCGCCGAAGCTTTCCAGGCGCACTAACAAGGAGAAACGCTGTGTACTCAGACGGCAAGAACAAGGCCTATTCGGGGCAGGGCAAGTTTGTCGGCAATTTTGTTGCCTTCGCGGTGTTCTTCATCCTCTTCCTCGGCGCCATCTACGCGCTGTCCTTCTGGACGCTGGAGAACGCCTGGATCCCGGGCATCGTGTGCCTGGCTCTCGCCGGGCTTGCCTTCGGCATCCCGCAGACCATCCTGGGCCGTTCGGACAGCCTGGAAACCGCGCGCGCCGAGGCCGCGGCCGTGGTGAGGACCAAGTAGCCCCCGCACCGCGAACCCGGGGCCGACGCCCCCGCCGCGAAGCGGCAACGAACCGAAAGCCCCGCCGATTCGGCGGGGCTTTCGCCGTCGGCAGATGCGCGCGCCGCTTCCGTGGCGACGCGCCACGAGTGACGCTAGGGTGGTTGGCGGGGCCCGGTCCAGGGCCCAGACGACCACAGGAGGGCTGGAATGCGAATCTTTACGTTCCTTGCAGGGGCAGCGGCCGGATACATCTTCGGAACGCGATCTGGCCGCGAGTCCTACGACAAGATGAAGGTCAAGGCGCGTGAACTCTGGGAGGATCCGCGCACCCAGGAAAAGCTGAACAACCTGGGCGAGACCATCAAGGAAAAGGCGCCGGAGGTCAGTGCGGCCGTCGGCGCCGCGGCATCGAACGTGGCACACAAGGTCCGCGAGACGACCGGCAAGACCGACTCCGCGTCCGGCTTCGGCCACGAGGCGGACCATGTGTCCGACCCCGCGCACGCGGCGGGAACCGGGACGGACTGGTCGAGCGAGGGCGGGGCCACCCCGTCTGGCCCGGCGACGGGCAACTAGCGTCGAACGCCGGCCCACTGGCCGAACGAAGAAACCCCGGTACCGCCTTGGCGGGGTGCCGGGGTTCTTTCGTGCCGGGCTTTTCCGGTCCGGCCGCCTAGTCCTCGAAGACCGCCTTCAGCACTCCCCCGGCCCACTCGAGGATCTGGGCGTCCGCCAGGTCCCTGCCCCCGATGGCCGCGGTCTTCGGCTTTGGCACCAGGATGGCGTTGAGGGCGGGCTTCTGCTGCGCGCCCTTGTACATCCGGACCAGGCGCATCTCGCGCGACTCGGGCAGGTTGGCCGGCGCGAACTTGATGAAGTTGCCCTGGAGCGCCACGTCGGTCAGGCCGGCTGCGCGCGCACGCACACGGAAGCGCGCCACCTCCACCAGGTTCACCACGGGTGCCGGCGGCTCGCCATAGCGGTCCACAAGCTCCGCAACCACCTCGTCGATTCCCTCGTTGTCCGTGGCGGCCGCCAGCTTGCGGTAGGCCTCCAGGCGGAGGCGCTCGCCCGGCACGTAGTCGTGGGGCAGGTGCGCGTTGACGGGCAACTCGATCTTCATGTCCGCCACCTTTTCCTCGGCGTCGCCCTTGAAGTCCGCGACGGCCTCGCCCACCAGCCGGATGTAGAGGTCGAACCCCACCCCGGCGATGTGCCCGGACTGCTCGCCGCCCAGGAGGTTGCCGGCACCACGGATCTCGAGGTCCTTCATGGCCAGCTGGAACCCGGAGCCGAGCTCGTTGTGCGCCGCCACGGCCTTCAGCCGCTCCAGCGCGACCTCGCCGAGCGGCTTCTCCGCGTTCCACAGGAAGTAGGCGTAGGCCCGCTCCCGGCCGCGGCCCACGCGCCCACGCAGCTGGTGGAGCTGGGAAAGGCCGTAGGCGTCGGCGCGGTCCACGATCAGCGTGTTGGCATTGGAGATGTCCAAGCCGGTCTCGATGATCGTGGTGGAGACGAGCACGTCGAATTTCCGCTCCCAGAAGTCCACGATGATCTGCTCCAGCCGGGCCTCGCTCATCTTTCCGTGGGCCACCTCCACCCGGGCCTCCGGCACCAGCTCGCGCAGCTTGGACGCCACGGAGTCGATCGACGACACCCTGTTGTGGACAAAGAACACCTGGCCCTCGCGCATCAGTTCGCGCCTGATGGCCGCGGTGACCTGCTTGTCCGTGTACGCGCCGACATAGGTCAGCACGGGGTGCCGCTCCTCCGGAGGGGTGGCGAGCGTGGACGTCTCCCTGATGCCGGTCAACGACATCTCCAGCGTGCGGGGAATGGGGGTCGCGGACATGGCCAGGACGTCGACGTCGGTGCGCATCTTCTTCAGCGCCTCCTTGTGCTCGACGCCGAAGCGCTGTTCCTCGTCGACGACCACCAGGCCGAGGTCCTTGAACTGAACCTCCCTGGAGAGCAGCCGGTGGGTGCCGATCACCACGTCCACGGAACCGTTCTTGAGCCCCTCGATGACCTCCTTGGCCTCCTTGGTGGTCTGGAAGCGGGAGAGTGACTTCACGCGCACCGGGAAGCCGGAGAAGCGCTCGGCGAACGTCTCGTGGTGTTGGCGGGCCAACAGGGTCGTGGGCACCAGCACGGCCACCTGCTTGCCGTCCTGCACCGCCTTGAACGCCGCGCGGACCGCGATCTCCGTCTTGCCGAAGCCGACGTCGCCCGAGACGAGGCGGTCCATCGGAATCTCCCGTTCCATGTCCGCCTTCACCTCGTTGATGGTGGTCAACTGGTCGGGAGTCTCGTTGAACGGGAACGCCTCCTCGAGTTCCTGCTGCCACGGCGTGTCCTTCGCGAATGCGTGCCCGCGGGAGGCCATGCGGGCCGAATAGAGGCGGATCAGTTCGCCGGCGATCTCCTTGACCGCGCGGCGCGCCTTGGACTTCGTCTGGGACCAGTCGGATCCGCCCATCTTGGACAGCGACGGCGTCTCTCCCCCGACGTAGCGTGTCACCTGATCCAGCTGGTCGGTGGGGACGAACAGCCGGTCTCCGGGCGCGCCACGCTTGGACGGCGCGTACTCCAGCACCAGGTACTCGCGCATCGATTCCGGACCGGAGCCGCCGGCCACCTTGCGCTGCATCAGTTCCACGAAGCGGGCGATGCCGTGCTGCTCGTGCACCACGAAGTCGCCCTCGGTGAGCTGAAGCGGGTCGACCGCGTTGCGGCGCTTGGCGGCCAGCTTGCGCCCGCTCTTCGCCGAGTAGGCGCTGGAGCGCCCCAACAGGTCCGCCTCGGTCAGCAGGCCCAGCTTGAGGCCGTCGAAGACGAAGCCGCGGCCCGCGACCGCCGTCGTGATCTCGATCAGGCCCTCCTGCGGGAGGACGTCGAGCGACTCCACGCGGTGGCAGGGGATGCCGGCGTCGTGGAACAGCTCGGCGAGCCGCTGCGCGGGGCCGGGCCCGTCCGTGACCACCACGACCCGCCAGTCGTCGCGGATCCTGGCGCCGATGAAGTCCATCATCTCCGCCACGTCGCCCTGGTAGCCGCGCGGTTCGCGCGCACCGACCGTGATGCTGTCCACGTCGAGCACCAGTTCGTCGTCCCGACCCAGCGACGTGACGGACCACCAGCTCACCGAGGACTGCAGCGCGATCGCGCGGGTGTCGGCCAGCGAGGAGAAGTTGCCGGCGTCGAGCGACACGGACATGCCCTCCGCCTGCAGCAGGTCGACCGGCGCGGCTCCGCCGTCGGAGGCGGTCGACCACGCGGCCGCGAGGAACTCCTCGTTGGTGGCGGCCAGGTCGTGGGCGCGTGCCCGCACCCGTTCCGGTTCCATGACCACCGCGATCGAGTCGGTGGGAAGCTGGGCCAAGAACGGCACCATCGCGTCCACAAGCACTGGCGCGAGGGACTCCATGCCCTCCACCGCGATGCCTCCCGCAATCTTCTCCAGCATGTCCGCCGCCGCGGGCATCGCGCTCTTGAGCTTCGCCGCGCGGGACATCACGGACGGGGTGATGAGCAGCTCGCGGCAGGGCGGCGCGAACAGCTCCACCGGGCCGGCTCCGCTCTCGCCGTCGGCGGACAGCGAACGCTGGTCCGCGACGGAGAACCAGCGCATCTGTTCCACCTCGTCGCCGAAGAACTCGATCCGCACGGGATGGTCCTCCGTGGGCGGGAAAACGTCCAGGATGCCGCCGCGGACGGCGAACTCGCCACGGTGGGTCACCATGTCCACGCGCGCGTAGGCCGCGTCCGCCAGCTCGCGCACCACGTTCCCGAAGGGCTTCTCCTCACCGGTCTTCAGGTGCACGGGCCTCAGGTCTCCGAGCCCCTCGACCAGCGGCTGGACCACCGCGCGGATGGGTGCCACCACCACCTTCAGCGATCCGTCGGGGTGCTTGAGGCGGCGCAGGACGTCGAGTCGGCGGCCCACCGTGTCCGACCGCGGCGAGAGCCTCTCGTGCGGAAGGGTCTCCCAGCTGGGGAACTCGGCGACGCCGCCGTCGGGCAGATAGGAGCGCAGGGCCGCGGCGAGGTCCTCGGCCTCGCGCCCGGTCGCCGTCACGGCGAGCACAACGGCATTGCCGCCGCCGCCCGCTCCGTCTCCCCCGGCGCCCAGCCCATCGGCGGCCTCGGCCACGAGCGCGGCGCGCAGTCCCGCCGGGGCCGCGACCTCCAGGTCCTGGCTCCGCGCCGCGAAGGGATTGGAGGCGTAGGCGCGCACGCGCGCGTAGGAGGGATCGGCCGCGAGGGCGGCGCGAAGGCCAGAGAGGGCCATGGTGTTCCTTCCGGGGTCCGTCGGACAGCACAAATACCCGGGATCCTTGCGGAGACCGGGGTATGGCTCCAGCCTACCGCGTTCACGCGGCGAGCCACCGTTGGGTTGGCCCGGTGCGCGGCCCGTAGCATGGGAGCGGACACGGCATCGGCCCGTTCCGCCGAAGCACCGAGATGAAGGAGCCATCGTGGCACTGAGCGCCAGCACCACCCTGCCCTACCCGGCCGCCCGCGTTGCGGAGGTGTTCGCGGACCGTGAGTTCGTGGACCACGTCAGTCGCGAAGTGGGGGGAACCCTAACGGAGTTCACCGTCAGCGGCCCCGTTTCCGGCGCGTTCGAAGCAGTGGTGGTCCGCGCCGTCCCCACGGATCGCCTCCCGGAGATGGTGCGAAAGTTCGTGGGACACACGCTGAACGTCACCCAGCGCGAGTCTTGGTCGGCGCCCGCACCCGACGGCGGACGGACCGTGGACATCACGGTCGACGTGGCCGGCGCCCCCGTCGACGTCAAGGCGGTCCAGCGACTGGTGGCCCACGGCGACTCCACCACCATCGAGCTCACGGGCGACGTGACGTCCGGAATCCCGTTCCTCGGCGGCAAGATCGCCTCCGCCGCCGAGCCGTTCCTCGGCAAGGCGCTTGGCATGCAGGCCCGCCAGGCCGAGGCCTGGCTCGCCCGCCGCAGCTAGGCCAGACGCTGCTGCGGACCGGATTCTCGCTGCTGTCCCTGTTGGCCCCGCGGCGCCGGAGACAGTGGATTGCGCTGCCAGCGGCCGCCTACGCCCTGTGCCTGTTGCTGGTGGTCTTCTGGCCCGTCCCGGTGGACCGGTACGGCGCCGGCGGGCTCCAGCGGCTGCTCGCGTGGCTCCACGGCCACGGACTGCCGCGCTGGTTCGACTACGGCCTGGTGGAGTGGCTCGCCAACGTGGTGATGTTCCTGCCGTTCGGATTCCTACTGGCGGCCGTACTGGCACCGCGGCGCTGGTGGACGGTCCCGGTGGCCGCCCTCACCGTCAGCATGGCGATCGAACTCGTCCAGTACGCGGTGCTGCGGGACCGGTTCGCATCCCCGGCGGATGTCGCGGCGAACACACTCGGCGCGTTCGTCGGCCTCTTCGCCTGTCTGGCGGTGTTTCGGCGCACGGCCACCTACCGCGCGGGGCACGGCGGGGGCGGCGCGGCCTGGCGGGGGCGGTAGGGTGGAAGCTGGTGTGCCGGGAAGTCTGGTCGGCGATAGCTGCAGCATGCCCGACTACCCTTTGGGAGAACGATGAACCAGTCGCCAAACAAGCGCCCCGCCGAAACGGCCTTCCGCCGCTCAAGCCACACGGAGAACCTTCGGATCTCCGAGATCCTCCGTAAGGAAACCATCGGCGGGCTGGTTCTGATCGTCGCCGCCGCCGTCGCCATCATCTGGGCGAACACCCCGGCCGCCGCGTCCTACTTCGCGTTGCGGGACTTCCACGTGGCCATACCCGTCCCGGGTCTGAACCTGGACCTTAGCCTGGGGCACTGGGCGTCCGACGGGCTGCTGGCCGTGTTCTTCTTCCTCACCGGGCTGGAGCTGAAGAAGGAATTCGTCGTCGGCGACCTGAACAAGTTCAGCCGGGCCATCGTGCCCGTGACGGCCGCGTTCGGCGGGGTGCTGGTTCCCGCCCTCATCTACGTCGGACTCAACCTGTCAACGGGAGGTGAGACCCTCCGCGGCTGGGCGATCCCCACGGCGACGGACATAGCCTTCGCCGTCGCGGTCCTGGCCGTCATCGGCTCGCACCTGCCCTCCGCGCTGCGGATCTTCCTGTTGACCCTGGCCGTGGTCGACGACCTCATTGCCATCGTCATCATCGCGTTCGTCTACACATCGGACCTGCGCCCTCAGTTCCTGCTGTATTCCCTCGTTCCCATGGCCATCTTCGCGTTCCTGGCGCAGCGTCGACGCAGGTTCTTCGGCCGCAGGCCCTGGGCCGCGTGGGCCATTCTCTTGCCGCTCGGCATCGCCTCGTGGGCCCTGCTACACGAATCCGGCGTGCACGCCACGATCGCGGGCGTTGTTCTGGGCTTCGCGGTTCCGGTGCGCCGCAAGGACGGGGCGGACGGCCCCGGCCTCGCCGAGGTGCTGGAGCACCGCTTCCGTCCGCTGTCCTCCGGCATCTGCGTGCCGCTGTTCGCTTTCTTCTCCGCCGGCGTCGCGCTCGGCGGCGGCGAGGGCGTGGCCAAGGCACTCGGCGATCCCGTGGTGTGGGGAATTGTCGCGGGCCTGATCCTCGGCAAGCCGATCGGCATCCTCGGCGCCACCTGGCTGGTCACCAAGACCCGCCACGCCAGCCTGGACCCGGACACGCGGTGGGGCGACCTCTTCGGCGTGACGCTGCTCGGCGGCATCGGCTTTACGGTCTCCCTCCTGGTTTCCGAGCTCAGCTTCGGACTGGAGTCGCCGCACTACGAGCATGCCAAGGTCGCCATCCTGGTCGGCTCGCTGGCCGCCGCCGTCCTGGGGGCGCTCTGGCTCCGTCCCCGTGACCGCCGCTACCGCGAGATCGCCGAACGCGAGCGGGTGGACGCGAACAAGGACGGCATTCCAGACCTCTTCGAATAGCCGCGCCCACACTCGCGGACCGTCAGCAACGATCATGGGGGAAACACATGCGTGAGCCACACACGCCGCTGCCGGAGGCCCGGCACCGCGACGGCGCGGGGCCGATCGGCTGGTCCGCCACCGCCCTGCGGGCACGCGTTACGGTAACCGGCCTGAGCGGGCACGAGGCGGACCTGCTCGACCGGGCGTGGTCCCGCTGCTCCCCCGTGTCCCACGCGAATGATTCAACCGGTGCGCCCGCTTCGCCCGGCACCGCCCTGGACCGGGAACGGGCTGCGGACTGGACCACGTTCCACGAGGAGCTCGTGTTCGCGATGACGCGTGCCGGCATCGAATCGGGGCGCGGCGAGCTGTTGATGTTCCATGCCGCCGCGCTGGCGGAGCCCGCCACCGGAGCCGCCATCGCGCTGGTCGCGTCCAGCGGGACGGGCAAGACCACGGCCACCCGCGTGTTGGGCCGCCACCTGGGCTACGTCACAGACGAGACGGTCGCTGTCGATCCGGCCGGCGGTCTGGTCCCGTTTCCCAAGCCGCTCTCGGTGCTTCCGTCCACGGGGCGGCGTCCCAAGTCGCAGCTGGCGCCCGACGACATCGCACTGCTCCCCGCACCCCCGTCCCCGTGCCTTGCCCGCGTGGCGGTCCTTGACCGGGAGCGGACGCGCGGGGTCGAGCGTGCCACTGCGCATCCGCTGCCGCTGGAGGAGGCCCTGGAGTGGCTCAGCCCGCAGATTTCGTCTCTGTCCGCCCTCACGCGGGGCCTGGTGATGCTTTGCAGGGTCCTCGACGGGTGCGGCGGGGCGCTGCGGCTGAACTATTCCGAGGCCGAGCAGCTGGTGCCGCTGGCCCGGGGCCTGCTCGCCGCCGCCGCTGAGCCGCTTCAACCCGTGTGGCGTCCCCTGGAACTGACGGACAACAACGACGCCCCGGACCTGCCCGGGCTGTTCCGGAGGGCGGCGGCCGACGACGCCGTCGGCATTCGAAGGGCCCCTCCGGCGGACCCCCACGCTGCGGCCGGCCACGACGAGTCCGTGGCGGTTCTCCACGGGGAGCGGTTGACGGTCCTAGCCGGACTGGGGCCCGTCCTGTGGGCGGCGACGGAACGCTGGGCCAGCCGGGAGCAGCTGATGCGGGCCGTCACGGACGAGTTCGGTGAACATCCCGACGCCGGCGCCCTGCTGGACGAAAAGCTCTCGGCGCTGCAGGCCCGGGGGCTGCTGGAACGCTCCTAGCGTTCCGGAAGGCGTCTGGGCCGACGGGCGACGGGCGAGACGCGCCGGGTCCTAGAAGCCGCGCCAGTCTGCCGGCGGCCACAGCTTGGCGACAACCCGTCCGACGACGTTCTCCTCGTCCACAAACCGGGCGCAGCCGGACTGGTCGTTCTCGGCGCGGCCCCGGCACGCCAGGACGCCGTCCGCCGAGGCGCCGCGATGGTCCCCCAGCACCAGGAGGCTCCCCTCCGGCACCTCGACCGGTCCGAAGCAGCGCAGGGAACGGGGATCGCTCCCACAGTCCGGCCCGCCCGGCGCGAACGCCGGGTCCTCAAGGATGTAGTCCTCGTTCAGCGGCTCTCCGTTGCGCACCAGCGCCCCCTCGGCGCTGCAGCACTCGACCGTGTCGCCGCCGGCGCCCACAACCCTCTTGACGAGGAAGTCCTCGTTGGACGGCCCGATTCCCGTGAGGTCGCCAAAGCCGCGGACGAGTGCCTCCAGGACCCCGGCCGGCTCGTCGCCGGCCGAGGCGCCCCACGCGGCATCGGCGCGGAAGACAACGATGTCCCCCGGCTTAGGCCCGCCGGCGTTGTAGGCGAGCCGGTTCACCAGGATCCGGTCGCCCACGTTGAGAGTGCTCTCCATGGAGCCGGAAGGGACGCTGTAGACCTTCACCAGGAAGCCCTGCACCAGGGCGATCACCACGATTGCGGCCACCACGTTCAGGGCGGTGGACAGCCAGAGCGGCCGGGGCTTGCGTTCCTGCCTTTCCGTCATGGCTGCCTAGGGGCTCGCCGCACCGGCCGAAGCCCCGTTGGACGCCAGCAGCGCCTGTTCGGCGGCAACCCAGGCCAGCATGGCGCACTTGACGCGCGCCGGGAACTTGGAGACGCCGGAGAATGCCGCCGCGTCACCCAGGATCTCCTCGTCCGCCTCGCGCGTGCCACGCGAGCGCATCACCTCGCGGAACTCCTGGACCACCGCCGCCAGCTCGTCGCGGTCCACGCCGCCGGCCAGCTCAGTGAGGGCGGAGGCGGAGGCCATGGAGATGGAACACCCGTTGCCCTCCCAGCTGATGTTGGCGACCCGCGTCCCGTCCGTTTCCACGCGCAGCCGGATCTCGTCGCCGCAGATCGGGTTGTGCTGGTGCGACTCTCCCCACGCGTGGCCCGCGTCCGCCTCGCGCAGGCTGTCGCCCTCCCGGCGCTTGGCGTGGTCCAGGATGATCTGCTGGTACAGCTGTTCCAAGCCGCTCATGCGTTGACTCCAAAGAAGGCCCGCACTTCGGCGACGGCCGCCAGATAGGCGTCGACGTCCTCGGCGGTGTTGTAAAGGTAGGTGCTGGCCCGCGTGCTGGCGGTGACGCCGAGCGCGCGGTGCAGCGGCTGCGCGCAGTGGTGTCCCACCCGCACCGCAATGCCGCGGCTGTCCAGGTATTGGCCGACGTCGTGCGGGTGGACCCCTTCGACGTCGATGGCGGCCGTGCCGATCCGCTCCACACCGGACGGGCCCAGTTGGCGGACTCCCGGGATGGATGCCAGCCCCTGCGCCATGCGGGCGCCGAGTGCCGATTCCCATGCGGCAATCCGGTCCATGCCAACCTCGGAGAGGTAGCGGACGGCCGTCGCCAGGGCGACGGCCTGCGAAATCCGCTGGGTGCCGGCCTCGAAGCGTGCCGGGGCGGGAAGGTATGCGGCCGACTCCATGGTGACGGTGGTGATCATGGAACCGCCGGTGAGGAAGGGCGGCATCGCGTTGAGGAGCTCACGCCGCCCGAAGAGGGCGCCGATTCCGGTGGGGCCGAGCATTTTGTGGCCCGAGAACGCCATGAAGTCCACGCCAAGCTCGCGGACGTCGACCGGCAGGTGGGGGACGGACTGGCAGGCGTCCAGGACGGTGAGCGCGCCGACGCGCCGGGCCAACTCCACCAGCGGGGCCACGTCGGTGACGGTGCCGAGGACGTTCGAAACGTGGCTGAAGGCCAGGATGCGGGTGCGCGGACCCACGATGCCCGCGGCCAGATCCATGCGCAGCGCGCCGTCGGGGTCGACGGGGATGTAACGCAGGGTGGCGCCGGTCCGGAACGCGAGTTCCTGCCATGGGATGAGGTTGGCGTGGTGTTCGAGCTCGGTGACCACGATCTCGTCGCCGGGGCCAAGGACGAAGCGCTCGGCCGCGGGCCCGCCGCGGCCGGCCGCGGCGTTGGAGAACGCATACGCAACGAGGTTGATCGCCTCCGTGGCGTTGGACGTCCACACCAGTTCGTCCGTGGCGGCGCCCACGAAGGCGGCAACGGTTGCCCGGGCGTCCTCGTAGATTTCCGTGGCTTCGACGGCCAGGCTGTGCGCGCCCCGGTGGACCGCCGCGTTGAAGCGTTCGTAGTAGTGCTGCTCGGCCTCGAGGACGCACTGCGGCTTTTGGGACGTCGCGCCGGAGTCCAAATACACCAGCGGCGCCTCGTTGATGGTGCGGCCGAGGATGGTGAAGTCCGCGCGCAGGCGGCCCACCTCCGCGTCGTCGAGCGGCGCCGCGTCGGTGGCGGTCGGGCGGGTGGGTGACTCCACTATGGACGGACCCTTCGCTTGGGGGATGCTAGGTGCTTGGGATTCCGGAACGGAATCGTACTCTAATCCTCCCACTCGGCGTGCCAAACCACATCTGAGCCGAGCCTAACCTTGCCCGGACATTGAAAAGGGACCGGCAGCAGGATGGGGGTGGCCCAGTCTCAGAGGCCGCCTGCTGCCGGCCCCCACTCAGGGAGCCACGAAGGCTGTGATCAGCATAAGTCAAAAATCTGTCAAACGCCTAACCCTTGGCCAACTTTCTACGTCGGGGTAGATCCGTCCGCACTAGTCAGGCGCCGTGGAACTTCCCCTGCGCCGCCTCCAGGCCCTCGCGGATGAGCAGTTCCGCGGCGTCCGCGGCGTCGTCGATCAGGAACGGAAGGTCCTTCTTTTCGACCGTCCCGAAGTCCTTGAGGACATAGTCCGCCGTGTCCATGCGGCCCGGTGGGCGGCCGACGCCGACGCGCACGCGGTAGTAGTCCTTGGTGGAGAGCGCCTTGGAGATGTCCCGCAGGCCGTTGTGGCCGCCCTCGCCGCCGCCCAGCTTCAGCTTGACGGTGTTAAAGGGAATGTCGATCTCGTCGTGGATCGCGATCACGTGGGCCGGGTCCAGCGAGTAGAACTTCGCCAGGGACGAGACCGGTCCGCCGGCGAGGTTCATGTACGTCGCCGGCTTCGCCAGGACAACGCGAGGCCCGCCGATGCCGAGGCGCCCCTCGAGGACCTGCGCCCGGGACTTGTGCGCCTTGAAGGAGCCGCCGACGCGAACGGCGAGTTCGTCGAGGACCATTTGCCCCACGTTGTGCCGGTTATGGGCGTAGCCGGGCCCGGGGTTTCCGAGCCCGGCTACGAGCCAAGTGTCGCTAGTCATGCGGGTGGGGGAAAGTCCCTACTCGGCGGACGTGGCGGAGGCCGCCGGGGCCTCGCCTGCAGCCTCGCCGCCCTCTTCGCCCAGGTCGGCCGCGGCCGGGACGTAGACGGTGGCGATAACGGTGTCGGCGTCGATGAGCAGCGAGGTGCCCTTAGGGAGGACGAGGTCGGAGGCGAGGACGCTGTCGCCGGCCTCGCGGCCCTCGACGTTGACCGTGACGGAGTCGGGCAGATGGGTCGCCTCGGCCTCGACGGAGACGGTGAACTGCTCGAGGTCCAGGACGGCGCCGGGGGCAACTTCGCCCTCAACGTGCACGGAGACGTCCACGGTGACCTTCTCGCCCTTGCGGACGGTCAGCAGGTCGAGGTGGTCGACGGACTGCTTCAGCGCGTGGCGCTGGATGTCCTTGACCAGGGCCATGTGCTCTTCGCCCTCGACGTCGAGGACCAGAAGGGCGTTGGAGTGGCGGACCGCCAGCGTGGTCTGCTGCGTCGGCAGGAGGACGTGCAGCGGCTCTGCGCCGTGGCCGTAGACGACGGCGGGGATCTTGTGGTCGCGACGGGCCTGGCGGGCCGCGCCCTTGCCGAAGTCGGTGCGCAGTTCGGCGGCAATCTTGAGCTGGTCGGTCATGGTGGTTCTCCTTGGACTGGTTGCGGGCTGCCTGGCTCGAAGGTCAAAGCCTAGATGCCGCAACGTCCATCGGATGATGGCCGCCGGGTTCAGCGTCTAGCCTCGTCGATCACGGAGTGTGGGGGACACAAGGTCCCGCTCCCTCGCCTGGGCACTGCCGACCATCCTACCAGCCCCCACGCCGCCGCCGGGACCGGGGCTAGGATCGGGCCATGGAGATCCCGACCGCCGCCGCCGTGTGGCGCATGTCCGACAACATCGCCGTCGCGGCCTCCGACGGCGGAGCGCGCTTCGCGGTCCTCGAGCTCGACGCCGACCAGCCGGTCGTACTCGAGGAATCGGCCGCGGCAATCTGGCGCGCGCTCTCCGAGCCGGGGACCGCGTCCCAGATCGCGGCCCGGGTCGCCGCCGAGTATGGGGTGGCGACCGAGCAGGTCGCGCCGACGGTCGCCGACTTCCTCGACTCGCTGTGCGGGCAGGGTTTGGCCACAACCGACCTGTCCCTATAGGCCGTCCAACTCTTGACAAGCCGCGCGATGGCGACTCGCGCTATGTTGCGTCTGCGACTCGTGTTGATCCAGAGGAAAGTTGGCAGCACTAATTGAGCTAAAATCAGATGGAATATAGCGCGCAAAGTTGGCCTGGAGAGCTTCTTTTGCCTGTACCGAGCCCACGGGGAGATCTTATTTTGGAACCGAACGAACTCAACGGCGCTGAGGCTGGGCCGGATCTGCGCCAGTATCTCAATGTGGTCAGGACCTACTGGCGGGGAATTTCGGCGATACTGCTCGCCACGATTCTCCTTGCCTTTGTCTGGACGCTGACGCAGCCGAAGATCTACGAGGCCTCGTCGTCGGGCATGGTTGTCACCGCCGGCGCCGACAACATCGGTACGGCCCTCGCGGGCGACAACCTCGCCAAGTCGAAGGCGACGAGCTACAAGTCGATCGCCGAGACGCGCCCCGTCGCCCTCAAGGTGCAGGAGGAGCTGGGCCTGGACATCAGCCCGGACCTGCTGCTGGGCCAGATCTCGGTCGAGGTTCCGACCGCCACCGCCGAGGTCCGCGTCAGCGCCACGTCCACCGACCCGGTCGCCGCGCAGAACCTCGCCAACGAATGGGTCCAGGCCCTGGCCGCCCAGGTTGCGGACATCGAGTCCGCCGGCTCGAGCGACGAGTCTTCCGAACCCGCGGTCCAGGTGGCCCCTCTCGGGATGGCCGCGCTGCCCACCGAACCGGTGTCCCCGAACACGAAGCTGGCTCTCGCCCTCGGTGGCGTCGTCGGACTGGCCCTGGGCCTCGGCTACGCGTTGATCCGCAACCACCTCGACCGCCGCATCCGTTCCGCCGAAGCCGTGGAACGTCTCGGCACGAGCGTTGTGGGCACCATCCCGTCCGACCCGCGCCTGAGCGACCACCGCCAGATCGTGGAAACCGGCCTGCTCGACCACGACGACCGCGAGTCACACGCCTTCTCCGAGTCCCTCCGGGAACTGCGCACGAACCTGGCCTACATGGACGTCGACAACCCCCCGAGGATCATCGTCGTCACCTCCTCCGTCCCCGGCGAGGGCAAGTCGACCGTGACCGCGAACCTGGCCGTGGCAATCGCCGCGACTGGCCGAGAGACCGTCCTCGTGGACGGCGACCTCCGCCGCCCCGTGCTCACCGAGGTCTTCGGCCTTCCCGCCGGCGCGGGACTCACCGACGTCCTCAGCGGAATGGCGGACATCGACGACGTGCTGCAGCCATACGGACCGGTCCCCAACCTGTCCCTGCTCTCGTCCGGACGCATCCCGCCGAACCCGTCCGAACTCCTGGGCTCGCGCGCCATGAAGAAGCTGCTCCGCGACCTGTCGGAGACCGCCGTTGTTCTCATCGACGCTCCCCCGCTGCTCCCCGTGACCGACGCCGCGATCCTCACCAAGTCCGCCGACGGCGCGCTCGTGACGGTCAGGGCGGGCTCGACGACAACGGACGAGCTGGAAAAGGCCCTCGAGAACCTGCACAAGGTCGACGCCCACGTGCTGGGAGCAATCCTCAACCAGGTTCCCACCAAGGGCGCCGGCGCCAACCAATACGGCTACTACGGCAAGTACTACTACTCGTCGCAGTCCGGCGAGGGCGAGACCAGCCGCCGCACGGATCAGGCAGTCCCCGTTGAGGCCCCCGAGCGCGCCACCGCGCACGCCGCGGCCACGCCGGCGGCCCACCTCGCCGCGGACGACAAGTCGTTCGGAGAGGAGGCCTTCGGCGGACAGCAGTCCCAGCAGGCCCCTGCTGCCGCAGGCACGGCGTCCGCACGGGGCAGCGCCCAGCCGGCGCCCGAATCGATCTACGACTTCGAAAGCGCCGAGGCCGGCGCCGACGACCCGTCCTTCGACGAACTGCTGACCTCACCGCAGATGCGCCACCTGCGCCGCCGCGGCTAGCCAGCAACAACAAGAGCCCGGTTCCCCAAGCCGCCAGCGCGGGGGAACCGGGCTCTTTTGTTTGGCCTGCGGGACGTCCGCCGTTGCGGGCCTGTGCCGGTGGGCTACGCGCGGACGGCCGCGGCCTCGAACTCGACGATCGAGCGCAGCGGCGGAAGCAGCTGGTCGATCATCCGCGCGTAGACCTCCGACGGTTGCCGGTACGGGTCCACGACGTCGTCGCCGCCCGCATGCGCCTGGTGGCGCTTTAGCGCAGCGAGCTTGGGGAGCGCCTTCCAACGCGCGGCGATGTCCTCCGGGTCGCCGCCGCGGGGCAGCGAGACGGCGTCGTCGGCACGAATGGCGTCGAGGACCCGGGCGAATTCCCGGACGGTGA
Organism: Arthrobacter sp. AOP29-A2-19; assembly: GCF_058138025.1. Taxonomy (NCBI): domain Bacteria; kingdom Bacillati; phylum Actinomycetota; class Actinomycetes; order Micrococcales; family Micrococcaceae; genus Arthrobacter; species Arthrobacter sp. AOP29-A2-19. The sequence continues at coordinate 2,141,538 of NZ_CM176894.1, forward strand.
AGGCGCGCTTGAGCATCCGCGGGCTCCGCGCCAGAACGACGTTGCGGTGCTCGACGGTCAGCGCCAGGACGAAGTCCACGTCGGAGAGCATCATCTCGTTGAGTTGCCGGGCCTGGAAGCCGTCGTCGCTACCGCCGGCCTGTTCCAGCAGTTCGGCGGACCTGCGATCCATGGGCTTGCCCACCATGGCCTGCGTTCCGGCGCTCGAGAGTTCGAAGCGACCGGGCGCCAGCTCGTCGAGGTGGGTCTGCAGGTAGCGCTCGGCAAACGGGGACCGGCAGATGTTTCCGGTGCATACAGTCAGGATCTTTACCACCCCGCCAGCCTACCGGGCGGCCGCGCCGCGGCGCGCCGGGGACCCGCCCGACCGCGGCCAACGCGATGCACCCCACAACAACGACGGCGGGGCCAGGACGCCGCTGCGTCCGGGCCCCGCCGTCGTGCGGCTCGGTCCGTTAGGCGTTGCCGTCGAAGAGGCTCGTGACGGAGCCGTCCTCGAAGACCTCCTTGACCGCACGGGCGATCATCGGAGCGATGGAGAGTACGGTGAGCTGCTTGAAGCGCTTGGACGCCGAGATGGGCAACGTGTTGGTCACAACAACCTCGCGCGCGCCTGACTCGGACAGCCGCTGCGAGGCGGGCTCGGAGAACACGGCGTGCGTTGCCGCGATGATGACGTCCTTCGCTCCCGCTTCCTTCAGCACGCGGACGGCGCCCGAGATGGTGCCGCCGGTGTCGATCATGTCGTCGATCAGGACGCAGGTTCGTCCTTCGATCTGGCCCACAACGGTCTTGGAGACCGCCTGGTTCGGCACGGTCAGGTCGCGCGACTTGTGCACGAAGGCCAGCGGGGCTCCGCCGAGGCGGTCCGCCCACTGCTCGGCGACGCGCACGCGGCCTGTGTCCGGTGAAACCACCGTCACGTTGTCGATGTCGACGCGGCCGCGGATGTAGTCGGCCAAAAGCGGAATGGCGAACAGGTGGTCCACGGGGCCGTCGAAGAAGCCCTGGATCTGCGCGGTGTGGAGGTCAACGCTCATGATGCGGTCGGCGCCGGCAGTCTTGTACAGGTCCGCGACGAGGCGGGCGGAGATCGGTTCGCGGCCCCGGCCCTTCTTGTCCTGGCGGGCGTACGGGTAGAACGGCGAGACCACGGTGATGCGCCTGGCGGAGGCGCGCTTCATGGAGTCCACCATGATGAGCTGTTCCATCAGCCAGTTGTTCAGCGGCGCGGGGTGCGACTGGATGATGAAGACGTCCTTGCCACGCACGCTCTCCCCCGAGCGCACGTAGATCTCGCCGTTCGCGAAGTCGTAGGCGGACATCGGCAGCAGTTCGGTTTCCAGGACGGATGCGATCTCCTCCGCCAATTCCGGGTGGGCGCGGCCGCTCGCCAACACCAATTTCTTGTCGACGTTGTGGCTCAGTTCGCTCATGAATTCACTTTCTCGATCTGCTGGGGCACTTGGAGGGGCTTGTTGGGGTGTGCGCGGCCGCGGCTAGCCGGCGGCGCGCTGGGCGGCTTCGGCGGCCGGGGAGCCCGGCCGGTTCGCTTGGGTCCAGCCCTCGGCGTTTCGCTGCGGGGCGACGGTGAGTGCGAGGGCTCCAGCCGGAACGTCCTTGCGGACGATTGCCCCGGCTCCCGTGTACGCGCCGTCGCCGACGCGGACGGGGGCGACGAATACGGTATTGGACGCGGTGCGGACGTGCGAGCCGATGACGGTCCGGTGCTTGTTCACGCCGTCGTAGTTGGCGGTGATGTTGCCGCAGCCGATGTTCGTGTACTCCCCGATTTCGGCGTCCCCGGCGTATCCGAGGTGCGACAACTTGGAGCCCTTGCCGACCGTGACGTTCTTGGTCTCGTAGAACGCACCGATCTTGCCGTCTTCGCCCAACACGGTTTTGGCGCGCAGGTAGGCGAACGGCCCGACCGTGGCACCGTCCCCGATGCGGGAGTCCGTGGCGTCGCTGCGCGTGATACGTGCGCGGCGGCCGACCGTCACGTTGGTCAGAGTGGTGTCTGGTCCAATGACGGCCTCGGTGCCCACGGCCGTCGAGCCGTGGAGCTGGGTGCCGGGCTTCAGGGTCACGTCAGGTGACAGTGCCACCTCAGCGTCGATCCACGTGGTGGCCGGGTCGATGACCGTGACCCCGGCGCGCATCCAGCGCTCGACAGTGCGGCGGTTCATTTCCTTGCCCAGCGCGGCGAGCTGCACACGGTCGTTCGCGCCTTCCACCTGCCAGCGGTCGGTGGTGACGACGGCGGCGACGCGGCCGCCGTCGTTCCGGGCGATCGCCAGGACGTCGGTGAGGTACATCTCGCCCTGGACGTTGTCCGTGGTGACGCGCTCGAGCGCGGTGCGCAGGACCTCGGCGTCGAACGCGTAGATCCCCGAGTTGACCTCGCGGATGGCGCGCTGTTCCACGGTTGCGTCCTTGTGTTCGACGATGCCGGTGACGGTTCCGTCGGGGGCGCGAAGAATGCGGCCGTACCCCGTCGCGTCGTCGAGGAGCGCCGTCAGGACGGTCGCGGCGTTTTCGTTGTCCTCGTGGGCCGCCACGAGCTCCGCGAGCAGTTCGGTGGTGAGCAGCGGCACGTCGCCGTAGGTCACCACGATGGTGCCCTCGAGCTTCGGGGTAAGTGTTGCCAGGCCAATCTGGACGGCGCGGCCCGTGCCGGGGACGTCGTCCTGGTCGGCGATGGTGATCCCGGGCTCGATGTCCAGCAGGTGCTCGACGACGCGGTCGCGTTCGTGGCGGACGACCGCCACCAGCTGGACGGGGTCCAGACCCTTGGCCGCGGCGAGCGCGTGCCCCACCATGGAGCGTCCGCCGAGTTCGTGAAGGATCTTGGGCTTCGCCGACTTCATGCGGGTTCCGGCTCCTGCGGCCAGAACGATGATGGCGGCCGGGGCCGTGGGCTCCACGCTCAAGTTAGGCACTCCCTGGGGTTGGTGACACGGGCCCGACTCGCTGGCCGGGCCAGCCCAGTCTACCGTGCGGCAGACCGGCGCCGGCCGTGCTTGTTCCGCCCATAGGATTCGAACCTATACTCCACGGCTCCAAAGGCCGGGGTGCTGCCATTACACCAGAGCGGAATACTGTGCCCGCACGCGGAGGCGCCGAGCACAGTTAGCTATTTTGCCACACTTGTCGCGGCATGCTGAGTTGTGCCCCGCTGATCGCGACCCATGCCGCGACCGGCCCCGAATCCGGCGGGATTCCGGCACTCCCGCGCCGTACGATGTGACGATGACCAGTGAAACCCTCCCCGAGCCGCCGCCACGGCGCGTGCGCATGACCGGCCCGGAACGCCGGCTGCAGATCGGCGGCATCGCCCGCACCCTGTTCGCCCTGCGAGGCCTGGAGGGAACCACGATCGAGGAGATCGCCTCGGCGTCCGGCGTCTCCAAGCCCGTGGTCTACGAGCACTTCGGCAGCAAGGAAGCGCTCTACATGGAGATCGTGACCACCGCCTACCGCTCGCTCCTCGGAAGCATCCTGGGCGCGCTGGAGTCCGACGGCGGCGCAAGCCCTCGAGTGCTTGTCGAACGCGCCGCCCTAGCGCTGCTGACCTACATCGAGGAGCAGGCGGAGGGGTTCAGGATCCTCATTCGCGATGCGCCGCCGTCACAGCCGAACGGAACCTTCTCCACGCTGCTCTCCAAGGTCACGGAGCAGGTCGAGGAGATCCTGGCCGATGAGTTCCGGCGCCGCGGGTTCAGCACCGAGGACCGCTCGGTGTACGCGCAGATGCTGGTTGGAATGGTGGCCATGACCGGCCATTGGTGGCTCGAAGCGCGGCATCCGGACAAGCGGACCGTGGCCGCCCACGTGGTCAACCTCGCGTGGTACGGCCTGACCGGCCTGAAGAAAGACCCGGAATTGAGGGATGAAACGGCCTAAATTTCGCCAAAATTGAGCGAACGTTGTGGCAATCTTTCGTGAAACCAGTGCTTTGAAAAAATAGGTTTTCAGTACACGGACCGCTACACCTGTGGGTGTCTTGGGGTCGTCTTCTTGGGGAAGAAGGCGAAGCGGTCCCAACGTATTGGGGATTACTGAATGAGCACTGCTGTAAATCGTCGCGCCCTCGTAAAGGGTGCCGCCTGGTCGGTGCCCGTTATCGCACTCGCCGCCGCAGCTCCGCAGGCCGCTGCGTCGACGACTAATGGGACTGTGGACGTATTGGACTTTGCAGCCAATACATTCCGCATACGCGTGAGCGGCCATTTCCACACGTTTGTCGATGTCCAATTCCTAATCACAACAGACAACGGCGAACCTAAGATCAAGGCCAAAGGGCAGGGTGGAGTTATCCTCTTGAGCACCGACTCCACCAACGGAAAGGGTAAGCAGCTTATAACAGTGCGAATCCCAGCCAATGCTGAGGGATCCTCAAAGGCGAGCTACATCAGCGAATTCACTTCGGAAAAGGTCATTCACTCGGCGGCTCGCCTCTAGCTTCGATTTCCAAGAAGTAGCCACACCAGCGCCCCATGTCTCGCGGCGACAACTCGGCATCGAGCGTCGCAATTTCGATCGGACCCGCGGCGACTTCTACCAAACCGGAGGTCGCCGCGGGTCCATTCTTTGCAGAGCTGTCCCGCGCACCGGTCGACAAGGGCGCGAGGATTGACGGCACTCCAGGGGGAATTGATCAAAAATTGCAGCAAACTTTCGCGAGTCCGATGGGTTCGGCCCTTAGGCTCCCGGTACAGGGACCGCAACACCGTCCGGTGTTTGGGGTCGTCTTCTCGGGGAAGAAGGCGACGCGGTCCCACCGTTTGGGGGGAAATCAGATGTCCATTGCCGTAGAACACCGCACCCACGTGCACGGATCCGCAAGGTCCGCGCCCGTCGTCGCGCTCAGCGCCGAACGTCCGCAGGACGCCGAGGTCGTGCCCTCGGGAAGCGTAATCGCCCTGCTAGACGCCAGCATGGGGGTGGTGACGATCAGCGCCAGCGGCCGATTCCACGAAGGCCGCAACACCACCTTCTCCTTTTCCGTCACCACGGAAGAGCAGGGCGACGCACAGTTCACCTGCTCGAACGACAGCCACATGCGGATCGCGGCGTCAGGAGGACGAGGCGCCAGGAACGGCGGCACCCACGACTTCACCGTCACGGTCCCGTCCACGCCCGGTTGCCTGAGCTACGTCGCGAGATTGACGTCCCGGGTGCCGATCACTTCGCTGACGCCTCCTACGCCGATCAACGCTGCGACCTAGGCGTCAGTCCCCCGCCACCTCGGCTGCGGACATCCAGGCCTCCTCCAGCACCTCGCGCTCAGCCTCGACGGCCTTGAGCTTCGCGTTGAGTCCGGCCAGTTCGTCCAGCTTCATGGCGGCCGAGGAGTCGGCCATCTGCTTGTGCAGCTTCTCCTCCTGCTGCGCCAGCTTGCCCAGCTGACGCTCGATGCGGTTGACCTCCTTGCGGGCGTCACGCTTCTCGGCCTCGCTGGGCCCGGCCGTGGCCGCCACCGAGCCGGACGTTGCCGCGGGGCCGGTCTTGGCCCCGCCGGAGCCCGCGCCGGCGGTCTCGCGCAATTCGAGGTACTGGTCCACGCCGCCCGGCAGTCCGCGGAGGCGCCCGTCGCCGAGCAGCGCCAGCTGGTGGTCCGTCACGCGCTCCAGCAGATACCTGTCGTGGCTGACGACCACGAGCGTGCCGGCCCAGCCGTCCAGCAGGTCCTCGACCGCCGAGAGCGTGTCCGTGTCCAAGTCGTTGGTCGGCTCGTCGAGCATCAGCACGTTCGGCTCTCCCACCAGCAGGCGCAACAGCTGCAGGCGCCGGCGCTCGCCTCCCGAGAGTTCCTTGACCGGGGTCCACTGCTTCTCCGGGCCGAACCCGAGCTGCTCCACCAGCTGCCCGGCGGAGACCTCCTTGCCGCCGACCTCGAACACGTTGCGCTCGCTCTGGATGACCTCGGTGACGCGCATGTCCGCCAGCTCGTCGAGTTCGCGGACCTCCTGCGTGAGAATGGCGGTCTTCACGGTCTTGCCGCGCTTCAGCCGCCCCGACGTCGGGTCGATCTCTCCGTTGAGCAGCCGCAGCAGGGTCGACTTGCCGGCGCCGTTGACGCCGACGATGCCGAGCCGCTCCCCCGGCGCCAGGCGCAGGGTGATGTTGTCGAAGAGCGGCGCGGCGCCGTCGAAGGCCAGAGACACGTGCTCCAGGTCCAGCACGTCCTTGCCCAGCCGCGCTGTCGCCATCTTGGACAGCGCCACGGAATCCCGCGGCTCCGGGACGTCGTTGATCAGGTCGTTGGCCGCCTCGATGCGGAACTTCGGCTTCGCCGTCCGCGCGGGAGCGCCGCGGCGCAGCCACGCGAGCTCCTTCTTCACCAGCTGCTGGCGCTTGTTTTCGACGACGGCGTTCATCCGGTCGCGCTCGGCGCGGGCCAGCACGTAGGCGGCGTAGCCGCCGTCGAACGGGTCGACGACGCCATCGTGCACCTCCCAGGTGCGCGTGCAGATCTCGTCGAGGAACCAGCGGTCGTGGGTGATGACCAGGAGCCCGCCGGCGGACGCGCGCCAGCGCTGGCGCAGGTGCCTGGCAAGCCACGCGACACCCTCGACGTCGAGGTGGTTAGTGGGCTCGTCGAGCATCACGACGTCGTCGTCGCCGATGAGCAGCTTGGCCAGGGCCACGCGCCGGCGTTGTCCACCGGACAGGCTGGAGACGCGCGCGTGCCAGTCGACCTCGCCCACCAGGCCGCCCATAACATCGCGGACCTTGGGGTTGGACGCCCACTCGTGGTCCGCGGCGTCGCCGACGATGGCCTGCCCCACCTCCAGGTCGCCGTCGAGCACGTCCTGCTGGTCGAGGTAACCCACGGTCACGTCGCCCCGCTTGGTCACGCGCCCGGTGTCGGGCTGCTGACGCTGGGCGAGCAGGCGCATCAGCGTGGACTTGCCGTCGCCGTTGCGCCCCACCATGCCGATGCGGTCACCGTCCTCGAGTCCCAGGCTCACGCCATCCAGGACCGTGCGGGTGGCGAACGAGACGGTGACGTTCTCTGCTCCGAGCAAATGGGCCAAAACGGTACTTCCTAACGGTGTTGCCGGCGGATCCGACGGCGGGAGGCGTGCGGTGCGCCATGATCGTTCACGACAGGGCGCGTGGTGGGGGCTGTGGGCCCCGGTCCTCAGACGATGGTGGCGCCGTGGACCGGGCCGTAGACGGGGCGGGCATCCAGGCCGGACTCGTCGCGGAGTTGGAACGCCACCTCCTCGGCGTGTTCCTCGTCGCTGACAAGCAGCGCAATGGTGGGCCCGGAGCCGGACACGATGGACGCCAAGGCGCCGGCGGACTCGCCCATCTCCAGGACGGCGCCCAGGACGGGGGCGAGGGAACGTGCGGCGGGGGCCAGATCGTTCTCCACCAGCCCCTGCAGCAGCACATGGTCGCCCGCCACGAGGGCCTGCACGACGGCGGGGTCGACCTCGGTGGGCTCCTGGACGTCCCGTCCCTGGCGCAACTCGTCGAGTTCGGCGTAGACGGCGGGCGTGGACAAACCGTAGCTTGCCGGCACCAGCACCCAGTCCGTTCGGCTGCGCATCAGCAGCGGCGACAATTCGTCGCCGACGCCGAGGCCTACCGCGGCGCCGCCGGACAGCGCGAACGGCACGTCGGCTCCCAGCCGGGCTCCGAGTTTGCCGAGTTCCTCGCGGTTCAGCCCGGTGCCCCAGAGGGCGTTGCAGGCCACAAGGGTGGCGGCGGCGTCGGCCGATCCGCCACCCATGCCGCCCGCGATCGGGACCCGCTTGGTGATCTCCAGATCCACGCCCGCGGCATGCCCGGTGTGCTCGGCCAGCAGCCGCGCTGCGCGGACCACCAGGTTGTCCTCTCCCAGCGGGAAGTCCTCCGGATCGGTCACGGCCGTGGAATCCGGGTGCAGGCTGACCGTCACGCCGCCGTCCGCGCGCGCGGTGGCGGACACGTCCTCGAACATCGACACCGCCAGGTAGAGGCTGGCGACAGAGTGGTAGCCGTCCTCGCGCGGCGGACCAACGCGGAAGTACACGTTGATCTTGCCCGGCGCGCGCGCGGTCACCGTGCGGGTCACGAGACTGCCCCGTCGGCGTCCACGGGTTTCGCGGCCTTCACGGCGGCCTCGGCGATCCGGGCGAACTCCTCGATGCCCAGTCGCTCGCCGCGGGTCTGCGGATCGATCCCTGCGGCCACAAGCGCCTCCTCGGCGCGGACGGCGCCGCCGGCCCATCCGGCCAGCGCCGCGCGCAGCGTCTTGCGCCGTTGGGCGAACGCGGCGTCGATGACCGCGAAGACCTGCTCTCGCGTCGCCGTCGTGCGCGGCGGCTCGTGGCGTTCGAAGCCCACCAGCCCGCTGTGGATCTTGGGTGCGGGCCAGAAGACGTTCATGCCGATGACTCCGGCTTTGCGCATGGTGCCGTACCAGGCGGCCTTCACACTCGGGATCCCGTAGGTCTTGTTGCCCGGGCCGGCGCACAGCCTGTCGGCGACCTCGTCCTGGACCATGACCAGGCCGTGGCGGATGCTCGGGAAATGCTCCAACAGGTGAAGCACCACGGGGACCGCGACGTTGTACGGGAGGTTGGCCACCAGTGAGCTCGGCGGATGGGGCAGTTCGGTGACACGCATGGCGTCGGCGAGGACGACGTCGAGGTTCCGCGCGCGGGCGGGCCGGAACTCCGCCACGGTCTGTTCAAGCCGGCCGGCAAGCTTCGGGTCGATCTCGACGGCGACGACCCTGGACGCGGCATCGAGCAGGCCCAGCGTGAGCGAGCCCAGCCCCGGGCCAACCTCCAGCACCGTCTCCTCCGGCCCGATGCCCGCCGAGGCGACGATGCGGCGGATGGTGTTCCCGTCGATGACGAAGTTCTGGCCGAGCGTCTTGGTCGGCCGCACGTCGAGTTCGCCGGCGAGGCGTCGGATGTCGGCTGCGCCCAAAAGCGGAGGCGGGCCGGTGGGCGCGGCCTGCGCCGGGGCGTTCGGAGAGTCGTCAGTCACGCAACCAATCCTAGTTCAGGACAAGGGAGGAGCCCCGCCGGTGTGGCGGGGCTCCTCCCTTGTCCACGGTGCCGCACCTGGCGGCTCCGCTGTCTAGCGCAGGCCGAGCTTGGCCGAGCAGGCGGGCCAGTGGCCCCAGCCACCGCTCGCCCGGAGCTTCTCCGCCGCGGCAATCTGCTGTGCCGGGGTGGCCTGGTGCGGGTAGGCGGCGTATTGCGTGCCGCCGACGCCCTGCCAGCTGCTCAGGCTGAACTGCAGCCCGCCGTAGTATCCGTTGCCGGTGTTGATGGCCCAATTGCCGCCGGACTCGCACTTGGCGAGCGCGGCCCAAGAGCCGGAGACGTTGGAGGCGGAGGCGGTCGTGCCGCCGGAACTGGACGCCGCGGCCTTGGGGGTGGAGGCCTTCGGGGCCGAGGCCTTCGGAGCCGAAGTGGCGGACTTCGCCGGGGCGGACTTCACGACCGGCTTCGGCTTTTCCTTGGTGCCGACGGCGATCTTCGTGTCGACAGCCTTGGTGGTGACCTTGGAGCCGACCAGCTTCTTGGAAACCGTCTTGCCGTCCTTCGTCACGACCTTGTAGCTCAAGGTGCGGACGCCGTCGCTGCCGGCCTCGAGCACCTTGGTCTTGCCCTCGAGGAGCGAATCGTCCTCGACGGTCTTCTTGCCGTTGGCGATGGCCTGCGTGCCGGTGGTGGTCTTGGTCGCGACGCGCACAACCTTGAGCTTCAACCCGTCGGAGACCTTGGCGGCCTTCTTGGCGGAGAGCTCGTCGTCCTTGTCCAGCTTGACCTTGGACTCCGCCAGCAGGGCGCCGACGGTCTCGACCGTCGTCGTCAGCTTGCGGGTCTTGCCGTCAACGGTCAGGGCGACGGTCTTGGGGGTGCTGATCTCGAGGGGGGTGCTCAGCGACGCGAGCTGCATCTGGTCTCCCAGCGAGACGTCGGACGCGCCTTCGACCTTGAGCTGGGCCAGGATGTCCGCCACGGTCATGCCGGTGGTGTGGACGACGCGGTCGACTCCATCAATGGAGACGTTGACGGCCTTGGAGCGGTTGACCTCGATGGCCGTGCCGTCCTGGATCTGAGCCTCGAGCGAGGGGGTGACCTCGTCGCGGTCGGCGAGGGAGATGTTTGAGGCGGCGAGCACATCGGCCACGGTCCCGCCAAAGGTCTGGACGCTCTGCGTCTCACCGTCGACGGTCAGTGCGACCGTCTTGTTGGCTCCCACGAAGGAGACGAGTCCTAGAACGAGTGCGGTCAGGATGACCGCCTGGGCGCTGATCTTGACCCAGCGTTTTTTGAGGGCGTGTTGCACGGGAATCCAAACGTCGTTGGCTTCCGGGCACGGGGTATTGGCACTGGAGGACGACCCCAGCGAGTCGCACGTGGGATCCTCCCGTGCTGGCGTCATTGCATGGCACAGGTCGAGCTACGCGGATGCGTGTTTGGGCGTACGAACGGAACGTCCAACTGCCTTCCGGCTCGGCTTGATACCCGGAAACCTTCCCCGATCCCGGCTACTAATCGTTAACCGTAACCGATTCGTAATAATGTGACAAGCGCGCTCCGTTGAATTCGTGCGGATCCGGTGTAGGGGCCGGCGTGCGGCCGCGGATTCCGGCGAGAGAGGGCCCGAATCCTACCGATCGAATCTCCCGTAGACCGCCAAAGTGTTGGACGCCAGGTCACGGCAGAACCCGTCCACGTCCTCCCCCAGGAAACCGGCCATGGACCGCACGGTATAGGGGATGAGGTAGCTCGCATTGGGCCGCCCGCGGAACGGGTGCGGGGTGAGGAACGGGGCGTCCGTCTCCACCAACACCAGGTTCCGGTCGGCGAGCGCCAGGGCCTCGCGCAGTCCGTGCGAGTTCTTGAACGTCACCGTGCCGGAGAAGGACATGTACCAGCCGTTCTCGTTGCAGATGCGGGCCAGCTCCGCGTCGCCCGAGAAGCAGTGGAAGACGACCCTGTCCGGTAGCTTTTCCTCCCCCAGGATCCGCACGATGTCCGCGTGCGCCTCACGGTCGTGGATCTGCAGTGCCTTGCCGTGCCGCACCGCCATGTCGATGTGGCGGCGGAACGAGTACTCCTGCGCGGCGGCGCCCTCCGGCCCGGTCCTGAAGCGGTCCAGGCCGGTCTCCCCCACGGCCCTGACCCGGGGGTGCGCGGCCAGGACGTCGACCTGCGCGAGCGCGTCGTCGAGCCCGCCCCGCTCCGCCAGCGGCGGCGCGTCGTTTGGATGGATGGCCACGGCGGCCAGGACCCGGACGTCCGCCTCGGCGGCCGCGACGGCGAACCGGGACGATTCGACGTCGCAGCCCACCTGGACAACGCCGGACACGCCAACGGCGTTGGCCGCGTCCAGCGCGTCGGAGACGCCGACGGTGACCCACCCGTCCCGGAAGTCCAGGTGCGTGTGGTTGTCCGGCACGGGGACGGCCAGCGGCTCCGGCGCGGGCGGGTAGTCGAGGTTGCGTTTGCGTCCGGCGTCGTCCCCCGCGCGCCGGGCCCCGTCGCCGGATCCAGCGTCGGCCGACCCGGCGCCACCCGAGGGCTCGCCCTCCTGCTCCGGGGGACGGTAGGCGGCCGGGGTCTGGCCGCCGGCGGCGAGGGCCGCCCGCCCCGTGGCGCTCGGCCGATGGTCCGGGTGGCTGTTCGGCAACGGATGTCCTCTCTGCGCGGGTGTTGAAGTGCAGACCAAGGCTACCTCCGGCCCGGTGCGCCGACCGATGTGCCCCACGCCACATCATTCGTGAGTAGTCTTGTCAAAACGAGTTTCTATCGCCATAGCGAGCAGGGAGTGCACGTGCAGCCAGCCACGCAGTCGGGGACGTATTCGGCCGAGGACTTCGGACGAAGCTGCGGGAAGATTCTGGATTCCATCGCCACGGTCATCGACGGGAAGGCCGCCGTGGCCCGGACCGCGCTCACCGTGCTGCTGGCCCAGGGGCACCTGCTGCTGGAGGACGTGCCCGGCGTCGGCAAGACGATGCTCGCCAAGACCCTCGCGCGGACCGTGGACTGCAGCGTCAGCAGGATCCAGTTCACGCCGGATCTCCTGCCCTCCGACGTCACCGGCGTGTCCATCTACAACCAGGACTCGCACACGTTCGAGTTCCGTCAGGGCCCCGTCTTCGCGAACATCGTCATCGGCGACGAGATCAACCGCGCCTCAGCCAAGACGCAGTCCGCGCTCCTCGAGTGCATGGAAGAGCACCAGGTCACGGTGGACGGCACCACCTACACGCTGGACGAGCCCTTTATGGTGATCGCGACGCAGAACCCCATCGAGTTGGAGGGCACGTTCCCTCTCCCCGAAGCCCAGCGCGACCGCTTTATGGCGCGCGTGTCCATGGGCTATCCGGACACGACGGCAGAGCTCGCCATGCTCGAGACGCACCAGTCGAGGTCGCCGCTGGACGCCGTCCGCGCCGTGGTGGACACCGGGGAGCTGCGCGCGCTGATTGCGACAGTCCAATCGGTCTACGTCTCGGATCCCGTCAAGGAGTACGTGGTGGCGCTAGGCCAGGCCTCGCGCGAGCATCCCGACGTGCGACTCGGGGCCAGCCCGCGCTCGCTCCTCCAGCTGCTGCGCGCGGCGAAGGCGGAGGCCGCACTGAACGCCCGCGATTTTGTGCTGCCGGACGACGTCGCCGCGGTCAGCCCTCCCGTCCTGGCGCACCGGCTCGTTCTGCAGCGCCGCGCGGAGGTCGCCGGCACCACAGAGGCGGACATCGTTGACGGACTTCTGGCCAGGGTGCCGGTGCGTGCCGGGGCTCGGGGCTGAGGGGCCAGCGTGACCGTCCTGGGGGAAGGCGGCCGACAGGGTGACGAGGGCGGGCACCGCACGCTGCAGCAGCGGCTTCGCCTGGCGTTTCTGACCCGGCGGGGCTGGGCGATCTTCCTCTGCGGCGCAGCTACCCTGCTGGTCGCCTGGCTGCTGGGGCGCCGGGAACTGGTCAACGTCGCCGTATTCCTGCTGGTCGCCCCGCTGGCGGCGGCCGCCGTGGTGCGAATCGGCCGAAGCCGCCTGCACGTGCGCCGAGGGTTCTCGCCGGACCCGGTCGTGGCCGGTGAATCCGCGCGGGTGCTGCTCGAGGTCACGCACGCCGGACCGGCCCCGGGGTCGGTCCGACTGACGGAGACCCTGCCCGAGCGATTCGGCAGCCGCCCGTCCTTCGACTATCCCTCGGCCGCCGGGCTCTACCAGTACCGACTGAAGCCGGCACACCGCGGGGTCTATTCCGTGGGACCGCTCACGGCGCAGTTCACCGACCCGTTCGGACTGGCCACGCGTCCCGGCTCGGTGGACCGGCCCTCGCCGCTCACGGTGGTGCAGCCGATCGAGCGGCTGGACCCCAGCGGCGTACTTGGCGATCGGGGAACCCACGGCGAGGCCCGCGCGAACCGCCAGGCCACTCCGGACAGCGACGACGCCATGACACGCGAATACCGCGACGGCGACTCCATGCGCCGAATCCACTGGCCGGCGACCGCCCGCCATGGATCGCTGATGGTGCGCCAGGAGGAATACCAGTCGACCCCCAGGGCCACGCTGCTGGTCGACCGCCGACGGGAGCCCTACAACGGCAGCTATGTCGGCGCCGACGAACCCCGCGAGGTGTCGAACTTCACGGACGCCGCGGGCACGACCACCGCCTGCTTCGACTGGGTGCTGGCGGCCGCGATCGGCATCGGCGCGCACCTGGCGGAACTCGGCTACGCCGTCGAGGTGCTCGACCAGCACGGGGATCCGCTGGCCGCGTCGTCCTCCTCGGCGGTCGATCCCGGCCGCGACCTCTACCAGGGCCCGAACGCGGCGACGGATCTCCAGCTATCGCTCGCCGCCGTGGCGCTGGAATCGGACGCCAAGCACCGGCGCCGCCGCGACGCCGACGGACGCGCGGACCCCGGCGCCCATTCCTCCGGACCTCGGCTCTCCTCCCGGATCCGCAACGCGCGAAACCCGCTGGTCATCCTGACGGGCCACCTGGACGAGCGGGAGGCGCGCGCCTGGACGGAGTCGCTGGGCACGTCGCGCAACGTGGCGGCCTTCCTTGTGACCAGCAGCCCCGCCGTCGCGCTGCCCGCCGGGAAGGCCTTCCGCCGGGCCGGTTGGCATCCGGTGGCCGCGGACCCGACGCTGCCGCTGTCCGAGGCCTGGGACGTCCTCGGCACCGCCGAGCGGGTCGCCGGGCGCGGAGGCCGGCGGTGACGGCACTCCACGCGCCGCCCAGTCCCCCGGCCCCTGCCCCGCCGAGGCAGCCCGGGCAGGCCGCCCCGCGCTCCCCGCGGCGGCCTCCACTGGGGTCCACCTGGCTCGGCGCCGTCGCGGTCGCGGCGGCGGTGCTCTTCGCCGCCGGCAGCCTGTCCGGCGTCTTCGAGGGATGGCGCTGGCTGGAACACTCCACGGTGACAGTCGGCGCCGTCTGCGCCGCTGCCGGCATCGTCCGGGCATCGGGCGCCGCGAGCCCCTGGCCCACGTTGGCGGCGCTGGTGGCGCTGGGCCTCACCCTGACACTCCAGTTCTTCTCCGACACCGCAATCCTCGGGTTCATCCCCGACTCCTCGACCATCCAGCGCGCCATCGAGCTCTTCCCCCAGGCCAACGAGGCCGTGTTGTCCCAGTCGGTCCCGGTGCTCGCCGAGCGGCCGCTCGTGTTCCTGACCTGCCTGTCCATCGGACTGGTTGCCGTGACCGTGGACCTGATCGCCTTCGGCCTGCGGTTTCCCGCCCTGTCCGCCATCCCCCTCGCCGTCATTCTGGCGGCTTCCTCGCTCATCAAGCCCTCCGGCGCCGGCCTGGGGCACATCGCCGCGACGGGTGTAGGGTTCCTGCTGATCCTGGCGGCGGCCCGGCTGGCGGACACGGCCCAGGTTCCGCGCAGCGCGCTGCGCACGGGAATGGGCAGACAGGCGGCCATGATCGGCGCCACCTCGGTCATCGCCATGTTGTTGGTGCCGTTCGCCCTCCCCGGGTTCACCACGGGGCTGCTGCCGGAAGGGCGCCGGCTCTACCTCTGGGGCGAACCGAGCGGCATCAATCCGGTGCTCAACCTGGGCAACAACCTGCGCAGCCCCCTGGGCCTGACCACCATCGAGTACTTCACGGACTCGGAGGACCCCCTGTACCTGCGGACCGCCGTCGTCGGGGACCTGGACGCCGAGCGGTGGAGGCCCAGCGACGACGACGTGGCGCGGCTCCCGGTGGACACGCAGCTCCCGACGACGAGCGGAACGTTCGGCGGGCTCTTCGATCCCCTGGTGACGGAGACCCGCGACGTGAACACGCGCATCGCCACGGGCAACTACCAGAGCCCCTGGCTTCCCCTCCCCCGCGGCGCGGCCGCCGTCGGGGGGCTGAGCGGCGAGTGGGGGTGGTACGGGGAAACAGCCACGGTCTTGGCGGACCGCGGCACGTCGAGCCTGGACCAGGACTACCGCGTGGTGTCCACCGTGCCAGTGCTGACGGCAGAGCTGCTGGAGGCCAGCGACGAGTTCTCAGCCGAAAACCCCGAAATCCTGGAGCGGTTGGTGCCGCCCGTCTACAGCTCGGTGCCCGAGGACCTCCCGGAGATCGTGCGCGAAACCGCCGCCTCGGTGGTCCGCGAGGCGGGCGCCGACTCGGCCTACGAACAGGCGGTGGCCCTCCAGAACCACCTGCGCGGGATCGACTACACGTACTCGGAGCAGACGCCGTTGGAGCAGGGCTACGACGGGAACGGGCTGGCAGTTGTGGAGGCGTTCCTGCGGCAGAAGAGCGGGTACTGCATCCACTACTCCTCGGCCATGGCCCTGATGGCGCGCTCGCTGGACATCCCCAGCCGCATCGCCATCGGCTACGCGCCCGGCCGGACCAACGGCGAAACCACCCTGGGATCCGACGGGCAGGAACTGACCGGCTACCAGCTCAGCCCGCGCAGCGCCCACGCCTGGCCCGAGCTCTACTTCGCCGGCATCGGGTGGGTGCCCTTCGAGCCCACTCCGGGCCGGGGCGCCTCGCCGGCGTACGCTCCGGAGCAGCTGGGCGGATCCACGCCGCCCGAGGAGGATCCGCGTCTGCCGGGGGCGACGGCGAACAACTCTTCTACCCCGGCGCCGTCGGCCGCCGAATCGTCCTCGGCCGGGGCTGCGCCGGGAGCCGGCACCGGCGGTCGGGACAGCGGCGCGGGAGGCCTGGTCGGGGCGGGCGCCCTGGCACTGCTGGCGCTGTTCGGCCCCCACGGGGCGCGCCGCCTCCTGCGGGCCCGCCGGCTGCGCAGGATCCGCGCCATGGACGACGACGCACGCCGGTTCCCGGACGCCGGACGCGACGGCCCCGCCGCCGCGTGGGAAGAGCTTGTGGCGCTCGGAACGGACTACGGGATGCGCATGCGGGGCGCGGAGACGGCACACGACTATGCGGCCCGGCTGCGGCAGCGGGCGCCGGACGCCGCCGCGTCCCTGACGCTCCTGAGGGACTCCTACGAGCGCGTGCGATATTCCCGGCCGGCGCCGGACGCCGTGTGCGCCGCCCCCGGTCGGCGCAGCCCGTCCCCCGGTGCCGGCTCCGGCGGCCAGCGCCCGGGGCAGGCACTGGTGTCGGCGCTGCGCGACGTCGAGATCGAACTCTCCGGGGCCGCGGCTCCCGGCGCCCAGGCGCGTGCCACGGGGCTGCCCCCGTCGCTGTTCGCCCGCTGAAACGCGACAGCGCCCCGGCGGAACCGGGGCGCTGTCGCGTGGTGGTGGGGGGCTAGACGGCGTACGGGTCGGCGATGCCGATGTACTGCGTCGTTGTGTACTCGGCGATGCCCTCCGCGCCGCCCTCGCGGCCGAGGCCCGACTGCTTCACGCCACCGAAGGGGGCGGCGGCGTTGGAGATGACGCCCGCGTTGAATCCGACCATTCCGAACTCGATCTGCTCGGCGACGCGGAACATGCGGTTGTAGTCGCTGGTAAACAGGTAGGAGGCCAGGCCGTACTCGCTGGCGTTGGCCAGGGCGATGGCCTGCTCCTCGGTTTCGAACGTCGTCACGGGAGCGACCGGCCCGAAGATCTCGCTGCGCAGGATCTCGGCGTCGTTGGGGACTCCGGACAGGACGGTGGGCTTGTAGAAGTACCCCTCGCCCTCCAGTGCGGAACCGCCGGTGACCACGGTCGCCCCGGCCTCGACGGCGTCGGTGACCAGCGAGTGCACGTCGTCGCGCGCGCCGCCGTCGATCAGCGGGCCCACGTTGCTGTCCCCGTCCGTACCGCGGCCGGGCTTCAGCGCCGCCATCGCCTCGGCGAACTTGCGGGTGAACTCCTCGGCGACGGACGCCTGGACCAGGAAGCGGTTGGCCGCTGTGCAGGCCTCGCCCATGTTGCGCATCTTCGCGGCCATCGCGCCGGCCACGGCCTTGTCCAGGTCGGCGTCCTCGAAGACCAGGAACGGGGCGTTGCCGCCGAGCTCCATGGAGGTGCGCAGCACGTTGTCCGCCGCGTCCTTCATCAGCTGTTTGCCGACGGGCGTGGAGCCGGTGAAGGACACCTTGCGCAGGCGGGAGTCCTTGATGATCGGGCCGGAGACGCCGGAGGCGCTCTTGGAGGAGACGACGTTCAGGACGCCGGCGGGCAGGCCCGCCTCGAGCATCGTGGCGGCGAAAAGCTGCGAGGTCAGCGGGGTCAGCTTGGCGGGCTTCAGGACCATGGTGCAGCCGGCGGCCACCGCGGGCGCGACCTTGCGCGTGGCCATGGCCAGCGGGAAGTTCCACGGGGTGATCAGGAAGCACGGGCCCACGGGCTTGCGGTGGACGAGGAGCTTGTTCTTGCCCTCCGGGCTGGTGACGTAGCGGCCGTAGTCGCGCACGGCCTCTTCGGAGAACCAGCGCAGGAACTCCGCGCCGTAGGTCACTTCGCCGCGCGACTCGGCCAGGGGCTTGCCCATCTCGAGGGTCATCAGCAGGGCGAAGTCCTCGGCGCGGGCCGTGACGAGGTCGAACGCGCGGCGCAGGATCTCGGCGCGCTCGCGGGGCGCGGTCCGCGCCCAGGCCGCCTGGGCGGCGTCGGCAGCGTCGAGGGCGGCCATGGCGTCCTCGCTGGTGGCGGAGGCGAGGGTCGCCAGCACCTGCCCGGTGGCCGGATCGTGCACGTCGAAGGTTCCGCCGTCGGAGGCGTCGCGCCATTCGCCGTTGATCAGCAGGCCGGTGGGGACAGAGGCAAGCAACGCTGCTTCGCGCTCAAGGGTGATGGTGGTCATCGCGTAAATCTCCCAATGCTAGGGGTGGCCGGGCTATCCCTGCCACGGTAATGACGGTTCCCTGACACTGTAAATGCCGCTGTGCACCACGCCTCATTCGTGACGTTGTGCAGATGCCCGAGACGCGTGGAGGGCCATGCCGCGCCCTTCGGCGGCGCCAGTCCGGCCGGGCCGGCCAGCCGTTCAGCTCCGCGAGGCGAGCACGGCTGCGTAGAGCTCGCGCTTGGACACGCGCTCGCTCTCCGCGACCGCGCCCACGGCGTCCTTGAGGCGCATGCCACCGTCGACGAGGGCCTGGACCCGCGCCACGTGGTCGACGGCACGAGCGGGCTCTCCCGCGGGCGCGCCGCCCACCACAACGGCAATCTCGCCGCGGACCTCGCCCTCGGACCAGACCAGCAGCTGGCGCAGCGGCCCGCGCAGGACCTCCTCGTGCATCTTCGTCAGCTCGCGGGCGACCGCCGCGGGCCGCTCCGGGCCGAAGGCCTCGGCGAGCGCCCGCAGCATGGGCTCGAGACGGTGCGGCGCCTCGAAGAACACCATCGTGCGCTGCTCCTTGCCGAGCTCCGCCAGCCTGGCCGCGCGCTCCCCCGCCTTGCGCGGGAGGAACCCCTCGAAGGTGAACCGGTCCGTGGGGAGTCCCGAGAGCGCGAGCGCGGTCAGGACCGCGGACGGACCGGGGACGGCGGTGACCGTCAGGCCCTCCGCGACGGCGGCCTCGACCAGCCTGAAGCCCGGATCGGAGACCGCGGGCATCCCCGCGTCGCTGACCACCAAGAGGGTTTCCCCGGCGCGCACGTGCTCCAGCAGCTCGGCGATCCGCGCCACCTCGTTGTGTTCGTGGTAGCTGACCATTTTCCCGGCCACTCGGACTCCCAGCGCGTTGGCCAGGTGCAGCAGGCGGCGGGTGTCCTCCGCGGCGACCAGGTCCGCCGTCGTCATCAGCTCGATCAGGCGGGGCGACGCGTCGCCGAGGTTGCCGATGGGCGTTGCCGCCAGGACGATGCGGCCGGGGGCCTTCGGAGTATCCACCGGACCAGCCTACCGGCCGGGCGCCGGCTCACCGCCCGGCGGGACGGCGCGACGGCCGTCCGCCGGCCGCCCCTGGACACCCGCGCGCGGGGCCGCCGGTAGAGTTGCCCGGGTGAGCGCCACGACCTCTCCAGCACGCCACGCGCTGACTCGCGTCCCCGCGGAAGCCTATGGCCGCGACGCCCTGCGCGGGCGGCTTCTCGGCGCCGGGACGCGGCTGGGGCCGCTGGGGTGGATCCTGCCCCTGGCCGTGACGCTCGTCGCCGGCATCCTGCGCTTCTGGAACCTCGACAACC
Organism: Arthrobacter sp. AOP29-A2-19; assembly: GCF_058138025.1. Taxonomy (NCBI): domain Bacteria; kingdom Bacillati; phylum Actinomycetota; class Actinomycetes; order Micrococcales; family Micrococcaceae; genus Arthrobacter; species Arthrobacter sp. AOP29-A2-19. The sequence continues at coordinate 2,161,076 of NZ_CM176894.1, forward strand.
CGCACGCGTTCACCTTCGACGAGACGTACTACGTCAAGGACGCCTACACGCTCCTGCAGTCCGGGTACGAGCGGCAGTGGGCCGACGACGCGAACGACGCCTACCTGGCGGGGAACCCCGCGCCGCTGGAATCGGCCGCGTACGTGGTGCACCCGCCCCTGGGCAAGTGGCTCATCGGCCTGGGAATGCTCCTCTTCGGCACGGACCACGGGCTGGGCTGGCGGTTCTCGTCCGCCGCCGTGGGAACGCTCTCCGTGCTGCTGATCGCGCTGATCGCTCAGCGGCTGTTCGCCTCGGCGGCGCTGGGCGGCGTGGCCGGACTGTTGACCGCGATCGAGGGCCACCACCTGGTGCTTTCGCGCACCGCGCTGCTGGACATCTTCCAGATGTTCTTCGTGGTGGCCGCGTTCTACGCCCTGCTGCTCGACCGCCAGCACGGCCGCGGGAAGCTCGCCGACCGGCTGTCCTCCGCCATGCTCGATTCCGACGCCGGGGCGCGGCGGGCAGCCCTACTCTACGGGCCGTGGATGCCGTGGCGTCCGTGGCGCCTCGTTGCGGGGGTCATGCTTGGGGGCGCCGTCGGAGTCAAGTGGTCCGCGCTGGCGTTCGTGGCCGTGTTCGGCCTGATGACGGTCCTATGGGACGTGCAGGCCCGGCGAATCGCCGGCATCGGGAGGTGGATGTCCGCGGGACTGCTCCGCGACGGCGTCCCCGCCTTCCTTACCGTCGTTCCGGCGGCGGCACTGACCTACTTGGCCACGTGGACGGGATGGCTGGCGACGGCCGGCGGCTACGACCGCCAATGGGCCGCGGACAACCCCGACTCCGCCTGGCCCGGCGTGCCCGCGCCGCTGCGCTCGCTGATCGAGTACCACCGCAGCGCCTACGAGTTCCACCAAGGCCTGAGCTCCGACCACTCGTGGGAATCGGGCCCGTGGACCTGGCTGTTCGCGGGGCGGCCGGTGCTGTTCTACTACGTGGGATCCGAAAGGGGCCAGGGCGACTGCGTCTCGGCCGACTGCGCCGCCGTCGTCACGGACCTCCCCAACCCGATCATCTGGTGGGCTGCCGCTCTCAGCCTGCTGGTGCTCCTGTTGCACTGGGCCGGCGGACGGGACTGGCGCGCGGGCGCGATCCTCGCCGGCATGCTGGCCGGTTTTGGACCCTGGTTCGGCTACCCGGACCGCACCATGTTCTTCTTCTACACGATCGCCTTCCAACCCTTTATGGTCCTCTCGCTAACCTACGTGCTGGCCCTCGCGGCCGGGCGCCCGGGAGCTCCGCCGGAACGCCGGCGCGCGGGCACGCTCGCCGTGGGCGGCTTCCTGGCGCTGGCGTTGGTCGTGTCCGCCTTCTTCTGGCCCGTCTGGACCGGGGAGACCATCCCCTACGACCAGTGGACCCTGAGGCGCTGGATGCCCAGCTGGGGCTGAACTCTTATTACCAGACAGTAACTTAGAATGTGATCCGGCCCATAAACACCACCAGGGAGTACATCGTGCGCGAATCCAGCACAGACCTGTTCGTCGACCTGCCGGAGAGTTTCAGCACCAGCCAACTGCTCGTGGACAGGTTGGCACGCGGGGGCGGTCCGGCAATCTATGCGGTCAAGCGGGCCGGCGAGTGGGTCGACGTGTCCACCGCGGCGTACGTGGACGGTGTCCGCGGGCTGGCCAAGTCCCTCATCGGCGCGGGAATCCGGCCCGGCGACTCGGTGGCCATCATGTCCCGCACCCGCTACGAGTGGGCGTTGGCCGAGCAGGCGGTGTGGTTCGCCGGCGCCGTCTCCGTCCCCATCTACGAGACAAGCTCCCCCTACCAAATCGAATGGATCCTCCGGGACTCCGGCGCGCGCCACGTCCTGGCCGAGGGCGACGCCCACGCCGAGGCGGTCGCGGCCGCCTCGGCCTCCCTCGGCGACGCGGTCACCGTGTGGACCTTTGATCGCGGAACCGCGTCCGGGCCGACCTCCGGCGCGGACAGCGGATCCCCCGCGGGCGCGGCGTTGGAGGAGCGAATCGCGGCGGGCCACGCGGACCCGGTCACCGATGCGGAAGTCGAGGCCGCCCGCACGTCGCGCAGGCTGTCGGATCCCGCCTCGCTGGTGTACACGTCCGGCACCACGGGCCGGCCCAAGGGCTGCGTGATGACGCACGCCAACTTCTCCCTGGTCGCCGTGAACCTGGTGCCCCACATGAACGACGTCGTCGCCAGGAACTCGCGGACGCTGATGTTCCTCCCGCTCGCCCATGTCCTGGCCCGCGCCGTCCAGCAGGTCTGCGTCCACGCGGACACCACGGTGGCCCACACCTCCGGGGCCGCCGACCTGATGGCCGATCTGGCGTCGTTCAAGCCCACGTTCCTGCTTGCCGTGCCCCGGATCTTCGAGAAGATCCGGTCAGGCGCCATGTCCACCGCGGAGTCCGCCGGGAAGGGGGGCCTGTTCGCCAGCGCGGAACGAACGGCGATCCTCACCTCCAAGGCGCGCGACGCCCGCGCCCGCGGGACCACGGCCCGCCGCACCCCGGCGGACGTCGCGCGGCACCTCTTCTTCGACCGCGTCCTGTACCCGAAGCTGCGCAACATCCTGGGAGGCAAGGCGAAGTACACGATCTCCGGCGCGTCCGAGCTGAACACGGAGCTGGCGCACTTCTTCCGCGGAGCGGGGGTCGAACTCCTGGAGGGCTACGGCCTGACCGAGACCACGGCGCCCGCGACGGTCAACCGCACAAACAACACGCGCGTGGGAAGCGTCGGCATCCCCATCCCCGGCACCACGGTGCGCATCGCGGACGACGGTGAGGTCCTGCTGCGCGGAATCGGCGTCTTCGCCGGCTACCACAACAACCCGGACGCGTCGGTCGACGCCTTCGACTCCGAGGGCTTCTTCCGCACGGGAGACCTCGGGTCCCTGGACCGCGACGGCTTCCTCACCATCACGGGACGCAAGAAAGACCTGCTCGTGACGGCCGGCGGCAAGAACATCGCGCCGGGGCCCCTGGAGGAGCTGGTGCGCACGTCGCGGATCGTCTCGCAGGTTGTGGTGGTCGGCGAGAACCGGCCCTTCGTCGCCGCGCTCGTCACGCTGGATCCGGAAGGTCTCGGGCCCTGGGCCACGGCGAACGGCCTCGGCGGCCTGACGCTGGCCCGGGCGTGCACACACCCGTTGGTGGTGCGGGAGGTGCAGGCCGCCGTCGACTTGGCGAACGCCACCGTGTCCAAGGCCGAAGGCATCCGGAAGTTCGTGCTGCTGGAGCGGGAGTTCACGGAGGCGTCGGGACACCTGACCCCGTCGCTCAAGCTCAAGCGCGGCTCGGTCATCGACAGTTGCGCGGCGGACATCGAGGCGCTCTACGCCCCCGTCCCCGCCGCGCGCTAGGAGTTCCGGGGCGCCCGGAAGCGCGGCCTACCGCAGGCCGAAGTCCCTGGCCTCCTGCAACAAGCGGGACCGCTCGCGGCGGCGGGCCGTGGGCCACGTGGCGATCAGCGTGCCGAGCGCGGCGAGCAGGACCAGCCCCGCCACGGCGATGCCGGCGTCGATCCAGAACTGGGGCGGGAACAGGCGGATCAACGTGTCGGAGAAGCTGAAGGTCCAGGTGCCGTCGGCGAAGAAGATCTGGTGGAAGCCGGAGAAGAACGCCTGCCAGTTCATTGCGGCCAACACGCCGACGGCGAGCATGGCCACCACGGTCGCCACGGCGCCGGCAAAGAGGCCCCGGCGGATGCCGCCCGCATACTTCCTGCCCAGGTAGAACGCGATCAGCACCGCTGCGGCCAGCAGGATAAGTCCGGCCAGGAAGGTCGCGGCGACGACGGCCTTGACGTCCGCCATGTGGGAGACCTCCGACGCCAGGAACAGGTCCCCGCCGGTGGTCCCGACGAGTGAGGCGAGGTAGTCGGGGCCCGCCGCGTTGTTCAGGTAGTCGACGCCGTAGGAACCGTAGGTCAGTCGCTCGTCCGCGGTGAACCCGAACCGGTCCGCCGGGAAGCCGGGACGGTTGTACTCCAACCAGAGGAACCACGGGCTGGCGACGGCCTTGATGGCGCCGATGACCAGCAGGAACGGGAAGGCGACCGCGAGCAGGACCTGCAGGATGCGCGCCAGCACCGGCTTGGCGGTCAGCGCGGCCTCGCGTGCGGCGTTGCGGCGCTGCGCCTCGGCGTCGAGTCGCGGCTTCGGACCTGTGCCGGCCGCGGGGCGCTTCGCCGCGGCGATCGCGGCGGCCCGGTCCATCTTCCTGACCTCGGCCGATTCGGAGGCGTTCGCGCGCCGGCTCTCTGGTTCTTCCCTCGCCGTGGGGGACGACGCCGGGACGGCGGCTGGCGCGGCGGTTTCAGAGGCCGCGGCGGCGGTCTCGGAGGCCGCGGCGGCGGTCTCGGAGGCCGGGGCGGACGCGGTCACCGCGGCGGGCTCATGGGCCGGAGCGGGCTCGGATGCCGGCGGCGCCCCGTCCGGCGCTGCTTCGGCCTCAGGTTCCGGGACCACGGGCACCGCCGCCGTTGGCCGGTCCGCGGACTGCGGGTCGGGCGTCGAAGCTTCGTCCGGCGAAGCGTCCCGTGGCCGGTCGTCGCCCTGGGCGTCCCGATGCGCGGCCGCGGCACTCTGCGCGGCGTCGCCATGTGACCCCTCGTGCCCCGCGGTGTCCGCCCCAGAGGCATAGTCGTCCAGGGGGGCGTCGGCGGGCCTGCGGGACAGCGCCGCATCCGGCGGCACCGTGGTGTCGGGGCCAACGGGCTCCGTCGGGTCCTGCCGCGTGTCCTTGTCCGTCATGCGGAGTCGTTTCCTTTCATAGGTGCCCATGGTTCAGGCGATGGGGGCGGTTGCCCCGGCGTCGTACGTGTCCAGGTCCCCGGTGGCGCCGGCGGCGACCGCGCGCGAGCCGAGCACCAGGGTGTAGGTCCAATAGGCGGCGAGCACGGCCAGCCCGATCCCCAGGCGCGCCCAGTGGGGCAGCGCGCTGGGCGTCACGTAGGCCTCGACGACGCCGGAGACGAGCAGGACCAGCACCAGCCCGAGCGCGACGGTCATCAGCGCGCGCCCCTCGGCTGCGAGGGCGGCGATGCGCGTTCGCCGACCCGGCGCGACCCAGGCCCAAAAAATCCGCAGCCCGGCGGCGGCCGCGATAAAAACGCTGGTCAACTCCATCAAGCCGTGCGGCAGAATGTAGAGGAAAAACGTGTCGAGTTCCCCGTGCGCCGCCATGACTCCGCCGGCCATCCCGATGCCGGTGGCGTTTTGGAACAGCACGTAGGGGACGTAGAGGCCCGTCACGCCGAAGGCCACGCACAGGCCGGCGATCAGGGCGTTGTTCGTCCACACGGCCCCCGCGAAGGACGCCGCGGGGTTCTCCGAGTAGTAGTCCACGAACCGGTGGTCGACGTAGGCCCGCAGGTCGTCGTCGGAGCCCATGGCGCGGATGACCTCCGGGGAGCCGGCGGCCCACATCCCGAAGGCCGTGGCCAGCAGGCAGAACAGCGCCCCGACGACCAAAGTGGGCCGGCGGATGCGGTAGAACGCCGCGGGAAGGGTGACCACGAAGAATTGGGCGACGTCCTGCAGCGTTTCCGTCCGTGCCCCCGTGAATCGCGTCCGGGCCCGGGACAGCCGGGCCGAAAGGTCCGCGGAGACGAACGCTTCGGGCTCGACCGAGCGCACCATGGAAAGGTGCGTGGACGCCCGCTCGTAGAGGGAGAGGAACTCGTCGGTTTCCGGACCCGAGAGACGGCGTTTGCCCGACAGTTCGTCGAGGCGCCGCCAGTCCCCCTGGTGCACGGCTACAAAGGCATCGAGATCCACGTGACCAGCCTATCCCGGGGCGGTCGGCTAGATTGGGAGAACGGCCGCTACGGCACAGCGGGCCGCGGCGCAGCCTCCGCTAGGGGCGGAACCCGGAGGAACACGTGAGCACTGTCATCACCGGCGAGGCGGTGGTCCTGGAGTTGCGCGAGGCCAGCTTCGTCCTGCGGGCTGTCGGCTGCGCGATCGACTACGTCGCCTACGGCCTGGGACTGCTGCTGACCACCTACCTACTCTCGCGGACGTCCGCCGGGCTGGACTCAGCGGCCGGCAGGGCGTGGATCGTGGGATGGCTGGTGTTTTGGCTGCTGGTGGTGCCCGTGGCCGTCGAGACGATCAGCCGCGGCAAGTCGCTGGGGCGGCTCGTGATGGGGCTGCGGATCGTCCGCGACGACGGTGGGGCGATCAGGTTCCGGCACGCGTTCATCCGCGGCATGCTGGCCCTGCTGGAGATCCTCGCCATGTTCGGTTCGCTGGCCCTGCTCGTGTCTTTCGCCAACGAGCGTGGCAAACGGCTGGGCGACATGCTGGCCGGGACCTATTCGATGCGCGAACGCCGCCGGAAGGTCCGCCCGAACCTTCCCGCCGCCCCCGCGCACCTGCGTCCCTGGGTGGAACTGGCGGACCTGGGCCGCGTCCCGGATGCGCTTGCGGCCAAGGTCTCGCGGTTCGGCCGGCAGGCGGACGCCATGACGGAGGGCTCCCGGGCGCGGATCGGCATCGAGCTGGCCAACGAGCTCAATGCCTTTGTTGCCCCGGCTCCCCCGCAGGGAACCGGCGCCGAGGAGTTCCTGATAGCCGTTATGGCCGAGCGCCGGGACCGCGACTACCGCCGGATGCTTGTTGTGAAGGAACGGCAGAAGGCGGTGGGCCAACGGCTCCACCGCCTTCCGTTCGACGAATCCGGGGCCTAGTAGCGGTACTGCTCCGACTTGTAGGGACCCGCCACGTCCAGGTCCAGGTACTCCGCCTGGTCCTTGGTCAGCTCGGTCAGCTCGACGCCCAGCGCGTCCAGGTGCAGGCGCGCCACCTTCTCGTCCAGGATCTTGGGCAGGACGTAGACCTGGTTGCCGTACTCCGGCTCCCCGCCCTCCGCCGCGGGCCGGCCGTGCTTGGTGAAGAGCTCGACCTGGGCGATCGTCTGGTTGGCGAAGGAGTTGGACATCACGAACGACGGGTGCCCGGTGGCGTTGCCGAGGTTAAGCAGGCGGCCCTCGGACAGCACGATGATGGAGCGCTCCCCGGCGGTTCCGGCACCGAAGACCCACTCGTGGACCTGCGGCTTGATCTCGACCTTGACCACGCCGTCGACCTTGGCCAGGCCGGCCATGTCGATCTCGTTGTCGAAGTGCCCGACGTTCCCGACGATGGCCTTGTTCTTCATCTTGAGCATGTCGGCGGCCATGATGATGTCCTTGCCGCCGGTGGTGGTGATGAAGATGTCACCCTGGCCGACGACCGACTCCAGGCGCGCCACCTGGTACCCGTCCATGGCCGCCTGCAGCGCGCAGATCGGGTCGATCTCGGTGACGATGACGCGCGCGCCCTGGCCGCGCAGCGCCTCCGCGGCGCCCTTGCCAACGTCGCCGTAGCCGCAGACGACGGCGACCTTGCCGCCCATCAGTACGTCGGTGGCACGGTTGATGCCGTCGGGCAGCGAGTGCCGGATGCCGTACTTGTTGTCGAACTTCGACTTCGTCACGGAATCGTTCACGTTGATCGCCGGGAAGAGCAGCTTGCCCGCCTCGGCCAGCTGGTAGAGGCGCATAACGCCGGTTGTGGTCTCCTCGGTAACGCCCTGGATGCGTTCGGCCGTGCGGGTCCACTTGCGTGGGTCCGCGGCCAGTGCCCTGCGCAGCGTCTCAAGGACCAGCGTGTGCTCGTGGGAATCGTCTTCCGCCGCAGACGGGACGGCGCCGGCGGCCTCGAACTCGACGCCCTTGTGCAGCAGCATGGTGGCGTCGCCGCCGTCGTCCAGGATCATGTTGGGGCCGAGCTCCGGGTCCTCCGCGGCCCCGGGCCAGGTGAGGATCTGCTCGGCGGTCCACCAATAGTCCTCGAGGGACTCGTTCTTCCAGGCGAACACGGGCACGCCCTGCGGGTCCTCGGGCGTGCCGGCGCCGACGACGGTCGCCGCGGCGGCCTCGTCCTGCGTGGAGAAAATGTTGCACGACGCCCAGCGGACCTCGGCGCCGAGCGCAGTCAACGTCTCGATCAACACGGCGGTCTGCACCGTCATGTGGAGGGAGCCCGCGATGCGGGCGCCCCTCAGTGGCTGCGCTTCCGCGTACTCGCGGCGCAGGGACATCAGCCCGGGCATCTCGTGCTCGGCCAGGCGGATCTGGTGGCGACCGGCCTCGTGGAGGCTGATGTCGGCGATCTTGTATTCAAAGCTCATGTGTGGACTACTCCGGGGTGTCGCTGGGGGCCGCGCCGGCGGGGCGCAGCAGGACGGGGATGCCTTCGAGGATGGTGTACCGCACGGGCGCGCCCTGCGGGCCGTTGGCGCCCGAAACGAGTTCTTCGCCCTGCTGGGTCAGCGGGGATCCCGTCTCCGGGCAACGCAATACAGCCAGAAGCTGCTGGGAAATGTGGGCCATGGGCCCTAGTTTATGGGTTTAGCGCGGCTCACGCAGAACCCGGAGGTGCCCGCGTGACGCTCCGGACTCCACGGGAGGCTCCATCGGGGCCGGGGGCGACCGGCGCGCGCCGGGCTCGGCGGCCGCCTCGGGCTGGACCTGGGCGGACGGCGTCGACGGTTCGCGGACGGCGTCCGCCAGGGCCGAGAGCTCGTCCGATGCCAGCCGCGGGGCGCCGGGCATCTCCAGCCTCAGCACGCTCCAGCCGCGCGGCACCGTCAGGCGGCCCGCGTGCGAGGAGCAGAGGTCGTAGCAGTGCGGCTCGGCGTAGGTGGCCAGCGGCCCCAGGACGGCGGTGGAGTCGGCGTAGACATACGTCAACGTCGCCACGGCCGATTCGCGGCAGGCCGAGCGTGAACAGAGTCTGATGGATCCCACGAGCAGTAAGCGTACCCGCCGTGCAGCCCGATCCCGGGGAACCAAGGGTCGCGGGTTCACGGTGGCCCCGGCGTTGGATAGGCTCGGAACATGCCCCACGGATTGAACATCGACTTGGGCGACGCCGAGCCGCAGCGCTCCACGTCCGCCACCGGGGCCCGCTCCTTCGCCCAGCGCCGACGCAACCGCCATGGTCGTGGGCTGCGCGGGCCGCTGATGCTCCCTCAGCTCCCCGGCGCCCGGACGCGTTTCGAGCGCTTCGAGGATCTGGTGGCGGAATCGGCGGAGCGGCTCGAGGACCTCTGGGGCGCCCGCATCGCCGACGTGTCCTTCTCGGTTGAACTCGTCCCCGGGAGGAAAGCCCTGGAGCGCGCCGGGGCGGCGGGCCGCGGCGTCCCGCTGGGAACCACGCACGGCGCCTCGCCGCGACGTGCCGCGCGGGTCGTGGTTTACCGGCGGCCGGTGGAGGAAATGGTGGACAACCCGGTCGACCTGCCCGACGTTGTTCACGATGTGGTCGTGGAACTTGTCGCGGAACTGCTCGCCATGGCGCCCGAGGACGTCGACCCCTCCTACGGGCGCTGGCCGCACGGCCCCAAGTAGGGCATTCGCTTTCCGCACCGGGTGTTCACGCGGGCACGCGGAGCTAGTACCTGATGTCCACGTTGATGCCCCTCTGGCCCTCGGTCGCGGGAGGGATCCCGATCGTGGACACCGCCGCGGATCCGCTGGTCAGGACCTGGCCCCCGTAGACCGGCTCCCCGGAGGCGCTCACGATCACGGCGACGACGTCCGGCCCCAGTCCCCCGACCTGCTGCACGGCCGTGGTCCCGCCGGCCGGCGAAAGAATCTTTTCCCTGCCGATCGAGCCGTCCTTGGAAACGGGCCGCAGGGACACGGCGGCATCCCCGCCGATGGATCCGAACGCCAGGCGCCCGGCGGCAAGCTCCGGGACCACCAGCAGGTGCTGGTTGCCGAGGCGGTCGGCCGCGGCCGACCAGGCGACGTCGACAGGCTTGCCCTTGGCGGAGCCGCGGACCACCCGGGCACCGGCGGCGATCGGCTGGTCCGATTCGACGACGATCGTGTAGTCGCCCTTCGGAAGCGACCCCAAGGGGATGCGCGCCGTGCCTCCGCCCGGCGCGGTGTGCACGCCGCCGTCGGGCAGTGCGACCTCCCCGGAGGCGCCCAGGGCGCGGATGTTGAGCACGGCCTCGTCGTCTCCGGGTACCGCCACCTCGAGTTCCGGCGTCGCGTCCGAATACCCCCTCTGCGAGGCGATGTCCTTCGTGTCCGCCGGATCCTGAATGGCCACCGCGGGAACCACCTGTGTCTGCCCGGCCCTGGCGGAGGGCTCGATGTAGTCCACGCCCCCGGAGGTGAGTCCCCGCAGGACGCTTTGCTGGACCACGGCCGTGACGGGGGCGCCGGTAGCGGACACGCGGACGGACACCGCCGGATCGTTCGGGGCAAGCCCGCCCAAGACAATGGAGCGCGACTCCCCCGCCGCCAGGACGAGGCCGCGCGTGTTGCCGGCCTCGACGCGGCCCTTGGACGAGAACAGGTCCAGGTCCACGGTGGACGTGTTCGCCGACGGGTTCGATACGACCAGGAGCGCCGTCCTGCCCACCTGTGTCGAGGCGCCGACCAGCCACTGTTCGTTCGCCGGGCTCTGGCAGCCCGATACGGCCAGGCCGGCGAGATCGCCGTCCGAGGCGCTGTAGCTGCGGGCCATGCCGGCCACCGACTTGAGGCCGCCCAGTGGTTGCACGCGCAGCACGGCCGCGCCCGCGGCGGAGAGTCCGGAGACGGTGGACGCCGACTGGCCGGACAGTCCGTCGCTTCCGGACGTGGCTTCCCGCTCGGCCGACTCGTCGGCGATGGTGGGGTTGACCTCACGCAGGGTCTCACCCTCGGAGTTCACGATCCTGGCGCCCGGCGCCCGTTCGGCCGCGTCGCTGAGAACAGAGGCCCGCACGGACGTCTTCGCGGAGTCCGAGCCGGCGGCGAAGGCAGGGTCCGTTCCCTCCGTTCCCGCGCCCTGAACGAGACGGGCGGACGGCGGGCACTGGGCCACGAAGTCCCCCGCCGGCACCGTGGAGGCGGGGACCCCGATCTCGCGCGGCTCGGCTGCGGGCGCGAGGAACGAGCCCGCGGCGATCCCGCCGGCCGTGAGCGCCATCAGCACCGCGCCGGTCCCTGCCGCGGCGAAGCGGCGGGAGGCCACCCCCCGCGCGCCTCGTGGTGTGGGTCTCATGGCGTTCTCTCCAGTTCGGTCTCCGCGGAGGCGGCGGTTCCGGAATCGCCTGACCGGCGCGCCGCTCCGGCGCCGGGACCCTGGCCATTCTCGTTGTCGATGTCGCCGACCGATTCGGCCGTGCCGGTGGCGCGGTACTCCTCGACGCGGCGCGGGGAGAACCTCCGCCGTTGCGGGATGGGCAGCACCAGGAGCAGCGCGATGCCGAAGACGAGGCCCTGGAGCAATGCACTGGGCAGCGCCCACGGATTGTCGTAGCGGATGTCCAGGACACCGGCTCCGGCCGGGAGTTCAAACGCCTGCGCCCAGCTCTGCGCGGTGGGTGTCAGCGGCTCGCCGTCCAAGGTTGCGCTCCAGCCGCGGTCCGCCCGCTCCGCCAAAACCACCTTGCGGCCCTCCTCCCCGTTCGGAACTTCGGCCCCGTCCACGCGCGTGTTTCGCGAGGGAACCAGGCCCAGCGTCGCGCCGTCGGCATCGACCACGCGGACGCGGGCGGTGAAGTCCGCGTTGTTGTCCGACCCTGCCAGGGGGGCGTCCGACTGAACCCTCCACAGCCAGCCGGAATCGGTCCGGCCCACGGGAGCCAGCCCCGGCACGGAGTCGAGCTGGTCGGCGACCAGATCGGCGCTCGAATCCGCCTCCTGCAGCACCACAAACGCGACGCCGAGTTCCTGGAGTTCCCGGCGGGGATCGATGGACTGTCCGGACATCAGTGCCGCGACCGTGGCGCGGGCCGCGGCGGTCGCGTCGTCGTCGGCCGTCGGCTCGGCGGCCAGGAGCGTGCCGTGGAGCCTAGCGGCCGACGCGACCCCGGAAAGCTCGTCCAGCGTTGTGCCATTGCCCCCCATGAGCGTGGCGCTGACACCACCGCCGTTGGCGAGGGCGATCACGAGCGACCGGTCCTCGAATGCTCCGGTGCCGCGGTCCGCGGCGGTGGCCGGTAGTGTGCGTTCGGCGACCGGGGAGACCTGTTGGGCCGCGCCAAAGTCGGCGGCCGGGGGCTCGCCGGCGGATACGGCGGTGGGATCCGCCTCAGCGGTGATGCGCGGTGCGAGCCACAGCGTTCCCGCCGTGGCGAGGGACACCACCACGAGGACCACGGCCGCGGCCCACGCGCCGCCGGGGCCGCGCCGGGGGTCTGGATCGGAGCCGACCGAGGGCCGCTCCCGAAGGGCGTCGTAGCCCGCGACGGCCGAGACCAGGGTTCCCAGCACGAAGAGCGAGACGAACGGTCCGGTGAAGGCCGTGGTGGTGCTGCCGGCGGCCAGCGTGGCGGGAGCCGACTGTGCCACGAGGGAAACGGCGAGGCCCACCAGCCCGGCGAACCATGCGGTACGGGCGATCCAGCCGGCTCGACCGGCGCGGAGGAGACCGGCGACGGCCAGGAGCAGTAGCGGCGCGCCTACGAGGACAGCCACGATGCCCGCCCACGGTCCGGAGGCGAGCTCGAACGCCCAGCCGAGGCCGGCCACGGGTGCCTCCGGATCGAAGGACACTGGGAATCCCAGCAGCTGCTGCCACAGCGGTGCCGCCGTGAACGCGGCGGGCACCCCGGGATCAACAAGAAGGACGCGCGGGTTGTCGATCGCGCCAACGAGGCTCGGCGCCAACAGCGCAAGCGACGGAACCGGGACCCACCACAGCGCCTTGGCGCAGCGGCCAAGGGCCAGCGCCGCGGCGACGGTCACGACAACCGCGACGGGCCAAAGTCCTGGAGCGGCAGCCGTGCACGCGGCCAGCGCCAGGGACGCACCGGCGGCCGCCGTCCAGGACGGGACGCCGCCGATTCCGGCGCGGGAGTCGTAGACCGCGGCGGTTTTCCGTCCGCCGTCCCGCGGGTGCCTCTCGCGCGCTGCGCCGACGCTGCGGATCATCCCCAACACAACGAGCGGCAGCATCACATGCACCACGATCGCTCCCGGACGGCCGGATCCGAGCGCGACCTGGAGCGAGGGGGCCAGCCCCCAGGCGATTCCGCCGAGGAGGCGGCCGGACCTGCTTCCCGTCACGGCGCCGAGGGCCAGCCAGGCCAAATACGCAGAGAGGGGCATGGCGGCAAGGATGAAGACGACGGCGGCGGCGTTGGAATGTCCCAACCCCAACAGGGACAGGACCCAGAGGACGGCGTCGAAGGGGTCGCCGTAGCCGGCGTGGCCGGAGCCCAGCGACTGCCACCAGTCCGTGGCGTTCTCCCAGACCAAGACCGAGTTCATCGACAGCGGAAGCAACGATCCTCCGGCCAGCGCCGGTGCGCCGACGAGGCTGCGCAGGCCGATCAGCGACACGGCCAGCGTGGCGCCCACGGCCAGCATGGCGCCGACAGCGGCGCTGGTGCGCTGCGGCGCCGCCAGTGCCGCGAAGTCGTCGTTGTTGTCACCGGAGGGGTTTGACGCCTCGGAGGTGGCGCCGGAGCCGTCTCCGTGGACGGGGCCGGATTCCATTCCCTCCAGCAGGGTCCGGCGGTGCGACCAGACCTCTCGTCGCGGAATCATCAGGGGGCGCACCATGCCCCGCGACACCCTGCGGGTGCGCTTGGCGGCGCGGCGGGACGTGGCCAGCTGCACGGGACGCAGCACCGCGCCAACCGACGCGCCGAACTGTCCGATCGCGTGGCCCGGGTCCTTGGCGATCAGGCTGGCGACGAAGCGGAAGACTCCGCCCAACACGGCGCCCAGCCCCAGCACGGGCAGCTGCCAGGCCGGCGCGTGCTTGAGCCTGAGGTAGACCTCGGCCCTCCGCGCGGCGACCGGACCCGCGACCGAGCGGACGGTGTCCGCCGCGTGGTACATGCGCGCATGGGGGACCACCACCACGCGGTGGCCGGCCAGCCGGTTTCTCCAGCAGAGGTCAAGGTCGTCGCCCAGCCCCGCGAGCGCCGGATCGAAGCCGTCCAGCTGCTCCCACGCGTCCCTGCGAACCAGCATCCCGGCGGAATTCACGGCGAAGCTGTCCGACTTGCGGTCGTGCTGGCCCTGGTCCAACTCGTCGACGTCGACCATGGCGAGGCGCTCGCCCCACCGGCTGATGCTGAGGCCAACGTCGAGGATCCTCCGCGGGACATCGCGGTCCAGCTGCTTGCAGCCCGCGATGGTCACCGAAGGCGTGGTCTCGACGGACGCCAGCAGGTGCTCGAGCGCGTCCTCGGCCGGGGCGGAATCGTCGTGGATCAGCCAGATCCAGTCCTGGGTGGATTCGCTGGCGGCGGGAAGTCGGCCAGCCAAGCCTTCGCCGACAGAGTGCCCGAATCCCCGCGCGGCCGTCTCGACGATCGGTGTTCCCGCAGGGAGGCCCGCGCGCAGAAGGTCCAGCGAGCCGTCGGTCGACGCCGCGTCCACGCCGATGAAGGAGTCGACGGGACGGGTCTGGTGGGTCAGTGCCTGAAGAGTCCGGGGAAGGAAGCTGGCCCCGTCGCGGGCAACGACGACGGCGGTGACGCGGACGTGCGAGTGAATCAGACCGCTCGCTTCCGCAACCGGCGTCGCTCGCGCTCGGACAGTCCGCCCCAGATGCCAAAGCGCTCGTCGTTGGACAGCGCGTACTCGAGGCATTCGGCACGCACGTTGCAGGCTCCGCAGACCTTCTTGGCGTCGCGCGTGGAGCCGCCCTTTTCGGGGAAGAATGCCTCCGGGTCGGTCTGCGCGCAGAGCGCCTCCGTCTGCCATCCGAGTTCGCCCTCGTCTTCGGCGCCCGGGAATCCCGGCATGCCGATCCACAGCTGTTGCGCCGGACGCGCCTCCGGGGCGGTCCGCTCGAGCGGCAGGTCTCGGACGGGTGGACCGGTGAGAGCCTGCGGGTCCTGGAGGCCGGACTCGTGGGCGGCAAGGAATGCGGTGGCCTGGTCCTCGATGCTCAACGCGGTGCTCTCGCGGAAACGCTCGGCGGCGGAATCGTCCGCCGGGTCGAGGAACCAGTCCGCGGGCACGCCGCGGGATCCGTACTTCTTCGAGGCCTGGGCGGCCGCCGAAGTGTGTTCGTGAATTCGCTCTGCATTCCCCATGTTCTGAGCCCTTCCGCTTGTTGGCTGACATTGAAGCGGCCGCACCGGACACATGCCATCGGACGGCCCGGGGGCCGGACGGTGGAAGGATTCGGTGCGAAGACTCGTGTCCAGGAGTGGACAAAGCCGCTTCGCTATCTAATTACACTGGTGTAACTCCCGGCGCGTCAAGTGGAGGCGGTGATTCTATAGACAGGCAATACCCAAAACGCGTCACAACACGCCCAGCTTTTTGCGTCGCCGCCGGGCGTGTCACGATAGCCGCGGATTCACAGGTTTTTAACAGTCTACTCAGGAGGGCCCCATGGCCGCCGATGCCAATTCGTTAAACTTTACGGACCAACTGCTGTCCCCCGTCCGCACCTCGACGTCCCCGCTCCTCGTCTGGCACTCCGTGGGCGGCGAGCGGGTGGAGCTCAGCGGGCGGGTATTCGACAACTGGGTCGCGAAGTCCGCGAACCTGCTCGTCGAGGAGCTGGACGCCGGCCCCGGCATGGTGGTCGCCCTGCGGCTGCCGGCGCACTGGAAGTCGCTGGCACTCGCGCTCGCGGTCCTCCACACCGGGGCGGAGTTGCTGGTGCCGTCCCTGGAAGGCGACGGCGAGGCACACCACGCGGGCCCCGTGGACATCGTGGCCGCCGACGATCCAATGGCCGCTTCCACCGAGTATCCGGGCGCCGCGGTCATCGGAGTCGCACTCGGGATGCTGGACCTCGCCTTCAGGGGCCCCGCACCCGATGGGATGCTCGATTACGCGGCCGAGGTCCGCGCCTTCGGGGACTACTTCCTGCCCGAGGCCGTGGCGGGCGGCGAGCCGGCACTGCGCGACGCGTCCGGTAGCTGGGCCTACTCGGAGCTGTTCGGTGCGCGCAACCCCGGCGGCACGGCCCTGCTCGGCGCCGGCGCGGGACTGGGATCCGCGCTGCGGGAGGCGATTGGGCTGTGGGCCTCCGGGGCGGCACTTGTCCTGCTGGGTGAAGGGGTCGCGCCGACGGACCGCCTCAAGGGCTCCGAACGCGTGGAGCGGGTCCTCGGAACCTGACGCGCGCGTCCCGCGCCCGGTTAGACCGGCGGGGCTTGCCGGGCGGCGGGCGCGGCCGCCGACGGGCGCACCCTCGACGGTTCCTCGCCGTGGGACGACGGAGCCGCCTGGGCGGGTTCGGCTGGCGCGCGGCTGCTCACCGGCGCCTCGGCGGCGTCGACGTGGTGGACGCCGTCGTGGTGGTGCACGGCATGAAGCAGTTCGTGGTCGTGCTCGAAGGCCGGTTCGGCGTCCAGTTCCTCGGTGAAGACCCAGAAGCGGTAGGCGAAGAAGCGGAAGATCGTGCCGAGCACCAGGCCCACCACGGACCCCGCCACAAACAGGCTCGTCTGGTCGGTGAGGCCCAGCCAATACTTGGTCACCCACACACACGCCGCGGCGATGAACAGACCAATGCCGTTCATCAGCAGGAACATCAGGAGCTCGCGGACCACGGACGCCCGCCGCCGGTGCCGGAAGGTCCAGAAACGGTTGGCGACCCAGGAGAACATGGTCGCCACGACGCCGCCGACGACCTTGGCCTTGACTTCGGATCCCTCCAGCGGGCCGTTCATCATCCACAGGAAGACGGCCGTGTCGATGACGAAGGCGATGCCACCCACCACGCCGAATTTCATGACCTCGCGCCACAGCAGCGAGAACAACCCGCTGACTTTTTCGAACAACTCCCTGAGCATGACCCTCCACAGACCGAAGACATCCAAGCAATCGCGCCGTTTTGCGGCGCCCAACTTGACTTGGCGACCGGCTTTGGCACGCCACCAACCCTCAATGATAGGCGCGGCGCCTGTGCGTTTCCTAAAGAAAGCCACCGCCCGGCCGGGCGGGCGACGGCGCAATCGCGCCCGTTCGGTACGCTTGGTTGGTGAAGTTTCCTGTGATTGGCGTGGTCGGCGGCGGCCAACTTGCCCGAATGATGGCGCCCGAGGCGGTCAACCTCGGCTTCGAACTGCGGATCCTCGCGGAGGCCCCGGACGTCTCCGCCGTGGCGGCCGTGGCCCAGGCTCCGGTGGGCGACTACCGGGACCTGGAGACGCTGCGGCGCTTCGCCAGCGGCGTGGACGTGCTGACGTTCGACCATGAACACGTGCCCAACGAGCACCTGCGCACCCTGATCGCGGAGGGCGTCAACGTGCAGCCCCGCCCGGAGGCTCTGATCCACGCGCAGGACAAGCTGGTGATGCGCAGGGCCATCGAGGAACTCGGCCTGCCGAATCCGGAATGGTCCGCCGTGGATTCGGTCGAGGACCTGGTGGCCTTCGGCGACCGGATCGGCTGGCCCGTGGTGCTAAAGACGCCCCGCGGCGGCTACGACGGCAAGGGCGTCCGCATGGTCGACGACGCCCGGGCGGCCGCCGAATGCGCCGACTGGTTCGGCTCCGGTGCCCTCCTCGCGGAGGCCAAGGTGCCCTTCAGCCGCGAGCTATCCGCCCTCGTCGCCCGCACGCCGGGCGGCGAGGCCCGCGCCTGGCCGGTCGTCCACACCGTCCAGGTCGACGGGGTCTGCGACGAGGTCATCGCGCCCGCGCAGGACCTCGATCCCGCCGCCGCGGACGCCGCCAGGGACGCCGCGCTGCGCATCGCGACGGCGTTCGGCGTCACCGGGGTCATGGCGGCCGAACTCTTCGAGACGCCGGGCGTCGGCGTGGGCTTTGTCATCAACGAGCTCGCCATGCGTCCGCACAACACGGGGCACTGGACCATGAACGGGTCCGTCACTAGCCAGTTCGAGCAGCATCTCCGCGCCGTCCTGGACCTCCCGCTCGGCGACACGTCGGCCCTCGGCGCGGTGAGTGTGATGAAGAACTACCTCGGCGGCGCAAACCTGAACCTGTTCGCCGCGTTCGCGGACGCGATGTCCGCCGAGCCGCGCGCCAAAATCCACGCCTACGGCAAGTCCGTGCGTCCCGGCCGTAAGATCGGTCACGTTAATATTGTTGGCGAGCACGGGGAATCCCCCGATTCCGTCCGCCGGCGGGCCGAGCGCGTCGCCGCCATTATCCGCGACGGGCGGGCCGAACAGGCCAACGAAGGAGCCCGGTAGATGAGCACCGAGAAGCCGATTGTCGGCGTTGTGATGGGATCGGATTCCGATTGGCCCGTGATGCGGCTCGCTGCGGAGGCGCTGCGGGAATTCGGCATCCCGTTCGAGGCCGATGTCGTGTCCGCCCACCGCATGCCGGAGGACATGGTCGCCTACGGGAAGCAGGCCCACGAACGCGGGCTTCGGGTCATCGTCGCGGGCGCGGGCGGCGCCGCCCACCTGCCCGGAATGCTTGCCTCCGTGACCCCGCTCCCCGTTATCGGGGTGCCGGTGCCGCTGAAGACGCTCGACGGCATGGACTCGCTGCTCTCCATCGTCCAGATGCCCGCCGGCGTCCCCGTCGCCACGGTTTCGATCGGCGGGGCGCGCAACGCGGGCCTGCTGGCAGCCCGCATTCTGGCCGCGGGAGACGGCGCGGAGGCCGCGCGGCTCCGCGGTCGGCTGATCGAGTTCGCCGCCGAACTCCGGCAGGTGGCCGCCGACAAGGGAGCGGCGCTCAGACGCACTGTCGCCGACGAAGTGGCCAACGGCTAGGCGCCTATGAACACCCGAACCCAGCAGCAAACCGACCCGATCCGCAACCCGGAGGGCGCGTCCGCCCGGACGAGGACCAAGCGCGCCTTCTTCCTGCTGTTTCTGACCGTCTTTGTGCCGGGAGGGGCCCAGGTCGTCGCCGGGAACCGGCCGTTGGGCCGCAAGGCACTCGCGGTGACGCTGTCCTGCTGGTTCGCCATCATCGTGGTCGTCGCCGCCGGCCTGCTCAACCGGGGGCTCGTGATCGAACTGCTCGCGCGCCCGGCGGTGCAGCTGGTCCTCGCGATCGTCCTTGCCCTTCTGGCGGTCGGTTGGCTGGTGCTCTTCATCAATACGCTCCTGATCATCCGCCCCAGGCTGCTCTCCCCCGGCATGAAGGGAATCATCGCGTTCTCCACCGTCGTCCTCGTCGTCGCCACCAGCGGGGCACTTGGCTACGGCGCCTACGTGCTGAACACGGGGCGGGGAACCATCCAGAACGTGTTCGCCTCCGGGCCGGCGTTCGATCCCATCGACGGCCGGTACAACATCCTGGTGATGGGCGGCGACGCCGGCGCGAACCGCATCGGGCTGCGACCGGACAGCATCTCCCTTTTCAGCGTGGACGCCAAGACCGGCAAGACAGCGGTGATCTCCATCCCCCGGAACTTCCAGAACGCCCGGTTCCCGGAGTCGTCTCCGCTCCACGAGGTCTTCCCCAACGGATTCGACTGCGGCGACGAATGCATCATCAACGCCCTGTACCCGACCGTCGAGAACGAATACGCGGACCTCTACCCCGGCGCCGCCAACCCCGGCGCCGAGGCAATGCTCGACGCTGTGGAGGGAAGCACCGGGGTGCGGGCCCAAGGCTACGTGCTGATAGACATGGCCGGCTTCGAGGAGTTCATCGACGCCATGGGCGGCGTCAAGGTCGACTCCGGTGGCTGGGTCCCCTACAACGGGAAAAAGTGGGAAGGCACCGAGGTCCGCACACACTGGTTCGCTCCCGGGGTCCAGGAGTTCAACGGCAAGCAGGCGCTTTGGTTCGCCCGGTCCCGGGACTTCACGACCGACTACCACCGGATCCGTCGCCAACAGTGCATGCAGCAGGCCATGATCAGCCAATTCAACCCGAGCACGGTCCTGACCCGGTTCTCCGGAATCATGGCCGCGGGCGAGCAGCTGTTGGAGACCAACATCCCGCAGGACCAGCTGGGAAGCTTCATCAACCTGGCCGACAAGTCCCGCAAGTCGCCGTTCGAGCGGCTCACGCTCGGCGCCCCCGACTTCGGTCCCAGCTCAGACCGCTTCTCCACGTTCCCGGTCTTCGAGCAGATCTATGAGCGGGTGGACGCGCTCCTGCTGAAGGCCTCCGGCAACGCCGGCAAGCCCACCGCCACCCCTTCCGCCACCAAGTCCGGCGGGACCGGCTCGTCCGGCGCTTCCTCCGGATCCTCCGGCGGAGCGCCCGGCGCCGAATCCTCCGCGCCGGCGTCGTCCTCTTCCGGGTCCTCGGAAACCATCGAATCGGGCATCGGCGAGGAGATCCCGACGACGCAGCCGGACGGTTCCCCCATCACCGAGGAATACCTTGTTCAACTGGAGTTGTCCGGGCAGACGGATTTGATCTCTACGATCGCCTCCAACAACAACGAGTGTTCAACGCCCTAGGAGACCCATGCACCGCCTCAACAACACCGTCCGCGACTATCCGTGGGGATCCACCACGCTGATGGCAGAGCTGTTCGGGACGGTGCCGGACGGAACCCCGCAGGCCGAGATGTGGATCGGCGCCCACCCGGATTCCCCCTCCCTGGCCGTCCAGGCCGACGGAACCGCCCAGGCCCTGGACTCGCTGGTGGAGGCCGATCCCGCGGGGACCATCGGCGGGGACGCGGCCGAACGCTTCGGGCGGCTGCCGTTCCTCGCGAAGGTCCTTGCCGCCGGCGGGCCCCTGTCGCTGCAGGTGCATCCCACGCTGGAACAGGCGAAGGCCGGGTTCGCCGCCGAGGAGTCCGCCGGTGTGCCCCGTGGCGCGCCCCACCGGAACTACAAGGACAACAACCACAAGCCGGAGATGATCTTCGCGCTGACCCCCTTCGCCGCGCTGTGCGGATTTCGCGACGCCCGGGAGTCGGCCGCGCTCTTCCGCCGGCTGGCGGCGGCCGTGGGCCACGGCGCGCCGGCCGGCGCCGCCGAACGCACGGCGGCCCTGCTCGAGACCGGCGACCTGCGCGCGGCCTTCGCCGACCTTCTCGAAGGCAGCGCCGACGTTGTGGCGCTCGTTGGGGCGGCGTCCGCCGCGGTGGCCGCCGACGCGTCGCTCCGGGACGACGCCGGCCTCGCCGAGCTGCCCTCGCTGGCCGGCTACTACCCGGGCGATCCGGGCGTCCTCGTCTCACTCATGCTCAACCACGTCACGCTGGACCCCGGACAGGCGGTCTACCTCCCGGCCGGAAACATCCACGCCTACCTGCGCGGCCTGGGTGTGGAGGTGATGGCGAGCTCCGACAACGTGCTCCGCGGGGGCCTGACCGGAAAGCACGTGGACCTGCCCGAGCTGCTGGCCACCGTCGACTTCACCAGCCTGCCGGTCCCGTTCCTCGAACCGGAGACCACCGCGTTGGGCCAGGAGCTCTACCGTCCACCCTTCGACGAGTTCCAGCTGCAGCGCATCGTGTTGCCGCCGGCGGTAACCGGGGCCGCCTCCGCCTCCGGCATGGCCGGGGGCGACGTTCCGCTGGCCCAGAACGGCCCCGTGGTCCTCGTCTGTGTGCAGGGCGGCCTGCTGCTGGACACGCCGCGGGGCGACGAGCGGGTCGCCTGCGGCGAGTCCGTGTTCGTCCCCGCGAACGAAAGCCCCGCGATAGCCAAGGCCACCGGGACCGACGGCGCCGTCGCCTTCGCCGTCACGGTCTCGGAGCCGTAGCCCCGCGGAGACGTGACAAAAAAGCCGGCCGGTGGATCCCAGGATCCTCCGGCCGGCTTTTGGCTCCGCCTGTGCTGGCGCGTCTTGCGCTGGCGCGTCCTAGCGGACGTAGGCCTCCCACTTGCGTGACTGGTGCTCGCCCTCGACGGTGCGGATGGTGCCCGACTTCGAGCGCATCACGATCGACTGGGTGAGGATCCGGTCGTTCTTGTAGCGCACTCCACGCAGCAGGTCGCCGTCGGTAATCGCCGTCATGGAGAAGTAGCAGTTGTCGCTGGTGACCAGGTCGGTTGTGGTCAGCACGCGCTCCAGGTCGTGGCCGGCGTCGATCGCACGCTGCTTCTCGTCATCGTCCGTGGGCCACAGCCGGCCCTGGATGACGCCGCCGAGCGCGCGGATGGCGCAGGCCGTGACGATGCCCTCGGGCGTTCCGCCGATGCCCATCAGCACGTCGACGCCCGATCCCTCGCGGGTGGCGGCAATGGCGCCGGCGACGTCGCCGTCCATGATGAACTTCGTGCGGGCCCCGGCGTCGCGGATCTCCTGGACCAGCGGCTTGTGGCGGTCGCGGTCCAGCACGCAGACCGTGACCTGGCTGATCGGCTTGTTCTTGGCCTTCGCGATCAGGTAGAGGTTCTGCTTGACCGGCAGGCGCAGGTCGACGAGCTCCGCCGCCTCCGGGCCGGTAACAAGCTTCTCCATGTAGAACACGGCGGACGGATCGAACATCGAGCCGCGTTCGGCCATCGCGAGGACGGCGACGGCGTTGTTGATGCCGAGCGCTGTCAGGCGGGTTCCGTCGATGGGATCGACGGCCACGTCGACCTCCGGACCCGTCCCGTCACCGACGTGCTCGCCGTTGAAGAGCATCGGCGCCTCGTCCTTCTCGCCCTCGCCGATGACCACCACGCCGTTGACCGAGACGGTGGAGAGCAGTGAACGCATCGCGTCGACGGCCGCGCCGTCCGCCGCGTTCTTGTCGCCGAAGCCCACCCAGGGGCTCGCGGCAATGGCGGCGGCCTCGGTCACACGGACCAGCTCGAGCGCCAGGTTGCGGTCGGGCTCGGCGTCGCCGACCGACAGTCGCGGGGACAGTTGGGAATAGTTCGTGGCTTCTGTCACGGTGGTCCTCGTCTTCGAGTGGATGCTTGGGCCGGTGGACGACCCCTACGATCATATCCGCCGCCGGGCGCGTGAAGCGTGACGCGTAACATCGGGGACAATGTAGGGGTGAGTGAAACACCCAGCCCCTCCCCAGATCCCACGGGCGGACCCGCCAAGCCCGTCCTGACCGCCGCCCAGGCGAAGCGAGCCAACCAGTCCCTCAAGGGCATGGTCATCTCCGTCCTCCTCACGGTTGCCGTCGCCGTCCCGGTCATCGCGCTGAACCCCGGCAGCACCGAAAACACCTACAAGCGCGACATCGACGTGGCCGCCGTCGCCAACCAGGCCGCGGCCGCGGCCGACTTCACCCCGGTGGCGCCAGAGCTGCCCGGGGGCTGGTACCCCAACTTCGCGCGCTGGAACTCGGGAAGCGCGGACGGGATCGACTATTGGGAGGCCGGGTTCGTCACGGCCGACGAGGGCTTCGTCTGGCTGCGGCAGACCGGCGACGCCAACCCCACCTGGATCGCGCAGTACACCGACGGCGCGCCGGTCACCGGGGTCCGCACGGTGGACGGCACGGACTGGGAGCTGCGGGATAAGCAGGGCAAGCGGACGCTGGTCCTGGAGCGCGGCGGATCCACGGTCCTGATCACCGCCGAGTCCTCCTGGGAGGAACTCGACGCCGCGGCGCGCGCCGTCACAAAGAGCCTTGAGGCGGGCCCGGCGAACTAGCGCTCCGCCGGAGCGATATTCTTTTTTCCATGTCTGGTGCCACCCCTCCCCCCGCTGCCCCCGAGTCCCTCACCCCCGCGCAGGCCTGGCGCAGGCTGCGGGAGGGCAACGACCGCTTCGTCCAAGGCGCCACGGACCACCCCAACCAGGATGCGCCGCGGCGCCACTCCCTGGTGGCCACCCAGCATCCCTTCGCCGTCATCTTCGGCTGCTCCGATTCCCGGCTCGCCGCCGAGATCATCTTCGACGTCGGACTCGGCGACGTCTTTGTGGTCCGCACCGCGGGCCACGTCATTGACGACGCCGTGCTCGGTTCCCTCGAGTACAGCGTGGCCCTGCTGAACGTGCCCCTGATCATCGTCCTCGGCCACGACAACTGCGGCGCCGTCACCGCCACGATGGAGGCGTTCGAGTCCGGCGTTATGCCCCCGGGATTCATCCGGGACCTCGTCGAGCGGATCACCCCGTCGGTGATCACCGCGCAGCGCAACGGCATCCACGACGTGAACTCCAACGTGGTGGAACACGTCCAGCAAACGACCCAGCGCCTGGTCGACGCCTCGAAGGTGATTTCCCAAGCGGTCGACGGCGGGGGCACCGCCGTCATCGGCGTCACCTACCGCCTGGCGGAGGGCAAAGCGGAAATGGTGTCCGGGTTCGGCGCACTGTAGGACCCGGCGCCCGGGTGGAGGTCGGCAGGGGCCCGGCGTAGGCTGAGCCCATGGCTGACACCGCAGACTTCCGCATTGAACACGACACGATGGGCGAGGTCCGGGTTCCGGCCGACGCCCTCTACCGCGCGCAAACGCAGCGCGCCGTGGAGAACTTTCCGATCTCGGGCAAGACGCTCGAGCGCAAGCACATCGAGGCGCTCGCCCGGGTAAAGAAGGCCGCCGCGCTCGCCAACGCGGAGCTCGGCGTGATCGACTCGGAGCTGGCGGACGCCATCGCCGCCGCCGCCGACCGGGTCGCCGCAGGCGAGTTCGACGACCATTTCCCGATCGACGTCTTCCAGACCGGCTCGGGCACCTCCTCCAACATGAACACCAACGAGGTCCTGGCGGAACTCGCCACGCGGGCTCTCGCCGAGGCGGGAAGCGACAAGGTCGTCCACCCCAACGACCACGTCAACGCGTCGCAGTCCTCCAACGACGTCTTCCCGACGTCCGTCCACGTGGCGGCAACGTCGGCGCTGCTGGGCGATCTGGTGCCGGCCCTCGAGTACCTGGCGGAGTCGCTGGAGCGCAAAGCCGAGGAGTTCAAGGACGTCGTCAAGTCCGGGCGCACCCACCTGATGGACGCCACGCCGGTGATGCTCGGCCAGGAGTTCGGGGGCTACGCCGCGCAGGTCCGCTACGGCGTCGAACGCATCCAGTCGGCGCTACCCCGCGTGGCGGAGGTCCCGCTGGGCGGAACGGCGGTGGGAACGGGCATCAACACGCCCGCCGGCTTCCCCGCCCGCGTGATCGAGCTCCTCGCCGCAGACACGGGGCTGCCCCTGACGGAGGCACGCAACCACTTCGAGGCGCAGGCAAACCGCGACGGCCTCGTTGAGGCGTCCGGGCAGCTGCGAACCATCGCGTACTCGTTCATGAAGATCAACAACGACCTGCGGTGGATGGGGTCCGGACCAAACACCGGACTGGGCGAGATCGCCATCCCCGACCTCCAACCGGGGTCCTCGATCATGCCGGGGAAGGTCAACCCGGTGATCTGCGAGGCCGCCATCATGGTGGCGGCGCAGGTCGTCGGCAACGACACCACCATCTCCCTGTCCGCCACCAACGGAGCCTTCGAGCTTAACGTCGGCATTCCCGTGATGGCCGCCAACCTGCTCGAGTCCATCCGCCTCCTGACCAACACCTCGCGTGTAATGGCGGACAAGATGATCGACGGCATCACCGCCAATGTGGAGCGCGCGCGCTTCCTGGCCGAGGCCAGCCCCTCGATCGTCACCCCGCTCAACAAGTTCATCGGCTACGAGAACGCCGCGAAGATTGCGAAGAAGGCCGTGGCCGAGGGGCTGACGGTCCGCGAGGCGACCGTGGCCCTGGGCTTCGTCGAACGGGGCGAACTCACCGGGCAGCAGTTGGACAGCGCCCTCGACGTCACCACCATGACGTCGCCGTCGGGGAAGTAGCCGACCTTCCGCACAACCAGCGGGCGCGCGGCGCCCGCACCCGCACGACGCCGGCGGGCCGCCCACACGGGGTGGCCCGCCGGCGTCGCAAGGGCCGGGCCCGTGATCAGAACCACACGCCCACAAATTGCACTTGCCATGCCTTAGTGCAAAACTGCACTATATGGACATCAGTGCAAGTGAAGGTCTTGGCGCCCGCGAGCGTCGGCGGCGGGAGACGTACGCTTCCCTGACGAACCTCGCCCGCGAACTGACCGCCCAACGTGGACTCAACGGTTTCACGGTCGAGGAATTGTGCGAGGGCGTCGGGGTATCCCGGCGCACCTTCTTCAACTACTTCGCCACCAAGGAGGACGCGGTCCTCGGAACGAAGCCCACGGATCCGCTGGCGCCCTTCGCGGAGGGCTTCGTGGCAACGGGCCCGGGCGCACGGGACCACGGCGACACGGACGGCAAGGACGGAACGGAGCCCGTGCCGTTGCCCGCCGCGCTCCTGTCGCTGATTCTCCGCGGGTACGCCACCATGGACATCCCCCGTGCCGACATCCATGCCTTTATGCAGGCCATGCACTCCGAGCCCGCGCTCATGAAGCGGATGTTCGAAACCGGCCTGCGCCGCCAGCGCGAGCTCGCCGCGCTGATCGCCCGCCGCGAGGGCCTCGATCCGGACGATCCCTACGCGGCCCTTGTCTCAAGCCTGGCCTCCCACCTGGCGATGTCCAGCTTCCAGGAGTTCGTGGGGCACGTGACCGAGTGCTCCGACCCTCCGCCGCCGGAACCCGACGAAACCCCGGAACGGGCCCTGGCCCGCTTCACTACGATCCTCACCGACAAATTCGACCATGCCGCCCGGCTTTTCGCCGGCGCGGGAACCACGAAACAGGAACCACGATGAGCTCAATCGCTCCCCCGCAGGCCTCACAGCCCCTGGCGCTGACCCAACGGCGCATCTGGATCATCTTCTCGGCCCTGATCGCCGGGATGCTGCTCTCCAGCCTCGACCAGACCATCGTCTCCACCGCGATGCCCACCATCGTCGGCCAGCTCGGCGGCGTGGAGCACCAGGCCTGGATCACTACCGCCTACCTGTTGGCCACCACGATCGTGATGCCGATCTACGGCAAGTTCGGCGACGTGCTGGGCCGCCGCAACCTCTTCCTCATCGCCATCGCCCTGTTCACGCTGGCCTCGGTCGGCGCGGCCTTCGCCGGAACCTTTTGGGCCTTCGTCTTCTTCCGCGCCATGCAGGGCCTCGGCGGCGGCGGGCTGATGATCCTCTCCCAAGCCATCATCGCGGACATCGTCCCGGCATCCGAGCGCGGCAAGTACATGGGCCCGCTGGGCGGCATCTTCGGCCTCTCCGCCGTCGCCGGACCGCTGTTGGGCGGCTTCTTCGTGGACCACATGACGTGGCAGTGGGCGTTCTACATCAACATCCCCATCGGCATCGCGGCCTTTGCCATCGCGTGGTTCACCCTGACGCTGCCGAGCAAGAAGGCCACGCTTTCCATCGACGTCGCCGGAGTCGTCTTCCTGTCCATCGCCACCACCTGCCTGATCTTCTTCACCGACTTCGGGGGAAGCGCCGACCACGGTTGGGGCGCCGCCTCCACCTGGATGTGGGGCGCCGGGCTGGTCATCGCCGCCACCGCGTTCATCTTCGCGGAGCTGCGCGCCGCCGATCCGATCATTCCCCTTTCGCTGTTCCGCAACCGGGTCTTTGTCACGGCGACCGGCATCGGCTTCACCCTGGGGCTCGGCATGTTCGCGGCCATCGCGTTTGTGCCCACCTTCCTGCAGATGTCGGCCGGCACCTCCGCCGCCGTCTCCGGTCTGCTGATGCTGCCGATGATGGTCGGCCTGATGGGAACGTCGATCTGGTCCGGCATAGCGATCACCAAGTCCGGCAAGTACCGGGCCTATCCGATCGCCGGCACGCTGGTCACCGCCGCCGCCATGCTGGCCATGACCACACTCGCCGCGTCCACGCCCCTGTGGCTGATCTGCGTGTTCCTGCTCTTCTTCGGCGCCGGCCTCGGGCTCATCATGCAGGTGGTTGTCCTGGTGGTGCAGAACGCCGTCGGACCCGAGATGGTGGGCACGGCGACCAGCACCAACAACTACTTCCGTGAGGTGGGCGCATCTCTCGGCGTCGCGATCTTCGGTGCGATCTTCACCAACAACCTGTCCGAGAAGCTCACGGCGGTGTTCACCGGGGCCGGCGCCTCCACGGCCGATGCCGGCCAGGCCACGGCGACGCTGGACCCGGCCGCGATGAACGCCCTGCCGGAGCCGCTGCGCGAGGGCATCGTGACGGCGTACGCCGATTCACTGGCTCCCGTCTTCTGGTATCTCATCCCATTCATCCTGATCGCCTTTGTGCTGGCGCTGATGCTCAAGCAGGTGCCGCTCTCCCACACCTCCGGGATGGTTGCCCGCGGTGAGGCGGTCGACGGCGAGGAGGCCCTCCGGCTCGAGGCGGAGCAGCGCGACTCCAGGAGCGTGGGCGCCGCCGCGCCGCTCGACTAGGCGAGGTCCGCAGCCGTCCCGGACGCCCGGCCCACCTCGGAAACAGCCGGCACCGGCGCCGGGCCTCCCCTGCGGGAGCGCCCGGCGCCGGTGCCTTTTGTCCGTGTGAGGCTAGTGGGCCCGCTCGTCTTCTCCCGACGTCAGGTGCACCGCGGCCTCCGGCGTGGCGACGCGGAAGCTGAACGACTGCTCCAGGTAAAGATGGATGTTCTCGGCGTCGTGGTGGCTGTAGCCGATCGAAAGGTCCTGGCCGGACTCGAAGAGGAAATCCCCGCCACGAAGGCTCATCACCACGGCGCCCCGGACACCCGGCGCCCAGACGATCGGCCCCTCCAGGATGCGGCGCAGGTGTTCGGACAGCAGGTAGCCGCCGCGCTCCGTGGACTGCATGACCGCCGTGTAGTGTCCGGGGCCGAGCGCCAGGCCAAAGGGACCGGAAATGCCCTCCTCCAGCAGGAGGTCCACGGCCCTGGCCACACGCTGCGGGTAGTCGAAGAAGTCGGCCACGCGCGGCACGGTGGGCAGGGACGTGGCCTGCGTGATGCCGGTGATGTGCGCCTGGCGCCAGCCGTGGAAGACCGCCCGGTTCTCGGCGCTGGCAATGAGCACCGCGGCCGCGTCGAGGTTCGCGAGGTCGACGTCGGCGGCCCCCCGTTCCGCGTCCAGCAGTTCGTCCCGGGAAACCGTGAAGTCCACGCGCATCTCGGCGAGCGGGAGCACCCTGCGGCGGCGCGAGACGATTCCGTCGCCGTCGGGCCCCGCAAGCGGCTCGGTGCGTCCCAAGTTCGTGGCGGAGTAGTCCCAGCCGAAGGGTCCGGCGAAGTCGACGAGCTTGCGCGCGCCGAGCGTCGTGGTGAGACGGTCGCGCGCCTCGTCGTCGAGCAGCTTCCATCCGGCGTCGGTGATGGGAGCCAGCTCGCGCAGCAGATGGTTGGAGGTCACGATGCGCTTCCTTTCAACGAGCCGATGCCGAGGGACCCGCCGGGCGCGGCGCCCGGTGGATCGTCCTGCGGAGCGGGGGTCCCCGGCGTAGGCGGCGCCGCGCCGGGGCCGGCGGCCTCTTCGGCCGCGCGCCCGTTGGCAACGATGTCTCCGTCGCGGAACAGCGTGCCGCGCGCCGTCAGGCCCCACTGGGGTTTGGCGCGGAAGAGGTACTCCAGCTCCATGCAGAAGTGCTTGAACTCCTCGCCGAGCGAGTCCTCCATGATGGCCCGGGCCGCCGGATCGGTTTCCAGGGAGATCCGCTGCTGGTACCAGCCAATCGCCTCCGCCTCCTCCGTCAGGTTCGCGCACATGCGCGCGAACGTCCGGGTCTCCGCCGACAACTCGGCGGGAGGCTCGTGGTACTGCTCGAATCCCATGCTCGCCCCTACCGTCCGCGCCGCCGGCGTCCCCCCGCCCGTGCGGCAACCTGTGGTTCTCCCTGTGGCCAGAGTAGACCCGGAGCGTGGGGCCGCACCACGGGTCAGCGGGACGGATCGGGGCTTCCGGTCAGCCGATGTAGTGCGCGGCCGCGTCCGCGGATGTTGCCCAGTCGATGGCGCGCTGGTGCTTCGGCGGCAGCGCGGGGCGGTCGGCCTCGGCGAACCAACCGACGTCCGTGTTCTCGTCGTCGTTCACGCGCGCCTCCCCCGAGACATAACGGCATTCGAAGACGATGTCCAGGTACTGGGCGCGGTCCCCGTTGGGGTAGGTCACCGGATCGGTGGTTCCGATGCCGGCCAGCCGGAGAACGGCGGCCTCGACGCCGGTCTCCTCCTGGACCTCGCGCACGGCGGCCGCCGCCGGCTCCTCCCCCGGTTCCAGGATGCCGGCCGGGAGCGTCCACAACCCGTTGTCGGCCCGCCGGACCAGCAGGAGTGCGCCGTCCGACCGGAAGACCACAGCCTTCACGCCCGGCAGCCAGAGCGGGGCGGTGCCGATGTGGGAGCGCAGTTCAAGGATGAATTCGGGAACGGGCATGAACCTAGCCTGCCACGTCTCGCTAGCCGGCCACGACCAGCGCCGCGGCGGTACCCAGGATCATGAACGGGCCGAAGGGGATGGACGACTTCCGGGTGGCCCTTCGCGCCAAGATCATCGCCAGTCCGTACGCGCCGCCGACGACGAAGGTGGCCAGCGTGCCCAGCAGCAGGTGTTCCCAGGTCAAAAATCCCAGGTACATGCCCAGGATGCCGGCCAGCTTCACGTCGCCGAGCCCCATGCCGCCCGGCTGGATCAGGTGCAGCACCAGGTAAAAGGCGAACAGCGCGGCTCCGGCGAGGACCAGCCGGATCAGGGCGCCCCAATCACCAGCGATGGCGGCGCTCGCCCCCAGCAGCGTCAAGGCCGCCGGGTACCAGGGGAACACGATGCGGTTCGGCAGGAGGTGGGTGCGGGCGTCGATCCACGCCAGCCGCGCCCCATTGACCACAAACAGCAGCAGGGCCAACGCGAGGGGGACGGCGGCGGCGGGTTGAGCGGCGCGCAACTCGCCGAAGGCGTCGATCATGGCACCACGCTACTGCACTGCCGGACCCCGTTGCACCGCGGCGCCTACACTGTGGACATGGGGAACCAATCAGCATCCTTAGACTCCCAGGGACCGGTCGCCGCACTGGCGGCAGCCGCATTCCGCCGCCTCTGCCGCTCCTCGCCGTGGCGCTGGGAGACCCTCCGTTTCGAGGTCGAGTGGTCCGCGCCCACCGCCAAGGGCACGGTGTCGGGCGACGACGGTGCCGGCGCCGGCAGTGCCGTTCCCGGGTCCGCGCACGCCCCGTCGCCGCTTCCCGTGCCGCGCGTCCGCGCGTGGCTGCGCCGCCCGGACGCCCTGCGCGTCGAAAATCCCGAGGGCGGCCTACTGTTCAGCACCACCGGGATCAACGAGTCGCGGGACGCCTTCTACGTCTCAGGAAGCCGCAAGTCGTGGCTGTTGCCGCCCAGGCTGACAACTCCCGTGTACGACCACGACGGCTTCGTGAGGCGGCGCCCCGAGGCGGCATACGGCGATCCGGTGTTCGCCGACCCCCGCTGGGCCGCCATGCTCGATCCGGTGGAACTGGCCGGCAACGCCCCCGTCCCGCTCGAGTTCCCGTTCTCCAACGTCGTGGAGATCCAGTCCCTGGCCGACGTGGAGCACGCGGGCCGACCCGCGGTCGAAGCCGTTGTTTCCCCCAACCAGACGTACCGCGCCGCCACGGCCGGGAGCCCGCTCGTCACGCCGGGCCGCACACGCGTGAGGATCGACCGGCAGACGGGCGTGTGCGTCTTTTCGGAGGCGCTCGGTGGGGACGACCTTGGTCAGGGACACAGCCTGCGCATCCTCGGCGTGGACGAGTACATGCTCGACGACCTGTTCGTTGAGCACTCCATGCACCTGACCGACGTCCGGGACCACATTCCCTGGGTCTTGCCCACGGACCCGACCGGGGGGCGAGCGTAGCCCCCGGTCGGGTCCTGCGGACCTAGTTGCCGCTGTCCTCCAGCATGTCCGTCACAAGCGCGGCGATGGGCGAGCGCTCCGAGCGCGTGAGGGTGATGTGCCCGAACAGGGGGTGGCCCTTGAGCGTCTCGACAACGGCCGCTATCCCGTCGTGCCGACCGACCCGCAGGTTGTCCCGCTGGGCGACATCGTGGGTGAGGACGATCTTCGAGTTCTGACCGATCCTGCTCATCACGGTCAACAGCACGTTCTTCTCCAACGACTGCGCCTCGTCGACGATCACAAAGGAGTCGTGAAGTGAGCGCCCGCGGATGTGCGTCAGCGGCAGGACCTCGAGCATGCCCCGATCCACCACCTCGTCCATCACGTTCTGGCTCACGAGCGCCCCCAGAGTGTCGAACACCGCCTGCGCCCACGGGTTCATCTTGTCGTTCTCCGAGCCGGGCAGGTAGCCGAGTTCCTGGCCTCCCACCGCGTAGAGCGGGCGGAAGACGACCACCTTGCGGTGTTCGCGCCGCTCCATCACGGCCTCCAGTCCGGCGCACAGCGCGAGGGCGGACTTGCCGGTTCCGGCGCGCCCGCCGAGGGAGACGATGCCCACCTCCTTGTCCATCAGCAGGTCGATGGCCAGTCGCTGCTCCGCGGAACGCCCGTGGAGCCCGAACACGTCGCGGTCTCCCTTGACCAGCCGGACCAGGCCGTCGTCCCCGACGCGCCCCAGCGCCGAGCCCCTGTTGGAGAGGATGACCAGCCCCGTGTTGACCGGCATGTCCTGGGCCGCGTCGATCAGCACGGCCTCGTTGTTGTACAGCGTGGCGACGTCCTCGTCGACGACGTCCACCTCGGCCATTCCCGTCCAGCCGGAGTCCTTGACGAGTTCGTTTCGGTACTCGTCCGCCTGCAAGCCCATCGCCGACGCCTTGACGCGCATCGGCAGGTCCTTGGACACCACAGTCACGTCCCGCCCCTCGTCGGAGAAGTTCTTGGCCACCGCCAGGATGCGGGCGTCGTTGTCGGTGCCGCGGAAGCCGACCGGAAGGACTTCGGTGGAGATGTGGTTCAGTTCGATGCGAAGCGAGCCGCCGTCGCCGCCCAGGGGTATGGCCTTGTCCAGCCCGCCGTGCTCGATGCGCAGCTCGTCCAGCAGCCGGAGGGCCTTGCGGGCGAAGTAGCCGACCTCCGGGTCATTGCGCTTCTTCTCCAGTTCGGAAATGACAACGATCGGCAGGATGACCTCGTGCTCCGCGAAGCGCAAGATGGCTCGGGGGTCGGAAATCAGCACGGAGGTGTCCAGCAGGTAGGACTTGTCCCCGACGCTTTGCCGTTCCGCGGTGTCGGGCCGCGCGCCCGCGTTGGGAACTGTTTCCGTCATGCCGTCCGCCGGGACCGACTGCTGGGCGGACTGGGTCTGTGCTGCCACGATGACTCCCAACCAGGGCGTGAGCCCTAGATAATCGCTACGGGTGTGCCGGACCGGCCGCGAGGCCGGTACCGGCCTCCCCAGTGATTGCGAGCAATCTCAACGGGTGGCCTTTCCGATCGGTCAGCCCGGTTGCTGTCCGATGACCCAAAACTAGTCCCGCGCCGCGCGCCGTGGGAGACGGCTCACCGGCGTTTCGGTTAAATCTGGGTTAACGGCTATCCGGACGTGCGAGGCCGGCCGCCGGGCTACGAGCCGAAGCGCCGTTGGCGGTCGGCGAAGTCGCGCAGGGCGCGGAGGAAGTCCACCTTCCGGAAGTCGGGCCAGAGTGCCTCGCAGAAGTAGAACTCGCTGTAGGCGCTCTGCCACGTCATAAATCCGGAAAGTCTCTGCTCCCCCGACGTGCGGATCACAAGGTCCGGATCGGGTTGCCCACGGGTGTACAGGTAACGGGACACGTCCTCGATGTCCAACTCGTCCGCGATCTGCCCGGCCGACTTGCCCCGGGCGTCCTCGTCGCGGAGCAGTTCCTTGACCGCGTCGACGATCTCCCGGCGCCCTCCGTAGCCGACGGCCACGTTCACGTGCAGGCCCCCGGCCTCCCGGGTCGACTCTGCGAGCTCGGTCAGCTTGTCGGAGAGATAGGACGGGAGGAGCTCTTGGGCACCGACGGGCTGGATGCGCAGGCCGGGGTTCGCGCCGAGGCGGTCGAGCATGTTGGCGATGATGCCCATCAGCTGGTCCAGCTCGTCGCTGGAGCGGTTCATGTTGTCCGTGGACAGCATGTACAGCGTGACGGTACCGATGCCGAACTCGTCGCACCAACCCAGGAACTCCAGGATGTTGTCCGCCCCGGCCTGGTGCCCGTGCGACGTCGGTGCGCCGGCCAGCTTGGCCCAGCGCCGGTTGCCGTCCACCATCATGCCGATGTGGCGCGGGAGCTTTTCCGGCGGGAGGTCCTTGCTGATGACGCGTCCGTAGAGGCGGTAGAGAATCCCGGGCAGCCTCACCACGCGTCCTCCGATCCGATGTTGCGCACCGGCCCACAGTGGACCCCGCTTCCCCAACGCTACCCGCTTACTCTGCCCGCTGCCGAAGGGACGCGGCGCGACCCCAGGGATTCCGGCCCTATATGCCCCCTCGCGAATATACCGCGGCGCTTCAAGTTACCCGCCCGTAGATTAGAATTCGGGTATGCGCGAGAACGGCGGCGACGCCCCATTGATCGATGAACTGAAGCCGCACCTGCGCGGCTGGATCCACGCCGGCATGGCACCGCTGGCACTCGCGGCGGGCATCGTTTTGGTGGTGTTGGCCCCCGGCCCCTGGGGCAAGGCCGCATCCGCGGTCTACGCGCTGACGGGCCTGCTGCTGTTCACCGTCTCCGCCATCTACCACCGCGGAAACTGGTCGCCGCCAGTCAAGCGACTGCTCAAACGCCTCGACCACACCAACATCATGCTGGTCATCGCCGGCTCCTACACGCCGTTGGCGTGGGCCCTCCTCCCCCAAGACAAGGCCGCCTGGCTGCTCGGCATGGTGTGGATCGGCGCCATCCTGGGCGTGCTCTTCCGCCTACTGTGGACCGACGCGCCACGATGGCTGTACGTTCCCGTCTACATCGCCCTCGGACTCGCGTCCATGCTGTTCATCGGAGACTTCTTTGCCGCGAACGCCGCGGCCGCGGTGCTCATTTGCGTCGGGGGCGCCCTGTATATCGCCGGCGCCGTGTTCTATGCGCTCAAGCGCCCCAACATCCACGTGGAGTGGTTCGGGTTCCACGAGCTGTTCCACTTATTCACGGTGGGCGCCTTCACGTGCCACTACATAGCCATCATGTTCGCCGTTCTCGGAACGCGGTAACCCGCCGCTTCCGAGACCCCCCACGGAGGCACCGGCACCAGCGCCCGACCCCTGGACATGTGCACAGATGCGCACATAAACTCGTCCCATGCTGAGCGTCCTTCTGAACCGCACGTACGCCCGGCTGTTTGCCGCGCAGGTCTTGGCCCTCCTCGGCACGGGCATCCTGACCGTCGCACTGGGGCTGCTCGCGTTCGATCTGGCCGGCGAGCGGGGCGGAGCGATCCTGGGGACGGCGATGACCATTAAGATCGCCGCCTACGTGTTCTTCGCGCCGCTGGTCGCGGCAGCGGTGGGTCGCCTGCCGCGCAAGGCCGTCCTGATCGGCGCCGACGCCGTCCGCGGCCTGACCGCGCTCTGCCTCCCCTTCGTCACCGAGGCTTGGGAAATCTACGCGCTGATCTTTCTGCTCCAGGCGGCGTCCGCCACATTCACCCCCACCTTCCAGGCGCTCATCCCCGCGGTCCTGCCCGACGAGCGCGACTACACGCGCGCGCAGGCGTGGTCGCGCGTCGCCTACGACATGGAGTCCATCCTCAGCCCCCTGGCGGCGGCGGCACTCCTCAACCTCGTCTCGTTCCACAGCCTGTTTTCCCTCACGGCGGCCGGATTCGCGTGTTCGCTCCTGCTGGTCGCCGCCACCCGGTTGCCCGCCACGGCGGAAGCCGGGGCGGGGTCGCTGTGGCGGCGGACGACGGCGGGAGCCCGCATCTTCGCCAAGGCGCCGCGGCTCAGGGCGCTGCTGGCCCTCGACCTTGTGGTTGCATGCGCCTACGCCACCGTGTTGATCAACACCGTCGTCCTTGTCAAGGGGCGCCTCGGCCTGGGAGACGCGGAACTGGGTGTGGCGCTGGCGGTCTTCGGCGCGGGCTCACTGGCGATGGCACTGGCGCTGCCGAGATGGATCGACGCCCACGGCGAGCGGCAGGCCATGCTGGCGGGGTCCGTTCTGGTGTCCGCGGGACTCGTGGGCGCGCTGCTGGTCAGCCTCGGCGGCAGCGGCGGCGCGGGCTGGACGGGTCTGCTGGCCAGCTGGGCCGTGCTGGGGGCGGGAACGTCCATGGTGTCGACGCCTGCCGGGAACCTCCTGCGCGACGCGTCGACGCCCCGGACGCGGACGGCCGTCTTCGCGGCCCAGTTCTCCCTGTCCCACGCGTGCTACCTCGTGACGTATCCGCTCGCGGGCCTCGCCGGCGCGGCGCTGGGACTGGGCACGGCCGCATGGCTGATGCTCGCCGTGGCGTTGGCGGGCGGCCTTGCCGCCCTTGTCGTCTTCCCCAATGACGCGCCTAGGCTGGTGGCATGACCGATCCCACACCCTCGCTTGCGCACGGGATGGCGCCGGACGCCGAACGACTCGGCGCCGCGGCAGCCATGTTCAGGCTGATGTCGGACGAGACCCGGCTGAACATCCTGTGGGTCCTGACCGACGGCGAGCAGGACGTGGGCGGCCTGAACGCCGCCTCAAACGCCTCCCGCACCTCCATCAGCCAGCACCTGGCCAAGCTGCGCCTTGCGGGGTTGGTCCAAGCGCGCAGGGAGGGGCGGCGGGTGTTGTACCGACTGACGGACGGCCACCTCGTGCGGCTCCTGCGCGAGGGCTACAACGCGGCGGACCACCAGGTCACGGGCGAGGAGCACCACCGCTGAACCGCCCGGAGGCCCGTGCCGCGCCTGACGTGGAGTCGATTAGTCGACTAGTAGACATGAATCCCACGCCGGCGCGGAACGAGTCCGTGGCCGGAAGAAAGCGGCGGGAAAGACGGGCGCAGGGGCCTACAGGCCGTCGCGGCCAGTCGTCCGATCGGCCGGCGTCCCGCCATCCCCGGCGCGTCGCGGGCCGTCCGCGCCCAGGGCCTCGTCGTCGTCCTGCTGAAGGGATCGACCCCGCTCGACCAGGTCCCGCTGGCGCTCTTCGGCCTGAGCCGTGTAGCGGACCCGCCGGATACGACGGACCATGTCGCGGATCAGGAAAATCACGACGATGACCAACAGCGCGGTGGCAACAAAGCCAGCGAAACCGGGGCCGATCGCCCTGGCCGCGTCCCCGGTGGGAACGGACGGCATGGGGCTTGTGGAAGCGGCAAGCTGGGACAACAGGTTCACTGAACGGCTCTTTCTGGTGCGGCGCCGGCCGGCGCCGGCGCATCATCATCCTATCGCGGACCCGCCGCCTCGGCCTCCTGGCGCAGGCCGGCGAAGAGGTCGCTTTCCGGCAGGGCCGTCTCCACGCGGGACGTGACGAGCGTGTAGTCCTCCCACGGCCAGTGGCGTGCGTAGACGTCCGCCGGCACGGCGAAGAAGAATCCCTCGGGGTCGATCTGCGTGCGGTGGGCCAGCAGGGCCCGGTCGCGGTGGCCGAAGAAGTCGGCGCAGGCGATCTGCGTGGTGGTGCTGTGCGGGCTGACCCAGGCGAACATCTCGTCATCGGGATGCTTTTCCCACGCCTCGACGCGTTCGGCGTACGGCGATTCGATCCCTTGCGCGAGCATTCCGTAGTGCAGGGCGCGGAAGCGGTCCGGGCTGAACGCGCGGTCGAAGTAGAGCTTCGAGGGCTCCCAGGGCTCGCCGAGTCCCACATAACGCGTCGCGTCCGCGGCCGCCTCGAAGGCCTCGACGGCGACGCGGTGGGCCATGATGTGGTCGGGGTGCGGGTAGCCGCCGTTCTCGTCGTAGGTGGTGACCACGTGCGGACGGAACTCCCGGATGAGGCGCACCAAGGGGGCCGCGGCCCGCTCGAGCGGCTGGAGCGCGAAGCAGCCGGGCGGCAGCGGAGGCAGGGGATCACCCTCCGGAAGGCCGGAGTCCACGAATCCCAGCCAGCGGTGGGAGATGCCAAGCACCCCGGCGGCCTCGGCCATTTCGTGCCGTCGCAGGCCCGCGAGGTCCCGGTGCGCATGGGCGAGCTCGCCGGCCGCGGCGTTGAGGATGTCGCCCCTTTCGCCACCGGTGCAACTGGCCACCATGACTTCCGCCCCGGCGGCAACGTAGGCGGCCATGGTCGCCGCGCCCTTGCTGGACTCGTCGTCGGGGTGCGCGTGCACGGCGAGCAGGCGCAGGCCGTCGGACGGCGGAATCGGGACAATGCGTGGTTCTTCCACTGGGTGCTGCTCCCTCCGGTTCCGGTGCGGACGGTTGGCCGCCGCCGGAAAGGACATAGACTGTACGGGATGAATTCCCACCAGTCAGCGCCCGCCGTGGTGTCGGACGGAGCGCCAGTGTCAAGCGTAGCCAATCGCTATGGAGCGCCCAAGCGCGCCCTTGGCAAGCGTCAGAGAAATATCCTGATCGCCGTCGCCCTCGTGCTCGCCGTCGCGGCCGCGGGACTGCTGGCCGTCTGGAACACGCAGGACATCACATCGAAGGACCTCGCGTTCGACATCCGGTCCCCCGCGTCCGCAACCGTCACCTTCGACGTGGACAAGAATGTTGCCGACACCGTCGAGTGCTCCGTGCGCGTGCTCAACGAGAGCTACGCCGTCGTCGGCTGGAAGACCATCACCGTTCCGGCGCGCGAGGGGGGCGGCCGCGAAAAGGTGCGCGAGGTCGTGGACGTCCGCACGGAGTCGCTCGGCGTCTCGGGCGGCGTCAGCTCCTGCTGGAAGCGCTAGGGCGCCCCGCGGGCCCAAGCCGCCACACCCGGCGCGTCTTCGGTTGGGGTTTGGCCAAGATAATGGCTAAAATG
Organism: Arthrobacter sp. AOP29-A2-19; assembly: GCF_058138025.1. NCBI lineage: Bacteria > Bacillati > Actinomycetota > Actinomycetes > Micrococcales > Micrococcaceae > Arthrobacter > Arthrobacter sp. AOP29-A2-19. The sequence continues at coordinate 2,199,572 of NZ_CM176894.1, forward strand.
TCTCTAATACGATCCACCCCGCCACTGATGGTGAGCACGCCAGTTCACCACCTCGCAGGCGGGGTCTTTGCTTGCAAGAGCAACTGCCGGCAAGCAAGGCAGTTCTGCGGCCGGGCAAGCGTCCCGTCCCATCACTACAAGGAGAAGTACGTGCCCACGAACAATGAAGCAGTCGTTTGGCTCACCCAGGAGGCCTTCGATCGCCTGACCGCCGAACTGGAACACCTGCAGGGACCGGGTCGCGCCGAAATCGTGGACCGCATCGAGCAGGCCCGCTCCGAGGGCGACCTCAAGGAGAACGGCGGATACCACGCCGCGAAGGAAGAGCAGGGCAAGGCCGAGGCCCGCATTTCCTACCTCAAGGATCTCCTGCAGAAGGCGCACGTCGGGGAGTCCCCGGCCGACGACGGAATCGTGGAGCCAGGCATGCTGGTCGAGGCCATCATCGCCGGCGACACCACCACGTTCCTGTTCGGCAGCCGCGAGGTCGCCGGCGATTCGGGGCTCGAGGTCTACAGCGAGCGCTCCCCGATCGGCGCTGCCGTCCACGGCAAGAAAGTGGGCGACAAGCTTTCCTACACCGCGCCCAACGGCAAGGACATCAGCGTCGAAATCGTTTCCGCCACGCCCTTCAAGGGCTAACGGACCCCGAACCAACGAGCGGGACCGGCCACCGAAGGGTGGCCGGTCCCGCTTTGTCGTTTCTCCGGACCCGCTCCGGGGCGCCGGCGCCTAGGGGTGCACGGCGACCGGCTGGAATCCCTCCGCCCGCAGGTTCTGGAGGACCTGTTCCGAATGCTCGTGGCCCTTGGTTTCCATGTCGATCGTGATCGCCACGTCGCCCATGCTGAGGGAACCACCGACCCGCGTGTGGTCCACCCGTGTCACGTTGGCGTCCGATTCGGCGATGACGCGGGAGATCGTCGCAAGTTCGCCCGCCCGGTCGTCGAGCATCAGCCGCACGGTCAGGTACCGCCCGGCCACCGAAAGCCCCCGCTGGATCACCTTCAGCATCAGCAGGGGGTCGATGTTTCCGCCGGATAGAATCACGGCCGTCTGCTTGGATTCGATGCCGAGCTCGGCCAGCTTGCCCTCCAGCAGCGCGGCGACGCCCACGGCGCCCGCGGGTTCCACCACCAGCTTGGAGCGTTCCAGAAGGAAAACGAGCGCGCGGGCCAGCGCGTCCTCGCTGACCGTCACAACGTCGTCGACCAACTCCCTAATGATCTGGAACGGCAGCTGCCCGGGGCGTCCAACGGCGATGCCGTCCGCCATCGTGGACACCTTCTCCAGAGGCACGAGCGCGTCGGCCGCCAGGGAGGGCGGGTAGGCGGCCGCATTTTCGGCCTGGACCCCGATGACCTTGATCTCGCGGCCCAACTCGCGGGCCTTGGCCTTGATCGCAACCGCGACCCCGGCCAGCAGTCCCCCGCCGCCGACGCCCATCAGCACCGTGTCGACGTCCGGCAACTGTTCGAGCAGCTCCAGGCCGATGGTTCCCTGCCCGGCGATGATGTCCGTGTTGTCGAAGGGATGGACGAAGACCGACCCCGTGGCGTCGGCGTACCGCTTCGCCTCCGCCAGCGCCTCGTCCACGTTGTGGCCGTGAAGCACCACCTCGGCGCCGTGGTCCTTTGTCGCCGTGAGCTTGGGCAGGGCCACGCCTAAAGGCATGTAGATGCGCGCCTTGATGCCGAGGCGATCGGCGGCCACCGCGACGCCCTGGGCGTGGTTTCCGGCCGAGGCCGCGACAACGCCGCGGGCGCGCTCCTCGGGCGAGAGGCGTGCCATGCGCACGTAGGCCCCGCGGACCTTGAAGGAGCCCGCCTTCTGGAGGTTTTCGCACTTCAGGAAGACCTCTGAACCCGTCACCATGCCGATGGCTCGGGAGTGTTCCACGGGCGTTCGCGCAATGACGCCCTTCAGCAGTTCCGCGGCCGCTTCGATGTCTTGGAGCGTGACTGGGACGGTCTTCGTGTTCATGTCCGGCTTTCCTGTGCTTGTGGTTGTCATGGCGTGTCCGCCTGTCCGGGTGTGGGCGGCCAGGGGTGCGGGCCCTCTCCGTCGGTATCCGCCGGGGCGTGGCCTCCCCTCGCGGCCGGGGGCGGGCCGCCGATGTGGGTGGCAACGGCGGGGGGCCCGTCCACCTCCCAGTTGCGGCCGGCGATGTAGCGCACCATGGTGCTCACGACAGCCATCACGGGCACTGCGAAGAGGGCGCCGGCGATCCCGGCGATCATCGAGCCCCCCGCCACGGCCAGGACGACCGCCAGCGGGTGCAGGCTCACCGCCTTGCCCATCACCAGCGGCTGCAGGATGTGCGACTCCGCCTGCTGCACCACCAGAACGATGGCCAGCATGATCAGGGCGTTGACCCAGCCGTTCGCGACGAGGGCCAGGAGGGCCGCGAGCGCGCCGGTGACCAGCGCACCCAACACGGGGATGAACGAGCCGATGAAGACCAGCACGCCGAGCGGCAGGGCCAGCGGAACGCCGAGGATCAGTGCGCCGAGCCCGATCCCCACCGCGTCGACGAATGCCACGAACAGCTGGACCCTGACGTAGTTCACGAGCGTCCGCCACCCCTGGCGTCCGGCGCCACCGGTGGCCGCCTGTGCCTGGCGGGGCATCAGCCCCACGAGGAAGCGCCAGATCCGGCCACCCTCGAGGAGGAAGAAGACCAGCGCGAAGATGGCCAGCAGGAGCCCGGCCGCGACGTGGCCGAGCGTGCTTCCCCAAGAGAGCGCACCGGTCAGGATGGACGCGCTATTGGACTGTAGCTCCTTGAGGGCGTTGTCTATGTAGCCGTCGAGCTCCTCGTTGGTGATCTTGAGCGGCCCCGTGGCCATCCACTGTTGGATCTGCGCGAGCCCGGTCAGTGCCTGCTCCCATAGGCTGGCGAAACCCCGCGCCAGCGTCCGGCCAACGAGTGCCAGCGACCCGACGACGACCACGAGGAAGCCCACCACGGTCAGCCCCGTGGCGACCCCGTTGGGGACTCCCCTGCGCCGCTGGAAGGACACGATCGGCGACAGCAGCCCGGACAGCAGCGCGGCCACCATCAGCGGAATGATGAGGAGCGAGACGTGGGACAGCAGCCACACGATGATGCCGGTCGCCAAGAGGATCGCGATGACGCGCCAGGACCAGGCCGCGGCGATACGGACGCCGTACGGCACGTCGTCGTCGACGGGCCTCAGCCCGCGGGCCGGGGTCAGAGCCATGACTGGATGCCCCAGGATCCCGTGAGGTGCTCGCCGCGTCCGAGCCAGACCAGACCGGCGCCGCTGTTGTAGGCATCCGCCGGGGCGGACATCGGCTCGACGGCTACCGCGAGCGGACGGCCCCGGTATTTCTCCGTCACGAAGACATGCGCATACGGGAATGTACCGTCGGACCAGAGTGCGACCCGCGTCCCGTCGGGCGCCTCGAGGACATGGCGGTGGAGGCCGTCGGCGTCGGACGCGAGGTCCGTGATGGCGACGTCGACGCGCACGTCCCCTATCCGCCGACCGGCACGGAAGTCGGCGTCGCCGGCGACCGGCTCCTCCGAGACGGGAATCAGGCGGTCGTCGGCCACCAGGCGGCGCTCCCCGCGCACGGTCAGCACCAGGTCTTCGACGGGAACGTCGCCCACGCGGAGATAGGGATGCGCGCCGATGGCGGCCGGCGCCGGCGCCGGCCCGTGGTTCTCGAGGTCCTGCTCCACGGCGAGGTGGCCGTCGGCATCGATCGCGTACGCGGCCGTGTGTGTCATGCGGAACGGAAAGCCGTGCTGGGGGAAGATTTCCGCGCGGAGGACGACCTTCGAGTGCCCGACGGCGACCGGAGCGTAGCCCGCGTTGCGCAGGAGGCCGTGTGTGGCGTTTCCGCGCGAGGGTTCGGTGATGTCCAGTTGCTGGACCTTGCCGTCCAGCAGCCAGCGGCCGTCGCGGATGCGGTTGCCCCACGGGGCCAGCAGGATGCCCGACCCGGACGGCGGCAGCTCGTCGGCGGCGAACGGCTCGACGAGATCGACTCCGAGTCGCCTGTAGGACCGGAGCGCGGCGGCGAGTTCGGTCACGGTCGCCTCGCCGGACCCGTTGCGGATCGTCCACTGCCGCCCGGTAACGGCCGGCGCGGTGGCGGTGCGTTCATCCTCGATCATGCACTTACGTTAGCGCCAATGCGTTCCGCCCGCGGAATAAGTGACGATGGCGGCGCCCTTCGCGGGCGCCGCCATCGTTGTTCCTGCTGCGGGTCGAGGCTACTCGGCCATCTCGCGGATGATGGCGATGATGCGCAGGATCTCCACGTAGAGCCACACCATGGTGACCGTTAGGCCGAAGGCCGCGGTCCAGGAGTACTTCTCCGGGGCGCCGTTGCGGACGCCCTCCTCGATCGAGGTGAAGTCGAGCACCAGTGCGTACGTCGCCAGCAGGACGGCCAGGGCGCCGATCGCCAGCCCGATCCATCCGCTGCGCAGGCCGAACATGCCCTCGGTGACGCCGAACATCATCATGCCGAGGTTCACGAGCGAGAAGACCAGGTACCCGACCATGGCGATCATGAACATCTTGGTCATTTTGGGCGTCGCGCGGTACTTGCCCGAGCGGTAGAGCACCAGCGTCACGGCGAAGACGCTGAGCGTGGCGGCCACCGCCTGCACGGCGATGCCCTTGTACATGGACTCCAGGACGCCGGACAGGCCGCCGATGAAGACACCCTCGACGCCTGCGTAGAGCAGGATGAGGGCCGGCGACGGCTCCTTCTTGAAGCTGTTGACCAGGCCGAGCACCAGGCCGATGAGGACCGCGGGAAGCATCAGGCCCGGCAGCTGCCACCCGACGACGGCGCCCACGACCAGGACGGCGAAGCACATGACCGTCTTCGTGACGACGTCGTTGTAGGACATCCGCCCGGTATCGGCCGGGCCCGCCGAGCGCTGGCTGTAGAGGTCCTGCAGCTCCTGCGCGCTCATGGTGGCCTGCGACTGCTGCGCAGTCGCCATGCCACCCATCGCGTTGGGGTTTGTCTGTGAGCGGAAGGACTTCGAGTTGAAGACCGGATTGCCCCCGAGTGCCATTGGTTCTCCTCAAAATGGTTGTTGTTAATACCCTACTGTCACAACGCGCGGGGGGCACCGATCTATCCGCGGATTGTCCGCTCGGCGAAAATTCTCATAAAACCGTGACCTAAGACGCCCCCGTCGGAACCACCCGCGTCGCCCCGGCAGTACCGCGGGAGCGGCGCGCACCTGCGTGACAAGGCTTGACAGTCGTTATGCGATTGCGACCTAGCGGGAAACATTTACTTGACTGGCAGGAAACATCCGGGCGCTACGATGAACCCCACTAGTGATTCAACTCACATGCCCAACCGCACCGTTCATTCCCGCCTCCGGGCGGGACGGCCCCCACACCGGAGGTTCACCACGTGATTCATGCCCGACGCCTGCCCCGCTGGGGCCTACTGGGCGCACTGATGCTGGCGCTGCTGGCATCCCTGTTCGCCACAGCGCCCGCAGCCCACGCCGCCCCGCCAACGGAGATCCCGAGCGCGGCCACGGCACAGGCATCCGAACAAGAGCTCGCCATCAGGGGAACACTCCGCAACGGACAGGAACCCTTGGAGGGCGTGCGGATCACGGCCACCGGCAACGGGTTCACGGGAGAGTCCGTGACGGACGAGGACGGCCGCTGGGCGATCATCGTCCCCGAAAAGTCCACGTACCGGGTCGAGCTCGACACGAGCACACTCCCCGAGGGCGCGCCCCTGGGCGAGGGCCAGCAGAACCCGCGAACGGTGGAGTTCGGCACCACGTCCAACGTGGGCGTGATCTTCCAGATCGGCGAGGCCGCGGCCGTCGCCCAGGTGAGCTTCCTGGACACGCTGGCGGAACGCGCATTGGCCGGCCTGAGCTTTGGCCTGCTGCTGGCGCTGGCCGCCGTCGGACTGTCGCTCATCTTCGGCACGACCGGGCTGACCAACTTCGCGCACGGCGAGATGGTTACCTTCGGCGCCGTCGCCGCTTTCGGCCTCAGCGCCACCGGCATGCCGGTCTGGCTGGCCATGATCCTCGCCGTCCTCCTGGGCGGAGCCTTCGGTTATGTCCAGGACTGGGGCCTGTGGCGGCCCTTGCGCAAGCGCGGGTCCGCACTGGTTCCCATGATGATCGTTTCCATCGGTCTGGCCCTGGCCGTGCGGTACATCATCCAGTTCTTCTTCGGCGGCTCCACCCGACAACTGCCGGGGGCGCAGAGCCCCATCATCGAGTTCGGCACGGTGGGTATCACCCGGAACAACCTCACATCCCTCATCATCTCGGTGGTGGTCATCACCGCCCTCGGCCTTCTGCTCCTGAAGACGCGGCTGGGCAAGGCCACCCGCGCCGTCGCCGACAACCCCGCGCTGGCGTCCGCCTCGGGCATCGACGTCGACGCCGTGATCCGCATGGTCTGGGTCGTCGGAGGCATGCTGGCCGCCCTGGGCGGCATCCTCTGGGCCTACTACCGCCCAGGGGTGTCCTTCAACATGGGCCAGCAGATCCTGCTGCTGATCTTCGCCGGCGTCACCCTCGGCGGCCTCGGCACCGTTTTCGGCGCCCTGATCGGTTCCGTGCTGGTGGGTCTCATGGTGGAGATCTCCACCATCTGGCTTGAGGCCGACCTCAAGTACGTCGGGGCACTATTCGTTATGATCGCCGTCCTCCTCTTCCGGCCACAGGGCATCCTGGGCCGCAAAGAGCGAGTGGGTTAGGAGAAACCATGGACTTCGCAACCATCCTCGGCAACGCGCTCGGCGAGATCGTCAGCCCGCAGACCGCCGCCTACGCACTCGGGGCGCTGGGCCTCGCGGTGCACTTCGGCTACGGCGGGCTGCTCAACTTCGGCCAGGCCGGCTTTATGGCCGTCGGCGCCTACGGCTTCGCCATTTCGACCCTCACCTTCGACGCGCCGCTCATCGTGGCGGTCCTCGCGGCCATCGCCTCGTCCGTCGTCTTCGCCCTGCTGCTCGGCATACCCACCCTGCGGCTGAGGGCGGACTACCTCGCCATCGTCACCATCGCCGCGGCGGAAATCGTCCGCTACGTGGTGACCACCAACAGCCTCACCAAGGTCACGGGATCCGCGAACGGGCTCGCCTCGTTCGAAAGGACGTTCTACGCCCTCAGCCCGTTCTCCGCGGGCACATACAACCTCGGCCCGCTGCGCTTCAACGACCGCAGCCTCTGGGTCACCCTGGTGGCCTGGGCGATCGTGCTGATTTGCGCCGCCATCGTGATGCTCCTGATGCGCAGCCCGTGGGGCCGCGTGCTCAAGGGCATCCGCGAGGACGAGGACGCAGTCCGGTCGCTCGGCAAGAACGTCTTCGTCTACAAGATGCAGGCGCTGATCATCGGCGGCATCTTCGGTTCGCTGGCGGGCATCATCTTCACCCTGCCCACCGGCGCGGTCCAGCCGGCCAACTACGGCACCGAGCTGACGTTCTTCCTCTGGACGGCTCTGCTGCTGGGCGGCATGGCCACCGTCTTCGGCTCGGTCATTGGGGCAATGATCTTCTGGGTGGTGCTCTCGCTGACGCAGGGCATTCTGCTCGGCCTGATCCAGGCCGACATCATCACGTTCCTCAGCCCGGCCCAGGCGGGCCAGCTCCGCTACATCCTGGTCGGCGTCGCGCTGATGGCACTGATGGTCTTCCGCCCGCAGGGCATCCTCGGCAACAAGAAGGAGCTGGCATTCGCATGAGCCACGCCGCAACACCAGCCGGGCCGCCGGAAGGCCACGGCAGCGTCCTGACGGACGAAAACCACATGACCGACACCCGCCCCATCGCGACCGGTCCGGCGGCGCCGGGCTGCCGCAAGCGGGACCCCATCCTGGTGGCCAAGAACGTGGCCCGGTCCTTCGGCGCGCTTAAGGCGGTCGACGTCGAGTACCTGGAGATTCCCCGGCACAAGATCACCGCGCTGATCGGCCCCAATGGAGCCGGGAAAACCACGCTGTTTAATCTGCTGACCGGGTTCGACACGCCAAACAGCGGGGACTGGGAGTTCGACGGCCGCAAGCTCGCCGGCGTTTCGCCGCACAAGGTGGCACGGCTCGGCATGGTCCGCACGTTCCAGCTCACCAAGGTCATGGGCAAGCTGACGGTCATCGAGAACATGCGTCTCGGCGCGGACAAGCAACCCGGCGAGAGCCTGCTCAAGGCCCTCTTCTCCGGACTGTGGCGCGGACGCGAGAAGGAGATCACCACCACGGCGGACGGCCTGCTGGAGAAGTTCAAGCTCGACGCCAAGCGCGGCGACTACGCCGCGTCGCTGTCCGGCGGCCAGCGCAAGCTGCTGGAGATGGCCCGGTCGCTGATGACCAACCCGAAGCTCGTGATGCTCGACGAGCCGATGGCCGGCGTCAACCCGGCCCTGACGCAGTCCCTGCTGGACCACATCAAGAACCTCAAGGGCGAAGGCATGACCGTCCTGTTCGTGGAGCACGACATGCACGTGGTCCGGCACATCGCGGACTGGGTCGTGGTGATGGCCGAGGGCCGCGTGGTGGCCGAGGGGCCGCCCGCAGAGGTCATGAAGGACAAGGCCGTCATCGACGCCTACCTCGGCGCCCACCACGACGTCGATCTGGGCTCCGAGCACGGCACCGAGGCGCTGGAGGAACAATTGGCCGCCGACGAGGAGTCCGTGGTCGGCACCGAGGACGCGGGCATCCTCGCCGGGGTCTCGCCGCTGGAGCCACCTCCGCCGGCGCCCGACGCCGGAACTCAGCAGGCCCCCGGCGACACCCGGGACGATTCGACGGAGGACAAGCGATGACCAGGCACCAGACGAGTTCCGACGCGGCGCTGGCCCAGGACGCCGAGGCGGTCGTTACCGTCACCGATCTGGTGGCGGGATATCTCCCCGGGGTCAACATCCTCAACGGTTGCAGCATCGAGGCCCGGCAGGGCGAGCTCATCGGCATCATCGGTCCCAACGGGGCGGGCAAGTCGACGCTCCTGAAGGCCATGTTCGGCCTGGTCAAGGTCCATTCCGGCTCGGTTGTGGTCAGGGGCCAGGACCTCACCGGCCTCAAGGCCAACCGGCTGGTCGCGCGCGGGATCGGCTTTGTCCCGCAGACCAACAACGTGTTCCAGACGCTGACCATCGAGGAAAACCTCCAGATGGGTATGTACCAGCGACCGAAGGACTTCTCCAAGCGCTTCGACTTCGTCGCCTCGCTGTTCCCCGAGCTGGGGAAGCGCCGCGCGCAGCGCGCCGGTTCCCTCTCCGGCGGCGAACGGCAGATGGTGGCCATGGGGCGGGCACTGATGATGGATCCAGCCGTGTTGCTGCTCGACGAGCCCTCGGCCGGCCTCTCGCCGGTGAAGCAGGACGAGACTTTCCTGCGCGTGCACGAGATCAACAGGGCGGGCGTCAGCGTCATCATGGTGGAGCAGAACGCGCGCCGCTGCCTGCAGATCTGCGACCGCGCCTACGTCTTGGACCAGGGACGCGATGCCTACACCGGCACCGGCAGGGACCTGATGAAGGATCCCAAGGTCATCGAGCTGTACCTCGGCGATCTCGCGGACAAGGTGGCCAACAAGGACAAGTAAGTCAACCGCGCCCCAGAGGGCGCCGCGCCGCGCAATGGCCGCCGTGCCCCCTCTGGGGCTCGGCGGCCATTGTGTGGTCTCCAGTCCGGCCCGGTCCGGGGGACTTTCCGTTCCGGCCTCCAGCCGCGGCCGGGCGTCCCGCGCGGCGCCGGACACGCGCGGAGCCCTGACAACGCGGAGGGCCCGCCGCTACCCCCAGCGACGGGCCCTTCGGATGGTGCGAGTGGTGGTGCCTAGACCGCCCCGGCCTCTTCCTTGCTCGGCTGCGGAATGTTCTTCTCGTCGTACTGGTAAATGCCCATGATGCCCTCGGACACGTCGCCCTTCTCGGAGAAGCTGATCGGGCCGGAGATGCCGTCGTAGTCGATGTCGGTGCCGGCATCGAGGAGTGTCTTGCAGGAGGCGAAGTCCGTGCACTTCTCGCCCTCCACGGACACTTCCTGCAGCTTCTCCGCGATGGCCTTGCCGTCGGTCGAGCCGGCCGCCACGGACGCCAGCGCCACCAGGTTGGCGGCGTCGTAGGACTCGCCGGCGTAGTTCCAGACCTCGAGGGAATCGTCGACCTCGGCCAGGCGCTCCTTGAAGTCGTCCTTGGCGAAGGACCCCGGCTGGGTGCCGTAGGCGCCCTCGAGCGTGCCCTTGTCGAAGTCCTTCGAGTAGTCGGAGAGGTTTCCGTCGACGAAGTACATCTGCTCCGGCGTAATGCCCTTCTGCACCAGCAGCGGCACGATCGACTTGGACTGGTCGAAGGAGATGATGGCGATCGCGTCGGGCTTGGCTGCCACAACCTCGTCCACCTGCGACGAGAACTGCGAGTCGCCCTCGTTGAACATCGATTCGGCGACGATGGTGCCGCCGGCACCCTCGACGGCACCCTTGATGTTGCTGGCGAGGCCGGTTCCGTAGGCGTCGTTCAGCACGATCATGCCGACGTTGGCCGCGCCCTGGCTCACCATGAAGTTGCCCAGGATCTTGCCCTGCATCACGTCGGACGGCGCCGTGCGCCAGAAGAGGTTGTTGTCGTCCCAGTCGGTGAAGTCCGGGGACGTGTTGGCCGGCGAGAAGTGCACGACGCCGGCGCCGGTGATCTGGTTGATGACGGTCTTGGAAACGCCCGACGACGCGGCACCGATGATGGCGGACACCCCCTGGCCCAGCATGTCCGTGGTGGACTGGGTTGCGATGTTGGTGGTGGTGTCGCCCGAGTCGCGGTGGATCACCTCGACGTCCTTGCCGTTGACGCCGCCGGCCGCGTTGATCTCCTTGATGGCGAGGTTGACGCCGGCGATTTCCGGCGGGCCGAGGAAGGCCAGCGCGCCCGTGGTGGGCAGCAGCGATCCGATCTTCAGGGCGGCGTCCGAGTCTCCGGAGGCCTCGGGCGTATCGGCCCCACCGCCACACGCGGTGGCCATCAAGGCGATAGCCGCGCCGGCAGCCAGGAACTTGGCACCGCGGGCGAAGCGGGCATCGGTTGATGCAGTCATATGTGTTTTCTCCTCGACCAAGAGCAACAGTCAGCTCAGTAACGCAGATCTCAGGGGTCCCTGATTACCCTTGAAAGTAGTCGAGAAAAGATGCGAGGGTAAGGCCTTTTTGTTACATCCTTGTAACGCCGGTCACATGTGCTTCAGATCACGCCGGTGGCTGACCGCCCCGCGGGGTCCGGCCGAACCGGTGTGCCCCGGACACCAAAACGGACGCAGTGGCGGCGGATTCCCGAAGAGATCCACCGGACCCGCCCCGGCGCAAAACACCGGAGGGTCGACTGCGCCCGTATTTGTTGCGTGTGTCCGCCCGCGGTCTAGCCTTCGCAGTCCTTGCAGAACGCCAGTCCGCCGGATTCGCGGACCTTCTGCGAGCGGTGACGCACCAGGAAGCAGCTGCCGCAGGTGAACTCGTCCTGCCCCTGGGGAATGACGGAGATCACCAGCTCCTCGTCGGTCTCGCCCCCGGGGAGCGTCACGCCGTCGACATTCTCCGTTTCGTCCAGGTCGGCCGAGATGCTGCGGGCGTCCGGGGCGTTCATCGTCTGGACGCTCTTCAGTGTTGCGTTGCTCGCCTCGGCAACGTCCGGGCGCATTTCGTCGTAGTCCTGGGCCATGTGCAGCTCCTCTGTGGGTGTTCGTTATGTGTTGGGCGGACCGGCATGCCCGGAAAACCGGGATGCAGGTCCATAAACCTGTACCCCCAGTGGGACTCGAACCCACAACACAGGGATTTTAAGTCCCCTGCCTCTGCCAATTGGGCTATGGGGGCGTGCCGTCAGGGCCTTGCGCGGCCCGTTCACACGGCGGGGGCGGAACGGCACCTGCCGTTCCGCCCCCGCTGCGCGTTGATCTCTCGGCTATTTGGCCGTGCTCGGCTCCGAGATCTTATCAGCGTTCCGCTCCGTCGGCTTCTGCGCCGGCTTCGGCTTCGGAGTGGCGGCCTCCACAAACTGGCGGCGCGGCGTCTGCAGGTCGAAGATCTGCGTGGTGTCGCGGTTGAAGAACAGGCTGAGGAACCAGCCGCCCACCACGCGGAACTTGCGCTCGAACGTCGGCATGGCCATGCCGTGGTAGCCGCGGTGCGCCACCCACGCGGGCGCCCCCTTGAGGTGGATGCCCATGACCTTTGCCACACCCTTCCACGCGCCGAAGCCGGCGACCGCTCCAAGGTTCTTGTGCTTGTAGTCCTTGACCTGGCCCACGCCGTAGCGGACGGCGTAGATGTTCTTGGCCAGGCGCTTCGCCTGGCGGACGGCGTGCTGGGCGTTCGGCACGCAGGTGCCGTCCGGCAGGCCACCGGTCAGGTCGGGAACGGCCGCGACGTCGCCGGCTGCCCAGGCACCCTCGACCGGATGGCCCTCGGCATCTACGATGCGCAGGTCGGCGGCCGCGGTGACGCGACCGCGCGGCTCGATGTTGAAGTCGGTGGAGCGGACCATCGGGTTCGCCTGCACGCCGGCCGTCCAGATGAGCGTGTCCGCCCCGAACGTGCCGGCGGAGCTCTTGTCCGCCATGTTGATGAGTTCCAGCGTTCCGCCCTCGGCCTTCGCCAGGGACGTGTTCAGCAGGACCTCGATGCCGCGGCCGCGCATGTGATCGACGACCCACAGGGCCTGTTCCTCGGTGACCTCGGGCATGATCCGGCCCATGGCCTCGACCATCACGAAGCGAACCTCCGACTGCTCGACCCGGGAGTTCTGTGCGACGGCGGCGCGCGCCATGTCCTCGATCTCGGTGATGGTCTCGATGCCGGCAAACCCGCCGCCGACGACCACGAAGGTCAGCGCCCGCTGGCGCGCCTCTGCGTCGGTGAGGGTGGACGCGGTCTCGATGCGCTCCAGGATCTGATTGCGCAGCGCGACGGCCTCCTCGATGGTTTTGAGGCCGATGCCCGCCTCGGCGAGTCCGGGGATCGGGAAGGTGCGCGTGATGGCGCCGGCTGCCACAACAACGTCGCGGTACTCGAGTTCGACGGGCTCGCCCTTGGTGGGAACAACAACGGCCTTGCGGTTCGCGTGGTCGATCGCGGTGACGCGGCCCGTGACGAGCTCGGTGTGCTTGAGGTGCATACGGTGGGAAACGATCGCGTGGCGCGCCTCGATCTGCCCGGCGGCGACCTCGGGGAGGAACGGCTGGTACGTCATGTAGGGCAGAGGGTCGACGAGGGTGACGATGCCCCCGTGGGCCCTGACCTTCTTCTGCAGTTTCATGGCGACGTAGAGGCCGACGTACCCACCGCCGACAACCAGAATGCGCGGACGGTCCGAAAGCTGGAGAGTGTTTGGCATGCGACTATCCTACCGCCAAATCAGGATATTGTGAAAGTCTTCACTAGCGACCCTCGGGCAGGTCGTCGAAGGGGTCCCGGCGCTTGTCCGCGCCTCCCCACTCGTGCTGCGCGAGTGTCCCGTCGTCGACGCTTCCCGCGCCCGTGGCGCGGCGAACGCGGGCAACCCGGACCGCACCGATCCCGGACACGAGCAGCAGCAGAGCGCCGAATCCAATGACCAGCGCGGCCGGCAACGCTCCGCCCGGCGAGTCCGGTGCCACAGCGGCCGGAGCCGCCACGGGGGGAACGGTGGATTCGGCATGGGGGGTCGCCGTGGGGGCCTGCGTCGGCAACTCGGCCTTGCCGCGGCGGTGGATGCGGATCCACTCCGCAATGGTTCCCAGGGGGTTGGCCTCCACAGCCGGGACGTCGGCGGAGACCGCGGCGGCGGCGTTCATCAGGCCGTAGCCGTAAAGGTTGTCCGGGCCGGGGGCGCCCGCGTCCTCCGCCGTCGCCAAAATGCGGTTGATCACTTGGGGCGCGCTCATCTCCGGGTACTTGGACCTGATCAGCGCGGCGACACCCGACACGAGCGGGGCCGCGCCCGATGTGCCGGACCAGTCGGCGTAGCCTCCACCGGGCAGGCCCCCGATCAACGGGTCCGCTGGCGCCGCAACGCCGATGCTGATGCCTTGGGTGGACGAATCGAAGCTCGCCTGCCGCTGTTCGTCGACGCCGGCGACGGTCAGGACGCCGGGAATCGTTGCGGGCGCACCGACCTGCACCATGCCGCCGGCGCGGTTGCCCGCAGCGGCGACCACAACGACGTCGTGCTGTTCCGCATAAAGGAAGGCGTCGTCCCAGCTGGCGGGCCAATCAGGCCTGGTGGACCCGAGCGACATGTTGATGACCTGCGCGCCCTGGTCCACGGCCCACTTCACGGCGCGCGGGACCTGGTCCTCGACGTCCACCCCACTGGGATTCTCGGAACCCAGCCAGAGGGAGACGGTCAGCAGCTCCGCCTTCGGCGCCACACCGATCATGCCGTCCGGCCCGGCGCCCGGCTTCGGTACGCTGATCGGCTCGGGCTTCGCGGGCGGCGACTCCTTGTTCTTTTTCGCCTCCGCCACTGCCCTCTTCCAGGCGATCTCCTGCTGCTGGGACTCGGCCTTGGCGCGTGCGACCGCCTCCTTATTGTTCCCGTGTCCGGCCAGCATGGTGGAGACCAAGGTGCCGTGTTCCGGCAGGGCGCCGATCGGCTCGGTGCCGCCGGCCGCGCCGCTTCCCGACACGTCGAGGCCTCCCACGACCGCACCGGTAATGTCCGGGTGCGCCGCGTCGACGCCGGTGTCGATCACCGCCACCGTCACGCCCTCGCCCTTGGTCTCCTTCCAGGCCTCCGTGATGCCGTAGTCCTGGAGCCAGTACTGGCTGTCGCGAACGTGATCGGCCCGGGCCGACGGGGCCGACGCCAGCACGGCGCCGGCCGCGATGACCACCGCCACCAGGGAAGCGGCGCAGCGTCGGGCGTGGTGATTCACTGGCTTCCTCCTGGCTCGGTCGGCGCGGATGACGGGCTGCTGACGCGGGACTCTAGAGGTTTCGCCGTGCCAGCCCCAGGGCAATGCCGTCAAGGATATCGTGCTCGCTGGCCACCGCCGTGCGGATGCGGCCCTCGGTTTCCGTTTCCAGCCGGCGCAGGATGGAGCGCCAGATCAGGGCGCCGGCGCCGATGACATCGACGCGCCCGGGATGCATAAAGGCGAGCCCGGCGCGGCGTTCCCGCGTGAAGGACAGCAGCTCCGACGCCGCGGCCTCGACCACCCCGATGGGCAACTCGACTCCATCAATGTGGTCCGGCTGGTAGCTGTTCAGGTCAAGTGCGTGCGCGGTGATGGTGGTGATGGTTCCCGCGACGCCGATCACCCGATCGACCTGGTCCAGCGGGACGACCCGCGCGACCTCGTCCAACTGCCGCGCGACCTCGGCCTCCGCGGCGGCAACCTCGGCGCCCGAGGGCGGATCGCCGTGCAGGAAGCGTTCGGTGAAGCGGACGCAACCCATGTCCACGCTGAGCGCCGCCTCCACGCCTTGGTCCCCACCCAGGACGAATTCGGTGGATCCTCCCCCGAGGTCCACAACGAGGATCCGTTCGCCGCTCACCGGCGGCAGCACGGAGACCGCGCCGGCAAAGCTGAGTGCGGCCTCCTCGGGGCCGGTGGCCACCTCCGGATCGATGCCCAGGCGGGCGTGTACGCCGTCGACGAAGTCCTGGCGGTTCGAGGCGTCGCGTGTCGCCGAGGTCGCCACCAGCCGAACCGCTTCGGCGCCGGCGTCCCGGATCAGCCCGGCATACTCCTCGACGGCCACGAACGTCCGCTCGAGCGCCTCGGGAGCCAACCGACCCGTGGCGTCCACGCCCTGGCCCAGTCGCACCACGCGCATTTCCCGCACCACATCTGTCAGGACCGTGATGCCGTCGTCGTGGGTGACGTCCGCGATGAGCAGGCGAATGGAATTTGTGCCGCAATCGATCGCCGCCGCGCGCATCAGGCCTTCCCGCCGTCGGCGGCCGCCGCGCCCTCTGCGTCGCGCTGGGCGCGGGCCTCGGCGCGGTCGCGCTTCTTGGCTCCGGGGTCCCCGGCCTGAGTCTTTACGTGCCGGCTCCGGTCGCGCGCCGGCGCCTCGCCCGTGGTGTCCCACGCGCCCGGGCAGTAGCAGCGGTCGGAGGTCCACCACTCGGCGATGTTGGCCAGGGCCTCGTCGCCCAGTGGATTGACGTCCGGGCCCGCCGCCAGAGAGTGGCCCACCAGGACATGGAGGCACTTCACGCGGGTGGGCATGCCTCCCGCGGACACGCCGGCGATCTCCGGCACGTCTCCGGTCCCGGTGCGGGCACCGATGGCGTCGCGTGCCGCGAGGTAGTCTTCGTGGGCAGCGCGGTAGGCGGAGGCCAGGTCGGCATCTGCCTCCAGCCGGGCGGTCATGCCGGCCATCTCCCCCGCCGCCTCGAGCCGGGACACGGCCGCCGTGATCACCGGATGCGTCAGGTAGAAGGTCGTGGGAAAGGGGATCCCGGACGCCAGCCGTGGAGCCGTGGTGGCGACGAGCGGGTTGCCGCACACACACCGCGCGCCGATCTCCACGACATCGCGCACGGGCCGTCCCAGTTGGCGGCTCAGCGTGTCGAGATCCCGCTCGGTCGGAACGCGTTGTTCGGCGTCAAGGCTTTCGTGGCGCGGGGTGCTGGAATTGCTGTCCACCGGCGGGACCTCCTCGGTCATTGGTCAGTCGGTGGCGGAGCGCTTGACGGTGTCCCACAGCGCGTCCACCCACGGTAGGTCGGTACGGACCTCGCCCGGGCTTTCGTTCTCGATGGCGGGGTCCTCCCCCGAAGATCCGATCACCATGTACTTGCGCTCGCCAGGCATCACCAAGTTTATGCGATCCCTGGCCTGCTGCTTGATGTAGACCGGGTCGTCCCAGCGTGCGATCTGCTCGTTGAGTTCGGCCTGCTCGCCCTGCTTGGCCGCGATCGATTCGCGCAACTCGCCGATTTCCGCGCGCTGGTTCATGTAGGTGCCGACGCTGGGCAGCAGCAGGATGGTGATCGCGACCAGGACCACCGCGAGGGCCAGCATGCGGCCGGAGAAGCTGCGGGCCGGGACGGGCGCGTTCCCCGCCGTCGTGCCCGAGTGTGCGCTCTTCGATGGCGGCGGGCCGCCGGTGCGCCGGGGCGCACGGATGGAGCCGGAGAGCTCCGTGCGTTCGCGAAGCCGCTGTTCGGACGCCGGCCGCTGGGGGCGCTGCGGCGACCGGTTCCCGGTCGGCTGCGCCGAGGGACGCTTGACCGGCCGCCGCGCGGCCGGCTTCGGGGACTCCGAGCCGGGCACGGCGCCCAGCGGAACGACCTTCGCCCGCGCGTCGGGGCCGGTGCGGGGCGCCCCGGGACGGGACTCGCCGCCCCGCTTCTCGCGCCCGGCGGGCTCGGAGCCAACGTTTCCACCGTCGTGGGCCTGCGCCTCGGGCGCCGCGGATCCGTCTCGTCCGGCCGACGGGTGCCCGCTTCGCTCGCGCCCGGCGGCGCGGTTGGCACGCGGCATGTTGGGGCGTCGGGTGGCCATCTTCGCTCCTGCCGGTATCTCGTCGTGTTGGTGCTGTTCAATGCTTGAGGGGAACCTCCCTCGCGGGCGGTTCCCCTCAAGACCTTACGCGTTGCCCGGCCGGGCTAGGCGCTGAAACGCGGGAAAGCACCCTTACCGGCATACACGGCGGCGTCGCCGAGCTCCTCCTCGATGCGGAGCAGCTGGTTGTACTTCGCGACACGCTCGGACCGCGCCGGCGCACCGGTCTTGATTTGTCCGGCGTTCGTCGCGACCGCGATGTCCGCGATCGTGGTGTCCTCGGTCTCGCCGGAGCGGTGGGAGGTGATCGTGCTGTAGCCGTTGCGCTGGGCGAGGGACACCGCGTCCAGCGTCTCGGTCAGCGAGCCGATCTGGTTGACCTTGACCAGCAGCGAGTTGGCGGTGCCGCGGTCGATGCCGTCCTGCAGTCGCTCGGGATTGGTGACGAACAGGTCGTCGCCGACGAGCTGCACCTTGCCGCCGATGGCGTCCGTGAGGGTCTTCCAGCCATCCCAATCGTCCTCGTCGAGCGGGTCCTCGATGGACACCAGCGGGAAGTCGGCGACGAGCTGCGCGTAGTAGTCGCTCATTTCCTGCGAGGAGAGGGACTTGCCCTCGAACTGGTAGGCCCCGTTCTCGAAGAACTCGGAAGAGGCCACGTCCAGCGCCAGCGCGATGTCCGATCCGGGCGTGTAGCCGGCCCTCTTGACGGCCTCGGTGATCAGTTCCAGCGCGGCGCGGTTGCTGGGCAGGTTGGGGGCGAAGCCGCCCTCGTCGCCGAGGCCGGTGGACAGGCCTTTCTCCTTCAGCACGGACTTGAGCTCGTGGTAGACCTCCACGCCCCAACGCAGGCCCTCGGAGAACGTGGCCGCGCCCATCGGCACCACCATGAACTCCTGGATGTCGACGTCGGAATCGGCGTGCGAGCCGCCGTTGAGGATGTTCATCAGCGGCACAGGCAGGACGTGCGCATTGGGGCCGCCCAGGTACTTGTACAGCGGCAGGTTGGAGGACTCGGCCGCGGCGCCGGCCACCGCCAGGGAGACGCCGAGGATGGCGTTGGCCCCGAGGTTGGACTTGTTCTCCGTGCCGTCCAGGTCGATCATGATCTGGTCGATCGCGCGCTGGTCGGTGGCGTCCAGACCCGTGAGGGCCGGCTGGATGGTCTCAAGCACGGCGTCGATGGCCTTGCGGACGCCCTTCCCCAGGTAGCGTCCCTTGTCGCCGTCGCGCAGCTCGACGGCCTCGAAGGCGCCGGTGGAGGCGCCCGAGGGCACCGCGGCGCGACCCAGCGAGCCGTCGGAGAGCAACACCTCAACCTCTACGGTCGGGTTGCCTCGGGAGTCGAGGATTTCGCGGGCGTGGATGGCATCAATCAGGGCCATGGAAGGTGCTCCTTCGTGGTGGGATAGTGGGCCGTGTCCGCCACCGAGGGGACGGGGCACGTTGCCTCGGCACTAGCGTAGCGCGGGCGCGCGCCGAGTGTGACCTACGTTGCGGCGCGTTAGGCCAGCGACGTCCGCAGGTAGTCCAGGTCCTCGCGGGCCGCGCCGAGCCATTCACCGAGGTCCTCGGTTTCGGCCCACCGGTCGTAGAGGTCGGATCCGTCGGAGCTGACGGTCTTCTCGGCGGCCTCCACGAGCCACATGCGGTACTCCGGGGTCAGCGCGCGTTCGAAGACACCCCGGTCGATGTCGTCGTCGAGGTCGTCGACCTCCGCCTCGCCGTCGATAATCCTCGCGACGCGCACCAGTGCGAGCACGCCGTCGCCGTGATCGGAGATGATTCCCAGTTTCCGTTCGGCCTCGAAGCCGGCGCGGAAGTCCTCGAAACCGAGTCCCCCGTCCGATAGTTCGTCGATCCAGTCCAGGGCGCCGTCGTTCTCAAACGGCCCCGTTCCCCAAGCACCCATGTGTTTGACCTTTCGGATTGTGGCTAGCGCTCGGCGCGCCAGTCCTGGCTTGTGTAGCGTGCGACGGCGGCTCGCAGGGCGCGCTCCGCGTCCAGCCCGCTTGCGCGGGCACCACGGACAATGCCGAGAAGCAGTTCGCCCAGTTCGTCCTCCGTCGCGGGACCGCCACCCGGTGTTGGGCCGGCGGCGTCGGGCCCACCCTCCTTGGCATCCCAGCGCGCCGCCCGGTCCAACGCCTTGTCGGCGAGTGTCAGTGCCGGGAGGTGTCTGGGCAGCCCCACGAAGGGCGTTGTCCGTTCGGGGCGTTCGGCCCGCTTGGCAGCGTCCCATGATCGGATGATTTCATCAACCGTGTCCGGGAACGTGTCCCGGAGCGTCCCATCGGGAGCGAAGACGTGCGTGTTGCGGCGCACCATCTTGGCCGTCAGGGCCTCGGCGACGTCGTCGAGCGCGAAGGCTCCGCGTTCCTTGGCAATGGCCGAGTGGAGGACAACCTGCAACAGCACGTCGGCCAGTTCCCCCTTGAGCTCGGCGTCCGGATGGCCTTCCTCGATGCTCTCGACGAGCTCGTAGGCCTCCTCGACGAGGTACTCGACCAATGCGTGGTGCGTCAGGGCACGGGTCCATACGCAGTTGGCCCGCAGCGCCGCAACAACGCCCACGAGCCGGTCCACCGCTGTGCTCACGACATTCCCCTGCCCTCTCGGTTCGGCTGTCGTCCAGCCTAGCCCGAACCTGTCCGCGTGCCCTGGGATGTGTGCAGTGGTTCCCTTCGCTTCGCCGCGCCGCGTTGTTATGCTCGCCACGGTCCGGAGAAGGGAGACCGCCGGCGCGCAACACCAGCGCCTGCATAAGGAAAGGGGCGGCTTCGGTGCACCACACTCCGCGACGCCTGGCAGACTCGTTGGGGTCGGACGGGCCGTGGCTCTTCCTCTCCCCCCACCTGGACGACGCGATCCTCTCCTGCGGCGCGCTGATGGCGGCCCAGGCCGGGCGGCGGCGTTTGACTGTCGCCACCATGTGCACCGAGGCGGGACCGCCGCCGCACACCAGATCCGCTCGTGCATTTATGCGCATGGCCGACGCCGCCGACGCAGCGGACCTGTTTGCGGAGCGCCGCCGCGAAGACCTGGCCGCGCTCCGGGGGCTCGGAATCGGTGCCGTGCACCTCGGTGCGACCGACGCCATCTACAGGCGCAGGACGCCCCGCCCCCTGGGCCGGCTCGCGGGCCGTTTGCTCCCCGAGCTCGTCCACCTCTACCCCACCTACCGCTTCCACATGGTGGCGGGCCGGGTTGCACGGGGTGATCGGGACCTCGCCGAACGAGTGCGGTCAAGGGTGTCGGAGTTGTTGGCGCACACCGGCGCGGACCTGCTGTTCTGCCCGCTCGCCGTGGGCCGGCACGCCGACCACGTTCTGGCGCGTTCCATCGGAGAAGCCTTCCAGGACCGGGTGGTCTACTACTCCGATTTCCCCTACAACCAGGCCTCGGAGCCGGACGCCTCCTTCATCCGTTCGCATCGGCTGGAGTCCTGGCGGTGGGACGTGGGGCTGGATACGAGGGAGCGCGCGATCCGGAGCTACAAGACGCAAGCCGACGCGCTGTTCCCCCAGGGGACCATCCCGCGTGTGCCCGAGGTGTATTTCGCCGCACCCTGAGTCGCGTGCGGCACGGGAATGCCCGCCGGGTCAGTCCCCCGGCGGGCAGTCCTGTGGTGGTCCGGACTAGTCTTCGTCGTCGTCCTCGTCCTCGTCCTCGGCAAGGTCGTCGTACGCGTTGTTGATGTACTCGACCAGCGCCTCACGCTCCTCCAAGGGGAGGAACGCCGCCTCGGCGGCGTTCAGCGTCAGCTCAAGGAGGTCGTCGAGGTCGTAGTCGAATGCCTCCACCAGCAGCTCGAACTCGTCGGAGAGCGTTGTCCCGCTCATCAGGCGGTTGTCCGGGCTGATGGTGACCTTGAAACCCGTCTGGTAGAGCAGGTCGATCGGGTGGGACTCGATGCCTTCGCCGAACGCGGCCGTGGCGCCGGTCTGAAGGTTCGAGGACGGGCAGATCTCCAGGGCGATGCCGCGGTCGCGGACCCAGTTGGCCAGCGGGCCAAGCGTCACAAGGCCGGTGTCCTCGCCGACCTCCTCGCCGTCGTCGTCCGTGCCGCCGAACTCCACCTCGATGTCTTCGGCGACCCGCACGCCGTGGCCGAGGCGCTGCGCGCGCCCGTTGACGAGTGCGTCCGCGATGCTGTCCAGGCCCGCGGCCTCGCCGGCATGCACAGTGGCGGGGAAGAAGTTCTCGGCGAGCAGCTTGAACGCGTCGGTGAACCTGGACGGGGGGAAGCCGTCTTCCGCTCCAGCAATATCGAATCCGACGGCGCCGGCGTCGCGATGGCGCAGCGCCAGTTCCGCGATCTCCAGCCCGCGGTCGGCGTGGCGCATGGCGGTGATCAGCTGGCCCACCTGGATGGGCCGCCCGGACGCGGCAACCTCCTCGACGCCGGCGGTAAGGCCGGCCTGGACGGCCTCGACTGCGTCGTCCAGGCTGAGGCCCCGGGTGAGGTGCTGCTCGGGTGCCCAGCGCACCTCGCCGTACACCACACCGTCGTCGGCGAGGTCCTCGACGAATTCCTTGGCCACTCGGAAGAGGCCTTCCTTCGTCTGCATTACGGCGATGGTGTGGTCGAAAGTCTCCAGGTACCGTTCCAGCGAGCCGGAGTCCGCCGAGTCGCGGAACCACTCCCCGAGGCCCTCGGGGTCGGTGGCCGGAAGCTTGTGGCCGATCTCGGCAGCCAGTTCGATGATGGTGGCGGGCCGGAGGCCGCCGTCCAGGTGGTCGTGCAGCGATACCTTGGGCAGGCTGCGGAAGTCGAAGTTGGGATCGTATGCGGTGTGGATCAGCTCGTCAGTCACGCACCCAGCCTACTGAACGGGGCACGGCGGCGATACCACCGCCGGTCCTCGACGGGCCTAGCGGACCTCGGGAGCGTCCACCTCAACCTCGTGCGGCGCGTTGAGCAGCTCGTACTCGGCGGCCTCGGTGCGCTTGCCGAGCCGCTTGAGGATCGCGTAGATGATCCTGTCCAGGACATAGCCGAGCGCGATC
Organism: Arthrobacter sp. AOP29-A2-19; assembly: GCF_058138025.1. Classification (NCBI taxonomy): domain Bacteria; kingdom Bacillati; phylum Actinomycetota; class Actinomycetes; order Micrococcales; family Micrococcaceae; genus Arthrobacter; species Arthrobacter sp. AOP29-A2-19. The sequence goes on from NZ_CM176894.1 coordinate 2,222,050, forward strand.
GCGATGACGATGGAGACGCCGATGCCCAGAAGCTTGTTGTGCTCCATCCAGTTCCCGGCGACGGCGCCGATCGTCGCCGAGTACGCGCCCCAGGTCAGGCAGCCAAGGACGTCGAGGATGGTGAACCGCTTGAGGGAGAAGCGCGTGGCCCCCGCGGTGAAGTTCACCGCCACCCGGCCGATGGGGATGTAGCGAGCCGTGAAGATCAGCAGCGCTCCCCGCTTCATGAGCTCATGCTGCGCGAAGGCAAACACCTTCCTGGCGCGGCGCGTGCGCATCCAGCGGAAGCGCGTGGTCCCCATCCTGCGCCCCAGGCGGTAGGCGATCTGGTCGCCGGTGATGGCGCCGGCCGCGCCGACGATGGCCAGCAGGACGATGTTCGGCGTTCCCGTTCCGACGGCGACGCTGGCCAGGCCGACGATCAGCGTCTCGCTGGGCAACACGGGCAGGAAGCCGTCGATCAGGCAGAAGATGTAGACGATCGGCAGGATCCACCACGCGTTCGATGCATGGACGATGGCCTCGTTGATGACATCCACTGCCTTGGTCTCCCCTGACTCATCGGTATCCCGCGATACGCGCCCCAACCGCGGCATCGGATACGTGTTCCGTGCCGGAACGGTCCCTCCATTGTGACGCACGCTGCGCGCGGGCGTGTCCCACCCAGGGATGATTCGGGGACGCTTCGGGGGTAAACCCCTAGAACGCGACGCGGTCGATGATCAGCCGCTGGTGCGGCCGGCTGCCGTCCGGTGCGATGACGACGGCGCCCTCGAGGGACTCGTGCGCCCGCGCGAACTTCTCGGGCGTATCGGTCAGCAGGGTCAACAGCGGCTGGCCCCGGCGCACGGTGTCGCCGGGCTTGGCGTGCATGCGCACGCCGGCGCCCGCCTGGACCGCGTCCTCCTTGCGCGCCCGGCCGGCGCCGAGCCGCCATGCGGCCACGCCCACTCCCAGCGCGTCGAGTTCGGTCAGGACGCCGTCCGCCTGCGCGTAGACCGTTTCGGATTCCTTGGCCACGGGGAGGGCGGCGCGCGGGTCACCGCCCTGTGCCTCGATCATGCGGTTCCAGACGTCCATGGCGCGGCCGTCCTTCAGCGCCGCGGCAGGATCGGCGCCGTGGACGCCCGCGGCCTCCAGCATTTCCTCCGCCAGCCGGACGGTCAGTTCGACGACGTCCGCCGGTCCGCCCCCGGCCAGGACCTCGACCGATTCCTCCACCTCGATGGCGTTGCCGGCCGTGAGGCCCAGCGGCGTGCGCATGTTCGTCAGGAGCGCGACCGTCTTGACGCCCGCGTCCGTGCCAAGCGCCACCATGGTCTCGGCGAGCTCCCGTGCGGACGCCTCGTCCTTCATAAACGCGCCGGATCCGACCTTAACGTCCAACACCAGCGCGCGGGTGCCTTCCGCGATCTTCTTGCTCATGATGGAGCTGGCGATCAGCGGGATGGCCTCGACCGTTCCCGTGACGTCGCGCAGGGCGTAGAGCTTCTTGTCGGCGGGGGCCAGGCCCGATCCGGCGGCACAGATCACCGCGCCGCAGTCCGCCAACTGGGCCATCATGTCCTCGTTGGACAGAGCGGCGCGCCAGCCGGGAATGGACTCGAGCTTGTCCAGCGTCCCCCCGGTGTGCCCAAGACCGCGTCCGCTCAACTGCGGCACGGCGACGCCAAAGACCGCGACGAGCGGCGCCAGGGGCAGGGTGATCTTGTCGCCTACGCCACCAGTGGAGTGCTTGTCCGCCGTCGGCTTCACCGCCCCGTCCGGTCCGCGCAGCCCGGAGAAGTCCATGCGCTCCCCCGAATTGATCATCGCCGCGGTCCAGCGCGCAATCTCGTTGCGTCCCATGCCGTTGAGCAGGATCGCCATGTTCAGCGCGGCCATCTGCTCGTCGGCGATCGCCCCGCGGGTATAGGCGTCGATGGTCCAGTCGATCTGTGCCGCGGACAGGGTCCCGCGATCCCGCTTGATGCGGATGATGTCGACGGCGTCGAAGGCTTCGTTGCTCATGGCTGCCTCTCTGGGGCGTTTGGGCCGGGGTCGCCGGCGCGTGTGTGGGTCTTAGGCGAGGTTCTGCGGGCCGAAGGCGTCCGGAAGGACCTCGTCCATGGTCCTGACACCGCTGACGGTCATCAGGCGGAAATTGGGTCCGCGGTGCTCGTAGAGCAGTTGCCGGCATCGCCCGCACGGCATCAGAACGTTCCCCGAGCCGTCGACGCAGTAAAAGGCGCGGAGCGTGCCCCCGCCGCCCATGTGGAGCTGGCCAATCAGCGTGCACTCGGCGCACAGGACCACGCCGTACGCCGCGTTCTCGACGTTGCAGCCGGAGACGAGCCGCCCGTCGTCGGTGAGGGCGGCGGCGCCGACGGGGAACTTGGAGTAGGGCGCGTAGGCATGGCCCATGGCGGCCTTCGCGGCCTCGGCCAGGCGAGCCCATTCCGCTTCCGTCGGCTCCACGCCCTCGGCGTCCGCCGCCCGGTCGCGCGGCGCGTGCGTTCCGCTCCCAGTCACGTCGCCCCTATTCCTTCACGTAGGGGATGCCGCTTGAGGCGGGGGGCCGGCTCTTTCCGGCCAGGCCCGCGACGGCGAAGATCGTCACGGCGTACGGCAGCATCTGCATAAATTGGCTGGGCACCGGGGTGCCGAGGATCGTCAGGACGAACGAAAGGTTCAGCGAGAATCCGAACAGCAGGGCGGCGAAGAAGGCGCCGATGGGGTTCCAGCGGCCGAAGATCAGGGCCGCCAACGCGATAAAGCCCTGGCCCGCCGTCATCTCCTTGTTGAAGCTGGACGACGTGACCAGCGTAAAGAACGCGCCGCCGATGCCGGCGACCACGCCCGCGAGCACCACGTTCCAGAAACGGATGGAATTGACCCTGATGCCCACGGTGTCGGCAGCCTTCGGGTGCTCCCCGACCGCGCGCACGCGCAGGCCCCAACGCGTCTTGAACAGGCCGAACCAGACCAGGAAAACGGCCACATACATGCCGTATCCCAGGATGGTCTGGTTGAAGAAGATCGGGCCGAAGATCGGAATGTCGGCCAACAGCGGGATCCGGATCGGGCTGAAGCTCGGGGGGCTGTTGAAGCGTGCCGAGTCCGCGCTCATCACGGTGGAGAACAGGAAGCTGGTCAGCCCGGCCACAAGGACGTTGAGCACAACGCCGACGATCACCTGGTTGACGAGGTACTTGATGCTGAAGACCGCCAGGACCACGGAGACCAGGACGCTGCCGACCACGGCGGCGAGGAGGCCCGCAACAAGATTCTGCGTGATGGAACCGACGATGGCGGCGCAGAACGCACCGGCCAGAAGCTGGCCCTCGATGGCGATGTTGACCACGCCCGCGCGTTCGCACAGCACGCCGGAGAGCGAACCGAAGATCAGCGGGATCGCCAAGGTGAAGGACCCGGCGATGAGCCCCGAGAAGTAGACGTTGGGGTTCTCGGCGCTGCCGATGACCCAGACCAGGAAACCCACCACGAAGACCGCGGCGAACACGGGTGCGACCCAGGCCGGGACGCGGGCGCCCTTCGCGGTCAGGTAGAGCGCGAAGCCGGCGAGGGCCAGCAGCACGAGCGCGGCGATCCACCCGATCGCGGTGGTGCCCAGGACAACGTCCGGGATCCGGAGCGCGTCGCCGTCGTTGGAGATCCGGAAGCGAGCGGAGCTGTGGGGGCTCCCGAGGGCGAACCCCGCGAGGGCGACCACGGCGAGCACGGCGTAGGTGACCGGCGCTCCCCAACTGCGGATCGCCGCGGTGGACCCCGACGCTTGCGGGGCTGCGGTGGCGGTAGCGGCAGTCACGAGGCACCTCCGGCCTGGGCGGCCTTCGCGGCCGGCTTGTTGGACTTTTTGGGCGACTTCTTGACGCCGATCCTAAAGATCGAGCGCACCAGGGGCGGGGCCGCGATGAACAGCACGATGAACGACTGGACCACCAGCACGATGTCGATGGGGATGCCGGTCTCCGACTGCATGCCGACGCCGCCGGCGCGCAACGCGCCGAAGAGAATGCCGGCGAACAGTGTGCCGATGGGGCTCGAGCGCCCCAGCAGAGCGACGGTGATGGCGTCGAAGCCGAAGCTGGCCGCTATGTCGCCGCTGAGGGAACGTTCGGTTCCGGAGATCTGCGCCGTGCCCGCCAGTCCGGCGAGCCCACCGGCAACAAGCATGGCGGTCAGGTAGGCCCGGCTCACGTTGATGCCGGCGGTCTTCGCGGCGACCGGGTTGGCGCCGACCGCACGCAGTTCGAAGCCGGTGGTTGAGCGGTTGAGCAGCCACCAGACGAAGGCGACGGCGGCCAGGGCCAGCACAAACCCGTAGTGCAGGCGGAAGCCGGTGCCGAAGATCAGCGGGTAGGCCGCGGATTCCGCGATCTGCGGACTCACCGGGTTGTTGGAGCCGGGCCGCTGGAAGGCCGGGGTGCTGAGGAGGTACAGGAGCAGGTAGAGGCCGATGTAGTTCAGCATGATGGTCACGATGACCTCGTGCGCGCCGCGCTTGGCCTTGAGGATGCCGGCGATTCCGCCCCAGAGGGCGCCGCCGACGAATCCGGCGACGATCGCGGCTAGGAGGTGGATGCCCAAAGGCAACTCCAGCGTGAATCCGATCCATCCGGCCAGGGTCGCGCCAAGGATGATCTGCCCCTGGGCGCCGATGTTGAAGAGCCCGACGCGGAACGCCAGCGCGACGCCGAGGCCCGCCAGGATCAGCGGGGTCGCCACGGTCAGCGTCTCGGTGAGCGGGTAGATGGCGTTGGCGAAGCCCTCGGCCTGCGTGTTGAAGATGGCGCTGCGGAAGAGGGCCCCGTAGGCCTCGGACACGGCGTCCCACACCGCGATGGCCATGTCCCCCGGACGCGCGAAGAAGTAGCCGGCGGTCTCGTTGACCCGGTCGTTGGTGAAAGCGATGAGGATGGCGCCCACGATTAGGGACAGGACGATCGCGAGGATGGACACAAGCCCGTTGCCGGTGACGACCTGCTTCAGCACCCCGGCTCCCGCACCCGGGTGGTGGCTGGACTCGGCCAGTTGCGCGGGGGTGTTCCCGGCCGCGGCGCCGCCGGGGACGGACTGGGTGGGTGCCGGCTGGTGCGGCGCGCCGTCCGCCTCCGGGTCGTGGCCCGGCAGGTTGTTGGCGTCACTCATTCTCGGCCCCTGTCTGATCGGTGGTCTGCTGTTGGGCCTCGTCGAGGCCGGCGCCGGCCATCATCAGGCCAAGTGTCGCGCGCGGGGTGTTTCCGGGGACGATACCAACGAGCCGCCCCTTGTAGAGGACCGCGATGCGGTCCGCCAGCTCCACGACCTCGTCGAGCTCCGTGGAAACGATCATGACGGGCGTGCCCACGTCCCTCTCGGAGATGATGCGGCGGTGGAGGAATTCGATGGATCCGACGTCCACGCCGCGAGTGGGTTGGGAGGCGATGAACAGCTTCAGCGGTCGGGACAGCTCGCGGGCCATCACGACCTTCTGCTGGTTGCCGCCGGAGAGCGTGCCGACGTTGATCTGCCCGCCCTGGGTCCGGATATCGAACTCGGTGATCTTTGCGTCCGCGTTCTCCGCGATGACCGCCGGCTTCATTCCGAGACCGCGCGCGAACGGTGGCCGGTCGTACTGGTTCAGCACGAGGTTTTCGGCCACCGTGAAAGTGCCGACCAGCCCGTCCGTGCTGCGGTCCTCGGGCACAAATCCAACGCCGGAGTTCACGATGTCCTTGACGGACCGCCCCAGCAGGTTCTCGCCGTCCAGGATGACGGAACCCGTCACGTGGGGCAGCAGGCCCATGATGGCCTCGGTCAGCTCTGTCTGGCCGTTCCCCTGGACGCCCGCGATGGCGAGGATTTCGCCCTTGGAGATGCCGAACGAGACGTGGTCCAGCGTCACTTGCCCGCTGGACGTGCGGACGGTCAGGTCCTCGACGCGAAAGCTTTGTTCCCCCGGTACGGCGGGGGCCTTGTTCAGGCTCAGGCTCACGGAGCGTCCCACCATCAGGGACGCCAGCTCGGTGGCGGACGCGGAAGGGTCGGCCGTTCCGACGACCTTGCCGCGGCGGATCACCGTGATGGTGTCGGAGATGGCCTTGACCTCGCGCAGCTTGTGGGAAATGAAGACGATCGCGGTGCCCGAGGCCCGGAGCTGGCCGATGATGCTCAGCAACTCGTCCGTCTCCTGCGGCGTGAGCACGGCGGTGGGCTCGTCGAGGATCAGCACCTTGGCGTTGCGCACGAGCGCCTTGATGATCTCCACGCGCTGCTGCACGCCGACCGGCAGGTCCTCGACCGTGGCGTCCGGGTCCACGTCGAACCCGTAGCGGTCCGAGATATCGCGGATCTTCCGTTTGGTCTGCTCCAGGTCCAGCACGCCGAGCGCCTGCGTGGACTCGTCGCCCAGGGCGACGTTCTCCGCGACGGTGAAGACGGGGACCAGCATAAAGTGCTGATGGACCATGCCGATCCCGGCGGCCATGGCGTCGCCGGGGCCGTTGAACCGGACGGGCTTGTCGTCGATGAGGATCTCGCCCTCCGTCGCCTCGTAGAGGCCGAAGAGGACATTCATCAGCGTGGACTTGCCGGCACCGTTCTCACCCAGCAGAGAGTGGACCTGTCCGGACTCGACGACGACGTCGATGTGGTCGTTGGCGACGAACGAGCCGAATTTTTTCGTGATGCCCCGAAGCTCGAGTTTCACTTGCCGTACCCTGTTCCCTTCTGTTCGGCCCAGTCAAGACGGGGCCGCGCTCCGTCCGGAGCGGTCAGTGCCTAGCGTAGTCGTCCGCGACATGGCCCGGTCAGCAAACGCGCCGCCCGTCCCCACAGGAGCCCCTGCGGGACGGACGGCGCGTTGGCTCTTGCCTGCCGCGGCTAGATGGTCCGGTGGGCGCGTGCCCTCCGGGACATCGTTACTGCTTGGGGCTGGACGGGGATTCCGCCTTGACGGTGCCCGCGATGATGTCCGCCTTGAGCTGGTCCAGCTCGGTCTTCAGCTCGTCGGAGACCTCGGAATCGAAATCGTGGAACGGGGCCAGCGCCACGCCCTCGTTCTCGAGGGTGCCGACGTACGGGGTGTTGTCCCAGTTGCCGTTGACGTCCTCGGTGATGACGTCCTCGACGGCCTCGCCCATCAGCTTCATGACCGAGGTCAGGATGAACTCCTTGCCGCTGGGGACCGTGTTGTAGCCGTCGGAGTCGACCCAGACGACCTTGACGTCCTTGCCGCCGGCGTTGAGTTCCTTGACGGCGTCGAGTGTGCCCAGGCCCACGGGACCGGCGACCGGAAGGATGATGTCTGCGCCCTCGTTGACGAAGTTTGTTGTGTTCGTCTTGCCCTTGCCCTGGTTCTCGAAGTCGCCGGTGAAGGTACCGTTCTGCGCCTCGGAGTCCCAGCCGAGGACCTCGACGTCGGTCCCCTTCTTCTCGTTGTGGTAGGCGACGCCCTCGGCGAAGCCGTCCATAAAGATCGTGACGGTGGGGATGTTCATGCCGCCGTACGTGGCGACCTTGCCCGTCTCGGTGGTTCCGGCGGCCAGGTAGCCGGCGAGGAACGCGGCCTGGGCCGTGTCGTAGATGATCGGCTTGACGTTCTCGGCCTCGATCGAGTTGTCGTCGACGATCGCGAAGTGAGCGTCGGGCGCCGTGGCGGCGATCTTCTTGGTGGCGTCGGCGAGCAGGAACCCGACGGTGACGGTCAGGTCGCAGCCGCCCTTGACCATCGAGTTCAGGTTCGGCTCGAAGTCCGTGGCCGCCTGCGATTCGGCCTGCTTGGTCTTGATGCCGAGCGATTCCTTCGCCTGCGTCAGGCCCTCGTAGGAGGACTGGTTGAACGAACGGTCCTCGAAGCCGCCGGAGTCCGAGACGATGCAGCCGGTGTAATCGGCAGCGCCGGCCGGTGCGGATCCGGCGGCGCTGGTCGGTGCGGCCTCGGGTGCGGCACCACAGCCGGTCAGGGCGAGTGCGGAAGCGCCCAGAACGGCCGCTGCCACACCGGTGGAGCGCTTGAGCTTGCGCAGTGAATTCATCAAATTCCTCCAGTAACGAGTGATGCCCAGCATCGATCCCCCGGCGAGTGTCCGCACGAGTGTTCTGTTGTCGACGGGTGTGCTGAAACAGGGGCGCAACGCACGCCCGAGCTTAACGAACCAAGACTAACGTCGGCTTGGTGATGCCCACCACCCTACTGGCCTGCGCATATCAACATCGTTGACGTTTTGTTACCAAGGGGTAAACCTATCGGCCCGGGCGCCCTCCGGCGCTCGCCGCGGCTCGCAGCGCGGCGGCCGCCATGACCCGAACGCCGGTGACGATAGCGCGCTCGTCCGGCGCGTAGTCCCCGCGGTGCAGGTCGTAGGTCTCCCCGCCGGGTGTGCGGGTGCCCAGCCGCATCATTGAGCCGGGGATCTTGTTCGTCATCCAGGCGAAGTCCTCCCCGCCCATGGACTGCGGCGTCAGCACGATCGCCGCCGAGCCGATCTCGGCGCGGGCGGCGTCCTCGATGAGGTCCGTCTCCGCCTCGGTGTTGACGACCGGCGGGACCCCGCGCGTGTGTTCCAGCTTCACCTCGACGCCGTACGGAACGGCGACCTGCCGCACCACCTCGTCCAGGAGTTCGCCCGCTCCCTGCCACGCCTCGCCGTCCAGGCAGCGCATGGTCCCCGCCATGTAGCCCGTGGCCGGGATGGCGTTCGGCGCCGAGCCGGCGTGGATCTGCCCCCACACCACAGAGACCGCGCTGCGGACGTCGATCCGGCGGTTCAGGACGGCCGGGACATTGACGGCGATCTCCGCCAAGGCGAAGACCAGGTCTTCCGTCAGGTGCGGACGGGAGGTGTGGCCCCCGCGGCCGGTGAGCTCGATCTTGATGGTGTCGCTCGCGCTGGTGATGGCACCGATGCGCGTGCCGATGGTGCCCGCGTCGATGCGCGGCTCGCAATGCAGGGCCAGGATGCGGGGGACGTCGTCGAGCACGCCCTCCTCGATCACGGACAGCGCGCCGCCCGGCATCGTCTCCTCGGCCGGCTGGAAGATGACCCTGATGCGCCCCTCGAGCTTGCCCGCGTCCAGCAGCCGCTTGAGCGTCAGGGCAACGCCGAGCATCACTGTGGTGTGGATGTCGTGCCCGCAGGCGTGGCACACCCCCGTCCGGCTCGAGGCGTATTCGAGGTCCGTCTCCTCCAGGATGGGCAGCGCGTCGATGTCGGCGCGGAGGCCGAGGGCGATCGGCCCGTGGCCGACGTCGACGAAGAGCCCCGTGCTCTCCAGGCGCTGCGGTTCCAGGCCCGCGCCGGACAGCGCCTCGACAATCTTGTCGGTGGTGCGGAACTCCTTGAACGACAGTTCCGGGTGGGCGTGCACGTCGCGGCGGAAGGCCACCAACTGGTCGACGAGCGGCTCCACCCAGTCACCCAGGAGCGGAACATGCGGTGCGTCGTCAATTACGGATCTCACAGGGAAACCCTACGTCGAACCGTCCCGAAACTCAGTTCCCTCGACATGTGCGTCCTACAGGACGTCGACGTCGCCGGAGGCCTTGAGCGCGGCCACGGCCTCCTTGACCGACTGCGCGTGTTCCTTCGTGGTCACGAGCAGGGCGTCCGGAGTGTCGACGATGACCACGTCCTCGATGCCGATGAGGGCGATCACGCGCTTGGAGTCCGAGACGACGACGCCGGAGGCGCGGTCCGCGTAGACCCGGGCCCCCTCGCCAAGGACCGTGATGTGGCTGCTCTCGGACGCGGGGTTGAGCCGACCGATCGCGGCGAAGTCCCCGACGTCGTCCCACGTAAAGGTGCCGGGGATCATGGCCACGTCGCCAACCGCCGCGGCGGGTTCGGCGACGGCGTAGTCGATGGCGATCTTCGGCAGGTCCGGCCATACGCGGTCCATGACCTCCTCGCGCACGTCCGTGTCCCAGGCCGCGGCGATCTCGACGATGCCGGCGTGGAGCTCCGGCTCGTTGCGCTTGAGGTGCTCCAGCATCAGGCCAACGGGCGCGACGAACATGCCCGCGTTCCAGAAGTAGTCTCCGTTCTCGACGTAGGCCCGGGCCACGTCCTCGTCGGGCTTCTCCACGAACTCGACGACGCCCGTGGCGCTCGGCGCACCGCCGATGTCCAGTGGCGCGCCCCGGCGGATGTAGCCGAAAGCCGTGGAGGCGACGGTCGGCCGGATGCCGATGGTGACGATCTTGCCGCTGGCCGCGGTGTGGACGGCCTCGCGGACGACGTCCTGGAAGACGTCGACCGGACCAATCACCTGGTCGGCCGCGAAGGATCCCATGATCGTGTCCGGATCCCGCCGGTGGAGGATGGCTGCGGCCAGGCCGATGGCTGCGGCCGAGTCCTTCGGCTCGCTCTCGAGCACCAGGTTCGAGTCGTCGAGTTCCGGCAACTGACCCAGGACCGCGGCACGGTGCGCCTGCCCGGTGACCACCATCACGCGCTCGCCCACCAGGGGGACCAGCCGGTCGTAGGTGGCCCGAATCAGGGTCGTCCCGGAGCCTGTCAGGTCGTGGAGGAATTTCGGCGCGGCGGCGCGGGAGAGGGGCCACAGGCGCGTTCCCACGCCTCCGGCCGGGATGACGCAGTGGAAGCGCCCCAGTGGATCAGTGTTCATCCCCTCAGGCTAGTCGATCGCCACCCCGCCCCGGGGCATTGTCAGCGCGGTATTTAGGTCACGCCGACGTTGCGGAATTACCGCCGAATTCCCAGCTTTTGCGACCCTGCGGCCATGCCAGAGTGAGCCTGCTCACAGGCACCGTCGCAATGATGGGGCGCGGGGAGCCCCGTGGTCTAAGATCGGCCTAGAACGCTCACGCACCGGCGTCAATTTTTTGTGTGGCAGCCGCACAAACGCCAATGCGATGCATGGAGGTTAATTCAGTGTCGAAGACTTCGTCAGGCACCCTCTACCGTGGCCGCGAAGGCCAATGGTCCTGGGTAGGACATCGTGTCACCGGTGTCGTTATTTTCTTTTTCCTTTTGGTGCACGTCCTGGACACGTCCCTGGTGCGCGTCTCCCCGGAGGCGTACGACGCCATCATGGCGACCTACAAGAACCCGCTGATGGCCCTCGGTGAGCTCGGCCTCGTCGCCGCCATCATGTTCCACGCGTTCAACGGGCTCCGCTTGATCCTGGTCGACTTCTGGAAGCAGGGTCCCAAGTACCACCGCCAGATGCTGTGGGGCGTCCTGATCGTTTGGGCAGTCACGATGATCGGCTTCTCGATCCGCCACCTGTCCCTCTCCTTTGGAGGCTACTAAGCCATGGCAACCACTGAATTCGTAGCGCCGCGCTCCGGCCGCATCGACGCCAAGTACAACCGCTCGGGGAGCAAGGGCGGCAACTTCGAGATGGTCGCATGGTTGTTCATGCGGCTCTCCGGCCTGGTGCTGGTGGTCCTGATCTTCGGCCACCTCTTTGTCAACCTCCTCGTCGACGAGGGCGTCCACGGCATCAACTTCGGCTTCGTGGCCGGCAAGTGGGCCAACCCCGTCTGGCAGTTCTGGGACCTGACGATGCTGTGGTTGGCCATGCTGCACGGCACCAACGGCGTTCGCACCATCATCAACGACTACGCGGACAAGGACGGCACCCGCTTCTGGCTGAAGACGGTCCTTTACGTGTGCACGGCGGTCATCATCATCCTGGGCACCCTGGTGATCTTCACGTTCGACCCGTGCATCGAGGGCTCCACCCTCTCCGTCTGCCAGTAGTCCCGGCGCTCACCGCCGAAAACAAGCTTTAGAGAAGAGAGAGCATCCGGTATGCAGGTACATAAGTACGACGTCGTCATCGTCGGCGCCGGTGGCGCCGGCATGCGCGCCGCCATCGAGTCCGGCCAGCGCGCGCACACGGCGGTACTCACCAAGCTTTACCCCACGCGCTCCCACACGGGCGCGGCCCAGGGCGGAATGTGTGCGGCACTTGCCAACGTCGAGGAAGACAACTGGGAGTGGCACACCTTCGACACCGTCAAGGGCGGCGACTACCTGGTGGACCAGGACGCCGCGGAGGTGATGGCCAAGGAGGCCATCGACGCCGTGCTGGACCTGGAAAAGATGGGCCTGCCGTTCAACCGCACGCCCGAGGGCAAGATCGACCAGCGCCGCTTCGGCGGCCACACCCGCGACCACGGCAAGGCCCCGGTCCGCCGTGCGTGCTACGCCGCCGACCGCACCGGCCACATGATCCTGCAGACGCTCTACCAAAACTGCGTCAAGCACAACGTGGAGTTCTACAACGAGTACTACGTGCTGGACCTGCTCACGGTCGAGGAGGAGGCCACCCGCGAGGACGGCACCACGTACCTCCAGAAGCGCGTGGCCGGGGTTGTGTCCTACGACCTCGCCAGCGGCGAGCTGCACATCTTCCAGGCCAAGTCCGTTGTGTTCGCGACCGGCGGCGTCGGCAAGGTCTTCAAGACCACGTCCAACGCCCACACGCTGACCGGCGACGGCATGGGCATCGCGTTCCGACGCGGCATCCCCTTGGAGGACATGGAGTTCATCCAGTTCCACCCGACCGGCCTGGCCGGCCTGGGCATCCTGCTCTCCGAGGCGGCCCGCGGCGAGGGAGCGATCCTGCGCAACTCCGAGGGCGAGCGCTTTATGGAGCGCTATGCCCCCACGATCAAGGACCTGGCGCCCCGCGACATCGTGGCCCGCTCCATGGCCAACGAGGTGCGCGAAGGACGCGGTTGCGGCCCGAACAAGGACTACGTCCTGCTCGACCTCACCCACCTGGAGCCGGCGCACATCGACGCCAAGCTCCCGGACATCACCGAGTTCGCCCGGACCTACCTCGGCGTCGAGCCGTACACGGAGCCGGTTCCGGTCTTCCCGACGGCCCACTACGTGATGGGCGGCGTGCCGACCAACATCAAGGCGGAGGTCCTGCAGGACAACGACACCGTTGTCCCGGGCCTCTACGCCGCGGGCGAGGTGGCCTGCGTGTCCGTGCACGGCTCCAACCGTCTGGGCACCAACTCCCTGCTGGACATCAACGTCTTCGGCAAGCGCGCCGGCATCCAGGCCGCCGAGTACGCCAAGACGGCGGACTGGGTGGAGCTGCCGGAGAACGCCGCCGCGGAAACGGTCGAACTGCTGGACCAGGTCCGCAACGGCGGCGGGACCGAGAAGGTCGCCGCCATCCGCAAGGACCTGCAGGACACGATGGACCTGAACATGCAGGTGTTCCGCAGCGGCGAGACGATCGCCGAGACGCTCGCGGACATCGAGGCACTGCGCAAGCGCTACGCCAACATCACCGTCCAGGACAAGGGCAAGCGCTTCAACCTGGACCTGCTCGAGGCCGTGGAACTGGGCTTCCTGCTCGACATGGCCGAGGTCATGACGGTGGCGGCCCTGCATCGCCACGAATCGCGTGGAGGCCACTTCCGGGAGGACTTCCCGGATCGAGACGACGCCAACTTCATGAAGCACTCGATGATCTACCGCGACGCGGAGGCGGAGACCGAAGGCGTCAAGGGCATGCGTTTCGACACCAAGCCCGTGATCTTCACCCGTTACCAGCCAATGGAGCGTAAGTACTAATGAGCACCGAACTTCCCGAACCAGCATCGAAGGTGGACCTGGCCGAGAGCGCCGGCGGCGGCGAGATCCCCCAGTTCGACATCACGCTGCGCGTCCGCCGCTACAACCCCGAGGTCTCCGAGGAGGCCTCGTGGGAGGACTTCGAGCTGACCATGTACGGCACCGACCGTGTGCTCGACGCCCTGCACAAGGTCAAGTGGGAGCACGACGGCTCGCTGTCCTTCCGCCGCTCCTGCGCGCACGGCGTGTGCGGCTCCGATGCCATGCGCATCAACGGCCGCAACCGCCTGGCCTGCAAGACCCTGCTGAAGGACCTCGACACGAAGAAGCCGATCACGGTGGAGGCCATCAAGGGCCTGCCCGTTGAGAAGGACCTCATCGTGGACATGGAGCCGTTCTTCCAGTCGTACCGCGAGGTCATGCCGTTCCTGATCTCCAAGGGCCACGAGCCGTCCAAGGAGCGCTACCAGTCCGCCGAGGACCGCGAGCGCTACGACGACACCACCAAGTGCATCCTGTGCGCCGCGTGCACGTCGTCGTGCCCGGTCTTCTGGACCGACGGCCAGTACTTCGGCCCGGCGGCGATCGTCAACGCACACCGCTTCATCTTCGACTCGCGCGACGATGCGGGCGACATGCGCCTGGAGATCCTCAACGACAAGGAAGGCGTGTGGCGCTGCCGCACCACCTTCAACTGTTCGGAGGCATGCCCCCGCGGCATCCAGGTGACCAAGGCGATCTCCGAGGTCAAGCAGGCCATCCTGGCCCGCTCCATGTAGTTTTTTCCCTGACGCCGAAAGGCGCCGCTGCCCGCCGGAAGGTGGGTTCCCTGGCTCGGGAATCCACCCCGGCTCGGCGCAGCGGCGCCTTTCGCGTTCCTTCGGCGGCGGGTTTCCCTCGTCGTCCGCCATCCCCGCAACCTCCGAGAGAACGGCAGCCGAGGACCATGCCCCACGAGAAGTTCACATTCACCAGCGCCAGCGGCCACGAGCTTGCGGCGACGCTCGACCTGCCGGAGGGCACGGTCAGGGGCTGGGGGGTTTTCTCCCATGGCTTCACCCTGGGAAAGGACTCGCTCGCGGCCTCCCGGGTCTGCCGCGGCCTCGCCGCCGAGGGCATCGGCATGTTGCGCTTCGACAACCTGGGACTGGGCGAGTCGACCGGTGATTTCGCGGACACGTCCTTCAGCCTCAAGGTCCGGGACACCGTTCTGGCCGCGGGGGCCCTGCGCGAACGCGGGCACACGGCGGAACTGCTTGTGGGCCATTCCCTCGGAGGCGCGGCCGTGCTCGCCGCGGCTGCGGAGATCCGCCCCCGGGCCATCGCGACCATCGGCGCACCCTACTCCCCCGGGCACGTCACCCACACCATCAACCACCTGCTCGCCGAGATCGAGGAGCACGGCAGGGCCGAGCTGAACCTCGGCGCCCGCAAGCTGGAGGTAACCCAGGCCTTTGTGAAGGACCTTGAGGCGCACGACCTGACCGGTTGCATCAACGGCCTGCACGCCGCCCTGATGGTCATGCACTCCCCCACGGACAATACGGTCGGCATCTCCAACGCCGGCGCGATCTTCCAGGCGGCCAAGCACCCCAAGTCCTTCCTGTCGCTCGACAAGGCGGACCATCTGCTGACCCAGCGCGTCCACGGCGCCCGTGCTGCACGCATGATCGCAGTGTGGGCCGAGCAGTACCTCGAATCCTCGCCCTAGCGCGGGACTCGGTCAGGGGCACGACCCGCGCCGAGAGGCCGGGATCAAGGGGCCGCCCGGGGTTCGCAGGCCGGCCGAGCTCAGCCGGCCGAGATCAGCGGGCCGGGATCAGCGGGCCGGCCGGCGCCGCGGTGGCCATCCGGAGACGGGTCCCACGCCGTCTGCCCCGCGCCGCAGCGCGGACTGGCGCTTCAGGCTCTGCTGGGCCCCGCCGGCGCGCGCCGCGTGCCGCGCCTCGGAGTCCGCCTTGGCAACGGCGCCCCAGGAGGTCGCGATCAGGTAGACCTGGCTCAGAAAGAAGAACCAGATAAACAGGCCAAGGATCACCGCGAACGACGCCAGAATCGGGTTCTTGGTCGCGCCACCGAGCAGTTCGGAGCTGAAGTACCTCAGGACGGTTGAGCCCGCGCCGGCAATCAACGCGGACTGCAGCATGGCCACGCGCGGCATGCGGATGCCCGAGGCCAGTCGGAACAGCACCACGGCGGCGGCAGCGTCCAGCAGGAGCATGACCACAATGCTGGTGACGCGCGTCATCGCGATGGCAAAACCCGACTGGATGTTTAGCAGGTCGATCACCAGCTCCAGGGCCGCACCGGCGACGAGACCTACCACGGTCGTGACCACCAGCGACAGGCCCAGGATCAGCAGGACACTCAGGTCCTTGAGCTTGAGCAGCACGGGGTTCATCGCCAGCGGCGGCAGCCCGAAGACCCCGCGCATGGCCTCGCGGAGGCCGGCGATCCAGCCCAGCGACGTCAGGAGCATGGTGGCCGTGGAGATCGCGAGGGCCCAGCCGAAGCTGCCGGAGTTGAAGAGCTGCTCCGGTGTCGCGAGCCCGCCCTCGCCGGTGTCGATGAGCCCCGGGGTGGCCTCCGCAACGGTGTCCACCACGGCGTTCTGCAGCCCCGGGTTGCCGCTGGCGACCATGCCGAAGATCGAGAACCCCGCAACCAGCAGGGCGGCGACGGAGAAGAACATGTTGTAGGCGCTTCCGGCGGCCATCAGCGGGCCGTGGCGGCGCGTGTAGAGGGTCCAGACCCGCATGGGCCGCCACGCGTTGAGCTTGGCCAGCATCCACCCCAGCAGCGCCATGGAGCGGGCCGCGAGGGGGGCGCCTTCGCGCCTCGCCCTGCCCCACGCGGCCCGCTTGCGGAGGGCGTCCGCCTTGAGCACTGCCCTGTCGAGGGGATCGGGCGGGCCGGCGGCGTCCGCTTCCCCGGACGGACCTCCCGCGCCGGCCGATGACCGGGGCGGGGTTGTTGCGCTAGTGCGTCCGGTGTCCGGTGTCGCCAAGGTGCAGCTCCTCACGTAGGGCCCACAGGCCACGGGAATCGTGCTCGAACAGGCCCACCTTCTGGACCAGGAATTCCGCTTCGTAGTCCTTCAGGACGGTCATGGCGTGGTCCATTCCCGCTTCCGTCACGTCGTGCGCCACCGTCAGATGGGGGTGGTAGGCGAATTCCGGGTCATGGTCCAGGGGTCCCGACTGCAGCAGCGTGTGCAGGCGCACGCACTCGTCCCAGCCCTCGACGACGTTCAGGTAGACCACCGGCGAGACGGGCCTGAAGGTGCCGGTGCCGCGCAGCCGCATCCTGAACGGCCGGCCGGTGGCCGCCACGAGGCGTGCGTGCTCCTTCGCCGTGTCCCAGTTCTCCGACGTCGTTCCGGTCACCAGTGTGATGTGGGGTGGCACGACCGCGGCCATCGGATCGCCGAAGGACGCCCGCCAGCGCTCCAGCTCGTCGCTCAAGTCCAGTGGCAGGCCGATGACGATTCCGACGCGGTTGACGCCGGCGTCCTGGACGCCGTTGTCCCCGTGCGCCGGACCGGCCGTCCGGTCGAGCCGGGCCATGGCCTAGCGGGCCGTCCCGGAGCGGCTGGCAGCCAAGCCGCCGCCGGCAAGTGCGCCCGGCGTCGCCTGCTGGAGGAACCCGACTTTTTCGTACACGTCCTCCAACGTAGCAGACGCGGTTTCCCGGGCCTTGAGCGCGCCGTGGGCGAGCAGGCGGTCCAGTTCGGCCGGGTCGTCCAGGAGCTCGAGCGTTCGGGTGCGGATGGGCGAAACCCGAGCGACGACGGCCTCGGCCACGTCCACCTTGAGGTGCCCGTACATCTTCCCTTCGTACTGCGCGACCAGCCGCTCCACCGTCTCGCCCGTGATGGTCGAGAGGATCTCCAACAGGTTGGAGACGCCCGGCTTCCGTTCCCGGTCGTACGCGATCACCGTTTCGTCGTCCGTCACCGCGGACTTGATGCGCTTCGCGGTCACCTTGGGATCGTCCAGGATGTTGATCAGGCCGTTCGGGCTCGACGCGGACTTGGACATCTTCGTCGTCGGGTTCTGGAGGTCGTAAATGCGCGCGCCCTCCTTCTGGATAAAGGCCTGGGGCACTGTGAACGTGTCGCCGAACCGGTGGTTGAAGCGCTGGGCGAGGTCGCGGGCCAGCTCCACGTGCTGGCGCTGGTCGTCGCCCACGGGGACGCCTTGCGGCTGGTAGAGCAGGATGTCCGCCGCCATCAGAATCGGGTACGTGAACAGGCCCACGCTCGAGGAGTCCTGGCCGCCCTTGGCCGACTTGTCCTTGAATTGCGTCATGCGCGAGGCCTCGCCGAAGCCCGTGATGCAGTTCAGCACCCAGGCAAGCTGCGCGTGCTCGGGTACCTGCGACTGCACGAACAGCGTGGACCTGTCGATGTCGATGCCGCCGGCGATGTACTGCGCGGCGGTCGTCCGGGTCCGAGCGCGGACGTCCGCCGGATCCTGCGGCGTGGTGATCGCGTGCATGTCGGGAACGAAGAAGTAGCAGTCGTTCTCGTCCTGGGACGTGACCCAGTTGACCAGCGCACCGAGGTAGTTGCCCAAATGCAGGGAGTCCGCGGACGGCTGCATGCCTGAGAGCACGCGGGGGCGGGCGTCCGCGGCGGTGGAAAGTGTCTCTGTCATGGAGTGTCCTCTAGAACTGGTAGTCGACGACCAGCGGTGCGTGGTCGGAGAAGCGCGCGTCGTAGGTTGCGGCGCGGTCAACGACTGCGTTCGACGCGAGGGCGGCAAGTTCGGGTGTGGCCATGTGGTAGTCGATGCGCCATCCGGTGTCGTTGTCGAAGGCCTGCCCCCGCCACGACCACCACGTGTACGGCCCGTCGACGTCCCCGGCCAGTTCGCGGGCGACATCCTTGAAACCGATCTCGTCGCCGAAGAACCTGTCGAAGTACGCGCGCTCCTCGGGCAGGAAGCCCGAACGCTTGACGTTGCCCCGCCAGTTCTTGATGTCCCGGGGCGTGTGCCCCACGTTCAGGTCCCCGACGATCAGGGCGAAGTCCTTTTCGCCGCGCAGTTGCGGGAGCCGGTCCAGCATCACGTCGAGGAAACGGTACTTGTCCACCTGCTTGGGGGTATCTGCCTCGCCGGAGTGCACGTACGCGCTGGCAACGGTCAGGACACGTCCGCCGTCCACGGCGAGGTCCGCCTCCACCCAGCGACCCGAGGTCGAGAAGAACTCGTCGCCGATGTGGGCCCGGGTCGCGACCGGCTCGGCGCGGGACGCGATGGCGACCCCGGCGCGTCCCTTGGCCTCGGCCTCGGCGTGGACAATGTGCCAACCGTCGCCGATCAGTCCGCGCAGGATGGCGTCTGGCGCACGGACCTCCTGCAGGCACAGGACGTCGACGTCGCGGCCGTCCAACCATTCCGCCATGCCGCGCTTGTAGGCGGCACGGACGCCGTTGACGTTGACCGAGGCCACGCGTAGCGCACCGTCGGACTTGGACACCTTCGATTCCACAGCAGAGCTCACCCGATCCAGCTTACCCAACGGGGGCTAGTCGATGACCTCGCCCGACAGCGGCTGGGAGCCATCGGACGGCTTCATCATGGAGCGGGCGTTGTGCGCGGTGATTTCGATGGTCTCGACGGCGCGGTCGACCATTGCGCGCGCGTCCTCACCGGACCGGCCCAGGTTTTCCTTGATGACCCCGGCCTGCACCTGGACGATCTTGAGGGAGTGGTCCAGCTTGAGGTCGCGGTTGCGGGTTGCCTCGTCGACGACCACGGTCTGCGAAGGTCCGCCGGCGCGTGCGGCCATCCCTGCCGTTGCGGTCTTGAGCTGGTCGGTCATCTTCCGCGCCCCGCGGCGCAGGCCGAAAACGAGGAAGGCGGAGAGCATCAGCCAGCCGAGCGAAACGATCGCCACGATCCAACCGATGACGTCGTTTTGGTTCGCCGCGAAGACGACGGCGACGAGGAATACGGTGACCATAACGGCAAGCGACAAGGTGCTTGCCCTGAGGGTGATCTTCTTGTCCTGTGCGGTGGTGGCGTTGCCGAGGGATTGCATGGGGATATTCTCTCAAACCCCGGCGCACCTCCCCCGCGGTTCTACCGTGGGCGAACAGAGCGGTGCCGGCGGCCTACCAGGTCACGAGGCAGAACGGGTGCCTTTGCGGGTCCAGGTAGACGCGGTAGTTCTGCCCGCCGGTGTTCATGGAGGTCGCCCCCAGCTTGAGCACCTGTTCCTCGGCGAGGTCCAAGTCGTCGACGCGGACATCGAGGTGCGCCTGCTGCGGGTGCACGTGTCCGGGCCACGCGGGCGGGACGTAGACGTCGACCCGCTGGAAAGCGATCGCCGGCCGGTCCGGCGCGTCGCCGATCGTGATCCATCCGTCGTCGTCCTGCTGGACGCGCACCATCCCCAGCATCTGCTCGTAGAACGTCGCCAGGGTATCGGTGTCTTCGCAATCGATTACAACGGCGTGCCACTTGCCGATCATCGGGTCTCCTCGGGTTGGGGTTATCCAGACTACCCTCAGGTTTCGCGCCGATGCCGTGGGCCGTTGCCTATTTCAGGAACAGCGCCCTCAGCCGTGTGGTCGTCAGCACCATTCCAACGACGATCATGACCACGTAGTACAGCACGTGGCCAACCATCGACCAGCCGAAGGCGCCGACGCTGAGCTGGCGCAGGAGTTCGACCCCGTGCCACAGGGGCAGTGCCTGGATGATCCACTGGATGGCCTGCGGGTACACGCTCAGCGGGTAGAGCGTCGCGGAGAAGAGAAACATTGGCAGCATGATGAAGTTGATCCAGTCCATCTGCTGGAACGTCTTCATAAAGCTCGTGATGCCCATGCCGATCGAAGCGAACCCGAAGGCCACCAGCACCGACGCCGGGATCATCAGCAGGGCCCATGGTGACGTGACGAGCCCCATCAGGGCCATCACGGCCGTGAACCCCGTGGCGTAGAGGAAGCCGCGCAGGAGGGCCAGGAAGATCTCCCCGATCGCGACATCCAGCGGGCCAAGCGAGGTGTAAAGCATGTTCTGGTAGAGCTTGGCGAAGTTCATCTTGAAGAAGACGTTCCACGTCGAGTCGTAGACGGCGCCGTTCATCGCCGAGACCGCCAGGAGCGCCGGGGCGATGTACGCCGCGTAGCTGATGGGCTGGCCGTCCGGCCCGGTCACGGTGCCCACCAGCGCGCCGAGGCCGATGCCCATCGAGAGCAGGTACAGGACCGGCTCGAAGAAGCCGGACACCGTCACCATCCAGTTGCTCGTCTTGGTCGCCAGCAGCCCGCGGGCGATGACGGCCTTGGCGTTCCTGGCGTAGATGCCCGCGAAGGGCCGGGTGTCGGCGGACAGTTCGAGGTCCTCGTCCTGGACAACGCTCATCTCAACCCTCCAGTCGCCGTGCGTAGATGCGCCGTGCCACCAGCAGTCCCGCGGTGGCGAGCACCACCAGGTACGCCACGTGCACCGCCGTGAGCCACGGCGGTTCGGTGTGTCCGTAGCTGAGTAGCCGGCCCAATTCCGTCCCGTGCCAGACCGGCGATATCCAGCCGATCCACTGGAGGTACCACGGCAGGACCGAGAGCGGGAAGAACGTTCCGGAGAACAGGAACAACGGCATAACGATGAACCGCTGGACCATGGCGAACTGTCCGCGGTCGTCCTTGATGGACGCGGAATAGGCCATCATGGGGACGCCGAAAGCCAGTCCTGCGAGCGTCGCGGTGAAGATGCTCACCCACGCCCACGGCCCCGGCGCCGCGCCGAAGAGGGCGACAATGGCCAGATAGACGGCGCTCTGCGCCACCAGCCGGATGGAGACGGCCAGAACGTGGCCCTGGCAAATTTGGTGCGGCGTGATGGGCGAAGCCAGCGGCCCGTAGTAGGTGCGCCGCCACTTGAATCCGCTGACCACGGGATAGGAGAATTCCTCCGTGGCCGCCATAACGGCGCCCGAGGCCAGGAGCGCCGGGACGATGAACTGCAGGTACCCGACTCCCCCGAACTCCTCACCTGTTCCGTTCGCGTCGACCAGGCTGGCGAGCCCCACGCCCATTGCCACCAGGTACATCAGCGGGTTGCCCACCGAATAGGCGATGATGACGTCGAGGTAGCTCTTCATCTGGCGGAGGACCTGCTCGGCCATGTACCAGGTCCCGAAGCGCCGGGCGCGCTCGGCGCTGACTGCGGGGGAATGCGGAACCAGTTCGGAGGCGAAGAAGCGCTCCTCGGCCGAGACCTTGGTGGCCGTCGCCGGCGTCGCCCCCGCGTCGTTGTGTTCGCTACTCAACGAGGCTCCTACCGGTGAGCCGGAGGAAAACGTCCTCCAGCGACGAGCGGCGGACTAGCGAGGTGATGGGCGTCAGCCCCCGGCCGGTCACCTGCTCCAGGGCCGCCTCGCCGTCGTTCGCGTAGATCAGGACGCGGTCCGGCAGCGTCTCCCGCCGCTCGCCGATGCCCTCCAGTTCCCCTGCCACCGTGGTGTTGCGCTCCGTCCCGAAGCGCAGCTCGAGGACCTCGCGGGTCGAGTACTCGCGGATCAGGGAGGCTGGAGAGCCCTCGGCCATGATGCGGCCCTTGTCCACTACGATTAGCCGGTCGCAGAGCTGCTCGGCCTCGTCCATATAGTGCGTGGTAAGGATCAGCGTGACCCCCTTCTCCTTGAGCCGGAAGAGCCGGTCCCAGAGGATGTGCCGCGCCTGCGGGTCGAGGCCCGTTGTGGGCTCGTCGAGGAGCAGGATCTTGGGGTCGTTGATCAGCGAGCGGGCGATCGTGAGGCGCCGCTTCATGCCGCCGGAAAGGTCGTCGACGCGGGACTTCCGCTTGTCGGTCAGCTGTGCGAAGTCGAGAAGCTCGTCGGCCTTGGGCTGAAGGTAGGACATGGGCAGGCCGAAGTAGCGCCCGTAGACCAAGAGGTTGTCGCGGACCCTCAATTCCTCGTCCAGGTTGTCCTGCTGCGGGACCACACCGAGGTGCGCGCGGACCTCGGGACCCTGCTTTTCGGGGTCGAGGCCCATGATCGTCAATTCGCCGGCCGACCGCTGCGAGACGCCGCCGATCATCCGCATCGTGGTGGACTTGCCGGCACCGTTGGGCCCCAGAAGGCCGAAGGATTCGCCCGCGGCCACATCGAAGGAGATTCCGTCGACGGCGGTGATGTCGCCGTACGTCTTGGTCAGGTTGGTGGCCGAGATAACAGTGGGCCGCGATGTGTTGTGTTGCACATCAAGACTGTAAGCCCAATTGAGTGATTGGCACAAATCAATCACCGGCTGTGCTGCAACGATGCGGAACGACGCCGGCACCCCTTGGGCGCCGGCGTCGTCCGTGGCCGTCGGTGGGCGGTTCGGCGGCCTTCGTTGGCCGCCCGCTCAGGCCCGGTGGCGCGGATCCGTGTCTGGGTCGTGGAACGGATCGTGGGGATTGGACGTGTCGGGATCGGCCGTGGGGTCGACGGGCCGCGTGGTGTCCGGGTCGCCGGCGGGATCGACCGGCCGCGTCGTTCCGGGGTCTCCCTCCGGGTCCACCGGGCGCGGTTCATTGGGCTCGGGCGTCGAATGCCCGCGGGGCTGCCAACCACCGTCCTCCGACGCCCCCGCGGGACCGGTGGCTCCGGTCGGGCCGTCGTGCGCGACGCCATCCGTGGGGCGGCCCGTGGAACCGTCCCATCCCTCCGGATCCTTATCGTAGAGGCGGCGGTGCGCGTCGGCGTCGTCGTCCGCAGTGGTGTCCTGACGGCGGGCGTCTTCGTCGACGAACGTGTCGCGATCCTGCCGTGAATGCAGAGTCTCCTCGCGCACCGCGTCGGCCCGCGTGCTGTCATCGCCAACGGAACCATCGCGCACCGCGTCGGCCCGCGTGCTGTCATCGCGAACGGCATCGCGGTCCTGCGCGTCGCGGTCCTGCGCATCGCGGTCCTTGGCGCCCGCCATGGCCACCGCGGCGGCTCCCCCGCCAACGGCCGCGGCCGCGGGAGGCGCCTGGTGGCGTGCCTGATCGGACGCGTCGCCGCTGCGGGCCGCCTTTCCGTCGACCCGGACGTCGGGGTCCAGTTCGTCGGCCCGGCGCAGCTGGTCGTCCAGTTCTTGCCGCGTGCTCTTGGCCTCCGCGGCCTTGGCCTCCGCCTCCTGGCGCTTGCGGGCGGCAGCGTTGTCCGCCTCGCGGGCCTCCACGTTGGCCTTGTCCGCCTGGACTTCTCTCTCGCGGGCCGCCAGTTCCGTCTCGCGCGCGGATACCCGCATTTTCTCGGCCTCGCGCCGATCCTCTTCCTGCTGCTGCCGGCGCTTTTTCCTGCCAAGGGCGACGGCAGCGCCGATGAGAACGAGCACAACAACCACTGCGACGACGATCCACACGATCTGGGTACTGTCCATTGCTTCAAAACCCCTTTTCTGGGCTGATTTTCCTCTGGACCCTGCGTGCTCTTTCTACCACTTTCGCCCGCCGCTGGACACAGCGCGGTCCCCGCATCCAATGGATGGCGGGGACCGCTGACTTCGGTGTTTGGCCCGAACCTACTCCGTGGCCTCGACCCGACGCTCGGCCGCCTCGACCACGTTCGACAGCAGCATGGCCCGGGTCATCGGGCCCACACCACCCGGGTTCGGCGACAGCCACGAGGCTACCCCGGCGGCTGCGGGCTCCACATCGCCGGTGACGACCGCCTTGCCGTTGCCGTCATCGACACGGCTCACGCCGACGTCGAGCACGATCGCGCCCGGCTTGAGGTCCGCGGCCTTGATCATGTGCGGCTGCCCGGCCGCGGCGATGACGACGTCGGCCCGGCCGAGGTGCCCGGCCAAGTCGGTGGTCCCGGTATGCGCCAGGGTGACCGTCGCGTTGATGTCGCGGCGGGTCAACAACAGGCCTATCGGCCGACCGATGGTGACGCCGCGGCCGACGACGAGGACGTTCTTGCCGGCCAGCGAAAGCCCGTGGCGCTCGATCAGCTCTACGCACCCCTTCGGAGTGCACGGCAACGGCGTCGACATCGGGCGGTTCACGTTGGCCACGAGCCTGCCGAGGTTCATGGGGTGCAGCCCGTCGGCATCCTTTTCCGGATCCATGGCCTCGAGGACGGTGTCCTGGTCGATGTGCTTGGGAAGCGGAAGCTGCACGATGTAGCCGGTGCAGTCGGGATTCTCGTTGAGTTCCCGGACCTTCTCCAGTAGTTCGTCCTGGGTGGTCTCCTCCGGCAGGTCGACGCGGATGGAATTGATCCCCACCTGCGCGCAGTCCTTGTGTTTGCCTCCGACGTACCACTGCGAGCCCGGATCCGACCCTACGAGGATCGTGCCGAGGCCGGGCACAATGCCCTTCGCTTTGAGCGCAGCGACGCGCTCCTTCAGTTCCGCCTTGATGGCGGCTGCGGTGGCTTTGCCGTCGAGGACCTGTGCCTGCGGCCGGGCGGCCGTCTGTTCTTGTGCCATAGCGGCGTTCAGCTCCTGTTCTAGGATGAAGGCTTTTCCGCGGTCGCAGCAGCCGGTGAAGCAGCAATCGACCGCGGGGATGTCGAATTCGTCGGAAGCCGCCGCCGCGGAGCGCAGGGCACCGGACGGCAGGTCAGACGGGAACGGGTCGGCGGCTGTCCCGATGTCCTACCACTGCTCCAGACCCGGGTAGAGCGGGAATCCCGCCGCCAGCTTCTCGACGCGCTCGCGGAGGTCGTCGAGGTCGGCGGCCGCGCCGTCGCGCAGGGCGGCGGCAATGATCTCGGCGACCTCCGTGAACTCGGTGGCCCCGAAACCGCGGGTGGCCAGCGCCGGCGTGCCAATGCGCAGCCCGGAGGTGACCATGGGCGGACGCGGGTCGAACGGCACCGAGTTGCGGTTGACGGTGATGCCGACGGAGTGCAGCAGGTCCTCCGCCTGCTGCCCGTCGAGCTCCGAGTCGCGCAGATCGACGAGCACCAGGTGGACGTCGGTGCCGCCCGTCAGCACGGAGACGCCACGCTCGGCGACGTCCGGCGCGGTGAGCCGATCCGCGAGGATGTGGGCACCCTCCAGCGTGCGCTGCTGGCGGTCCTTGAACTCGTCGGATCCGGCGATCTTGAAGGCGACCGCCTTGCCGGCGATGGCGTGCATCAGCGGGCCGCCCTGCTGGCCCGGGAAAACATTGGAGTTGATCTTCTTGGCCAGCTCCGCGTTGTTGGTCAGGATGATGCCCGAGCGGGGCCCGGCCAGCGTCTTGTGGACCGTGGAGGTGACAACGTCCGCATACGGGACGGGGTTCGGGTGCAGGCCCGCGGCCACGAGCCCGGCGAAGTGCGCCATGTCCACCCACAAGAGCGCCCCGACCTCGTCCGCAATGGCGCGGAACGCGGCGAAGTCCAGCTGGCGGGGGTACGCCGACCAGCCCGCGACGATCACCTGCGGGCGCTCCTGCAGCGCCTGCTCGCGCAGCTTGTCCATGTCGACCCGGAACGTCTCCGGTTCCACCTCGTAGGCCGCCACCTTGTACAGCTTGCCGGAGAAGTTCAGCTTCATGCCGTGGGTGAGGTGGCCGCCGTGGGCCAGCGAGAGGCCCAGCATCTTGTCGCCGGGCTTGATCATTGCGGCCAGCGCCGCGGCGTTGGCCGATGCGCCCGAGTGCGGCTGCACGTTGGCGAACTTGGCGCCGAAGAGCGCCTTGACGCGTTCGATGGCCAGGTTTTCGGCGACGTCGACGTGCTCGCAGCCGCCGTAGTATCGGCGGCCCGGGTAGCCCTCCGCGTACTTGTTCGTCAGCACGGATCCCTGTGCCTCGAGGACCGCGCGCGGCGCGAAATTTTCCGACGCAATCATTTCCAGCGTGTTCCGCTGGCGTCCGAGCTCCGCGTCGAGGACGGCGGCGATCTCCGGATCGATGGCGGAGAGGGGCTGGTTGGTCACGGTGTTCTCGTAGGTCACGGGGTGATCTCCTGAAGCGGGAAAGGGTGTGGTCGCTGGGCGGGTCAAGTTGTCGGCGCACGCCGGAAAACATGACCTTGGGCCCAGGCGCGCGGTCCGTGGTCGTCGCTCGTGCTGCTCCCCGGTGGTCCTCCACCCAACGCCAGTCGCAACGCGATCCATGCTAGCCGAAACCCGCACGGAGCCCGCCTCCGTGACGAAGCGGGAACGCCGTGTGCGGAGCGCGCACCGGGCAGGCGGGCGGTAAGGTTTTCCGGTGACCACCACCGAGCATTTCACCGTGTCCCTCTCCTGCGCCGACCGGCCCGGAATCGTGCATGCCGTCTCCGGAGCGTTGTTGGAGGCCGGCGGCAACATTACTGAGTCCCAGCAGTTCGAGAGCCGGGAGACCGGAACGTTCTTTATGCGCGTAGCCGTGGAGACCGCGGCGGGCGCCGGACGGCTGGACGAGGCCCTTGCGCCCGTGGCCGCCGAGTTCGGCATGGCGCTCGGCATCCACCCCGGGGACCGCCCCCTGCGCACGCTCATCATGTGCTCGAAAGAGGGGCACGTGCTCAACGACCTGCTGTTCAAGCAGCGCTCGGGATCGCTGCCGATCGAGATCCCGGTGATCGTCTCCAACCATCCGGACCTGCGGCCGATGGCGGAGTTCTACGGCATCGATTTCGAACACGTGCCGGTGACGGCCGCGACCAAGGCCGACGCCGAGGCCCGCCTCCTGGAGCTCGTGGCCGAGCACGACGTCGAACTGGTGGTCCTGGCCCGCTACATGCAGATCCTGAGCGACGACCTGTGCCGCGAGTTGTCCGGGCGGGCCATCAATATCCACCACTCGTTCCTGCCTTCGTTCAAGGGCGCCAAGCCGTACCACCAGGCCCATGCGCGGGGAGTGAAGCTGATCGGGGCCACCGCCCACTACGTGACAGCCGACCTGGACGAGGGGCCGATCATCGAGCAGGAGGTCATTCGCGTCGACCACGCACGGACGCCGGAACAATTCGTGGCCATGGGCCGCGACGTCGAGGGCCGCACCCTGGCACAAGCCGTCCAGTGGCACGCCCAGCGGCGGGTCCTCCTGGACGGTAAGCGCACGGTCGTCTTCAACTAGCGATCACCCGGCGTCCGGGGAACCTTCCGCCCGGACGGCCGCGCGCTCGCCAACGGGGTCGCCGGCGGCGGATGCGCGCACGCGCCCCGGCCCCACGGCGCGGAGGGCGTTGAGGATGGTCACGAGGTCCACGGCTTCCTGGGTCAGGGCTCCGACAATGGCCGGCAGGGCTCCGGTCGCCGCCACGAACATCAGCAGGACGGACAGCGCCATGCCCAGCCAGATGCTCTGCAGCGCCACGCGCACCGTCCGCTGCCCAATAGCGACGGCGGTGGCGGTCTTGAAGAGGTCGTCGGTCACGATGACCACGTCGGCACTCTCGCTCGCCGCCGTGGATCCGCGCGCCCCCATCGCCACCCCCACCTCGGCCGCGGCCAGGACGGGGGCGTCGTTGACACCGTCGCCCACCATCATGACCGGCCGTTCCGCGGCGGAACCGATCATGCGCACCTTGTCCTCCGGCAGACACTCGGCCAGCACGCGCGTGAGTCCCACCTGACGGGCGACGTGTGCGGCCGTGCCCTCCTGGTCCCCCGTCACCATCAGCCGCTCGGCCACGCCCAGGCGCGCCAGTTCGGACAGCGTCCTTCGCGCGTCGTTCCTCAATTGGTCGCTCATCACGAGCACCCCGGCAAACCTGTCGTCGACCGCGACGTAGATGGACATCTCGCCGGGTCCCAACGGGTAGTGCTCGACCCCCGAGGCGTGTTCGCGGACGTGCCGTTCCTTCCCCACCAAGACCCGCCGCCCGTCGATCGTCGCCACGACGCCATTGGTCGCCGCCTCGCTGGCGTGGTGCCCCGGCGCCGGCTCCAATCCGCGCGCGCGGGCGGCCGCGATGACTGATCCAGCCAGGACATGGGATGAGAACTGCTCGGCGGACGCCGCCAACCACAACAGGTCCCGGGCCCGGATTCCCCCGACCGGCAGCACGGAAACCAGTTCCGGCCGGCCGTACGTCAGCGTTCCCGTCTTGTCGAACGCCGCCGTCCGGACCCGGGCCAGTGCCTCGATGGTGGCCCCGCTCTTGACGATGATGCCGTTGCGCGCCGCCCGGCTCATGCCCCCCATAAACGCCACCGGCGCCGCGATGAGCAGCGGACACGGCGTGGCGACCACCAGCACCTCGGCAAAGCGGACCGGATCCCCGGAGAGCCACCAGGCTGCGATCCCGACGGCGTAGGCGAACAGGGTGAACGGCCCGGCATAGCGATCCGCCAAGCGAACCACCGGCGCGCGCGAGGCCGCGGCCTCGCGCACCAAGGCCACAATCCGCGAGTATTGGGAGTCGCTGGCGCGCGCCGTTGCTTCCATCCGGATGGCACGCGCGCCGTTAAGCACGCCGGACATCACCGCGTCGCCCGCGTTGTGCGTGACGGGCATCGACTCGCCGGTCAGCGACGACTCGTCGAAGTCGGCCACATCTGACCGAAGGATGCCGTCGACCGGTACCACCTCCGAGGGGCGGACAAGCAGCGTGTCGCCGGGCTCCACCTCCTCGACCGCGACGTCGCGCACCGTGCCCGAGGCCTCCAGCACGTGCGCGCGCCTCGGGGCGCGCTCCATCAGCGCAGTGAGCTCGCGCTTCGCCCGCCGTCCGGCAAAGTCCTCGAGCGCCTCGCCGCCCGCGAGCATCAGGCAGATGACGAGTGCCGCGGCGTACTCTCCCACCACGACGGTCGCGACGATCGCGGTGAACGCCAGGACATCGATCCCCCAGTGGCCCCTCAGCAGGTCGCGCAGCATGTCGTAGCCGACCAGCGCGGCCACCAGTAGCGCGAATACGCCCGCGGTCCAGCGGCCTGCCTCCTCCCAGCCGGCCAGATGCAGGACCGCGACGCCGGCGCCCACAACGAGGGTTGCGGCCACAAGCGGGTAGCGCCGGATCGGCGGCACGATTCTGTTGGCGCTCACGGTGCCCGCCTTCTCGGGTCGGATGTCCCCCATATGTATCCCTAAAGGTCTGCCCTGCCAACCCGTCGTCCCGCGCACGCCGTGGCTAGACTCGGGTCCATGGCACACATCATCACCATCGGCGGCAAAACTCCCAAAGTCGCGGGGTCCGCGTTTGTGGCTCCCACGGCCGTCTTGTCCGGCGACGTCGTCCTGGGCGAACGCGCCAGCGCCTTCTACGGCGTCTCGGTCCGCGGCGATTCCGACGCGATCCGGATCGGGGACGGCACGAACCTTCAGGACAACGTGGTGGTCCACGCGGACGCGGGCCTGCCCTGCACGGTGGGCCGCAGGGTGTCCGTGGGACACGGCGCGGTGGTCCATGGGTGCACCATCGGCGACGATTGCCTGATCGGGATGGGTGCCACGGTGATGAACGGCGCGGTAGTGGGCGCCAACTCGCTGGTCGCGGCGGGCGCTCTGGTGCTCGAATCGATGGTGGTTCCCGAGGGTTCCCTTGTGGCCGGGGTTCCGGCCAAAGTGCGCCGGGCCCTGACGCCCGAGGAGATCGAATCGCTCAAGACAAACGCGTCACACTACCTGGAACTGGCTGACAAGCACCGCGAGGCCAACGCCGGCTAGGACGCCGGCGGACCCGGCCGCGAAGGCGGTCTCCGCACGCAAGAACGGCCCCCGTCGCCTAGGACGGGGGCCGTTTTCGTGTCACACAGTCCGGTCCGTTCCACCGGAGAGGCAACTCCATGCGATCAACCCACAGCACAATCATAGTCGTAGGTTGACCGGTTTCGTCAAGTGCCCTTTCGCGGCATTTTGGGTCCACCACCCGCCGGGTCCAGCAACCGTGTGCAAAGCTGTGCCCATGACCGAGTTCATTCCCGTCCCACCGTGCGCCGCCCCGGGCGCACCCTCCCCCGTCAAGGCGACCGGCCGCACACTGCGCTGGGGGGTGGTGTCCACGGGCCGCATCGCCGAGAAGGTGGTCGCCGACCTCCTGCGCCTGGAGGATGCGGAACTGTACGCCGTCAGTTCGCGGGACCGCGGGCGCGCCGAGTCTTTCGCCGGGCGCCACGGGGCGGCCAAGGCCTATTTCGACGGCGGCGGCGTAAAGGCCTACGACTCGATGTTCGCGGACCCCGACGTCGAGATCGTCTACATTGCCACTCCGCACGGCCAGCACTACGAGGTCGCGAAGGCGGCACTGGAGGCCGGCAAACACGTCCTGTGCGAGAAGTCGCTGACCATCAATGCGGCGGAGGCCGCGGAACTGGTCCGCCTGGCCGGCGAGCGCGGGCTGTTCCTCATGGAGGCCGTGTGGACGCGCTTCCTGCCGGCGGTCCACCGTGCCCTTTCGATCGTCCACTCCGGCGAGATCGGCGACGTGGCGTGGGTCCGGGCGGATCTGGGCTTCCCGGCGGCGTACGACCGGGCCTGGCGGCTCTGGGACCCGGCCGCCGGCGGCGGGGCGCTCCTGGACCTGGCCGTCTATCCACTGACCTGGTCGCTGGGGACACTTGGGTTCCCCCTGTCCGTGCAGGCGGCCGGCATCCTGAACGACGACGGCGTCGATCCCCAGGAGTCGCTGACCCTCACTTACTCCGGCGGCCGCCAGGCGCAGTTGATGTGCAGCCTCGTCGGTGCCGGGCCGCGGGAGGCGACCATCGCCTGCACCGCCGGCTGGTTGCGGGCCAACGCTCCGCTGAACAACCCTTCCCGGATCGAGGTGCATCCGGTCGGCGCCGACGCACGGGTCGAGGTCTTCGAGCCGGTGGGCCACAACTACACGTACGAGCTGCGCGAAAGCACGCGGTGCATCCAGGAGGGCCTGCTCGAGAGCCCCACCATGCCGTGGGCCGACACCGTCAACACCATGCGCCTGTTGGACGGGGTCCGCAACCAACTGGGCCTGCGCTACGACAACGACCTGCATACCCGCCGATAGGGAAGGTCGGCGCACGGGACCGGCAAGCGCCGCGCAATTGGCGTATACAGCCGCACGCCCCGCCAGTACTCTCATGCCATGGGAGCAGAGGTCAGCACCAAGACGTTCAGCCGCGAGCAGCGAACGCGGTATCGCGAGCGCCTGATGCAGAACCTCGAGACCTTCGAGGAGTTCCTGGGCACCGGCCGCTTCGCGGACACCGGCACCATCGG
The DNA here is from genome assembly GCF_058138025.1 of Arthrobacter sp. AOP29-A2-19. Taxonomy (NCBI): domain Bacteria; kingdom Bacillati; phylum Actinomycetota; class Actinomycetes; order Micrococcales; family Micrococcaceae; genus Arthrobacter; species Arthrobacter sp. AOP29-A2-19. Next base: position 2,253,656 of record NZ_CM176894.1, read on the forward strand.
CCTCGAGCTCGAGTTGAACCTGGCCAACGACGACTTCACGCCGGCACTGCGCAACTCGGCGGTGCTGGAGCAGATCGCCGATCCCGCATTCCAGACGGAGATCGGCGCGTTCAACATCGAGCTGAACCACCCGGCCCTGTCCGTGGCGGGGCGCGGCCTCCGCGAACTGGAGGAGAGCCTGCGCTTCCAGCTGAACCGCGCGGACAAGCGCGCGGAGAATGCCGGCGCGGACCTGCTGATGGTTGGGATCCTGCCGACCCTCCGCGAGGACCTGGTCCGCGACAAGGGGTGGATGAGCGCCGGAAAGCGCTACGCGGCCCTGAACAACTCCGTGCTGGCCGCCCGCGGCGAGGACGTGCTGATAGACATCACGGGCGAGGAGAGGCTGCGCTTCTACGCGGCCAACATCGCCCCCGAGGCGGCCTGCACGTCCGTCCAGCTTCACCTGCAGGTCTCGCCCTCGGAATTCGCCCCCGTGTGGAACGCCGCCCAGGTCATCGCCGGCCCGCAGGTGGCGCTCGCGGCAAACTCACCGGTGTTTATGGAGAAGCTTCTCTGGCACGAGTCCCGCATCGAGGTGTTCAAGCAGGCCATCGACACCCGCCCGCCCGAGATGCGGAATCAGGGCGTCCGGCCGCGGGTCTGGTTCGGCGAACGCTGGATCACTTCGATCTTCGACCTGTTCGAGGAGAACGTCCGCTACTTCCCGGCGCTACTCCCGGAGCTCTCGCGGCGCCGGGCCGACGCCACCGTGGCCGGCGCCCCGCAATTGCACGAGCTCCGCCTGCACAACGGGACGGTCTACCGCTGGAACCGCCCCATCTACGACCCGGGCGACGGCATGCCCAACCTCCGCCTGGAGAACCGGCTGCTCCCCGGGGGCCCGACCGTGATCGACACCGTGGCCAACGCGGCGTTCTTCTTCGGGTTGGTCCGTAAGCTGCGCACGGCGGAGCGGCCCCTTTGGTCCCGTATGGCGTTCGCGACGGCCTCTGACAACTTCCTGGCCTGCGCCCGGCAGGGACTCGAGGCGAACGTCTATTGGCCTGGCATCGGAGACATCCCGGTCACGGAGCTGATCGTGCGCCACCTGCTGCCCCTCGCCGCCGAGGGGCTCGCCGACCTTGGCGTCGACAAGCCGGTCGCCAACCGCTACCTGGACGTGCTGCGCGAGCGGGCCCGGACCGAGCAGAACGGGGCCACCTGGCAGATCCTGGCCCTGCGCAGGCTGGAGGACCACGGGCTGGACCGCCGCAAGGCGCTGCAGGAAATGACCCGACTCTACTGGGAGCACATGCACAATTCCGGCCCGGTCCACGAGTGGCCGCTCCCCTAGTCCGGCCGGGGCGGGCTAGCCGACGGCGGCGCGCCCGCCGTCGATCCATGCCGCGTTGCTCTCACCTTGCAAGGTCAGCAAGGAACTTTAAGGATTCTTGGGCTTACTTCTTGACGCCAAGCCATATTGTGATGCACGCTACATGTCATGTCTACGTCAACGCCGACAACAGCGGGTCCGCGGGGCAACCCCGGCTCCCAGTCGGCGTTGCGCCACCGCAACCAGCAGCGGATCATCGAGTGCCTGCTGGGCGGACCCTCGACCCAGGCGGAGCTGTCGCGCAGGACGGGCCTTTCCAGCGCCACGGTCTCCAACATCGTCAAGACGATGCTGGACGAGGGCATCGCCTCCACGGAACCGACCACCAGCTCCGGGCGCCGGGCACTGAACGTTCGACTCTCCGGCAAGGGCACCGTGGCCGTCGGCGTCGACTTCGGGCGCCGGCACCTCCGAGTGGTGCTTGCGTCGCTCGGCCACCGCCTGCTGGCGGAAGAGGCTGTGGTCCTTCCCCTCGGGCACCATGCGGAGGAGGGCATCCAGGCCGCCACCGTCCTCGTCGCGCGACTGCTCGAGGAATCCAAGGTGGACCGCTCCGCCGTCGTCGGCGCCGGCGTCGGCATCCCCGGACCCATCGACCGCCGCACGGGAACGGTCGCGCAGGGCGCCATCCTTCCGGAGTGGGTGGGCATCAACATCCTGGAGCGCCTGCGCGCCGCCCTGGACATGCCCGTCTTCGTGGACAACGACGCCAATCTCGGAGCCCTCGCCGAGGTCACGTGGGGCGAACACGGACAGGTCAGGAACCTGGTGTTCCTCAAGGTCGGAACGGGGGTGGGCGCCGGCCTGATCCTCAACGGGCTTCCCTTCTACGGGCACGTGGGCATCACCGGCGAGCTCGGGCACGCGACCATCGACGAGCACGGCCAAGTGTGCCGTTGCGGAAACCGCGGCTGCCTCGAGACCGTCGCGTCGACCACCACCATGATGGAGTTGCTTAGCCGTGGCGAGGACCGCCCGCGGACCGCCGCCGACATCGTGCGCAAGGCCCACGAGGGAGACCCGGCGACCCTGCGAGTCGTCGAGGACGCCGGCGGCGCCATCGGGCGCGCGCTCGGGAACGTCGCAAACCTCATCAATCCGGAAGTCATCGTGTTGGGCGGCCCGCTGGCCGGCCTCGGCCCGCTCCTGTTGGATCCCGTTCGCCGCGGCCTCCTCCGCCACGCCGTACCCGTGGTCGGCGAGAACACCCGCCTGGCCATGTCCTCGCTGGGCGACAGGGCGGAGGCGCTGGGCGCCGCCGCCCTTGTCTTCCAGCATGCGAAAGGCGGGGGCTCGTGAAGTGCACCGTCAACCACCACCACACCGTCACACCGAAGCGAAGGCAGCCAGGCGAATGAATCCCCAGCACAAGACCCCGGTCATCTTGGAGATGCGCTCCATCACCAAGGAGTTCCCCGGCGTGAAGGCCCTCGATTCGGTGAGCCTGAGCGTCAGGGCGGGCGAAGTCCACGCCATCTGCGGCGAGAACGGCGCGGGCAAGTCCACGCTGATGAAGGTGCTGTCCGGCGTTTACCCTTACGGCAGCTACACGGGCGACATCCACTACCAGGGCGAAACCCAGCAGTTCAAGGACATCCGCGCCAGCGAACAGGCGGGCATCGTCATCATCCACCAGGAACTGGCGCTGGTCCCGGAATTGTCCATCATGGAGAACATCTTCCTGGGCAACGAGCCCACGAAATTCGGAATCATCAACTGGGCGGAGGCCCGCACGCGGTCCACCGAACTCTTGGCGCGCGTCGGACTGCGGGAGGACCCGGACACCCCGATCAAGGAGATCGGCGTCGGCAAGCAGCAGCTCGTCGAGATCGCCAAGGCCCTCAACAAGTCGGTGAAGCTGCTGATCCTCGACGAGCCCACCGCGGCGCTGAACGAGTCCGATTCGCAGCACCTGCTGGACCTCATCCTCGGGCTCAAGGGTCGCGGGATCACGTCGATCATCATTTCCCACAAGCTCAACGAGATTGAACAGATCGCCGATTCGATCACCATCATCCGCGATGGAAAGTCGATCGAGACGCTGGACGTCAAGGCGGACGGCGTCGACGAGGACCGCATCATCAAGGGCATGGTGGGCCGGACGCTCGAGTCCCGCTTCCCGGACCACGAGCCCAACGCGGGAGAGACCTTCTTCGAGGTCAAGAACTGGAACGTCGGACATCCGCAGGTCCAGGACCGGATGGTCTGCAAGAACTCCAATTTCTTCGTCAGGCGCGGCGAGATCGTCGGCTTCGCGGGCCTGATGGGGGCCGGGCGCACCGAGCTGGCGCGATCCGTCTTCGGCCGCTCCTACGGGCGCTTCCTGTCCGGCCAGATCATCATGAACGGCAAGGAACTGCAGCTGAGGAACGTCACGCAGGCGATCGACGCCGGCCTCGGCTACGTCACGGAGGACCGCAAGACCCTCGGCGTGAACCTGCTCGACGACATCAAGAGCACCGTTGTGGCGGCAAACCTGAAGAAGATCAGCCGGTTCAGCGTCGTCGACGACAACGCGGAGTTCGACACCGCGGAACGCTACCGGAAATCCCTGCGCATCAAGGCGCCCTCCGTGGAGGAGGGCGTTGCGAAGCTCTCGGGCGGCAACCAGCAGAAGGTGGTGCTGGCCAAGTGGATGTTCACGGACCCCGAACTGCTGATCCTCGACGAGCCCACCCGCGGCATCGACGTCGGCGCCAAGTACGAGATCTACGGGATCGTCCAGGAGCTCGCCCGCCAGGGCAAGGGGGTCATCGTGATCTCCTCCGAGTTGCCGGAGCTCCTGGGCCTCTCGGACCGCATCTACACGATTTTCGAGGGCGCCATCACCGGCGTGCTGGACAAGCACGAGGCCACGCAGGAGAACCTGATGCGGCTGATGACCACCGCCCGCAAATCCGCATGACAACCACCACGCATCAGACGCAAGGACGGAAACAATGAACGCGATCAAGAAGCTCTTTGGCGGCAACACCCGCCAATTCGGCATGATCTTCGCCCTCGTGGCCCTGATTCTCTTTTTCCAATGGAGGACCAACGGCCGGACGCTGACGCCCGGGAACGTCATCAACCTCTTCAACGGCAACTCGTACATCCTGATCCTCGCCATCGGCATGGTGCTGGTGATCATCGCCGGCCACATCGACCTGTCGGTGGGCTCGGTCGCCGCCTTCGTGGGCGTCTCCGTGGCTCTGGCCATGCGCGACTGGGGCCTGGAATGGTACGTCGCCATCCTGTTCGGGCTGGCGCTCGGCGCCCTGATCGGTGTCTGGCAGGGCTTCTGGACCGCCTACGTCGGCATCCCCGCGTTCATCGTCACCCTCGCGGGCATGCTCATCTTCCGCGGCCTGAACCAGCTCGTCGGCAAGTCCAACACCATCCCGGTCTCGCAGGACTTCCAGTACATCGGCTCCGGCTACCTGCCGGAGGTCGGCCCCAACACGGGCTACAACAACCTCACGCTCCTGCTGGGCCTGCTCGCGGTCGCCTTCGTCGTCGTCGGCGCGCTGCGCGGGCGGTCCAAGGCGAAGGCCCTGGGCGCCGAGGTTCCCGAGCTGTGGGTGACCGCCACCAAGCTGACGCTCATCAGCGCGGCCATCCTGTACGCGACGTACCTCTTCGCCACGGGCCGCCCTGGCACCTCCTTTCCGATCCCCGGCTTGATCCTGGCGGTCCTGGTGCTTGTCTACGGCTTCGTCTCCTCGCGCACCGTGATCGGCCGCCACGTCTACGCCGTGGGCGGGAACCGCCACGCCGCCGAGCTCTCCGGCGTCCGCTCCAGGAGGGTCAACTTCCTGGTCATGATGAACATGTCCATCCTCGCGGGGCTGGCCGGAATGATCTTCGTGGGCCGCTCCACGGCCTCGGGTCCCTTCGACGGCGTCGGCTGGGAGCTGGATGCCATCGCAGCGGTCTTCATTGGCGGCGCGGCCGTCTCCGGCGGCGTGGGCACCGTGGTGGGCTCGATCATCGGCGGCCTGGTCATGGCGGTGCTGAACAACGGCCTGCAGTTGATGGGTATCGGCGCCGACGCAACCCAGATCATCAAGGGTCTGGTGCTTCTGGCGGCCGTCGCCTTCGACATCTACAACAAGTCCCAGGGCAAGCCATCCATCAGCGGGCTGCTCACGCGAGCCTTCGGCAAGTCCGACAAACCCAACGGGACCCGTGACAACCAGCCCGACGAGACGACGCCCACCAAGGACGTCATCACCCACCAGGCCTAATTCCCCATCAACCCGTACCAGCAGAAAGCGAAAACATGCACATCTTTGGACAAGCACGCAAGGCGGCCGCCGTGGCAGCCATCGCGGCACTGGCGCTCACCGGCTGCGGCCGCGCCGACACCGGAAGCACCGCGACGGGTGAGGGCACGGAATCCGCCGTGGCCGGCTTCGAAGCAGGCTCCACGATCGGCGTCGCACTGCCGCAGAAGACCAGTGAGAACTGGGTCCTCGCGGAGAACCTCTTCAATAGCGGCCTGAAGGAGGCCGGTTTCGAGGCGGACGTGCAGTTCGCCAACGGCGGCGTTTCGGAGCAGCAGAACCAGATCAGCGCCATGGTCACCAACGGCGCCAAGGTCATCATCGTCGGCGCGATCGACGGCGCCCAGCTGGGCACCCAGCTGAAGCTGGCCAAGGAGGCCGGCGCGACGGTCATCGCCTACGACCGTCTCCTGCTCAACAGCGCCGACGTCGACTACTACGTGGCCTACGACAACTTTAAGGTCGGCGAGCTGCAGGGCCAGGCGCTTCTGGACGGCCTCGCGGAAAAGAAGGGCGACGGCCCCTACAACATCGAGCTCTTCGCCGGGTCCCCGGACGACGCCAACGCGAAGGTCTTCTTCGACGGAGCGATGTCGGTCCTCCAGCCGAAGATCGACGACGGCACCCTGAAGGTGGCCTCCGGACAGACCACGTTCGAGCAGGCAGTGACCCAGGGCTGGAAGGCCGAGAACGCCCAGAAGCGCATGGACACCCTGCTCACCGGCAGCTACTCCTCCGACGATCTCGACGGCGTCCTCTCCCCCAACGACACCCTGGCCCGCGCCGTCCTGACCTCGGTCAAGGCCGCAGGCAAGGACACCCCGATCGTGACGGGACAGGACTCCGAGGTGGAGTCGGTGAAGTCCATCATGGCGGGCCAGCAGTACTCGACCATCAACAAGGACACGCGCAAGCTTGTTGAGCACGCGATCACCATGGCCAAGGACCTGCAGTCCGGCACCGCGCCCGAGGTCAACGACCCCGACAGCTACGACAACGGCGTCAAGGTGGTCCCGGCCTACCTGCTCGATCCGGTCATCGTGACCGAGGAGAACGTCAAGGAAGCCTACGCCGACGATCCGGTGCTTGGCCCCATCACCAAGTAGCGCATCGCGACAGGCGGCAACGCACGACGGCGGCCGGCCACCCCTGAGGTGGCCGGCCGCCGTCGTGCGCGGTGCGGGGTACTAGCGGGCGCTGCTGCGGCGCCAAATGGCGGCCATCACGGCACCGGAGACGTTGTGCCAGACGGAGAAGACCGCGCCCGGCAGGGCAGCCTCCGGGGTGAAATACTGCTTTGCCAGCCCGGCCGCGAGTCCGGAGTTCTGCATCCCGACCTCCACAGCCATCGTCCGCCGGGACGGAATCGGCAGCCGGAACAGCTTGGCTGCGCCGTAGCCCAGCAGGTAGCCGCCGGCGTTGTGGAGCACCACGGCCAGGAGGATTAGCAGGCCGGCGGAGAAGATCGCGGCCGCGCTGCCGGAGACGACGGCGACGACAACGAACGTGATCGCGAGAACGGATACCCACGGGAGTGCCGGGAGGACCTTGTCCACCACCGACGGGACCAGGTAGCGGGCGACAAGGCCGAGGACCACCGGGATCAGGACGATCTGCACGATGCTCATGGCCATGGATCCCGCGTCGACCGGCATGTACTGCCCCGCCAGCCACAGCGTCAGCAGCGGCGTGAGGAGCGGGGCGATCAGCGTGGAGACGCTGGTCATGGTCACGGACAGCGCGACGTCGCCCTTGGCCAGGTAGGTGACCACGTTGGACGCCGTGCCTCCGGGGGCGCAGCCAACCAGGATCACGCCCGCGGCCAGCGCCGGCGGCAGCTGCAGCAGAACGGAGACGCCGAGGCCGAGCAGCGGCATGATCACGTACTGGGCGACGACCCCGAGCAAGACGGGCAACGGCTTGCGCACGACCAGCGCGAAATCGGGCAGGGTCAGCGTCAGGCCCATACCGAACATGATGACCATCAGGGCGGGCGTCACGAACGCCGACCATCCGGTGAACGGCGCCGGGAAAAAGAGCGCCACGGCGCCGCCGGCAAGAATCAGCAGCGGAAACAGTGTCACGGCGACGCGCGCGCTCCGCACTTCCGATTCGCTTGTGGTCTTGGTTGCGAGGGTTGTTGACATGGATGACACCTTCCCAAATCCTCCCGGGGGGCCGTGAATTGTGACGCGATGCCACCATGACCCAGGCAACAGCGCCCGAGCCCGGCCTGGACTAGGCTTGACGCGTCTAAGTCCCGGAACGGCCTCCCTCGCGGACCCAACGCCCGGACACGCACCAGCACGTCAGGAAGCCGTCGCCATGTTGTTCTCCGCCCGTTCCGTGCGCGTTGCCGCCACCGCCACTAGCCTCCTCGCGGCCACGGCCCTGCTGGCGGGCTGCACCTCCGGCACGGCCCCGCAGGACTCCTCCGCCGCCGAACCGGTTTCCGGCGGCACGCTCGTCTACGCCTCCGGCGACGCCGAGCCCACCTGCCTGGATCCACACGTCGGCGGCAACTACCCGCAGGCTCTCCTGGCCGGACAGTTCCTCGAGACGCTCTTCACCAAGGACGACGCCGGGCAGATCGTTCCCTGGCTGGCCGCGTCCGCCGAGCCGTCGGAGGACGGGCTGGCCTGGACCCTCACGCTGCGCGAGGGCATCGAGTTCACCGACGGGACGCCCCTGGACGCCGAGGCCGTCAAGACCAACATCGAACACCTCCAGGATCCCGACACCGCCTCATCCACCGGCTATCTCGCCGTCCAAAAAATCGACGAGATGACCGTGAAGGATCCGCAGACCCTGATGCTCGCGCTCTCCTCGCCGGACAGCGCCCTGCTGGAATCGCTGTCGATGCCGTGGGTGGCCATCGAGTCCCCCGCAGGCCTGGGCCGCAGCCAAGAGGCGAACTGCGCCGAGCCCATCGGCACCGGCCCGTTCAAGGTTGCCGGCTGGACCAAGCAACAGTCGGTCGAGCTGACGCGCAACGACGACTACGTCGTTCCGGTCGAAGGCGCCGCGCACGCCGGGCCCGCCTACCTCGACGGCATCACCTGGAAGTTCATCCCCGAGGCAGCCACGCGCTACGCCGCCCTCCAGTCGGGGACCGCCGACATCATCGACAACGCCCAGCCGGACGCGATCGCCACCGCCGAGCAATCGGGCACCATCCGGCACCTCGATGCGCCACGGCCCGGGGCGTCCAACCGGATCGAACTCAACGCGTCCAAGGCGCCGTTCGACGACGCGCGCGTGCGCGAGGCGTTCATCCGCTCGGTGAATGTCGACGCCGGCGTCGAATCCCTGTTCTTCGGGACCGCCGAGCGGTCCTATTCCGCGCTCTCGAGCGTCGAGCCCATGGGCTACTCCGATCCCGACGCCTTCGGGTACGACCCCAATGCCGCCGCCCGGCTGTTGGACGGGGCCGGCTGGGACCGGCGCGACGCCGAGGGCTACCGCACCAAGGACGGAACGCGGCTGACGCTCAGGTTCCCGGTCAGCACCAACCAGTCCGTGCCGGCCGAGCAGTCGCTGTTCCAGCAGATGCAGGCCACCGCGAAGGACGCCGGATTCGCGATCGAGCTTGACCTGCTGGACCTCTCCAGCTGGTACGGCGCCCTCGGCAAGAACGACTACAACCTGGTCAGCGCCCCCTACACGAAGGTGGGTCCGGACGTCCTGCGCATCCTGTTCCACTCCGACAGCACCACGCCGGCCCCGTCCGGGTACTTCGCGAACCACAGCCAGGTCAAGAGCCCGGAACTGGACGCGCTGCTGACGAAGGCGAACCGGACCACCGACCAGGCCGAGCGCCAGGCCCTCTACGAGGACGCGCAGAAGCTGGTGCTCGAGGGGCACCACATCCTGCCGCTCTACGACCAGCAGAACCACTTCCTCTACCGGCCCGCCCTGAACGGCGTGGGCGCCACCACCGCGGTGGCCAGCCCCGTCTTCCACGACGCCTGGCTCGCCGAGTAGCCGGGCCGCTCCGCTCCCCATGACAGAGCCTCCGGTACACGTCGGCACAAACGCCCTTGGGCGGGCGTCCCTCGGCGATGGCCGGATGGCCCGGATCGCGTCGGCGATCCCGGCCCCGCTGCGGTGGCTCTTGGGCAAAACGGCGGGGGCCACGTTTGTGCTGTGGGCGGTCGCCACGCTGATCTTCCTGGCCATCCGGCTGATCCCCGGCGATCCCGCAGAGGCGATCATGGGAGGGCCCGGTTCCCAGGCGTCCGCGGAGGCCCTGGCCGCCGCGCGGCGCGACTACGGATTGGACCAGCCGCTGGCCGTGCAGTATCTGGCGCAGTTGGGCCGGCTGGTTCAGGGAGACCTGGGCACCAGCTATTCCCTCCGGGTCCCCGTGGCCGAGCTGTTGGCCGCACAGCTCCCCGGGACCCTGCTGTTGGCAGTCTTGGCCTGGGCCGTGGCCTGGGTCCTCGCACTGGGCATGGCGGTCTGGTCGACCCTCGGCGGCCGCGCCGCCGGTGCGCTCGGCTCGGGCCTGGAGATCGCCGCGGCCTCGGTGCCCCACTTTTGGCTGGCCAGCGTCCTCGTCCTGCTCTTCTCGAACGCCCTGCAATGGCTGCCGCCGGTCAGCACCGACACCGCCGCCGGCCTGGTGATGCCCGTCCTCACGCTGGCACTGCCGCTCGCCGGGTTCCTCGGCCAACTGATGCGCGAGTCGATGCTGACGGCCATGTCCTCGCCGTTCGCCCTCTCGGCGCGGGCCCGGGGCGAGAGCGAGGCCGGCGTGCTGCTCCGCCACGCGCTGCGCCACGCGGCACTGCCGGGTATCGCGTTGTCCGGCTGGGCGCTCGGATCCCTGCTGAGCGGGGCCGTCGTCGTCGAATCCGTGTTCGCCAGGCCGGGTCTCGGGAGGACGCTGTTGGGCGCGGTGACCTTGCGCGACGTCCCGCTGGTCACCGGCGTCGCCCTGGTCTCCGCTCTGGCTTACGTCCTGGTGATGGCCGCCTCCGACGCCGCGGAGCGCGTCGCCGATCCCCGGCTGCGCGCCGCATGAACCGCCGGATGAACCTCAGCCGGGCCCTGGTCCCCGCCTCGGTGGGGACGGTCGCGGCCGCCGCCGTCGCCGTCGTTATGCTCGCCGCCGCCGTCGTGCCCGGCTGGCTGGCGCCCTTCGATCCGCTCGCGATAGACCCGGCGGCCGCGTTCGAGCCGCCGTCCGCCGCCCACTGGCTGGGGACCGACGAGTCGGGGCGGGACACGTATTCGCGGATCGTTCACGGCGCAAGGGAATCGCTCGTGATCGGGGCTGCGGCGACCGGCATCGGCCTCGGGCTGGCCCTGCTGCTGGGCGTGCCCTCCGGGCTCGGGGCGGGCGGAGGGGCCGGCGGTCGCCGGCTGGACTTCGGCATCGGCCGCCTGCTGGAGGTGCTGTTCGCCCTGCCGGGGCTGCTTCTGGCCCTGGTCTTCATCGCGTTTGCGGGCCCCGGCACCGGCACCGCCGTCGTCGCCGTGGGGCTCAGCACGGCCCCGGGCTACGCGCGGATCATCCGGGCGCAGGTCGCCGCCCTCCGGACCTCCGCCATGGTCGAGGCCGCCGTGGTGCTGGGTCGGTCCCCCGCCCGCGTCCTCGTCCGGCACCTCCTGCCCAACGCCTTGGCGCCGGTCATGGTGCTCGCCACGCTCGGCCTGGGACAGGCCGTGGTGTGGGCGTCCGCGCTCAGCTTCCTGGGGCTCGGAGCGCCGCCGCCCGCGCCGGAGTGGGGCGCCATGCTGTCCGCCGGGCGCACGTATCTGGGCATCGCCTGGTGGCTCACGCTGTTTCCCGGGCTGGCCATCGTCCTGGTCGCTGCCTCGAGCACGATGCTCGGCCGCACCCTCCAGCGCCGGGCGGTCGGCCAATGACCACACCGCTGTTGGACGTCGCCGGCCTGAGCGTCGGCTTCGGCGGAACCACCGTCGTCAACGGCGTGTCATTTCGCCTGGACCGCGGGGAATGCCTTGCGCTGGTCGGCGAGTCCGGATCCGGCAAGTCGGTCACCGCGCGGTCCTTGATGGGCCTGACGGCGCGTCCCGGCGCGGCCGAGCGGACGACGGTCACGGCGGACACCCTGCGGCTCGGCGGCCGCGACCTGGGCCGGCTCCACACCACCCGATCGTGGCGGCGGGTCCGCGGCACGGAGATGGGCCTCATACTGCAGGACGCGCTGGTGTCGCTGGATCCATTGCGCACGGTGGGCCGCGAGATCGAGGATTCCCTGCGCCTCCACACGGACCTCGATGGCCGCGAACGGGCGGCCCGCGTCCGCGCGCTCCTGGAGTCCGTTGGCCTGGACGCCTCCGTGGCCGGCCAGCGTTCCGGCCAACTCTCCGGCGGGATGCGCCAGCGGGCGCTGATCGCGTCGGCGATCGCGCTGGATCCGCCGCTGCTGATCGCCGACGAGCCCACCACGGCGCTCGATGCGACGATCCAGGCACAGGTCCTCGACCTGCTCGGCGGCCTCCGTCGCCGCGGTTCGGCGATGCTCCTGATCAGCCACGACCTGGCGGTGGTCGGCTCGGTCGCGGACCGGATCGCCGTGATGCGGGACGGGCGAATCGTCGAGCAGGGCCCGGCGGGGCAGATACTCAGCGCGCCCGAGCACCCGTACACCCGGATGTTGCTCCGCGCGGTGCCCGCCGGCAAGCCCCGCGGCACCCGGCTGGCCGCGTCCGCCGGCGGTTCCGGCGCGCCGGCCTCTACGCGGCCCCGGGCGGTGCCCGAGGACGGGCCCGCGGTCGAGGCAATCACCTTGCGCAAGTCGTTCGTCGGCGGTGACCTGCGCCCCTTCGACGCCGTCTCGGACGTCCGCTTCGCGCTGGCCCCCGGCCGGACGCTGGGGCTCGTTGGCGAATCGGGGTCCGGGAAGTCCACCACAGCGCGCATGGTGCTGGGTCTGGCGGCTCCGGACGCCGGCGAGGTGAGGCTTTTCGGCGAGCCGTGGAGCGCACTGCCGGAATCCGCCCGCCGCCCGCGCCGCCCGGCGATCGGCGCCGTGTACCAGGATCCCCTCAGCTCGTTCGATCCGCGCTTCACCGTCGGCGGCCTCCTGGCGGACGCGCTGAGCGCCGGGCGGACCGCCCGGACGCGGTCGCGGCTTGCCACCATCCACGCCCTGTTGGACCTCGTGGGGCTGGACCGTTCGTTGGCCGAGCGGCACCCGCGCACCCTCTCCGGCGGCCAGCGGCAGCGCGTGGCCATCGCACGGGCCCTGGCCCCCGAGCCGCGGGTCCTCGTCTGCGACGAGCCCGTCTCCGCCCTCGACGTGTCCGTCCAAGCGCAGATCCTTGACCTCCTGGACGGCCTGCAGGAGCGGCTGGGGCTGAGCTACCTCTTCATTTCGCACGATCTGGCCGTGGTCCGCCACGTCAGCGACGACGTCGCGGTCATGCGGGCCGGCCGGATTGTGGAGCAGGGCCCCACGGAGGAAGTCTTCACGGCCCCCGCGCACCCGTATACCCGGCGGCTGTTGGCCGCCGGGTTGTCCGCCGTTCCCTAGGCCGCGGTCCGCCGCCCGCGGCGAACGCCGCCACGCACACGGACGACGGCGGCGCGCCGCCCCGGGGGGGGCGCCGCGCCGCCGTCTCTTTGGTGCCGGTCCCTCGGGTCCGGCCCGGGTGCCTACCCGGCGCCAGTGGCTAGCCCAGGGTCGACACGACCCGGTTCAGCGTCGCGGACGGGCGCATGGCCGCCTCGACCTTGGCCGCTTCGGGGTGGTAGTAGCCTCCGAGGTCCACCGGGGAGCCCTGAACGGCGAGCAGTTCGCCCACGATGGCCTCCTCGTTGGACGTCAGCGCGTCCGAAACGGAAGCGAAGGCCTTCGCCAGCTCGGCGTCGTCGGTCTGCGCAGCAAGCTCCTTGGCCCAGTACTGCGCCAGGTAGAAGTGGCTGCCGCGGTTGTCGAGCTCGCCGACCTTGCGCTTCGGGGACTTGTTCTCCAGCAGGAACGTCCCGGTCGCACGGTCGAGCGTATCGGCCAGCACCTGGGCCCGCTTGTTGTCCGTGGTGGTTGCCAGGTGCTCGAAGCTGACCGCCAAGGCCAGGAACTCGCCGAGGCTGTCCCAGCGCAGGTGGTTTTCCTTGACCAGCTGCTGCACGTGCTTCGGGGCGGAGCCGCCGGCGCCCGTCTCGAAGAGCCCGCCGCCGTTGATGAGGGGCACGATCGAGAGCATCTTCGCGCTGGTGCCGAGCTCGAGGATCGGGAACAGGTCCGTGAGGTAGTCGCGCAGCACGTTGCCGGAGACGGAGATGGTGTCCTCGCCCTTGCGCAGGCGCTCCAGCGTGAACGCGGTGGCCTCGACCGGGCTCATGATCTCGATCCGCAGCCCCGCGGTGTCGTGCTCCTTGAGGTACTCCTCCACCTTGGCGATGAGCTGCGCGTCGTGCGCGCGGCCCTCGTCCAGCCAGAACACGGCGGGGGTCGCGGAGGCCCGGGCACGCGTCACGGCCAGCTTGACCCAGTCGCGCACCGGCACGTCCTTGGTCTGGCAGGCGCGCCAGATGTCGCCCTGCGCCACCTGGTGTTCGATCAGGACGCCGCCCTTGGAGTCGAGGATCTGCACGGTGCCCGCGGACTGGATCTCGAAGGTCTTGTCGTGGCTGCCGTATTCCTCGGCAGCCTGGGCCATCAGGCCGACGTTCGGGACGGTGCCCATGGTGGTCGGGTCGTAGGCGCCGTTGGCGCGGCAATCGTCCAGGACCACCTGGTAGATGCCGGCATAGGAGCTGTCGGGCAGGACCGCGAGGGTGTCGGCCTCCTGGCCGTCCGGTCCCCACATGTGGCCGGAGGAACGGATCATGGCCGGCATGGAGGCGTCGACGATGATGTCGGAGGGCACATGCAGGCTCGTGATGCCCTTGTCCGAGTCCACCATGGCCAGGGCCGGGCCCTCGTCGAGCCCCTTCTTGATGGCCGCCTGGACGCCCTCGCGGACGTCCTCCGGCAGCTCCTCGAGGCCGCCCAGGATGGCGGCGAGGCCGTTGTTCGGGCTCAGGCCCGCGGCCGCGAGGTTGTCGCCGTACTGCTCGAAGAGCTCGGAGAAGTAGGCCTTGACCACGTGGCCGAAGATGATCGGGTCCGAGACCTTCATCATCGTCGCCTTGAGGTGCGCCGAGAACAGCACGCCGTCCTCCTTGGCGCGCGCAACCTGCGCGGCGAGGAACTCGTCGAGCGCGGCGGCGCGCAGGACGGTTCCATCGATGACCTCGCCGGCGAGGACCGGAAGGGCCTTCTTCAGGACCTTGACCGTGCCGTCCTCGCGGACCAGCTGGATGGAGAGGGTGTCTGCGGCCGGGAGCACCACGGACTTCTCGTTGGAGCGGAAGTCGTCGGCGCTCATGGTGGCGACGTTGGTCTTGGAGTCCGCGGTCCACTCGCCCATCGTGTGCGGGTTCTTGCGGGCGTAGTTTTTGACGGACAGCGGCGCTCGGCGGTCGGAGTTGCCCTCGCGCAGCACGGGGTTCACGGCGGAGCCCTTGATCTTGTCGTAGCGGGCGCGGATGTCTGTCTCCTCGTCGGAGGACGGGTTGTCCGGGTAGTCCGGCAGCGCGTAGCCCTGCTCCTGGAGTTCGGCGATGGCGGCCTTCAGCTGCGGGATGGACGCGCTGATGTTCGGCAGCTTGATGATGTTGGCGTCCGGGCTCTTGGCCAGCTGGCCCAGCTCGGCCAGTGCGTCCGCGGTGCGCTGTTCCTCGGTGAGGAAGTCGCCGAAGACGGCGATGATGCGGCCAGCCAGCGAGATGTCGCGGGTCTCCACTTCCACGCCGGCGGTCGACGCGAAGGCCTCCACGATCGGCAGGAACGAATACGTCGCCAGCATCGGCGCTTCATCGGTGTGGGTGTAGATAATCTTGGCCATGGGTAGCGGCATCTCCCTGAAAGGTCTGCGGTAACTTCACATCCGGTGTGGACTCAACAGGACAAACTTACCGGAAGGTCGGCCTTGCTCCGCCTTTTCGGGGTCCCGCGGTACGTCATCTTGGGTGCCCGGGAAGGCACCTTCGGGCCCGGGCACGCGAACGGCCGGCGCACCGGCGCCGGCCGTCGTTGAGGTTGCACGGGCCCTCCCGGGGCGGACCCGGCAGCGCCCTACTCCGGGATTTCGGCGTCCGGGGTTTCCTTCAGCGAGGTAATGGCCCAGACGCCGTCGACGTACTCGCCACCGACGGTGTAGATCGTCCCCGCGGGGTCCAGGGAGGTCTCCTCGACGACGTCGCCGGCGGCATCGAAGACAGTCTTGGCGTCCTCGCGGAACGGCACGACGGCGGACAGCGCGCCCTTCGCGTCGACCTCGCCGAGCGGAATGACGTTCTGTGCCTTCGGTTGCCCGCCCTCGACGCGTCCGCCGTCCGCGTACACGGCCGCGATCTCCTCGGCGGCGTCGGCGCACTCCGCGCAGTCGGCCGCAACGGAAAGCATCAGGTCCGTCTTTCCGGTCTGCAGCGCGTAGTTCACTGCGTCGAAGTAGTAATAGGTTGTGGCGGAGAGCCCCTTCGCGGACTCGTCCTTCATCTGGTCGTTGGGGGCCGGCGTGCGGACCTCGGCGGCCGCGGGGGCCGCCGAGGTTGCCGTGGCCTCTTCCGCCGCGCCGGCGCAGCCGGTCAGGGCCAGCGTTGCGAGGAGGGCTGCGGCGCCAAGGGCGCGGGTGGTCTGCATGGTATTTCTCCGTGTTCGACAAGTGGTTTGGCCGTTCCCGCGCGCACGGGGAGCGGCCACCGTGTCAAGCATCTGTAAAGGGAACACTTCACACCCTATCCGGCTTCCGCCGGCGCCACGAACACGGGACCCGCCCGGCCCGGTGCGCCGACCTCCTATTCTTGGATCATCACATCCACCATCCAGAGGAGGCGGTTCCCATGCCCGAAACGGTGCTGGCCATCGACGCCGGCCAGACCGGCATTCGCGCCCAACCGCACGGGGACGGCGCGCGGGAGGGCGTGCACGACTTCCCCGGCATCCGCACCGACCAGCCGCTGGCGCCCCAGTTGCGCGCCGTCGTCGAACGTGTGGGCCTCGAGACCGGGCTGGCCTTCTCCACCGTCGCCGTCGGAACCTCGGGGCTGACCGACGCCGGCGGCGAGGCGAAACGGCTGCTGGACGCCTGCGCCACGCTCGGCGTCGCCCGCGCACTCGTGGCGCACGATTCGGTGACGTCCTACCTGGGAGCCCTCGGCGACCACCCGGGGGTGGTCGTGGCGAGCGGGACCGGCGTGGTCACCCTCGCCGTCGGCGAGGCGAGCGTCGCCCGGGTCGACGGCTGGGGGTACCTGATGGGCGACGCGGGCAGCGGGTACTGGCTGGGGATCGAGGCCTTCAGGGCCGTGATGCGGGCGCACGACGGACGCGGTCCCGCGACCTCGTTGACCGGCGTCATCACGGAGGATTTCCCAAACGTGGAGCACGCCTACGTCGAGTTGCAGAGCGACCCCAACCGCGTGCGGCGGATCGCGTCGTACGCCCCGCGGGTGACCGGCCTGGCCGCCACGGACGCCGTCGCGGCGGACATCTGCGCGAGGGCGGCCGGGGAACTGGCGCACTCCGTGGCCACCGGCCTGCGGCAGGTCGGCGAGGACGCCCGCCCCGACCCCGTGGTGTGCTGCCTGGGCCGGGTCCTCGGGGCCGCGGAGATCCGCGACCCGTTCGTGGGCCGCCTGCGGCAGACGTGGCCCGGCGTCGAACTGCGGGAACCCACGGGGACGGGCCTTGACGGCGCCGCCCTTCTGACGACGCTGGCCCAGGACAGTGCCCTGGGCCAGCGCGTGCAGACTGCGGTCTCCCCTAGTGGAAGAAGTGCCGCGCTCCGGTGAAGTACATCGTGATGCCCGCCGCGTTGGCGGCCGCAACGACCTCTTCGTCGCGGACCGAACCGCCGGGCTGAACAACGGCCCTCACGCCGGCGTCGAGGAGGATCTGCAGGCCGTCGGCGAACGGGAAGAACGCGTCCGACGCCGCCACCGCGCCGCGCGCGCGCTCAGCGGACCCGGCCGCGTCGGCCGTGCCCGAGGCTCCGCCCGCCGCGTCGACGTCCGACGCGACCGAGACACCGAGCGTGTTGGCGCGCTCCACGGCGAGCTTGCAGGAATCAACCCGGTTGACCTGACCCATGCCGATGCCGACCGCCGCGCCGTCGGCGGCGAGGAGGATGGCATTCGACTTGGCGGCGCGGACCGCGCGCCAGGCGAACGCGAGGTCCGCCAGCGTGGCGTCGTCCGCCGCCTCGCCGGCCGCCAGGGTCCACGCCTCCGGCGCGTCGCCGTCGGCGTCGACCTTGTCCGTGACCTGGACCAGCATGCCGCCGGAGACCTGGCGCAGTTCGGTCGGGTAGCGGCCGTAGCCCTCCGGAAGGGCCAGCAGCCGGATGTTCTTCTTCTTGGAGAGGATCTCCACGGCCTCCGGCTCGAAGTCCGGAGCGATCACGACCTCGGTGAAGATGTCCTTGACGGTCTCGGCCATCGCGCGGGTCACGGTGCGGTTGGCGGCGATGACGCCGCCGAACGCGGACAGCGGATCGCAGGCGTGGGCCTTGGCGTGGGCGTCCGCGATCGCGTCCGCCGCGTCCGCCGAACCGACGGCGACGCCGCACGGGTTGGCGTGCTTGATGATGGCCACGGCCGGAAGCTCGAAGTCGTATGCCGCACGCAGCGCGGCGTCGGCGTCGACGTAGTTGTTGTAGCTCATGGCCTTGCCGTGCAGTTGGTCCGCCTGCGCGATGCCGGCCGGGGCGGCCTTGTCCACGTACAGCGCCGCCTGCTGGTGCGGGTTCTCGCCGTAGCGGAGCACCTCGGAGCGCTCGAGCGCGACGCCGGAATAGGCGGGCCAGTCGATGGTCCCGTCGCCGTCCTCGTCGAGGAACTGGCTGGCCGTCCAGGTGGCGACGGCGGTGTCGTAGGACGCCGTGTGGGCGAAGGCCTTCGCGGCGAGCCGCTGGCGGGCCTTCAGGTCGAAACCGCCTTCGGCCGCCGCGGCCACGACGGCCCCGTAGCTGGACGGATCCACCACGATGCACACGGAGGCGTGGTTCTTCGCGGCGGAGCGGACCATGGCGGGACCGCCGATGTCGATCTGCTCGACGACGTCGTCCTGCGCCGCGCCCGAACGAACGGTGTCCACGAAGGGGTAGAGGTTGACGACGACCAGGTCGAACGGCTCGATGTCCATCTCCACCAGCGTCTGCACGTGCTCGGGCACGCGGCGGTCCGCCAGGATGCCGCCGTGAACGCGCGGGTGGAGGGTCTTTACGCGCCCGTCCAGCATCTCCGGGGAGCCCGTGACATCTTCGACGCCCTGGACGGGGATGCCCGCGTCCGCGATGCGCTTGGCCGTGGAGCCGGTCGAGACTATGCGGACGCCGGCGTTGTGCAGTCCACGTGCCAGCTCCTCCAGCCCGGTCTTGTCGTAGACGGAAATCAAGGCACGGCGGATCGGAACGCGGTCAAGAACGGTCTGGCTCACAAGGCTCTCCCTGGGACGGGTGGGTGGGGATCGCGGCCAGTCTACCGGTCGGCCCCGAGGGCGCGCCCGTTGGTGACGCGCCCCGGGCGCCTCCCCGGGATCCGGTCGGGGCGCCTACTTGATCATTGCCCCGTCCGGGGCAGCCAGGTACCAGACCTCCCCCACACCCTGGCCCGTGATGTCGCCGGGGGCCTTGTCCTTGACGTAGTAGTAGAGGGGCATCCCGTTGAGCGTCATGTGCATCTTCCCGTCGGGACTCTCGATGGTGCCCACGGTCCCGGTCACCCCCTCCACCTCTGGGGTGTCGCTCGCGGCGACAGCGATCGGCCACGCCGCGAGGCAATCGCCGGTGCAGGCGCTGACACCGGAGTCCTTTTTGTCCTTCGTGAAGTAGTAGAGCGCCATGCCCGCGCCGTCGACCACGATGTCGCCCTCGGACGATTCGGCCACCATCAGGTCCACGCTCGCGGCGTCCGACGACGGCGCGGAGGCGGGCGCGGACGCGCTGGGTTCGGGCGCCGTGGACGCCGCGGGCGCCGCGGGACCGGACCCCCCACAGCCCGCCAACGCCATGGACATCAGGACTGTGCCCGCCAGTGTCAGCGCGGGCAGGTTCTTGCGTGGGTGCAACGGGTGTGTGCGCATGGTTGGGTTCCTTCCCCTAGACCGGGCGTCGCCGCGCGCGGAGGGATTTCCGCGGCTTCCGACCCCTGTCACCTAGGACGCGGCGGATGCAAGATTGGTTCAATGCGCCGGCCGGTGAACCTTTGGGACCGCGCGGCCGTCCTAGGGGGTGGAAGTGGATCGGGATGAACAGGACGGGCGAGGAGCCGGTGTGCCCCTGGACGAGGAAGTGGTCGCCGGAATCTACCGCGACCACGGCGAGGCGCTGAGGCGGTTTGTCCTGCGCGCGTCCCACGATCCGTCGTCGACCGAGGACGTCGTTCAGGAGACCGTCCTCAAGGTGTGGCAGGCGGCTCCGCACATCACCGGCAGCCTGCGAAGCTATCTCTTCCGCACGGCGCGCAACGTCATGATCGACAATTACCGCAGGGCCTCCAGCCGGCCCCGTCGGGACTACGGGCAGGAGAGGGCGGAGACAATGCCGGACACGGCCGAACGCATCGACGAGCTCCTCGGCCGCGTCCTGATGGAGGAGGCACTGCTTCGCCTGAGCCGCGAACATCGGGACGTGGTCCTGGCCCTGCACTACAACCGCTTCACCGTCTCCGAGGCGGCCGAGAGGCTGAACATCCCCGCGGGAACGGTGAAGTCGCGCGCCTTCTATGCCGTGCGCGCGCTGCGCTCCGTCCTGGACGAGATGGGGGTGGAGCATTGATCCCCGCACCGGACGGCGCGGCCTCCGGGCGGGCGCACGAGGACCTTGGCGCCTATGTCTTGGGCGGGCTGCCCGCGATCGAGCGGACCGCCTTCGAGTCCCATCTGGCGGGCTGCGCGGACTGCCGCTCCGAGCTGCGCGCGTCGCTCGGCCTCCCCCACCTGCTGTCCGCCGTGCCCGTCGCCGACGCCAATGCCTTGGCCGCGGCGCCCTCCCGGGACGGACTCCCCGCCACCGCAGACGCCTCGGGCGGGACCGCGGTTCCGGAGTTGCTGGCCCGTCTGTCCCGTGTTCGGCGCGGGGCCCGACGGCGGCGGGCCGGGCTGGTCGCGGCGCTGGCGGCCGCCTGCCTGGCCGTCGGCGTGCTCGTTGCCCCGCTGGTCGTCCCACACGAGGCTCCGGACGCCAACTACGCCCTGAATTCCGCGGACGGCGTCCGCGCCGAGATCGCGCTGGAAAGGAAAGCCTGGGGCACCGAGCTGCACCTGACGGCGGCAAGCCTCCCCACGGAGGGGACGCTCTCGCTGTGGGTGGTCGACCACGAGGGGATGGAGGAGCGTGCCGGGCGCTGGGCGGCCACCGATTCCGGCAGGTCCTCGATCGTCGGCGCGGTGCCGCTGCAAGCGGGCGGCATCGCCGAAATCGAGGTGCGCAACGACGACAATCGGGTCTTGGCCCTCGTCGCCCTTCCGCCCGGCGCAACCGATAGTTAGCCGCCCCGCGACCGGGCGCGCGGGGACGCCCTGCGCGGCGTCCGGTTCATGCCTCCGCCCGTGGGCACCGCCCCGCCACACCGTTCTAGACGACGAGCTCCGGGAAATGACGCTGCAGCTGCGCCGGCGTCAGGCACCGGCGCAGGATCTTGTCGGCGTGGTCCTCGTCGGACACGTAGGCGATCAGCTCCGAATTGCGTCCAGTGGCGAGCTCCCGGCCCAGGGACTCCGTGATGGAGAACAGCATCTCATAGTAGCGGCGGATCGTCGCTTCCCAACCGTGCTTCTGTGCGACCTGCGTCAGGGCGGTGCTCCACAGGTCGGCCGCCGACTCGTCGAACAGTTCCATGGAGCACCAATGCCATTCCGGCGGATTCCATTTGGTGGAGTAGAAGCTCTCCTCCACCGGCTCGACGTCGTCCTCGTCCTCGAGGACGGGAGCCTGGTCGAGTTCCGCAAGCGTCAGGTCGCGCTGGAGCGCCTGCTCGGAGTTGAGGGCAAGGACGGGTAGTTCGATCCGGTCCGACGGCTCTGTGGAGACCCCGTCCAGGGCGACGGCATAGAAGACGTCGTCCGGATGGTGGTCGATCACTTCGCGCGCCTGACGCAGTGCCGACTTGCGAATTGCTTCTTCCAGTGCCGTCCAATCAACGCCCATGACCTGACTCTACTCCCGCTGCACGCGCCCGTTAAGGGTCGTGGGAAAACGTCGACCCATGTCGTTTCACACTCCCGACACCCCCGGAATGTCAAGGGGGGAAGCGCCGCCGGCGCCTCCCCCCCTCAACGAATCCCCGGACGGATCCAGCGCCTGTCTAGCCGCCCAGCACCTTTTGGATCGACGTGACCAACTGGTACCCGCCGAGCACGATGAACAGCACCGCGGTGATCACCAGCGCGGTGTTGGTGTGCCACCGGTTGCGCCAGTTCTTCGGCACCCCGTACTTGCCGGAGTTCAGCAGCGGCAGCAGCGTGATGGCCAGGAACGGCATGAACAACGCGCCCAGGACGCCGTATGCCAGCACCAGACCGATCGGCTGGTCGAGCGTCAGCAGCAGCATGGACGGGAACGTCAGCCACATCAGGTAGAAGCGGAAGTACTTCCCGTTGATCTTGGCATCGGGGTGGTCGGAGCCCTTGCCGCGAACGTTCGCCCAGAAATCGGCGAACATCAGCGACACGCCGTTCCACACGCCAAGCACGGAGGAGAACGCTGCGGCGAAGAAGCCCCACAGGAAGGCAATGCCGATGACGTCGCCATAGCGGTCCTGGAGGACGCCGGTGAGGTCGAGCAGTCCCTTGTCCCCCGCGGAGATGGTGACACCGGCGACCTGGACCACCTCTACGCCCACGATGAGCATGGAGATCACGAAGATGCCGGTCATGACGTAGGCCATGGAGTTGTCGATGCGCATCACGCGCATCCAACCCGGGGTGATCCAGCCCTTTTCCCGCAGCCAGTAGCCGTAGGCGGCCAAGGTGATGGTTCCGCCGACGCCGCCGGCGAGCGCAAGCGTGTAGAGGAGCCCGCCCTCGGGAAGGCGCGGGACCAGCCCGGCCAGCATGGCGGGGACGTTCGGCGCGGCGATGATCGCCAGTCCGACGATCGTCACGAACATCATGCCGACGAGCACGGCGGTGATCTTCTCGAAGACCGAATAGCGGTTGAGCCACACCATGGCGAAGCCGACCAGGCCCGTGGCCACGGCGAAGACCCACAGCGGGATGGCCGGGAAGAGGGCGGCGAGCGGCAGCGCGGTGGAGGACATCGCGGACGCGCCGTAGACGATGCCCCAGATCATGATGTACGGGCCGAAGTACCAGACGGGCCACCGGCCGAGCGAGCGCCAACCCTGGAAGATGGTCTTGCCGGTGGAGAGCGTGAAGCGCCCCGCGCCCTCGACCAGGACGATCTTCAGCAGCACGCCCAGGACCACGGCCCAGAGCAGCATGTAGCCGTAGCGCGAACCGGCGGCGAGCGTGGCAACCATGTCCGCGGCGCCGACGCCGGTCGCCGCGACGACAAGCCCCGGCCCGATGATTTTCCATTTGTGTATGCGGGCGCGCTCTTCCGAGTCGACGCTCACGGTGTTTTCTGCCATGCGGCGAACCTTTCTGATGGGACCGGCCCGCCGTGGCGGCCTCGGCATTGAGTGACCGTCGGCCATGTTATCTTGCCCACTGCGTTCCATCCGAAGTGGCGCCGGACGCCGGGATGTGCATTGGAGGATACTAGTCAGCAGGCAGGCTATGCCGGCGGCCCACACGGGCGGCCGGCCAAGACACGGATCCGGGGGTTGGCCACGGCCATGAAGGTACAGAATTTGCCCACGGGCGAGTCGATCGTGCAGAACCTCCCTTGGCGCTGGGGCGTCCAGGGGAAGATCTTCCTCATCGGCGGGTTGGGCTTTATGTTCGACGCGTGGGACGTGACCCTCAACGGGGCGCTGATCCCGTTGGTGATGCAGGAATGGCAGCTCGAGCGGACCACGGCGGCATGGCTGGGCACCGCCAACCTCATCGGCATGGCGCTCGGCGCCTTCGTCTGGGGAACCATCGCGGACCGGGTGGGGCGGAAAAAGGCGTTCACCTGGACATTGCTGATCTTCTCGATCTTCACCGTGGCGGGTTCGCTGGCGCCGGACTTCACGTGGTTCGCCGCGTTCCGCTTCCTCGCGGGCTTCGGCCTGGGCGGGTGCATCCCCGTCGACTACGCGCTGGTCGGCGAATTCACGCCGCGCCGCCAACGCGGTCGCGTCCTGACGGCGATGGACGGCTGGTGGCCAATCGGCGCCGCCCTCGCGTTCTTCGTCTCGGCCGTCATCCAGGCCACCACGGACAACTGGCGGCTCATCCTGGTGGTCATGGTGCTGCCCGCCCTGCTGGTCTTCTGGATTCGGCGGAGTGTGCCGGAGTCGCCCCTCTACCTGATCCGGCAGGGCCGGCGGGCGGAGGCCACCGCCGTCATCGACGACCTGGTCCTCCGCACCGGCGGCCAGGCCGTGCCCTACAGCCTGCCCGAGGCCGCGGAGGCCCCGGGCCTGTCCGCCGGGTCCTGGGGCGACCAGCTGGCCAAAGTCTGGCGCTACGACTGGAGGATCACGTTTACGGCCTGGACGCTGTTCTTCACCGTCCTGCTCGTCTACTACCTGGCCCTGACCTGGATGCCGTCGATCCTGGCCGACGCCGGCATGGCGCAGGTGAGCGCGTTCTTCAGCACCGCGGGCATGGCCGCAGTCGGACTGCTCGGCGTTGTGGTCGCCGCGCTCCTCGTGGAGCGGGTCGGCCGCAAGTGGCTCCTCGGCGTCACGGGCCCCCTGTCCGCGCTGGTGCTGGTGATGGTCGCCCACTCGCTGTCCGCGCCGCGGACCGCCGTCGTCTGGCTGCTGGTCTTCGGGTTCGTCATCCAGGTGGCGATCCCCGTCCTCTACGCCTACGTCTCCGAGCTGTACCCCACGGAACTGCGCGGTTCGGGTTTCGGGTGGGCCTCCACGTTCAGCCGCATCGGCGCTGGCGTCGGTCCCCTGGTGTTCGCCGTCGTGTGGCCCGTGTTCGGGCTCGCCAACTCCTTCCTGGTGGCCGGCGCGCTTGTGCTGCTGTCCGTTGTGTGGATGGCGTTCAACGCGCCGGAGACCCGTTCGAAGATCCTTCACTAGAACCGTCAAGCGGAACGCGGCGACTCGTGTAATCCGTCCCCGCACGTGGCTACACTTTGGATCAGCGGGCCACCAACGCCCCAGACCACGGAAGGACCACCATGCTGAATGCGGCAGAGCCGTTCACGGAAGAAGTCACCACGGGCCGGTTCATCGTGGTGTTCGACGTCGACGATTGCGACGCCAAGGGGCTCCTGTCGGAATGCGGCATGGGGTCGGTGGCGGATTCGCGGGACTACTCGACGGCGGCGGCGGGCGCCGCGTCGGCGGCAAGCACCGACACGTACTTCGCGGAGCTTGGAATCGCCGTGGTGGCCGCCGACCCCGAGAAGCTGGGGGCGCTGCGCTCCGTCGCCGCCGCTCGCCAGCGTCCCGTGGCCGTGGCGCCCGAGCTGATGTACCACGTGCTTCCCGCGGACGGGCCGGCGGGACCGCAGCCTGGCCACGGCCGCCGCGCGGCCGCCGTCTTGCCGGATTCGCCGACCGCGGCACCCACGGCCTACGAAGACACCGAGGCGTACACCTGGGGACTGCTGGCCACGTTGGCGGCGGAGTCCTCCTATTCCGGCCAAGGCATCAAGGTGGCCGTCCTCGACACGGGGTTCGACGCGTCCCATCCCGATTTCGCCGGCCGCACCGTCGTCGCCCAGTCCTTCGTCGAGGGCGAGGACACCGGCGACGGACACGGCCACGGGACACACTGCATCGGCGTCGCCTGCGGGCCGCGGCGGTTGGAGGGTGCACGCGGCTACGGCGTGGCCCACGCCGCGGACATCTATGCCGGCAAGGTCCTGGGATCCTCCGGCTCCGGTACGGATTCCACCATTCTCGCCGGCATCGACTGGGCGGTCGCCAACGGCTGCGCCGTCGTCTCCATGTCCCTCGGCGCCGACGTCGCACAGGTCCACGTCCCCTACGTGGCGGCCGGCCGCCGGGCGCTCGCCAAGGGCACGCTAATCATCGCGGCCGCGGGCAACAACGCCAACCGCTCGGTGGGAGACTTCGGCTTCGTCGGCGCGCCCGCCAACAGCCCGTACATCATGGCCGTCGGCGCCCTCGACGGGAGCCTCGACGTCGCGGACTTTTCCGCGCGGACGCTGCCCGGGCGCGGCGGTCAGGTGGACGTCGCGGGGCCCGGCGTCGCCGTCCACGCGTCCTGGCCCATGCCCGAGCGCTACCGCACGATCAGCGGGACCAGCATGGCAACGCCCCACGCCGCGGGCGTGGCAGCCCTCATCGCGGAAGCCACGGGGCTCCGCGGCCGGGAGTTGTGGGCCGAGATGGTGCAGGAGTCGCGCAGGCTGGAGTCGGCCTCCGTCGACGTCGGCAGCGGTCTGGTGCAGGCACCGCCGCCACCGGACCCATCCCTTCCCAACGGGCGGGCCCTGCGCCCACAATCGAACGACACAACCACCGGCCAGGAGTAGGTGTCCCATGCGCATCACAGTGACGGTCGATTCGGAGCACGCGGACCGCGTGGAGGACGTCGCTTCCCACCTGAGCGGGGCCGGCATGCACGTGGACCGTGTCCTCGGGTCCCTCGGCATGGTGTCCGGCACCGCGGACGACGCCAGTTGGCCGGCCTTGGAGGCCGTCGAGGGCGTCGCGTCCATCGACGTCCAGCAGGACGTCACGCTGGCCCCGCCGGAGAGCGAGGTCCAATAGCCGGGAAGCCTACGCCCGGCGCCCGGATTCCGTCCTCTGCCGCGTCGAGAGCTCCGCGAGCGTCTTGATCAGCAGCGCGCGCTCCGCCACCTTGATGCGCTCGTGGAGCGTGTCCTCGGTGTCGTCCGGCAGCACCGCCACGGCGGTCTGCGCCAGGATGGGTCCGGTGTCGACCCCCGCGTCGGCGATGTGGACCGTGCAGCCGGTGATTTTGACGCCGTAGGCCAGCGCGTCGCGGACGCCGTGCGCCCCCGGAAAACTGGGCAGCAGGGCGGGATGGGTGTTGATGTAGGTGCCGTCGAAGGCGTTGATGAACTCTTCGCCCACGATCCGCATAAAGCCGGAGGAGACCACGTAGTCGGGCGCGTAGGACAGACACCTCTCCGTCAGCGCGTGGTTCCATTCCGCGCGCTCGGCGAAGTCCCTGAAATTGACCACGAAGGTCTCGATGCCGGCGGCCGCGGATCGCTCCACGCCGTAGGTGCCGTACTTGTCCGCGCCCACGGCGGCGATCTCAACGTCGAGTTCACCGGACGCGACGGCGTCGATGACGGCCTGGAGGTTGGATCCGGTGCCGGAAACGAGGGCAACAATTCGCATACCCTCCAGTTTAGGCGGTGGCCGGACGCCACCGGTGCCGCGCGTCGTCGCCCCGCGGGGACCGGCACTACGCTGGAGTCATGACCGCGCCATCACAGTACTCAGTGGCCGAGGAGTTCCGCAACGTCTCGGCGTGGGTGCGTGCGGCCATCATTCTGATGCTCGGAGCCTATTTGGCGGCCGGCGCCGCTCTGCCTTGGAAGCTGGTGGCGGTGGCGCTCGGCGTGGCCGGGGTCGTGGTCGGCGTCGTCACGACCGTCAAGGTTTTCCGCGCCCCGGTTCCCGGCTTTATGCGCGCCACGATTCCGTTGGCCACGCTGGCGTGCCTGCTCTTTACGCTCTCGACCGGCGTCCAGTCCGTGTTCTATGGGCCGACGTCGGACTACGAGCAGTGTGTGCAGGATTCCGTGACCGACCGGGCGCAGAGCCAGTGCCAGCGCGACTACGAGGAAAAACTCAGGAACCTGGAAGGAATCATCGGCAGATGAACGATTGGACACCCGACACCAAGGACTGGACCTGGACGCTGGAGCGGCGCTGTCCGGAGTGTGGCGTCGACGTCGCCGAGCTGACGCCGCAGGACGTCGCGGCAGCGATCCGCGCGTCGCTTCCCCGCTGGCAGGCCGCGCTGTCCCGCGAAGACGTGGCGGAGCGCCCGTCGCCGGGCGTGTGGAGCGTGCTGGAGTATGGCGCGCACGTCCGCGACGTCTTCCGGGTCATGCACTACAGGCTGGACCTCCTGCTGACCCGCGAGGCGCCCACGTTTCCCGACTGGGACCAGGACGGGACTGCCGTCGAGGACGACTACGCCGGCCAGGACCCGCGCGCCGTCGCCACGCAGCTGGCCGCGGCCGGACGGGGAATGGCAGACGCGCTGGACGCGGTGCTGCGCCGGGACCTGGAGCGTTCGGGGACGCGCAGCAACGGGTCCGTGTTCACGGTCCGGACACTTGGCCGCTACGCCTGGCACGACGTGGCGCACCACCTGCACGACGTCGGGGCCTAGCCGACGTTCGGCCCCCGCGTGGCCGACGGCCGCTAGTCGTCCAGAACCGGGTCGCGCTCGAACACGGGCGCCACCAGGTAGCCGATGACGGCGCCGATGCAGATTTCGCCGGCAAGCATCAGGGCGGTCGTCCACGGGTTCGGGCCGATCTCCGTGAGGCGGCCGATTCCCAGGGAGCCGCCGGAGAGCCAGCTGCCGAGGAGCGAGACCAGCCCCGCGGTCAGCCCGATGAACACGCCGAGCGCCAGCGTGGAGGCGGCCAGCGAGGCCCACCGGGTCTTGTTCTTGATGGCCACCCACTCGTCCAGGTGGTTCTCGCCCTCGCGGAGGAACCACCATCCCGCCACAATTCCGGCGGCCACGGGGACCAGCATAAAGAGCCAGGCAGAGTCCAGTGACCCGGTGGGCAGCGCGGCCAGCACGGGCACCGCGGGCAGCGGGCCGACCGTGGTCTGCAGGGTGCTCAGGGTGCTGCCGACGCCGAGCGTGAAGCCGCCGCCGCTGATCCAGGCGAGCGTCCACGCGGCGAGGTTGGGCATCAGACCCAGTTGGCCGATCGTGAGAACCGCGCCCCCGATGGGCCCGCCGCGCAACTGCTGGTACACGTTTGAGATTTCCACCCAATGGATGCCGAGGTTGACGGCGAGCACCACGCTGGCCAGTGCCATGGCCGCCACGTAGCCCAGGGCTCCGGCGCGCAGGACGGCCCAGACATAGGAACCGGCCCAGCGCGAGTGCTGGCTGGCCTTGGCGATCCAGGCGGCCATGTCCACGCCCACCAGCCTGCCCCAGGAGCCGGCCTCGCGGTAGGCGCCGACCACCACGCCGGCCCCGGCGGCGACGAGTGGCACCAGTGCGGCCGCCCCCAGATTGACCTGCACGTCCTCGGTGCCGACGGCGTAGCCCGTGATCAGGCCGAAGAGCATGTAGGCGACCAGCGCGCCGGCGATCCCCTGCCAAAGCTGGTCCGTGTAGGAGGCGCGCGCGATCCGGCGCCCCGCGCGCCACGAGAGGAAGAACGGGATCAGGGCCAGCCCAAGCGGCACCAGGGACATGGTCCCGCTCAGGGTCTGCGCCGAGTCCTCGCCCACGGGCACCACGATGTGCAGCGGGACCCCGTGCATGACCAGCCACACTTGGCCGGCCAGCTTGAACAGCGACTCGAGGGCCCTGGCCTCGAACCCGCCTCCGAACCACACGACCACCAACGGCACAACGACCAGCGCCGCGGAGAGGAACGCGCTCTGCAGGAACTCGAGGGCCCCCTGCAGCCACAGCGGCATGGGCAATCCGTCGCGCAGCATGGTGCGCAGCGACTCCGCGAATCCGCCCGCTTTTCCGGGTCGGTCGACGTCGTTCCTGGGGGGCACTCGCTGATCTTTCATCGAGTCAATCGTGCCACCGATCGGGCACCGCGGCGGCCAGCGACTCGGTGCCGGCGCCGGGGCCGGGCGGTCACATCGCCTCCAACAGCCCCTTCACCAATGCGGCGATCGCACCGAGGAAGGCGATGCAGATGACGAATACCCGCGCGTGCCGGTCCTTCACGTGGCGCTGAAGCGCCTCGCCGCCGAAGATTCCCACCACGATGGCGACGACGATCAGTGCCCAGGCCCACGGCCCGACCGCCGGCATCTGGGACGGGTCGGCGATCAGCTTCGTGGCGACCGAAACAATGCCGATGACAACGAAGAACGGCTGCAGCGTGGCCGCAAAAGGCCGCTGCTCCCACCGTGCGAGGATCGCGTAGGCGCTGACGGCGGGTCCGCCGACCCCCGCCATGGCGTTGGTCAATCCAGACACCGCCCCGGCGACGGCGCGGGGCGCGTTGCCGGCCACCACAACGTCCGCCCGGCTCAGCAGCACGGAGAGGAGCAGCGCCACCAGCACCACGGCGCCGACCGTGATGGACAGCGCGGAGGACGGCAGCAGCCCGGCAAGGATTGCCCCGGGGATGGAGCCCGCGAGGCTGAAGACGGTAAACCAACGGAAGATAGACCAGTCGATGTCGCGCCACACGCGGGGCGCGATCAGGGCGGAAGACACCACGCCACAGATGTTGACCAGCAGGACGCCGGTGTGTGGCCCCAGCAGGATCACGAGGAACGGCGACACCAGCATCGCGAATCCCAGGCCGGCCACCCGCTGTGCCACGGCGCCGACGACGATCAGGCCAAGCACCAGCAGCAACATTCCGGAATCCACCGGCTCAGCCTACCCGTGCGGCAACGTTCACCCCGCCTGCGTACCTTGTTCATGCGGGCGACACCGTCCGTGGCGACGCTGGAGGGGTGAAGATCGCAGTCGTTGCCGAGTCCTTCCTGCCCCACATGAACGGAGTCACCCATTCGGTGCTCCAATTGCTGGCCCACCTCCGCCGCGAGGGCCACGACGCCCTGGTGATCGCCCCGGCGTCGTCCTGGGCCGGTCCCGCCTGGGCGGCCCATCCGGCGCCGGATTCCGTGGAGGGCTTCGACGTCGTCCGCCTTCCCTCGCTGGCCCTCAACGGCTACCCGAACGTGCGCGTCGCGGCCGGCACCGTGGCGCGCGTCCGCCGCCTGCTCGCCGCCTACTCCCCCGACGTCGTCCACGTCGCCAGCCCCTTCGTCCTGGGTTGGCGGGCCGTTCAGGCGGCCGAGCAGTTGGGTCTCCCCACCGTCTCCGTCTACCAGACGGAGATTCCCGCCTATGCCGGCCGCTACGGCGCGCCTTGGCTGGAACAGCTCCTGTGGACGCACCTCGGCGCCATGCACGGCGCCTCGACCCTGAATTTAGTGCCCAGCACCTACTCCATGGCCCAGCTGCGCGACGCCGGAGTGCCGAGGGTGCGCATGTGGCGGCGGGGCGTGGACGCCGTGCGGTTCCACCCCTCGAAGCGATCGGAGGCGCTGCGCGCGAAGTTGGCGCCCCACGGGGAGCGGCTGATCGGGTTCGTCGGGAGGCTGGCGGCGGAGAAGCAGGTGGAGGACCTTGCCGCCTTGGACGCGCTGCCGGGGGCGCGGCTGGTGATCGTGGGCTCGGGGCCGCTGAAGGACCAACTCCGCGCGCAGCTCCCCAACGCGCACTTCGCGGGATTCCTCGGCGGGGACGAGCTCGCGGAGACGGTCGCCTCGTTCGACCTGTTCGTGCATCCGGGCGAGTCGGAGACCTTTTGCCAGACGATCCAGGAGGCCATGGCCGCCGGTGTCCCCGTTGTGGCGGTCGGACGCGGCGGACCGCTGGACCTGGTCGACTCCTCGCGCACCGGCTGGGTCTACGCCCCGGGCGACCTGTCGGATCTGGCCGCCCGGGCGTCGGACCTGTTGTACGACGACGCGAAGCGCGCCGCGTTCGGGGACGCCGCCCGCGAGGCGGTCCGGGGGCGGACCTGGGAGGCCCTCTGCGACGAGCTGCTGGGGCACTACCGCAGGGCCATGGACGTCAAGTCCCGCCAGCTGCACGCCGAGGCCCTCGGCTACATCGGACTGTAGACGAGGGCCTCGGCGGGGCGGGCGACGGCGCGCGGGGACCGCTCCCTGGATGCGCTGCCTAGACGCGGGCGGGAACCGGCTTGAGGCCGAGCTCCGACGTCGGAATCTTGTATGACTCCCGCGCGGTCAGGGCCGATCCGGCGGAAATCAGGGCGATGATGGCGGTGAAGATGCTGATCCTCACCCAGCCGCCCTCCTGGATGCCGCCGAGCGCCGCGACGATCGACGGCGCAAATCCGGCCATCAGGAAGCCGAGCTGGGTGCCGATGGCGAGGCCGGAGAAACGCACCTTGGAGCTGAACATCTCGGCGTAGAAGGATGGCCACGTGGCGTTGGCGGCCGCGTAGGCGAACGAGAACACGCAGATGGACAGCGCAAACTGCAGCAGCGTGTTGCCGGATTCCATGGAGAGCAGGTAGAACGGCATGATCACGGCGCTCATCAGGGCGCCGTAGATGAAGACCGGCTTGCGTCCGATCCGGTCCGCAAGGCGGCCGAAGAGCGGCTGCGTGAACAGCGCGACCACGTTGCCCGCGACGACGAGCCACAGCGTGATCGACGAGTCGACGTCGCCGACCTCCTTGCCGTAGGTGATCGCCAGCGTGCCGTAGACGGTGGACACCGCGGCGATGAACGCGCACAGGACGACGCGCAGGACATCCCGCCAGTGGTTCTTCAGCAGCACCCCGACCGGCAGCTTGACGATCTCGTTGTTCGCCTTCGCGTGTTCGAACTCCGGGGTCTCGTGGAGCGAGCGGCGGATGAAGTAGGTGACGATCACAACGACGGCGGACAGCCAGAACGGGATGCGCCAGCCGATGCCGAACTTGATCTCGTCCGGGAGTGCCACGACGGGGATGAAGACGAGCGCCGCCAGGATTTGGCCGCCCTGGGTGCCGGTGAGCGTCCAGGAGGTGAAGAAGGAGCGGCGGTTGTCCGGCGCGTGCTCGAGCGTCAGAGAGCTCGCTCCGGCCTGTTCGCCCGCGGCGGAGAGGCCCTGCATCAGGCGCGCGAGCACCAGGAGGATCGGTGCGAGCCAGCCGACCTGGTCGAAGGTGGGCAGGCAGCCGATCATAAAGGTCGCGGCGCCCATCAGGATCAGCGTGAACATCAGGACCTTCTGCCGGCCGATCCGGTCTCCGAAGTGGCCGAGGATCACGGCGCCGACGGGGCGGGCGATGTACGCGAAGCCGAAGGTGGCGAGGGACATCACCGTCGCGTTGGCGCCGGCATCCGGGAAGAAGACGGTCGGGAAGATCAGGGCCGCTGCCGATCCGAAGATGAAGAAGTCGTAGTACTCGACCGCACTGCCCATGAAGCTGGCGAGCGCGGCCCTGACGGGGGTGCGGCCCTTGGTCGAATCCACGTCCGGCGACGACGGCGTCGCTGGGCTCTCGTGGGTCATGGTCTCTCCTTGGTCTGGGGCACGTGTTGGGGGAACGATGTGCCTCTGAATATTCGCTGTGTACGCTATCCGCACAGCTGTACGGAAAGCGTACAATTGGGTCTAGAGTAGAGCTACGTCACACCCCTTGGCAATACCGGTCACATATGTGTCCGGGGAATAGGACACACGGTGAGCACTTTTGGAGAGTCGTATCTGGTTGGCCTGATCGGCGATGGCGTCACGCCGTCGCTCACGCCGCCGATGCACGAGGCGGAGGCCGACGCACAAGGGCTGCGCTACCTGTACCGGCCCATCGACCTCGCCGCCATCGGCCGGCCGGGAACCGACGTCGGGGAACTCCTGCGGGCGGGACGCGAACTCGGGTTCAACGCGTTCAACATCACCCATCCCTGCAAGCAGGAGGTGCTGGGCCACCTCGACTCGGTATCGGCCGACGCCGAGCGCCTGGGTGCAGTCAACACCGTCCTGATCCGCGACGGAAGGTTCCACGGCGAGAACACCGACTTCTCCGGCTTCGCGGGCGCGCTCCGGTCGGGCCTGGCCGACGTCGCGCTGGACCGGGTGGTGCAGCTGGGGGCCGGCGGGGCGGGAGCCGCCGTCGCCTATGCGCTTCTCGCGTCCGGCGTCCGGCACCTCTCGCTCATCGACCTGGACCCGGCGCGCACGCGGGAGCGCCGCGACGCCCTCGCCGCACTGTTCCCCGACCGCACGGTTCAGGCCCACTCCCCCGACGCGATCGCCGCCGAACTGGCGGCCGCCGACGGCTTTGTCCACGCGACCCCCGTGGGCATGCACCAACATCCCGGCATGCCCGTGGACCCGGCCCGCCTGGAGCCGCGGCACTGGGTCGCCGAGGTCGTCTACCGGCCGGTCGACACCGAACTCGTCCGCACCGCGCGCGGCATCGGTTGCCGCGTGCTCGACGGCGGTCACATGGCGGTGGGACAGGCCGTGGACGCGTTCCGGCTGATCACGGGCCTCGAACCCGACGCCGGGCGGATGCGCGCGCACTTCCTGGACCTGCTGGCGAAAGGGCTCTGACCATGCGCACGTCCATCGCGACCGTCTGCATCAGCGGGACCCTCGAGGACAAGATGCTGGCCTGCGCGCGCGCCGGCTTCGACGGCATCGAGATCTTCGAGCAGGACCTTGTGGTCAGCCCGATGTCCCCGGAGGAGGTCCGCGCGCTGGCCGACCGGCTGGGCCTGAGCCTGGACCTGTACCAGCCGTTCCGCGACTTCGACGGCGTCGCGGAGGATGTGTTGACCGAGAACCTGCGCCGCGCCGAGGCGAAATTCCGGCTGATGAACCGGCTGGGCGTGGACACCATGCTGGTCTGCAGCAACGTGGCGACTGCGACGATCAACGACGATGCGGTGATGGCCGCGCAGCTCCGCCGCCTGGGCGAGCTGGCTGAGACCTTCGGCGTTCGGATCGCCTACGAGGCCTTGGCGTGGGGCAAGTTCGTGAACACGTACCGGCACGCGCAGCGCATCGTTGACCTCGCGGACCACCCCGCCGTCGGAACATGCCTGGACAGCTTCCACATCCTCTCCCGCGGCGACGACCCCTCCGCCATCGAGGACATCGACCCCGCCAAGATCTTCTTCGTCCAGCTGGCCGACGCGCCCGTCCTGGCCATGGACATCCTCTCCTGGAGCCGGCACTACCGGGTGTTCCCGGGGCAGGGCGGGTTCGATCTGGCGACCTTTATGGCGCACCTGGTCCGGTCGGGATATGCCGGGTCGGTGTCGCTGGAGATCTTCAACGACACGTTTCGCCAGTCGAATGTGGAGCGGACCGCCGTCGACGCGCTGCGCTCCCTGCTGTGGCTCCAGGATCGGACAGCCGAGCTTCTGGCGCGCGGGCCCGCTCCCAAGCGTGCCGGAAGACCAGATGCCCGGCAGGCCATGGAGCTGACCTCCCTGCCGTCCGTCGAGGCGCCCATCGGCTTCGACTTCGCCGAGATACGCACGGACGCCCCGGACGACGTCGCACAGATGCTGGCGCAGCTGGGCTTCGAGTTCCGCGGCCAGCACCGTCGCAAACCCGTTCAGTTGTGGACGCAGGGCGCGGCGAGGATCTGCATCAACGGGCAGCGGGCCCGCGGGACCGCACCGACGATCTCGGCCCTCGGCTTCCAGGTCGCCGACCCCGACGTCGGCGTGAGGCGCGCGGTGGGCCTGAGGGCCAAGGCCGTGTCCCGGCACAACACCGCGGACGAGCAGCCGCTCGGGGGCGTCAACGCGCCGGACGGGACGGAGGTCTTCTACTGCCCGGCCGATCCGCTCCCGCGCTGGATGGGAGAGTTCGGGACGTTCGCTTACAGCGCGGGCCCGACGACGGCGGACGGCGGCGGCGAGGCCCGGCGTGCACAGGACTCCACGGACGGGGCCGGCACGGGACCGCTGATTCTTTCGGTCGACCACGTGAACCTTGCACAACCGTGGCAATCGTTCGACGAGGCCGTCCTGTTCTACGAAAGCGCGCTGCGCCTGGACACACGTCCGCCGACCGAGGTTCCCAGCCCGCTGGGACTCGTCCGCAGCCAGGTGATGCGCACCGCCGACGGTTCGGTCAGGCTGGCCCTGAACATCGTGCCGCAGGTGCTGGATTCCGTGGGCGAGACGCCGCAGTCGTATCCGGAGCACGTCGCGTTCCTGACGACGGACATCGTGGCGGTCGCCCGCAGGGCCAAGGCGGCCGGCATGGATTTCCTGCAGGTACCGGACAACTACTACGAGGACTTGGCCGCCCGGTTCCCGCTCCCGCAAGAGGACATTGCGCTCCTGCGCGAGCTCGACCTGCTCTATGACCGGGACGAAAACGGCGAGTTCCTGCACTTCTATACGGAGACGACGGGCGAGATGTTCCTCGAGGTCGTGGAGAGGCGCGACGGGTACGATGGCTACGGCGCGCCGAACGCGCCCGTGCGGCTGGCCGCCCAGTTCGAACGGAACCGCCTGCGCGGCGGCCAACGGACAAGAATCTAGGGAGAACGGTGGCTGAGGAGCTGCGGGACGACGGGCAACCGGACTACTACGTGAAGTCCGCGGAGAAGGCGCTGAGCGTGCTCTTGGCCTTCACGGCCGAGGAGCCCCTGCTCACCGTCACGCAGGTCGCCGAGGCCGCAGAACTCAGCCGCGCCGCTGCCCGCCGGTTCCTGCTCACCCTCACCGATTTGGGCTACTTGTCCATGGAGGGCAACGGCTTCCGGCAGACACCGCGCGTGCTGGACATCGGGGCCGGGTACTTGGCCGGCATGAGCCTGCCCCGCATCGCACGCCCCCACCTGACCGAGCTGGCCCACCGGCTCGACGAGACGGCAACGCTGAGTACGCTGGACGGCCAGGATGCGATCTACGTTGCCCGGGTGGCCGCGCCGCGCCTGCACACGGTGACCCTGAACATCGGCAACCGGCTCCCCGCGTGGGTGACGTCGATGGGCCGCGTGCTGGTCGCCGCCCTGCCCGAGGATGCGCGCGAGAACTTCTACCGCGAGACGGTCCTGACCAGCTACACCAGCAACACGCTGGGAACCATCGAGCTGCTGCGTGCCGAGATCGAGAAGGTCCGCAAGCAGGGGTGGAGCCTGGTGTCCCAAGAGCTCGACGACGGACTGCGCGGCCTGGCCGTGCCGGTGCGCCGCGGGGACGAGGTGGTGGCGGCACTCAACATCTCCATCCAGGGCGGCCGAGTGGGCAAGGTGTCCATCGAGGACGAGCTGGTTCCCGCCCTGCGCGAGACCGCCCGCCGTATCGCCGAGGATTTTGGCGGCCGCACGCACTAGCGCGGGCACGGCCCAACCCTTGTATTGGCATTGCTGTCGCGGTGGATTCTCGGCCGGCGTTCCGCTCATTTTTCCCTGTGGATAACTCTCCGCCGACCCCTTTTTCGCGTTATGATGGATTTACACAGAATGTAAACATTCAACGCATGGGGGCCTCATGAGCTCGATAGCACCACGCCATGTTCGGGCCGCGCTGGCGGTTGCCGCCGCCGGATGCCTGGCGCTCACGGGTTGCTCGGGCACCCCGGGCGCCAATGGCAGCCCGACGTCCGCCGGGTCCTCGAGTGCGTCGCAGTCAGGCTCCCCGTCGCAGTCGGCAAGCGCCAGCGCAAGCGCGCCCGCCACCCCGGAGCCGGCGACCTCGACGTCCCCCGCGAAGAACATCGCAAAACCGAAGATGCCCAGTGAGGCGAAGGAATTCTCGAAGGACGGCTACGAGGCCTTTGTCGACTATTGGTTTGCGGCGCAAAACTACGGCATGGCTACTGGGGATACCGCACCATTGGAGGCAGCATCGATGGACAGGTGTGGCATTTGCGCGGAGCGTGCCAAGACCATGAAGCGCGCCTACATTGATGGGGCGTGGATCGTGGGTGGTGACATCCAGTTATTGCGGTTCTATTCGCCGCTACAGAAGGACGCTCAGAACCTATACCAGGCGGCCATTCAGTTTCGTGAGTCAGCCAGCCAACCATATTCCTCCGATGGAAAAGCCGCACGCAATGCACGAACAGAAGCGACGACACACGATCTGAACGCTCATGCCACATATACAAAGTCGGGCGGTTGGCAAATGGCAGCAATCGTCGGCGACGAGTAAGACGCGATACGACGAATGGACTACTCAAGTGCAGCACGCACGATCGCCGGACTAGTTCTTGCAATGGTGTTCAGCTTTACGATTTCGCCCGGCTGGGCGGCTGCTACCGTTCCGAGTGACCCAGCAAGCGTCGGTTTTGCGGGCGACCAAGCGCACGTCTCCGACTCCGAGCAACCCAACTACATTGAACCTGGGTCACCTCCATTGGATTCTGCCGAGTCCGTGGCCCGTCCAAGCGCAGATGGCAATCAAACTCTTACGACTTGGGCTCCATACTGCGCGAATGTGAGTACGGGCAACGTGGACATCAGTTGCATGGCGATGTTTCAAACGCGCTGCGGAGCTAATGAGGCTTTCGTCTCCTATTACACATACACGCGCAATAATCCGACACTTACGCCCACCGGACGCCAAGGATGCGTGGGCGGTGACGCTGCCACACCTGACGCTGCAGCCGGTGTAGAAGATCTTGTCATTCTGACTGCGGCCGCCTTTCAGTCACTGCCCATCCCCGGCTCAACCATCGAGATGCAGCCGGATGGATTCTCACTCCGCAACGCCCACACGAACATCTACGCATCGTCGGCCACCCGCACACTGTCTACGACAATCTTGGGTCAGTCCGTGGCCGTTCGCGCAACTCCATACGAGTACCGATGGACCTACGGCGACGGCTCGACGCGCACAACAACAACACCAGGGGCGCCGGTTTCTGGCGAACCCTTCGAATCGGAGACGGCAACCAGCCATGTCTACACGGAAACCGGTGACTATCCCGTTGGGTTGACCACGGTCTACAGCGGTCAGTTCTCGGTCTCCGGGGGCCCATGGATGCCCGTCGCAGGCCTCGCCACGGTGCCAAGCCCCACCGTCGAAGTGAGCGTCTGGCGGACCAAGAAGCTCCTCGTGGACTCGAACTGCCTCGAGAATCCGAGCGGGCCAGCGTGCGCCTCGCCGTTCGACGAGTAGCCACGGTCCCACTCAGACGAGGACGTCGAACTCGGTCAGGCCGGCCCGCTCACCGTTGATCTGCACCTCCAGCGCATGGCGCCCCGCGTAGTGGACGCGCGTCGTCATCTGCCGGAAGGCGTGCAGCTTGCGCATGGACCTGGTCTCGCCGGGATCAAGCTCCACGGTTGCCAACTTGAAGACCTTCTCCGCACGCAATCCGCTGGCCTTCACGTAGTGCACCACATAGTCGACCGCCAGCCGCGCCGCGGCGTCGCCGCCATTCGTCACCGTGAAGGCGAACTCCAGGCTCGACGGCAGCTCCACCTCGCTGGCGGAGAGCGCCAGGGGTCCAACCTCGATTGTCGCGGGACGGAACCCCAGCAACGCCAAGGCCCCCGGATGCGCCTTCTTGACCAGTGTCCGCAGCCCGTGGCGCACCACCCAGTCGGCATACGGATCGCCGTCCTCCAACCAGCGGGAGGCCGTTGCCACCACAAGGTCCGGCGCGTGGCGCGCCAAGTCGTTCAGGTGGTTGGCGACCGAACGCCTCACATACTCGCTCGGATCCGACCTCAACCTGTCCAAGACGGGAACGGTGGCTTCCGGCCGGGTCAGAAGCTCCGGCACGCGCACCGCCCACGGGAGGTAGCTGCGGGTTCCCTCGCTCGCCAAGCGCCGCACATGTTCGTCCGCGTGGGACGTCCAACCCGAGATGATGCCAAGAGCCCGGTCCAGATCCGTGCGCAGTAGGCGCCGAATGGGAAACTCGGATGTCAGCCGCGGCGTGAAGTCCCTCAGGAGGAGCAGGCAGTCGTCGAAGGCTCCCTCGGTCCCGTCCGCCAGGGCCATCGTGACCACGGCTTCACCGGCCGGCCAGACCATCCACCCGGTGAAGGCCTCGTCCGCCAGCGCGCGCCTGCACAACGCCGCTCCCTCCGCGTAGGCGTCGGCCGCGGACCCTCGCCCGCCGGCGCCCACGAGATCCTCGACGACCGCCGCCGCAACGACGTCGGCCCGGGCGCGGATCGACAGCCCGTCCAGCCGTTCGGCCGCCGTGCGAACCCCGTCCCAGGCGACACCCGGCGCGGCACGCCCCAGCACGGATCCCAAGGCCTCCACCGTCGCCGGCCCCAGCAGGTCATCGATCGCGCCCATGGGCCGCCTTTCGGTTGCTTGTTGTGTCGGAATTGGCTTCGCGGTCCTCAGTCATCGCCGCCACCGTTCGTCGTGCCCTTGGGCTCAACGTCAACAGGCTTCAGCAGGCGGGGCAGGACCACCAGCAGAAAAAGCACGATGACCGCGACGCCGCCGCCGACATAGGCGGCGGCCGTGGGCCCGAGCATCACGTCGACAATGAAGCCGACGCACGCGCTCACCATCAACCCGACGCACACAACGGCGACCTTTACGATCCGGTGCCCGTGGGCCACGGTTGTGGCCTTGACATGCTTGCCGAACAACCGCCGGTGGATGGCAACTGGTGTGGTGATCAAGCCCGTCAGCACCGCGGAGAAGGACAGCAGGACAACGTAGTAGCCCTTCTGGAACGAATCGAGATCCTCGAAACGACTTTGGAACGGGAGTGTCATCAGGAAGGCGGTGATAATCTGCGCGCCGGTCTGCATTACGCGAAGTTCCTGCAGCAGATCGTTCCAGTTGCGGTCCAGCTTTTCCTCGAAAGTCTCCGACCTTCCCCGCGACTCGCCCCCAACCTGATCGTCCGTATCCATGGGGACAACGTACCTGAATACGGGTGAATCCAGCCCGAAACCTTGAGTCCGTATGCTGTCACCATGAATCCCCACCCGTTCGACAGAATCACCTCCGCCGAGCTTCGCCGCCGACGCTCGCTGAAGTGGACGGGATACCCCAACATGCTCGGGGCCTGGGTCGCCGAGATGGATTTCGGCACGGCCCCAGGGGTGGCCGAGGCCGCGGCGGAAACCATCAGTTCCGGCTTGCTCGGGTACGCGCCGCCCCACTTGGTCCGGGCCATGCAGGAGTCGACGTCCACCTGGCTCTCGACGCGCCACGGATGGGAGGTGGATGCGGAGCAGGTGCGGCCGCTTCCGAGTGTTATGACCGGCCTGGAGACGGCAATCCTGCACTTCTCCCCCGTCCACCGTCCGGACGCGCCGGTCGTGTTGCTGACACCCGCCTACATGCCGTTCCTCGAAGCGCCCAGGCGCTATGGCAGGCGGGCCATCCACGTGGACATGGTGCAGTCGGACGCCTCCTGGGACATCGACTGGCTTGCACTGGAGCAGGCCCTTCAGGGCGGCGCGCTGCTGGTCCTCGTTAATCCCCACAATCCCATCGGCAAGGTCTACTCCCGCGGGGAACTCGATCGAATCAGCGCTTTGGTCGACGCCACCGCGTCGCGTGTGTACGCGGATGAGGTCCACTCTCCGCTCACGTTCGGCACCGCGGAGCACGTTCCCTACGCGTCGGTGAACGCCGTTGCCGCCGGGCACAGCGTCACCGGCGTCTCGGCCAGCAAGGCGTTCAACCTCCCCGGACTCAAGTGCGCCCAACTGATCCTCACCAACGACGTGGACCGGCTGCTGTGGGCGGCCCTGGGCGGCGCCGCGGAGCATGGTGCCGCGAACGTTGGCCTTGCGGCGACGGCCGCGGCCTACGGCGGCGGTGGCGATTGGCTCGCAGGCGTCGTGGACTACCTGGACGGAAGTCGGAAACTGCTCGGGGACCTTGTCCACGAACACCTGCCCGCCGCACGCTACATCGCACCCGAGGCGACCTACCTGGCATGGATCGACGTTTCCCGGCTCAAGCTCGGGCGAAATCCCGCTCGCTTCTTCCGGCACCAGGCGGGGGTGGCAACTATCCGCGGAACCGACTGCGGAGAGGCGGGGCGCGGATTTGTGCGCCTCAATTTCGCCACACCGCGGCCCGTGTTGGAGGCGATGGTCCACCGCATGGGCGCCGCGGTCGACGGCTCCGACATCAACGACTCGGGAGACATCGACGACTACCTCTGAGGTGTGGCTGCCATGGTTCCCGGGGCCAGCCAAAACTTCCCGATTCGGCGACGGGCGAAATCGCTAGACCTACCGGT
The DNA here is from genome assembly GCF_058138025.1 of Arthrobacter sp. AOP29-A2-19. Taxonomy (NCBI): domain Bacteria; kingdom Bacillati; phylum Actinomycetota; class Actinomycetes; order Micrococcales; family Micrococcaceae; genus Arthrobacter; species Arthrobacter sp. AOP29-A2-19. Next base: position 2,295,250 of record NZ_CM176894.1, read on the forward strand.
AACGCGAACGTAACGTGTCGTGTGAGGCCGCCCACCGGGGCGGCGCGAACGCGAGGAGGTTGTTATGGTCGCCAAAAGCGGCTCTAAGGCAGGATTCACGGTTCCCGGACTGAGCTTGGAAGACGGACACAAGGTCGCGGACATTCTCCAGACCCGTCTGCATGCGCTCAACGACCTCCAGCTGACCCTCAAGCACGCGCACTGGAACGTCGTGGGACGCGACTTCATCGGCGTCCACGAAATGCTCGACCCGCAGATCGAGCTGGTGCGCGGCATGATCGACGAAACGGCCGAGCGCGTCGCGACCATGGGCGTGGCGCCCAACGGCCTGGCCGGTGCACTGGTCAAGGCACGCGACTGGGACGACTACTCGATCGGCCGGGCCTCCACCACGGAGCATCTGGCCGCGCTGGACATTGTCTACACCGGGGTCATCTCCAGCCATCGCGAGGCCATCGAGGCCGTCGGCGAGATCGATCCGATCGCCGAGGACCTGCTCATTACCCAGACGTCGGCGCTGGAGCTGTTCCAGTGGTTCATGCGATCGCACCTCGAAAACAACGAGGGCGAGCTGTCCGACGCCGGAGCCAGCACCGAAAAGGCCGCAGCGGCCAAGGCGAAGTAGTACCAAGGACCGAAATTACACCGTTCGGACGCTGGCAGCAGCTTGCGTGTTAAACCAACGAAAGGAGCCCGCCATGGGTTTGGGTGACAAGATTTCGAACAAGGCAGAAGAGCTCAAGGGCAAGGCCAAGGAGTCTGTCGGCGACGCCACGGACAACGAACGCCTGCAGGCCGAGGGCCGGGCAGACCAGGTCTCGGCGAACACCAAGCAGGCCGGCGAGCACGTCAAGGACGCCGCCAAGGACGTCAAGGACGGCTTCCAGTAGCGAGTCCGCAACAACAAGTATGAACAGGAAGGCCGCCCCGGAGTTCACCGGGGCGGCCTTCCTGTCTGCGTTCGGGCTCGTCTGCGCTCCTAGACGGGGGTGATATTTCCCAGCAGTTGTTCGAACGGGAGCGACTCCATGCGGGTGTCCACGGGCTTGGCGGACGCCGCTCCCTCCACGGCCGAGGCCAGTTCGGCGGCGGCTCGGGCCGCGCGCTCCGACAGCATCCCGCCGCCCGTGTCTCCGCCCCAGTCCTCGGGCGACGCAAAGACTCCGGTGGGCGTGATGGCGGCCCGGAGGTAGCCAAAGATCGGCCGCATCACGTAGTCCAGGACCATGCTGTGGCGGGAACTTCCGCCGGTCGCCGCGAGCACAACGGGCTTGCCCTCGAGCGCCTTGGGATCAAGGACGTCCAGGAACGACTTGAACAGGCCGCTGACCGAGGCCGTGAAGACCGGGCTGACGGCCACCAGCGCGTCGGCGGCGGCGACCTTCGAGATCACGTCTGCCAAACGGGGCGCGGCGTAGCGGGTAACCATGTTGTTCGCGATGTCCACCGCGTAGTCGCGGAGGTCGATGGCGACAACCTCGGACTCGACGCCGCGTTCGGCGAGCGCCCGCCGCGCCGCCTCGGCGATCTGGTCTCCCAGCATCCGGCTGGTGGAGGGCACTGCGAGCCCTCCGGAGATAACTACGATCGACTTCGCCATGCTGCTCATCCTTACCTTGGGTTCATGCGTTTGCATATAAAACCCAAGGTGGCCTCATTTCATTCCCGAGTGCCGCACCCACAGGAGAACCACCGCCACGTTCCCCTCCCGCGAATGGAAGTTGGTTCGTGTGACGGTGGCTCGTTCTGGTGTTTGGGCGGCCGACTTACGGCCTAGACGTCCCGATGCCGCCCGGATCCGTCGTCGGGCCCACCGCCCAGCGGCCCGAAGCCGCCGATGCCGCGGTAGAGGCCGTAGGCGACCATGCCGATCCCGGCGAACATCCCAAAGAACAAGACGCCGGAAGAATCACTGCCTCCCAAACCGATGGCGCTGAAGGCCGCGCAGAGAATGAGGACCACCAGACCCCAGCCTGCCAGAACGGTTCCTGGCACGTGCCGGGGCCGGAAACCCCGTTGGCTCCTGCCGCCCGCCTCAGCGAGTTGACCGCGTCCCATGGTTCGCTCCTTCGCGCTCCGTGCCGGTTGCCAAGCATCCGGCTGGTACCTAAACCGTAGGCTCGGCCACCTGCGTTTACAAGGGGGGAACATATCGATTGGGCATAGCGAAAAGACGCCGTGGAGCGCGTCAACAAGGCGCACCGACCAAGAAGCTAGGGCGAGGGCTTCCCGCCGTTGACGTTGAGGGTCTCGCCGACCACGTAGCTCGACTCGGCGGAGGCAAGGAACACGTAGGCGGGAGCCAGCTCCACGGGTTGCCCCGCCCGGCCCAGCGGGGTGTCCTGCCCGAACTCCGGGAGGGCATCCTTCGGCTGCCCGTCGGACACCTGCAGCGGCGTCCAAATGGGCCCAGGCGCAACGGCATTGACGCGGATCCCCCGCGGGGCCAACTGTTGGGCCAGGCCCTTGGTGAAGTTGTTGATGGCCGCCTTCGTGGACGCGTAGTCCAAAAGGTTCGGCGACGGGTCGTAGGCCTGGATCGACGTCGTATTGATGATCGACGCGCCCTCCGGCATGTGCTTGAGCGCCGCGCGGGTGACGGTGAACATGGACATGATATTGACGGTGAAGGTCTGCAGCACCTGCTCCTCGTCGAGGTCCTCGAGCTTGTCGACGCTCAGCTGCTTCCCCGCGTTGTTCACCAGGATGTCGATCCCGCCGAGCGCCTGAGCGGCGTCGTCGGCCAGGGACGCGCGGTAGTCGCCGTCCATCAGGTCCCCCGGGAAGCCGATCCCGATGCGCCCCTCGGCCTCGATGACGGAAATGATCGCGCGGGCGTCCTGCTCCTCGGCCGGCAGGTACGCGATGGCGACGTCTGCGCCCTCGCGCGCGAAGGCGATGGCCACGGCCGCCCCGATACCCGAGTCCCCGCCCGTGACGAGCGCCTTGCGGCCCTTGAGCCGGCCGGTCCCGACGTAGGACTTCTCGCCGTGGTCGGCGCGGGGCTCAAGCTTGGCGTCCAGCCCGGGTTCGGGCTGGTCCTGCTTCGGCGGCGAAATCTTGGGGTGGCGGTCCACCGGATTGTCCAGCGTCAGTTGGCCGGCTTCGGTCTCCGGGTTGTTCGGTTGGCGCATGTCGTCCATGGAGGATCCCCTCGTTGGTCGTGCCGTACAGCGGACCCATCCGACGCTAGGGGAAATGCGGCCACCGATCAACGGCTGGTCCGCCCGTCACCGGTCCGGTGCCTCCCAGCGCACGTGCTCCGGGTCCTTGTCCGGGCGCCACCCGCGCCACACCGCGTGCCGGAGTCGCCCCGCCTCGGTGACCTCGGAATACCTGACCTCGCCGACGAGCCGAGGGCTCACCCAGACGGCGTCCCCGCGGTCGGCGGCCGGCACCGACTCGATGGCGGGGGTCTTGCGTTCCAGCCGCTTGAGCATCGTCTCCGCCTCCCGCAGGTCGGCGTCGCTGAAGCCCGTTCCCACGCGCCCGGCGTAGCCCAGCCCGTCCTCGTTGTTCACCGCCACGAGCAGGGAACCGATGCCCCCGACGCGCCCGCCGGATCCCTGCCGCCAGCCGATGACCACCACCTCCTGGTGGAACTCGTTCTTGATCTTGATCCAGTTGTGGCTGCGCTTGCCGGGAAGATAGATTCCGTCCGTCTTCTTGGCGATGACGCCTTCCAGCCCCAGTTCCTGGCTGGACTCGATGGCCTCGTCGACGCCCCCGGTGTGGGCATCGGGCAGGTGGATGTGCTTGCCGGGCACAACGGCGGTGAACAGTTCCCGACGCCGCTCGGCATAGGGGGTGCGCATCAGACCGCGGGGCTCGGCCGAACCGGCGGGTACGCGCAGCAAATCGAACAGCATCAGGTGGACGGGTACCTTCTGCGCGGTGGACGCGATCTCCCGCTCGGTGGTCAGCTTCATGCGGGTCTGCAGGAGCCCAAAGCTCGGCCGGTGCCGACCGTTGAGCGCCACGATTTCGCCGTCGAAAACCGCCCCGTCCAGATCCTTGCCTCCCGCCGCGAGCCCCGCGAGCTCCTGAAGCTCCGGATACAGCCGGGTCATGTCGTTCCCGTTGCGGCTGACCAGGGTCACCCTGCCGTCGGCCACACCGGCGATGGCGCGGACGCCGTCCCATTTCATCTCAAACTCCCACTCGGACTCGGGGTCCAGGCCGTCGGAGGTCCCGACCGTCGCGAGCATTGGTTCCGGCAACTCGCCGTGCCCCGCGTGCGCGGCCGGCGCCGGACGCTCGGCCGCATCGTTGGCCGCGCTGGTATCCATCACGACGGTCGCGTCAGCGGCCTTGCCGGCGGCCGAGTCCTGTCGGCTCAACGCTGCCGCGGAGGGTCCGGAGCGCCCCGGGTGGTGCCGCCCGTGGTGCTTCTGAGCCGTCTCCCCCGGCTTGGCACCCGGGTCCGGCTGATCCTTCATCAAATGGATGAGCCAGTTCTTCTTGTCCCCCATTCCGGGGGCGTTGATCAGGGCGTAGCGTCGCGGGACGCCACCGAAGCCGCCGTCGCGCCGGCCGTGGAGCACAACGATGACTTCCTTGCCTTCGCGCCACTTCTCCAGCTCGTACGTTCCGGCGTCCCAGATCGTCACGTCGCCGGCACCGTACTCCCCCTTGGGGATGCTGCCCTCGAAGCTCCCGTAATCTAGCGGGTGGTCCTCGGTCATCACGGCCAGCCGGTTCTCCTCGGTGTCGAGCGGTGGGCCCTTGGGCACCGCCCACGAGACGAGCACGCCCGAGTGTTCCAACCGGAAGTCCCAGTGCAGGCGGCGGGCGTGGTGCTCCTGCACCACGAAGGTGGCCAGTTCGCCGTCGGCGAGCCGCCGGGCGGCGGGCGGCTCCTCGGGCACCGGCTCGGGGGTCTTGGACGCGTCCCGCATGCGGCGGTAGGTGGCGAGGCGGTCGGTGTCTCCGGTTCCCGGATCGCCGGCCTCGCGCCCCGCCGTCGCGCCGTGCCACCCTTGGGCGGAGATGGGATCGACGCCGTCGGCGACGCGCTCGATGACCTCTTGGAAGTCCAGCTGCCGCAGCTTCGGGTCCTCGATTTCCTTCCAGGTCCGCGGCGCGGCGACCATCGGGTGCGCGCGGCCGCGGAGCGAGTACGGACAGATGGTGGTCTTGTTGCCGTTGTTCTGGCTCCAGTCCACCAGCACCTTGCCCGTCCGCAGGGTCTTCTTCATCGACGAGACCACCAGGTCCGGGTGGTCCGCCTCGAGCGAGCGGGCCAGCTCGTGCGCCACGTCGGAGACCTGCTCCGTGGTGTGGCTGCCGTCCAGCGGCGCGTACAGGTGGATGCCCTTGGACCCGGAGGTGACGGGCACGGCCTCCAGGCCCATGTCCGCGAGCAGGTCCCGGCAGAGCAGCGCCACCTCGGCACATTCGGCCAAGCCCGCCCCCTCGCCCGGATCGAGGTCCAACACCATCCGGTCGGGATTCAACGGCGACAGTTCGCGGGAAAAGCGCCACTGCGGCACGTGGATTTCCAAGGCCCCGACCTGCCCGAACCAGGCCAGCACCGCGGGATGGTTCACCAGCGGGTACGTGTTCACGTGGTCGGAATGCTGGATGTCCGCCCGGGGCACCCAGTCCGGCGCCGAGTCCTCCAGGTCCTTGCGGAAAAACATCTGCCCCGGCTTCTCGGCGGTCCCCACGCCGTTGACCCACCGCTTGCGCGTTGCCGGCCGGAGGGCGGCCTGCGGCACCAAAACGTGCGCCACCTCGGCGTAGTAGCGCAGGACGTCGGCCTTGGTGGTGCCGGTCTCCGGATACAGCACTTTGTCCAGATTGGTGACCTTCAGCCGGTGGCCGGCGACCTCGACCATCTGCCCGCTGGAGGATGGGGTCATGGCTGGGGCTCCTTCCCGTTGCCTCCCACTGTGCCGCCTCGCGCCGTCCAGTGCTAGGCCCGCATGCGCCACGGCCGCGTTGACATGCGCGAACGGACGGAACCTGCGGGCTCCGCCCCCTTACAACGCGCCGCAAAAAAGGTAGGGTCGGTTGCACCAAACCCAAGGAGGAACGCCGTGGCAGAGAACAACGACGTACAGAAGGTTCTGGCAATCATCAACCACACGCGGGTCGGCATGGTGACCACGCACTCCAACGGCAAGCTGGTGAGCCGTCCGATGAGCGTGGTTGAGGTCGCGGAGGACGGGGACCTGTGGTTCTTCACCACCCTGGACTCCGACGTCGCCACCGAGATCCAGGCGGACGGCGCGGTGAACGTGGCCTTTTCCGACAGCAAGCACTGGGTCTCGCTGGCGGCCACGGCGAGCGTCGTCGGGGACGTCGAAAAGAAGCGACAGCTCTGGGGGCCGGTGGTCGACGAGTTCGTCGAGGGCGGGCCGGAGTCCCCCAACGTCGTCCTGTTGCGGGTCGACGCGGAGTCCGCCCAGTTCTGGGAGAACCCCGCGGGCGCCGCGGCCCTGGCGGCCGGCTGGGTCAAGGCCAAGATCACCGGCAAGCCGGCCCACCCCGGCGATTCCGGGACGGTCGAGCTCTAGGCCATGCGCGCCATCTGGACGGGCGCCGTCGCCTTCGGCCTGGTCAACGTGCCGGTCAAGGCGTACGGCGCCATCGAGGACCACGACGTGCCGCTCCACCAGGTGCACGACGCCGACGGCGGCCGCATCCGGTACCAGCGGCGCTGCGAGGTGTGCGCCGAAAAGGTCGAGTACCAGCACATCCAGAAGGCGTACGACGACGGGGAGCGCACCGTGGTGCTCACGGCGGAGGACTTCGACGCCCTTCCCGCCGAGAAGAGCCGGGAGATCGAGGTGGTGCAGTTTGTTCCCAACAACCAGATCGACCCGATCATGATGGAGCGAAGCTACTACCTGGAACCGGATTCGAAGTCCCCCAAGGCCTATCTGCTGCTCCGCAAGACGCTGGAGGACACGGAGCTGACCGCGATCGTGAAGTTCGCGCTGCGTCAGAAGACCCGGCTCGGCGCGCTGCGCGTGCGCGGGAAGGTGCTGGTGCTGCAGGCCATGTTGTGGGGCGACGAGGTTCGCGAGGTTGATTTCCCGGCCACCAAGTCGCGGGCCAAGATCAGCGACCAGGAGCTCAAAATGTCGGCGATGCTGGTGGAGCAGTTCGCCGGCGACTTTGCGCCGCTGGAGTTCGAGGACGAATACCAGAAGGAACTGCGGCTGCTGATCGACGAGAAGCTGAAGAAGGGCGACTCGCTGGACACCGGGGCGACGTTCGGCGACACGGAGGCCGCCCAGGAGGAGTCGGGCGAGGGTTCCGGCGACGTGATCGACCTGATGGAGGCGCTCAAGCGCAGCATCGAGGGCAAGCGCTCCAAGGCTCCGGCAGGGTCGACGACGAAGAAGAGGAAGGGCGCCTAGGTGGCCCCACGCCTGCGCAAGGTCCAGCCCGGCAGCGCCGGGATCACCCGCCGACAGGCGGGTGGCGGGTTCACCTACGCCGCGGCCAACGGGCGCAAGGTCACCTCGGAATCCACGCTGGAACGCATCCGCGCCCTGGCCATTCCTCCGGCCTGGACCGACGTGTGGATCGCGCCGCAGGCCAACGCGCACATACAGGCCACGGGGATCGACGCCGCCGGGCGGACGCAGTACCTCTACCACTCGCGTTGGCGCGAACTCAGGGACGCGGAGAAGTTCACGCGTTCGCTGTCGTTCGCCCAGCGGCTGCCCGCCGTGCGCCGGACAGTCAGCAGGGACCTGAAGCAGGAGGACGACGTCCGGCGTCGAGCGCTCGCCGCGGCCGTTCGGCTGCTGGACCGCGCCGGGCTGCGGGTCGGCGGGGCCGCCTACGCCGAGGAGAACGGCTCGTTCGGAGCGTCCACGCTCCAACGGCGCCACGTCAGCGTGGAGAAGAATCTGGTACGGCTGGTGTTCCGCGGCAAGTCCGGCGGCGACTGGGACGTGGCGCTCGAGGACCCGCTCCTAGCCGCCTACTTCGCCACCGTCCCGAAGACACCCCGCGCGGCGCCGGCCATCTGCTATCCCGTGGTGAACGGGCGCCGCAAGAAGTGGCAGGGGGTATCGGACACCGACATCAACGGCTATCTGGCCGACGCCGCGTCGTCGCACATCTCGGCCAAGGACTTCCGCACGTGGCAGGGAACAGTCGTGGCCGCGCGTTCACTCGCCAGGGCGCTGCGTGCCGGGGACAGCTCCCCGGATGCCGTCACGGTGGCCGTCAAGGACGCCGCCGAATGGCTGCACAACACGCCGTCCGTGGCGCGCGATTCCTACGTGGATCCCCGCGTCGTGAAGCACTTCGAGCAGGGCCGGGCCGCCGACTTCCGCAGGCAGCCCGACCGCGCCGTCCTCGACCTCTTAACGGACGGCGCCCACCGCTAGCCTTTTCGGCCGGCGGTGGGCGTTCGGCTTGCGCGGGCGGGTGGCCGCCGCGTTGGACCTATCCCGCGTCGAAGCGGTCCGGGTCCGGACGGCGTTCGGGAGGGCCGTCGTTGCCGCTCCCGTCGGGAAGCGCATCCTCGTCGAACGTGTCCTCGGCGCCGTCGCGGCCGGGCAGCTCGTCGGCGCCGACCGTGCCGGACAGTTCCTCGGAATCGGGGAGCTCCAGGAAGCTCTCGTTCTCGGGAAGAGGTTCCGTCGGCTGGTCCTCGTCCACGAGCCGCTCCGGATCCCGCAGCGGATCGTCCGCGTCGAGGGTCCGCGGATCGTCGGACGAGCCCTCGGGCACGGGCTGCGAGTCGCGGCCGTCCAGCGGTTCCGCCTCCGGCGCCCCGTCGAGGGTCGGCGGGACGATTTCTGGTGAATCATTCACTGACATTTGTTCCTCCTTCGGCAAAGTCCAGCTTGCTCGGGCCGGCCAGCCGCCGATACAGGCCAAGGCCGGCGATGATGAGTCCGAACGCGACGCCCAGCCAGAGCGGGGTGGCAGCGTTGCCGCGCTTGAGGGCCTCGACCCACAGGTAGATGCCGAAGACAAGGGCAATCACGAGTCCGGACGCGAACAGGAGCCAGCCCCGTGGCTTCGTGTCCACGGGTCGGGTCGGCTTGTTCGGCGGGTGGTTGGATCGGTCAAGTGAGGCGTCTGGCTCTTCCATGTTCAGCTCCTATGGTGGTGGGTGGTTCGGGGCACGCCAAGAATTCCCTGGTCAGGAATTCCGCAGGCCATCAATCAGCTCGGCCTTCTTCATGTCGGAATAGCAGTGCAGGCCAATCTCCTTGGCGCGGCTCTTGAGTTCGTCGACCGTCCAGTCCTCATAGCTGCCGGACTCGCCGCCACGCTCGCCGACGGTGCCGCGGCCGTCCCGCGCCGCGGCATTGGCTATGCGTGCAGCCTTCTGCTTCGAATTGCCCTCGTCGCGGAGCTTTTCGTAGAGCTCTTCGTCCTTGATACTCGGATTCCGGTTTTCGGCCATTTCACCAACCTCCGTGTCTCGGTACTTACAGCGTAGTCGCACAGGTCAGGCAGGGGTCAAGCGTTGTTTGGGCATGCTTCGCGGGGAGGCTACGCGGCGATGGCCGCGGCGCCCGCCCAACGCGCTAGGGTGGCAGAAGATCACGCGATCACTGACAAAGGGGGCGGTCTTGGGCATCCGGCACATACGATTCGGCGGTCGCGGGGGGCGTTCCGCCGATGAAACGTGGGCGGGATCGGCGGGGCTGCTTTCGGCCGCGGAGATGTCCGCCGGCGATCCGACGCCGGCGCTCGAACACCTGCGCTCCGTCGCCGCTCCCCCTCCGCTTCCCGGGGCCGGGGACACGGCCCGGTTGTGGGAACTGTTGGCCACGGTCGCGTCGGCCGACCTCGCGGCGGCACGCGCCGTCGAGCCCCATTTCGACGCCGCCGCGATCCTCGCGCAGGCAGGTCAGCCGTGGGAACCGGGCTCCGTGTGGGGCGTGTACGCCGCCGAGTCCGGGCAGTCGCGGCTGTCCGCCGCCCAGGATGGCGGCGCGTGGCTGCTGGACGGCGAGAAGCCCTGGTGTTCCCTCGCCGGGCAGGCGGACCGCGCAGTCGTCACGGCCCACGTCGACGGCGGCCGTAGGGCCTTCGCCGTGGACCTTCGCCAGGACGGCGTCGACGTGCGTGCCGGCACCTGGAACGCGCACGGACTTCCGGGTGTGCCCAGCGGGCCGGTCGGGTTTTCCTCCGTGGCGGCCTCCCCGGTGGGCGCCACCGACTGGTACCTGCGGCGGGATGGGTTCGCCTGGGGCGGCATCGGTGTCGCGGCATGTTGGTTCGGCGGCGCCGTGGGACTGTTCAGGACGCTCGCGCGGGCCGCGGAGCGCCGCACCCCGGACCAGTTGGCGCTTGCGTGGCTGGGCGAGTCCGACCGCTTGCTCGCCGGCGGCGCGGCCGCGCTGGCCGCCGCGGCAGATGCCGTGGACGCCGGCACGGCGGGTTGGCTGGAGGGACACAGGGTTCGAGGGCAGATCGCCGACGTCTGCACCCGCATCCTGGCCATCTGCGGCGAGGCGTTGGGCCCCGCGCCGCTGGCGTTCGACGAGGACCATGCCCGGCGCGTGGCCGACCTGACGCTCTATGTGCGGCAGCACCACGGGGCACGCGACGACGCGTCCTTGGGCGGCTTGGTGCTTGAGGCCGGCCAGCGGAACGGGGAACCTGGAACATGGTGACGTTCACCCACCTCGACGCCGGAACACCGGAAGACCGGTGGGTGGCCGCAGGTGTCGCATCCCTCCCCCCGTTGCCCGCCGAGGCGATACCGGGGGCGGGCGGCACACTGGTGGTCGTCGCGGCCCATCCCGACGACGAGTCCCTCGGAGCGGCGGGATTGATGAACGCCGCGCTTCGGGCCGGCGCCGACGTGTACGTCGTCCTGTGCACGGCCGGCGAGGCATCGCACCCCGATTCCCCCACCCATACCCAGGAGCGCCTGGCCGACGTGCGCACCGGAGAGTTCGCGGCCGCGATGGACGCGCTGCGGTCGTCGGTCGCCGGCGCCCCAGCTGGATCGCTGACGTGGGATTGTTTGGGTCTGCCCGACGGCCGGGTCGCGGAGAACGTCGCCGCCGTGGAGGCCGCGGTCGCCGCCCTTCTCCCCAAGGGCTCCGCGGCGACGATCGCCGCTCCCTACAGGTTCGACGGCCACACGGACCACGACGCCGTGGGCGCCGCCGCCTCGCGCGTGGCGGCCCGCCACAAGGCGGCCCTGGTCGAATTCCCCATCTGGTACTGGCTGTGGGCCGATCCGGAGGCCTCCCCGGAATGGACACACTGGCGGTCCCTGGCGCTCGACGGCGGGGCGCTGGCCGCCAAGCGCGCCGCCATGGACTCGCACACGTCTCAGATCACGGCGCTCTCCGACGCCCCGGGCGACGGGGTACTGCTGGCTGGAGGCTTCCTGGCGCACTTCGAGCGCGGCGCCGAGACGTTCCGCTGGAGTCCCAGCGGCCGGCGCGACTCAGCCTCGGCCGCGGCGGTCTTCGATGCGCTGTACACGCGCGACCCCGATCCCTGGGCCTACCTGACCAGCGACTACGAGCGCCGGAAGCGGGCCGTGACACTGGCGTCCCTGCCCAGGACGGACTACGCGTCCGCCCTCGAGGCGGGCTGTTCCATCGGTGTCCTGACGCAGGCGCTGGCCGAGCGGTGCGGTTCCGTGATCGCGCTGGACGCGAGCGAGGTCGCCATCGCGGCGGCCCGCAAGCGGCTGAAGGACCTCCGGCAGGTGGACCTCGTCCGCGCCGACCTGCCCGGGGGCTGGCCCGACGTCCCGCCGGGCTCGTTGGAGCTGGTCGTGGTCTCCGAGGTCGGCTACTTCCTGGGACGGGACGAGCTGACTCTCTTGCTGGCCCGGGCCAGCGAGTCGCTGGCACCCGGCGGGCACCTGCTGCTCTGCCATTGGCTGCATCCCATCGAAGGGTGGGAACTCGACGGCGAAACGGTGCACAGCACCGCGCTGGACCAGTTGGGCTGGGACGCCGTTGTGGTCCACCGCGAGGCGGACTTCCTCCTTGAGGTTTTCGAGGCGCCGGGCGGCGGCGCATGAGCACGCGCGAACCCGTTGGACAGATGGTCGTTGTTGTTCCCGTCCGCAACGAGGAACGGACCCTGGGGGCGTGCATCACGGCCCTCCGGACGGCCCTCGATGCCTTGGCGGCGACCGCGCCCGGCTGCGGGGCCGCCGTCACGCTGGTGCTGGACCGCTGCACGGACGGCTCGGCCCGGGTCGCCGGCGAGGCAGCGGCCGCCGACTCCCGCATCCGAACGCTGACCGTCGGCTTCGGTTCCGTCGGCGCGACGCGCGCCGCGGGGGTCGCCGCCGCGCTGGCCACCGTCCCGCCCGACACCCCGGCATGGATCGCCTGCACGGACGCCGACACGCTGGTGCCGACCGACTGGCTGGTGCGCTTCCTCGAGTTCGCCGACCACGGCGCCGACGCCGTGCTCGGCACCGTCGAGCCGGACCGGTCCGAGCTTGGTGCCCGCCGCCACGCGGCGTGGTCCGCTCGGCACGTCCGCGCAGACGGCCACGGACACATCCACGGAGCCAACCTCGGGGTCCGGGCGTCGTCGTACCTGGCCGTCGGCGGCTTTGAACCCCTGCGGAGCGGCGAGGACGTTCGTCTCGTCGAATGCCTCCGCGCGGCCGGCATGGACGTGCGGGCGTCCGGGACCCTGCACGCCGTGACGTCCGCGCGGACTGACGGTCGGGCCCCGGACGGCTTCGCCGGCTACCTCGCCCGTCTCTAGCGCACCTTCCGACCACGAATGGACTCAATGCATGCCGATGAAGCTGAGTGTGGTCCTCAGGGACGCCTACGTCTACGCGGCGAGGGCACCCCTTGACCGCAGGATGGACCGGGGAGCGATAATCGGGCTGGGCACCGGAACGGTGCCGCAGGGAAGCGCGGACGGTCCGCGCCGCTGGAGCAGAGGAGTCCTCGAATGACGAAGTACCTGATCTCGTTCCCCGGTGAGGCCATGGTGTTCCCCGAAGGGGACTTCGAGGCGGTGGTCGAAGAGTCCCATGCGGTCATCGAGGAGGCCAAGGCGGCCGGCGTGTACGTCTTCGGGGGCGGGATCAACGAGGGCGTGGAGCCCGTCCGCGTGGCGGGCGACGGCACCGTCACCGAAGGCACGTACCCGGACCACAAGGTGCCCAACGGAGGCTACACCGTGCTCGAGCTGCCCACCCGGGAAGACGCGCTGGAGTGGGCCGCGAAGATCGCCGTCGCCTGCCGCTGCGCACAGGAACTGCGCGAATTCCAGTACGACCCGGCCAGCTGACCACGCCGACGCGCCCACGGGTGCCGAACGCACGGCGGCCTGGAAGCTTCTTCCCGCGGAGCGGACAGACAGGCAGGGGCCCGGCGGTCGATGACCGCCCGGCCCCTGGTCGAGACTTCATGCCAGGCGGACCGCTGGTCCGCGCCCGGCGTAGTGACGGCTACGCCACCCCGATCTGGTCGCCCTTCGGGCCGTTTCCGTCGGCCGCGGCCTGGGCGGCGCGCTGGATTTCGCGCTCGCGCTCCTGCGAGGCCTCCTGCGTGAGGGCCGCCCCCGCTTCGGCGTCCCGCGTGAGGTTCTCGCCGCTGCCGGGATCGAAGATATGCAGCCGCCGGGTGTCCAGCCACAGCTCCGCCGGCTGTCCGCCACGGATGCGGCTCGCAGCGTCCAAGGTCACCACGACCTGGGGCCGCAGTTCCTCGGCGTCCATGTCCGCTGCGAGGCCCTGCAGCAGGTCGCGCACCTCCGGCGTCGGCTCGAAGTCGATGTAGCCGTACTGCTCGTTGCCCAGCCACTCCGTGTGGGTCAGCTCCGCCTGGAACCGCGAGCCGTGCTGGAGCTTGTGGTCCTCGACCAGGGACGCGTCCTCGAAGAACTCGGGCCTGATGCCCAGGAGCACCACGCTCTTGCCGCGGGCCACCGCCGCCTTCTCCTCGGGGACGGGAATGTTGCCGATGGGCGTCCGGAGGACGTCCCCCTCCAGCGTCGCCGGGAGGAAGTTCATCGACGGGCTGCCGATGAAGCCGGCCACAAAAAGGTTGACGGGCTGCTCGTAGAGTTCCCGCGGCGAGGCGATCTGCTGCAGGATGCCCTTCTTCAGCACGGCGACTCGGTCGCCCAGCGTCATCGCCTCGGTCTGGTCGTGGGTCACGTAGACGCTGGTGGTGCCGAGGCGCCGCTGCATCTGGGAGATCTCGGCGCGCATCTGCCCGCGCAGCTTGGCGTCCAGGTTGGAGAGCGGCTCGTCGAAAAGGAACGCGTCGGCCTGCCGGACGATCGCCCGGCCCATGGCCACGCGCTGGCGCTGCCCGCCGGAGAGGTTGCCGGGCTTCCGTTCCAGGTGGTCGGTCAGTTCCAGCGTCTTTGCCGCCGTCATCACGCGCCGCTTGATCTCCTCCTCCCCCAGCTTGCCCTTGTTCAGCCGCAGCGGGAACGCGATGTTTTCGAAGACCGTCAGGTGCGGATACAGGGCGTAGTTCTGGAAGACCATCGCCAGGTTGCGGTCGCGCGGAGCCTTCTCGTTGACGCGCTTGCCGTCGATCAGCAGATCGCCCGACGTGATGTCCTCCAGCCCCACGATCATGCGCAGGAGCGTGGACTTGCCGCAGCCGGACGGGCCGACCAGGATGACGAACTCGCCGTCCGCGATGTCGATCGAGACGTCGTTGACCGCCGGGAATCCGTCGTCGTACTTCTTGACGAGGTTGTTCAGGGTGATTGAAGCCATGGTGTTGTCCTTTGTGGTTCGCGGGCCCGGGCGTTAGCCCTTGACGGCGCCCTGGGTCAGGCCGGAGACGATTTGGCGCTGGAAGAGGAGCACCAGCAGGACCACGGGAATGGTGACGATGATCGCCGCCGCGGAGATGGCCCCGGTGGGTGATTCGAACTGCGAGGCACCGGTGAAGAACGCCAGCGCGGCGGGGACCGGCCGGGCCGCCTCCGTGGACGTCAGTGAGATCCCGTAGACGAAGTCGTTCCAGGCGATGAAGAACGCGATGATCGCGGTGGTGAACACGCCGGGCGCCGCCAACGGGACGATCGCCTTGCGGAACGCCTGCCACGTGGTGGCTCCGTCTACCTGAGCCGCCTGCTCGAGTTCCCACGGGATCTGCCGGAAGAACGCGGCGAGCGTCCAGATGGAGATCGGCAGCGTCAGCGACAGGTACGGGATGATCAGGCCCAGCCACGTGTCGTAGAGGCCGATGGTGCGCCAGACGTTGAACAGCGGCGTCACGATGGAGATCACGGGGAAGATGGACACGGCGAGTGCCGTGGTGAGGATGAGCTTCTTTCCCGGGAAGTCCAACCGCGCGATCGCGTAGGCGCACAGCGTGGCGAGCACAACGGCGACGAACGTGGCGATCAGCGCGATGCCGATCGAGTTGCGCAGCGACGAGAGGAACAGCTCCTGCGCGTCGCCGACGAGGATCTGCTCGTAGTTGACCCCCGACCACTTGGTCGGCAGGAACTTGCCGTTGGCCAGGTCGCTGGGCTCCTTGAAGGAGGTGGCGAAGATGGACGCGACCGGGAACAGCGCGTAGATCAGGACCACCACGGTGATGGCCGCCCAAATGAGCTTCGACTTCGATGTTGTCTTGGACATTATTTCCCCCCCTGGCTTCCGGCCAGATCCACCTTGAACAGCTTGATGGCGACGAAGCAGATGAGCAGGACACACAGGAACAGGAGCACGGAGACGGCGGAACCCAGCCCGATCTCCAGCCGGCCGATCGACGTCCGGTACGCCAGGAGCGAGAGCACCTCGGTCCCAAACGCCCCGTTGGTCATGATGAACACGTTGTCGAAGATGCGGAAGGCGTCGAGTGCCCGGAACAGCACGGCCACCATGATCGCGGCCTTCATGTTCGGCAGGATCACGCGGACCATCCGCTCCCACCAGGTGGCGCCGTCAACCTCGGCGGCCTCCGTCAGCTCATCCGGGACCTGCGCCAGTCCGGCGAGCAGCAGGAGCGAGATGAACGGCGTCGTCTTCCAGATCTCCGATGCCATGATCACGAACAGCGAGGACCACGTGCCGGCGAACCAGTTGGTGTCCTCCCCGATGCCCGGGACCCAGTCGAACCAGCTGTTCACAAAGCCGGAGTTGATGTCGAAGGCGTAGAACCAGGCGAAGGCGGAGACGACGGTGATGATGCCGTAGGGCACCAGGATGGCCGTGCGGACGAGCCCGCGCAGCGACTTCAGCGCCTTGCTCATGACGAGCGCCAGGGCGAAGCCGAGGACCAGTTCCACGACCACGGTGATGACGGTGATCAGGAGCGTGACGCCGAGGGCCTTCCAGAAAAGCTGGTCCGTCAGGATCGTCGAGTAGTTCCCCAGGCCGATGAACGCGCGGTCCGCCGGCGCCGTCAGCCGGAAATTGAACAGCGAGTCCCAGACGGCCTGAAGAATCGGATACAGGGTGACGAGGAGCATGATGACGAACGCGGGCCCCGCGAGGATCCATCCCAGCTTGCGCTCGGCCTTGCGCCGGTCGCTGAAGACGGGGGCCGTCCGCGACGAATGGCGCGCCCCCTCCCTGGCTTCTTTCCGTGTTTCGGTGGTGGCACTCACAGCAGCCTCTCCCCTCGGAGGACATCAACGATGAATTGGGTGGTGGTCTGCGGGGTCGTCTCCGGGTTGACCGCCGACGGCGGCGCCCAGTTCTGCTGGATGCCGGTGGAGACCTCGTTGTAGTACGGCGTCTGCGGCCGCGGAGCGGACTGCTCGAGCGACTGCCGGATGGTGTCCGCCATGGGGAACTTCTCGATGATGGACGGGTCGTCGTATGCGGTGGAGTCCGACGGCGGGTTGCCGTTCGTGACGAAGTATTCGATCTGGTTCTCGGGCGACACGATGCATTCGATGGCCTTGTAGGCAAGATCGGGATTGTCGCTCTTGGACCCGACGCCGAGGTTGATGCCGCCCAGCGGCGGAGCCGACTCCTGGCCGGCGACCGTCTGGGGGTAAAGCGCCCACCCGATGTCCTCGACCAGCGAGGCGTCCAGGTTGCCCGCCTCCGCGGCGCCGTTGGTGGCCGGCCAGACGAAGGGCCAGTTGACCATAAACGAGCCCTTGTCGCCCTGCCACAGGAGCATCGACTCGTTTTCCGCTTGGGTGGGCAGACCCGGGCTGCCGAGGCCTTCCGAGCCGATGGTCGAGACGATTTCCGCGGCCTTCTTGCCGGCGTCGGACTCGAGCCCCAGCTGGACCTCGTCCGCGGAGGCCTCCGGGTTGGCGATGATCTGCCCGCCGCCCGACTCGACCAGCGCGTTGACCCACACGGTCATGGACTCCGCGAGCGCGCCCTGCACCCCCAGGAACTTGTCCTGGTCGCGCGCCGCCCCGATGATTTGGTCCCAGGTGACGGGCTGGGACATGTCCAGGCCGGCGGCCTCCGCCACGGATTTGCGGTACCACAGCAGCTGCGTGTTGGCCCAGAAGGGGACGGTGACCACCGTGTCCTTCCACGTTGCGCCGGCGAGTGCGCCCTCCAGCGTGTTCGCCGTGGTCTTCTGGATGGTCTCCTCGGGGACCGGCGCCAGGAAGCCCGGCTCGGCCAGTTCGGGAATGAACGGCGGGTCCAGGCTCATGATGTCCAGGGACGTGTCTCCGGCGGCGAGGCGCCGGGCAAGCTGTTCCCGTTGTGAGGACGCGTCCGCGGGCAGCAACGTTGTCTCGATGGAGTACTGCCCGTTGGCGGCGGCGGTGCAGCGTTCCGCGATGGCCGCCTGGCCGCCGTCGTCCGGGTTGATGTACCAGGTCAGTACCGGAGCGCCTCCGTCCGCGGGGGCACAGCCCGAAAGCAGCAGGCTTGCCATGGCGACGGCCGCCGCCGCGGCTCGCCTCCCCCGGCGGGTCGCCTCGGGTGGTCGGGATTGAATCGGCATTGGCACAGGCCTCCACATCATCGTGACAACGGCCGGAGGCTTTCTGGTTTCGCCTGCAGCCCTACAGGTGACCCTAGAACGGCAAGCGCCGTTTGACCACTGTTTTAGCCTATGCCCCTTTGGCGAATCCGTCTTTCACTACGTTGTTTGCGGTTCCCGTGGCCCCGCCCGCCGCCGGACGGAACCAGGGGGCGTCCACCGCTACGGCTGGAGGACCACCTTGATGCAGCCGTCCTCCTTCTTCTGGAACGTCGAGTAGAGCTCTGGCCCCTTGGAGAGCGGCACCGTGTGGGTCACCAAATCATCAAGGCCCAGCGGGTCGGCCGGATCCTCCGTCAGGGGCAGGATGGTGTCCGTCCAGCGCCTCACGTTGCACTGGCCCTGCCGGATTTGAACCTGCTTGTCGAAGAGGTCCAACAGCGGCATGGGCGTGGCCTGCCCGCTGTAGACGCCGCTGATGGAAATGGTGCCACCGCGCCTCACGGCCTTGATCGCGGAGTGCAGGACGGCCGTGCGGTCCACCGACGCGTTCTCCATGGCCAACTGGGCAATCTTGTCCGGCAACAGTCCCGTGGCCTGCTGGAGGATCGAGGCGGTCGGCGATCCGTGGGCTTCCATGCCGACGGCGTCGAGCACGCCGTCCGGACCGCGTTGGGTCATCTCCCCCAACTGGCCCACCGTATCTTTCGTGAAGTCCAAGACCTCCACACCGTGGCGCGCGGCCATCTCGCGGCGTTCGGCCACCGGGTCGACGGCGATGACACGGTATCCGCGGTGAACGCCGATCCTCGCCGCCAGCTGTCCAACCGGGCCCAGGCCGAAGACGGCCAGTGTGCCGCCCTCCGGGACGTCGGCGTAGTCGACGCCCTGCCAGGCGGTGGGCAGGATGTCCGAGAGGAAAAGGTAGCGGTGGTCCGGCAGCTCGTTGCCGACGACCACGGCGCCGTAGTCCGCGTGGGGCACACGTAGCAATTCGGCCTGGCCGCCGGGGACCCGCCCATAGAGCTCCGAGAAGCCGAACAGTGCCGCTCCCCTGCCCTTGGAGCGCACCTGGGTGGTTTCGCATTGGGACTGCAGGCCGTGCTCGCACATCCAGCAGTGCCCGCAGGAGATGTTGAAAGGGATGACCACCCTGTCCCCCACCTTGAGGCGGTTGATGCCCGGGCCGACCTCCTCGACGATGCCCATGGGCTCGTGGCCCAGCACGTCGCCTGCATGCATGTAGGGGCCCATAAGTTCGTACAGGTGCAGGTCCGAGCCGCAGATGGCGGTGGACGTGATCCTGACGATCGCGTCCCCGGGCTCCTGGATCCTAGGATCCGGGACCTCGTCGTAGCCGATGGTTCGCTTGCCTTGCCATGTGAGTGCCTTCAAGGGTCCTCCTGGTGGGGATTGCGTTTGGCACCGGCGCGTCGCGCCGGCCAAGAGTCCAGTCAAACATCCGAGCGGTTCGAGGGAAAGCGTCGGACTCGATTCGACTTACGCCGTAAGAACGAGCAGGCTTACAACGTAAGAAGCAGACCGGCAGGATTGGCCTTAACCGCCAGCGGTGGGCCGTTCCGACCGTCGATAATGCGGGTGTGCAAGTGTTTACTTCGTCCAAAATGCATGTCATGGTGGGCCAGCCCCGAACGATTGCCCCATCGGGAACGCCGCATACCAACGAGGGTGTGCCGCAACAAGAGCATGCGATGTGAACACGCCTACCAAGGCCGGCCGCTGGCCGCCCCGGCTCCCGGGGGACGATGACGAAGGAGGTCTCGTGCCCCCAGGAAGCCGCACCCGCAACCACGCTGTTCGGGACATGCCAAAGCGTCGCACCCGCTCCGTAGGCTGCTGTTCCGCGTTCCTGCGGGGCCGTCTTCACGGTGGGCCCGTTCCCCAAGCCACGGTGCACTCTCCGCACACTCCCATCCACCCGCGGCGTGCCGACAGGCGCGCCCTCTGTGGGGTGCTCGGCGAGCCGGTCGGCAATGGGGCCGACCGGCCGCCCCTTACCCCGTTCCCCTCCACCAAAGGACATCCACATGGAGCTTCCCGCCGTCCGCGGCCCCATCACCCGCACCCTGTTCGAGGCGCTGCAGCGCAACGACTTCGCCGACCCGCTGCCGGGTCTTGAGGAGACCCTCGACAGGTCACTTCGCGCGCACGGCGACGTTCTCTACGACGACGATCTGCAGCTTGCCCTGCTCTGCCTCTACGAACTGCACTACTCGGGGATCGAGGGGGTCAACGACCGCTGGGAGTGGCACCCGCCGCTCCTTGCCGCCCGGGCCCGGCTGGAAGAGGCGTTCGAGGGACGCCTGAGGGACGCCGTGTCCGCGCACGAGCGCCCGCCCCGCGGCGCGCAGAACGTTGCGGACCGGCTCTTCGCCATGGCCGAGGCCCCGGGAGGGCCCTCGGTCGCGGACTTTGTGGCCCGCCGTGCGGACGTTGGACAGCTGCGCGAGTTCCTGGTCCACAAGTCGATCTATCAGCTCAAGGAGGCGGATCCCCACACCTGGGCGATTCCCCGGCTGTCCGGGCGCGCCAAGTCCGCCATGGTGGAAATCCAGGCCGACGAATACGGAGGCGGGAGGACCGGGAAGATGCACTCGCAGCTCTTCGCACGGACCATGGAGGGGCTTGGGCTAAAGTCGGATTTCGGCGCGTACCTTGATTTCCTCCCGGCCATCACGCTTGCCTCCGTCAATGCGATGTCGCTCTTCGGGCTGCAGCGCCGGCTGCGCGGGGCGATCGTGGGACACCTGGCGATCTACGAGATGACGTCGTCCGTCCCCAATGCGCGGTACGCGCGGGGGTTCCGCCGTCTGGGCTTCGATTCACCCGTGACCGACTATTTCGACGAGCACGTCGAGGCCGACGCGGTCCACGAGCAAATAGCGGGACGCGACCTCGCCGGTGGCCTCATCGATGAGGACCCCCGGCTCGCGAGCGACGTCTTCTTCGGCGCTGCCACCGTCTGCATGCTGGATGAACTCGTCGGCACGTGGCAGATGGAGGCATGGGCCATTGGCGGCACCTCGCTGCGCCTGCCGCTGCCCGCCCTGGAGGCAGCATGACGGCACCGCTCGACTGCGTGGTCTCGCTGTGAGGGCCAGTGAGGATCCGACCGAGATCGTGGTGTGCCCCCGCGGCCCGCTGTTGGTGCGCGGGCAGGTCGACATTGTCGACGGGGACGGCTTGCCCATCCAGCAGGAGCGGGAGACGGTTGCGCTCTGCCGATGCGGGATGTCCGCCGTCAAGCCGTTCTGCGACGGCTCGCACAAGTTATCCAAGTTCGAACGCAACCGGGAGGGGCAACCATGAACGACTCATTGTGGCTGGCGGGCCGCGAGCCACTCGCCACCGATTCCGCGTCCCGGCTGACCAACCGGCACTTCGACACCGTTATTGTGGGCGCCGGGATGACCGGCCTAGCCACCGCCGTGATGCTGTCCAGAGCGGGCCAACGCACCCTGGTCGTGGATTCCAGGCATCCCGGAGCGGGGACCACCGGGAATGCGACCGGCCAGCTCACGGTCCTGCACGGGAACCGCATCGGGCGCATCCTGCGCCAGCACGGCCCGGCCACCGCGGCTTCCTTCCTCAGGTCCAACCTGGAGGGCATGCGATGGCTTGTCGAGTTCTGTGAGGAGAGTGGGGTTGACCTGCAATCCCGGCGCGCCGTCTCCTACTCCCAGACGGGTCAGGGGCTCGAGGGGCTCCAGGACGACCTGCGGGTCCTCGAGGCCGCGGGGCTGGACGTCCGGCGACTCGCCCCCGGCGACGTCGACCTCCCCTTCTGCTTCGCGGGCGGCATCGCGCTGCCCGACCAATACCAGTTCGATCCCATGGACTTCCTCGCCGCCGCCTCCGAGGAGGTCCGCCGGCTAGGGGGAATGGTCGTCGCCAACACGCGCCTGCTCGGTGTCGCGTCCGGCCCGATAGCCACGGTCGTGCTGGGCACAACGCCGGCGGCGCAACTGAACGGTTTTCCCAAGACACACACGATCCGCACCCGCCGGGTGGTGATGGCCGCCAACACCCCGGCGCCCGGCGACGCGCCGCGCCTCGCCCCGGCGTCCCGGACAGGCAGCGGGCGCGCGTATGCGGTCGCGTTCCACGCGACCGACCCCGCCGCGGCGGACTACCCGCAGGACATGCTCGCCTCGGTCGACGGTCCCCCGCGCTCGCTGCGCACAGCGCTGCCCGGTGACGGGATCGAACGTCTCATCGTGGGAGGCGGCAATCTCCAACGGGGGCGAAACCGCGATGCCCGCCACGCCTACTCCGAGATAGAGGAATGGACGCACCGCGCGTTCCCCGGAATGGTCCGCACGCACGCTTGGTCCGCGGAGGACTACGATCCCGTCCGCGGATTTCCGGTCGCGGGTCCCGTCCCGACCTGCGGCAGGCCCACAGAGACGGTGCTCGTCGCCACGGGGTACGCCAAGTGGGGTATGACCAACTCCGTTGCCGCGTCGTTGCTGGTGGCGAAGCTGGCGACGGGCCCGGCCCAAGACGCGGCCGCGTCGGACCTGCTCGAGCTGGCCGAGCCGCTGCCGCTGGGGAGCGAGGGCCGGGGCATCGCCTGACGCCCCCGGCCGGCGTCCGGCGAGGCCCGACGGGATCCCCTTGGGGGTGGGCGTTCTGATGCACGACGGGGCTCTCTCCACCGTAAGCAGGGTCGCCCCGCCGGCGTCAAGACCTGCGTTCCCGGTCTTGCGGGGCGCCGCGGGGCGTGCTTAGCTCTCCAGCGTCAGAAGACGCAAGGCTGATGTTCCGTGCGAGGTTTCCCGCCAACCAACAGGGAACGCGCGCGGAGGAGAGGGAGGAAAACTCATGTATTTCGAACCCAGGATCCAGGGCGTCTTCACTCACCAGCGGTAGCGCCGGGTGATGCACGTCCGGGCTCGTCGCAGGTCCAGATGTCGGGATGTTCAGGCACACCACCGACCCGTCCAACCTTGCCCAGCCGCCTTCGCGACCGGGGCCGACGGCCAAGCGGGCACACGGGTGCATGCAACATTGAGGCATTGGGTGGAGCCTGCGAACAAGTTCAGTCTGCCGGCACGGCCGGCCATGCCAATCGAGTGACAACCACCGACCCATTGGAGACAGCACCATGAGCACACAGGATTTTCCGCGGGACCCGTCCCGCACTTCGTCGACGCCAGGCGGCAACGATCCGCTCCAGTCAGCGGCCGTTGTCCCCGACGACCCGTTCAGCGAACCGGCCGCCGGGCCGCTGACAACGCCAACGGCACAGCATGCCGGCGCAACCACGTCGACGGCGGGCACCGCAGGGACTTCAGGCGCCCAAGACACCAAGACCGCCGCCAAGGAAGAGGCGCGCCAGCTTGGTCACGAGGGCGCCGAGACCGCCAAGCAGGTCGGCCACACCGCCAAGCAAGAGGCGGGCAAGGTGGCCCACGAGGCGAAGGCGCAGGTGCGCGGCCTCGTTGACGAGCTCGGTTCGGACCTGAGATCCCAGGCCGGCGCCCAACAGCAAAAGGTCGCGCAGGGGCTGCGGTCCATGAGCGACGAGCTGCGCAGCATGGCGAAGAACTCCGAGGGCTCAGGAACGGCAACGTCCCTCGTCGATCAGGCGGCAGGCAAGGCGGGCGACGTCGCCGATTGGTTGGACGGCCGCGATCCGGGATCGTTGCTGGAGGAGGTCAAGGGGTTCGCGAGGCGGCGGCCCGGCGTTTTCCTCGCCGTGGCGGCGGGAGCAGGCTTGCTGGCCGGACGGCTGGCACGGGGCATGACGGGCCAGGATTCGGCCACGGGCAACACGTCGACGGGCTACACCGGCGGCACGGCCGGCGTTCGCACGCCCGCCCAGCCCGTCCGACCGCCAACCGAGACATACCCCTTGGCCGAGACCTATCCGGCCTCGGACACGGGGTTCGAGTCCCCCACGGAGACCGGCGCCCGCAGCATCCCCTCGGACGTTGGCGGACCGGAAAGGTTCCCGGCGGACACCGATCGGGGGTACCCGCGGCCATGAGCGACTACCAACAGGGTCCGCCGATCTCCGGCGTACCGCCGACGACGCCGGGCGAGCGGGCCGAGACCAGCTCCCTGGGCGAGCTGTTCGGCGAGCTCACGCGCGACCTGTCCACCTTGATGCGTCAGGAAGTCGACCTCGCGAAGGCCGAGATGAAGGAATCCGCGTCCTCGGCCGGAAAGGGTGCCGGCATGCTCGGCGGAGCCGGCGTCGCGGGTCACTTTGTGCTGCTGTTCCTCTCGCTGGCCCTGATGTGGGCGCTCGGATCGGTCATGCACCTGGGCTGGTCCGCCGTGATCGTCGCGGTCCTCTGGGCCATCGTCGCGGCCGTTCTGGCGTCTGTCGGCAAAAAGAAGTTGAAGGAAGTCAAGGGCCTCCCGCAAACGGCGGCCACGGTCAAGGAAATTCCCCCAACCATGAAACCAGGTGAGACCACGCCATGAGCCAAACACCCGATGAGATTCGTGCCGACATCGAACGCACGCGCCAGGAAGTCAGCTACGACGTCGACGCGCTGTCGGACAAGGTCAGCCCGTCCTCGATCGCGCACCGCCAGACCGACAAGGTGCGCAACGCCGTCCACAAGGTGCGCTCCAACGTGATGGGCACCGCCGACGACGTGCGTGGGACCGCTTCGGGCAAGGCCCACCACGCCGGCGGCGCCGTCCAGGACTTGGGCCAGAACGTGGGGCACGCCGTTCAGGACGCCCCGCACCAGGTCATCGCGCAGACCAAGGGCAACCCCCTGGCCGCCGGACTGATCGCCTTCGGCGCCGGCATGTTGGCGGCGTCGTTGATCCCGGCGAGCCAGAAGGAGCGGGAGGCGGCCACGGCGCTGAAGGACAAGGCGCAACCGCTGACGGACGAACTCGCCAGCGCGGCCAAGGAGGTCGTGGAGGACCTGAAGGAGCCGGCGCGCGAGGCCGCCGAGTCCGTCAAGGCCACCGCCACCGAATCCGCCCAGACGGTCAAGGACGAGGCCCAGACGGGCGCGCAGGACGTCGGCGACCGTGCCAGGGAAGCCAAGGAGCACGTGAGCGACACCAGTTCAGGGGACGCTCGTCCGCTGTAGCGGCTTGAACGCACATGCTGGAGGGAGGGCCGGGGCGATGCCCCGGCCCTCCTTGCCACCCGGGCCGCGGTTCGGGTCCTCCGCGTTGCCGGCGCCGCGTTGTGACGGCCGTGGTTATTCCACGGTGAACTGGAGCCTGTGCCAGCCGCTGGCGCCGTTGGGCACCGGGTCCGCGCGCTCCTCCGTCTGCACTTCGCCATCGGCGTCGATCGCGCGCACCGTCACCGTGTGCAGCCCGGGCGTCGCGTCCTTCCACTCGTGGGACCACTGCCGCCAGGTGTCAACGGAGGCCTCGGCCGCCAGCTTGGCCTCGACCCACTCGCCGTCGTCCAGCCGGACCTGGACCGAGTCGATACCGCGCTGCTGCGCCCATGCCGTCCCACCGATGGCAACGGTCCCTGCGGGAACCCTCGCAAACGAGCGCGGAACATCCACGCGCGAGGCCAGCTTAATGGGTCCGCGGTCCGACCAGCCGCGGGTGGTCCAGTAGGCGACCTTGTCCGCGAAGCGCGTGACCTCCAGGTCGACGACCCACTTGGTCGCGGACACGTATCCGTACAGGCCCGGAACCACCATGCGCACCGGGAAGCCGTGCTCCAGCGGCAGCGGCTCGCCGTTCATGCCGACGGCGAGGATCGCATCCCGATCGTCGGTAAGCACCTCGAGCGGCGTCGACGCGCTGAAGCCGTCGATGCTGGTGGACAGGACCATGTCCGCCCCCTCCGTGGGTCGCGCCCGCTCCAGCACCTTGCGGAGCGGGTACCCGAGCCACTTGGCGTTGCCGACCAGATCGCCTCCGACCGGATTGGAGACGCAGGTCAGCGTTACGTGGGTTTCGTCGAGCTCCAGGGCGAGCAACTCATCGAAGGTCATGGTGAATTCCTCTTCCACCATCCCATGGACCCGAAGTTCCCAGTCCGCGGGCTCGATCCGCGGAACAACGAGTGCGGTATCGATGCGGTAGAAGTCTTCGTTAGGGGTCACGAACTCCGGCATGCCCTTGACCTTGGCCGAGACGCCGTCGGGCAAGGGTGGCGCGGCCGTGCGCGGGGCCGGCAGCAGCAGCGCGTCGCGCGTGGCCAAGGCGGCGTTCCGCACGCCCGAGAGCGCGCGGCCGCCTACGGCCAGTGCCGCGGCGCCGACGGCGGCAAAGCCGGCGGCGGCCAGGAAGCCGCGGCGCGAGTTGCCCCGGCGCGGGTTGCCGGAGCTCCGCGACGTGTCGGCCGAGGCCCCGGCATCGGAATGGACCGGCACGCCCGCCGCGGTGTCGGTGTTGGTGTCGGTGGAGCCTCCGGCCGCGCCGGCCGCGATGCCAGCGGCGCGCCGGACCAGAAGTCGCAGCACCCCGAGTCCCGCAGCGACCCCGGCCACGGAGGGCACCAGGTCGAGCGGCCCGGTGGCCGGCCTGGAGAGGACCGCGAGCGAGACAACCACTCCGAGCGCCACGACGATCAGGGCGGCGCCACGAAAGCTACGGCGGGCCACGACGCCGGTCACGGCGGCCACGAGCGCCGCCACGATTCCGATCGAGATGAAAAGCGCCAGCTTGTCGTTGGTTCCGAACGTCGCGATGGCGAAGTCCTTGAGCCAGGGAGGGGTGATGTCGATGAACGCGGCGCCGAGGGCGACAATTGGCGAGGACGCCGTGGCGAAGAATGCGGAGACCAGCTCGGCTGCGGCGAAGAGGACGGCCGCGGACACGACCCCGGCCACGGCGAACGGCCACAACCTCCGTGCCCCGCGAAGGCGGGGCGTCCTAGAGACGTCGTTTTTCATGGTGGACCCTTCTTGTAGTGCCGTGCACCGGCCGCCCGCTTCCCGGGCAAACCTTCGACGAACGGGGTTCGGAACAGAGCGGCCGAACGGATTGCCTCAGGCCCCAATGCTAGGACGCGGGCCTTAACGCGAACGGGGGAGCCAGCGCCACCGCGCTGTCTCCCCCGCCGTTCCCCCATTCCCCTGCCGCGGCGCGAATTCCCCGGCAAGGGAAGATCAGGCTCGTTTGCGCGACAGCACGAAGCCGAGGGCCATCATGGCCACACCCAACGCGAAGTGCAGCCAATTGTCCGCACTGTTGAGGGGCACGAAGTTGGCCGGCGAATCGTGCCCGATGACCAGGCCGTAGACCCAAAGGACCAGGTAGACCACGCCCCCGACAACGAGGAAACGCTTGGCCGCCATGGGGGCGCGAGCCAGCAGGATACCGGCGACGCCGAAGATCAGGTGGACGGCATTGTGGAGCACGGACACCTGGAAGATGCCCAACAGCATGGCTTCCGAGTGGTGCCCCGCGAGGGTGAGCTGGTCGGTGTTGGTGGTGATGCCGGGCACAAATCCGAGGATGCCGACCAGCAGGAACACCGCTCCGACCACGAGCGCTGCTGCCTGGACGGGGGTGCGGTGGCGCTGTTCCGTATGTGTGCTGACCATATGCTTCTCCTTCGGTGCGGTGCCCGGCGGTGGAGTCGCCGAGCGTTTGATGCATCCGGTTCGGAGCGAAGCCCCGGCCGGATTGGATCCGGCCGGGGCATCGTCGGGAACATGCCTGCGAGGCTACGGGAGCTACAGCTCCTGGAGCAGGATGGGGTCGGTGGTGGGGGCCGGCGAACCGGCGGCCGGTTCAACCGTAATGCCGAAGTGCGTGACTCCGTCCATCTCGCCGGTGACCATGCGCATGGCGCCGGCCACGGCGTCGTCCGGCTCCATCATGCCCGCCGGCGAGGCGCCGGCCGGGGAGATGAGCCACAGTTCGTAGGCCTTGTCCTCCGGCAGGTCGGGCAAGCCGTGCGCGGCGACGGCCATCATGCCCTCGGACGGGGCGTACGCCAGGTTTACGACGGCGCCGCCCTCCATGCGCTGGCTGGCGCTCTTCAGGTCAGACGCGGCGAACAGCCGCGCCAATTCGGCCTGGTCGTCGCTGACCGCGGCGAGTTGCTCCTGCAGGCGCTGCTGCTCGGAGTTCTGCGTCGCAACGACGCCGGCCAGGCCGCCCGTCGCGACCAGCAACACGCCCGCGGCGGCCGCCAGCCAACGCGCGGTGTTCGGATTGGCTGCGCGTCGCCCGCGCTCCGCTCCGAAGTCGACCACGTTCTCTTGCGCGGCATGCCGGGTCGGCGGGTGGGGCGCGACGTCGCCTGGACCGGTCGCCTCCGGCGCCCCCGAGGACGGCGTCGCATCGGTGCCGGTGCGCACCTCCGCGGTGGCGCCGTTCGCGCCATCGACCGGCGGGTTCCCGGCCGAGGCCTGCCGCTTGGCGCGGATCGCGGCCATCACGTTGTCCTTGACGCGCTGGGGTGGGGCGACGGGTTCGACGCCGTGCGCCAGCATCGCGGCGGTCGCCTCGAACTCCTCCACCTGCCGGCGGGCCGTCTCCGACTCGCGGACGTGGGCCTCGAAGTCCTCGCGCTCCTTCTTGTCGAGGGCGTTGAGGGCGTAGGCGCCGGCCAGCTCGTGCTGTTCGTTGTCCATTACGCCGCTCCCAACAAGTCTCGAAGTTTGATCATTCCGTCGCGTATCCGCGTTTTTACCGTGCCTACCGGCAACTCCAGCATCGAAGCCACCTCGCTGTGCGAGTAGCCGCCGTAGTAGGCGAGCCGGATGGCCTCGCGCTGCGCGGCGCTGAGTGACTCCAGCGCCTTGTTGACCCGTTCGCCGTCGGCCCTCAGGATGACGGTGTCCTGGACGTCGTCGTACGACTCCTGGAATTCCTTGATGCCTTGGCGCATGTCCCGCTCGCGGCTGGCCTGGCTGGCCCGTACCCGGTCCACCGCGCGGCGGTGGGCCAGGGTGCAAATCCAGGAGACCGCCTTGCCGCGGGTTGCGTCGAAGCGGGCCGCCTGCTCCCACACCTCGACGAAGACCTCCTGCGTGACCTCTTCGCTCTGCGCCTCGTCCCGGACTACCTTGCGGACGAGTCCGAACACCAGGGGCGCGACGGCGTCGTACAGCTCCTCGAAGGCCGCCTCGTCGCCAGAGGCGACACTGAGCAGCAGGTCTTCCTGCGTGGGCGGTGAACCCGCGTCCGCAACGCGGAGCCGTGACATTCGCATGGTGTCTAGACTCTCACGTGCGGTGCCGCCGCCGCACACCAGCGCTGAAGTGGACATCTCCGAGCCCTTCTCCGGCGGGCGGTGCGGGCGGGGCCGGTGCGAAGGGCATTCGCCATCCGCACCGGCCCCGTTGCCCGCAGTTGCCGTTACTTACTTCTTGGCCGGCGGCATCAGGACCTCGTCGATGAGGTACACGGTGGCGTTGGCGGTCTGCACGCCGCCGCAGATGACGCTGGCGCCGTTGACCATCAGCTCGTCGCCGCTGCCGGTGACCTCGACGTCCTCACCCTGCACGGTGGTCTGCATGCCCACGACCTCTTCCGGGGTCAGCTGGCCGGGTACCACGTGGTAGGTCAGGATCGACGTCAGCGTGTCGGTGTCGCCGACCGCCGCCTTCAGGTCGGCCTCCGGGATCGCGGCGAACGCCTCGTCGACCGGCGCGAAGACGGTGAACTCGTCGCTGTTAAGGGTGTCGACCAGGTCGACATCCGGGTTCAGTTCGCCGGAGACGGCGGACGTCAGCGTCTTCAGGAGCGGGTTGTTGGAGGCGGCCACTGCGACCGGGTCCTTGGCCATGCCGGCGACGGAGCCTTCGCCGTCCGGAACCTGCTCGGCGTAGCCCTCGCAGCCGGGGCCGACCAGGTTGGCCGCGGGATCCATGTCCTCGCTGGCCGACGGGGAGGCCGACGTCATGGGGGCCGAGGAACTCATCGGCGCCGAGGAGGTGTTCTCCTCGGACCCGGAATCGGCGGTGCCCGCGCAGGCGGTGAGTCCGAGGGACGTGACCGCTACCAGACCGAGTGCGGCAGCAAATTTCCTGTTCATGCGCTTCATGGCGTTTCTCCTTGTACCTCGACCCGCAGGCCGTCTGTTTCCCCACCGTGTCCGGTGCGGGCTGTCGAGGTGTGTTCGGAGCAGGTGCGCGATCGGATTGGATCGGCCTGAAGATTCTTTTTTCCGGCGTTCAAGTATCGAACCCGCCGCCCCGCCGACGTACTCTGGGCGCGCGGGGAAGAAGCGGAACGAACGGCCGCTTCCTCCCCGTTCATCGTGCCCGGCGCCTCGGCCCCGGGACGGACGACGACGGCGGCCGCATCCGCTGATGCCGCCGCCGTCGGGCCGAGCCGTTCCAGGAACGTGCGTGCTACTTCTTCATCTTGGCGACGGGGTCGACGATGGTGTCCGTCCCTTTGGCGCGCTTCTCGGCGCGCTTTTGCTTGATGCTCTTCGACGGCTTCTTCGCCTCGTGGCGATGTGGCGACTTGTCAGGCATCGTGTGCCTCCTTGCTCGGGAGTCGGTTCCTCCGGATGGGTGTGTCCCCCATTACGAACGATACGCCGATAGCTAGTCCCGGAACACCCGCCGGGCCACCTCCGAGAAGGCCCGCGCGTAGGCCCGCGTTTCCAGGTAATTGGTGTGGGACGCGACGGCGAACTGGTAGGAGCCGCGCTTGAATTCCTCCGCCCTGCCGTCCGTCGAGACCCCGTCGGGATCCCTCGCCCCGGCCGAGTACCGGACCGGAAACCCCAGCGGGTCCGTGGGCCTATAGAGATTCAGCCACCGCTCCCCCACGAGCGCCCGCAGGTTCCCCGCGTCGGTGGGGGCGCCGGGAGTGTCCGCGGCCGCCTCGCCGGCGACCTCCTCCTCGAGCGTGGGCGGCCAGGGATTCCGGCCCGTGGCCGACGGCGGCCCGGCAGGCACGTTGTCCATGACGGCCGGGCCCATCACCTGAGGGAAAAAGCGGCCGAAATAGCGCCGCACCTGCACCCCGTAGCTGACGACGCCGATGCGGGCCAGCCGTCTGTCTGCGACGCCGAGGGCCTTGAGGTGGAACAGCGTGCAGACGGTGAGCACCAGTCCCATCGAATGGGCGGACAGCACCACCCGCCGGCGTGCCGGATTGCCGGCGGGTGCGCAGTCCCCGCCCTTGCCGTCCAGCCAGTCCTGGATCCGGCCCGACAGCTCGGGAACCACGCGCTCCGAATAGCAGGGCGGGCCGAAGGGGTGGGCTTGGGTGGGCAGGAAGCACATCAGGTCCCACAGGAGCGCAAAGGGTCGCGCGTCCCCCCGGGCGGAGGCGATCACCAGGACGGCGACGACGATCACGCCCGCCCACAGGCCGGCCGCGCCCGTGGCGCGCACCGCGTCCCACAGCGCGGAATCGGAAGCGGGGCGCCCCGCGAGCCACATCACGGCGAGGACGCCGCCCGCCCAGCCGCCCACAAAGACCGTGCCCGCCGTCCAGCCGGTGACCGTCTCGGCGCGGCGCAGCAGGGCGGTGAGGCGGCGGACCCTCCAGACTCGCCGGGCGGCGATGGTGATGACGGCGGCGTCGGCCCATTCGCCGGCGTCGTGCACCAGGTCGCGCCGGACGGCGGCCCGTTCCGCCGGGGCACCGTCCCTTCCGCGCCACCAGACCCAGAGCTGGACGGTGGAGACGACAACGACGGCCCCGAGCAGCAGCAGCGCGAATCCGGCGCCGTGCAGCATAAAGACCATGGGTGCCTCCAGCCCGCCCAGCAACCACCCCGAGACCATCACGGCGGCCAGGGACAGCAGAAGGCCGAATCCCGTGGCCAGGGACGCGAAGACGAACGGGCCCAGGCCTCCCCACCCCAGGAAGCGGCGTTCGGCGGCCGTGCCGGAGGCCCACAGGCTCTGGGCGAGGATCATGGTCAGGACCGAGGCGACGAGCAGGACGACGGCGGTGGCCGCCACTTCCCCGGCCCTCCCGCCGGAGGGGGTCTCCGCGTCGATGGCGGAGAGGACGATGGCGACACCGAGAAGCACGATGGACAGCGCCAGGTACGCCCGGTGGAAGAGGCGCGGCCCCGCCCCCGGGGTCTCCGTCTGCGGCCGGAACAGCCAGGCGCCGCCCGCGGCAACCAGAACCAGGGCCGAGCCGGCAAGGACGGTCCAGCCCCAGGAACGCGCCAGCGCCGGCCCCCAACCCGCCTCCGCCAGGCTGTCGAGGCGGTCCACCGCCATGATTCCCGCAAGCCAGGCGACGGCGGCGCCCGCGTGGATGCGGCGCAGCCGTCCCATGCCCGCCCCCACGATCCAGAGGTCCCGGCGGCCCAGCAGGGGCGGAGGGTTGCCGTCCGTGCGCAAGCCTCCGGCGGGAGGCGGCGGGGCCTCGCCCTCCCGGGGTCCGGGCAGGTACCGGGTGCGGCCCAGCAGCGGAAGCGTCAGAACAACCGAGAGGGCGGCGAGCGGAATAACGAGCAGCACGGCCGCGCGCGCGCCCGCGGAGAATCCCAGCAGGGGCGCGAACAGCGGCGAGAAGGGCCCGCACGCAAGCAGGGTGTCCGGTCCGGGACCCCCGGTAAAGCACTGGTCCGCCAACATGTCCCACGCGACCGACGCCGCCGTCGTCACATACAGCAGCGTCAGCAGCAGCCCGAAGAGCCGGACCGTTCCCGCCCCGACGCCGGTGCTGATCGTTCGGGCCACCTGGGCGGCATCGGCCGCGCCGGGTACGCGCTCAAGTTCCGGAGTGTCGCCGGCCTCGTCCTTGCCGATCCGGTTCCTCGACCAGTAGGCGGTGTTTGCCAGCCCGAAAGGCGCGAGGGAGAACCAGAGGACGCGCACCAGCCCGTCGCCGACGCGGCCGAGGGTCGGAACGCCCGTGAACCGGGCCAGCAGCCCCCATCCGTAGGCCTCCACGTGCCGGCCCTTCGGCGCGCTGCGCGGCAGCGGTTCGGCATAGGTGCTGAACCCCGCCAACGCGTCACCGCGGCAAAAAACCACCTGGCTGGGCACGGTCAGGAGGATCTCGTGTGGGGGCGTGTTGCGTACCCCGTGGATGCGCAACTCCAGCAGGTCCGGATCGTTCTCCGGCGGCGGCCCGGATCCCGCCATGCGGCGCTCCCTCCCGGAGGACAATCCACGGTTTGACGTGGATTGTGCCCTCCGCCTTCGATGCTAGGCAGGTTGGCGGCCACCGTAAAGGACGGCGTGGGCCACCCGCCACGCGGCGCCGCCCGCCCCGTACCCCTTTCCCGTCTCGGCGCGGGATGGGACGATGCACGTATGACTAGCCAGGAAATTTCCGGCGCAAGCCGGGGGAACAGGCGCGGCTTGCCCCCGCGCAGAAAAGAAGACATCGAGCTCGGGAACAGCGAACTGCGCAACCTCACGCAGCGCCGCCACGAGGCGGAGGAGAAGCTGGAGAAGCACCTCAAGGAGCAGGAAGCCGCCCACCCGAAGCACCCCCACCACGAGGGCCATCCCGTCCTGCCGGAGGCGGACGCGGCCAAGGAGTAGCCCTAGGCCGAAGCGCCCCCGGCCGCAGCCACCGTCTCGATCCACATGGGGCCGGGCGAGGTGGACGCCCTGTCGGTCGCCTCGAGCAGGCCGTCGTTGCCGATGCGGTAGGCGCTCACGTGGTTGGACACCTGACCGCACACCAACAGGAATTCGCCGGTCGGA
The DNA here is from genome assembly GCF_058138025.1 of Arthrobacter sp. AOP29-A2-19. Classification (NCBI taxonomy): domain Bacteria; kingdom Bacillati; phylum Actinomycetota; class Actinomycetes; order Micrococcales; family Micrococcaceae; genus Arthrobacter; species Arthrobacter sp. AOP29-A2-19. The sequence continues at coordinate 2,328,626 of NZ_CM176894.1, forward strand.
TCCACGGCGGCCCCGCGCGGCTGGGTCTCGGTCTCGGTCGTCCGCAGGAAGGTGAGCGTCCCGTTCTCCGGGTCGACCGCGAACGCGGAGACCGTGCTCGAGGACCGTTCCGTGGTGAACAGGAACCGGCCGCCCGCGCCCAGTTGGACGTCGGAGCACCAGATCGCGTCGGGGCCGGGGTCGGGAACATCGGAGCCGCGCGCGCGGCCGGGCACCAGTCCGAGGTCTTCGGGGATCGACGAAACGACCTGCAGCTCCCGCAGATCGCCGGTCTGGGCGTCGCGGCCGAACACGGCCACCGTTCCGGACATTTCGTGGATCGCGTAGAGCACGTCGCCGGAGGCGGAAAAGCGCAGGTGACGCGGGCCGGACCCCGGGGCGGACGCCACGCTGCCCGCCTCCTCGAAGGACGACGCGGTCCGGCGGTACCAGACGATGCGGTCGTCGGCGAGCGAGGTCGCGTAGACGAAGGCGCCGTCGGAGCTGGGCAGCACGCAGTGCGCCTTGCCCCCGGGCGTCAGCCGCACCGGCTGGCCGTCTCCCACCGTGCCGTCGCCGTCGAGCGGCAGGGCGAGCACGACGTCGTCGTGGTAGGAGGCGTTGAAGAGCCACTCCCCGCGCGGGTCCACCGAGAGGTAGGCCGTGCGTGCGACCAGCGGCGCGGTCTCGGCCGCGACCAGCGTGCCCCCCTCGGCGATCCTCAGCGTCGCCACGGCGGGGGGCGTCTGGTTTCGGCCGGCATGGATGAGTCCCCGCGCCGTGTCCGTGGCCAGGCACCCGACCTTTTGCTGCCCCTCCTGCCGCGACGCGCGTGACAGCCTGCCGGTGCCCGTGTCCAGGTCGAAGCCGTCGACCGCGCCGCCCTCCGGGCAGGAAACGTATACGTGGACGGTGCTCGTGGGTGCGTCGCTCATCAAGGCTTCCTTCTGCTGGCGGGCGGTGTCCCGCCCAGCCTAGGGCGTGCGTCCGAGGAGGGTCGAGCGCTACGGCCGCGCGTCGGGCAGCAGCGAGGCGATGAGCTCCTCGACGCGCCCCTTGATGTCGTCGCGGATTGGCCGAACCGATTCGACCCCCTTGCCGGCCGGGTCCTCGAGGACCCAGTCCTCGTAGCGCTTGCCGGGAAAGAACGGGCACTCGTCGCCGCAGCCCATGGTGATCACGACGTCGGACGCCTTGACGGCCCCGGTGGTCAGGACCTTGGGGGTTTCGGCGGACATGTCGATCCCGACCTCGGCCATGGCGTCCACCGCGGCGGGATTGATGCTGTCCGCGGGCTGGGACCCGGCGGAGCGGACCTCGATGCGGCCGCCGCCGAGTGTGGCGAGGAACGCGGCGGCCATCTGGGATCGGCCCGCATTGTGGACACACACGAAGAGGACCGAGGGCTTGTCGGCGGTGGTCGCGGTGGCGGGGGTGCTGTTTTCCATGGTCAGGCCTTTACGGTCGGGACGGTGGGGGCGGGGGCGGGGAAATACTTGCGGGACCAGAGGGCGACGTAAACGAGGCCCACGAGCACGGGAACCTCGATCAGCGGTCCGACGACGCCGGCCAGGGCCTGCCCGCTCGCGACGCCGAACGTCGCAATGGCCACCGCGATGGCCAGCTCGAAGTTGTTGCCGGCGGCCGTGAAGGCCAACGTGGTGGTGCGCTCGTATCCCATGCCCAGGGCGCGGCCGATCAGCATGCTGGCGCCGAAGACGACGGCGAAGTAGACCAGCAGGGGCAGGGCGATCCGGGCCACGTCGAGGGGCTTGGCGACGATCGTGTCCCCCTGCAGCGCGAACAGGACCACAATCGTGAACAGGAGCCCGTAGAGCGCCCACGGCCCGATCCTGGGCAGGAACTTGGCCTCGTACCACTCGCGCCCCTTGGCGCGCTCCCCCAGGGTGCGGGTCAGGAACCCGGCGATCAGCGGGATGCCGAGGAAGACGAGGACCGAGAGCGTGATGGCCCAGACGGAGAACCCGGCGGAGGTGGTGGGCAGTCCCAGCCAGGCCGGCAGCAGCTGGAGGTAGAACCAGCCGAGGACGCCGAACGCGAAGACCTGGAAGACGGAGTTGATGGCCACCAGGACGGCGGCGGCTTCGCGGTCCCCGCAGGCCAGGTCGTTCCAGATCAGGACCATGGCGATGCAGCGGGCCAAGCCGACGATGATCAGGCCGGTCCGGTACTCGGGCAGGTCCGGCAGGAACAGCCACGCGAGGGCGAACATAAAGGCCGGTGCCAGGATCCAGTTGATGACCAGCGACGTGACCATCAGCCTGCGGTCGCCGACGACGCGGCGCGTTTCGTTGTAGCGCACCTTGGCCAGGACGGGGTACATCATCACCAGCAGGCCCAGGGCGATCGGCAGCGAGACGCCGGCGACCTTCACGGAGTCCAGCGCACCGCCGAGGCCGGGGACCAGGCGGCCCAGGCCGAGGCCCAGTGCCATGGCGCCGAGGATCCACACGGCCAGGTAGCGGTCGAGCAACGACAGCTTGGAGGTGATGCGCCCGGTGTCCGCGGGCGCGGAGGTGGCAGTGTTCGTCACGTGGTGTTCTCTCCAGGGTGTGTGGGCATCGGGATGGTCGATGGATGAAGTCTGCGGCGGATCGGCGGTTTGAGCGTGGTGGGACGTTTCGTCGGGCCGCGCCCGCGGGCGGGCGCGGCCCACGCCATGCCGTCTAGCGGTCCGGGTCGGCAGACCGCCCGTGGTCGAATCCGGTCGGGAAGCCGACCAGGACCGGATCCGGGGGGGTGCCGCAGCAGGCGGCCGCCCCCGCCGGGGCGGCCTTGGGGGTGTCCTCTGCCGCCGACGTCGCGCTGCTGACGCCGACGTCGCCGGAACACACGCCCGTCTCGGGCAGGACCAGCTCCACACGCTCCGCGGCACGCCGATCGCCGGCGAGGGCTGCGGCGATGGAGCGCACCTGCTCGTAGCCGGTAGCCATCAGGAAGGTTGGGGCCCGCCCGTAGCTCTTTGTGCCAACGATGTAGAAGTCGCGTTCCGGGTGGGCCAGAATGGCCTGGCCGTGCGGCTCGACCGTGCCGCAGCTGTGGAATTCGGGATCGATCAGCGGGCCCAACGCCTTGGGAGACTCGACCGCGGGATCCAGGTCCAGCCGCAGTTCCCGCAGGATGTCCAGGTCCGGACGGAAGCCGGTGGCCGGGACGAGCAGGTCCACGGACAGCAGCTGCTCCCCGCCCGGAGTCGATCCCCGGACACCGAGCCGGTCCGCGACCGTGAAACCGGTGATGGCGAAGGAGGTGCGGACGTCGATGGCACCGGTCTTCACGAGCGAGCGCAGCCTCGCGCCGAGAGCGCCGCGGGCCGGGAGCCCGTCTGCTGCGCCGCCGCCGTAGGCGCGGGAGACCGATCGTCCCCGGACGGCCCAGGTGATCCGCGTTCCCGGCGCCTCCGCCGCGAGTTCGCACAGGCCCAGCAGCGTGTTCGCCGCCGAGTGTCCCGCCCCCACTACGAGCGTGTGCCGGCCGGCGAAGCGCTGGCGGTCCCGGCCCGCGACGTCGGGCAGCGGGGCGGTGATCAGGCCGGCGGCGAGCGCCTCGTTCTCGCCGGGCGCGGCGAGTCCGGCCTGGCCCAGGGGGTTGGCGGTGTGCCATGTCCCGGAGGCGTCGATGACGGCCCGCGCCGCGTGGTCCTCGATGGTCCCGTCGGGCAGGCTCACGCGCACGAGAAACGGGGTGTCCTCGCGGCCCTTCGATCGCGTTTTGTCCAGACCGAGCCGGGAGACGGCCAGGACACGCGTCGAGGTGCGCAGTGCCGCGGCGATTGCCGGCAGTTGGGCGAGCGGTTCCAGATAGTCGCGTACGAGGTCTCCGCCGCTCGGCAGCGCGTCCGGGGCGGGCTCTGCCCGGCCGGCCGCCGCCAGCAGGCGCCGGGACGCGGCATCGATGTTGTAGCGCCACGGAGAGAACAGGCGAACGTGGCCCCAGCCCGCGACGGCCGCCCCGGCCGCCGGGCCGGACTCGAACACCAGTGGCTTCAGCCCGCGCTCCAAAAGGTGGGCCGCGGCCGCCAGCCCGACCGGCCCGGCCCCGATGACGACGACGGGAAGGGAGTCGGGTTCAACGTGGCCCATCGGAACCTCCATGGTGGCGCGCCGGCCGGCCGGCTAAGAAACATCGACGGATATCGATGGATCGAGTATGCTTCCAGACATCGATGGATGTCAATCTCCGTGGCGGCTGGGCGGAGGTAGCGACGCACAGGAGGAACCATGCCATTGGCTGACCACGCGGCACCCGACGCCCCCGGACTCGCGGTTGCCGAAGACGGCGCCGACGACGCGGCCTGTTGCGTCCCGGCCCAGGGTGCTTTGGCGCTTGGGGCGGTCGAGGCGGGTGTGCTGGCCGCACGCTTCAAGGCGCTGGCGGACCCGAACCGCCTGCGCATCGTGTCGATGGTTTCCTCCAGCGCCGGCTCCGAGGCATGCGTTTGCGACTTGTCCGAACCCCTGGACCTGGGCCAGCCCACGGTCTCGCACCATCTGAAGATCCTCGTAGATGCGGGCATCCTGCATCGCGAGAAGCGCGGCGTCTGGGCCTACTATTCCCTGGTCCCGGGCGCTCTGGAGGGTCTGGCGTCCACCCTGACCCGAAGGTCGTAGCACCGTGAGCACGCACACCAAGCCCGCCGTACTTTTCGTCTGCCGGAAGAATGGCGGCAAGTCCCAGATGGCCGCCGGCCTGATGCGTCTCGAGGCCGGCGACTCCGTCGACGTCTCCTCCGCCGGGACGCAGCCCGGGACGCAGCCCGGGACGGAGATCAACGCACTCTCCGCGGAAGTGCTCCTCGAACTCGGCGCAGACATCCGGAACGAGCACCCCACGGCGCTGACGAAGGACAGCATGCGCCGCGCCGGACTTGTTGTTGTCTTGGGCGCGGAGGCACAAGTCGATCCGGTCGACGGCGTCCGGATCGAACGGTGGGAGACGGACGAACCCTCGCTGCGCGGCATCGGAGGCCGCGAGCGCATGGAGCTGGTCCGCGACGACTTCAACCGGCGGGTCCTCGAGCTCAAGGACCGGCTGCTGTCCGGCGACGCTCCCGCCTGACTCCCCTCCCGGACCACGGCGCCGAGTGGAACACGGAGCCGGCGAGAATACGGGGTCGGCGGGGAACACGGGGTGGGCGGGTTCCTAGTACAGGTGCAGGCAGGCGCCGTAACCGGGGAGGAAGCGGCCGCCCCGCGCCCACGCGGAGACAACGTCGATCGCGTCTTCCCGGGTCAGCCACTGGCTCTCGCCCGGACCGGTTCCCGGACAGTTGCCCTCGCTGACGGAGCCTTCGCCGTAGCCCATGCGGAAATTGTGGACCCCGTCTGGCTGCGTGACGGCGACTTCCACGTGGAACCGCTCCCCGTTTCCCATCAGCTGGGCGTACCGCTGCCGCGGATCGTGCTCCTTGGTCTTGACCACCATCCAATCGCCGTCGCCGATGCGGTGCACCAGTTCGGCAATCTGCCCTACGTGCTCAAGCTCGTTCCAGCCGCTGTTCACGTCGTCCACGTCCAGCAGCCATTCGAGCGCGACCTCCGGCCGGAACTGCTCAATCAGCTGTTCGAGGGCGTCCAGGTCCCGCTTGGTGAACGTGGCCCGCGCGGCGGGCCCCTCCAGCGTCTCCCTCACCGGTGTCTCCGTCATGCTTCGAGGCTACGGAGGACCTCCGACAGGTTGGCCGCATACCGTCGGGACCTCCGGGTAGATTCGGAATGTCGGCGGTACCGCCGCCGGCCATCAGCCGGGAGGCCCCATGCACGCACCATCCAGGAACCACGCCAGCGACGCACCGCCGACGCCCACCCCGACGCCCTCCCCGGCATCCGGCGGGGCGAGCGGTGGCGCCCCGGCGGAACACCCGCAGGTCTCCGCGGCGCGAGCGGTCGCGACCATCGCGCACCGCGGCCAGACGGACAAAACGGGTGCCGACTACATCACGCACCCTGCCCGGGTCGCCGCGCGGCTCTCCGGGCCCGCGGAGGTCGCCGCGGCCTGGCTTCACGACACCATCGAGGACTGCGGAATCAGCGGCGAGGACCTGCTGAAGGCCGGCATCTCCGAGGAGGTCGTTGCAGCCGTCGTGTTGCTGACGCGCACGCCGGACATCGACGCGGACGACTACTACCGGGCCATCCGATCCAGCCCCGTGGCGCTCGCCGTCAAGCTCGCCGACATCGCAGACAACACCGATCCGGAGCGCGTCCGGGCCCTGCGCGCCACGGATCCGGGTAAGGCCGGGCGCCTGGCCGGGAGGTACGCGCACGCCCTGGAGATCCTGCGCGCGTGAGCCGGGGACGGGCCCGCGAGCCGAAACGCGGCATCGGATACCGCGCCCCGGGACGGAGCCGCTGATGGACGTCTGGGGGACGCTGATCGGCGTCCTCGCCGGGCTCCTCGCCGTGTACGCCGCCATGCTCCTGTCGCTGTGGGCCTACGCACGCCGGCACCCCGACACGGTCGCCATGACCGACGCGCTGCGACTGCTCCCGGATCTCCTCCGCACCATCCGGCGGATGGCCGCCGATCCGCAACTCCCGCTGGGGGTTCGCGTGAAACTGGGACTGTTGCTGGCGTACCTGCTGTTCCCACTGGACCTGGTGCCGGACTTCCTGCCCGTGATCGGCTACGCGGACGACGTCGTCGTCCTCGCGCTCGCGCTGCGCTCGGTGGTCCGGTCCGCGGGCCCAAGTGCCCTGCGCCGGCATTGGCCCGGAACCCCGTCCGGGCTGGCGGTCGTCGAACGGCTCGCCGGCATTCGGGCGACCGACCCGTAGGCCTCCGCCGGCCGCCGTGAGACCGTGGGGTCATGAACCACACTTTCGATGCGATCATCCTTGGCATGGGACCCGGCGGCGAGGTCGCGGCCAGCCAACTCATCGGCGCAGGACTGAAGGTCGCCGTCGTTGAGCGCGAACTCATCGGGGGCGAGTGCGGCTACTGGGCGTGCATCCCCTCCAAAACCCTGCTGCGTCCCGCGGAGGCCCGGTCCGAGGCGGATCGCGCGGCCGGCGTCGACGGCGCCACCCTGGATTGGCGCGACGCCAGCGACTACCGCGACACCATGATCCGGCACCTCGACGACGCCGCACAGGTCAGCGGCTACGCCGACCAAGGCGCCACGGTCATCAAGGACGCCGGCCGCGCGGTGGGTCCCGGACGCGTGGTTGCCGGTGGGCGCGAACTCAGGGCCAAGCACATCGTCGTCGCCACCGGAACCGTCCCCGTGCTGCCGGACCTTCCGGGGATCGGAGAGATCACGGCGTGGACCAACCGCGAGACCTACACGGCCACCACACTTCCGCGCCGCGCCATCATCGTCGGCGGCAGCGCCGTGGGCATCGAGACGGCGACGTTCCTCGCCCGCTTCGGCGTCGACGTAACGCTGGTGCACCGCGGCGGCACCGTCCTGGGCAGGGAGGAACCGCGAGTCGGCGAGCTGGCCCTGCAATACCTGGAGGATTCCGGCGTCCGGGTGGTGCTCGGCGCGTCTCCCGCCCGCGCCCGCCGCGATGGCGGAGACAGCGTGCTGGAACTGGAAAGCGACGTCGAAATCGACGGCGGCACCACCCTCGCGGCCGACGTCGTGGTCTTCGCAACCGGCCGGAAGGCCCGCACCGCGGGACTCGGACTGGACTTGCTGGGCGCCGAGCTGGGCCCGAAGGGCGAGGTTGTTGTGGATTCGCGCTGCCGCGCCGCGGACGGCGTGTGGGCGATCGGCGACGTGACCGGCAAGCTCGCGTTCACCCACGTCGCCAAGTACCAGGGGCGGGTCGCGGCGGACAACATCCTCGGCCGCGACCGCGAGGCCACCTACGCGGGCATCCCGCGCGTGGTCTTCGGCATCCCGGAGATCGCCTGCGTGGGACTCACCCGGCGGGAGGCCGAACACAACGGGCTCAACGTCCGCGGCGTGGAGCTGGACGTCGCCGCCGCTCTCGCCCGCCCGTGGACGTACGAGCGCGAGCCCAGCGCCGCCCTCGGGCTGCTTGCCGACGTCGACCGCAAGGTCCTCGTGGGCGCGTGGGCCGTGGGACCGCAGGCCGGCGAGTGGATCCACTACGCGGCGCTGGCCGTCCGCGCGGAACTGCCCATCGAACTCCTGCGCGACCAGGTGGCCCAGTTCCCCACCTTCCACGAGGCCTATCTGGCGGCCCTCAACGAATTCGACTTCTAGGTAAAGGCCGGCGCGGGGGCCGTGAGCCGGCCGTCACGCATGGTCGCGACGGAGTCGGCGAGCGGAACAAACTCGACATCGTGCGTAACCATCACGGTGGCCACCCCGAAATCGTCCGTCACCCGGCGGATCAACCGGACAACGGCTTCGCTCCGCCCGTGGTCCAGCGCCGCCGTCGGCTCGTCGACGAGCAGCACCTTGGGCGAGCCCATCAGCGCCCGGGCGATGTTCACCCGCTGGCGCTGGCCACCGGAGAGCTGGTGCGGACGCCTGCCCGACGATTCCGAAAGCCCGACGACGGCGAGCAGCTCGCGCGCCTTCTCCCGGGCCGCCCGAAGTGGCTTGCCGCGCAGGTGGTCGCCGATCACCAGTTGCTCCTGCGCTGTCAGCGAGGCCAACAGGTTCGGCTGCTGGAAGACGATGCCGACCGTGTCCCGCCGCAGGGCCGCCAGTTCGCCGTGCCGCAGCCCCGCGGCGTCCAGCCCGTCGATGGCGACGCGCCCTCCCGTGGGACGGACCAGCGTCGCGGCGACGGCCAGGAGGCTCGACTTGCCCGATCCGGACGGGCCCACGAGTGCGAGCAGCCGGCCCGCGTCGACGGCGAGGTCGACGTCGTCGAGCGCCTTGATGGTGCCCTCGCCGTCGGGGTATTCGAGGGTGACGTTGGAAAGATTCAGTGCGGCGGACATGTGGTTGCCTTTCGGTGCGGGGCGGGTGGGTGCGGGTTGGGATCGGGGTCTCAGTTGCCGCCGAGGGCGATGAGGGCGTCGACCTTGGTGACGCGGCGAACGGCGAGCGCCGCACCGACGAGGCCCAGGGCGACGATGCCCGCCACGGGCAGGAGCGTGGTGGATGGGGTGACGAGGAAAGGCGCGGCACGCGCGGCCAGGATCCCGCCCGCGACTCCGATCGCCCCGCCGACCCCGGCGCCGGCCAGCAGGACCACGGCGGCCTGGGTCATCGCGTCGCGCAGGACGTAGCCCCCGGAGGCGCCCAGCGCCTTCAGCACGGCGATGTCGCGGGTGCGCTGGACCGTCCACACGGTCAGGAACGCGACGATGACCAGGGCCGAGATGCCGTATAGGAAACCCTGCATCATCAGCAGCGAACCGTTTTCGCTCTTGTAGGAACCCAGGGCCTGGAAGGATCCGGTGCGCGTGGCGCTCACCGTGCCCGCCGCCCGGTCCGCCGTGTCCACGTCCACTGCCCCGCCATTCGACGTGCCGTTGGCCGCACCGGCGGACACGCCGTCGTCGTACGTGACCGCCGCGACGGTGCCGACCTGCCCGGAAACGCCCACGTGCGACAGCGAGGCCCATGTGGGCAGGGCGGTCCAGACCACGCTGGTGTGCGAGTACCACCGGTCCGCGACGATGCCGCCGACGGTCAGGTCCAGCCCGCCGACGCTGGCCCGGTCCCCCACGTCCAGCCCCAGGTCCTCCGCGACGGTTTCGCCGATCACCACGGCACCTTCGCGGACCGGGAGCGGCGACAGCGGGCTGCCCCCGTCGACTCCGAAGACGGCAACGTTCGCGGTCCCCGCGGTGCCCCCGCCCCCGGGCACACCCTGAAGGCGGCTCTGGCCGATTCCCAGCGGCTCCGCGCGCAGCACGCCGGGCTGGTCGTCCCACCGCCGCACCTGCTCCGCCGAGACCTGGCTCTCGGTGAACGACGCCGTGGGTTCGCCCCCCTCGGCGGCGCCGAAGACGATCCTGTCCACGGCGGTGTTTTCGCCGGTCTCGCCGAGCCGGTCGATGGCCGACGTGGACTGGTCGCCCAGCCCGGCGGAGAGGCCGGACAGCATCACGAGCAGCAGGGTGATCAGGGCGACGACGACGCCCATCAGGGCGAAGCGTCCCTTGGCAAATCGGAGGTCGCGCAGGGCAAGGAACACGGTGGACTTCTTCCGGTCGGGACTGGATGGCTACCCCTCGACTCTCCCGTGCGGCGCCGCCGCGGACATCGGGCCGTCGGTTGATCCAGGCGGGACATCCGGTTGATGCCCGGGTCAACCGTTCGGTTGATCCCCGCCGCGCCACCGCGGCATAGGCTGGTGCAATGCCTGCCCCGGAGCCTCGCGCCACCCCCGACGCGTCGCCATCGATCGCCACGATCCTTCGCGCCCTGCGGGTGGCCCTCCACGTGGGGTTCGCCGTCCTCCTGGCCGTCGCCATCCTCCGCCTCCACCTCGCGGACACGCCCGGCGCGGACGCCCGCGGGGCGCGGTACGCCTGGTCCGCGGCGGCCCTGCTGCTGGCCGGCGTGTACGTCGCGGGAACCGTGTTGGAGAAGCGTCACGCCAGCGGCGCGTCCGGCTTCGACCCGCGCCGCCACGGGTTTGCCTGGCTCGCCGCCGTCACCGGGCTCTGGGCCGTCCTGCTCGCCGGGAGCCCGGACTTCTCCTGGCTGGCCTTCCCCATCTTTTTCCTGCACCTGCACCTGCTGCCGCGCCGGGTAGCACTGCCCGCCATCGCCGCGATGACCGCGGCCGTCGTCGCCGCCCAGTGGGTCGGCAGCGGCCTCCCGGCGCCACACCTGGCCATGGTGTTGGGCCCGGTCTTCGGCGCCGCTTTCGCCGTGGTGATGGGTCTCGCCTACCGGGCCCTCTACGCCGAGGCGGAGTTCCAGCGCCGCGCCGCGGACGAGTTGCGCCGCACGCGGGCCGCCCTCGCGTCGTCGCAGCACGAGGCAGGGGTGCTGGCCGAGCGCGGGCGGCTGGCCCGCGAGATCCACGACACCCTGGCGCAGGGACTGTCCAGCATCGTTCTGGTGGCGCGGGCGGCGGAACGGTCGCTGCAGGGCGGCGACGGGGCCGCGGCGGCCGAGCGGATGTCCCTCGTACGGCAGACGGCCGCCGAGAACCTGGCGGAGGCGAGGGGCTTCGTGCGGGGGCTCTCCCCCCGACTCGAGGACTCCACCCTCGTCGAGGCGCTGCGGCGCCTGTGCGCGTCGACCGCTGAGGAGGCGGCCGCCCACGGCGCCGCCGTGACGTGTCGCCTGGAGGTCGACGGCGAGCCGGTGGAACTGCCGCAGCCGCATTCGGTGGCCCTGCTCCGCGCCGCCCAGTCGAGCCTCGCCAACGTGCGCGAACACGCCCGGGCCGGCACCGCCGTCCTCACCCTCGCCTTCCTCGGAACCGAGGTGACGCTCGACGTGTACGACGACGGCGCGGGCTTCGATTCGGACGAGTCGAGCAGCGGGCCGGGGGCCGGCGTCGCCGGCGTGGGGGCCAACGAGGACGGGCGCGGCTTCGGCCTGCGCTCCTTGCGTGAACGCGTCGGCGCGCTGGGCGGTTCGCTGGCCGTGGAGTCGGCGCCCGGCGAGGGAACCGTGGTCGCCGTGAGGCTTCCGCTGGCCGCGCCGGAGCGCGCGCCGGGCGCCCAACGGACGGAGCGGGCGACATGACGGGAAGCACCCGCGTCCTGATCGTCGACGACCACCCGGTGGTCCGCGCCGGATTGCGCGCCATGTTGGCGGACTTCGAGGGCGTCGTCGTCGCCGCGGAGGCGGCCGACGGCGAGGCGGCGCTCCGCGAGGTGCTGCGGCTGGCGACGCTCGGCGAGCCGGTCGACGTCGTGCTGATGGACCTGCAGATGGGAGCGGGCATGGACGGCGTGTCCGCTACGGCACGGATCCGCGGGACGCAAGCGCCGCCGGCCGTGCTGATCCTGACCACGTACGACACGGACGCGGACATCCTCGCGGCCGTGGAGGCGGGCGCCAGCGGGTACATGCTCAAGGATGCGCCCCCGGAACAGATCAGGCAGGCTGTCGCCTCGGCGGCGGCGGGACAGACGGCGCTCGCACCCAAGGTGGCGGCCCTGCTGATGGGCCGGATCAGCAACCCGGCGCCGGCCCTCACCCCGCGCGAGCTGCAGCTGCTTGGGCTCCTCGCCACCGGCCTCGCCAACCGGGCGATCGCCAAGCGGTTGTTCGTCTCGGAGGCGACGGTCAAGACGCACCTGGTCCACATCTACGGCAAGCTGGGCGTCGACAACCGGACCGCGGCGATCGCGGTGGCCCGGCAGCGCCACATCATTCGGCCGTAGGGTCCGGTCCGCCCGCCACAGCTCCGGAGCGTCAGTAGAGGATGCGCTGGTGGAGCCTGTGGTCCTGCCACAAACCGGCGATTTGAAGGTAGTTGCGCGCGAATCCGATGTCCTCGAAGCCCGAACGCCTGAGCACCTTCTGCGATGCGGTGTTGTGCGGAAGGGTGGCCGCCTGGAGGCGATGGAGGCCCAGTTCCCCGGCGGCGGCCTCGGTCGCGTGGGCGACGGCCGCCGAGGCGATCCCGCGGCCGGTGTACCCGGCGTCCACCCAGTAGCCCAGGCTGGCGCTCAGGAACGGGCCGCGGACGATCCCCGTCAGGCTGAGGAGGCCGATGATCTCGGTGTCCGCCTCGATGACCCAGGGAACCTCGGCGCCGGTGCGGTGCTGCGCGAGTCGCGCGGAGACCACGCGGGTCTGGCCCTTGACGGTGAAGAAGTCCTCCGACCGGCGCGGCTCCCACGGCGCGAGGTGTTCCCGGTTGCGTCGGTAGGCGGCGGCCAGCGCCTCGGCGTCCGCCGCGCGCAACAGCCGGACGTGGACATCACGCGCCAGTGCGCCACTCATCGCCATCACGTGGCTACCTTAGCCGGGCATGCGGACACACGCCCCGAGAACGGAGGCCGACGGCGCTCGCTAGGAGTCGTCGTCGCTGCCCGCCGAATACTCCGAGACGTCCTCGGGCGGCACGCCGGTGCCGGGCACGAGGCCGTCGATATTGCGCCGCGTGCCATCGAGGCGGTCGTCGGCGTCGGGCACCGAGTCGGGATCCTGGTCCCGCGAGCCGGGGGACGCCGGCGTTGAGCCTAGGCCAGCGGGGTTGTTCTCCACCTCCGCGCCGGGCGCGCCGTCCTGCTGTTCGTCGGCGATGTTCTCCGCGGGGCGGTCGTCCTCGGAGACGAGTCCGGAGAGCTCCTCGTCGGGGTGGCCGCCGTTGTTCTGGGGTTCGGTCGTCATGGATCCACCCTATGCGCTGACCGTCGCCGGGGGGCAGGGCGGTTCGTCCGCGCCGGTCCGGGACGGCGGATCGCCCGCCCCAAGCGGGGACGGGCGATCCGGTGGCTCGTTGCGCGCGGTCGCGGGGCGTGAAGGCCTAGTACTTGTAGGACTGGCCGCCGTCGATCGGGATGACGGCGGCGTTGATGAAGCCCGCGTCCCCGGAGAGTAGGAAGGCTACCAACTGGCCGACCTCCTCCGGCCGGCCGAAACGCTTCATCGGGTTCGGCTCCACGAAGGACTTGCCGACCTCTTCCCAGTTTTCGGCGTCGATCTGCTTGAGCGAGTTCTCCACCATGGGCGTCATGATGGCTCCCGGGGCGATCGCGTTGATCTGCACGCCGAACTGGCCGTACTCGATGGCGGAGTTGCGGGTCAGGCCCACCACGCCGTGCTTGGACGCGGCGTATCCGGACTGGTTGCCGACGCCGCGGATGCCGCCGACGGAGGCGGTGTTGACCACCGTGCCGGACCCCTGTTCCTTCATCACCTTCAGCACGTGCTTGAGTCCGAAGAAGACGCCGTTCAGGTTCACGGCCACAACCTTGGCGAACTCGTCCGAGCCGAAGTCCTCCGTGAGGTTCTGCTTGCCTTCGATGCCGGCGTTGTTGAAGAAGCCGTCGATGGTGCCGAAGCGCTCGACGGCGGCGGCGACGTAGCGCTCGACGGCGGCCTCGTCCGCCACGTTCGCGGTGACCAACAGGACCTGCGCCTCCGGCGCGGCGCCGAGGATCTGGCGCTCGGCCTCCTTCAGGCCCGCCTCGTTGAGATCGACCAGGGTCAGCAACGCTCCTTCGCGCGCGAGCTGGAGGGCTGCGGAGAGACCGAGCCCCGATCCGCCGCCGGTGACGATGACTGACTTGCCTGAGAAACGTTGCATGTTGGTGCCTTCTTCCACTGTTCCTTATGCCGACTTGTGGCCGGTGTATATATGCAAACACATGAAATACGGCGAACATTCCCGGTTGACTAGGCCTTGGAGGGTGACCCGCGCCACATGCAAGCCGGGCTCCCGCCAAGGCCTTGCATTCTGCGGCGACCGGCAGATCATGGAAGCACCAGCCGGGGACGCCCGCGCGACCACCGGCACGAGTCCACGAACGGAGACTGCGATGGGCGACGAGGCGACGGCAGGCCGGATCGTGGTCGGCGTCGACGGGTCGGACGCGGCACTCGAGGCGTTGCGCCACGCCAAGCGGCTGGCGGAGGCGCTCGGGTGCCGCATCGAGGCCATCGCCTGCTTCGAATACCCCCGGCCGTACGACGGCTACATTACGCTGGGCCTCGACTATTTCAAGGAGCATGCGCAACACACGCTCGGCCTGGCCATCAAATCGGTCTGGGGCACCGAAGCCGTGCCGATCGTGGACGCGCGGGCCGTGCACGGCAACGCCAGGATCGAACTCGTCGGCGCCAGCGAGGGTGCCGAGCTACTGGTGTTGGGGCGCCGAGGGCACGGCGGATTCGGCGGGCTGCTGCTCGGGTCCGTGAGTTCCGCCTGCATCGGTCGGGCGCGGTGCCCGGTCCTGGTGGTCCACACGCCGGAGCGGCCGCCGGAGCGCGACGACGCCCAAGGGAGCGACGCTCGAGGGGGCAACCGCTAGGCGGCGTTGCGTCCCTGGGTGCCCCGGTCCTCGGCGTCCCACTCCTCGGCCATCAACCGGCGGGCCTCCTTGAGGGCCCAGCCGGCGTCCTTCTTGTCCAGTTGGGCCAAGAGCAGCAGGTTGGCGATGCGCTGTTCGCGGCGGTTCCGCTCGGCCTCCCTGGCCATCTCGATCATGGCCAGCACCCGCGCATGGGCGCGCCGACCGCGGGCCTGCGGGGCGACGTCGTCCGCATCGGTGTCGCCGAGGATGCCCAGCGCCTCGGAAAGATTGTCGTTCATGTTCGGAGTCCCCTTCGGTGACCGGCGACCCGCCCCAGTGTGACGCGGGTCATGCGACGGCCATCACACCGACCCTAGCCCGGGGCTCGCCGGGAATGAAACCGATGCGTTCCGTGTCGCTGGTCACACCGAAACCGTGGTGCCGGGCGCGAACGGCGCACTGCCCTCCGAGCCCCTACATCCGCTTCTTCGTCTTGGCCGTGGCCGGCGCCGTCCACGGGTCCTCGGGCCAGGGGTGCTTGGGGTAGCGCCCGCGCATCTCGGCCCGGACCTGCGCGTAGGGCCCGGACCAGAAGGAAGCGAGATCGTCGGTGACGGCCAGCGGCGCGCCTCCCGGGGAGAGCAGGTGGAACAGGAGCGGCACCCGGCCGTCCGCAACCCGGGGAGTCTCCGCCCAGCCGAAGCACTCCTGAAGCTTGACCGCCACCACCGGACGGCCGTCTCCGCCCACCTCCGGATATTCGATCCGCACGCGCGAGCCACTGGGAACCCCAAGCCGTTCCGGCGCCAACTCGCCCAGCCGGGCGGCCTCGGGCCAGGGCAACAGCCGGCGCAGCGGGTCGGCCAGGCGGACCGACCCGGCGGGTTTGCCTCCCGCGATCGCCTCGAGTTCGGGCGCCAGCCAGTCGCCGAGGCGGGCCAGCAGCGCCGGCTCGGAGACGTCCGGCCACGGGTCGCCGAGTTCGCGGCGCAGCAGGCCAAGGCGTCGCCGGAGCGCGTCGGCCTCCGCCGTCCAACCGATCACCCCGAGGCCGTCGGCGGCGAGCGCGGCGGCCACGGCCTCCCGCCCCTCGGCCGCCGAGGGGCGGACCGGGGTGGACGAAAGCACGATGGCACCCAGCGTGCGTTCGCGTCGGGCGGCGATCTTGCCTTGGTTGAATCTGGCCGCCACCCGATCGTGGACGAGGTGGGCGGCCGCCGCCTCCGCCGTGTCCGCCTCCAGCGGGGCCGCCGCGCGAATCACGGCCCCGGTGCCGGCGGCGTCGCGACCCTGGGCGCGGGACACCTCGGCCACGGCCAGCCATTCTCGCCCGGTCAGCGTGCTGCCGGCCGGGAGTCCCGCGCGGGTTCCGGACGCCAGCAGGTAGCTTTCGCCCGCCTTCCCGTCGACGCGCCGCGCCACCCAGCCGGGAAACGCGAGCGCGACAACAAATCCCAGCGCCTCGCCGGAACCCACAGGCTCTGCCGCCGCGGACTCGGCCGTCCGGGACCCGGTTGCCCTGGAGCCGGTTGCCTGGGGACCGGTTCTCTTGGAGCCGGCTTCGGAAACGGGTGCCGTCGGGGGCACGACGCCGGGGCCCTCCTGCCGCGCGATGCCCTCCAGGCGCCTGACCTCGTCGGCCCAACGGCGGGAGCCGGGGTCCCGCCCCGAACGCAGGGCGGCGAGGAGTTTGGTGAGGTCCGCGCCCGGGGCCCGCAGGTCTCCGGAGACGAGGGCGACCGCCTCCGCGGCGGCCCGCCGGCCCACCACGGCGGCACCGTCGAGCAGCGCGCGGGCCAGCCGGGGATCCGCGGGAACCCGCGACAGCGCCCGGCCCAGCGCGGTGGCGCGCCCGTCGTCGTCGACCGCGCCCAGCGCCTCGAGCACCTCGGTGGCGTCCGCCATCGCCGCAACGGGCGGGGCGTCCGGCAGCCGGAGCCCCTCGCCGCCGGGCGCGCCCCAGCAGGCCAGGACCAGGGCCGCCGCCGCGAGGTCCGCGACAGCGATCTCCGGCGTCGGATGGGGCGGGGCCGCACCGTGGGTGCGCTGGTCGTAGCAGCGCACCACCGTTCCCGGCCCCTGGCGGGCGGCACGGCCGGCGCGCTGCTCGGCGGACGCGCGGGAGCAGGACACCGTGACCAGGCCGGACATCCCCCGGGCGGCGTCCCGGCGGGGCTCGCGTGCGAGTCCCGAATCCACCACCAGCCTCACGCCCGGCACCGTCAGCGAGGATTCGGCGAGGGACGTGGAGACGATGATCCGCGGAGCCCCGCCTGGCCTCCGGCCGGACACGGCCCGGTCCTGCATCGCGGCGTCCACCTGGCCGTGCAGCTCCAGCACGTCGGTTGCCGCGCCGACCCCGCGGCGCAGCCGGGATGCCACGTGGGCGACCTCCGCGGCGCCCGGCACAAAAACGAGGGCGTCGATGTCGGGAGCGGCGGCCAGCGCGGCCCGGTGGGCGGCGGAGGCCGTGTCCGCCACATGGTCCAGGAAGGCGCGTGTCACCCCGCGCGCATCGATGCGGGCGGACGGCGCCGGCGCCCAGCGGACGTCCAACGGATGGAGCGCGGACGGGCAATCGACGACGGGCGCCGGCCCTGCGCGGTCGTGCGCCCCGACGAGTTCGGCGAAGCGACGGGCGTCGAGGGTCGCGGACATGGCCACAAGGACCAGGTCGCCGCGGAGCTCGCGGACCTCGCCGAGGAGGCCCACGAGCAGGTCGGTCTCGAGGCCGCGCTCGTGGACCTCGTCGATGATCACGGCCGCCGTGCCGTCCAGCCCCGGGTCCGCCAGCAGCCGCCGCAGCAGGATGCCGGGGGTCACGAACTCGACCAGCGTGCCGGGGCCGACATGGCGCTCGCCGCGGACGGTGTAGCCGACCCGGTCCCCCAGCGGGCTGCCGTCCAGGGACGCGAGGCGCCGGGCGGCGGACCGGGCGGCGACGCGGCGTGGTTGGGTGACGACGACGCGGGGCCGGCCGGTCTCATCGGCGAGGTCGGCGAGCTCGGCCCGGTCGGCGAGGAGGTTGGCGACGAGCGGCGGGACGAGTGTGGTCTTTCCGGTTCCGGGCGGGGCCTGCACAACGGCGGTGCCGGCGTCGTTCCCTGCCCGCAGCGCTTCCGCCAAGTCCGCCAGCGACTCCGCGAACACTAGGCCGGAGCCGATCAAGCGGAGGTCGAACCGTGGGCCTCGATGCGCGCGGGCGTGCGCGGGTGCTGTGGAAGTCACCCGCCCATTCTCCCCCGCGCGCGGTGCCCGCAGGGCCGGCCGCGTGCGGATGAGCCCGGCGTCGGTCCGGCGGGGGCCGGTTCCCGCGTTTGGCGGCAAGGGACTCGAGATCGGTTCCCCGGCGCGTCCATCCTCCGCCAACAAGCCGGCAAAACCAGCAGTGCCCCCCTGCGGCCCGTTGATGCAACGGGCTGCGGGGGGCACGCCGACCGGAGACCGGTTACAGCTTGGACTTGCGGTAGCCGGCGGCCTTTGCGGCCGCCTCGGTGGTGAAACACTCCTCCGGAACCGTGATGTTGTAGTAGCGCCCGCCGGGCACGTGGTACTTCCACTCCTTGTTGCTCCCGGTCCGGTTGCCCTTCACCGGGTACCCCTTGGGACAGTTCTTGCCCTTGATCGCGGTGCTCTTGACGGGGCGTTTCGCGACGACGAGCTTCTGGGTCTTGGTCGCCGTCTTGGCGGCCTTGCCCGCCTTGTACTTGACCGTCGTGGTGACGGTGTAGGTGCCGGCCCTCAGGGCAACGGACGCGGCGTTCGCGGCCACGGTCTTCTTGCCCTGCATGACGGTCAGACGCTTGGACGTGACGGCGACGGTCTTGGCGGCGGACACCAGCGGGGTGATCCGCACCTTTCCGGATCCGGTCACGGTCTTGTTCGGAATGGTCCTGATGACCACGGGGGCGGACTTCGTGGCCGCGACGACCGCAACCGACGCCGGTGTGGGCGCCGGTGCGGCGGCGGCGATGCCCGCGCCGGAGAGTGCGAGCGAGGCGGCCGCGACGACGGCGGCGCACCCGCGCATGAACTTGTTCAAGATTTCCCCCAACGGAACGAGGCCGTCGTCGGCGACGGCCATGACTAATCGATAGCTAAATGGTAGCTCCGGTTCCGACGAGGTTCGCCCCGGCCTCCTTGGCCTCCGCCGCTTCCCGCAGGGCGATGCCCGCGCGCAGCGCCGGAACCAGGTCGCGTCCCCACTGGCGCACGTCGCCCAACTGGTCGTAGCCGCGGATCAGGAACTTGCGGACTCCCAAGTCCCAGTACTCCAGCAGGGAGTCGGCGACCTGTTCCGCGGTTCCCACGTGCCCGGTGGAATTTCCTCCCGGCGCCGCCAGCTTGGTGATCCCGAACCACAGTCGCTCGTCGTGGACGTCGGCGCTGCGTGCGTGCTCCTGGAGCCGCCCGAACGACTCCGACGTCCGTTCGTTCGGGTTGCGGTGGCCAACCCGGAGGCCGTCGGAGGGTTCCGCGCGGTCCATCCGCTCCTGGGTCAGTCTGAGGATCTCGCGGGTCTTGGCCCAGGCTTCATCCTCGGTCGCGGCGACGACCGGCCGGGTCGACAGCGAGAAGTCGATCTCCCGGCCGTGCGCGGCCGCGGCCTCCCGGATGGCCCCGATGCGCTCGGCCGTCGCGGCCAGCGGCTCGCCGAACAGGGCGAACGTGTCCGCGTGCCGCCCGCCGACTTCCACGGCGGCCCCGGACAGGCCCCCGAAGAAGATGGGGATGCCGGCCTCGGTCGTGGGTTTCACGGCGCTGTAGGCGCCGTCGACCCGGTAGTGTTCGCCCTCGTAGTCGAAGGGATCCTGCGAGGCGAGCGTCCTGCGGAGCACGTCGATGAATTCGCCGGTGCGCGCGTACCGCTGTTCCTTCGTCGTGTAGTCGCCGTCGCGGGCCTGGTCCACGTCGCTTCCGCCGCTGATGTGGTGGATGCCCACCCGGCCGCCGCCGAACAGCGCGTCGAGCGTGGCGAGCTTGCGGGCCACGACGGTCGGGGACGCGAACCCGGGCCGATGCGCGATCAGCACCTTGAGCCGCGTCGTTGCCGCCAGGACAGCGGCGGCGACGGCGAACCCGTCGGGCGAGCTGGAGGAATACCCGATCAGCACGCGGTCGAAGCCCGCCTCCTCGTGCGCTTGCGCGAAGTCCCGCAACCAGGCCGGATCCACGGCCGGGCCGCTGGCGCCCCGCGTCTCTGAACCCTCTTGTGTCGACACCATGCCGATGATTTCTGCGCTCATTGGGTTTTCTGCCTTTCGGGTGGATCAGTTGATGGGTTTGAGTTGGATGTCCGCTTCCACGAGCCCGCGCAGGCGGCGGCGCTCGGCGCGATCGATGCCTTCGCCGCGAAGCGTGGGCGCCGATCCGATCAGAAGCCGGGTGTAGGGGTGCTCCGGCGAGACCATCACGTCGGAGACCGCCCCCTGCTCGACGACGTGCCCGTGGAAAAGCACCACCACGCGGTCGGCGATCCCCGCCACGCTGCCGAGGTCGTGGGTGATGAGGAGGATGCCGACGTTGCGTTCCCTCGCCAACGCCCTGAGCAGCTCCAGGATCTGCATCCGGCTTTCCGGATCCAGTGCGCTGACCGGTTCGTCGCAGATGAGCAGCTCCGGATTGACGGCGAGCGCCCGCGCGATGGCCACCCGCTGGCGCTGCCCGCCGGACATTTCGCCGGGCCTGCGGTGCAGGAACGACGCGTCCAGCCCCACCTGCCGCAGGACCTCGGCGACCCGTTTGCGCCGCTCGTCCGGCCGGACGCCCTGGGCCGCCGGCCCCTCCACCACGCTGCGCTCGATGGTGAAGTCGGGATCGAGACTGCGCTGCGGATCCTGGTAGACGTACTGGACGGCGCCCTCCACGCGGAGCCTCCGGCGCGCCCGCCCCTTGGCGGCCGTGACGTCCCGCGGGCCCAGCCGGATGCTTCCCGCGACCCCCGGAACGAGCCCGAGGATGCTGCGCGCGATGGTTGTCTTGCCCGATCCGGTTTCCCCGATGAGGCCGACCACCTCGCCGCGGTCCACGTGCAGGCTGACGCCATGGAGGATCGGCGTGGGCTTCGGGTGCCCCAGCGACGCGACCAGCCGGTCCACCGTGAGGATTCGTTGCGCGTTGCCGGCGCTCATGCCGATGCCTCCGCGACCCGGACGCGCGTGTCCAACCCGTACCGCTCGTGGTTGTCGATCAGGATGCGGGTGTACTCGTGTCGCGGGTTGCGCAGCACCTGTTCCGTGGGCCCGTGCTCGACGATTCGCCCATCGCGGAAGACGTGCAGGTGGTCGCACATGCTGGCGAGGACGGCCAGGTCGTGCGAGACCATCAGCAGCGTGAGTTCGCGTTCGGAGCGCAGGTCCCGCAGGAGGTCGAGCACGTCGGCCTGGACGGTGACATCCAGGGCGGTGGTCGCCTCGTCCGCGACCAGGAGGTCCGGGCCGCAGCTGATGGCGATCGCGATCATCACGCGTTGGAGCATGCCGCCGGAGAGCTCGTGGACGTACTGGCGGGCGACCCGCTCCGGGTTGCGCAGGCCCACCCGGCCAAGCAGCGCCACGGCCTCGGCGAGCGCCTCCGCGCGCGTCCTGCCCAAGCGGACGCGCAGCACCTCGGCGACCTGCCTGCCCACGCGCACGGACGGGTTGAGGAACGACGCCGGGTCCTGGAAGACCGCGCCAATGCGCAGCGCCCACAGGTCCCTGTACCGCTTGGGCCCGAAGTCGGTGATCTCCGTCCCGTCGAAGGAGACGGCGCCGCCGGCGATGCCCACATTGGCGGGCAGGATTCCGAGCAGGGCCTTGCAGGTCAGCGTCTTTCCGCTGCCGGACGCCCCGAGGATGCCCACGGCACCGCCGCGGGGAACCTGAAGGGATACGCCCTTGACGAGTTGCTCGCCGGTCGCATCGACCGCCACAACGAGGTTTGAGATGTCGACGAGTGCGTTCATGACGCTGCGGCCTCCTTGGTTTGCGCCGTGGCGCGGGTCTGTTGCCGGCGTGTGGAACCGGGCTTGTCCGCGCGGCCGTCGTCGCGGATCAGGTCGGCCAGGACACCCAGCGCCCCCACCGTGAGCATGATCATCAGGGCCGGCGCCAAGGGCCCGTAGGGCCGCTGCGTCAGGTAGCCGAGATCGCTGGCGAGCATGCCGCCCCACGTCGGTTCCGGGGGGACGACGCCGATGCCGAGGAACGCCAGGGACGAGACCACAAGCAGGCTGCCCGCCATGACCCCGGCCAGCGTCACCATGACGGTGGGCAGCACCTTCGGCCAGACGTGCGCCACGACCACCCGCCACATGGGTTGTCCGAGGAGCACGGCCGCCTCCACGAACTGCGTGTTGCTGTGCGTCTGCGTGGCGGCGCGCGTGATCCGGAAGAAAGTCGGCGACACCAGGATTCCGACGGCGAACATCGCCTGGTGCAGCCCGTTCCCCAGCAGCGCGGCCATGGCGATGGCGAACGTGATGAAGGGGAGGGCCATAAAGCTGTCGAAAATCCTCAGGAGCACCCACTCGACGGCCCGCCCGCTGTAGACGGACGCCACGGCAGGGACGACGCCGAGCAGGAATCCGATGACGACCGCCTCGAGGGCCGCCACGACGGACAGCGTCGACCCGCTGACGAGCCGGCTGAAGACGTCGCGGCCCACGTAGTCCGTGCCGAGCAGGTGGGCGGAGCTGGGGCCCTCGAGGATGTGCGCGGCGTTTTGCGCCAGCGGATCGTTGGGCGCGATCGCAGGCCCGAACGCCGCAAGCACTGCCACCAGAAACAGGACGGCGAGGCTGGCGGCACCCGCGGGACGGGCCGCGATCCGGCGGAGTGTCTTCATGCGTTCCTCCTCGTGTCCGGGCGCAGGACGCCCAAGACAATGTTGACTACCGCGGAACTGATCAGGACGATCACGACCGTGACGATGAGCGACCCGATGACCACGGGAACATCGCCCCGCATGGCCCCGTCGCGTGCCAGCTGCCCCAGTCCGGGAAGGCTGAAGATCGCCTCGGTGATGACGGCCCCGCCGATGAGCCGGGGAATCTGCAGTCCCAGGGCCGCGACGGCCGGCCCGCTTCCGTTGCGGAGCACGTGGTGCAGCAGGACGCGCCGCCGGCTAAAGCCGCGGATCATGGCCCCCACGGCGTAGTTCTCGTGCAGGGCCGCGACGAGTCCCGTGCGGAGTTGGCGCGCGATGTCGGCGGCCGCCTCCAGCGACAGGGCGATCGCGGGCAGGATGATGCTGCGCAGCCATCCGCCGACGTCGACCAACGGGTCGATGTAGCCGCCGGTGGGGAGGACGGGAAACAGTACGCCGAAGAGGACGATCAGCCCGATCGACGCCACGAACGGCGGGATCGTCGCGATGGTCGAGGAGACCACGGTGACGGTCCTGTCCAACAGCCCGCCCTGCCTGATGGCCGCCGCGACGCCGAAGCTGGTTCCGATGACGACGGCGAGGGCCAGTGCCAGCGCGGCAATCCCCAGGCTGACGGGCAGCCGCTGGACCATGCTGTCGGCCACGGGGATGCCCGTGAACCAGGACGTCCCGAAGTCCCCGCGGACCGCGTGCCCGAGCCAGTCGACGTACTGCACCAGCACGGGCCGATCCAGCCCGAACTCGTGGTTGAGCCGGGCGATGTCCTCCGGCGTCGCGGCGTCGCCCAACAGCAGGTCGGCCGGCTGCTGCTTGGCGGCCGCGCCCAGCAGGAACGTGACGAGGCTGCAGAGCAGCAGGACCGGCACGGAGATGGACAGCGCGCGGCCCACCGAGGCGAGCCCCCACCTCCATGGACCCCCGGCTTGGCGGGCGGCGGCGCGGCCCGGCCCATGGTCCGGAAGGCCGGTGCCGGGCCCTGTTCGCGCACTGGTGTCGATGGCCATCTCTGCCTCCTTCGGTCGTGTATCGGACGGGATGCGCTAGCCGGCGACCAGTTCGACGTTCTCGAAGCGCTGCGTGTGCACGTACGCGTCCAGGCCCTTGACGCTCGAGTTGATGGCGTAGGCGCGGACCCAGTTCACGAGGAACGTCTGGGGCGACTCCTCGGTGACGGCGAGCTTGGTGGCCGCCTGCAGGACCTTGTCGTAGTCGGGGTCGTCGAGCGGCGTCTCCCGGACCAGGGTCAGTGCGTCCTGAAGGCCCTTCGGTTCGCTCTCCCCGTTGTTCATCCAGCCGTCCGCGTCGTAGAGGACCTCGAAGGCCTGCACGGGAGATTCGCGTCCGGAGAAGGAGGACAGGTAGAGCGGGTAGTCGTGGGCGGCCGTGAGACCCGCGCCCGGAGGCTGCGTCTTGAGGGTGATCCTGATGCCCACCTCGCCGAGCTGGGTCTGCAGCACCTCCCCGATCTGCTGGCTCTGCGTTTCGGCGGACACCCACAGCTCCGTGTCGAAGCCCTCCGCGAAACCGGCGGCCGCCAGCAGGGACTTGGCCTCGGCAAGGTCGCGGTCGTACAGCCCCTCCAGTTGGGTGTTGTAGCCCGGGTGGCCCTTGGGGAACGGCTGGTGGTCGGCTTCCCCGTACCCGAAGAACAGTCCGTCGATGATGCCCTGGCGGTCGACGGCGTGGCTGATGGCGTCCAGAACCCGCTGGTCGCCGAACGGCTCGATGCTGGTGTTCGGCTGCAGGGTGTGGACGTTGTAGATCTTGTTGACGTCCACGCGCAGTCCGGCCGCCTTGGCCGCATCGATCTGCGACTCGGGGATGTGGGCCACCGTGTACTGGCCGGAGGTGACGCCGGCGACGGCCACGGTGGCCTCCGGCTTCGGCAGGATCTGCAGGCTCTCCAGCTTGATCTCCGCGGCGTTCCAATAGTCGGGGTTGCGCTTGACTGTCGCCTGCGAGTCCGGGACGTAGCTTTCCAGGACAAACGGGCCGGCACCCACGGGCTTGAGCGCGATGTTCTCGCCGCCGTCGATCGCGTTCGGGCTCAGCAGGTGTCCCACAAGGCCGGCCAGGAGCAGCGGGATCTGGTAGTTCGTCTCCGTGAGCAGGATTTTCACGTTCGTCGGGTCGACGACCTCGATGTCCTTCACGGCGAGCAGCGCCTGGCGCGCCGTCGCGTCCTTTGTGTCCCTGCCCCGCAGCAGGCTCTTCTTGACCGCGGCGGCGTCGAGCGCGGCGCCGTCCGTGAAGGTCAGGCCCTCGCGCAGCGTGAACGTGACGGCGTCACCCTTGGTGTTGTACTCCCAGGCCTCCGCCAGGTCCGGCTCGACCGAGCCGTCGACGGCGAGCTTGGTCAGCCCGCTGTAGACCAGGCTGAGCACGTGGACGTCGTAGCCGATTCCCTTCGCCGCGTCCCACGTGCTGGGCAGCCGCCATCCCCACTTGAGGACCTGCGCGGCGGCGCCGCTGGATCCCGCGCTGGCCGCACCGGAGCAGGCGCTGAGGGCAGCGATGGCGGAGATGCCCAGGGCGCCTCCGAGGACCGCCCTGCGGCTGACGTCGATGCGGGCCGCGGACGCCGGTTCACGGGAAGCCCACGGGGCGGGGAATAGACGATTCATGGTTCTCTCCTGCGCAATCAAGGGGAAGGCTTGTGCCCCCGGTGGGGCGCCGAGCCGAGAATGTTCCGGGCTTGCCGAGGATTCTTCTGCCCGCCGTGGGGGCCGCAAAGTTTGTAAAGCGCCGTGAAGTCGCGGGAAACACGAGGTCACAAGAGGGCGTCACGAGGCGTCACAGGACGACTTGCGGGGTCGCAACGCGTCGTCGAGCGCCGCAAAGTCGCCGTCGTTCCCGGGCCGATCGAATACTCGATGCAGACAAGCGACCGCCCCCAGCCCCCAAGGAGCACGAGTGAGTTACGACGCCGAAGACGCGTGGGAGCTGGCGACGCGCCAGGTCCAGGTCGGCTACACGCCGGGCACGCCACAGAACACCGCCGTTGTGCCGATCTACCAGTCGGCCGCCTTCGAGTTCGAGAGCTTCGAGTCGGCGCGGGAGATCTTCGCCCTGCGCCGGACGGGGAACCTCTACGGTCGCGCGGGCAACCCGACGGCGGCCGTCCTGGAGCAGCGGATCGCGGACCTCGACGGCGGCGCGGGGGCCTTGGCGACGGGGTCCGGCCAGGCGGCGGTCGCCGTCGCCCTGCTCGCCCTGGTCGGCGCGGGCCAGCACATCGTGGCCTCCAACAGCCTGTACGGCGGGACGGTCGACCTGTTGACGGACACCTTCAGCGACTTCGGCATCGCGGTCACGCTGGTGGATCCGCTCGATCCGGACGCCTGGCAGCTGGCGGTCCGCGAGAACACCCGCGCCTTCTTCGTGGAGTCCGTCGGCAACCCGCTGGCCTCGGTCGCCGACCTCCGGGCGCTCGCCGACACCGCCCACGCCAACGACATCCCGCTCGTCGTGGACAACACCGTCCCCACCCCGATCCTGCTTCGGCCCATCGAACACGGCGCCGACGTTGTGGTCTACTCGGCCACGAAGTTCCTCGGCGGGCACGGCAGCTCGCTCGCCGGGCTGATCGTGGACGCCGGCACGTTCGACTTCGGCCGCCGCCCCGGGCGCTGGCCCCGGTACACACGGCCCTCCGAACGGTTTGGCGGCATCGTGTTCTACGACGCGTTCACGGGGGCGCGGACCCCGTTCCTGACGCTGGCCCGCTCCAAGCTGGTCCACGACCTCGGCCCGAGCCTCTCCCCCTTCAACGCGTTCCAGATCCTGCAGGGCATCGAGACCCTGGACCTGCGGATCCGTCGCCACAACGAGTCCGCGCTGGAGGTGGCCCGGTTCCTGGCCGGGCACCCGGCGGTCGCGTTCGTCCACCACCCGGGCCTGCCCGGCCACCCGCGGCACAACGACGCACGGCGCCTGATGCCGGACGGCGTCGGCTCCGTGTTCTCCTTCGACCTCGCCGCGGCCCCCGAGCGGGTCGGCGGCTTCGTGAACTCGTTGCGGCTCTTCCGGCTCGTCGCCAACATCGGCGACTCCCGCTCGCTGGTGATCCACCCGGCCACCACCACCCACAGCCGCTTCACCCCCGAGCAGTTCGCGGCAGCGGGAATCGGGCCCACCACCATCCGCCTCTCGATCGGACTCGAGGCCGTGGGCGACCTCGTGAGGGACCTGGGCCGCGCGCTCGATTCGCTCCTCGCGGACGCCCCGGCGGCCGGCGCCAACCTCCCCAAGGAGCAAGCATGAAGTTCGGTTACTGGACACCCGTCTACGGCGGATTCCTGCGCAACGTGGAGCACGAGGACATGGCCCCGACCTGGGACTACGTCCGCCGGGTCAGCCTGCAGGCGGACCGGTTGGGCTTCGACCTGACGCTGGTCCCCGAGCTCTACCTCAACGACCGCAAGGGCGTCGAGGCGCCCAGCCTGGAGGCGTGGTCGCTGGCGGCCTCGATCGCGGCTGTCACGGAGCGGCTCGAGGTCATGACGGCGATCCGCCCGGGGTTCCACAACCCCGCCATCACGGCCAAGACCGTCGCCACGCTGCAGGACATCAGCGGCGGGCGCCTGTCGCTGAATGTGGTGTCCGCCTGGTGGGCCGAGGAGGCCCGGCAATACGGCGGACACTTCGCGGAGCACGACGCCCGCTACGTGCAGTCCACCGAGTTCGTGGACGCGCTGCGGGGCCTGTGGTCCCGGACGCCGTTCAGCCAGTCGGGCGAGTACTACGATCTTTCCGACGTCGTCCTCTCCCCCAAGCCGTCCCACCGGCCGCACGTCTACGCCGGCGGCGAGTCCGAGGGCGGCCGGGAGGCCATCGCGGCGTTCGCGGACTCGTACGTCACCCACGGCGGGACGGTGGAGGAACTGCGGGTGAAGGCGGCGGACCTGCAGTCCCGGCGGCGGCGGCTGCAGGGCGGCGACTTCGCGCAGATCGGGATGAGCGCGTACGTGATCGTGCGGGACACCGAGGCCGAGGCGCGGGCGGAGCTGGAGCGGATCACAACGGTTGACCCCAACTCCCCCGGCTACGCCTCCTTCGAGGAGTTCACCCGCCACTCCAACCTGGACCTTGAGCTGTCCGCGCGCGAGTACTCCGTGGGGACGCGCGGGCTGCGGCCGAACCTCGTGGGCACGCCGGAACAGGTGGCCGAGAAGATCCTGGCCTTCGGGGACGCCGGCGTGAACCTGCTGCTGATCCAGTCGTCCCCGCTGCACACGGAGCTGGAGCGCATCGCCGAGCAGGTGATCCCGCTGGTGCGGGCCTCGTCCGCCGCGGCCGGGGATGCCGTGGGGGCGGCCGTTCGGGCGGCCGGCAGTGTGTCCGACAACGTGTCCGGAGGGGCATCCGAGGGCGTTTCCGGGGACGCGACGGACAGCGCGTCCGACGCGGCACCACAGCAGAACGCCCCGGTTCCCGCGCGCTAGTTCCACCTCCCGCACACCACCATCCCCGAGAGGCCGTGATGACCAGCACCGGCGCACGACCTGCCACAACCGACACCGCTTTCTTCGACGTCGCGGCCGGCGCGACCGCGCGCGGGACCCTGGTCCTGCTCGCCGGCCGGGGCGAACACCCGGGGGTCTACTCCCGGTTCGGCAGGCGGATCGCCTCCGACGGGTACCGCGTGCACATCGTGTCCGGGTCGGGCAACGATCCCGAGGCCGCGGGCTCCCTGGCCGCCGGGCTGCTGGCCGGCGCCGATCCCGCGAGGCCCCGCGTCCTCGCCGGGTCCGACACCGGCGCGGCCCTCGCGCTGCGCGCCGGCACCGTGGGCGGCGCGGACATCGAGGCGGGCATCGGGCGCGCCGAGCCCGTGGCCGGCACGTCTCGGCGACGCGCGGGCGCCGTCCTGCCCGACGCCGTTGTGGTCGCGGCCCTGCCCCTCGGCCCCGCGGTCACGTCCCTGGCCGACCGCGAAACCCGTTCGGCGTGCCCCCTGCACAATGCGGTCCTCGCCGACGCCGCCAACCTCGACGCCGGGGCGCTGGGCACCGCCGTCGAACCGTCGCTGCTGCCCGAACCGGAAGAGGTCGGGGTTCCCGTGTTGGCCTTCCACGGCGAGGCGGACGCCGTCGTGCCGGTGGACGACGCCGTGGAGTGGGCCGATCGCCTGCCCCGCGGTCGGCTGGTGGTGGGCGCGGACGGGCTGCGCGACGTGTTCAACGACAAGATCCACCGGAGCGTGGCCGCGACGATCGTCCTGTTCCTCGAGGAGCTGGGCGCCGGCGGCCCCGTCCTCCGGTAGTGCCGCGCCGCCGCGGGGCCCCACCGCCGTCGTGCCCTCTCCCGACGGTGGCGGCCGCGCGCCGTCCCGTCGTGGGCGCGTTTGCCCGCGCACATCCGGAAACGCCCTTGTCGGGACGGCGCCGGGCCGCCGAACCCGCTCGGGACGGGCCAAAGCCGGTCACGACGGGCGCCGCCCGAACCATGCCGACGCGGCGCGGCCGCCCGCGCAGGCCGAAGTGAACCTAGACTCGGGATCATGGCACTCATCCACCAGGCCGAACTCCGGCCCTCGAAGCAGGAACTGATCGCTCAGTGGCTGCCCTCGCAGCCATGGTTTTTGGGCGGAGACACCGCGGCGCTCGCCCGCATCGGTTCCTACCGGTTCGACGATCCCGACGGCGAGGTGGGCATGGAGACCTTCCTGATGAACCTCGGAGAGACCGTTTACCACCTCCCCCTGACCTACCGCGGCGAGCCGCTGGACTGCGCCGAGGAGTGGCTTGTGGGCACCATGCACCACTCGGTCCTTGGGCAGCGCTGGGTCTACGACGGCTGCGGCGACCCCACTTACGTCTCCGCGCTGGTGGGCACCATGATGGCCGGCGAT
Source organism: Arthrobacter sp. AOP29-A2-19 (assembly GCF_058138025.1). Lineage (NCBI taxonomy): Bacteria > Bacillati > Actinomycetota > Actinomycetes > Micrococcales > Micrococcaceae > Arthrobacter > Arthrobacter sp. AOP29-A2-19. The sequence continues at coordinate 2,358,153 of NZ_CM176894.1, forward strand.
CCACAGGCGGAGGAGGTCACGGAGGTCGACGGCGGAACGGAGGTCCGGGCGTCGTCGGTCCGGCTGGCGAGCGTGGGGCCGGTCCTGCCGCGGGCGCCGCGCATGGGCCAGCGAAACCCGGTCACCGAGGACGACAAGACCGTGATCCGCTCCGGGGACCTGGTGCTCTCCATAGCCAGGATTCCCGAACTCGGCGGACACGTCGGCGGCAACTGGGCACTTACCGGGATCTGGGAGGGCCAGCCGCGCCCCGTCCAGCTGGCGTCGCTGACACGCGAGGGGCACTAGGCCCGCCCTTCTGATCGTCGGAGGGCCCGTCGCCGTTGGGGGATCCTGTTTCCGACGGCGCAGCATCGTCGAGGTGAACTCTGGTGGGGGTTGGCGCGAGGCCTGTCGCCCGCCGAGCGCGGAGCGTAACCTGATCTCGACCCACCATCCAGCCCACCATTCGACCGCACCTTTTCACGTTTTCGCCGTGGCCTACGCAGGAGGCATCAATGGAGATGAACATCAGGGACAACTGGTACCGGCTCGGTCCCGCGACAAAACAGTGGCTCACCCAGAATCCGGGGTGCCTGATCCTGCCGCGGACGGTGGTGGCGAGAATCTGTTCGGAAACCGGAGTCACCGCGGAGGCCGACCGGCACGGAGAGACCACCCTCTCGCAGGAGGACCGGGAGTTCCTCAAGACCCAGGTGCGGGCCCGGCCGATAGAGGCGGAGAGCCGCTTCTTCGACGCGACACAGCCGTAACGGCGGCGAGACCCTGGCGGTGGCGCGGCGCCAGCATCGCGGCCGTAACGGTGGCGCGGCGCCAGCATCGCGGCCACAACCCCGCGCGGGGAATGCCGGCGGCCGCCGCGCGGGTCAGTCGCCGACGGCCGTGCGCCCGCGGCGCAGGATCAGCGGGTCCGCCTCGTGGACCACCGAGGTGTCCTTGCCTTCGTAGTCGAACTGGTTCAGGAAGAACCGCATGGCGTTCAGTCGCGCGCGCTTCTTGTCGTTGGACTTGATGGTGATCCAGGGCGCGTGGTCGGTGTCCGTGTGCAGGAACGTCTGCTCCTTGGCGTCGGTGTAGTCGTCCCAGCGGTCCAGCGAGGCGAGGTCCATCGGCGATAGCTTCCAGCGGCGCACGGGGTCGATCTGCCGGATCGCGAATCGGGTCCGCTGCTCGTGGCGGGTCACTGAGAACCAGAACTTGGTCAGGTGGATGCCGGAGTCCACCAGCATCTTTTCGAAGACCGGCGCCTGTTCCATAAACGTGGTGTACTCGCCGTCGGTGCAGAATCCCATCACGCGCTCGACGTTCGCCCGGTTGTACCAGGAGCGGTCGAACATCACGATCTCCCCGGCGGTGGGGAGGTGCTGGACGTAGCGCTGGAAGTACCACTGCCCCTGTTCGCGGTCCGACGGCTTGTTCAGCGCCACGGCGCGGGCCGAACGGGGGTTCAGGTGTTCGGTGAAGCGCTTGATCGTCCCTCCCTTGCCCGCCGCGTCGCGCCCCTCGAACACGATCACGTGGCGCAGGTCGTGGTCCTGGCCCCAGTACTGGAACTTGAGCAGCTCCACCTGCAGCTTGTACTTCTCGAGCTCGTACTGCTCGCGCGACAGCCGCTCGTCGTAGGGGTAGTCCTCGCGCCAGGTCTCCACGGCGAGGCCCCCGGGGTTGATGAGTTCGGGGTCCTCGCCCTGCCCTCCACGCACCTGGTACCCGAGCCCGACGAGCTGGTCGATGGTTTCCCGCAGGTTGTCCCTGATCCACCAGGTGTCCTGGGGCGTCCACTGCTTGTCTGCCTGCTCCATCGGAGTCTCCCTGCGTCGTTGAGGTCTGCATCTTAACAGGGGCGGACCGACGCGGAGGTGAACAGCGTCTGGCCGGGGTTTCAGTCCGTTCCGGGCGTCGGCAGACCTGCCACCCAGTGGCAGGACGGAGGTAAAATTCGCCATGGCCAGCCCCAGCACGCTCGAGGTCGAGCGCAAGTACGACGTCGACGACGCGGTTGTGTTCCCTTCCCTGTCGGGGCTGGCAGGGGTCTCCGCGGTGGACCACCCCGTGGAGCACCACCTGTCCGCGGAGTACTTCGACACGCCGGACCTGCGCCTGGCGTCGCTGCGCATCACCCTGCGCCGGCGCACCGGTGGGTACGACGCCGGCTGGCACCTCAAGTTTCCCTCCGGACCGGATGCGCGCCTCGAGTTCCACGCGCCGTTCGGTCCTGGATCCGGCGGATCGGCGGCGCACGACGGCGGACCTCGGGGTGGGGCCGACGTCGGTGGCCCTCACGAGGCGGTCCGGAAGGACACTCCGGAGGCGGTTCCGGAGGCGCTGCTCGGGCTTATCCGCGTCCATGTCAGGGACGCGGCGCTGGTCCCCGTCGCCCGCCTGCACACGCGCCGCACCATCCGCCGGCTCCACGGGCCCGACGGCGGGGCGCTCGCCGACGCCGTCGACGACCACGTGCGGGCCGAGACACTGGTCCTGGAACACGCCGAACGGCGGTGGCGGGAGTGGGATATCGAGCTGACCGGGGGCACAAGGGGACTGCTCAACGTCGTGCAGGGGGCCTTCCTCGCGGCGGGCGCCCGGCCGTCCTCGAGCGCGTCCAAGTTGGAGCGCGCCCTGGGCCCCCACTTTCCCACGGGGCATAGGACTCCCCCGGTGCCCAGACGCAAGGGCGCGGCCGGAGACGTCCTGCTGGCCTATCTGGGTGAGCAGGTGAGGTCGCTGGTGGAGCAGGATCCCCTTGTGCGGGAGGACGCTCCGGATGCGGTGCACAAGATGCGGGTCGCGACCCGCCGCATGCGCTCCACGCTGGCGACTTTCCGCGAGCTGCTCGACGGGGACGCCGCCAATCGGTTGCGCGGGGAACTCCAATGGTTGGCTGGCGTCCTGGGCGCCGCCCGCGACACCGAGGTCATGCATGCCCGCCTGAGGGAGATGCTGGCGTCGGAGCCGGACACGCTGGTGATGGGTCCGGTTGCCCGTCGCGTCGATCTGGAGTTGGACGCCGCCTATCGGGATGCGCACAACGCGGTGCTGCGGGCGCTGGACGGGGAGCGGTACTTCCGGCTCCTCGACGCCTTGGACGCCATTCTGGTCGATCCACCGTTCACCTCGCTGGCCCACAAGCCCGCGCTCAAGGTGGTCTCCCGCGTGGTCACACACGATGCGCGACGCTTGCGGAGGGCCGTCAGGGCATGGAAGGTTCCTGCCCCACCGATGGAGGGTCCGCTGGGCGCGGCCCCACGGGAGGCGGCCCCACAGGCAGCGGGTCCGCTGGAAGGCGCCGACGCGGCCGATGCCGCCCTGCACGAGGCCCGAAAGTGCGCCAAGCGGCTCCGCTATGCGGCCGAGGCGGCGGTCCCCGTCGGAGGGAAGCGAGCCGCCCGGCTGGCCGAGGCGGCCAAGCGGGTGCAGACGGTCCTAGGCGAACACCAGGACAGCGTCGTCACGCGTGGCCTGCTTGAACGCCTCGGTGCGGTCGCCGGCGCGGAGGGCGAGGACGGATTCACGTACGGCCGCCTACACGCGCTGGAAGAGGGCCTTGCCTCCAATGCCGTCGCCAGTTTCCGCACACAGTGGAAGGACTTCCCGTCCGCCTCCCTCAAGAAATGACCCGGCGGCCGGCCACCGCCGCGTCCAGTGTCACGCCAAAGGTGTTGACGCACAGAGGCCGCCCGCCGGTCAGTTTCTGGCCGACCCCTCCCCTATCCGTTTCCGCCGGGGCCACCGGGGCCGCCCGGTCCGCCCGTGCCGCCGCCGGGCTGTCCCCCCATGCCTCCCCCGGTCGGCGTCGTGGCCGTGTCGACGGCGGCGGTGAGGCTGATCTTGTATCCCTCGGACACGCTTCCGGTCACGGTGCCGAGCTGGCTGGCGCCGGCGTCGTCCCCGAACACGTTGTCGGAGGCGAGGGTGACTCCTGACAGGTTGCCGACCGACGACTCGTAGCCGGTGGTGGCGTAGACGTCGTCGCACGCGTCCTGCGGGATGGCGACCTGGGAGGTGGCGATCGCGTTGGCGGAGTCGGAGGTAGAGTCGCGGTCCGGGTAGACCTCGAAGTGGATGTGTGGCCAGCGGCCCGAGTAGCAGGCCGGGAAAATGCTGGTGAAGCTCACCTTCCCGTCGTCGTCCGCGATCTGGACGCCGCGCAGGTAGTTCTCCGACTCGATTCCGGAGGAGTACATGGAGTAGGCGCCGGCGCGGTCGCAGTGCCATACGTAGACCGCGACGCCGGCGAAAGGGACGCCGCCGTTGGCCAGGTCCGTGATGGTCAGGTCGAGGGTCATGGGGATCCCCTCGGCCGTGGTGGTGGAGTCGCCGAAGCTGGAGCGGATGTCGCTGCGCTCGATGCCGCTCGCCTCCAGCACGTCTGGCCCGTTGGAGCCGTCGCCGGGGTACGGGCCGGCCGTCTCGTCCGGGATCTCGCCGGTGGACGTTCCGGCGGAGGAGGACGACGACGAGGCTGTCCCGGATTGCGCCCCGCAGGCGGCGAGGCCGAAGGCGACCGCGCCGAGGCCCAAGGCCTGAAGCACGTTGCGGCGTCGGAACAGGGTCTCGACATCGAAGCCGAGGCCCTGGTCCTCGATGTCCTCGTTCGGGCGGGGCAGGCGGCGGTTGCGGACGCGGGCCATCGGGTCCGCGGGAGTGTTTGGCTGTCCGTTCGTCAAGGCAGTCTCCTGGTTCGGGGGCGGGAACACGCTGCGGTGTTCGATTTCCACGAGCCTATGAGTGCATGCTGTGGCGAAACTGTGGCGAGCTTGGCCGCGGGCTATGGGGCGGTCGGGCCGGCTCACCGACCCTGACGACACGTCCCTCCCCTGATGGACCGCAGTGCCGCGGACAGGCGCCTCAGGAGGTCCGTTCGACGGCGGCGAGAATCGCGTCACCGAGGTCTCCGGGGCGGGTGAACTGCGGCCAGTGCCCGGTCGGCAGGTCCACCATCTCGAAGTCCTTGATGCGCTTGAGTTCGGCGGGGTACGGGTGGTCCCGGTCCATAAAGCCCTGCAGCATCTCGGAGGGGAATTCGCACGTGATGACCGTGGCGGGCACATCGTAGCGGCGTTCGTCGCCCAGCTGCTGCTTGTCCTGGGCGACGCCCCGCGGCTCGGGCACGGCGCGTGCGCGGAACGACTCCTTGAGTTGCTCCGTCAGCCCGTCGAGGTCCTCGTCCTCGAACACGTCCCACGCGGGGAACGGCACCTGGTCGCCCTCGGCGGGAAGCTCGTCGTTGATGACGCCGCCCTCCCCCAGCGGGACACTGTCCACGTACACGGCCCGCGCCACACGGTCCGGGCGGGCGTCCACAACACCGTGGATGATGGCCCCGCCACCGGAATGGCCGACCAGCACCACGGGGCCGTCGTCGAGCCCATCGACCACGGCCGTCACCGCGTCGATGTGCTCGCGGAGTCCGATGCCGGCGCGTGGCGAGTCGGCCGACTCCTTGCCGGGCAGCGTGAGCGGGTGGACGCGGTGTCCCGCCTCTTCAAGGGGTGGCGTCACCTCCGACCACGACGAGGCGTCCAACCAAAAACCGGGTACAAGAATGATGTCCATGGGGCAGACGATACCCAGTGCCGGGCTGGCTGGGGAAGATGCAAGGCGGACTGCCGTGGGAACGCACGGCAGGGAGGACCTCGCGGAGCCGGAGCGATCCGAAGATTGCCGTGGACCGACGGCTAAACAGTCCGCCGCGGGGAGCCACACTCCGTAACGGCTATGGTTCCGGTCCGGGACGCGGCGATCATGGAAGCGGCGCCCGACCTGTCCGCGGCAGCCACGACAGTTTACCCAAGCCACCGGAGGCCGACCCGTGAAGACCGTTGTTGTCGCAGGCAACCCGAAGCCGAACTCCCGCACGCTCGACGCCGGCCTGCGGCTGGCCGGTCTGCTGGGCGGAACGGATCCCGGCGTCGTTGACGTCATCACGCTTGGCCCGGCCCTGCTCGGCTGGGGCGACGAGGCCGTGAAGTCGGCCGTCGACCTGGTCTCCGGTGCGGACCTCGCGGTGTTCGCGTCCCCTACGTTCAAGGCGACCTACACGGGGGTCCTCAAGTTGTTCCTGGACCAGTTCGCAACCGGAGACGGCCTTCGGGGCGTCACGGCCGTTCCGCTGATGCTGGGGGCCGGCCCCGCGCACGCCCTGGCTCCCGATGTGTTCCTCAAGCCGGTGCTGGTGGAGCTCGGCGCGGCCTGCCCGGCGCCGGGCCTGTACCAGATCGACCGGACCTACGCCGAGGACGGATCGGCGGAAGCCTATGCCGGGCGCTGGGCTCCGGTGGTCGCTGCCAGCGCGGCTCAGGGCCGGATCGGGCGGTAGCACGCCGCGCATCTTCGCCTCCGAATCCGGCAAGGGTCCCAGGTAACAACAATTTGGCCCGGCTCTTGGGCTCCCCACCTTCGTGCCCGCGCCCCCTCTGGGGTTACCGTGGTCGCACATTCCGCACCTCGTGATGGACCTTGTCCTGCCTTCGTTGCGGCATGGCCGGGACCGTCCGTCGCTGCGTGACGCGGACCGGGGATGAGGGAGGTGGTCGATCCTCAAGCGAACGAATCGGAAACCAATCGTCGATGCGCTGGGCAACGGGAGCGGCGCACGTCCACGGCCAAAACCAGGGGCCGCAGGGCCGTGCCATCAAGGGCCGGATATCCAAGCTCCGCTCGCCATCCTCGCTGCCCGGTTTAAGGTGAAGGAACAACTGAAATGCTGAATAGGATTGTCGATGGCCCGGCTTCCGCCGAGGCCGATCCGCAGGCTGCGGGCCGGGTGTTGGTCAGCCGGCGCGCCGCGCTCCTCGGGGGCGCCGGTCTGCTCGCCGCCACGGTGGCAGCCACTGCCGGAACGCCCGCCGTGGCCGCAGTGCCCGAGCCGGTGAGCGATCTGCGAGTGTCTCCGTGGGAGCGCGTTCCCGGGGCGCTCAAGCACGTTTCCGTTGGGTACAACGGATCGGTGTGGGGCGTGAATGACAGCGACTACATCTATCGCCGCAAAGGTGGAGAGTGGGTTCGCGAGGATGGACGCCTGAAGCAGATCTCGGTGGGCAGCGGCTCGCACATCTGGGGCGTGAACAAGGATGGCCAGATCTACCGCCGCCGAAACAACGAATGGCAACGAGTGGCCGGATCGCTCAAGTACGTTTCCGTCGGCTACGACGGTTCCGTGTGGGGCGTCAACGACGACGACCGCATCTACCGTTGGGACGGCGACTCGTGGGTCCGGGTCGCGGGGTCGCTCAAGCAGGTCTCCGTCTCCAGTGGCTCTTTGGTTTGGGGCGTTAATGAGGACGACGAGATCTATCGCCGCTCGGGTGGCGCCTGGCAACGCATCCCGGGATCGCTCAAGCACGTCTCCATCGCCTACGACGGGACCGTGTGGGGCGTCAACGACGACGACCACATTTATCGGCGTGTGGCCGGGACGTGGCGGCGGGTGGAAGGCCGTTTGGCGCAACTCTCGGTGCGCAACGGCGGAACCAATCCGCGGGTTTGGGGCGTCAACGCCAGCGATCAGATCTATCGCCTGAGGTAGGCGCCGGCCCCACCATGAGGGGCCGGTCCAACAGGCAGCAGGCAGTAAGCGGCGGGACGCCGGTCCGTTCGGATCGGCGTCCGTCCGTGTTCTGGCCCGTTTCCTTTCCCATGCGCCGGCCGCGGCACGGCCGGGTGAAGGATTGGCGTGTGTGTCCGGGAACGCCAGGCCACGGTAGCGGCAGGGCCTTGCCCGGCATGGATGCCGGGCCGGATGCACCCGGGCTAAGGGAAGGCCAGGGCGGGCTCTGGGTAAGGGCCGGGAGCGGCCAGGCTCTGGGTGAGGGCCGGGAGCGGCCAGGCTCTGGGTGAGGGGCGTGCCGGGGCGCGTCCGGGTTAGCAGGGGGCGGGGCTGGGTTCGGGGTGGAAGTAGGTGTTGCGCAGCGGGCGCCGTGACGGGTCCGCGTGGGCCGGCGGGATCCAGTACGGGACCCCGCGGATCACCTCGATCTCCCAGTCCCCGGCGTGCGCGAGGTGGTGGTGGAACGCGCAAGCGAGCGCCCCGTTGTCGATGTCGGTCGGCCCGCCGCGGGACCACCACCACACGTGGTGGGCCTCGCACCCGTCGGCCGGGGCCGCGCACCCGGGCGCGGTGCAGCCGCGGTCCCGGGCGTAGAGGATCCGGCGCTGGTCCTCGGTGAACAGCCGCTCGGCGCGCCCGGCGTCGAGCACCTGCCCGTCCCCGCCGAGGACGACCGGGATCAGGTCCGCGTCGCACGCGATCCGGCGGACGTGCCGCGGGTGGATGGTCCCGCCGTGCACGGCCTCGGAACGCCGCGCTCCGGACGGCCCGGCCCCGGAGGGCCCGGCCGCGGTGGGGGCGAGCTGGTCCAGGAGGGTCTGGTGGTCGATGGTGACCATGACCTGGGGGCGGTTCCCGCCGTTGCGGGGCAGCCGGTTCGTGGACAGGGCGACGCCGAGCGCGCCGACGAGCCCGTCGAGGAGCTTCTGCGCCCTCGTCCGCGGGTCCATGGGGGCCGGGACCGCCTCCCCGTCAAGGGTCATCGCGGACAGGCTCGTGTCCGGCGCCGCGGCGAAGGTCGCCCGCGCGGCCACCCACGGGACTCCGCCCGCCGGCGGGGAAACCGGCGACGCGCCCGCCGGCGCCATCGCGTTGAGGTCTCGCCCGGTTCCGGGGCAGGCGGCGCCGGATGCGGCGGGGTCGGGGCGGGGGCCGGTGCGGGGGTTCGCGGCCGGGGAGACGGCGGCGAGGAGCCGCTCGGCCTGGGCGTCGTCCATGAACAGCCGGAACGCGCGCAGCCCGAACCGGCGCCCGCAGTCGAAGAGCCCCTGGAGCTGGGTTTTGGTCTCCTCGGAGGGCTCGCGCCCGTCCTGGTCCAGGCGCAGCTCCCAGACCTCGGCGACCTTGCGCACGGTCTCCGGTCCGGCCTGCCCGGCGGTGGCGACGAGGTTCGCTTCCATGGCCTCGAGTTCGCGGTGGCCCCCGCCGGGCAGCTGCCGGGCGGCCGGGCGGACCCGGTCCAGCGCCCGGACCAGCAGCGCGGCCGTGCCCAGCGACAGGGTTCCGGCGTCGAGGGCCGCGGCCGCCGCGCGGTGGCGGGGCGCGACGGGCTCCCCGGTCAGGGACCGGGCGGGCAGGACCGCGGTGGCGACCTCGAGCCGGGTGCGGGCCTCGGCCCGTCCGATCCGCAGGGTCCGGGCGAGGTAGTCGGCCGTGGACCGGTACTCCGGGCGCCGCGGCCCGGCGCCGGGGGCGCCGATCAGGGCGATGCCCGCCCGGTCCGCGGCCTGGGCCGCGACGAGCTGGGCGCGCTGGACCTCGTGGTGCAGGTCCTCGATCGTCGGGAGCAGCGCGGCGAGCTCGTCCCGGTTGTCGGGGCGGGCGAGGAGCTCGTCGATCCCGGCGCGGACCAGCGCCCGCAGGGACCGGAAGTCCGGTCCCTGGGTCGTGTGGTCTGGCGTCGGGGAGTCCATACCCCCAGTCTTATCGAACGTGTGTTCGAGTACGCGGCCGGAACCGGGATGGTGGACGAACGACAGCTTGCGAGGCATGTGGAGGACAAGTCGCCCGCGCCAAGCGGCACGCACACACCCGATCCGGCGTCGTCCGCACCCGCACGCCGGCAAAAATGGCACAACAACACGCGCCCGCCGGCACGATCCGCGCCCCCACGCACCCCGCCGGCGGACCCTCCCACGGCGCCCGTCAGCCGGAACGCTTCGCGTAGTCGGCGTACCCCTGCCAATCCAGGATCACGCACTGCTCGTCGCCGACAACCCACGCGTCGTGCCCAGGCGCGACCTCCATGTAGTCGCTCGGGCCGAACTCCTGCTCCTCGCCGTCGTCCATCACGATCTTGATTCGGCCCGCCAGCACCACGCCCCGGTGCGCCGCTTCGCAGCTCTCGGTCTGGGCGATCGGCTTGACGTGCTTGGACCACTGCCAGCCCGGCTCGAAGACCGCCCTGCCGACGCCCCCGGAGTCCACGTTGATCAGGTCCAGCTTGCCCTTGCCGTCCTCGAACGGGCGGGTTTCCTCCGGTTCGTCCAAACTCTTGCGGATCATTCCAGCCATGATGGGCTCCTTAGTAGAGGCGTGAACACCGCGAGTATCGGCGCGCCCCCGGGAATCGTCAACGGCGGCGAGGCCCACAGTTTGGCGCCGGATTTAGGTCCGCCCCACAGTCGCCACCCCGCAGAAACGCGAGGAGGCCCCCGGCCAAGGCCGGGAGCCTCCCAACGGTCCCTCCAGAGGGCACCAGCTACACCGCGTACGCGTCGACAACCTCCAGCGCGGCGTCGATGATGTCCAGCCCGCGCCGGACGTCCTCCTCCGAGATGTTCAGCGGCGGCACCACGTGGACCCGGTTGAAGTTCGCGAACGGCAGCAGCCCCGCCGACTTCAGAGCGGCCACCAGCTCATTCATCTCCGGCGAGGACCCGCCGTAGGCGGCCATCGGCTCGCGGGTCTGCCGGTCCTTGACCAGCTCGATCGCCCAGAACGCCCCCAGCCCGCGGACCTCGCCCACGGACGGGTGCTTGGCGGCGATCTCCCGCAGCCGCGGCCCGATCACGTTCTCCCCCAGCCACGCGGCGTGCTCCACCATGCCCTCGTCGCGCATCGCACCGATCGTCGCGACCGCGGCCGCGCACGCCAGCGGGTGCCCCGAGTACGTCAGCCCGCCCGGGTACGCGCGCTCCGCGAACGTCTGGTGGATCGCCTCGGAGATCGCCACGCCGCCCAGCGGCACGTACCCGGAGTTCACGCCCTTGGCGAAGGTGATGAGGTCCGGAACGACGTCGAAGTGCTCCACCGCGAACCACTTGCCGGTCCGCCCGAACCCGGCCATGACCTCGTCCGCGATGTACATGATGCCGTGCCTGCGGGTCAGCTCGCGCACGCCCTCGAGGTAGCCGGCCGGCGGGACGTAGATCCCGGCGGTTCCCGGCACGGTCTCCAGGATCAAGGCCGCGATGTTCTGCGCCCCCTCCAGTACGATCATGTCCTCCAGGTGCCGCAGCGCCCGCTCGGTCTCCTCCGCCTCCGACGTCGCGGAGAAGTAGGAGCGGTACGGGTACGCCGGCATAAAGTGCACGACGCCGGAGTCCGAGTAGTCGTTCGGCACGCGCCGCGGATCCCCGGTGACGTTGACCGCAAGCTGCGTTCCGCCGTGGTAGCTGCGGTACGCGGCCAGGACCTTCTTGCGCCCGGTGTGCAGCCGCGCCATGCGGATTGCGTGCTCGACGGCGTCGGCCCCGCCGTTGGTGAAGAACACGTGGTTCAGGTCCCCGGGCGTGAGCTCGGCGATCAGCCGCGCGGCCTCCGACCGGGCGTCGTTGACGTGCTGCGGCGCGATCGTGCACAGCTTCCCGGCCTGCTCCTGGATCGCGGCGACGACCCTTGGGTGCTGGTGCCCGATGTTCGTGTTGACCAGCTGGCTGGAGAAGTCCAGCAGCTTGCGGCCCTCGCCGTCCCAGACGTGCGATCCCTCGGCGCGCAGCACGGTCATCGGCCGCAGCGTGGCCTGGGCGGACCAGGAGTGGAACACGTGCGCCCGGTCCAGCTCGTAGGCGCGGCGCCCCGCCTCGATCTCCGCGTCGCTGATCGCGACGGCTCCGGGCTCGACGGCTCCGGGCTCGACGGCGCGGATCTCCTCCACGCCGGCATCCGCGCCGGCGGCGGTGATGGTTTCGGTCATGGCCGCGTCCTTAGGCGTTGGTCGGGAAGCCGAGGTTGAGGCCGCCGTGGCTCGGATCGAGCCAGCGGGTGGTGACGACCTTGCCGCGGGTGAAGAAGTGCACGCCCTCGGTGCCGTGCGCGTGGGTGTCGCCGAAGAGCGAATTCTTCCAGCCGCCGAAGGAGTAGTAGGCCATCGGGACCGGAATCGGCACGTTGATGCCGACCATGCCCACCTGGATCTCGTTCTCGAAGCGGCGGGCGGCCCCGCCGTCGTTCGTGAAGATCGCCGTCCCGTTGCCGTACGGGTTGGCGTTGATCAGCGCGACGCCCTCGTCGTAGGAGGGGACGCGGACCACGGAGAGGACCGGGCCGAAAATTTCGTCCGTGTAGATGGACATGTCCGGCGTGACGTTGTCGAACAGGGTGGGGTTGAGGAAGAAGCCGTCGCCCTCGGCGTCCGGGTCCACGGTGCGGCCGTCGAGCACCAGGGTGGCGCCGGACTCCTCGCCGGCGTCGATGTAGCCGGCGACCTTGTCCCGGTGCGCGGACGTGACCAGCGGGCCCATGTCGCAGCCGCGGGTGCCGTCGCCGATGCGCAGCGTGCGGGTGCGCTCGGCGATCTTGGCGACCAGCTCGTCGGCGATGGAGTCGACTGCGGCGATCGCGGAGATGGCCATGCAGCGCTCGCCCGCGGCGCCGAATCCGGCGTTCACCGCGGCGTCCGCGGCGAGGTCCAGGTCGGCGTCGGGCAGGACCAGCATGTGGTTCTTCGCGCCGCCGAGGGCCTGGACGCGCTTACCGTTCGCGGTGCCGCGCTGGTAGACGTACTGGGCGATCGGGGTGGAGCCCACGAAGGAGACGGTCGCGACGCCGGGGTTGTCCAGTAGCGCGTCCACGGCCTCCTTGTCTCCGTGGACCACATTGAAGACGCCGTCCGGCAGGCCGGCTTCCTTCCACAGCTCGGCGATCCAGTTCACGGCCGTCGGGTCCTTCTCGCTGGGCTTCACGATCACCGTGTTGCCCGAGGCGATCGCGACGGGGAAGAACCACATCGGCACCATGGCCGGGAAGTTGAACGGGGAGATGATGGCGGAGACGCCGACCGGCTGGCGGACCGAGTGCACGTCCACGCTGGTGGAGGCGTTCTCCGTGTAGCCGCCCTTGAGCAGGTGCGGGATGCCGCAGGCGAACTCCACCACGTCCTGGCCTCGGGAGACCTCGCCGAGGGCGTCGTCCAGGACCTTGCCGTGCTCGGCGGTGATGATCGCCGCCAGCTCGCCCTTGCGGGAGTTGAGCAGCTCGCGGAACGCGAACAGCACCTGGGTGCGCTTGGCGATCGAGGTGTCGCGCCAGGCCGGGAACGCCGCGGCCGCGGCGGCGACGGCGTCGTCGACCGTGGCGGTCGGGGCCAGCGCCACGCGGGAGGTGGTCTTGCCGGTGGCCGGGTTGGTGACGTCGCTGAAGCGGGAGTCCTGGCCGGGCTCGGTGTATTCGCCGTTGATCCAGTGGGTGACGGTCTGCATGAGTGCGGTCCTCTCGACGAGTGTTTGGTTCGTGATGTCGGCGGCCCGGGCGTGCCCGGGCGCATGCCGTTGCGTCCATCCTGCGCTCAGCGGCGACCTACCGGTAGTGACAGGCTGTAATACATCGCGTGCTGCGCCTTACACTGTGCTCATGAACACCGCGCCCCTGACCGCGCCCACGGTCCGCTCCATCCTGACGCTGCAGGAACTCGACGCCGGCGCGCCGGAGCTACTCTCCGGCGCGGCCCGGTTGGACTCGCCCGTCCGTTGGGTCCACATCGCGGACACCGAACGCGTCGGGGCGCTGCTGGAGGGCGGCGAGCTAGTGCTCAGCACCGGCACCACGTTCCGCACGTCGGACGAGGCCGCGGCCCGCTTCCTGGACGACCTGGAGGAGGCGGGAGTGGCCGGCGCCGTCGTCGAACTCGTGGATTCGGACGGCGCCCCCGCCCGCGCCGCCGCCGAGGTCCTGCGCCGGGCCGCGCGGGGCAGGGCGCTGCCGGTGGTGCTACTCAGCCGGTCGGTCCGCTTCGTGAGGATCACCGAGGTGGTGCACCGGATGCTGGTCGGCGAGCAGCTGGCCCGCGTCGAGCGCGCCCGCCACGTCCACGAGGTCTTCACCGCCCTCAGCCTCGAGGGGGCCAGCGAGCAGAGGATCGTCGAGCGCACCGCCGAGCTGGTCGGCGCGCCCGTGGTGCTGGAGGACGTGGCCCACCGCGTCCTGGGCTTCAGCGCCACGGGCGCCGACCCGCAGGAGCTGCTGCGCGAGTGGGCAGATCGCTCCCGCCGGGTCGGCTACCGCGAGCAGACCGGCCGCCGCAACGACGCCGAGGACTGGCTGCAGACGCCCGTGGGCGCCAGCGGGCGGCGCTGGGGACGGCTGGTGGTGCCCGGCGCGCTGCCGGTGCACGCGGACGACGCCGACGCCGCCCAGGTCCTCGAGCGCGCCGGGCAGGCCCTCACGATCGCCCGCATGGCTGGCCGCGACCAGGCCGAGCTGCTCTACCAGGCGCAGTCCGGGTTGCTGCACGAGCTGCGCCAGCCCGCGGGCCTGGCCGAGCAGGAGGCCCGCACCCGGGGCGCGGCGCTCGGTCTGGAGCCGGCCCCGTTCTTCATCCCGCTGGTGCTGCGCCTGGACCGGGTGGACGGCGAGGACCCCACGGGCCTTCAGCTGCGCGAGCGGGCCCTGCTGGAGACCCTGGCCGTGGCGGTGCGGTCGGCCCGCCGCACCATGCTGGCCAGCGGCCTGCAGTCCGGGTCGCTCGGCGTCCTGCTGGGCTCGCCCGCCCGGCAGCTGGAGGACCCGCTGCTGGAGCGGATCCTGGGCCGGCTCGCGGAGGACGCGGACGGCCCCCGTTGGACGGCCGGCGTCGGCCGCTCGCGGGCGTCGCTGCTGGAGGCGGCGTCCGGACTGGACGAGGCCGCGCAGGTCGCCGACACCGCCGCGACCCTGGAGAACCGCCAGCGCCGCTACTACCGCTTCGCCGACGTCCGGCTCCGCGGGCTGCTGGCCCTGCTCCAGTCGGATCCCCGCGTGCGGACCTTCGCGGAGGCGGAGCTGGGCCCGCTGCTGGAAGAGCACGACGACGGCGCGCTGGACCTGCTCGAACTCTTCCTGCGGCACGGGGGCAACAAGTCGTCGCTGGCCCGAGCCGGCCACCTCAGCCGCCCGGCGCTCTACGCCAGGCTGTCCCGGCTGCAGGAGAAACTCGGGGTGTCGCTGGACGACGCCGAATCGCGCGCCTCCCTGCACGTGGCGCTGCTCTGGCACCGGCTCGGCGCCGGGTCGAGTTGACCTCGCCGCGGACGCACACCCTAGCCAAGTCCCCGGCACCCTCACTAGCGTGATGCCGTGGGCCCATGCCGGCGGGACCGGAGGGCGCCAACCACAGTCGGATCAACAGGAAAGCGGAGCATGCGCGGAACAGCGTCGATCGTCGGGGCCGGAATCGCCGGCCTCGCCACGGCCCGCGCCCTCGTGGCCGCCGGCTGGGACGTCACCGTCCTGGAGCGCGAGCCGATGCTCTCGACGGCGGGCGCGCAGCTCGGCATCTGGCCCGCGGCGTGGCGGACGCTCCAGAGGCTCGGCGTCGCCGACGGCCTCACTCCGGCCGCCACGGGCGTGAGCCGCGGCGAACTGCTCCGGCCGAACGGCGCCGTGCTGGCCGCGGTCGAGCCGCGCGGAACCATGCGGCTGGTCCCCAGGATGCAGCTGCTCGAGGCGCTGCTGGCCGGACTGCCGGAGGGGACCGTGAGCTGGTCCACGAGGGTCGGCCCCGATTCCAAGCCGCCGCCGGCCGACGTCGTCGTCGCCGCCGACGGGATCCACAGCGCCGTGCGCGCCGGCGCGCTCCCGCTCGCCCGGCTCCGCGACACCCGGGTGGTCGCCTTCCGCGGCGTCGCCCCCATCCCGGCGGAAGTCACCTCGGAGACGTGGGGCCGCGGCCTGATCTTCGGCATCAGCCCGTTCCCGGGCGGCGGCACCAACTGGTACGCGGGCGTCGCCGCCGAGCTCGCCGGGACGCCCGACGAGGATCCGCTGGCGTTCCTGCGGCGGCTCTACGCGGGCTGGCACCCGGGCGTGCAGCGCGTGCTCGCGGCCGTGCCCGACGGCGGCGTGGACCGGCGCCGGATCCACCAGTCCGCTCCCCTTCGCTCGTTCGTGTCAGCCAACACCGTGCTGGTGGGCGACGCTGCGCACGCCATGTCCCCGCACCTGGGCCGCGGCGGCTGCGAGGCGCTGACCGACGGGCTGGCCCTGGCCGAATCCCTGGTCGCAGCCCCGACTGTCGCGGACGGCCTGGCCCGGTACGACCGGCAGCGCCGCGGTCCCGCGCAGCGCATCGTGCGCGCCTCCGCCGTGATGTCCCACGTCAGCAACCGCACGTGGCGCCCGGCGGTCCGCGACGGCGTGCTCGCCGTGGCGGGCGGGCTCTCCACGCGGACCCGCCAGTAGGCGGAGTCCACTCGACGGCACCGGTTCGGGGACGGCTCGCGGCCGGTCACCGCACGACGGCGGCGGCCTCCTCCGGCACGTCGTCGCCGGACGTGCCGTCGCCGGACGTACCGTCGCCCGGCGTCCCATCCTCAGGCGCACCGTCCTGCCCGGACGCGGAGGTCCCGGCGGGACCGGGCTCCGCGTGGGGGTGCCGCCGCTCCAGGGACGCGCCCTCCACGTCGACGTCCGGCAGCACGCGGTCCAGCCACTTGGGCAGCCACCAGGCCTTATCGCCGGCCAGGTGCATCAGCGCCGGGACCAGCAGCATCCGGACGATGAACGCGTCCACCAGCACACCGAAGGCCAGCGCGAACCCGATGGGTCGGATCATCGAGCTGTGCGCGAAGATGAACCCGCCGAACACGGCCATCATGATGATCGCGGCCGCGGTCACCACCGCGCGGCCGGCCCGGACGCCCTTCACGACGGCGACGCGCGCCGACGCCCCGTGGGCGTAGGCCTCGCGCATGCCGGAGCCCAGGAACAGCTGGTAGTCCATGGCCAGGCCGAACAGGATCCCGACCAGCAGGGTGGGCAGGAAGTTCAGGACGGGGCCGGGGCTCTCCACGCCGAACACTCCGGAGAGCCAGCCCCACTGGTAGATAGCCACCACGCCTCCGAGCGCGGCGAAGTAGGACAGGATGAACCCGAGCGTCGCGATGACCGGGACGAAGACCGAGCGGAACACCAGGATCAGGATCAGCAGCGAGAGCCCGACGACGACGGCCAGGTAGACCGGCAGAGCCGACGCCAGCTTGTCCGAGATGTCGATGTTCCCGCTCGCGGACCCCGCGACCCCCAGGTTGTACTCGCCGTTCAGCGGGGACAGGTCGCGCAGCGTGTGGACCAGCGCCTCCGTCGACTCGCTGGTGGGCCCCTCGGCCGGGATGACTTGGAACGCCACCACCTTGAAGTCGTCGGACGTGGCGACTGGGGCGACAGCAACGACGTCGTCCTGGGCGAAGAGCACCCCGGCGATCTCGGCTTGGGCGGCGATGGATTCCTCCTCCGTGGGCGTCCCGGGGACGTCCGCGACAACCAGCAGCGTGCCGTTCTGCCCCTCGCCGAAGTTCTCGGAGACGGCGGCGTAGGCCCGGTACTGGGAGGAGTCGTGGGACTCGGAGGAACCGTCGGGCAGGTTCAGCCTCAGGTCCAGCGCGGGCAGCGCCACGATCACCAGCGCCGCGATGCAGGCGCCCACCCGCAGGAGCGCGCCCCGGGTGGACATCTCCCGCACGGGGGCGTTCGTGGAGGCCGCGGTGCGGGCGCGCCGGCGGGACTCGGGGGCGGCGCCGGTCGCGGACGCGATCCGGCCGCGCTCCCGGCGGCTGAGGATACGCATGCCGGTCAACTTGAGCAGGGCCGGCGTCATGGTTACGGCGATGAGCACGGCGATTAGGACGCAGAGCGCGCCCACGGTGCCCATCAGGCCCAGGAACGGAATGCCGGTGACGTTCAGCGCCAGCAGGGCTATCAGGACGGTGGCCCCGGCGAACACCACGGCGTTGCCGGAGGTTCCGTTGGCGAGCGCGATCGATTCCTCGACCCCGTAGCCGGACTTGAGTTGGCTTCGGTGCCGGTTGACGATGAACAACGCGTAGTCGATGCCGACGGCGAGGCCCAGCATCAGCCCCAGGACCGGCGTCACGGACGCCATCTCCACGACGCCGGAGAGTGAGAGCGCGCCGAGGGCACCGATACCGACGCCGATCATCGCGGTCAGCAGCGGCAGCCCGGCGCCGATGAACGTACCGAGCATCACCACCAGCACGATGGCGGCGACCACGAGTCCCACCACCTCGCCCACGCCGAACACGCTGGGGACCCCGGCGGCGATGTCCGAGGAGAAGTCCACCTGCACGCCGTCGATCGGCGCGCCCTCGAAGGCGGCGACGAGGGCGTCCTTGGTCTCCTGCGTGATCTCCATCTGGCTCTCGGTGAAGAGCACGGTGACGACGGCGGCGGTTCCGTCCGCGGAGACGGTGCGGATCTCGGAGGCCATCTTCAGCAGGGACTCCCCCTGCTCCAGGAGCGGGGCCTGCTTTTCCAGCTCCGCGGCCTGTTCCTCCAGTTGGGCGGACTGGGTTTCGAGCTGCGCCAGCCCGCCGTCGATCTCGTCCTGCTGCGCGTCCAGCGCGGCGAGGGCGGCGGCCGGGGCGTTGCCGGCCTCCGCCTGGGCCCGGGCGCCGTCGAGCTGCGCCTGCCCGGCGTCGAGTTCGGCGCGGGCACGCTCGAGCTGCGTCCGGCCGTCGTCGAGCCGGCCCCGGCCCGAGGCGACCTGCGCGCGGCCGTCCTCCAGCCGCTTCGCCTGGTCGGCGCGGTCGGCCTCGGCGTCGAACGGGTTGACGACCGTTTCCACGCCGTCGACCTCCGCGGCCTTGGTGAGCAGCGCGCCGACCTGCTGCCGCTGCGCGTCGCTGAAAGGCGTGCCGCCGGTGGTCTGCAGGACCACGGATCCGGTGCCGCCGGACGCGCCGGGCAGCTCGGCCGCGAGGCGTTCGGTGACCTGGGTGGTGGGGGTGCCGGGGATGGTGAAGGCGGTGGCGAGCGCCCCGCCGAACAGCGCGAACGCCCCGCCGGCGAGCACCAGGATGGCGAGCCAGAGGGCGATCACGGTGCGGGCGCGGCGGGCCGCGGCCTGTCCGAGGCGGTAGAGGAATTCAGCCATGGTTGTCCTTCTGGGAGGTGTGCTGCGCGGGTCGGTCGGTGTGTTTTTGTGGTGCGTCGGAGGAGAAGCCGGTCCCGAGGGTCGCGATCAGCCGCTCCAGGAGTTCGGCCCAGCGCAGGCGCGAGTCCGGGTCGTCGGCCGCGCCCGTCGCCTCGCTCCAGTGCACGTGGAGCACCAGCAGGCCGCTGGTGAGGGATCCGACGAGCAGCCGCACGGTGAGCGGGTCGGCTTCCGGGTGCCGGCCGAGCAGCCGCGTGGCCAGCCGCTCGCTGAGCTCCGTGAAGACCTTTGACATCAGGTCCGCGCGGCGGAGCGGGACCACGCCCGGTTCTCCGCCCAGGACCTTCGTCAGGTGGGCCATGGGCGTGACCAGGTCGGTGGACCGCAGCCCGGCCGCGACCTCGCGGAAGAGCGTGGCGCCGGCGCCGTCCGGTCCGGGGTCTCCAGCGGGGTCTTCCCCTGAGTCGCCCGCGGGGCCTCCCCCGGCGAGTGATTCGGTGACGGCGCCGATCACGTCGCCCAGCGCCTCCATTAGTACGTCGTCCAGGGACGCGAAGTGGTTGAAGACCGTGCGGCGGGAGACGTCCGCGCGCCGGGCCAGCTGGTCCACGGTGAAGGCGGTTCCCTCGGCTCCCTCCATCAGCGCCTTGGCGGCGTCGACGATGGCCCGGCGGTGCCGGACCTTGAGGGCGGCGCGGCGGTCGTCCTTGGTGGCTGGGGGCATGTAATTACACTAAGTGCAACGATGCACTTGGTGCAATTCAAAGCCCCCCATACTATGGACCCCTCCGCTCCCGACTGGACTTCCTTGCCAACCCGGCCCGGCGCGAGGATTGTGGACGCATGACGATCCCCCCGTCGGACCCCGGCCCGACCATCCCGCCATCCGAGCCCGGCCCGTCCGTCCCGAATCCGGACACTCCGCTGCCCGAACCGTATCCACACCCGGATCTCCCGCCGGCGCCGGCTCCGGACCCCGCACCCTCCCCCGGCCCGGTTCCCGAGCCGGACCACCCGAGGCCCGATCCGACCAGCCCGCCCCGCGGCGGCTGATCCGCTACCCTCCGGTGGCCGCGGCCTCCAGCCGCTCCGCCGCCGCGGCCACGCGACCCGCGCGGCGACCTCCGGCTTGTCCTCCGTGCCTCCGGCGACGACCAGGGGCACGCCGTGCCGCAGCGCGTACTGGACGCCGCCGTACCCGCCGTTGGTGACCTTCGCGTCGGCGCGCGGCAGCAGGTCGGCGTACGGGACGTAGCTTTCCGCGCGGACGTTCGCCGGCAGGTCCCCCAGCCGCGAGACCGGCGGCCCGCCCGTCGTCGCCACCACCAGGACGTCGTCGTCCGCCAACCCCTCGACCGTCGGAAGCACCAGCCGTCCGTAGTCCTCGATGTCCACCGTCCCCTGGGTCGCCAGCACCACGGGACGCCCGGAATCGAGCTCCGGCCACCACTCCGGCGGGAGGAAGCCGCCCGGGTGCGGCGGGACGGCGGCGCCGACGAAGGTCACCATGTCCGGCAGGTCGCCGCGCGGGTACTCGAACTCCGGCACGGTGAACTGCAGGAACTCGTCGGCCGCGCGGAACCATTCGAAGACGAAGCGCCGCAGCGGCGGCACGCCCAGCCGGCGGGTCAGGATCCGGTCCGCCTCGCGCTCGTGTGCGCCGAAGATCAGCCGCCGCATAACGAACCGGAGCGAACGGTTGCGCAGGCGCCCGACGGGCCCGGACATCGGCGGCAGGGCCGTGCCGAACGGGGCAGTGTCCACGCTGGAGCCGAAGTACGGCCCGACGCCGCAGACCACCACCGGCGGCCGGCCCGCCCACGCGGTGGATCCGGTGAGCATCGGCACAAAGCCGAGGAACCCGAAGTCGCAGAAGATCGCGTCGGGGCGCCGGGCGGCGACTTGCTCGCGCGCCGCAGCGAACTGCCCGGCCATCGAGCGCAGGAACACCTCGCGCACGTCGTGCCGCAGCAGGGCCAGCCCCTTCTTGCCGGTGCGGGCGGGCCATCGGGCTGCGAGGTCGCGGCTGTCGAAGTCGACCGACTCCGGCAGCGGCACCCACGTGCCGCCGGCGCGCTCGACGTGTTCCCGGACTGAGTGCCCGCGCGACGCAGGGTCAATGAGCGCTGGACGGGACCTGCCGGTGCGGCTAGAGGGTGTCCATGCTGGCGCGCTCGTCGGCAATGGTGAGGGCGGAGTCCTGGAGATGCATCGACCGGTTCGCGGCGTCGCGGGCGGCCGCGGCGGCCAGCGACGCGCGCGAGGCAGCGTGGAGCCCCACGGCCAGCAGGACCACGCCGACAAGCGGGTCGGCGGCGACCGCGCAGGCGCCCGCGTACACGGCGAACAGGAGGACGTTGTGGTCCCAGCGCGCCGAGGAGCGCCCGGCGCGGCGATGCAGCACCACCAGGAGCGCCGCCACGCACAGCAGCGGCGGGAACCCATGCAGGAGCGACGCGGGCCCGCCCAGGACCAGCGCAACCAGAAGCGCGGTCCCGCTGGCCGACGCGGATGCGGCAGCCCACCTGTTGCGGCGCACCCTCTGTGCGTCGTGGAGGTCGTCCGCCTCGTTCGCCTCTTCGGCCAGGTAAGTGATCATCTGGGCCATCGCATCGTTCACTGCATCAGAGTAGCGGCACCCGATTACTAATAAGTAACGCGGGCGCCGGGCAGGCGAAACCCAGCGACATGCTGTTCCGCGATCGCCGCTGCGCCGAACCCGCCCACGGGAGGACGGCGCCCCGGCGCTACTCGCTGTTCATCCGGGGCGGGCTGGCCGCGTGCCGATCGGCGACCAGGTACTCCTGGACCGCCTTCTCGGGCACGCGGTACGACCTCCCGAAGCGGACCGCCGGCAGCTCGCCGGCATGGACCAGCCGGTAGACGGTCATCTTGGACACCCGCATCGCCTCGGCGACCTCGGCGACCGTCAGGTAGTGCGCGTTCTCGAATCTGTGTAGTTCAACCATGACTTCCCCAAATAGTTTTCCGCCCGTCGTCCCCACGACGGTCAGGAGTGCACGCCCGCGGCTACTGGCCTCAGGAGCATCCTTGTGTGGCAAGCTGACCACGCGCCACTGACAAGCACCAGAGTGGACAGGCTCAATTTTGGCGCAAGACCGTTATGGGGCGCCGCATCCGGTGGCCGCGGGGTGCGCGCAAACTCCTCACAGTCGGCGGGCCGCCCGCCGCCGTATACTCCAAGCATGCCAATCACGCGCGCCAACAGTGGCCTCCACGCCAAGCATTCCGACGCCGAGCAGCGCGGGGGAAACCTGTGAGCGGCGGTCTCGTCGCCCTGCTGGACGACGTCGCGGCCCTGGCACGCATCGCCGCCGCCTCGGTGGACGACGTCGCCGCGGGCGCCGCCAAGGCCGGGGCCAAGGCCGCCGGCGTCGTGATCGACGACGCCGCGGTCACCCCGCAGTACGTGTCCGGGGCGGACCCGTCACGCGAGCTGCCGATGATCAAGCGGATCTTCTGGGGCTCGCTGCGGAACAAGCTGCTGATCATCCTGCCGGCGCTGCTGCTGATCAGTGCCTTCATTCCGGGGGCGATCCCGTTCATCCTGATGGCGGGCGGCACCTACCTCTGCTACGAGGGCGCCGAAAAGGTCTGGCACAAGTTCTTCGGCCACCACGCGGCGGACGAGGACAAGCCGGCCGTCGACAAGGGGCCCGAGGCCGAGGCCAAAGTCACCAAGGGCGCCATCACCACCGACTTCATCCTGTCCTGCGAGATCATGGTCATCTCGATGAACGAGGTGGCCGACGAGTCGCTGTGGGTCCGCGCGGCGATCCTCGTCGCCGTCGCGATCGCGATCACGGTGCTCGTGTACGGCGCCGTCGCGCTCATCGTCAAGATGGACGACATCGGCGTGCACCTGACCACCAAGGACTCCGCGGGGTCCAAGCGCTTCGGCGAACTGCTCGTCAGGGGCATGCCCGCCGTGCTGGCCGCGATCACCCTCGTCGGCACCATCGCCATGCTGTGGGTCGGTGGCCACATCATGCTGCAGGGCGCGTACGACCTCGGCTGGCACGCGCCGTACGACCTGGTCCACGTCCTCGAGGAGCCCGTCGCCGCGATCGCCGTGGTCGGCGGCGCGCTGGGCTGGCTCGTGAACACGCTGTGCTCGGCAATCCTCGGACTCGCCTGGGGCCTCGTCGTCATGGCCATCGTGCAGCCGCTGCTGAAGGTGCTGCCGTTCGGCAAGAAGGACGGGCACGAAGAGGGCGACGCCCACGGCGCCACCGCCAGCGATCGGCCCGCGAAGCACGACGCCGGTTCCGGGGCCTAGCGCATTCCTAGCGAACCCTTCCGTGACCGTGCAGACGGCCACTGGACTGTCGGCGCTAGGCACCCGCATCGAGTCGCACGGTTGCAGCTATCTCGACCAGTTGCTCGGGGAAGGCCAGTGCGGTCACGCCGAAGACCGTGCTCGCGGGGCGGTGGTCGCCAAAGTATCCCTTGTGACCCGCCACCAGTTCATCAAAGTTCTCCTGCAGGCCCACCACCATGACGGTGTCCTCGACCACCTGGCTGCGGGACGCGCCGAAATGCTCAAGCACCTTGTCCAGGTTGTCGAAAGTGGCACCCAGCTGGGCGCTGAAGTCCCCCTCGCCGATGAACTGACCCTCGGCGTCGTGAGCGAGCTGGCCGGAGATGTAGATCGTGCTGCCCGCTCGGATGGCCTGGCTGTATCCGTACTCCTCCTCCCAAAAGACCCCGTAAGCGAATGTCTCAGGCTGGTCCTTCATTTCCATCCTCCTTGGAGAACTTCACCGGCTCGGCTTGCCCCAGCTGGGCGATCGTGCCCACCGTTGCGCTGCGCCTACCCACTGGGCGTTGCTGTCAATGACGAATCCGGACGGACTCCAAGGACAAGAGTGGGTGTAGCTTCGCGGGGCCGGCGCGCCGATTCTCCACCCCTGCGCTCGGACTGACAAGGTCAACGGTGGCCGCAAACTCGTCTGAGAGACACGCAAGGGAATCGCCCACATGGAACCGCGATCGAAACGGCCGGGGCTTGCAGCTTCGACGGGAGGAGCGGGACCAGCCGAACATCGTCGACCACATCTCCGCACATGCGAAATGACGTTCACGAAGAGAGCCCCCACGGGTTCCGGCGCTGCGGCCCACGAATGGCCGGTCATCACAACAGCACTCCCCTACCCATCCATCAGTCACGGGTTTACCATCGGGCCATGTCAGCCCCACTGGACGCATACACAAAGGCCCTGGACCGCGCGCGGCACCACGCCTTCGAATGGCTCAACTCGGTGCCGCAGCGCGGCGTAGCCCCCACGGCCAGCGCCGACCAGCTGGCCATGAGGTTCGCGCGGGCGCTGCCGGACGGGCCCAGCGACCCGGCCGCCGTCGTCGACGAGCTCGCCGCGCTGGCCGAGCCGGGGCTGACGGCCATGCAGTCGGGCCGGTTCTTCGGGTTCGTGATTGGCGGGACGCTGCCGGCCGCGATGGCGGCGGACTGGCTGGTCAGCGCGTGGGACCAGAACGCCGGGCTGCGGTTCGCGACGCCGGCGACGGCCGCGATCGAGGAGGCCGCGGCGGGGTGGCTGCTGGACCTGCTGGGCCTGCCGGCGGGGTCCGACGTCGGATTCACCACCGGCGCGACGATGGCGAACTTCGTCGGGCTGGCGGCCGGGCGGCAGCACGTGCTTTTGGAGGCGGGCTGGGACTTGGACCGTGACGGGCTGTGCGGGGCGCCGCGCGTGCGCGTGTTCGTTGGCGAAGAGCGCCACGCGGTCATCGACCTGGTGCTGAAGTACCTGGGGCTGGGCGCGCCCGTGGTGGTGCCGGTCGACGGCGAGGGCCGGCTGCGCGCGGACGCGCTGGCCGAGGCGATGGACGCTTACCCCGGGCCGTCGCTGGTGTGTGTGCAGGCGGGGAACATCCACTCGGGGGCGTTCGATCCCCTGCGGGAGGCGGTGGAGATCGCGCACGAGCGCGGGGCGTGGGTGCACGTGGACGGGGCGTTCGGGCTGTGGGCCGCGGTCAGCCCGCGCTGGGCGTCGGAGCTGGACGGGCTGGCGACGGCGGATTCGTGGGCGACGGACGCGCACAAGACGTTGAACGTGCCGTACGACTGCGGGATCGCGGTGGTGTCCCGGCCGGCGGCGGTGCGCTCGGCCCTGGGCGTGCACACCAGCTACCTCATCGGGGACGACCACGGCCCGGGCGACCCGCACGAGAAAGTCCCGGAACTCTCGCGCAGAGCCCGCGGCATCCCTGTGTGGGCCGCGTTGCGGTCACTCGGCCGGTCCGGGACGGTGGATCTGGTGGAGGGCCTGGCCAACGCAGCCCTCGCCCTGGCCGACGGGATGTCCGGGATCCCGGGCGCGGTGGTGCTCAACGACGTGGCGTTCACGCAGGTCTGCACGAGCTTCGGCTCGGACGAGCGGACTCGGGAGATCACGAAGCGGCTGATCGCGGACGGCACGGCGTGGATGTCCGGTTCGCGGTGGAAGGACCGCGACGTGCTGCGGATCTCGGTGAGCAATTGGGCCACGAACCGCGAGGACGTGCGGCTGTCCGTGGACGCCGTGGCGCGCGTGGCGGCGCTTGTGCCGTAGGGTTCAGCCGCCGGCCTTCTGCTGGTCCTGTCTGGCTTCGTCCTCGTCGGCAGGCACACCCGCTTCCCTCGCCGCCCGCACCCTGGGATCCTGTGGCACCTCGCCGTGCGGCGGCTGGTTGTAGTACTTCTTGTACCGCTCGTCCTCGTGATGATGGTTGCCCACGGCGTCCTCCCGTCCTTCGTCGGATACCCCAACGGTGGCACCGACGGGGACAGTTGGCAACAGTCTGGGACACTCACCAACATGCTGAAATCTGCGGCACGATCAACGACTTTCGGCAGCGAATATCCTGCTCCTACTCCTACCCGCTGGTCGAGGCATTGGCACGGGCAAATCACGCCGGACGAGATTACCTTCCGTTGCTTGCGCCTAACCACTCCGGATCTCGTCTGGCCGCTTCGGCCGCCCTGACCATTGCGCCGAGAATCGTGACCGGTTCAGGAACGCCTCCGGCTTCTTCAGCAGCATCGGACAATAGAGCATCCACCACTCTCGGACTGTGCATCATCGGAGTCTCGACATCCGTCAGTGAATACCGAAAGACGCCAACCTCGGACGTCCGACGGATTGCCACAGTGAATTCCGCAAGATCCATCGATACGTCCATAGCCAACTCTGAGTCGTGGAAGACGGGCCTTAGGTCCCTATAAATGACCGCATGTGAGCTCCGCAGTGATGTGCAATTCTTCCAGGCACGCAACAGTACGGACTGCCGGCGTGCAAGTTCAAGAGTGCGCCGGATTTGGGCTGCTTCTATTTCCGGTCCATCGGTTTCGACCATGGCATCCGTGAACTGGATTGGTCCGCCAGTGCCAAGTCCGTAGTCGAACTCAACCGAAGTTCTGGAAAGGGAAAGGGAGTATGGAGTTCCTGTCTCAGGGTGGATCTCGCCTTTGAGCGTCGTCGACTGGTAAACGTAGTCATTTTTCAGGACCCCAGCAAGCCCGGCGTCCTCCAGGATCCCGATGCCCCAGTCGAAGAAGCTTCGCTCTTGTCGGCTCCTCAACACGTCGTCAGTCTCAACGGTAAACGCCGAAGGACCGGTCGGCGTCAGCAATACAGGGATCGCCTCGAAAGTGGTCCAGATTTCGTTTGGCAGCACGCAATGACCTGCAGCGGCATGCCCGTCGCGCGAGAGATCTTGATTCAGAATCATGGGGATGAGACTTCCGATCCATCAATAGGCTCCGTCGAGTCACAACGAGAATAAGGGACGGAGACCCAATACGAATTGCCTAGCTGACCGGGACAATAATCCGAGCCTTGGCTGCCGCGAACTCTTCATCTGTCAGCTTCCCCCGGTCATGCAGATCAGAAAATTCGGAGAGGATGCGCACTAGCTCGTTAGCGGGTTGAACAGACGCCACGTTAAATTCAATCCATCCTTCAGCCTCCGTCCCAGGGGAAGATCCTGCCGCGGTAGAAGAGGAATGCCGAGCAAACGAATATTGATCGAGAGCTCTCTCGATGGCGGCAATATCCGGCACCGAACGCTTCCCTTGAATCGAACCCAAATGCATCGATCCGTTACCAAAGTCCAGGTCTATCCTGCCGATACTAAACCCGGATCTAGAGACTCTGATCCCCCTGATCATTGCCAACCAGAGGTCGTCAACTACGAACATTTCCCCACTGAAGCGGAAATGGATTGTCAGAATCCTCTCGTTCGTCAGAACGACGATCTCATCGTTCTTTTTCATCCTGAATATCGGAAGGACAGCACGAACGATTTCCTGCGGTTTCAGGAGCCGAGGGAGTCCGCCCAGGACTTCATCTCTTCGATTAGCTTTCAACGCTTCCGATACATACATTCCATGTCCCTCTGAGTCTGCGTGTCGCGGTCGGCCCGCATGAAACGGCTGGTCCTCACAATAGGACTAGGATCAGGTCTTAGTGAATCGACGTCAGGCGCAGAGCCGCAGCTGACACTGCTTGTTCGGGGGGACGAGACGAATTATGGTGACGCAAACGGACCACGGATGGTCGTGGCACGCGGCGGCCACATGGCCGACCGCGCCTATAGGTTTCGTTCCGGACGTCGAATGGATACCGAATTGGGATTGGCCGAGCCCGCCCACAGATCACCTTTGGTGGACGCTGACAAATGGCCTGTCACGACAAGACGAAAATCCCCATCTGGAGTACGAGAGTGCCCTTACAGTAGACGGCTCGGTGCAGACGGACGGGCGAGCAGTCCTTCGCGACGTCGTCCGCCGTATCTTCTTGAATGTTTCGAGCGAAACACGGCAAGTAATGCGCTTGAACCTCTTCGAAGTCACCATGCTGACCGAAAAGTTTCTTCTACATCGAGAGCTAGCCGACCAGAATGGTCGAGGACAAGACTGGCCAACGGGCCATCGTGGCGATGCGCCGTCGCAGCTGCACTCGGAAGCCATGCGATCCTACGTCGAGTCCATGCGCGCGCATATTAGCTCTTTGACGGCCGCTCGCGACGACCTGCTTGCCTCACTGGTCGTGGGACAAACCCCCAGTATTTCGTACGTCAATACCGTGCGGCAGTCACACAACTTGAAGTCGAAGGTTGATGTCACGCGCTCACATCTGTGGAATTTGCGTGAGAGCCTTCAACAGTTAGCTCCCCGCGAGTCAGCGCTGTTCAATGACCGACTTTCCGTGCACGACATGCTTCGCTACTTCGGAATCGACACTGAGACAGCACCGCATCCAGAGAACAAGGAATCACTGGATCGAGCCAGGCTGGCCGAGCACGTCCGCCGGGCGGTTGCACGGCGGATCAACAAGGATGCAGATTACCTCACCTCGCAGGTCACGCCCGACGCGGCGAAGACTGCGACCGAATCTGACGAATCTGGACATCTACGCGATCTCAATGCATTCACCGTTCGTTCGACGCATGCGTCCCCTATTTCGTTGCGGGCTCAAACTCCGCAGGAGCCCGGTAAGACAACTGAAGCCGACGTAGCGCGCAACACAGATCCCTCAGGCGGCTCCCCACGCGCCGCGTCGATTCCGCTTATACCGACCACGCTTGGAGTGACTCCTCCTTCGCCTTCCCCCATCGAGCCGACCGCGGCAACTGTTACCGAGGATCACGCTTCGAGGGACATATCTTCCAGCCCCATCAGTTCGCCGCTGCGAGGCCCTACAGCACGCCTGACAAGCCAATCCCCGACCGCGTCCAATCCGCCAGTGCGTTCCCATCAAGAGATGCCACTGCCGTCATCGTCCCCTAGCTCCATTTCGGCGTCTCAGGGGACCCTACCCTTTGAATTTCACGAATTTGCGGTCGAATTCCGCGAAAAATCCATGCATTTCGACATGCGCGTTGGTGTGTCGAAATCAGCCGTTATCGACTATCTGCGCGTTAGCACCATGGGGCTTAAGGGACGGTGGCGCGCGTCACTCACCGAGGACCGGCTAGCGTCCATCAGAGAAAATATCGGTTCTCTACTGAAGCATCCTGAATCGTCGCTTACTCCCCTCACCAATTGGAACCTTGCTGTTACTGATACATCGTCAGGGCAGATTCGCGAGGTCTACTTCGACCTGCCCGCGCAAGATACGTCGTTCACTCGCTCGGGCGCTCTGCTGCTGTTGCGCCTCATCACCGGAGCGCCTTGGGTTCTCGATCAACTCGTCTCAAGCGAGCCCTCAGAGCAGGAATCGCAGCCTGCCCACATGCACGTACAGGAGAAATCTGCTGTCACTGCCGTACTGGCGCCTAGCGCCGCAGACGCCGTGGAAACGCCACTGCAGAAGTCCGCCAAGACGCGCGCCCGCCACAAGGCGGCGAAGGGAGCCTCCGCCGGTGGGGCCCCGGCCGCCGAGGCCGCCCCAGCGCGGAAGCGCGCGTCCAAGGGCGCGGCAACCGAGGCGCCCGAGGCCGAGGCTGCCGTTGACGCCACGGACCCCGAAGAGGGTCCCGTTGTCATCGCGGCAGAGCCGGAGGAAGAGTCCCGCGGTTTCATCATCACGTCGGACGAGGACGATGCCCCGCAGCAGCAGGTGCTGGTCGCCGGCGCCACCGCCGACCCGGTCAAGGACTACCTGAAGCAGATCGGCAAGGTCGCGCTGCTCAACGCCGAGCAGGAAGTCGACCTGGCGCTGCGCATCGAGGCCGGCCTCTTCGCCACCCAGAAGCTGAACGCCGCGGACGACTCCATGGACAAGCGGCTCAAGTGGGACCTCGAACAGATCGTCCACGACGGCAAGATCGCCAAGAACCACCTGCTCGAGGCCAACCTCCGCCTCGTGGTGTCGCTGGCCAAGCGCTACACGGGCCGCGGCATGCTGTTCCTGGACCTCATCCAGGAAGGCAACCTGGGCCTCATCCGCGCGGTCGAGAAGTTCGACTACACCAAGGGCTTCAAGTTCTCCACCTACGCGACCTGGTGGATCCGCCAGGCCATCACACGGTCAATGGCCGATCAGGCCCGCACCATCCGCATCCCCGTCCACATGGTCGAGGCCATAAATGCGCTCACGCGTGTCCGGCGCCAAATGAGCCAGGATCTCGACAGAGAGCCAACGGACGAAGAACTAGCGCGCAAGGCGGAAATTTCACAGGGGCAAATCGCTGAGGTACGGAAGTATGACAGGCCCGCACCAATCTCACTCGAGGCAAACATCGATGACGAGGGAACCTGGCTCCGCGACATCCTTTACGAGGAGGAAGCTCCAGATGTGTTCGAGTATTTGTCATACGCCTTGCTCCGCGATCAGCTTCACTCTGTTCTAGATACGCTCTCTCCGAGAGAGGCAGGCGTGATCGCCATGCGGTTCGGCCTGACGGATGGCCAGCCAAAGACCTTAGACGAAATCGGAAAGGTCTACAGTGTTACCCGCGAGCGCATTCGCCAGATAGAAGCCAATACCTTGACACTGCTGCGCCATCCGTCTCGGTCCCAGATCCTGCGCGATTATTTTGAGTTCGACAGCCAGCCTCCCTCCGCGGTCGGCGCGCCCGAATCGCCATCGGCTGAACTTCCAGAACAGCCGGGTAAGGAGTTGGTCCTGGAACCACGACCGTGATCGGACTATAGTAGATAGCCGTCCTATTGCTCTGAAAAATCGTTCCAAGAAGGTACTTTGAGTCGCTTTATTGAGCTGTTCGCGGGCTGCGGCGGCATGTCGTTGGGTCTCCAATCTCTTGGGTTCGAGCTTGCACTAGCGAATGAACTTTCCCCAATGGCAGCCGAGACATTTGCGTTCAACCACCTCGGTGTGGATGTATCCGCGCCCGAAGCGATTAAGTCCGATGCTGTCCTGTGGCTAACTTCCAATTTCGCCCGAAGCGAGATGCGCCAGCGCTTGTCCGAGAATCCGCATGACTTCCCTGATTGGGATCCACAAGTCGAATCGGATGTTCCCGCTGGAGGATTTACCGGCAAGAATCAACTCGCCGTCGGCAGTGTCATTACGTTGAACAAGCTCCTCGAAGCTGATTTCGAGGAGAATTCGGACCACCGAGAACGCTTAGCCGTTGAGTTGGTGTCCGGTGGGCCTCCATGCCAGAGTTTCAGCATGGCTGGTCTCCGCCAACGCGACAACCACCGCAACCAGTTGCCTTGGGAGTTCGCGAAATTCGTCAATCTGGTTCGCCCCAAAACCGTGCTATTGGAAAACGTCAGCGGCATACTGCGGCCGTTTATTGAAGACGGGATCGAGTTCCACGCCTGGAAGGAAGTTGCTAAGGCGTTCGTGGAGATCGGCTATGCACCCCTCTGCGTTCACGTCAATGCCAAGTACGTCGGTGTCGCGCAGAACCGTCCACGCTTCATCATGTTTGCCATCCGCGGTGACCTAGCGGCATTTCTGGCAGACGCGTCCCTACCGAAGGGCTTTCAGGCCATAGCCCGTCAGGCTCTGATGGCACTTAGAAAGAGCATCGACTGGGACGTCTTCAGGTATTGGGATGCCGCGAATTCTTTGGACGAGTCGACGTTCGCCGAAGGACCCCTTCGACATCTTCGTACGCGACCGGCCCCCGAGGAATGGGCAACGGCGGGCGACGCAATTCAGGATCTGGCTGAGAACTCCTCGGCAGAAATGTCCGAGTACGTCGTCAAACTCGGCGAACTTTTCCCGAGGCCTGATGAGGACATCGCGACGGGCAACCTGCAGAAGCGCAAACACACCTTCAGGGTCCAACAACGTTTCCGTCTCTATCAAGTTCTGGAAGCGTTGAACGAGCGAAAATTGTCGCGCACTATCGCGCGCGGTATGCGAGAAGGGGACCTCAAGCGCGTCGAGGGCTTAGTCGCGCCGCTCATGAATCAAACGTTCCTCTTCGATGAGGGCCAACCGCTTCGATCGCCGGGAGATCCGGGTGAGATCATCTCTCTTATCCAGGGACTGACCACGAAGAAACACTCACAGCGGGCGCTCGTTGCCCGGAAACCTGCCCCAGCGGCGTTGTCGATACCTGACGACTGTTGCCACTACTCGGCCAGAGAGCTCAGGACGCTGAGCGTCAGAGAGATGGCAAGGATCCAATCATTTCCAGACTGGTTCGAGTTTCGGTCTAAGCCAACTACGGGCGGAAATAGGCGCAAGTTCGAGGTGCCCCAATACACTCAGGTCGGCAATGCGGTTCCGCCCGTCCTTGCCCGCCAAGCCGGTCTTGTCGTCCAAGAACTGCTTGAGCTTGCGGAGGCGGGGTCGCCAACATTCGAAACCTCGGATCATGAACTGGTCCAAAGCGCGGGCGCACCCTTGGGATGATTCTCAGAATCTTCACAGGGGTACGACCGACTCTCCCGTTTCCGGTAGCTACGGGAGCGTCATCTTGCTCGCGGTGATGCAATGCGTGGGAGCCCGGAACTTGGGCTCCCACGGACGGCTTACTCCTGTCGCTCCTGAGCTTGCTTGAGCAACTCGTAGAATGGGATCTCCTGAATAAACCGTCCTCGTTCGTAGCCCAAGGACTTGTACAACGACTGGTGCAGCTTGAGAGACGTGATTCGCTGTGCAAAGTGCTCTGATTTCGCGCCCAAACCCAGCATCGACAGATCCTTAGCGGTCACGGAGGGCACCTTGTGTATGAACCAGGTGAGGAGTGGCTGCGCATAGTCCTCCTGTCCCTGACGGAAGTGGCTTAGATACTGCGATGCCAACATGACGCCAAACCCAAACTCCCTTCCCTGAAGGAGGAGGCTGGACAGCACGCTGAACTTATATTTCATGATGTTGACTGCCTCGTCGACGAGGAGGAACGAGTTAATCGTCCTCAGTCTTAGCTCCGGGCTGACATCGATAATTTCCGGCTTGGAAACATTCATCATGTAGTCGTAGTACATGTTCAAGAAGAGCACGACCAAGGCATTCTTGCCGTCGTCATCCGTCTTGAAGTCATTCAGGGCGACAACGATGACGTTGCCGTCCAGAAGTTCATCGAAAGACTGGGACTCCGCGGGATCCTCTGTGAATACTTCCGACGTAACGAACCGCCGCAGTAGTGAGGTGACTGCATCAACCTTTTCGCCGCCATCGCTGTAACGATCTAGAACCCGCCCGATTGTGGGAGCTTGGAACTTGTTCTCCCGATAGAGATCGGTAATCGTTACTTGAAGGCGGTCCCTTTGGATGGGCCCGACATTGCTGTAGATCTTGTCCAAGACGTCTATAAATTCGTTCGCTCGCTGGGTGGCCGCCATAGGTGTGTAGCCTTCACGAAGCTGGAAGAAGTTCAGAGGGATATTATCGATCCTCAGAACCCTCCCATCAACCGCCTCAAGGAACTCCGACGCTTGGAAGTCGCGTTTGTAGTCGAAGATCAGCATTGAGAGGGGCCGATCCTGCTCTTGACGGCTTTTCTCGCGCAGCTGATAGATGAGGGTTTTCATCATTTGGGTTTTGCCCGTGCCCAAATCCCCGACGATTCCAACGTTCATTTGGTTCAAATCGATGTTGCTGGGCCAGAAGTCTGCTATCTGTCCATGTTCCGCGGGCAGCGTCGCACCGACGGGAAAGCGCACACCCAAGGATGGTTGAGGATCGACGCTATCCTTGGGATCGAGGATGTGCGGCGGAATCAGTGGAGGCTCGGCTCCCACTTCTGCCTCCACCTCCTCCGGAGGTACTCCACTGCCGTTGCCGGTCTCCTCCTCACCCGGAATTAGCATGCCGCCAGTTTCTATACCACCACTGCCTAGGTCCGCGGAACGCTCATCATCTAGAGTTTCTTCAACCCTTTCGCCTTCGTCCTCAGTTGGAATTGCATCTGTCCCGTTGCTCGCCGCAGCCAGAGACCAGTCAACGAGGCTTCGCCAAGACTCCAAGATCTGCGAATCGTTCTCGTTGAGTGACTCAAACGCGGCAGCCGAGTTAGCTGCCAAGACGGCATAGCTGCCGAAGGATTCCGCTAGCACGCCATTTTCGACCTGTGCACCAACATAGACTTCGCCGTCCTTCGTCTTAGCCTCGTGCCGGAAGTACGAAACGATGGGACGGCCGATTCGTACATCGATCTGCCCCGATGCGATATCGCTAAGGGTCTTGCTCAACTCGACGGGATCCGTAGTGGCGCTCGGCGCCAACCTCGCTGCGGATTCAACAAGCGCAGCTAGCCCGTTGGTCCATAGTGCTTGATCCGAAGGATCACCCGAGGTGCGAATGTCACTCCAGGTCATCCTCAAGGCTTCGAGGACTTCCCCCGTGGCTCGAACCTGCTCCAACGGTTCCCGCAGTGCCCCTGACTCCCTCGGATCAGGTAGGTGACTGTTCGGGAACTCCGAGTCCAATCCATAAAACTTGATCTCCACAGGAGACAGCGTCAGTGTGCGCCCTTCCAGCCTCATGATGAGAACATCAGCCCGACGCTTTGAATCTAGCTCCGGGCTGTCTGCCGAGAGAGCACGCAAGAAAGTGTCACAGGCGTCGATGGGCAGCACATATAGCCGAGACGCTTCGACCTGTAGTCGTTCCATGAGCGAGAAAACAAGGAAGAACCCCAGCGCGCCCGCCGCGTGTGTTCCTCCCATTGCCAGCATTGAAGAAAGGCCCACGCCGCGAGTTCCCAGTCGTTCGAGCAGCTCGTTTACCAATTGATCCGAAACATCGCGACCGGTTGCCTTCGAGAGCAATCTGCCGATCTGCCGACGGAACCCGTTTGGAACTCGAGCGACGGAAACGAAGGGGCGGCGCTCTAAGGCGGGAATATCGCGGGTGGCTTCTAGGAACGGCGGTCGCCATTCCCATAGCATCTGGTTGCCCTGTGCAGTGGCCTGGACGATCTTGGCCATGGCGCTGGGGCTCATCAAGGATTCACCAGACACGGTCCAGTCAGCACTGTCGCTGACGAGTTGAGCAGAGAAGAGCTTGGTCATAATTTCGGTTGTCGCAGTTGGCCCCTCGATCTCTCTGACCGCCTCAGTGAAGGGACTCCATCCCTGATTGTCCCTGAGTGTGGGAGACGCGGTTGAGCTGGAGTTTCTAACGGGTTTCGCATTTACGGCCTCGAATCGGCGCAGTGGCACATCGCCGATCGCGCCGAGCCGAGGTTCCTGCCCCGCGCTTCGGAGCATGGCAGTTACGCCGCCGTCTTGGAGAATGCGCACATTGCAGCGCATGGCAGGAACGTCCTTGGGCGAGTACCGACTCCAAACCAGAGGAACGGATTCCTCAGCGCGAACGAGTCGTGCGACCTTCTCTCGTGGCGGTTCCCCACCACGATTAATAGAATCCCAGATTCTGGCCCCGCCGAACAGCGGTGTGGAATTGTGCGAGGACCAACCCGCGACCTCAGTGAGGACCGCTTCATCTACCTCCTCTAGTCGAGTGCTGTGCCCGGAAGACGCCAGATCAACTGTCAGCGTTGTTACATGCGGATTCATCTTGCGATAGCTGCGAATCGCCGCGGATACGGCCGTAGCATTGAGACCGCTGACTGCGGTTCCCGGAACATTGAGTGATCCGGCATTCTCCGGCGAACCTGGGGTAGTGAACTCTTCTGCTGAGGTCTGAACGAGCATGGACCAACCTAGAAACACCTGGCCTTCGCCGGTTTCCATCGGGACTGCCATCAGACGACCCATTTCGGTTTCACGCGGCCCAACCATTGGGAAATTCCATCCTTCGACCGTTCCCGCCAGTCGGTCGGCCAGCCTGGAGTTCCACAAGGCATGTTCGACGCCCGCTAACCATGCGAGCCGAATTGGGTGCAGTGGGCTAAGCAGGACTGCATGGCACTTGGCCGACCCCACAGTTGACCAAAGGCTGATCGAGAAAGGATATGTGGCCCAGAACACTCCGGCCGGGTCCTCAAGCCGCTTTGCTTCACGGATCAGTCCTGTGTAGGCAGTCAAATATTGTTCAAGGACGGACCTGTCTTCCCACAGATCCTTCCAAGGCATCGTAGAGGGAAGCATTGCGGAGCGACCACCCAGTCCTCCTGTCGAATTGAACAACTTGGATCGCAACGCGAGACCTTGGAAGGCAGCAAGAAAGTCCGAAAAGGCTTCCGATTTCCGCAGCATCACGGGCACACTCAGATCCGATGCCGACTCCCAGTGGCTTGCTGTGCCGGTTGACATGGCGAAGCCTGACTCTGGTCTAGTCTCGGCGGGAAATCCCGCTGAGTCTCGGTCAGTCGGCATGATCACATGCCCGAGGGAGATTTCTACTCCATCTTCAGACAAGTTCTCAGTGAGCCACGTCTCGTATTGTCCTCTCAAGGACTTGAGGGTCTCGAGAGACAGCGGGTCGCGAGATGGGAGCATCTTCGAGATTGCGGCGACGACCGGCGACGTAGGCGCCTTGCTGCTCGCCATGGAACGACAGTCAAAGCTAACCGTTTCCGCAACGATTTGAGCGAAGTTCAGCGGAGGGGAATCGTAGAAGTACACACCACGACGTCCATCAAACTCCCGAAAATCCTCTCCTTCGAACGTTGGCGTTGCGCCCACGGCGGACCACACAATGAATCTGCAATTGTCGATTCCCGCCGTGGCCGAATTCGGTTCCAGGTCAATGGCGTAGTTGCCTGTTCCTGATCCGTCATCGAGGCTATCCATCTCCTCCGGCCCGTAGTAGCTAGTGCGGCCCAATGCCCCGCCCTTGCGGATGGGGGCAATCCAGAGTCCTGGCTGTTCCCCAATGGACACGCTGACCTCACATGCAGCTGCCGCAGGAACTCGGCCGAACAAGGTGTCCTCGGGGCCCATTTCAAGAACTAACCGATGGCTACGTGGGGCCAACTTCCACGGCCCCTTGCCGAGAGGCTTGACGATTCTGCCCCGACTGTAGAGCAGACCATCGCTGCCTACTTCGAGAGTTCCGGTCCATTCAGACTTAGGGAACACACTGCGAACAAGCAGCTGAGAGGTAGCAGCCTCATCTGGCGTGACGGGCGCGAGAATCGGGATTCGCAGAAGGATCTCTTCAGTCGCGACTTCACCGGCCCAGTCGTCGATTGAGGCCACCGCAAGAAACGGTCCGTGCGAACTGTTTGAAGCTGCGACGGAGAGACTCACCATGTCGCTGGTAAAGGCCTCGAGTCGGTCGCCCTTCTCAACAGCGGACGTCGGATTGATGAACTGGGATTCCGTCAGTTCCGCAAGCTTCTCGGTTACAGATTCGTCGTGATGGAAGTAGCGAGCAAACGTCAGCGCCAGATTGTCCGTGGAGGCTACCTCGCGATCAAACTGGGTCCAGTCCACGTGCGAGATTACATGTGGTTCTTGAGTCTTGTTGTCCGGCGCGTGTGCCAGATGGGCAGCAGAACGGGCGATAGTCGTTTGATCTGACCAGTGGCTCCTGAATGCCTCAGCGAACTGCTTAGGCGTGAACCGAGGTCCCGTAGGTACGGCGGGTCGTGGGAGCCCGAAAGCGGCGAACGTGTACTTCTCGAAAAACGCAGCCATTCCTGAAAGTTCGGGCTTAGCTATAGTCAGGAAATCAAAGAGACGAGTCAGCCCGTCGTCGACGTGGTGAAACCACTGGACGTTCCAGCTCTCGGTACCTTGCCGAAGTTCTTTCTGAAGCCCGGCTACGCAATCTAGGCAGCCAGCAAGAATCCGCTCTGCCTCCCCAGACCACGGTCCTGTTTGCGACACGCCATGGCGGTCGCTCAGCATCTGAACTGCCGCACGGGCGACAGCAGCTGTTGTAAGGCTGCCGGTAGCCGATTCCGGATAGTTCAGTCCAAGGATTTCTCGGAATGATTGCGTGAAGGAGCCGAGATCGGGGTGCCTTCCAGCAACGACAGCGAGTCGATCCCCCTGACGATATTTGAGAGCAGTGTTAGTTGACATCCCACCGCGGTGCCCAGCGGGAACGACAAGGATTGCGTACGGATCGTCCCCGCCTTCATTGGCACGGATCACGAGATCATCCGCAATCGAGATGCGGACGCCCGCAGGCAAATAAACCGCGTTGAGTCCCTGGAGGCCTTGAAGGCAGCTCCCCAATACTTTTCCGAGCATTTTCCCTATCCCCTAGAATGCACTCTGAATTTGGACGCCCTGATCAGCGTCGGCGCTGCCCCTAGCCAAACCTGCACGCTCCAAGAGTCCGACAATGTCGGCAAGCTCGGGCTGCATCCCCAACTCGTTTAGGTTGCTCATAAGCTCACCTACATTGGCCGACCCTCTGGGTTTGTCACAGCTCAGGCTCGCAACTACAGCGATCCATTCTGTTCCTGGGTCGACGGTTAGATATCTGCCCGACGACTTTAGGAGCCCGTAATAGTCAGCGAATGGCCCAGCGACGTCGCGCGTCATCAGTGCGTACTTAATGGCTTCCCACGTATTGACCGATGTCTTGTGCTGGCCTCCAATGACGCTCGTCAGATCGTTCAGAAGTTTGTCATCAGTTCGCATCCCAGATAGCGCCGTCTCGAATTCTTCATCTAGATCTCCACGCTCGTCGAGCCATTCTGTGAGCACCTTGCGAATTCCTCCACCTCGGTGAACCCTCCAAAGAAGGATGGACGCAACGTCACGAACCGATTGCGATGCCCTCTGCGACTGCCAAGGTAGCGTCTGGGGCATTTGAGCAATAGCTTCATCCCGTGCAAACGACTCATTTGAAAGAATGCGGCGGGCGAGTGACTCATACCACGTTGCCTCCCACAGGAATCCCATTCCCAAACCGAGGCGCAAGACCGTGGTGGCCCAGTCCGTCCACACGCGGGCAGGCATAGCCTCAACCCACTCATCTGAAGTCAGTTTCTCCCACGTTCTCGCAAACCACGTGAAGGGTGAGTTTGGAATGCAGATCGGCGCGTTCGGCGTCTCCGGCGTGATTGCCCGAAGGTTGTGGCCCAGAAGCTTGTGTCGAACGGCGCTATCCATGGCTCGGAGCAGCGGATCCTGAGAGCAGCGGCGAGACGCGGCCCTGTACCAGTGCTCCGCCACGCCGTCAGTGACTGCGTCGCTGGGTTCCTTGCCGTAGGCGTAGATCGCCTCGAGAATCCCTGCCAGATCCGGGGGGTTCTTTGCTCCTTGGATTCCGCGCATATTCTGCAGGAGAGCAAAGCCTGGAGTTATTGGGCTAGCCGCCTGAAGCGTGCTCTTTTCTGCCTGAACGCCCGTCACCGAGTTGACCACTGCCTCGGAAATCAGTTGTGTCGACATTGCCTCATATCCGAGGCCCTCATCCTTAAGCGCTAGACCGAAGGATGCGAATTGCTCGCCGCTTGGCGCCGTTTCGAGTAGTTCGAAGTTCGGAGATTTCTTCTCGCTTTTTGCAGTCCTCTTGTAGATCAGGCCCAGAGGCTTGGAAGATTCTTGAGGTCGATCCCATTCATGGACGCTCCACGCAAGTGACGAAATGAATCCTTCTGGAACGGAAACATACTGTGGGCGATTGATCTCAAGAATGATGTCCCCTGCTCGTGCCACGTCTAGTTCACTCCGACTTCTACTAGTGCTGGGTTGACTGTCAACGTCGTGTCGCCGTCGCCATGGACGATTCGATAGTTATCGAGGCCAAGGCGGTCGGGCACCAGTCGGGCGGAACGGAAACGTTCGAGTCTGGGCGAAGTGGTTTCAGTTAGTTCAGTCATTCCCGGATAGTCATTGGTGCAGGCTCCTGCCTCCCGGATGAGTGCTAGGTCAAGTGGCATTCTGGCAATCTCTGTCGTCCCCTCAGTGAGCACTAGAAAGAGCGATTCCGCCGTTCTGTCGATCGTCATGTCGAAGTTTCCTGTTTCGAGGGCAATCTTCGGTGTCGTAACCGTGCCGACGACCGGGTCGGTCCTGCTATCGAGGATGGGTATAAGCGAGCGTGAGTCGGTATCGTGCGGCTGTCGCTTCGGACGCAGGAGGGCACGCAACCCAATCTTGAGTCTCTGGGGAACCTGAGTTCCGTAGTAACACGCTTCCGACCACGCCCTGATCTCGCGCCGAAAGGCCGAGACGCCGTTGCTCAGCGCATATAGGCGTCCTAGATATGAGCCGTACCAATGAACAAATCGCGCCCGATCCCGCTCTTTCGTATGCTGCCACTGCATTGCCAACTTGAAGCAATCGTCTACGTGTCGGTCGAATTCCGTCAGAATTGTCCTAAATTGATGCGCCTGAGCCTCGTTGAGATTCTCTTCAAGTGACTGCAGAGGCGATCCGTCGGAGGACGGCCCGCTGAACGCTCCTGTGATGGGGCTGGCCCACCCGGTTCCGGGATCTTCTGAGAGGACGCCGGGCGTGGCGTCGCGCATGGGATCCACTACATGCGTCAAGCGCGTAACTGGATTTCGGCGCGGATCTCCACTGGCCATGCCTGGGTCAACAGCCACACCAAACAGGCTCTGCGACATGCGAATACCCGCCAAGTCCATAACATGCTCGAAGTCCTCGATTGGGTCATCGGCATAGACATGCTCGTCCTGCTCGACAAATCGGTGAATGTCAGACCGCCCCATAAGTTCAGGCAGGTCTCCGACGATAGACCTGACGATAGCGCCCCATATTTCCCGATATGAGAATCTCTGGCCGTTGGCAATCTCGGCCGCCCGCAATGTGGCTAGCAATCCAGCGCGGACTGTCGGGGAGCTAAGTGACTTGAGGTTGGCTGCCACCGGGTTCAGCTTTGTCCTCAGACCAAGGTGTGACGGAAGGGCGAGCGAGTTCGCTATCTCGTTTAGGAGGAATCCAGCGGATGTCGCATCGTCGGCCCATGAGAGACGCTCCACAGTGTCGCCAATTTGATAACCGCCCGGAAGCAGCCGCCTACCTGCTCCGTGCTCTACTGCAGGCGTGCGCTCTAAGAGCGAGCAAACATCAACGTAGATGGCAACTATATCCGCGACAGGTGCTCCCGCGAATGTGAGTTGTCCCTGAGCCAAATAGTCCGATTTCTGAAACGTTTCAACGCGCCATCCTCCCGTTTCCTCAGCACCCCACTCCTCAAACTGCATCCAATTTAGGACTGATTTGCCGGCCCCGAGAGAAGAGGAATCTCCGGCGGTTTGCTTTTGTTCCTCGACCAGGATTCCCCGGTTGACGCAGGCCACGAGATGCTTCTGGCCGCTACTGGCAGCTGAAATCTCATGAACGAGCGGAGCATCTGAGAACTCGTCACTCGGAATAGTCGCATCATTGACCAATACGAGCCGGCCCTGTGTAGTTTCGTACTCGTAAGTTCGATGGGCAAGTCCGTCCGGAGTTGGGCTAACGCGCTTATACGGGCTAACTAGTTGCCTAACGGCGTGAGATTTGCCGGCGCCCGGCCCTCCAACAAGAAACAGGAAACGGGGAACGGTGGCCAAGTCCAACCCCTCCTTAAACCATGTGCAGGCCTCGGAGACTCCGGCCGGACGCGGCGACTCGATTCTGTCCAAGTCCGACACATTTTGGAGCGAGGCATCCGACGTGCCATCTGTTGGCCGCTCGGCGACGTCCTGCCCGCCCGTAGATCGTTCCCACAGCGCAGACACGCGAGTCCAGAAGTCACCGTGATCGTCAGCAAGATTCGGTTCCTCTGCGGTCGAAGACCGTGAGACGACGGGCTTTTGCCTTCCATCCAGCCCCACCGCCCGCAACGCACTATGGTCGGGGACGTACATGTCATTTTTAGGTAGCTGTGGCTCGAGCTCACCGTTCCCTTCAGGATGCCAGCTCGTCGCATCTGGCGCCTGCCAGCCCTCAGGATATGGAAACTCGTCAAGGCGACGACTGACGGCGTCCCTCAGTTCAATCTGAAAGTGGCTTCGTGGCTTGTAACCCTGAATATAGGCGCGACCTGCGTCCCGGAGAACAGCGCTTAGGTTGCACCACTTGAACTCGATCGCCGCCTGCGACCGTCCTAGGGCCGCTTGAACTCGCTCGTTGAACCGACGCTTGACATAAGGCACACCCTCCAGCTCCGCCGTCAGCATTTCCTTGTAGGCATCAATGAGCACACGGATCTCACCGTCGCTCCAGGCACTTCCGCTTATGTCTGTCACCTGACAGTCCCCCCTCTGAAAGTTGCCGAGTTCCGGCCCCTCGACTGGCAACACTCTGTTTGACAAGGCCAAATCAAGCAATTCAAACAAATACTAGCCCCATCGGTCCATGTCGCAACCGAAGCAGCGTATGCCTGACCGACGACAGACCAAAATGTCCGACGCGGAGAGCCCCGCTCAAGCCTCCCGTACTGTGTTACGCGCACATCAAGGGCTCCGAGAGACCAGCCAGCGAACCATTTCCCTCGGCCCGATGGCTCTATGCGCAACGGAGGTAAATTTGACGTCTAGTGCTGTCTAACAAAGAAGCAGACGACAACTCAGGCGAGCCATCTCCACGCAGCGCAAAACACGACTATCGTCGGCAGCGACCCGGACTCCAGAAAAATCACTCTCACCACGGGCGAAGGTCTTGCCGCCTTGACCTATGTGCCAATAGTTAATCCACGCCGCCGCGCGCCCAGCACTAGGATCGAACGAATAACTTCGACCGGCACGCGCCTGAACCACAGAACCCACCGGAGAGACACACCATGGCTTCGAAGAACGACCCGGAACGCGAGAGCGACTCAGACGCAGGACCGCACGGCGGCGTGCAGTCCGTGGACCGGGCGCTCGCGATCCTGGAAATCCTCGCGCGCACCGGGCACGCCGGCGTCAGCGAGATCGCCGAGGAGATCGGCATCCACAAGTCCACCGCCTCCCGGCTGCTCGGCTCGCTGGTGGCGCGGGACATCGTCCACCAGAACAGCGAGCGCGGGAAGTACCAGCTGGGCTTCGGCGTCCTGCGCCTCGCCAGCTCCATCCCCGGGCGCCTCAGCCTGGTCCGCGAGGCGCGCACCGTGCTCGAGGCCCTCGCGGACGAGCACAAGGAGACCGTCAACCTGGCGGTCCTGCGCTCCAACTACGCCGTCAACGTGGACCAGGCCATGGGCCCGTCCGTCCTGGCCACCTACGACTGGGTCGGCAGCCTGACCCCGCTGCACACCACGTCCAGCGGGAAGGTCCTGCTGGCCGCGCTGCCGGCCGAGGAGCGCGAGCGCATCCTGAAGGAGACCGGCCTCACCGCCCGCACGCCGAAGACGATCACCAACCGCAAGGAGCTCGAGCTCCAGCTGCTGGAGGTCGCCCACAACGGCTACGCCGTCAGCCGGGAGGAGTTCGAGATCGGGATCAACGCCGTCGCCGTCCCCATCTACAACCACGCGGGCAACACGATCGGCTCGATCAGCATCGCGGGACCGGCCTTCCGCTTCGAACCCGAGGAAAAGCCGGGCCTCGTCGAGTCGCTCAAGGCGGCCGGCCTGCAGATCAGCGCCAACATGGGCTACACCGGCCCGTAGCGCCTCAGGAGGCGCCCTCCCCCAGCCTCGCCCGCACCCAGTCGTGGAACGCGCCGATGTGGTGCTCGCTCGGGACCAGCACGCCGCCCTTCGCGTAGACCCGCGAGCCCATGGCCGGCTGGCAGCGCTCGCACGCGTCGAAGTCCTGCTGGTTGACCCGGTGGAACAGCTCCACGGACGCGGTGACGTCCTTGCCGCCCTCCACCACGCTGGGCAGGTACAGCCAGTCGCACTCCACGATCGTGTGGTCCACGGCCATGGGGAACATACGGTGGATGATCACGTGGTCCGGGACCAGGTTCACGAACACGGTGGGTTTGATGGTGATCGCGTAGTAGCGGCGGTCCTGGTCCTCGCCCACCCCGGGGATCGCCTCCATTCCCTCGGAGCCGTCGATCGTGAAGCCTTTGACGTCCTCGCCGAACTCCGCGCCGTGCCCCACGAAGTACTGCGCGGCCAGCCCGTCGGCGAACTCCGGCAGCACCTCGGTCAGCTCGGGGTGGATGGTGGCGCAGTGGTAGCACTCCATGAAGTTCTCGATGATGAGCTTCCAGTTGGCCTTCACGTCGTAGCGGATCCGCCGCCCCAGGCTGAGGTTGGCGACGTCGTACCCGTCGATCGCATGCACGTCGCCCAGGCGCTCCTCGATCGCGCCCATCACGTCGTCCTCGAACG
This sequence comes from Arthrobacter sp. AOP29-A2-19, assembly GCF_058138025.1. NCBI lineage: Bacteria > Bacillati > Actinomycetota > Actinomycetes > Micrococcales > Micrococcaceae > Arthrobacter > Arthrobacter sp. AOP29-A2-19. The sequence continues at coordinate 2,401,990 of NZ_CM176894.1, forward strand.
ACGGCGGCTCGTCCGCCAGGCACACCCACACGTACCCGAGGTACTCGCGGACGTGGACCTTGACCAGTCCGTACTCGTCCCGGTCGATGTCCGGCATCTTGGTCAGGTTCGGCGCAGCGATGAGCTTGCCCTCGAAGTCGTAGGTCCACGCGTGGTACGGGCACTGGAACGAGCGCGCCGCCTGCCCCCGCTCCTCCATGCACAGCTTCACGCCGCGGTGCCGGCAGATGTTGTAGAACGCGCGGACGCCGCCCTTGCGGGTGCGGCTGATCAGCACGCTCTCCCGGCCCACCTGCACGGTCCGCCAGGCCCCGGCCTTGTCCAGGTCCGCCGAGCGCACCGCGCAGAACCACATCTGTTCGAAGATGTGCTCCTGCTCGGCGCGGAACACGGACGCGTCCACGTAGGTGGCGCCGGGCAGGGTGGGGATCAGGCTGGGGGTGTTCACTTCAACAGGCAAGGTGTCCTCCTAGCTGGCCATCGCGGCTGGGATGGGATTCGTGCCCGGGCCGCGCACGCCGCGGACATGCCTGCCAGGGAGGCTCCGACGATTGCAGGCGTCCGCATGGGGCACCCTTCTTCCAATTGCTTCCTACGCAACAACGCTCGTAATAGACAACAGCGTGAGCCATGTCATACCCTCTGTCAATGGTCGTTTGCAGGCATGTGGCGTATTCAGGACGATCCTTGACAAGCCGTGTGCGCGGGAGCACTCTGTTGCATATTGCGACGACAGTTGATCCCTGCGGAACCGTGCCCGAACTGTCGCCCGCACATCCCGGAGGAAAAGAGGTAGCCCCATGCTCAAGGCATGCCCCCTGAGCCAGCTCGTCCCCGGGGACGCGCTGCGCCTCGACACCTCCCCGCCGATCGCGGTCTTCCACACCGAGGAGGGCGAGATCTTCGCCATCGACGACACCTGCACACACCAGGACGCGTCGCTGGCGGACGGCTATGTGGAGGGATGCGAGGTGGAGTGCCCGCTACACGCCTCCAAGTTCGACCTGCGCACCGGAAGCGTCGACTCGGCGCCGGCCAAGCTGCCGGTCCGCACGCACCGGGTGACCGTCGTGGACGGGGACATCATGATCACGGAGTCCGAGGAGGTCCCGAACCTCCCGCCTGGCGTCGGCATTGACGGCCGCATCTAGCAGCACCCCTCATCGAGCGAAGGACTTCCCATGGCAATTAACAGCGACATCGGCGTAGGCCAAGACCCGCACCCGCCGGGCCCCGAGGACTCCGTGCAGATCCTGCACGAGCTCCGCGCGGCGGAGACCGAGCAAAAGCGGCTCAGCCGCAACCGGCTTCCCCTCGGGCTGGACAGGACCGTCTTCGGCATCACCGGCGTGCTCGCCCTCGCGTTCGTGGCGTGGGGCCTGTTCGGCACCAAGAACCTGTCGACGACGTCGCAGACCGCCCTGGACTGGGTCATGGAGAACACCGGCTGGCTCTTTATGGTCCTGGCATCGCTCTTTGTGGTCTACGTGCTGTGGCTGGCGCTCGGGCGCTTCGGCGACATCCCGCTGGGGAAGGACGGCGAGAAGCCGGAGTTCCGGACGGTGTCCTGGATCGCCATGATGTTCGCGGCCGGCATGGGCATCGGGCTCATGTTCTACGGTGTCGCCGAGCCGCTCTTCCACTACATCTCCCCGCCGCCCGGAAGCGTGGACGGCCAGACGCCGGCCGCCATCCAGACCGCCATGGCCACCTCGATCTTCCACTGGACCCTCCACCCCTGGGCGATGTACGCCGTCGTCGGCATCGCCATGGCCTACGGAACCTACCGGCTGGGCCGCAAGCAGCTCATCTCCGCCGCCTTCACCTCCCTCTTCGGCACCAAGACGGTGGAGGGCCCGGTGGGCAAGTTCATCAACATCCTGGCCATCTTCGCCACGCTGTTCGGCACCGCCGCGTCACTGGGCCTCGGCGCCCTGCAGATCGGCAGCGGCCTGGCCTCCAACGGCTTCGTGGGCGAGCTCGGCACCCCCGTGCTGGTGGGCATCGTGGCGATCCTGACCGTCTGCTTCGTGGCCTCAGCCGTCTCCGGCATCCGCCGCGGCATCCAGTGGCTCTCCAACATCAACATGGTGCTGGCAGTGATCCTCGCGATCATCGTCTTCGTCGCCGGGCCCACCCTCTTCATCCTGAACCTCATCCCCGCCGCCGTCGGCGACTACGCCCGCGACCTCGCCGAGATGGCCTCGCGCACCGAGGCGGTCGGCGACGAGTCGCTGCGGGCCTGGCTGTCCGGCTGGACCATCTTCTACTGGGCCTGGTGGGTGTCCTGGACCCCGTTCGTCGGCATGTTCATCGCCCGCATCAGCCGCGGCCGCACCATCCGCCAGTTCGTCACGGGCGTCCTGCTGGTGCCCAGCCTGGTCAGCGTGATCTGGTTCGGCATCTTCGGCGGCAGCGCCATCAACATCCAGTCGGCCGCGGACCAGACGGCCGACCCGTCCGACGGCATCGCCACGATCGTCGACGGCGCGCCCTCCATCTCCTTCGACGGCGCCCTGTTCGACCTGCTCCGCAACCTGCCGCTCTCCACCGGGATCGCCGCCGCGGTCGCCGTCCTGGCCATGGTCCTCGTCGGCATCTTCTTCGTCACCGGCGCCGACTCGGCCTCCCTGGTCATGTCCTCGCTCAGCTCGAACGGCTCCATGGAACCCTCCCGCGGCCTGGTGATCTTCTGGGGCACGCTCACCGGGGCGGTGGCCGCGGTGATGCTGCTCGCCGGCGGCGACGAACCGTCAGAGGCCCTGTCCGGGCTGCAACGCATCACCATCGTCGCGGCCCTGCCCTTTGTGCTGGTCATGCTCCTGCTGTGCTTCGCGCTCACGCGGGACCTGCGCCGGGACCCGCTGTCGCTGCGCCGCCGCCTGGCCAACAACGTCGTCGAACGCGCCATCCGCAGCGGCGTGGACCAGCACGGCGGCGTCCAGTTCGAACTCGTCACGAAGCACGACTGCGACGAGAACTGTGCGGACGACGGGCGCTGCACCGCGTCCTCCGCGACCAACTCCGCACCGGCGTCGTCCGCACCGGCGCCGTCCCCCAGCGAACACCAGGAGAAGCATCCATGAGCCCTACCCCACGCGTTGTCATCATCGGCGCCGGCATCGTCGGCACGAACCTTGCGGACGAGCTGCTCGAACGGGGGTGGGACAACATCACCGTCGTCGAGCAGGGGCCGCTGGAGCTGGCCGGAGGCTCCACCTCCCACGCGCCGGGCCTGGTCTTCCAGACCAACGCGTCCAAGACCATGACGGAGTTCGCCTCCTACACGGTCAACAAGCTGCTCTCGCTGAGCGCCGACGGAGTCTCCTGCTTCAACCAGGTGGGCGGCCTCGAGCTGGCGACCACCGAGGCGCGGCTGCAGGACCTCAAGCGCAAGCTGGGCTACGCGACGTCGTGGGGCATCGAGGGCCGGATCATCGACCCGGACGAGTGCGAGAAGCACTACCCCCTGTTGAACACGGGCGCGCTCGCGAACGGCAACCGGGTGCTCGGCGGCCTGCACGTCCCGAGCGACGGCCTGGCCTCCGCCGCGCGCGCCGTGCAGCTGCTCATCCGGCGCACCCGCGAGGCGGGCGCGACGTACCTGGGCTCCACCCGGGTGACCGGGATCGCGCAGGCCGGGGGCCGGGTCACCGGCGTCGAGACGGACGACGGCGTGATCCCGGCGGACATCGTGGTGTCCTGCGCCGGGTTTTGGGGCCGCGAGCTGGGCAGGATGGTGGGCATGGAGGTGCCGCTCCTGCCACTCGCGCACCAGTACGCGACCACCGGCGCCCTGCCCGAGCAGGCCGGCCGCAACGACCTGCCCAACGGCGCCCGGCTGCCGATCCTGCGCTACCAGGACCGGGACCTGTACTTCCGCGAGCACGGCGAGAGGATCGGCATCGGCAGCTACGCCCACCGCCCCATGCCGGTGGACATCGGCTCGCTCCCGCGCGTGGACGCGGCGGAGATGTCCGCGCACCGGATGCCGTCCCGGCTGGACTTCACCCTCGAGGACTTCGCGCCCTCGTGGGAGGACAGCCAGGACCTGCTGCCGGCCCTGCGCGGCGCCACGATCGAGGACGGCTTCAACGGCATCTTCTCCTTCACGCCCGACGGCGGCCCGCTGATGGGCGAGGCCCCGGAACTCGGCGGCTTCTTCGTCGCCGAGGCGGTCTGGGTGACGCACTCCGCCGGCGTCGCGAAGGCCCTGGCCGAGCTGCTGGTGGACGGGCGGTCGCACACCGACCTGCACGGCTGCGAGATCACCCGCTTCGAAAAGGTCCAGACGTCCGACGCCTACGTCAGCGAGACCTCCCAGCAGAACTTCGTGGAGATCTACGACGTGCTGCACCCGCTGCAGCCGCGGACGTCGCCGCGGGACCTGCGGCTCAGCCCGTTCCACGCCCGCCAGAAGGAGCTCGGCGCGTTCTTCCTGGAGTCCGCCGGCTGGGAGCGCCCGCACTGGTTCGAGGCCAACCGGTCCCTGCTGGAGGAGCTGCCCGAGGAGTGGCGCGCGCCGGAGCGGGACGACTGGTCCGCCATGTTCCACTCACCCATCTCCGCGGCCGAGGCGTGGAAGACGCGCACCGCCGTCGCGCTCTACGACATGACGCCCCTGAAGCGCCTCGAGATCGGCGGGCCCGGCGCGCTGGGGCTGCTGCAGCGGCTCAGCGCCGGCAACGTCGCCAAGAAGCCCGGCGCCGTCACCTACTGCCTCTTGCTGGCGGACGACGGCGGGATCCGCAGCGACGTGACCGTGGCGCGGCTGGACGAGGAGCGCTTCCAGCTCGGAGTCAACAGCAACGTGGACCTCGAGTACTTCCGCACCGAGGCCGCGAGGCAGTCCGCGGCGGACCCCGCGCAGTGGGTGCACGTCGCGGACACCACGGGCGGGACCTGCTGCATCGGGCTCTGGGGCCCGCTGGCGCGCGAGGTCATCGGGAAGGTGAGCGACGACGACTACACCAACGACTCGCTGCGCTACTTCCGCGCCAAGGAGGTCCACATCGGAGGGATCCCGGTCACGGCCATGCGGCTCTCCTACGTCGGCGAGCTGGGCTGGGAGCTCTACACCTCGGCCGAGTACGGGCTGCGGCTGTGGGACCTCCTGTTCGAGGCCGGGCGGGAACACGGGATCGTCGCCGCCGGCCGCGGGGCGTTCAACAGCCTGCGGCTGGAGAAGGGCTACCGGCTGTGGGGCACGGACATGACGTCCGAGCACCACCCCTTCCAGGCGGGCCTGGGGTTCTCGATCGCCAAGGGCAAGGAGGACTTCGTGGGCGCCGAGGCGCTAGGGGCCCTGCGGGACGCGACGCCGGACAAGGTCCTGCGGTGCCTCACGGTCGACGACGGCACGTCCATGGTCCTGGGCAAGGAGCCCGTCTACGTCGACGGCGAGCCCGGCGGCTACGTGACCAGCGCGGCCTACGGCTACACGGTCCGGAAGCCGATCGCTTACGCGTGGCTGCCGGCGGGCGTGGGCGAGGGCGACTCGGTCTCCATCGAGTACTTCGGGGAGCGCGTGGCCGCGACGGTCAGCGCGGAGCCGCTGGTGGATCCGGGCATGGAGCGGCTGCGCGGCTGACGCGGACTGGACCGGTCGCCGCCCTGCGACGCCCGGCGCCCGGCGTCGGACAAGCGAGGGGGGCGGTGCCTGCGCACCGCCCCCCCTTCGCTTGCCCGCTGGCCGTCAGTACCCGGTGGCGGCTGCGGTGCCTTGCAGCAGGTTCCGGGTCCCGGAGACACCCAGCCGGGTGGCGCCGGCGGCGATCATCGCCAGCGCGGTCTCCCGGTCGCGGATACCGCCGGAGGCCTTGACGCCCAGGCGGCCGCCGACCGTCGCCGCCATCAGCTCCACCGCGTGGACGGAGGCCCCGCCGGCCGGGTGGAAGCCGGTGGAGGTCTTGACGAAGTCCGCGCCGGCGCGCTCGGAGGCCTCGCAGCAGGCGACGATTTCGGCGTCGTCCAGGGCGGCGGATTCGATGATGACCTTCAGCAGCGCCGGGGCCGGCGCCGCCGCCCGCACCGCGGCGATCTCCGCCTCGACGCCGGCGAAGTCGCCCGCCTTGGCCAGCCCCAGGTTGATGACCATGTCGATCTCGGCGGCACCCCGGGCGACCGACTCGGCGGCCTCCGCCGCCTTGACGGCGCTCGTGTGCTTCCCGGAGGGGAAGCCGCACACGGCCACCACCGGCAGCTTCGCCGGCACCGGAAGCATGGCCGGGGAGACGCACAGCGAGTACGCGCCGAGCGACTCCGCCTCCGCCGCGGCGGCCAGCACGTCCGCGCGGGTGGCGTCGGCGGTCAGCAGCGTGTGGTCGATCATGCCGGCCAGTTCGGGCCGGGTTTCGGTGTTCTCGCTCATGGTGTTTCCTGTCGTAGTGCCGGTCACTTGCATGTGGTGGTGTCGCCCAGGCCGATGAGGTAGTCGCAGAATTCCGGGACGTCGGCCTTCACGACGACGCGTCCCTGCAGCACCTGCTCGGGGTTGACGTCGTTGCCCGCGGCGACCTCCGAGGCGATCCGCACCACCTCCTGGCCCAGCGCGAACGGGGACTCGGCGTTGGTCGCGTACATCTGCCCGGTCTTGACCGCGGTCAGCGCGTCGGCGATGCCGTCGTTGCCGACGATCTGCACCTTGCCCACCAGGTTGCGGGACTTCACGGCGGCGACCGAGCCGAGGGCCATCTCGTCGTTGGCGGCGTAGATGCCGTCCAGGTTGGGGTTGGCCTGCAGGATGTTGTTGGTGACGTCCAGCGACTTGCCGCGGTCGAAGTTGGCGGTCTGCGTGGCGACGATCTTCACCCCGGGGCAGTCCTGCATGCCCTCGCGGAAGCCCTTGGAGCGGTCGCGGGCCACGGAGGTGCCCAGGATGCCCTGGACCTCGGCGACGTTGCCCGTCCCCCCGACGGCCTCGCACAGTGCCTTCGCGCCGTTCCTGCCGGCCTCGACGGCGTCGTAGCCGATGAAGGCGCGCAGCTGGCCCTTGTCTGGCATGCGGTCGAACGCGACCACGGGGACCTCGGCGGCGTTGGCCTGCTCGACGATCGACCCGCCGGATTCGCTGGAGGTCGGGTCCAGGATCAGGACGTCGGGCTGCTTCACCAGGGCCGTGGTGGCCTGGTTCAGCGCCGCGGTGTCGTCGTTGTTGGCGTTTTGCACGTCCAGCTCCATGCCGCCGGCCGCGGCCTGGGACTTGGCGCCGTCGGCGACCGAGACGAAGAAGGGGTTGTTCAGCGTGGAGATGACCAGGGTGGCGCTCTTGGTCTCGGAGGCCGTGGAGACCCCGCGGGACAGGATGCTGACGGTGGCGATGACCAGGATGGCCACCACCGCGATGGCCGGTAGTACGTACTTGCCGTTGGGCCGGTTGACGGTCCGGCCCGCGCGGCTGGACTTGAAGACCCGGGCCAGGGCGCCGGAGTTGCGGTCCAGGTAGACGGCGATCAGGATGACGAGGCCCTTGACCACGGACTGCAGGAACGGCGAGACGTTGAGCAGGTTCAGTCCGTTGTCGATGGTGGCCAGCAGGATGCCGCCGATGAAGGTGCCCACGATGGCGCCGCGTCCGCCGGCCAGCGAGGTGCCGCCGATGATCACGGCGGCGATCGCGGCGAGTTCCAGGCCGTTGCCGGCGGTGGGCTGCGCCGTGCCCAGGCGGGCGGTGAGGATAAAGCCGGCGATGGCGGCCAGCAGGCCGGAGATCATGAACGCGAGGATCTTCACCCGGTCCACGGAGATGCCGGACAGCCGGGCGGCCTCGGCGTTGTCGCCCGTGGCGTAGAGTTCGCGGCCGAACCTGGTCCGGGCCAGCACGTAGCCGGCGACGACCGCCACGACGAGCATGATCCAAATGGGGTTGGCGATGCCTAGGATCTTGCCCTGGCCCATGGCCAGGAACGCGTTGGAGGCGACGCCCACGGGGTTGCCCTGGGAGAGCTGAAGCGCCAGTCCGGAGAAGATGGACATGGTCGCCAGCGTGGCGATGAAGGAGGGCATGCGGGTCTTGGTGACCAGCAGCCCGTTGACCAGTCCGGCGCCGGCGCCGACGGCGAGGCCCACGGCGAGCCCGACCAGCGGCCCGTGCTCGCGCATGACCATGGCGGAGGACATGGCGGAGAAACCGAGCACCGCGCCGACCGAGAGGTCGATCTCGGCCAGGATGATGACGTAGGTCTGGCCGATCGCCAGCAGGGTGACCACCGCGGCGGTGATCAGGATGTTGAGCAGGTTGGTGGGCTGTTGGAACAGCGGGGTCGCGATGATCAGCCCGGTGGCCACGATGGCAAGCATCCAGACGGCACGGAGTTGGTCCGCGACTGCGGCAAATCGATTCATGAGGGGGTGCTCTCCAAGGCGTGTTCAAGGACGGATTGCTGGGTGAGCCCGGCGCCGGCGAGTTCGGCGACGGGGCGGCCGGCGCGCATAACGATCACGCGGTCCGACATTTCGACAAGTTCGGGCAGGTCGGAGGAGACCATGACCACGGCCATGCCCTCGGCGGCGGCGTTCTGGATGATCCGGTAGATCTCCGACTTGGCGCCGACGTCGACTCCGCGGGTCGGCTCGTCCATCAGCAGGACTTTGGGGTTGCCCAATAGCCAGCGGGCCAGCAGCACTTTCTGCTGGTTGCCGCCCGAGAGCGAGGAGACCGGCGCGTTGACGCTGGCGGTCTTCACGTTCAGCCGCCGGGAGATCTCCTGGCTGCGGGCGCGTTCCTTGGCGCGGTCGACGATTCCCGCCCGGCTGATCTCCCCCAGCGTTGCCAGGGACTGGTTGTGGGCGATGGACTGGGACAGCGCCAGGCCCTCGGCCTGGCGGTCCGGGGTCAGGTAGGCGATGGAGGCGGCGATGGCCGCCTTCGGGTTCTTGGCCCGGGCGTCCGCGCCGTCGATGGTGACGGTTCCGGTGGCCGGGTCCAGGCCGAAGAGGGAGCGCAGGATTTCGCTCTTGCCGCTGCCCATGACCCCGCCGATGCCCAGCACCTCGCCTGCGTGGACGGTGAAGTCCACGCCCTCGAAGGACCCGGGGCGGGAAAGGTCGGTGACCACCAGCCGCTCGGTGGCGGTGCCGTGGGCCTCCTTGGGGTAGAAGTCGTCGACCTGTTCGCCGACCATGGCCGCGACCACCTGCCTTTCGGTCAGGTCGGCGGGCTTGCCGCGCAGCGAGACCTGCCCGTCGCGCAGCACCACGATGTGGTCGGAGAGCGCGAAGACCTCCGGCAGGCGGTGGCTGATGTAGATGATCGCCACGCCCTCGGCCTTGAGCTTGTTGACCTGCTCGAAGAGCTGCTCCGACTCGCGCTGGTCCAGGGCGGCGGTGGGCTCGTCGAGGATCAGCACGCGGACCTTGTTGTGGATGGTCTTGGCGATCTGCACCATCTGCTGCTCGCCGATGCTCAGCGAGGAGACCGGCGCCCGGGTGTCCACGTCCAGCCCCACGCGCGCCAGGACCTCGGCGGCGGTGGCGTGCATGCGGTTCTTGCGCACGAGGAACGAGCCGAAGCTGGACTCGTGGTCGCGGGCGAAGAGGTTGGTGGCGACGTCCAGGTGCGGGAAGAGGTTCTGCTTGATCTCCTGGTAGATGACCTGGATGCCCTCGGACATGGCCTGCTGCGGGGCGGAGAAGCGGTGCTCGGTCCCGTCGATGAGGATCCGGCCCGAGTCCTGCTTGTGCGCCCCGGAGATGATGCTGGTCAGCGTGGACTTGCCAGCGCCGTTTTCCCCGACCAGGGAGATGATCTCGCCCGGCACGAGGCAGAGGCTGATGCCGCGCAGCACCTCGTTCTCGCCGAAGGACTTGTGGATGTCAACGATGTCTACGGACATGTCAGTACACCACCCCTGCCTGCAGGATGACGTTGGCGTAGGACGTGGTCTCCCCGGAGCGCACCGCCGCGCGGGCCCCCTTGCTGCGTTCCTTGAAGGCGGCGTGCGGGACCAGCTGCAGCGCGACGCCGAGCGCGTCCAGCCGGGCGGTCAGTTCGGCGAACATGTCCGGGCTGTGGGTCGCCAGCTCCTCGGCGGCGATGACTCCCTCGACCTCGAGCTCGTTGAGCACCACGTCGAGCACCTCCAGGAACCCGGGGGTCCCGGGCTTCAGTGCAAAGTCGACGCGCTCGACGCCGGCCGGGATGGGCAGCCCGGCGTCGGTGACGACGATCTCGTCGGTGTGTCCGGTCTCGGAGATGACCCGGCTCAGGGCCGGATTCAGTGTTCCGTTGTTTTTGCGCACGCTGGACGTCCTTGTCGTTGGTGGGGGTGCGTGGTGTGGTGGTGCTTTGGTGCGGTTTGCGGCTAGTTCTGGGCGGCGAGGAACGCCTCGACGGCGCCGCGGGTCGGGATGCTGGGGCTGGCCCCGGCAACGGTGACGGCCAGGGCGCCAGCCGCCATGGCAGTGGTCAGCGCGTCCTCCCAGTTCTCGCCGGCGGCGAGGCCGGAGCCCAGCGCCCCGGCGAACGCGTCCCCGGCGGCGGTGGTGTCGACGGCGGTGACCGGGAAGGCCGGATAGTGCTCCCAGGACCCGCCGCCCTGCACCACCACGGTGCCGGCGGCGGCGAGAGTCACGATGGCCCGGCCGACGCCGCGGGCGGTGAACCAGCGGCCGGCCTCGACCGCGGAGTCGATGTCCGTGACGGCGATGCCGGTGATCAGCCGGGCCTCGGTCTCGTTGGGGGTCACGATGTCCACGGAGGCCCAGAGCGTGTCGTCGAGCGGCTCGGCGGGGGCCGGTGCGGGATCCAGCACCACCGTCATGCCGGAGGCGTGGGCCAGCTTGGCGGCGGCGACGGCCGAGGCGTGCGGGATCTCGAGCTGGATGAGCGCCACGTCGCCGGGCCCGCCCAGCGGCCCGAGCGCGTCGCGCACCTGGTCCACGCCGAGCTTGGCGTTGGCCAGCGGGACCATCACGATGTCGTTCTCCGCCGAGGCGTCGACGCGGATGTGCGCGATCCCGGTGGGTCCGCCGACGCTGAGCACCGCGGAGGTGTCGATGTTCTCGGCGTTCAGCGAGTCGAGCACCAGGTCCCTGAAGGGGTCGTCCCCCACGCAGCCGATCATGTGCACGTTGCTCTGCGCGCGGGACGCGGCGATGGCCTGGTTGGCGCCCTTGCCTCCCAGCACCATGGAGAAGTCGTGGCCCAGGATGGTCTCCCCCGGCTTGGGCAGGCGGGTGGAGAACGTGGTCAGGTCGCACGTGATGCTGCCGACGACGACGACCTTGTGCTGGTGCGGGGTGGAAATGATCATGGCGATGCTGGGTCCTTTGCCTCTGGCGGTGGGGAATTCGTCTCGATGTGCGGTGCGCGCCTAGCCGGACGGCGGCGGTACGCCGGTGGACGCGCGGAGCGTCAATGCCACCGGCAGGATGCTCTTGGTGGCGGCGGCCCCGGGATCGGCGAAGCGGTGCAGCAGCCGCTCGCCGGCGGTCTGCCCCTCCAAGCCGGCGGGGCGGGAAATCACCGAGTGCGGCGGGTTGAGCAGCTCGGCCAGGGCGAAGTCGTCGAAGCTGAGCACCGAAAGTTCGCCGGGCATGTCGATGCCCGACTCGTTCAGGGCCTTGAGAGCGCCGTGGGCCATCAGGTTGTTGCCGATGAACAACGCGGTGGGGCGCGGAGATTCGGCGAGGAGTTCCCGGGTGGCGGTGAAGCCGAAGTCCTGGGTGAACCAGCCGATCTTGCGGAAGCGATCCGGGATGTCGATGCCCGCCTCGGCCGCCGCGGCGATGAACTCCTCGTGGCGGATCCGGCCCGGCAGGGAGGTCTGCGGGCCGCTGATGATGGCCAGCCGGGTGTGGCCCAGGGAGACCAGGTGCTCGGCGGCAAGCCGGGCGCCGGCCGCGTTGTCCACCACCACCACGTCGAACGCGGATTCCTCGTGGAGGACGCGGTCGACCAGAACCGTGGGAAGTCCGATGCGCTCCAGGGCCAACTTGGTCGCGGCCGATTCGATGGCGGGCACCAGCACAAAGGCGTCCACGGCGTCGCTGAGCCGGTTCAGCAGCTGGACCTCGGTGTCGGCGTCCTCGTTGCTGCTGGCCACGACCACCCGCATGCCGGCGGAGGCCAGGGTTTCCTCGAGCCCGTGCACGATCTCGGCGAAGTACGGGTTGGAGATGTCCGGGACGATGGCCGCCACGGTGTCGTGGCGCCCCAGGCGCAGCCCGCGGGCGGAGGTGTTCGGGCGGAAGTGCAGCTCGGTGATCGCCCGGTCGACCGCGGCGGCGGAGCGCACGCGCTGGCCGGCAAGATGGCGGGAGACGGTGGCGATCGAGACGCCGGCGGCACGTGCCACATCATGGATGTTCGCCACGGACGCGCCTCGCTTTCCCTGTCATCATTGACGGCCTTGCGGTTCGGGACGCCCTGGCTCGGAAGCCGGCGGCCGAAACTGTAAAGGTTTACAGTCATCAAGGATGAGGCAAGTCACACGTGCTGTCAACCGGTCGCCGGAGGAGACCTTGTCGCTAGGGGACCCTGTTCACCCGACGTGCACTATGCCGCGCCGATACTGGAGGGGGAGGAACTCTCCGAACAACAACGGGATATTGGCACGTCAATCCCGCATGGGCGAGCGCCTCGGGCGGCCGTGGCCGTCGGCGCGGGGCGCCGTCAGGCGTCGACCGGCGTCCCGTGGGCCACCAGCCACGGGCCCACGGCCCGCAGGCCGCCGACGCTGTCCCGCACGGGACCGTAGACGGTGAACTGCCCGTAGGGGCGCTGCTCGACAGCGAGGGCGGTGAAGTCGGCGTCGTCCGCCGTCGTCTCCGGGCCGTGCGCCAGCGCGAGGCCGCGCAGGGCCTTGTCCGGCACACCGCTGGCGGACGCCACGGCGATGCCCCCCACGGTCCATGCGTCGCCGAGCGCGGAGAAGAACGCCGGCCCGCGGACGATGTAGCGGCCGTGGTCGGTGCTCTGGAAGTAGGCGTGGAAGTTGGTGCCCTCGCGGAGGACCTTGCAGGCGGTCTTGAGCGCGGGCAGGTCTCGCTTGACGGTCCCCGCGAGCGCCCCGGCGTCCGCCGGAGCCTCGCTCGTGGCCAGGTCGATGTCCGGCGTGATCTCGCCGCCGAGGTAGGTGTCGACGAAGAACTTCTCGGAGACGACGTCGATGCCGTAGTCCCGCGCCTTGCGCGCCTTGGTGGAGTCGACGTCGGGGTCCCCCGCGACGAGCAGCGCCGTCTTCTTCGAGACGCCGGGCCCCACCACGAACCCGGCCTCCGTGGTGGCCTTCGCCAGGTCGTTCTTGTCGTTCAACTCGAGGGAGGTGAAAACGATCTGGTCGCCGGGCTGAAGTTCTGGTGCGCTCATGGTGGTCGATTCTATCGGGCCGCGGGCCTCACCAGGATGGCAGGACCGGCAGCGGTCCGTTGGCCTCGACGTGCCGGCCCTGCCCGCGGGCCAGCCATTCGAGGAGGCCCTCGCGGTCGGACGCGACGCGCAGGGCGCCGTCGCCGACCACCCACTCCTCGCCCTCCTCCGTGGCCAGGGTCATGCCCGGGGAGTCCTTCGCACGCATGGTGCGCACGGCGGCCTCGAGCGCGTCAAGCACCGAGTCCGGGTCCGCCTCACCAATGGTCCAGGCGGTGTCCAGATCCTGGTGGTGGACGACGACCTCGGCGATGCGCAGCGCCACGATGGACGTGGAGGGGAGCCGCTTGCCGGACAGGCCGACCTCCTCGACGGCGAGCTCCCCGGTGAGCCGCATGGACTGCTCGGCGAAGTACGCCGCGGACTCCCGGAAGGCCTCGATGAGCTCCTTGCGGGGCAGGGCCGCGAACGCGTTGATCTCCTCCGTGCGGGCCTGCGGCGACGCGTAGAGCTTCTCCTCTTGGCCGGACGTGGCCCAGTCGATCAGCTTGACCAGCGTTCGGCCGTTCGAGGCGAGGTGGGCGATGACGTGCGCCCGGCTCCACCCCTCGCAGAGGGAGGGAGCGGGCATTTCGTCGTCGGCCAGGGACTCGATCGTGGCCAGGAACATGTCGGTCTCGCGGCGGAGGCGGGACAGGTCCGAGTGCAGGCGGGCGGAGTTGTTCATGCTGCCACCATAACCACCGGCCGGCCCACGAAAGGCCCCGGAAGCCGATCCATATGGAGACGGTACCGACTTAGACGTTCCGCGTTCAGCCGGACCGGGACGGAGGATGCAGGCCGGCCGAGGGCTATTCCTGGGCTCCGGCCCAGCGCAGCACCCGCAGAGCGCGCAGCGTGTTCCAGCGGCTCGGCTCGCCCTCCGGCGCGTCGACGTCGAAGTAGACCTCGCCCGGCCACGTCACGCCGGCGAGCCAGCGGCCGTCGTCGTCGCGCCGCGCCCGCAGGACGTCGACGGCGGGCTGGAGGCGCCAATCGAACGGATCCCCGGCGTTGCGGAAGTGGTCCAGTGCCCGCAGCACGTCGTAGAACCAATAGGACGGGAAGGAGAAGTTCATATACCGGCCCTCCACCAGCTCGCCCGTCGAGAGCCGAAGGAACAGCGAGCGTTCGAGGAGGTACTCCTCGCCCCGCCGTCGTGCCCGCGTCACCTCTTCCGGAGCCTCGGGCACCGCGCGCTCGTACTCGAGCAGCCCCTCGACCACGCACAGGGTCGTGTCGAACGAGGAGCGTTTCGAGTCGGGCGCCTCGCAGTTCCACCCGCCGTCGTCCAGCTGTTCCTCCAAGAGCCGGGAGACGATGCGCGCGCTGCCCTCGCCGACATGGCCGAAGTAGGCGCCCTGGGCGAGGATCCCGCCGTTGATGCACGGCTCCACCTCGCCGTGGAAGTAGGGCAGGTCGTCCCAGTAGTGCCACGTGACGTTCGCGGCCACCTTGCCGGAGGCGTCGGCGACGGCGGGGTCCTTCGGGTCCGCGCCGAGCGCCCGCAGCAGGCCGAGCGTCCACATCACGCTGCGGCGGTCGCCGTCCTCGCCGTATTCGTCGTTGTTCCAGTAGCCGCGCTCGTCCTGGAGGGAGAGCAGTTTGCCGCCGTGCCCCTCCGCGGCGACGCGGGCCCGCTCCGCCTCGACGGCGGCCGGCGGTTCATCGAGAAGGTCGCGCATGACCTGCCAGCGGAGGGACGGATCGGAATCGAGCAACCAGTCGGTGATCTGCATTCCCCCATGCTGGCCGAACCCGCGCGACCGCGCCAGACGCGAGCCGATGCAATTGATGCATCTGGCTTCAAATCGTGCGATTGAGCATCGGCGAGCCGCGTCTGCCTGTCAGGCCGTTGGACCCATAGTGTTCGAATGGATGCACAGACTTTCGGCATGGAACTTTTACTCATCGTCATTGGCGGCATGATTACGGTAGCGATCGCTTACGCGACGTTTCGACTTGAACGGAGGCGGCAGGAAGTAGCGGGATTGCAGCTTCTACTCAATGCTGTTTCGCGCAAGCGTGCCCTCAGGATGGTGCAGAATCCTTCAGCGCGCCTCGTTTCTGATGACGATGCTGACTACGTGGCATGCTCCAAGTCGATACTCGATCTCAGGGATGTGATTCAGCAATCGCGAGCCAACGTTCGTTTGGAGTCAAAAGTCCATTCGCAACTGGATCTCATGACGAGGGCATGCAACGGGTATTTGACGGCTTCCAAGCAGGATCGCGGCAACTATACGACGTATCTGATGAGGCTACGCTCCGTGCTGGCGGAGCAATGCGAGAGCCTCACTGCCATTCACACGCGGCTTCGATATAGCGAGCCGGGAACGCTCGGACACTAGTCCGAGGGGACAGTGAACTCGATTCCTTGCCATCCGTAACTGGGGCGCCACAAATAGATCTGCCGAGGGGAACAATCCCCCACCCCGATTGGTTCTATGTTCAACTACCAAACGGGACGCGAGTCCCACCGAAGGAGCCAGCATGTCGATCATCGTCACCGGAGCCACGGGCCACCTGGGCCACCTCATCGTCGAATCCCTGCTCGCGCGCGGCGTCAAGCCCGCCGAGATCACCGCGACCGGACGCTCGGTCGATCGCCTCGCCGCCCTCGCGGAACGCGGCGTCCGCACCGCCGCCTTCGACTTCGACGCCCCGGCCGACGGCGTCGTCAACACCGGCGACACCCTGATGCTCGTCTCCGGCAGCGAGGTGGGCCAGCGCGCCCGCCAGCACGGCAACGTCGTCGAGGCGGCGAAGAGGGCCGGCGCCGCCCGGATCGTCTACACGAGCGTGCTGGACGCGACGGACTCCCCGCTGATCCTGGCGCCGGAGCACAAGGCCACCGAGGAGATCCTGGCCGCTTCGGGCCTGCCCGTCACCCTCCTGCGCAACGGCTGGTACACCGAAAACTACCGCCCCGCCTTCGACCAGGCCGCCGCCACCGGCGCCGTCCTGGGCAGCGCCGGACCGGGGCGCGTGTCCGCCGCGACCCGCGCCGACTACGCGGAGGCGGCCGCCGTCGTCCTCTCCACCGGGGGCCACGAGGGCAAGACCTACGAGCTCGCCGGCGACGAGGCGTTCACGCTGGCCGGGCTGGCCGGCGCGTTCGCCGAGGCCCTCGGCCGCGACGTCACCTACACCGACGTCGAGCCCGCCGCGCACCATGCCGCGCTCTCCGGCGCGGGGCTCGACGACGGAACGGCCGGCTTCCTCGTGGCGCTCGACGCGAACACGGCCGCCGACCTGCTGCTGTCGACGTCCACGGACCTCTCCACGCTGATCGGCCGCCCGACCACCCCGCTGGGCGACGCCGTCAAGGCCTGGGCCGCCGAGTCCAACTAGCACCGCTTCACGGTGTGGCCCGTCCCGGAATGCGGGGCGGGCCACAAGTGCGTCCGTGCCCGGACGTCCTGAAGCGGGGACCCGCCCGCGACGCCGTGTGACGACGCATGCCGTCCGCGCGGCGGCTCGTGACGCGGCGCAAAGGGCCGTGACCTCGTGTTGCACGGGTGTGGCCCGCGCGTTGGCGCTCCGGCTAGCCTGACGGAACAGGCCACCCAGGCCGGCCTCACCCGGCACACGCCCACCCGCCGCCACGGGAGAAACGAGCAGCGCATGTCCTCCACCTCCGTGTCCTCCGACGCGCGATCCACCGTCGAAGCCGTTGAGTCCGCCGTCAATACGGACGCCTTCGCCGACGAGTGGAGGCGGTGGCACGCCGAACGCGTCGCGGCCCTCACCGCGCCGCACGGTTTCCTGGCCGTCGTGGGGCTGTACTGGCTCGACGCGCGGCCCCGCGCCTTCCGCGGGACGCCCGGGCAGTGGTGGACGGAAAACGGCCTGGTCGCCGTCAAGCTCTCCCCCGGCGAGGAGCTGCTGCTGGACGGCGAACCGCTGACGGGCGTGCACGGCTTCGGCGCCATCGCGGAACGGGACGGCATCGACCTTGTCAGCGGGGACACCGTCGTCGAGGTCGCCAAGCGCGGCGGGAAGTACGTGGTCCGGCCGCGCAACCCGGGGAACTGGCTGCTGCGCACGTTCGCCGGGATCCCCGCCTACGCGCCGGACGCGGCGTGGCGGCTCCGTGGCACCTACCGCGCGTTCCCCGCGCCCCGGCCGACGACGGTCGGCGCCGCGGTCGAGGGCATCCAGCACGTGTACGAGGCGCCGGGCGAGATCGTGTTCGAGGTCGGCGGCGAGGAACACACCTTGACGGCCTTCAACGGCCCCCGGCCGGGGGCGCTTAACGTGCTCTTCACGGACGCCACCTCCGGCAGGACCACCTACGCCGCCAACCGGTCGCTCGGCGTCGCAGCGCCCGACGCCGACGGCGGCGTCGTCCTGGACTTCAACCGCGCCGTGAACCTGCCATGCGCGTTCACGGACTTCGCGACCTGCCCGCTACCACCGCGCGAGAACCGCCTGACGGTCGCCGTCGAGGCCGGCGAGAAGGTCCCCTACGAGCGCGCGTTCGACCGCGGCCGGGACCAGGCCATCGGCCGCTGAGGCCGGGCGCCGGCGTGCGCGGTCAGGACAGCACGTCCTTGGTCGCGAACCGCCCGAAGGCGAGCGCGCCGAACACCAGCACGTAGCCGGACTGCAGCAGCGCGTTTTCGCCGAGCGAGGACCACAGGATCGGCTCGCGGAGCATGTTCGCGAAGCCGAACCAGTGGTGGGTGAACAGCCACGGGTGGAGCCACTCCAGCTGCGGCAGCTGGCCGACGATCTGGGACGCGACGGACAGCACCGCCGTCGCGGCCATCGCGCCCACGGGCACGTCGGTCAGCGTGGAGATGAACAGCCCGATGGCGGACAGCCCCAGCAGCGACACCGTCACGTGCACGGCGATCAGCCCGATCCGCAGGAACGACTCGCCCATGCTCACGGTGTCTCCGGACAGGAGCGTGACCGGCCCGATCGGGAACAGCAGCAGCCCGATGCCGATGCCGAACAGGGCCACGGTCAGGGTCGCCGCCAGGCAGAAGACCGCTGCCCCGATGTACTTCACGAGCAGCAGCCGGGCGCGCGATGCCGGCGCGATGAGCAGGTAGCGCAGCGTCCCGTGCCCGGCCTCACCGGCGATGGTGTCCCCCGCGACCACGGACACCGTCAGCGGCAGGAACAGCGGGATGCACATGAACATGCCGATGATCGCGACGAACAGTCCGTTGCCCGCGACCCGGTCCAGGAACGCGGGCCCGCGGCCGCTCGGCGGCCCGGACGTGAGCCGCACGGCGAGCGCGATCAGGACGGGAACCGCGCCGAGCGCCAGGAGCATGGCCCACGTGCGGCGGCGGCGGAACACCATCCCGAGCTCGGAAATCAGCAGCGCGCCGCCGGCCCGGCCCCTGCCGGGCTCCGCCGGACGGGGCCTGGCCTCCCCGGTGCGCATGACCGCGGCCTGTGTCCTATTGGGCAAGATCGAACCCCTCCCCCGTCAGTGCGACGAAGCGCTCCTCGAGGCTGGGCCGCTCGACCGCGAACCCGCGCACCGGAACGCCCGCCGCGACCAGCTCGGCAACGATCGTCTCCGGCGCCAGGCCGCCCTCGGCCAGGGGCGCGCGGACGACGCCGTGGTTCGCCGCCGCCCCGCCAACCGCTCCGCCGACCTGGCCGTCCGGGCTCGGCTCCAAACCCAGCCTGACCAGCACGGCGCGCGCCCCGCCGTCGTCCGGGGTGGTGACGCTGACGTAGCCGACGCCGCCGGCGCGCAGCTCGGCGAGCGTGCCCTGGGCGACGCGGTTGCCGACGCTCATCACGGCCGCGTGCGTGCACATCTGCTCGATCTCGCTGAGCAGGTGGCTGGAGACGAAGACCGTGGTGCCCTGCCCGGCGAGGGAGGCGATGAGGTGGCGGACCTCGCGGGTGCCCTGGGGGTCCAGCCCGTTGGTGGGCTCGTCCAGCACCAGGAGTTCGTGGTCGGAGGCCAGCGCGTTGGCGATCCCGAGCCGCTGCTTCATGCCGAGCGAGTAGGCGTGGACGGCCAGGCGCGCGGCCTTGCCCAGCCCCACGGTCTCCAGCGCCCGGTCCACGCGCCGCCCGCGGGTGGCCGCGTCGGCCCGGCGGTCGGCGGCGTCGAGGCGCAGCAGGTTGGCGCGTCCCGAGAGGAACGGGTAGAACGCCGGCCCCTCCACGAGCGCGCCGACGCGCGGCAGGACGTCCATGGCGTTGTCCGGCATCGGCTGCCCGAGCACCCGGATGCTGCCGCTGGTGGGTGTGGCGAGGCCCAGCAGCATGCGGATGGTGGTGGTCTTGCCGGAGCCGTTGGGCCCCAGAAAACCGAAGACCGAGCCGTGCGGCACGGCCAGGTCCAGATTGTTGACCGCGTGGCGCCTGCCGAACTGCTTGCTCAGCCGCGTGGTTTCGATGGCGAGGTCCCCGTCCGGGGCCTCCGCGCTCACCCGGCGTCGGCCACGGCCTGCAGCCGCGACACGGGCACCGAGCCGGCGAACGCCCGGCCGTCGTCGGTGATCAGCACGTTGACCAGCGAGGTGTGGAGCAGCCGGCCGCCGTCGACCTCTTCCGACAGTTCGTCCAACATCGCGGACTCCGTCAGCTCCGCGGGCACCTGGTCGGCGGGAACCTGCACAACGGCGTCCCAACCGCGGCCGTCCAGCTCGCCCCTCGGCGCCTTACGGTCCCCGGACTCCGCCTGGTGGTCCTCCATCTTGGCCTTGCGGTCCTCGAGGTGACGGCGGATTTCCTCCTTGCTGGGGAGGTCCTTCTCCTCGACCGTGGCGCCGGCGGGCGCCTCGAAGCCGAAGAGCCCGGCGTCCGGCGCCTCGGGCGTGAACTCGGTGAACTCGACGGAGACCGCCGGCTCCTCCTGGTCAACGGCGGCGACGGTGACGGCCAGCGGGACGCCGGTCTCGGCGTCGACGCCGATGGTCACGTCCGCGACCAGCGTCTCGTCCGTCTTCGGCGTGAGCACCAGGTTGTAGACGTCGCGGCCGGCGACGGTGGAGCCCTCCTCGACCGTGACCTCGGTGGTGGGGTCCGCGTGCTCGAGGAAGCGGTCGGCGAGCTGTTCCGGCGTGGGAACGTCGGCGGTAGCCTGCTCCCGCCAGCTCTCTTTAACCTGCGACGGCGCGGCCGGCAGCGTGGCGTGGACGGCGGCGTTCTCCTCCGAGTCGTAGACCCACAGGCTGGTCCCGTTGAGGATGACGTTGCGCTCCTCCATCTCGTTGAGCACCTGCAGGCGCGCCTTGTCGTCCCCGTCGACGAACACGCGGGCCTCGTGGGAGCCGGAGAGCAGGTTGAGCATGCCGCCGAGGCGGGAGTCCGCCGTCTCGCCGTCCTGGTCCGCGCCGCCGCCCTCCGCCTGGTCCTCGGCTGCCGTCCCGGCGTCGTCCCCGCCGGATGGTCCCGCGTGCGGCGGGCCGAAGGAGGAGGCCGACCCGGCGTCGGGCAGTTCGGGGATGCCGAGGCTGGTGGACGTACGGAACCGGCCGGAGAAGGACTCGACGTCCGCGGCGGCGATCATCTCCAGGACCTGCTCGGCGGTCTTGGGCTCCAGGTCCGCCTGCGCGTTGGCGGAGATCGACGCCCCCAAGGCCAGCGCGGCGATGGTTGCGGGCACCACCGCGGCGGGCATCCACTTCTTCACAACAGGTTTCATGGCACTTCCCCGGTCAAAAGCTTGGTGGTTCCACGGTACGCCGATGCGCTGGTGCGGGCGAGTGCTCGGGCCGAATCGATGCCGCGACGTGATGGGGGCGCGAATCCGGCCGAAGGTCTACTGGACGATCGAGGCCGGGCGTAGCATCGTTCGTCGAAAGGTATTCGAGGATCGAGCAATGGGAGATCACCGTGGCGGGCAAACAGGACGACCAGGGACGCGACACCGAAGACACCGTGGAGGGCAGCACCATTCCGGACTCCAACGAGGGAGTCGGGGCCACCAGCACGGACGAGCCCAACACCTTCGAGCCCGAGGAGGACGAGGGGCCGGACGACGCGGACCGGTAGGCGCCGGCTACGCGCGTTGCCGCCCGGACGAGGGCGCCGTGCGGCCACGGGTGCAGGGCCACGTGATCAACGCCCACGCGGCGAAGACGACGATCAGTTCGACCACCAGGTACCGGGGCCAGGGGCCCATCAGATCCAGCGCCGAGGGGTTGTCCGGCTTGGCGTTCAGGAAGCCGTAGTTGGTGCCCGCCGCGACGTTGAGGCAGAAGACGGCGACCGCCCAGCCGAGCGTGCAGACGATCGCGGTGCGGAGGGAGGCCCAGTCCGGCCGGAGGCCCAACCCCCAGGTCAGGTAGACGGCCGCCCACAGGACGAGGGCGTGCTGCAGCCAAAAGTCGATGAAGTCGAACGCGGGAAAGCCCGGGCGCACGGCCGGGGTGATCATGGCCTGCGTGTTGAGGGTCAGTCCCCAATAGAAGGTCAGCGCGAAGGCCCAGCGGGAGCGCGCCCACAGCGCGTAGGCCGCCGTCATTCAGGTCAGGTCCGAAATCTGCAGCGGCAGCGACGAGCCGACGTTCCACCGTCCCGGCAGCAGGTCGATGACCAGCATGGTGCCCGCGTACACCAGTAGCACGACGGCGAACCCGCGGGTGAGCGTGTCCCCCGCCTCGGTGCCCCGCAGAGCGCGGCCGAGCCGCACCAGGACCACCGCGCCCGCGGCAACCAGCAGCAGGATCATCCAGTGGGAGAAACCGAAGGGGATGAAGGTCCGCTCGGTGCTCGGCGCGGTCATTCGTCCGTCCTGTAGTCGTCCGGCGCCGGCTCCCGGGGCAGCGGTCCGGCGGCCTGGCCCCGTGGCCGGCACGCGCCTAGACGGCCGTGACTTCCATAACGGACAGGACGTTGCCCGCGGGGTCCCGGAACCAGGCCATGTTGTGCCCCTCGTAGTGGGCGACACCCTTCGCGTCCGTGTTGAGCTCCGGGACGTCGCCGTAGATCGCCGTCGCGACACCCTGCTCGTTCAGCGAGTCGACCGCCGCCTCGACGTCGTCAACCATGAGGTTCAGGATCGTGAAGTCGGCCGGCCTGTGGTCCTCCTTGGGGTAGATCAGGGCGGAGAAGCCACCGGGCACCCGGACGTCGAGCGTGCCCATCGGCCCGTCGTGGACGGCGAAGCCGAGGACCCCGCCGTAGAACTCCTTCGCGGCGGAGGTGTCGTTCACGCTGAAGCTGGGTACCGTCTTCCTTATGGCAAGCATGTTGGTTCTCCTCGACTCGGTCCGGAGCGGTCGCCACCACGATGGCACCGTCACGGAGCGATGACCAGAGGAGTGCCGGCGGCGCACATGCCGGATACTTGTCCTTGACGAACACATCAGCACCGCCACCGCGGCACCGAACAACGTAGGAAGGCACCATGTCCAAGAAGCTGTCCATTTTCGGTCGAATCGCCCAGCTCGGCAAGGCCAACGTTAACTCCGCCATCGACGCCGCTGAGGATCCGCAGAAGATGCTGGACCAGATGGTCCGGGACTTCACCAACAACATCGCCGAAGCCGAACAGTCCGTCGCCCAGACCATCGGCAACCTGCGCATGATCGAGGCCGACCAGAAGGCCGACCTGCAGGACGCCGCCGACTGGGGCCGCAAGGCGCTCGCCGCGTCCGGCAAGGCCGACCAGTTCCGCGCCGCGGGCGACGCCGCCAACGCCGCGAAGTTCGACAACCTGGCCAAGGTCGCCATCCAGAACCAGATCCGCGAGGAGGGCGAGGCGAAGGCGCTGGAGGCCACCATCGCCTCCCAGACCCAGATTGTGGAGAAGCTCAAGACCGGCCTGGAGGGCATGAAGCGCAAGCGGACCGAGCTCGTCGCCCAGCGCGACCAGCTGGTGGCCCGCTCCCGCAACGCGGACGCGCAGAACAAGATGATGGACGCCGTGAAGTCGATCGACATCATGGACCCGTCCAGCGAGGTCGG
Source organism: Arthrobacter sp. AOP29-A2-19 (assembly GCF_058138025.1). NCBI lineage: Bacteria > Bacillati > Actinomycetota > Actinomycetes > Micrococcales > Micrococcaceae > Arthrobacter > Arthrobacter sp. AOP29-A2-19. The sequence goes on from NZ_CM176894.1 coordinate 2,425,235, forward strand.
CCGCTTCGAGGAGAAGATCCGCCGCGAGGAGGCCCGCGCGCTGGGCGCCGCCGAACTGGCGTCGTCGTCCCTCGACTCGCAGTTCGAGGCGCTCGAAGACCTCGGCGAGGTCTCCGAGGTCGAGGCGCGGCTCGCCGCGCTCAAGTCGCAGAGCAACCCCGCGATCGAGGGCTAGCAGCCCGTTGTGCTGGAGGCCCCGCCCGGCGACCCGGACGGGGCCTCCTTGCCTGGGTTCGAGACCTAGTGGGTCCCCAAGTTGCTAGGCCCACACGGGACTGTCGGATCCGTATGTCCCCGGCGGCCCGGGGTACGTCAGCGGCGCCCCGTCCAGGTCGAACGGAGGCCGGGCGTAGACGAGCTCGCCGTAGTCGCTGGCCGTTCGCTCCAGTGCCGGCTCGCCCGGAACTTCCGCGGGGACGTCCGGCGGCGGCGCCTCGAACAGGCGGTCCGCCGCGCGGACCAGCGACAGTCGGGCCGCCCCGGTGACGCCTTCCCGCGCACGCGCCGCGACGAGGGCGACGGCCGCGGCCGCCATGCCGTATCCGGTTGCGTAGTCGAGGGCCTGAACGGGCAGCGCGCCCGGTGTCCCGTCGTCGCGCCGGTACCTGTCCGCGACGCCCGCCGCCGCCTGGACGATGCTGTCGAACCCCCGCCTGCCCGCCCACGGCCCCTCCTGGCCCCACGCGTCCAGCGCCACGACCACCAGGTCGGGGTAGCGTTCCCGCAGCTGCAGGGGCGCCAATCCGAAGCGGTCCAGGCTGGCGTTGCGGTAGCCGAGGAGGACCACGTCCGCCCCGCCGAGCAGGGCGTGGGCCTTCGCGGCGTGGTCGGGATCGGCGAGGTCGAGGAGCGCCGACCTCTTGCCGAACCCGGTGTCCACGTGCTGGTCCAACAGCTCCGGCATGCCGGGCGGGTCGACGCGGACGACGTCGGCGCCCCACGCCGCGAGCGACCTCGACGCGGTGGGCCCGGCGATGACCCGGGTGAAGTCGAGGACCCGGAGTCCCGCCAGCGGCCTCCCGGCCCCCGGGTCCGGCGACCAGCGCCGGCCGTCGCCGTCGCGCCCGCGAACGGCCGACAGGTCGAATCCCACCCAGTCTGCCGCGCCGGTCGGAGCGGCCATCGGCGACCCTGCCCAGTCCTCCCGCGTCCTGACGGCGGCGGCGATCCCGCCCGCGGCGCAGATGCGTTCCTCCGCTTCCAGGGACGCCAGTCCCGCCAACTCCGCGGCCACACCCTCTACGGTGTCGGCTCCCAGGGCTTGTCCGAGCCGGCGCGCGTGGTGCGGGTAGTTGGCGTGTGTCCGCAGCCAGCCGTCCGCCGTCGGAAAAAACCGGGACAGCGCCGCGAAGCCTTCGAGCTTCTTGCCGTCGATCCTCAAGTGCCACACGGAGTTGAACGCGTCGTTGACCCTGGAAGATGTGGTGGCGACCGTCCGCCGGGCGCCGGTGAGCTGCTCCACGGCGGCCCCGGCGACGGCCACCGACGCCAACGCGAGGCCCTCGACGTCCAGGGGCCCGCCCCACCAGCGCCGCGGGCCGTCCCACCTCAGCCGCGTCCCCGGCGCCAGGAGGCCGTGGCCCACAAAACCGGCAGCGAGGTCGGGGAGGCGTTCCTCGTCGGGGGGACTCTGCGGATCCGGGAAGGTGTCGGCCATGGGTGCCAGCCTGCCAGAACGGGCGCGCGGCCGACAGGGTCGCCGCCGGAAGAGCGAACAGGAGCCGGGCCGCGATCGAACGCGTCCCGGCTCCCTGCGCCCCGCGCCCCAACCGCGGAGGTTCCGCTACCGAACGTTCTGCTCGGCGAGGATGGCATCGATCTGGCCCATGGCGTCCCGCATGCCCTCCTCCATGCCCATCTTGGTCATCTCCTCCAGTTGTTCGAGGCTCTCGAAGCTGGAGACGAGCGTCATTCGGGTGCCGCCGCCGGTGCCCTCCAAGGTCACCACGCAGTGGCTCACGCCGAGGAAGCCGCTGGGCTCGCCGTCGTCGCCGGCGAATCCGTCGTCGAACTCCAGTCGGGTGGGCGCCTGGACGTCGGTGATCTTCCACCAGCCGCGCGGCGTGCTGCCGTCCGGCCCCGTTATGAAGTAGCGGACGTCCCCGCCGGGAACAAACTCGTAGCGTTCGAACGTGGCGGGGTAGGTGGGCGGACCCCACCAGCGCTCGAGCTGCCGCGGGTCCTCCCAGACCTGCCACACCCTCTCCTCGCTGGCGTCGAACTCTGCGACGAACTCGAGGGTCAGCTTCTCCGTGTCCTTGCGTGCGCTAACAACCGTCATGCTCCCTGTCCCTTCACTTGTTCGGAGAGGATGTCTCCGATCCTGTCGGCGCGTCCGCGCCAGATTTCCTCATAGGCCCCGAGCAGGTGCGCGGCCCGGCGCAGCGACTCCGGATTGCCGTGCACAATCTGCTCCCTCCCCCGCCGCTCCTTGGTGACGAGCGCCGCGCGCTCGAGCACCGCAACGTGCTTCTGCACCGCGGCGAAGCTCATCTCGTAGTGCCGCGCCAACGCCGACACCGACTGCTCCCGCAACATCGCCTGCCGGATGATGTCGCGCCGGGTCGCATCCGCCAGTGCCTGGAAGATGCGGTCGATCTCCGTCTCGCTCAGTTCAAGTACAACCATTTGGTTGTAGGTTAGGCCGGGACCTGGGCGGGCGCAAGGGTTCCGGGGATCTTTTTCCGGCGGACGACGGCGGGCGCGGCCGGGATCCCCGGCGCGTCCGGCCGACGGTCGGCGGGCTCCCGGACGTCGTACCCGGCTCCTGCGACTCTGGACACCAAAATCCCGCCGCCCATACTGTGGGCACATGGACAAGCTCACCTCCACGGAGATCCTCGATGCCGCCCTCGACGACTGGCGGCGCCTCGCGCAAGCACTCCACGCGCGCTTCAAGACCAAGAATTTCGCGGCCGGCCTGCGGTTCGTCAACGCCGTGGGCGAGGCCGCCGAGGCGGCCAACCACCATCCGGACCTGACGCTCACCTACCCGCTGGTGGACATCAAGCTGCTCAGCCACGCCGCCTCCGGCATCACCCGGCGCGACGTGGACCTTGCACGGAAGATCAGCGAGATCGCGCGCGAGCAGGGCATCGCCGCGGACCCGCACGCCCTGGCCGAGATCGAACTGGCGCTCGACACCGCGGACGTGGCCGCCGTCGGACCCTTCTGGGCGGCCCTGCTGACCGGCAGCGCCGAATCGGTCGACGGCGACGACGTCGTCGACCCGAACGGCCGTGTGCCGCTCCTGTGGTTTCAGCACACCGACGAGCACGAGGCGCCGCGCCAGCGCTTTCACATTGACCTGTGGGTGCCGCACGACGTCGCGGAGCACCGCATCGCGGCGGCGGTCGCCGCGGGCGGGCGAGTGGTGGACCTGTCCGAGGAGCCGTCGTTCACGGTCCTCGCCGACCCGGAAGGAAACCGCGCCTGCGTCTGCACCTTCCTGGAGCGCTAGGCCCGCCCCTCCCTTCCCGCCTGCTCCGTTCCCCTCCCCTCCCCTCCCGCTCCCCCACCCCCAACCCACCTCCGGAAGTGGACATTTCCTCGGCTAACGAGGCGTGGAAATGTCCACTTCCGGGGGTAGTGGCGGGGTTGGCGGTTGGGGCGTGAGGATGGGGCGGGGTCTACGGCGTGGGGATGCTCTAGGGCTTCCTGGCCGGGCGGGCAGCCTTCGCCGCCGCGCGGCCGCTGGACGGCCCGACGCCCACCGAATCGGCGGACAGCTTCTGCGCCAGCCACATCGGCAGGATCGACACCAGGATCAGCACCACAGCCACGACGTTGACGACCGGCGCCTGGTTGGGTCGGAACAGGTTCTGCAGGATCCAGATCGGCAGGGTGGCCTCCCCCGCGCCGATCGTGAACGTGGTGACGATGATTTCGTCGAAACTCAGCGCGAACGCCAGTAGCCCGCCGGCCAGCAGCGCCGAGCGAAGCTGCGGGAAGGTCACCAGGCGGAACGTCGTGAACACCCCGGCGCCGAGGTCCGCGGACGCCTCCTCCAGCCCCGGACCCATTCGCCGCAGCCGCGCGATCGCGTTGTTGAACACCGTGACCATACAGAACGTCGCGTGGGCGATGATCACGGTCCAAATGCTCAGCGACACCCCAAGGACCGTGGTGAACATGTTGTTCAGCGCGATGCCGGTGACGATGCCGGGCAGCGCGATCGGAAGAACCACCAACAGGCTGATCACGTCCCGCCCGAAGAACCGGTAGCGCTGCAGGGCCATCGCCAGCAGGGTCCCGAGCACCAGCGAGACCACCGTGGAGACCGCGGCGACCCACAGCGACGTCGCCAGGGCCTCCCGCACGCCGGTGGAGTCGAACGCCCGCGCCCACCACTCGAGCGTGAGCCCCCGCGGCGGCCAGCCGAACGTGCGGTCAGCGTTGAAGGAGTTCACCACCACCAGGAGCAGCGGGGCGTAGATAAAGAACAGCACCAGCCCGGTGATCACCCCGAGGACGGCCTTGGCTCCGCGCGAAAGTCTCACCACTGGCTCCTAGAGGTTGTTCAGGGCGCCGGTGCGGCGGACCACAAAGAGGTAGATCGTGATGATCACGATCGGGATCAGGGACACGGCGGCCGCGAACGGCAGGTTGTTGGCCGCGCCGACGTTGGCGTAGACCACCGTCCCGAGCATTTGCGTGGCGCCGCCGACGATCTGCGCCGTGATGTAGTCGCCGAGGGACAGCGAGAACGTGAAGATGGTGCCGGCGATGATGGACGGGACCAGGATCGGCAGCATCACCAGCCGCATGGTCGTCCACGGCTTGGCGCCCAGGTCGCTGGACGCCTCCAGAAGGGAGTCCGGCACGCGGTCGAAGCCCGCGTGGATCGGCAGGATCATGTACGGCAGCCAGATGTAGGCCAGCGTGATGATGACCGCTGTCTCCGAGTAGCCGGGGCTCTGCAGGCCCACCGGCGCCCCCAGCCATTCGAGCGGCCCGCCCTCCGCCAAGACGTTCCGCCACGCGTACGCCTTCACCAGGTAGCTGGCCCACAGCGGCATCAGCACCGCGACCACCAGCAGCTTCTGCCACCTGGCCGTCGCCACCTTGGCGATGAAAAACGCCATCGGCACGGCGATGACCATGTCGATCAGCGTGACAGCGACCGCGATCCACAGCGTGCGCAGCGTGATGGTCTGGTACACCGGGTCCGTCGCGACGGCCAGGATGTTCTCGGCCGTCCACTCGGTGGACACCTTCCCCGTGAAGGTGTCCACCGTCCAGAACGCCGTCACCAGGAGGGCGGCAAGCGCGGCGATGTAGACCAGCACCAACCACCCGGCCGGCGCGGTCAGCAGTCCGGCGAGCCGCAGCAGGGGCGCGCGGTGCAGCAGCCCGGAGACCCTGCGGTGTTCGAGCGGCGGGACGGGCCGACGCGCCGGCGTCACCCCTTGATCTCGGTCCACGCCTTGGTCCAGGCCGAGTAGTCGGTGCACTTCACGTCGGTCCGGCCGTCCACGCACTGCTCCACCGGCGTCGTCCAGTACCAGATCTGCTCCGCGTAGGCCTCGTCGCCCGAGTGGAACGTCTCGCAGTGGCCCTTGTCCGCGGTCAGGTCGCAGGCCTTCGGATTGGCCGGGGATTCGCCGAAGTACTCGGCGACCGCCGCGTTGGCCTCCGGGCTCGCGATGTAGTCCAGCCACAGGTACGCGCAGTTCTTGTTCGGCGACTCGGAGCCCACCATCCAGGTGTCGGACCACCCCGTGGCGCCCTCCTCCGGCAGCAGGGTCTCCACCTTGGTGCCGTCCGCCTGGGCGATGTTCGCCCCGACCTGCCACGTGGTGCCCACCAGCGTCCCGCCGGAGGCGAAGGACTGGACCTCCTTGACGACGTCGGACCAGTACTCCCCCACGTGCTCGCGCTGCTTCTTCAGCAGGTCGACGGCGGCGTCCAGTTGCGTCTCGTCCAGCGCGTACGGGTTGGTGATGCCCAGGTCCGGCTGGTGCTTCATCAGATACAGGGCCGCGTCCGCGATGTAGATCGGCGAATCGTAGGCGGTGACCTTCCCCGAATACTTCGCGGCGTCGTCGAACACCGCGGACCACGACGTCGGCGCCGGGTCCACCTTGTCCGTCCGGTACATCAGGAGGTTGGCGCCCCAGCCGTGCGGCATTCCGTAGTTCTTGCCGTCGACGGTGTTCCAGGCCCGGTCCTTCAGGAACGGGTAGACGTCGGCGTAGTTCTCCAGCAGCGAGGTGTTCACGGGCTCGACGTCCCCGCCGGCGATGAGCCGCAGCGACGCGTCGCCGGACGCGGAGACGACGTCGTACTGGCCGGTGCGCATCAGGGTGACGGCCTCGTCGGACGTGCCGAAGGGCTTGAAGTCGACGCGGCAGCCGGTCTGCTCCTCGAACGGCGTGACCCAGTCGACGGCGGGATCGTTGCTGCCGTCCTCGACGTAGCCGGGCCACGCGAGGATGGAGAGCTTGCCCTCGCCCGCGCCGATCTCCGTCTTCTCCGTGGCGCCGGGCGCGTCCCCGCCGCCTGGCGTGGTGCCGCACGCCGCGAGCGCGAGCCCCGCCACGGCCAGCACGCCCAGCGCGCGCGATGTGCGGTGCGTTGCCTTCATGATTGCCTTCTTTCGTTGGATGGTGCCGGCGTTGCGTCCGGGAGCCAGACGGCGTCGTCGTCCGCCCAGCCGACGGCGACGCGGCGGCCCTGCAGCTCGTCCTCGCTTCCGGGCGGACTCTCGGAGGCGAGGACGACGACGTCGATGCCCGCCTCGAGCGCGACGTGGACCTGGGTGGCGTGGCCGACATAGACGATCGAGGAGACGGTCCCGGGCATCGATGTGCGTCCGGCCTCGGGTCCTTCCCCGCCCTCGACGGAGGCGCCGGCGTCCCACAGGACGCGCATCTTCTCTGGCCGGATCGCGAAGGACTCGTCGCGGCCGTAGATGGCGTTGCCGGCCGGGGCGCCGAAGACGTTGGAGGTGCCGACGAAGTTGGCCACGAAGCTGCCGGTGGGGCGCTCGTAGATCTCGTGGGCCGTGCCGATCTGCTCGACGCGGCCGTTGTTGAAGACCCCGATCCGGTCGCTCATGGTCAGGGCCTCCTCCTGGTCGTGGGTGACGAAGATGAAGGTGATGCCGAGCGAGCGCTGGAGGTCCTTGAGTTCGATCTGCATCCGCTGGCGCAGCTTCAGGTCCAGCGCGCCGAGCGGCTCGTCCAGCAGCAGGACCTTGGGTTCCACCACGAGCGCCCGCGCCAGGGCGACCCGCTGGCGCTGCCCGCCGGAGAGCTCCGAGGGTCTGCGGCCGAGGAACCTGGCCATCTGGACGCGGCCCAGGGCTCTGGCGGCCCGCTCGCGGCGCTCGGCCTTTCCCATGCCGCGCACGCGGAGTCCGTACGCCACGTTCTCCAGCAGAGACATGTGCGGGAAGAGCGCGTAGTCCTGGAACACGGTGTTGACATCGCGCTCGAAGGGGGCGGTGCCGGAGACGTCCTTGCCCTCGAGCTCGATCGTTCCGCCGGTAGGCAGTTCGAAGCCGGCGATCAGGCGCAGCACCGTGGTCTTGCCCGAGCCGGAGGGGCCGAGCATGGAGAAGAACTCTCCCTTGCGGATGTCCAGGTCGAGGCCGTCGACGGCGACCGTCTCCCCGAACGCCTTGGTCAGGCCGCGCAACCGGATCGCGGGAACCTCCGACGTCCCGCGTTCGCTGCCCGTCACGGCCGGTGCCGTCATGCGTTCCTCCCCGTGCCGCGGACGTGGCCGGCCCCTTGGGGGCGCCCGCCGCGCCGTCCGGGCGCGGCGCCTCCGGACGGCGTGGCTAAACGGTATTCCCCGCGGCGGCGCCTGCCTAGCCGGTGGAGGGAGCGGTGGTGCTGGACTTGCGAGAGTGTTCGGAAGTGGACTAATCCCTCGCTATTACTCCCCCTTGGCGCCCCCGCTTTCCCCCCGCTCCCCCCGCTCCTCCTCGCTTTCCTCCCACGCGGCACCCCGCGAAGTGGACGGTACCTCGATTAACGAACCGTGGTTTCGTCCACTTCGGGTGGAAAGACTTGCGCGTTGACCGGCGGCGACGGCGATGGCACGCTCGGGTCATGCCCACGTCATCCGCCGACCAACGCGACCGCGACGTCGTCGTGGTTCCCGCCAGCGACGCGCCCTGGGAAGACCTGCAGGCCGTCTTCGGCGAGCGCGGCCAGGCGCGGGACTGCCAGTGCCAGTGGTTCAAGCTCGGCGGCCGCGAATGGGACGCCTCGACGCAGGGCGAACGCGCCGCGCGCCTGCGCAAGCAGGCCAATTGCGGGACACCGGGCGCGCCGACGAGCGGGCTCCTCGCGTACCTCGACGGCGAGCCGGCGGGCTGGTGCGCCGTCGAGCCGCGCACCGCCTACCCGCGCATGAAAGGCATGCGCATCCCGTGGAAAGGGCGCGACGAGGACAAGGAGGACGACGGCGTCTGGACCGTCTCCTGTTTCGCCACCCGCGCGGGCTACCGCCGCCGAGGTGTCAGCCGGGCGCTGGCACGGGCGGCCGTCGGGTTCGCCCGCGAAGGTGGGGCGCGGGCCGTGGAGGGTTACGCCCTGGAGATCGCCCCGGGGAAGGAAGCGGTCTGGGGCGAGCTGTACGTGGGCGGCCGGGGCGTCTTCGAGGCGGCGGGCATGCGAGAGGTCGGCCGGCCGAGCCCGCGGCGCGTGGTGATGCGGATCGACTTCTGAGGTTCGCCGCCGAGGCCCACCACGTTCACCCCAGCGTCGCGATCGAGCCTCCGGTCCCCAGTCCTTCCTCGCCGGGCGCTAGCCCTTACCGCCCGACACGTTGATCGCCCAGACCACGCCGAACTTGTCGACCAACTCCCCGTAGGAGTCGCCCCATGCCTGCTCCCCGAAGGCATGGCGCACTGCGCCGCCTTCCGTCAGGGCATCGAACCATGCCCTGCCGGTTTCCGGATCGTCGCCATAGATGCCCACGGTCGTGTTTCCCTCGCCGTGGGGCGCCTTGCCCTCCGGGTGGTCGGCGGCCATCAGGACGAAACCCTCGGTCGCCAGCTGTCCGTGCATCACCTGGTCGGCCATCTCGGGATCCGGGTGCTGGTAGTCGCCGTGAGTCATGATGGCCAGCTTGCCTCCGAAGACCTTCCGGTAGAACTCCAGGGCCCCGCGAGCCTGCCCGTTGAACGCGAGATACGGGCTCATCTTCAGCATGCTTTGCTCCTTGGGTCGAGCGCGGCGCCGTTCGTGGAGCCGCGCAGCTTGGGATCGCCCTATTGGGCGGCCTTCTCCGCCTCGGCGTCGTAGTTGGGGTTCGACTTGCCGTATCCGGGGTCGGTGGCGGCCCGGGTCATGATGTGGTCCTCCGGATGCGCATAGCAGTCCGTTCCGGCACGAAGCTCCAGCCGGGCGCCCGACTTGCCGTCCAGCGCCTGGATCCGCAGGGTGCGGTCTTCCTGCGCGAAGCCCGCGCCGTGGGCGGCGCCTCCCGTCGGCTTGTCCGATACCTTGTCCCAGCCCTGCGCTTCCATAAACGCCGCGGCGCGGTCGACGGACGCCTTCGCCGCCGCGAGATCCGTTGCCCGCCCCTCGGTGTGGACGGTCCAGCTGGTCTCGGTCTGGTGGGCTTCGATCTCGGGCCGCAGGCAGCTCAGCTCGGCGTCGACAAGGTAGGTCGACGGCGCGGGCCCGCTCGATCCAAGCTCCGTGAGTAGACTCGGGACGACCTCGTGGAGAACCTCGGCGCTCCTGACAAGCGCTTCCCCGTTGGAACCGGTGTTGCTGTTGCCGCCGTTGTCCATTCCGCATCCTCCCAAGCTCGTTGCCGCCATGCATGCTGCCGCTCCCGCAAGGACCAGGCGTCGTCGTGTCGTTTTCATGCGTTCCTATTCCAGGGTGGAGATGTCGACCTGCTCAAGGTTTCCATACGCGTAGTCCTCCGGCTTCAGCTCGATCGGGCTCCATGTGCTGTAGCCGGCGCCGTTCCACGCCATCTCGTCCGGAACGTGGAGCGAAACGGACGTGCCGTCGATGACACCGCGCAGGTTGTGCATAGCCGTCGACCCCGAATCGAAGTAGTCCGTATGTCCGGACAGCAGCGAGTCTGGCTTGTCCTCGTCCTTGAAGCCGGCCTCAAGGCGAATGGCGTCCATTTGCCCGGGGCTGCCGCCGTGCACCGTCTCCCCGAGGAGTTGCGCCCAGCTGATGGGGTCGTCGCGCGTCTGGATCCAGTACCGGTTGGCGTCCTCGTTCTGGGTGTCCCCGACCGAATGGACATCCGGACCCGGTCCCGCCGGGGCGAGGTAGACGATGTTCGTGGAGTCGAGACCCTCCTTTTCGCCCTCGCCCAGCAGCGACGCCCCGGCGCTGTAGCCGGCGTAGGTCGTGCGGGCGTCGGTCGGCGCTTCGAGGTCGACGGCCATGTCGAAGAGGGCCAGCTCGGGCCCGCCGCCCACGGAGTATTCGTCGGTGACGTTGTCCGGAATCTCGTTCGGCAGATCGGCGTTCTGCCAGTAGAAGGACACCTTGTCCTCGGTGTCGCCCTGCATGCCCGTCAGCCGCCCGTCATAGGAGCCGAACTGGGACAGATCGGCTCCGGTGCCGGGGACCAGTGTGAAGACGCTGTCCGTTTCGGGCGTGAACTGCCCGTTCATCGAGACGATGCGGCCATCGCCCTCGCTGCTGACAAACACCAGGTCCGAACCGTTTTCCATCGCGTATTCAAGCCCCTGCAGCTGCCGCTCGTAGTTCGCCAGCGGCTTCTCGACGTCGTCCTCCCACGCCTCGAGTTCCCGCAGGTACACCTCGGATCCGCCGAAGGCGTAGTACCACTCCCAGCCCGGTTCCTCCCTGCCGCTCAGTGCGTCGGCCTGGTCTCGGACGTTCTGGTGCTCGCCGACGACGTTGACCTTGTTGGCCGTGACGCGGTCCGCCATGGGAATCCCGTTGAGTGCCCCGAACACCCCCGGGTAGAGCAGCAACATCCGCGACCGGGCATCCTCGCCCAGTCCCAGCCACGCCTCTCGGATGGTCCGCATCTCGGCGCTTGTCTGCGGGTCGGCGCCGCCCATGGCGGCGATCATGATCTGCTCGGGACTGCCCGACGCAAACGGTCCCATCGGCCGATTGTTCGCGAGAGTCTGCGCGGCCACGGGGTTGGCCTGGGCCCAGAGCAGCAGTTCGGCATCGTTCAGGCCCGCGACCGTTTGGAGGATCAACGACGGGCTGAGGCCTCCGAACGTCCCGTCCAGCGCCGTGGTCAACGTCGCCCAGCCACCAGCGGGCAGCTGCGACCCGGCATCGCCGGCCGGTTCGGGCAGGTCGTCGCCGGTGCCGCCGGAAATGCCGCCGAGGGCGGCGACGGCGTCCGCCCGCGCAGTGCCCCACGCAGTGATCGCGGTTTGGATTCGGCCGTCCAAGTCGCCGTTTAGCAGGACGGCCTGCCGGTCCTCGTCGTCCAGCGTGCTTCCGTCGAAAAGCCGGGGATGGTTTGAGCGGAACGTGGCGGCCTCGTCGGACAGCGCCAGCAGGGTGTCGGCCTTGGCCCTGCCCGCCCCGATGAAGTCCTCCACCGCGGTCGCGGCCCGCGCCAGCGATGTCGCCCACTCGCTGGTCGGCGCGGCGAGCTCGTCGAGGGCGGTCGCGACGCGAGTCTCCGTGTCGGGGTGCCCGTAGTGGGCGGTGAGTCCCGACCAGGCCGTCTTGGCGTCGTCCAGGTAGCCGGCGCTGGCCGCCGACTTGTTGCGCAGGTCGGCGGCGGCGAGCAGGAGGTCGTCCCACGGGACATCGGGAACGGGAACCTGTCGCAGGTACACCATCTAGCGTGCCCTCTGCGAACCAAAGCCCGGGAAGAGCGGCGCGTCCGGCGTGGTGCCATCCGGCCCCGAAGCCTCGCCAGGGTTGGCGCCCCCACCCTGCGCCGGCGCGCCGACCATACTCAGCGCCGCCGTGGCGTCCTGTTCCATAGTGCTGTCACCGGCCCGAAACGCCTCGGTGGCACCTGCTACGCCGTTGGCCTTCAGGAACAGGAGCCGGGAGACGCGGGGTGCGACGTCGGAGCGGGCCGACCAAACGGCGTCGAAGCCGGATCCGACGTCTCCCGCGTCGCCGAACAGTCCGGAGAGGCTCTCGGCCGCCGCTGCCGTGGCGTCCGAACCCGATTGGAGCGCAGCGCCGTCGCCGGCCACGTCGACGAGCACCTGGTGTATGCCGGGAAGATTCATGGTGTACCGCACGGTGGACTCCTTGCTCTCTGGCACCAGCCTTGCACACGGACTTGACCTGAGGCGATGGGGAGAACTGCCCATGCCGGAGCGGCCCTCCCCCGCCCACCCCGATAGCTTCCACTCTCCCCACCCAAACAGCCACGCGAAGTGGACAATCCCGCAGGTTGTTAACCGAGGGGATGTCCACTTCGCGGTGCTGTGGCGCGGGCCAGGGCTCCTTCCCAACCCGGGTTCTGCCTACTGGGCCGCGGAGAGGGCCTCGACCTCGGCGTCGGGCTCGTGCCCGGGGTCTTTCGCGCCGCGGAGCCCGAACCAGCTCAGCAGTGCCGCCGCGAGGGCCGCCACCGCAACAACGATGAATGCCTGGGAGAACCCGCTGCCGAGCGCCTCGAGGGCAAACTGTTGGGCGGCCGATCCCGGCGCCCCCTCCGGCAGGCTGTTCAATGCGATCGGCCCACCTGCCTCGGCGATGCCCAGGGCCGGGCCCAACTGGTCCGCCGGCAAGCCGGAGCCCTGCAGTGACGGGACCAACCGGCCCGCGGCAGCGCTGAGCGCCACGGCGCCGACCAATACCGGCCCGAGTGCGAAGCCAAGGTCGCGGAGGAGGTTGGTGGTCGCGCTGGCCATGCCGGTCAGGTGCCGCGGCACGGAGTTCACGGCGATCGCCGTCATCGGGCTCAGCGTGAAGGCGAACCCCAGGCCGACCAGCAGGGAGGGAACGATGAATTTCGCGACTCCGCGGTCCGTGACGTCGAACTGCGAGGCGATGGCCGCACCGATGGCCATGGCCGTGAACCCGGCGGCCATCAGCCAACTGGCCGGGAGGCGGTGCTGGAGCCGGGAGATCACGGGGATGAGCACGAAGGCCGGGCCCTGCAGGAGCAGGAACAACAGTCCCAGGAACATGGGGTTCTGGTGCTGCACGGGGCCCAGCCACATGCTGGTGGAGAAGCAGGCGCCGAGGAACGCGAACATGCCGACGACGGCGACGATCGACGAGACCGTGAACTGCCGGTTGCGGAAGAGGTTCAGCTCGAGCAGCGGCGACTCGGCGCGGCGTTCGATTGCCACAAAGACCGCCAGCAGGACGACGCCGGCAACGAGTGCGGCGGCGACGGGGGTCGCGGTCCAGCCGGATTCGGGGCCTTGGACGAGGCCGAAGAGCACCAGGATGAGTCCCAGCGCGAACGTGGCCTGGCCCCAGGGGTCCAGCCGGCGCGCGGGCGCCGGTGCCGTCTCCTGGGCGCGCAGCAGCGTGACGAGCAGAGTGCCGACGGCGAACACTGCCACGACGGCGTAGGCGCCGCGCCACCAGCCGGCGCCCGCGAACATGCCGCCGATCAGCGGGGACAGGGCCGACCCCGCGGAGAGGAAGCCGGCCCAGATGGCGATCCCGCGCACGCGTTCCTGCATGTTCCTGGCGACGGAAGCAACCAGCGCCAGCGACGCCGGATAGATGGCGCCGGCGCCCAGGCCGTTGAGCGCCGAGCCGACCCACATGGCCTGCACCGTCGGCGAGACCATGCAGACCAGCGAACCGGCGACCACCAGCACGGCCCCGCCGAGCACCATCCTGCGGTGGCCGAACTTGTCGCCGAGAACCCCAAAGGTGAGTTCGAAGACGACGACGGGGATCATAAACGCCGCCGTGATCCACGTCAGCTGGGAGCCCACGGCATTAAACGTCTGCTGGTACTCGCCGTTGAGTGCCCCGGGCAGTGCGTTGGCGATCTGGGCAACCATCACGGCCAGTGCGGCCGCGATGAGTGTTCCCCGGCCCATGGCTGGACGCCCACGGCCCGCGGCCGCGGGCGGGTCCTGCGGCGGCGGAGAGGTCTGTGGTGTCTCGGGCGCCTGCGCCCCGTGGTCTTGGCTCATGGAAACTCCTTGGTGTGTGGTCGAACGATGACGTGGCGTTGGGAACGGCGGCCGGTGTGGAAGAGCGGGCGGACTCGGCGTGGATGTCCGAGGGGGTGACAGGCTTCGGGATCGACGATGACGCTTGTGCCGCCTGGTTCCGACCCCATATCCCGCGGCGCGTTTCGCATTCCCGGACATGCCCCAACTGGTGGTGCTCCCCATAGCGGCGTGTGACCTGGACAACAAGCTACTGTTTGGCACGACACAGTGTCAAGTGAAAGATTAAGGCGTATTTCTGACGACCTTAATGTCCCTTTGGTGGGTAGACGTGGCCAAAATCGGGCTACGCTGGTCGCATGGCCACGCTCCGGGAAGCCCAACGAAAACTCACCACCCAGCTCTTGCTCGACAAGGCGCTGGAGCTTTTCGATGCCAAGGGGTACGCCGCCACCACCATTGACGACATCGCGGCCGGGGCCGGCACCACGAGGACCACGTTCTACCTCCACTTCTCCTCGAAGGCGGAGCTCATGGCCTCGCTGATTGCGCGCGTGGACGAGATCCTCACGGGCCAGGACGACCCCACTTTGGCGGTCGTGATCGAGCGCGGGCAGCGGCAATTGGTGCGCAATTGGCTGGACAAGAAGTTCGACCAGTGGGCGGTCATTCGGCCCTATATCCTGGCCGCCTTCCAGGCCGCGCCGAGCGAGCCGGACATCGACGAACGGATCGAAAGCTGGTTCCAGGGCACGGCGGCCTGGATGCAGGAGGGCCTGGACAAGGCGGACAGGTTCGACCCCGCCAGCCGCCGCATTCGCTGTGTTTTGGCCTTCGGGCAGTTCCAGTACCTGTCGATGCGCTGGTTCCGCGCGGGCTGGCAGGCGGACCTCGCGGACCGCGAGATCGCGCTGGACACCCTCACCGACGCCTGGTGCCACCTGCTGACCAAAGAGTAGGCGCCGCGGGGCGGGGCGGCCGCCCAAACCGTCTCGACGCGGCGCCCGGCCCACCCAATCCGCACGCACCCTTGTCCAGCCCGCCGCGCCCGGCCTACCGTGTGGCTACACAAGCGGCCAAAGGACACTTTCCATGGAACACGGCACCCCGGAACTCGACGGCATCCACCACCTGAAGCTGCCGGTCAGCGACCTGCAGCGAAGTCAGGAGTGGTACAAGAGCCGGCTCGGCTACGAGCTGGAAATGGAATTCGTGGAGCAGGGGAAGCTCATGGGCGTCGCGCTGAGCCACCCCCGCGGGGGGCCACCCCTGGCGTTGCGCCTCGATCCCGAGCGGGCAGCCGCGGCGGCCGGCTTCGACTACTTCGCCATCGGCGTCCCCACCAAGGCCGATCTCGAGGCGTGGGCCCAGCGGTTGACGGAACTGGGCGAGCGCCACGCGGGCGTCCACCGCGCGTCCATGGGTTGGATCCTTCCCCACCTCGGCGATCCGGACGGGCACGAACTCCGCTTCTACACCACGGAACGGCACACCGACGCGCGCCCAGGTGGGCAAGTGCGCGTCGTGGAGGATGCCCGGGAAACCGCGGAGCGGCTGGAGGCCCAAGCCATGGAGTCGTCGGAAACCGAACGATAGGACGGCGCACCACCGGTGTCCCTGCGGGCGCGACCGCTGCGAGGCTTCCGCGCTCGGCTTCGGCGCTCGGCATCGGCATCGGCATCGGCATCGGCATCGGCATCGGCACCATCCTGAACCTCACCATCCGCGTCGCATCGCACTCCTAGACATGTGACTAATCGGTCACCTATCCTGAGCCCATGGACGCCGTCTTCAAGGCCCTCGCCGATCCAACGCGGCGGGAGCTGCTGGACCTGCTCTTCATCGAGGACGGGCAGACGTTGGGCGCCCTCGAAGCGCGCTTCGCCCTCACGCGCTTCGGAGTCATGAAGCACCTCAGGCAGCTCGAAGAGGCGGGACTCGTCGTCGTCCGCCGCCGGGGCCGCGAAAAGCTGCACTTCCTCAATCCGGTTCCCATCAGGCTCATCCACGACCGCTGGGTCAGCAAGTACGCCCTGCCGACCGTCGCGGCGCTGAGTGCCCTGAAATCACGTCTGGAAAATCCCATGGAAAAGATCTACGAAATCTACATCCGCACATCTCCGGAACGCCTCTGGGAGGCACTGACCGACCCGAAGCAGACCGCCGTCTACATGTTCGGCAACGCGTACGAGACGGACTGGGCCGCGGGCAGCAGGTACAGGACCACCAATCCCCGGGCCGACGGTCCGCTGGGCGAGGGCGAGATCCTGGAGTTCGATCCGCCGCGCCGGCTCTCGCTCACCATGACCGCCCTCTGGGACGACGACGTCGCGGCTGAGGGCCCGTCCCGCGTCACCTACGAGATCGAGCAGGTGGAGGACTCGTGCCGCCTGACCGTAACGCACGACCAGCTGCGCGACGGAGCCAATGAGCAGCTCTACGGCGGTTGGCCGATGATCCTCTCGGGGCTGAAGACGTGGCTGGAAACGGGCGATCGGCTCACCACGCCGGGTTCGCTGACGTACACCTGATTGGCGCACCCGAGCGGGTCCGCCGCGCGGTGCCGCGCGGTGCCGGCATCCGACGGCGGAGCGCGCCGCTCCATCCCCGGGACCGAACGCGTGGAGAATGGACCCAGAACCCGTTGAGACCTCGACCGAAAGGCCCCGCCATGAGCACGCTCAAGGACCAGCTCCGCGCCGACATGACCGCCCACCTCAAGTCCGGCAACAAACTGGCGCTGATGACCCTGCGCAATCTGCTGGGCGAGATCAACACAAAGGAAAAGGGCGGCAAGACGCCGGTCGAGCTGGACGACCAGCAGGTCACGTCGCTGCTTCAGAAGGAGGCCGCCCGCCGCCGCGAGACTGCGCAGACCTACACGGACGCGGGCCAGGAGGAGCGTGCCGCCCAGGAGGCCGCCGAGGCAGACTTCATCGAGACGTACTTGCCGGCGCCCCTCACCGAGGCCGACGTGGCGGGCATCGTGGACCGGGCCATCGCCACCCTCGCGGCCGGCGGCGAGGCTCCCGGGATGCGGCAGATGGGTCAGGTCATGAAGCTGGTGTCCGCCGAGGTCGCCGGCCGCTTCGACGGCAAGGCCACCAGCGACATGGTCAAGTCCCGCCTGTCCTGACCGCGGTCGCAGACGCCGCCGAGAAAACGCCACAAAGAGGAGGAACGCCGTGCCGAAGTCGATGCCGATCGGTTGGGCGCCGATCCACGCGGAGCGTGCCGCGCTCGCTGCGGACCTCGCGGGCCTGCCCGACAAGCGCTGGGGCACGACGTCGTTGTGCACCGAGTTCTCCGTCCGGGACGTCGTGGCGCACCTGACGGCGGCGGCCAGCCTCAATCCCGCCCGCTGGATGGCCGGGGTGCTCCGTTGCGGATTCGACTTCGACCGGCAAGTGGCCATGCGGCTTGCCGAGCACCTCGGCGCGACGCCCGCCGAAACGCTGGCCCGGTTCGGGGCGGTGGTGGACAGCACCACCTCGCCGCCACTCCCCCGGATCGCGATGCTCGGCGAGACGGTGGTTCACGGCGAGGACATCCGCCGGCCGCTCGGCATCGGGCGCGATTATCCGCTCGACGTCCTGACCGCCGTGGCCCGGCACTACGCGGCGTCGGACATGGTGGTGCTGGCGAAGGGCAGGATCAAGGGACTGCGGTTGACCGCGACGGACGGACCCTTCGCGACCGGTTCGGGCCCGCTCGTCCGGGGCACCACGCTGGCGCTGGTGATGGCCATGACCGGGCGCGGGGTGTTCTGCGACGAGCTCTCGGGCGACGGCGTGGGGGAGCTGCGGGCCCGCTGCTAGCGGTGCTTTTCGGGACGCCCGAACCCTGCGGGTTGGACTTCGGCGGCGGACATCTCGGGACACGACGGCGAGCGCGGCCAAACCAGTTGTTCCCGCGCCCTTGCGCTTCGGCACCACACCGCTACATTTGACCCATTGGGGAAAGGTTCACGCCTGTTCGTGGGGAGCATGCGGACCTGTTCGGGGGAACAAGGGGGGCGCCATGTCCGTGCGCGCGTTGGAATCGACCGAAATCGACGACTTTCGAGCGGATCCTGTCCGATTGGATCTTGCACAACCGGATCCTGTCCGACCGGATCCTGGGCTCCGGGATCCTGTCCGGCCCGGCCTCTCCCTGCGGGATCCCCGCCGGCCGAATCACATCGGATTGGACGCCGCGCCGGAAGGCGCCGCCCGCGTGGACCGGCCCGACCGGTTCGTACGGGACAAACGGGCCGACGCCGGATCGGCCATCGGCACCGATGCGGCGCACCTGGCCCTGAGGACGGCACAAGACCTGTGCGCCCAAAGCCTGCAGGTGGGCCTCTTCTGCCGGGGCCCGGGCCTCGCGAGCTATTGGCGCGAGCACGTGCGCGATTGGAGGCAGGCCGTACCCGTGCACACGGGGCGGTTCGGCGACTACGCGCTGCGGCTCGGCGTCCGCGGAACACGAAAGCCCGCGCGGGCTGAAGGCAGGCAGGCCGCGGACGACGGCGCACTGGACGGCGCCGACCTCGTCCGCCTGCTGCGGATCGCGGAAAAGCTCCCCGAACACCTGAGGCTCGATGCGCTGGTTCTCCACGAGGCGGCCGACTTCACCGAACTGGAGTGGGACGTGCTGCGGGCGCTCTTGCGCCGTCCTCGCGGCCACGAGGCAGCGGCGGAACGGATCCACGCCTACGCCGGCGGCGCCGCCCCGGTCGTCGCGGAGGGCACGTCGGTCTCGTTCCACGCGTGCTTCACGGACGACGCCGAGGACCTGGCCAGCGACTGTGCCTCCGCCCTGCTGCGCGAGGGATGGAGAAAGGACCAGATCGCGGTGTTGACGACCGGGAACCCCCATCCGCTGCACGAGGCGAACCTGTGGGACGCCGGCACGCCTGCCGACTATTGGACCGCGTGCCACGAGGGCGACGAGGAGTTCTACGGGCTGGTCCGCGAGTTCAAGGGACTGGAGCGCCCAGCCGTTGTGCTGTGCGTGAATGGGTTCGACGATTCGTCGAGCGCCGCCGAGCAGATGCGGATGGGGATGTCGCGCGCACGGTCCCGCCTAGTGGTGGTGGGCAACCCCGCCACCATCGAGGCCGCCGCGGGCTCCGCGGTCGTGGCCGCCCTGCGCTCCCCCGCTCACCTCGGCGCGGATCCACGCCCATTGTGTGGAGGATGACACTCCAGACAACAACGGAGACAGGTCCCGTGGATGGACCGGCGCGTGTGTGGAGCTGGGACCGACGCGCTGCCCGTAGGATTCCCTCATGGACGCCGACCCGCTGGGAGTATCACCGATGGACATGCTCGTTCCGCTGCTTTTCGGCCTGGTGCCGGCCCTGATCGTCGCTACGGCCTTCTTCTTCGTGCTGTACCTGGTGGTGCGCGCCGCGGTGGCCAACGGGATTCTCCGGGCCGACGCACGGCGCGCGCCAAGAGATGCCGAGGCGCCGCGCGCCCACTGACGCCGGGCCGGCGGCACGGGGAACAGCCGAGCGGCGGCCATGTCAACCACCCGACGATTCCCCTTGCGGCGCCCCGGCGCGACTGTTAGGCCTAGAGGTAAGGCCCATACCGATCCCCGCCGAAGGAGCCACCATGACCAGGAAGCACCCCGCCGTCGAGGAACCCGACGAGAAGGACATCGACGTCACGGACCACCCGAAGTCCTGGGCGGCCGGAGTTCCCGGCGTCTACCACTCCATGCAGCCCGCGCTGAAGCACATGGGGCCGCGGCGCACGGCCAAGACCGTGCTCGCCATGAACCAGAAGGACGGGTTCGACTGCCCGAGCTGCGCATGGCCGGACCCCCACCACCGCAAGACCTTCGAATTCTGCGAGAACGGGGCCAAGGCGGTCACGTGGGAGGCCACGCCCGTCGTCATCGACTCCTCGTTCTGGGCGGAACACCCGGTGAGCGAGCTGCGCCAGCGCTCCGAATACTGGCTGGGCATGCAGGGGCGGCTGACGGAACCGGTGTACAAGCCGGCCGGCGAGGACCACTACCGGCCCGTGTCGTGGGAGGAGGCCATCGGCGTCCTCGCCGACAAGCTCAAGGCCCTGGACTCCCCTGACCAGGCCGCGTTCTACACCAGCGGCCGGACCTCCAACGAGGCCGCCTTCCTCTGGCAGCTGTTCGTCCGCGGCTACGGGACCAACAACCTCCCGGACTGCTCCAACATGTGCCACGAGTCCTCCGGCTGGGGCATGGGGCAGACCATCGGGGTGGGCAAGGCCACCGTGACGTTCGACGACTTCGCCAACGCCGACCTCATCATCATCATGGGCCAGAACCCCGGCACCAACCATCCGCGCATGCTGACCGAGTTGGAGGCCTGCAAGGAAAACGGCGGGCACATCGTCGCGGTCAACCCCATGCCCGAGGCCGGGCTCCGCCGCTACAAGAACCCGCAGAAGGTCAAGGGCATCATCGGCCACGGGACGGACCTGGCCGACCAGTTCCTGCACATCCGCCTCGGCGGGGACATGGCACTGCTGCAGGCCGTCTCCAAGCGCGTGCTCGACGCCGAGGACCGCAACCCCGGCACCGTGCTCGACCACGCGTTCCTGGAGGAGCACTGCGAGGGTCTCGCCGAACTGCGCGAGCACCTCTCCCACCTGGACGAGCGCGACGTGCTCGCGGCCACGGGGCTCCAGTCCCGGGAGATCGACGAGCTGGCCGAGCGCTACATCGCCTCCGAGAAGACCATCATCACGTGGGCCATGGGCATCACGCAGCAGAAGAAGGGCGTCTCCACCATCAAGGAGATGATCAACCTCCTGCTGCTGCGCGGCAACATCGGCAAGCCCGGCGCGGGCGCGTCGCCAATCCGCGGCCACAGCAACGTTCAGGGCGACCGCACCATGGGCATCTGGGAACAGATGCCGCCCGCCTTCCTGGACGCTCTGGGACAGGAGTTCGCGTTCGATCCCCCGCGCCGCCACGGCGTGGACTCCGTCGAAATGTTCCGCGAGATGCGCGACGGCAAAATCAGGGTATTCACCGCGCTCGGCGGCAACCTTGTTGCCGCCATCTCCGACACCCACGTCGTCGAGGCGGCCATGGAGCGGACCGAGCTCTCGGTCCAGATCTCCACGAAGCTCAACAGGTCCCACACCGTGGTCGGCGACGCGGCGCTCATCCTCCCGACCATGGGCCGCTCGGAGATCGATGTGCAGGAATCCGGCCCCCAGTTCGTGTCCGTCGAGGACACCGTCTGCGCCGTCCACCCGTCGTGGGGCAATGTGGAGCCCGTCTCCCACAAGCTGCTGTCCGAGACCGCCATCGTCTGCCGGATCGCGAGCGCGGTCCTCGGCGACCGCATCGCCGCCGATTGGGAGGGGTTCGAGAAAAACTACGACGGCATCCGCGAGCACATCTCCCACGTGGTCAACGGCTGCGAGAACTACAACGAACGCATCCGCCAGGAGGGCGGCTTTATCCTGGCCCACGGGCCGCGCGATTCGCGCACGTTCCCCACCCCCACCGGAAAGGCGGTGCTGACGGTCAACGAGCTCGAGTACCTCGAGGCGCCGAGGGGGACGCTGATCCTGCAGACGCTGCGCTCGCACGACCAGTTCAACACCACGATCTACGGCCACAACGACCGCTACCGGGGAATCCGCAAGGGCCGCCACGTGGTGTTCGTGAATCCGGAGGACCTCGCGGAGCTCGGCCTGGCCGACGGCGGGTACGTAGATGTCCGGGGCGTGTTCGACGACGGCATCAAGCGTGTCCTGCGCCAGTACAGGGTGGTGGCGTACCCGACCGCACGGGGGTGTGCCGCGGCGTACTATCCGGAGGCGAACGCGCTGGTGCCGCTCGACGCGGTGGTGGAGGGCAGCAACACGCCCGTTTCGAAGGCCGTGATCGTCCGGCTGGAGCCCGTCGACGCGCCGGCCCCGGAGCCGACGGGCAGCCCGGCGGCGGCGTCAGCCTAGTCGCGGCCCTCGCGCCCGCCCCCGGGCGTGCGGGCGTCTCCTACTGCCCCGTCGCGGCCCAGCCGCCGCGGTCCGGGCCCGACGTCGCGCCGTCCGGGCAGAGCCTGTCCACGGTGGCGATGGCTGCGTCCAAGGCCTCCCGCGCGCTCTTGGTGCCCTCCGTCGAGGCGCCGCCGGCCGCGTAGCCCGCAAGGAACACGCCGATGTTCCCCGCGCCGGGACCCGCGGCCGCATCGGCCCGCGCGGCCAACCCCGCGACCTCGTCCGGTTCGATCTTGATGTCCAGTAGCTGCAGGGCCTGCTTCACGCGCTGCGCCCATTCGCGCAGCTGCTGGTCGTTGGCGGCGTTTGCGTCGTTGCCTGTCATCGTGGCTCCCTCGGATGCTGTGGGCTTCGCCGGGCGCGGCGTTCTTCGGCCCGGCGTCATCCAAGGGATAGCATCGACGGCCGCGAACCACAACGGCGGGGCGGCGGCGGGGCCGGCGGCGAAGCCGCGCGACGGCAACTAGGTGACGGCGTTGCGCGTCTTGAACTCGTCCGCGTCCCAGGCGCGCGTGTCCAGGATGTCGCGCAGCGCCTCCACCGCGTCCCACACGTCGGCGAACGAGGTGTACAGCGGCGTCACCCCGAAGCGCAGCACCTCCGGCTCCCGGTAGTCCCCGATCACGCCGCGGGCAATCAGGGCGCTCATCACCGCGTAGCCCTCGGGGTGCCGGAAGCTGACGTGGCTGCCACGCTCCCCGTGCCCGCGTGGGGTCACCAGCTGAAGCGGGTGGTCCGCGCAGCGGGTCTCCACCAGGTCGATGAACAGGTCCGTCAGCGCCAGCGACTTGGCGCGGACTTCCGTCATGTCCGCGTCCAGCGAGACGTCCAGCCCCGTCTCCACCATGGCCAGGCTGGCCACGGGCTGGGTGCCGCACAAGAACCGGTTGATGTTCGACGCCGGTGCGTAGGAGTCCGCCATGGCGAACGGCCGCGCGTGCGACCACCAGCCGGACAAGGGCTGCCAGAACCGCGCCTGGTGCCGCGCGTTGACCCAGATGAACGCCGGCGAACCGGGACCACCGTTGAGGTATTTGTACGTGCAGCCGACGGCGAAGTCGGCGTCGGCGGCGTTGAGGTCCACCGGCACCGCGCCCGCCGCGTGGGCGAGGTCCCAGACCACAAGGGCGCCGGCGTCGTGCGCCTTGCGGGTAACCGCCCCCATGTCCCACATGGAGCCGGTGCGGTAGTTGACGTGGGAGAGGGAAACAACGGCGACGCTCGCGTCGAGGGCCGCGTCAAGGGGCAGGGAGTCGTCGATCAGGCGGACCTCGTAGCGGGTCCCGGTCTCCTCGGCCACCGAGTTCAGGAAGTCGCTGATGCCCTCGGCGATGTAGACGTCGGTCGGGAAGTTGTCGCGCTCGGTGAGGATGACGCGCCTGGCAGGCTGGTCGACCTGCTGGATGCGCACCGCCGAGGCGAGCGCCTTAAAGAGGTTCAGGCTGGTGGTGTCCGTGACGACCGTCTCCCCGGCCCCGCCGCCGATGAGGCGGGAAAGCTTGTCTCCCAGGCGCGTCGGCAGGTCGAACCACCCGGCCGTGTTCCAGCTTCGGATCAGCCCCTTGCCCCAGTCCTCCGCAATGACCTGCGTGGCGCGGTCCAGCGCCCCGACGGGGAGGGCTCCGAGAGAGTTGCCGTCGAGGTAGACGACGCCGTCCGGCAGGACGAACCGCTCCCGGAACGCGCGCAACGGGTCCGCGAGGTCGGCGGCCTCGCAGGCGGCGCGGTCGGTGGGGATCGTGGTGTTCGTCATGGCTCTCCTGGTCTCGGGTGTTTCGTCGCTGCTTCGGCGTCCGTGCACCGTGGCGCGCACCCCTCCAGAATATGGTCACCCGCCGCCCGTCCGGACAAGTGCCGCCCTAGTCGACCAGGGCCGCGAACTCGCTGCCGACGAGGCGCCAGATGTTGCGGCCGGACGCCTCGAAGGCCGGATGCAGGTCCACCGGTGCCTCGTCCCTGCTGTAGAGATACGCGGACGTGTCCAACAGGCAAGCGACCTCGCCGTTGCGCTGAACGGACCAGAAGCCGTGCGCGGCGTCCCCCACCGGCGTCGTTCCGGCACCACGCCGGCGTTCCGCGGCACCGCGGAAATCGTGGAAGAGGTGTTCCGCGGGTGTGTGCTCCGGCCCCATCGGAAAGGCGGAGCGCACCTCGCACGGGCGGGTTGCGGTTGCTCCGGCCGCGACCAGGGTTGTGATCAGGCGGTACGTCAGCAGCGATCCGGCCGTCCGCAGCGGCTTCGCCGGGGCGGCGAGTCCAGCCGCCCTCTCCAGCGCCAGCACGGCCGTCCGCGCGGGCGCCATAAAGACTTGCGGCCAGCGCAGCTCGGGTTCAGCGGCCGAACCGGGCGACCCCACGGACAGGTCCCCGGCCCGGTTGATGTCGATGATCCTGCTGCCCCGGATCTCGTCGTACAGCCCCAAGCTGTCCTGCGGCCGCTCTCCGCCGAGCCATTCACCGATGCTCAGCTGCGCGTGCCGCCGGCACAGTTCGGTGGCGATCCACCAACTGCGCGCGTTAACGAGCCAATAGTCGAAGGTGCCACCGTCATCGTTGCGCGAAGCCATGGAACCATCCTGCACTTCATTTCCCCGCGGGGATAGGACGGCGTCCACGGCGATCCGTCCCGCGCCACACGGCCGGCGGCAGGGTGCCGAACTGTCGGGGGCATGTGGTTTCCTGTGGTTGGCTACCCGGAAAGGATGGAGACATGAGCCGCACGATCGCCAAGGTGCCTGCCTATCCGACGCTGATGGAACTGCGAAGCGCGGGATGGAGCGTCGAGGAGATCGCCACGACCTACGGCGTCACAGTGGCCGCCGTGACGCAGGCGATGCGCGCCGGGCACCCGCACGGACCGGCTCCGTAGGCCCGGGCCGGGGACAGCGGCGCGGGGACAGGAACGGGGACAGAGTGCGGCACGCTTTTACTTGCCTGCCACCTCCGCGTTCAACACCCCGTGAACCAGGTTCAACCCGGTGTTTCCGGGCGCATTCCGCGCCGGAAAATTGCTGTCAAACACGCGCGCGGGAGCTATCGAATTTCCCAGCGGATGCTCCTACCATGCAGCTGTAAGGTCTTTTTCGCTCGACAACCGCCCCCATCCAGGTGGCGGAAACTGATGGGAAGAACACCATGACAACTGCAGGTCACATCCACGGCCGAACGGCCCACAGGTCAAACGCGCAGGCGGCGGCAATGGTCGTCGGCGCGCTTTTCCTTCTGGTTGGTCTCCTGGGCTTCATCCCGGGGATCACAACCAACTACGACCAGCTCGCAATGGCTGGCCACGCGTCGGAAGCCATGCTCTTCGGAGCCTTCCAGGTGTCCATCCTCCACAACATCGTGCACCTGCTCATCGGTGTTGCCGGCGTCGTGATGGCAAAGACGGAGGCGGGATCGCGCAACTTCCTGATCTGGGGCGGCGCCGTCTACCTCGTCCTCTGGCTCTACGGGCTTGTTGTCCCGCATGACAGCGCCGCCAACTTCGTGCCGATGAACATGGCCGATAACTGGCTGCACCTGTTCCTGGGAATCGCCATGGTCGTCCTTGGCGTAGCACTCTCCCGGGACCACACCACCCGCAGGCGCACGAGGACTTGAGGCCGGATGGGGAAACACTAACCACTGCCGCGGCCGTCTACCACCACATCATCGGTGGAGGGGCCCTCGGGCGCACCTCGCGGGACGCCCGGACGGGACGTGTGGCTCCCGGACGGGGCCTCAACCGACGAGGCGAAGCCCGTTAAGACGGAAAGTGGCGGACCACCGTTCGCGTGGTCCGCCACTTTCCTGCTTTATGGGTGTTGCTAGGCCGGGAGATCCAGCTTGTCGCCCACGAAGATCAGGTTGGCGTCGGAGACGACATCCTGGTTGAGGGCGTGGATTGCCTTCCAGCTGTCGACGCCCTGGGCGTCGGCGATCTTGGCCAGCGTGTCGCCGGCCTTGACCGTGTAGTTCTTGCCGGAATCCTGAACATTGGTCGCGACGTGGCGGCCCTGGTTCGAGGACTGCTTGGCCGGCTCCGCGGCGGGGGCCTCTGCGCGGTGCTTCGGCGCGGCCTGCACCTTGACCTCGGCCTTCTTGGCCGGAGCCTCGACGGTTGCCGCAGCCTCGGAGCCGGAGATCGAGCCCTCCGTGCCGGAGAGGCCCAGCTTGGCCGAGCAGGCGGGCCATGCGCCCCAGCCCTGGACGGCGAGTACCTTCTCGGCCACGGCGATCTGGGTGGCCTTGCTGGCGTTGGCCGGGTTGCCGGTTCCGCCGAAGGCTTCCCAGGTGCTCTGGCTGAACTGAACGCCACCGTAGTAGCCGTTGCCCGTGTTGATGCTCCAGTCACCGGTCGACTCGCACTGCGCGAGGGCGTCCCAGGTGGCCGTGGAGGCGGCGGAGGCGGGTGCGGCGCCGAGGCCCGCGGCCGCGCCGGTCAGGGCCAATGCTGCGACGCCGCCGGCAACGCCGGCACGGGTGAAGCGGGAAGTTTTCTTGGACTTCTGAATCACGATTCTCCGGGTGCCATCCAGCGCTCGGACCGTCCCCGGCCTTCGGTGCGCCATCGTCCGGCGTCGTATTGACATCAGGGCTTGCTCCGGCCGGTGGACGATGGTGGATACCGGGCGGGCTGCGGGTTTCGATCGCCCGAACGAGGGCGTTATCAAAACGTGACCATTGAACCCTACGCGAAAGACCCCGCCCCGAGTCAAACCGAGAGTTGCGTTCCCCGCCGCTTTCGGGCGTTTCCAGACGCACGGCGGCGGGTTGTCCGGTCGATCGGATGGCGCCGGGATCCCCTAGATTCCGGCTCTCGGCGCCGCAAGCTGGAAGCCGACCTCGGCGACCCTCTCGCCGCGGAAAACAAATATGCCCGGTACGGCAAATCCCGCGTCGAGGCAGCGTCGCGCCTCCATCTGGACGCCCGGGCCTGCGGCGCCGGAGCGTTTCCCCACTGCCAGTCCAGTAGGCATTGACAGGCCCGCCCGCCGGGGGCAATCTGTTATCAACCGAAAGGTTGATAAAGAAGGAAGTTGATTAGCGAGAGTGAACACCCGACAGGATGACGACCTCCTGGATAGGGCCTTTATGGCCCTCGCCGATCCGGCCCGCCGCACGATCATCGCGAGGCTCAGCCGCGGACCGGCCACGGTCAACGAGCTGGCGGAGCCGTTCTCCATCACCAAGCAGGCCGTTTCCCGGCACATCCGGGTTCTGGAGCGGGCGGAACTGGTCACGCGCTCCCGTGACGCGCAGCGCCGCCCGGTCCACCTGAATCCGGCGCGGCTCGAGTCGCTCACCGCATGGATCGACCGTTACAGGCTGGACCGCGAGGCCCGGTACCGCGGACTCGACGCCGTGCTCCAGACACTGCACCAGAAACCCGCCCCGGCGGAACACCAGGCACCCGAACAGGACACACCATGAGCAACGCACTCACGATCACGGTTCCGGAGGGACTCCCCTTCATCGATTACCAGCGGGAGTTCGACTTCCCGGTCGCCGACGTTTTCCGCGCGCACGCCGAGCCCGACCTCGTCAAGGAATGGCTGGGCCCGCGCCGCCTGAAAATGGAGATCGACCACTACGACTTCCGCTCCGGAGGCACCTACAGCTACATCCACACGGGGGAAGACGGCGTCCAGTACAGGTTCAACGGCGTGTTCCACACCGTGCGCAAGAACGCGTTCGCCATCCAAACCTTCGAGTTCGGCGGCTATCCCGACGTCGTCAGCCTGGAATTCATGACCTTCGAGGATCTTGGCGACGGTCGCTGCCGGCTCACCGGCCACTCGGTCTACCCCAGCATGGAGTCGCGCGACGGCATGGCGTCCTCCGGCATGGAAGGCGGCATGACGGAGGGCTACGACCGCCTCGACGAGCTGCTGAGCCGGCAACACGCCGAGGCCGGCTTATGACCGGGCGATCGGGTTCTACCGGGACAAGATCGGATTCACGCTAGACCACCACACGGTGAACGAGTCTATGGACGTTGCTCAGCTGACGCCCCGCGGGGTCGACGTCGACGAAATTACCGTCTTCGACGAGCGCGACGGCGGAACGCTCTTCGGGTTCGCGGATCCAGACGGCAACACGTGGGCCGTGCAACAGCTGAAGGTCCGCGCCGAGAAGCCGTTGATTCCCCGCTAGGCGACTATTCGTCGTGGCCCTGGTCCCCGCTCATCGAGCCTTCGGCCGGCGGCGTCTCCCCCGGCGGCACACCGCCGCCGGGTTCCAGCCCCGTGATGTTTTGCGTCGCCGGGTCCGGGTTCGGTGCGCTCCCCTGCTCGGCCGGCGCTCCCCCGCGTCCCGCCGTTCCACCCTCGCTCGGGACGTCCCCGCCTTGGGCGCCCGACGCGTCGTCGCTGTACTTGCCGGTACCGGCAATCAGGTCGTCGAAGGTGTCGCCCGTTCCGGCGTCGTTGGTGGTGCTGTCCTGGTCCGACATGGTGTTGCCTTTCGTTGGACTTTCTGTGGATCCCAGGGACGCCCGCGCCGCCGTGACAGCGGGCGGGCGGCCCTAAGCGGAAAGAATGTTCTTGATTTCCGTCACGAAGGCGTTCAGATCCTCCGGCGTGCGGGACGTGATGAGCGTAAACGCGCCGTCCGTGTCCACAACGACCGCCTCGTCGACCCACTCGCCCCCGGCGTTGACCACATCGGACCGCACGGACTTGTAGGAGGTCAGCTTCCGCCCCTCCACAAGATCCGTCTCGACGAGCAGCCACGGCGCATGGCAAATGGCCGCCACGGGACGCCCCGAGGCCGCGAAGGCATTCACGAGCCGCTGGGCGTCGGGATCCAGGCGGAGCGAATCGGCGTTTCCGGTCCCTCCGGGGACCACCAGCACGTCGTAGTCCGAGTCCTCGACCTCGGACATTGCGGCGTCGGCCCGCTGTTCCGCGCCACGCTCGCCGCCCGTCGTCGTCTTGATCGACCCCGCCTCAACCGCGGCGACCGTCACCTCCACGCCCGCCGCGCGCAACTCCTCCACCGGGACACGCAATTCGTCCTGCTCCACGCCGTTGTTCGTGGAGACGACCAACACCTTCTTGCCTGAAAGTTCGGACACCATTCCATCCCTTCCGCTGGAAGCTTCGACGTGCCCACGCTGGCACCGAACGGTGGGGCGCGCAAGCCCTGCCGCGCCGGCGCTCCGCGCCGTCGACGTGGGCCGGATGTGCCTACGCCTTGCCGAGCACGTGCCGCAGCGCCGCCTCCAGGGTCCGGTGGCGGAACTCGTAGCCCCACGACTCCGCCTTCGCCGACGACACCCGCTGGTCGGCGCCGGCGAGCTCCCGCGCGCCCTGCTCGCCCAGCAACAGCCGCGGGCCGAACGCGGGGACAGGGATAGCCGCCGGGCGGCGCAGGACGGCCGCGAGCGTCTTGGCGTAGGCGCGGGCGGTGACGGGCTCCGGAGCGACCGCGTTCACGGGCCCCGCCGCCCCGCCCTCCAGCACGGCGAAGGCATACAGGCCCGCGATGTCGTCAATCCCGATCCAGCTTTGCCACGCGTCGTCGCCGAGCCGTCCGCCGACGCCCGCCACGAAGAGCGGAAGGAAGCGCTGCAGGATGCCGCCGGCGGGGCTCTGGACCAGTCCGGTTCTTATGTTCACCACGCGGACCCCGGCCTCGCGCGCGTGCCCACAGGCATCCTCCCAGGCGACGCACACCTGGGCCAGGAAGTCGTCGCCGGCGGGGGCGTCCTCGGCGAGGGGCGCCGGCGGGGAGGCGGACGGCGTCGTGCCCTCCGGGAGCCCATCCGACCGGTGGTGCGGCGAGGCGCCGTAGTAGCCGATGCCGGAGGCGCTGACCAGGGTCCGCTGCCGGCCGTCCTCGGCCAAGACCGCCAGCGTCCGCGCGAGCAGGGACGTGGCCACCGTCCTGCTGGCGAGGATCTTCTGCTTGGTCTCCGGGGTGAAGCGTCCGCCGATCGGGTGCCCGGCGAGGTGGATAACCGCGTCGCATCCGCGCAGCGCCTCGGCGTCCAGGGCGCCGGAGTCCGGATCCCACTGGATCTCGTCCGGACCATTGGCCGGGCGGCGCACCAGCCTGAGCACGCGGTGCCCGCCGCCCGTCAGCAACGCGCAGACTTGCCGGCCGATCAGGCCGGACGCGCCGCTGACCACGACCGTCCGCGGCTCTCCGGAGTGCAGGGCATGGAACCGCAGATCGGCGCGCAACTGGTGCTCCCGATACCGGAAGATGCGCTCGAGTTCACGGGAGAACCGCTCCTCCGTCCAGGCCGTGGCCTTGTCCCCCGGGAGCTTCGACGCCAGGGGAAGCTCGAACTCGATGCGGTCCCGCATGACGGTGCCCGCCGCACCGTGCCCGGCGGGGGCCGCGTCCTCGAACGTGTGCGTGTGTTCCCAGCGGGCCAGGGGCCCGGAATCCATCACGTCGGTGAAGGATCGCCCCGGTTCCAGGCGCGTGTGGCGGGCGTGCCACGGGATCTCCGGGCGGGCCCACGCGGGGAGCGGCAGCATCGCCGAGGCGACGCCGGCCGCGGCGCCCACGCCCAGTCCGAGCGCACCGGGCGCGCCGATGCCCAGCACCGCCGTCGAGCCGATGTTGATCCCGTCGGTGGGTTCTCGGCGGACACTGCCGGAAAACGGCGGGCTCAGCCGCACCAGCGCGCCTGGGCGCGTGAACCAGGCGAAAACCTCGTCGCGGGGTTGGGGAAGGGTGGTGGTGTACTCGAAGACAGCCATGGTCCCACTATTGCCGATCATCGGGGCCGTGGACAGCCGCCACGGCCGAGCCCACCCCCGATGCAGCACCCGTCCCGCCTCTAACGATCCGGTCCTTCGCCACACCCGCGTTGCCATATACCCCCCTAGGTATTATCGTTGTGCGCAGAAGAGGATACCCCCGGGGGTGTCCGAGATTTCCCTAAGGAGACACACATGCTGCTCGAGCGCATCTACGACGAGGATCTGGCCCAGGCGAGCTACTTCATCGGCTGCCAGCGCAAGGGAGAGGCGGTCGTCGTCGACGCCCGCCGCGACATCGCCACCTATCTGGACCTCGCCGCCGCCAACGGCATGAAGATCGTGGCCGTGACCGAGACCCACATCCACGCCGACTACCTCTCCGGCACGCGAGAGCTGGCGGCGGCCACCGGCGCCGAGATGCACGTCTCCGGCGAGGGCGGCGAGGGCTGGCAGTACGGCTTCGACACCCACCGGCTGCACGACGGCGACGCCATCACCATCGGCAACATCACCGTCAAGGCCGTCCACACCCCCGGCCACACCCCCGAGCACCTGGCGTTCCTCGTCACCGACGGCGCGTTCAGCGACCAGCCCGGCTACCTGCTGTCCGGCGACTTCGTGTTCTCCGGCGACCTCGGCCGGCCCGACCTGCTCGACGAGGCCGCCGGCGGCGTCGACACCCGCTTCGAGGGCGCCAGGCAGCTCTTCCGGAGCCTGCGCGAGAAGTTCCTGACCCTGCCGGACCACGTCCAGGTGTACCCGGCGCACGGCTCGGGCAGCGCCTGCGGCAAGGCCCTCGGCGCCATCCCCTCCACGACCGTCGGCTACGAGCGCCTCTACTCCTGGTGGGGCCCGTACCTCGCGGCGAACGACGAGCGGGGCTTCGTCAACGAGCTCCTCGACGGCCAGCCCGACGCGCACGCCTACTTCGGCCGCATGAAGCGCGAAAACCGCCAGGGCCCGGCCATGCTCGGTGAGCGCGCACCCCTCACGGAGCTCTCCGCCGAGGACGTGGCGCGCGACCTCGCGGAGAATGCGGTGACGTTCGTGGACACCCGCCCGAACGGCGAAGTCCACCACGGCACCGTCGCGAAGTCCGTCAACATCCCGGCCGGGAACAAGGTCGCCAGCTACGGCGCCTGGGCCATGGATCCCGAGACCGACGACCGTCCGCTGGTCCTGCTCGCCGCCGACGCGGGGCGGGCGCGGGAGATGTGGGACCACCTGGTCCGAGTCGGGATCGACAAGGTCGCCGGCTACGTCACCGGCCTCGAGGGCCTGCCGACGGCGACGCCGCGGCTGATCCAGCCGGAGGAGCTCGAGGGCTTCGACGCGGCGCTGGTACTGGACGTGCGCAACAAGACCGAGCACGCCGAGGGCCACATCCCCGGCTCCCGCCAGCTCAGCGCCGGCCGCGTCCTGTGGCACCGGGACGAGCTGCCCGCCGAGGGCACGATCGTGACCTACTGCCAGAGCGGCGTCCGCAACTCCGTCGCCGCCAGCGCGCTCCGCCGGGCCGGACACGACGTCGTGGAGCTCGACGGCAGCTACGCCGCCTGGTCGGCCTGGAAGGCCGCCCAACCGGCCAACGCGTAAACCGCACCCGCCGGCCACGGTGGTGGGGGCAAAAAAGGAAGGGCGCCCCGCACATTGCGGGGCGCCCTGATCAACGACCGTCGGGACCGCGGTTCGGTTCCGCCGAGCCCGGCAAGTCAGGCCAGGGACAGGAAGAGTTTCTCGAGGTCCTTCTTGTCCATGGAGTTGTCCTCGCTGGCCAGGCACTGCTCCAGGCCGGTGGCGATGATCGCGAAGCCCGCCTTGTCCAACGCCTTGGAGACCGCGGAGAGCTGCATCACGATGTCCTTGCAGTCCCGGCCCTCCTCCAGCATGCGGGTGACGGCGGCCAGCTGTCCCTGGGCGCGCTTGAGCCGGTTGACGACGGGCTTGAGTTCGGTGGTGTCGAGCTGCACGGGTTTCTCCTTGGTGGTCCTAGACTCCCCCAAGTTTATACCCCCCAGGGTTTGTTGCATACCCTAGGGGGTATGTGGGAGACTTTCTGGGACACATTCGCTCGACGGGAAGAGACCCCCTTGGCCCCCGCAACCCCCACCGTCACGGACCTCGACGCACAGACCCTGCGCGAATGGATCGACCGGCACGAGGACCTGATCGTCATCGACGTCCGCACCGCCGCCGAGTTCGAGACCATGCACATCCGCGGCTCCCACAACGTGCCGCTTTCCCTGCTGTCCGAGCACGCCGACGAGCTCGCCGAGCGCCTCGGTGGCCGCGTGGTGCTCGTCTGCCAGTCCGGCGTCCGCGCCGAGCAGGCCCGCACGCGCCTTGGCGGAGCGGGCATCGGCACCGCCCTGGTCCTCGCCGGCGGCGTTCCGGGCTTCGCCGCCGCCGGCGGCGACGTCGTCCGCGGCGCGCAGCGCTGGGACCTCGAGCGCCAGGTGCGCATGGTCGCCGGCTCCCTCGTGGTCGCCGGCCTCGTCGCCGGCAAATTCGTCTCCCCGAAGATGCGCCTGCTCGCCGGCGCGATCGGCGCCGGACTGACCTTCTCGGCCGCCACCAACACCTGCGCCATGGGCCTGGCCCTGGCCAGGATGCCCTGGAACAAGACCGCGTCCGAGCCCTCCGCCCGGACCGCGATCGACCAGATCCCGGCCGCGTAACCGCTTCCCCCATTTCCAGGCAAGGACCCCACCCGTGACCGTCACGCTCGCCGCGACCCTCCTGCTCTCGGTGCTGATCGGGCTCTCGCTCGGCCTGCTCGGCGGAGGCGGATCCATCCTCACCGTCCCGATCCTCACGTATGTGGCCGGCCTGAACCCGAAGGAAGCCATCGCCGCGTCGCTCTTCGTCGTCGGCGCGACCTCCGCCGTCAGCGCCGTCGACCACGCCCGGAAGAGGCGCGTGAAGTGGCGCACCGGCCTGGTCTTCGGGGCGGCCGGCATGGCCGGGGCCCTCGGGGGCGGACTCCTCGGCGGGCACATCCCCGGCACGATACTCATGATCGCCTTCGCCCTGATGATGGTCGCCACCTCCCTGGCCATGATCCGCGGCCGCAGGGACCGCGCAACCAAGGAGCACGACGGCGAACTGCCGGTCGGCAAGGTCGTCGTCGAGGGACTCGTCGTCGGACTGGTCACCGGCCTGGTCGGCGCCGGCGGCGGGTTCCTCGTCGTCCCGGCGCTCGCGCTCCTCGGCGGTCTGTCGATGCCCGTCGCGGTCGGCACATCGCTGGTCGTCATCGCCATGAAGTCCTTCGCCGGCCTCGGCGGATACCTCACCACCGTCACCCTCGACTGGGCCCTGGTCGGCGGGGTCACCGCCGCAGCGATCGCCGGCTCGTTCATCGGGGCGCGCCTGGCCGGACGCGTTGCCGAGGCCGCCCTGCGCAAGGGCTTCGGCCTCTTCGTCCTCGTGATGGGCGTCTTCGTCCTGATGCAGGAACTGCCCTCCCCCGCCAACCTCGTCGTCGGCATCGCCGCCGCCGCCCTGGCCGCCGCGGGCGCGCTCTGCTGGCTCGCCCTTCCCGCCTGCCCGCTTCGTCGGGCGCTTGCGTCCACCGCGCCGGCTGCGGCCGCCAACCGATAGCGAGTCCGGAATCCCGACCGAGGCCGCGCGGCCCCGCACCGCTACTGGGAGGTGGCCGATGCCGCCCCGGTTCTAGGCGACGGCGCCGCCGAGGAACGCGAACGACGCCATGACCGAACCGCCGATCACGGCGGCGAACCCGCCCAGCCAGACGACCGATGGTACGCCGGTGGTCCGGGCCAGGATGTGGGCGTCGGAGCTGGAGGGATCGCCTCGTCGGGTGTGGACGCGCGCCACCTTGAACCAGTCCTTTACGGCCCCCACTACCAGCGCGATCCCCAGCGAGACCGCCACGTAGGCCACGGCCTCCACCGGCGTGTACACGACCAGCAGTTGCGCCACCGCCGCGCAGGCGACGGCCACCAGCATTCCCATGGGATTGCGGATGAAGAGCAGCGCGACGAGGAGCAGCAGGGCGCCGACGGACAGCGCCGCCCCGGCCCAGCCGCCGCACGCCGCCCAGATCAGGACCATGCCGGCGACCGCGGGCGCCGGGTAGCCCCAGAACCCCGCCCACGCAGCCCCCGCCCGGCCGCGGCCGTGGCTGACCATCTCCCCGGAGTGGTCCAGCCGCAGCCTGATGCCCCTGACGATCCGGCCCGTGCTCATGGCCGCCAACGCGTGCCCGAGCTCGTGCGTAAACGTGACGAACAGCCCGAACCAGCGCCAGCTGGCCCGCGGGACGGACAGGGCGATGGCCGCCGCGATGATGAGCACAAGCGTCATGGCCGGGGCGTTGAGCGGCACGCCGCGAGTGAAACCGGCCACGAGGGCGTCCCACCACTCGGACCAGAGCGTGGGATCGTTCGGAGTTGCGGCGGAGGAGAGTTGATGCGGAATCTTCACCCATCGAGGTTATGCGACGCACCTGTGAGGCCGGTCCAAAGGGTTCGGAGTTACCCTTGTATCGTCAATCTTCGCGCGCGGCGGACCCGCCGCACCGGCCATCCCGAACGGAGCACAGTGCAGAGAGCAGCATCCCGGCGCCTCGCCGCACTGCTGGCCGCCGTGCTCGCACTGCCGCTGGTCCTCGCGGCGGCGCTCACCATGGGGGCCGCGGGCGCCGGCGCCTCCGAACCGGGACTGCCCTCGCATTCAGCGGACCCGTCGCATGGCTCCACCTCCGCCGAGGCGGCGCACCATCCCGACGACGCCGGCGAGCTCGCGGAGCCGCACTGCCCCGACAAGGCGCCAGCGCCGTCGTGCCATTCCGCGGACGAGTCCCACCCCTCGGCGCCCACCGCGGCGCCGCGCCCCGACTCCGACACGCTCTGGGGCACCCAACGCTTCGACGGCGACGCCGACGGACTGCGGGCCAACGGCATGGCCGCGCGGGCGCCGGACCTCGTCGCGCTGTCCATCAGCCGCACGTAGGGGACACACGCCCACCTTTCGCCGGAGAAACGGCGCAAGGCGTCCCCGCGCCCGCCCGGGCGCCACCAGCGACCACGCACCATGGAGGGCCCCATGCCCCAGACCCACACATCCGCCGGCGCAACCCCCGAGCCGGCGGCACCGTTCCCTTCCGGGCCGGACGACGCCGTCAGGCCGGCCACGCGCGGGCCGCGCCGCGCGCTGGTGGTGGCGATCGCCGCCCTGGTCATCGCCGCGGCAATCGGCGGCTGGCTGCTCGGCACCCTGAGCCCCCGCACCGGATACCCGACCGAGTTGTCCGCCGACGCGGGGTTCGCGCGCGACATGCAGACCCACCACAACCAGGCCGTGCAGCTGTCCCTGATGCTGCGCGACCGTTCGGACAACGAGGCCGTGCGCTCCATCGCCTACGACATCGCAACGACCCAGTCCCAGCAGTCGGGACAGATGTTCGCCTGGCTGCAGGTCTGGGGGCTTCCGCAGACCGGAACCCGACCCGCCATGACCTGGATGGAGGACATGGTGGTGGAGGGCGAGGGCGGCCACGCTAGCCACTCCGCGGACGCCACCACCGGCCCGACCTCCGGGCTCGAGGCGTCCTCCGGCCACAGCACGGCCTCCATGGGCATGGCCTCCCAGGAGGACATCGACAGGCTGGAGGACTCCACGGGAACCGCGGCCGACCGCCTGTTCCTGGGGTTGATGATCCGGCACCACACCGGCGGCGTGGCCATGGCCGAGGCCGCCATGGACCGGGCCGAGAATCCCCTGGTCCTGGACTTCGCCCAGAAGACCATCACCGCGCAGTCCGCGGAAATCACGGCCCTCAACAACCTCCTCGCCGACCTCGGCTGAGCAACCAACCATAGAATCGGACCCTCAAAATGAGCGAGAACACCCGCACCCCCTCCTCCAAGCGCGAACAGGCCCAGGCGCTCGTCGCCAAGCAGCAGAAGCAGGCCAAGCGCACGCGGATCATCACCGTCTCCGTCGCCGTCGCCGCCGTCCTCGCGATCGCGATCCCGACGACGATCGTGATCAGCCAGGAGGCGGCCGAGCGCGACGCCGCAGCGGCGGAGGCCGCCCGGCCCATCGAAGGCGCCCAGACGTTCGAGATCGCCAGCGCGAACCACACGGAAGCCCCCGTCACCTACGAGCAGAGCCCGGGAGTCGGCGGGGACCACTTCCCCGCCTGGGCGAACTGCGGGATCTACGACCGTGAGATCGTCGAGACACACGCCGTGCACTCCCTCGAGCACGGCGCCGTGTGGATCAGCTACAACGAGGACGCGTCCGACGCCGACGTCGCGGCCCTGAAGGAGCTCGTTGGCGACCGCACCTACATGCTGTTGACCCCGTTCGCGGCGCAGGAAGAACCCATCAAGGTCAGCGCCTGGGGCGTTCAGATGGTCGCCGACTCGCCGGCGGACCCGCGTATCGAGACCTTCATCCAGAAGTACCGCCAGGGCCCGCAGACGCCCGAGCCCGGCGCGGCCTGCACGGGCGGCCTCGACGGCTAGGCCCCGGCCGTCTCCCGGCGGGCGGTCCGGCGACCAATCGTCACCGGATCGTCACCGCTGGACGGCACGTCGGGCACGGGATGCTACCTACGCTTAACGCACGTCCGCAAGTGAAAGAGAAGTAGCGCCCGTGTTGTCGTCCCCATCCCGCAAACTGTCCGCCATTGTCGCCACCGCCGCGCTGCTGGCCATCCTGGCAGCGTCATTCGTTTTCCTTGCGAACAGACCAGGCGCCGTGGCCGGGCCGGGGGCGCCGCGCATGGCGGACCAGGCCATGGCCGTGGCCGCCGGTGCGGACGTGGTCCGTTTCGCGGTCGCGGGCGATTCGATCACCGCCGACCACGCGTACCCGCGGGACGTCGCGCGGCGCATCGTCGGCGAGCGCTCGTGGGTGAACTTCGCGCAGGGCGAGACGACGGCGTTCGTCGGCGGCTGGGCCGTCGGCGGGGCCGTGACCGCCGAGATGGCGGACGGTTCGTACCCCCTCGCCGCCGACGTCCTGGTCATGATCGCCGGAACGAACGACATCCACGCGGGCCTGCCCTTCGAGGACATCGGAGCGAACATGGTTCGTATCGCCGACACGGTGGGAGCGCCGCGCGTCCTGGTCTCGTCCGTGCCGCCCCGCAACGGGTTCGCCGCCGAGACGGTCGCGTACAACGACTGGCTGGCAGGATTCGTGGCCGAGCGGGGCTGGGACTGGGTGGACGCGGCGGCGGGACTGCGCTCCGAGGCGAACCCGGGGCTGTACTCGGACGGCATGGCCTACGACGGCGTGCACCCCTCCCTCGCGGGCGCACGCGTGCTCGGGTCCGCCATCCTGGCCGAACTGCGGGAACAGCCCACCGCCGTGGACGCCCCGCTGCCCGCGGATGCGGACACCACGCGGGCCCCGGGCGCGACGGACGCCTCCTAGGCCTACTTCATCGCCTCGAGTTCCTTGCCCTTCGTCTCCTCGACGAAGCGCCAGACGAAGAACAGGGACAGCAGCGCGAACAGGGCGTAGAGCCCGTACGCGAGGACAAGTCCGACGTCGGCCAGGTACGGGAACGTCGTGGTGATGACGAAGTTCGCGAGCCACTGGGCGGCGGCCGCCACCGAAAGCGCGACGGCCCGCATGCCGTTGGAGAACATTTCCCCCAGCAGGACCCAGACCACCGGTCCCCACGTGGCGCCGAAGGCGACCACAAAGAGGTTCGCCGCGATCAGCGCGACGGTTCCCCACGGTTGCGGGAGCGCGACGTCCTCGCCCGATCCCGTCGACTGGCTGAAGCACACGGCCATCAGACCCAGCGCCACGGTCATGCCCGCCGAGCCGGCCAGGAGCATGGGCCGGCGTCCCACCCGGTCCACCAGCGCGATCGCCACGATGGTCACGGCGATGTTCGTCACCGAGGTGATGACCGTGACGGTGAACGAATCGGACTCCGTGAAGCCCACCGACTTCCAGAGGCTGGTCGAGTAGTAGAAGATCACGTTGATGCCCACGAACTGCTGGAAGACCGAGAGCAGGATGCCCACCCAGACGATCGGGAGCAGCCAGCCGTTGCCGCCGACCAGCGAGCGCAGGCTCTGGCGCGTCTCGGTGTTGATGGTGGCCTTGATGGCCGCCAGCTTGTCCTCCACGGCCTCCTTGGTGCGTAGGCCGACGACGTCGCCCAGCACCACGCCCGCCTCGGCAAACTTGTTCTTCGCCACGAGGTAGCGCGGAGACTCGGGCAGCCGCGACGCGAGGATCCCGTAGACCACGGCGGGAACGATGCCGGTGAGGAACATCCAGCGCCAGGCCTCGAGGCCCAGCCAGGTGACCTCGCCGGCGCCGCCGGCCACGGTCGCGATCAGCGCGTCGGACAGCAGGGCCACGAAGATGCCGGTCACGATCGCCAGCTGCTGCAGGGAACCGAGGCGGCCGCGACTGTGTGCCGGGGACACTTCGGCGATGTAGGCGGGGGCCAGCACGGACGCCATTCCGACGCCGATGCCGCCGATGAACCGCCAGACGATCAAGTCGGTCACGCCGAAGGCCAGACCCGAGCCCGCCGCCGAAACCGTGAACAGCAGGGCGGCCACCAGCATCGCCCGGACCCGGCCCTGCCGGTCGGCGAACGGCCCGGCAATCCAGGCGCCGGCCATCGCGCCGAGCAGGGCGCAGCTGACCGTGAAGCCCAGCAGGACGCTGCCAAGGCCGAATTCGTCGCGGATGGCATCCACCGCTCCGTTGATCACGGCACTGTCGAAGCCGAAAAGGAAGCCGCCGAGCGCGGCCACAACGGCGACCATCACGACCTTCTTGGGCGTGGTTTGGGTTTGGGTGGATGAAAGCATCCGTCCATGCTACGCCCGCACTGGAGTCGGCCCGGACTAGGCTGGAGGCCCACTACCCAGGAGGAACATGGCCAACCTCTTGCCCCCGCTGTTCACCACCGCCGGCCTCGTCGGCGGATTCCAGACCGCCCGCTCCACGGGCAACCGTCCGCTGGGCGGCGCCGTGCTGGCCGCCGCCGGAACCGCCGCCTTCCTCGTGTGGAAGCGCGACGCGGGCACCGCCCGGGCCTCGGCCCTGACCGCCCTATATCTGCTTTCCTTCGGCGGATCCCACCCGCTCGCCAAGAAGATCGGTGCCTGGCCGGCCGTCTACTCCGTCGCCGGAGCCACCGCCGCCGCGTCGCTGCTGTTCGGCTCCAGGCGGCGCTAGGCGTCGCCGGCGGCGAGCTCGGTCCCAAACTGTCGGAGGCCCCCGCTGTACTGGAACCGTTCAGCAGACGGAGCGGTGGCGGCGGGTGGACGGCCTGATGGGGGACGGCCGTTCGCGCACGGGGAACCCGCGGGCACACCGCCATCCGTGGGCTGGGCATCCCATCGGGAACCCGTCCGGGCAACGGCCGCGGTTGGGGAACGGGCCTGGTGCCCGGCCGGGTTCCCACCTCCCACGCGGGAGGCACACGCGGCGGGGCCGGGCGCGCAAGCCCGGCCCCGCCGTCGTGCGTCCGACGTCGCGCCCGCCCCAGCGCGTCCGCCGTCGTACGCCCGCCACCCTTGGTGTCGCTAGGCTGGCGGCATGCGTTCCCCCATCGAAAGCTACCTGCGCGGACTCCACGCCGAGCTGTCCACCATCAAGGACGGCGTCCCGTTCCAGGGCATCCCGGCCATGGCCGCGGCGGACCCGAACAACTTCGCGATCGCGCTGGCCACCGTGGACGGGTTCGTCTACGAGGTGGGTGACTCGGACACCGAGTTCTCGATCCAATCGATCTCCAAGCCCTTCACGTACGGGCTGGCCCTGGAGGACCTCGGGCTGGAGGCCGTCGACGAGAAGGTCGACGTGGAACCTTCCGGCGACGCGTTCAACGAGATCTCGCTGGCACACGACACGGGGCGCCCGGCCAACGCCATGATCAACGCCGGCGCCATCACCGCCACGTCACTGATCAAGGGTTCCGGTGGCCGCGACCGGTTCGCCCGCATCCTGGCGAAGTATTCGGACTTCGCCGGCCGCCCGCTGCAGGTCAGCGAACAGGTCTACCGATCGGAGGCGAAGACGGGCCACCGCAACCGCGCGCTGGCCTATCTGCTCCGGAGCTTCGGGATCATCGAGACGGATCCCGACGCCCACGTCGACGACTATTTCCGCCAGTGTTCGGTGCTCGTGAACACCCGCGACCTGGCCCTCATGGCTGCGACCCTCGCCAACGGCGGAACACACCCCCTCACCGGCAAGCAGGCGCTGGGCATCGAGGCCGTCCAGCGGGTCCTCTCCGTGATGACCACCTGCGGCATGTACGACGACGCCGGCTCGTGGACCTCCGCCGTCGGCATGCCGGCCAAGTCCGGGGTCGGCGGCGGCCTGATCGCCGTGCTGCCCGGTCAGGTGGGCCTCGCCGTCTACTCCCCGCCGCTGGATCCGCACGGCACGTCGGTTCGCGGCATCGCCGCGTCCGAGCGTATGGCCGAAGACATGGAGCTGCACTTCGTGCGGGCCGCGCGGATCGGCAAATCCGCCATCCGCGACAGCTACGACGTGACCGACTCCCCCTCCGGCGTGCGACGGAACGACGAGGCCGCCGAGGTGCTGGCTGCCCACGGCCACCGGGCGCGCGTGGTGGAGCTCAACGGCGACCTGCTGTTCGCCGGGGCGGAGTCCGTGGTGCGCGCCGTCAGCTCCCTCGCCGACACCGTGGAGCTCGTCATCCTGGACGCCCGGCGCGTCGACGAGGTCAGCCCCGTGTCGTTGCGCCTACTGGCGGAACTGCGCGACGGGCTCGCCGCCGACGGGCGGCGCATGGCGGTGATCGAGGTGGAGGGGCCGGTCGCCGACGCCGTGGGCGCCGCCGAACCCTCGGGCTCCACGCCCGCGCCCGGGGCGGTCCCGCTGTTCGCGACTCGGAACGACGCGGTCGAGTGGGCCGAGGAACACCTCATCGAGGCGCACGGCGGCCCCCGGCTGGTGCCGGACGCGGTCTCCGTGCCCGACTTTCCCGCGCTCGCTCCGCTGCCGCCGGAGGATATCGCTACGCTCGAGGCGCACATGGAGCCGCGCACCATCGAGGACGGCGGGGTGATCCGTCGGGTGGGCCAGAAGTTCGGCGGCGTCTACTTCATCCTCTCCGGCAAGGTCGCGACCAGCAGCGTCCACAACGGCCACCGGTTCCGGCACTCCACGCTGGGGGCCGGGATGACGTTCGGCGAGATCGCCCTCGGCGGCACCAACGGCCAGTCCGTGCGGGTCACGGCGCAGGGCCGGGTGCGCCTGAAGGTTCTCAGCGCGGAGGCCATCAGCTCCCTCGAGGACGATCATCCCCGCCTGGCACTGGACTTCTGGAAGGCCGTGGCGCGCGACGCCTACACCCGGGTCGAACAGAACCTCAAAGAGGCTGCTGTGAGGATCCGCGACTAGGCGACCCCGCGCGCAACATCGAGACAAACGACACAATACTTGATTCTTCAATATAATTTCGGGACCATGGACACATGACAACCACCCCGAACCAGACCACCCTTACCGCCGCCCAGACCGTCCTGCGGCTCGTGATCGGCTTCCTGTTCGCCGCCCACGGCTGGCAGAAGTTCTTCGAGTGGACCATCGCCGGAACCCAGGGAGCCTTTGGCGAGATGGGCATCCCCGCCGCGTCGTTGGCCGCGCCGGCGGTCGCGACGCTCGAGCTTGCGGGCGGAATCCTGCTCATCCTCGGCCTCTTCTCCCGTCCCGTCTCCGTCCTCCTGGTGCTGAACATGCTCGGCGCCATCGCCCTTGTCCACGCCCCCGCCGGCGTCTACGCCGCGGACGGCGGCTACGAACTGGTGCTGGCCCTGGCCGTCGGCGCCGCCGCCGTCGCACTCCTCGGCGCCGGCCGCCTCTCGCTCGACCACGTCTTCTTCGGACGCCGCCGTGCCGCCGCGGCGCAGGCCACCGACGCGCGGGTCGACGCGCGCGTCTAATCCCGCAGGGGACACAACCAGCAGTTCCGGGCGGGCACTTCGGTGCCCGCCCGGAACTGTTTGTCCTGCCGTCGTTTCCCTCCACGATCCCGCCTGCCGACCCCGCCCGGCCGCACACAACTGGGCTTAGGCTGAGGGCATCCGGGGCTCCCGGACGGCGACCACAGGGGGACACGATGGCACGGTGCATTCCGGAGGACCCCGACTTTTCCGTGGGCCAGTCGGCCGAGCGGGCGGTCTGGGAGCGGCTCCGCGCCGAACTGCCCGACGACGCGGTCCTGGCACATTCCGTCCAGGCGCGCCTCGGCACCAACGAACACGAGATCGACCTGCTCGTGCTCTGGCCCGGCGTCGGCCTTGCCGCGATCGAGGTCAAGGGCGGCCGGGTCTCGGCGTCCGGGGGCACGTGGTCGCAGTCCGACGCCAGGGGTTCCCACCGGATCCAGAATCCGCTGGCCCAGTCCCAGGGTTCCATGCACGCGTTCCAGCGCTGGATCGAGGAGCGCACGGGCTCCCGGCTTTCCAGCCGCTTCGCCTACCTGGCCTGCCTGCCGTATACGGACGTGCCCGCCGGGTGGGAGTCGGCCGGGAGTCCTCGGTCGCTCTTCCTGGACCGGCGCGACGTCGGGGGCCCGCTCGCGGAGACGCTGCGACGTGTCATCGAAACGCAGGGATCGGGCACAACGACGCTCGCGGCGTCCTACGTCGACCGGATCGCCGTGCATCTGGCCGCCACGTTGGACACCGCGGAACCGCCCGGAGGCACGGCGCGCGAGGTCGAGGACCACCAGGAGCACCTGACGGAGAACCAGAAGGTGCTGCTCGGCGCCACCCGGTCGCTGCGCCGCGTGCGGTTCG
Source organism: Arthrobacter sp. AOP29-A2-19 (assembly GCF_058138025.1). Lineage (NCBI taxonomy): Bacteria > Bacillati > Actinomycetota > Actinomycetes > Micrococcales > Micrococcaceae > Arthrobacter > Arthrobacter sp. AOP29-A2-19. The sequence goes on from NZ_CM176894.1 coordinate 2,468,751, forward strand.
TCGGCGGGGCGGGCAGCGGCAAGACCTGGCTCGCCCTGCAGAAGGCGAAGGCCCTCTGCCGCGACGGGAAGCGTGTGGGCCTCTTCTGCTACAACAAGGGTCTGGGCGAATACCTGAGGCGCGAGGTGGGAACCTGGAGGCAGGCGCGCCCCGTGTTCACCGGGGAGTTCCACGAGTACGCCAGGGCGCTCGGCGTTCCGGACGGCGCCGGCCAGAACTACTTCGACGCGGACATGCCCGCCCTGCTGCGGCGGGCCGCAGACCGACTGCCCGCCGAAGAACGACTCGACGCCGTTGTTGTGGACGAGGCGCAGGACTTCGCCCCGCTCTGGTGCGACGCCCTGCTGGCCTGCACGCGCGAGCCGGAAACGGGCGAGGTCTACGCTTTTATGGACGACCGCCAGGACGTCTACAGCCGCTGGGACGGCGCCGCGCTCGGCACCGGGACGGCCGGCGCGGCGGCACCGCTCGCCACCATCCACGTGGACGACAACCTGCGCAACACCCGCCAGATCGCCGGGATCTTCAGGCCCTTGGCCCCGGAGAACTTCACGCCGCGTGGCGGGACGGGGCCCGCGGCGCGCCTGGTGGCGTGCGCGACGACGGACGCCCTCGATCTCGCCGGCGACTGCGTCGACGCCCTGATCGACGAGGGCTGGGCCAACAACCAGATCGCCCTGCTGACGACGCGCCACCGCCACCCGGTCCACCAGGACCACCACGAGGCCGGCACCACCGACGCCTACTGGCGGGAGTTCCACGACCACGAGGCGGAGTTCTACGGCCATGTCCTCGGCTTCAAGGGGCTGGAAAGATCCGTGGTGGTGCTGTGCGTGGACGGTTTCAAGGACCTCTCCCGCGCCAGGGAGCAGCTCTACGTGGGACTGTCGCGGGCCCGGTCCCTGCTGGTGGTCGTGGCGGATCCGGCCCTGCTCGCCGAGGTTGGCGGGCGCGGCCTCGCCTCAGCGCTGGGCCTCGCCCAGTCCTGGAGTCCCGCGGCGCGGCAAACGGTCGGGGACGGCTGTTAGATTCGGTGCAGGGCCGGGGGAAGCCATCCGCCGGCCACACTGGGGAGGCAAGCGTGCAGCTGTTCGAATCGGAGCCCGTCGGCGGGCAACGGGACCTCGTGTACTCCGCGAGCGACCTGGTCACGGCCAGCGAGTGCGAGTACCGGTTGCTGCACCGCCTGGACGAGAAGCTCGGGCTGGCCGAGAGGCCGGACCTCGAGGAGGACCCGATGCTCGCGCGCGCCTCGAAGCTCGGAACGGTGCACGAGGAGAAGGTCCTTGCGGGGCTGGTGGCACGGTACGGCGAGTGGGACCCCGCCGCCGGAACGGGCGTGGTGCGGATTCCCGCTCCCCCGCGGGACGGCTACGACCGCGCCGTGTTCGCCGCCCGCCACGAGGACACGCTGGCGGCGCTGCGGGCCGGCGCCGACGTCGTTTTCCAGGCCACGTTCTTCGACGGCGAGTTCCTGGGCTTTGCCGACTTCATCGTCAAACAGCCCGACGGGCGCTATGCCGTCTGGGACTCCAAGCTGGCCCGCCACGCGAAGGTCAGCGCCCTGCTCCAGCTGGCGGCCTACGGGGACCAGCTCGTCAAGGCGGGCTTCGAGCCGTCACCACTGGTGACCCTGGTGCTGGGAAACATGGAGCACAGCGTTCACTCCCTGCCGGACCTGCTCCCGGTCTACCGCGAACGGCGGGACCGGTTCCTGAAGCTGGTGGCCGGCCACCGCGCCGGGGGCCGCCGGGTGCGGTGGGGCGAGGACGGCGTCTCCGCCTGCGGGAGGTGCGACTACTGCGCCCTCCAAGTCGCAGAGCGGCGCGACCTGCTGCTGGTGGCCGGGATGACTGTGGCGCGGCGCAAGAAGCTGATCGAAGACGGTATCACCACCATCGACGCCTTGGCGCAGCTCGACGACGCGCGCGCCACGGGGCCGCTCGAGCGGATGCGCGACCAGGCCCGGATGCAGACGCATCGCGGGCCGGTGGACGGGGTCGCCACCGCCGGGGAGGGCGCGGCGGCCCACCCCGTCTCCTTCCGCGTGTTGCCGGGGCACAGCATCGACGCGCTGCCGGCGCCGAGCCCCGGGGACATCTTCTTCGACTTCGAGGGCGATCCCCTGTGGCAGGATCCGGCAAACGGCGCCTGGGGGTTGGAGTACCTGTTCGGCGTCGTCGAGGCGGACGGCCCGAATCCGGTGTTCAAGCCGTTCTGGGCGCACACCCGTGCCCAGGAGAAGCAGGCGTTCCTGGATTTCCTCTCCTACGTCGAGGAGCGGCGGAAGACGTGGCCGGACCTGCACGTCTACCACTACGCCGCCTACGAGAAGTCGGCCCTGCGCAACCTCTCCGTCCGGCACACCGCGGGCGAAGACACCGTCGACGCCTGGCTGCGCGAGGGGCTGCTGGTGGACCTCTACGAGACGGTGCGCCACTCCCTGCGGATCTCGGAGAACTCGTACTCGATCAAAAAGCTCGAGCCGTTCTACATGGGCGGCGACGGACCCCGCGAAGGGGTAACGAACGCCGGCGCCTCGGTGGTCGCCTACGCGGCCTACTGTGCCGCGCGCGACTCGGGCGACAGATCGGAGGAAGAACAGATCAGGGAATCGATCTCGGAGTACAACAAGTACGACTGCGTCTCCACCCTTCGCCTGCGGGACTGGCTCCTGGATCTGGCGCTCCGCCACCCCGCCGGCGGAACGCCGGAACCCGAGCGCGGCCCGGCGCAGGAGACGCTGCCGCGGGCGGACGTGCCCGTCGAAGAACCGTCGGCCGAGGAGCTCCGGCTGCGCGCCTTCCTGGAAGAGCTTCCGGGCACACTCGAACGGACCCCCGAAGAACGGGCCGTCGCCCTGGTCGCGGCGGCCACCGGCTACCACCGCCGCGAGGACAAGCAGTACTGGTGGGACCTGTTCGATTCCATGGATTCCCTGCCGGACGGGCTGGCGGAACGGCGGAACACGTTCACCGTTCGGCGGGCCGAGGTGGTCTCCGATTGGCAGGGCCCGCAGGCGGGCAGGGGCACGCTCAAGTCCCGTGTGGTCGCCCTCACCGGGACCGCCGCGCCCGCCTCCGAATTCTTCGAGGGCTCCACCTGGCACGAGGTCCTGCCCGGCCCCGCGCCGGAGACGTACACCTTCCCCGTGTCCGAGGTGTCCGGCCGTTACGCGGTTCCCGGCGTGCTGGTTGTCGGCGTGGAGGAGTTGCCCGACACCGCGCTGCCCGTCGACGGGGACGCGTACAGGATCCTGGTACAGGAGAAGGAAAAGAAGAAGCTGCCCGCCAGCGGCCAGCTGCCGGTTGCCCTGCTGCCGGACGCGCCGATCCGCACCGAGTCGCTGAAGGCCGCGCTGGCCGAACTCGCCAAGACCGTCGGCGGCGCCCTGCCCACGCTCCCCCGCCATCCCGGCATCGACATCCTGCTCAAGTCCGCGCCGCGGCTGGCCACGCTGAGCGCCCTGCCGCGTGTCGAGACCGGGCCGGATGGGCTCGGCGACTACATCGGGGCCATCACCGCGGCCGTCGCGGACCTGGACCGCTCCTACCTGGCCGTCCAGGGTCCCCCCGGGACGGGCAAGACCTACGTGGGATCGCACGTGATTGCCCGGCTGGTCCAGCTCGGCTGGAAGATCGGCGTCGTCTCCCAGGGCCACTCCACGGTGGAAAACCTGCTCGGGAGGGCCATCGAGGCCGGGGTGGACCCGGAGGCGATCGGCAAGGAACCGAAAAGCGGAGACAAGGACCCCAAACCGTGGAAGAAGACCTCCAAGGCGGACCTTTCGGCCCTGCTCGCCGACGCCGGCGGGTGCCTAGTCGGTGGAACTTCGTGGACGATGACCGGCGCCGCGGTGCCGCCCGGGTCGCTGGACCTCCTGGTCATCGACGAGGCCGGGCAGTTCTCGCTCGCCAACACGCTCGCCGTCGCCCGGTCCGCCCGGAAACTCCTCCTGCTGGGCGACCCCCAGCAGCTGCCGCAGGTCACGCAGGGCACCCACCCCGAACCGGTCGACGAGTCCGCGCTCGGCTGGCTGTCCAAGGGCCACGCCACGCTACCGGAACACCTGGGCTACTTCCTGGCCGATTCGTGGCGGATGCACCCGGAGCTGTGTTCGCGCGTGTCCCGGCTCAGCTACGACGGCAAGCTGGAGGCCGCGCCCGCCGCCCTGGCGAGGGACCTGGAGGGCGTGCCCGCCGGCGTCGAAACGGTGATGGTCGAGCACAGCGGCCGCACCACCCACTCGCCGGAGGAGGCGGCGGAGGTCGTCCGCCAAGTCCGCAGGCACCTCGGCCTGCGTTGGAGCGACGGCGACACGGTCCGCGCCCTTCGGCAGGACGACGTGATGGTCGTCGCCGCCTACAACGCGCAGGTCAACACCGTCCGCGCCGCCCTGCGGGAGGCGGGTCTGGACGGCGTGGGCGTCGGGACGGTGGACAAGTTCCAGGGCCAACAGGCCCCGGTCGTGATCCTCTCCATGGCGTGTTCGGCGGCGGCGGAGGCGCCCCGCGGCATGGACTTCCTGCTCAACCGCAACCGGGTCAACGTCGCCATTTCGCGCGGGCAATGGCGCGCCGTGGTGGTGCGCTCCCCCGAGCTGACGCACCATCTGCCGAGCAAGCCGGCCGGGCTGGAGGAGCTCGGAGCGTTCGTGGGGCTGTGTACCGAAGGGACGGCCGGCGTGGCGCCGGCCACATGGACCGGGTCCGCATGGCCTAGCATGGCGGAATGACAGCGTTCCGAGGTCTCATCGCATATCCCGTCACCCCCTTCGACGACTCCGGGGCGGTCGACCATGCCGAGCTGGGAAGGCTGCTGGCCTCCCTCGCGGTCTCGGGAGTGGACGCCATCACGGTCCTGGGCAGCTCCGGCAGCTTCGCCTATCTGGACGCGCGGGAGCGCAGCGGCGTGGTCCGCACCGCCGTGGAGGCCGTGAAGACCGCCAACCCGTCCCTGCCCCTGTACGCCGGCGTCAGCGCCGTCGCCACCCGCGAACTGCTGGAGAACGTCGCCGACGCGGTGGAAGCGGGCGTCGACGGGCTGCTAGTCTCCACCGTCTCTTACGTCCCGTTGACCGAGGACGAGGTCGCCCACCAGTGCCGGAAGGTCGCCGCAGCGTCCGACCTGCCCGTCTGCCTGTACTCGAACCCCATCACCACCAGCTTCTCCTTCCCGCTGGAACTGATCGCCGAGCTGTCCGGCGAGCCGACCATCCAGGCCGTCAAGGAATCCGCGCCCGACGCCGCGTCGTTCGCCCGCCGGCATGCGAAGCTGAGCGGCATGGTGTCCGGCGACTTCAGCCACGGGCTCAGCGGGGACGCGCTCATCGCGGAGGCTGGATTCGCCGGCGACGCGTGGCACAGCGGCCCCGCGTCCGTGCTGCCGCACCACTTCAAGGCGCTTCGCGACGCGGTGGAGGCCGGCGACCCGGCCCATGCCGCCGCGCTCCGGGACGAGCTGGCGCCGCTGCTGCACGAGTTCAACGGCCTCCGCAAGCTCAGCAACCTCTACGCGCTGGCCCGCGCTGCCGGGATCGACGCGGGCGAGCCGCGCCCACCGCTCGTGCCCATCCCGGGCAGCAACCGCCGAGACCTGGCCCGGCTGCTCGAGGGGCTGACCGAACCGCTTTAGCGCGCCCACTTCCCGCCGTGCTAGACAAGATGTATGGAACAACGCCTCCTTGCCGGCACGCCCGTCCGTCCCATCGGACTCGGCTGCATGAACCTCAGCCACGGCTACTCCAACTTCCCCAGCGACCAGGACGGCGCGAAGCTGCTCCACCACGCCCTGGATTCCGGGGTGGACCACCTGGACACGGCCACCCTCTACGGCGGCGGGCGCAACGAGGAACTCGTTGGGGCCGCCCTGGCCAACCGGCGCAAGGAGTATTTCCTGGCCAGCAAGTGCGGGCTCGAGCTCGTGGACGGCCGCGGACGGGTCGACGGGCGGCCCTCCACCATCCGGCGCCACGCGGAAAGCTCGCTGCGGAACCTGAGGACCGACTTCATCGACCTCTACTACCTGCACCGTCTGGATCGCAACGTGCCCGTCGAGGAAACCGTCGGCGCACTGGCGGAACTGGTCAGCGAGGGCCTCGTCGGGGCGATCGGCCTGTCGGAGGTCTCGGCCGAGACCCTGCGCCGAGCCCATGCCGTCCACCCGATCGCGGCCGTCCAGAACGAATACTCGCCCTGGACGCGCAACCCCGAACTCGGCGTCCTCCAGGCCTGCCGCGAGCTCGGCACCACCTTCGTTGCCTTCAGCCCGCTCGGGCGGGCCTTCTTCGCCGGCACCCTGACGGATCCGTCCGCCCTCCCCGCCGGTGACATGCGCCACCACATGCCCCGCTTCTCCGCCGAGAACTACCCCAACAACCTCCGCCTGCTGGGGGACTTCACCGAGCTCGCGCGGCGCGCGGGCGCCGCGCCCGCGCAGCTGGCCCTGGCATGGGTCCTGGCGCAGGGCGAGCACGTCGTCGCCATCCCGGGCACCACCAGCGCGGACCACCTGGACGAGGACCTCGGCGCGGAGTCCCTTCGCCTGGACGCGGCGACGCTCGAGGAGGTCGGCGAGATCTTCAACGAGCGCACCGTCAGCGGCCACCGCTACAACTCCGCGCAGCGGTCGACGATCGACACCGAGGACTTCGCGACGGCCTGACCGGGCGCCGCCGCCCCGGTCGCGGTGGCCTAGAATGTAGGGTCGGGTCCTGCGCCGCGCGCATCCCGACCCACCCCTAGTTGGCCTCGCCCCAGGCCGGAAAGCAGCGTATGCGCCCGCCAGAGAACGCCGCCGCGATCTGGGAAGACCAGCTGGAATTCCGGTCCTCGCCCGCGTGGAAGCTGCTGTCCGCCGCCCCCTGGACCGTCGCGTTCCTTCGCGCCGAGTTCACCCAGGCGCGGCCGCGCATCACGCTGGAGTCCTTCCACGCCGCCCTCGACGCGTTCCTCAAGCAACTGCGCGCCGAGGGCGCCGGCATCAGCGAGGCGTGGCGTGCCCCGCAGTTCGCCGACTCGTGGGTCCGCTCCGGATTCCTGGCCCGGCCGCTGGTGGACGGGCACTTCGTCTACGAGCCGACCGCCCACACCGCCCGCGTGTTGACGTTCCTCGACGGATTCTCCGGCGCCGGAACCAACCTCAATTCCTCGCGGCTGAACACGTTGCTGACCAGCATAGAGACCCTGGCCCACGAGACGGACCCGGACCCGGAGGCGCGCATCCGCCAGCTGCAGGCGGAGATCGACGAGCGCGCCCGCCGGATCGACGAGCTCCGCGACGGAACCAGCCCCGGCCCCATGCCGCACGACGGCGCCGTCGCCGCCGCGCGCTCGGTCCTGGACCTCGCCTCGCACCTGCCCGCCGACTTCAAGCGCATGCGCGACGGCGTCCGCGAGATGCTCCACGCCGTGCGCCAGGAAATCATGGAGTCCTCGGTGGCGAAGGGCGTGGCGGTCGGGCAGGTCCTGGAGGGCGACCGACAGCTGCGCAGCACCCCTGAGGGCGAGACGTTCCGCGGCTTCACCGAGTTCCTCAACGACCCCCAGCGGCAGGCCCGCTTCCGGCAGGGCATCAACGACGTGTTGGAACGCGACTTCGTGGACGCGCTGACCGCCCAGGAGCGCCATACCCTGGGCAACCTGCTGCGCGAGCTCCGCCGGCAGGCCGGCGAGGTGCACGCCAGCTACGGCAAGCTGTCGGAGAGCCTGCACGCCTACGTGCAGTCCGACGAGTTCCGCGAATCGCTGCTGCTGCGCAAGGCGGTCCGCGCGGCGGAACTCGCGGTGGCCGCCTCGCCGGCACTGAAGTCCCGCACGCCCGCCGCGCCCGTGCGGCTCTTCTCGCCGGACTTCAGCACCCTGGCCTCCCTGCGCATCTTCGACCCCGCCGAGCACGTCGCGCCGCCGCGGCTCGCGGAACCCCCCGCGCTGACCGAGGCGGACATTCACCGCACCCCCACGACGCCGAAGGCCGAGCCCGGCAAGGTGCGCGCCGCCGTCGTGCGCGCGCGCAGGAACGCCGCGGGGGACGCGACCCTCGGGACCGCGTTCGCGGAGCTGGAGCCCGCGGACCGCCACCTCAACAACCTCCGCCACCTGCTCGCCACCGCCCGCACCGGCGGAGAGCCGATGGACACCGAGCGCTTCGAGCGCGTCGTCTTCCGCCAGGTCGACGGCAGCGAACGCGACGCCTACCTGCCCGTGATCACCTTCGCGAAGGACCCCGCATGAGCACCAGCACCACCGACACCGCCTACGCCGAGGAGCTGGGGGGCACGCTCCCGAACGGCGAACACGCGGCGGACGGACTCCCCGCCGACGGGTCCTTCACGGGAGGGTCCACCGCGGGGGCGCCCACCACCGACGAGACGGGCCACCGCTCCGAACGCCAACTTTTCGACGGCGACACGGGCCGCTTCGAGCTGCCGTTGCGGCAACTCCTGGTGCGGCTCCTGCGCGGCCCCTACCTGGACGGGACGGTCGACGCGAGGCTCTGGCAACTGGTGTTGGACCGCCGGGAGGACATCGCCGCCTACGTCGCCGAGCTGTTCCTTCAGCTGAGTGTGGACACCGAGCGCAAGATCGCGCTCCTGGTGCCCGTCGAGGTGGAAGCGCCCCACACCACGGCGATCGCCCCGCGCAAGCCGCTCAAGCGCGAGGAGACGCTGCTGGCCCTGCGCCTGCGGCTGCTGCTGGACCGCCACGCCAACACCGGCACGGACCCCGTCGTCTCGCGCGCCGGAGCGCGGGAGATCCTCGAGGAGCACCGCCGCCCGGGCGCCGTGGACGACAAGCGGCTCGAGGACCTGACCGACGCCTCGCTGGCCCGGCTGGTGGCCCTCAAGCTCATCTTGCCGACGGAGCTCGACGACGAATACCGCGTCTCCGGCGCCCTGGCGCTGGCGCTGCCGTTCGGCACCGTCGAGGAGATCCCCGCCTACATCGCGGCGCTGGAGAACTCCTCCGCCGCCGACGTCCCGGACCTCGACTCCGTGGAGGAGGAACTGTGAGCATCGCCCTGACCCTGCCCTTCGGCGAGGCCGTCAACCCCGGCCAGCGCCGCCTGACCCGCATCCAGGTCATCAATTGGGGCACGTTCCACGGACGCCACAGCCTCTACGTGGACCGCGACGGCACGCTGCTCACCGGGCACCCCGGCGTCGGCAAGTCCACGCTGTTCGACGGCATCGGCCATATCTTCCACGCCGCGCCGCGCCTGAACGAGTCGGCCCACGAGGCGTCCACGCGCAAGGACCGGCGCACCACCTATTCCTACATGCGCGGTCGGCGCTTCAAGACCGAGTCCGGAACGCTGTACCAGCGGCCGGGCGCCACGTGGAGCGCCATCGCGCTGACGTACGACGACGGACTCGGCGGCCAGACCTGCATCGCCGCGCTCTTCGATCTCCCGGCAAACGGGCTCGAGGGGCAGGTGGGCAAGCACTACGTCATCGGCAACCGGGCCCTGGACACGGCGGCGCTGGAGGAGCACGGCTCGCGGCGCTTCTCCCCCACCAGCCTGCAGAAGACCCTGGACGGGTTCGAGGCCTTCGACACGCACAAGACCTTCGCCGAGCGCTTCCGCCGGCGGCTGGGCATCGACAACGACAAGGCGTTCTCGCTCCTGCGCACGCTGCAGAACGGGAAGGGACTGGACAAGGGCGTCAACCAGTTCTTCCGCTACGAGGTGCTCGAGGTCCCAGCCACGCTGAAGGCGGCCGCGGGCGCCGTCGAGGACTTCAGCCACCTGCGGGGCATCCACCGCCAGCTCGAGGACGCACGCGCCCAGCGCGATGCCCTCCAGTCCGTGCCGGCGCAATACGCGCGGCACCAGGAGCTCGCCGCGGAGCTTCAGCGCAACACGGAGCTGGCCACCGCGCAGCTCCCGCTGCTGCGCGAGCACCTCGCGGCCGAGCTCCTCGGCGGGCGGTCCACCGCCCTGGCCGCGGAGCTCGCCGCCAACCGGGCGTCCATCGAATCGGCCGCGGAGTCCAAGGACGCGCTCGAGGAACGCGCCCGTTCCCTGCAGGAACAGCACGATTCGCACGGCGGCCAGGCGGTCCAGGCGCTCGAGCGCGAGCTCGAGGCCGCCCGCGCGCGGCTCGCCGAGCGCGAGTCGATCGCCTCCACCCTGCGCCGGGACATGGACGACGTCGGCGTGAAGCTGACGTGGTCCTCGTCCGGCCTGGAGTCAGCGCGGCGCCAGGCCGCCGTCGCCGCGGAGAACCTCGCCGGCGTCGCCAAGGACGCCAAGACGCTGGAGTACGAGGCCATGGCGGCCTCCATGGAGGCGCGCGACCGCGGCCGGAAGCTCCGCACCGAGATCGACGCCTACTCGCTGCGCGGCTCCAACATCGACGGGGCGTCGGCGGCGGCGCGGCGGCGCATCTGCTCGGAGACGGGCATCGACCCGGCCAACCTGCCGTTCGCCGGGGAGCTCGTTGACATCGCGCCAGGCCACGCCGAATGGCGTTCCGCGGCTGAAAAGGCGCTGCGGACGCTGGCCACGACGCTGCTGGTCCGTGGCGGGGACCTCTCCGCCGTCACCGGCGCGGTGGACAGGCTGGAGGGCGTCGGCCGGTTGCGCTGGATGGACATCTCCCGTGTCCCGCGCCAGGCCGAACCGGGTCCGGCGGACCTGGTCACCAAGCTCGAGTTCAAGTCCTCCGACGCCGGGGACTGGCTGCGGGCCAAGATCACCGCCGACCATGCGCTGGCCTGCGTGGAAACCGACACCGGGCTGCACGTCCACCCGAAGGCCATCTCCAGAGCGGGCACCATCAAGGCCTCCGCCGGCGTCTTCGAGCGCGACACCCGCGTCGTCGCCGCGTCCGACTACCTCTTGGGCTTCACGAACGAGGAGAAGATCTCCGAACTTGAAGCCAGGGCGCGGCGCCTCGAGGAGGAGCGCGTGCGGGCCGAGGACCTGGCCACTGAGCGCAGCCGCTCGAAGGACGAGCTCGCCCGGCGACTCGCCTCGCTCAAGGCCCTGTCCGTGGACAAGCGCCCGTTCGCGGCGCTGGACACCTCCACGCAGGACACGGCGGTGGCCGACCTCGAGTCGCGCATCGCGGACGCCATGGACGCCAGCACCGACCTCGCCGCGTTGCGCGAATCGCTCGCGGAGGCGCGGACGGAACTCGAGTCCGGCGTCGGCCGCCTCGCCGTCCTGCGCAGCGAGACTTCCGCCCTGGAGCGCCGCGCCTCCGCGGCCGCCGCGCAGCTCCGCGAGGCCGTGGAACGAACCGCCACCGGCAGCCCGGAGCCGTGGGCCGAGCAGCTCCTGCGCGAGCACCCCGCGCTGGCCGCCGTCGTCATGCGGGACGCCGCGGCGACGGTCGCGGAACTGGACGCCGCCGTCGCCGAGGTGGCGCTGGAGTTCGGCGAGCGCGCCACGGCCCTGCGGCAGGGCCTGTACTCCACGGAGAGCGCCTTGACGGAGACGTTCAAGCAGTTCGCCCGCGACTTCGGACCGGGCGCCGCCGCCACCGCCGGCACGTCCGTGGACAGCGCCCCGCACTATGTGGGGCTGTTGGAGGGCATCGTTCAGGAGGGCCTCCCGCAGCGCGAGGACGAGTTCCGCGAGTACTTCTCCAACCGTTCCTACGAGCGGTTCTCGGACCTGCTGCAGCTGCTGGAGGAGGAGCGGCGGGACATTTCGCAGCGCATCCTGCCGCTTAACCAGATCCTGTCCGACGTGCCCTTCGAGCACGGTAGCCGCCTGCGGCTCGAGGTGCGCACCACGATCCCGGACGAGGCCCGGGACTTCCGGGTCGCGCTGAAGGAGGCGCTGGGGAACGCCTACGCCCGCCGCGGACCGGAGGAGCTGACGGCCAGCTACCGCGCGCTGGAAAGGCTGGTGGACGCGCTGGACGACTCCTCGCACCAGGCGTGGAGGGACACCGTGCTGGACGTGCGGCAGCACGTGACGATCTCCTGCAACGAGCACAAGCCGGGCGGCGAGGTGGAGACCGGACTGGAACCCGGGACGCTGTCCGGGGGCGAGGGCCAGCGGTTCACCTCGTTCATCATGGGCGCGGCGCTGGCGTACCAGCTGGGCTTCGCGCTGCAGGGGTTCACCACCTACGGCACCGTGATGATCGACGAGGCGTTTATCCAGGCGAACTCCGAGTACGCGGCCGCCGGCATCAACGCGCTGCAGGAATTCGGCTTCCAGCTGCTGTTGGCCGCCCCGGAGGACAAGATCGACCTGTCCCGGCACCTGGGTTCGGTGTCGGACATCGTCAAGCACCCGGGGTCCAACGTGTCCGGGTTTGTCGAGACGGGCCTTTCGCCCGCCATAGCGACGGACATCGTCCTGCGCTAGCCATCCACCGGCGGGCCCCTCGCCCGAGGGGCCCCACGTTGTCCACCGCGCGGCCGCCCGGGTCGCCGGGTCGGCCGGGACCCGCGTAGATTCGGTGGCCACGGAGGCTCACACTTTGGCGGGCACCGGCGTCTACGGGGTGATGAACATCAAACAGCCTTTCGAAGCGGTCGTGCGGACCCACGGCACCACGGTGCTGAAGGTCTGCCGCGCGGTCCTCGGCCCCCACCCGGACGCCGAAGACGCCTGGTCGGAAACCTTCCTTTCCGCGCTGCGTGCCTATCCGGACCTGCCGGACGACGCCAACGTGGAGGCCTGGTTGGTCACCATCGCCCACCGCAAGGCGCTCGACGTCGTCCGGGCGACGTCCCGCCGGGCCGTCCCCTCGGCGTCGCCGCCCGAGCTCCGCTCCACCATCGGGTTGCCGAGGGAGCCGGAGGAGGAACTCTGGCGCGCCTTGGCGGCGCTTCCTCCCAAGCAGCGCATGGCCGTGGCGTACCACCACGTCGCCGGCCTGCCCCACGGCGAGGTTGCCGTGATCCTCGGCGGCACCGTGGAGGCCGCGCGCCGGGCCTGCTCGGACGGCATCAGGGCCCTGCGGACGTCGCTCTCCGTTCCGGTTCCCGACGACGGCAAGGCGCCGCGACCGGACACACAATCCATCCCGCAGGAGGTCAACCCATGAACACCACGATTCCAGCCCCCGAATTCCCCGCCCCTCTCGAGGCCGAACTGGGCGCCCTCCTCTCCGTCGCGGAGGCCGCCGAGGTTCCGGACCGGCTGCACGGCCGGCTGGTGGAGGCCGCCGAATCCGCGGGCGTCCTGGACATCGCCTACAGCATCGTCGACACTCCCGTCGGCCCCCTGCTGCTGGCGGCGACGGAGGCCGGGCTGGTGCGGGTCGCCTTCGCCGGCGAGGGACACGAGGCCGTCCTCCAGCAGCTCGCCACCCGGCTGAGCCCGCGGATTCTCCTGGCACCGGCCCGCCTGGACGAGGCGGCGCGCCAGCTGGACGAATACTTCTCCGGGACGCGGCACATCTTTGAGCTGCCGCTGGACCGCGCGCTCTCGGCGGGCTACCGGCGCGAGATCCACGAGTACCTCCCGAGCATCCCCTACGGACAGACGGCCAGCTACGCGCAGATCGCGCTGGCCACGGGCCGCCCGAAGGCCGTGCGTGCCGTGGGAACAGCCTGCGCCACCAATCCGCTCCCCGTGGTGGTGCCCTGCCACCGGGTGCTGCGCAGCGACGGCAGCCTCGGCGGCTACCTGGGTGGGACGGAAGCCAAGAACCGCCTGCTCAGGCTGGAGGCGGCGTGAGCACCCTCTTCGGCGACGACCTGCTGGCGCGTCCGCCCCGGGAGGTCGCGCCCGGGGCGGTCCACGTCCCCGGCTGGCTGACGGTCCGGCAACAGGTATGGATCGCGGACCGCTTCCGCGAGTGGGCCGACGGTCCCGTCCCCATCCGGGCGGCCAAGGTCCGCGGACACGAGATGTCGGTCCGTACCGTCTGCCTCGGTTGGCACTGGCAGCCCTACCGGTACACGCGCGAGGCAACCGACGTCAACGGCAACCGCGTGCTCCCGCTGCCCGAGTGGTTGGTGAACCTGGGGCGGCGCGCGGTGGAGGAGGCCTACCTCGCCGTCGGCGCGCCGGAGCCGGCGCGGCCCGGCCCGGCCGACGCGGCCTACACGCCGGACGCGGCGTTGGTGAACTACTACGGCGCCGACGCGAGGATGGGCATGCATCAGGACAAGGACGAGGCCTCCCTCGCCCCCGTGGTTTCCCTGTCCATCGGGGATACCTGCCTGTTCAGGTTCGGAAACACCGAGAACCGCGCCAGGCCCTACCAGGACGTGGAGCTGTTGTCCGGGGACCTGTTCGTGTTCGGTGGCGCCTCCCGGCTGGCCTACCACGGCATCCCCAAGGTCTACCCCGGGACGGCTCCCGAGGGCTGCGGCCTGGACTCCGGACGCATCAACATCACGCTCCGCCACACCGGACTGGAAGAAGGCACCGCACCGTGAAAAACGACACCGCGGCAGGGACCGCAGAAGCGTCCAGGGACGCAGCGGCCAGGGACGAACCCGCCGCCGACCCCAGCGCCCCCGGTGCAGGCTCCGGCCCCGGGGGCGGCGCCGCCGAGGCCAGAACCCCGGGCGCCGGAACCGTCCTCGGCGACGACGGTCTCGCCCGGCCGCCCTGGGCCAGCGTGGATCCGATGCTCCGGGACTACTACGACGCCGAGTGGGGCCTCCCGGTCCGGGACGAGCACGGACTGTACGAGCGCATCAGTCTCGAGGGGTTCCAGGCCGGATTGTCCTGGGCCACGATCCTGCGCAAGCGGCCGGCGTTTCGGGCCGCGTTCGACGGGTTTGATCCCGACGTGGTGGCGGAGTACGGGGACGACGACGTCGCGCGCCTGATGGCCGATTCCGGCATTGTCCGCAACCGCGCCAAGATCCTCGCGGCGATCGGCAACGCGCGGGCCACCATCGACCTGCGCCCGGATGGCGGACTGGTCGAGTTCGTCTGGTCGTTCCGTCCCGCGGATACCCCCCGGCCGGCGACGCTGACCGAGGTGCCGACCACGTCGCCCGAATCGGTGGCCCTCTCCAAGGCGCTGCGAAAGCGCGGTTTCTCCTTCGTGGGGCCCACCACCATGTATGCGCTCATGGAGGCGATCGGCATGGTCGACACGCACCTGCTGGGCAGCCACCGCCGGGGATCCTCCGGCGTCTGGCCGGCATGAACGCGGGCGGCCGGTTGCTGAGGGCCGCCGGGGGCCTGGAGGCACCGGAACTGCTGGGGCTGTTGGCCGCGCACGCGATCCCGCGGCTGGACATCGTGGATCCGGCCGCCGCCACCGTGACCCGCGCCGTGCGGCTATCCTCTGGGCACCACGCCATCACTCTGACGGTCGAACCCGCGGGCGTCCGCATTACTGGCCCCGGCCTGCCGCCCGCGGAGGAGGCCGAGCTCGACGCCGTCCTCCGCGCGTGGCTGGACCTGGACACGGACCTGACCGACGTCAACTCCGTGCTCGGCGCCGACCCCCTGCTGGCGCCGCTGGTCGACGCGCGCCCCGGTCTGCGCGTCGTGGGATGCCTCGACCCCTTCGAGGCGGCCGTCACCACCGTGCTCGGCCAACAGGTCTCGCTTGCCGCCTGCCGGACGTTCTCCGGCCGGCTCGTCGCCGCATTCGGATCCGACGGGCCCGCGGGACTGCGGCTCTTTCCCGAGCCGCAGCCGATCGCGGCCCTGCCACACGAGGAGCTTCGCGCCGCGGTCGGCATCACGAACGCCAGGGCCCGGACACTTGCGGCTGTGGCCTCCGCCTTCGTGGCGGCCCGTAACGCCGAGCGCGCCGGAACCCGGGCGGAACCACGCTTTCCCCTGACCCGCGCGCAGCTGCTGGACCTGCCGGGGGTGGGACCCTGGACGGCCGACTATCTTGCTGTACGCGCCGCGGGCGACCGCGACGCGTTCGCGCCGGGCGATCTGGTGTTGCGGCGCGCCCTCGGCGGGATCAGCGCCGCCGAGGCGGAGGACCGGGCCACGGCGTGGAGCCCGTACCGGGCGCACGCGCTGGTCCACCTGTGGACCGCCACCGCCTACGGGTAGCGCGCACGACGACTCGGCACGGGGCACGGTCTGCCCGCCGCGACGTCCGGCCCTATTCGGGGAAGATCTGACCGATCGGATCGCGCTTCTCCGCCTGGAACGTGTCCTCGGCGCGTCCGAACGCCCAATAGGCGGACAACGACATCTGCTTGCGGTCCACACCGCGGTCGTCGGCCAGGTAGCGTCGCAGGTTCTTGACCATCTCGCGCTCGCCGTGGGCGAAGACCTGAACCCGGCCCACCGGCCACTCCCCCGCCATCACGGCCGACGCCAAGACGGTGCTCTCCGGGCTGAACGGCCCGCCGCGGTGCAGCCAACGCAACTCGATCCCGGCGGGGGCATCCAACGGCAATTCGTCCTCGGGTCCCTCGACTTCCAGGTACGCGACGCCGCGGGACGCGGGATCCATGGCCTCCAGCGTCGCGGCGATGGCCGGCAGCGCCGACTCGTCACCGGCGAACAGGAACCACTCCGCGTCCGCGTCCGGCCGGTGCATTCCCCCGGGGCCGGAGAAGCAGACCTTGTCCCCGGGGCGGGCCGCGGCGGCCCACGGTCCCGCGATGCCCTCGTCTCCGTGGACCACGAAGTCGATCTGCAGCGTCCCGGCCGCCTCGTCCACCCGGCGCACCGTGTACGTTCGGCGCACGGGCAGCTTCTCCGGGGGCAGCGTGCCGCGGAGCGCGTCCAGGTCGTAGGGCGGTTCCAGCCCCAGCTCCGGGTCGGCGAACAGCAGCTTCACGTATTTGTCCGTCGCGTCCTTGTTCCGGAAGTCGGCAAACCCGGGTCCCCCCAGGGTCAGCCGAACCATGTGCTCGCCCAGGCTCTCGCTGGCCACGACCTCCAGCACCACCTGCGGCCGGACGGGACGTGCTTGTGGGGGAACTGTCACTGGAAATCACTCCTCTGGTCGCCGGTATCCTCCGGCACAGACGTTTTCCCCACCCAATCCCACCGGCGCCCCCAAACGCAAACCGCGCCGCGCGTGGCACATGACCGGCGTGCGTAACCGGCGGGCGGCCGCCCCGCGGCCTGCGCTACGATTAGGCCAGCTTCACGAGATGCGGCCAGCCTTGGGCTCCGACCCGGCCGCACACCAACCCCATGCTTCTCGGGTGGTTCGGATGACGAAGCGGCCAGCGGCCACATGGCGCCGGCAAGAGCAACGGAAAGGGTCCACCATGGGCTTCCACACCACCGCATCCGGGGCAGACTCCCTCTGCGCCTACTTCCGGCCGGGCCACCGTATCCACGTCTTGCGGCTGCGCAGCGCACTGGCCCACCCCCAGGACTGGGAGAACGTGTCCATCTCCGTCAATGTCCCCGAGCAGCTCATCCTCATCCGCACGGCGGAGGGACAGCTGGTTGCCGCCCACACGCACGACGCGTTCCAGGTGGACGAGCGCAGGCGCCTTCTGCGCGCGGCCACCCGGCATCCCGACCTCGATCCGCGTGCGCCCGGGGCGGCCACCCCGGACAACGAGGATCTGCTCGCCGGGGCGCGTGGCCCCGTGGTCGGGAGGTGGCGCTACGTCTGGAACCGGTCCGCGGGGATCCTGGGTCTTCCGGCAGACAGGTCCCGCCACGCCGGACGAACCTACGTCAGCCTCTCACCGGACCCCGTGGAACCGTGCGCGTTGGAGCACGAGGAGTCACTCGCCCGCGACTTCGCGGAACTGACCGCCCGGCTCCAGGGAATGGACGCGGTCTAGGCCGGTAGGGCCCGAGCCGCCGTCAGCGAAAGACGGGCGCCCCGAGGAACCCGGCCAAGGCGTCCCGATGCTCGGCGGGTATCCGCATGAGACGGGACTCCTCCGTGGAGTAGAAGGCCAGCGTGGTGGTGGCACGGACGCAGACGCCGCCGTCGACGGGATCGTGGAACTCGTAGGAGATGTCGAAGCTGGCCGGCTTCACCGCGGAGATCCACACGTCCACCTCGGCCGGGACGTTGCGGTAGTCCAGCGGCTTCACGTAACGCACCCGGTGTTCGACCACAAGGGTCTGCGTGCCGCCGGGAACCGCCGAGAAAAGATCGACCATCGGCTCGTTGCCCGGTTTTCCGGTCCCGCCGGGGACGCCGAAGGAGGCGATGCGCGCCTCCTCCATCATGCGCACGAGATTGACGTTGTTGATGTGACCGTAGGCGTCCATGTCCGCCCAGCGCATGGGCACCTTGACGCGGAGCCGGCGGCCGCTCACCCGGCTTCCCCGCGCGCCTGCTTCTGCTCGAGGGCCCGGAGCTGCTCGCGCTCCTGCACGCGCTGGTCCTCCGCGGAAACGATGCCGAGCTTCTCCAGCTCGGCGATGATGACGGCGCCGTCCGGCGCGTAGATCCACGGCACGCCGGGGGTGGCGTCGACGGTTCCCATCGAGCGTCCACCGGCCAGCACGGCCTCCGACGGCGTCAGCTGGCGGATCACGATCGCCCTGACGTTCTGCGGGAACCGCTTGGCGAACTCGGCGTAGATCTCCGGGTCGTGCTGGCCGTCGTCGCCCACCAGGAGCCACTTCATCTGCGGGAACTCGTGCGCGAGGCGGCGGAGCTGGTCCACCTTGTGCTTCATGCCGGACCGGAACCAGCGGCCCTCCGTGGGCCCCCAGTCGGTCAGCAGCAGCGCTCCCTCGGGGTACAGGTTGCGCGTGAGGAACCGGGTGAGGGTCGGCGCGACGTTCCAGGCCCCGGTGGAGAGGTACAGCACCGGCGAGCCGGGGCGCCCGCGCATCAGCCGCTCCATCATCACGGCCATGCCGGGGGTCGCCACGCGGGCGTGCTCGTTGAGAACAAACGAGTTCCAGGCGGCCAGCAGCGGGCGGGGCAGCGCCGTGACCACCACGGTGTCGTCGATGTCGGAGACCAGGCCGAAGTCCACGGCGGAGTCCACCACAAACACCCTGGCGGGGGCGTCCTCGGAGCCCTCGCAGGAGAGGTACACGGTGTGCCATCCCGCCTCCAGGTCCACCTCGATCATCGCGTCGAGCACCCCGCCGCGATCGGCGTCGACCTTGTACTTGCGGCCGTCCACCGTGACGGTGACCTCGGCGTAAGGAAGCGCGGGGGAAATGAAGTTCCGCCAGCCCCGGACGCTGTCGGAAACCACCCTGGGTGCCGGAAGGCTGGTGACCAGGCTTCCGGGGCGCGCCATCGAGATCCGCGCCAACACCCGGACCCACCCGCCTGCGGGTGCGCTGAGCCCGTAGCCGCGGAATGAGGCCACCGTGGCCACCATGCCCTTGGCACGGGCATTGCGCTCGCGGACGGCGTGCCACGAGTCCTCGAGTCGGACGCCGATGTGGCGGTGGGGCGTGGCGGTGCTGTTTCCTAGCATGCCGCAAGTCTTTCACGACCTGCGCGGGGACACCGAGAATGGAGACATGGACCGCCTGACCGTGGAGCAGCGATCGGCCCTGATGTCCCGCATCCGGGGCAAGGACACGGGCCCCGAACTGAAGGTCCGCCGCATCGCCCACGCCGCGGGCTACCGCTTCCGTCTGCACGGGCAGGTGGCGCGCGCCGCCGCCGACGCGGCGGCCCGCGCGGCGCCGGAGATCAAACTGATCGGCGGCAAGCTGCCAGGCAAGCCGGACCTGGTCTTCGCGTCGCGCCGCAAGGTGGTGTTCGTCAACGGCTGCTTCTGGCACCGCCACGACTGCCCGGCGGGCCGGCGGGCGCCGTCGTCGAACCCCGACTTCTGGGCCGCCAAACGCGAGGGCAACGCCGCCCGCGACGACCGCCACCGGGCGTCGCTGCGGATGCTGGGCTGGGACTCCCTCACGCTCTGGGAGTGCCAACTGAAGGACCCGGACGCCGTGCTGGGCGCGCTCACCGAATTTCTGGACGCTCCCGGCATGGACTGCAGGCGGGCAAACTCGGACCACAAAGGGGGCCCCAAAGGCTAGTCATCTTCTACCGAATGTAGAACAATGTGGCCATGATGTTCACCCACGCAGACGACAAGCCCGTCCTTGTCCTCGACACCGAACAGTGCTGGACGCTTCTCAACCACGCCAAGCATGGACGCCTGGCCACTAGCGTGGGCGGGGAGATCGACCTGGTGCCCGTCAACCACGCAACGGCCGACGGCAAGATCTACCTGCGCACCGCTCCGGGCGGGAAGCTAGCCGGACTGACCGTCAACCCGCGGGTCGTCTTCGAGGCCGACGGCATCCTCAGCGACGAGGCCTGGTCGGTAGTCGTCCGCGGCACCGCGCGCGTGCTGCAGACCGAGGCGGAGATCGACATTGCCAGCGCCGCGGGGGTCGACCCCTGGGTCCCGACCCTGAAGGACTTCTGGGTGGAGATCGATCCGAGCGAGATCACCGGACGGCACTTCCGCCTGGGCCGCCAACCGGAACAGCTGGACGAGGGCTAAAGGACCGGCACGACGGCGCTGCCGCACCCTCCCGGGCGCGGCGCCGCCCGTCGTGGCGCCGGGCCGGTGGCTAGACCGACCTGCGCAGCGGCACCTCTTTGATAAAGAGGATGCACACGAAGGCCACAAAGGCGACGGCCGCCGAGATGAGGAAGACCGCGGCGGTGGCGTCGCCGAAGGCGCCCTGCACGATCGACTGCACGTTGGCCGGCAGCGCCGACACGTCCATGGTGGACACGCTGCCGAGGCCGCTTCCCCCGCCCGCCGGGACAAGCCCGGCGGCGCGCAGGCCCTCCATGGTCAGCGTGCCGACCCGCTCGGACAGGACGGAGCCCAGCACCGCGACGCCGGACGCCCCGCCGATGGAGCGGAAGAACGCCACGGACGAACTGGCCGTGCCGATCTGCGTGACCTTGACGGTGTTCTGCACGGCCAGCACCAGGTTCTGCAGCATCATGCCCATGCCCAACCCGTTGAGGAGCATGCCCAGGGCGAGGAGCCAGTACGGCGTTGTGTGGGTCATGGTGCCCAACAGGCCGAGGCCCGAGATGTTCAGCAGGGACCCCACGATGAGGAACACCTTCCACCGTCCGAAGCGGCTGATCAGTTGGCCGGAGACGACCGACCCGATCAGGTTGCCCAGGATCATTGGGAGCGTGAAGAGGCCCGCCATGGTCGGGGTGGCCCCGGCGGAGAGCTGGAAGAACTGGCCGAGGAACGCGCCGGAGCCGAACATGCCCACCCCGATCGCGATCGAGGCGACGATGGCCAGCGCGGTGGTGCGCTGGGCGATGATCTTCAGCGGGATGACCGGCTCGGGAACGCGGGCCTCGACGAACAGCAGGACCACGATCATGGCCAGCGACGCGCCGACCATGGCCGCCGACTGCCAGGAGATCCATTCGAAGTTGCCGGCTTTGCCGACGAACGAGACCCAGATCAGCAGAGTGCTGACGGACGCGGTGACCAGCGCGGCGCCGGCCCAGTCGATGTACACCTTCCGCGGGGTGTGCTGCAGGTGCAGCGTCTTCTGGATCAGCACCATGGAAAGCAGGGCAACGGGGATGCCGATCCAGAAGGTCCAGCGCCAGCCCAGGGGCGTGTCCACGATGAACCCGCCGAGCAGCGGACCGCCGGCGGTGGCGACGGCCATGACCGCGCCGAAGTAGCCGGAGTAGCGGCCGCGCTCGCGCGGCGGGATGATGCTGCCGATGATGGCCATTCCCATGGCGGTCAGGCCACCCATCCCCAGGCCCTGGACCACGCGGGCACCCATCAGCATGGGGATGTTCTGGGCGAATCCGGCGAGCAGGGAGCCGACCACGAAGATGGTGATGCCGACCTGGGTGAGCGCCTTCTTGTCGAAGAGGTCGGCCATCTTGCCCCAGATCGGGGTGCTGGCCGCGTTGGCCAG
Organism: Arthrobacter sp. AOP29-A2-19; assembly: GCF_058138025.1. NCBI lineage: Bacteria > Bacillati > Actinomycetota > Actinomycetes > Micrococcales > Micrococcaceae > Arthrobacter > Arthrobacter sp. AOP29-A2-19. Next base: position 2,490,483 of record NZ_CM176894.1, read on the forward strand.
CAGCGCGGCGGTGATGACCCAGGCGAAGTCGGTCTGCGAGCCCTTGAGTTCGGCCATGATCGTCGGCAACGCAATGGAGACGATGGTCGCCGCGAGCATCGCGGCGAAAAAGCTGGAGAGCACTCCGACCAGGGCGCGGAGGACCTCCTTCTGCGTCATCTGCGGCTTGTCGGCCAGCGCCTCCTGGACGGTCGGCGAGGGCGCGGCGCCCGTGCGCGGCTCCACGGGGGCGCTCACTTCGCCACCCCCCGGCCGGTTGCGGCCTGCGCTGTGGCGGCGGCGGTGGTGGCGTGCGCCGCGGCGCCCCGGGCGGACTCGACGGAGCGGCGGGCGGAGTCGCGCGCCAGCCCCTCGCGCAGCACGCCGGAGATCTCGTCGAGCAGCGAGACCGCGGTGCGCGCGCGGTCCTCGTCCCAATCGTCCAGTAGCTCGCCCAGCAGTTCGGCGCGGCGGGCCGTGGCGCGCTCGACGGCGGCGCGTCCGTCCTCGGTCAGGCTGAGCAACTGCGCCCTGGCGTCGTCGGGGTCCGCCTCGCGCAGCAGCATGCCCGCGGACTCCAGTTCGGCCACGTGGCGGCTGAGCGAGGCCGGGCCCACGCCCAGCCGGCGGGCGACGTCGGTGGCACGGACCGGCTGGCTGTCGTGCACGCGGACCAGGACGGCCTGCTGGCCGACGCCGGGCTCCCCCGGCAGGACTCCGGCGTGCGCCACGCACTTGAGGACCTGGTGGAGCGACTGGACGCTTCCGACCAGCTCCGCGGCCGTCGAGGATTCGAGCGACACGGTACTTCCCTTCACAAACGATGGCGGCCAAAACAGTTGACCAGAGCGAATATTGCCTCAAGCAACCATAAACCCGATTAGTTGCGCATGTGAAGTAATGTGCGGGATCTCACCGCTCCCGCCCGCCGATAGGCTGGTGGCGTGGATGCAGCCGAGAACGCCCGCCAACTGTCCGCCCGCCTGCGCGGGATCGCCGAGGACGCCGCCACCGGCGTCGGCCCGATGCTCCGGACGGCCTTCCGCTCCGGCTTCCGCGTCGACGAGAAGAAGAACCACCACGACCTGGTCACCGAGCACGACCGCGCGTCCGAGGAGGCCATCGCCGCCCACATCTTCGCGGCGGAGCCGGACAGCCGCATCTTGGGCGAGGAGGGCGGCCACCGCGGCTCGGGGCGGATCGAGTGGATCGTCGACCCGATCGACGGCACCAGCAACTTCGCCCACGGCGTCGCCTTCTTCTGCGTGTCGATCGCGGCGGCGCTGGACGGCGAGCTGCTCGCCGGCGTCGTCTACGATCCCGTCGCCGAGCTGCTGTTCTCCGCGGACCTTGACGGCGCGTACCTCAACGGCGCCGGGCTGCATCCGGCCGGCCAGCCGGACGAGGCCAGGGCCTCGATCATGACCGACTACCCCTCCGCCGAGGCGCTCGCGATCGACGGCCAGCTGGCGATGGACTCCTTCGCCGAGCTGGTGACGACGTACGCGACCCTGCGGCGGAAGGTGAGCGGCGCTTTGATGCTGGCGCACGTGGCCGCCGGCTGGGCCGACGTGACGCTGGGCCTGGACACCAACGCCTGGGACGTGGCGGCAGGGGCGCTGATCGTGCGGCAGGCGGGCGGCACCTACCTGCCGTTCCGGTACGACGACGACGACCGACCGGCCCACGAGGCCCCCTGCTACGTCGCTGTCGCCCCGGGCTCCAACGCCCCCACGGCCGTGCGCATCGTGGGGGACGTCGTCGCCTCCCGCCGCCGCGCGCGGGACTAGTTCCTTTACCAAACGAGCCGCCGCGCCCTAGGCTCGGGGCATGCCGGTCATGTTGCGCACGATCCAGACAGCCGTTCCGCCGACGATCCTCCACCAGGATCAGGTCCGTGACGTGTTCGCGGCGCAACCGGGCCTCACCCGGCTGGGGCAAAGGCTCGTCGCCACGTCCTTCAACTCCGCCGAGATCCGGACGCGCCGCACCGCCGTCTCGGAGCTGACGCTGGACAACAACGAGGAGAACCCGGTCTTCTTCGACGGGAAGACCGGTGTGCTCCTCAGCCCCAGCACCAAGGTCCGCAACGCGATCTTCGCCGAACAGGCCGGCGCCCTGTTTGTGGAGGCCGGTGGCAGGGCGCTCTCCGCCTCCGGGCTGGGTCCGGAGGACGTCACGCACGTCATTACCGTGTCCTGCACGGGCTTCTACAACCCCGGACCGGACTACCAACTGGTCCGCGCGCTCGGCCTCGCGCCGTCCGTCCAGCGCTACCACTTGGGATTTATGGGCTGCTACGCCGCCTTCCCGGCGCTCCGCGCGGCCAAGCTGTTCTGCGAGGCGGACCCGGACGCCGTGGTGCTGGTGGTCTGCGCGGAACTCTGCTCGCTCCATGTCCGCAGTTCCAACGACCCGGACACCATCATGGGCTCGGCCCTGTTCGCCGACGGCGCCTCGGCCGCGGTCGTCACGGCGCGGGACCTGCCCGCCGTCGGCCCGGCGCTGGTCCTGGACCACTTCGAGACCGTCCTGACGCCGGTCGGCGAGGATTCGATGGCGTGGAACATCGGCGACGAGGGCTTCGAGATGGTGTTGGGCACCTACGTCCCGCACATCATCGACGACCACATCGTCGGCGCCCTCGAGCCGCTGTTCGCGCGCGACCCCGGCCTCGCCGGAACCAACTTCGGCGACGTCGCCCACTGGGGCATCCACCCCGGCGGGCGCGCGATCCTCGACCGCGTGCAGAACCGGCTCGAACTCTCGGACGCGCAGCTTGTGCCGGCCCGGCGCGTGCTCCGCGACTACGGCAACATGAGCAGCGCCACTGTCATGTTTGTGCTCAAGGACATCCTCGACGCCGCGCAGGAACCGGTGTCCGTCGCGGTCGGCGACGCGGGCGGGCGCCGGCTCGGCGGGTCGGTCGGAACGGACCGGGAAGCCGGGACCGATTCCGGCGGCGCGGCGCCGGGCCGGGAACCGGACGGCGCCCTGGGCGAGAGCCCGTCCCCGGTCCAGGCGCGTCCGGCGCGGGACGGGGACCGCGTGTGCTCGATGGCGTTCGGCCCCGGCCTGACGGTGGAGACCGCGCTGATGACGGTTCACCGTCCCGATGAGCTCGCCTAGGGCGGGCGTGCCCTTGCGGCCGCGGGCCCCCGGCGCGGGATTCGGGCGCCGGGACACCGACGCCGTCGAGAAGATGGACCGGGCGGACTGCGATCCGGACAAGCTGCGGCGCACGTATGCCCGCTTCCCCATCGTCAACCGCTTTGTGTCGGCACCCGGCGCGCTCTACCGCGAGTTCGTCCGCCCGCACCTCTCCACCACCGGCCCGAGCACACTGCTGGACATCGGCTGCGGCGGGGGCGAGATGGCCCTGTGGATGGTTCGCATGGCGGCGCGGGACGGCTTCGAACTGCTGGCCACCGGCATCGATCCGGACCCCCGCGCCCACGCATACGCCTTGTCCCGCGCGCGGGACGTGGCCCCCGGCGCCGCGGTGGCCTACCGCCGGGCGACGAGCTCCGACCTGGCCGCGGCCGGCGAGCGCTTCGACGTCGTCATTTCCAACCACGTGCTGCACCACCTCGACGACGCCGCCCTGGCCGGCCTGCTGCGCGACACCGAGGCCCTGGCGCGCGGTGTGGCCGTGCACGCGGACCTGCGCCGCTCACGCACCGCCTACGCACTGTTCGCTGTGGCCGCCGTGCCGCTGGCACCAGGTTCGTTCATCCGCGCCGACGGCTTGACGTCGATCCGCCGCAGCCACACGGCGCCGGAGCTCGAGGCGGCACTGCCGCCGGGCTGGTCCGCCGAGCCTCGCGCTCCGTTCCGGATCCTCGCCGTATACCGACCGGAGCCACCGGCGGATGATTGACGTCGCTGTCGCGGGGGGCGGGCCGGCAGGCCTGGCGCTGGCGCTCCTGCTGTGCCGTGCGGGGCTGTCGGTCCGAGTGCTGGAGCCGCGCACCGCCCCCTGGGCCCATTCTCGTGCCATCGGCCTGCACCCTCCGGCGGTGGACGTGCTGGACGTCCTCGGCGTCGGCGAGGCTGCGGTCGCGGCGGGCGTCCCGATCCGCGAGGGGGCGGCGATCTCGGGTGGACGCGAGGTGGGCCGCCTGGACTTCGGAACGCTGGCCGGCAGGCACCGCTACGTGTTGGCGTTGCCGCAGAACGTCACCGAGTCGCTGCTGGCCGAGCGCCTGCTGAGCACGGCCCCGGGCGTGTTGCTGCGCGGGCGCCGCGTCGTCGGGTTGGAGGACGACGGCGGCGGGGTCGCCGTGGACTGGGCAGACGGCTCGGGGCGGGGAAGCCTGCGGGCGCGCGTGCTGGTGGGCGCCGACGGCGTCCGTTCGGTCGTGCGGGACCTGGCCGGCATACCCGTGCGCCGGCACGGCTACCCGGACCGCTATGTGATGGGCGACTTCGCCGACGACACGGGGTACGGGGCGACGGCGGCCCTGTTCCTCCACCCCGACGGCATCGTGGAGAGCTTCCCCCTGCCGGGCGGGGTGCGCCGGTGGGTGGTGCGCGTCTGCCGCGCCCGCGGACCGCACATCGAGGGCGGGTGGGATGCGTCGTCGGCACCGGACCCCGGCGGCGGCGCGGGAACCGCTGGGGAGGCCCCCGGGACGGGCGCCGACCTCCTGGCCGGAGAGATCCTGCGCCGGACCGGTCGGCGCGCCGACCCGGAGACCTGCACGATGCTGAGCGACTTCCGCACACGGAGCACCACCGCCCGGACCATGGCGCGGGGGCGAGTGGTGCTGGCCGGTGACGCGGCACACGAGATCAGTCCCATCGGGGGGCAGGGCATCACGCTTGGCCTCGGCGATGCGGCCGCCCTGGCCGCCCTGCTGGTGGAACACCTCGGCGGGGCCTCGCCGGGAGAGCGCGGCCGGGGTCACATAGCGGACCGGGCCGGTTCGCGCACGGCCGGGGACCCGGGGAAGACCGGACAAAAAGGGAGGGCGTTCGACCGGGCGCTCGCGGACTATTCGGCGCGGCGCCTGGCGGCGGCGCGCACCGCCGCCCGCCAAGCCCACCTGAACATGGCCTTGGGGCGGCCCCTGCCCGGCCCGCTGGCCCCGGTCTTCGGCGGCGCGGTCGCCCTGGCGATGTCCAGCGCCGGCGTCCGGCGGACCGTCGCCGAGCGCTTCACCATGGGTTTCGACGGATAACGCCCCCGCCCACACGGGCGAGGGCGTTCCGATCGGCGCACGGTCGGGACCGTGGCGTCCTCCGGCCGGCTACGGCGCCAGGTCGCCGATGACCGAACATTCGACGTCGGCGTCCGCGCCGCTCGCGGTCTGCTCCGCGACAACGGCCCCTGAGGCATCGAGGATGCGGCAACTGATGGCCCCGGTGACGTCCGGGTTGTTCATGGCATACAGGGTCCCGAAGAGCTTGCTGGCCTCGACCTCGGCCGAGAACTCGCCCTCGACGTCCTCCGTTGCGACGTTCTCGAGGTCGGTGGTCATGTAGCTGACGACGTACGATTCGCCGGTGGCTTCGTAGGTGTAGGCGGCCTTTTCCCCGGCCGCGGCGCTCACGGTGTTCACCAGGAACGCGGCGAGGATCGCCTGCACGATCGCGGCGATCAGTCCCACCGCCCCGGTCACCATGCCGGCGATCGCAAAACCCTTCTTTGGGCGCTTTTTCACCAGTGCCACCACGCCCAGGATGATCGCGACGGGGCCCAACAAGATGGACAGGAAGCCGATGGCGGGGATGACCCCGAAGACGACGGCGACGATGCCGACCACCAGCGCGGCGACGGTCAGGCCGGACGCCTTTTCCGGCTGGTTCCATCCCTGTTGGGTGGCGCCGGGATACGACCCGGAACCGTAGGGGCCGGCGGCCGGATCGTGGCCCGGCACATCGGCGGGCCTACCGTCCGGCACGGGGCCGGGCGGCGACGACGGTGGAGTGTATGGATTGGACATGGTTCCCCCCTGGGACAGTGATTGACGTGGTGAAGCGCGGCAGCGCAACGCAATTCCGGCGCCCGCAACGCTTCATGTGTAGCGTAGCCGGGAATCCGGTTGGATCCGTGCTTGGCGCTAAGGGGCCGTCAACTCTTGTCCACGGCATCGCCGCAGGTCAAGAGCACAATCTCGCGAAGCTGAACGGACCTGGTGCCCGCCCCGCCAGCACGGACGCCAGATGCCCGGCCACGCGTTCCCAGTCCGAGCGACCAGGTCGGCCGCCGGCTGCCCGGCCGCTACGCCCCCGCGGCCGCGTCCAGGTGCGTCGGCGCGAACATCCGCAGCAGCGTCTCGACGACGATGACGTTGGGCCCCTCGGCGGCGAAGGACTCCTCCAGCGCGGAGCGCACGTCCCCCGGCGCCACGCGGCGGGCCGGCACGCCGAACGACTCGGCCAGCGCCACGAAGTCGGGGCGGGCCAGTTCGGTGGCGGTGGCCTTGCCGAACGCCCCGACCATGTACTCGCGCAGGATCCCGTAGCCCCCGTCGTCCACGATCAGCCACGTCACAGGGACGTTGTGCTGCTTGGCCGTGGCCAGCTCGGCGATGGAGTACATGGCCGACCCGTCGCCGGACACGGCCAGCACACGGCCCTCGATTCCGGTCTTGCCGGCGACGGCCAGGCCGATCGCGCCGCCGATCGCCGACGGGAAACCGTAGCCCAGGCCGCCCGCGCCCTGCGCAGAGTGGAACTCCCCGGACCGCGCGTCCCAGCAGCTCCAGCCCCAGTACGCGGAGATCGTCATGTCCCAGAACGTCTGCATCGGGTCCGGCACGGCGGCGCGGATGTCCGCCATAAAGGCGCGTTCCTTGCCCAGGTCCTGCGCATCGAGCCTGGCCACCACCTTGGCCAGCGTGGACTCCACAACCTCCTCCGGCGACTTGCCGCCCCAGTCCGGGCCGCCGTCCCCGTCCGGCCCGCCGAGCGCCTTGTCCAGGTACTCCAGCGCGGCGCGGGCGTCTGCGCGGATTCCCAGCGCGGGACGGTTGGACTCCAGGACGCGCGGCTCGGCGTCGATCTGGATGAGGTGGCCGCGCGGCTCCAGCGTGAAGTAGTTGGAGGTCACCTCCCCCAGCGAAGATCCGACGACGATCAGCACGTCGGCCTCCTCGAGGACCTCCGTCACATGCCGGTCCTCGACCCACGACTGCAGGCTCAGCGGGTGCTCCCACGGGAACGCGCCGTTGCCCCCGGGCGAACACACCACCGGGGCGCGCAGCTTCTCCGCCACGCTCAGCAGCGCCGCCCTGGCCCCCGCGCGGCGGACTCCGCCACCGGCGACGATCGCCGGCCGCTTGGCCTCGGCAAGCCACCGGACGGCCTCGTTGATGAGCTCCACCCGCGGCGGATGCTCGTACGCCTCCGCGAGGGCGTCGGCGACCGGCGGGACAAACACGGGCGCGAGCAGCACATCCTGCGGCACCTCGACCCACACGGGCCCCTGCGGCACGGTGATCGCGTCCGCCCAGGCGTCCTGGATGGCGGACGGGATGCCTGACGCGTGGTGCACGGTGCGCTGGCTCTTCGTCACGTTGGCGGCGGACGCCTTCTGGTCGTCCAGCTGGTGCAGCATCCCCTTGCGCCGCGCGCCGAGCCCGACCAGTGGGATCTGGCTGGCGACAACCACCATGGGAACGCCGGTGGCGTAGGCCTCCTGCAGCCCGGCCAGGGAAGTCAGCGCGCCCGGGCCCGTGGAGAGGAACAGGACCCCGACCTCGCCGGTGGCCCGGGAGTAGCCGTCTGCGGCGAAGGCCGAGTTGTTCTCCACGCGCGAGGAGACGAAGTGCAGCCCGGAGCGGGAGAGCGCATCGAAGAGTCCCAGCGCGTGCTGCCCGGGTATCCCGAAAACGGTGCGCGCCCCCAACGCCTCGAGGGTCTCGATCACCAGGTCGCCGCCGTTGCGGTTTTCCTTGGCGAGGGCCGACGTCGGGGCGCCGACCAGGGTGCCGGTGGTCTGGTTCGTGTTCACTAGGCGTCCTTCCGTTCCGTGGCGCGCTTGTCCGCCATCAGGGAGACGAGGTCGTAGGCCACGTGGGACGCCGCGACGCCGGTGATCTCCGCGTGGTCGTAGGCGGGCGCAACCTCGACGACGTCGGCGCCGACGAGGTTCATCCCGCGCATCCCGCGCAGGATCTCGAGCAGTTCCCGGCTCGTGATGCCGCCGGCCTCCGGGGTTCCGGTGCCGGGCGCGTGCGCCGGGTCCAGGACGTCGATGTCGACCGAGATGTACAGGGGGCGGTTGCCGATGCGGTCGCGGAGCTTGGCAACCACCTCCACGACGCCCTGGTGGTAGACGTCGGCGCTCGTGACGATGCCGAAGCCGAAGCGACGGTCGTCGTCAAGGTCCTTCTTGCCGTAGAGGGGCCCGCGCGTGCCGACGTGGGAGATGGCCTCCGTGTCCAGGATGCCCTCCTCGACCGCGCGCCGGAAGGGAGTGCCGTGCGTGTACTCCGCACCGAAGTACGTGTCCCAGGTGTCCAGGTGCGCGTCGAAGTGCAGCATGGCCACGGGCTCCCCCGCGCGCTCCGCGGCCGCGCGCAGCAGGGGAAGGGCGATCGTGTGGTCCCCCCCGATGGTCAGCAGGGAGGCGCCGTCCGCCGTGAGGTCCAGCGCGTTGTGCTGGATGGTCTCGATCGCCTCGTTGATGTTGAACGGGTTAACCGCCATGTCCCCGGCGTCGGCAACCTGCACGTTCTCGAAGGGGCTGACGTCCAGGGCCGGGTTGTAGGGCCGCAGCAGGCGGGAGGACTCCCGCACGTGGTTGGCTCCGAAGCGCGCCCCGGGGCGGTAGGAGACACCGGCGTCGAAGGGGACGCCGACCACCTTGATGTCGGCCGCGCCCACCTGGTCCAGCCGCGGCAGGCGGGCGTAGGTCGCCGCGCCGGCGAAGCGGGGGATCCGGGCGGAGTCGATCGGCCCGATGTTCCCGTTGGCCTCGATGCGGATCTCTTCCATGGTTCTCCTCGCGTGGCGCTGACGGCGCCGAATCGGTGTGCGGGGCGGCGGCCGGTCCTGCCGGGCACCGCCCACCCATGTTGCCAAATGGGCAACATTCGTTTTCTTCAATGCTATTTGCGTCGTACGTCACGGTCAAGGTCCGAGCATCGCATAGGTTGGATACCGTGAGCTACGAGGCCAGCGAGACCACCACCGAGTACTCCGCACGCCGCATTTCCGTCTCCACCCCGGCGTCCCTGCGCGATCTGCGGCGAAGCCTGGAGAACCTGGTTCCGGCGCTGGACCTCGACGGCCTGCCGGACCCGGCCGCGGAGGCCGCCGGCTGGGACGCCCTCCGCCGCGGCGCCGAGGCCGCGGCCCTCTACGGGCTCTGCCGCGTCGCCACCAACGACCCCGGCCGGCTGATGCGGCTCGCGGGCAGCGGAACCGACAGCGTCAGCTACCTGCTCGGCAGCCTCACCATCCAGGCGCAGCTGTTTCGGTACGATCCGGCCACCATGGTCCACTTTCCGCTGCGGCTGGAGATGCACGCAGGGAGACGGGGCGGCACGGTGCTGACGTTCGAGCAGCCAGGAGTCCAGCTGGCGGGCTTCGGAATCAACAAGGTCACGCAGGCCGGCTTCGAGCTCGACCGCCTGCTGGGCGACCTGCTGGAGGCAATGGACCTCCCGCGGCCGGCGGCGCTGCGGCGCTGACGCCCGACTAGGGCCGGATCCTAGCGGGACGCGGCGGGGACGAGCGTCCAGATGACGACCGTCTCCTCGTCCGTGGGATTGACCCACGAGTGGGGCTCGCGCCCAGGGAAGGTCACGGAGTCCCCGGCCTCGAGTTCGAAGCGCTCGTTCGAGAAGACGATGACGAACCGGCCGGAGACGACGTGCAGCACCTCCGCCTCGCAGTCCACCGAGTAGAGCTCGGCCTCGCCCTTCCCGCGAGGCTCGACCACCGCGCGGATCACCTGGAGGCGCCGCTCGGAGCGCGCGGTCAGCAGCCGCTCCACAATCCCTTGCCCGCCGAGCGAGATGCGCGGGGCGTCGGCCAGCCGGACAACGTGCGTCTCCGGCTGGGCGAAGAGCTCCCCCACGGAGACGGACAGCACCTGGCACAGCGTCACGAGCGAAGCGACGGACGGCGACGTCAGGTCGCGTTCGACCCGTGAAAGGAAGCCCTTGGTCAGGCCGGTGGACGCGGCCACCTGCTCGATCGTCAGGCGCTGCGCGTGACGGGCGGCGCGGATGCGCGAACCGATGGCCACGGGCTCGTTGCTGGGTTCGACGGGCAGGGCCTTCATCGTCGGCGTCTCCGGGGCTCAAAGGGGCAAATAGATTGTGATCCAGCTTAGGTCAATTGACGGGTAACCCCGATCACATCTAACCTAGCGGGCAACATCTGTTTACCAAGATGAAATCCCCTCTCCCCGTTCCCGAAGGGCACAACCGTGGAATTCGTCAACGCAGCAATCGTCATCGCCTATCTGGCCGCCATGCTCCTCTTCGGCTGGTGGGGCAAGTCCCGGACCAAGAACTCCTCCGACTACCTCGTGGCGGGTCGCCGCCTGGGACCCTTCCTCTACACCGGAACCATGGCCGCCGTCGTGCTCGGCGGGGCGTCCACGGTCGGCGGCGTCGGCCTGGGCTACCGGTGGGGCATCTCCGGCGCGTGGCTGGTCATCGCGATCGGCGTCGGCGTCCTGCTCCTGAGCCTGCTGTTCGCGCCGACGCTCCAGCGGCTGAAGATCTACACCGTCTCGCAGATGCTGACCCTGCGCTACGGGAGCAAGAACGCCACCAACACCTCTGCGATCGTGATGCTCGCGTACACGCTGATGCTCTGCGCCACCTCCACCGGCGCCTACGCCACGATTTTCGTGGTGCTGTTCGGCTGGGAACGTTGGCTCGCCATCGCCATCGGCGGCGCGATCGTGCTGGTCTATTCCACGATCGGCGGCATGTGGTCCATCACCCTGGCCGACCAGGTGCAGTTCGTGATCAAGACCGTCGGCGTCTTCCTGCTGATGCTGCCGTTCGCGCTCAACGCGGCCGGGGGCTTCGGCGGCATCCGCGACCGAGTCGAGGCGTCCTTCTTCCAGTGGGACGGCATCGGCGCGCAGACGATCGTCACCTACTTCGTCGTGTACACGCTCGGACTGCTGATCGGCCAGGACATCTGGCAGCGCGTCTTCACGGCCAAGACCCCTACGGTGGCCCGGTGGGGCGGCGCAACGGCCGGAATCTACTGCGTCCTCTACGGCATCGCCGGCGCGGTGATCGGCATGGCCGCCCGCGTGGCGCTGCCGGAGATCGACGTCGCGAACCTCGGCAAGGACGTGGTCTACGCGGAGGTCGCCATGAACCTGCTGCCCGTCGCGGTCGGCGGACTGGTCCTCGCGGCCGCGGTCGCCGCGATGATGTCCACGGCCTCCGGCGCGTTGATCGCCGCCGCCACAGTCGCGCGCACCGACGTCACGCCGTTCGTCGCCGGCTGGTTCGGCAAGACCATCGACGTGAACTCGGGCCGGAACCCGGAGCACGACGTGCAGGCGAACCGCTACTGGGTGCTGGGCCTCGGCGTCGTCTCCATCGTCCTGGCCATCATCGTCAAGGACGTCGTGGCGGCGCTGACCATCGCCTACGACATTCTGGTCGGCGGCCTGCTCGTCGCGATCCTGGGCGGATTGGTCTGGAGGCGCGGCAACGGGATCGGCGCCGCCCTGTCCATGGCCGCCGGAACCGTCGTGACCCTGACAACGATGATCGTGTTGGAGATCAATGCCGAGGAGCAGTACGGCGGCATCTACGCGAACGAGCCGATCTACCTCGGCCTGGCCGCGTCGATCGTCGTCTACGTGGCGGCCAGCCTGTTGACCCCGGCCACCCGGGAGGAGGTCGCCCACGCCTGGCGGGAACGCGTCGCCGGCCGCGTGGACGTCGAGGGTGTGCAATTCGAGGAGCACCGCGCCCGGTAGCGCGCCGCCCAACGCACACGGCCCCTCCGGCCAACCCGCGTAACCCCGCTCCGGCCACCGGCCGGCGCGGGGTTACGATTTCTGCAGCTTCACGAGATGCGGCGCCAAGCTCCGACTGGCCGCGCACCAACCCCGGGTTCACGGGTGGTTCGGATGAGGAAGCGGCCGCCGCGGCGGGGCCCGCGGCAAGAGTCCACCGGAAGGCCGCCCGTGACCGCCAGCAAGCCACGCCAGAAAGACGACGACGGTGACGTTGGTGTCGGCGTCGTGCCGATCCTCGACTCCACCCTGGGCACCGTCTCCCTCCGCGTGGACGGACGGTGGCACCACTACCTGGCCGAAGGACCCCGGGCGCTCACCGACGCCCTGGCCAACGCCGTCGGCCGGCCGCGCTTTGATCCGCGCAGCGGAACACTCACCGTCCGGACCGCCGCCACGGGGAGCCGCACGGTTCGGCGACCGCCTTGGCCCTCCTGGACCTGCCCGTCCGCGCCCGACGGCCCGCCCCGGGTATACTCGTAGGCTGAAGGGGAGTAGTTCCAGGCCCGCCCCGGCCCGGCAACGGGCACGACGGCGGCAGCGGACTTGTCGACATACTGGTCACCGCGCGTGACCCGGCAGTCCACCCGGACCAGGCGTCCGGGCGAGCGAGACCTTCGGCCCGCCGGCGGCGGTCCGAGGTTTGCCGTACCCCAAACATTCCTTGGCCGTTGCCTCCCGAGTACCAATCGGGACACGAACCGAACCCAAGGACCCTGATGACCCCGGACCAATCCAGCCCGGTCGAGACCGCCGCCGTCTCCCGCACCCCCACCCACCGCGACGTCCGCCGTTGGCGCAAGTACCTGGCCGACGAGCGCGCCGAGGGCGCCGTCTACCGCGAACTGGCGGCAAACCGCGAGGGCGAGGAACGCCAGATCCTCCTGGGCCTCGCCGAAGCCGAGCGGCGCCACGAACTGCACTGGCGAACCATGCTCGGCGAGCGCGCGGACCGCAAGGTCCGCCCGTCCATTCGGCGGATCCTGCTCCGTTTCCTGGCCCGCCACTTCGGCTCGGTTTTTGTGCTGGCGCTGGCCCAGCGGGCCGAGGGAAACTCCCCCTATGCCGTGGACCAGGACGCGACCCGCCAGATGGCCGCCGACGAGCTGGTGCACGAGGAGGTGGTCCGCGGCCTGGCGACGCGCGGGCGCAACCGGCTCTCCGGGAACTTCCGGGCGGCGGTGTTCGGCGCCAACGACGGACTCGTCTCAAACCTCGCGCTGGTGATGGGCATCGGCGCCACGGGAGTCTCCAACGCGCTGGTGCTGTTCTCCGGCGTCGCCGGCCTGCTGGCGGGGGCCCTGTCCATGGCGGCGGGCGAATACGTCTCCGTGCGCTCCCAGCGCGAGCTGCTCTTCGCCTCGCAGCCCACGCAGGTCACGCTCTCCGCGGCACCCGACCTGGACCTCGACGCCAACGAGCTGGTCCTGGTCTACAAGGCCCGCGGCATGAGCGACGAGGACGCCGAGCACCGCGCCGCGGAGCGGATGGGCTATTTCAGCTGCGACTGCAACCCGTCGCTGTCGCTGCACCCCGAGCGCGAGGCGGACACCGCGGCGGACCACGAAACCGTGGGATCGGCCCTGGGCGCGGCCAGCGCCAGCTTCTGCTTCTTCGCCTCCGGCGCGCTGATCCCCATCCTGCCGTACATCCTTGGACTGACCGGCGGGACCGCCGTGCTGGTCGCCGTCGTTCTGGTGGGACTGGCGCTGCTGCTGACGGGCGGCGTGGTGGGCCTGCTCTCCGGGGCCTCCCCCGCCAAACGCGGACTGCGCCAGCTGGCGATCGGCCTCGGCGCGGCCGCCGTGACCTACGCGCTCGGGCTGCTCTTCGGGACCAGCATCGCCTAACGGCCCTCGAAGTGGCCGGCCAGGCGCTCGAGCGTGCGCTCCATGTTGCCCGGGGTGTTTCTGGTGAAGCCCATCACGCGCAGGACCCACTTGTGTTTGAGCCGGCTGGCGTCCCATGTCTCGCGGACCAGTGTGCCGCCGTCGGCCGGCTCCAGCTCGTAGCGCCAGCGGTGGCCGCTGAAGTGGCGCCAGGCGATCCGCCGGCCGTCCTCGAACTCAACCACCGTGTTGCTGATGCGGTACGGCACCCCCAGTCGCATGTCCATGCCGAACTCGGCGCCCGGACCCAGCCGGGCCGGGCCGTCGGGGCGGGCGGCCCGCACCGTTCCCGAGCCGTCGATCACCGGGTGCATGGCCGGGTCGGCGAGGAGCTCGAACACGTCCGACGGCGGCGCCGGGACGAATCTCTGGCGCGACTGGAGAAAGGGGGAGGTGTCCATCGCCCCAGTGTAGGGCCGGCGGTTGGGAGCTAGCCGAGACGCGCCAGGAGGGCGACGGCCTCGGCCTCCGTCTCCACGAGGTGGACCGACCCCGCCATCTCGCGCTCCGCCGCCAGCGCCCGCAGGAGCGGCCACGCCGGCAACCGCGTGGTCCAGTGTTCGACGCCGACCAGCACCATGGGGCGGATCGTGTCCGGGGTGCCGTAGTAGTTCTCGCAGGCGTCCTGGAAGACCTCCTGCACGGTGCCCGCGGCCCCGGGGAGGAACACAATGCCGCCGTCGCACTTGGCCAACAGGACGGCTTCGCGGATCGCGTTGGCGAAGTACTTCGCGATGTGGGTCGCGAACAGGTTTGGCGGCTCGTGGCCGTAGAACCACGTCGGGATCCCCAGGTTCGCGGTTCCCCGCGGGTGGCGCCGCAGCACCTCGCCCGCGGCCCGCGCCCAGGCGGTCACGGACGGGCGGTAGGACGACGCCGCGGCCAGCGTGACCAGAGCGTCCTCCAGCTCGCCGCCGGTGGCCGCGGCCAGATACGCCCCCAGGTTCGCCGCCTCCATCGCGCCCGGACCGCCTCCCGTGGCGACCGTGTAGCCGGCCCCCGCCAGCCCGCGGCCCAGCAGCACGGCCTCGCGGTATTCGGCGGATCCACGGGCCGCGCGGTGCCCGCCCATCACGCCGACCAGCCGCCGTCCCGCCAAGTCCCCGGCGAGTGCGGCGTCCAACGCCGTCCCGATGGCGTGGTCGTGCAGGGTCGCGGCCAGGGCGGACGCGACGGCCAGGTCTTGGTCCGTCGCGTTGTCTTCAACCTCCACGGCGTGGCCGCGCAGCCTCACCGCCTGCGCCGCGTCGAGGACGCCGGGCCCTCCACCGATGCCAACAGCACCGCCGAGCAGCTGGTGGCCCCACGCGTACAGCCTGGCGTCCGGCGTCGACTCGTATTCCGCCTCGTCGATGCCCGCGTATAGCTCGCCGGCCGTGTAAAGGCCGGCGCGGCGGGTCTCGAACGGGATGCCCGGCAGCGCGGGAAACACCAGGCCGCCACGCGAGCGGAGCGACTCCTCGAGGCCCGGAGGCAGCGAGCACCCCATGAACACGGCGCCGGCCGGATCGAGGCCCCGCAGCGACGCGGCCCGCCCGCGCAGGTCAACCGACTGGACGTGCCATCCGCTCATCACTCCCCGGGAGCGCCCGGGCGGCCTGCCGAGGCTGGCCCCGGCGTGGGAATCGAAGGACTCCAGGGAGTCGATGTCCAGCTGGCGAGGTACGGGGTGCAGGGCCGGCGACGCGTTCATGCAGCCACCCTATGACGGCGACGGCGCCGGTTCGTCGTGCACGGCGCGGGCGTGAAACGATAGGAGGATGGCCGAACCCGAATTTCCCCTCGTCGACGCACGTGAAATCCTGCGTGTCGTCGGCGGCGCAGCGTTCACCCGCGGCAAGGCCTATGCCAACACGGAACACATCAGGGACTTCGCGTGGGACCCTTCCGCGGAGCGCCTGACCGGCAGGGTCCAGGGAACGGAAATCCCGGCCTACAGCTGCTCGGTCTCGCTGGCCCGCAAGAAGGACGCGTGGGTGGTCTCCGGCAGCAGCTGCAGCTGCCCGGTGGGCACCAACTGTAAACACGGCGCCGCCCTGATGATTCACTCCAACACGCTGCACCTGCGCTCGCGGGACGTCTTCTTCGAAAACACCGCGGCCGCCCCCGCGGCACCGGCCTGGCAGGAGAGCCTGAACGGCCTGCTCGGCGCCGGCGCGAGGGCTGCCACCGCCACCGCAACGGCCGCCGCGGCCGCCAACCGCGGCCAAAAGCCCGGCGACAAGGTGCACGTTCAGTCCATGGCCCTGCAGTTCGAGCTGCAAGACACCACGCTTCAGGCACACCGCCAATGGGCGCCGGGGTCCGGCGTCGGGCACCAGCGCGCCGCCGCCCACCGCTGGCGCCTCGGCGTGCGGCCGATGGTCCAGTCCGGGAACGGGCGGTGGGTCCGCGGAAACCTGCGCTGGAACACCATCAGCTTCAAGACCTACGGGCTCAACCTCGACCCGGAGCAGCACCGCTGGTTCTGCCAGTTTGTGCCGCTCTACCGCGCCAACGGGCAGCTCTACTTCGGCGAGGACAACGACTGGCTGTACCTGGACGAGTTTAGTTCGCCGCTGTTCTGGGCGCTGCTGGGCGAATCGGCCGAGCTCGGCATCGCCCTCATCGGCAGCCGCGCGGACACCGCGGTTGTGCTCGGTTCGCCGGCAGCCGTCGCGTTGTCCGCCTTCCGCCCGGAATCCGACGGCGACGGCGACGGCGGCGACGGTTCCGGATTGTCGCTGGTTCCCACGCTGTCCATCGACGGCCAGGTCGTGGCCCTGGAGCCGCAGGTCCCGGCCGGCGCCATCGGCAACCACGGCGTGTACGCGGGCAGCGCCGACGGTTCGCTGATCGTCCTGTCCCCGGTCGAGGGGCGCCTCGACCCCACCGAACTGGAGCTGCTCAGGCGGCCGGAGTCCATCGAGGTCCCTGCCGCCGACGTCCCTGACTTCATCGCCAAGGTGTATCCGAGGCTGGGCCGCCGCATCGCCGTCGTCAGCCCGGACCGCTCGGTCGCCCTGCCAGACATCCTTCCGCCGAAGCTCCTGCTGCGCGTCAAGTACCCCGGCGGAGACGCCGCCGAGCTGGATTGGGACTTCGACTACGGACCGGTGCCCGTGGACGCGGACACGCGCGACGCGGAGGCGGAGACCGCCCTCGAAAACGCCGCCCTGGCCGTTCTCGAAGAGTCCCCCGCCCTGGCCGGTCGTGTGCTGGCGCCGCGGACGCTGCGCGGCCTGGACACGGTCGACTTCGTCCGCAGGATCCTGCCTGCCCTCAAGGATCTGGAGGGCGTCGACGTCGTCGCCACGGGGAAGGAACCCGAATACCGGGAGCTGACCGAGGCGCCGGAGCTGACCATCACCACGGTCGAATCCGAGCGCCGCGACTGGTTCGACCTGGGACTCGTCATCGCGGTCGGCGAGCGCCGGCTGCCGTTCAGCGACATCCTGCGCGCGCTCTCCCGCGGGCAGACGCGCATGCTGCTGCCGGACAAAACGTACTTCTCGCTCGAGCACCCGCTGTTCGACAAGCTCCGCGAGCTTGTCACGGAGGCCTCGCAGCTGCACGACAAGCCCAACGAGCTGCGCATCACGCGCTATCAGGCCTCGCTCTGGGAGGAGCTCGACGAACTGGCCGCCCACACGGAGGGCCCGGATTCCTGGTACACGGGCGTTGCCTCGCTGCTCAACGTGGCCGAGACCGGCCCGGTCGCACTGCCGGCGGGCCTGCACGCGGAGCTTCGGCCCTACCAGCGCGAGGGATTCGACTGGCTGGCCATGCTCTGGCGCAACGGCCTCGGAGGTGTCCTCGCCGACGACATGGGCCTCGGCAAGACGATCCAGACCCTGGCCCTGATTCTTCACGCGAAAGAGCAGTGGGCGACGGCGGGGTCGGCGGCACCGCCGTCGCCGGGCCAGGTCGCGGCCGCGGCCGCGGGGGCACCCGCGTCGTCCACGTCGTTGGTCCCCGGGCCGTTCCTAGTGGTGGCGCCGACCTCTGTGGTGTCCAACTGGGCCGACGAGGCGGCGCGCTTCGCGCCGGACCTCAAGGTCGCGATCGTCGCCGACACCCAGGCGCGCGCGCCGCGGTCGCTCGCGTCGCTGGCGGATGAATTCGACGTGGTGGTCACCTCCTACACGCTGTTCCGCCTGGACGCCGACGCCTACCACTCGGTCGCATGGGCCGGGCTGATCCTCGACGAGGCCCAGTTCGTAAAGAACAAGGCCACCAAGGCGCACCACGCCGCCCGCGACCTGAACGCCCGCTTCAAGCTGGCCATCACGGGCACACCCATGGAGAACAACCTGATGGAGCTGTGGTCGATCTTCGCGATCGTCTCCCCCGGCCTCTTCCCCTCCGGGCTGCGCTACGCGGAGCAGTACCAGCGCCCCATCGAGAAACAGGGGCTGGACGAGCCGCTGGCCAGGCTCCGGAGGCGGATCCGGCCGTTTATGCTCCGCCGCACCAAGTCCGCCGTCGTCACCGATCTCCCGCCGAAGCAGGAGCAGGTCCTGCACGTGGAGCTGGCGCCCAGGCACCGGAAGATCTACGACACCCACCTGCAGCGGGAACGGCAGAAGATCCTGCGCCTGGTCGAGGACATGGACAAGAACCGGTTCACGATCTTCCAGTCGCTGACCACCCTGCGGATGCTCTCTTTGGACGCCTCCCTGGTGGACGCTGAGTACGCGGGGGTGCCGTCGGCCAAGCTGGACGTCCTGTTCGAGCAGCTGGAGGACGTTCTCGCCGAGGGACACCGGGCGCTCGTGTTCAGCCAGTTCACCTCGTTCCTGAAGAAGGCCGCCACGCGTCTGGCGGAGGAGAACGTCGAGTACGCGTACCTGGACGGCTCCACCCGCAACCGCGCGGACGTCATCAACGAGTTCAAGTCCGGCAAGTCGCCGGTGTTCCTGATCTCGCTGAAGGCGGGTGGGTTCGGGCTGAACCTGACGGAGGCCGACTATTGCTTCCTGCTGGATCCGTGGTGGAACCCGGCCGCCGAGTCGCAGGCCGTTGACCGAGCGCACCGCATCGGCCAGACCCGCAACGTCATGGTCTACCGGATGGTCGCCAAGGACACGATCGAGGAGAAGGTCGTGGCGCTGCAGGACGCCAAGCGGCAGCTGATCTCATCGGTCATGGACGACGGCGAGGGCTTCGGTTCGGCGATGACGGCCCAGGACATCCGCGACCTGCTCAAGGACTAGCGGCGGCACGGCGCCCAGGGAACGCGGCTCCCCGGCGCGGGTCCGGGTCCGCGCCACGAACGGGTGCCCGCGGGCCACACTTCGGTGCCCGCAGGCAGTGTCTTTCGTGCGCCCGGGTGGGATCCTAGCAGTGTCCGGCCATGGCCGCCGATCGGAGACGGCGCCCCGCCCAAGGGCGGGGAAAAGGATGGCCCGTGCTTGCGCAGGGAGGCGCCCGGGATGATGAACTACAGCAACGGCTTCTGGATGACGGGCTGGATGTGGGTCTTCTGGATCCTGCTGCTCGTCGGCCTGGCCATCCTGATCGTGCTGCTCGTCCGCCTGCTCGGCGGCGGCATGTCCACCCGGCATGGGGCCGGCCCGGGCGAGGCGGCGAAACGCCCGCTCGAGATCCTCCGCGAACGCTACGCCCGCGGCGAGCTGACCACCGAGGAGTACCAGGAGCGTTTGCGCACTCTGCGCGAGGCGGATCGTTGAAGCCGGTCAGCCGCCGCCAGGCGCTTGTCCTGGCCCTGACCGGGACGGGCGCCGTGGTCGTCGGCGGAGGCGGGTTGCTGCTCGCCGGCGGGGACGGCACCGACGCCGAAGCCGGCGCCGCCCTGATCGAGCCGCCGGCCCTGGAAGGCGCAGACGGGCTGTTGGACGTCAGGCTCGAGGCCGGTCCCTCGCGGACCGCCATCGGCGGCCGGACCGCGTCGATGTGGCTGTTCAACGGGACCCTCCCCGGGCCCACACTGCGCGTGCGGCCGGGGGACAGCCTCCGGATCAACGTGGCCAACCGGCTCCAGGAGCCCACCAACCTGCACGTGCACGGCCTGCACGTCTCCCCTGCCGGCCACGGCGACAACCCGTTCGTCAGCATCCCGCCCGGCGGTTCCTTCGACTACTCCCATACCCTCCCGCGCAACCATTCCGCCGGCACGTTCTGGTACCACCCCCACCACCACGGACGCGCCGCCGCCCAGCTCGCGGCCGGCCTCTACGGCGCCATCGTGGTCCTGGCCGACGTGGAGGATGTCCCCGTCACCCGGGACCGCGTGCTGATCGTCTCGGACGTCTCGCTCGGCCCCGGCGGGAGGCTCCGGGACCCGTCGCCGGCCGAGCGCATGACCGGACGTGAGGGCGCGATCGTCCTGGTCAACGGCCAGTTCCGGCCCGCCGCGTCCGCGGCCGCCGGGGACCGGGAGCTGTGGCGCGTCGTCAACGCGTGTCCTGCGCGATACCTGCGCCTGCGACTGGACGGCGGCCGGATGCAGGTCTTGGCGCTCGACGGCCACCGGCTGCCGGCGCCGAGCCCGGCGGACGACTTGCTGCTGGCGCCCGGCAACCGGGCGGACCTATTGGCGACCGTCGGGCCGGGCGGCGCCACGCTGCGGACCGCGGGCCACGCGCGGGGCACCATGGGTGCCATGATGGGCGGCAACGACCCGGTCGGAAGTCGCCCGGCCGAGCTGTTCTCCGTCGGCGTGCCCGGCGACGCGGCCGCTTCCGGTTTTGCCGCCCCGCCGACCGTCCGCCAGCGCGACCTTCGGGCGCAGCCGCTGGCCAGGAGGCGCCGCGTGGAGCTTTCGATGGGGATGGGCGGCATGGGCTTCGGAATGGGTGGCGGCGCGGACGACGCCCACATGGCCTTCCTGATCGACGGCAAGCAGTTCGACCCCGGGCGTACCGACCAGACGGTGTCCGTGGGCACCGTGGAGGAATGGACGCTGGTCAACAGCAGTCCCATGGACCACCCCCTGCACCTGCACGTGTGGCCCATGCAGGTGCTCCGCGATGCGGACGGGGACCATGCTGACCCGCTGTGGAAGGACGTAGTCAACGTTCCGGCGAACGGTGCGGTCACCGTCCTGATCGCCTTCGACGACTTCCCCGGCCGCTCGGTCTTCCACTGCCACATCCTCGACCACGAGGACTTGGGAATGATGGGCACGGTGCAGGCCGTCCGGGAAGCGACGGGAAGCGACGGCACGTGACGCAGCTTTACGGTGGCGGGACGGGGCGCCGCTTTTCGCGCTAGGCTCTTGTCAGCTTCACGAGACATGGCGCCAAGCTCCGACTGGCCATGCACCAACCCCACGTGGGACGGGACCCGAGTGGTCCGCGTCCCGGATTGTTCGGCGGGTGGTTCGGATGACGAAGCGGCCCACGGCAGCCGCCGCGGGCAAGGACAATCCGAAAGGCCCGCCATGGCCCCGCTGCAGCAGCCCGAGTCCCCGCATCCCCAGCGCCAGTTGTCCGCCGTGGCCCACGGGCCCCGCGGCACGTCGCACTCGCTGGCGGGCGGCCCGGTCCGCCGTCTCGCCTCCCACACCGAACCGCGCTTCGCGAACGACTGGATCGGCGCCACGCTCCGGCTCTGCCCGGACCGCGGCCTGGTCCGGGTCGGCAGCGGCAGCGTCGAATGGATCCTGGCCACCGCCGATTTCGAGGCGCTGCTGGCCGCAGTCCCCGAGGCCGCCACCCCGCCCGGCGTCGCCGTGGAGTGGAGCCCGGGCCTCGGCCGGGTCCTTGTCCCCGGCGCGTTCGAGCGTGCGGGCACCAGCTTCTTCACGCTGGCCCGGCAGCCGGCCGCCGCCTGCGGCTAACCCGGGGCCCGGCGCCGCGGAAGCCTCGATGGCCACGTCCACGTCCAGCGGCAGGGCGTCGCCACGGGACGGGTTCAGCGTCTCGACCGCCCCCGTCCGGCGCGCGATGTCCAGCGCGGTGTCGGACAGGTCGGAGGTGACCACCCGCGCGGCGCCGGCGGGCGCCCCGATGCGTCCGCACCCGTTGGCCAGGACGCTCCGGCTGGACACGTGCCCGGCCCGGGCCGCCGCGTGCAGCGCCACGCCGTACGGTTCGGCCAGTCCGGCCTCCTTGAGCGAGACTCCGGCGGGAACGGCACGTAGCTGGTCCGGGCGGACGGCGCGGAAGGCGCCCTGTTAGTGCGGCTGGAACGTGGCCGAACCGAAATAGCGAACCTCGGGCGACGACCGGACAAAACGTCGCGCAAGAGGACCAAAAGCGACGCCGGCCCGCGCCATCCGAGGGATGGTGCGGGCCGGCGTCGTGGTGGGTCCGTTCGGACCGTGGGGCCTAGAGGCTCGAGTCGGGCTCGTGCTCCGGGTAGACCTCGCGCAACAGGTGCGCGGTCTCGGACGGGGTCTTGCCGACCTTGACGCCCGCGGCCTCGAGGGCCTCCTTCTTGGCCTGCGCCGTGCCCGAGGAGCCGGAGACGATGGCGCCCGCGTGGCCCATGGTCTTGCCTTCGGGAGCGGTGAAGCCCGCCACGTAGCCGACGACCGGCTTGGTGACGTTGTTCTTGATGAATTCGGCCGCGCGCTCCTCGGCGTCGCCGCCGATTTCGCCGATCATCACGATCGCCTTGGTGTCCGGGTCCGCTTCGAACGCCGCAAGGGCGTCGATGTGGGTGGTGCCGATGATCGGGTCGCCGCCGATGCCGATGGCGGTGGAGAAGCCGAGGTCGCGGAGCTCGTACATCATCTGGTAGGTCAGCGTGCCGGACTTGGAGACCAGGCCGACACCGCCCTTGCCCGTGATGTTCGCCGGGGTGATGCCGACCAGCGACTCGCCCGGAGTGATGATGCCGGGGCAGTTCGGGCCGATGATCCGGGTGACCTGCTTGCCGTCGGCGTCGACCTTGGACTGGGCCAGGGCCCAGAACTCGGCCGCGTCCTGCACGGGCACACCTTCGGTGATGACCACGACGAGCCCGATGCCGGCCTCGATGGCCTCGACGACGGCGTCCTTGGTGAAGGCCGGCGGAACGAAGACGATGGACACGTCGGCGCCGGTCTCGGCCATGGCCTCGGAGACGGCGCCGAAGACCTTGATCTCCTTGTTGCCGTGGGTGACCGTGGTGCCGGCCTTGCGGGCGTTCACGCCACCGACAATCTGGGTGCCGGCGTGCAGCATGCGGGCGGTGTGCTTGGAGCCCTCGCCGCCGGTGATGCCCTGGACGATGACCTTGGAATCCTTGTTAAGGAAGATAGACATTCTCTGATCCCTTACTTGTTCGCCAGTTCGGCGGCCTTGTCGGCGCCTTCGTCCATGGTGGTCGCCAGGGTGACCAGCGGGTGGTTGGCCTGCGCCAAGATGCGGCGCCCCTCGTCGACGTTGTTGCCGTCGAGACGGACAACGAGCGGCTTGGTGGCCTTCGCGCCCAGGATCTCCAGGGCCTTCACGATGCCGTTGGCGACGGCGTCGCACGCGGTGATGCCGCCAAAGACGTTGACGAACACGCTCTTGACCTGCGCGTCGTTGAGGATGACGTCGAGGCCCGCGGCCATGACCTCTGCAGAGGCTCCGCCGCCGATGTCCAGGAAGTTGGCGGGCTTGACGTTGCCGTGGTTCTCGCCGGCGTAGGCGACGACGTCCAGCGTGGACATCACGAGTCCGGCGCCGTTGCCAATGATGCCGACCTGGCCGTCGAGCTTGACGTAGTTCAGGTCCAGCTCCTTGGCCTTGGCCTCGAGCGGATCGGTGGCGTCCTTGTCCTCAAGATCGGCGTGGCCGGCCTGGCGGAACGCGGCGTTCTCGTCGATGGAGACCTTGCCGTCGAGGGCGACGATCTCGCCGGCGCCGGTCTTGACCAGCGGGTTGACCTCGACCAGGGTCGCGTCCTCCTTGACGAAGACGTCCCAGAGCTTGACGATGGCCGCTGCGACCTTCTCGCGCAGTTCGGGGGCGAACCCGGCGGCGTCGACGATCTCGTCGGCCTTGGCCTGGTCGATTCCGACGGCGGGATCGACGGCGACCTTCGCGAGGGCCTCGGGGCGCTCGACTGCCAGCTCTTCGATCTCCATGCCGCCCTCGACGGAGCACATGGCAAGGTAGTTGCGGTTCGCGCGGTCCAGCAGCACGGAGAAGTAGTACTCCTCGGCGATGTCTGCGCCCTGGGCGATCATGACCTTGTTGACGGTGTGGCCCTTGATGTCCATGCCGAGGATGTCGGTGGCGTACTGGAAGGCCTCGTCGGCGTTCTTCGCGACCTTGACGCCGCCGGCCTTTCCGCGGCCTCCCACCTTCACCTGCGCCTTGACGACGACTACGCCGCCGATCTTCTCGGCAGCGGCCTTGGCTTCTTCGGGTGTGTACGCAACGATGCCGGCAAGCACGGGTACTCCGTGAGCCTCAAACAAATCGCGCGCCTGGTATTCATACAGGTCCACGGGCTTGGTGTCCTTCTACGTCGAAGTCGTTTCTGGCTTGGAGCGCGGCACGTCTGGCCCGCGGTCCAAGTGGAACTTTAGTCCCTGGGCGCAAGACGCCCCGTTCAGACTAACCCTTTCGTGAGGAAGCGCACAGTTCTACAAGTTGTAGACGGTTCACGTTTCGCGCTATGGAAAAGCGGGTGCTCAGGCGGTCTTCGTGAGGGGCGCGTAGCGCAGCAGGAGCCGCTTCTCGTCGCCCCCGAACTTCACCTTGGCCACGGTCTTGTCCCCCGCCCCCTCGAGCGCCAGGACGATCCCGTCGCCAAACGCGGAGTGGCTGACCTTGTCCCCCACGGACAGGGCAACCACCTCCTTCTGCGGCTGCACCCGCCCGGCGGCGCGCGCTGTCGGGACCGTGCGCAGGGACGCGCCCTCGGCGTCGCCGGTCCGGCGCCCGGCCGCCTGCCGGCCTCCGCCGCCCGCCCCCCAGTGCGATCCGGCGTCGTAGCGGCTCGTCGCGAAGTCCTTGCGGAGGGAGCCCCCGAAGCCTCCCAGCGGTGTGCGGACCACACCCTCCCGCTTCCAGTCGAGCAGTCCGGCGGGGATCTCCTCGAGGAACTGGCTGGCGGGGTTGTATTGCGACTGGCCCCACAGGCTCCGGTACTCCGCGCGTGTGACATACAGCCGCCGCCGCGCCCGGGTCAGGCCCACGTAGGCGAGCCGGCGCTCCTCTGCGAGCTCCTTGGGGTCCGTCATGGACCGCTGGTGCGGGAAGATGCCGTGCTCCATTCCGGTGAGGAACACAACCGGGAACTCGAGGCCCTTCGCGGTGTGGAGCGTCATCAACGTGACCACACCCTCCTGGCGCGCCATCGCCGCCCCCTCCTCGTCGGTGGGCGCGTCAGGAATCGAGTCGGCGTCCGCGACGAGCGAGACCTGCTCCAGGAAGTCACCGAGCGTGCCCTCCGGATTGTCGCGCTCGTAGTCGCGGACGACGGCGACGAGTTCCGCGAGGTTCTCCACGCGCGACTCGTCCTGCGGGTCGTCCGACTTGCGCAGCATTTCCAGGTAGCCGGTCTGCTCCAGCACCGCCTCGAGCGACGCCGCCGCGCCGGAGCCCTCCGCGACCACGGCCAGGTCGTCGATGATCTTGACGAACGAGGCGACCGACTTCACGCTGCGCGTGGCCAGCCCGGGGGCCTCCTCGGCTCGGCGGAGCGCCGCCATAAACGCGATGCGTTCGCGCTGGGCCAGCGCGGCGACCGCGTACTCCGCCCGGTCCCCGATCCCCCGCTTGGGTTCGTTGAGGATGCGGCGGACGTTGATGTCGTCCTCCGGGTTCACGAGGACCCGGAGGTAGGCCAGCGCATCCTTGACCTCCTTGCGGTCGTAGAAGCGCGTCCCGCCGACCACCTTGTACTTCAGGTCCACGCGCATCAGCTGCTCCTCGAGGGACCGCGACTGTGCGTTGGTGCGGTAGAAGACGGCCACGTCGCCGGGGCGGATGCCGTCCTCGTCGTTGAGCCGCAGGATCTCGTCGGCGATCCAGCGGGCCTCGTCCTGCTCGGATTCCCCGACGTAGCCGACGATCTTGGCCCCGTCGCCCTCGGCCGTCCACAGCCGCTTTTCCGGACGGTCGGGGTTGAGCGAGATGACCGCGTTCGCGGCGGTGAGGATGTTCTGCGTTGACCGGTAGTTCTGCTCCAGCTTGATGGTTTCGGCGTCCGGATAGTCCTTCCCGAATTCCACGATGTTGCGGATGTCGGCACCGCGGAAGGCGTAGATGGACTGGTCGGAGTCGCCGACGACGGTGAGCTCGCCGCCGGGCGTGTGGCCGTCCGGGCCCGTCAGCTCGCGCACCAGGGAGTACTGCGCGTGGTTGGTGTCCTGGTACTCGTCCACCATGACGTGGCGGAAGCGGCGCCGGTAGTTGTCGGCGACCGCCGGGAAGGCGCGGAAGATGTTGACGACCTGGCCGATGAGGTCGTCGAAGTCCATGGCGTTGGCCTGGCGCAGCCGCTGCGTGTACCCGCGGTAGACCTCCGCCACCGCCGCGTTGAACGGGTCGCCGCCGCCGGCGGTTGCCGCGAAGTCCTCGTCGTCGATCAGTTCGTTCTTGAGCGCCGAGATCTTGTGCGCCATGGCCTTCGGGGCGAACTTCTTCGGGTCCAGGTCCAGCCCCTTGGCGACCATTGTGATCAGCCGGAGCGAGTCGGCCGAGTCGTAGATCGAGAAGTTGGACTTCAGACCCACGGACGGCGCCTCCCGGCGCAGGATCTTGACGCAGGAGGAGTGGAAGGTGGAGATCCACATGCGGTCGGCGTCGGGACCCACCAGCGCGCCGATGCGTTCGCGCATCTCCGCCGCCGCCTTGTTGGTGAACGTGATCGCCAAGATCTCATGCGGACGCGCCCGGCCGGTGGCCAGCAGGTAGGCGATCCGGTGGGACAGCACGCGCGTCTTGCCGGAACCGGCTCCGGCAACGATCAGCAGCGGGGACCCCGCGTGCCTTACGGCCTGTTCCTGCTCCGGGTTCAGGCCCTCGAGCAGTGCCGCGGCATCGGGTCGGGCGGGACGGGCGGGCGGCGAGGAGAAACCGTCGAAGAGGAAATCCATGGTGCATCCAGTCTACGGTTCGGGCACAGCGACGGGGCGGCGGCGCACGGCCCGGAAGCGGACCCCGCGGACCGGACGCGCGGCCGCGCCGCGTCGGGCCGCATAATTGAGGGATGTCGAAAAAGCCCGGCCAGCGCCGCCGTCCCCAGCAAAACCGCAAGCCAGCCGCACGGGCCGGCGCCACCGGTCCGACCGCTTCGCGCGGCCCCGCGGCCGCCGGGGGCGCGGCGGCCAACCGTTCGGCGGCGCGGCCCCCGGTGGCCAACGGCACAACCACGCGCACCCCGCAGGCCGCACAGTCCAACGCCAACCTGATCCTGTTGGCAGGCTTCAGCGCGGCGGTCCTGCTGTTCTGGTACTACCACCTGCTGACCCTGAACCAGATGACCGACCTCACCGGCGGGCTCGCGGTGCCCGACCAGTTGTTCGGCGGGTACGACGTGGCGCACATCGAGGCCCTGCGCGCCAACATGGACGACGCGGCCCGGGGCCAGCTCAACTACCTGCACAAGACGGCGGGCTTGCTTTTCCCGCTGTTCCTGGCCCTGATCACCATGTTGGCGGTCAACATCCATGTGGCGCGCGGCGCACTGCGCTGGTGCCTGTGGGCCGTCCCGATGCTGTTCGCGGTCCTCGACCTGTGGGAGAACTCGGCGATCGATGGCATCCTCGCCGGTGCCGTTGATCCGGGCGCCGTCGCGCTGGCCAGCGCCTTGACGATCGCGCGCTGGATCATGCTGATCGGAACGGTCGGCGTCGCCGGGTTCGTCCTGGTGCGTGCGTTCGTGTCCACGTTCCGCAAGAAGTGGGCCGACGCCGGGCTGGCGTAGGCGGGCCGCCCGCCACGCTCCGAAGACCGCGGGCCGCCCGGTTCGCCGCGCGTCGGCCGCCGTTTGGAACGACGCGGCCGGCTGCCGCTAGTATGGTTGCTGTCCGCCGCGGCCAATGGCCCGGCGGGCCCGCCCCTGTAGCTCAGTTGGATAGAGCGACCCTCTCCTAAAGGGTAGGCCATCGGTTCAATTCCGGTCAGGGGCACCAGAAGGCTTTCGACCGCCTCGGCGGGTGGTCGGAAGCGCTTAAAAGAGGGAAGGGCCACCGGCCGGTCCAGAGTCCGATGGCTCCCTATGCATCATCTTCAGCGTCAACCGGCCAGTGGCCCCAGTTGGTGTTGTCCCCCGACTGCCAGAACCGCCGTTCTCCCACCGGTCGCGGCGGCTCTTGAGACCCGCTCTGCCGCGACGGTGGGCGGTTCGGTTGCCGCAACACCACCCTATTATCTAAATCCATTAGAGATGCAATGTCAATCCGCGCGCCCGCCGGAAAGGTCAGCGCAACAGCAGGGCACTTGCCTTCGGGGAGAGCGTGGCGTCCATGACCGCACAGGCCCCGCCGATGGCGGCGTTCCGGTGGCCCAGCTTGGAGCTCTCGACGCGGATCGGATGGATGTCCTTCGCCGTGAAGCGCTCGTTGATGACCCGGGTGACCGTCTTGAGGCACAGGTCGCCGACCTGCGACCACGCGGGGCCGCCGAACACCACCCGGTCCACATCGAGGGCGTTCACCAGTTGTCCGACCATGTCCGCGGCGCGCGAGCAGAACTCCGTCACCAGTTCGACGGCCACCGTGTTCCCGTCCCGGGCCATCTCCACCAGCCGGTTGAGCGCCGCGGCGCGTTCGGCCACGTTCGCGCCCTCGGGGGCGTCGAGCTCGATGCCGACAGCGGCCGCGCGGCGGGCAACGTTCTCGAAGGAGAGCGCTCCGGCCAGGCAGTCGTTGCGGCCGCACTCGCAGGGGCCCGTCTCCTCGCCCACGGAGTAGTGGCCGATCTCGCCGGCGTTGTTGCTGACCCCGCGCATGACCTCGCCACCGAGCACCATGCCCACCCCGACGCCGGTTCCGACGTAGACGCAGAGGAAGTTCGGCCCGTTCTCCTCGTCCGTGCCATTCCACAACTCGGCGACGGCAGCGGCGATCGTGTCCTTCTCCAGGATGACGTTCAGGTGCAACAGGTCAGCGAGCGGCTTGACGATCTCCACCTCGGTCCACCCGTCCAGCAGGGGCGGCCCGGTGACGATCCCGCGTTTGGGGTCCAGCGGGCCGGGAACGGCCACGCCGACGCCGACGATCCTCTCCCGCGGCTGGCCGGACTCGGCGATCAGGGCCTCGACGGTCTGCGCCATCTGCTCGATGGTTCGCTCCGGCACCTCCACCGACGGCGTGTCCAGGCGCTCGGACGCGACCACCTCGCCACGCAGGTTCACCATCACGAGCGAAATCAATCCCGGGTCGATGTGGATGCCGATGGCCATCAGCCGGTTGGCCTCGAGCTCGAGCACCGTCCTCGGCTTGCCCGGACCGGAGACGACGGTGCGGTCCTCGCGGACCAGCGCGTCGTCGAGGAGGCGCCGGACCACGTTGGAGATCGTTTGCGGTGACAGTCCCGTGGACTCCGCGAGCTCAACGCGGCTTACCCCGTCTTTGGCGCGGCGGATCGATTCGAAAATGACCGCCTGATTGAAGTCGCCGAGCCGGCCAAGATTGGTGCCGCGCTGCATTTAGTCTCCATCATTGTTCCGCGTCGGAATGCTCTCGCCCCGGCAGGTTTCCCCGTGTCAACGTCCCCCAACGTTTCAGGCATCTCGGGCGATTCAACTTCGATTCTACATTTGAGTAGCCTCAAGTCGTCCAGCTCACTTTTGGGCGCGCCGCGTTGCTAGGCTTTGCGGCATGCCGAACCTGTTGACCATCGCCGCGGTGCGCCTGCTGGACGAATCCGGACGCATCCTGTTGGTGCGGAAACGCGGGACAACGGTCTTTATGCAGCCCGGCGGCAAACTCGAGCCCGGAGAATCACCGGACGAGGCCGCGCTGCGGGAGGTGCACGAGGAGTTGGGCCTGGTCATCCGGCGCGAGGACCTGGTCCCTCTGGGCCGGTGGTCGGGGGCGGCGGCCAACGAGGCGGACACCAGCATACTGGCGCACCTCTTCGGCGCCGTCCTCGACGGCGACCCCCGGGTGGCCGCGGAGCTGGAGGAGATGGTCTGGGAGCACCCCGGAGACGCCCTGCGCCGCGCCGACATCGCGCCCCTGCTGCGCGAGCACGTGCTCCCCGAACTTCTCGGCGCGCGGCCCGCCGGGGAACGGCGCGCCTAAACGTCGGCGAACTGCGTGCGGTACAACTCGGCGTAGCGGCCGCCGGCGGCGAGCAGCTCCGCGTGGCTTCCCCGCTCGAGGATCCTTCCGTCCTCCACCACCAGGATCGCGTCGGCGGAGCGGATGGTGGAGAGGCGGTGCGCGATGACCACGGCGGTGCGGCCCTCCAACGCCTCGGCGAGCGCCGCCTGCACGGCGGCCTCGTTGGTGGAGTCCAACGCCGCGGTCGCCTCGTCCAGCAGCACCACCCGCGGCGCCGCGAGCAGGAGCCGGGCGATCGTCATGCGCTGGCGCTCGCCGCCGGACAGGCGGTAGCCGCGCTCCCCCACCATCGTGTCCAGTCCGTCGGGGAGCGAACGCACCAACTCCTCGAGCCGCGCCCGGCGCAGCGCGTCCCAGAGATCGGAGTCGGCGGCCTCCGGAGCGGCGAGCCGCAGATTCGCCCCGATGGTCTCGTGGAACAGGTGGCCGTCCTGCGTCACCATGCCCACGGTGTTGCGCAGCGACTCGAAGGTCGTGTCCCGGACGTCGACCCCCGCCAGCTCGACCGCCCCTTCGTCGACGTCGTACAGCCGGGCCAGCAGCTGCGCGATCGTTGACTTCCCGGCGCCCGAGGAACCAACAAGCGCGTAGGTCTTCCCCGCCTCGACCTCGAAGTCCACCCCGTGCAGCACTTCCTCGCCGCCGCGGGTATCCAGCACCGCGACCTCTTCCAGCGAAGCGAGGGACACCTTGTCGGCGCTCGGATACCCGAACCGGACGTCGCGGAAGCGCACGGAGACGGGGCCCTCCGGCAGCGGTCTTGCGTCCGGCTTTTCGGTGATCAGCGGCTTCAGGTCAAGGACCTCGAAGACCCGGTCGAAGCTCACGAGCGCGCTCATGATCTCCACCCGCGCGTTCGCCAACGCCGTCAGGGGCGCGTACAGGCGGGTGAGCAACAGGGCAAGGGTCACGACGTCGCCCGGCGCAAGCTGCCCGCGCAGCGCGTACACGCCTCCGAGCCCGTAAACGAGCGCCAGGGCCAGGGCCGCCACGAGGGTCAGCGCGGTGACAAAGAGGAACTGGCGCATGGCCATCTTCACGCCGATGTCGCGCACCCGCGACGCGCGCGCCGCGAACTCGGCGGACTCCGCGTCCGGCCTGCCGAAGAGCTTGACCAGGGTGGCCCCCGGGGCGGAGAACCGCTCGGTCATCTGGGTCCCCATGGTGGCGTTGTGGTCCGCCGCCTCGCGCCGCAGCCGGGCCAGCGTGACCCCCATGCGGCGCGCCGGAATGAGGAAAATGGGAAGCATCAGCACGGACAGGACGGTCACCTGCCAGGAGGTGCTGAGCATCACCGCGGCGGTGAGCGCCAGCGCGACGACGTTGCTCACCACCCCGGAGAGGGTGCCGGCGAAGGCGGACTGGGCTCCGATCACGTCGTTGTTGAGCCGGCTGACCAGCGCGCCGGTCCGGGTGCGCATAAAGAAGGCGATGGGCATTCGCTGGACGTGGTCGAACACGCGGGTCCGGAGGTCGTAGATCACCTGCTCGCCCAGGCTCGAGGACAGCCAGCGGGTCAGGATCGTCACGCCGGCCTCGGCGACGGCGACGGCCGCGATCAGGACGGCGAGCCTCAGGACGGCGGAGACCGGACCGCCGGCCACGATGGCGTCGACGACCTGGCCTGCGAGCACCGGGGTGGCCACGGCCAGCACGGCCGCGACGACGGAGACCAGGATGAACGCGGTGAGGCGTCCGCGGTACTGCTTGGCGAAGTCGATCACGCGGCGGACGGTTCCGGGCGCGAACTGCTTGCGCTTGTCCGCCGAGGCGAGCCTCCAGAGGGAACCCCAGGCGGCGTTTTCCATGCTCATCGTGTTGCGCTCCCTCCAGCGTCGGGGCGCGCGCCCCGACCCTCCATCCTACGCGTGGAGCCGGTCCTCCAGCCGGGTGATCGCACGTTCCACGTCGGCGGGGGCCTCCAGCGGCGGGGTGTGCCCGCAACGGGGCACCAGCGTGAAGTCGGCGTCGGGGAACACGGCCTGCCACGCCCGCGAATCCACCGGCTTCCGCTTGGCGTCGAGGGCGCCGTGGAGGAGCTCCACCGGCAGGCCCTCGGCCGGAATGCGCCGGGCGGGGATGCCAGTGCCGGTGTCCGGCGCGATGAAGTCCGCCGCGACTTGGCTCTCGAGCACGGACACGGCCGGGTCCGGACCCACCAGCCGGCTGAACTCCACCATCGCCTGGATCCACGCGTCGCGCTGGGCAGGCGTCCCGGATGCGATGTTCAGCCACGCGTACCCGCGCCATTGGGCCTCCGTCACGGATGCCCTGAGCCCCTCGAGCATCCCTTGGATACTTGTGTGCGAGCGCATGTTCGGGCCCGAATCGATGAGGACCAGTCCCGCCACGAGGTCCGGATGGGACAGTGCCGTGAGGGCCGCGATGGCCCCGGCCGTGGAATGTCCGACCACGATCGCGGGGCCGTGTCCGCGTCCCCCGATCAAGCGGGCCACCGCCTCCGCGACCGTGCGGAGCGTCGGCTCGGGAACCTCGCGCATCCATTCGAAGGCCACCGGATCGAAGCCGCCGCGCGCCGTGAGGCGCGCCGCCACGACGTCGTACACCGCGGCCGGGACCAACGTTCCCGGTAGCAGGACCACGGTGCGCGGCTCCCGCCGGTGCGAACGCACGAACCTGTCCATGGCTCCTCTTTCTAGCGCCTGTCGTCGAACGTGCTCCCGGGTTCGCGGGTGTGCGGGACGAAGCGGACCATCATCGCCTTGTAGCCGGGCGTGTTGGACTCGCGCGCCACGAGCCCGCGGTGCACCAAGGCGTTGGCTTCCGGGAAGTACGCCGCCGCGCAGCCCTTGGCGGTCGGGTAGGCGACCAGCCGGAAGCGGTTGGCCCGCCTTTCCGTCCCGTCGAAAGTGGATACAACGTCCACGAGGTCGCGGTCCCGCACGCCGAGCTCGGCCAGGTCGTCCGGATTGACCAGGATGACGCGGCGCCCGCCGGAGATGCCGCGGTAGCGGTCGTCGAGTCCGTAGAACGTGGTGTTGTACTGGTCGTGGCTGCGGACCGTCTGCAGGATCAGGTGGCCCGGGGGCGCCTCGAGGTACTCCAGCGGGCTGACGGTGAAGCGCGCCTTGCCGATGTCGGTGGCGAACGTGCGGGTGTCCCGCGGCGGGTTGGGCAGGACGAAGCCGTTCCGGCCCCGCACACGACGGTTGAAGTCCTCGAACCCCGGCAGCACGCGCGCGATGTGGTCGCGGATCACGTCGTAGTCCTCGGCCATCGCCTTCCAGTCCACGGAATGTTCGGGGCCGAGCACCGCCTGCGCCATGCGCGCGACGATGACGGGCTCCGCCAGCAGGTGCGGCGAGACGGGGGCCAGGCGGCCCTGCGTTGTGTGCACCACGGACATGGAGTCCTCGACCGTCACGAACTGCGGCCCGCCCGGGTGCTTGTCGTCACGGTCCGTCCGGCCGAGGGTCGGAAGGATGATGGACGTCCTCCCGTGGACGACGTGGGAGCGGTTCGGCTTCGTGGAGATGTGCACGGTGAGGCCCGCGCGCTGCATGCCGGCCTCCAGCGCCTCGGTGTCCGAGCAGGCCAGCGAGAAGTTGCCGCCCATGGAGACGAACACGTCGACGTCGTTCTCCTCGAAGGCCTCGACCGTCTCGGTGGAGTCGTGGCCGTGGTCGCGCGGGCTGGTGAACCCGAACTCCGCGTCCAGGGCGGACAGGAGCCGCTCCGTGGGCTTCTCCCAGATCCCCATGGTCCTGTCGCCCTGAACGTTGGAGTGCCCACGGACGGGGCAGGCTCCAGCGCCCGGCTTGCCGAAGTTCCCCTGCAGCAGCAGAAGGTTGATGATCTCGCGGAGCGTGTTGACGGAGTGCGGCTGCTGCGTCAGGCCCAGCGCCCAGCACACGATGGTGGCCTTGGACTTGGCTAGCATGCCGGCGATGGCCGAGATCTCCATCCTGGACAGGCCCGTGGCCTCCTCGGTCGCGTCCCAGTCCAGTTCGGAGCGGGCGGAGGCGTACGCCGCGAAGCCGTCCGTTTGCCCGTCGACGAAGGCCCCGTCGACGACGGAGCCGGGGACGCGCTCCTCCTCCTGCAGCAGCAGGTGGCCGAACGCCTGGAAGAGCGCCAGGTCCCCTCCCACCTTGATCTGCAGGAACTCGTCGGCAATAGTGTCGCCGCCGCCGACCGTCCCCGCCAGGGTCTGTGGGTCCCGGAAGTTCAGCAGGCCGGCCTCGGGCAGCGGGTTGACGGCCACCACCTTGGCGCCCTTGCGCCGCGCGTCCGCCAGCGCGGAGAGCATGCGCGGGTGGTTGGTGCCGGGGTTCTGGCCCACCACGAAGATCAGCTCGGCGTGGTCGAAGTCCTCCAGGGAGACCGTCCCCTTGCCGATTCCGATGGTGGGGTTCATCGCCGTGCCGGACGACTCGTGGCACATGTTCGAGCAGTCGGGGAGGTTGTTGGTGCCCACGCTGCGCGCGAACAGTTGGTACAGGAACGCCGTCTCGTTGGCGGTGCGTCCGGATGTGTAGAAGACGCAGCGCTCCGGCGTCGTCTTGTTGATGTGTTCCGCGATGGTGGAAAAGGCCTCGGACCAGGAGATCGGCGTGTAGTGGGTCTCGCCCTCGCGGATGGCCATCGGCTCCGTGATGCGCCCCTGGTTCCCCAGCCAGTATTCGGTCTTCCCGCGCAGCTCCTCGATGGGATGGGCGGCCCACCATGCCGCGTCCGCGGTGCGGGTGGTGTTCTCCTCGGCGAGGGCCTTGGCGCCGTTCTCGCAGAACTCGGCCGGCTTGCGCGCGCCGGTGATGGACTCTGGCCAGGCGCAGCCCGGGCAATCGACGCCGTTGCGCTGGTTCACCCGCAGCATGGAACGAAGTGTCCGGGAGACGCCCGCCTGGGACAGGCCGCGGTCCATGGCGACCATCACCGCCTTCACCCCGGCGGCCGAGGTCTTGGGGGCGTGGACCGTGAGGTCGTCCTCGTTGATGTCCTCTACGGGTGCGGCGCGGTTCATGGGTTGCTCCTGGTTCGGGCGGCCGCCGTGGCCGGCACGACGCTTCTCAATGGTGGACCAACGCGGTCCGGGTGGGTATAGACGTTGATGCTGCTGCCGCGGCTGAAGGCGGCGAGGGTGAGTCCTTCTCGGTCAGCCAGTTCCACGGCGAGCGACGAGGGCGCGCTCACGGCCGCGAGCACGGGTATCCCGGCGAGGCGCGCCTTCTGGACCAGCTCGAAGGATGCCCGGCCAGAGACCTGGAGCACGGTGTCGGACAGGGGCAGCCGGCCCTCGCGCAGGGCCCAGCCGACGACCTTGTCCACGGCATTGTGGCGCCCCACGTCCTCACGCAGGCACAGCAGGTTCCCGTCCGTGTCGAAAAGACCCGCCGCGTGCACGCCCCCGGTTTTGGAGAAGAGGTCCTGGCCCTCCCGCAGGGCGTCCGGGAGCGCGAGCAGCGTCTTCAGGTCGATGCGTCCCGCCGCGGCGTCCAGCGCGAAATGGGCGCTCTTGGCCACGGCGTCGATCGAGGCCGTGCCGCAGATCCCGCAGGAACTCGACGTGTAGACGTGCCGGTCCAGTGAAGGGTCCGGCGGAGCCACGCCGGGGGCCAGGCGGGCCTCGACGACGTTGAACGTCTGCCGCCCGTCCTCGTCCTCGCCGGCGCAGAAGCGCATGCTCTCGAGGTGGTCCGCCGACCAGACGATTCCCTCTCCCACCAAAAAGCCGCCGACCAGATCGAAGTCGTGGCCGGGCGTCCGCATCGTGACGCTGAAAGCGCGGCCGTTGACGCGGATCTCCAGCGGCTCCTCGGCCGCCATGGTCTCCTCGCGGGTGCGTTCGCCGTGCTCCAGCGACAGCCGGACCACCCTGCGGCGTTGGGTCAGCCGTCCCATCGGGTCCTCCTTGCGCAACTCGGCACCGGCAGTGGCGTGGGCCACTCCGGGGCTGTTATGGCGACGCTACCACGGGAGGGGCAGGTAGATTGCCGGTCCGCCGGCGGCGAGACCCTCCGGGGGCACGACCAAGAGGACGTCGGCCGTCGCCAGCCCGCGCATCATGGCCGAGCCCGTGTGCGCGGCGGGCATCAGGGCGCCTTGTTGGGAGCCCTCCGCCCAGCGCGCCGGCACCACGCGGTGGCGTCCCGGCAGCGGCGCGTGGCTGGTGGCGCTGAGGGCCTCGCGCGGGGCCGACGCCGGGCGGCCCGCCGCGCCCCGCAGCAAGGGTTCCAGCAGCGTCGCCACGGCGACCAGGGCGGCCAGCGGGTTGCCGGGCAAACTGAGCAACAGCCTGCCGTCCGGCATTCGGGCCAGTAGCGCGGGGTGGCCCGGGCGGACCGCGACGCCGTCGACCAGCGGTTCCGCGCCGAGGTGGCGCGCCGCGGGCCGCAGGTGGTCCAGCGGCGAGCCGCCCGTCCCGCCCGTGGTCACCACGATCGCCGCCTCTCGGGCCAAGGGACCGTCGACGGCGTCGACCGTTGCGTCGAAATCGTCGCCGATGCGGGCGGCCGAGGCGACGGAGCCCCCGAGTCCGCTGACACAGGCAGGCAGGACCGGGCCGAAGGCGTCGCGGACGAACCCCTTGCCGGGGACGCCGGCCTCCGTCACCTCGCCGCCGGTGAACACCAGCCGGACGGGGATCCGGGGCGCCACCAGCACGCCGTCGTGCCCCGAAAGGGCCGCGACCGCGACGCCCGCGGGGGTCAGCCTGGTGCCGGAGGGCAGCAGTTCTGTACCCGTCGTGGCCTCGGTCGCGGCCGGCCGGATGTCCTTGTTCTCCGGCGGCTCGTGATCGGAGCGCAGGACGCCGGCTTCCTCCGCGCCGTGTTCGCGGCGCAGAACGGCGGTGGCGCCTTGCGGAATGGATCCGCCGGTGACGATCGGGCTCGCCTGTCCCGGCAGCAGTGTGTCCTCCACTCCCGGAACGGCCCCGGTGGGGATGGCCGCGAAGGCTGGGAGCCGCCAGGGCCCCGGCCCGGAGACCGCCCAGCCGTCCATGGCCGAGGAGGCGTAGTGCGGCAGCGGATGCAGCGCGAAGAGCGGTGCGGCCAACACGCGGCCGGCGGCCTCGGCGAGCGGAACCTCGTGGGCCGCGGACAGCCGGGACCCGAGTTCGCGCCCGGCCGCGTAGGCCACGGCCCGCGCCGACGGCCAGTCGGCACCCGACATCAGTGCTCGCCGTCGGCGCGCTGCTTGAGCATCGTGCGCACCAGTCGCGCGGCGGCCGCCATGCATTCCTCTTCGGAGGCCATGCCGTGCCCGACGGCGATCCCGGCGGCGTAGCCCGCGATGTAGGTGGTCAGCGGGGCGGCCGGCCGGACCACCCCGTGGGCCGCCTCGCCGGCGAGGGCCAGCACCTCGTCCGTGTCCACGGACGTCCCGGGCAGCTCAAAGGCCGTCAGCAGTTCCTGGACCCACGGCTCCAGTTCCGGATGCTCCGCCACGTTTTCCTCCTGTCGCGGCACCGCCTGTGGCCCGCTTCTCGGTTCCGGCCAGGCTGATGCCTGCCCGCCCGGCGTCCTCCCATGTGTCGATGTCGTCGTATGTGACACCGTCGAGGGACAACCGGACTATCTGCACCTTAGCAAGCAGCCGCATCATCGATGAGTTCGCCAGTCCCCCGGACTCGGACTCCGCGGCTTCGATGGCCTCGGACAGGCCCGTGGTGGCGACCACGCAACTCAGCGGCTGGAGCCTCCCGCCCGCGTCGACCGGCACCCAGGCCGCGTCCGGCGAGAAGTTTTCCCGCGCCGCCGCGAGCACCCCTGCGACCGCGGGGCTGGGGTCTATTAGGTCCGCGGCCAATACGACCGTCAGCTCGGGCGGCCCCGCAGCCGGAGCGGTGCGCGCAAGTTCGCGCACGCCCGCGGCGACCGCCGCGGCCGGTCCGCCGAAGAATGGCTCCTCCCTCGTCAGTAACAACGGAGCGGATCCCCCAGTGGCGGCCCCGCCGCGGTCGCTCCGCTCGATGACCGGCGCAAGTTCGGACGGCCCCACGACGGCGATGCGTTCCGCCCCGGACACGGCGGCCAGCGCGTGCTCGAGCAGGGTTTGCCCGTTGTGGACCAGCAGCGGCTTCGTTTCTCCGTCAAGCCGGCTCCCGCGCCCGCCGGCGACGATGACCGCGTTGAACCTCATGCGGCAGTGCTGCCGAGAAACTCGTGCCAAGCCGGGGCGGGCCGCTCCAGCTCGGTGATGTACCACTGCGGACCGCGCGGCGGCGTGGGCTTGAAGCGCAGGGTCCACCCGAGCTGGCGCAGCGTCTTGTGGCCCTTCGCGCTGTTGCAGGCAAGGCAGCAGGCCACCAGGTTCTCCCACGTGTCCTGGCCGCCGAGGGACCGCGGGTGGACATGGTCGATCGTCGAGGCGTGCCGCCCGCAGTAGCCGCAGTTGTGGCCGTCGCGGCGCAGCACGCCTCGCCGCGTCACGTGCGCGGATCCGCGGTAGGGAACCTTGATGTACCGGTGCAGCAGGATGACGGAGGGGCGGCCGACGACGGTCCGGGGGCCCACGACCGGGTCGTCGTCGTCCTCGGCGAGGACACTGGCTTTTCCGGCCAGCACCAACAACAGCGCCCGGCGGAAGGTGACCACCGCGAGCGGCTCGTAACCGGCATTCAGTACCAGGGTTCGCATCAGCGTTCCTCGTTGTCCTGACAGGGCCGCGGAGGCGGGGGTTGGGCGCTTCCCGCGGCGTTCAGCGTTGGCTTGCGAGTTCCAGCCTAATGCCGAGAGGGCCAACTCCGCTCCCCCGCGCCGGTTGCGGCGGTTAAACGCGAAGGACCCCGCCCGGTGGGGCAGGGTCCTTCGCGATGGCTTCGGGTGTTAGCCGCGGAGCGTGTAGTAGCCGTACAGCGGTCCGTACGGGCTGTTCGCCGGGCGGATCACGGTGCCGACGCTCGGGTTCTGGGCGCCGATGATCTGGCCGTTGCCGATGTAGATGCCGACGTGGCCGCCACCGTTCTGGAACACCAGGTCGCCCAGCTTCGGGGAACTGGTGCGCACGAACTGGCCGGAGCCCAGGATCGCGGAGGTGCCGCGGGCGATGTTGATGCCGGCCTTGCCGTAGACGTACTTGACGAAGCCGGAGCAGTCCCAGCCGGACGGCGTGTTGCCGCCGAAGACGTACGGCGCGCCCTTGTACTGCAGCGCCATGGCGGCGATGCTGCTGCCCTTGCCGCTGGCGGTTGCCTCGACGGCAACCTCGGTCTCGGCCTTGGCCTGGACCTTGGGGGCCGGGGCCTCTGCTGCGGGAGCGGCCGCCGCGGGGGCCGCCGCAGGTGCGGCGGTGCGTGCGGTGGCGGCTGTGGCCTGGCCGGCCGTCGCGTTGACGTTGGCACGTGTCGTCGGGGCGGCGGCGCGGTCCGCGGCGGCGGACGTGTCGACGGACTCGGCAACAGCGACAACAACCGGCTCCGGCTCCGGCTCCGGCTCGGGGGCCGGGGTGGAAGTGATCTCGGCGCGCTCGATCTCGAAGTTCTTCACGGTTGCGGTCGGGACGGCCACGGCCTTCACGGCAACGCGCTCGGCGGTGAGGGTCTCGGCCGGAACCGACGTGGCTTCACGAACGGCCGGGGTGGCCTGGGCGGGGACGCCCAGGGTCAGGACCAGACCGGAAGCGGCGGCGATGACTGCCGCCTGGCGGCCAACGGAGCCTGCATTGGAGGCAACGGCCTTGGAAATGGATTCCAGCGGGTTCGAACGAACGGGAGTCGCGCGGTGGCGACCCAAGGCATGACGCTTGGACATGATAAATAACCTCTCCCAATGCCTGCGAGGTGAGCTGTCGGATTCGAGTGGGAGTCACTCGGTGCGGGGGCCGGATACCGGCCCTGCGCACTTAACCCCAAGGATCCTTGCGGACCCAAAAGTTGGTTCCCCCGCCACTGCCAAGCGTGTTGTGCGAACGGACCTCGCCCGGTGGCAGTGTTAGGCAATCTGCGCGAGGGTGTTGGATCCATAGGCGATCCAGCACGTGTTCTAAGGTATCTGAAATATTTGTAAAAGTCACATTCCGGTCACGGAATGATATTTTTCCGATCTCGGCACTTCGAAAAGTGGCTACAACCAGCCGGCAGGGTCAACGGCGTCGCCGTCCACCAGCACCTCGAAATGCAGGTGGCATCCGGTGGAATTACCCGTGGTTCCGCTCGCAGCGACCACATCGCCGCGTTCAACCTTTTGCCCCACGGCAACGG
The DNA here is from genome assembly GCF_058138025.1 of Arthrobacter sp. AOP29-A2-19. Lineage (NCBI taxonomy): Bacteria > Bacillati > Actinomycetota > Actinomycetes > Micrococcales > Micrococcaceae > Arthrobacter > Arthrobacter sp. AOP29-A2-19. The sequence continues at coordinate 2,530,628 of NZ_CM176894.1, forward strand.
TCAGGCTGGTGTTGTGGTTATAGGTCGTTTCCAGCCCGTTACCGTGGTCGATGCGCACCCGGTTGCCAGAATGACCCGCCCATGCCGCCTGTACGACCTTGCCCGAGGCCGCTGCCTTCACCGGGGTCCCACACTTCGCGCCGTAGTCCTGGCCGATGTGGGTCACGATGCCAACCCCGGAGACGGGGTCCACGCGCGTGCCGAACTTGGAGGTGATACGGATCGAGTCCAGCGGCTGGGCCAGCACGCCGCCCGTGTCCACCTTGGTGACATCCCCGCCAGACGCCGACATCAGGTAGTCCAGCTCGTCGTCCTTGGTGTGCGAACTGGTCAGCGTGCTGCGGGAGACGTCGTACTCGTCGGACGCTGGGACGCTGACGTCGCTGACAGCAGGGGTGGACTGGGCCACTCGTTGCTCCTCCGCCGCTTCGCCGCCGAGGTTGGGGTAGGCGGCGGCAAGGGCCAGTCCCGAGACCGCGGCGACGGCTGCGATCTTGTGGCTAAGGCCCAGCGACCTGCGGTGGACGCGGGCGGGGTAGTCGCCCGCCCCGCGAGGCTTGGCGGCGTCGTGCGCTGAAACGGCGACGGGAAGCGTCTCCCGGCGGCCGGAGGCGACGGGTGGGGCGTCCCCGGGGACGGGCCCTCCGGTCGTGGCGTCCGGGCGCACCCCCGTGGCGGTGGGGCCGTAGCGGAGAGCAGTGGAGTAGCGGCGGCCGCCACTCTCAGCGCTCGGCGCGACCGGGTCGGCGGCAGCCATACCCAGGCGGCGCGACTCTCCGCGCGGACGGCGCAGTTCCTTTTCGGCGGCGTTCTGGTGCACGGCTTCCCCGGGGCGTGGACCATCTGCGTCTTCCCGGGCCAGGCGGTGCCCATCATTTTTAAGCTCAGTCAAGCGACAACCTCTCAACACGCCTGCGAAGTTAGCTGTCGGATTCGAGTTTGAGATCTACTCGGCCGGGCCGTCTTGCGAGGACCGGCTTCACCCCTAGGCGGCGGACAGGGTCCGGCCGCCGGTATGAATGGGTTCTCCACCCCTGCCTGTCGTCATGTGGACGGACTCGCTCCGCCGGCAGGGTTAGGCGATCGGAGAGAGAGAAGGAAACAAGTCCCCTTCGTCATCCAACGGTACAGGACAACCCTTGGAAAGTAACAATTTCGTTATCTAAGGCTGGCGGGCCACAAAAACGTGCGCGCTCACTTCCTGGGGGAGCTCGAGCGCGCCCTCGACGCCGTCGACCCTGACCACCACGTAGTCACCGGCTCGCTCCAGGGTGACGTTCGCACCCGGTCGGATGCCGCCGTCGTTCAATTGCGCCAGCAGTTCGGGATCCACCTGGATCGTCTCGGCAAGGCGGAGGATCTCGAGGGGTCCACCGTTGCCCGCAAGCAGCGCGGCGTCGAGGTTCTGCACGGGCGCGGCCGGGCCGGACTCGGCCGGGCCACCGAGTGCCTGCAGGCCGGGAATCGGGTTTCCGTAGGGCGAGTCCGAGGGCCGTCCCAACAGGTCGTAGAGGCGTTGTTCCACCCGCTCGCTCATGACGTGCTCCCAGCGGCAGGCCTCGTCGTGGACGTATTCCCAGTCCAGTCCTATGACATCGGACAGCAGCCGCTCGGCCAACCGGTGCTTGCGCATGACCTCGGTGGCCAGCTGCCGACCCGTGACCGTGAGCTCCAGGTGACGGTCCTGCGAGACCACAACCAGGCCGTCCCGTTCCATGCGGGCGACGGTCTGCGAGACCGTGGGGCCCGAATGTCCCAACCTCTCGGCGATCCTTGCGCGCAGCGCGGTGATCTCCTCTTCCTCGAGTTCCAGAATGGTCCTCAAGTACATTTCGGTCGTGTCGATCAGGTCAGTCACTGCGTGGGCTCCTGTGGGCAGGCGGATGGTCGGGAACCAGTCGTCCCAACTCTACCCGCGTTAACAAACTCCCCCGGGTTCTGGATTCCGCGCGCGCTGCGAGACGATGTAGGGCGAGGCGACCCGCCACGATGCAGGGTCGCCCCAAACCGTCCCCGGAGCGTGCAGGAGCCAGCATGAGCAACGACATCACCATTCCCTCCGACCTGTTGCCGGCCGACGGCCGCTTCGGCGCGGGCCCCTCGAAGGTGCGCCCGGAGCAGCTCGACGCCCTTGCCGGCGCGGCGAAGCTCCTGGGCACGTCCCACCGGCAGGCGCCGGTGAAAAACCTGGTCAGGAGCGTCCAAGAGGGCCTCTCCCAGTTCTTCTCCGCACCCGACGGCTACGAGGTTGTCCTGGGCGTCGGCGGCTCCACCGCGTTTTGGGACGCCGCCTCCTTCTCCCTGGTGGAAAAGAAGGCGCAGCACCTCTCCTTCGGCGAATTCGGCTCGAAGTTTGCCGCCGCCACAAACAAGGCGCCGTTCCTGGACGCCTCGAGCATCCTCAAGGCCGAACCCGGCACCCGGCCGGTGCCCGCCGCGGAGGCGGGGGTCGATGCCTATGCGTGGCCACAGAACGAGACCTCCACGGGCGTGGCGGCGCCAGTCCGGCGTGTGCGGGGGGCCGACGACGGCGCCCTGGTCCTCATCGACGCGACCTCCGCGGCGGGCGGCCTCGACGTCGACGTCACCGAATCCGATGTCTACTACTTCGCTCCGCAGAAGAACTTCGCCTCCGACGGCGGACTCTGGCTGGCGCTGTTCTCCCCCGCCGCCCTGGAGCGCGTCGACCGCATCGCGGCGTCCGACCGCTGGGTCCCGGACTTCCTGAACCTGAAGACGGCGGTGGACAACTCGCGGCTGAACCAGACGTACAACACCCCGAGCCTGTCCACGCTGGTGACCCTGAACGCCCAAATCGAATGGCTCAACGAAAACGGCGGGCTGAAATTCGCCGCGGACAGGACGGCCGACTCGGCGGGCCGCGTGTACTCGTGGGCCGAGGCCTCCCCCGTGGCCACCCCGTATGTGGTTAACCCCGAGGACCGGTCCAACGTCATCGCCACCATCGACTTCGACGATTCCGTCGATGCCGCGGCCGTTGCCAAGGTCCTTCGCGCCAACGGCATCGTGGACACGGAGCCCTACCGGAAGCTGGGCCGCAACCAGTTGCGCATCGCAACGTTCGTCGCCATCGAACCCGACGACGTCACCGCGCTCACGCGCTGCATCGACTACGTGCTGGAAAACATCTAGGCGACCCAAACCAGGAGGACCCCCGACTCTCGAGTCGGGGGCCCTCCTGTCGGCCACCGAAATTCGGTAACGGCCGGCTGTTATCTTGGTGCGTCAGACCGCGATCACGGCGCCGGATCTTCGGCGGGGGCGCCGCCGGCGGGGACCGCTTCTGCTGCGGGCTCCGCTTCCGCGCGAGCTCCGTCGTCGTCCGGCGTACCGACCGGGGCGGCATCTCCCTCTTGGCCCTCGGCCACATCGTTGTCGCCGGCCGGGTGCCCGCCGGCCTCGGCGAGGGCGGCCTCGGCTGCCGCTGCTTCCGCGGCCTCCGCCTCGCGCTCCGCCGCCAATTCCTCGTCGTTTACCCGCTCGGACCAGGGGACCCAGGGCGGGGCCAACAGCGCGCCCGAACCCGGCAGCAGGCCGATCTCGCTCACGGTCGGAACCTTGCCGCGGGGCAGCCGCGCCAGCGTCGCGTACCATTCCCACCCTGCGTAGGCCTCCAGGTGCGCGGTGAAGCGGTGGGTTACCAGCCGCTCGCCGTCCGCCACGGCACCGACGTGATCGCCCAACTGTTCCTCCGGAACCACCTCTAGCAGTGCGGCGCGGGCCGCGTCGACCGCACCGGCCAGCGCGGCGTCGAGTTTGGGGGTGCGTGCCATCGGTTCAGGCGTCCAGGTCGTCGGCGACGGCGCGAAGCACGGCCGCGATCTTGGAACCCTGTGCCTTCTCCGGGTAGCGGCCCTTGCGCAGGCCGTTGGAGATGCCGTCGAGCAGCTTGATCAGGTCCTCGATGATGACGGCGGATTCGTCGGCGGGCTTGCGCTTGGCGCGGGCGACCGACGGGGCGGCCTCGACCACGCGGGCGGTGAGCGCCTGGGCTCCCTTGCGGCCTTGGGCTATCCCGAATTCCATGCGTGTGCCGGCGCGGACCTCCTTGGTCCCGGCGGGCAGCGCGGACTCGTGAAGATAGACTTCCTGGCCGTCGTCGGTCACCAAAAACCCGAAGCCCTTGCTGGCCTCGAACCACTTCACTTTGCCGAATGGCACGTCGCTTACCTCGTTCTGATGTACCCGTGGCACCGCCGGCGCCACTCGTGGATTCCCGGCCGCGCCGCACCCGCGGCCTCGGCCGCCCGGGCGCGGAGGGACCGGGGAAGTCTGTTCCTCTAGGGTACGTCACGGCCGCCCCGCCGCCTGACTTTGTGGCCCCACCGCCCACTGTTACTTTTAACCGCGTGAATACGGTCAAGGATGGCGGCTCCGCACGCCGCAATGTGCTCGTCGCGGCCTCGGTCGTGGGCATCGCCTCGTTGCTGTGCCTGCTCGCCATCCTGGCCCTCTACATCGCCAATGTGACGCCGTGGGCGCCGCTGTTCGCCGTCGGACTCTACGGGCTCCCCATCGCCTTCCTGCTCCTGGCGGCCCTGGTTGTTATGAACCTCGCCGAGCGTCGCCGCTCCTAGCAGATCCTGGGCGACACGCCGCGAAGGCGTCACGCTAACACGCAACGTCCAGAAAACTCCCAGACTTCTCCATCAGACTGGGCCTATGAACGCCAAGACCCCCGAGGCCAAGCTTCTCGTCGTCGACGACGAGCCGAACATCCGCGAACTCCTGTCCACGTCGCTGCGCTTCGCGGGGTTCGACGTCGTCGCGGCGGCCAACGGGCGCGAGGCGCTGGACGCCGTCGAACGCGAGCAGCCGGACCTGGCAGTCCTTGACGTGATGCTGCCGGACATGGACGGCTTCACCGTCACGCGCCGGTTGCGCGCCGCGGGCCGCCACTTCCCCGTACTCTTCCTCACCGCGCGGGACGACACCGAGGACAAGGTGACTGGACTGACCGTCGGCGGCGACGACTATGTCACGAAGCCGTTCAGCCTCGACGAGGTGGTGGCCCGGATCCGGGCCGTGCTCCGCCGGACGCAGCCGCGCGGCGACGACGATGCGGTGCTCCGCGTCGATGACCTGGAGCTCGACGACGACGCCCACGAGGTGCGCCGAGCCGGCGAAGTAGTCGACTTGTCCCCCACCGAATTCAAGTTGCTGCGCTATCTGATGATGAACCCCAACCGGGTGCTGTCCAAGGCCCAGATCCTGGACCACGTCTGGGAGTACGACTTCAACGGCGACGCGTCCATCGTCGAGTCCTACATTTCCTACCTCCGGCGCAAGATCGACGCGCGCGAAGACTGGCCGGCGATGATCCAGACCAAGCGCGGCGTGGGCTACCTTCTGCGGTCCGCGGAGCGTCGCTAGGCGGCCCCGGCCGTGCATGCCTTCGCCAGACTCTTCCGTCAGGTCTCGCTGCGGACCAAGCTCGTTGCCCTGATGGCGGCACTTATGATGTGCGGCGTCGGGGCCACTGCGATGGCCGCGTCCGCCGCGCTGAACGGCACCCTGCTCAAGCAAATCGATGACGAGCTGGGGACAAGCGGGGAATCCGTCTCGACGCTGATGTGGGCCGCGATGAACGAGCAGCTGACGAACGATCCCCAAACCGCTTTGGCGTGGGACAACATCGCCTCGCTGCGCTTCCACGGCTCGATGCGGGACTCCGAGGGCAAAGTTCTGTACGAGCTGCCGCGAATATTGTCCGAGCAGGGTGACGCCCCCGCGCTCCCAGAGTTTCCTGTCGGCGAGGTGAGGAGCGAGGCCGGCATTCCGTTCAGCGTTCGGGGAACGGCCGCGGATTCGGCCGGGTGGAGGGTGAGTCAGCGCGCCATGAAGAACGACGGCGGCTACATCACGGTCGCGCTGCCGCTCGACGCGGTCCGCAATACCGTTAGCCAAGCGACGTCGACCATGCTCCTCACCGGTGCCCTCACCACGCTGGTGATGTCGCTCATTGCCTACGGCGTCACAAGCAGGGCCTTCCGCCCCCTCGTGCGGGTCGAACGCACCGCCGCGGCCATCGCTGCCGGCGACCTGTCCCGGCGCGTCGAGGACTTTCCGCCGGAGACGGAGGTCGGCAGGCTGTCGCGGTCGCTCAACGCCATGCTCGCCCACATCGAGCACGCCTTCCGCGGGCGGGCCGCCTCGGAACGCAAGATGCGGCGCTTTATCCAGGACGCCTCGCACGAACTGCGCACCCCCCTGGTGACCATCCAGGGCTATTCGGAGCTCTACAGACACGGCGGGCTGAGCGATCCCGAACAGCTGACAACGGCGATGGGCCGCATCGAGGGCGAGGCCAAGCGGATGGCGCAGCTAGTGGACGACCTCCTCACGTTGGCGCGCCTGGACGAGCACCGCCCGCTGGAACGCCGCCCCGTGGATCTCCTGCTGCTCGCCACGGACGCCGTCGAGGACGCACGGGTCAGCGCGCCGGAACGGGACGTCCGGCTCGTGGGCCTGGACGGCGGCCGCCCGGGGAAGGCGCCGACGTCCGGGGACGAGGCGCGGCTCCGCCAGGTGGTCGCCAATCTGATGACCAATGCCCTCAGGTACACGCCGTCGGGGAGCCCGCTCGAGATCGCCGTCGGCGCCCTGCCGGTGATCGATGGTCGCTGGGACGCGGTTCTCGAGGTCCGCGACCACGGGCCGGGCATCTCCGAGGAGGACGCTTCGCGCGTCTTTGAGCGCTTCTACAGGGCCGACTCCTCGCGTCAGCGCGAGACCGGCGGGACGGGGCTCGGCCTGGCCATCGTCGCCGCGATCGCCGCTCAGCACGACGGCTCCGTGAGGCTGAACGAGACGCCGGGCGGCGGGGCCACGCTTTCGATCCACCTGCCGCTCGAGCCGTTGGACGAGTCCTCCACCCGCGGCGGCGACGCTTGATTATCCACAGATTCGCGACCCGCCACCCGCACGATGGCCGGGGCTCATAGTCTCTTGCACAGGGCGCCACCGGCGCCGTCGCCCCGTGGTCAGCACGGTGGCCGCGACTGATCCAAGGGGAGAGCATGAGCAACTTCGCCGCCAACACCACCGAGATGCGCAACAAGGCCATGGCCGTGCAGGGAACCATCGAGCGCCTGCGCGCGGAGGTCAACACCATGCAAGGCGGGCTCAGGGAGCTCGAGTCGACGTGGCAGGGGGCCGCCGCGGCCAACTTCCAGGGCGTCGTTGCCGACTGGCGCGCCACCCAGCTGCGGGTCGAGGAATCACTCACCGGGATCAACACGGCGCTCGCGCGGGCCTCGCAGCAATACGACGACGCCGAGGCCGCCAACGCGAGCATGTTCACCTACTGAACCGCCCTAGCCGCCCGCCGCGGCCGACCGTTCACGGCCACGGCGGGCTCCGGCGACGGTGGACGCGCACCTTGGCTAGGCGGAAGGGTCCGGGGGTACCTGCAGCAGGGCTCGAATGCGGTCCTCGGTCGCGGCATCCACCGAACGTGCCGCCTCGAGGTTCGCGTCGGACACGGCGGCAACGACCTCTTGGCGCTGGATCCGGACGCCGCGGGGGGCGTCGATGCCGATCTTGATGCCGTCGCCACGGACGTCGAGGACGGTGATGACGATGTCGTCGCCGATCAGGATCTGCTCCCCGACCTTTCGCGTGAGTACCAGCACCCGGCAATCCTAACCCAGTGCCGTGTGCACAGTTGCCCGCGAGGATTCGCGCACGGACCGTCGGGACGGCCGCCCCGCGGCCACGATGTCCACAACTGGCAGTCCCAGTTCGGACACCGACGACGGCGTCGCCGTGGTGTCCATCCCGAGGGCCGCCACGGCGTCCACCGAGCCGACCGAGGCGACGGCCCGCACCCAGCGAGCCGTGTCCTCCGGCTTCCGCCCGGCGTCCACCGCGACCCAAATCTGATCGGGCGAGCTCGCGACGATGGCCTGGAGGTGGCTCTCGAGTCCCGCGCCCCCGCTCCACGCCACGACCAGCACCACTGCGCACTCCGCGGCCACCCCGTCCGCACGGGCCCGAAGGGCGTCGACCCGCCCCGCCGTCCCGGCCGGGTGTTCGGCTCCGGAGCGCTCCCGGTCCGCGGGGGTCAGCCGGCGGACCATCGAGGTCGCCCCCGCGATCCACGTGGCCGCCTCCAGTGCATCGTGTTCGAGCCCGACCACAACGATCAGGTCTCCGGCGCCCCTCAGCGGCACAAATGCGGGCGGCAGATCGGCGCCCACGAGCGCGGGCGCGGGCACGGCATTGCCGGCCGCCGCACCCGCCGCCCCCGGCGCCACCGCCGGCTCGGCGCCCGACAACATGGAACGGCGTCCGACCGGCGGACCGGCCGGAGGGACAGCCTCGATCGCGGCCCGGGAGCGCTGCCCGACGGTGGATCCGCCACCCAAGGTGAGGCCGTCGAGAATGCGCGCGAAGTCGTCCGATTCCGTCGAAATCTCCGGCTCCACGATGCCGTGTATCCGAGCCTCCGTCCCCTCGGCCTCCGCCAAGAGTGCCAGCAGGCCCGCCCGCGGATTGTCCAATGGGATGGCCGACGGGGTGGCCGCGCGCCGGCCCCGGCGCTTGGCCGGTGGAGCGTCGTCGACGATCTCCCCGACGGCCGCGCCGTCTTGCGCGCCGTCGCTTGCGGCGCGCGGCGGCACCTCGATCACGGCCTCGAAGTGGCTCTTGGCAAGGAAGCCGCCGATGCCGCCGAGAATGATCCGCTCCGCCGAGACGATGCGGGCCGAAGGCCCGTGCTCACGGAGGATCTGCTCGTTCAATTCCTTGAGGGACGCACCCTCAAGCCGAAATCTGGTCGGCTCCACGCACTACTCCCACGGTCTCGATGTCGGCGCCACCCGAGGTGGCCTCCTGGTAGGACAGGACGGGCAGCCCGCCTGCTTGCGGTGCGACGAGCCGCCGCACCGCCGGACGGAGCGCCGGCGCACAGACGAGCACCGCCGCCGTTCCCCGCTGGTCGAGCTGCGCCACGTTGTCCTTCACCGACGCGAGAACGTTTTCGAGCCGGTTCGGGTCCAGCATGATCTGCGTTCCGTGCTCCGAGGGCCGCAGTCCCTCCAGCATCGACTGCTCGAGGGACGGATCGATCATGACCACGCGCAACACCTTGCCGTCCAGGTGAGGGGCGGCCAGCGCCGGCCCAAGGGCCTGGCGCGACGCCTCAATCAGTCCCTCCGGATCCGTCGACGCCTTCGCGCGCAGCGCCAGTGCCTCGTAGATCCGCTGCAGGTCGTTGATGGGCACCTGTTCCACCAGCAGGCCCTGCAGGACGCGCTGCACTTCGGCCAGGCTCAGCAGCCCCGGAACAAGTTCGTCGACGGCCGAGGGGTTGATCTCCCTTACGCCGTCGGTCAGCACACGCACGTCCTCGCGCGTCAGCAGGCGCGCCGCGTGGCCGTGGATGATGGCGGACAAGTGCGTCACGACCACGGACACCCGGTCGATCGTGGTGGCGCCGGCCATCTCAGCGTTGTGCCGCAGCTCGGCGGGGATCCACTTGCCGCCCAGACCGAAGACCGGCTCGACGACGACCGTCCCGGGGAGCGCGTCGAGGTAGTCTCCCAGGGCCAGGATCTGGCCCCTCGGCGCCTGGCCGCGGCCCGCCTCGACCCCCGCGATGCGGATGACGTACGTGGCGGGGGGAAGGTCGACGCTGTCCCGCGTCCGGACCGGCGGGACCACGATGCCCAACTCCATGGCAACGCGGCGGCGGAGCGCCCGGACGCGTGCCAGCAGGTCCTCCCCTCCGCCGTTGACGATGTCGACCAGGTCCGGCGCCAGTTGGATCTCCAGCGCGTGGACGCGCATCTGCTCGATGAGGTCCTCGGTGGTCTCGCTCGGCGCCGCCGCCTGCGCGGTGAGCTCGGCCTTCTCGTCGGCGGCCCTCGCCGCGTCCTTGGCCTTGATGCGCTGGGCGGCCAGGAGCAAACCGCCGCCCACGAGGACGAACGGCAGCTTAGGCATCCCCGGGACCAGTGCCAGCGCGATCGCGGCCCCTCCCGCGATCAGCAGCGCGGACCGCGACTGCGCCAACTGCGCCGAGGCGGTCGTACCCATGTCCGCCTCGGCGTTGGAGCGGGTGACGATCATGCCGGTGGACACGGCCATCAACAGGGCCGGGATCTGCGTCGCCAAGCCGTCGCCGATGGTCAGCAGCGCGTAGGTGTTCAGCGCCTCGCCGGCCTCCATGCCCCGCTGCAGCATGCCGATCGCGATCCCGCCAACGATGTTGATGATGATGATGACGATGCCGGCGATGGCATCCCCCTTCACAAACTTGGAGGCCCCGTCCATGGCGCCATAGAAGTCGGCCTCGGCGGCCACCTCCGCCCGACGTTCGCGGGCCTGTGTGTCCGTGATGAGCCCGGCGTTGAGGTCGGCGTCGATCGCCATCTGCTTGCCCGGCATGGCGTCGAGCGTAAAGCGGGCGCCCACCTCGGCCACGCGCTCGGCGCCCTTGGTGACCACAACGAACTGAATGACCACCAGGATCAGGAACACCACAAACCCGATGATCAGGCTGCCGCCGATGGCGATGTGCCCGAAGGCCGCGATCACCTCTCCGGCGTACCCGTTGCCGAGGACCAACCGGGTCGAGGCCACGTTGAGGCTGAGGCGGAGCAGCGTGGCGACGAGGAGCAGCGACGGGAAGACCGAGAAGTCCAGGGGCTTGCGCACGAACATGGTGTTGAGCAGGATCACCAGCGCCAGAATGATGTTCACCACGATGAGGGCGTCCAGCAGCACCGGCGGGATGGGCACGATCAGGAGCAGGATGATGCCAACCACGCCGAGGGGAACGGCGATCTTGGACAGGTTGCTGAATTTCATCGGGAGGCTTTCTCTGCTGTGGACCGAGACTGGGCGGTACCCTCGGGGCCGGGCGGGGCGGTGCGGTGCGGTGCGCGATCGCCGCGGCGGGGTTCCGGCGGGACCGTGTGGACTCCCGCCGCCGCCCCGCGGGCCTTCAGCGCCATCACGAAGGCCAGGACCTGGGCCACGGCGTTGTAGTGGTCCACGGGGATCTCCTGCCCCAGTTCGCAGTTCGTGTGAAGCGCACGCGCCAGCGGGACGTCCCGGACCATGGGCACACGCCGGGCCTCGGCCTCCTCGCGGATGCGGGCGGCTATCGTCCCGGCGCCCTTGGCCACGACCCGCGGGGCGGACTTGCCGGGTTCGTAAAGCAGCGCGACGGCGACGTGCGTCGGGTTAACGAGCACAACGTCGGCTCCGCCGACCGCCGAGATCATGCGGTTGCGGCTCATGGCCAACTGTCGCGAGCGCCGCTGGGAGCGCACCAGCGGATCGCCGTCGGTCTTCTTGTTCTCGTCCTTGACCTCTTTTTGGGTCATGCGCGTGTGTTTGCGGTTGCGCCGCGACACCACGATCAGGTCCACCACCGCGAGGACCAGCCCGGCGGCGATCGCCGTCTGGAGCAGCGACGCAGCCCCGCCGCCCGCAGCGCCCAACAGCGACGCGATGGGCAGTGCCCCGGCGTTGAGCAGCACCGGCATCAGCGACTGCACCACGGCCCAAAGCACCAGGCCGATGACGCTGGTCTTGAGCAGCGCCTTGACGCCCTGCCACACGGCCTGCAGCCCAAAAGTGCGCTTGATGCCGTTGACGAGGTTGAGGTTCTCCGGGTCGAACTTGAACTTTCGGAAGTAGACGCCGCCCTGCAGCACGGCCGCCGCGGTCACCACGACGGCGACGGTCACCAGCATGGGCAACAGCGTTCCCGCCAGCGACGCGAAACCCTGCTCCATGGCCCCAACGGCGACCGACGGGTCAGGGTTCGCCACCGCGGCGACCACAGCCTCAACCTGCGCCGTGGCCGCGAGCTGGCCGGCCGAGAGCGCGGACGGTATCATCAGGGCCGCGGCCCCGATGCCCAGCCAGGCCGTGAGGTCCTGGGAGCGCGAAAGCTGCCCCTTGGACCGCACCTCCTTCATGCGCTGGGGTGTGGCCTTCTCAGACCGCTCGCCGGAATCCTGGGACATCAGCCGGTCACCGCCCGGAGGGACTCCGTGGCGCTGCGCACGATGGCCGCCACCATGGCCGGAAGCACAACGAACACCGTTCCCGCGAGCGCCAGCGTCAGCATGATCTTCAGCGGGAATCCCATGGCGAACGCGTTCAGGGCGGGCGCCGCGCGGGTCAGCAGGCCCAGGCCGACGTCCGCCAGGAACAGCACCACCAGGAGCGGTCCGGCGATTTGGACGGCCGCCAGGAACATGTCGGTCAACCCGCCGGTCGCCTCCTGCGCGGCCGGGCCCAGCGCGAGTCCGGCCCCGAGGGGCAGCGCATCGAAGGACCGGAACACGCCGCCCAGGACAATCTGATAGCCGTCCGAGGCGATGAGCAGGGCCAGCGCCGCGAAGTGGAACAGGCGCGTGAACTGGGCGCCGTTGACCATGGACTGCGGGTCGAAGGCCTGCGCCAGCTGGAACCCGCCGAAGAGGTCGATCAGGCCGCCGGCCGCCTGGATGGCCGCGAAAAGCAGCATGACCAGGAACCCCAGGGCCGCGCCCGCCACCAGTTCCAGGACCAGCGCCCCGAAGTAGGCGGCGGTGTCCAGGGGGACGTAGTCCTCGACGACGCGCGGGGAGACGGCCAGCGCCAGCCCGACCCCGATCATGGCCTTGATCCGGGCGGGGAACGCGTTATAGGAGAACGGGGGCGCGATGACGATGAAGGCCGTGATCCGCACGGCGGCCAACATCATCGCCTCAAGCCATTCGAGCGGCAGTGTGGCGGTCATGTCAGCCGCCCTGGAGGAGCGACGGGATCTTGTCGAAGAGCTCGTGCGTGAAAGCCACGATCTCGGAGATCATCCAGTGCCCGCACACCAGCAGGGCGATCGCGACAGCCGCCGCCTTGGGCACGAAGGAGAGCGTGATCTCCTGAATCTGGGTCATCGACTGCACCAGCGAGATCGCGAAGCCGACCACCAGGGACGTGATCAGCACCGGCGCGGAGAGTTTCGCGGCGACCACGAGCCCGCTGAGCCCGATGTCGAGCACCGCGTTGGTGTCCACGTCAGCCCCCGCCGGTCGCGTAGCTGCCGATGAGCGCCGTGACGATCAGGCCCCAGCCGTCCACGAGGACGAACAGCAGGATCTTGAAAGGCAGGGAGATCATGACCGGCGGCAGCATCATCATGCCCATGGACATCAGCGCCGAGGCGACGACGAGGTCGATCACCAGGAAGGGAACGAAGATAACGAACCCGATGATGAACGCCGCGCGGAGCTCGGAAATCATAAACGCGGGAATCAGCGTGGTCAGCGGGACCTCGGCGGGAGTCGCCGGGTTCTCCATTCCGGCGGCGCGCGTCATCAGCGCGATGTCCTCCTCGCGCGTGTGGGCGACCATAAAGTCCTGCAGCGGGGCCACCCCCACGGAGAGTGCCTGGTCGAACGTCAGGTCACCCGCCATGTACGGCTGGACGCCGACGTCGTTCATTTGCGTCAGTACCGGGGACATCACGAACAGCGAGAGGAACAGCGCCAGGCCGGCCAGGACCTGGTTGGGCGGGATGGTGGGCAGCGCCAGTGCGTTCCGCGTCATGGCGAGCACCACGAAGATCTTCGTGAAGGAGCTCATCATCAGCAGCAACGCCGGGGCGACGGAGAGGAGCGTGATCGCGATCAGGGTGACGACGGCCGCGCTCGGCGTTCCGTTCGGCCCGTTGATCTCCACGGACAGGCCCCCGTTGTCCTCGCCGGGTGCGGGGTCCACGGGCGCGGCGTGCCCGGCTGCCGCTCCGACGAGCAGGAACGCCAGGATGAGGCACAGGACAGCGAGCGTCCCCGCAAGCCGACGGGGTGTGCCGGCCCGCGCGAGGGGCGCGGCAGTCATGAGCCGGTGCCCCGGCGGATCGCCGTGGTGGCCTGGCGCCACGTCTGTGGCGACAGGATGGATCCGGCCAGCGGCGAGGCCGGCCGGCCCGCATGGTCTCCGGCGACGCGGTCCTGCCGCCGGCGCTGGCTGCGACGGGTCGCGGGCATCTCAGCCTCCTCGGCGATGTCCCCGCGGGCCCGCACCAGGCTGAGGGCGAACCCCCTGCCATGATCGGCCGACGTCGCGTGGCTTGGCGCGCCGGAAGGTGACTCGGCCGGCGCGTCGGCCTCCGGAGCCTCAAAGCTGTCGATGACGTTGACGGCCTGGTCCGAGACGCCGAGGAGGTAGCGGCGCCCCTCGACGTCGACGACGACGACGGAGGCCTTGGGCCCGATTCCCTGGCGGTCCACCACCGTCACGGCACGCCGCTGCGCCGATCGGCCCAGCCGGTGCCCGATGCGCCGCTGGAGAATATAGAGGAGCCCGAGCACGGCCGCGAGCGACACCACGACGCGCAGGACCAGAAATAGGGAGTCCAAGCTAGCCGAGGCCTTCGGAAACATCGAGGATCTTCGTGATCCGCACCCCGTAGTCCTGGTCCATCACCACGACCTCTCCGTGTGCGATGACCCGGCCGTTCAGGAGGACGTCGGCCGGGGCGCCCGCGGAGCGGTCGAGTTCGACGACGGCCCCGGGTTCCAGGTTCAGCAGCTCGCGGACGGACATGCGGGTCCTGCCGATCTCGACGGTCAACGACATTTCGACGTTGTTGATGCGGCCGAGGCGCGACGCGGCGGCGTCGTCCGCGGCAATCACCGCGGCCGGGGCGCCGGCTCCCACCGCGCCGCCGTGATCCCTGATGCGCATTGCGAACCAGCCCACCAGACCGCCGACGGACTCCAGCTCGAAGAGCACGGTTTCACCGTCCGCCAGGAGGGCGTCGGCGGCCTCGGGCGCGGCGGCGGACAGCACGCCGATGCCGAGCACGGCCGTGGCCGCCTCCAGCGAGGGGCGCAGGACGTCCGAGACGGAGACCAGGCTGGCCTCGAGCCCCCCGGCCTCCCCCAGCAGTGTGCCGTCGACCTGCACGGCTACGTCGGCCGACAGTTGTCCCACGAACGACGCCGCGGCCCTCCCGCGCGGATCCTGCAGCCGCGCGGAGTCCCGGGCCCCGGCGTGGAGCCGCACGGTGATCGGGGCCGCGGTGGGGAGAACCGCCGCCAAGGCCTCGGCCGCGGCGGCGTACAGCGCCGTCGAGTGAAGTACCGGCTGGGCGGAGTGGGGGGTGTTCATGCGGGATTCTCCTCGGTGGAAACGACGACCGCTGCCAGTCGGCCGCCGCGGGTGCCGGCGGCGGCCTGGCCCAGCCTGCGGCCCTCGACGGCCAGATCGAACGGTCGGTGCGTGGGATGCGCCAGTGCCAGCACGTCGCCGACGGCGAGGTTGAGCACGGCGCGGGGCGTGATGATGGTCGGGGCGAGGGCCAGCGAGACGTCGATGGGGATGCTCACGACATGGGCGCGCACCATGTCGGCCGCGTCCTGCGGCGCGACGGCGGCGCTCAGGTCGCCCAGTTGCGGCATCACGGCGTCGGCCGGAAGCGCGAGGCTTGCCGTGACGGTGCGTTCGCCCACCCTGATGGCGAACGCGGCGACGATGACCAGATCGGACTTGGCCGCCGCTTGTGCCGCCTGGGCGCTGTAGTGCATCGCCTCGACCTGCATTGGCGCCTCCAGCAGCGCCCCCATGGAGTAGCGCAGGTCCTCGAGCGCCTCGTCCATCAGCCCGCGCAGGAGGGTCTGCTCGATGCGCGTGAACTTGCGGTCCGGCACGTCGGTGGGCCCGGGGCTTCCCAACATGTGCGACACCCAGTTCAGGGCCGCCGACGCCGGAAACTGGACGACGGTCTTGGCCGTGATGCCTTCGACCTCGCACACCACCATCGCCGTCGTCGCGGGCAGTGAGGCCACGTACTCGTCGTAGGTCTGCATCGCTACGCGCTCCAGGGCAACCTGGGACATGACCCTGACCTTGGCGGTGAGCTGTGTCCCCCACTGCCGGGCGAACGTCTCGAAGGCGAGCTCCAGGATGCGTGCGTGTTCGCGGGCCAGCGTGGTGGGCCGGCGGAAGTCGTAGGCCATCGCGGCACGGGGCTGAGGGGGCGTGGCTGTGGCCGCCCCTATGTTGGGGAGCCCCACGGACGGTACTGTCACGGGGCGGACTATCGGACGGCTTGGCGGCGCCGTTAGCAGTTTGCGGCGGCCTTTTCCGTCAGGACTTGGCCGCGGCGGGCAGCAGCTCCCGAACCTTGTCCGTCTCACCGGACAGCACCACGACGTCCACGCGCCGGTTGAGCGAGAGGTCGGTGTTGTTGGGCACGGGGCGCGCGTCCCCGTAGCCGACGGAGGCGATCCTTTCCCCCGGGACACCGCCGTCCTCCACGAGTGACCGGAGGACCTGCGTGGCGCGGCTGGCGGAGAGCTCCCAATTGGTGGGATACGGCTCCGCCGGCTTGCGGACGTCCGCGAAGCCTTCCACCTCGAATGCCCTGTCGGTGGGGGCCAGGACGGGGGCGATGGCCATCAGGATCTCGCGGGCGTTGCCTGTGAGGTCAGCGCTGTTGGGTCTGAAGAACGTCTCGGCGCTGACCAGCCTGATCGTCAGTCCCCGCTCCGTGATGGCGAAGGCCGCGGCGTCGCCGTGACCCGCACGCTCCAGCCGGGACTGGATCTCTTGCCGAAGGGCGCCCAATTCCGCCTGCTCTTCCTCGGCCAGTTCCATCAGCTCCTCCGGTTTCTGGGCCTCGCCGTCGAACTCCGCCAGGGTACCCTCCTTGTCCACGTCCTGCGGGCGCACAATCAGACCTTCGGCGGTGTCCACCGTCTGCGACGCCTCGACGCCGAATCCGGTGGCGAGCGAGGTCTTGAGCTTCTCGAACTTGGCCTGGTCCACGGTGGACATCGCGTACAGGACGATGAACAGGCACATCAGCACGGTCACCATGTCCATGTAGGAGGCCATCCAGCGCTCCTCGCCGCCGTGTTCCTCGGCAACCTTCTTGCGCCGCCGGCTCCGGCTCACGCGGCGTCCTTCAGGCGCGGCAGTGCCGAGTCGGCCGAATCGCCGCCCCTCTTGTCCTTCAACTCGTGCGCGGGCACCATGGCGCGGAGCCGTTCGCCGAGCACCAGCGGCTGGCTTCCCGACTGGATGGCGAGGATGGCCTCCATGACCAGCGTCATTCGGTCCACCTCAAGCTCGGAGATGCGGCGCATGCGGGCTCCGATGGGAAGCCACATGAAGTTCGCGGACACCAGGCCCCACAGGGTGGCGACGAAGGCCGCGGCGATCATATGGCCCAGCTCGTCCGGCTTGGAGAGGTTTTCAAGCACGTGGGTCAGGGAGACGACGGTGCCGATGATGCCCACGGTCGGCGCGAAGCCGCCCATGGACGCGAAGAACTTGTACCCGATGGCATCGGTGCGCTCCTTGGTGGCGATGTCGTCCTCGAGCTGCACGCGCAGGTCCTCGCCGTCGACGCCGTCCGCCAGACTCTGGAGGGCGCGTTGGAGGAAGGGGTCCTTCGCCTCCTGTGCCTGCGCTTCCATGGCCAGGAGACCCTCGCTGCGCGCAACCTCGGCGATGGAGACCATCTGCGCGATCAATTCCTTGGCGGAGGCGATCTTGCCCTTGAAGGCACCGGGCAGGGCTTTCACAGCCACCAGCGCGTCGGAGATGGTCCCGCTGGCAAGGCCGACGGCGATGGTCCCGAAGAACACCAGGATCATGGGGGCCGGCAACAGGATGGAACTGGGGCTTGCGCCCTCCATGGTCAGCATCGTGAACATGGCGCCGAACGCCAGCGCGATGCCGATCAGTGTCGCTGGATCCATTAGTGCGTCCTCGGTCGAAGTGGCAGGGTCCCGTTGTCCGGGTCCTCGAAACTGGCGTGCGCGTCCAGGCGCCTCGCCAGGGACACAACGCCGGCCCTATAGCGGGCGATCAGCGCGACGACCTCGTCCAAGGGCTCGAGCACCACGTACTTTGCCCCGTTCACCATGACCAGCACGGTGTCCGGGTTCTCCTGGATGCGCTCCACGAGGTCTGGGTTGATCGCGAAGCGGCTGTTGTTCAGTCTGGTTACGACGATCATGGGCCCGTCCTTTCACCCCGCACTCTCGGCCGCGCCGGTCATGCCGTTAGGCACGGGCCGGGGGTATTCCCCGGCGTCGTGGACGCGACAGGCGACGGTGCGCCGATGCTGTATCTTGATGAACGTCTCCGCCACACCAGGCCCGGAGGTCCCCCGCCGAACCTCTCTTCCCGGCAGGGTCCACACCACGCGTAACGACGCCGTGCCACACCGACCGAGCCGCATTGTCCGGAGGCATCTGTGAATGAAGGGTTTCCGCGGAACCGCGACCGCGCACGGAAGGCGACCGGTCTCGACCACCGCCTCTGGGCCATGCGCATGTCCACCGCGTTCCAGCCCATCCGGTCCCTGGACACCGGCCGGGCCATCGGCGCCGAGGCGCTGACCCGGTTCCCGAGCACAACGCCGGGCCGCTTCTTCGCGCGGACCGCCGATTCGGAGCCCACCAGCGACATGGAACTGCTGGCCATCGAGAAAGCCCTCGACGCCGGCCGGCGGCTGCCGTCGGGCCTTGACCTGTCCATCAACCTCTCGCCGGAGACCATGGCGGATACCCGCCTGGCACCCATACTGCGCGAATCCGGCATTTCACTGGATCGGATCATCCTCGAACTGACCCAGGGCACGCCCATCGACGACTACGCGGCCCTCGTCGCGACGATCAAGTCGCTGCGGGACATGGGCCTCCGCGTCGCCGTGGACAACTTCGGCACAGGGCACGCCTCGCTGCGCCATCTCGTCGAGCTGAAACCGGACTTCGTCAAGGTCGCACGGGAACTCGTGGCGGGCATCGACAAAGACCCCACCCGGCACGCGCTGGGCGCGGCCCTTGTGGGCTTCGCGCGGGCAACGGGCACGCTGCTGGTCGCGCACGGCATCGAAACGGAGGAGCAGCGCGCCACCGTCGCCCGCCTCGGCTTCGACGCGGGCCAGGGTTTCCTGTTGGGGACCCCGACGGTCTCGCCGGAGCAATGGGCCGATTGGGGGACGCCGTAGGCACCGTCACGGCGCCCGGGCGTCCCGGCTCTACCGCTTGAGGTTCGCGAGTTCCTGCAGGACCTCGTCGCTGGTGGTGATGATGCGGGCGTTGGCCTGGAAGCCGCGCTGGGCCACGATCAAGTTGGTGAACTCCTGGGAGAGGTCCACGTTGGACATCTCCAGCATGCCGCCGGACAGCGAGCCCATCCCGGCCGTGCCGGGCGCCCCGAACTCGATGGCTCCGGAGTTGGCCGTGACCGTGTAGCCCGACCCTCCGGTCTTCTGCAGGCCAGCGGGGTTGTTGACGTTCCCCAGGACAACCTGGGCGATGGCCCGCTGCGTCCCGTTGCTGAAGGTTCCGGTCAGCGTTCCGTCGGCCCCGAGCGTGTAGGACTCGAGCACCCCGGCGGACCGTCCGTTCTGGCCGGTGACGGACACCGTCTTCAAGTCGGCGTAGCCGGTCACGGCGCCCAGGTTGACCTGGATCCCGCCGACGGTCATGTTCCCACCGGACGCCAGGCGCCCGTCGGTGAACGCGAGCGACGTGGCGCCGCTGCCCGCGCCGTCGTTACCGACCACGTCCCAGCCTGCGGCGGTCCGGGTGAACGTCAGCGTCAGGGTGCGGCTGGTTCCGTCGGCCGCGAAGACCTCGCGGTCCTGGACCAGGGACGTCCCGACGGCCGCGTCGGAGGGCAGGTTGCCGCCGACGGTTGCCGCGGTGGTGCCTTCTCCCGGCGCGACGCCGGCGCGCGCCAGCGAAATGTCCTGGAGCGCGCCGCCTGTCGGCAGGACCCCGTCGACGGCGAGCCATCCCTGGACGATCCCGCCGTCGGGCGAGACGAGGCGCCCGTTGCCGTCGAAGTCGAAGGCACCGGCCCGGGTCAGGACGTTCTGGGTGCCCTGCCGGGTGACAAAAAAGCCGTCGCCGCTGACCATCATGTCCGATGCCCTGCCCGTGTTCTGCGCGGAGCCCTGGGTGAAGTTTGTGGTGACCCCGGCGACCTGGACGCCGAGGCCCACCTGCGCCGGGTTTCCGCCGCCGTTGGCCGCCTGGGGCGTGGTGGCGCCCTGCGTCAGCTGCGAGAGCGTGTCCTGGAACTGGGTCGTGGAGGACTTGAAGCCGGCGGTGTTGACGTTGGCGATGTTGTTGCCCGTGGTGTCGAGCATGGTCTGGTGGGCGCGGAGGCCCGAGATCCCGGAGTAGAGCGAGCGGAGCATGGTGTGCCTTTCGGTCGGCGGAACAGCGTTGTGGGTGTGGCGGGTGCCAGGAAGTGCATGTTAGGCGGGGACGTCTTCCGCCGCGAGGGACGGCGTCGCGGCGCGCACGCCGACGATGTCGGCATAGGGGACCTGGACGTCGCCGATGGTGACCGTCGGCGTGCCGGAGGCGAACGAGACGGCGGTGACGATGCCACTGACCGGGTTCTCCCCCGCCGTCTCGGCCGTGCTCCCGATGAGAGCGGCCGCGGCCGCGCGCTGCTGGACATCGAGGACGGAGGCCTGGGTGTCGGCGAGCGCGTTCAGCCGCTCCATGGAGGCGAGCTGGGTCGTCTGCGCGATCATCTCGTTGGTGTCCATCGGCGAGCTGGGGTCCTGGTTGCTCAGCTGGGTCACCAGCAGGTGCAGGAACACCTCGCCGTCCATGGACTGCTTGGGGACGCGGGCCGCCTGCTGGGTGGACCCCATCTGCGTCACGTCGATCGCGGGGACTGGCATGATTTTTCCTTCCTAGGCCAAAACGTCGAGTTGCTGGTTGGCGGTTCGGAGCGGGGCCCCGGGTGTCTGGGCGTGCGGGTCCCATCCGGGGACGGATCGCCCGGGTTCGGGCCCCCCGCCCGTGGGGCGACCGGCGGAGTCCGGTCGGCGCCCCGTCTCGTCACCGCGCCCGTCTCCACCCGCGAGGCCGTCGCCACCCTGGTTTCCGTGGCCCCCCGGCGAGCGTCCCGGGTCCCGGCCGTCGCCGGCGGCCAGGGTGAGGCTGCCGGCGCCGCCAGCCGCCAGGTCGCGCCTCAGGTCCGGCAGCAGGCCGCGCAGGGCGTCGCGGCCCGCGTCCGTTGGGGCGGACAGTTCCACCCGCATGCCGTCCGCACCGAGCTGCGCCCGGACGGTCACGGGCCCGACGCCCTCGGGCGCGACGTTGACCGTGATCGTCTGGCCGCCGTCGGGCGCCGCCACCAGCGAGGCGACGGGCCCGGCCAGCTGCCGGTGCAACGAGGCGAACGCCGGCTGGGCCGCGGCTGGAGCGGGCGGAGCGGCCGGTGCCGCTCCGTGGCTCCGATCCGCCCCCGGCGCCACGGCGAGGATCGGGGCGGGAGCGGACGCCGCGCTAGCTCCGGGCCCGGACGAACCTTGTGTTCCGGCCGCCTCGACGGGCGTCGCGGACTCTCCTGGAGGGACCGGGACATGGGCTGGCGGCGACGCCGGGCGGGCGGCAGGAACCGGCTGGCCGTCGGCCGGCGTCGCGGAATTGGGGATGACGACGACGACGCCGGGTCCCGAAGGCGTCCCGCCATCGGCGGCGTCCCGCTCGGTCGGTTCGCCCGTCGTTTGCCCGGGTGGGAGGAGCTCGGCCGTGGTGGGCTCCGCCAGGCCGGGAAGCGCCGGTGCGGCCACCTCCTCCGTTGCCGGTTCCTCGGCCACAAAGTCCGGCGCCTCCGCCGGGACCGCCGCCAGGATCGTGTCCGTCGCGGCGGTTGCGACTCCGGCGTCGGCGACATGCGGCTGATGCCCCGTCTGGGTGGCGGGGACCTGTTCCCCGTCCTGCGCTGCCGCTCCCGCGGGATCCGGCGCTCCGCCCGGCGTCGGCCGCCCGGGGCTCGGCAGGGCCGCGGCGAGTGCCGTGCCAAAGCAGGCGGCGCCGTCGTCCCCCGCGCGTGCTCCGGCGTGCCCCGGCGTGGCGCGGGCCGACGCCGTGGCCGCCGGCGCGCCGAGCGCGACGGCGGTCACCGGGACGCTCCCGCGAACGCGAGCTGCTGCTGCGCGAGCGCCGCCACGTCGGGGGCGGCCTGCGCGGCTTGGGCCGCTTGGGCGGCGGGCACGACGCGCCGGATCGTCATGATGTCCGCGTCCGTCTCGAAGAGGTCGCGGATGGACACCTTCTCCCCCGGTCGCGGCGCGTGGATCATGCGGTTGTCGCCGAGGTAGATGCCGATGTGTGCGCCACCGCGCGTCACGATGAGGTCCCCGGGGCGCGCCTCGGCCAGGGACGGCACCTCCGTGCCGACCTTCGCCTGGTCCCGGGCCACGCGCGGCAGCTCGACGCCGAGATCCCGGAACGTGTGCTGGACCAGGGACGAGCAGTCCAGACCGATCTTAGGATCGTTACCGCCCCACACGTACGGCACCCCTAGGTATCCCTTGGCGGTCGCCACGACGTCGGCCCCGTCGACCTTCCCGTCCTCCGCAGGCGTCGCGGAGACCGCCGGCGCCGGGGCGTTTTGGGTGACCGCCGCCGTCAGGGCCTCGTTGAACAATCCAGTGGTGTCCGTGGTGCCACCCTGCAGCCCGGCGATTCCCGCGGCGAGTTGCGCGGCCGACGCCGCTGCCGGGGCAACCGACCCGGCCGCCGCGCCGGCCACGGAGCCCGCCGACGCCGTCGCGGTGCCGCTGATGCGGGACAGGGTTTCCTGGATTGCCCCAATGCGCCCCAGCGTGTCTCCGAAGCTCATGGTGTTTCCCCTTCCGTGCGGGCCGCTCCGCGTGCCGCCAGTTCGTCGAGAATGTGCTGCTCGCGGGCCAGATCTTCGTGTGCCAAGGTCTCCAAGTGGCGGTCCTGGAGCTTCTGCAGCACCACGGCGCCGCGTCGGGCCTGGTGGTACTCCCGCGTCGCGGCGCCGGCGTCGTTGGACAGCGAGGACACCAAGCCGTCCAGCTCCAGCAGGAAGCTACTGGTCGAGGAACGAGCGGCGGCGATGGCCATCAGCGCCTCGGCACTGTCCGCCTCGTCGGCGGACTGTTCGGCGGCTTCCCGGGCGCGCGCGCTCTGGGCCGCCCCTTCGCGCAGTGAGGCGTTGGCGGCGGCCAGTTTCCCGGCGGCCTGCGCCTCCTGGAGCTCGCGGATGCGCAGCAGTCCGGCCAGGCGGAAATGCCGGGCCATCAGAGCGCCCCCAGCCTGCGCGCCAAGGTATCGAGCTCGGCCCATGAGCGGTTGGAGTGGACCGGGTCGTCCAGGCGCTGGCGCAGGAAGGCATTGATCGCGTCCTCGTGGTCCACCGCTGCGTCCACCAGCGGGTTGGCCCCGCGCTGGTAGGCGCCGACGTCCAAGAGATCCTGGGCGGCCTGCCGTGCGGCGAGGACACGGCGCAGACCCGCCGCGGCCGCCGCTTGCCCGCCCCTCGTGACGCGGGACGCGACGCGCGAGACGCTGCCGAGCACGTCGATGGAGGGAAAGTGACCGGCGACGGCCAGTTTCCTGTCCAGCACAATGTGCCCGTCGAGGAGTGAACGGGCGGAGTCCGCGATGGGTTCGTTGTGGTCGTCGCCGTCGACGAGCACGGTGTAGATCCCGGTGATGGAGCCGGCCGAGTCCGTGCCGGCCCGCTCCAGGAGCCTGGCCAGCAGCGAGAAGGTCGACGGCGGGTAGCCTCGGGTTGCCGGGGGTTCTCCCACGGACAGGCCGATTTCCCGCTGCGCCATGGCGACGCGGGTCAGCGAGTCCATCATCACCATGACGTCGGCGCCGCGTTCGCGGTGGAACTCGGCGATGCGGGTGGCCGCGAAGGCCGCGCGGAGGCGCATGCGCGCGGGCTCGTCGGAGGTGGAGACCACCACGATGGAACGGGCCATCCCCTCGGGGCCGAGGTCCTCCTCGAGGAACTCGCGCACCTCGCGCCCACGCTCCCCCACGAGGGCGATGACGTTGACTGCAGCGTCCGTGCCGCGCGCGACCATGGAGAGCAGGGACGACTTTCCGACCCCGGAGCCCGCGAACAGTCCAATGCGCTGACCGCGCCCGACGGCGGCCATGGTGTCGATGGCGCGCACGCCGAGTTGCAGCTGCTCCCTGATCCGGGTGCGCTCCATCGGCGTCGGCGGCTCCTGGTCCAGCGGAGCCAGGACGTGGGGGCCGAGCGGGCCCTTGCCGTCGATGGGGCGGCCGAGCCCGTCGATCACGCGGCCCATCAGGCCGTCCCCCACCGGCACCATTGCCGGGCGCCCGTCGGTGCGGACGTGGTCCCCGGCCGCCACGGCGTCCAGGGCGCCCAGCGGCATACAACGGATCCGGTGGCGGTCGGCCGCCACCACCTCGGCCGGCACCTCGTTGTTGCCGATGCGCACCACGGCGCCGATCGGGCAAGGCAGGCCCGCCACCTCGACGCTCAGGCCGACGATTGCGGACACCACGCCGACGCGTGCCGGCGCGGCAGCGGCCAGTGCGCGCGAGTATCCCTCGGGACGCAGCGCGCCCACGTTTCGGCGAACGCCCGGTGCGGCGGTCATTGCCCCGCCCCCTGGAGGACGGACCGGCAGCGCGCCAGCGCCTCGCGGATCCGAGCGTCGAGGAAGCCGTCTTCGAACTCCGTCATCGCGTCGCCGCGCAGCAGTGCAGGGTCCGCCACAACACGCACGCCGGACGTCTCGGCGGCACCGGGCGGCAAGGCCGCGATGTCCTCCGCGTTCATGCGGACCGAGTGGACGGACCTTGTGTCGATCCCGTCCAAGGCGCGGGCCAGGGCGGCCCGGGCGCCGTGCGCCGTGTCCAGGAGTTCCGTGGCAAGCACGGCCTCGGCGAGCTCCAACGCCGTGTCGGCGAGGGTGCCGCGCGCCTCCTCGATGACCGGTGCTGTGCGCCTGTTCAGGGCGGCCGCGGCGGCGGCGAGCGAGGACACCGCGGCGTCGAGTGTCCGCTGCCGTTCGAGCTGGGCCCGGTCGTGCGCCTCGCTCAGCTGTTGGCGCAGGGCGCGTGACTGCTCCTCGGCGGCCCGGAGTCCGGCGGCATAGCCGGCCGCATAGCCCTGGACGCGCGACGCGGACGATTCCGTGCCCGCCTCGGTGGAAGCGCCGCCCATCTCCGTGAACACGGCGGGGCGGAAGCCGGCGCCCGCGCTAGACATACACTTCCTCGTCCCCGCGCTGCAGGGTGATCTCGCCGCGGGCCTCCAGGTCGCGGATCGACCGAACGATGTCCGCCCGGGCCTCCTCGACCTGGGACAGGCGAACGGGACCCATGGAGGCGAGCTCCGCGTTGAGGATGTCCTGCGTCCGCTCGGAGATGTTGTTGCGGATCGTCTCCTCGACCGACGGCGCGGCGCCCTTCATGGCGAGCGCCAGCCTGCTGGCATCGATCCCGCGCAGCACACGCTGCACGTCGCGGCGATCGAACTTCACGATGTCCTCGAACGTGAGCATCCGGGCGCGCACCTCCTCGGCCAGCTCCGGGTCGCGCACGTCGAGCTGGGCCAGCAGGTCCCTTTCGACCGCGATGTCGGCACGGTTGATGATGTCCACCAGCGGCTGGATCCCTCCGACCTTGTCCACGGGCGAACGCGTCGTCACGACCACTCCAACGCGGGCCTTCAGGGCGTCGGCCACGATGCGCACGGCCTCGGACGTGGCGGGCCCCATGGTGGCGAGGGCGCGGGCGATCTCGGCACGGACGGAGGAATCGAAGCCGGCCAGGACCACCGACGCCATGTCCGGCCGCAGGTGCGCCACGACGAGGGCGACGGTCTGCGGCAGTTCCCCGTCGAGCAGGGCCACGATCTGGGTGGGGTCAGCCGACTCGAGGAACTCGAAGGACTTCCCGGCAAGCGTGGAGGCCAGACGGTCCAAAACCGTCGACGCCCGCTCGGCGCCGAAGGAGTCCTCCAGGAGCCCCGCCGCGAAGTCGCGTCCGCCGCGGGCGCTCTTGCGCCCCGACGTCGCCATCTCGTGGATTTCGGCGACCGCTTCCTCGACCGTGTCGGTATCGACGCTGCGCAGCCTGACCAGCTCGGCCGCGATCTCGTCGGCCTCGGGCTCCGTGAACTGGCGCATCACCTCGGCGGCGCTGGCGCGGTCCATCTGCATCAGGACGATCGCGACCTTCTGTGTGCCCGTCAGCGAACCGGCACTCATTCGGATTTCCTGTCGTCCATCACGCTGCGCAGGTACTCGGCCATACGCGCGGGATCGCTTGCGGCCATCGCGTCCAGGTCGGCACGCTTCGTGTCTCCGTCGGCCACGCCCGTGCCCGGTCCAACGCCGGCGAGGGCCGGCACGGCCATGCGCGACAGCGCGGCGGTTGTGGGCTGCTCAATCGCGGCGGGAGGCTGGTCGTTGGTGAATTCGCGCAGTTCGCCGAGGTCCACCGGTTCGCGACGCTCGCGGTTCCGGCGCTTGAACAGGAAGATCGCGATGCCGATGATCGCCAGCGCCACCAGCCCCCCGACGATGATCATCATCCGGATCATCTCTGCGGCCCGCGCGGCCTCTTCCGCCTCGGCCGCCGCGGCGAGCGCCTCCTGGGCGGCCGTGGCGTCCGCCGCGTTGAACGGGACCACGGAAAGGCTGACCTGGTCGCCGCGGTCGGCGTTGATGCCGGCCGCGTTGGAGACCATTTCGGTGAGTTGTTCGACGTCGAGCCCACCCGCCGCCGTCTCGTTGAGGGCCACCGAGACCGACTGGCGGTTCAGGGTGCCCGAGGGGATCGTGCGGTTCTCGGTGACCTTGTTGACCGCGTTGTTGCGCTCGGTGCTCTCGGATGTGAACGTTCCGTCGCCGTCCTGCCCGGAGGGCACTGCGATGTTGTCCGGTCCCAGCACGCCGGCGGACGCCCCGCCGGCCCCTTCGTACTCCTCCGTCTTGGTGGTTTCGTTCAGGGCGGGTGTGCCGTCCGGATTGGTGAACGACTCTTCCATGCGCTCGGAGGATTCCAGGCTCATGTCCGCCGCGACGGCGACGGTGGCGTTGCCGCGCCCGACCACCCGGTCCAACATTCCCTGCACGGAGGCCGCGATGCGCTGCTCGTAGTCGGTGGCCTGCTGGTCTGCGCCGCCGGCGATGCCGGCGCCGACCGCGGAGAGCAGCGTTCCGGCCGCGTCCACGACCGCCACGTTCTCCGGCTTCATGCCGTCGACGGCGGCAGAGGTCAGGTGCACGACGGAGTTGACCTGGTCGTTGTCCAGCACCGCGCCGGGCGCCGTCTCGATGAAGATGGACGCCGTCGGCTCCTGCACCGAGTCCACAAAGACCGTTTCCTCGGGAATCGCCAGCTTCACGGACGCCGTGTTGACGCCGTCGAGCGCGGCGATGGTGGAGGCGAGTTCGCCCTCCAGGGCGCGCTTGTAGGTGACGCTCTGCTGGAATTCGCTGGAGGTGACACCCATATTGTCCAGCAGGGAGTACCCGGCCTGTCCCGTGGACGGCAGCCCGGCCGCCGCGGCCTTGAGGCGGGCGTCGTAGACGTTCTCCTCCGGGACAAGGATGGTCGAACCCCCGCCGGTCAGTTCGTAGGGGATTCCGTCGGCGCGTAGTTGCTCGACGATGGTGTTGGCGTCGGCCGCCTGGAGCCCCGAGAAAAGGGGCGAATAGCGGGGCTGGGACACAAACGTCGCCAGCGCGAAGCCGCCCAGCACCAGCACGGCGATGCCGATCAGCGCCACCGTGCGCTGGCCGACGGTGAAGGAGCGGATGGACTCGCCGAGTTTCGCGAGCGGCGCGGGAACCTTCGCCATCAGGCCTGCATCCTCATGATCTCGTTGAAGGCCTCGACACCGCGGTTGCGGACGGTCGCGACCATTTCAAGTGCCACCGAGGAGCGCGTGGAGGCGAGCGTCGCCGCGTGGATGTCCGTCAGGTCCCCGGTCACGGCCTGGATGGCCAGTTGATTGGAGGTTGCCTGGAGCTGCTGGACGTTGTCGACGGCACCGGTCAGTGCCGACGCGAAGGCCGTGCCGTCCGTTGTGGGCATCGCGGAGGCGCCCACGTAGCCCGTGGGGCTGGGGCCGGTGACGCCGGCGATGGGCAGGGTGAAGGCCATTAGTTCTGTCCGATCTGCAATGCGGCCTGGTAGGTCTCCTTGGCGCGGTCCACCACGGCCGCATTGGCCTGGTAGCCCCGCTGGGCCATGATCAGGCTGCCCATCTGCTCGGACATGTCGAAGTCCGGGTAGCGGACGTAGCCGCCTTCGTCGGCGAGCGGGTGGTCGGGTTCGTAGACCATGCGGCCCTCCGCGGACCCCAGTTCGGTTCCGGACGCGTACACGCCAGACGTGTCCTGGCCGGCCGTGGCCACCACATAGCGGGCGCGGAAGGCGTCGCCGTCGGTGGCGGTCGCGGTGTTCATGTTGGCGAGGTTGTCCGCCACGGAGTCAAGCCATTTGCGGTGGACGGTCAGGGCGGTGCCGGCGATGCCGATTGCGTCGAGGGCCACTAGTTGCTCCTCAACGCGGTGCGTACGCCGTCGAACGAGCCCGAGGCGGCGCGGGCGGCGAACTGGTAGCGGAGCACGGTGTCGATGTTGGACAGCGTCTCGGTGTCCATGTTGACGTTGCTTCCGTTGAGCCGCGTCGGTTCCAGGGAGCTGGAGACGCTCGCCGCGGCCTGGCCGTTTCCGTCCTTGACCGACGACGCGAGCGCGCCTTCGAAGGCGACGCGGCGAGCCTGGTAACCGGGTGTGTTGACGTTGGCAATGTTGTTGGCGATCGCACGCTGGCGCATGGCCAAACCGTCGAGGGCACTCTCAAGTGCCATCGAGGTCACGGATTCGAACACGACGAAGCTCCAGGCTGGTTCCGGTGCCCGTCCGTGGGCCAAGGAGTGAGCAATCCGTGCTCACTGGCAACCATCGGCAGGCCCGGACGACACGTTAGGAGTTTCTTCCAGCTGATGTTGCCGGAGCCGATTCAGCCCGTGACGTCGACGTATACGGACGCCGTTGCGGCGTGGGGGCGGGGAACGGAACGCACCGCGGCGATCTGCCTGCCGACGTCGCGCTGCCTGCGTTGGGTCAGGTCCCTCACCTCGGCGATGCCCTGCATCAGTGTGTTCGCCCGGGGCTCAAGCTCTGCCGGCAAGGGGCCCAGGCCCACGGGTGGTTCCCATGGTGCGGGGTCGGGCGGCGGCTGCTGGGCGCTTCCGGGGGATGCAAGGTCCCGCCGTATGCGGCGAACCTGGTCCTCCAGATCGGCCAACACCGAGCACCAGCCGCCCACGACCGCCTCAGCCGACACCGAGGACTCCCGATGCCCGCGCCGGTTCCGCGGCGGCCGCCGGTTGGGCGGCGGCCCCGGCCGCCTCGTGCCACGCCGTGCGCAACGGCTCGACGAGAACGATCGCCTCGCGTGTCCTCGCGGCGTCGCGGTTCACGTTGGCCGACGCCAGCGCCGTGGCAACGTAGGTGTAAAGGGCCTGCAGTCCCTCCGCGCCCGACCACACGTCTGGGCGGAGCGATCCGGAGAGTTCGGCGACGATGTCCTGGGCGTGGAGCAGGTTCTCGGAGGCGACGGGCCACTGCTCGGCCAACTGCGCTGCCTCGGCCCGGTGGAGGTCGAGGATCAGCCGGTCATAGAGCATGGTCAGCAAGCGTGCCGGGCTTGCCGACAGAATCGCCTCACGGTTGAGCTGGGCGCGTCGGTGCGCTGCGTTCATCATGACTTCTTGTTTCCCGTCGTGGGTAGCGATGAGACCTGGGAGGACAGCCAGTCCCCTTGTGAGTTCAGGGCGCTGAGCTGCACTTCCAAGGCGGAGTAGGTGCGTTCGAGGGTGGTGCGCCGGGACTCGAGCCTGCGGTCCCATTCGATGATCTGGTCGCCCATGCGGTCCACCAGGGACTCTTGGCCGGAGATCCGGGACGTGATCTGGCCGTCGTACTTGTCTGAGAGGTCCTTGGCGGCGAACTCGACGCGGGAGGCGATCTCCCGCAACGTGGCCTCGACGCGGGCCGGATCCGCCTTCAGCGCCGCCTGGAACTTCTCGTCGTCGTACTCGATGGTTCCGTCGCGGGTGACGATGATGCCGATCTCCGACGGCGACCGGCCGTCGACGGGCATGGTCGCGGCCGACATGATCCGCCGGTTCACGTCGCGGGCCGTGCTGTCGCCGGTGAAGATCATGGCCTTGGTGTCGCCGCCCGTGCCCGAGGTCACCGCGGAGTTGGTGCCGATGAACGTGAACAGGCCCCGCAGCGAATCTACGAGGCCCTTGGCCACGTCCCCGGCCGCCTTGTCGTCCCGGGCGACGTTAACCGTGACGGGCTCCGTGCCGACCTTGGCTACGGTGACGTCAAGCCCGGGCAGCAGATCGGTGAAGGTGTTGGTCGAAGACTTGACCACCTGGGCCGCCCCCGTGCCGGCCCAGAGGGTCACCTCCGCGTCCTGTGCCTCCTTGACCTGGGTCATTGGCGCCGCGCTGCCATCGATGGCGAAGGCGGCTTGGGCTCCGGTCTCCGTAGAGCTGAACTGCACCCGGAACAGGCCCTCCCCCGCCGCGACCTTCACGGCCTTGACGCCGGCGTCCGACTTATTGACCGCCGAAACGACGTCGTCGATGGACGTGGAGGCCGCCGCAATCTCGGTCTGCGACCCGTCTGCGGCGGTGATTGTGAAGCTGGCCTCGGTCCACTGTGCCATCGCACCGGACACCGTCACCTGGTTTTGCGCCGTCTTGCCGACCACCACGTCCACGGCGCCCGCAGCGGCACCGGCACGCGCCGTCGCGGTCAGCGAGTCCGAACTGCTTGCGGCGGAGAAGACCTGGAGCGCCTCCGGCTTGGCGGCCCTGCCGGCCAGTTCGGCGAGGCTCGCCACACGCGTATTGAGCGCCTGCAGTGCCGAGACCATGGTCTGCGCCGCGGACACCTTGTTCTTCAGGAGGGTCTGCGGGACGGACTCAACCTGGATCAGGGAGTTGATGAGCGCGGTGGTGTCCAGGCCGCTGGCCAGGCCGTCGAGCGAAATCCCCATGCCGCGTTCCCTTCGAGGTGTTCAGTGGTTGCCGCGGACATCCCGTGGCGGTGGTTATCCGGCCGAAGCCGGCGTCGACCGCCACGGGATGACTTTGGCGCCTAGCGCCTTGCTGCTACCGCGGGCTAGCCGAGGAGCTGCAGCACACCCTGGTTGGACTGGTTCGCCTGCGCGAGCATGGCGGTGCCGGCCTGGGACATGATGTTGGCGCGGGTGAAGTTGACCATTTCGGCGGCCATGTCGACGTCGCGGATGCGGGACTCCGCGGCTGTCAGGTTCTCACGGCCCACGTTTAGGCTGTTGATCGAAGACTCGAGGCGGTTCTGCGTAGCACCAAGGGTGGACCGCGCAGATGAGACGTTTGTGATTTCCGTGTCGATTGCAGCGATGGTCGTCAACGCACTTGCGGCAGAGTCAAAGTTCAGCGCGCCGATGGTGGCACCGAGACCCGAAACGTCCGCCAGGGTTACGTCGATCTGGTCGTTCGCCTGAGTGCTACCGGCACCCACCTGGAAGGTGAGGCTTCCGCCAGCAAGCAGTTCAGTACCACCGAAGTTTGTCGAGGCACCAATACGCGTAAGTTCCGCGCTCAGTGCCGTAACTTCCGTCTTGATGGCCGTGCGAGCCTCGGGGTTGTTCGAGTCGTTACCGGACTGTACAGCCAGATCTCGCACTCGCTGCAGAATCGAGTGGACTTCCGTCAGGGCGCCTTCAGCGGTCTGGATGACCGAGATGCCGTCCTGGGCGTTACGCGCGGCCACCGCATAACCGTTGGACTGCGAACGCAGACCCTCGGAGATGGAGAGGCCGGCCGCGTCGTCCGCTGCGCGGTTGATGCGCAGGCCGCTGGACAGCTTCTCCAGCGACTTGGACAGGTCGTTCTGCGTGTTGGAAAGGTTTCGCTGCGCGTTGATCGAAGCGAGGTTGGTGTTGACTGCCATACCCATGGTGATTTCCTCCGTGAAGTGGGTGATCTTGCTGGGTCCATCCGTGGACCTCGAGATCACCTATCGGCCGGAGCCATGGGGGCGGTTAGCGGCCCCCGGAACTTTCTTCCGAGCGGCTAGATGGCGGGCTTCAGGTGCTGCACGGCGTGTGCCGCGCGGGCGAGGCCGCCAGCCGCATGCTCGCCAAAGGTGGTGATGTACTGGTTCCGGCGCTGGGCCGCGATGCGCGAGGTGGGTTCCGGCGCGGCCGTGCGGTCGGTGTCCGGATAGTGCGTCGCCAGCCCATCGCGCAACAGCCGCATGGCTTCGGACCGCTGCTGGGACACGGCCGAATGGGTAATGCCCAGCTCCGCCGCCACTTCCTTGACGCTGGCGCCTCCGAAATAGATGCGGCGCACAATGTGCCGCATCTTATCCGGGAGCACGTCCACCGCGGTGGCAAGCATGCCGGACCGTTCGGCCGCGAGAAGCTGCTGTTCCGGCGTCTCGGACTCGGAGACCAGGTACTCGGCCATCACGTCGTCGATGCCAACGACCGTTCGGGCGGCGTCGGCCAGTGCCGCGTGGGCGGTCTCCGCGTCCACGCCGAGCGCCTCCGACAGCTCCGCGATCGTCGGCTTCCGCCCGAGCACGGACGTGAGCGTGTCCTGAACGGCCCGCGTCTCCTTGATCCGCTTGCGTGCGCCGCGGGTGGCCCAGTCCGCGGATCGCATGTCGTCGGCGAACGCGCCGAGGATCCGGCGGCGGGCGTAGGCACCGAACGGGACGCCAAGACTCGGATTGAAGGAGTCGGCCGCGGTGAGGAGTGCAATCGCGCCAACGGACGCCAAATCCTCGCGTGAGAGGTGTGTCGCCTTGGCGCACATCTCCGACGCGAGATAACCTACCAGCGGTAGATTTTCGACAACCATCTGGTTGCGCGCGGATTTTTCCAACGAGCTCGCCCTCTCATAGTGAGTCTAAGCAACCGGCTGTACCGGACACTGAGGGCAGAGCGAAATCCCCCCCACCGAAAATAGTAGCTGTGAAGCACGTGCTTTGTTTAGTGGTTCTGCTTACATTTGTGCATCGGCCGCCGATAGGCTCACAGTGTCAGGGAAACTTTGGGGGTGACCCGGCATCTTATGAGGGGAAACGGTGATGGGGACCAACGAACTTAGCGTCTTGCTCTGGAAGGAGCGGGAGCTGCTTGAGCTGCTTCAGTTCAAGCTGGAAGAGGAACAGCTGCTGCTGGTGGCCGGGAAATCCCGGTGGATCGCCAACGCAACCAAGGAAGTGGAGACCGTCCTGGACAACGTCCGGAAGGTGGGACTGGAACGCTCTGTCGAGGCTTCGGGAGTCGCCAAGGAATGGGGCGTGCGCGAGGACGCCCCGCTCTCGGAGATCGCCGCGGCCGCCCCGGCGGGTCCCTGGAAGGCGATCCTCGAATCGCACCTCACGGCGCTGCACGGCATCACCGCGGAAATCGGACGCCTCCGCGACGCCAACGACCAGTACCTGCGCGCCGCCTACCGCTCCACCCAGGAGTCCCTGGCGACGGTGGCCGACGGCAAATCGACCTACGGCCCGGCCGGAAACGGTCCTGGCCCCACCGACGCGCGCATCATCGACACCAACCTCTAGGGAGACCCCGTGAGCACCTTCGGCGGACTGAACGCCGCAATGAGTGGTCTCAACGCTGCCCGCGCGGCCCTGGAGACCGCCGGCAACAACATCGCCAACGTCAACACGCCGGGCTACACCCGGCAGCGCGCGGACATCGCCGCCATCGGCCCAACCGCCACCATGGGACTTCTCAGCGGCGGACCCCGGGTGGGCCAGGGCGCGGCGATCGTCGGCATCGCCAGGCTCGCCGACGGTCAGCTCGACGCCCGCGTCCGCGGGACGGGTGCCGCGGCTGGCCTCGCGGACACACGCGCGGCGGGGCTCTCCAATATCGAGGGCATGCTGAGGGAACCCGGGGAACAGGGCCTCTCGGCACTGCTGAACAAGTTTTGGGCCGGGTGGCAGGGCGCGGCCAACCAACCCGGGGGCGCGGCACCCGCCGCGACCGTGCTGGAAAGCGCCCGGAACGTGGCCACGCGCCTCTCATCCTCCCGCGCGGAGCTCGAGGGGCAATGGAACCAGGAACGGTCCTCGCTGGACTCCACGGTGTCAGAGCTCAACACGGCGGCCGGCCAGGTCGCCGCGTTGAACGGATCCATCCGGTCCGTCACCGCAGCCGGCGGCAACGCCAACGAACTGCTGGACCGCCGCTCCGCCCTGACCACCCGCATCGCGGAACTCGCCGGCGGGACGGTCCGTGAGGCCGGCGACGGCACGATTGACGTGCTCGTCGGCGGCAACGCCCTGGTCTCCGGCACCACTGCGCGCGCCGTTGTGGTGGCCGGAGGCATAGCCATGGGCGCGGCCGCGCCCACCGTGGAGTGGGCGCACCGGCCCGGCCGCGCCCTAGGTGCGGACGGTGGACGCCTCGCCGGTTCCCTTTCGCTGCTTGCCCCGTCCGACGGGGCGGGAACGGGTGGCGCCTACGCCGAGACGGCGGCGGCGCTCGACGGCGTCGCCCGATCGCTGTCCGACCAGGTCAACGCGGTCCACGCAGGGGGAACGACGGCGGACGGACGAACGGGGCTGGACTTCTTCTCCTACGACGCGGCAAATCCCGCCGCGTCGCTGGCGGTGTTGGCCACCGGGGCACGCGACCTGGCGACCCGCTCCCCGGGCGGCGCCACCCTGGACGGATCCAATGCCGACCGCGTGTCCGGCCTGTCCGGCGCGGCGGGCGGGCCGGACGCCCTGTGGTCTTCGATCGTGCTCGGTGTGGGACTGTCCGCACAGTCCGAGGCGCAGCAGTCGGTCGTGGCCGCCGTGGCCGCAACCAGCGCTGCCGCCCAACAGCAGTCAGGCGCCGGCGTTTCCCTCGATGAGGAAAACGTCGCACTGCTCGCCCATCAGCACGCATACCAGGGGGCGGCCCGCGTGATGACCGCCATCGATGAAATGCTGGATACGCTCATCAACCGCACCGGCGTCGTCGGACGCTAGACGGAGGACAACATGATCAACCGGGTCACCAACGCGGGAGCCAGCGTCGCGGCGCAGCGGAACCTGCAGGCCGCCATGCAGCGGCTGGCCACCATCCAGGAGAAGGCTTCCTCGCTGAAGGAGATCTCTCGCCCCAGCGACGATCCCGCCGGCGCGGCGAACGCCATGACCGTCCGCGCCCAACAAAGCGCCAACGAGCAATACACGCGGAACGTGCAGGACGCCAAGGGATGGCTGTCCGCGGTCGACGGCGCCCTGACGGACGCCACGTCGGTTCTGCACCAGATCCGCGACCTGACGGTGCGCGGCGCCAACGACGGCGCCCTCTCCACCAGCAACCGGGAGGCCATCGCGATCGAATTGGACACGCTGAAGGACTCGCTGCTGTCCGCGGCGAACACCCGCCACATGGGCCGCAACGTCTTCGCGGGCACCACGGACATCGGCGCGGCCGTCGGGCCCGGTTACGCCATGGGCGCCGGCCTCGGAACGGTGGAACGGCGCACGGGCGAGTCGACGACGGTCCGCGTCGACGCCGACGGCCAGGCGGCCTTCGGCTCGGGCGGGGACAGCGTCTTCGCCCTGGTCGACCAGATCGCCGCGGATCTCCGCGCCGGCGTCAACGTCTCGGCGCGCCTCGCCGACGTGGACCGCCACCTGCAGTCCGTGCTCTCCGTCCAGGCCGCCTCCGGCGCGAGGCATGCCTCGGTCCTCGCGGTAGAGGAAGGTCTGCTCGACGAGAAGGTGGCGTTGGAGGGACAGCGCGGGAGCATCGAGGACGCCGACCTGGGCACGGTGGCACTGGAGCTCAAGGTGCAGGAGGTCGCCTATCAGGCCGCCCTCTCCGCATCGGCCCGCGTCCTCCAGCCCTCGCTGATGGACTTCCTGCGGTGAGCGCCGCCACAGGGACCGAATTGACGGTCGCCGCCCCGCTGCCGGGCATGGAAAGCCTCACGACGTTCTCCCTGGTCCCGGTGGAGCACGCCGTCGGCCTCTTCTCGCTCGAGTCCACGGAAGACGAGGAGGTCCGCCTGTACCTGCTCGATTCCGCGACGCATCTTCCCGACTACCGGCCGCGGTTCTCGGACGAGCAGCTTGGCCGGATCGGAACCCCCGCGGCCGGCGGCCTGTCGATCCTCACCATCGTCAACACCTCGGGCGGCCGGCCGACCGTCAACCTGTTGGCCCCGCTGCTGGTCAACGACGCCACAGGCGCCTGCGCCCAGGTCATCCTCGACGGGCAGGATTGGCCGCTCCGGGCTCCGCTTCTGGCGCCCGCCTAGCGCCCGCCGTCCCGGAGTAGGCTGGCCGCGTGGCCATCCTCATTGATCCGCCGGCGTGGCCGGCGCACGGTACCGAGTTCTCCCACCTGGTTTCCGACCATTCGCTGGAGGAGCTTCACGGCTTCGCGGATCGGGCCGGGCTTCCGGAACGCGCGTTCGACAGGGACCACTACGACGTTCCGCGCCGCCGCTACGCCGACCTGGTGGCCCAGGGCGCGGTCCCCGTCGCCGCGACCGAACTGGTCCGCCGCCTGCTGGGGAGCGGCCTGCGCGTCCCCGCGCGGCAACGGCCGGAGAAGCTGAACGGAATCCTGATCGCCTCGTGGGACAGGCTGGTTCCCGGCTGCCCCGCCGTGGGTCGCGAACTGGTGCGGCGGTGGTCGGAGGACCACCGGCACTACCACGACCGGACCCACCTCCTGGCGGTAGTGCGCGCGCTGGACCTCCTGTCCGGCGAGGGCGAGCCCGCCGGCCGTCACCCGCGCGCACCCTGGCTGGCCGCCTGGTTCCACGACGCCGTCTATGCGGG
Source organism: Arthrobacter sp. AOP29-A2-19 (assembly GCF_058138025.1). NCBI lineage: Bacteria > Bacillati > Actinomycetota > Actinomycetes > Micrococcales > Micrococcaceae > Arthrobacter > Arthrobacter sp. AOP29-A2-19. The sequence continues at coordinate 2,567,289 of NZ_CM176894.1, forward strand.
CAGACCCGGCGAGGACGAGGAGCAGTCCGCCCAGCTCGCCGAGCGCCTGCTGGGCGATGCCGCGCTGGACTCGGAGGAGGTGCGGGAGACGGCGCGCCTGGTCCGTCTCACCGCCGGGCACCGCCCCGATCCGGACGATGCGCCCGGCCTGCTGCTCTGCGATGCGGACCTCGAGGTGCTCGCCCGCCCGCCGGCCGACTACGGGCGCTATGTGGCCGCCGTGCGCCTCGACTACGCGCACGTCCCGGCCGCCGCCTTCGCCGCGGGCCGCGCGGGCGTACTGCGCTCCCTCCTGGCGCTGGATCCGCTCTACGGGACGGCGACGGCCCGGCGGCTCTGGGCCGCGGCCGCCCGCACGAACCTCGGCCGGGAACTCGCCGCCCTGGAGGCTTCGCGGTAGAACGCCGATGGCCGCGGCCCCCGAGGGGAACCGCGGCCATCGTTGTCCGGTCAGCGACCGAAGGTGCTCGGGTGGTGCCGCCGCAGCGGCGGGAGGCTAGAAGCCGCCCATGCCGCCCATGTCGTCGCCACCGGGCATGGCCGGAGCGGCCTTTTCCGGCTTGTCGGCGACAACGGCCTCCGTGGTGAGGAACAGGCCGGCGATGGACGCGGCGTTCTGCAGTGCGGAACGCGTGACCTTCACCGGGTCGTTCACGCCGGCGGCGAGCAGGTCCTCGTAGACGCCGGTTGCGGCGTTCAGGCCGTGGCCCGCGGGCAGGCCCTTGACCTTGTCGGCGACGACGCCCGGCTCGAGGCCGGCGTTGAAGGCGATCTGCTTCAGCGGGGCCTCGATGGCGACCTTGACGATGTTGGCGCCAGTCGCTTCGTCACCCTCGAGGACGAGCTTCGCGAACGCGCGCTCGCCAGCCTGGATGAGGGCGACGCCGCCACCGGCGACGATGCCCTCTTCGACGGCGGCCTTCGCGTTGCGAACGGCGTCTTCGATGCGGTGCTTGCGCTCCTTGAGCTCAACCTCGGTGGCCGCGCCGGCCTTGATGACGGCAACGCCGCCGGCCAGCTTGGCGAGGCGCTCCTGCAGCTTCTCGCGGTCGTAGTCGGAGTCGGAGTTCTCGATCTCGGCGCGGATCTGGTTGACGCGGCCGGCGATCTCCTCTGCGTCCCCTGCACCTTCGACGATGGTGGTCTCGTCCTTGGTGACGACGACCTTGCGGGCCTGGCCCAGCAGGTCGAGCGTGGCGGTCTCCAGCTTGAGGCCGACCTCCTCGGAGATGACCTGTCCGCCCGTGAGGATGGCGATGTCGGCCAGCATGGCCTTGCGGCGGTCGCCGAAGCCCGGCGCCTTGACGGCGACGGACTTGAACAGGCCGCGGATCTTGTTGACGACCAGGGTGGCCAGAGCCTCGCCCTCGATGTCCTCGGCGATGATCAGCAGCGGCTTGCCGGACTGCATGACCTTCTCCAGGACCGCGACGAGGTCCTTGACGTTGGAGATCTTGGAGTTGACGATCAGGATGTACGGATCCTCGAGGACCGTTTCCTGACGCTCGGCGTCGGTGACGAAGTAGGCCGAGATGTAGCCCTTGTCGAAGCGCATGCCCTCGGTCAGTTCGAGGTCCAGCCCGAAGGTGTTGGACTCCTCGACCGTGATGACGCCTTCCTTGCCGACCTTGTCCAGGGCCTCGGCGATGAGCTCGCCGATCTGGTTGTCCCCGGCGGAGATGGACGCGGTGGCGGCGATCTCTTCCTTGGTCTCGATCTCCTTGGCGGAGGAGAGCAACTCGGCGGTGACGGCCTCGACAGCCTTCTCGATGCCGCGCTTGAGGCTCAGCGGGTCGGCGCCGGCGGCAACGTTGCGCAGGCCTTCCTTGACCAGGGCCTGAGCCAGAACGGTGGCGGTGGTGGTGCCGTCGCCCGCGACGTCGTCCGTCTTCTTGGCAACTTCCTTGACGAGCTCGGCACCGATCTTCTCGTACGGGTCCTCGAGCTCGATTTCCTTGGCGATGGACACGCCGTCGTTGGTGATCGTGGGTGCGCCCCACTTCTTCTCCAGAACGACGTTGCGGCCACGCGGGCCGAGGGTCACCTTGACGGCGTCGGCCAGGGTGTTGAGGCCCCGTTCGAGGCCGCGGCGTGCTTCCTCGTCAAATGCAATCATCTTGGCCATGGCGGCTAGTGGTCCTTTCGGGACGGTCATGCGTTTTCATGGGCCGGAGGCAACGCCCGCGACGGACGGTAGCCGGTAGGCGGTTTCGGTACGCCTGCCAGACTTCCTCGCTGCAACTGGCCCGGGGTTCACCCAAGGTTCCGCGACGAACGGCGGCCGATCGGCGTTGGCCGACGGACACTTAGCAGTCGCGGGACCCGAGTGCTAAACCAATTATTGGCACTCTCCCATCGAGAGTGCAAGCGCGGCGCCCGATTCGGTTCATCAATGGCGGAGACGCGCCCCCGAATCAGCCGTAGTTGCGGCCGAGGACGACCGAAATCTCCACCGGGATGTTCGGCGTCTGGAAGACGGTGGCGATGCCGAGCACGCGCGCTGCCTCCTCGGCGGTCGCTCGGGACGAATCCGCCCGGTAGTAGACCACGGAGTACTCGACCTGCTTCGTCCAGTTGGACGTGCTGACGGCGGTGAAGCCTCCGCCGCGCAGTCCCGCCGCGCCGGACGCGGCCAGCCCTGCCCTGGCCGCGCCGTTGTAGACACCGACGGGGGTGGACAGTTCGACCCCTCCCTCCGCCTCGGCGGGGTCGTCCGTGGGACTCGCCTCGGTGGACTCTTCCGCTTCCTCCGACTCGGGCGCCTCGGATTCGGCGGCCTTTGACTCGGCGGGCTCGGGCGTCTCCGTCTCCGAGGGCTCCGCGGACTCCGGTGCGCCGGACGTAACGGACGAGGCGTCCGTGGAGTTGCCTGGCGCCGCGGCGGGTGCGCCGGTGAACTGCGGAAGCACCAGGAACGAGAACAGGCCCACCAGCAGGGCGAGGGCGCCGACGCCCATCAGCGGGCCGAGCCCTGAGCGGGAGGCGGCGCCGGCAGACTCGGCGCGGTGGACACCGTTGCGGTCGGTGAACTCCGGCACCCTGTCGAATTCGTCGTTCGAGTACTTGCTCATGGTTGTCCTTGGCTCAGATCGAAATGTCGGCGGCCGCCGATCGTTTGGTCGTCCGCGGAAGGCCGGGAACCACCCGGGCGCGTCCGCCGTGCCAGCTAGGCCTCGGTGGCCAATCTGCGGGCGCTGCGGGCGCGGTGCCGGGTTGAACGTAGTCTACGCAATCTCTTGACCAGCATTGGATCGTGCGCCAACGCGGCATCGGTGTCTATCAGCGCGTTGAGGAGCTGGTAGTAGTTGGCCGCCGAGAGGCCGAACAACTCACGGATGGCCTGTTCCTTCGCGCCGGCGTATTTCCACCATTGGCGCTCGAGCGCGAGGATGCGCTGCGACCGTTCGTCCAGGGCGCTGTCCGGGTCAACCGCGAACTCCAAGGCGGTCTCTTCCGCTGCCACAAACGCTCCTCCCGGTCGACTGCCGCGCTGGCGCGGGGCACGCCTCCCATGGTAGTTGCGAATGACAGCCTTGTCATTCGCGGCTGCCGGCCGCGCGCGCGGCAGAATGGACGGATGGACCAACCCCGGGAGACGCAACAGCAGGGCGCCCTTTTCGAGCTGCCGGGCGGGCCGCAGCGGCGCGGCGCCGGGCGTGTGGGGCGCCCCGACGCCAACGACGAGCCTGCCGCGACGGCGGCCATGGCGCCCGACTGGGCGGAGGCCCTCGCGCCGGTCGCCGGGCGCCTCGCGGGTATCGAGGCCGAGCTCCGGCGGCGGCGTGGCCTCGGCGAGGAGGTGCTGCCCGAGGCGGAAAATATCCTGCGGGCCTTCACCCGCCCATTGGCCTCGGTCAGGGTCCTGATCGTCGGTCAGGACCCGTATCCGACGCCGGGCCACGGCATGGGCCTCGCCTTCGCCGTCGAACCGCACGTCAGGCCCCTGCCCCGGAGCCTGGCGAACATCTACCGCGAACTCGCGAACGACGTCGGCGGGGTCCCGCCCGCGCACGGGGACCTGTCCGCGTGGACGGACCAGGGCGTGCTCCTCCTCAACCGGGTGCTCAGCGTGGAGGCGGGGGCCGCGGGATCACACCGCTCGCTGGGGTGGCAGGAGGTGACGGACGCAGCCGTCGCGGCCTTGGCGGCACGCGGCACGCCGCTGGTGTCCATCCTCTGGGGGCGGGACGCCGGGGCGGTGGCGCCGCTGCTTGACGGAACGGCCGTGATCCGCAGCGCCCACCCGTCGCCACTGTCGGCGCGCCGGGGGTTCTTCGGATCCCGCCCGTTCAGCCGCGCCAACGCGCTGCTCGCGGACCAGGGCGCGGCACCGATCGACTGGAGCCTGCCAGCCGCGTCGTAGGGGACGGGCGCCGCGTTAGCGGCGGCGGATGCGCCGTCGTTCGTGGCTGTTCCACCCCTTGGTCAGCGGGCGGGCGATCGTGTCGCCGAGGACGACCCCCCCGGCGATGGCCAGGATGATCGTGAACGCGTTGAACATCTCGACGAGGCCGGCCGTCATGTCGGTGCTGTCGATCGCGATCCCGTACATGGCGCGGAAGATCATCAACCCGGGAAGCAGGAACACGATGGCGGGAACGGCAACCACGAGCTGCGGCGCGCCCATCTTGAGGGCGACCCAACGACCGGCGGCGCCCACGACTGCCGCGGCGATCGCGGGTGTCAGCCGCTCCCCCACCCCGATGGTTTCGGCGCCGACGAGGGCCAGGTACCCCACCAGGGAGACGCCGGCGGTGGGCAGCACAAGATTGTGGGTGGTCTGCTCGAACACGCCCGCGCACACCACGGCGATGCCGACCAGCAGGACCAGGAGCCACGTGGGATAGGCGATCTGGTTGATCTGGGCCACGTCCAGCTCCTGGATCCCGGCGAGCGCGCCAAACACCAGCCCGGCCATGATGCCCGCGACGATACCGCCGTAGATGATCATGGCGGAGAAGAAGCGGCCCGCGGCCGTGACCGGGAAGCCGTTGATGGCGTCCTGCACGGAGGAGACGAATCTCGAGGACGGCAGCAGCAGCATGATGCCGCCGGCCACCACGATGGCCGGCGAGATGGGGACGTCGAGCGCCCACAGGATCATGGCGATGCTGGTCATGACCAGCGAACCGAGGCCCACCGCGAAGAACTCCGGAACACGCCAGCGACCCGCGACCTTCATGACCTGATTGACCAGGCAGAAGGACGCGAAGGCGACCAGCGCGCCGATCCATTCGCCTCCAATAAAGAGCACGAACGCCGCCGAGAACCCTCCTCCGGCCGCCGTGACCATCCACCGCGGAAACGGCTTGGGCCGGTGGGTGATGTCCTGGAGGCGGTCCACGGCCTGCTGCCGGGTCACTCCGCCGGACACGATGTCCGACACAAGCTGGTGGAGCAGGGCCAGGCCGGCGTAGTTGCTGGTCCACGATCGCACGACGCGCAGGATGCTCATCGGCAGCTGGTCGGCCGGCGCGTAGTTGAGGTGGATCGACTGGTTGGTGATGTCCACGTCGACGTTGCGCAGCCCAAGCGAGGCGGTGACGGCAATGATGCTGGTCTCGGCCTCGAGCGCACCCGCGCCGTAGCGGAACATCGCCTCGGCGAGATCGAGCGCGAACTCGAGCGTCTTGCGGGCGCTCGCGTCCTGGGCGCCGACCTGGATCGTCGGGTTGGCATAGGGGCTTCCGACGAGGCGGTCGACGATGGAGAAGGCCTGCGTGGGCGGGGCCTCGGACTCCATCAACCGCGCGAGCATGCGCCTCGCCGCGGGGTTGACGCGCGGCACGGGCCGGGCGACGGCGGGGTCGATGGGCACGGTGGGCGTGGTTCCGGTGCCGGGCCGGGGCGGGACTCCCCATGCGATGCGGTTCTTCCCGCCGTTCTTCGGCGGCTTCCGGGCCGGCTTCGGCTTCTGGGCGCCCGGATAGGGGGCCGACGGCGGCGCGGTCTCCTCCGGAAGGTCGGTCTCGTCCCAGTCGGGCTCGGTCTTGGAGCGGTCGTCCGGCGATCCCGGCAGGTCGGCGCTTCCGGTCGGCAGCACCGCTTCCGTGCGCGGCCTGCGCGCGACCGGGCGCTCCATCTCCGACGTCGTGACGCGCGGCATCATCCCGGCGCGGGGGTGCGGATCCGGCGATCCGACGGCGCCTTGAGGGGTGTCCTGGGTGTCGCTCGGGGACACGTGCTCTCCTGTTCTGCGGTGCTCTGTCCTTTCAACTGTACAGCCGCAAAACCGGCCCAAAGCGGCGTATCGCGGGGGCCCGGCGAGTGCTTGGTCACGGCGCCGAATCCGCCCGGCCGGGGCGGGCGGCAGGCGGGTGCGCGGAGGCGGGAATACCCGGAGGACGGCCGCGGTTCTTATATGCGATTGCATATAACAGAGGAGTCCACCACATGGGTCAGCAGCTAGAAATCGGCGTCGAAACCTTCGGCGATGTCACGGATGGCACCGACGGCCAACCATTGCACTACGCACAGGTCTTGCGGAACATTTTGGCCGAGGCGCGGGCCGCGGACCAGGCGGGGCTCGACTTCTTCGGCGTCGGCGAGCACCACCGTCCCGACTACGCGGTGTCCGCGCCGGAAGTGGTCCTGGGCGCCATCGCCGGCCAGACGGAGCGCATCCGGCTCGGATCGGCGGTGACGGTCCTGAGTTCCGACGATCCCGTCCGGGTGTTCCAGCGCTTCGCGACCGTGGACGGGCTCTCCAATGGCCGCGCAGAGGTCATCCTGGGACGCGGCTCCTTCATCGAGTCCTTCCCCCTCTTCGGCTACGACCTGAAGGACTACGAGGTCCTGTTCGAAGAGAAGCTGGCGCTGTTCGCCAAGCTGCTGGACGAGCAACCGGTCACGTGGCACGGATCCACCCGGGCCGGGCTGTCGGGCCAGCGGGCCTACCCGAACACCGAGTCGGGACGGCTGGGCGCCTGGGTCGGCGTGGGCGGCAGCCCCGAATCCGTCGTCCGCGCCGCGCGGCACGGCCTGCCCCTGTTCATGGCGATCATTGGCGGGGACCCCTTGGCGTTCGAGGGACTCGCGCGCCTGTACCGGCGCTCCCTCGAGGAGTTCGGCCACGAGCCGAGGCCCATCGGCGCCCACGTCCACGGCTTTGTCGCCGGGACGGACGAGGAGGCGCTGGACACGCTCTGGCCGCACTACAAGCGGGTCATGGACAAGCTGGGCTCCGAGCGCGGCTGGCCGCCGGCGTCGAAGATGCGCTTCCTCGCCTCCGCCGGACCGGAGGGCAACCTGTTCGCCGGCTCTCCCGAGACGGTCGCCAAGAAGTTCGTGCGCGCGGCAACGGGCCTCGGACTCTCCCGCCTGGACATCAAGTACAGCAACGGTTCGCTCCCCCACGAGGACATGGTGCGGAGCATCGAGCTCCTCGGCACGAAGGTCAAGCCGCTGGTCCTGGACATGCTGGCCGACCAGCCGTAACCAGGGCGGGCTCAGGCGCCGCACAAACGCAGGAGGGCCCCCGCCACGGCGGGGGCCCTCCTGCGTTTGGTGGTTCTTACTGGACTCGAACCAGCGACCTTTCGCGTGTGAAGCGAACGCTCTAACCAACTGAGCTAAAGAACCGAGTTTGTGCGCCACGTGGGCGTACCCAGCAAGGGTACCGGAGCCACGGCGGGCCCGCCAAATCCTGTGCGACCGGCCGCGGAACCCGCCGGAGGGCTCCTGACGCGCCGCCGGACCCGTCCGGCGCGGGCCACCGGGGTCGAGCCCGGACCCGCCGCGGCGTATGCTCTGGAAATGGCGCGATTCCTTGACATCCATCCCGAGAACCCCCAGTCCCGGCTCATCACCCAGGCGGTGGAGCTGGTCCGCTCCGGCGGGTTGATCGCCTACCCCACCGACTCGTGCTACGCGCTCGGCGCCCAGATGGGTAACAAGGACGCGCTGGAGCGGATCCGGGCCATCCGCCGGCTCGACGACAAGCACCACTTCACGCTGGTCTGCAAGGACTTCGCGCAGCTGGGGCAGTTCGTGGAAATCAACAACCGGGTCTTCCGCAGCATCAAGGCGGTCACGCCCGGCAGCTACACGTTCATCCTCCCCGCCACCCGCGAGGTTCCCCGTCGCCTCCTCCACCCGAAGAAGAAGACGGTTGGGGTGCGCATCCCGGACCACACCGTGGTCCAGGCGCTCTTGGCCGAGCTGGGCGAACCGCTGCTGTCCAGCACCCTGCTACTCCCGGACGACGAAGAGCCCATGACGCAGGGCTGGGAAATCAAGGAGCGACTGGACCACGTGGTCGACGCCGTGCTGGACTCCGGCGACTGCGGAGCCGAGCCGACCACCGTTGTGGACTTCTCCAGCGGCGAGGCGGAAATCGTCCGCGTCGGCATGGGAGACCCGTCCCGCTTCGAATAAGGGATCCCGCCGTGGCACGCGCCACTTCGGGAATACCCCACGCGGTGGCGCGGGTTGTGGCTGTGGATACCCCACAACCCCAGGAGTTCACGTGCAGCTGTTCACCCCGCTGGCCTTCGGCGACCTCGACCTGCCCAACCGGCTGGTCATGGCCCCCCTCACCCGTTCGCGTTCCGGCGTCGACGGCGTCCCCACGGACATCGTCGTCGAGTACTACAGGCAACGCGCCTCCATGGGCCTGATCGTCAGCGAAGGCGTTTACCCCTCGTTCGCGGGCCAGGCCTTCGTCCGGCAGCCCGGGCTCGTGACGCCGGAACACGTTGCCGGCTGGCGCAAGGTGACGGACGCCGTGCACACCGCCGGCGGTCGGATCATCGCGCAGGTCATGCACTCGGGCCGCGTCACGCATCCGGAAACCACCGGCGGACGCGACGTGGTCGCACCCAGCGCCATCGCCATCGACGGGCACTCGCACACCTACTCGGGCAAGCACCCCTACCCGGTGCCGCGCGCACTCGAGACCTCGGAACTGCCCGGCATCGTCGAGGAATTCGTGCGGGGCGCGCGCAACGCCATCGACGCCGGCTTCGACGGCGTGGAACTCCACGGCGCCAACGGATACCTGCTCCACGAGTTCCTGAGCCCTGCCGCCAACCGTCGAACCGACGCCTACGGCGGCAGCCCGGAGAACCGCGTGCGTCTGGTCGTCGAGGTCGCCACCGCGGTGTCCGCCGCGATCGGCGCCGGCCGCACCAGCCTGCGCATCTCGCCCGAGCACAACATCCAGGGCGCCCTGGAGACGGATTCGGACGACCTCCGCGCGACCTACACGGCGCTCGTTGAGGCGCTGGCCCCGCTGGGGCTGTCCGGACTGAGCATCCTCCACCCGGATCCCTCCGGCGAGTTCGTGCAGCACCTGCGTACCCGCTTCTCCGGCCCGGTCATCCTGAACACCGGATTCGCGACGATCACCACGCGCGAGGAGGCCGAGGCGCTCGCGAACGACGGGACCGCGGACCTCGTCGCCGTCGGACGACCCGTACTCGCCAACCCGGACCTTGTGCTGCGCTGGCGCGATGGCCTTCCGCTGAACGAACCCGACGCCGGGACGTTCTACACGGAGGGCGCGGAGGGGTACACGGACTACCCCTTCTGGCAGAACTAGCGGGCCGCCGACCGCCGCGCCCCGCGATGCGGGGCGGGGCGGTCAGGTGCCGCAGAAGGTCCGGTAGTGACCAAAGTCCTCCGGGGCGCCCGCCGCGTACCGCTCCAGACCGGGCCGTTCCTCGAACGGCGCCGTCACGGCGTCGAGGATCAGCGCCAAGGGCTGCAGGTCCCCGGCGGTGGCGGCGGCCAGCGCCTCCTCGACCAGGTGGTTGCGGGGGATGTAGACCGGATTCGCGCGGTCCATCGCCTCCGCGTCCGGTCCCACGGAGCGCCATCGCTCCAGCCAGGCGTCGAAGGCTGCCGGCTCGGCAAACCACGCGCGCGCCGCGTCCCCGTTGCCGCGGGCGGCCGCGCCCAGGCTCCGGAAAAACGAGGTGTGGTCCACGCGCGCGCCCTGCATCAGGCTCTCGAGGTCGGCCGCCAACACCGCGGCGGCCTCGTCGTTGGCCGCCGCGCCTAGCCCAAGCTTGGCGCGCATGCCGGCGGCGTGGGCCGCGCCGTACTGCGGCCGGAACGCGTCGAGGGACTCCACGGCGAGTTCAATCGCCCGGTCCCGGTCGTTGTCGAAGAGCGGCAGGAGCGCCTCGGCGAGCCGGGCAAGGTTCCATTCCGCGACCAGCGGCTGGTTGCCGTACGCGTAGCGCCCACCCTCGTCGATGGAGCTGTAGACCGTCGCGGGGTCGAAGGCCTCCATAAAGGCGCAGGGGCCATAATCGATGGTCTCGCCGGAGATGGTCATGTTGTCCGTGTTCATGACCCCGTGGACAAAGCCGACGAGCATCCACTGCGCCACCAGCGAGGCCTGGGCCGAGACGACCGACCGGAACAGCGCGAGATACGGGTTCTCCTCCCCCGCAGCCCAGCCGTGGTGGCGGGCGATGGCCAGGTCGGCGAGGCGGCGCACCAGGTCCGGATTGCCGCTGGCCGCCGCGTATTGGAAGCTGCCGACGCGCAGGTGGCTGTCCGCGACCCGTGTGAGCACGGCACCCGGCAGGGCGGCGTCGCGCAACACGGTGCCTCCGGTGGCGACGACCGCCAGCGACCGCGTGGTGGGGATCCCCAGCGCGTGCATGGCCTCGCTGACGATGAACTCGCGGAGCATCGGCCCCACCGCCGCCAGGCCGTCGCCGGCTCGGGCGAACGGGGTGACCCCGGAGCCCTTGAGATGGACATCCCGGATCCGCCCGTCCGGGGTGGTCAGTTCGCCGAGCAGCAACGCGCGGCCGTCGCCGAGGCGTGGCGAGTACGATCCGAACTGGTGCCCGGCATAGGCCTGGGCCACGGGCGTCGCGCCATCGGGCACCGCCGTGCCCACCAGAAAGGCAATCCCCAAGGGCGTCCGGAGCGCCTCGGGGTCCAGACCCAGCTCCGCCGCCAGCGGCTCGTTCAGCACCAGGAGTTGCGGTTCGGGAACGTCCGCCGCCTCCCACGGGATCGCCATTTCCGGGAGCTCCCGGGCAAACTGCCCGTCCAGCGTGAACTGTTGCCGCAGTGTGGTCCTCATGGTTCGAGAATACCCGCGGCGCTCCGAACGCGGGCCGCTAGTCCACGGGCGCCGGGCCCGAGAAGCGGGCCAGCGTGGCGCGGGCGTGCCGGAGCAGCGGCTCGTCCACCATCTGGCCCTCGAAAGCGAACACGCCGTCCGCGTTCCGCGCGGCGTCCAGGACGCGCCTGGCCCGTTCGGCCTCCTCCGGGGTGGGAGTGAACGCCCGGCGGATCACGGGCATCTGGCCCGGATGGATCGAAGCCTTGGCCCCAAACCCGGACGCCCGCGCATCAAGGGCCTCCGCCAAGAGGCCCTCGTGGTCCGGGATGTCGACGTAGACGGAATCGATGCCCACCTTGCCGAACGCGCCGGCGGCAAGCAGCACCCTCGACCTGGCGTGCGCGGCCACGTCCCGGTAGCCGCCGGCCGCGTTCCGCGACGAGGAGCCGCCGAGGGTGGCGACCAGGTCCTCCGCTCCCCACATCAGGGCGACGACGTTGGGCGCGGCCGCGATCTCCGGGGCGTTGAGGACACCGCGGGCCGTCTCGCAGAGGGCCACGACGCCGAGGTCGGCGAGCGCCACGAGTTCGTCCGCGCCCTCGGTCTTCGCCAGCATCACGGTCGTGTACGGCGTCTTGGCCAGCGCGGCCAGGTCGGCGGCGAAGTCCGGCGTGCCCACCGGGTTCAGGCGAACCATGGTCCGGGCGGGATCCAGCGGGTGCTCCGCCAGTGCGCGGCGGGCCGCGGGCCGGTTCTCGGGAGCGACGGCGTCCTCCAGGTCGAGGATGACCGCATCCGCCCGGGCAATCGCCTTGTCGTAGCGGTCGGCCCGGTCGGCGGGGCAGAAGAGGATGGCCGGCCCCATCGCGAAGGTGTCCACGTCAGTCCTCCCCGCCCGTCGCCCCGGCCGTCGTCGTCGGGGCGCCCACCCGCGCGCGGTGGGCGTCGCGGGTCCACATCAGGCACGTCCTTGTGGCCGTGGCGACGACCGTCCCGTCCTGGTTGCGCCCCACGTGCTTCATGGTGGCGATGCCCTGCCCGGGCCGCGACGCGGAGAGCCGAACCTCGAGGACCTCGGTCTCGGTGTAGAGGGTGTCTCCGTGGAACATCGGGTGCGGGAACTTCACGTCGTCCAGGCCCAGCTGCCCCACGATGGTGCCCTCTGTCATTTGCGGCACCGACTGGCCCACCATGGTGCCGAGCGTGAACAGCGAGTTCACCAAACGCTGCCCGAAGGGTTGGGTGGCGCTCCAGGCGGCGTCGAGGTGGAGTCCCTGGTTGTTCATGGTCAGGGACGTGAAGAGGACGTTGTCCGCTTCCGTGATCGTACGGCCCGGCCGGTGGACGTAGATCACCCCCGTCCTGAGCTCGTCGAGATAGAAGCCCCGCTGTTCCACACGCTCCGGTCCCGAGTTGCTCATGCGCTCGGCTCCATCTCGGCCTCGACCGCGTCTGCCCCGGCCCCGGCCCCGGCCCCGGCCGCGTCGGCCCCGTTGGGCCCGCGCCCCGGTGGTTCGAGGGTCGCGACTACTTGGTTGGCCTTGACGAGGTCGCCCACCTTGAGGCCTCCAATGCGTGCGACGCCGTCGCCCGGGGAGAGCATGTGGTGTTCCATTTTCATGGCCTCGACGGTCGCCAGCACTTGGCCGGCGGAGACCCGTTCGCCGTCCCCGACCCGCACCGCGATGACGGTGCCCGGCATGGGCGCGCGCACTTCAGGGGAGGCTTCTCCCGTGCCGCGGTCGATGGCCGCGAGTTGGCGGGCCAGCCTCTCGGCCCGGTCCAGCGGCTTGATGGCCGCCGCCCAGCCGTCGTGGCCGAGCCACACGGTCCCGTCTTCGGAGACGGCGGTTCGTGCGCCGCGCAGCACGCCTTCCACGGCCAGGCCGGCGTCCCCCACCGCGTCCACCGTTAGTTCCGAGCCGTCGATTGTCACGGCGGATCCGGTGGGCGTCGCCCGCAGCGCGGCGGCGACGGTCCGCCCCTCGACCTCCAGGTGCACCAAGGTGGCCGCGTCCCGGCCCACGCGCCAGCCGTCCCCCCGCCCCCAGGTCCGGGCGTTGTGGCCGTCTGCGCGCCCCCTCCCGGCCCGTTGGCAGTCTTTGGCAATGTGGGCAACCAGGGCAAGCTCGGCACGCGAGACGGTCCGGAACAGCATGTCCGGAGTCTTGCGCCCGATGAGGTTGGTGTCCAGGCGGCCGGCGGCCACGTCGTCGTCGGCGATCAGCATGCGCAGATACTCGATGTTCGTGGGCAGGCCCAGAATGCTAGTGGTCGAGAGCGCCCGGTCCAGCAGCGCCATGGCCCGCGCCCGATCCTGGCCCCACGCGATGACCTTGGAGAGCATCGGATCGTAGAACGCCGAGACCTCCAAGCCCTCGCGCAGCGACGAGTCGACGCGCACGTGCCGCCCCTCCGGTTCGGCAACGGCCAGTACGGTGCCGGCCGATGGCAGGAACCCGCGGGACGGGTCCTCGGCATAGACGCGCGCCTCGACCGCGTGCCCCAGCAGGCGGACCTGGTCTTGGGAGAAGTCCAGCGGCTCCCCCGCGGCAATGCGAACCTGCCACTCGACCAGGTCCAGGGGCCTCCCGTCGACCCGCACCACCTCCTCGGTCACCGGGTGCTCGACCTGAAGGCGGGTGTTCATTTCCATAAAGAAGAACTCGCCCGGGTTTTCGTCGCTGACCAGGAACTCCACGGTTCCCGCACCGACGTAGTCGACCGAGCGGGCCGCAGCCACCGCGGCCGCCCCGAGCTCCTCCCGGATCCGGGCCCCGTCCGGCAGGGACTCCAGGAGCGGCGAGGGCGCCTCCTCGACGACCTTCTGGTGACGGCGCTGCAACGAGCATTCGCGCTCCCCCAAATGCACCGTGTTGCCGTGCCGATCGGCCAGGACCTGGACCTCGATGTGGCGCGGGTTGCGCACCAGCCGCTCCAGGAGGAGCGTGTCGTCGCCGAACGCGCCAAGCGCCGTGCGGCGGGCGCTGGCCAGCGCGTCGGGCAGTTCGGCGGAGGATTCGACGACGAACATCCCCTTGCCGCCGCCCCCGGCGGAGGGCTTGATCAGCAGGGGGAAACCCACCTCCGCCGCCCCGGCCGCCAATGCGGCGTCGTCGAGCCCCGGACGGGCAATCCCCGGGACCACCGGAACGCCGTGCGCGACCACGTGGTTCTTGGAACGGATCTTGTCCCCCATCAGGTTGATGGAGGCCACGTCCGGTCCGATGAACGTGATGCCCGCCAATGCCAGGGCCCGCGCGAACTCCACGTTCTCCGACAGGAAGCCATAGCCGGGGTGTACGGCGCCGGCGCCGGCGCGGCGGCAGGCCTCGAGGATCGAACCGATGTTCAGGTAGCTGTCGGCGGCAGGCGCGGGGCCGACCCGCACCGCGACGTCGGCCTCGGACACGTGCCGCGCCCCGGCGTCGGCGTCCGAATACACGGCGACCGAGCGGATGCCCAGCCTCCTGAGGGTCCGGATGACGCGGACGGCGATCTCGCCGCGGTTCGCCACAAGCACCGTCTTGAAGGGTCTGCTGTTCACGATGGTCCGTTCTGGTCGGAGGGTCTGGACGGCAGGCGGGGCTACATGCGAAAAACGCCGAAGGACGTGTCCGGCAGCGGCCGGAGGGCGCAGACGTCGAGTGCCATGCCCAGCACCCGCCGGGTGTCCGCCGGGTCGATGACGCCGTCGTCCCACAGCCGGGCCGTCGAGTAGTACGGATTCCCCTGGGACTCGTACTGCTCCCTGATGGGCGCCTTGAACGATTCCTCGTCCTCGGCGCTCCACGAGCCACCCGCACCCTCGATCTGGTCGCGTTTCACCGTGGCCAGAACGGAGGACGCCTGGTTCCCGCCCATCACCGAGATGCGTGCGGCCGGCCACATCCACAGGAAGCGCGGGGAGTAGGCGCGACCGCACATCGAGTAGTTGCCCGCGCCGAAGGATCCGCCGATGACAACGGTGAGCTTGGGGACCCGGGCGGTGGCGACGGCCGTGACCATCTTCGCGCCGTGCTTGGCGATGCCCCCGGCCTCGTAGTCCCGGCCCACCATAAATCCGGCCAGGTTCTGCAGGAACACCAGCGGGATGCCGCGCTGGTCGCACAGTTCGATGAAGTGGGCGCCCTTGAGCGCGGACTCGGAGAACAGCACCCCGTTGTTTGCCACGATCCCCACCTTGTGGCCGTGGATGCGCGCGAACCCGGTGACCAGGGTGGCTCCGTACCCGGCCTTGAACTCGTGGAATCCGCTGCCGTCGGTGATTCGTGCGATGACCTCGCGCACGTCGTAGGGCGCGTTCACGTCCGTGGGGACGGCCCCATAGAGTTCGCCGGCGTCCACCAGGGGTTCGGCCACGTCCGCCGAGACCTCCCAGGCGGGCGCGGGAGTCGGCGGCAGCGTCTCGATGATGTTGCGGACGATCGCGAGGGCGTGGTCGTCGTTTTCCGCCAGGTGGTCCACCACGCCGGAGGTCTGGGCGTGCAGTTCGCCGCCGCCCAGGTCCTCGGCGGTGACGATCTCGCCGATGGCGGCCTTCACCAGCGGCGGTCCGCCGAGGAAGATGGTTCCCTGGTTGCGGACGATCACCGTCTCGTCGCTCATGGCCGGGACGTACGCGCCTCCCGCGGTACAGGATCCCAGGACGGCCGCGATCTGCGGAATCTTGCGGGCGGAGAGGTTGGCCTGGTTGTAGAAGATGCGCCCGAAGTGCTCCCTGTCCGGGAAGACCTCGTCCTGCATGGGCAGGAAGGCGCCCCCGGAATCGACGAGGTACACGCAGGGCAAGCCGTTGTCCAGGGCTATCTCCTGCGCGCGCAGGTGCTTCTTGACCGTCATCGGGAAGTAGGTGCCCCCCTTGACGGTGGCATCGTTGGAGATCACCAGGACGTGGCGGCCGTGTACCAGGCCGATGCCGGCGATGACGCCCGCGCCGGGACACTCCCCTCCGTACATGTCCTCGGCCGCGAGCGGCGCGATCTCAAGGAACGGGGACCCGTCGTCGAGGAGCACCTCCACACGCTCGCGGGGAAGAAGCTTGCCGCGGTCCCGGTGGCGCCGGCGCGATGCCTCCGGTCCGCCCAGTGCCGCCCGGTCCAGCCGGGCGCGAAGTTCGTCCACGAGGGCCGACTGCCGGTCCGCGTTCCCAACGAAGCCGGGATCGGTGGTGTCAACGCTGCTGGTGAGGGTGTCCACTTGGGCTCTTTCGTTGGGGTTCGGGTGCCGCGCCGGGCGGGAAGGATTCGATCGGCCCGGACGCGGGGGCGTGCGTGCTCCCGGGTTCGCTACCCAGGCGCCGCGGGACAATAACGAATCCAACGCCGTCCAGCGTCGCCGCATCGACATCGAGGATGCGGCACGCCATGTTCACGAAGTACTGCTGCACCTCGTCCAGCCGCAGGCGACCGTCGGCCCGGAACCAGTGGGCGACGCCGGTTCCCATTTCCATCAAGGCCAGCCGGGTTATGGTGAGGTCTTCCGTGCTGAAGGCCCCCACGCGCGCCCCGCGCTCAAGCACTTGGGCGAAGAGCGACTCGTACTCGTCGCGGAGCGCCTGCATGGACGCGCGGTTGGCGTCGGAGAGCGCGCGCATCTCGTGGTCGGTGACCCGGGCCGTGAGTTGGTTCGTTGCGGTGAACCCCACGTGCGACGAGATGAGTCCGGCCAACTGGATGGCCGGCTCCGAGCTTCCGCGCAGCGCCTCGGATCCGGACCTGATCAGTTCGTCCAGGCAGTCGCGCATGATGCTCACCAGGAGGTCTTCCTTGCTCCCGACGTAGTGGTAGAGGGTTGCGGAATTGATGCCGGCGGCCGCCCCCAGTTCGCGGATTCCCGTCGCAGCGAAACCCCGCGCGGCAAAGAGGGCGACGGCTGCCTGCTGGACCTTTCCCAGGTTCATGACCGTGGCACCTCCCCATCGACGAACCGCACCCAATCGATCGATCGGGCACCTTCGACAATTAGAGCCCAGCGAGGCGAGATTCGTCAATCACTCGATTGGGACTGGGCGTGCTTCAAGAGGCATCGCCACTGAAGGACCGCCTAGGCGCGCAGGCGCTCCAGCTGGGCATCCAACTGCGCCTCGAGCTGTCGGGGCGAGTTGAACTTCGGGTCGAGCACCGCGACCACTTGGGCCCCGAGCAGGAACGTCAACAGGCCCTCCGCGATGGTGGCGACCGGAAGGCCCGCCTTGATGGAGCCGGATTCCCCGGCCTCGCCGAGCCACCGCTCCATCGACGCCCTCCACTCCTTCATGGCCGCCGCGTTCGTCGCCGTCTTGCCCGCGTCGTGGATGGCCATCTGCCAGAACGGAATCACCACCCGCGCCTCGTCCAGGCGGACAGCATCGAGCGGAAGGATCTCCAAGCCGAAGGCGCGCAGCGCGGCGAGGCCGCCCAGCCCGGCGACGGACGCCTCGATGCGCAGGTTCGTTCGCTCGAAGACGTACAGGTACGTCGCCTGGACAAGGCTTTCCTTGGTGGGAAAGTACGGCTTGATCGCACCGTTGGCGAACCCCGCCTCCGCCGCCACGTCGCGCAGCGTCATGGCCTCGATCCCGCGGCGGGCCACGACGCGCCACGCGACCTCCACGAGATCCTGGCGCCGTCGGTTGTGGTCAACGATCTTCGGCATGCTGACATCGTATCCAGCCGCGGCGCCCCGCCTCCCCCGCCGACCATCCCCCGTGACGCGACAGGCCACAGAAGAAATCCCTTGTGCAGCCGGTCGCTTGATCTTATTCTCTACGTAGAGAGAATAATAAAGTGGCCCGCATCACATCTCCCGGCCGACTCGTTCCCCCCTTCCGAAAGGTCACCATGTCACCGCAGACGACTTTGCCCGCCCACAGCGAAACCGCCCACGCCCTCGCGACCCCGGAAGAGATTGCCGTGGCACGAGGCGTGCTGATGGAGGCCGGCCACTTCGGGGATTCCACCAGGGTCGCGTACTCCGGACTCGTCGACCCGCCGCGGGGCGCGGACCGGGCATCCGCGCCGGACCGCCGCTTCAGGGCCTTCCTGCTGGACACGGCCGGCGGACGACCCAAGGACGTCGTCGTCTCGGTGACCTCGTCCGAGGTCGTCAGCGTCGTCGAACTCGACACCTCGCTCACCGGCGAACTTCCCGTGCTGGACGAGGAATATGGGCTCGTCGAGGAGATCCTCTCCACGGATCCCGCATGGCTCGCGGCGCTCGGGAGGCGCGGGCTCGACGTGGCCGGTGTCCGGGTGGCCCCGCTGTCGGCAGGCGTGTTCGAGTACCCCGAAGAAAAGGGCCGGCGCATCCTGCGCGGCCTCGCGTTCCGTCAGACCCATGCCGAGGACTCCGCGTGGGCCCATCCCATCGACGGGCTCGTCGCATACGTCGACGTCGCCGCACGGACGGTGGATCAGGTGTTGGACTTCGGCGTCGTTCCGGTTCCCGCGGAGCACGGCAACTTCACGGATCCGGAGCTGACGGGACCGCTGCGCACCTCGCAAAAGCCCATCAGCATCACGCAGCCTGACGGGCCCTCCTTTACGGTCGCGGGCGGAAACCATGTGGTGTGGGAAAAGTGGAGCCTCGACGTCGGCTTCGACATGCGCGAGGGGCTGGTGCTGCACAACATCGGCTTCGAGGACGGCGGCCGGGTCCGGCCCATCCTCGACCGCGCGTCCATCGCCGAAATGGTCGTGCCCTACGGCGATCCCTCGCCGGTCCGCAACTGGCAGAACTACTTCGACACGGGAGAGTACATGCTCGGCCAGTTCGCGAACTCGCTCGAGCTCGGGTGCGACTGCCTCGGAGAAATCCACTACATTTCCCCCACGATCACGGATGCCTTCGGCAACCCCCGGACCATCAGGAACGGGATCTGCATGCACGAGGAGGACTGGTCCATCCTGGCCAAGCACTCCGACCTGTGGAGCGGCGTGAACTACACGCGCCGCAACCGGCGCCTTGTCATCTCGTTCTTCACGACCATCGGCAACTACGACTACGGCTTCTACTGGTACCTCTACCTCGACGGCACGATCGAGTTCGAGGCAAAGGCCACCGGCGTCGTCTTCACCAGCGCGCAGCCTGCCAAGGACTACCCCTACTCCTCGGAGATCGCGCCCGGTCTGGGCGCTCCGTTTCATCAGCACCTCTTCGGCGCCCGGCTGGACTTCGCGCTGGACGGCGGCCCGAACCGGATCCTGGAGGAGGAGGCGGTCCGCGTCCCGGTGTCGGCGGAGAACCCGCGCGGCAACGCGTTTACGCGCAAGCGCACCCTGCTGGCGCGGGAATCCGAGGCGGGACGGGACGCGGACATGGCCGCCGGCCGCACGTGGATCGTGCAGAACGCCGGCTCGCTCAACCGCCTGGGCGAACCGGTCGGATACAAGCTGCACCCGGAGGGAGCGCCCACGCTTCTTGCCGACGCCGATTCCTCCGTCGCACGGAGGGCCGCCTTTACCACCAAATCGCTCTGGGTCACCCGCTACAACGAGGACGAACGGTACCCCACGGGCGATTTTGTGAACCAGCATGCCGGGGGCGCCGGACTCCCCGAGTGGATCCAGGCCGATCGGGGATTGGACGGCGAGGACCTGGTGGTCTGGCACACCTTCGGGCTGACCCACTTCCCGCGCGTCGAGGACTGGCCGATCATGCCCGTGGACACGGCCGGGTTCAAGCTGCGGCCCGAGGGCTTCTTCGACCGCTCCCCCGTCTTGGACCTCCCGGCCCCGTCGTCGGGATCAACGTGCCACCGGTAGCGGCCGGCACGCGGGAGCACGCGGCGCCGCCGGCCCCCGCGGCGCGTGCCGGGAGTGCGGCCGCAGGCACGTGGACGGTCCACACCAACGGGTGCCGTCCCCTTGCCGGCAGGATCGCCGCGGGGCTCGGCGCCGCGGCACTCGTTGCCCACCTGTGGCTTCTGGCCACACACGGCCACGGTCCGCTGCCAACCACCCTCTTCCTGCTGATGTCGGTCGCCTGCGCGCCCTGCATCGTCCACGCCTCCCGTCGCCCCTCGCCCGGGAATCTGGCGTTGCTTCAGGCCATGTCCCTCGTCATGGCCCTCGCACACGTCGCCCTGGCGCTCGGGGTGCCGGGTCTGGGCATGCCGGACCCTGGCGCCCACACCGCCCACGCGGGCCACTCCGGCCCGCCGGAAATGCAAGCAAGCGCCACCCTCGGATCCCTGAACATGCTGGCCGTCGCCTGCCTCGAGCTCCTAGTCGCGGGCGTCGCCGGATACGCCAGGCGTTCACCTTCACCCCGACCCGGGACCGCACCAATCCCCTCCAAGGAGACAGCACCATGACCATCGCACCAGCCACCACCACCTACCGGGACCTGTTGGCCTTGATCGAGCCGGGTGACGGCGGGCGGGAGATCAACGACCCCGCGACCGGGGAGACCGTGGGCCGCGCCCCCGAACACACCCCCGCGGACCTGGACGCCGCGCTCGCCGCGGCCCGCACCGCCCAACCCGGGTGGGCGGCCCTGACCCACGCCGAGCGCTCCGAATTCCTCGAGCGGGCCGCGGACGCCGTGGACGCGTCCGCCGAGGCCCTCGCCGAGCTGCTCTCCCGCGAGCAGGGCAAACCGCTCAACGGCCCCAACGCCCGCTTCGAGGTCGGCGCGTGCGCCGCGTGGCTCCGCGCGACCGCGGCCCTCGAGCTCGCCCCCGAGGTCCTCGTCGACGACGAGGGCGGGCGCGCGGAGCTGCACTACCGCCCGCTCGGCGTCGTCGGCGCGATCGGACCCTGGAACTGGCCCATGATGATCTCCGTCTGGCAGCTCGCCCCGGCCCTGCGGATGGGCAACACGATCGTGCTCAAACCCTCCGAACACACCCCGCTGTCCGTCCTGGCCCTGGCCGCGGTCCTGAACCGCGGGCTCCCGCCCGGCGTGCTCCACGTCGTCTCCGGCGACCGCGAGGTCGGCGAGGCCCTGGCCGGGCACCCCGGCGTGGACAAGGTCATGTTCACCGGGTCCACCGCGACCGGGAAGGCGATCATCCGCTCCAGTGCGGACACCGTGAAGCGCCTGACCCTGGAGCTCGGCGGGAACGATGCCGGGATCGTCCTGGACGACGCCGACCCGGCCGCGATCGCCGAGGACCTGTTCTGGGGCGCGTTCATCAACACCGGCCAGACCTGCGCGGCCCTGAAGCGGCTCTACGTCCACGAGGACCTCTACGAGGCGGTGTGCGGGGCCCTGACCGCGGTCGCGGAGGCCATGCCGATGGGCGTGGGACTGGACGAGGGCAACGTCCTCGGGCCGCTGCAGAACCGGGCGCAGTACGACGTCGTTGCGCGCCTGGTCCAGGCCGCGAAGGACTCCGGCGCCCGGGTGCTGCTCGGCGGGAACCCGGACGCGGACCGGCCGGGGTTCTTCTACCCGGCCACGCTGGTCGCGGACATCGACAACGGGAACCCGCTGGTCGCCGAGGAGCAGTTCGGGCCGGCCCTGCCGATCATCAGGTACTCCACGCTCGACGAGGCGGTCGCGATGGCCAACGGCCTGGACGTGGGCTTGGGCGCGTCGGTCTGGTCCTCGGACCCGGCCCGGGCGCGGGAGGTCGCGGCACGGCTCGAGGCCGGGACCGTGTGGATCAACAAGCACGGCGCGGTCGACCCGAGGATGCCGTTCGGCGGGACCAAGCAGTCCGGCTACGGACTCGAGTTCGGGCTCGAGGGCCTCAAGGGCCTCGGCGCCCCGCAGGTCATCAGCAACTAGCCACACCACACCGATCCACTACGCACACCGATCCTCCGGCGCCGCCGGAGAGACGACCCTCGGCCCGGGCAGGGGCCACGACGTTCCAGGAGAAGACATGGCACTGCAATCCACACATCTAGAGGCCCCGGCCTCGGCCGGGCTTGGGCGCCGCCGCCTCGGGGTCCCTGCACTGGTGTTTATGATCATCGCGGCCTCCGCCCCGCTCACGGTCGTCGCCGGTGGCGTCACCAGCAACTACGCGGTGAGCGGACTGTTGGGGATCCCGTTGTCGTTCGTTGTGCTCGGCGTCGTGTTGTTGGTCTTCTCGGTCGGATACACGGCGATGAGCCGCCACGTCCACAACGCCGGGGCCTTCTATGCCTACATCGCCCGCGGGCTGGGAAAACCCGCGGGAATCGGGGCGGCGTGGATCGCCCTCGTCTCTTACAACGCCATGCAGATCGGCATCTACGGGCTGTTCGGCTTCGCCCTGTCGTCCTTCCTCGGCGGATTCACCGGTAAGGAGATCCCGTGGTGGTTGTCCGCGGCGGCGGGGTGGATCGTCGTCGCCCTGCTCGGCGTGAACAAGGTGGACCTCTCCGCCAAGGTGTTGGGGGTCCTGGTGGCTCTGGAGTTCGCCGTTGTGGTGGTCTACGACGTCCTCGCGGTCGGAGTGGCGCCCGAGGGTGTCACCGCCGCGTCGCTCGCCCCCGGGAACCTCTTCACGGCCGGGGTCGGCGCGGCCCTCGCTTTCAGCATCGCCGCCTTTATGGGCTTCGAATCCGGTGCGATCTACAACGAGGAGGTCAAGGATCCCCGTGTGACCGCGCGTCGCGCAACGCTCATCTCGGTGGCCGTGATCGCAGGTTTCTACGCGCTCTCGGCCTGGGCGGTGGCTGTGGGCGAAGGCGATTCCGCCGTCGTCGGCCGTTCCCGCGAGCTCGGACCCGATCTGATGTTCGTGTTCCTCGCCGAACACGGACCCGGATGGCTGGTGGACCTCTCGTCCCTGCTCTTCATCACCAGCCTGCTCGCCGCCCTGATCGCGTTCCATAACGTTGTGGCCCGCTATCTCTTTTCCCTGGGCCGCGAGGGCATCCTGCACCCCGTGTTGGCGCGCACGAACCCCAGGACGCAGGCGCCCGCCGCGGGCTCCCTGACCCAATCCGGGCTGGCCCTGCTCCTCCTGCTTGTGTTCGCTTGGGTGGGCGCCGGCCACGAATACGGGCCGCTGTTCCCCGTGCTGACACTTTTCACCTGGCTGACGAACACCGGGGCCTTCGGGCTGGTGCTGCTGATGGCGCTGACATCCTTCGCGGTGATCGGATACTTCCGGCGCAACCCGCACGGCCTCGGCGTGTGGACGCGAACTGTGGCACCCGTCCTGGCCGGGGTCGCCCTCGCCGCGCTCTTCGGGGCGATCGTCGCAAACTTCGAGGTGCTGATTGGGCTGAAGGAGGCCGGCGTCCTGTCCTGGCTGTTGCCGGCGACCGTGGTGGTGCCCGGCATCGCGGCCTTTGTGTGGGCTTTCCGCCTGCGCAGGGTCAGCCCCGGCACTTACGCGCGCGTGGGCGAGGGCGGAGAGTCGGAGGAGGCCGACGGATAGGCCTAGAACGCGGCGGCGGAACGGCCCGCACGACGGCGATCCAGTCAGCATGGTGATGGCTACGAACCGGTCCCCCCCGGTTCGTAGCCATCTTCCCCAACGTGCACCTTCCCCAGTGCGTACGGCCCGCCGGTTCCCCCCAAACGCCGACCGTGCCGTAAGTGTCGCTCGCGCCCGCAGGCTTCCACAAGGGTAAAAGTGGATTTCGTGTCAACTTGGGACTGGTGGGTCGAATGAGTCACCACCGGGCCGACGCCGAACCCATCTGCACGAGGCTGGCGGGCTTCCGTGGCTCCGGACCCGACGACGTGGGGGACGAGGCGGGCCCGGGCCGTCACCAGTCTCAAGGGCGGCCGTGCCGCCCGAGTCCGTGACGGTCCAATTCTAGGTCCGCCGCACCCAAAACAACATGGAAGAACCGGCGGATCCCGGGCTCGACCACGCCCGGGCGAGCGGCTTCTAGCCTTCGCAGTCCTTGCAGAATTTGATGCCGTTCTTCTCGCGTGCCACCTGCGACCGGTGGCGGACCAGGAAGCACGAGCCACAGGTGAATTCGTCCGCGCCCTGCGGCACGACCGTCACGTTGAGCTCCTCGTCGGTCAGCTCGGCGTCAGGCAAGGTGACCCCGTCAATATTCTCGGACTCGTCCAGCTCGGCCGAGACGTTCCGCGCATCCGGAGCGCCCATTGTCTGGACACTCTTGAGCGTGGCATCCGATGCCTCCGCTACATCCGGGCGCATCTCGTCGTAGTCCTGGGCCATGTGGCTCCTTCAATCAGTGTTCTGGTCGGTGGCTAGGGTACACGCTCGGCGGGCCGCGTGGAGTTTCCCTCGCGAATCTTAATCGAACAGACACCAAGGGGCCCCGCGTGCGGTCGCCGGCGGTGCCCCGCCGCCGCCGCTGCCGAGGGCAAGCCCGCCAACCACGAACCACCCGGCGAACTCAACGAGGACATAGGCCGTCCGGGACGCGCAAACGAGCAGGACATCCAGCGGCCAGGCCACATGCTCGCGGAACGGGCAGGCTCTCCACCCGGCCGGGCCCAGAACCCAACAAATTTCAGTCCCGAGAACTTGTTGATCGTTTTTTTTTCTGTCCCAAAAATCCCATTGAACCCATAGGATTACGCTCGGACAGGCCCTCGGGCGGCGCAGAGCGGCCGTCTCCCGGCCCTCGCCACCACACCAACGAGAGGGCCGCCATGGGCACCGCACTGATACGACGATCCGCCGCGCTCGCACTCGTCTTGTGTTTGGCGCTGGTTCCCGCGGCGCTCCCACCGGGCTCGGCCCCGGCGGCGGAGGCCGCGCAGCAGCTGGCCGCGCCGAGGCTAGTGGAGGCCCACTACGAGGGGCTCGCGCTTTCTTGGCCGGCCGTCCAGGGGGCCCGGTACGAGTTGCGGCAGGCAACCAGCGCCGACTTTTCGGATCCGGTCGTCACCGAGAAGGTGAACAGTCGCTACGCCGCCGGCCTCGCCAACGCAACCACCTACTACTTTCAATACCGGACGCTGACACGACCGGCCGGAACCCCCACCGGCGAATACCGACGCTCCTCGTGGTCCGGTACCCTCAGGGCCACCACCGCCGCGGCGTATCCCGGTGAGATCTCGGTGACGGTTGGCCGCGGGGCCGACAGTGTGCGCGTTTCCTGGAACCGGGTGGCGAACGCCACGAAGTACTCCGTACTGGTCGCCGACAACCACGCCATGACCAAGCGCCCGCGCAAGTACAGCGACATCACCGGAACCAGCCTGACCGTCTCCAACCTCACCCACGGGTCCCGCTCGGGGATGCCCGTTTTCGTCAAGGTCTACGCGCATAACAAGGACTACAGGACCAGGTTCTCCAACCGGATCACGTCCTATGCGGCGGCACCAACAGTCGGCGGAAGCGAGCCGCTCAGCGTCGCCTCCTTGAACCTGCTGTGCCCCAGTTGTAGGGTCTCCGGGGTCGTCGTTCCGCACTGGAACACCAGGGTCGCCACGCACCTGCGCACCATTGCCGCCAAGAACCCCGACGTCCTGCTGATGCAGGAGGCCATCAACATGAACATCCCGGGGTCCACCGTACGGTCCATGGTGGACTTGCGATCGCGGTTGAAGAAGCTCGGCTACGCCCTCGACCGCATCCCGGAGGACGGTCCCCAATACGCGAATCGGATCGCGTACAAGACAGCGAAGTACACGGTGGTCAAGCGCGGCACCTTCGCCCTGCCTGTCGGCAGCGGCGAGTCCAAGCGAGGCGCCGCGTGGCTTCTCCTCAAATCCAAGGCGACCGGCCGGCAGTTCTACGCCGTTTCACTCCACGTTTCGCCGCTGCTGCCTGTGACCGGCGCGGTGTCGCGGACCTCGACCATGCAGATCGTCGACAGGAAGATGGCCGCGCTGAACCCGGGCAAGTTGCCCGTTGTCGCGGGGGGCGACATGAACTCGAGCTTCTACGTGGCGCCGTCGAACACTCCGCATGAGTTTATGGTGAGGGCCGGCTGGACGGACACCGCGTCGTCGGCGTCGAGGATCGACTATCTATACCCGACGACGAACGGCTACAGGAAGCAGGTCGACCAAAGCTTCGGCCGCATCGACTATGTGTTCACCAAAAACATCGCCGGTACGGCATCTCACGAAAACGTCCTGAACATCGACTCCGCCGGGCGGCTCCGCTCGGTGCCCGGATCCGACCACAACATGGTCCTCGCGAAAGTGAAACTGAGATAGTTCGGCCGGAGGCTGCCGGCCGACGCTAGCCTTTCACCACGGACGCCAAACGGCGGCACGGCACCAAGCACCCCTGGAGGACACACGGTGAGCACGGAACTCAAGGTTGGGGATCAGGTCAGCTGGAACTCGGATGTTGGCCGCGTTTCGGGGAAAGTTACCAAAATCCATACCAAGGATTTCCAGTTTATGGGTCGCCAACGGCGTGCCAGCCCAGACGATCCCCAATATGAGGTTGAAAGCGCAAAGACCGGAAACCTAGCCGCACACAAGGGCGATGCGCTTCGGAAGCGGGCATGATCGACGCACGCGCAGCGATGGCCACAAGCCGGCTGAACCGGCTTGTGGCCATCTTTCCCCCCACTGGCCCCACCCGTGGTCAATAACCACGCGCGTTGTTGTTATGCATTCTGACCGCAACCGGCACATAAGACAACACCTAATGTGAAGTTTTCTTCATATTCTTTGGCGGCACGGCGCCGGGCCCGGCTCCGTGGGGGGACGAAGCGGGCCCGGGCCTGTCACCAGGCGCCGGAACTTGAAACGGCGTGGGACGCGATCATAGTAAATCCGGGCGCGGGCAACGGATACCTTGCCGCCGCGAAATACGGCAATTTCACCCTCGAACTGGCCGAATTGTGATGCTGCACGACACGCCCCAAAGGCCTCGGCAGCGGATGGTTCGCGATATTCTGGTCTCACACGCCACATTTGTTTTCAGGGGTTTACTCATGCCACGACCGATCATCGCCCGTCCACTCCAGCTGAGCATCGGATTGTGGATCCTTGCCGGGGCATTCACCCTTTTCGCCGCGACCACCAGCGGACCGTTCGGCAATTTCTCTTGGGTGGACCTCGCCGCCCGCGTCCTAGGCCTGGTGGCGGCCGTGCAGTCGCTCGCCGCGATCCTTCGGATAGCCAACTCGCAAACCGACGCCGTGCCGGCACCGGACGCCGCCGCGGCCGAATTGCGCGGACCAATCCCAAAAACCTAGGCCGGCCGGCGGTTCTCGCTTTCGGAGGCCACGCCGGGGCGCTCGGACCGCGGAAGCCTCGGCCTGGCCGTATGCGCTGATCCCGGCGTCGTTCCGGTCGAATGTCGCAGTCAGGTTCATCCGCGCCGCGGACCACTAGCTCACGCCCGCCGGGCCATCGCGAGAAGTGCGGAATGTGGAGCCCCCTACCGGATTCGAACCGGTGACCCCCTGTTTACAAGACAGGTGCTCTGGCCAGCTGAGCTAAGGAGGCACGCTGGAACCAAACCTCGGCCAGCATGAACAAGGGTAGCCCACCGGGCTATCCGCGCGGAAACGCAGCCGGCCCCGCGCCGTCGGAACGGGGCGGGGCCGGATCGCCGCGGACGGGTCCGCCGCGCCGCTAGTCGTTGATCAGGCCCTGGGCCCAGGCGACGAAGTCGGGCTCGGCCTCGGGGTGCCATTCCTGCCCCTGGACCCACACGCTCGGGGTGCCCGGGATCCGGTCCCGCACGGCCGCCTCCTGCGTGAACTGCGCGAACGGACGGAATGTCCCGTCTTCGATGCATGAGTCCACGGTGGCCCCGTTGTCGCGGGCCAGTTGGGCCAGTTCGTCGTTGTTCATCTCGCCCTCGGCATGGTGGGCGAAGATCGCCTCGGCGTAGGACAGGTACGACGCCGGGGCGGCGTCGGCCACGCAGGCCAGCGCGTTGGCCCCGCGCGAGGAGTAGTTGGTCGGCGACGAACGGTCCAGGTACGCGACGTTGCGGTATTCGAGCGTGACGTCCCCGGCGCCCAGCCACGTCTTGAGTTGCCCGGCGAACTGGGCCTCGAAGTCCGCGCAGTGCACGCAGTTCACGTCCACGTAGAGGACCACCTGGGCAGGATCAGCCGCGGGCGCCTCGGCGACGCCGCGCGGAGTCGGAGCACCGGCCTCGGTCGGAGCCTCGCCCAGCGGCGCCACATCAACGGTGGCCGGCGGCGTCTGCGCTACCTCGGTGCCCGAGACCAGGACGATGCCCCCGTCCGCGTTGCCGCCCTGCGGCGCCGGACCGGCGTCGGCGACGTCGTTGTTGCTGTTCTGGATCACGATGGCTGCGATGACGGCGATGATGGCCACGACCGCGACCACCAGCCCCAGCTTGATGTAGAGGGACTTGCGCTTCGCGGCCTTTTCCTGCTGTTCGCGCATGATGCGCGCCTTTTCGCGCGCGTCCGCCGTCCGCTCGGCTTTGCTCGGGCGGGGGGTATTGGCTGCCATGAAGGACGGGTCCTTGTCTCTCGCTTCGGCTGTTTGAACTTGCCGTCAGTTTAGTGCACACGGGCTACGGAACCCGCCGCGCGGATCGTCAGTCGGGCCTCGCTTGACCTAGGCTCAGGTGTAAGAGATACGTCGCCCAACGAAGGAGACCGTCCGTGCCAGCGGCCAAAAAGTCCAGCCCGCAAACGAAGCAGGGACACGGCAGCTACGACTTCGTGGTGGTCGCCAACCGGCTCCCCGTGGACCGCGTCACCGACGCGGACGGATCCGCGCACTGGCAGCGGTCCCCCGGGGGCCTGGTGACCGCGCTCGCGCCGGTGATGGCCAAAGCCGACGGCGCCTGGGTGGGCTGGCACGGTGCCCCGGACGAGGAGGTCGGCGCGTTCGACGACGGCGGCATGCACCTGGTTCCGGTCCCGCTGTCGCGCGCCGACGTCGAGCTGTACTACGAGGGCTTCTCCAACTCCACGCTCTGGCCGCTCTACCACGACGTGATCGTGTCCCCCGAGTTCCACCGCACATGGTGGGACCGCTACAAGGAGATCAACCGCCGCTTCGCCGACGCGACCGCCGAAGTCGCGGACACGGGGGCCACCGTGTGGGTTCAGGACTACCAGCTGCAGCTGGTTCCGCAGATGCTGCGCCAAAGCCGCCCGGACCTGAAGATCGGGTTCTTCAACCACATCCCGTTCCCCCCGCTGGAGATCTTCGCGCAGCTCCCCTGGCGCCGGCAGGTGCTTGAGGGACTCCTCGGCGCCGACCTCGTGGGCTTCCAGCGGCAGAGCGACGCCAACAACTTCCTGCGCTGCGTGCGCCGGTACATCGGTTTCACGGTCAAGGCACAGCAGGTCCACGTGCAGGACGACGACGGGACTCCGCGCCGGGTCTCGCGCGCCGAGGCGCACCCCATCTCGATCGACTCGGCACACATCGCGGAGCTCGCGCAGGACCCGGAGATCCGGGCCCGGGCGGCCGAGATCCGCGAGGAGCTGGGAAACCCGGACACCATCCTGCTGGGCGTAGACCGGCTGGACTACACCAAGGGCATCCGGCACCGGATCAAGGCGTTCGGCGAGCTGCTGGCGGACGGGGAATTGGTGGTCGGGGAGGCAACGCTGCTGCAGGTGGCCAGCCCCAGCCGAGAGCGCGTGGAACACTACATCGCCCTCCGGGACGAGGTCGAGCGCACGGTCGGCCGGATCAACGGCGAATACGACAGCATGAGCCACACTGCCGTCCGCTACCTGCACCACAGCTATCCCATCCGCGAGATGGTCGCCCTGTACCTGGCCGCGGACGTCATGCTGGTCACGGCCCTGCGCGACGGCATGAACCTGGTGGCCAAGGAATACGTCGCGGCCCACGCGGACAACCGGGGCGTGCTGGTGCTCAGCGAGTTCGCCGGCGCCGCGGACCAACTGCGCCACGCCGTGCTCGTCAACCCGCACGACATCGACCGGCTCAAGGCGGCCATCATGGAGGCGGTCCGCATGCCCGCGACCGAGTCCGCCCGGCGCATCAGGATCATGCGGCGGCAGATCGTCGCCAACGACGTCAACCGCTGGTCCAGGTCCTTCCTGGACTCGCTCGCCGGGACGGCATCCTGATGGGGGACGCATTGGGCTCACCGCTACACTCGGCCATCGAGGCGCTGGCCGAAGCGCGCCACCTGCTGGTGGCGATGGACTTCGACGGCACCATGGCGCCTTTCACGGACCGGCCGGAGGACGCGCGGCCGCTGCCCGCGGCCGCGCGGGCCCTCGCGGAGATCGGCGCGCTGGACAACACAACGACGGCGCTGCTCTCCGGGCGACACCTCGACAGCCTGCGCCTGGTCGCCTCCCCCGGCGACGGCGTCCTGCTGGTCGGCAGCCACGGGGCGGAGCGGTGGGCCCCGGAGGCCTACTGGTCCGGCGCCGGCGACCTCGCCCTGGACGCGGCGCAGGCAAATCTCCTGGAGACGGTGCGGACACGGCTGGAACGCGTCGCCACCGAGCACCCGGGCGCGCTGCTGGAGACCAAGCCCGCCGGCATCGTGCTTCACGTCCGGCAAAGCGCCCCGGAGACCGCCGCGGCGGCACTCGCCGCCGGTCGCGCGGCCCTCGCGGATCTCGAGGGCGTACGGCTCTCCGACGGGAAGGCCGTCCTGGAATCCTCGGTGGTGAACGCGGACAAGGGAGCGGGCCTGGAGTGGCTGCGCGAACTCGTGGGCGCCGACGCGGTGCTGTTCGTCGGCGACGACGTGACCGACGAGCACGCCTTCGCCGTGTTGCGCCCCGGCGACGTGGGCGTCAAGGTGGGCTCCGGGGAGACCCGGGCCGGCTACCGGGTCGACGGGACGGCCGACGTCCCGGCCCTTCTCCAAACGGTCCTTCGTGTGAGACGATTGTGACACCATTCACAACGGATCGTCGGGCACGTACCTGCCCGTGAAGGGATTGATCAGTTATGGCATCCGTCACTTTTGACAATGCAACCAGGCTTTACCCGGGCACCCAGAAGCCCGCCGTCGACAAGTTGAACCTCGACATTCAGGACGGCGAATTCCTGGTCCTCGTTGGACCCTCCGGCTGCGGCAAGTCCACGTCGCTGCGCATGCTCGCGGGCCTCGAGGACGTCAACGCCGGCCGCATCCTCATCGGGGACCGGGACGTCACGGACGTTCCGCCGAAGGACCGCGACATCGCGATGGTCTTCCAGAACTATGCGCTGTACCCGCACATGTCGGTCGCGGACAACATGGGCTTCGCCCTGAAGATCGCCGGCGTGGACAAGGAAGAACGCGCACGCCGCGTCCTCGAGGCCGCGAAGCTCTTGGACCTGCAGGACTACCTGGACCGCAAGCCGAAGGCGCTCTCCGGCGGCCAGCGCCAGCGCGTTGCCATGGGCCGCGCGATCGTCCGCAGCCCGCAGGTGTTCCTCATGGACGAGCCGCTGTCCAACCTCGATGCCAAGCTGCGCGTGCAGACCCGCACGCAGATCGCGTCCCTGACCCGCCGCCTTGGCGTCACCACGGTGTACGTGACCCACGACCAGGTCGAGGCCATGACCATGGGCGATCGCGTCGCCGTCCTGAAGGACGGCCTGCTGCAGCAGGTGGACACCCCCCGCAATCTCTACGACTCCCCCGCCAACGTTTTTGTCGCCGGATTCATCGGATCGCCCGCCATGAACCTGCTGGAACTGCCCACCGTCGCCGAGGGCATCCAGTTCGGCGACGCGGTCTACCCGGTCGCCGCCGAGACGCTGGCGTCCGCGAACGGCAAGACCGCCACCGTGGGCGTCCGGCCCGAGGACCTCGAGGTCGCCCCGACCGGACAGGGCCTCGCGGTTGAGGTCGACGTCGTCGAGGAGCTCGGCGCCGACGCCTACGTCTACGGCCACGCCACGCTGGACGGCTCGGAGCACAACATGGTGGTGCGCGTGGACGGCCGCAAGCCGCCGTTCAAGGGGGAGACCATCTACGTTCGCCCCCGCTCGGGCCACGTTCACCTCTTCGATGTCCGCACGGGCCTTCGCCTCGGCGGGGAGTCCCCCGCCGGCACCCCGGAGGCTTCCCTGGCCGACGTCGAGTCGCTGGCCGAAGAGGAACAGACCACGGCCTAGGCACCACGGACGACGGCGGCCACACCTCCCGGGTGCGGCCGCCGTCGCCGTCTGAGCACCTCCGAAGCGACGAAGACCGAGGAACGCATGCCCCGCCACAACGCGAACTGGCACGACGAACCCACCGACTACTCCCAGCGCGGCAAACTGCCCCGCGAGTCCTCCACGGATGACGCGGCCGGGCCGTCGGGGTCCCTGAACATCACGGCGTCTACGTCGGATCCCGCGCTGTTGGACCTGCCGTGGCACGTCACGCTGGAGGAGTGGCCGCAGCGTTACCTGGCGGCTCTGCCCCGCGGCATCTCTCGTCACGTCGTCCGGTTCGCCCTGCTCGGCGATTCGGTGATCGCGGTCAAGGAGACCGGGGAACACATCGCCCGCCACGAGTACCACATGCTGCGCAAGCTCCGACGGCTGGACGTTCCCTGCGTCGAGCCCGTGGCCGTGATCTCCGCACGCACCGCTCCGGACGGCACCGAACTGGACCCCGTGCTGGTCACCCGCCACCTGAAGTACTCCCTCCCCTACCGTGCGCTGTTCTCGCAGAAGTTGCGCCGGGACACGCTGACGCGGCTGATCGACGCCCAGGCCCTGCTGATGGTGCGCCTGCACCTGGTGGGCTTCTACTGGGGAGACGTCTCCCTCTCCAACACGCTGTTCCGCCGCGACGCGGAGGCGTTCGCCGCGTATCTGGTGGACGCGGAGACCGGAGAGCTCTACCCGGAGCTGTCCTCCGGCCAGCGCGAATACGATCTCGAGATCGCGCGCGTGAACATTGCCGGGGAGCTGATGGATCTTATGGAGGCCGGCCTGATCGAGGACACGGTCGACCCGCTGGCCACCAGCGAGCAGATCATGGACAGCTACCGCGGGCTGTGGGCCGAGCTGACGCGCAAGGACAAGTTCGACGTCGGCGAGCGCTGGCGGGTGGAGGAGCGTATCCGCCGCCTGAACGACCTCGGCTTCGACGTCGACGAGATCTCACTCAAGACCACGGCCGACGGGGGCCAGCTCCAGATCCAGCCGAAGGTTGTCGACGCCGGCCACCACCAGCGCCGGCTGATGCGGCTGACCGGCCTGGACGTCGAGGAGCGCCAGGCGCGCCGGCTGCTCAACGACATCGACGCGTTCCGCGCCAAGCGCCATCCGGACAAGGACGAGGAACTCGCCGCCGCCCTGTGGGTCAACGAGGTCTTCAACCGCATCACGGACGCCATTCCCCGCGAGCTACACGGCAAGCTGGAGCCGGCACAGATCGTCCACGAGGTGCTCGAGCACCGCTGGTACATCTCCGAGAAGCGCGGCGGCAACGTGCCCATGGTTGAGACGGTGGCTTCCTATGTGGAGAACATCCTCCGCCATCGCCGGGACGAGGCCGCCATCATGCTGAACCCGCCCAGCGAGGTCCTGGACGTCATCGACCTCCGCGAGCGGGACTAGCGACCCTCGGGCACCGCGACGCCGGGCAGCGCCCAGAGTGCCGCGGCGGGGCCGTCGCCCTCGAGCGCAACGACGGCCGTCTGCGCGCCGCCGGGCGTGGCCGTGATCCGCCCCGCGGACCACAGCGGCGCCGGCGCTCCCGCACCCACCAGTTCCGCGGGAAGCTCCACCCCGCTGAACGCGGCACGGGACGCCGCGACCAACACCGAGCCTTCGGCGTGTTCCCGGACGAAGACGAGGACGTCGCCCTCCGCGTGAAGCCAGCGGATGCCCCCGTCCGTCAGCGCCGCGTGGCTGGAGCGCAGCCCGGACAGCTCCGCGTAGAGCGGCCGCAGGTCCTCCAGGATCCGCGACGGGTCCGCCCACGGCATCGGCGTGCGCGAGTCCTCCCCGTTGAAGCCCTTGAGGCCGAACTCGTCGCCCATAAAGACCATCGGGATGCCGGGCAGGGCGAACTGCAGGGCCACGCAGACCCGCTGGCCGCCGGGGACGACTGCGGACGCCGCGCGCGCCGTGTCGTGGGTGTCGATCGCGTTCATGTTCGCCAGCCGCACTGCCCACGGAAACGCCGCGGCGAAGTCCAGGTGGGTGGCGAGGAAGTCCTCGCCCTCGATCCGGTCCGGCCCTCGCTGCGGCACGCCGAAGTAGTCCGGCCAGGCCTGCTTGTCGCGCCGCGGCGCCCCGCCGTCCGCCGGGGCCGCATCCATCGCGGCCTCGACCACCGCGTGGTGCTGCGTTTCCGCGGCGGCCGGGTCCAGCGCGACGCCGGGTGCGCTGTCGGCGGCGAGCCACTGCCAGAGCGGTCGGGTGAAGTTCGTGTACGTCATGGCGCCCTGCCAAGTGTCGCCCTGGAAGTCGCGGGCGGCGTCGGACGTGGATTCGGCCAGCAGCATCGTGTCCGGCTTGATCCGGCGCATCTGTTCCCGGATCAGGGACGCGACCTCGTGGTTGAGGTCGTCCGCGCCCATCCGCCCGGTCATGTTGCCCACGTCGATCCGCCACCCGTCCAGGTTGAACGGGGGCCTAAGCCACCGCGAGACCATGGAGTCGTCGTCGAGGATGAACTTGCGCCGCAGGCCCTCGGAGTTCCAGTTGAACTTCGGCAACGAGGGGACACCGAGCCAAGCCACGTACTCGGTGTTGTCCTTCGAATAGTAGTAGTACTCCGATTCCGCGGCCTCGGGATGGCGGAACGACTTCCTGAACCATTCGTGGGCGTCGCCGGAGTGGTTGGTGGTGAGGTCCCCGATCACCTTGAGGCCCCTCGCGTGGATCTCGCGGATGAGGTCCACGAGCGCCTGGTCGCCGCCGAGGAGCGGGTCTACGCCGAGGAAGTCCGCGGCGTCGTACCGGTGGTTGGACCGGGCCGGAAACATCGGCGTCAGATACACCACGGTGGCTCCGAGGCCTTGGACGTGGTCGAGCTTCCCGCGAATTCCCTCCAGGTCTCCCCCGTAGAACTGGTACGGCGTCTCCGGGCCCCGCCCGATGACCTCCGTCGTGTCCCAGTCGCAGGCGATGGCCCACTCTGGCGGTTCGCGGGTGTCGGCCGCCGCCGACCGGGCAAAGCGGTCGGGGAAGATCTGGTACATCACGGAGCGGTGGACCCAGTCGGGCGTGGGCTCGAAGGTTCCGATCCGGAAGTCCTGCGCGTCCGGGACATCCCGGGTGAACAGGCCCTCGGCGTTGATCCAGTAGGGCCGCCCGCCGGAACGCACCAGCCACCGGTAGTTCTGCAGAGGGTTCGCCAGCGTGAGCCCCGCCTCCCACCACGTCCAGCCGCCGGAACGGCCCACGCGCACGGCGGAATCGTAGTGCGGCTCGGCGTCGCGGACGCTGCGCACCCACACGTGTTCCACCTCTCCGAAGGTGTCCGGCACGCGCAACCTGATGGGAACCTTCGCGCCCAGCGTGGGGGTCGCGTCCCCCACGTGCAGGGGCGAACCGTCGTGATGGGGTTGCGAGATCATGCCGTTCCGTTCTGACGCAGGTAGATGCCAACGAGCCTAGCGCGCCGCGTGCAGGATCCGCGTGACGAGAGTCAGCCCTTGACTCCGCCGGCGGTCAGGCCGCTGGAGATGTAGCGCTGGAGGAACAGGAACAGCGCCATCACCGGTACGGCGGCCAACACGGCGCCGGCGGCAAACACACCCCAGTTCTCCGATCGTTGCTGGGCCACGTAGGAATACAGGCCCACCGCTAGCGTCTGCGAATCCGGGTCGGTCAAGACCACGGAAGCGATCACGAACTCGCTGGAGATCCCGATGAAAGCCAGCAGTCCCACCACGGCCAGGATGGGCGTCACCAGCGGCAGGATGATCTGGAAGAACACCTGGACGTGGCTGGCCCCGTCGATCCTCGCCGACTCGTCCAGCGACGCCGGCACCGAGTTGAAGAACCCGTACATCAGGTACGTGTTCACGCCGAGCGCCCCGCCCAGGTAGACCATGATGAGCCCGAGCGAACTTCCCAGGCCGACGGCCGGGATGATGTCCCCCATGAAGTTCAGCAGCAGGAAGATTGCGACCACGGTGAGCAGCTGCGGGAACATCTGGAGCAGCAGCAGGGTAAGCAGCCCCGCGCGGCGTCCCTTGAAGCGCATCCTGCTGAAGGCGTAGGCGGCCAGCGCGCCCAGGAAGACCGTCAGGGCCGACGTCGTCAGGCCGATGACCATGGTGTTCACGAACCACCGGCCAAACGGCCGGTCCTGGTTGGCGAACAGCGCCTCGAAGTTGCCGAAGTCGATTCGGCTGAACAGGGCGTTGGAGCCCGCCATGGTGCCCGTCGAGTTCAGGGCGGCGGAAAGGACGTAGAGCAGCGGGAAGATGGAGAAGAGGGTCGCCAGCACGGCCACCAGGTGGCGCCATCCCTTCTCGCGGAACCAGCGTCCGAAGGACATCTTGATCTCGCCCCGTGCGTTGGTGCGCCCATTGTTGGCGAGCTCGGCGAGGGCTGTCTGCGGAGCCATCAGTTGATCTCCTCGAGGGACTTGGTCTGCTTGAAGCTAATCGCCGAGACTGTCGCGACGATGACGAAGATGATGATGGCCAGCGCGCTGGCGAGGCCGTAGTCGCGGCCCGTTCCGGTGCCGAACGCCACCTTGTAGACCATGGTGATCAGGATGTCCGTCGCACCGACGTCGAATGTGGTGTCGTCGAAGCGCGGACCGCCGCCGGTGAGCATGTAGATGACATTGAAGTTGTTGAAGTTGAAAGCGAACGAGGAGATCAACAGCGGAGCCAGGGACACCAGCAACAGCGGAAGCTTGATGGCCGTAAAGATCCGCAGGGGGCCGGCGCCGTCCATCTTTGCCGCCTCGTCCACCTCTTCGGGGAGGGACTGCAGGGCGCCGGTGCACACCAGGAACATGTAGGGATAACCGAGCCAGAGGTTCACCAGGATGACGGAGAACTTCGCGAGCCAAGGATCCGAGAGCCATGGGATATCCGCGCCGCCCAGGATCGCGTTGTTCACGAAGCCGAACTCCGGGTTCAGCAAGCCGGACCAGACCAGGCCGGAGAGGAAGGCCGGGAACGCGTAAGGCAGGATCATCAGGATGCGGTAGATGCGCTTTCCGCGCAGGTCCGCCCGGTTGAACGCGATCGCCAGAAACAGGCCCAGGGCGAACGTGGTGGCGACGGAGAGGACGGCGAAGGCGAAGGTCCAGAGGACCACCTGCAGCAACGGGCCCTGTAGGTTCGGGTCGGTGAAGGCCCTCTCGAAGTTCTTGAAGCCGACGTCGATCTTCCATCCCGTGGACAGCTCCGAGCCGTCCGGCGCGGCGAAGGTGCCCTCGCCGCTGTCGGTGTAGACGACTCCGGTCACGGTGTCGGTGAAGGTATCGGCGGCCGCGTCGTAGCTGAGCTTGGGTTTGAAGACGAAGGCGGTGGACCCGTCCGCGGTGCGCAGCGTGCCGTCCTCGGGATTGTCGGTGATCGGAACGGCGAGCTGGCCGATGGCCTGTTGGTTGGCCAGCAAGTCCGTGAACTCGAGCGTCCGGTAGCCCTCGGCGCCGGTGGCCGCACCGGTGGGTCCGGTGGACGTGGGGGCGATCGCCTCCAGGGGCTGCCCGTTGCCGCCCACCTGGACGGCCCCGGTGGGATCGGTGACCAGCAGGAAGTACTCGCCGTCGCGTTCCAGCACGGACGTGGCGTACTGCGGCGAGTCGGGCACACGCTCCTGCGCGGAGATTTGGATCGACTGGATCGCGTCCTCTTTGGTGGAGTTGTGCCCGTCGCCGTAGTTGGTGAACGCAATGTAGGTGGAGAAAATCATCACGAACACTTGGAACAGCAGGAGGAAGAACACGCCCGGCGCAAGATACTTGGCGGGTAGGCCGCCCCGGCGCAGGTAGATCCAGTTGATGACCAGCGTGACCGCCAGGCTGACGGCGAAGATGAGCCATTCGCCGCTGGCCGCGAGTTGCAGGAGGACGAAGGCCGCGACCGCGTCGACCAGCCCCAACAGGACGATCTTGACGAGGGTCCCGGTGACCGAGTCCGAACCGCGGCTCCGCTTGGGGGACCGTTGGGTGGGTTGCGCGGCCGGTCGTGTGGTCGCCGGTGCTGTGACTGCCATGTTCTCTTGCGCTTTCGTTGTGAAGGCCCCGGGCAGACCGGTACCGTCGACGAGCTAGGGTCCGGGGGGATCCCGGGGAGTGCCGCGTTCGGGCGCGCCGCGGTGGGGCGGCGCACCCGAACGGGCGGCGGGACTAGCCCGCGATCTTCTTTTCGATGTTTGCGGCCATCTTGTCCCACGCGGTCGTCGCGTTGGATTCCTTGCCCTTGATCAGGTTCAGCTCGGTCCCGCCCCAGTCGGCCCAGACGGCACCCATTTCCGGCACTGCCGGCATCGGCACGCCGTTGGCGCCGATCTCGCCGAAGGCCTTGATGACCTCGTCAGAGGCGGCCTTGTCGAAGGACGCGGTCAGAGCCGGCGGGCGCCCTCCGACGGCGAACAGTGCGTCCTGGGCGTCCTCGAGCGAGAGGTAGTTGACCACGAACTCGGTGGCGGCCAAGGCGTTCTTGCTCTGCGAGGAGATGAAGAACCCGTTCACGCCGATGAAGGGCTGGGCGTCCTGGTCTCCGGCCTTCGGCAGCGGGTCGACGGCGAACTTGATGCCCTTCTTCTCGATGTCCGGCACGTTCCACGGGCCGGTGAGGTAGTAGGGGGACTGTCCGGCCAGGAACTTCTCCTTG
This sequence comes from Arthrobacter sp. AOP29-A2-19, assembly GCF_058138025.1. Taxonomy (NCBI): domain Bacteria; kingdom Bacillati; phylum Actinomycetota; class Actinomycetes; order Micrococcales; family Micrococcaceae; genus Arthrobacter; species Arthrobacter sp. AOP29-A2-19. The sequence continues at coordinate 2,605,821 of NZ_CM176894.1, forward strand.
GCGATGTCGCCGGTGATGCTGGAGTTGAAGACCTTCTCGCCCTTGTCGCCCATGTCGAGCAGCAGCTGGGCAAACTTCTTGCCACCCTCGCTGTTCAGTGCCAGCTTGGAGGCGTCGTAGGATCCGTCCGACTTCTGATCGAAGACGGGCGCACCGAAGGAGGTCTGTAGCGGGTACAGGTGGTACGGGTCGCCCTGTTTGGGGTCGAGGCCCACCAGGAACGGGTACTTGGACTTGCCGTCGGACACCGACTTCTTGCCGGCCGCGACGACGTCGGAGAAGGACTCGTGCGCCTCGGAAACCAGATCGGTGTTGCGGATGAGGGCGACGTTTTCGATGGAGTAGGGCAGGCCGTAGACCTGACCGTCGTACGTCATGGCCTGGACGGAGGATTCCGCGAACTGGGAAGCCTTGTCGCCCAGCTGGATCGGAGCGACGACGCCGTTCTGCACCAGCGTGCCGAGCCAGTCGTGCGGGCCCACCATGATGTCCGGGCCCTTGCCGGTCGGCGCCTGCGTGATGAAGTCGTCGCGCACCGCGGCGAAGTCCTTCACAACGAGCTTGATGGAGATCCCCTTCTCCTCCTTGAACTTCGCGGCGATATCCTTCAGCGCGGGCGACCGCTCCGCGTCGACCCACACGGTCAGTGTGGTGGACGACGACGGGGCCGCGGAGGACGATCCGGCGGCGGCGCTCGTGGCCGTGCCAGACTCGGACCCTCCGCCGCAGGCGGCGAGCATCAGGGCGGCGGAAGTGCCGAACGCCCCAAGCGCAAAGGTGCGGCGCGTGATCGCGCCGGTGCCTTCAGTACGTACCTTCATGTGGTGGAACCTTTCTCAAGCCAAGTGCCCCCCGCCCGCCTCCGTGCGTGGGCCGTGTGGTGCCGTCCGGCCCTGCGCCGGAGGGGTGCATTGTGATGTATGCCACCAGTGTAAGCGGTTGCACCGAAACCGTCCACACAGTCGGCGCGCCGCCCGCGACACGCTTGAGTTCTATCGAATGACCTGTAATTTACCGGCGAGGCAGGCAGTTTCGGCACGGGAAACAGAAGGGGTAATCGCTTCCATTGCGACGGGGCGGGTGGCTATGATAGTCCGCATGCCCACGCTCAGCGACGCCCCCGGCCGCGCACAAGACCAAGCCGACAACACCGCATTCCGGATGGGCGAGACCGTCCAGTGGCCGTCCGGTGACGACGCCTGGTGGCGCCGGTCGGTGATCTACCAGATCTACCCCAGGTCGTTCCGCGACACGACGGGAACCGGGGTGGGCGACCTTCCCGGGATCACGCGGGAACTTCACCGCATTGCGTCCCTGGGCGTGGACGCCGTCTGGCTGTCCCCCTTCTTCACGTCGCCGCAGCGCGACGCCGGATACGACGTCAGCGACTATCGGGACGTTGATCCGCTCTTCGGCAGCCTGGCGGACTTCGACGACCTGGTGGCCGAGGCCGATCGGCTGGGGGTCCGCATCGTGGTCGACCTCGTCCCCAACCACTGCTCCGCCGACCATCCGCTCTTCCAGGCGGCCCTCGCCGCCGGGCCCGGCTCCGACGAACGGAACGTGTTCATCTTCCGCGACGGGCGGGGATCGGACGGCGGCGAGCCGCCGAACAATTGGCAATCCCACTTCGGGGGCAGCGCGTGGACCCGCACGGCCAACCCGGATGGAAGCCCGGGCCAGTGGTACCTCCACCTCTTTGACACCACGCAGCCCGACTTCAATTGGGACAACCCGTCCGTCCACGCGGAATTCGAGTCCATCCTGCGGTTCTGGCTGGACCGCGGGGCCGGCGGCTTCCGCGTGGACGTCGCCCACGCCCTGGTCAAGGCCGAGGGCCTCCCGGACTGGGGCGGCACAGCGAGCGGCCGGCCGATCCCCGGTTTCCCGTTCGCGGACGCCCCGATGTTCGGGCGCATCGAGGTCCACGACATCTACCGCCGCTGGCGCACCATCCTTGAGGAGTACGACGGCGAAAGAATCCTCTGCGCGGAGGCGAACGTCCACCCGCTTGAGCACATGGCCGAGTGGGTGCGCCCCGACGAGATGCATCAGACGTTCAATTTCCCGTTCCTCACCACCGCGTGGGATGCGCAGGCCCTGAGGGCCGTGGTCGATCGGTCGCTGCGCGCGTTTGGCGCCGTGGGTGCGCCGACCACGTGGGTACTCTCCAACCACGACGTCTCGCGGCACGCCACCCGTTTCGGGGCCACCGGCACGAACGTCCGCGTCGGCGACGGGTTGGGACCCGACGACGCGCGACCCGACGAGTCGCTCGGCCTGGCCCGCGCCAGGGCCGCAAGCGCCTTCACCCTGGGCCTGCCGGGCGGCGTTTACCTGTACCAGGGCGAGGAGCTGGGCTTGCCCGACCACACGGCACTCGCCGCGGAGTTCCGCCAGGACCCGACGTTCCACCGCACGGCCGGCGCACGCATCGGGCGCGACGGCTGCCGCGTGCCCCTTCCATGGACCCCCGACGCCCCGACGTTCGGCTTCAGCGACCTCGATGCCTCATGGCTCCCGGCGCCGGACAGCTGGGCAGGCTACTCCCGGGACCTGCAGGAGGGCACCGCGGGCTCCACCCTCGAGCTCTACCGTGAGGCCCTGTCCCTGCGCCGCACCCGCTCCCTCGGTGGCGGCGGCCTGGCGTGGCTCGAGCCAGATCTCGGCCATACCGGCGTCGTCGCGTACATTAACGGGACCACCGGCGTCGTGCTCAATGCGGGAAGCCAGCCGGTGCCGCTGCCCGCGGGCAGCGTGCTCCTGGAGAGTGCGCCCGGCGCGGTGAGGGACCAGTCGGGCGGACGCACCCTGTCACCCGATGCCGCCGTATGGCTCGACCTGACCGGGGCCGAGCAGTAGACAACCGAAGGAGCGTGCCGTGGCCAGCATTAAGGACGTCGCGCTGCGGGCCGGCGTTTCAGTGGCAACCGTCTCGCGGGCACTCAGCGGCAAGGGAAAGGTTTCCGAGGCCAGCCGCGAGAAGGTCCGGCGCGCGGCGGCCGCGCTGGGCTACGTCGTGTCCTACAACGCGTCGTCGCTGGCCTCCGGCAGAAGCCGCAACATTGGCCTAGTGGTGCCGACGGTGGGCCGCTGGTACTTCTCCACCGTCCTTGAGGGTGCCACCAGCGCCCTCATCGACGCCGGCTACGACCTGACGCTGTACAACACCAGCGGCCAAGACAGGCACCGGGCCTCCGTGTTCTCCGACCTGCTCCTGCGCAAGCGCCTGGACGCGGTGGTCACGGTGACCCTGAAGCTCCGCCCGACCGAGCTGGCCCAACTGCAGGCGGTGAACAAGCCGGTGGTCGCCATCGGCGGCTTTATCCCGGACATCGCCACGATCCGCGTGGACGACTTCAACATCGCCGCACTGGCCACCGAGCACCTCATCAGCCTGGGGCACCGCGACATAGCGTTTATGGGTGGGACGGAGGAGTTCGAGGTCGATTTCAAGCTGGGGTCCGCCCGCGAGGACGGCTACGAGTTCGCCATGGACCAGGCGGACCTGCCGGTGCGCAGGGAATGGCTGATGACCGCGGACTTCACGACGCAGGGCGCGTACCAGAAGGTGCGCAACATCCTGGCCAATCCGCGGCACCGGCCGAGCGCGTTCGTCTGCGCGTCGGACGAGATGGCCTTCGGCGCGATTCTCGCCGCCCGGGACCTGGGGCTGACGGTTCCCGGCGACCTGTCCGTCGTCGGCATCGACGGGCACGAGCTCGGCGAGCTGTTCGGGCTTACGACGATCAAGCAGCATGCCGCGCAGCAGGGCGCCGCGGCCGTGCGGAAGGTCCTTGCCCTATTGGGCGAACTCGAGCTGGACAAGGATCCGACGGTCGGATTCTTTCCGACCGAATTCATCGCCCGCTCCTCCACGGCCCCACCGGCCCACCGGCCCTCCAACTAAGGACCCAAACATGCTTGTCGCTTCGCTCCTTGCCGCAACCCTCGCCGCCCTCATCCACGTCTACATCTTCGTGCTGGAGTCGATCCGCTGGACCGAGCCGTCGACGCGGAAGGTTTTTGGGATCGCAAGCGCCGGCGAGGCGGAAACCCTCAAGCCCATGGCCTTCAATCAAGGCTTCTATAACCTCTTCCTGGCCATTGTGACCGCCGCGGGCGTCTTCGCCGTGCTCGCGGGATCGATGGCCGTCGGCGCGGCGCTGGTGTTCGCGGGGGCCGGCTCGATGGCGGCCGCGGGCGTGGTCCTTCTGCTGTCCTCGCCATCCAAGGCCCGCGCAGCGCTCAAGCAGCTGGTGCCGCCGCTGATCGCCGTGGTCCTGTTGGCACTCGGGCTCGTCCTGTAGGCGCCGTCACCGGCCCGTGACGAGCTGTCGACCGTGTCCGGCGAGCAGCCGGTACCTCGCGCCCCAACTTCCCGGGCACACAAAAAGGCCGGTTCGAATTGCTTCGAACCGGCCTTCTGTTGTGGTCGGGGTGACAGGATTTGAACCTGCGACCTCGTCGTCCCGAACGACGCGCGCTACCAAGCTGCGCCACACCCCGGTGTTTTCCAACAGTCATAGATATTACCGGTAGTTGCCGGATTTCACTAATCGTCGATGCCCGCTGCGAGCAGGCATGCCTGCTCGTCGACTAGATCGCTTTGCCCGGATTCAGGATGCCTTCCGGGTCCAACAGCGCCTTGATGCCGTGCTGGAGCGCCGACACCTCAGGCTGCTGCTCCCAGGCGAGCCACCGCCGCTTGTACTGCCCCACGCCATGCTCGCCGGTGATCGTCCCTCCCGCGTCCAGCGCGGCGCGGACGGACTCGTCCAGGGCCGCGTCCAGGCGGGCGATGCCGGCGGCGCCCTCGTCGGGTTCGACCCAGAAGGTGGGATGGAGGTTTCCGTCTCCCGCGTGCGCCACAATGCGCAGCATAACCGCGTGGCGCTGGCCGATCCCATGGAGCACGTCCATGTACGGCACCAGTTGGGACCGCGGCACCGCCACGTCCTCCCCTACCCGGTAGGCGTCGTCCTGCTCGTCCCCGCGGCTGTTGCGGCGCATCTCGATCAGCCGGTCCGCGAGCACGTCCCCGGCGGGCGTAAGTTCCGCGCCCAGGCCGGCCAACGCCGTCCGGATCAATCCTTCCTCGATGGCCGCCCCGTGCCCGTCGGTGCGGATCAGCAGCAGCGCGCCGCCACGGACGGCGAGGTCCGTGCCGTGAATGCCGTCGATCACGGCCATGGTTCCCGCGTCGAGCAATTCCGTGATGGCCGGCTGCACGCGTAGCCGGGCGATCGCCAGGACCCCGGCGGCGGCCTCGACCACCGTGGGGAAGAGAGCCGCCACCGAGCGCATGTCAACGCTCAGGTAGCGCAGGCGCACGGTTACGGAGACAACAACACCCAGCGTGCCCTCCGAGCCGACGAACAGGCCCGTGAGGTCGTAGCCGGCGACCCCCTTGAAAGTGCTGCGGCCCGTGCGGATGAGGGTACCGTCCGCCAGCACGACCTCCAGCCCCAGCACCGAGTCGCGTGTCACCCCGTACTTGGCGCACCGCAGCCCACCGGCGTTGGTGGCCACGTTCCCGCCAATGGTGGAGACCTTGAAACTCGCCGGGTCGGGGGCGTACATCAGCCCGAGCGGCTCCAACGCGTCGTTAAGCACGGAGTTGACCACTCCCGGCTCGACGACGGCGACCTCGTCCTCTTCCCGAATCTCCAGGATGCGGTTCATGCGCTCAAGCGAGAGGACTATGCAGTTCTCCGTGGCGTGGACTCCCCCGGAAACTCCCGTCCCCGCCCCACGTGCGATGACAGATACGGATGATCCCGCAACTAGTCGCATTGTCTCCTGAACGTCCTCGACGCTCTCCGCGAAGACCACCGCCAGCGGCATGTAGGGATCCGAGACATGACCGTAGTCGTGGCTATAGTCCTCCAGGGTGCCGGGGTCCACGCGCACCTTGTCCGGTCCGAACGCGGCCAAGAGCAACGGTGGAACAAGTGCGGCGCGTTCGTTGGTTCCCCGGGTAGCGACGTTGGCGCTCATGACGGCAGCGACGCTCCCATAAAGCGGGCGTAATAGCCCAGGATGTCCGGCCAGTCCGTGTACTTCGCGAACTGCTCCTCGCCGGCGGCTCCCGCAGCCCATCCGTCGTGGACCAGGGTCACCGTGCTGCCGCTGGGGGCCGCCTCGCGAAACTCCAGGACCACGCGCGTCCGGGGATGCTGCTCCACTCCCAGGCCGAAGGACAACTCGATGCGCTCGGGCATCTTCGCCTCGACCACCGTCGCCCATTCGTGTTGGCTCCCGTCTTCGGCCTCCTCGACAAGGCTGCCGGCCTCGAAGGCGACCGTGGTGCCGCTGCCGAATTTCGAGTGTGTTCCCACGGGCCACCAGAGGTGGATGTACTCGGTGAAGCCCTCGAAGGCCTGGTCCGGCTGCACGGGCACACTAACCGTGTGCGTTATGGGCCGGGGACGTCCCGCGCCGCTCCCGTCCGCCTCGGGCTCGGGTGGCTGCGCGTGCGAAAAGAGTCCGTCCATACGACCCACCCTAACCGGAGAACGGTGGCGCGTCAGTCGCTGGGCCCCGGGACCTGCCGATAGGCCGTCCCGGTCGGCACGGCGGCTGGGGAAGACCGTGTGGCCGGCTGCGCGGCGGCCGCTGTCTGCTGCGCGCCGAAGCGTACCCGGCCCCCGCGGGTGGTTAAACGTCAGGACCCCCAACACGTGGTGTTGGGGGTCCTGGTAATGGTTGTCCGGCGGTGTCCTACTCTCCCACACCCTCCCGAGTGCAGTACCATCGGCGCTGTGGGTCTTAGCTTCCGGGTTCGGTATGGGACCGGGCGTTTCCCCCACGCTATGACCGCCGTAACCCTTGCTCCCTGCCCGCCAACCTGGTTGGGGGTGGGAAAACTGTGGGCCACGGGATTTAGTTCCGTGACGTTGCCGCCCACCACTCTACCCCATCGGTCCCCGCCCCCCGGGGGGGGCGGTTCGTGCGGGGTGCCGTGGTGGCGGCGTATTCGGTTGTGGTCGTTCCGAAACGGGTTGTTGTTTCGGGACCGCATAGTGGACGCAGCGTTTCTTGCCACACGCTCGGTGTGGTGTTTGTGGTGTAAGTTGTCGGCCTATTAGTACGGGTCGGCTTCACGAGTCTTTCGTCCTCGCTTCCACGTCCCGCCTATCAACCCAGTGGTCTGCTGGGGGCCTCTCACCATAAATGGTATGGAAATCTCATCTTGAAGCGGGCTTCCCGCTTAGATGCTTTCAGCGGTTATCCCATCCGAACGTAGCCAATCAGCGGTGCACTTGGCAGTACAACTGACACACCAGAGGTTCGTCCGTCCCGGTCCTCTCGTACTAAGGACAGACCTTCTCAAATTTCCTGCGCGCGCAGCGGATAGGGACCGAACTGTCTCACGACGTTCTAAACCCAGCTCGCGTACCGCTTTAATGGGCGAACAGCCCAACCCTTGGGACCTACTCCAGCCCCAGGATGCGACGAGCCGACATCGAGGTGCCAAACCATGCCGTCGATATGGACTCTTGGGCAAGATCAGCCTGTTATCCCCGAGGTACCTTTTATCCGTTGAGCGACGGCCGTTCCACAACGTGCCGCCGGATCACTAGTCCCGACTTTCGTCCCTGCTCGAGCTGTCGCTCTCACAGTCAAGCTCCCTTGTGCACTTACACTCGACACCTGATTGCCAACCAGGCTGAGGGAACCTTTGGGCGCCTCCGTTACTCTTTAGGAGGCAACCGCCCCAGTTAAACTACCCATCAGGCACTGTCCCTGACCCAGATCATGGGCCGAAGTTAGGAATCCGGTACGGCCAGAGTGGTATTTCAACGATGACTCCACCCGAACTGGCGTCCGGGCTTCAACGTCTCCCACCTATCCTACACAAGCCGCACCGAACACCAATACCAAACTATAGTAAAGGTCTCGGGGTCTTTCCGTCCTGCTGCGCGTAACGAGCATCTTTACTCGTAGTGCAATTTCGCCGAGTTCATGGTTGAGACAGCGGGGAAGTCGTTACTCCATTCGTGCAGGTCGGAACTTACCCGACAAGGAATTTCGCTACCTTAGGATGGTTATAGTTACCACCGCCGTTTACTGGGGCTTGAATTCTCAGCTTCGCCTTGCGGCTAACCGGTCCTCTTAACCTTCCAGCACCGGGCAGGAGTCAGTCCGTATACATCGTCTTGCGACTTCGCACGGACCTGTGTTTTTAGTAAACAGTCGCTTCCCCCTGGTCTCTGCGGCCCCGATCCCCTCCCGGTCGCTAGTACCGTTCAAGGTTGGGGCCCCCCTTCTCCCGAAGTTACGGGGGCATTTTGCCGAGTTCCTTAACCATGATTCTCTCGATCGCCTTAGTATTCTCTACCTGATCACCTGTGTCGGTTTGGGGTACGGGCGGCTGGAACCTCGCGTCGATGCTTTTCTTGGCAGCATAGGATCACCGGATCACCCCCCAAGGGGGGCGCCTATCGGGTCTCAGGCATCGTGAACGGCGGATTTGCCTACCGTTCGCCCTACACCCTTGGACCAGGTCGATTCCATTGCCTGGCCCGGCTACCTTCCTGCGTCACACCTGTTAATACGCTTACCTCCCTGGCTCGGGTCCCGCGCCGCGCGCCCGGTGGGCTCCCCGAAGGGAACCCGGTGGGCGTCTGGGGCGGTTAGCATCGCCAGCTCGGTATGGGCGGTTCTTCGCCGGTACGGGAATATCAACCCGTTGTCCATCGACTACGCCTGTCGGCCTCGCCTTAGGTCCCGACTTACCCAGGGCAGATTAGCTTGACCCTGGAACCCTTGATCATTCGGCGGACGGGTTTCTCACCCGTCTTTCGCTACTCATGCCTGCATTCTCACTCGTGCCGGCTCCACAGCTGGTTCACACCGCTGCTTCACTGCCGGCACGACGCTCCCCTACCCACCCAGACGGCTGGACCACGAAGGCCTGCCTGTAAATCTGGATGACGCAACTTCGGCGGTGTGCTTGAGCCCCGCTACATTGTCGGCGCGGAATCACTTGACCAGTGAGCTATTACGCACTCTTTCAAGGGTGGCTGCTTCTAAGCCAACCTCCTGGTTGTCTGGGCAACTCCACATCCTTTCCCACTTAGCACACGCTTGGGGGCCTTAGTTGGCGTTCTGGGCTGTTTCCCTCTCGACTATGAAGCTTATCCCCCACAGTCTCACTGCTGCGCTCTCACTTGCCGGCATTCGGAGTTTGGCTGACGTCAGTAACCTTTTGGGGCCCATCGGCCATCCAGTAGCTCTACCTCCGGCAAGAAACACGCAACGCTGCACCTAAATGCATTTCGGGGAGAACCAGCTATCACGAAGTTTGATTGGCCTTTCACCCCTACCCACAGCTCATCCCCTCCATTTTCAACTGAAGTGGGTTCGGTCCTCCACGCGCTCTTACACGCGCTTCAACCTGGCCATGGGTAGATCACTTCGCTTCGGGTCTAGATCACGCCACTGCGTCGCCCTATTCAGACTCGCTTTCGCTACGGCTTCCCCACACGGGTTAACCTCGCGACGTAACACTAACTCGCAGGCTCATTCTTCAAAAGGCACGCCGTCACCCCAACAATGGAGGCTCCGACGGATTGTAGGCACACGGTTTCAGGTACTGTTTCACTCCCCTCCCGGGGTACTTTTCACCTTTCCCTCACGGTACTTGTCCGCTATCGGTCATTAGGTAGTATTCAGGCTTACCAGGTGGTCCTGGCGGATTCGCACGGGATTTCTCGGGCCCCGTACTACTTGGGATACCTTCACAGGGCGGCGGAAAGCATTACGGCTACGGGACTCGCACCCCCTATGGTCCGGCATTCAAACCGGTTCGCCTATACTTCCGCACCTCGCCCCACCAGTCCGGCAGAACTGGTATGGATGGTCCCACGACCCCGGCCATGCAACGCCCGCCGGCTATCACACATGGCTCGGTTTAGCCCCATCCGCTTTCGCTCGCCACTACTCACGGAATCACTGTTGTTTTCTCTTCCTGCGGGTACTGAGATGTTTCACTTCCCCGCGTTCCCTCCACGCAGCCTATGTGTTCAGCTGCGGGTCACACAGACACTCGCGCGCTGTGCGGGGTTTCCCCATTCGGAAATCCTGGCGTCAACGTCCGGTTATCGACTCGACCAGGCTTATCGCAGATTCCCACGTCCTTCTTCGGCTCCTAATGCCAAGGCATCCACCGTGCGCCCTTGAAAACTTGACCACAAACAGGCCAAGCAAAGAGCATTGCTACAAATCGAGAAAACCACACGGAAACCAGACCACCAGGGCCCGGCCACCGGGGTTCTCAAATCAAAGAAATTGCTTTTTGCCCGGGAACACCCCAAAGGGCGTCCCGGTACAAGATGCTCGCGTCCACTATGCAGTTCCCAAACAACAACCCCAACACACCCACACCCCACCACCCGCACCAACCGGTGCGGGACTTACGTGGGCCTAGGCCGTGCGCGGGGACAACCAAGACAAAACCAGCCCCCCGTCCACAACCAACGCCACAAAAGCGTTCGCCGTGTCCGCGGGCCTGTTGCCTCAGGGCCCAACAGTGTGCCATGGACCCGCCCGGCACCGGACGGAACACCGCTTTCCAACCCCCAGGGGGGCGTACTCGCAGGTCCCGACACTCGCCGAAGACAGGCCACAATCCGTTGACATTCCACCCATGAGCGCCCGCCGGCCGACAAACGCGGCCGCAACGGGCAAACACTGAACAAAACCCCCCACACGTTGCGTGTGGACGGCGTTTGCTAGCTGCTCCTTAGAAAGGAGGTGATCCAGCCGCACCTTCCGGTACGGCTACCTTGTTACGACTTAGTCCCAATCGCCGGTCCCACCTTCGACGGCTCCCTCCCACAAGGGGTTGGGCCACCGGCTTCGGGTGTTACCAACTTTCGTGACTTGACGGGCGGTGTGTACAAGGCCCGGGAACGTATTCACCGCAGCGTTGCTGATCTGCGATTACTAGCGACTCCGACTTCATGGGGTCGAGTTGCAGACCCCAATCCGAACTGAGACCGGCTTTTTGGGATTAGCTCCACCTCACAGTATCGCAACCCTTTGTACCGGCCATTGTAGCATGCGTGAAGCCCAAGACATAAGGGGCATGATGATTTGACGTCGTCCCCACCTTCCTCCGAGTTGACCCCGGCAGTCTCCCATGAGTCCCCGGCATAACCCGCTGGCAACATGGAACGAGGGTTGCGCTCGTTGCGGGACTTAACCCAACATCTCACGACACGAGCTGACGACAACCATGCACCACCTGTGAACCGGCCCCAAAGGGGAAGCCGTGTTTCCACGGCGGTCCGGCCCATGTCAAGCCTTGGTAAGGTTCTTCGCGTTGCATCGAATTAATCCGCATGCTCCGCCGCTTGTGCGGGCCCCCGTCAATTCCTTTGAGTTTTAGCCTTGCGGCCGTACTCCCCAGGCGGGGCACTTAATGCGTTAGCTACGGCGCGGAAAACGTGGAATGTCCCCCACACCTAGTGCCCAACGTTTACGGCATGGACTACCAGGGTATCTAATCCTGTTCGCTCCCCATGCTTTCGCTCCTCAGCGTCAGTTAATGCCCAGAGACCTGCCTTCGCCATCGGTGTTCCTCCTGATATCTGCGCATTTCACCGCTACACCAGGAATTCCAGTCTCCCCTACATCACTCTAGTCTGCCCGTACCCACCGCAGATCCGGGGTTGAGCCCCGGACTTTCACGGCAGACGCGACAAACCGCCTACGAGCTCTTTACGCCCAATAATTCCGGATAACGCTTGCGCCCTACGTATTACCGCGGCTGCTGGCACGTAGTTAGCCGGCGCTTCTTCTGCAGGTACCGTCACTTTCGCTTCTTCCCTACTGAAAGAGGTTTACAACCCGAAGGCCGTCATCCCTCACGCGGCGTCGCTGCATCAGGCTTTCGCCCATTGTGCAATATTCCCCACTGCTGCCTCCCGTAGGAGTCTGGGCCGTGTCTCAGTCCCAGTGTGGCCGGTCACCCTCTCAGGCCGGCTACCCGTCGTCGCCTTGGTGGGCCGTTACCCCGCCAACAAGCTGATAGGCCGCGAGTCCATCCCCGACCGCTAAACCGCTTTCCACCCCCCGCCATGCGGCGGAAGGAGAATATCCGGTATTAGACCCAGTTTCCCGGGCTTATCCCAGAGTCGGGGGCAGGTTACTCACGTGTTACTCACCCGTTCGCCACTAATCCCCCAGCAAGCTGGGGTCATCGTTCGACTTGCATGTGTTAAGCACGCCGCCAGCGTTCATCCTGAGCCAGGATCAAACTCTCCGTAAAAAAATTACAGACACAACCAGGAAGGCCCAAGGAAAATCGGGCCAACGGCTGCACCAAGCAAAACAATCCCGGCAAAAAACCCCTCCCGCCGCACGGGGTGCGACAAGAAAGGCCATTCACCAATAATCGATAAAAAATCGGTGTCAACAAACATGGCACACTATTGAGTTCTCAAGCAACAGACGCTTCCAACCTCCACGACCCGGTAACCGGCGCTTCGCTCTGGAGCAACTTGTCTAACTTACCCGTTCGCCTTCTCGGTGTCAAATTGACTCCCGATCGAACTTTTCGAGTGGTTTTTGGCGTGGTCCCGATACCTTCCAATGGAAGGCTTTTCTCCCTTTCGGGAATCTTTCGGCGACCGGCGCGGAACAAAACTATACGCGCACTTTCGCGCCCATGCCAAATCGGGGGTGCTCGACCGGGGCCACCGGCAAAAACGCCGGAATCCCGGGGCCGACGGCCCCGGGATTCCGATCTTGCCCTATTCCTGCGCCGATTCCGGCGGAGTGAGGTACAGCACTCCGAGCGGCGGGAGCGTAAGCACCGCGTGCGCGGGCTGCCCGTGCTCGCCGCCGACCACGGCGGTGACCGTGCCGCCGTTGTTGACGCCCGAGCCTCCGTACTCGCTGGCATCGGTGTTCACCGCCTCCGTCCAGACGCCTGCCACCGGCAATCCGAGCCGATAATCGTGGCGCGGCTCGCCTGAGAAGTTGGCGACGCAGACGATCGGCTGTCCCGCCGCGTCCCTGCGGATGAAGCTCAGCGTGTTCCCGGCCCCGTCCTGGGAATCGATCCACTCGAAACCGGACGGATCGTTGTCACGCTCCCACAGGGCGGGCGTGGCTCGGTAGACCTCGTTGAGGCGACGGACCGCGAGCTGGACACCGCGGTGCTGGTGCGTGTCGGCAAGCCACCAGTCGAGGCCGTGCTGCTCGCTCCACTCCGCTTCCTGCGCGAACTCCGTCCCCATAAAGATCAGCTGCTTGCCCGGGTGGGCCCACTGGAATGCGAGGTATGCGCGGACCTGGGCCAGCTGGCGCCAGCGGTCCCCCGGCATGCGCCGCAGCAAGGAGCCCTTCCCGTGGACGACCTCGTCGTGGCTGATCGGCAGGAGGAAGTTTTCCGTCCACGCGTAGACCAGGGAGAACGTCATCTTGTGGTGGTGGTACGCGCGGTTGATCGGGTCCTCGGCCATGTACTCGAGGGAGTCGTGCATCCAGCCCATGTTCCATTTGATGCCGAAGCCCAGCCCGCCCGCCGACGTCGGGCGGGTGACGCCGTCGAACGCCGTCGACTCCTCGGCGATCATCACGCTGCCGGGCGCCACACGGTAGGCCGTGGCGGTGGCCTCCTGCAGGAAGTGGATGGCCTCCAGGTTTTCCCGCCCGCCATGCACGTTGGGGACCCACTGCCCGTCCTCGCGGGAGTAGTCGAGGTACAGCATGGAGGCGACGGCGTCGACGCGCAGTCCGTCGATGTGGAACTCGGTCAGCCAGTACAGCGCGTTGGCCACCAGGAAGTTGCGCACCTCGTTGCGGCCGAAGTCGAAGATCAGGGTCCCCCAGTCCGGGTGCTCCCCCAGGCGCGGGTCGGCGTGCTCGTACAGCGCCATCCCGTCGAACTGAGCCAGCGCCCACTCGTCCTTGGGGAAGTGTGCGGGGACCCAGTCCAGGATGACGCCGATGCCCGCCTGGTGCAGCTTGTCCACGAGGTAGCGGAAGTCGTCGGGGTGGCCGAAGCGGGACGTCGGCGCGTAGTAGGAGGTGACCTGGTACCCCCACGAGCCGCCGAAGGGGTGCTCCGCAACGGGCATGAACTCGACGTGCGTGAAGCCCTGCCAGCTCACGTACTCCACAAGCTGGTCCGCCAGCTCGCGGTAGGAGAGGCCGATCCGCCAGGAACCGAGGTGCACCTCGTAGACGCTCATCGGGGCGTTGTGCGGATCGCTCGCGGCGCGGCGCCGCATCCAGTCCTCGTCGCCGAACCCGTAGGAGGACTCGGTCACCACGGAACCGGTCAGCGGCGGCACCTCGGTGTTCCGCGCCATCGGGTCGGCCTTCTCGCGCCAGTGCCCGTCCTTGCCGAGCAGCTCGAACTTGTAGATGGCCCCGGCGCCGACGCCGGGGATGAACAGCTCCCACACGCCGGAGTGGCCAAGCGAACGCATGGCGTGGGACGTGGCGTCCCATCCGTTGAAATCGCCCTTGACGCGGACCGCCTGGGCATTGGGCGCCCACACGGCGAAGCTGGTTCCCTCGCTGTCCCCCAGTGCCGAGTGGTAGCGCCGCACGTGCGCGCCCAGGGCGGACCAGAGCTTCTCGTGCCGGCCCTCGGCGATGAGGTGAAGGTCGACCTCGCCGAGCGTGGGCAGGTAGCGGTAGGGATCGTCCACAGTCTGGGGCGCATCCTCGCCGTAGGCGACCTCGATCCGGTAGTCCGGCACGTGCCCCGGGCGGTCGGAGGCGGGCAGGACCGCGACCCAGATCCCCTGGTGCTCGTGCTCCATGGGGTGCCGCCCGTCGGCGGTGACGACCGCGACCTCGCGGGCCAGCCGGCGCAGCGTGCGGATGGTGACCTGCCCGTAGTCGTCGAGGTGGGCCCCGAGCACGGCGTGCGGGGCGTGGTGCGATCCGTGTGCGACGGCCGAGAGGACGTGCGTCTCCACCGGCAGCGGCCCCTTGGGCGCGGATCCCGCCTTGATTCCGGGCGTGGCTGCGGAGCCGGCGGCCCGCGGCGCGGAGGCCACGGGCTCGGTTGCGCCGGCCGGTTCGTTGGTGTCGTTCGTGGTCATCGTGGAAAGTACCTCCTGGACAGCGGACGCCGGGACCTGAACCCACGACGGCCTGTTCTGTAGCTCGTAAACGACCTCGTACAACGCCTTGTCCAGCCACAGCCCCAGGAACAGGGGCGACTCCGTGTCCACGACGTGGCCCGATTCGGCCTCGTAACCGGAGAGGAAGGCCTTGCGGGAGCGCTTGGCCCACTCGTTGGACGCCTCGAGCGAGACCGGGCTGCCGTTGCCGTTGCGGATCGCGACGCCGGCGGCGTAGTCGAACGAACGCAGCATGCCCACGACGTCGCGCAGGGCGACGTCGCGCGTGGTGCGCTCGCCCGCGGCCCGCAACGGCTCGCCCTCGAAGTCGAGGATCACCCAACCGCGCGTGGGGGCGTGCAGCACCTGCCCCAAGTGGTAGTCCCCGTGGATCCGCTGCAGGGTCGGCAATTCGGTGACCTCGTCCAGGCGGCGGAGCACCGTCCGGAAGGCGCCCTCCAGCGGCCCGATGGCGGTCCCGGCCTTCTGCCAGCCCCAGACGATTCGCTGGCGCAGGCTCTCGACATAGTCGGACACGTCGGCTGGTCCGGCCTCGGCCGTTCCGGCCACGCGCCCCAGGTCCTTGTGGAGTCGGGCCGTGGCCCGGCCGATCTCTTCGGCCTCGAGGATGAATTCCCTGCCCTCGAGAGCGGCCACGCTGGCGGTCCGCCACGCGTCCTGGCTCCCCCCGATGAACTCCCGGACCACCCCGAGCGCGCCGGTGACCTCGCCGTCCGCCGTGGTCCACCGGGCGGTGACGGATCCGTAGGTCAACGGCACGTCGAACGAGCCGCCCTCCGTCAGCAGCTCGCCGAGTTCGACATCGGGGTTGGTGCCCTCGGCGGGAACACGGAAGAACTTGGCGATGACGTCGCCTTCGCCGGACTCGATCACCACGGACGTGTTCGACTGCTCGCCGCCGAGGACGCCGGCCTTGAGCGGCGGCTCGAGCGCGGTCCGCTCGCCGAAGCCCGCCGCCGGGTGGCCGGCGAACCCGTCGCCGGTGCCGGACGTGCGGATCAGCTCGAGCCACGCGGCGATGAAGGCCGGGTCGTGGGTGCCGTCGTACACGAACCATGTGCCCGCCGCACGGCGTCCCCCGGATTCGATGATGCCGATCAGCGCCGAGGCCGCGTCGTCGTCATTATTCTCGGACGCCGTGTCGGCGCCGAGCGGGGCGAGGCGGAAGGACAAGGGCACGTGCACGACGGCGGACGCCGGCACGGCGGCGCCGGGCCCGGCGGCCCCGGCGGCCCCGGCGGGAACGATGTCGACGGCCAGGAGGAGGGACTCGAGGTCAACCTCGCCCTGCGCGTCGGCCAATTCGACCGCGCCGACCTTCCGCAACGTGAACTCCATGCCCCGCGCGGGGAACCAGCGCTGCCCACGCAACCACCCGGCCAACAAGTCGAGCAGTTGCGTATCAAGGGCTGTCATGGTGTCTTGTCCTCCTGCTTGATTAGGGGCATGGACTGCGTCGCGGGCGAATACACGTCCGAGCGTGCGGACCTCAGCCGCAGCCAGAAAAAGCCCTGCGAGCCCAAGGTGATGCCGAGCTTACCGTCGGCACCGATGGCCGGAAACACCGTGCCGCCGAAGACGTCGCGGAGCCCGCGCCCGGCGAATTCGGGAAGGTCCAGCTCCGTGGCGACCGGGTGCCGCGAGAGGTTGTAGACACAGAGGATGGACTCGCCCTCGAAGTCCTCGGACTCGTCGGCCGGCATCTCGCGCAGGAACGCGAGCACGCTGGGGGCCGTGGCCCGCACGTTGCGGTAGGTGCCCACGCCAAAGACGGGGTGTTCGCGCCGTACGCCGAGCACCTGCCGGAGCCAGTGCAGCATCGAGCCGCTGTGCGCCAGCTGCTGTTCGACGTTGACGTTGGTGAAGTTGAAGATCAGCGAGCTGACGACCGGCAGGTACAGCTTGCCGGGGTCGGCGGTGGAGAAGCCGGCGTTGCGGTCAGGATTCCACTGCATCGGCGTCCGGGATGCGTCGCGGTCGTCGAGCCAGATGTTGTCCCCCATGCCGATCTCGTCCCCGTAGTAGAGGAACGGGCTGCCGGGCAGCGCCAGCAGCAAGGCGTGGATGAGCTCGAGTTCCGAGCGGGAATTGTCCAGCAGCGGCGCCAGGCGGCGCCGAATGCCGACGTTGGCCCGCATGCGCGAGTCCGGAGCGTACCAGCCCAGCATGGCCTCGCGCTCCTCGGAGGTGACCATTTCGAGCGTCAGCTCGTCGTGGTTGCGCAGGAACGTTCCCCACTGGGTGCCCACCGGGATGTCCGGGGTCTCCTCCATGGTGTCGATGATCGGCGCCGCCAGCTGGTCCCGCAGCGCGTAGTAGAGCTTCGGCATGATCGGGAAGTGGAAGCACATGTGGCACTCGGGCTCCTCGGAGGTGCCGAAGTACTCGACCACCTCGAAGGGCGGCTGGTTGGCCTCCGCGATGATGATCCGGCCCGGGTACTCCTCGTCGACCATCCGCCGCAGGTCGCGCAGGAACGCGTGCGTCGGCGGCAGGTTTTCGCAGTTGGTGCCGTCCTCCTCGAACAGGTACGGGATGGCGTCGGCACGGAAGCCGTCCACGCCCAGGTCCAGCCAGAACCGCACGACGTCGAACATCGCCTCGTGGACTTTGGGGTTCTCGAAGTTCAGGTCCGGCTGGTGGTTGAAGAAGCGGTGCCAGAAGAACTGCCGGCGGATCGGGTCGAACGTCCAGTTCGACTCCTCCGTGTCCACGAAGATGATGCGCGCGTCCGCGTACAGCTCGTCCGTGTCGCTCCAGACGTAGAAATCGCCATATTCGCCCGTCGGGTCGCTGCGCGAGGCCTGGAACCACGGGTGCTCGTCCGAGGTGTGGTTCATGGGCAGGTCGATCACGATCCGCAGCCCTCGGGCGTGGGCCTCGGAGACGAGCCGGCGGAAGTCGGCGATGGTGCCGAACTCGTCCAGGACGTCGTAGTAGTCGGAAATGTCGTACCCGCCGTCGCGCAGCGGGGACTTGTAGAACGGGGGAACCCAGATGCAGTCGATCCCGAGCCACTGCAGGTAGTCGAGTTTGTCGATCAGCCCGGCGAGGTCCCCGCTGCCGTCCCCGTTCCCGTCCGCGAACGCCCTGACGAGCACTTCGTAGAAGACCGCCTTGCGGTGCCACTGCGGATCGTGGGTCAGGCCTGGAGCGTTCAACTGATAGGGATTTACCACTATGCGTTTCTCCTCAGGTGCAGGATGTGGGCGGGCTCGGCGTAGGGGTCCAGCCTGACGTAGTTGTGCGCGCCCCACTTCCACGACTCGCCGCTCAGCAGGTCGTCCACGATGAAGCGCCCCTCCCCGTCCAGGTCGCGCGGGCGCAGGCGGAGCTCGTCCAGGTCCAGCGTGACCGTACCCTCGCGGGCGCCGTGCGGATCCACGTTCACCACAACGATGATGGTGTCCCGCACCGGCTCGGTCGACCCCTCCGGGATCGTCTCCTTGGTCTTGGAGAACACCAGGGTGGCGTCGTCCGAGCAGGAGTGGATCACCAGGTTCTGCAGGTCCCCGAGCGCGGGATGCGCGCGGCGGATGGCGTTCAGGCGTGTCAGGTAGGGGGCCAGGGAGCGCCCCTCGGCCTCGGCCGCCGCGAAGTCGCGGGTCTTGTACTCGAACTTCTCGTTGTCGATGTTCTCCTCGGCACCCGGCCTCGCGACGTGCTCGTACAGTTCGTACCCCGCGTACACCCCCCACAGCGGACTGGCCATGGAGGCGAGGACGGCCCGGATCTTGAAGGCGGCGGGGCCACCGAACTGCAGGTACTCCGTGAGGATGTCCGGGGTGTTCACGAAGAAGTTGGGGCGGAAGAACGCCGGCGTCTCGTGGCTGACCTCCTCGAAGTACTCCTCCAGTTCCTCCTTGGTGTTCCGCCACGTGAAGTACGTGTACGACTGCTGGAACCCCGCCCTGCCGAGCGCGTGCATCATCGCCGGCCTGGTGAACGCCTCGGCCAGGAACACCACGCCGGGTCGCTTGGCCTCGACGCGAGAAATCAACCACTCCCAGAAGGCCACCGGCTTGGTGTGCGGGTTGTCCACACGGAAGATCCGGACGCCGCGGTCCACCCACAGCAGGACGATGCGCAGGACCTCCTTGGACAGTCCCGAGGGGTCGTTGTCGAAGTTGAGCGGGTAGATGTCCTGGTACTTCTTCGGCGGGTTCTCGGCGTAGGCAATGGAGCCGTCCGCCCGGGTGGTGAACCACTCGGGGTGCTCCGTGACCCACGGGTGGTCGGGCGAGGCCTGCAGCGCCAGGTCGAGCGCGACCTCGAGGCCCACTTCGTTGGCCCGGTGCACGAAGGCCGCGAAATCCGACTCCGTGCCCAAGTCCGGATGGATGGCGTCGTGGCCGCCCTCCGCCGATCCAATGGCCCATGGGGACCCCGGATCGTTCGGCCCGGCGACCAAGGTGTTGTTCGGGCCCTTGCGGTGCGCGTGGCCGATGGGGTGGATCGGGGGCAGGTAGATCACGTCGAACCCCATGGCGGCCACGGCCTCGAGGCGGAGCGACGCGGTGGCGAACGTTCCGGACGTGTGCGATCCGGTTTCCGGGTGGTAGACCGCGCCCTCGGAACGGGGGAAGAACTCGTACCACGCGCCGCGGCCCGCGCGCTCGCGCTCGACGTTGAGGGGGTACCGGCCGCTGGCCGTCACCATGCGGCGGATCGGATGGCGCTCCAGCGCGGCGAGCAGCTCGGGCGATTCCCCGGCGGCCAACCGCGCGCGGGTCTCAAGGCCGGGATCGCCCAGCGCCGCGGCCGCGCTCCGCAGCACGTCGGCGCCGTCCGGATGGCCGTCGGCCACCTCGCTGAACAGCTTGGCGCCCTCTGCCAGCATCAGTTCGACGTCGATGCCCGCCTCGATCTTAACGGTCGCCGCGTGGTGCCAGGTGCCGTAGGGGTCGTCCCACGCCTCCACCTCGAACTCCCACGCGCCCTCGGCCAGCGGGCGGACCCGGGCGAGCCACGAGTCCGTTCCCGGCGCGCCGGGCACCATGCGGGTGCGCTGAACCTCCGCACCGTCCGGTGCGTAGAGCACCGCCGTGACGCCGACGGCGTCGTGCCCCTCGCGGAAGGCGGTGGCCGAAACCACCACGTCCTCGCCCGGAATGGCCTTGGCCGGAAACCGGCCGCCCTCCACGACGGGTTGGACGTTGGTCACCGGGATGCGGCCGAATCTGGCTTGCTGTCCATTAGTCACCCTCTAGACGCTAGCGACTTTCGACCCCAAAGACCAAGGAAATCGGTGGTTGGTACATCGTTTACCGCGTGGAAACCCATCTGGCGGAGTTCTGCGCTACGGTTCAAAGGGTGAAGGCCATTCGACGTTTTACCGTCCGCACTGTCCTGCCGGAATCGATCGCCGGGCTCGGCACTCTCGCCGCCAACCTGCGCTGGTCGTGGCACGAACCCACGGCGCGGTTCTTCCGCGAGTTGGACCCCGAGGCGTGGACCGCGGTCCACGAGGACCCGGTGGCCCTGCTGGGCCAATTCGACCGGGCCAGGCTTGACGTCCTCGCGTCCGACGAGGCGGTCGTCGCGGGAGTCCAGCGCCTGGTCGCGGACCTGGACCAGTATCTGACGAGCCCCCGCTGGTATCAGGGCCTCGACGCGTCGGCGCCGCGCTCCATCGCCTACTTCTCCCCCGAATACGGCATCACGGCGGCGCTGCCCCAGTATTCCGGAGGCCTGGGCATCCTCGCCGGAGACCACTTGAAGACCGCGAGCGACCTCGGGGTGCCGATCGTCGGGGTCGGACTGCTGTACCAGGCCGGCTACTTCAAGCAGTCGCTCTCGCACGACGCCTGGCAGCAGGAGACCTACCCCCTGCTGGACCCACACGGGCTCCCCCTGTCGCTCCTGCGCGAGGAGGACGGCAGCCCAGCGACCGTCTCCCTGCCGCTGCCGGGCGACCGGCACCTGCGCGCGCAGATCTGGCGGGCCGACGTCGGCCGGGTTCCGCTGCTCCTGCTCGACGCGGACATCCCAAGCAACGACGACGCCGCCCGGACGGTCACCGACCGCCTTTACGGCGGCGGCGGCGACCACCGCCTCCAACAGGAGCTACTGCTGGGCATGGGAGGCGTGAAGGCGCTGCGCGCCTTCGAGCGCATCACGGGGGCCCCCGCACCGGAGGTCTTCCACACCAACGAGGGCCACGCCGGCTTCCTGGGCGTCGAGCGCATCCGTGAACTGATGGACGGCGGGCTGTCCTGGTCCGAGGCCCTCACGGCTGTCCGCTCCTCGACCGTCTTCACGACCCACACCCCGGTCCCGGCCGGCATCGACCGCTTCGAGGCGCTCCAGGTGGGCCACTTCCTCCGAGCCGGGCTGGCGCCGGGCGTGCCCGTGGACAGCATCCTGGGGCTGGGGGCGGAGAGTTTCCCCGGCGGCGATCCGGCGACCTTCAACATGGCGGTGATGGGCCTCAGGCTGGCGCAGCGCGCCAACGGCGTGGCCAAGCTGCACGGTAGCGTCTCGCGCGGCATGTTTTCCGGCCTCTGGTCGGGCTTCGACGTGAGCGAGGTGCCGATCGGCTCCGTGACCAACGGCGTGCATGTCCCCACCTGGGTGGATCCGCAGGTGACGGAGTTTGCCCGCGAGCGGTTCGGCGACGAGGCGGTCGAGGCCGGCGACTGGTCACGGGCCACCGATGTGCCCGACGAGGAATTGTGGGCCCTGCGGCGGAGGCTGCGCGTCCAGCTGATCGATGACGTGCGCGCCCGGCTCCGCTCGTCGTGGCGCAAGCGCGGCGCGTCGGAGAGCGACCTGGCGTGGACGGCGTCCGTGCTTGATCCGGACATTTTGACCATGGGATTCGCGCGCCGCGTGCCGACATACAAGCGCCTGACACTGATGCTGCGCGACCCCGACCGGCTCAAGGCGCTGCTGCTGCACCCGGAGCACCCTATCCAGATCGTCATCGCGGGCAAGTCCCACCCGGCGGACGAGGCCGGCAAGAAGATGATCCAGGACCTGGTCCGGTTCACCGACGACCCGGCTGTCCGGCACCGCATCGTGTTCCTCCCGAACTACGACATGCGCATGGCGCGGACGCTGTTCCCCGGCTGCGACGTCTGGCTGAACAACCCGCTGCGTCCGCTGGAGGCCTGCGGCACGTCCGGCATGAAGGCGGCGCTCAACGGAGGACTCAACCTCTCGGTCCTGGACGGCTGGTGGGACGAGATGTACGACGGCGACAACGGCTGGGCGATCCCGACCGCCCCGGCGGGCGTCTCGGTCGAGCAGCGCGACGACCTCGAGGCGGCCGCCCTGTACTCGCTGATCGAGAACAACGTGGCCCCGCGGTTCTACGGCGCTGAGGACTCCGGCGGCGCAGGCGCCGCCGGGCCGTCGCAGGTGGAGAACGACGGCGTTCCCCGCCAGTGGGTTCGCATGATCAAGCACACCCTGTCCGACTTGGGACCCAAGGTCGCGGCCACGCGGATGGTGCGGGACTACGTCAACCACCTGTACGTCCCGGCCTCGGCCTCGGGACGGGCGGCGGCGGACAACCGGTACACGGGTGCCCGCGCCCTGGCCGAGTACACGGGGCGGGTCCGGGCGGCGTGGCCCGGCATCGTCGTCGAGCACGTCGATTCGGTGGGGATCTCCGAGCAACCCCGCATCGGCGAGGCGTTCCGCGTCAACACCTACGTCCGCCTGGGCGGCTTGTCCCCCGCGGACGTCGCCGTGCAGGCCGTCCACGGACAGGTCCTGGAATCGGACGAGCTCGTCGGGACGACGGTCTCCGATCTGACGCCGGCGGAGGATCTGGGCAACGGACGCTTCCTGTTTGCGGGCGACCTGACGCTCGAGCGCCCCGGCGCGTTCGGCTACGGTGTGCGCGTGGTGCCGCGCCACGGCTCACTGACCTCGGATGCCGAACTTGGACTGGTGGCCAACGCGGGCGAGGGGCACGCCTAGGCGAAGGCGCGGTAAACCGTGACCGAATAGCCTTCGACGCGTTCGAGTTCCCCGGCCTTGAGCACGGCGCCCTGGCGGCGGCGGGCCTGGGGAGACGTGCTGTAGCGAAGCTGGAATGTGGCGGGCCCCGGTTCCTTGGCGGAGAAGTCCCGCAAGGATGCCTCCTCCGGCATGTGTATCTGCCGGGGCTCCAGCGAGCCGTTGAAGACAACAAGTCCGTCGAGGTGCCCGGCGGGGCTGCCCATGAGCAACTGCACCAGGCGCTGGTCGGGGTTGGACCAGGAATCCAGCGGCATGGGCTGCCCATGCTCGTCGAACCACAACAGGTAGGCGCTGTTCTCCCGCGAGGGATAGGTGTATGGCTGTCCGGCCATAAATTCCCGGCGGATGCGCGAGAGTGCCTTTGTGGTTGAGAGCATGGACCGCTGGTCCTCGGTCAGCGTCCAGTCGAGCCACGCCAACTCGTTGTCCTGGCAGTAGGCGTTGTTGTTGCCCTCTTGGGTCTTGCCGATCTCGTCGCCGGCGGTGATCATCGGGACGCCCAGGGACAGCATCAGGGTCGCCATCGCGTTCGACGCCGTCTGCAGGCGGGCGGCGGTGATCGCCTCGTCGCCCGTGGCACCCTCCACACCGTGGTTGAAGCTGCGGTTGTGGTTCTGCCCGTCGCGGTTTTCCTCGCCGTTGTCCTCGTTGTGCTTACGGTCGTAGCTGACCAGATCGCGCAGGGTGAAGCCGTCGTGGGCCGTGACGAAATTGACCGAGGCGAGGGGCCCGCGGCCCGACGGCGCGAACAGCTCGCGGGAGCCGGCCAGCACCCCGGCCAGGCGGGCCACCGAACTGGCCTGTTGGCCGGCCTCGAGGGAGGCGCGGTCCGCGATCCAGAAGTCCCTCACGGTGTCCCGGTAGCGGTCGTTCCAGTCCGCGAACCCGCGGGGGAAGCGCCCGGTCTGCCAGCCGCCCATGGACACGTCCCACGGCTCGGCGATCATCTTGACGCCGGTCAGCGCCTTGTCGGCCCCCACGGCCACGAAGAAGGGGTGTTGTGCCGTGAAGTGGTTGTTGACGTCGCGTCCCAGGGCGACGGCGAGGTCGAACCGGAATCCGTCGACGTGGTACTCCTCCACCCACAGCCGCAGCGAGTCCATGGCCATGCGCACCACAGCGGGCTCGTTGAAGTTGAGCGTGTTGCCGCAGCCCGTGGTGTCGAAGTAGTTGCCCTCGATGTCGTGCCGGTAGTAGTACTCGTCCCCGAGGCCCCGCCAGGACAGCGTCCGCTGGTCCTTGCCGCCCTCGGCGGTGTGGTTGAAGACGACGTCGAGGACCACCTCGATGCCGGCCGCGTGGAGCAGCTTGATCATGCCCTTGAGCTCGTCCTGGACGGCCTGGGGACCGGCCGCGCGGGCCTGGGCGGTGGCGTACTCGCCGTGCGGGGCGAAGAAGCCCAGCGTGTTGTAGCCCCAATAGTTCGGCAGCCCCAGCTCCTGCAGGTGCGGCTCGTCCACGTGGAAGTGGATGGGCAGCAACTCGACAGTGGTCACCCCGAGCGAGCGCAGGTGTTCGATCATCACAGGGTGGGCAAACCCGGCGTACGTGCCGCGCAGCGACTCGGGGATGCCCGGGTGCAGCATGGTCTGGCCCTTGACGTGGGCCTCGTAGACGACGGTGTCGCGCCACGGCACGTGTGGCCTGACATCTTGGCCCCAGTCGAATCCGCTGCCCACGTGGATTCCCCAGTACACGCCCTCCTCGTCCTCTTCAACGGCGCGGGCGTACGGGTCCACGAGCAGCTGCCCGTGGTCGGGAAGCTCGTCTCCGCGGGCCCAGAGGGCGTACTTGGCTCCCGGGCGCAACCCTTCGACGCGGCCGTGGTGGACGCCGTCGGTGAGGTCGAACAGCGGCGCGGAGACAAGGCGGCCCTCGGGGTTCGAGTACCAGATGTCGACGGACTCCAGGCCGGGCGCATAGACGGCGACGTTCACCACGTCCGGCTCATGACGCAGCCCGGGTGCCACCTCGGCGATGCCCAAAGGGAACGCGCGCGAAGAGTGCCCCTCGTCGCGGCGGAATCGCAGCGGGGCTTCCTCGATGGGCTGTGCCATGGTTCTCCGACCTAGGCGCCTCGGCGGCGCGAGACCTCGTAGAGCGTGATGCCGACGGCCATGGAGGCGTTCAGCGACTCCATGGCCGAATCGATGGGAATCGAAACGATCTGGTCGCAGGTTTCGCGGACCAGGCGGGAGAGGCCCTTGCCCTCGGAGCCGACCACGATGCACAGGGGTTCGGTCGCCAGTCCGAGCTCCGGCAACGACACGTCGCCGTCTCCGTCGAGCCCAACCACGTAGACGCCGAGTTCCTTCATGGCCTTGATGGTGCTGGTGAGGTTGGTGGCGCGGGCGACGGGCACGCGCACGGCCGCGCCGGCGCTGGTCTTCCAGGCCGAGGCGGTCAGGCCGACGGAGCGGCGCTCCGGGACGATCACGGCGTGACCGCTGAAGGCGGAGACGGACCGGATGATCGCACCGAGGTTGCGGGGGTCGGTGATGCCGTCGAGCGCAACGAACAGCGGCGCGTTTGAGATGTACCCCTTGGCCGCTTTCGTGACCGTATCCTCGACAAGCTCCAGCGCGTCCGGGTAGTCGTAGGGGGGAATCTGCAGCGCCAGCCCCTGGTGGATGGCGTCGTCCGTCATGCGGTCCAGCTCCGGTTTGCCGGTCTCCATCACGGGGATTCCGCGCTCGGCGGCGATCTTCAGCGACTCGCGGACGCGGTCGTCAACGTCGATGCGGATGGCCACGTACAACACCTTGGCCGGAATTCCGGCGCGCAGCGACTCGATGACCGAGTTTCGGCCGGTGACCATTTCCTCGGCCGGCTTGCCGCCCTTGCCCTGACGTCCGCCCGGGCGCCCAGTGGGCCGCGCGCCGGCCTTTGCCGCCGCCCGCTCCCCGAGCTGCTTGCTGCGGTAGGCCTTGTGGTAGGTCCGGTCCTCCGCCTTAGGGGTGGGCCCCTTGCCTTCCAGGGACTTGCGGCCGTGGCCGCCGGTTCCGACGGTGGGGCCCTTCTTGGTCTTGCGGACGGCGCCGGGACGCTTGGGTGTTGCCATGGGGAGAATTCCTTGGGATAAGTTTTCGGGGCGGATCGCGCGGTGGCTGCGATGCCTACCGGGAACCTATTTTACAGCCCCGCGGCGCCGGCTGGCGTGATGGTGCCGCAAGACACCTTGCCGGCGCCTAGCCGAGCGACCAGCGGGCGCCATCTGCGGAGTCCTCGACAACGATGCCCGCAGCCGCGAGGGTGTCCCGGATTTCGTCCGCGCGGGCCCAATCCTTGGACGCCCTGGCGGCGGCTCGGGCGTCGAGCTGCGCCCGCACGAGGACCTCGAGGGCGTTCCGGTCGGCGCCACCGGCGGCGGCCGCGGGATCGACCGCGTCGTCGAGCCCCAGCGTGTGGGTCATGGCCATGACCTGTTGGAGCGCCACGTCGGCGGCGTCCAGGTCCCCGTCGGCCAGCGCGGTGTTGCCTCGGCGGACGGCCTCGTGGAGCGCGCCGAGCGCCTGCGGCACATTGAGGTCGTCGTCCATGGCCGCGGCGAACTCCGCCGTGACTTCGAAGTGGTCCATGACCAGGCCGAAGTCTCCGCCCTCGCCCACGCCGTGGACGCGGCGCAGCGCGTTGGAGACGAACGTGTCGATGCGCGCGACGGCGGCGCCCGCCTCCTCGAGGGAGCTCGGCCGGTAGTCCAGCTGCGATCGGTAGTGCGCCTGGCCGAGGAAGTAGCGCACCACGCGCGGCCCGGCGACGGCCAGCATCTCCTCGGGCGAGACGGTGTTGCCGATGGACTTCGACATCTTCTCGCCCTCGTAGGTGACCATGCCGTTGTGCATCCAGAAGTTCGCGAACGCGTGGCCCGCGGCGGCCGACTGCGCCAGTTCGTTCTCGTGGTGCGGGAAGCGGAGATCGAGGCCGCCACCGTGGATGTCGAACCCTGTGCCGAGGTACTTCGTGACCATCGCGGAGCACTCGAGGTGCCAGCCGGGCCGGCCGCGCCCCCATGGGCTGGGCCACGACGCCGATTCCGGTTCCCCGGCCTTGTGCCCCTTCCACAGTGCGAAGTCCCGGGGGTCGCGCTTTCCCCGCGGGTCGGCGTCGGCAGCGGCTTGCATGTCATCAACGTTCTGCCTCGTCAGCGCGCCGTATTCCGGGAACGAACGCACGTCGAAGTACACGTCGCCGGAGTCGTCGGTGGCCGGGTAGGCGTGGCCGGCGTCGATCAGCCGCTGGACAAGTTCGTGCATCTCCGTGATGTGGCCCGTCGCCCGCGGTTCGTAGGTGGGCTTGCGGACGCCAAGCGTTTCGTAGGCGCGGGCGAACTCCTGCTCGAACCTG
Organism: Arthrobacter sp. AOP29-A2-19; assembly: GCF_058138025.1. Taxonomy (NCBI): domain Bacteria; kingdom Bacillati; phylum Actinomycetota; class Actinomycetes; order Micrococcales; family Micrococcaceae; genus Arthrobacter; species Arthrobacter sp. AOP29-A2-19. The sequence continues at coordinate 2,633,252 of NZ_CM176894.1, forward strand.
TAGGCGAGCGCGAACCACTCTTCCTCCGCCACGTAGTCGCCGTCTGCCTCGAAACCCACCGCGAAGGAGGCGGCGGACTTCTCCAGGATCTTGTCGTCGATGTCCGTCACGTTGCGCACCACGTCGACCCGGTGGCCGCGGTGCTCCAGCCAGCGGACCAGGATGTCGAAGGCGATGGCCGAGCGGATGTGTCCCACGTGCGGCATGCCTTGGACCGTGGCGCCGCAGTAGTACAGGCCCACCCTTCCCGGGACCAGCGGAACGAACTCGCGCACCTGCGCCTGTTTGGTGTCGTAAAAACGGATGCTCACCGGTCAAGGTTATCCGTTAGCGCGCGCCGTCCGCTCAGGCGAGCCGATAGACGAGGGCGGTCGCGTAGGCGGTGATGCCCCGGCGCTCTCCCTCATACCCCAGGCCGTCCGACGTTGTGGCCGTGACCGTCACCGGGGCGCCCGCGGCGGCCGTCAGCGCGGCGTCCGCCTCTGCGCGCCGCGGCCCGAATATGGGCCGGTTTCCGACGAACTGAACGGCGACATTGCCGATCCCGAAGCCGGCCTCCCGAACCAGGCGCGCCGTCTCCCGCAACAGGCGTGTGCCGGAGGCACCGGCGAATTCGGGCCGGCCCGTCCCGAAGTGTGTCCCCAAGTCCCCGATTCCGGCGGCCGAGAACAGCGCGTCGCATGCCGCGTGCGCGACCGCGTCGCCATCCGAGTGGCCGGACAGTCCGCGCTCCCCCGGCCAGTGAAGTCCGGCGAGCCAAAGTTCGCGCGCCTCGCCCGCGCCGGCCTCGGCGAAGGCGTGGACGTCGATTCCGATCCCCGTGCGGGGAATGGCGACGCCGTTCGGCTCGGAAGGGCTCATGCGGGATCCTCGTATCCGTTGGCGACCATGGCCTCCGCCAGAAGGAGGTCGAGTGGCGTGGTGATCTTGAATGCTTCCGCCGCACCGGGAACAACGAAAACGTCGGTCCCCCGCAACTCCATCAGCAGGGCATCGTCCGTGACCGCGGCGGAACGCTGGGCGTCCCAGCCGGCCGCTTCCTCGTGAGCGGCCAGCAGCGGCGCGAGCCGGAAGCCCTGCGGCGTCTGGACGGCCCGAAGCACGGAACGGTCCGGGGTGGAGCGAACGCTTTCGGGTGCGATGTCCGTCCGAGCGGAGGGGACGACAGCCTTGACCGTGTCCACCACCGGAAGCGCCGGAACCACCGCGTCGGCCCCCGCCCGCAGAGCCGCGAGCACCCCGTGGAACACGGCGGTCGGCGCAAGGCACCTGGCGGCGTCGTGCACCAGGACGACGTCGGTTCCCGCGCCGACGGCCCGCAGGCCCGCGCGGACCGACCCGTTGCGCGTGTCGCCGCCGGCCACGACCACGACTCCCCGCGACGCATAGCCGGCACAGACCTGAGCGAGCTCCGTGTCTCCCGGCGGCAGCACCACCACAACGCGCTCCGCCACCGCGGATTCCAGGACACCGTCGAGGGCGTGGGCCAGCAGCGGACGCCCGCCCAGCGGCACCAGCGCCTTGGGGATTCCGTGGCCCAGCCGCGTCCCCGCTCCGGCGGCGACGACCACCACCGCCGCCCGCGGAACGGGGGGCGGAGGGGATTGACTCGGCTCGGCGGGCCGGAGAAGCGCGTGGGTGTCGGACACGCCACCAGCCTACTGCCGGCGGGGCATGGAAAGGGCCCGCCCACCGTGCGGTGGACGGGCCCGAATTCCAGAGTCGTGCGGCCTAGGAGGCCAGCACCTCGTCGAGTACGCTTTCGGCCTTTTCCTCGTCGAGCTTCTTGGCCAGGGCCAGCTCGCTGATCAGGATCTGGCGCGCCTTGGACAGCATGCGCTTCTCGCCGGCGGAGAGGCCGCGGTCGTGGTCGCGGCGCCACAGGTCGCGGACAACCTCGGCGACCTTGATCACGTCGCCGGATGCCAGCTTTTCCAGGTTTGCCTTGTAGCGGCGGGACCAGTTGGTCGGCTCCTCCGTGAACTCGGCGCGGAGCACATCGAACACGTGCTCCAGACCCTCCTGGCCCACGACGTCGCGGACGCCCACCAGATCTACATTTTCCGCCGGAACCTCAATAGTCAGATCGCCCTGCGCGACCTTGAGCTTGAGATACATCTTCTCTTCGCCCTTGATGGTGCGCATCTTGATCTCTTCGATCATCGCCGCACCGTGGTGAGGGTAAACAACTGTTTCGCCAACCTCAAAAACCATGTGGATAATCCCCTTTCCCGACCACAAGTTTATCACGAAAGTGGCGGAAACATCGGCGAGTTGCTGGCCTAGCGGGGGGTGGGGGGAGCATAATCCGGCTTCACAGGCCGTTTGGGGCGTCACGGGCATCGGCCGAGGCCTACATTCGGCGTGAAACCGATTAGGCTGAAGGTGAAAACTGCCGCGCGCGGGTCCTCCCGCCGACGGCAGCCCACCAGACTCGAACGTAATGAGGAGTTTGTGCCGTGATCACCGCACAGAAAATCCGCGGGCGCCGCGCCGTTGCGGCCGCCGCCCTGGCCGTCATCGCCCTCGGGGCCACAGGTTGCGGCGCCATCAACGAACAGGCCACAACGATGCAGTACGTGGCGTCCGACGGCTTCTCCGTCGACGTCGCGGGCGTCAAGGGACGCAACATCATGCTGGTGACCAACGGGGCCAATGAAGAGGCCCGCGTCATCGGCAGCCTGATCAACGACACCGACGCCCCGAAGACGGTCACGCTGACCGTCGCCGAGAACACCGTCTCCATCGACGTGCCGGCTGACAGCACGAAGAAGCTGGAGGACGACGCGAACAAGACGATCCTCCCCGGCTCCGGCGCAGAGCCCGGCGCTCACGCGGACGTCAAGTTCGCGGTTGGAGGCGCCTCCTCGCAGCAGTCGATCCCCGTGGTCAACGGCGCTCTGGAGGAGTACCGCCCGTACCTGCCCGGCGGCTACGACGAGGCCACGGTCGAGCACCTGGTCCCGGAGGCTCCCGCGGAGGAAGGCCACTAGGCCACCCGAAGACAAAAGAAGGGCGGGCCCCGCAACCAACAGGTTGCGGGGCCCGCCCCATTTAAGCCCCTTGCGACCGCGGCGCTGCGCCTACGCCTCGAACTTGTAGCCCAGGCCCCTCACGGTCACAAGATGGACCGGGTTCGACGGATCGGGCTCGATCTTCGAGCGCAGGCGCTTGACGTGGACGTCGAGCGTCTTGGTGTCCCCGACGTAGTCAGAGCCCCACACGCGGTCGATGAGCTGGCCGCGCGTGAGGACGCGGCCGGAGTTGCGCAGCAGCATCTCCAGCAGCTCGAACTCCTTGAGCGGCAGCGAAACGGATTCCCCGCCGACACTGACGACGTGGCGCTCGACGTCCATGCGGACCGGGCCGGCCTGCACGGTCGCGGCGGCCAGGTCGTCCGGTTCGCCCTGCCGGCGCAGCACGGCGCGGACCCTGGCCAGCAGCTCGCGCGACGAGTACGGCTTGGTCACGTAGTCGTCGGCGCCAAGCTCCAGCCCGACCACCTTGTCGATCTCCGAGTCCTTGGCGGTGAGCATGATGACGGGGACGCTTGAGCGCTGCCGCAGTTGCCGGCAGACTTCCGTGCCGGGTTGCCCGGGGAGCATCAGGTCCAGCAGCACCAGGTCGGCGCCGGCGCGGTCGAACTCGACGATGGCGTCCAGGCCGTTGTCCACCACCTGCACCTCGAAACCCTCCTTCTCGAGAAGGTAGGACAACGGGTCGCTCAACGACTCCTCGTCCTCAACCACCAGAATGCGGGTCAAATCCTGCCTCCTTGTTGCGGGGCACGCTGTGTGCCCTCGATCTGCGCCCCGGCGGACGGTTCATCCGGCTCGGTGCCCTCCTCAAACATCGGCAGGCGGACGGTGAACGTGGAGCCCTGTCCGGGCTGCGACCACACCGTCACCTCCCCGCCGTGGTTGGAAATCACGTGCTTGACGATGCTCAGCCCCAGGCCCGTCCCTCCGGTCTGGCGCGACCGGGCCGCGTCCACGCGGTAGAAGCGCTCGAAGATGCGGTCCTGCTCGTCCCGCGGGATCCCCGGGCCCTGATCGGTCACGGAAACCTGCACCAGCCCGTCGCGGGACCTCACGCCGACCCCCACCGTGGTTCCCTCCGGCGAATACCTGATGGCGTTGTCGATGAGGTTGCGGAACGCGATCATCAGCAGGTCCGGATCGCCGTAGACGAGGTTGTCTGAGCGGCCACCCAGGGAGATCTTGATGTCCTTCGCCTCGGCGGGAAGCTTGTTGCGGTCCACGGCCTCGGCGATGACGGTGTTGACGTCCACGGGGCGTCCCTGCAGAAGGACGTCCGCGCCCTGCAGCCGCGAGAGTTCGATGATGTCCTGCACCAGGGCGCCCAACCTCCCCGCCTCCTTGTGGAGGCGGTTCGCGAACCGCCGGATGGCCACCTCGTCGCCGGCCGCGCCGTCGATGGCCTCGGCCAGCAGGGAGATGGCTCCGACGGGAGTCTTCAGCTCGTGGGAGACGTTCGCGACGAAGTCGTTGCGGATCGCCTCCGTTCGGGTGATTTCGGTGCGGTCGTCGGCCAGCAACAGGATGTACTCGTCGCCCAGCGGCGCCACCCGGACGTGGACCACGATGGTGCCCTGGCCCAGCGGTCCGCGGGGAAGTTCGAGCTGCCGCTCCTCGATCACCCCGTCGGAGCGAACGGTGCGCGCGAGCGCCAGCAACTCCTTGTGGACCATGGTGTGGCCGCGGACCAGGCCGAAGGCGTAGGCCGCCGGATTCGCGCGGACCACGCCGTCGACGTCGTCCACCACAACAAACGCGCGTCCGATGACGGAAAGGATCTCCGCGGCGCCGTCCGGCAGCGTGGGTTCCCCGACGTCGGTCAGGACGATCCGCCGCCGCTGGCTGGCCCGGTAGGCGAGGATGCCGGCGACGCCGAGGGCCAGGCCCACCAGGCCAGACACAACAACAATCCACGCTTCATTCACCCGTCCAGCGTAGCGGCAGCGATTCCCGGCAAACCCCATATGTCCGGCGGTGACGGCCGGTTCACGCAACGTTCATCTGGCCGGGCCCGCCGGTTCATCTAGTAGTGTCACTGTAAGCGTTGAACAGGACCGTGCCGCCCCCGGGCGGCGCGTCAGGACAGCAATGAAAGGAAGCGTCAGTGCGCAAGGTTTTCCAGGCTGAGCTCCAGTCGATCGGCGAGGAACTCACCCACATGTCCGAGCTCGTGGCACAGGCCATGGAGCGGGCGTTCGAGTCCTTCGAGAACGTCGACACGGAGGTCGCCCAGGAGGTCATCGCCGGCGACGCCAAGATCGACTTCCTCCAGAACCAGTTGGACGAGCGGGCCATCGACGTGCTTGCCCTCCAGGGGCCGGTCGCCTCGGACCTGCGCATGATCGTCGGCTCGCTGCGGATGAGCGCCTCACTGGAGCGCATGGGCGACCTGGCCCGGCACATCGCCCAGCTGGCCCGCCTCCGCTACCCCCAGAACGTCGTTCCGGCAAGCATCGCCCCGATCTTCCGCGAGATGGCCGACCTCGACGTGCAGATCGCACGCAAGCTCGGAGACCTGCTGACCACACGCGACCTGACCATCGCGAAGGAAATCATCGCCCTGAACTCGCGGATCGACGAGCTTCACGTCAGCGTTTTCAAGGCCGTCGCGGACCCCGCCTGGGCCGAGTCCGCGCCGACGACGGCGGACGTGACGCTGACCAGCCGCTACCTGGAGCGCTACGGCGACCACGGCGTCTCCGTGGCGCGCAAGGTGACCTACCTGGTGACCGGCGAATGGGACCCGGCCACCGGCGAGCTGTAGGCCGCCCCAACCGGGCGGCAACGGAAGGGCGCCCCTCCACCCGCGGAGTTCTGCGGGTGGAGGGGCGCCCTTTTGCTGTGGGAACGATCCGGGCTAGTGCCGGCCCTGGTTGGCGACGGCCCTGATGGACTCCTCGGCGGCGGCCGGGTCCAGGTATCGGCCGCCGGGAACCACTGGCGCGAAGTTCTCGTCCAACTCGTAGTGCAGGGGGATCCCCGTGGGGATGTTCAGGCCGGCGATGTCCTCGTCGCTGATCCCGTCCAGGTGCTTCACCAGGGCCCGCAGGGAGTTGCCGTGGGCCACAACCAGGACGGTCTTGCCCGCGGCGAGGTCCGGCTTGATGGACTCCTCCCAATACGGCATCAGGCGCTCCAGCACGTCCTTGAGGCATTCGGTGCGCGGAGCCTCGTCGCCCAGTTCCGCGTAGCGCGGGTCATTGGACTGCGAAAATTCCGAATCGTCGTCCAGGGGCGGCGGCGGCGTGTCATAGGAGCGCCTCCACTGCATAAACTGCTCCTCGCCGTATTCGGCGAGAGTCTGCGCCTTGTCCTTCCCCTGGAGCGCGCCGTAGTGGCGCTCGTTCAGGCGCCAGTCGCGGCGGACCGGGATCCACGTGCGGTCGGCTGCCTCGAGGGCCAGGTTGGCCGTGATGATGGCGCGCTTGAGGACGGACGTGTGCAGGACGTCCGGGAGAAGCCCCTCGGCCGCGATCAACTCTCCGCCGCGGACCGCTTCGGTGCGGCCCAGTTCGGTGAGCGTGACGTCGTACCAGCCGGTGAACAGGTTCTTCTGGTTCCACTCACTCTGGCCGTGGCGGAGCAGGATCAGGTTGTAGGTCATGTCACCATCCTAACTTTGGCGTGTGCCATGTTGCCCAGCGTGACGTGCGCCGCCTGGGCCGGGCGAATGGGCCGGACGGCGCCGCCGCGCCGACTACGATGGTGCGGTGGTTCAGAAGGCGCGGCGACTCGGAGGGCGGACGCACGTCGGGCGTCCCCTCGGCAATGTGACGCGCGGAACCACCAACCCCAACCGCATGCGACGCGTCGACCGCTGGATCACCGGCACGCAGGCCTGGCGCCTGCGCCGCACTGGCCCCTCCCCCGTCGCCGTCGATCTCGGCTACGGCGCCTCCGGCGGCACCGCCGTCGAGCTGTTCGAGCGGCTCCGCTCCGTCAGGCCGGACGCGCGTCTGGTGGGACTGGAGATCGAGCCGGCGCGCGTTTCCGGCGCCCAGGGCCTGGTCCGCGACGGCCTGGACTTCCGCCGAGGGGGGTTCGAGGTTCCGGTGGCCCCGGATCCCGTGCTCATCCGGGCCTTCAACGTGCTGCGCCAGTACAACGAGGAGGACGTGCCGGCGATCTGGGCGTCCCTTGCCGGACGCCTCGGCGAACACGGCCTGGTGGTTGAGGGCACCTGCGACGAGATCGGACGGAGGGCCGCATGGGTGGGGATCGAACCCGACGGGCCCCGCACTCTCAGCGTGTCGCTGCGCTTCGGCGGGTTCGCGCTGCCCTCGGATGTCGCGGACCGGCTGCCGAAGGCCCTGATACACCGCAACGTTCCAGGCGAGCCCATCCATGAATATCTCCGCGCCGCCGACGCCGCCTGGCTCGCGGCGGCGCCGCTCGCGTCGTACGGGAACCGCCAGCGCTGGATCGCCATGTGCGCGGCGCTGAAGGCGGACGGGTGGCCCGTGGCCGACGGACGCTCGCGGTGGAGGCTCGGCGAGCTCACGGTGGACTGGTCCTGCGTCGCCCCGCGCGGGGGCGCGCTGGCCCTGCCCTAGTAGTTGTAGTAGCCGGTGCCCTTGCCGGAGACGTTCGGCCGCACGTCGGCGAGGTAGACGCCGGCGATGCAGGCCGCGATGAGCTGCAGGAAGCCTCCGCCGCCGCCGATGAAGCTGAAGAGGCACACCACCGCGGATCCGCCGGCCATGGCCATCCAGAAACCCTTGGTGCGCTTGCCCTCGCGGAGATAGTTGTTCGCCGGGTGGCGCAGGCTGTCGACAAACGCCCAGAGCGCCATAACGAGCGCAACAATGCTCAGCGCCTGGAACAGGTAGTACTCGAATAAGATCGCGATAGCCACAGGCGCCAGTCTACTCAGCCGCGGGCCCCACGGCACGGAGGCCGGTGCGGAGTGGCGGGTTCGCTTCACGGACGCTCGTCCGGGAAGATCCGCGGGTCAGATTGAGGCGTCCAGAGCCTGGCCCAAGTCCTTCCAGAGGTCCTCGACGTTCTCGATGCCTACGCTGAGGCGGATCAGGTTCGCCGGAACGGACTCGGGCTCCGAGGGGTGGCGGCGCCGGCGCTCCGCGAGGGACTCGACCCCGCCCAGGCTCGTTGCGGGCGTCCACAGCCGAAGGGCCTCCAACACGCGGTGCGCCGCGTCCTCTCCACCGGCCACGCACAGCGCCACAATGGATCCGAATCCGTCCATCTGCTCGGCGGCCAGGGCATGGCCCGGGTCCGTGGGCAGGCCGGGGTAGCGAACGGACTCCACGGCGGGATGCGCCGCGAGCCGGTGCGCGAGGTCCATGGCCGATGCCTGCGAGCGTTCTATGCGCAGCGCCATGGTGCGCAGCCCGCGCAGCGTCAGCCACGCCTCGAAGGGGCCGGCGATGGCGCCGTGGAGGCTCCGGTGGTTGTGCAGCCTGGCGCGCAGGCCGGCGTCGGACGTCGCGACCGCGCCGAGGACGACGTCGGAGTGCCCGCCGATGTACTTGGTGGCCGAATGCACCACAACGTCGGCGCCGAGCTCCAGCGGACGCTGCAGCAGCGGCGTGGAGAAGGTGTTGTCCACCACTGACAAAGCGCCGGCCTCGCGGGCCGCCGCCGTGAGCGCGCGGAGGTCCGCGACCTCGAGCATGGGGTTGGTGGGGCTTTCGAGCCACAGCATGTCCGCACCCTCGAGCAGTTCGATGGTCGCCCGGGTGTCCGGCACGTCGGCGAGGCGGATCTGGATCCCGCTGCGCGCGGTGAGGTCCTGCACCAGGGAAAGGCTGCCGTTGTAGCTGTGCCGGGGCACCACCAGTACGCCGCCGGCGGGGACCAGGGACATGGCGGAGGCCACGGCCGCCATGCCGGAGGCGTAGACGAGCGCCGGAAGCGCGGCGCGTTCGAGCTGCGCCAGGGCCTCTTCCAGAGGATCCCACGTGGGATTGGAGAAGCGGCCGTAGACGCGTTCGCCCTCGCCCGGGGTGCCCGCGCCGAAGAACGTCGAGGAAAGCACGATGGGCGGGTTGACGGGCTGGTCCGCGGCCCGCGGCGGACGGCCGGCCGCCACGACGACGGTGTCCGGTGCCATGTCTTCGGGGTGCTGGGACCCTGGGGCGTTCTGCTGCATCCCTTGAGCGTAAACCGCCGCCCGTCCCCAACCGAAGCCGCGACAACGTGTTACCGGTCAGGTTCCGGATAGGCTGGAGCAGTGAACGAGCAGCCAAGCACTAGCCACGCCAGGGGGCTGTTCATCGTCTTCGAGGGCGGGGACGGCGCCGGGAAGTCCACCCAGGCCGGGCTGCTTGCCGAGCGCATGTCCGCCGCGGGGCGCACCGTCCTACGCACGCGGGAGCCCGGCGGAACACCCATCGGCGAGAAGCTCCGGTCCCTCATCCTGGACCACGGCCACGGGACCGTGGACGCGCGCACCGAGGCGCTGATGTTCGCGGCCTCGCGCGCCGCTCACGTGGAACAGGTGCTTCGGCCCGCTCTGGCGGAGGGTGCCGTGGTGGTCTGCGACCGCTACATCGACTCCTCCGTGGCCTATCAGGGGGTCGGCCGGAGCCTGGGCACGGCCGACGTGCTGCAGATCAACCGCTGGGCCACGGCCGGGCTGCTGCCTGACCTCACGGTGCTGCTGGACGTGCACCCCCGGGCCGGCCGCCTGCGCCGGACGTCGGGCGAGGCCGCCGAGGACCGGCTCGAGTCGGAACCGGACGACTTCCATGCCCGCATCCGCGGAGCGTTCCTTGAACTCGCGGAGGCGGCCCCGTCGCGCTATTTGGTGCTCGACGCGGCCGACCCGATCGATGCCCTGGCCACCGCCATCGCGGCCCGCGTGGAGGACCTGTGAGCGTGTGGGACGACCTGCCGGGGCAGGAGGCCGCAGTGGAGTCGCTCCGCCGCGCCGCTGCGGACGGCAGCCCCACGCACGCCTGGCTCTTCACCGGCCCCCCGGGGTCCGGGCGCTCCAACGCGGCCCGCGCCTTCGCGGCCGCGCTCCAATGCGAGTCCCCCGATCCCGAGCTGCGCGGATGCGGCGAATGCCACGGCTGCCGCACCGCGATGGCCGGCACCAACCCCGACGTCTCGCTCGTCGCCACGGAGAACGTCACCTACGCGATCGCGGACGTGCGCGAGTTGATCGGCAAGGCCCAGGACCGGCCCGCCGGCGGCAAGTGGCGCGTGATCATCATGGAGGACGCGGACCGCATGACGGAGAGGACCACGAACGTGCTCCTCAAGTCCATCGAGGAGCCGCCCCCGCACACCCTCTGGATCCTGTGCGCGCCGAGCCCCGCCGACGTTCTGGTCACCATCCGTTCCCGCTGCCGTCCGATCGGCCTCCGGGTGCCCACTCGGGAGGCCGTAGCGGAACTCCTCGTCCGCCGCGACGGGCTGACCGCCGAGCAGGCCGCTTTCGCGGCGCGCGTGTCCCAAAGCCACATCGGGATCGCGCGCAGGCTGGCCCGCGACGAGGGAGCCAGGCTCCGGCGGGACCGCACGGTGCGCCTGCCCCTGGGGCTGCGCGGCGTCTCCGACGCCGTGATTGCGGCTGGTGAACTAGTCGAGTTGTCCACCACCGAGGCCTCGGCTTCGGCCGAGGAACGAGGCTCCGCTGACGCCAGGGCTCTCCGCGAGGCGCTGGGCCTCGAACCCGACGCGCCGGTCCCGCCCCAGCTCCGCGGCCAGTTCAAGCAACTGGAGGAGCTGAACAAGCGCCGGGCAAGGCGCGGCGTCAACGACTCGCTCGACCGGTCGCTGATAGACCTGACCACGTTTTTCCGGGATGTCCTGACGATTCAATTGCGCACCGGCTCCGAACTGGTCAACGACTACCTCTCCGCCGAGCTGGCAGCCTACGCCGGCCGGTCCACACCCGAACAGACCGTGACGAAGATCGACTTCATCGCCGAGGCGCGCCAGCGGATCGCCGCGAACGTCCAGCCGCTGCTGGCCATGGAGGCCATGATGGCCGGGCTTTTGCCGTCCACCTAGACCGGACGGCCGACGGCCCCCGGCCCGGAACGGCCCGTCCCGCACCAGCACCGCACGAGCACTAGGAGCACCGCCCGATGATCCACCACCGCCCCGCACTGCGCGCCGCAGCGGCCGCCGCCTCCCTCCTGCTCCTGACGGCCTGCGTCGGCGGCGGACAGTCCGCCGAGGATCCCACCGGCGCCGGCGGTCCGGCCTCGCCCGCGGCGTCCGGCGGCGCGGAGGAACAGCCCCCGATTCCGGAGGGCCTGGAACGTTTCTACAGCCAGGAGTTGGACTGGACCGCGTGCGAGGACACCTTCGACTGCGCCGAGGTGGAGGTCCCGCTCGACTACGCGCGCCCCGACGCGGAGACCATCCGCCTCGCGCTCATCCGCAAGCGCGGCACCGAGCCGCGGGGCACGCTGCTGGTCAACCCCGGAGGGCCCGGTGCCTCAGGTGTGGACATGGTCCGCACCGGCGCGTCCGCCATGTTCTCAGCGGACCTTCGCTCCGGCTACGACGTGGTGGGGTTCGATCCACGCGGCGTGAGCCGGTCCGCGCCCGTGACATGCCAGACCGACGCCGAGCGCGACGCCGACCGCCAGGCCGAGTGGGACACCTCCTCCGACGAGGGGCTGGAGGCGGCGGAAGACGCCTCGGCCGAGTACGCCGCCGCCTGCGAGGAGCAGACGGGCGTTTCTCTGGCCTTCGTGGACACCGTGAGCTCGGCCCGCGATCTGGACGTTCTGCGCGCCGTCAACGGGGACGCGCGGCTGAACTACCTGGGCTACTCCTACGGGACCAAGCTGGGCGCCACGTACGCCGACCTGTTCCCCTCGAACGTGGGCCGCATGGTGCTGGACGGCGCCCTGGATCCCTCGCTCGAGAACGAGGAGGTCACCCTGGCCCAGGCCGCGGCGTTCGAGTCGGAAATCGACGCCTACCTGGAGGATTGCCTGCGCACGGAAGGTTGCCCGTTCGACGGCGGCGTGGACGGCGCCAAGTCGCAGCTGCAGCAGCTGTTCACGGATATCGAAGCCAACCCCCTGACGGCGGCCGATGGGCGGCTGGTGCCGATCGGCGACTTCGTCGCCGGCTTCATTGTCCCGCTGTACGAAAACGCCGCCTGGCCAACGCTGACCGATGCGCTCGCCGCGGCAATGCAGGGCGACCCGACGCCGATGCAGGCGCTGGCGGACCTCGGGGCCGGACGCAACCCGGACGGCACCTACACGGGCAACGCGGCGGACGCCTACACGGCGATCAACTGCCTGGACTACAACATGGCGACCGACCTGGAGACCCAGGAGGCCAACGCCGTCGAGCTGGAGGAGGCATCGCCGACCCTGGGCGGGTACCTGGCCTTCGGCGGGACCACCTGCAAGGACTGGCCCTATCCGCCGACCGGCGACCCCGAGCCGGTCTCCGCGCCGGACGCCGCGCCCATCGTAGTCGTGGGGACCACCGGCGATCCGGCGACGCCGTACGAGTGGGCCGTGTCGCTGAACAAGCAGCTGGCGTCCTCCGTGCTGGTGACGTTCGAGGGGCACGGGCACACCGCGTACGGACGGAGCAACGAGTGCATCGGCGACGCCGTCGACGCCTACCTTCTCGAGGGAACGGTGCCCACGGACGGACTCACCTGCTGAAAACCCGGCAACCGGGGGGCCGTTTTGACCGCGCACGAACTGCTCCTATAAAGTAGGTGCTTGCGGGCAACAGGCCGCGGTTGCCTCCTTAGCTCAGTTGGTAGAGCGTTTCACTCGTAATGAAAAGGTCGCCAGTTCGATTCTGGCAGGAGGCTCCAAGGAGCAAAACAAGAAGGGCCGACCGCGAAAGCGGTCGGCCCTTCTTGCGTCCGGGGGGTGCCCCGGTTCGGACGCCTAGGCGAAGTCGCTGACGGCCGGGTCCGCTCCGATGCGGCCGGAGTCGCCCTTGTCCAGCGCGTTGATCGCCTCGATGTCGTCGCCATCCAGGGCGATTCCCACGGACTGCCAGTTCTCGACGATCCGGGACGGGGTCACCGACTTCGGGATTACCACGTTTCCCAGGGCCAGGTGCCAGGCAATAACGACCTGGGCGGGGGTGGCTCCGTGCTTTTCAGCGATCTTGGCCAGCGCGGGCTCCTCCAGGAGTTCCGATCCTTGGCCAAGCGGGGACCAGGACTGGTGCAGGATGCCGCGCTCCTTGGCATATTCGCGGAGCTCGGCCTGCGGGAAGTAGGGGTGGGTTTCGACCTGGTGGATCGCCGGCACAACGCCGGTCGCCTCCTCCAGCTCCCTCAGCGCCTCAACGGTGAAGTTGCAGACGCCGATCGAGCGGACGCGGCCGGAGTTCTTGAGTTCGATCAGCGCCTTCCAGGTCTCCACGTGCTTGCCCTGCTTCGGCTGGAGCCAGTGGATCAGGTACAGGTCCAGCGTCTCGAGACCAAGGCGCTCCATGGACGCGTCGAACGCCGCCAGAGTCTCCTCGTACCCCTGGTCCGCGTTCCAGACCTTCGTGGTGACGAAGAGGTCCTTCGGGTCCAGGTCCGACGCCGCGATGGCGCGGCCGACGCCGGACTCGTTGCCGTAGATGCGCGCGGTGTCGATGTGGCGGTACCCCGCCTCGAAGGCCTGACGCACCACGTCCTCGGCGATGTCGTCCTCTACCTTCCACACGCCGTAGCCCAGCTGGGGAATGGTGTTGCCGTCGTTGAACGTCAGAATGGGTGATTCGAATGTGTTCATGCCTCCCATCCTGCCACCGGTTGGCCTTTGGCAACCACTCCCCGGCGCCCAATCAGCCACCGGCGAAACCGCCCGGAAGCGGTGCCGGGCCGTCAGGAGGGAGACGGCCCGCCACGATGCGCGGTCTCGGCGGCCGCGAGGTCCTGCTCCGCGGCCTCAATGCCGGCGACCACCACGTCCGCCCGACGCGCAACGTTCTCCACGCCCGCGGAGGCGACACCCCACCGCTCGCCGTCGAGACGCGCGATGGCCGCGGACTGGGCCGCCGTCGCCAGGTCGTTGGCGGCCTTGGACAGCGACCGGTGAACGGCGTGGACCGCGTGCGGGATGTCGTTGGCGTTGCTCGGGCTCAGGACCTGGGCTCGCATGCAGATCTCCCGGACGCGCGGCTGGAGGTCGGCAAGGTGGTTGGCGACCATGACCAGCGCGTTGTAGAGGTCGTCGTCGTCGATGCCCTCGAGCACCTGGTGGAACCGGTCCAGCCCACGCCCGTAGCGGTCGTGGGCCCTGCGCCACACTCCGGTGCCCAGTTCCTTGTCCTCGCGGCGGGCGCCGCGGCCTGCGCCGAAGATCGCCACGCCTACAGACACTGCCCGGGTCCGGCGTCGCCTTGGCGCAGCGCCCCACCCTCCGGCGGCCCCTCGCGCAACGGCGCGTCCGTGTCCTTGAGAACGACGCCGGACCTCTCGGGCACGCCCGCAAGAGGGCCGCGGGCCGTCCCGTCCGGCGGGAACGGGCCGGGCTGAGGTTGCTGATCGGTCATAAGGCCATCTTGCCACGCCTGCGCACACCGAGCCGCGGGACGAAACCCGGCGACACACGGGGCGACGGCCCGGGCCTCCGGCCCGTCCTGCCCACCTTTGGAGCGGGTGCTCGCGCGGATTCGGCGGCCGGACGGGGCCGGGAGCCGGCAGACCCGGTCAGGAGCGGCCAAAGCCGCTCACGACGGCACGCGCGGGCGCGGACCGAGGCGGCAGCGGACGGAGGCGGGCGCGGACGGAGGCGGGCGCGGACACACGCCAAACCGCACGACGGCGGCCGCGCACCATGGGTGCGCGGCCGCCGTCGGTTGCGGGGGCGCTAGCAGCAGCGTCCCTGGGGATTCCTGTCCTCGTCGTCCATCTTGTCCCGCCAGAACTGCCGCTCGGTCAGGGGCTCATGGCCGGAATGGGTGGCGGCGTGGTGCTCCAGGTAGCGGCGGTACGCGTCGGCCCCCAGCATTCCCTCCAGGTACCACACCACGGCGCGGCCGCTCCTCGCGAGCGCGGCACCCACCGCCGCCAGCCCGGTGGGGCCGGCGGCGGGGAGGCCGCGCGCGTGCTCGGACACGGCTAGTGGCCGCCCTTGGCCGGGCGCCGGTCGGCCGGAAGGCCACGCCACTGCGCATCGAGTTCCTTCTCGGCCGGGCTGCTGATGATGCCCGCGGGCGCGTAGATCTTGGACTCGACCCTCGGGTCTTCCGCCTCGCTCCGGCGGCCGTTCGGGAAGGAACGGATCGTTGCCATGACCGCCGTGATGATCACGATGACGGCAAGCGTCACGAAGATGATCGACAGCGTGCCCTGGACGGTTGTGTTGCGCACAACCGCCTCCATGGCCTCGACCGTCTTGGCCGTGCCGAAGGATTCCTTGCCCTCCGCCAGGGCCTGCCGGAACGCCGCGTTCTGGGCCCAGTAGCCCACGGCGGGCACGGGCGAGAAGATCTTGAACAGCGACGCGGTCACGGTCACCACGGTGGCGAACGCCAGCGGAACGGCCACGACCCAGAGGTACTTGAAGTTGCCGCCCTTGGCCACGATGGCCATGACCACGGCCAGCGCGATGGCGGCCAGCAGCTGGTTCGCAATGCCGAACAGCGGGAAGAACGTGTTGATCCCGCCCAACGGGTCGGTCACGCCGAGGATCAGGATGTACCCCCACGCGGCCACCATGATGGCCGTGCAGATCCACGCGCCGGTCCTCCACGAGGTGTCCTTGAACTTCGGGATGAAGTTGCCGATGGTGTCCTGCAGCATAAAGCGGGCCACACGGGTTCCCGCGTCGACCGCGGTGAGGATGAACAGCGCCTCGAACATGATGGCGAAGTGGTACCAGAAGCTCATCATGCCCGCCCCGCCGAACCACTGGCCCAGGATGTGGGCGATGCCCACGGCAAGGGTCGGGGCTCCGCCGGTGCGCGAGACGATGCTTTCCTCGCCGACGTCGGAGGCCAGCTGCGTCAGCATGTCCGGGGTCAGGTTCACACCCGCCAGCCCGAGACTGTTGACGAACGCCACGGCGCCCTCGACGGTGCCGCCGGTGGCGGCCGCCGACGAGTTCATGGCGAAGTAGATGCCGCGGTCGATCGAGATGGCCGCGACCAGCGCCATGATCGCGACGAAGGATTCCATCAGCATGCCGCCGTAGCCCAGGAAGCGGGTCTGCTTTTCCTTCTCGACAAGCTTGGGCGTGGTGCCGGACGCGATGAGCGCGTGGAACCCGGACAGCGCGCCACAGGCGATGGTGACAAAGAGGAACGGGAACAGCGATCCCGCCACCACGGGGCCGTTGTCGCGGCTGGCGAACTCGGAGAATGCGGGCACGGAGATCTCCGGGCGCACCACGATGATCGCCACGGCCAGCAGTAGGATCACGCCGATCTTCATAAAGGTCGAGAGGTAGTCGCGCGGCGCCAGGAGGAGCCACACGGGCAGGATCGCGGCCACAAAACCGTAGACGATGATCGACCAGGCGATCACGGGGCGGTCCAGCGTGAACAGGGCCGCGCCCAGCTCGGACTCGGCGACCCAGCGGCCGGAGATGATCGCGAACATCAGCAGCACAAAGCCGATGATGGACACCTCAAGCACCTTGCCTGGGCGGATGAAGCGCAGGTAGACGCCCATGAACAGTGCGATCGGGATGGTCAGCGCGACGGAGTAGACGCCCCAGGGGGATTCGCCGAGCGCGTTGACGACGACGAGCGCCAGGATCGCGACGATGATGACCATGATGGCCAGGGTCGCGATGAGCGCCGCGGTTCCGCCGATCAGACCGAGCTCCTCGCGGGCCATCTGACCCAGCGAGCGGCCTCCGCGCCGCATGGAGAAGAAGAGCACAAGGTAGTCCTGGACGGCACCGGCAAGGACAACGCCGACAACGATCCAGATGGTCCCGGGAAGGTAGCCCATTTGCGCGGCGAGCACCGGGCCGACGAGCGGGCCGGCACCGGCGATGGCGGCAAAGTGGTGGCCGAAGAGCACACGCCGGTCGGTCGGCATGAAGTCCTTGCCGTTGGCGTTGTATTCGGCCGGAGTGGCGCGCGAGTCGTCGGGCCGGGCGATCTTGCGCTCGATGAACTTCGAGTAGAAGCGGTAGGCGATCAGGTACGTGCTCACCGCGGCGAAGACGAACCAAATCGCGTTGATCGTCTCGCCGCGGGAGATGGCCAGGACCGACCAGGCGACGCCGCCCAGGACGGCGATGGCCGCCCAGAGGGCGATCTTCGCCGGGGTCCACCGGCGTTCCTCGGCCTCGGCAACGGCGGGGTCCACCGCGTTGGGGGGCAACTCCCGTTTGGAAGTGGGTGATGTGCTCATGGAGTGTCCTTATTTTCTCAAGGTCGAAGGTTCCTGCCGGGTGGCGGTCCGTGCCTCACGGACGCCTTCCACCCTTGTGAATCACGTTACCCCGAGCCGTGCCTGTCATCACACGGTGAGCAGGATCTTCCCGGTGTGGCGCCCGGAGTCGAAGAAGTCGTGGGCCGCGGCCACCTCCGACAGCGGGTACGTGGCCTCCACCACGGAGCGCACGCGGCCGGATTCCACCAGCGGCCACACGTGCTCCCGTAGCTGCGCCACGATTTCGGCCTTCTCGGCCGTCGGCCTGGCCCGCAGCGTGGTTCCGGAGACGCTCGCCCTGCGCGACAGCAGCAGGCCGAGGTCGAGTTCGGCCTTGGCGCCGCCCTGAAGGCCGATAATCACCAGGTGACCGCCAGTGGCAAGCGCCCCGACGTTGCGGGCCAGATACTTGGCTCCGACCACGTCGAGGATTGCGTCGGCCCCATGGCCCCCGGAAAGGTCGAGCATACGTTCGACGAAGTCCTCCCGGTGGTAGTCGATGCCCGCCTCCGCGCCAAAACCGGCGCAGAACGCAAGCTTCTCCGCGTTGCCCGCCGTCACCACCGCGTGGGCCCCGCGCGCAGCGACGAGTTGAGTCGCCATGGTTCCGATCCCGCCCGCTCCCCCGTGGACCAGCACCCAGTCGCCCCGCCGGACCCCGGCGAGCATAAAGAGGTTGGACCACACGGTGGCTGCGACCTCGGGCAGCCCCGCCGCCTCCACCAGGCCGACGCCGGCGGGCACCGGGAGCACCTGCCCCTCGGGCACGGCCACATACTCCGCGTAGCCTCCACCGCTGAGCAGCGCGCAGACCTCGGCGCCGTCGTTGTGCTTCGTTGCCCCCTCGCCGCGCCCGACGACGGTCCCCGACACCTCCAGTCCAGGGATGTCGGACGCCCCCGGCGGAGGCGGGTAGACGCCGCGTCGCTGTTGGACGTCGGCCCGGTTCAGCCCCGCCGCGGCCACCCGGACAAGCACCTCGCCCGGACCGGGTGCCGGGCGCGGCCGCCGCACCACCACCGCCACCTCAGGTCCGCCCGCCTCCACGTACTCGACCGCACGCATCGATTCGCCCACGCCGTCCTCCATCCCTTGCCGTTGCGCGGCCCGCGGCCGCCTTGGGCTCAAGCCTATGCACCGGATGCGCAAGGGCCGGGCAGAGCCGCCCGCTTTCCGTCTGTCACGGCGTCTGCCGTATAGTGCTGGGGACTGGAAGGTTGTCCGAGCGGCCTATGGAGCTGGTCTTGAAAACCAGTGTGCGGCGACCCCGCACCAAGGGTTCAAATCCCTTACCTTCCGCTCCCGGCCCGCCCAAGTGGGCCATCCATGAAACGACGGCGGTGCCCCGCCAGGCGAATTGCCGCCGGGGTGCCGCCGTCGTTGCGTTCCCGGGTTTCCGCGGGCCACCGCCTCCCGAGCCTTTCCACGCCCCTTCCGAAATCCGCCGGCGGACACGCCCTTCGGCCGGGTGTGACGTCGGCGCCTGGGTCTTCCCGGGCGACGACGCCTTGTGTAGGCTCCTTGTTACTCCACTTGACAATCATGGTTGCGTCGAAAACTCCCATGTCACTCCAGAAATGGAACGGGGCGGGTTCCGTCCACCCGCAGGTCGTCCCGCGTTCACGCGCCAATGGTTTTCTTGGGGAGGTCGCCGCGCGCCGTCGCCCCTTCGAGGCGCCGCCCATCAACGGGTGCGGTCGCGGCGGCCCACCACATCGGAAGCATTGTGTATCCAAGGAGTCATGCGATGAGTGCCAGGATCTACAAGACACTGTTCGGGGGCGCCCTATCGATCGGACTGGTCGCGGCACCCTTCGGCGCGCTGCCGGCGGGCGCCGCGCCATCGAACGGGGTGCCGAGCGCGGTCGTCGCTCCCGCTGCCGCCGGTCCGGAGGACGACATCGCGGTTTCGATCGCCAGCTTCAACGACTTCCACGGCGAGATCTCCTCCGGCTATCCGGCGACCCTGTTCGCCGGCGCCGTCGAGGAGTGGCGCGCCGACCGCGGAGTGGCATCCACACTCCTG
Source organism: Arthrobacter sp. AOP29-A2-19 (assembly GCF_058138025.1). Classification (NCBI taxonomy): domain Bacteria; kingdom Bacillati; phylum Actinomycetota; class Actinomycetes; order Micrococcales; family Micrococcaceae; genus Arthrobacter; species Arthrobacter sp. AOP29-A2-19. The sequence continues at coordinate 2,652,609 of NZ_CM176894.1, forward strand.
ACCAGCGCCGGGGACAGCATCGGGGGCAGCAAGTTCGCGTCCATGATCCAGCAGGACGAACCGACGCTCGAGATCCTCAACGCGATGGGAGTCGATGTCTCGACCGCCGGCAACCACGAGTTCGACAAGGGCTGGGCGGACCTCGGCGGACGGGTCTCCGACCTTGCCGATTTCCCCTACCTGGCGGCCAACGTGCTGGACGCCTCGGGCAGCCCGGTCCTGCCGGCCGCGCAGACCTTCGACGTCAACGGCGTCAAGGTCGCCGTCGTCGGGGCCATCACCGGCGATCTGCCCACGCTGGTCTCCCCCGGCGGAATCGCCGGGCTGACCATCACGGACCCCGTCGCCGCCGTGAACGAGGCCGTCGCCGGGCTGCCGACGGACGTCGACGTCGTCGTCGCGAGCTACCACGAGGGCGGCCAGACCGCCGGCACACCCGCCGAGCCGACCGATCAGCCGGACACCAATCTCGCCGACGCACTGGCGGCCAGCGGCATCTTCAAGCGGATCGTCACGGAGACAAGCCCCGACGTCGACGCGATCTTCAACGGGCACAGCCACTTCGAGTACAACTTCGAGGCGCCGAACGGCGGCGGCCTCCGCCCCGTGATGCAGGCCGGCTCCTCCGCCTCACACCTGGCCGTGGCCGACTTCCTGGTGGACCCCGACACGCGCGATGTGACGTTCGTGTCCAGCGAGGCGCTCCCCGTGGACGATTCGGCCGACCCCGCAGCCCTGGCTGCCGCCTTCCCCGTGGTGGCCGAGGTCAAGGCCCTGGAGGAACGCGCGGTCGCCGAGGCGGCCGTGCTGGGCGCCGAGAAGGTCGGAGAGATCACGGAGTCCATCACCACGGACTACGCACCGGACAAGGTCGGCAGCGCCGGCGGCGACCGGGGCAAGGAGTCCTCCCTGAACAACCTGCTCGCCGAATCGTTGCGCAGCGAGCTCGAGTCCATCGCCGGCGAGGAGGTCCAGATCGGTGTCATGAACGCCGGCGGCGTCCGCGACGAACTGTTCTTCACCAAGACCGGCCGGAGCGCCACCACCGACGACAAGACAGCGGCCGGCACCGAGGGCGACGTCTCCTTCCAGGAGCTCGCGAACATTTTCCCCTTCGGCAACACCCTTGCCAGCGTCGACCTTACCGGCGCGCAGGTGTGGCGGCTCCTCGAGCAGCAGTGGCGCCTCGCCAACGGCGTCGAGACCAAGCTCGCCCTCGGCCTGACGGAGAATCTGACCTACACGTTCGACACGTCCCGCGCCATCGGCGACCGCGTCACGGGGGTCCAATTCGCCGGCCAACCGATCGACTTGGGCGCGACCTACTCCGTCGCGACCCTCAGCTTCCTGGCGCAGGGCGGGGACGGCTTCAGCGCGTTCGTCGACGGCTCCAAGAAGGTCGACACCGGCTTCTCCGACCTCGAGGCGCTCGTCAACTACGTCGAGGCCTCTTCGCCGCTCAACGCCGACTTCGCACGCCGCGGGGTGGAGATCGTCGGCGCCCCCGCGCGCGTCGAGGCCGGAAAGACCTACTCGTTCGAGGTGCGGGCCATCGACCTCGGGTCCGACGGCGCACCCACGACCACCGAGGTGTACCTGGACTACGCCCGCACCGCCAAGAACCAGCGCACGTGGGAGACCTTTCCGGTGGTGGACGGCGGCGCGACCGTCGAGTTCACCGCGCCGCGCCAGCTGCGCGGCGGAACGCTGTACGTGGGCAGCGAGGCGAGCGGCACCGAGGCCACGGTGCCCTCGGAGCTCGCCAACACCAAGCCCGGCAAGGGCAAGCCGGCCAAGGGCAAGCCAAGCAAGCCCGGCAAGGCAGTAGCCCAGACGGCCAGCGGGCGCTAGCCCTCCCCCAGCACGTGCCACCAGGCCCATCCCATCGAAAGGGACATCTTGTCTAAGCATCCCCAACGCGCCGCGTTGGCCATCACCGCCACGGCGGCACTGGTCTGCGGACTCGGCTCCGCCCCGGCGTTCGCCGCCCCGGACGGCACCGGCGTCGTCATCAACGAGGCATACCTCAGCGGAGGCAGCGCGAACGCCGCCTACAAGAACAAGTTCATCGAACTGCACAACCCGACGCCGGAGCCGGTCAGCATCGACGGATGGAGCCTGCAGTACCGCGCGGCCAAAGGGACGTCCGCGACGGACTCCTCCGTGGCGCTCAGCGGCACCATCCCCGCGAACGGCACGTTCCTGGTCGCGGGCGGCTCGAACGGGGCAAACGGCGCCGAGCTTCCGACCGCCGACGTGCAGACGTCCTTCAACCCCGGCGGAACGTCGGGCACCATCGTCCTGGCCAACACCGGGGCGAAGCTGAGCCTGCCGGTCGGTTCCGTGCCGGGCAACGCGGCCGTGGTCGACCTGCTGGGCTATGGGACTTCCAACACCTTCGAGGGCGCCGCGGCCGTCTCGCCGTCGGGCAATTCGGACCCGCAGTCCTTCAACCGGGTGGACGCGCTGGACACCGACAACAACCGGAACGACTTCGTGCTGGACTCCACCGTGACACCGACCGGCAGCGGCGGAACGGAGCCGGAGCCGGAGCCGGAGCCCGAGCCGACGCCCGTGCCAAAGACCATCGCCGAGATCCAGGGGGAAGGCGACAGCACACCCTTGGCCGGCCAGGCGGTGCGCACAACGGGCGTTGTGACCGCGGCCTTCCCCAGCGGCGGCTTCAACGGCTTCTACCTGCAGACCCCGGGCACCGGTGGGGACGAGGTCTCCGCCGCGTCCCACGGCATCTTCGTATACTCGGCCGCAACCGTGGGCCAGGTGCGGGTGGGCGACCACGTCGAGGTCACCGGCACCGCCGGGGAGTACTTCGGGCTGACGCAGCTGAACGTTGCGGCCGGCGGCACCACCGTGCTCGGCGAGCCGGCGGAGGCCGTCAAGCCGGTCACGGCCGCCTGGCCCGAGACCGACGCCGGGCGCGAGCGTTTCGAGGGCATGCTCTGGGATCCGCAGGGATCTTGGACCGTCGCGGACAATTACTCCCTGAACTCCTTCGGGGAGATTGCGCTGGCCTTCGGCGAGAGCGACATCGTCGACGGCGAGAAGGCCTTCCGCCAGCCAACTGACGCCGAGCCGGCGGGATCGGCGGAGGCCGCGGCGATCGCTCTGGAGAACGCCGCGCGCCGCGTGGTGTTGGACGACGGCTCTTCCGTGAACTACGCCGGGTCCGACGCCAACAAGGACATCCCGCTCCCGTACGCCACTGCGGAGGCCCCGGTCCGCGTGGGCGCGGCCGCCGACTTTGTCGGCGGCGTGGTGTTGGACTACCGCTTCGAGGAGTGGAAATTCCAGCCGCTGGCACAGCTGACCGGCGCCAACCCCGAGGATCAGCCGGCGGCGTTCCAGGACACCCGGACGGATGCGCCGGAGGATGTCGGCGGGAACGTCAAGCTGGCCTCCTTCAACGTCCTGAACTACTTCACGACCACCGGAGACACTCTGGCGGGCTGCACGTACTACACCGACCGCGACGGCCAGCCCGTGACCGTCCGCGGCGGGTGCGACGCCCGCGGCGCGGCGGACGCGAAGAACCTCGAGCGCCAGGAAGCCAAGATCGTGGCCGCCATCGATGGACTCGGCGCCGACGTCGTGTCGCTCGAGGAGATCGAGAACTCGGCCGCGTTCGGGAAGGACCGCGACGAGGCACTGTCCACGCTCACGGCCGCTCTGAACGAGGACGCGCCGGGCACCTGGGGCTACGTGCGCAGCCCCGACGCACTCCCCGCCGACGAAGACGTCATTCGCACGGCGTTCATCTACCGCAAGTCGGCGGTCCGGCCGATCGACGAGTCCGTGATCCTCGACGATCCGGCGTTCGCCAATGCGCGTCAGCCGCTGGCCCAGACGTTTATGAGGGTGGGCGGGAACAACGCCACGAAGTTCGTCGCCATTGTGAACCACTTCAAGTCCAAGGGCTCGGGCCCGGGCGACGGTTCGGCCAACGACGACTCCGGAGACGGCCAGGGCGCCTGGAACGCGGCGCGTGTGGCGCAGGCCGAGGCGCTCGTGGGGTTCGCCGAGGAGATGCAGGCCCGCGGCAACACCCGGAAGGTGCTCCTCACCGGAGACTTCAACTCCTACGGGGCCGAGGACCCGATGCGTGTGCTCTACGAGGCGGGCTATGTGAACCAGGGAGCGAAGACCGGGAAGCACTCCTACCTCTTCGCCGGCCAGGTTGGTTCGCTGGACCACATCCTGGCCTCCCCGGAGGCGGACGCGGTCGTGACGGGCCGGGACATCTGGAACATCAACGCCGTGGAGTCGATCGCGCTGGAGTACAGCCGGTTCAACTACAACATCACCGACCTGTACGAGGCATCGCCCTACCGGGCCTCCGACCACGACCCGGTGATCGTCGGCCTCCAGCTGGACAAGAAGAACCAGTCCGGGGGCAGAGGCCGGTAGCGGCGGGGCTCACGCCGGGCGGCAAGACAACGGAAGAGGGCCGGTGCCCGGGAATCCCTGTTCCCCGGGCACCGGCCCATTGCGTTTAGCCCCCGGCGAGCCGCAGCAGCTCGGCGGCGACCGCGTCCGCGTCCCCCAGGGTCCGGGCGCCGTCCTGCCAACCGGCCCCGGCCTCCGCAGCGATCGCGGTCCCCCACTGCACAGAGGACAACTGCAGGCCCAGCACAAACACGGCCCGGTGCGGAACACCGTGCTCGTCGACCAGCCGGTAGGGCTGCCCCACGACGTCGAAACCGGAGCCCGGAACCTCCTCGCCCTCGCCGGTAAGCATGGGGCGCGGCCTTGCCAGTCCGTCCCGCTGGAGCTGCCGGAGCAGCGGCGAACGCGTCTGCGCGACCCTGTTGGCCGGCATCATCGCCTCAACCATGTACCGCGCAGTCGTCGGCTCCGCGGCCACCCACGGGGACGACGCCGAGAAGTGCCCCGCCTCGTCATCGAGCGAGAACACCGGGTCGGGCCCGATGAAGCGAACAACGCCGGCCCTGGCCAGCGCGGCCAACTCCTCGATGCGCTGGAACGGCGGACCGCTGGCCAGACCCTCCACCAGCGGCTCGAACCAGCGCTGGAGCTCCTCGAGGTGGCTGGCCTCGTCGACGAGTCCCTCCGCGACCATCCGCTTCACGACCATGCGGCCGAGGTTGAGCGCGGCGATCGCCATCTTCAGGGGGTCGTCCTCGCCGCGCGCCGAGGATTCGGCGTCCAGCTCCAAGTAATCGAGCACGGACGCCTGGTAGGCGGCGTCGTCCTGGAAACCCCTGTCCGCGAACGGGTGCGCCAGGGCGGGCACGTCGAACCAGCCGATGCCGGGCGCCGACTCCTCCACCAGCGCGCGGGCCAATGTCCTCCACACCTCTTGGCCGTGCTCTTGGGGGGCGTCCAGGATCGCGTCCAGGCGGACCAGAAATTCGCCCGCCCCGCCGAGGAAGGCCTCCGGCGAGACCCGCGCCCACGTCGCATAGAAGGTCCGCAGGACGTCGCGGTGCAGCAACGGCCACACGTGGGCGCCGAAGGCAACCTTTCCCGGCGGTTCGCCGGGGGCGCCCAGCGCGGCCAGAGCGTGCACCGCCTCGTAGCTCAGGTGCACCAGTTGGGCCGACGGCGCGATGAACGCGTCCACGCAGGCCTTCGCCCGGTACGGTGTGCCCCGCCGGGACGCGGCAACGATGATCGGCTCGCGGCCGCTGTTGCGGTAGGCCAACGCCCGGCCGGGCCCAAGCCCGGTCGGCGCGAACTCGCCGGAACGGCCCACGGTCAGCTGGGCCACGGCGTCGAAGAAGTTCAGGCCCAGCCCGCGGACCAGCACGGGTTCGCCGGGCGGGAAAACGCCCCACTCGACGTCGGCCGGAACATTTGGCTCCTGGTAGTGCAGCCCCACGGCGTCCGCCCTGCGTCCGGCCGCCTCCTGTCGCGGGTTGGGCCGCGACGGGACGTGCCCGACGGCGAGCACAACGGCCTCCGCCGCCAGGGTCGATTCGGCGCCGTCGGCGTCGCGGAGGCTCAGCGTGTAGCCGGCGTCGTGCCGTTGAAGCGATACCGCCTCGGAACGGACATGGCGGAAGGAGGCGACGTGCGGGTCCGCGGCCAGGCGGGCGGCGACGCTCTCGTAGACGTGCCGGAGGTAGCGCCCGTAGAGCGCGCGTGGCGGATAGGATCCCGGTCCCAGCCCCGAGAGCTCCCGGCGTTCGACGGGGCTGAGGCCGGCGCCGTCACCGCCCGCGGCCCGCCATTCCTCGAAGGTGAGGCCGGCGGAGCCCGAATCGCCGCGGGGCGGTGCCACGGTCGGGTAGAGGGCCGGCGTGTTCATCAGGAACAGTCGGGACTGCCCAGTGGCCCACACGTGGCCCGGCCCGGGCTCGAAGGGCTCGACGACGGAGATCTCCAGCTTCCGGCGCGGCTCCATCGTGGCTCCTGCCTCCGGGCCGGCGCCGGCGAGGTGGTCCAGCAACCGCTCCAGGGTCGACGTGCCGCGGGGACCGGCCCCGATCACGGCGATCCGGAATGTCTCGTGGACCACTGTGGCTCCTCTACCTTGATGCGTATCTTCTCCGCGGGCGGCGCGGACTCGGCGGACTCCAGCCTAGCGCGCCGGTTCCGCGGGCCCCGCGGAACCCGCGCCTAGACTGGGCAGCATGAGCATCCCGGCACCCCAGCAGACCGTCAGCGGCGACCAGGAGGACGGCTTCCTGTGGCTAGAGGAAGTCGACGGAACGCGCGCCTTGGACTGGGTCCGCGAACGCAACGCCGAAACGGAGGAGCTGCTGTTCGACGACCGGCACCGAAGCCTCGAGGCGTCCCTACTGGAGGTCCTGGACGCCGAGGACCGCATCCCAATGGCCAGCAAGCGCGGCCCGCACTACTACAACTTCTGGCGCGACGCGGCCCACCCGAAGGGACTCTGGCGGCGCACGTCGTGGGAGGGCTACGCCGCGGCGCCCACCCCGTGGGAGGTGCTGCTGGACGTCGACGCGCTCGCGGAGCGCGAGGGAACGGATTGGGTGTTCGCCGGCGTCCAGCTGCTGCGGCCGGAGGACGCCGGGGCATACGAGCGGGCGCTGGTGAGGCTGTCTCCGGACGGTGGCGACGCCGTCGAGGTCCGGGAGTTCGACCTCGTCACCATGGACTGGGTATCCGGCGGTTTCGCTTTCCCGGCAGCCAAGACCAACGTGTCCTGGGACGGCCGCGACGCCGTCTACGTCGGCACCGACTTCGGGGAGGGATCCCTGACGCTGTCCTCCTACGCCCGCACGGTGCGCCGCGTGGGGCGTGGACAGGACCCCGCGGACTCTCCCGAAGTGTTTGCCGTCGATGCGTCCCACGTCGGCGTCGGCGTGCGCCACGATCCGACCCCGGGCTACCGGCGCACGGTCGCCCAAGACATCATCGACTTCTACAACAGCCGCACGTTTGTGCTGGGGCAGTCCGGGTGGGTGCCCGTCGATGCGCCCACGGACGTCGGCATCCACTTCCACCGGCAGTGGATCGTATTCACACCGCGCACCGACTGGATCGACGACGGCGCACTCGTGATGCCGGCCGGCGCGCTGGGCGTGGCGGAGGCGGACTCGTTCCTGGCCGGAGACCGGACCCCGACCGTGGTGTGGGCCCCGGACGAAGCCTCCTCCCTGGAGTCGTACGACTTCACCCGCGACCACCTGCTGCTGAATACGCTCCGCGACGTCTCCTCGGAGGTACTCGTCGCGCACCCCGCCGAAGGTTGGCGCCTGGAACGCCTGGAGCTCGGGTCCGCACTCCACAGCTTCGGGATCTCCGCTGTGGACGACGAGGATCCGGACACCGCCAACGACTTTTGGCTGACCAGCACCGGCTTCCTGACCCCGACGACGCTCTCGCGGGGCACGCTGGCGCCCGCTGGAACACGGGCGGCGGCGCCCGAGACGATCAAGCGCGCGGCCGACCACTTCGATGCCGACCGGCACGTCGTCGAGCAGCACTTCGCCCGCAGCGACGACGGCACACTGGTCCCCTACTTCCAGGTCTCCCCGCGCGGGATGGCCCTGGACGGCCGGAATCCGGTGCTGATGAACGGGTATGGCGGCTTCCTCACCAGCCTGACGCCGGCCTACTCCGGTGCGGTGGGCCGGGCGTGGCTTGGGCGCACCAGCGCGGAGGGGCGCAATGGCGTCTACGTGGTGGCCAACATCCGGGGAGGCGGCGAGTACGGGCCGCGCTGGCACCAGGCGGCCCTGCGGGGCAACCGTCACCGCGCTTACGAGGACTTCGCGGCGATCGCGCGCGATCTGGTGGCCAGGGGCGTCACGGTCCCCCGGCGGCTGGCGGCGACCGGTCGGAGCAACGGCGGCCTGCTGATGGGCAACATGATCACTGGCTACCCCGAACTGTTCGGAGCCATCTCCTGCGGCGTCCCGCTACTGGACATGCGCAGGTACACCCGGCTGGCCGCGGGGCACTCTTGGATCGCCGAATACGGCGATCCGGACGTGGCCGAGGAGTGGGATTTCGTCCGCACCTTCTCCCCTTACCACCGGCTCGACGCGCCCCTTCCCGACGGGGTGGCCTATCCGCCGTCCCTGATCTGGACCGCCACCAGCGACGACCGCGTCGGCCCCGTGCAGGCCCGGAAAATGGCGGCGAAAATGCATGAGTTGGGCGCGCCCAACGTCTGGTACCACGAGGCTCTGGACGGCGGGCACGCGGGCGCGTCGGACAACCGGCAATCGGCGGCAATGCTCGCGCGGAGCTACGGGTTCCTCTGGCGCCAGGTCGCCGGATAGTCCCGACGGCGTGGCCGTTTTTGAATGGCGCCCCGGTGTTGGGTAGTCTTGGGGGGCTGGTTACCAGCATGGAGACGTGCCAGAGCGGCCGAATGGACTTCACTGCTAATGAAGGGTCGGGGTTAAACTCGACCGGGGGTTCAAATCCCCCCGTCTCCGCGGATCGACTCCCCCGGTTTTCCGGGGGAGTCGCTTTGTTTAAGGAGCGGGGGCCGGGCCGGCTAGTGTCCCTTGCCGAAAGCCGACAGGAGCTTCACCACAACCCCGAGCGGCAGTCCGGTGTGGCGGTGGACAATGGCCGCGGCCTCGTCGGTGCGCCCCGCCCCGACATGTTCGAGGAACAGTTGGCGGTCCTGCCCCGGAAGGTCGGACGCGCTGAAGCTCACGCGGCCGTCCGGCCCGTCCCCCTCGAAGCTGAAGTCGGAAACGTTTCTGGAGGCGGCGCTGGCCGGCCCCTCCACCGGCGCGGACTCCAACAACTGGCGGATCGAGTCCTCATCGAGTCCGGAGAACTTGGCCAGCAGCCCCGCCGCTCCGGCGAAGTCGTGGTCCCGGATCAGCGACTCGAACTGGTCATACTCGGCCGGAGGAAGTTCCTCCGTGCTGAATTCGCGTGTTTTCCCGTCCTGCTCGGCACTGATGCGGAAGGTCGAGGTTGTCCGGCTGGCGCTGCTGCCGAACTGCTCGGACCAGTCGTCGGGAATCATGAGGGCGTCGCCGGAGTCGAGTTCGGCGTCGGCGGGCCTCCGGCCCGAGGTGCTCGGCGGCGCGTCCGGCGCCATGCCGCCGCCCGGTGCGGACGGCTGTTCGCCGGGGGCGCCGGTCGCGGAGGGCCGGGTGTCCCGGAACTCGCCCCGCGATCCAGGCCCGCCCCGCCCGGCGCCGGCTGTCCCGGGCCCGGCCGACCCACCCTTTGCCGTCCCGCCCTCTTCCGTCCCGCTCTCGGCGTTTTCCGTCTTCTCGGGGTCGGTCTCAGCGGTCCAAACGTTGCCTGCCGCGGTCTCCGCAGCACCGCCCGTGCCCTTGGCGGCCGACTCCGTGCCGGCTCCGTCGAGGGTCTGCGCGGGCGCCTTATAGACCTGGGGGTGGGCCTCCAGGCTCCGAACGGCGATGATGCACTGCTTGATTCCCTGGCCAGTGGCCGCCCGATACTCCTGGACGGCGCCCATGAAGTCCGCCGTCGCGAGCTTGCGGTAGACGGCCCGGTGCGACTCCGCATCGAGTCTGCCGGAAGCCTCGGCGGCCGCCTGCGGCCCAACGGCACCGGCTACCTGCGCGGAGGTGCGCTTGCGCGTGCGGCTCAACCACCACCAGCCGATCCCGAGGATCAGCAACGGAACCAGCACCCACAACAGAGTCTCCATGACTTTGATTTTAGGGCCGGAAGCGTCCGGGCATAACCGCAGCGGGGTTTGGGAATGCGCGGCCCCCGGCCGCGTCCGGTCAGGCGCTGATCGCGAGCACGAACGGAAGCACCTCGTCGGCGCCGGCCTGCCGCAAGGCGCGGGCCGCCTCCGTCACGGTCCACTTGCTGTCCGCATAGTCGTCGATGAGCAACACCGGGCCGCTGGCGCCGGTCATCTGGGCGGCGAGATCCGCGGGCACGGACAGCTGGTCCCAGACGGCGGCCAGCCGGAAGGCGCTGTTGCCGCCCGATTCCCCCCGTGGCCCGCCATGCGGGTACTCCAGCTCCCCGGCGTAGGGCAATTGCCCGATCCGCGCGATTCCCTCCGCGAAGGAGCGCACGAGCAGCGGGCGAGTTCTGGACGGCATGCTGACCACGGCCACGGGGCGCTGCCGCCAACCCCACTGCGCGAGGACCTGGACGCAGGCCCGCAACATGGCGTCGTCGATCGGGCGGTCCTCCAGCCCTTCCCCGGAAGCGGAGAAGAGGGTGCGGAGCCGGCCTCCCCAACCCAGGTCGGTCAGCCGGGCGAGCGCCCGTCCGGACGAGGCCTGGTCCTCCGGCTTGATCTTGCCCTTGAGGGGAACGCCCAGCCGGTCCATGCCGCCCGGCCACATCAGCCGCGGTTCCAGCTCCACGCCGACGCGGCCGAGGGCCGCCTGCGCGCTGTCCTTCGCGTCGTCGCCGATCGAGTCGGCAAACCAGGGCCCCGCGCAGTTGTCGCAGCGACCGCACGGCGCCGCGTCCGGGTCGTCCAGCGCGTGCGCCAGGAACTCCATGCGGCAACCGGTCGCGTTCTCGTAGTCCAGCATCGAGTTCTGCTCGGCCACTCGCGCGGCAGCGACGCGGCTGTAGCGCTCGGCGTCGTAAAACCATTCTTCACGGGTCCGCGCCCAGCCCCCCTGGATGCGTTCGACGGCGCCGTCGACGGCGAGGACCTTGAGCAGCAGCTCCAGCGGCGTCCTCCGCAGGTTGACGCGCGCCTCCAGCGCCGGCACGGAGACCGCGCCGCCGGCCGCCTCAAGCTCGGCGAGGACCGCGTGGGCGCGCAGCTCGTCCGGCATGGACGCGGTGGCGAAGTACCGCCAGATCTCGCGGTCCTCGCTCCCCGGCAGCAGGAGGACGTCCGCGTTGTCGGTGCCTCGGCCCGCGCGGCCCACTTGCTGGTAGTAGGCGACCGGCGAGCTGGGCGCGCCCACATGGACCACAAAGCCGAGGTCCGGCTTGTCGAATCCCATGCCCAGAGCGCTCGTCGCGACGAGGGCCTTGACCTGGTTGTCCTTGAGCGCCTGCTCCGACCGGGCGCGTTCCTCCGAGTCCGTGCGGCCGGTGTAGGCGCGGACGTCGTGGCCGGCGTCGCGCAGCAGGCGTGTGATGTCCTCCGCGGCGGAGACCGTGAGGGTGTAGATGATGCCGCTGCCCGGGAGATCGCCCAGGTGCGTCAGGAGCCACGCCAACTGCGACCGGGGGCTGGGCAGGCGGAGGACCCCGAGCCGCAGGGACTTGCGCGCCAGCGGACCCCGGAGCGTGAAGACGTCGGCCCCGCCCACCGCCAGCTGGTCCTGGACGTCGTGGACCACGCGTTCGTTCGCGGTCGCCGTCGTGGCCAAAACGGGGACACTCGCCGGCAAGGAGGTAATGAGGTCCTTGATGCGGCGGTAGTCGGGACGGAAATCGTGGCCCCAGTCGGAAATGCAGTGGGCCTCGTCGATCACCAGCAGGCCCATGCGCCGTACGAGCTCCGGAAGCTGCTGTTCGCGGAACACGGGATTGTTGAGCCGCTCGGGCGACACCAACAACACATCCACCTCGTCGGCGTCGAGCTTGGCGGTGATCTGCCCCCAGTCCAGTGCGTTGGCGGAGTTGATCGCCTCAGCTCGCACCCCGGCGCGCGCCGCGGCGGCCACCTGGTCCCGCATCAGCGCAAGGAGGGGGCTGACGATCAGGGTCGGCCCCGCACCCCGGGCCCGCAGCAGAAGGCTCGCCACGAAGTACACTGCCGACTTGCCCCAGCCCGTGCGCTGGACAACGAGTGCCCGCCGGCCGCCGTCGACCAGCGCCTCGATGGCCTCGAACTGGCCGTCGTGGAACTGCGCGTCGTCCCGCCCCACCAGCCTGCGCAGAACCGTTGTAGCGCTGTCCCGCAATTCCACCGTCGCCGTATTAGCCATCCGTCCAGTATCCCAGCAACCACCGACAGCTTGCCTCCGGGCGGCGGATTGTGGAAAACGGCCCTCCCGGCCCGCACCGGCTAAGCTCGAACCCGTGACCAGTGAGATCGATCTTTCCCAATCCTTTAAGGCCTACGACGTGCGCGGCATCGTCGGCGACAGCATCACGGCGGAGAGCGTCGAGGCGGTCGGCGCCGCGTTCGTGGACGTGCTCGGCCTACGCGGCGACACCGTCCTGGTCGGCGGGGACATGCGCCCCTCGTCCCCGGAGTTCGCCGACGCCTTCGCCCGCGGCGCCCGCTACCGCGGCGCGAACGTGCGCATGCTCGGCCTGATCTCCACCGACGAGCTGTACTTCGCGTGCGGCACCCTGGACGCGGCCGGCGTCGTGTTCACCGCCTCGCACAACCCCGCGGCCTACAACGGCATGAAAATGGCCAAGGCCGGCGCCGTCCCGGTGTCCTCGGACACCGGCCTCTACGAAATCCGCGACCTGGCCCAGACCTACCTCGACGAGGGCCTGCCGGTCTCCGGCGACGCCCCGGCCGGTGCCATCGACTCCACCGACGTCCTCGCCGACTACGCCGCGTACCTGCGCTCCCTCGTGGACCTGACCGGGATCCGCCCGCTGAAGGTGCTCGTCGACGCCGGCAACGGCATGGCGGGCCTGACCACCCCCGCGGTGCTCGGGGACACCCTGCTGCCGGCGCTGCCGCTGGAGATCGTCCCGCTGTACTTCGAGCTGGACGGCACGTTCCCGAACCACCCGGCGAACCCGCTGGAGCCGGAGAACCTGCGGGACCTGCAGGCCGCGGTCCTGGCGCACGGCGCGGACATCGGCCTGGCGTTCGACGGCGACGCGGACCGCTGCTTCGTGATCGACGAGAAGGGCGAGCCGGTCTCCCCCTCGGCCATCACCGCGCTGGTCGCGCGCCGCGAGATCGCCCGCGCCCGGGCCGCCGGCGAGCAGACGCCCGTGGTCATCCACAACCTCATCACCTCCCGCGCCGTGCCCGAACTGGTCCTGGCCGACGGCGGCCGCCCTGTGGAGACCCGCGTGGGGCACTCCTTCATCAAGGCCGTGATGGCCAAGGAGTCCGCCGTGTTCGGCGGGGAGCACTCGGCGCACTACTACTTCCGCGACTTCTTCAACGCGGACACCGGCATGCTGGCCGCCATGCACGTCCTGGCCGCGCTCGGCGAGCAGCCCGGGGGCCTGGGCGAGCTCGCCGCGGAGTACGAGCCGTACTTCTCCTCGGGGGAGATCAACTCGGAGGTCCACGACAAGGACGCCGCCGTCGCCCACGTCCTGGACGCGTGCCTGGGCCAGGACGTCTCGGTCCAGACCATGGACGGCACCACCGTCTCCGCGACCGACGGGTCCTTCTGGTTCAACCTCCGCCCGTCGAACACCGAGCCCTTCCTGCGCTACAACGGCGAGGCCAAGGACCCGGCCACCATGGAACGAATCCGCGACCAGGTACTGAACATCGTCAGGAGCAACGCATGAGCGAGAACAACACCGGCAACGGCCCGGCGGACAAGAACGTCGTCGAATTCGGCGACGAGGCGCAGGCCGACCTGAACCGCATCCTCGGCACGGCGCTCGGCGTCGCCCGCGAGCAGCTGGAGACGAACGGCGTTTTCCTCCCCTTCGGCATCGGCCTCGAGGCGGCCTCCGGCGACGCCGAGGGCGAACTCCGCCTCCTTGCCGTCCAGCCGCCCGAGGACGAGGACGATCCGGAGGCGGACATCGACGCCGAGGCGATGATGTCCGACCTCGTGGAGCTCCTGGCGCAGCAGCGCGAGACCTTCGCGGCCGTGGCCCTCGTCTCCGACGTCACGCTTGTCGAGGAGCGGCGAGACGCCATCCACGCCAACGCCGAACACAGCCTCGGCGGCGCGGTCGCAGTCGTCCAGCCGTACAGCCCGCCGGCCGGCGAGGGCGAACCCTGGACGTTCGGCGAGCCCGCCGCGGAGCCTGGCGAGCAGCTGGTCTGGGCGTAGTTCCGTAGGGCCCGGGCGCGCCAACTCTGGCGCACCCGGGCGGCGCGCACCACAATGGTGGCACCGGCCCGCCACGTTCCGACGCTGCCTGCGCCACCGCGCGCCGGTCACCGACGGGAGCACGCGCATGGCCCTGCTGACCTACACCGCCATCACGTCGCTCGACGGATTCGACTCCGACGAGCAGGGGAACTTCGACTGGAGTGTCCCGGACGCGGAGGTCCACGCCTTCGTGAACGACCTCGACCGTCCTGTGGGGACCTACCTCTTCGGCCGCCGCGTCTACCACGTGCTGAGCGCCTGGGAGAACCTGGCGGACGAGCCGGGACTGCCAGATGTCGAGCTGGATTTTGCGCGGCACTGGCAGCTGACGGACAAGATCGTCTACTCGCGGACCCTCCTCGAGGCGCCCACCGCCCGCACCCGCATCGAGCGGGCCTTCGAGCCCGACGCTGTCCGCGAGCTCAAGCGCACATCGGTCGCGGAGCTGTCCATCGGCGGCGCCAACCTCGCGTCGCAGGCGATCGCGGCCGGGCTGGTCGACGAGATTCGGTTGTTCCTCTCCCCCGTCCTCATCGGCGCGGGCAACCGGGCCCTGCCCAAGCACTTCAGGTCCGAACTCGAGCTGCTGGATCAGCGGCGCTTCGGCAACGGCGTGGTGTTCCTCCGCTACCGCGTCCGCGGTTAGCCCCGGTCACTGCAACAATGGAACGGTGAAACTCAATGCCTTTGGTGACGTTTGCCTGCGCACCCTGATGCTCATGGCGTCGCGTCCCGAACGGCAGTTGACCAGCCGGGAGATCGCCGAAGCCGTCCGCGTGCCGTACCACCACGTCAGCAAGGCGGTCCTCGAGCTGCGGCGGCGGGGCGCCCTCGACGTGGCACGCGGCCGAAACGGCGGGGCCCGCATCACGGCGGACGGACTGGCCCTCAGCGTCGGCGCCCTCCTGCGGTCCCTGGACGACCAGCTCGACATCGTCGGATGCACCTCGGAGACCGGCGAGCACTGCCCCCTCCTTGCGGGCTGCCGGCTGCGCGGCGCCCTGAATCGGGCACGCGAGGCGTTCTACGCGGAACTGGACGGGATCACCGTCGCCTCGCTGACGACCAACGGCTCTCTGGCGGCGCTGCCGCTGCCCACCCTCGTGCCCTAGCCCGATTTGCCTCATATTTCTACGGGGTGTAGAACTAAAGCATAAATCTTGCATCGCCTAAGCAAGTATTCATCGCCACCTAGGAGCACCCATGCTTTCGGACACGTCGCGCCCCGTTATCGAAGCCACACTGCCGATTATCGGCGAACGCATCGGCGGCATCACCAAGAAGTTCTACGCGCGGCTTTTCGCGGCGCACCCCGAGCTGCTGGACGGGACCTTCAGCCGCGCGAACCAGAAGAATGGCGCCCAGCAGCAGGCGCTGGCCGGCGCGATCGCCGCCTTCGCAAGCCACCTCGTCAGCAACCCGGACACACTTCCGGAGGCGGTCCTGGCGCGGATCGCCCACAAGCACGCCTCGCTGGGGATCGTCGAGGAGCAGTACCCGATCGTCCACCAGCACCTCTTCGCAGCCATTGCCGAGGACCTGGGCGACGCGGTGACCCCGGCCGTTGCGGAGGCCTGGTCGGAGGTCTACTGGCTGATGGCCGACGCGCTCGTCAAGATCGAAAAGGGTCTCTACGCCCGGCAGGCCAACGGGTCGATGTGGACGCCGTGGACGCTGGTGTCCAAGGAGCCCGCCGGCGTCGCTTCCGCCACCTTCCATTTCGCTCCCGCCGACGGCACGCCGGTCACGGTGGCCGCGCCCGGGCAGTACGTCTCGATCAGGGTGCCCGTCGCCGACGGCCTGCGCCAGTGCCGGCAGTACTCGCTCTCCGACGCCGTCGGCTCAACATCCCGCCGCGTCTTCACCGCGAAGCTGGACGAGGGAGGCGAGGTCTCCCCGTTCCTGCACAACAACCTGCGGGTCGGCGACGTCGTCGAACTCTCCAACCCCTACGGCGACATCACGATCGACGCGGCGTCCGACTCCCCCATCGTGTTGGCGACGGCCGGCATCGGCTGCACCCCCAGCGCCTCGGCCCTGCAGTCGCTGGCCAACAGCGCCTCCGAACGCCGGGTGCTGGTGCTGCATGCGGAGCAGAGGGCCGAGAACTGGGCGCTGCGGGAGCAGATGCTTGCGGCGGTCGACGCGCTGCCGAACGCCGAGTTGAGGCTGTGGCTCGAGGTCGCGGACGCCGGGACGGTCGCCGCCGACGGCCTGATGGACCTGGGCGCCGTGGACCTTCCCGAGGACGCGCTCCTCTACCTGTGCGGCCCGCTGCCGTTTATGCGCGCCGTCCGCTCGCAGGCGATAGCCGCCGGGATCCCGGCCACGCGCATCCACTACGAGGTCTTCGGACCCGACCTTTGGCTCGCCGCCTAGAAATTGGCGGACGACGGCGGGGCGCCGCCTTGGGGGGCGCCCCGCCGTCGTGCTAGGACTGCGGCTCGACGAGCCGGTGGTGCGGCTCGCCGCGCTCCACCCAGGCGCGCACCATGGCGTTGAACAGCAAAGGATCCTCGATGCTCCACTGGTGGTGCATGCCGGGGGCCACGCGGAAGACGGTCTGCGGCAGCGCGGAGGCCAGCTGCGGGAAGGACCGGCGGATCACCGGGGGCTCCTTGGCCCCTGCCACCGCCAACAGGGGCCCCGCGTAGGAATCCAACCCCTCCGGCAGGCCTCCCGCGTAGACCTCGTCCATGATCTTCCGTGCGTTTTCGGGCCGGATGCTCACCCCATGGTCGGTGAACAGCTGCCGGTCGTGCGGCGGGATTCCGAAGGCGCCGGCCTGGAACCGCCAGAACCACTCCCTGCCCCAGAGCCGGATCTGCAGCCGGGCAAGCTGGCGCGTGGCGCCGTCGATGCCCTGGACCGGCACGCCGGACACCAGGGCGCTGGTCACCAGCTCCGGGTGGCGCGCCAGCAGGCGCAACGCGACGACACCACCGAGCGAGAGCCCGACGACGTGAACGCCGCCCTCCTCGATCTCTTCGGCGACAAAGGCTGCGACGTCGTCCGCGGCACTGTCCAGGCCGCGCCAGTCCTCGTGGGAACGCGCCCCGAACCCGGGAAGGTGCGGGGTGAAGCTCCTGTAGTCGGGAAATCCCTTGACCTGCGGATCCCACATCCAGTTCGCCACGTTGCCGCCGTGCAGGAAGAGCAGCGTCCGCGGGGCGCGCGCGTCGGCGCGCGGCCGGATGGGATCGTGGATCTCCGGGTAGGATCCCGGATCCGGCCGCTCGGGCGGAGCGACGGCCTGCGGGTGCTCGTTCATGGGAGCCGTCCTTCCACGGAGTCCAGCCACTCGAGTTCCGCCTCCACGTGGCGGATGCCGTTGTCCAGGGTCGCGGCCATGAGGAACGCGCGGCGCTCGGTCTCGGCGGCCGGCCCGATCTCCCGGCGTTGCATCCGGTACTCCTCCAGCAGGGCCAGCGACTCGGACCGGCGCGCGGAGAGCAGTTCCAGGACCGCCCCCCTTTCGAGTTCCCCCGCGAAGAAGACCCGGCCGAGGAACGCCTCGCGCCCGGGTTGCGCGTCGAGCGGCGCCGCCAACCACTCCAGCAGCGCCCTCCTGCCGGCCGCCGTGATGTGGTGCTCCTGGCGGTCGGGGTAGTTCTCCTGACGGATCGTCTTCACCGTCGCGAGCCCATCCCGGACCAGGTGGGCGAGCGTGCGGTAGATCTGCGCCTTGTCGGCGTTCCAGAAGTGGTTGATGCTCGAGTCGAAGTGCTTTTTGAGGTCGTAGCCGGTCATTGGAGCCAAGCTCAGGAGCCCCAGAATGAGCCGCGCGAGAATCATGTGTCCATCGTGCCAGTCCCATAGATGATTTGTCACCTAGGCCCCTCCCGCACGCCCCTTAACGCGGGGAAGGGCGCACCCGTCGCAGGGTGCGCCCTTCCTTGTCCGGGTCCGCTAGGCGGAGAGGCGGGCCTTCAGGCCGGCCAGCTCGTCCTGCAGGGACTGCGGCAGCGAGGCGCCGAAGTTGGCGTACCACTCCTCGATGGAGGCCAGTTCGGCCTTCCACTCCTCCGGGTCGACGTTCACCGCGACATCGACGTCGGCGGCGGTGAAGCCGTCGAGGCCGGTCAGGTCCAGGGATTCTCCGGTGGGCACGTAGCCGATCGGGGTTTCCTTGGCGTCCGCCTTGCCCTCGATGCGCTCGATGGCCCACTTGAGGACGCGCGAGTTGTCGCCGAAGCCCGGCCACGCGAAGCCACCCTCGGGGGTGCGGCGGAACCAGTTCACCAGGAAGATCCGCGGGCGGCGCTCCGGGTTGGTCTTGGCCGCGATGGAGTCCCAGTGGTTGAGGTAGTCGCCGGCGTCGTAGCCGATGAACGGCAGCATGGCCATCGGGTCGCGGCGCACCACGCCCACGGCGCCGGCGGCTGCCGCGGTGGTCTCCGAGGAGAGCGTGGAGCCCATAAAGATGCCGTTGGTCCAGGACCGCGCCTCGGTCACCAGCGGGATGGTCGTCTTGCGCCGCCCGCCAAAGAGGATGGCGTGGATCTCCACACCGTTGGGGCTGTAGTACTCCTGCGCCAGCATGTCGATCTGCGCGATCGGCGTGCAAAAGCGGGAGTTCGGGTGCGCGGCGGGCTTGCCGGACTCGGGAGTCCACTCGTTGCCCTGCCAGTCGGTCAGGTGCGCCGGCGTCTCCTCGGTCATCCCCTCCCACCACACGCCGCCGTCGTCCGTCAGCGCGACGTTGGTGAAGATGGAGTTGCCCTTGGTGATGGCGCGCATGGCGTTGGGGTTGGTCCCCCAACCGGTGCCCGGCGCGACGCCGAAGAGGCCGTACTCCGGGTTGACGCCGCGCAGTTCGCCGTCCTTGCCGATGCGCATCCAGTTGATGTCGTCGCCCAGTGTCTCGGCCTTCCATCCCTCGATGGTCGGGTCCAGCAGCGCCAGGTTGGTCTTGCCGCACGCGGACGGGAAGGCGGCGGCCACGTTGTAGGCCTTGCCCTCGGGGCTGGTCAGCTTGAGGATCAGCATGTGCTCGGCCAGCCAGCCCTCGTCGCGGGCCATCACGGAGGCGATGCGCAGGGCGTAGCACTTCTTGCCCAGCAGTGCGTTGCCGCCGTAGCCGGAGCCGTAGGACCAGATGGAGCGCTCCTCGGGGAAGTGGACAATCCACTTCTCCTCGTTGCAGGGCCACGCCACGTCCGCCTGGCCGGGCTCAAGCGGCGCGCCCACGGAGTGCAGAGCGGGGACGAAGAACGCGTCCTCGTCCTCCATCTTGCGCAGTACATCGGTGCCGATGCGGGCCATAACCCGCATGGAGGCGACCACGTAGGCAGAGTCGGTGATTTCGACGCCGTACTTGGGCTCCTCGGCGTCCAGCGGGCCCATCACGAACGGGATCACGTACATGGTGCGCCCGCGCATCGAGCCGGTGAAGATGGAAGTCAGCTTGGCCTTCATCTCGGCCGGGTCCATCCAGTTGTTGGTGAAGCCGGCATCGCGCTTGTTCTCGGAGCAGATGAACGTCTGCTCCTCGACCCTGGCCACGTCCTTCGGGTCCGAGAACGCCGCGAAGGAGTTGGGGAAGAGGTCGTCGTTCAAGCGCACGAAGGTTCCCGCATCGACCAGCTCGGAGGTCAGTCGCGCGTTCTCCTCAGCGCTGCCATCGACCCAATAGACGCTCTGCGGCTGGGTCAGTTCGGCAACTTCCGCAACCCAGGCGGCAAGCGCGGCGTGGGTTGTGGGTGCGGCCCCGGTTTCAAGGACCTGCTGGTCGGAGCTCTCGCTCATATCCGTTCCCTCCATTGGGCTGATTGGTGTTATTGATGCTAGGTCTCCGGGAAGGGTGCCCCCTGTGACCGAACTCGCTTTGTATGCCGCCCATCAGGCCGGTGGCCCAGCAAATCCGCGGTTTTCCGCGGTTTAAGCACCCTTTGATGTGACGAAGGTCACATAGACCGGTCTAGTAACACTACTCGGCGCTACATGCATGGGACGCCCTGGGACCCCTCCCGCCTTGCCCAAGTTTGCACCTCCCCGAGGAGTCTGTATAGTTGTTCGAGGTCAACGACGAGAGTCGCGGACCGAGCGCCCATAGCTCAGCTGGATAGAGCGTCTGTCTACGGAACAGAAGGTCAGGGGTTCGAATCCCTTTGGGCGCACCACACAAGTAGGACCCCCGCTCCGGCGGGGGTCCTACTTTTTTGCCCTCGGGCGGGACGCCCGCCTAGGGCTCGACGACGGCGCTGAAGGCCGCCGCGCTCGCCTCGAGCGCGGCCAGGGCCTTCTGGACCTGCAACGCCTCGTCGAACGACGGCGACGGCGCCCGGCCCGATTCGATGGCCCGCAGGAAGTCGGCCGCCTGGTTGGTGAAGGTGTGGTCCCAGCCGAGGGTGTGCCCGGAGGGCCACCAAGCCCCCGTATAGGGGTGGTCGGGTTCGGTGACCATGATGTTGGCGTAGCCGCGCTCGGCGAGCGGAAGCGTGGCGTCGAAGAAGGCCAGGTCGTTAAGGTGCTCCAGGTCGAAGCGCAGGCCTCCCCTGGACCCGAAGACCTCGATCATGAGCGAATTCTTGCGCCCCGTGGCGAAGCGGGAGACTTCGAGGCTCGCCAGCGCGCCGGAGGCCAGGCGCAGGGTGGCCCACGCGGCGTCGTCCACCGTCACTGGCTCGGGCCCGTCGGGCCCCTGCCGGGACTCCACGAACGTGTTGACCGTGCCGGAGACGGACGCCACGGTGGTGCCGAGCAGGAAGCAGATCTGGTCGATCGCATGCGAGGCGAGGTCGCCGATGGCGCCCGAACCCGCTGTCTCCCGTCGCAGGCGCCACGTCATCGGGGCGGCCTCGTCGACCAGCCAGTCCTGGAGGTAGGCCACCCGCACGTGCCGCACGTCCCCCAGGCGGCCCGCCGCAATCATCTTGCGGGCCAGGGCGAGGGCCGGCAACCGCCGGTAGTTGAAGGCCACCATCGATGCCACACCCCGGCTTCGGGCCGCGCTGGCGGTCGCCGCCATCAATTCCGCCTCGGCGACCGAGTTGGCCAGGGGCTTCTCGACGATGACGTGCTTGCCGGCCTCGAGCGCGGCGATGGCCTGCTCGGCGTGCAGGTGGCCCGGGGTGCAAATGTCGACGATCTGGACGTCGTCCCGCTCCAACACGGACCGCCAGTCCCCGGAACTCTCCTCCCAGCCGAACCGCCGGGCGTCCGCGTCCACGCGGGCCGCGTCGCGGCCGACCAGCAACCGCAGAGCCACGGCCGGCGTCGGATAGAAGGCGTTCACGTTGCGCCACGCGTTCGAGTGGGCCTTGCCCATAAACGAATGTCCGAGGACGGCGACGCCCAGCGCCCCCGCTGCCCGGATGCTGCTGTTTTCTGTCATGGGGACTCTCCTTGGAGGTTGGTCTGTGCGGAGTCGTGGGTCTGAGCGCCGGAGAGAAAGGCCAACCCGTCGGCGGCGAGCCGGTCCTGCGAGAGAGCGAGTGGCCGCCAGATGGACGCGGCGACCGCGATGCTGGCGTTGTCCGGGGTGAAGCTCTCGATGTTGAGCGGGCCGGTGTAGCCGACCTCGTCGAGAGCCGCGAGGAGCGCTGGCCAGTCCGTGTGGTCCCCGCCGGGGGCGCCGCGGTCGCTGCCGCAGACCTGGAGGTGGACCAGGTGCTTTCCGGCGGCACGAATGGCGCCGGCAGAGGACCGCTCCTCGATGTTCAGGTGGTACGTGTCCAGCGCCAGGCCCAGGCCGTGGCCCAGCAGCCCATCGAGGGCCTCGAGCGCCTGGTCGACGGTGTTGAGCAGCGACGTTTCGTAGCGGTTGAGCGGTTCGATCCCGAGCACCACACCGGACTCCTCCGCGCGCGCGGCCAGCGGCGCCAAGTTGCGGCGGAGTTCGCGGTAGGCCGCGGTCCGCTCGTCGTCGTCCATCCGCCAGAGACGCCCGCTATGGGAGTAGAAGGGACCGCACACCGCCGGAGCCCCGACGTCGCGCGCCAGGTCGATGCACGCCGCCAGGTAGTCCTGGGTGTCGGCGACCGTTTGGTCACCGGCCAGGACCAACTCCCGCCCCGGCGCCATGGCACCGACGATGTAGGGTTTCAGGCCGCCGAGCGCGGAGAGCACCGCCGGCGCGGTCAGGTCGCCGGGCCGCTCCAGCGGAAGCTCCACGGCGCCGAATCCCATAGACGCGATGCGGGGCAGCAGGGAGGGCAGGTCCGCGTCGGTGAGCGGTGACTGCCACACCCAGGTGTTGACACCGATCAGCCGCCGCACGGCGCCCGCCTCCCCCGCCGCCGTCGCGCCACTACGGGATGGTCCGCTCTTGCCAGACCTGCGGGAAGCCCGGGAGGTCGTTGCCGCCGAACTTGGCGTAGTGCCCGTCCGGCATTCCCTCGTTCTGCGCGATGTAGTCCGCGCGCTCGGCTTCGGTGATCGGCGCCTGCGGAAGCACCCACTCGGCGGGAACCTCCTCGCCGGCGAAGATCTTCTCGAGCGCGAGCAGGGGCGTCCTCCACTGGAAGTTCGAGTAGACCGGCGCCAGGCCGGTGAGCCCGGTTTCCTCCCACTTGCGCAGGAAGCTCATCTCGTCCTCGCCGGTCATGACCGGAAGGTCCTTGCCCGCGTCCTCGAACGCCTCGATGGCCGCCACCGCGCCGTCGCCCGCGTCCATCCAGACGCCGTGGACGTCGCCCTTGGCGAGTTCGTCGGAGATGATCTTCTTGATCTCCGTCGGGTCCGCACCCGTGAAGTGGTCCACCGACTCGATGCCCTTCTCGCCGAAGATCTTCTCGGCCGCCGCCCAGCGCTGCTCCAGGACGTCCACGCCCGGAAGGATGCGCAGGGCCACCACCTTGTTCCCCTGCTCGAGGTTCTCCGAGAGGAACTCCGCCGTGTCGATGCCCCACGCGAAACCGCCGATGGGGTGGATGAAGGTGGTCGCGCAGTCGGTCTCGACTCCCCGGTCGAAGACCACCACGGGCTTGCCCGTCTCGCAGGCCCGCTCGACGGCGGGCGTCATGGCGGCGGTCGAGTTCGGCGAGATCACAAACGCGTCGCAGTTGCCCTCGGCGATGAAGTAGTCGATGTCGGCGATCTGCGTGTTGTCGTCGTCCTGCGCGTCGCGGGTCTCCATCTCGGAGATGACGCCGGAGTCCTGGAGCACCTTGAGCTGCTCGTTCATGGTGATCCAGCCGGTCTGCCGCCAGGGGTTGGAGATGGAGGCGTTGGCGAAGCAAACCTTCTGGGCGCCGTCGGCCTTCAGGTCTGCGGTGTCCGTCATGGCCCCGTCGATGTACTGCAGCCACGGCTGGGCCGGATCGCCCTCGAAGGCGGCAGAGCGCTGTTCCGACTGGGTGTCGTAGACCGCCTGGTCGAACCACTCGGTGCTTGGCGCCGAGGAGGACGCCGCGGGGCTCTCGCTGCCCGTCGCCGTCGTCGGGGACTCCTCGATGGATGAGTCGGTGCTGCAGGCCGTGAGCGCCAGCAGCGCAACGGCCGTCAGCACGGTGGCCTGGGTGGGGATGCTTCGTCGCATCATGTTCCTTCCTCGTTGGTGCCCTCGCGGGGCGGTGCTGCGATGGTGTGTTGATCCTCTTGGCTTGATTTGGTGGCCCCGCGCCGGCGACGCTGCCACGTCTGTGCCCCGGCCGCGACGGCCAGGATGATGATGAGACCCTGGACGGAGTCCCGCCAGGTGGACTGGATGCCCAGGAAGTTCAGGAGCGTGAACAGCATCTCCAGGGCGAAGGCTCCGGCCGCCGCGGAGAGCACCCAGCCGCGCCCGCCCCCAAGCACGACCCCGCCCAGGACGACCGCCGTGATCGCGGTGAACTCGTAGCCGCGGCCCACCGACGGGTGCACTCCGGCATAGCCGACTAGGATGATCCCCGCGACGGTGGCGGACAGCGACGAGATCATAAAGGCCCGCGTGCGGACCCACCAGACCCGCGCCCCGGTCAGGGCCGCGGCGCGCTCGTTGTCCCCCACGGCGACCAGGGTGCGGCCGTAGGGCCGGCGCATCAGCCAGGCCGCGGCGACGGCGGTGGCCAGAAGAATGATGACCGGGTAGGGGATGACCTCCAGCAGCGGCACGTCCTGGATGCCGCCCCGTCCGATCTGCCGGAAGGAGTCGGCCGGGTTGCCGGTCGCGGCGCCGCCGGTCCAGAACAGCACAAGCCCCAGCAGGGCAAGCATCATGCCCAGTGTCACGATGAAGCTGGGAACCTTCAGCAAGGTTGTCAGCAGTCCGTTGACCAGGCCAACGGCCGCGCCGAAGGCAACCATCAGGGCCAGGACCGGCAGGACGCGCGAATCGTCCTGTCCTATCAGGTTGCCGGCCATGATGACCTGCGCCGTCACGACCGAACCCATGGAAAGGTCGAACTCCCCGGACACGATGACGAAGTACTGGCCGATGGCCGCGATCGCGATCGGTGCCGTGCGTCCGATGAAGCGGATCAGGGATCCGGGTTCGCCGAACGAGGGGTTCACCGCGACCACCGCCACCAACAGGACCAGGAGCAGGACGAAGACCGCGCCGCCCGGGGTGCGCAGCGCACGGAGGAACCGGGCTCCCCGGGACGAGCGGTTCTGCCGGAGCAGGTCGGTGCGTTGCGCCGTCGTGGTGCTCATGCGGAGGCCTCCTTCCCGGTCGTGGCACTCCGGGGTGTCGATTCGGCGACCCCACCGCCGGACTCGAATCGCGCAGTGCGGGCCACCACCCGGCGCCTCGCGTAGACGGCCACGGCGACGACGATGACGACACCGCGGACCACGTCCTTGAGGAACGGATTGATTTGCATAACGCCCATGATGTTGTCCAGCATGGCGAAGATCAGCACTCCGCCCAGCGTCCCGACGAGCGACCCCTTGCCGCCCGCGAGCAGCGTCCCGCCCAGGACGACGGCGGCGATGGAGAGCAGGTCGTATCCGCCCTGCGCGCCGATGGTGGGACTGCCCACGCCCAGGCGGGCGGCCAGCAGGAGGCCGGCGAGCCCGGCCGTCAGGGAACAGATCACGTGGGCCGCAACAATGGGCACCGCGGTGCGGATGCCGGACATCCGGGCGACGTTGATGTCGCCGCCCACGGCGTAGATGTGGTGGCCGAGACGCGTGCGGTTCAGCATCAGCACCGCGACCGCGGCGCAGGCGAGCATGATGAGCGTTGAGATCGGAACCGGGCCTATCCCGGTGGCGCCCACGAGCCGGAAGGCCAGCGGGGCCTGTCCGGAGCTGCCCTTGTAGTTGGTCGCCAGGTACCCGCTGATGATGAGCCCCACGCCGAGGGTGGCAATGAAGCCGTGCACCTTCAGCCCTGCTACCACCAGACCGTTGACGAGTCCGATGGCCGCGGAAACGGCCAGCGCCGCCAGGACGCCGGCGGCGATGTTGCCGGGCTGGTTGGCCATGATTCCGGCGGCGACGAGGCTGGACAGGCTCACGACATACGGCACGGAGAGGTCGAGGCTCCCGACAAGTATCACCAGCGTCTGCCCGATGGCCACGAATCCCAGCACGCTGGTGCCGGTCAGGATGGCGGAGATGTTTCCGGTGCTGAAGAAGCTGCGGCCGGCCGCGGCGACGAGGATCGTTCCGGCGACCATGGTCGCCAGCGCCACGGCGAAGACGATGTGCGTCGACGTCATTCTGCCCGTCAGGCCAGCAATTGCCTTCACGGCCGAACCTCCTTATTGCGTGCGCCGGTGGCAAGCTGCAGCACCTGTTCCTCGGTGGCGCCGGCGGGCGCCTCGCCCGCGACCCGGCCGTCCCGCATCACCAGGACGCGGTCGGACATCCCGAGGACTTCGGGCAGTTCGCTGGACACCATCAGGATGGCCCTTCCCTCGGCGGCGAGCTTGCGCATCAGGTTGTAGACGGCGACCTTCGCCCCGACGTCGATGCCCCGGGTCGGCTCGTCCAGGAGCACAACGCGCGGGTCGATCGCCAGCCACTTGGCCAGGACAACCTTCTGCTGGTTGCCGCCTGAGAGGTACTGGACCTCCTGGTCCAAGTCGCGCGCGACCACCTCGAGCGAGGAGAACGCCTGGGGGGTGGCTGCCCGCGCCGCCGCGGTCCGCCGCGGGAAGACCGCGCGGATTACTCCCAGCGCGTTGTCGAGGATCGACTGGTTCAGGCTGAGTCCCTGCGCCTTGCGGTCCTCGGTGATCAGTGCGATCCGGTTCCGGATGGCGTCGCGGGGCGACGACGGCGCGTAGGGTCGCCCCTCCAGACTCATCTGGCCGCGGTCAAAGGGCTGCGCGCCGAAGATGGCCTCAACCAGTTCCGTGCGTCCCGACCCCTGCAGCCCGGCGACCCCCACGATCTCGCCGGCCCGCAGGGTCAGCGACACGGAATCGAGCTGTTCGTTGCCCGCGCCCCGCACCTCCAAAAGCGGCTCCCCCGGGGCGGTTCCGGGCAGCGCCTCCGGGAAGAACGCCGAGATGGGGCGCCCGACCATCATGCGCACGAGCGCCGCGTCGTCGAGCTCCCCTGCCGGGCGCGTGTCGACGATGCGCCCGTCCTTCAGGACGGTGATCGTGTCGCAGAGGTCGAAGATTTCCTTCAGGCGGTGCGAGACGTAGAGGATGGCCGTGCCCCGGGCCTTCAGGCGGCGGATGATGCCGTACAGCAAGTCCACCTCCGGGCCGGCAAGGGCCGCCGTCGGCTCGTCCATGGAGATGACCCGTGCGTCGTAGCTGATGGCCTTGGCGATCTCCACGATCTGCTGCTGCGCCACGGACAGGGAACTGACCGTCGCCGTGGGCCTGATGTTGGCGATTCCCAACTGGTCCAGCAGTTCGGCAGTCCGCGCATTCATCGCCTTCCGGTCCACGAGCGGGCCCCTGCGCGGCTCGCGGCCAAGGTAGACGTTCTCCGCGACCGTCCGCTCCGGGAGCAGGTTGAACTCTTGGAACACGGTGGACAGACCGGCGAGGTGCGCCTGCGTGGGGTGCGTGAACTCGACCGGTTGCCCGTCGATCTCCACCCGGCCGGAATCGCGCTGGTACACGCCTGCCAAGAGTTTCATCAGCGTGGACTTGCCCGCCCCGTTCTCCCCCACCAGGCCATGGACCTCGCCGGCCCGCAGTTCGAGCGCCGCGTCCTGAAGCACGGTGACGCCGAAAAAGGCCTTCGAGAGGCCGGCCACGCGAAGCACCGGGGCGGTGTCAGGATCCGTCATGGCTACAGCGTGACATGGGACACATTCTTTTGTCGAGAGACAATCAAAAGTTAATGGCGGGGGCTACGAATGACCATTGCGTGACGTTGGAAAGTCGGCGTGCTTTACTGAAAGCGTGTTGACCGCCCAGCCCTATCCGACGCCCTCCCCGCGTGCCGCAACGCAGGCCGCCCCCGGCGCCAGCGAGGTTTTCCAGCTCCTGCGCGACGGCCAACCCCGGACGCGGGCCGAGCTGGCGCAACTCACCGGGCTGGCCCGGTCCACGGTGGCCTCACGGGTGGACACGCTGATGGGCCTGGGCCTGATAGCCCCCTACGGCGGTGCGGTTTCCACGGGCGGAAGGCCCCCGTCCCTGTTCGCCCTCAACCCCGGGGCACGTGTGGTGGTCGGAGCGGACATCGGCGCCACGCACGCGCTCGTGGTCATGTGCGACCTCTCCGGCGAGGAGCTGGCCAGCGAAAGCCAGCCCATCAGCATCTCGGACGGCCCGAACGCCGTGATCGGCTGGCTGGTCCACGCCGTCGGGCTGCTCCTCGAGCGCGGCGGCCGCGCCTCCAAGGACCTCGCGGCGATCGGCATTGGACTCCCGGGGCCGGTCGAGCACCAGACCGGCCGCCCGATGAACCCGCCGATCATGCCCGGGTGGGACCGCTTCGACGTTCCGCGCGAGGTCCAGAAGTCCTTCGACGTCCCCGTGCTCGTGGACAACGACGTCAACATCATGGCCCTGGGCGAGCGGAACAGCTACTGGCCGGAGACCAGGGACCTGATGTTCATCAAGGTCGCCACGGGCATCGGGGCGGGCATCATCTCCGGAGGGACGCTCCAGCGCGGGGCGCAGGGCACGGCAGGGGACCTGGGCCATGTTCGGGTGCCGCGCGGCGCAGACATCGACTGCCGATGCGGGAACACCGGCTGTCTGGAGGCCCTCGCCGGCGGCCCGGCGCTGGCGAGGGCGCTGAATGCGGCGACCGGCGGTTCCCTCTCCACCAGCCAGGAGGTGATCGATCTGGTCCGCGCCGGAGACAGCACGGCCATCCAGACCATCCGGCAGGCGGGTCGGGACATCGGGGACGTCCTGGCGACGTGCGTGAACCTGATCAACCCGTCCATCATCGTCATCGGCGGGAGCCTGGCGCAGGCCGGCGAGCACCTGCTGGCAGGGATCCGTGAGGTCGTCTACCGAAGGTCCCTCCCGCTGGCCACCGAACACCTCCGGGTCGTCCCGTCCAAGGCAGGGCAACGCGCGGGTGTTGTCGGCGCCGCGGTGATGGCGATCGACCACGTGCTTTCACCCGAGTCCATCGAGGCGGCCAGCGCGGCCGGCTAGTCTGCGGGCGCGGATCCCGGGGTCAGGGCCGGGGAACGACGAAGTGCGTGATGCGCGCGTCGCGCCCGTCGAGCTCGGACCACGGCTTCTCGATCTCCATGGCCGTGAGGCCGAGCGTGGGGTAGCGCGTCGCCATCTCCATCACGTCCTCCTCCGAGGAATCGACGGAGGCCAGCCGCATGCCGAGATCCTGGACGGTCGGCAGATGCCCGATCACCAGTAACGTCCCCACCGTCTCCGGCGTCTCGTTGATGATGGCCAGCAGCGTGGTCTCGTCCGCGCCGTACACGCGGCTGTCCAGATAGGGGGTGGGCCCCTTCTCCCCCAGCTCGCTGCCGACCCACGCGCAGGTGGCGCGGGCGCGCAGCGCGTCGGAGCAGACGATGTAGTCGGGAACCATCCCGTTCTCGACCATCCACCGTCCGGCCAGCGGGGCCTCCCGCTCGCCGCGGGCCGCCAGCGGCCTGTCGTGGTCCTCCACGCCGAACGGATAGTCGGACTTCGCGTGCCGAAGCACCAGCAGGCGCTTGATGTGGTGGTCGCTCATGGGTCCAGCCTAGGCGGCACGGCACAACGGCGGCGCACCCGCGCAGGCGGGGCACCGCCGTCGTGCCGTTCCCGTCGTGGGACTAGATGCTGTATTCCGGAGCCGCCCACACGACGACTTCGGGGTGCTCGTAGAAGCGGTAGCCCTGGCCGCGGACCGTGCGGACGGTGTTGGCCAGGCGTCCGAGCTTGGAGCGCAGGCGGCGGATGTGCACGTCGATGGTGCGCTCGTTCGGGATCTCCTCGGCGTTGCGCCACAGGTTGCTGAGCAACTCGTCGCGGCCCACGGTGCGGGCACCGTTCTCGACGAGGTAGTTCAGGAGTTCGAACTCCTTGAAGGTGAGGTTGAGCGTCTCGCCGTCGAGGTGTACCTCGCGGCGGGAGAGATCGATCAGCACGCCGGAGAGGCGCTGCGTCGACTGGGCCGGGCGGGCCGGCGTCTCGGCCCGGGGGCGGCGGGAGACGGTGGGGTCGCCGAGCGCCTGGCGCACGACGTCGATGTTGTCGCCCGTCGCGTTGGCCGGGGCCAGCGCGACGGCGGCGTGCGTCTGGGCCTCGGGCGCCAGGGTCTGCAGGAAGGCGCGGACCTGGGTGGCCAGCTTGCCCAGCGACGTGCCCTGCGCCTGCGCGGCCGCCTCGTCGAGGCCGACGTAGAGGACGAAGCCGCGTGCGGCCGTGTCGGGCGTGACGGCCTGGGGCCCGGAAACGCCGGTTCCCGCGACGACCGGGGTCGGGGCGGTGACGGGCTGCGCGTCCTGCCCTCCGGGAACGGCGTGGAGCTGGCGGAAGCCCGCCGGCGCACCGAAGGATCCGCGGCCGACAGGCTGCCGCTGCGCTGCGGCGGCGCGGTTCTGGGCGTTGCGGATGGAGATGTGGACGTATCCGGAAGTGACGGACATCTTTGATACCTCGTAACTGTGCGAAGAGCCTGTGATCGGCGTGAATGCTGCGGGGATGCCTCCGGCCGTCCGTGGTGACGGGTGCTGGACGCCTTGTCTGACCGAGTGTTCCCGGGTGGGGAAAGCTAGGAGGGCATTCGACAACAGCTTCGCGCGCGGCCAATTCTGTGGCCCCACGTGGGTCCTGTCGCTGCAGGTGCTATTGCGTCGATGTTCACAATGACCAGTTTGCGCGTAACAAAAAGAACCCGCAAGTAATATTCATGCACCCGTTCCACATTGTGAGACAAAACATCTCGAATGTGACGCGGTTCACTCCGATCACATCCGTAAAATAGATCCTTGACATCGGTCCGCCTGTATAGCCGACCGAAGCATCGTTGGCAGATATGACCAGCTTCGTGCGTCAGGACGCCCTGCCTGCCCAATCGTGCATAACCATGCATGATTCCGCCAAAGCGCGTCACGCTCTTGACTATGGCCCAGGCTTCGACTTGACATCCGGTCGTCGCCCGGAATATCGGCACCGGTAGGCTGATGCCACGCACCACTCCAGCAACACAGCATCCTCGGGCCGCCCGCTCACAGCGCCGTCACAGGCCCGACTCAGGCGAGGCCTATTCGCAGGCCGGAAAGTGGAACCATGACCAACTCGCGTTTCAGCCCCAGCCAGCTCCCGCGCCTGAAGCACCCGGACGGCACGCCGATCCGCGCACTCGTTGTCGACGACGAACCCTCGCTGGCCGAACTCGTCAGCATGGGGACCCGCATGCTGGGATGGGAGGTCCGCGTGGCCCACGACGGGCCGTCCGCCGTCGCGGCCGCCCGCTCCTACTCCCCCGACGTGCTGGTGCTGGACTGGATGTTGCCCGGGTTCGAGGGAACCGAGGTCCTGCGGAAGATCCGTACGTTCCAGCCGGACGTGCCGGCGCTCTTCCTGACCGCGAAGGACGCCGTCGAGGACCGGATCGAGGGGCTTTCGCTGGGCGGGGACGACTACGTCACCAAACCGTTCAGCCTCGAGGAGGTCCTGCTCCGCCTGCACCGGATCGTCGAGCGGTCGGGGGCGGCCTCGGCGAACCCGGCCGAGCTGGTCGTGGGCGATCTGGTCCTCAACACCGACATGCGGGAGGTCACCCGCGGCGGCGAGGAGGTCACCCTGACGGCGACCGAGTTCGACCTGTTGCGCTACCTGATGGAGAACACGCGCCGGGTCATGTCGAAGAACCAGATCCTGGACAACGTGTGGCAGTACGACTTCGGCGGGCAGGCCAACATCGTCGAGCTCTATGTGTCCTACCTGCGCAAGAAGATCGACGCTGGCCGCGAACCCATGATCCACACCGTGCGCGGCGCCGGATACGTGCTGAAGCCGGCCACGTGACCGAAGTCCCGAGCGCGCGCCGCGAGGCGGGAACGGATCCCGCGGCCCCGCCCCCGGAGACCCACTCCGTGCGGAAACTGTCCCTCAACGCCCGGCTACTGGCCGCCGTCGTCGCCCTCCTTGCGTTGGTCTGCCTGGTCATCGGACTGATCACCCACGCCGCGATGCAGTCCACCCTCTACGCGCAGGTCGACGAACAGCTGGCGTTCGCGTCCGAGCGCGCCTCCAGCTTCGGCGGCCCGGGCGGCCGAAACGATCCGCTGAACGCCCCCGGCCAGGCCTCCGGCACGCTGAACGCGCGGCTGACCGGCAACACCCTGGAGATCGGCGGGGTGCTCGATCCCGAGACCGGCGACCGGCGCGACATCTCGGCCTTCACGCAGGCCGACGCCGACGCCATCGCGTCGGTCGAGCCCGGCAATGCCCCCGTCGACGTCCAGCTGTCCTTCGGCGAGTACCGGCTGATGGCGGTGAACGACGGCTCGGGCGCGGGCTTCACGCTGATCACCGGGCTGCCGCTGGGGCCGACGGAAAAGACGCTCGCCCTGTTGTCGCTCACCATGCTCTTGGTGTCCGGGGTTGGGGTCGCCGCCACGGGCCTCATCGGATACCTCATTATCCGCCGTTCGCTGCTGCCGCTGCAGCGGGTGTCGGCCGTCGCCGGCAATGTCGCGTCGCTGCCGCTGGACGCCGGCGAGGTCCGGCTCGCCGAACGCGTGCCGCCCGCCGATTCCGTGCCGGGGACCGAGGCCGGAAATGTCGGCCACGCCCTCAACGCGCTGTTGGACAATGTCGAGTCGGCCCTCGAGGCGCGCCAGGCGTCGGAGGAGAAGATGCGCCGCTTTGTCGCCGACGCGTCGCACGAACTGCGCACCCCTCTGGCCTCAGTGCGCGGCTACTCCGAACTGATGGCCGCCACGGAGCACCTGAGCGCGGACGGCCAACGGTCCCTGGACCGGATCGTGGAACAGAGCCGGCGGATGGGCTCCCTGGTGGAGAACCTCCTCCTGCTGGCGCGCCTGGACGAAGGCCACCAGTCCGCGATGGGCGAGGTGGACCTGACGCTCCTGGCCGCCGAGGCCGTCGGCGACTTCCGGGTGTCGGCACCGGACCACCAGTGGAGGCTAAACCTGCCGTCCGTCCCGGTGCTGGTCCACGGCGACTCGGGGCAGCTCGCGCGGGTCCTGAACAACCTGCTCTCGAACGCGCACAAGCACACGCCGGCGGGCACCACGGTGGAGACGACGCTGCGGAAGGCGGAGGGCGGGCGGCACGCGGTGCTGTCCGTGGCGGACTCCGGCGAAGGCATCGCTCCGGACTTCCTGCCCAAGGTCTTTGCCCGCTTCACCCGGGCGGACGCCGCGCGTTCAGGCAACGCCGGAACCACGGGCCTGGGCCTGCCGATCGTAAAGGCGATCGTCGAGGCGCACGGCGGGGAGATCTCCGTCTCCAGCGAGCCCGGGCGGACCGCGTTCCAGGTCCGCCTTCCCCTCGCGGTGGACGCGCCTCCCAGGCCGGAGCAGCCCCCGCGCTCGGCGGCCCGCCCTCCCGGCTAGACCGCCGCCCCAACCTCCCTCGCCTCCGCCCCAACCGCCGGAAGTGGACATTTCCGCGGTTAATTACCCGCGGAAGTGTCCACTTCCGGTGGTGGTGGGGGTGGGGCCGGCGCTAGTGGGCCAGGCCGTAGAGGCGGTCGCCGGCGTCGCCGAGGCCCGGGACGATGTAGGACTTCTCGTTCAGGCGCTCGTCCAGCGACGCCAGCACCAGGTGCACCCTGTTGTCGGAACCGTGCTCGGCCTCGAGCCGGGCGATCCCCTCCGGCGCCGCGATCAGGCAGATGCACGTCACGTCGTCGGCGCCGCGGTCGAAGAGGAACTTGATGGCCTCCACCAGAGTCCCGCCGGTCGCCAGCATGGGGTCCAACACAAACACCTGGCGGCCGGTGAGGTCCGCCGGGAGGCGCTCGGCGTAGGTGATGATGTCCAGCGTCTCCTCGTTCCGGGCCATACCCAGGAATCCGACCTCGGCGGTCGGCACCAGGCGGGTCATGCCCTCGAGCATGCCCAGTCCGGCGCGGAGGATCGGCACCACCAGCGGAGTCGGCTTGGCGAACGCCGTGCCGATGGTCTTCGCGACGGGGGTCTCCACCTCGACGTCGATCGTCCGCACCTCGCGGGTGGCCTCGTACGCCAGCAGCGTGACCAGTTCGTCCGTGAGCTGCCGGAAGACCGGCGAAGGGGTGTTCTTGTCCCGGAGAACCGAAACCTTGTGGGCCACCAGCGGGTGGTCGACTACCTGTACGCGCATGCCCCAAAACTACCAGCCCCGGACGGCCGCTGAACTAAGGTTGGACGGTGATCCGGGATGATGCGCACCACCACGCGTGGATGGGGTTGGCCCTCGACGAGGCCAGGCGCGCCCTGCGGACCCGCGACGTCCCGATCGGCGCCGTCGTCGTCGGACCGGACGGGTCGCTGCTCGCGACGGGCCGCAACGAGCGGGAGGCCGACGGCGACCCCACTGCGCACGCCGAGATGGTCGCCATCCGGGCGGCCGCGGCCGCGCTGCGCGCCAGGGGCGACGACGACGGCTGGCGACTGGCCGACTGCACGCTGGTGGTGACGCTCGAGCCGTGCGCCATGTGCGCCGGCGCGATTGTCCTGGCCCGGATCCCCCGGGTGGTCTTCGGGGCGTGGGACGAGAAGGCCGGAGCCTCCGGATCGGTCTTCGACGTGCTCCGCGAACCACGCCTGAACCACTGGGTGGAGGTGTTTCCGGGCGTCCGCGGGGACGAGTCGACCGCGCTGCTCCAGGAGTTCTTCCGCGCCAGGCGCTGATCGGAAGCCGCGGCCGGGAAGCGTTGACCATGCAGCCGGCCCGGCGGAAAATGGGCGGATCGCCGGACTAGCCGAGCCCGACGGCGAACCTTGGGTGGATGCCATGACCGAACAACGCCAAGAGCTCGACACCGCGCTCGAGGACCTGTCCCGCCACATCGACGGCGACGTGGTGGTCCCCGGCGACGGGGACTATGACGAGGCGCGCGCCGTCTGGAACGGCATGATCGACCGGCGTCCCGCCGCGGTGGTCCGGGCCGCGGACATCGGCGACGTCGCGCCCGTCGTCGCATTCGCGCGGCGGCACGCGCTGCCGCTCGCGGTCCGCGGCGGCGGGCACAACGTGGCCGGCAACGGGACGGTCGACGGCGGGATGGTGCTGGACCTCCGCGACTGCAACGCGGTGGGCGTGGACACCGCCGCGGGCACCGTCACGGTGGAGCCCGGCGCCACGCTGGCCGAGGTGGATGCCGCCACAACCCCGCACGGCCTGGTGGTGCCGGGCGGGGTCATCTCGACCACCGGGGTCGCGGGCCTGACCTTGGGCGGCGGGTTCGGGTGGCTGACCCGCAAACACGGCCTCACGATCGACAGCCTGCGCGCCGCCGAGCTCGTGACCGCGGACGGCGACACCGTGCGCGCCTCGGCGGACGAGAACCCGGACCTCCTCTGGGGGCTGCGCGGGGGCGGCGGGAACTTCGGCATCGTCACGTCCTTCACCTTCGGCGCGCATCCGCTCCCCCAGCCGGTGTACGCCGGAAACCTCGTGTACGGGCGCGCCAAATGGAAGTCCGCGCTGCGCGCGTACGTGCGGTGGACCCGCGACCTGCCGGACGAGCTGACCAGCATCCTGACGCTCTTCACGCCGCCCGAGGAGTTGGGCATGGGCGCGGAGCCTCTCCTCGTGTGTGGCTTTGTGTGGGCGGGCGGGGACCACGCCGCCGGCGAGCGCTGCGTCGCGCCCCTGCTGGCCGATGCGCCCCCCGACGACCGGGAGATCCGCCCGGTCCAATGGCCCGCCTGGCAGTCGTCCATGGACGTGGCGTTCCCGCGGGGAAAACGCGCCTACTGGAAGAACACGTCCTACGACAGGTTCGACGACGACGTGATCGACCTGCTGGTCGCCCGCGCCGAGGAGCAGACCTGGCGCGGCACGGCATTCGACATCCACCACATGGGCGGCGCCATGCGGCGCGTGCCGGCGGACGCCACCGCCTTCCCCGAGCGCGGCTCGGAGTTCTGGCTCAACATCTACGGCTTCTGGGGCGACGCGGAGGACGACGCGCGGAACATCGCCTTCGTGCGCGGTTTCGCGGCCGACATGCAGCGCTTCTCCACGGGCGGCCAATACGTGAATTTCCTGGGCGCCGAGGATCCGGGCGTCCCGGGCACCGTGTCCGACGACGAGGCCCGGGACCGGGCGCGCGCCGTCTACGGGGCCGGCAAGCTGGAGCGCCTCGCCGAACTCAAGCGCCGCTACGACCCGGAGAACGTGTTCCGGCTGAACCACAACATCCCGCCGGGACAACCGGCCGGGACCCGCGCCTGAGCGCTAGGATCCGTTGACGTTCTGCGCGCGTTTTGGGGAGCCTCCCCGCCTCCGGTACAGTAGTCCAGTCTGGTGACGTGTCCGAGCGGCCGAAGGTGCAACACTCGAAATGTTGTTTGGTGTCAAAGCCAACGTGGGTTCAAATCCCACCGTCACCGCCACTGGAAAGGGCCCCCTCCTTGGGTTACAGGGAGGGGGCCCTTTTTCGCGTCCGGAGTGTCCGCCAACAGGCGGTTCCGGCCTGAGTCGCACCGTGTCCCGCCCAGAACGCACAATGCCCCCGCCGGTCTCAGACGGCGGGGGCATCTCTGTGCGGGTCCCGCACCGTAGGGGGGTGGCGCGGGATACGGATTGACACTACTACTGAGTAATGTTTTTGTAAAACCTTCCAGGATCGGCGCCCGGGAGGGCCCCGGCAAACATGCCCGCATGAATTGATCGTTCCCGGGGCCGGGCGCATAATGTGCCCAGGCGCACCCAAACAGGCACCGCACTTCGGGCCCGGGGTTGCATCCAGCCGCACGCCGCGACACGGAATCCCCGTGGCCACGTCGCCGCGAAGGCACCACTTGGCATGAACCCGGCTCGACTGGCCGACCACCCGCCAGTGGAGTCCTCAACAGGAGACCTACAGTGTCCACGCTCAAACACCTCCTTGCGATCCCCGCCGCGCTGGCCCTTGCGGTCGGCTGTGTGTCGGCGGCACCACCCCCGCTGGCGGACCCCGCCCCGGCCGCGCGCGCGGCCGCGGTCAACGCCGTCGTCGATTGGAACCGAACAGCGGCGAGGGCAGCCTTGGCAGGCTGCCTGGCGCCGGTCAACGACCCGCTCCACGAGTCGCGGATGTACACGATGGTCCACGTCGCGGTCCACGACGCACTCAATTCCATCCGCCGCTACGCCGAGCCCTACGTCTACGAGCAGCGCACGAACGGCAAGGCATCACCCGAGGCCGCCGTCGCAGCGGCGTCGCGCACCGTGATGGTCGAGATTTTCAGGAACCAGCACCCCAAGGCCCTCGCCTCGTGCTCAAAGCCGGCGCTGGAGGTGGTCCGCAAGGCCTACGCCAAGGCGCTCCGCGAGATCCCCAACGGTCCACTGGAGCGCGCGGGGCTGCGCATCGGGCGGGCCGCCGCGGCCGCCGTGATCAACGACAGGGACGACGACGGTTCGGCGGACGGGCCGTACGCGGATCCCAACTACCCGCAGGGCAAGCGCCCCGGCGAGTACCGCTTTACCGAAGGCTACAAGTTCTACTTCGAACCGAACTGGGGAGAGGTGGACACGTTTGTCCTCCGCGACGCGTCGAACTACCGGCCGGACCCGCCCTACCGGCTATCGGGCCGGAAGTACGCCGCCGATTTCAACGAGGTCAAGGCCTACGGCAAGAAGAAGTCCACGGTCCGCACGCCGGACCAGACGCAGATCGCCCGGTTCTGGGTGGAAAGTTCGCCCCTGGCCTGGAACAGGGTCGCGCGCACCGTCGCCTCGCGGGAGGATGTGGGACTGTGGCAGAGCGCCCGCCTGTTCGGGCTGCTGAACCTGGCCCTGGCCGACGGCTACATCAGCGTCTTCGACGCCAAGAGGCACTTCAACTTCTGGCGCCCGGAGACGGCCATACGGCTCGCCGCCAGGGACGGGAACCCGCGGACGACGGCGGACCGCACCTGGGACTCCCTGCTGCCGGCACCGCCCATCGCGGACCACGATTCCGGGCACTCCGTCGAGGGCGGCGCCGCCGCCGGGGTGCTCAAGCGGTTCTTCGGGACGGACAAGCTGAAGTTCAAGGCCTGCAGCATGACGCTCGTGAAAGGAAAGTGCACCGACAAGGACCCGACGATGAGGACGTACCGCGGCTTCACTCACGCCGCGCAGGAGAACGGGGTGTCCCGCATCTACGTGGGCTTCCACTTCCGCAACGCGGTGAGGGAGGGCATCGAACACGGCGACAAGATCGCCCGCCGCACCATGGAATTCCTCGAACCCTACGACCGGTAGGGCAGAACCCCGGGATCCCTAAAGGGCCCCGGGGTTCCGCTTGAGCATGGCGCTGGCCCGGTGCCAGCCGAGCCCGGCGTAGAACGGCACCACATCGTCGTCGCAGACAAGGTCGATCGAATACAGGTGCCCCAGTTCCGCGACCATGCGCCCGAGGAGCTCCCTGCCGATGCCGCGCCCCTGGTACGCCGGCAGGACCTCGAGCCACGGAATGAAGGAGGTCGCCACCCCGTCCGAGACAGCCGTAACGAACCCGACGACGCCGTCACCGTCCAGCGCGACGATGGCCCGGTAGCTGCCACGCAGCACGGCCAGGTGCTTCGCGGACGACGGCGGCGCCGGCCAGCCCACGAAGAAGCCGCCTTCCAGCGCGGCGGTTTCGAGCGACGCGACGTCCTGGCTGTAGGTGATGTCGGGATGCATGCGCTCAGGCTAGCGCGATCCAGCGGGGGCGGCGGACCGGTTTGCGTCAGCGCAAGTGTCCGGGCCCGCCGTGGGACGCGGCCCGCGCCCTGGCGCGCCTGACGTCTCGCACGGTGCGGAACACGCGGTGGGCGAGGACCACCACGGCCGCCCACGCGAGCCCCAGGGCCCACGCCGCCGCGACGTCCGTAAACCAGTGGTGCCCGAGGAAGACGCGGCTGAGACCCATCAGCACCACGAACAGTGCCGAGGCGAGGATGACGGCCACCCGGCCGACCGTGGAGTCGATCTCGAGGCAGCACAGGTAGGCGATGACGGCGACGATCGCGGTCGCGTTCAGCGTGTGCCCGCTGGGGAACGACGGCGAGGTCTCATAGGGAGGCACGGCGTCCGCAAGGTCCGGCCGCGACCGGCCGATCACGTTCTTGCCGACAATCGTCATGGCCAGCGACCCGAGCGCCGCCGTGCCGATGAGGATCAGCGGCCGCCACGAACGGCTGATCCTGGACAGGACCGCGATGACCAGCACGGCCAGGACGGGCATGCCGATGGTCCCGCCGATGTCCGTGAAGGCGGTGATGCCCGAACTCAGCTCCGGAGTCCGCAAGCCCACCATCCACGCCAACAGCGGCTTGTCGACGCCGGCGACGCCGTCCGCCTCGACGACCGACTCGTAGACCTCTGCGGCGACCGCCGCCAGCGCCACGACCAGGGCGCCGCCGACCAGGAGCGTCGCCCACATGGCGCCGTAGGGCCCCAGCCGGCGCGGCAAGGCGCCGAGCGCGGACCGCAGGCGGGTGGAGGCTGGATCGTTTCGCATTCCTGAAAGACTAGTCCCATGGCGCTGAAGATCCTGGCAATCGGAAAAAAGCACGAATCCTGGGTGGCCGACGGGATCGGGCGGTACGACAAGCGGATGAAGAAGCCCTTCGACGTCGCGTGGCAACTGCTCCCGCACTCCTCCCGCGAGGGAACGGCGGCGCGCACCGAGGAGTCCGAGCGCATCCTGGCCAAGGTCGGCGAGCGCGACTTCCTGGTGCTCCTGGACGAACGGGGCAAAAACATCGACTCGCCCGCGCTGGCCAGGACGCTGAGGGCCCCGCTGGACGCCTCGCGGAACGTCGTGCTGGTGATCGGCGGCGCCTACGGGGTGGACGACTCCGTCCACCGCCGCGCGGACTTCGTGTGGAGCCTCTCCAAGCTGGTCTTCCCGCACCAGCTGGTGCGGCTGATTCTTGCCGAGCAGTTGTACCGGGCGCAGGAGATCGCCGCGGGCCGGCCCTACCACCACGAATAGGCGGGCCGCGGATCCGTACTGTCGGTGACCCGGCGTAGGCTGGGCGCAATGGCCAAGAAGTCGACCACAGCCACGGTCCTGGACCGATTCACCCCGGCAACACGCGAATGGTTCAGGGGTGCGTTTGCCGCGCCGACCGAGGCCCAGCTGGGCGCGTGGGACGCCGTGTCCGCGGGCGACAACGCACTGGTGGTGGCCCCCACGGGGTCCGGCAAAACCCTCTCCGCCTTCCTCTGGGCGCTGGACTCCTTCATCCGCGGCGCGGACGGCCAGCCGGGGTCGGACCCGGCGGCCCCGAACGGTGCCGGCACCGGGACCGCCGGCAAGGCACCCAAGCGCAAGACGCGCGTCCTCTACATCTCACCGCTCAAGGCGCTCGGCGTGGACGTCGAGAGGAACCTCCGGTCTCCCCTGATCGGAATCACCCAGACGGCCGCGCGGCTGGGGCTGCCCGCTCCGGAGATCACCGTCGGCGTGCGCTCCGGGGACACGCCGCCGGCGGACCGGAGGCGGCTGCTGACCAGTCCCCCGGACATCCTGATCACCACCCCCGAGTCGCTGTTCCTGATGCTGACGTCCCGCGCCCGCGAGACGCTCACCGCCGTCGGCACCGTGATCCTGGACGAGGTCCATGCCGTCGCGGGAACCAAGCGCGGCGCGCACCTCGCCGTGTCGCTCGAGCGGCTCGACGCGCTGCTGGGAAAACCCGCGCAGCGGATCGGGCTCTCCGCCACCGTCGAACCCCGTGAAGAGGTCGCCCGGTTCCTCGGGGGCTCGCGGCCGGTGCGGATCGTGGCCCCGCCGTCCACCAAACAGTGGGACCTCACCGTCACCGTCCCGGTGGAGGACATGACGGACCTGCCCGCCGCCGCGGCCGCCCACGACCTCGGGCCCGCCTCCGGGCTCCAGCCGCAGGCAAGCATCTGGCCCCACGTTGAAGAGAAGATCGTCGACCTGATCGAGGCCAACCGCTCCACGATCGTTTTCGCCAATTCCCGCCGGCTCGCCGAACGCCTCACCGCCCGGCTCAACGAGATCCACGAACAGCGCTCCCTGGTCGGCCCCGACGACCCCTGGGCCCAGCCGGGCGACGCCGCGGCTTCGGCCGGCGCCGAGCGCGGCGGCGCCCCCGCCGAGATCATGGCCCAGGCGGGCTCGACCTCCGGCGCCGAGCCCCTCCTGGCGCGGGCCCACCACGGCTCCGTCTCCAAGGACCAGCGGGCGCAGATCGAGGACGACCTGAAGTCCGGGCGCCTGCGGTGCGTGGTCGCGACGTCCTCCCTGGAACTCGGCATCGACATGGGGCTGGTCGACCTTGTCGTCCAGGTGGAGTCCCCGAACTCCGTGGCCTCAGGGCTGCAGCGTGTGGGGCGCGCGGGGCACCAGGTCGGCGAGGTCTCCCAGGGCGTGTTCTTCCCCAAGCACCGCGGCGACCTCGTCAACACCACGGTCACGGTCGAGCGGATGCGGGCCGGCGGCATCGAGCCGCTGTCCGTGCCCGCCAACCCGCTGGACATCCTGGCCCAGCAGACCGTCGCGGCCACGGCGCTCGGCGCCGTCGACGCCGAGGAATGGTTCGACGTCGTCCGCCGCTCGGCGCCGTTCGCCTCCCTGCCGCGCTCCGCGTTCGAGGCCACCCTGGACCTGCTCGCCGGAAAATACCCGTCCGACGAATTCGCCGAACTGCGCCCCCGGATCGTCTGGGACCGCGACGCCGGGACCATCCTGGGCCGGCCCGGCGCGCAACGGCTCGCGGTGACAAGCGGCGGCACCATCCCGGACCGCGGCCTGTTCGGCGTTTTCCTCGTGGGCTCGGAGGACGCGGCCAAGGGCGGGCGCCGCGTCGGCGAGCTCGACGAGGAGATGGTCTACGAGTCGCGCGTCGGCGACGTCTTCGCACTGGGCGCCACCAGCTGGAAGATCGAGGACATCACCCACGACCGCGTGCTGGTCTCGCCGGCCTTCGGGCAGCCCGGCAAGCTGCCGTTCTGGAAGGGCGACTCGCTCGGCAGGCCGGTCGAGCTCGGCAGGGCGCTCGGCGCGTTCCGGCGCGAACTGGCCGCCTCCACCCCGGACGACGCCGACGCCCGGCTCGCCGCCGCGGGCCTGGACGCGTGGGCGGCGTCCAACGTCACCGCCTACCTGCGGGAACAGCAAGCGGCCACCAGCGTGGTCCCGAACGACACCACGCTGGTCGTCGAACGTTTTCAGGACGAGCTCGGCGACTGGCGCGTGGTGCTGCACTCCCCCTTCGGCCTGCCCGTCCACGCGCCGTGGGCGCTGGCGGTCGGCGCCCGGCTCCACCAGCGCTACGGCCTGGACGGCTCCGCCATGGCCGCCGACGACGGGATCGTGCTCCGGGTCCCGATGATGGAGGACGAACCCCCGGGCGCCGAGCTGTTCCTGTTCGAAGAGGACGAGCTGGACGCGATCGTCACCGCCGAGGTGGGCGGATCCGCGCTCTTCGCGTCGCGATTCCGCGAATGCGCCGCCCGCGCCCTCCTGCTGCCGCGGCAGAACCCGGCGAAGCGGACGCCGCTGTGGCAGCAGCGCCAGCGCTCTGCCCAGCTCCTGGACGTCGCCCGCAAGTACCCGACGTTCCCCATCATTCTGGAGACCGTCCGCGAGTGCCTCCAGGACGTCTACGACCTCCCGGCCCTCCGTGCCATCGCCGCGGCCATCGGCAGGCGCGAGCTGAGCATCCTCGAAACCACCACACGCCAGCCCTCGCCGTTCGCGCAGTCGCTGCTGTTCGGCTATGTGGCCCAGTTCCTCTACGAGGGCGATTCCCCGCTGGCCGAACGCCGCGCGGCGGCCCTCTCCCTGGACCCCGGCCTGCTCAACGACCTGCTGGGCCGCGCCGAACTGCGCGAGCTGCTGGACCCCGCCGTCATCGCCCGGACGGAGGCCGAACTGCAGCGGTTGACCGAGGACCGCCAGCTCAAGGGCCTCGAGGGCACCGCCGACCTGCTGCGCCTGCTGGGACCGCTGGCCACCGAGGACATCGATCTCCGTCTGGTCCCCGGCTCCGGGCCGGCGGCGGACCACGTCCGCGACCTGCTGCGCGCCAACCGCGCGCTCACCGTCAACGTCGCCGGCCGGCAGGTCCACGCCGCGATCGAGGACGCCTCCCGGCTCCGCGACGCGCTGGGCGTCCCGTTGCCGATCGGCGTTCCGCTGGCATTCATCGAGCCGGTGACGGATCCGCTGGGCGACCTCGTGGGCCGCTACGCGCGCACGCACGGCCCGTTCACGGCGGCCGAGGCGGCCGGACGGCTGGGCCTGGGCACCGCAGTCGTGCTTTCCGTACTCCGGCGCCTCGGCAACGAGGGCCGCGTGGTGGAGGGCGAGTTCCGGCCGACCGAAACGTCGGACACGGGCGACGCCGCGCGGCCTGCCCCGAGCGAATGGTGCGACGCCGAGGTGCTGCGCAAGATCCGGCGCCGGTCGCTCGCCGCGCTCCGGGCGGAGGTCGAGCCGGTGGACCCCGCCACCTACGGCCGCTTCCTGCCGAAGTGGCAGTACGTGGGCGAGAACCTGCGGGGCATCGACGGAGTCGCGACGGTGATCGACCAGCTTTCCGGTGTCCCCGTGCCGGCGAGCGCCTGGGAGTCGTTTGTGCTTCCGGCCAGGGTGCGGGACTACCAGCCGGCGATGCTCGACGAGCTGATGTCCACCGGCGAGGTGCTGTGGGCGGGGGCCGGCGCCCTCGCCGGGAACGACGGCTGGGTCAGCCTGCACCTCGCCGAGAACGCGCCGCTCACCCTGACGCCGCAGACCGCCTTCGAACCGGGATCCCTGCACGAGGAGTTGTTGGAAGTCCTGGGAACGGGCGGCGGGTACTTCTTCCGGCAACTGACCGAACCGCTGCGCGCCGGCGACGGACCCGCCCGGAACGACCCCGAGGTCCTCGACGCCCTGTGGGAGCTGGTGTGGGCGGGTCGGATCGGCAACGACACGTTCGCTCCCGTCCGCGGCCTGTTGGGCGGGGGGCGGACGGCGCACAAGCAGCGCTCCGCCGCTCCGCGGGCCCGCGCGGCGCGGATCGGGAGGATG
This sequence comes from Arthrobacter sp. AOP29-A2-19, assembly GCF_058138025.1. Classification (NCBI taxonomy): domain Bacteria; kingdom Bacillati; phylum Actinomycetota; class Actinomycetes; order Micrococcales; family Micrococcaceae; genus Arthrobacter; species Arthrobacter sp. AOP29-A2-19. The sequence goes on from NZ_CM176894.1 coordinate 2,696,417, forward strand.
CGCGGCATGCGCGGCCCCGGGATGCACCATGCCGGCCTTGCCCCGGACGCGGCGGGGGCCGGGCTGCGCCCCGGAGCGGCCGCGCTCGCGACCCCGTCGTTGCCCGCGGCCGCCGGACGCTGGTCGCTGCTGCCGGCGCCGGAGGCGGATCCCACCCTGCGCGCCCACGCGACCGCCGAGTACCTGCTGGACCGCTACGGCGTGCTCACTCGCGGCTCCGTGATGGCGGAGGACGTGCCCGGCGGCTTCGGGCTCCTGTACAAGGTCCTGAGCCGGCTCGAGGAGTCCGGGCGCACCCGCCGCGGCTACTTCATCGAACACCTCGGCGCGGCGCAGTTCTCCGTCCCGGCGACCGTGGACCGGCTGCGCGGCCACACCCGCGACACCGACCTGGACGCCGTGCACGCGGACTCCGCGGCCGGCCCCGGCGCCCCGGCGCGCGTTCCGGCCGCCCTGGCGCTGGCCGCGACGGACCCCGCCAACCCCTACGGGGCGGCCCTGCCGTGGCCCGCCCTGGAGGCCGCGCCGGATTCCCCCGCGGCCACCGGACACCGCCCGGGGCGAAAGGCGGGAGCGGTCGTTGTCCTCGTGGACGGCGCGCTGTGCCTCTACGTCGAGCGGGGCGGCAAGACGGTGCTGGCCTTCACCGACGACGCCGGGGCCCTCACCGCCGCGGCGCGCGCCCTGGTCTCCGCCCTGCGCACGGCGCGGGTTGACAAGATGTCGATGGAGCGCGCCAACGGCATGCCCGTCCTCGATTCGACGCTAGGATCCGCGCTTCTGGAGGCGGGCTTCTACTCCTCCCCTAGTGGGATTCGGTTCCGCCTGTAAATAAACCGGATGTAGATGTGTAAACGCTCCACGAAGATTACTCCCCCACAACACCGATAATCGTGTAAAGATGCTGTCATATGACCCGCGAGTAAGGATGTGACGTCCAGTGGCCGAGGGAGACAGAGTCCACCGCATGGCGCGGATGCTTGATGCCGCGCTAACCGGCCGTGTCCTCCAGTCCACCGACTTCCGCATTCCCCGCTATTCCGGGCTCAGCCTGGCGGGCTCCCGCGTGGGCTCCGTTGTGTCCCGCGGCAAGCACCTCCTCATCCGGACCGGGCAGCTGAGCATCCACTGCGACCTGACGGCGGACGGGCGCTGGGACGTCTACGCACCCGGCGAGCGGTGGCGATCGCCGTCCTACAAGGCGCGGTGCGTGCTGAAGAACGCGGACTTCCAGGCCATCGGATTCGAGATGGCGTTCCTGCAGGTCATCCACACGGTGGAGGAGCCCGCCGTGGTAGGCCATTTGGGACCGGACCCGCTGGGTCACTACTGGGACTCCGCGGAGGCGCTGCGGCGCCTGGCGATCAACCCGGTCCGGCCCATCGGCCCGGCGCTCGTGGACCAGCGCCTCATCGCCGGCCTCGGCAACGTCTTCCGGTCCGAGCTGCTCTTTCTGGCCCGGGTGAATCCGCACCTGCCCGTCGGCGAGGTCCGGGACCTGGCGCACGTTGTGGAGCTGGCGCACCAACTGCTGCACTCCAACAAGGACAGCGCCCGGCGCATCACCACCCCGGCGTCGCACCCCGAGCCCTACTGGGTCTACGGGCGCGGCGGCCTACCCTGCCCGCGCTGCGGCGACGACATCGTCCACGAGCGCATGGGAACGTCCATGGCCGCGCTGTCTCTCACCACGGTGTCGTCCGCCGAGGGCGTCGTGGGCTCGAGCGTGGCCACCCAGCAGCCCCGCCGGTTCGCCGACGGCTGCGACGTCGACGTGTTTTGGTGCCCCAACTGCCAGGCGCTGCCCACCAACGTCGCCGCGGCAACGACCTCGGCCCACTGAGCGGGGCGGGCGCAACGGGCCATGGACGGACCCGTCCGGCGGCGGTAGGTTGGCCGAACGGGCCACGACCAGCGGCCACCCACAGCGGAGGTATTCCCATGTCGAACCACGTTTACAGCGTCTCCGAAATCGTCGGCACGTCGCCCGAGGGCGTCGAGGCGGCCGTGACCAACGCCGTCGCCCAGGCCCACAAGACCCTCAGGAACCTCGACTGGTTCGAGGTCACGCAGGTGCGCGGCCACATCGAGGACGGGAAGGTCGCCGACTGGCAGGTGGCCATCAAGCTGGGGTTCCGCATCGAGGAGTAGCCACGCGCGGGCCGGCGCCGGGGGCGGAACTGGTTAGATGGAGCCAGACGACGACGCCGGCCGCCGGACCGGCCACTTCACGGATGGAGAGACGATGAGCACGTCCACTGGATCAGACACCCAGGCGCCCGCCCCGCACGTGGCCGACAGCCACGAACTGATCCGGGTGCAGGGTGCCCGCGTCAACAACCTCAAGGACGTGAGCGTCGAGATCCCGAAGCGCCGGCTGACGGTGTTCACCGGCGTCTCCGGTTCGGGCAAGAGCTCCCTGGTGTTCGGCACCGTCGCCGCGGAGTCCCAGCGGATGATCAACGAGACCTACAGCGCGTTCGTCCAGGGCTTTATGCCCACCCTGGCCCGGCCCGAGGTGGACCTGCTCGAGGGCCTCACCACGGCGATCCTGGTCGACCAGGAGCGGATGGGCGCGAACCCGCGCTCCACGGTCGGCACGGCGACGGACGCGAACGCCATGCTCCGCATCCTGTTCAGCCGGCTGGGCGCACCGCATGTGGGCCCGCCCACGGCGTTCTCCTTCAACGTCCCCACCCGCAAGGCGAGCGGCGTCATGAGCACCGAGAAGGGCGGCCGCGTCGAGAAGAACGTGGTGCGCGAGGCGGTCTACCTCGGCGGCATGTGTCCGCGCTGCGAGGGCATGGGAGCGGTCTCGGACTTCGACCTCACCGCCCTGTACGACGACGGCAAGTCGCTCGCCGAGGGTGCGCTGACGGTCCCCGGGTACAGCATGGACGGCTGGTACGGCCGCATCTTCAGCGGCGCCGGCTTCGACATGGACAAGCCGATCGGGCACTACACCGAGCGCGAACTGAACAACCTCCTCTACAAGGAGCCGACCAAGATCAAGGTCGACGGTGTCAACCTCACCTTCGAGGGCATCATCCCGAAGATCCAGAAGTCGATGCTTTCCAAGGACGTCGAGGCGATGCAGCCGCACATCCGCGCCTTCGTCGAGCGCGCCATCACGTTCCAGTCCTGCCCCGAGTGCGACGGCACGCGGCTGAGCCCCGAGGCCAGGTCCTCCAGGATCCAGGGGAAAAACATCGCGGACCTCTGCGCCATGCAGATCAGCGACTTGGCCGCATGGATCCGGGACCTGCGGGAGCCGTCGGTCGCGCCGCTGCTGAAGGGGCTGCGGCACCTGCTCGACTCCTTCACGGAAATCGGCCTCGGCTACCTGTCGCTGGATCGGCCGGCCGGCACGCTGTCCGGGGGCGAGGCGCAGCGCACCAAGATGATCCGCCATCTCGGCTCCTCGCTCACGGACGTCACGTACGTCTTCGACGAGCCCACCATCGGGTTGCACCCCCACGACATCGAGCGCATGAACGCGCTGCTGCTCCAGTTGCGCGACAAGGGCAACACCGTGCTGGTGGTCGAGCACAAGCCGGAGACCATCGCGATCGCCGACCACGTCGTCGACCTCGGGCCCGGGGCGGGAACGGCCGGCGGCACCATCTGCTTCGAGGGCACCGTCGACGCGCTGCGTGAAAGCGATACGATCACCGGCCGCCACCTCGACGACCGGGCGCGCCTGAAGGACGCGGCGCGCGCCTCGACCGGCGCCTTGGAGGTCCGCGGCGCCTCGACGCACAACCTCCGCGGCGTCGACGTCGACATCCCGCTCGGTGTCCTGTGTGTGGTCACGGGCGTCGCGGGCTCCGGGAAGAGCTCGCTGATCCACGGCTCGGTGGCCGGCCGCGAGGGGGTGGTGGTGATCGACCAGGGAGCGATCAAGGGCTCGCGCCGCAGCAACCCGGCAACCTACACCGGGCTGCTCGAGCCGATCCGCAAGGCGTTCGCGAAGGCCAACGGCGTCAAGCCGGCCCTGTTCAGCTCCAACTCCGAGGGCGCCTGCCCCACCTGCAACGGCGCCGGAGTCATCTTCACCGAGCTCGGTGTCATGGCCACGGTCGAGTCCACGTGCGAGGACTGCGAGGGGCGCCGGTTCCAGGCATCGGTGCTCGAGTACACGCTGGGCGGCCGGAACATTTCCGAGGTGCTCGCGATGTCCATGTCCGAGGCGGAAGCCTTCTTCGGCGCCGGGGAGGCGCGGACGCCGGCGGCCCACAAGATCCTCGACCGGCTCGTCGACGTCGGCCTCGGGTACCTCACGCTGGGCCAGCCGCTCACCACGCTGTCCGGCGGCGAGCGGCAGCGCGTGAAGCTGGCCACCCAGATGGCGGAGAAGGGCGACATCTACGTGCTCGACGAGCCGACCACCGGCCTGCACCTCGCGGACGTGGAGAACCTGTTGGGCCTGTTGGACCGGCTGGTCGACTCGGGCAAGTCCGTCATCGTGATCGAGCACCACCAGGCCGTGATGGCGCACGCCGACTGGATCATCGACCTGGGACCCGGCGCCGGCCACGACGGCGGGAAGATCGTCTTCGAGGGCACACCGGCGGATCTTGTGGCCGCCCGCTCGTCGCTGACCGGCGAGCACCTCGCCGCCTACGTCGGGGCCTGACCCGGCGGCGGGCCCGGCGGGTCGCCATGGGCGGTGCCCCCGACGGGCGCCGCACGGGTCGCCGACGGCGCGTGGGAGACTTGGACGATGGCCATGCGATCCCCCCTCCCCGTCCGCGACGGTGTCAACGCGACGCGACTGCGCCTGCCCCGGGACGGCGAATGGGACACGGTGATGGACTACGTCCTGCACCGCTTCGGCCACGTCGACCCCGACGGGATCGTGCGGCGCTTCCGGGACGGCGAGGTGGTCGGCCTCGGCGGGGTGCCCCTGGACGCCGGCACGCCGCTGGGACCGCACGAGTTCCTCTGGTACTACCGCAACCTGCCCGTCGAGGAGCCCGTCCCCTTCACCGAGGAGATCCTCCACCAGGACGCGAACCTGCTGGTCGTGGACAAGCCGCACTTCCTGCCGACGACCCCCGGCGGCCGGTTCGTCCAGGAGTCCGCCCTGGTCCGGTTGCGCAACCGCCTGGGCATCCCCGACCTGATCCCCATGCACCGCCTGGACCGCGCCACAGCCGGCGTCATCCTGTTCTCCACCAACCCGCTCACCCGCGGCGCGTACCAGACCCTGTTCGAGCGGCGCCAGATCCGCAAGGAATACGAGTGCGTCAGCGTCCTGCCGCCGGGCTTCGAGGGCCGAGGTTTCCCGGTGGTCTACCGAAACCGGATGAGCAAGGTCAAGGGCACGCTGCTCTCCGTCGTCGACGAGGGCGAGCCCAACGCCGAGAGCCGCATCGACGTGGCGCGCACCGGCACCAGTGCGGGAACCCACGCGGGAGCCGAAGTCGGCCTGTTTCGGCTGCGGCCCCACACCGGCAAGACCCACCAGCTCCGGGTCCACATGGCGGCGCTCGGCCTCGGGATCCTCAACGACCCCTTCTATCCGGTGCTCCTGGACAAGGCGCCGGACGACCATGCCCGTCCCCTACAGCTCTTGGCCCGGTCGATCGCCTTCACGGATCCGTTGACCGGTGCCGCTGCCGAGTTCCGCTCCGGCCAAAGCCTCCTCGAGCGCCCCGCGTGAACCTGGATGCCGCCCTCGCCGGCGACCTCGGCCTCTGGTATTACCCACTGATGCTGCTCCTGGTCGCGCTGGACGCACCGTTCCCGCCCCTTCCCTCGGAACTGCTGGTGCTGGGCGCCGGACCCCTGTCCGCGGAGGGCAGGCTCAGCGCGCCCGCGGCCGTTCTGACCGCCGCGGCAGGGTGCTGGATCGGCGACGTTGCCCTCTATCTGGTCTTCCGGCACGGCCTCACCGGATGGCTCGACCGCTTCGCCTGGGGCCGCTGGCTCCACCGCAACACCACGCGGCTGGTTGAGGGCGTGGGCCGGGAAACCACATATGCGGGGCTGGTCGGCGTGAGGTTCATCTCAGGCGGCCGGACCGCCTCCATGGCGGCGGCCGGGATTGCCGGCGTGCCCTTGGCCCCGTTCCTCCTGCTGAGCGGCGCCGGCGCCGTGGCCTGGGCATCGTGGATGGTCTCGCTCGGCTACCTCACCGGGTCCGCGACGGGACTCCCCGCCTGGGCCTCCGCCATGATCGGCATGGCATTGGGTACGCTTGTCGGTGTGGTTCTGGCGGGCCTGCTGGCCCTCCGCTCGCGATTGAAAGGGATGCAGGGCAATGGCTGAGACGCGAGAGGGGACCTCCGCGGCCTCGACGGCGCTCGAGAGGCTACGCGCGAGCCAACCTGCCGGACAGAAGGCCCCCGAAGCGGGCGACGCGGCCGGACCACCCGCCGACGCCAGGCGCCCGGCGGCCGTTGTCCCTCCACGTCCCAACCGTCCTCCGGCGGCACGGCACATGGCGAGCGGCCGCACCAACGTCGATGCGTCCGGATCTCCCAAACGACTCAGCGACTTCTTCGACAACATCCAACAGCCCGACTGGGCCGCTGGGCGCCAACGCCTGGCCGACGCCGTCGCGCACCAGCGGGAACTGGCGGCGGACCGTTCGCGTGAACGCGCGGCACGCCGAGAGGCGCGCGACCGGGAACGCCGGGCCAAGGAGGCGCGGGAGCACGCCGCCGCGCTCGAGCGCGCCGAGCTCCAGCGGATCGAGGACGAGCGCGCCGCCGCCGCCCGCGCCGCCAGCGAACGCGCGGAGGCCGAACGGGCCGAGACCGACCGGCGGGAGCGCGCCGAGCGCGATCTCGCGGAGCGCGCCGCCGCCGCGGAGGCCGCGTCCTCCGCGAACCTCCAGTCCCTCGTCGAGAGCGCCCGCGAGGCGATCGAGACCTCCCGCACGCACCCGGCCGAGGACGACGTGGTGGAGGAGGAGCCGCTGCCCGAGCGGCAGCCGGTGTGGGTGGAGGAGACGGACGAGGAGCCCATCTACATTCCCCCCTACAACGTCCCCTCCACGGATCCCGACCCGCCGGAGAACAAGCAGGACCTGCTGCGCCGGGCGGTCGTGTCCGTGGCCGCCGCCCTGGCCCTGGTCCTAGGCTTCCTGGGACTGGGGCGTTTCGGCGGCGCCACCGCCCACTCCGGATCCGAATCGCGGTTCGACCCCGACTTCTCGCTCTTGTCCATGGGTGTGGACTCCTTCGCGCTCTGGGGAGTGGTGTTCCTGGGACTGGGCGCCTACGCCGTGTACCAGTGGCATCCCACGCAGCGCTCATCCCTGAGGCAGCGGTCTCTCGGCTACGTGGCGGCGTCGTCCGCCCTCCTCGGAGCCCTGTGGCTGCTGGCGGCGCGCGGCGGCCTGGTGGCGACGTCGATGTGGATCGCCGCGGCCACCACCGCCGTTCTTGTCTACGGGCTGCGGCTGTTGAACCTGCGCACCGCGCGCAGCCGCACGGAACGCATGCTTGTGGACGCGCCGATCGGCCTCTACCTGGGCTGGATGCTGGTGGTCGGGCCCATGAACGTGGCCGTGTGGCTGACATCGCGCGGGATCGACCTGATCCTCCCCGCCGGCACCTGGGGCGTGGTGGCGCTTGTGGGCGCCACGTGGGCCGCGGTCTCCTTCTCCATGTCCGAACGCGGGCGCATCGTGGTGGCCATGGGCTTCGCCTGGGGACTGTTCTGGCTGATGATGGCGCGCCTGATCGGCCCTAACCACTCCGCGGCCGTGGCCATCATGGCGGGGCTGTGCGCGTTCATCACGCTGCTCGCCACGGAAAACCGCAGGTACCAGATCGGGCACGCGGAACGCCGCGCCGCCCGCGGACAGCGCACCGAATTCTAGGATCCTAGACGGGGCTCCACCTGCCGCGGATGCGCCGCAGCACCGCCAGCCTCTCGGTGACGGCGACAGACTCCACCGCCACGCGCATGCGTGCCGCCGCCTCCCGCGCGTTGCGGACCTCGTTCGCCCACTCGTCGTCGTCCACCGTGAAACGAAGCGTTATGCGCGGCACCCCGGCCACGATGTCCAACTGGTTTGCCTCGACGTGGTGCCGCTCGGCGAGGGCCGCGACGGCGGATTCCATCACGGCCTCGGGACGGTTTCCAGGGCGCAGGGCGGCGATGTTCAATTGGGCGCGGAAGGAGGGCACGGATCCACAGTAGTGGCAGACTTGGTCCATGGCAGACGACGAATCCTGGAAGCGCTGGCGCCGACTCCGCGAGCAGTCGCTGACCGCGGAATACGGCTGGTTGACCGTGACGTCCTTCCAGTGGCTCCCCCCGAAGCCCGGGCCCATCGACCTGTTCCCCGGCCGATGGAGCGCGGACGGAACCGAGGCGCGGCTGGATGCGCTGGCCGCCGACGGTATCCATGCGCACGACGCCGGTTCCGCCGCGGCGGGGGCGCCGGAACCGCTGGACGGCACCCTGGTCCGGACCTTGGCGGAGGGCGAATCGGTCAACTGGGTGCGGCATGGCTCGACCATCGTCGAGCTGGGCCTTCGGGATTCGCGCTACATGGTGCGCACCCGCGAGCGCCGGACTCCCGCCCTCGAGGCCATGGTCTCCGTCCCCACCTTCGGCCACGACCCCGCCTGGGCGCTCACCGGACGTTTCCGGCCGTACGGCGAGGCGCGGACCATTGACATCGCCAGCTACCGCGAGGACGCGCGGTTGACGACGACGGCGGTCGGCGACATCGTTTTCCGGGCCGGCGGACGCGAACACCGGCTCACCGCGGAAGACGGCGGAGCCGGGGCGCTGCTCCTGTCCTTCCACGACCTGACCAACGGCGAATCGACACCGGCTTGGAGATTCCTCCACGTGCCCCCGCCGGCGGACGACGGGACCGTCTCGCTGGACTTCAACCGGACACTGGACTATCCGTTCGCGTTCAGCCCCTTCGCCGTGTGCCCCGCGCCGATCGAGGGAAACCGCCTGGATCTGGCCGTGACGGCCGGGGAGCGGCTCCCCGCGGCCCGCCCGGTCGCGGCGTCGGGCGCGGGCGGCCGCGGGGCCTAGCCGAACGCGGAGATCCCCGTGACGGCACGGCCCACGATCAGCGAATTGATGTCGTAGGTGCCCTCGTAGGTGAAGATCGCCTCGGCGTCGGCGAAGATCTTAGCCATCCTCCGGTCCGTGACAATCCCGTTGCCGCCAAGCAGGGCCCGGCCGGTAGCCACGGTCTCGCGCATCCGGAGCGTCGTGAAGGACTTGGCCAGGGCCGCCTGCGGCATGTCCTCGCGCCCACCGGACTGCAGCGTGGCCAGCTGAGCCATCATCGCCAGCGACGCGGTGGCGTTGCCCAGCATCTGGACAAGTTGCTGCTGCACAAGTTGGAAGGATGCCAGGGGCCGCCCGAACTGCCGCCGCTCCAGCACGTAGTCGCGGGCGACGTCGAACGCCGCCAGCTGCTGTCCCACAGCCACCCAGCCCACCATGATCCGGCTGGAGCGCAACAGCTGGTTTGTGTCCGCGAACGAATCGATGCCCGGGAACCTGTCCAGTTCGGAGACCCTGACGTTCTCCAACACGATGTCCGCGTTCTGCACGGTGCGCAACGCGATCTTGTTCTCGATCCGCGTCGCGCTGAAGCCGGGCAGCGAGGTGTCCAGAACGAACCCGCGCACCTCGCGCGAGTCCGCGTCCTGCGCCCACAGCAGCATGTGGTCGCAGAAGGTCCCGTTGCCGATCCATCGCTTCCGGCCGTTCAGTACCCATTCGTCCCCGTCGCGCCGGGCCGTGGTCTCCATGCCCCGGGCGACGTCGGAGCCGTGGTCCGGCTCTGTCAGGGCAAAGGCGCCGGTGGTCCGCAGCGCGGCGGCGTCCTCCAGGTAGAGGGCCCGCTGCCGGTCCGTCCCGAAGTCGTGAAGCGACTCGACGAAAAGGTCGTGGTGGATCATAAAGAACGTCGCGAGGGAGGCGTCCGCCCGGCTGAGTTCCGCGATCACCAGGCCGTGGAACAGGTGGGAGTAGCCATGCCGGGTGGGGGTGCTGATCCCCAGCTCGCCGAGCTGGCCCAGCAGATGGTGCGGGAACTCCTCACGGTTCCACCACTGCGCCGCGTGCCGGACCACCTCCCGGTCCAGGAACTCGCGCACCTCCGCCAGCTTGAGGCGCTCGCGGGGAGACAACTGCGTCTCCACTGCCAGGAAATCGGCGTCGGGCAGTCCCGCGGAGGCCGCGGCGCGGCCCATGGGCGCACCCTCGTCCGCGTGGTCGGGACTCTCGGGGCGGCTTCGGGCGGCGGGGATCCCCGAGGCCGGGCCGTGGTGGCGGGCCACGGCGCCTACCTCGGCGCCATGCGAATGGCGCCGTCCAGCCGGATGGTTTCGCCGTTCAGCATCTGGTTGCCGACGATGTGAGCAACGAGCGCCGCATATTCGGCCGGCTTGCCCAGGCGGGCCGGATGCGGCACCTGCCGTCCGAGCGAGTCCTGCGCCTCCCGCGGCAGCCCGGCCAGCATGGGGGTCTCGAAGATGCCCGGCGCGATCGTGACGACGCGGATGAGGCTGGCCGCCAGCTCGCGTGCGATCGGCAGCGTCATGGCGGCGACGGCGCCCTTCGACGCCGCATATGCCGGCTGGCCGATCTGGCCGTCGAAGGCGGCGACGGACGCGGTGTTGACGATCACCCCGCGCTCCGCCGTGCCCGTTTCCGGATCCACGACGGGCTCCGTGGCCGCCATGGCCTCCGCCGCCAGCCGGAGCACGTTGAAGGTGCCAACGAGGTTGACCCGCACGACCCTCTCGAACGCGTCCAGCGGAAGCACGCCCTCGCGGCCAAGAACCTTTCCGGGGGTGGCAACGCCGGCACAGTTGACCGCGACGCGCAGGGGCCCGAGGGACGACGCCAGGCCGACCGCGGCGCGGACCTGGGATTCGTCCGTCACATCCGCGGCCGCGAAGCGGGCTCGTTCGCCGAGCCGGGACGCGGCGCCGGCCCCGTCCGAGGACGGTAGATCGACGATCACCACGTGCGCCCCGGCGTCGTACAGGACCTTGGCCGTGGCCGCGCCCAATCCGGACGCACCTCCCGTGACTAGGGCGGTTCCCTCGGCAATCCTCATGGTTCCTCCTGTGCCGGCGAACGGCGCTCGGTTAATGGGCACTAACTCCCATTCACTCTACTGTGACGGCAAACACACCACCACCGAGCCAAGGACAGGCGCACCTAACCGTCATATTGGATATTCGGAAATGCGGGGGTGGCGTAATTCATGCCATCCTTGGTTTCGCCGTTTCGACGTGATGCGGCGCACTTCCGAAAGGCAACACCCATGAACCTCAAGCGCTCGGCCACCGCCGCCCTTGCCCTGGCGTCCCTCCTGGGTCTCGCCGCCTGCGGCGGCGCCGCCCCCTCGACCGAAGCGTCCGGCTCCGGCTCCGACGCGGAGGGCATCACGGTCTACAACGCCCAGCACGAGACCATGACCCAGGCGTGGATCGATGCGTTCACCCAGGAGACGGGCATCGAAGTCACGGTCCGCCAGGGCAGCGACACCGAGATGAGCAACCAGATTGTCGCCGAGGGCGACGCCTCCCCCGCCGACGTCTTCATCACCGAGAACTCCCCCGCAATGACGCAGGTGGAGAACGCGGGCCTGTTCGCCGACGTCAGCGACGCGGTCAAGGAGAACATCCCCGAGGAGTTCCGCCCGTCGTCGGGCAAGTGGACTGGGGTTGCCGCGCGCTCCACCGTTCTGGTCTACAACAAGGACAACGTCTCCGAGGCCGACCTTCCCGCCTCGCTTCTGGACCTCCAGGATCCCGCGTGGGCGGGTCGCTGGGGCGCGGCGGCCGCCGGCGCCGACTTCCAGGCGATCGTCTCCGCGATGCTCGAACTCAAGGGCGAGGAGGCCACGGCCGCATGGTTGGAGGGGCTCAAGGAAGGGGCCAAGATCTACCCCAAGAACGGCGCCGCGATGAAGGCCGTCAACGTCGGCGAGGTCGACGCCGCGGTCATCTACCACTACTACTATTTCGGGGACCAGGCCAAGACGGGCGAGAACTCGGACAAGGTCGGCATGCACTACTTCCGCAACCAGGATCCGGGCGCGTTCCTGTCCGTCTCCGGCGGCGGCGTGCTGGCGTCCTCCGATCAGCAGGCGGACGCCATGAAGTTCCTGGAGTTCATCACCTCCAAGGCCGGTCAGGAGACGATGAACTCCGGGTCCGACTGGGAGTACGCGATCGGAGGCGGAGTGTCCCCGCGCGAGGGCCTGGAACCACTGGAGAAGCTGGAGGCCCCCGCCATCGACCCCGCCAAGCTCAACGGCACCAAGGTCGTCGAGCTGATGACCAACGCCGGGCTGCTGTAGATCGCGGCAGAGACCCGGGCACTACGCTTACTTTATGCAACAACCCGCGGCGGCAACCCGCCGCCCACAGCCTCGACCGGCCCGGCGCCACGCCCGACGTGCGCCGCGGCCGGTCGTTGCTGTGGCGCTGGCCACCACTGCCCTGACCCTGGTGCCGCTCGCCTTTGTTGTGGCCATGAGCGTCGCGACGGGCTGGGAGACCGCGTCGGCCTTGATCTTCCGCCCCCGCGTGGGCGAGCTCCTCTGGAACACCGTCTCCCTCGTGGCGCTGAGCGTCCCGCTGTGCGTGGTGATCGGCGTGGCGGCCGCCTGGACTGTGGAGCGCACCACCCTTCCGGCGGCGCGGGCGTTCGCCCTCCTGCTCGCGGCGCCGCTGGCCGTGCCTGCGTTCGTGAACAGCTACGCGTGGGTGTCCGTGATCCCCTCCCTGCACGGCATCGGCGGCGGTGTGCTGATCACCGTGCTGTCCTACTACCCGGTGGTCTACATCCCCGTGGCCGCCACGCTGCGCTCGATGGACCCCGCGCTGGAACAGTCCGCGGCGTCGCTGGGGTTCGGACCGTGGCGGCGGTTCTTCGCCGTCGTCCTTCCCCAACTGTGGCTGCCCCTCACCGGCGGAGCCCTCCTGGTCGCGCTGCACCAGCTGGCCGAGTTCGGCGCCTTCTCCATGATCAGGTTCAACACCTTCACGACCGCGATCATGCAGCAATACCAGTCCACCTTCAACGGTGCCGCCGCAAACTCGCTCGCGGCCGTCCTGGTCCTGATGTGTGCGCTCCTGCTGCTCACAGAGGCCTCGGTCCGCGGCAGCGCGCGCTACGCCCGCATCGGATCCGGGGTCGCCACGCGCCCCCGGCGGCTGGAGCTCGGTGGGTGCCGGATCCCGGCCGTCCTCGGGGTCCTGGCGTTCCTGGGCACCGCCCTGGGCGTCCCGCTGGGCAACATCGTGCGCTGGCTCGCCCTCGGCGGGGGCGCGGTCTGGGACTGGGAACGAATCGGGCCCTCGCTCGCCCAGACACTGGGGTACGGGCTTGCCGGCGCCGCCATCACCACCATGGCGGCGTTCCCGATCGCCTGGTTGGCCGTGCGGCACAACGGCCGCCTCACGCGCCTGCTCGAGGCCTGCAACTACGTCACGTCCTCGCTCCCCGGAATCGTCGTGGCGCTCGCGTTCGTGACGGTCGCCGTGTCGTGGGCCCGGCCGCTGTACCAGACGGCCCCGCTGGCGGTCACCGCCTACGTCCTGCTGTTCCTCCCCCGGGCGCTCGTGAACCTCCGCGCGGGTCTGGCGCAGACGCCGCGGGAGCTCGAAGAGGCGGCACGCTCCCTGGGCCGCTCGCCGCTGCGGGCCTTCGCGTCAGTGACGCTGCCCCTGGTGGCGCCGGCCGCGCTGGGCGGGGCGGCACTGGTGTTCCTGGGGATCGCGAACGAACTCACCGCCACGCTCCTGCTGGCCCCCAACGGTGTCCGCACCCTCGCGACGTCGTTCTGGTCGCTCACCAACGAGATCGACTACACCGGCGCCGCGCCCTACGCGCTGCTGCTGGTGGTCCTGTCGCTCCCCATGACCTACCTGCTCTACGCCCAGTCGAACCGCTCGCTGGCCGGCCGCGCGCCCGCCCGCCCCGCGCCGGTTGGCGCCGCTTCGCCAGCCTCCCCTCCCCCATGGGAATCCGCCCGGCCCGTGCCCGGCGGGACCGCGGCGGCGGCTGCCGCCCGCCGCGACACCAAGACAACCCCTGGAGTCCTTCAGTGACCACCTCTCCCACTCTCGCCGGCCCGGGGGCCCCGGACAACCACGTCCGCATCCGCGGCGTGCGCAAGTCCTTCGGTTCCACCCAGGTTCTGCGCGGGATCGACCTCGACGTCCAGCGCGGGGTGACCACCGCCGTCGTCGGGCCCTCCGGCTCGGGCAAGACAACGCTCCTGCGCATGATCGCTGGATTCGAGTCGCCGGACTCCGGCACCGTGGAACTCAACGGCGGGCTGGTGGCCGACGGCGGGCTGCTGGTTCCGGCGCATCGGCGCAACGTGGGATACGTGGCGCAGGACGGCGCCCTCTTCCCGCACCTCGACGTCGGCGAGAACGTTGCGTTCGGCCTGGACCGCAAGCGGTACCGCGGGACCGCGTCCAGGGACCGGGTCGCGGAACTGCTCGACATGGTCTCGCTGGGTCCCGAATACGCCCAAAGGCGACCGGACCAGCTCTCCGGCGGCCAGCAGCAGCGCGTGGCGCTGGCCCGGGCGCTGGCCCGCGAGCCGGAGCTGATGCTGCTCGACGAGCCGTTCTCCGCGCTCGACGCCGGCCTGCGCGTGGCCACGCGGAAGGCGGTCGCCCAGACGCTGGCCGCCGCGCGCGTCACCACCATCCTGGTCACGCACGACCAGTCCGAGGCCCTGTCCTTCGCGGACCAGGTGGCCATCATGCGCGACGGCGTGCTGGCCCAGGTCGGCGCCCCGTTCGTGGTCTACACCAGGCCAATCGATCTGGCCACGGCCGAGTTCCTGGGAGACGCGGTCATCCTCGACGCGGACCTCCAGGGGTCGCTGGCCACGTGCGCGCTGGGACACATCCCGGTCCGCCTGCCCCCGGGCCAGGGGGCGATGAAGCTGTTGCTCAGGCCGGAACAGATTCGCATCAGCGGCAGCGGCGACATCCACGGCACCATCGTGGAAACGGACTATTTTGGGCCCGAGGTCACGGTGAAGATCCTGCTGGACGCCCGCGCGGGACACGCCGGTACGCCGCAGACCATCAGCATTCGGCACTGGAACGCGGGACTGGCGCGGCCCGGGGCCCAGGTCTATCTCCGTGTGGTGGGCGAGGGCGTGGCCTTCCCCGTGTCCGGAAACGGGGCGCGGGCGTGAAACCGTTCCTGCTGCTGTCCACCCGGCCCGAGGACGACGCGGCCGAGGACGAGGTGCGCGGCTTCCTCGAGCTCGCCGGCTTGGACGCCGACCGCCTGGAGGTGGTCCGGCTGGACCACGGCTCCCTGCCCGAACCGCTGCTGGCGGAGGACCCGCGGGACCGCGTCGCCGCGCTGGACGCGTACGCGGGCATCATGGTCGGGGGAAGCCCGTTCAACGCGTCGGACCCGCGCGCGTCCAAGTCCGCCACGCAGCTGCGCGTCGAGTCGGAGCTGGCCCTCCTCCTCGACGTCGTCGTCGAACGCGACTTCCCGTTTCTCGGCGCCTGCTACGGCGTCGGGACCCTGGGCACCCATCAGGGCGCCCTGCTGGACCGCACCCACGGCGAGCCCGTGGGCACCACCGAGGTGACGCTCAGCGAGGCCGGACGCCGCGACCCGCTGACCGCCGGGATGCCGGAGACGTTCACGGCCTTCGTGGGGCACAAGGAGGCCGTCGCGTCGCTGCCGGAGCACGCGGTGCTGCTGGCGGGATCCCCGACCTGCCCCGTGCAGATGTTCCGGTTCGGGGACAACCTCTATGCCACGCAGTTCCACCCCGAGCTCGACGCCCGGGGACTGGCCACGCGCATCGAGATCTACAAGGACGCCGGCTACTTCCCGCCGTCGGACGCCGCCGCCCTCACCGAACTCGCCTACGGCGCCGACGTCCGCTGGCCCGGAGCGATCCTGCGCAACTTCGTCGCGCGCTATGGCGGCTAGGCCCCCGTACGCCCCCGGCGCGTCGGCGCCACCTCGAACCCGTCCTGGGCGTAGGGCGCCTGCCCGCGGGCGAGCATCTCGGCGAACTCCCCCGCCTTGCGCACGCGCGTCTCCTCCCGCTTGACCGACTGGATCCTGTAGTAGATGGCGTAGCGGTTGGTGCTGTTCAGCCGCGCGTAGGCCTCCCTCGCCGCCGGGTTGGCCTCGATGGCGTCCAGGAACGCGGGGGGCGGCTCCGCCGTCGCGGCGCCCACGTAGGCGGCGTCCCAGCGGCCGTCCGCCCGGGCCGCCGCGACGGCGGCCAAGCCGGCCGGCTGCATCAGTCCGGCGTCACTCAACCGCTCCACCCGTCCCACGTTGACGGCGGACCACTTGCTGGTCTTGGTCCGCGGCGTCACGCGGACGCAGTAGCTGCCCTCGTCGCGCGGGCTGGCCTGCCCGTCGATCCACCCGAAGCACAACGCGTCCTCGACCGCCTGCGCGTAGGCGAGCGACGTCACCTCGCCACCCTTTTTGTGCAGGACCAGGCGGACGCCCGGACTGGCCGCATGGTGCTCCGCGAGCCAGGCCCGCCATGCGGCGGAATCGGGGACAAGAAGTTCGGGAAGGAGGGTGGCCATGGCCCCACTCCACCAAGTCCCGCGCCCCGTGTCCAGAGGCCGCGCGGGTGTCGCCGCGGGTCTTCCGGGGCTAGCATCGAGGCATGCTGCGACTGCGCCCCATCCACTACACGGACCACATCGACGACTGGGCACGCCTGCTGGAGGGCCTGGGACTCGTCAGGGCCCTTGATTTCGGGGACTGGCTGGAGTTCGATTCGCTCCACGGCCGCGTGGCCCTGCAGCGCGCATCGGCCGCCGACGCCGCCGGCGGCGACTCGCTGCTCGCGTTCGAGGTGGGGAACCTGGACGAGTTCGTGCGCCGCACCCGCGAGGCGGGCACCGACGTCGACATCCGCGCATCCGAGTACGGCCGCACTGCCGCCATGTCCGGGCCCGACGGGCTGGCCATGATCGCCGACGTGGAGAAGGAACGCCCCGAGCCCGCCTCGGCGGACGCGTCCGTCCACGTGATGCCCGTCTGGAGGACGCCCGACGTCGGCGGGGCCGCGCAGACACTGCGGAACCTCGGCGCGAAGACGCTGGTTCCGGGCGACGGCTGGACACAGCTCGGCGCCAAAAACGGCGGCATGGTGGGCGTCCACGCCGGGACCGCGCCCGGCGTCGCGCTCTCCTTCGAGTACGACGGCGACGCGCAACAACTCCTCGAGCGGCTCGCCTCGGCCGGATTCTCCGCGCGCCTGGACCAGGAGGCGTTCGGCCGAACCGTGAAGGTGGCGAACCCCGACGGCGGCGAGGAGATCTGGGTCAACGAATGGCCCGCCGGGGAATAGCCGCGGCGCGGCGCCCGTTGGCAACAGGCGTGCCACTACTTTTCGAACCCGCGACCCTGACCACCCCCGACGGCTCCGGACTGAGCCTGCGCAACCGCACCGCCCTTGCCCCGATGTGCCAGTATTCCGTGACCGCGAAGGACGGGATCCCCCACTCGTGGCACCTGATGCACCTTGGCGCCCGCGCGGCCGGCGGCTTCGGCATCGTCTACACGGAGGCCACGGCCGTGGTGCCGGAGGGACGCATCTCCGACCAGGACACCGGCCTCTGGAACGACGCCCAGCGCGACGCGTGGGCCCCGATCGTCGACTTCATCCATTCCCAGGGCGCCGCCGCCGGCATCCAGCTGGGCCACGCCGGCGCCAAGGCGTCCACCTACCCGTGGCTTCCGGAGGCCGCGGCATCCGGCGCCCGAGGCTCGATCCCGGCCGACGAGGGCGGCTGGGAGACGGTGGGCCCCTCGCCCACCGAGATCCACGAGCTGGCGTCGCCGCGCGGCATGACCGTGGAGGAGATCGCCGAGTCGGTGCGTTCCTGGGCCGAGGCCGCCCGGCGCGCGGACGCCGCCGGCTTCGACGTGGTGCAGCTCCACGCGGCGCACGGCTACCTGATCCACCAGTTCCTCTCCCCGCTGACCAACCAGCGCACCGACGCCTACGGCGGAAGCTTCGAGAACCGCACCCGCTACGCCCGCGAGGTCATCGCCGCGGTGCGCGAGGTGTGGCCGGAGCACAAGGCGCTGGCCATCCGGCTCTCCGGCGAGGACTGGGTCGACGGCGGCTGGCGCATCGCGGACACGGTCCGGCTGGTCCGCGAGGCGCGCGAGCTCGGCGTCACCGTCTTCGATCTTTCCAGCGGCGGCATCGGCGCCTTCCACGGCCCGTCGGGCCCCGGCTACCAGGTCCCGCTGGCCACGGCCGTGCGCGAGGCCCTGGAGGGCACCGACTCGTTCGTCACCGCGGTCGGCCTGATCCGGGACGCGGCCCACGC
Organism: Arthrobacter sp. AOP29-A2-19; assembly: GCF_058138025.1. Classification (NCBI taxonomy): domain Bacteria; kingdom Bacillati; phylum Actinomycetota; class Actinomycetes; order Micrococcales; family Micrococcaceae; genus Arthrobacter; species Arthrobacter sp. AOP29-A2-19. The sequence goes on from NZ_CM176894.1 coordinate 2,714,743, forward strand.
CGAGGACGTGTTGGCCGAGGGCCGCGCCGACGGCATCAGCATCGGGCGCGCGGCGCTCGTGCAGCCCCAGTGGCCGGCGCAGGCCGCCAAGGAGCTCGGCGTCGGCCGGGACAACAACCCGCGCGCCGACCAGTACTGGCGTGCCGACTGGTAGGTCAGGGCGGACACAGCAAACGGCAGGTGCCCCTCTTTGTTGAGAGGGGCACCTGCCGTTTGTCCGGCGCATCCCGCGCGGCGGGACGGGCCCGCCCTAGTGGGCGGGTTCCTCCGCCTTGGGCTTGCTGAGCATGGTCGAGAGCACAACGACCCCGACGCTCACGATCGCGGCGGCCAGGAAACCGTGGCGAAAGCCCTCCACCTGCGCGGCGACCGGTTCGGCGCCGGCGGCCGCGGCCACGGCCGTGGAGGAGGCCATGATGCCCACCAGCAGGGCGGTGCCCGCGGCGCCGCCGAGCTGCTGCAGCGTGCTGAGCACCGCCGAGCCGTGCGAATGAAGGTGGTGCGGCAGGGGGTTCAGGCCCGTGGTGAACGCGGGCGTGAAGAGGAACGCGAAGCTCAGCGACATCAGCAGGTGCATTCCGACCAGCATCCAGACCGGGGTCTGGGGCGTCAGCTGGGAGTAGGCGAACAACACGGCCGTGAGCAGCAGCGAGCCGGGAACCATCAGCGGGCGCGGGCCGACCCGGTCGTAGAGCCGCCCGACGAAGGGCGCCAGGAGGCCCATGAGCAGCCCGCCGGGCAGCAGCAGGAGCCCGGTCCCCAGGGTGTCCAGGCCGCGGACGTTCTGCAGGTAGATGGGCAGCAGGATGATCACGCCGAACAGGGCCACCATGGCCAGCACCATCAGGAGCAGCGACAGCGTGAACGGCCGGTAGGTGAAGGGACGCAGGTCGAGCACGGCCTGGTCGGTGCGCTGCAGCCGCAGCTGCAGGAACGTGAAGGCCGCCAGGCAGACGACCGCCACGGCGAGGGCCGCGAGCGCACCGGCGTCGGGACCCTGCGCCGCGGCGCCGTCGTGCCCGCCGCCGATCTTGCTCAGGCCGTAGACCAGGCCGCCGAACCCGGGGATGGACAGCAGGACCGAGGGAACGGAGAACGGCATGTCGCCTGCCTCGGCCGTGTTGTTCAGCCGCGGCGCGCCGATGAGCAGCGCGGCAACGGCGATCGGCAGGACCAGCAGGAACATAAAGCGCCACTCGAGGAACTGCAGGATCAGGCCGGACAGTGTGGGGCCGATCGCCGGCGCCACGGAGATCACGATGCTGACGTTGCCCATCATCGCGCCGCGGCGCGACGGGGGCACCAGGTTGAGGATGGTGGTCATCAGCAGCGGCAGCATGATGGCCGTGCCGCTGGCCTGGATCACGCGCGCGCCCAGCAGGACCTCGAAGCCGGGGGCCAGGCCCGCGAGCAGGGTTCCCACCGAGAACAGTCCCATGGCGAGCACAAAGACGGTGCGGACCGAGAAGCGCTGGAGGAGGTAGCCGGTGGTCGGGATGACGACGGCCATGGTCAACATAAAGGCCGTGGCGAGCCACTGGACGGCGTCGGCGGAGACGGAGAAGGCCACCATCAGCCGCGGCAGCGCCACGTTCATGATGGTCTCGTTGAGGATGACCACAAAGGAGGCGACCAGAAGCACGCCGATCGTGGTCCGCGAGGAGGCGGTGAGCCGGGTCGGGTCGGCAGTTGCGGCGGGTGGGCCGGGATTGCTCGTGTGCTGCACGGAAGGATCCTGTTCGCAAGGGCGCCCATGGGTGGCGGGCTTCAAAGGTATGGCGGGGAGGTGGCGGCGGGCTGCCGGGCCGGGGTGGAGCGGGGCGGCCGGGCATGGGCTTCGCGCCGCGACCATCTAGCGTAACCCGTCGGGGCGCCACGGTATTCCGCGCGTGTTCGCTTCCGGGGCAATCCGCCTCCGCACGGGATGGGGGCGTGCCCTCGCCGCCCCAATGGGATAAACATGACGTATGAACGTGCGCACCCCCGACCCCTACCCCGGCTGGCTTTCCGACGAGGATCTCTACGAGGCCCGCCAGCGCCTTCCGATCCTGTATGTCGAGGCGATCCCGGTGCGCCTGGATCCGCTCGGGTACGTGAACGAGATCGGCCTGCTGTACACGGCGGACGCGGACGCGCAGTTCACCCGCACGTTCGTCTCCGGACGCGTGATGTACCGCGAGACCATTCGTGCCGCCCTGGTCCGGCATATGGAAAAGGACCTCGGCCCCATGGCCATGCCGCAGCTGCCGGCCAGCCCCGTTCCCTTCACCGTGGCCGAATACTTCCCCTCTCCGTCGGAGACCGGGCTGACCGACGACCGGCAGCACGCCGTGTCGCTGGCCTACATCATCCCCGTGCGCGGCGAGTGCAGCCCCCGGCAGGACGCCCTCGAGCTCACCTGGCTGAGCCCGGAGGACGCCCTCAGCCCGGACGTCCAGGACGAGTTCCAGGGCGGCCGCGGAAACTTGATCCGGCAGGCGTTGGCACACGTCGGCTGGTGCCGCTAGGAACATCGTGGAGCAGAGCTACATCAGGTCCGTCCGCGCCGAAAAGGTCGCGCCCGGCAATCGTTTCATCACCCGCACCGGCACCCCGAGCCTGCCCGTCGTCGGCCTGCGCACCGTCCAGGACAGCTTCGGCACGCCCGCCTACATCGAGGCGACGCTGGAGAGCGGACAGAAGGTCACCATCGCGTGCGGCTCGTCGCTGCGCGTCCACACCACCGAGCCGCCGCCCGAGGCGACCCTGGACGAGCTCACCGTCATCCCGGTGGAGGACGGTTCGGCCGAGGCCGTCCTGATTTCCATAGCGCGCGAGTACCCGTGGGACCAGCGCGTCCTGGCCCCGGTGGCCCGGCTCAGCCGCGGCTTCAACGCCAAGTCGGGCTCGCAGCTGGAGGATGTCCGCAACCTGGCACACCTCCTGCTGGTCGAGCTCGACGACCGTACGAACGCTTGGCGCGCCCTGGGCATCCTCACGGAACTGCCGTTCGACGGCAACTTCGGCCGCTGGAAGAGCATCCAGGGGGCGCTCGCCATGGCCGCGTACCTCGCGGGGGACGACGGCGATCCCGACGCAGCCTCGCACTATGCCGAGGCGCTGCGGGCCACCGACCATGTGGAGGACGATCCGCTCAAGTCCAAGCTGTCCGCCCAGGTGCGGCAGCGGCAGCTCGACTCGCCGAACCTCTTCGACCGCGAGATCCACCGCGCGGCCGCCGCGAACGACGCCGAATCGGAGCGCGAGTGGCGGACGCAGCGCCTCGACGCGCTGTTCCACCTGCGCGCCCACGGCGGCTCGCGGACGCTGGACGCGGACGAGCTCGGCCGGATGATCCGGCACGAACTGGACGTGCTGCGGCCGGGTCCCGGCGGAGCGGACCAGCCGGAAGCCTAGGCCGCGCCCAGCCCCATGCTGCGCCGGATCCGCCTCCCGTAGGCGGATCCGGCCAGCACCACGGCCACGCCGATCACGGCGCCGATGACCGTCTCGAGCATCCGGTCGTACAGCAGCGCCGGGCTGAAGCCGGCGCCGAGGGCGGTCCCCACGAGCGCCAGCGGCGTCACGCAGACCTGCGCCCAGAAGTAGTTGCGGGCAATGAGCATCTCGGCGCAGAACTGCATCAGGCCGATGAACAGCACCACGGCCCACGGGCCCGGATCCACCAGGATCACGGCGGCCATCACGAACAGCCCGGCGATGGTTCCCAGGACCCTGTGGATGCCCCGCGCGACGCGGTGGCGCGTGGTGTGTCCGGCGAGCGGCACAACCGCCGCGACCATCGCCCAGTAGCCGTGTCCCATGGACAGCGGCCCCGCGAGCAACGCCGCCGCGGAGCCGGCGATCCCGGCCGCCAGGACGTAGCCGATCGACTCGATCCAGATGGCCTTGCGCACGTTCGGCGACAGGGGCTGGCGTTCTTCCCTGGTCCAGTGGGTCCTGCGGCCCGGGAGCAGCCACCCGCCCACGCCGATGAGGACGCACAGGAGGACGACGGCGGCCGAGGTGCCGATCGCCTCGACGAACGGGGGCACCTGCGCAATCGAGGTGATCGCCGCGAACGCGAAAATGTGGAACAGCGAACCCGCGGGTCGAATGCCGAGGAAGCCCGTGGCCAAGGAGCAGGCCCACGCCACCAGCGTCGTCAGGCCCACGACGGACCACAGGCCGGCTTGGGTCCCGTGGGCCACGAGGAAGGTCGAGGACAGCCACGCGAACAGGATCACGGCCAGCAGCAGCGCGCCGGACCGGAGCTGCGCCCCCAGCCGGTCCCGGTGCGCAGGGGCGCGACCGTAGATTCCGGTGAAGGCGGCGAAGATGGCGAAGACCGCCAGGTCCAGGCGGTCCAGCGCCATCAGCATCACCAGCGGGAGGAACACCCCCAGGGCGGCGCGAGTGGCGACCAGATGGTCGCGGTTCGCCGGGCCGAGGGTGAATATCTGGCGCCAGCCAAGCGGATTGCTCATGGATCCCTTCGTGCCGTCCCGCGGCGGTTGCTCGTGCCTTCCACCCTATGCGCGCCCCGCGGCCCGCCTCCCCCGCCCGCCGCCGTCGCGGGGCCAGTTGTGACCAAGCCGACTGCCCGGCGCCGCCGCCGTCCCGCGTGCGGCAAACTGGTGTGGTGCCAGAATCCATTGCTCCCCCCGCGACCGCCCCAGCCCATCCGCGCCAGGGCGACTTTTCCTTCACCGTGGGCTCCCGCCTGTCCGCGCCGGACGGTGCGCCGCTGCTGGGACGCACCGGGACGATCACCACCCCGCACGGAGAGATCCGGACGCCGGCGTTCATCGCCGTCGGGACTAAGGCGAGCGTGAAGGCGGTCCTTCCCGAATCGGTCCGGGAGCTCGGGGCGCAGGCCGTTCTGGCGAACGCGTACCACCTCTATCTCCAGCCGGGCGCGGACATCCTGGACGCGGCCGGCGGCCTGGGGAAGTTCATGAACTGGGACGGGCCGACCTTCACGGACTCCGGGGGGTTCCAGGTCATGAGCCTGGGATCGGGCTTCAAGAAGGTCATAGACATGGGCACGGCGGACCAGTCGGGCGCCGACGACGCCGTGGCGCCGGGCAAGGAGCGCCTGGCGAACGTGGACGACGACGGCGTCTGGTTCAAGTCGCACCTCAACGGGGACATGCACCGGTTCTCTCCGGAGATCTCGATGGGCGTCCAGCACCGGATCGGCGCCGACATCATGTTCGCGTTCGACGAGCTGACCACCCTGCACAATTCCCGGGCCTACCAGGAGGAGTCCCTGGAGCGCACCCGCCTGTGGGCGGAGCGCTGCATCGAGGAGCATTTCCGGCTGACGGACGAGCGCGGGGACAAGCCCTACCAGGCGCTGTTCGGCGTCATCCAGGGCGCCCAGTTCGAGGATCTCCGGCGGAAGGCCTGCGCCGACCTCGGCGCCATGGTGTTCGACGGGTTCGGAATCGGCGGCGCGCTCGAGAAGGAAAACCTGGGCACGATCGTGGGCTGGTGCGCGGAGGTGCTGCCCGAAGACAAGCCCCGCCACCTGCTCGGCATCTCCGAGCCCGACGACCTGTTCACGGCCATCGAAAACGGGGCGGACACGTTCGATTGCGTCTCCCCGACGCGGGTCGCGCGGAACTCGGCCTTCTACACGCCCCACGGGCGCTTCAACCTGTCCGGGCAGCGGTACAAGCAGGACTTCACGCCCCTGCAGGAGGGCTGCGACTGCTACACCTGCACGAACTACACGCGGGCCTACATCCACCACCTGTTCAAGGCCAAGGAGCTGCTCAGCCACACGCTGATCTCCATCCACAACGAGCGCTTTGTGGTCCGGCTGGTCGACGACGCCCGGCGCGCCATCGGCGACGGCTCGTTCTTCGAGCTCAAGGCGCGGACGCTCGCCTCCTACTACGCGGGGATGCCGGACCCGCAGGGCCTTTAGCCGCGTCCCTCGTCCCGGCCCTCGTCCGCGTCCACGTCCGCGTCCACGTCGGAGGGGAGCGCCTCGTGGTGGGGGCGGCCGTGCGAGCGGCGGCTCTCCTTCATCTCCGCCTCGAACAGGTGCCGCTTGCCCCCGGCGAGCTCCTCCCTGGCCCCGCGCTCTAGCTCCTTGAACGCGGAGTAGTAGCCGTCGTCGTATTCCTCGACGATCTGGAACGTCCACCGGCCACGGACGACGTTGCGCCCGATGATCTCCCGCTCCACCCGCCCGGCGAGCTCCGTGTGCCCCGCCGCCCGCAGCAGGTCGACGGCCTCGTCCAGGGCCAGGTCGGCCGTGCCGGTCAGCCGGTGGAAACCGTAGAGCAGCCCGCGGGCGTGCTCCACCACCTCGAGGGCCTCCGAGAGCTTCCCGAGGGCCTCCACCGTCGCGTCGCTGGTCCCGGCGTCCCGCCGGTGGGCGGAGTCGGGGCCGTCGTTTTGCTTCCGTTGTGCTTCAGCGCTGTCAGCCATGGGTTCGATCATGGCAAGGTTTGTCCGCTTTGTCTCCGTCCGGGCTCACGCCACGGAGCGTTGCCACGGTGTCCCCGGTGTCTTCGGGCGGCGGAACCGGCGCACCAGCCACACCAGCAGGCCGGCCAGCGCCAGGAGCAGCACCAGGACCAGGATGGGCAGGAAGATCGCCGCGGCCACCAGCCCGATGGCGGCGCCGTCCTCGGCCGTGCTGACCACGGGTGCGGCCGTTCCGACGCTCGTCGCGTTGAGGATGGGCCGCGTGGTCATTTTCACCAGGTGCACCGCCAGGGCAATGCCGATCCCGATCACCACCGGGATCCACTGGTCGCCGGCGAAGAACGCCTCTGGATCCGAGACCCGCACGGTTTCGGAGCCCAGCCCCGACGCGAACACGATCCCGCCGGCCGCCGGCCGCACCAGGGTCTGCACCCAATCGTTGATGCTGTCCACCACCGGGATCTTGTCGGCGACGATCTCCAGCACCAGCAGCACGGCGAGAATGGAAAGCATCCAGTCGTTGGACAGCCATTCCCAGCCCGCCGGAAGGTTGACGAGCGACGTGAACCGGTCCAGCAGCCCCAGCGCGAGCATGGGTATGTACGCGTTGAGTCCGGCGGCCGAGCTCAGTCCCGCCGCGGTGAGGAATTCCATAGGCTCAGGGTAATCCCCGCGCCGGGCGGCGAGTAGGAGCCCTGCGGGATTCCCGGCCGGGCCGACCGAGCCGAACGGCCGCTAGCGCGCGGCGCCGTAGCTGGGCTCGCGCCGCTTGAACCAGGCGATGACGGCGGTGGTCACGGGCACCAGGACAAACTCGACCGCGGTCTTGTAGAGGAAGCCGACGACGACGTAGTTCACGAAGTTCCCCGGGTCGGTGATGCCGATGACGGGGGCCGCGATGGCGCAGAAGATCAGCGTGTCGGCGAACTCGCCGACACCGGTGGAGCCCATCAGTCGGATCGCCAGGCGCTTCTCCCCGAAGCGCTCCTTCATCCGGACCAGCACCCAGGAGTTCAGCGTCTGCCCCACGGCGAATCCAAGCAGGGACGCGGCGACGATCTGCCACACCGGTCCCAGCGTTCGCGCGAGGGCCTCCTGGCCGTCGTACCATTCCGCGGCCGGGAGAACCATGATGACCCAGAAGCAGAAGGCCGAGAAGGCGGCCAGCGCGAACGTCGTGATGATGGCACGCCGCGCCGCCTTGAATCCGTAGACCTCGCTGACCACGTCGCCAAGGACGTACGCTAGCGGAAACAGGAAAAAGCCGCCGTCGGTGACGATCGGGCCGAAGGTGACTCCCTTGGTGGCCCCGATGTTGGAGAGCACGACCACCACGGCCATCAGGGCCAGAACGGCGGAAAAGTAGGGGCTGCCGGCGGACGCGAAGGCGGTCCTGGCGCGGCCGCCGGGGGTCGAAACGGGCGTGGGCGTAGCGTGGTTCGCTGCCATGGTGTGGGATTCCCAATCTGGAAGTGGTTCGCCAGGCCGTGGGGGCGGGGAGGATCCCCCGCCTGGCCCGCTGTATTAGCACTTGACCCATAAAGTCTCCCACAGGCCCTCCCCGGCGCGCCTGCCTCCCAATTTATTGAACACGTTCAATGTCCGATAGACTGGCGTCGATCCCAGCGAACACAAGGAAAACGTGCCCAAGCAGACCGCCAAGGGGGCCGAAACCCGGCGAAACCTCCTGAATGCCTCCCTGCGGCTCTTCGCCCGGGACGGGTTCCAGAAGATCACCATGCGCGCCATCGCCCGGGAGTCCGGGTTGTCGCTGGGGAGCGCCTACCACTACTTCGGGTCCAAGGACGAGCTGGCCCACGAGCTCTTCCGCACCCTGCTGGACGAGCACCGGGCCAGGACCTGGCCGCGCCTCGTCGTCGGCAACAACCTGGAGCTCAATATCCGTTCGGTCATGGACTCCGCCCTGGACGTGCTGGAGCCCTTCCACGAGTTCGGCCCGGCGTTCATCCGCACGGTCTTCAGCGGTGGGACGGCCGCCGACGGGGACGCGACGCCGTCGGGGGACGCCCGCGATTCACCTGACGCGGCCTTGACGGCCGTGCACCGCGCGCGCGAGTTCGCCGTCTGGCGCCAGGCCGTGGCCACGGCCCGCCCGCAGCCACCCGCGGCGATCCGGCAGGACCTGCCCGAACTGCTGTGGCTCGCGCAGCGAGGGACGCTCCTCTTCTGGGCCTACGACAGCTCGCCGGGCCGCACCAGGACGCGCCGGCTGATCCGCAACGCCGCCCCGCTGCTGGCCCGCCTCGCGGTGCTCTCGCGGCTACCGGTGGTTCGGGCCATCCTGGACGATGTCATCTCGCTGGTGCGCTCCACGGACCATGCAGGCGCCTAAAATGGTCGGATGACCTCCACGGAATACGCCACCGCCCCAGCCATCACGCTCACCATCGCCGGATCGGAAGCCACCGGCGGCGCGGGGGCGCAAGCGGACCTCAAGACGTTCCAGGAACTCGGCGTCTATGGCATCACGGCGCTGACGTGCATCGTCTCCTTCAACCCCAAGGACAGCTGGAACCACCGCTTCGTTCCGGTGGAGCCGCAGGTGATCGCCGACCAGTTGGAGGCCATCCAGACCTGCTATGCCGGGAGCCTGGACACGGTCAAGCTCGGCATGATGGGAAGCCCGGCCACCATCGACACCGTCGCCGCGGCCCTCGGGTCCCAGCGGTGGAAGAACGTTGTGCTGGATCCCGTGCTGATCTGCAAGGGCCAGGAACCAGGGCACGCGCTGGACACCGACCAGGCGCTGAAGGCCAACCTCCTTCCGCTGGCCACCTTCGTCACGCCGAACCACTTCGAGGCGGAGTCGCTGTCCGGCATCAAGATCAACAACGCCGAGGACCTGGAGCGCGCGGCCCGGATCATCCACGAGGCGAGCGGCGCCGTCGTCCTCGCGAAAGGCGGCGTTCGGCTGGAGGGCAAGCACGCCATCGACGTCTACTTCGACGGCGAGACCCTCGAGGTGCTCAGCGCCCCGAAGGTCGGCGAGGTCGCGGTCTCCGGCGCCGGCTGCTCGCTGGCCGCGGCCATCGCCGCGGAACTGGCCAAGGGCGCCTCGCCGCTGGAGGCGGCGCGGACCGCCAAGGCCTTCGTCACCGAGGGCATCAAGAACCGCGTGGCCTCCGCCGCCCCGTTCGACGCCCTGTGGCAGGGCGGGTCCCGCTAGGCGGCGGCAGCTCCGCGCCCGCCACGCCCCGCCAACTGGATGCCTCAAGTAACTACTTGACATGTGTCCGGGGTCACCTACCCTGATGAGTGGGGGGCACGCATGGGTTCCTCCCGACGCGCCTTCCGAGTACACCTACTCGGTCACAAGGAGCATCATGAGTCACTCGCATCGACCCCGGCTTGCCCGGGCCGTCGTGGCGGCGGCAACGGGCATGGCCCTCGCCGCAACCATGGCCCTACCCTCGTACGCCGCGCCATTGGACGAGGTCAACGACACCCCCGGCAGCCAATCACAGGCTCTCGGGGGGTCTGCATTAACGGGCCTCAAGGTCTCCGGGCCGCTGTCCTCGGCGAAGGGCGAGGTCTCCGTCTATGTCCAGTTCGCCGGCGCCGGCGCGTTCGAGCAGACGCAGCCCGTTGCCGTGCGCGACGGCAAGGCGGAGCCGGTCAAGGCCGCGGCCAAGGTCAAGCAGATCCGCGAGGGGATCAAGGCCAGGGGCCGCTCCGCGGCAACCGAGTCCGAGTCCAAGGTCATCTACACCACCACCAACACGATCCCCGGCGTGGCCCTCCGTGGCGACGCCGACGCGTTGCGCGCGCTGGCCGCCCGCACGGACGTGGTCAAGGTCAGCGCCATCGTCCCGAAGACGCCCGACAACAAGGGCGCCGTGATCGACACCGGGGCGCTCGAGTCCTGGCAGAAACTCGACGAAACGGGCAAGGGCGTGACGATTGCCGTCCTCGACACCGGGGTCGACTACACGCACTCCGACTTCGGCGGCCCGGGCACCACGGCCGCCTACAAGGAGGCGCAGGCATCCGCCGCGCTGCCGTCCGCCGACTCGGGCCTGCGCGACGCCGGCAAGTTCATCGGCGGCTGGGACCTCGTGGGAGACGACTACAACGCCGATCCCAGCGCCGGAGCCGGCTTCCAGCCGGTGCCGAAGCCGGACCCGAACCCGTTGGACTGCGCCACCGCGGGACACGGCACGCACGTTGCCGGTTCCGCCGCCGGCTACGGCGTCAACGCCGACGGGAGCACCTTCGGCGGGGACTACTCGAAGCTGAAGGCATCGGACGTGTCCGCGATGCGAATCGGCCCGGGCACGGCGCCCGAGGCGCAAATCGTCGGCATCCGCGTCTTCGGCTGCGCGGGATCGTCCTCGGTCGTCGGCCAGGCGTTGGACTACGTCCTCGACCCCAACAACGACGGCGACTTCAGCGACCGGGCGCAGGTCGTGAACATGTCCCTCGGCTCCGACCACTCCCCCACAGACGACCCCGAGACGGCGATCGTCGACGCGCTCGCCGAGCAGGGCATCCTGTCCGTGATCGCTTCCGGCAACGCCTCAGACGTCACCGACGTCGGCGGAGCGCCCGGCAACGCGCGCTCGTCGCTCACCGTCGCCAACAGCGTCGGCTCCAAGGTCACCCTGGACGGCGTCGAGGTACTGGCGCCGAGCGACGTCGCGGGCACGGCGTCCGGCCAGTACTCGGTCAACTTCGACTATGCCTCCGCCACGGAGGAGCAGCTCACGGGCACCGTGGTCGCGGCCCCGGCGTCGAACAAGTTCGGCTGCACCGCGTTCCCCGCGGACACGGACTTCGACGGCAAGTGGGTCTGGCTCCAGTGGGAAGAGAACGGCAACTTCCCCTGCGGTTCCGGAGTCCGCTTCAACAATGTCGCCGCCGCCGGTGGCGCAGGCGTCGTCCTGGACTCCCCGCGGCTGGTGTTCGACGCCGGAATCGGCGGCAACACGGCCATCCCGGGCGTCCAGCTGAACAAGACGTATTCGGACCAGCTCCGGGCCGCCGCCGCGGACGGAACCCTGCAGGTCCGCCTGGACCAGGACCTCATTGGTTCGAGTTCCGGGGATTCGGGATCGCTTGACACCCTCAATGCCAGCTCCTCGCGCGGCGTCCACGGCTCCGAGGGCGTTGTGAAGCCCGACGTCGCCGCCCCCGGTACCGCGATCGGTTCGGCCGCCGTCGGCACCGGCGACGGGCCGGCCACCAAGACCGGAACGTCCATGGCGACGCCGCACACCGCCGGCATCGCCGCCCTCGTGACGGCCTCCGGCGACTACACGCCCTACCAGGTCAAGAGCATCGTGATGAACACCGCCGCCACCGACCTCGTGGCCGCGAACGGCGAGGTCTACGGCCCCAACCGGGTCGGCTCCGGGCGCGTGATGGCGGCCGCCGCCCTGGAGACCCCCGCCTACGCCTACGCCACGGATGCCGAGGACCTCACCTCCGTGGTCTTCGGCGTCATCGAACTCGGCAAGGGCAAGTTCAGCGAAACCAAGTCGATCACGGTGGAGAACAAGTCCTCCAGGACGCGCACCTACAAGGTCGACTACGTCGCAGCGACCGAAATCCCCGGGGCCACCTACACGCTCAACCGGGACACGGTCACGGTGCGCCCCGGCAGGTCCGCCGAGGTGAAGGTCAAGCTGACGGTCAACCCGTCGACGTTCGCCAAGACCATGGATCCCACGATGGACAGGGTGCAGAGCGGGCTCAAGCGCCAGTGGCTCGCCGACGCCACGGGGCGCGTCGAGCTGACGGCCGACGGGCTTCCCACGCTGCGCGTCCCCGTGCAGGCCGCGCCGAAGGTCGTCTCCGACATGGAGATCGACCGCGACATCCGGTTCAAGCGCGGCGCGGATACGGCCGGGGTCACGCTCCGCGGTTCCGGCGTACTCCGGGGCGCGGGCAACGAGCAGGTCGTCTCCCTGGTCTCGGCGTTCCAGCTGGGCGCCTCCAGCGCACGCCTGGGCAAGGCCGCGGACGAGGTTCCCGGCGCCCGCGAAATGGATCTCCAGCACGTGGGGGCCTCCTCCGACGCGGCGAAGGCCGGCGTCGCCAAGGGCGTCGTGAACTTCGGCGTCAGCACCTGGGGCAACTGGGCGCACCTCGCCGGCGGCACGGAGATCAGGGTCGAGATCGACACCGACTCCGACGGCGTCGTCGATTTCGAGACGTTCAACGCCCAGTACCCGGACACGGATCTGGACCTGGCCGCGACATTCGATGCCAAGACGGGAGAGCAGGTCGACCTCTGGCCGACCAACGGCCTGTCCGGCGACGTCGACACCAACACTTTCGACACCAACGTTGTCTCGCTTCCGGTGTCGCTCGAGGCGCTCGGCATCGGCGCGGCGCAGTCCGGCGACATCCAGTACCGGGTCAAGACGTTCAGCGTCTACAACACGGACCTGGACGGCAACAGGGTCCCCGTGGACGACACCGCGTGGATCAAGTACAACGCGGTCTCCCCGGACCTCTGGTTCTCCGGCGACGGGATCGGGACTGCGTTCGTCGACCTGCCGGGACTCAAGCTGACGGCGCACCGGAGCGAGGACACGACGTCCGCCAAGGCGCTGTTCCTGCACTACCACAACGCCACGGGCCGGCTCTCGGGACGGGGCGGAAGCGACGGCGACAGGGCGGAGGTCGTCACGGTCAGCACGCGCCGCTAGGCAACGGCACAGGCCAATCGGCGGCGCCCGGCCGAGCCCCAGGCTCGGGCGGGCGCCGCCGCCGCGCCGGGGGGATGCCGCGCGAGCCATCCCCGGCCACGGCCCGAACACACTCTCAGCAGGAGGAAACGATGAAGGCGATCACCTACCCGCGGTACGGCGGCCCCGAGGTCCTGGAGGTCTCCGACCTCCCCACTCCCAAGGTCCCGCCAGCGTCGGTCCTGATCCGGGTCCGCGCGGCGGGCGTCAACCCAGTGGACTGGAAGTTGATGTCCGGAGGGCTGGACCCCATCATGGACGTCCACTTTCCGGTGGTCCCCGGGTGGGACGTCGCCGGGGTGGTCGAGGCTGTCGGGTTCGACACCCCCGAGTTCTCCCCCGGCGACGAGGTCTTCGCCTACGGGCGCCGCGACTCCGTGGGCGGCGGCACTTTCGCCGAACTCGTGGCCCTGCCGGTTTCGATGGTCGCCCGGAAGCCGCCCTCACTCTCCTGGGAGCAGGCGGGCGGGCTGCCGCTCACCGCCATGACCGCGCTGCGCGTGCTGGACATGCTCGGGGTGTCCCGCGGGGAAACGCTGTTGGTGCACAACGGCGCCGGCGGCGTGGGGCGGGCGGCGATCCAGCTGGGCGTCCACCGCGGCGCGCGGGTGATCGCCACGGCCTCGGAGCGCAACCACGCCCGCCTGCGCGAGCTCGGGGCCGAGCCCCTCGTGTACGGGGACGGCCTGGCGGGCCGCGTCCGCTCGCTGGCACCCCAGGGAGTCGACGCCGCCGCCGACCTCGTCGGCGGGGTCCTCAACGACACGCTCGCGGTACTCCGGGCGGGCGGCCGGCACACCTCCATCGCCGACGCGACGGCCGCGGACCGCGGGGGTAGCTACGTTTGGGTCCGTCCGGACGCCCGGGAACTGGACCGTCTTGGCGAGCTCGTCGAGGCCGGCGTCCTCACGGTAGACGTCGCCGCGACCTACCCGCTGGAGCGCACGGCCGACGCGTTCCGGGCCAGTATGGCGGGCCACGCCGCCGGGAAGATCGTCCTCACGCCCTTCACGAACCACGATCCATCAACCGACAGCCAAGGAGCACGATGACCTTCCTCGATCCGTCCACATGGTCCGGCAAGATCAACATCGGCGGCTGGCGCGACGCCCGCGGAGGCACCTCCGACGCCGTGGAGCCGGCCACGGGCGACACGCTCGGCACGTTCGGCGTCGCGTCCCGAGATGACGTCCTCGCGGCCTCCTCCGCCGCCGCGGCCGCGCAACGTGCCTGGGCCGCAAGGCCGCCCGAGGAGCGTGCGGCCGTGCTGCGCCGCGCGGGCCTCCTGTGGGAGGAGCACGCCGCGGAGATCGGGGATTGGATCGTCCGGGAGTCCGGCGGAATCCCCGCCAAGGCGGGCCTGGAGACCCACACCGCGGCCCAGGAGTGCTTCGAGGCGTCCGCGCTGCCGAGCATGCCGGCCGGCGAGGTCCTGACCTCCAACAACGACCGCTGGTCCTTCGCGCGCCGCCGTCCCGCCGGCGTCGTCTCCGTGATCGCGCCGTTCAACTTCCCGCTGATCCTGGCGATCCGCGCCGTGGCCCCGGCCCTGGCCCTCGGCAACGCCGTGCTGCTCAAGCCCGACCCGCGGACCACCGTGTGCGCCGGCGTCTCCATCATGCGCGTCTTCGAGGAGGCCGGGCTGCCCGCGGGAGTGCTGTCCCTCCTGCCCGGCGGCGCCGACGTGGGCGCCGCCGTCGTCGAGGCCCCCGAGGTCCGCGTCGTCGCGTTCACCGGCTCCACCGCGGCGGGCCGCAAGATCGGCGAGTCCGCGGCCCGGCTGCTCAAGCGGGCGCACCTGGAACTCGGCGGAAACAGCGCGATGATCGTCCTTCCCGGTGCCGACCTGGCGAAGGCGGCCTCCGCCGCGGCCTTCGGATCGTTTATGCACCAGGGCCAGATCTGCATGGCCACCGGCCGGCACCTGGTCCACGAGGACATCTACGACGACTACGTGGCGGCACTGTCCGAGAAGGCGCTGAACCTGCCCGTCGGCGATCCGAAGTCGGGCACCGTGGCGCTCGGGCCGATCATCGACGGCCACCAGTTGGCGAAGATCGACGGCATCGTCCGGGACGCGGTCGCGGCCGGCGCGCGGGTGGCGGCCGGGGGCGTTCCGGGCGAGGGGCTGTTCTACCCGCCGACCGTGCTCGTCGACCTCGAGGACTCTCACGCAGCCTGGAGCGAGGAGATCTTCGGGCCCGTCGCGCCGGTGCGCCGCTTCGCGACCGTCGACGAGGCGGTGGCGATGGCGAACGACAGCGCCTACGGCCTGTCCCTGTCCATCCTCGGCGACGTCGCGACCGCCATGCGGATCGCGGACCGGGTGGACTCCGGCAAGGTGCACATCAACGAGCAGACGGTGTCCGACGAGGCGAACTCGCCCTTCGGCGGCGTCAAGGACTCGGGCACCGGAGGCCGGATCGGCGGGCACCAGGCCAACATGGAGGCGTTCACCGAGATGCAGTGGCTGACCATGCGCCCGGAGATCGCGCCGTACCCGTTCTAGCCGGACCCGTCACGGGTGGTGGGGCCGACGGGACGGCCTTGACGCCGCTGGCGGCGCGTGATCAGGTGGGAGCGTAAACGCCCGTTCACTTCGGGTCCGCGCGCCGCCCGGCCCCACTCCAGAAAGGCCGCTGTGCCCGCACGCGCCCGCACCGTCCCGCCGTGGGCCACCATAGCCGTCCTCGCCCTGTGCGGGATGGTGGTGTCCCTGCAGCAGACCCTGGTCATTCCGTTGCTTCCGGAGTTCCCCTCGATCCTGGGGGTGTCCGTCGACGACTCCTCGTGGCTCGTCACCGCCACCCTGCTCAGCAGCGCGATCTTCACTCCCATCGTCTCCCGCATGGCGGACATGTACGGCAAGCGCAAGATGCTGCTGCTGGCGCTGTCCGTGATGGTGCTCGGCTCGATCATCGCGGCGATCGGCGGGACGTTTGTGGCGGTGGTCGTCGGGCGGGCCATGCAGGGCTTCGCCTCGTCGCTGATCCCGGTGGGCATCTCCGTGCTCCGTGACGAGCTCCCCAAGGAGCGGATCGGCTCCGCCGTGGCGCTGATGAGCGCCACCCTGGGCATCGGCGGCGCCCTGGGCATGCCGCTGTCCGGGGTCCTCTACAACGCCTTGGGCTGGCAGTCGCTGTTCTGGTTCACGGCCGGGGCCGGGGTGGTGTTCATCGTGGGCATCCTGCTGCTGGTCAAGGAGTCGACGCTCACCACCCCCGGGCGCTTCGACGTCGTCGGCGCCGTCGTCCTCTCCGCCATCGTGACCTCCGTCCTGCTGGCGGTCTCGAAGGGCGCCTCGTGGGGCTGGAACAGCCCGCTGGTGCTCGGGCTCTTCGCCCTTGCACTCGCCCTGCTGGCGGGCTGGATCCCGCTGCAGCTGCGCATCAACCAGCCCATGGTGGACCTGCGCACCTCCATGAAGCGCTCGGTCCTGCTGACCAACCTCGCGTCCTTCTTCGCCTGCTTCGCCATGTTCGTCAACATGCTCATCACCACGCAGCAGCTGCACCTCCCGGTCGGCACCGGCTACGGGTTCGGCATGACGGTGCTTGGGGCCGGACTCGCGATGGTCCCCTCCGGCCTGGTGATGGTGGCGCTCGCCCCGGTCGCCGGCACCATGCTGAATCGCCTGGGCGGGCGCTTCACCCTCATCTTCGGGACCGCGATCATGGGGGTGGCGTACGTGGGGCGCGTGTTCTTCGACGAGACCGTCCCGCAGGTCATTATCGGCGCCACCCTGGTGAACGTGGGCGTCGCCTTCGCGTTCGCGGCCATGCCCACCCTGATCATGGCGGCCGTGCCGATCACGGAGACGGCGTCCGCGAACGGCGTGAACGCCCTGGTCCGCTCCCTGGGCACGTCCGTCGCCAGCGCCACTACGGGGCTCCTGCTCTCGGCAGTCGTCATCCAGTACGACGGCGCGATGGTGCCCTCGGGAGACGCCCTCCACTTCGCGTTCTGGCTGGCGGCGGCCAGTTCCGCGATCGGGATCGGGATCGCCCTGTTCCTTCCGCGGCCCGTGCCGGCCCGCATGCAGGCGGTCCGCGCCGCTGCGGCGGCGGGCGCGCCCGCCACCGGGGCCATCGGAGTGGTCAAGGCCGCCGAGGGCGGGACCCGCGAAACCATGGTCCACGGCCGCGTCCGCTTCCGCGGGCATACCTCCCCCACCGGGTTCGCGATCGTCACGTTCGTGCGCGAGGACGGGACGCCGGCGGACTGGGCCCGCACGGAGCACGACGGGCGGTTCTCCGCGGTGCTGCCGGGTCCGGGCCGCTACGTGGTGGTAGTGAACGCCGCCGGATGGTCCCCGCGCGCGGTGGTGATCGACTTCAGCGGCACCAGCGAGCAGGACCTGGAACTCACCGAGGAACTGTCGCTGTCCGGGCGGGTCACGCGGAACGGAGGCCCCGTCCCCGAGGCGCTGGTCACCATGAGCGCCGGCATCGGCGACTTCGTGTCCGCGACCCACACGGGCCGGGACGGAACCTACCGGCTGCCGATGCCGGCGGTCGGCACGTACGTGCTGACCGCCGTCGATCCCGCCGCCGGCAGCGCCGAGTCGCTCAAGGTGATCCTCACCGCGCGGTCGGAAAAGATCGACATCGGGTTGCGCCCGTGACCCCCGCCGACAGCCGGAGCACCGTACACGCCGCCGCCAGGCGGCTGTTCGCCGAGCGGGGCTACCGCGCCGTCACGGTCCGCGACATCGCCGCCGCCGCCGGGGTCTCCCCCGCCCTCGTGATCAAGATGCACGGTTCGAAGGCCGAGCTGTACATGGCGGCGGGCCCGGTGCCGCTGCCCCTGTCCGAGCTCGGGGTCCCCCGGGACCGGCTGGGGGCCGCCCTGGTCCGCCAGGTCCTGGAGCGCCGCGACCGCGCCGTCACCGAGCCGTGGTCCACGCTGCCCCTGAGCGTGCTGCAGTCCCCCAGCCCCGACCGGACGCGCTCTGAGGTCCAGCAGCGGGTGCTCGGCGACCTCGCGTCGCTGATCGGCGACACCACCGGCTCGCGGAGGCACGCGACGGCCGTCGCCTGCCAACTCGTGGGACTGGCGGAGGGAATCCGGGCGCTCGGGTTCTTCCCCGCGCCGGAGACGCCCGCCGAGGATCTGGTGGCGCTGTACTCCCCGTCCATCCAGCGCCACATCGACGCGTGTGGCTGAGCCCGCACGGAGCGTGAGGCGCCCACGGGAGCTCCTGGTGCGCGGCCGGGCCTGGACGCTGGACTACGCCTACGTCGCCTACTGGCAGATCCACGCCTTCCTTTTCCCCGCCTCCGGCCACCACTTCCGCCGGGGCACCTCCGCCGGCGCCGCCCCCGTTGTCCTGATCCCGGGGATCTACGAGAGGTGGCAGTTCCTGCATCCCGTCGCCGAGAGGCTGCACGCGCGGGGCCATCCGGTCCACGTGGTCGAGGGGCTGGGCTACAACCACGGCACGGTGCCGGCGATGGCGGGCGTCGTGAGCCGCTACCTGGCGGACAACGACCTTCGCGGCGTCCTGCTGGTGGCCCACAGCAAGGGCGGGCTGATCGGCAAGTACGTGATGAGCGCGTCCGACCAGGCGTGGCGCGTGTCCCGCATGACCGCGATCAACACGCCGTTTTCCGGCTCCGTCTACGCGCGTTTCGCGCCGCTGCGCAGCCTGCGCGACTTCTCGCCGCGCAACGCCGAGCTGCTCAAGCTGGCCAGCAACCTGGAGATCAACGGCCGGATCGCCTCCGTCTACAGCGTCTTCGATCCGCACATCCCGGGCGGAAGCTTCCTGGAGGGGGCCACCAACGTGGAGCTTGAGACCATGGGCCACTTCCGGCTGATCGGGGACCCCCGCCTGCTCGCGACGGTCGAGCGCGAGTTCCGCGGCCGCCCCTGATGCGGGTGGCATGATCGTGCCATGCAGCAGACACCCGACCCCGCGGCAGCCCCGGCGGCAGCCCCGGCGGCGGCCCCGCCGCCCCGACGGCCCTGGTGGCGGTGCGCGTTCGTCGTCCTCGGGGGCTGGGCCCTGCTCGCCTACCCGGCGTTGTTCGCACTGCTGTCCATGTACTTCGGCTTCACGGGCTGTTTCATCGAGTGCTCCCGGCCGGACGCCGCCATGGGGTTCCTGGGCTCCGGCGCGCTGGCCGGACTGGCCGCGGCGCCGGTGCTGGCGGGGTTCGCCTACCGCCGCCGCAGCCGTGCCCTGTGGATCGCGTGCGGGTGCTGCGCCGGGCCCATCGTCGCGATCGTGGCGTGGGGCGAGCTCTCAGGGGCCACGTAGCCCTGGGCGCGGCCCCTCCTGTCCGCCCCCCTTGGAGTCATCCGGCGGGAACCGTCTGGCGGGGGCATGTGCCCAAGACCCGGGCCATGGCGCTGTGTTCGGCCGCGGTCACCCACAGCCCGTACCTCTCCTTGACGCCGATTTGCCGGGCGACATAGAGGCAGCGGTAGGCACCGTTGGGTGGCAGCCAGGTGGCGGCGTCGCCTGCTCCCTTGCGGGCGTTCGTCGGTCCGTCGGTCGCCTGGAGGTTGAGCGGGTCGTTGGCCAGCGCCGCGCGTCCGGCGGGGTCCAGCGCCCGCGCCCCCTTCTGCCACGCGTCGGAGAGCGCCACCACGTGGTCGATCTGCACCAGGGAACTGGTCCGCTGTCCCCGCTGGAAGCGGATCGTGGTGCCGGTGTAGGGGTCGGAGAGGATGCCCGACTCCACCTTGCAGCGCACGTGGTTGGTGTAGACGACGTCCGTGAGCTGGGCGCCGAGGACGTCGTTCCGCGTATCACAGCCGTTGCGGTCCACGTCTAGCCACGCCTGCCCGAACCGCTCACGTTCGTAGCCGGTCTTCGGCGCGCGCCCCTTGACCGGGAGTCCCGCCAACACGGCGAGCGCGGTGTCTTCCGCGGGCGCCGGCGCGGCCTCGGTCCGCGCGTCCGCGACGGCATGGGACACGACGCCGCCCACAAGCAGCACGGCCAGGGCGCCCACGACCGCCTTCGCCCACGCCAAGCGCCGGGCGCGCCGCCTGTTCCCCACGTTTTCCCCCTCGTCAGTTCTTGGTCCCGAGCCTAGGCGCGGGGTGCGACGGGTGGGGAATCGGGCCGGAGAACCGCTAGAAGACGGGCATGCCTCCCGTCACCCCGAGCACCGTGCCGCTGACGTAGCTGGCCTCGGAGGGGCAGGCGAGGAAGACGTACGCGCCGGCCAGTTCCGCGGGCTGACCGATGCGGCCCAGGGGCGTGTCCTTGCCCATGTTCGCCACCGCCTCCGGTTCCTTGGTCGCCGGCTGCAGCGGGGTCCACACCGGGCCGGGGGCCACCGCATTGACCCGGATGCCGTCGGGGCCCAGCTCGGCGGCCAGGTTGGCGGTGATGTTGTTGAGCGCGGCCTTCGTCGCGGCATAGTCGATCATGGTGACGGAGGGGTCGTAGGCCTGAAGCGAGGTGGTGTTGATGACGCAGTCCCCCCGCTTCAGATGCGGAATGGCCGCCCGCGTCATCCAGAGCGTCCCGTACACGTTGGTCTTCATGGCCCGGTCCAGCGCCGCGGTGGTCAGCCCGCGCAGCCCCTGCTCGCCGCGCGCCCAGTGGTACCCGGCGTTGTTGACCAGGATGTTCAGGCCCCCGAGCCCGGACACGGCCCGTTGCACGACCTGGTTGCAGGTGTCTTCCCCCCTGATATCGCCCGGGCCGAGGACGGCGTTGCGGCCCGCCTTGCGGATCCATGAGGCGGTCTCCTCGGCATCCTCTTCCTCGGCGGCCAGGTAGTTGATGGCGACGTCGGCGCCCTCGCGGGCGTAGGCGATCGCGATCGCCCTGCCGATGCCGGAATCACCGCCGGTGATCAGGGCCTTCAGGCCCTCAAGACGGCCGCGACCGGTCCAGGATTCCTCCCCGTGGTCCGGCACGGGCCTCATTTCCGCGGTTCGGCCAGGATGCTCCTGCTGTTGCGGCTCCATCCCGCCTTCGCTGTTCGCCAGGTCGCGGGCGTGCTTCGATACGTCCGATTCGGCCACCGGAGGCTCCTCTCGTGGGGTCTCTGCTTTCGTGGCCAGCCTAGGAGCCGCCGGGCGCGTTTGTCTGCAGCGTCCTGCGCGCCGGACACACAACGCCCTCGGCCACGCGGTAACCGCCGCGCGTCAGGCCCGGTGCCGCGGCAGCCGGTGTCCCGCGTGCGCCTCGTGCCGGTGGTTCTCTCCGATCCGCACCATGGCCTGTTGGCCGGTGAGGGTCGGCACCCCCGGTGCGTCCACCACAAGCTGCCTCTCGTACGCCTGGCGCCGCTTGGCGCTGCGCAACGTGAACCAGGCGTTCATGATCCTGCGCCGGCGCTCGATGTCCTTCGCGTCCCCCGTCCAGAGCGCGTTGCGCGCCGCCCGGTTGACCTCCGCGGTCGTCGCCGTCCTGGCGACACCCAAAACTTCATAGTGATCCATGTGCTCGCTCCCCAAGAGACGTGCCCCCAACTGCGTCCCACGATAGGCCCGGACATGCCCGTTGAACAGGCCGTGGAAACCGGTCCCCGCCTAGGCGCGCACGCGCGGCAGGTCCGACCACTCCGTCGTGTACTTGGGCGAGGAGAACTCGCGTTTCATCGACCACGACGCCGGTGCCGCCATCCCGCCTTGTCCCAGGCCGATTGCGGCCTCTCCGAACTTCGCACGAACGGTGCCCAGCAGGTCCCCGACGTGCCTCTCCTCCGTCGCGGCGGTGAAAATCTCCAGCAATTCCTGTCCGCCGTTTGTGACGTCACGGGACAGACCGGAGAACATGACCCCCGCGCGCAGGTACGCGGCACCGGGCTCGAGCCTGCCGCGCATGGCCGCGACGGCGGCTCGGGTCAGCCGGATGGGGTCGTTCGTCGGTTCCGGGAGCGGCACGCTGACGGAGGGGAATGAGGCGTTGCCGGCGGCGAAGCGGCTGGTCCCCGCCGTAACGGTCAGCACCGACGCCCGCTGTCCCTGGGCCGCGAGCCTCGCGGCGCCGCGCTGGGCGTAGACGGCCATCACCTGGTCCATCTCCTCCGCTGTGGTGACGGGTGTGGAGAAGGATCGCGAGAACATGATCTGCTGCTTGTCCGCGCGCTCGTCGGCGTGGGGAATGCAGGGCGTGCCGTTGAGTTCAAGCACGGTGCGTTGCAGGACCACGGAGAAGCGCTTGCGGATGGCCAGCGGGTCCGCGGACTTGAGGTCCGCGATGGTGTCCACGCCGATGGCGTTCAGCCGGGTCCCGGTCCGCGAGCCCACACCCCACAGGTCCGTCACCGGAACTCGCGACTGGATCCGCTCCACCTCGCCGGCGGGCAGCGAACCGAGCGAGCAGGCGCCACCCATCCGGGGGTTCTTCTTGGCGATGTGGTTGGCGAACTTCGCCAGTGTCTTCGTCGGCGCGATTCCCACGCACACGGGCACCCCGACGTGGCGGGCCACCGCGGCGCGGATCGTTCGCGCCGTCTCCAGCAGCCGGGCCTCCGCCTGCGGCTCCGACGCCGCGCCCACGAGTCCCAGGAAAGACTCGTCGATCGAGTAGACCTCCTGCCAGGCCCCGAAGCGGCCGATGACCTCCATAACGCGCGCCGAGAGGTCGCCGTAGAGCTCGTAGTTGCTGGAGCGGGCCACCAGCCCCCACGATGGCGCGGAGGCCGCGATCTGAAACCACGGGGTTCCCGTCTTGATTCCCAGCGCCTTGGCCTCCGCGGACCGGGCCACGACGCACCCATCGTTGTTGGACAGCACAACGACGGGGCGGCCCTCGAGCGCGGGCTCGAACACGCGCTCGCACGATACGTAGAAGTTGTTCACGTCCACCAGAGCGATCGCGTTGTCCATGCGCGCCTCCAGCCTTGATGTTGTCTCCCAAATCTACACCCATGGTAGAACACGTGTTCTATCGCATCATTCGGCCCTCTTGGGCGCCGCGCGAACGTGTGCCCGCTCGCCTTGTTTCCCGACAAGGCTGAGGAACTCCACGGGGCCCCCGCCCGTGGCGCCGAACCAGTGCGGCGTGCGGGTGTCGAACTCGGCGGCCTCTCCGGGCTTGAGCGTCAGGTCGTGCTCCCCGAGCACCAGCCTGAGCCGGCCATTGAGGACAAAGACCCAGTCGTAGCCGTCGTGGGTGCGCAGCTCCGGACGCTCGCCATCGTCGCCGGCGGGAAGGATGAACTTGTAGGCCTGGATGCCCCCCGGCCGGCGCGTCAGCGGGAGGATCGTTGCCCCGTGGGCACCGGCGACGGGCCTGAGGTTGATCCGGGGATCGCCCGTGGGCGGGGCGTCGACGAGCTCGTCCAGGGTCACCCCGTGCACACGAGCCAGCGGTAGCAACTGCTCCAGCGTGGGCCTGCGCAGGCCCGCTTCCAACCTGGACAGCGTGCTGGCGGAAATCCCCGTCTGCTCCGCGAGGTCCGCGAGCGTGATGTCCCTGCGCGCACGCAGGCGTTTGAGTCGCGGTCCGACCGCGTCGAGCGTGTTGTCCAGGTCGTGGTTCATGGCTAGATCTTGCCATTCGGCAACACTGCTTGCCACACGAAGCACGTGCGGGACACCATCGATCGGCAGGCAGGATCGGAACAAGAGAAGGGCCCGGACGCGATGCACGACTTTGGCAAGGACTACTGGGAGGCGCATTGGGAACGGCCGCGCGTTTCCACCGACGCTTCGGCCGACGCCCCGGCGGACCCGTACCTCGAGCCAAACCCCCATCTGGTGGGCGAAGTGGGAGACCTGGCCCCGGGGACCGCCCTGGACGCCGGGTGCGGGGCCGGGGCGGAGGCCGTCTGGCTTGCGGCACGCGGCTGGAAGGTCACCGCCGCGGACATCTCCGCGGAGGCTCTCGCCCAGGCGGCACGGCGCGCGAAGGAGGTTTCCGCCCCCGGGAGCGTGGCATGGGTGGAGGCGGACCTGACCTCTTGGGAGCCGGGCGGCCTCTTCGATCTGGTGACGACGCACTACGCGCATCCCGCGATGCCGCAACTGGCGTTCTATCGGCGCGTGTCGGAGTGGGTGGCGCCGGGCGGCAACCTGTTGATCGTCGGGCACCTGAACCATGCCGACGGCGAGGGGCACGGGCATGGCCACCAGCCGCCGCGGGAGGCCACCGTGACGCTCGCGGACATCGCGGGGGTCCTGAATCCCGAGAGCTGGCGGATCGAAACCGCGTTGGAGCGATCGCGCGCCATCACGGCACCGGACGGCCGGGCCGTCCCGTTGCACGACGCGGTGGTGCGGGCCGTGCGCCTTCCCTAACGTGGGCCGCGGGATGCCCTAGAGGCGGTGCAGGCAGCGCGTTGCGACACCCCACACGGTGAGGTCCGCGAGCTCCGCCAGCTCGGTGCCCGCGGCGCCGTCGTCCGTCTCCAACCGCGCCGTCCGTCCGGTGAGGCGCAGGCGGCGGACCACCAGGTCGCCGTCGAGCACTGCCACAACGACCGACCCGTCGCGCGCGGTGAGCGACCGGTCCACGATCAACTCGTCGCCGTCGGAGATCCCCGCCGCGGCCATGGAGTCTCCGGCGACCCGCATGATGAAAGTGCAGGTGCGGTCCCGGATCAGGTGGCGGTTGAGGTCGATGCCGCCCTGAAAGTAGTCGCGCGCCGGCGACGGGAAGCCCGTGGCCTCGGCCGGCGGGCCGTCGGCGGGTTCCGGCGCGCTGCGCGGCGCGGGGTCGACTCCGAACACCCAACACCACCGCCCTAGAACATAGATTCGAACACCCACGATACCACCGGCGGCGCGGCGCCACGAGGAATCGGGCAGGATGGTGCCATGACCGGCGCCAACGACTTCCCCGCACTGCCTGCGGGCGTGGCGGTCGCCGCCTGGGACGGGGCACGGCTGCTCTGCCGCGGCCCCGGGATCCGCCTCCCCGTCTTCAGCGTGACCAAGATGTTCGTCGCCGCGGCAGTCCTCCGGCTCGCGGAGCAGGGCCGGCTGGAACTCGACGCCTGCCTGGCCGACGTCGTCCCGGCCGCGCCCGCGGGCGCCACCGTTCGCGACGCGCTGCGCCACACCGCGGGACTCGGGGACTACACACACGCCGCCCCGTACGCCGACGCGGTCGCCGACGCCCCGGCGGATCCCTGGCCGCTGGACAGGATCGTCGCGGCGTCCACTGCCGATCCGGCGCCGGCCGGACGGCGCCTCCCTCCCGCGGGGAGCTTTTCATACAGCAACGTGGGCTACTGGCTCCTCGGCGACCTGCTCGAGCGCGTCCAGCGCGGCCCGCTCCCGGTCCTGTTGCGCGAGCTTGTGTTCGCGCCGTCGGGCATGGCATCGGCCCGCTATCCAACGGTCGCGGAGAGCCTCACCCCCGCCGGCTACAGCACGCTCTGGGCGGGCCCCGCCGGAGCCTGCTGGTCCAGCGCGGCGGATCTGGTCCGCTTCCTGCGCTCCCCCGGCCTGGCGCCGGCGTCGTTCTCGCTGATGGTCGACGCCGTCCCGGTGGACGCGGGCGACCCCTGGATCGCGCCGGGCTACGGGCTGGGCGCAATGGTGGACTCCGGCCGCGGCACGTGGGGCCATGGCGGCGGCGGCCCCGGCTACTCCAGCGCCGCCTTCGCGGCCGGGGAGGGCGGGCGCTGCGCAGCGGTCATCGCGCCCGAATCCTCCGGAGTCGATCCGGTCCGGTGCGCGCTGGACTTCCTGGCCCGCGGAGACTGACGGCGGTCACCGCCCGGTGCCCTTGGCGGTGCGTGCGACGGCGTCCGCGACCACGTCGGACAGGTTGCCCCGGCGCGCGAACGCCTCCAATTGTGCCGCCGACCCCGTGCCCTCGGCCAGAATTGCCGCGAGGCCCTCCTCGATGCGGGAGACCTCGCCGCTGTCGGCGAGCGCGGGGCGCACGTGCGCGAGCAGCCCCGCCACGGCGTCGTGGGCGGGAACCGCGCGCCGCAAGGTGGCGTCCACCAGGTCGCCGGACAGGCCCGCCCTGCTGGCCTGGAACTGCCAGACGCGCAGCACGTCCGACGCCGTCGGATCCGGATCGCGTCCGGCGCGCCATTCGCGGCCCGCGGTCTCGACGAGGGCGCGGACGACGCCGGCGACCGTGGCCGCATGCGAGGCGTCGAGACAGACGTCGGCGACCCTGACCTCGACGGTCGGGATGCGGGAGGAGAAGCGGGCGTCGAAGTAGAGCATGTGCTCGTCCAGCGGGACCCCCGATTCCATCAGGATGCCCACCCGCTCCCGGTAGCCGGCCGCCGACCCGAAGATGGTGTTGGGCCCGGTCATCGGCCAGCGCCCCCACACTTGGTAGCGGTAGCTGGCGAACCCCGTGGGCCCGCCGTGCCAGAACGGCGAGTTGGCGCTCAGGGCCAGGACGATCGGCAGCCAGACGCGGATCCGGTCCAGCACGGCGACGCACTCTTCCAGGTCCGCGACGGCGACGTGGACGTGGAAGCCGCAGGTCAGCTGCTCCTCGAGCGTCCGCCCGAAGTTCTGGGCCAGCCTCATGTAGCGTTCGTTCGCGACCAGGTGCGCGTGGCCCACATACGGCGACGTGCCCAGCGCCGCGATCGTCGCCCCGGCCTCCCCGGCGGCCTCGCTGGCGATCCTTCGCCCCCACCGGATGTTGCGCTCCAGTTCGTCCACGTGCAGGCCGGGGGCGGAGACCACCTCGATCTGCTCCTCCTTGACCTCCAGGGTGAGCCGCGGTTCGCGGGGATCGTCGGCCGCGCCACCCGAGCGCCGGTGCGCGGCGTCCGCGACCATCACGGCGTGGGCTCCGCGGCTGAGCTCCAGGGTGTCCCGGTTGACGAGGAGCAGCTCCTCCTCGACGCCGAACGTTCGCAGCCCGCCCTTCGCAACCCTTCCGGTGGCTTCCATTACGTCCTCAGGTAGGAGGCGCCGTTGAGGTCGAGGATGGCGCCGGTCGCCCACAGCGCGCCGCCCGACGCCAGATAGTGGACGGCGGCGGCGACTTCCGCCGGCCTGGCGACGCGACCCATCGGGCTCTGCCCCATGATCCGTTCGCCCTCCGGCCCGGTCAACCGTTCCGCCGTCCGCTCGGTGGCCACGAATCCGGGCGCCACGGACGTGACGGCGATGTTGTGGGGCGCCAGCGAGACGGCCAGGGACTGCCCCATCGCGTGAAGCGCGGCCTTGCTGGCGCCGTACGCCGGATGGTCGGGCTCCCCCCGGAACGCCCCCCGCGATCCGACGTTGACAATGCTCCCGCCCTCGCCCTGCTCGATCATCTGACGTGCCACGCAGTACGTGAGGTTCGCGGCGCCGACCAGGTTGACGTCCAGCGTGGACCTCCACGCGTCCTGCCACTGTCCATAGGACGTGCTGGCCACGGCATGCGGCACCATAACGGCCGCGGCACAGTTGACCAGCACATCGATCCTCCCCGCGCGGCGGACGGTCTCCGCAACGATGCCGGACACCCGGTCGGGATCGGTCAGGTCCCCGCCGACTGTCAGATGACCCTTGCCCGCAAGTGCCGCGGCCGTGGCCTCGGCCGCGCCGCGGCTCCGCGAATAGTGGACGGCGACGACGTCGTCCGAGGCCGCGAACGCCTCGGCGACCGCGCGGCCGATTCCGCGCGCCGCGCCGGTGACCAGTACTACCCTGCCCATTCCGTGGTTCCGTTCATCGTGCCGCCAAGTGGGGCTTGCTGGTTCGAGTCTGCCGCAGCGCCGCCCCCGCGGGAAGTGCCGGCCCCGTATCCGGCACCCTAAGCCCCGTCGAGGAGGGCCGCGTCCAGAAGGCCGAGTGCGTTCGCGAGCACCGCGATGCCGAACATGATCCACCCGATCACGCGCAGCGCGCCCGCATGGTTCTCCGGAGGCGTTGTCCTCCAGTGCGTCCTGCTGGTGGACAGCTGGTAGACGGTCGCGGAATCCGCGTCCGCCGCGCCGGGAAGCTGGTCCTCGGCCAGGGTCCTGGCCACAAGCGTGCCGTCGGCCGACTCCCACACCAGGCAGCGCTCGCCGTCCATCGTCACAACGCGGGCCTCGATGACGCTCCACCGCCGGTGTCCGCGCCCCGCCGCCCAGGCCCACGCGAAGAACACGACCGCGCCGAGCAGGGTGAGCCACCCCAGCAGGTCGAGCGCCGGCCCCGCGGTCGCCAGGAAATCGTTCACTGCTGAAGTCTAGGTTGTACGGCGGGCGTTTCCCTGTGTGCGTTCGTCACACGGCCACATGAGAGGATGCCCGAATGAGCCAGCGCCTTGTTTTCCTCGCGGACACGCACCTGCCCAAACGCGCCAAGGCGCTGCCGCCGGAGCTGTGGGAGGCAGTCGAGGCGGCCGACGTCGTCTTCCACGCCGGCGACTGGGTGGACGTGGCGACGCTGGACGATTTGGAGCGCCGCTCCAAGCGCCTGGTCGGCGTCTTCGGAAACAACGACGGCGGGGACCTGCGTGCGCGCCTGCCCGAGGTGGCTCGGGTGGAGATCGAGGGCATCCGGTTCACGATGGTCCACGAGACGGGCGCCGCGACCGGCCGCGAGCGGCGCGCCGCCGCCGCGTTCCCGGACGCCGACGTGCTGGTCTTCGGCCACAGCCACATCCCCTGGGACACCGTCGCCCCGGGTGGGCTCCGCCTGCTCAATCCCGGTTCACCGACCGATCGCCGCCGCCAGCCGGCGTGCACCTACATGACCGCGACCGCCGACGCCGGCGATCTCCGGGACGTGCGCCTTATTCCGCTGGCTCCGCACACCGCGGACCCGAAACGCTCCCGCTAGGCCTGCGGCGGCCGTCAGACGTTGGCGAAAAGTTTCCCGCATTTTCATTGACACTTCAATTTTACCGTGCAAGACTATATGCATAAGCATATAAACCCCGGCCGACGCCGGTACTACCCCCAGGAGTCACCATGAGCGTTACCTTTACCCCCGGCACGTGGAAGCTCGACCAGGCTCACAGCGAGGTCGGCTTCACCGTCCGCCACGCAGGCATCAGCAAGGTCCGCGGCCAGTTCACCGACGTCGACGCCACGCTCGTGGTCGGCGAGTCCGTCGATTCCTCGTCCGTCGAGGCCGTCGTCAAGACCGCCTCCTTCGACTCGAACGACGACAACCGCGACGGCCACGTGAAGAGCGCCGACTTCTTCGACGTGGAACAGTTCCCGAACATGACGTTCACGTCCACGGGCGCCAAGGGCAACAACGACGAGTTCCAGCTCACCGGCGACCTGACCATCAAGGACACCACGCTTCCCGTGACGTTCGACGTCGAGTTCGGCGGCGTCGCCGTCGATCCGTTCGGCGCCACCCGCGCCGGCTTCTCCGCCACGGCGCAGATCTCCCGCAAGGCCTTCGGCATCACCTGGAACGCCGCGCTCGAGGCCGGCGGCGTCCTGGTCGGCGACAAGGTCACCATCTCCATCGACTCCGCATTCGTGCTTCCCGCCGCCAACTAGTCAAGCGGCCGGCCCGCGAGGGCACACGGCAGGGCGGTCCCGGTCTCGGGGCCGCCCTGCGGCGTTAACCGCAGTGTTCCGCCCGATAGACATGCACCAGCGCATTCGCATGCCCGTGCCCCATCCCGTGCTCGGTCTTCAGCAGGTTGACCTGGTCCATGTGCTTGCGGTCCCGCGCCTCCGCGATCACGGACATCCAGTGTTCGATCGGTTGCCCATACTTCTCGACGATCGACGGGAAATAGGATTTTGGTCCCTTGACGGCTTCGCTCATGCGCTCATCCCATCAGCATGCAACCCCTCCGGCAAGCCCCTGCGGACAATGCGGACCACGACGGCGGAGCGATGCTGCTGGAGTGATGCCGGCCGTCCGCGCCGGGACCATCGGCACACTCCGACGCCCCGGCGTCGTAGTCTTGGCTGGTCCGCAATCCAGGCACCATCAGAACGACGGAGGCAACCGTGCCCGAGGGAGACACCGTCTACCGGCAGGCGGGCGTGCTGCGCGCCGCGCTCGAGGGACGGGTGCTGGCCGCCACGGATTTCCGGGTGCCGAAGTACGCGGTCGCGGACCTGTCCGGCGAGACCGTCTCCGCCGTCCTCTCCCGGGGCAAGCACCTGCTGATCCGGGCCGGGGGCTACACGATCCATTCGCACCTCAAGATGGAGGGGACCTGGCACGTGTACGGGCGCGGCGCCGACGGTTCCTTCGAACGCTGGCGGAAACCGGCGCACACGGCACGCTGTGTCCTGAGCACCGCCTCGCACAGCGCGGTCGGCTTCTCGTTGGGGCTGCTGGAGTTGCGCCCCACGACGGACGAGGAGGACATGGTCGGCTACCTGGGACCCGACCTGCTCGGACCCGACTGGGACGCGCGCAGGGCACTGGAAAGGTTGAGCGCCGCGCCGGGCCGGGCCATCGGCGTCGCGCTCCTGGACCAGCGCAATCTGGCTGGCATCGGCAACGTTTTCCGCAGCGACATCTGCTTCCTCGCCGGCGTCCACCCGGCCACACCCGTCGGCGACGTGGGGAACCTCCCGAAGATCGTCGCCCTGTCGAAGACGCTCCTGGAGGCCAATAAGGACCGCAGCCGGCGCAGCACCACCGGCGGACCGGCGGTCGGCGACGCCGCCACCTGGGTCTACGGGCGCGAGCACCGCGCCTGCAAACGATGCCGCACCAGAATCGTCCGGACGGACCTGGGCGAGGCAGCGGGCCGGGACGCGCCGGGCGCCGCCGAGCGCATCATCTACTTCTGCCCGCACTGCCAGCCCGCGCCGGCGTAGGCCCCTCGGCCGCGCCGCCTCATGGGGTGTCACCGTCCCCCTCGAGCGCGGCGAGGGCCGCGTCCCATCGTCGCCTGCGGGTCTCCTGTGATTGCTCCCACCACGCCTCTCCGCGCTCCCCCAGCCCCTCCTTGGCCTTCTGGACCCTTCCGCGGGCCTCGGCGAGCGCGACGTCGTCGCCCTCCTTCTTCTGCCGCATAACCTCCGCGCGCGCCCGCCCCAAGTGGGACAACAAGCGCTCGCGCACATCGCCGGGCAGCTGGGGGTCCTCCCGGCGCCACCGCCTGCCGCCGTGCAGGAAGTAGCGCTCATCGTCCAGGTCACCATTGCCGTTGCCCATGTAAGGATGTTCCCAGCCAACGACCGAGGGAAGCGAGATCCATGGAAGACGACCTCCGCGCGCTGATCCTGGAGTTCGCCCGCTCGCGCACCGACGGGAAGACGTTCTGCCCGTCCGAGGTTGCCCGCGCCACGGGCCGGTCGAATTGGCGGCCGCTGATGCCGGAGGTCCGACAGGCGGCCTTCGCGCTCGCCGACGAGGGCGCCGTGGTGGTGATGCAGCGCGGAGAGGTCGTCGACGGGCGCACCGCAAAGGGGCCGCTGCGTATCGCCGCCGCGCCGGGGAACGCCTGAGGGCTGGTCCTCAAGTGTCGGTGCCGCCCGCCGCTGCCCGCCACCACACAACCCAGGATTGCGGACCCATGGACGGCCACCGGCCCCGCCGACCCGAACCGCCCCACCGCTCTAGGGCATGCGCTACCTGATGTGGTCGTTCACCGGCGATCGGCGCTCGATGATGGTGACTTTCCCTGAAGTCCCGTCGACCTCCACGATGTCGCCCGTCCGGATGACTTCAACCGGATCCGCGTCGAGTTCGCTGACCGTGGGCACCCGGGTCACGACCGCGCCGAGGACCGCCTTCGTGGTCACGGTGGTGAACACCATGGCCAGCGGCGCCGTCCCAAGCAGTCGTGTGCTCTGGAAGAATCCAGACCATCCCGACGAGCCTTTGGCTCCCGGGAAAACGAGCACCTTGCCCGCGAAAGACGCCCCGAAGAGGCTGTGCCGGCGTTCGATGATCGTGCCCCTGGCCGGGTCGATCCCGCCCCACCCGGAGATCGTCTCCGGAGAGACCAGGGCCTCTCCCCTGACGATTCCCGGAACGATCCCCCGGCCGCGCAAAACGCGTGGGAGCGTCTGGGCAACCCCGCCGGCCGCGGCCGCGGATGTGCCTCCGTCCGTTCCGTCCACCACGTGCGCGCTCATCTCAAGCCGCCCTTCCATTTGCCGGTGATCGCCGCATCGACGCACTCCGCCGTCGTCCCGAACCATGCCTCGATGCCAAGGATCGCCGGCAGGTAGTGGGCCTGTTTGGCGCTATCCGTCGCGAAAACCCGCGTGCCGCTGGGCGCCGTCCGGGACATCGCCGGGCAGGAATCGGTCAGCAGCCTCCCACCGGCCCGCTCGATCACGTCCGAGTAGCCGTTGCGGTCCGCCACCGCGCGCAGTGCCCGCGGCGTCATGACCCACAACTCAGTCCCTGGATTCAGCCGCTTGCCGTCGAGCAGGGCCGCGATCTCTCCCAACTGTTCCAGCGATGCGTGCGGGCATCCCAGCAGGATGAAGTCGACGTCGTCGATGTCGCCCTGGTTGTTCAGGGTTTCGTACGCCCGCTGGCGGTCGGCCCGAGTGTACGGCACGGGCTCCGGAGGCGGCTTGTCCCCGAAGGCCGCCTTCACGCTGGGGGCCTCGGGGGTCACGCCCGGCAGGTGGAAGATTTCCACTCCTCCGCTGGTCGCGAGGGCCGCCCCCAAGTGCTTGAGGTCCGCCTGGGTCGGCAACGCGAGGTTCCCTGTCAACACCGGCCGCTCCTCCTGCACGATGTCGCCGGCAAAGTAACCGAACATGCCCCAGTCCATGAACGAGTCGATGCGCACCTCGGAGGCGATCAGGTGGGTCCCTCCGCGGTTCCGGTCGAGGTGGTTGCCCCAATAGGGGATGCGGCCCGTGAGACCGGCCGCTCCCGTCGACGCGGTGCCCTCGCAGTTGGACTTCGCCCCGATGACCGAATTGGCGTAGACGACGGCCGATGACTCCATCCAGGCGATGTGTTCGCCACGGACCGGGAGGTTGCCGACCTGGTACGGCGTGCACGTGGCCAGGATGTTGATGCCACGGTCGCTGGCGAAGGATTCGGCACCCGCCTGCAGTTCCACGAGGTGCGGATTGTAGGGGGTGACGTTGAGCGCGTCCGCACTGAACCCGTGCTGCAACTGGCAGGTGGGCACCCGCATCTTCGGAATTTCGATGTCGTCGTCGCAATCGAGGTTGATCACGGCGTAGGCCTTGTTCCAGCCGCCCTCGCGGGCGATCTTTTCCTTGGCCGGCGTCGGCTGCGTGGAAGTTCCCGCCACGTTCCGCACGCTGCAGAGGCGCTCCGCGTCCAGCCCCTCTCCGTATCGGATCAGCAGGTCCATGGCGGCGGCAACGGCGGTGCCGTCGCGGCCGTCGCGCATCGCCTTGTCCTCATCGGTGAGCAGCATGGCCGGCCTCCTGCCCGACGGCGACAGGATCCGGTCCGACGTTCGCGCGAACCCGGTCCCGCAGCTGGGAGACGTCGATCTCGGCGACCGGGCCGCCGTCGGCCAAGTCCAGGGCATGCGCCGCGGCCTCTCCCATGGCGGCGCACGGTCCCATCACCCGGACGCTGGAGAGCGCGGCGGCGTCTCCGTCGACGCATCGCCCGGCGGCCAGCAGGTTCACCGCGCCCCGTGGGGTGATGCTGCCCAACGGCACGTAGTGCACGTGGTCGGGGTCGAACTGTTCCCACACGTATCCCTCGGGCTTGTCGTGCAGCTCGATCGGCCAGGCGGTGCGCGCGATCGAGTCGTCAAAGCGTGTTCCGTCGCGAACTTCGGCTGTGGTCAACTGGTGCTCACCGGCGATCCACCGGGTCTGCCGCCGGCCCGGGAAGCCGTACAACCGCACGATGGCGCGCCCGAACGCTTCGGGGAACTCGGTGCGCAGGAACCCGACGACGCGGTCCGCCTGCTCCTTGCCCCGCAGTTGGGCGGCGGAGGCCTCGACCGCCTCGAGTGGCGCCTCGACGTGGGTCATGTTCATTACCGCCGTGTCCCGCCCGGGAAAGAAGAACGCGAGCCCGTCCTTGCGGAGGAGCCCGTACTGGGACGCCTTGTCGTGTACCCGGCGCGCCAGTTCGGCCGGCTCCGGGGCGAACGCGGGGTCGAGGTTCTCCAGGCGGACCTGCTGCGAACCCCAGATGGTTCGCTCCGGGACCCGGCACTCGAGGCCGGCCTCCCATGCCAGCGCCGCATCTCCCGAGGCGTCGATGAAGGATTCCGCCGCGACGCGCAGCAGCCCGTAGCGCGTGGCAAACGTGACGGCCCGGAGGTGCCCGGCGTCGTTCTCCACCTCCAGGATCGACGCGCCGGTCACCGGCACGATTCCCTTCTCGACCACCTGGTTCTCCATCCACCGGCCCACGGCGTTCTCGTCGTAGTTCACGGTCACGGTGTGCCGGCGGTTGTACGAGAGGTCGCCTGTGCGCTCCAACGCCGTGAACATGGGATCGAAGATCCCGTGGGTGAGCTGTTCGTAGGCGGGCCCGTTGCCGTAAACCCCGCAGAACAGACCGATCAGGGAGTTGGCGCACTGCCCCCCGAGGACGGGCAGCGAGTCGACCAGCACCACCCGCTTCCCCAGATCGGCCGCCGTCAGGGCGGCGGACATGCCGGCGATGCCCGCGCCGACGATGCACAGGTCGGCGGTCAGCTGCTCCGGCGCAGCGTCCCGGTGTTTGGTGAGCGTTCGGATCTTCACTTCGGTCAGTTCGTGGGGCATGGCGGTTTCCTTAAGTAGTGGCGGGGCGGCGGCATCAGCGGCCGAGGGTGGCCCCGTGTTCGAGCGGTGCGACGTTTGCCGCATAGAGGCCCAGCCATCCGGCGGTCCCACCGGATGCGGCGGCCGGTACGGTGGCGGCGCGGCGGAGCAGCTCGGCGTCGTCGACCATGAGGTCCACGGTGCCGGCGGGGATGTCGATGGAGATGGCGTCTCCGTCCCGGACCAGCCCGAGTGGACCCGGCAGGGCGCCCTCCGGCTTCACCTCGCCGACGACGATTCCCTGGTTGACGAGGCCGGACAGCTGGCCGTCCGTGATGACGGAGACTTTCCCCGTCAGCCCGGCACCGTTGAGCGCGAACACAACGTTGGAGGCCATGCCCATGCCGGGCGTTCCCACCGGTCCCACACCGCGCAGGACCAGGACGGACCCCTCGTCCACGTGCCCGGCGTCGATCGCGGCGATCGCCCCGGCGGCCTCCTCGAAGACGACGGCGGGCCCCGCGAAGCGGTCCATTCGACGCTCGGTCGCGGACAGCTTCACGATCGATCCGGCGGGCGCGAGTGTGCCGCGCAGGATCTGGATGGTCGCGTAGGGAGCCCGCGGCCGCGACAGCGGCCGGACGAGTTCCTCGTCGGGCACCTCGTACCCGTCGAGCGTCTGCCCGACCGTTGGGCCTCCAATGGTGGCGGCCTCCAGGTCCAGCACGTCGCGCAGCTGGCGGAGCACGGCGCGTGCCCCTCCGGCGCGTTCGAACGACTCGATGCTGTCCGGCCCGCTGGGTCGAACCGCCGTGAGTGGGCGGACGCTGGCGCCGAGCTCCGCGAACAGCGCGTTGATGTCCACATCGACGCCGGCTTCGACGGCGATCGCCTGGAGGTGCTTGACGCTGTTGATCGATCCGCTGACCGCGAGCACCGCGGCGACAGCGTTGCGGAACGACCCCGCCGTCATGATGCTCCGCGGCGTACGA
This sequence comes from Arthrobacter sp. AOP29-A2-19, assembly GCF_058138025.1. Taxonomy (NCBI): domain Bacteria; kingdom Bacillati; phylum Actinomycetota; class Actinomycetes; order Micrococcales; family Micrococcaceae; genus Arthrobacter; species Arthrobacter sp. AOP29-A2-19. Next base: position 2,750,335 of record NZ_CM176894.1, read on the forward strand.
CCCTCGCGGATGGCGTCGAGGATCACGGTCGCGGACGCGGCCGCGTTGTCCCACATGGCAGGGCTGTTGGCGGCGACCGGGGCCGATCCCGGAAGCCCCATGCCCAGTGCCTCGGCGATGATGTGCATGGTGTTGGCGGTCCCCATGCCGGTGCAGACGCCCGGGCCGCCGATGGCGCGGTCGCTGATGGCGCAGAGGTCCTCGATCGTGATTCCGCCCGTGGCCACGTGCCCGGCCTTGATGAAGACCTCCTCGATGTCGGCGGGTTCCCCGTTGTCCATAACACCGCATGGCTGGTATCCGCACGGCACCACGATCGTCGGGACGTTGATGCGGCCCGCGGCCATCAATTGCCCCGGCGTCGTCTTGTCGCAGGAGGCCAGGCAGACCATGCCGTCCAGCATCGCGCCCTCGACGGCGGCCTCGACGTCGTTCGCCAAGAGGTCGCGGCTGGACAGGACGTACCCGCCGCGGGCTCCGGCGGCCATGATGAAGTCCGTCGGGGCCACGGTCCTGATCTCGAAGGCGACCCCCCCGGCGGCGCGGATGGCGTCGCAGACCCGGTCCGCAATGTCGTCCAGATGGCTGAAGCACGGCGCCAGCTTCGAGGACGAGTTGACGACGGCGATCTTCGGCTTGCTGAGGTCCTCGTCGGTCAGGCCGAGGACCTTCCATTGGGTGCGGCGGGTGGCCCAGCGCGGGCTCCCGACCGGGAAGTTGCTGCGCAATTCCATCTCAGCCCACCGCCTTGCGGCCGTACACGGACTCGTGCCAGGGAATCACGAACCGCTTGAAGGACGTGACGATGAAGTACATGATCAGGCCGACGGACGCGAGCATCAGGATGACCGCGAACAATGCGGGGGCGTTGAGTTCGTTGAGTGTCTTCACCACCATGTACCCGAGCCCCTCGTTCCCGCCGAGGTATTCGCCGACGATCGTGCCGATGACGGCCAGGACAATCGCCGTCTCCATGCCCGCGAACACGTGTGGCATCATGCTCTTGATTTCGAGGTGCGTGAAGGTCTGCCACTTGCTGGCGTTGATGCTCTGCATCACGTCGCGGTGGCCTCGGTCCACGGACCGCACGCCCAGCAGGACGTTGAGCATGACCGGGAAGAACGCGAGCAGCCCGGCGATGATGACCTTGGTGGTCATGCCGAAGCCGAACCAGATGACGAACAGCGGGATGAGCGCGACCTTGGGCACCACCTCCATCGCAATGATCAGCGGGCGGACGCTGGCCTCGAGCAGTGGCAGCTTGCCCAGGGCCACCCCGACGACGACACCCGCGATGGTCCCGGCGAGGAAGCCGAGGACGATCTCGGTCACCGTCACCTGCACGTTGTTCCACGTCTCGGGCTGGACGATGATCTGGCCGAGGTTGTCGAAGATCTGGGACGGCGGAGGGAGGATCAGCGGCGAGACCTCCAGCGCCTTGACCGTGAGTTCCCAGACGACGAACAGCACGATAAGCAGACCGGGTGTGGTGATCCAGGGCAGGACCTTGAGCAGCTTCCTACGATTCATCGTCGTCCTCCTGGTTGAGCGAGGCGCGCAGGGTTGCAACGACCTCGTTGAATTCCTTCGACGTGTGGATCTCGGCGGCACGCGGGCGGGCGAGCGGCACGTCCACGATCTCCTTGATGCGGCCGGGACGCGGCGTCAGGTGGACCACGCGGTCCCCCAGAGAAACGGCCTCTTCTATGTCATGGGTGACGAAGACGACAGTGGCCTTGGTGGCGAGGGCGATCCGCTGGATCTCCACGTTCATCTTTTCCCGCGTCAAAGCGTCGAGCGCGCCGAACGGCTCGTCCATCAGGAGCAGCTCCGGGTTGTCGCTCAGCGCACGGGCGATGGCGGCGCGCTGGCGCATCCCGCCGGAAAGCTCCCGGGGGTAGTTGGAGAGGAAACTCTCCAGCCCCACGAGCTCCGCCAACTCGCGGGCGCGTTCCCTCCGTGCGGATTTCTTCATCCCGCGCAGCTTCAACGGGAGCGCGATGTTCTCTTCGATGTTGTACCAGGGGAAGAGGTTCGAGTCCTGGAACACGACGCCGAGGCGCTTGATCACGCTGGAATCGACCTTCTCGTTGTGCCACAGCTGGCGACCGCCGATCTCCACGTGTCCGGCCGTCGGGGTGACCAGGCCCGCCATGATGCGCAGCAGGGTCGTTTTGCCGCAACCGGAGCGCCCTATGAGGGACACGAACTCCTGCTTGCGGATCTCGAGGTTGATGTTGGAGAGCGCGTTGACCGTGCTCCGCTCGGTCTTGTAGGTCTTCTGCAGTCCGCTGATCCGGATGTCCACGGGCTGCTGGGCCTGGGGAATGGTCAGCACGGCCGCGGCGGTGTTTTCCGCTTGCATCGTCATGTTCCCTCCTTGTCTCGGGCTACTTGCCTGCTGCGGGCAGGTACCCGTTGTCCATCCACTCCTGTGGATCGGCGCCGGTCTTGACCATGCCCGCGTCCACGAGTTCCGCGTAGCCCTCGTCCCAGTAGTCCCCGACCGTGGTCAGGAGCGGCTGCGTCCCCTTGGCGGTCCACAGGTCCCGGCTCTGTCGCAGCGATTCCTTCACGACGTCGTCGTCGTCCAGCGACGCGAAGGAGTACTTGGAGCGCATGGTCTTGATGACGGAGTCCAGGGCCTCGTCGTCGACGATCGCCTGGACCGCCTCTTGGATGGCCGCGAGGTACTTCCTGATGTCCTCGCCGTTTTTCTCCAGGCCGTCCTGGGTGGCCGTGTAGACCTGCGAGTCGGCGCGGACGGCATCCCCGGCATCGAACGCCGCCGCCTCGGGATACTGCTTCTGGGCAATGATGGACTGGTCGATGCTGACCATGTAGCCGGCGATGTCGCCGCGCTTGACCAGTTCGAAGGTCCCCGGGCCGAGGCCGACGACCTGGCGTTTGACCTGGGTCGGGTCGAACCCCGCCTTGTGCAGCATAAGCGACAGGGACTTGTCGCTGGTGCCGCCCTCCGAGGGGACGCCGATGGTCTTGCCGAGGAAGTCCTCGGGCTTCTCGAGCGGGTTGTCCTTGCTGTAGAGGGTGCGGATGGACGAGCCGCGCACGATGCTGCCCACGTTGACGAGGGGCTGGCCGTCGACGGCGGCCGAGATCAGGTCGATGGCGCCGACCCGGGTCAGAGGGCCCACGCCGGAGATGAGGGTCTGCAGGGCCTGCGGCGATCCCTTCGTGGACTGGAAGGTGACCTTGAGTCCCTGCTTTTCGAAGTAGCCGCCCGCGTCGGCCAGCAGTTCCGGCGCGACGGACAGGGTCTCCATGGGCAGGTAGCTGAGATAGGTGAATGACTTGAGCCCCTCGGCCGATCCGCCGGCCGCGGCATTGGACCCGCACGCGGCCAGGGCGCCGGTAGCACCCAGTGCCGCGAGGCCGAATGCCCCACTGAGGAAGTTTCTGCGATTGACGGTGGAACGGGTCAGGGTTGTGGGGTTGGTCGACATCGTCGTCTCCTGGTTCGTGGTGAACAGCTGAGACGACTATCTCAATCCATAGTGAGTGCGCTCCAGAGCCTTCCCGCTGAATGAGATCCAGGTCACATGGGGTGTGGCGCTTCGGTGTTGGGGATCGTTGCCCGCCCCAAGGATCGCGTGATGGCGAGCGCGGTGGTCTGGACCGCGTGGGCCATCGAGTGCTCGCGAAGCCGGCCCAGTGGCGTGTTGACGGACACGGCGGCGATCACGTTTCCGCGGGGGTCCCTGATGGGCGCGGCCACCGAGATGGCGTCCATGACGACCTGCCTGTCGCTCACCGCGAAGCCGCGCTCGCGGATGGCGGCCAGCGTCCGGCGCAGGGCGCGCGGATCGGTGACGGTCAAGGGGGTATAGCGCTCGATCGGGCCGCGGAGGAACTCCTCCTGGATGTGCGCGGCGGCGTGCGCCAGGAGCATCAGCCCCACGGACGTGACGTGCAGGGGGTAGTGGCTGCCCACCGTGGGGCGCATGGACTCGGAGTTCGAGTGCGCGAGGCGCTCAATGAAGACGGCCTGCAGGCCCTCGCGTACGGCCAAGTGGACCGGCGCGTTGGTGATGTCCATGAGGTCGCGCATCAGTGGAAGCGCCGCACGCTGGACGCCGACGGATCGGGGCGCGTGGGCGGCCACCTCCCACAGGAGCAGCCCCACGTGGTACCTGTTGTCCGGTCCGCGCTCCAGGAAGCCTTCGGCGACGAGCGAGGAGAGGATCCGGTGGCACGTGGAAACGGGCAGGTGCGCCCGGTGGCTGATCTCCGTGGCGGTCAGGTCTTCCGCGTCGCGGTCGAAGGCCCGCAGGATTCCCGAGACTCGAGAGAGCACGCTGCGTCCGTCGTCACTGCGCACCTACGATCCTCCGCCATAGTCGTCCAGATCACATCCTAACGCGGAGGACACCGGGCGCAGGTGCCCCGAAGGGCGCTCGGGGACTCCCTCGCTAGACAGTCCCCAGGCCCCCGGATCCGGCGGACTTCTGCCGGCCCTCGAGGTAATCCGCTATGTCACTCGGACAATATGTGCCGCTGAGGCCGAGTCCCATGGACTGCGGACCGGGCTCGCACAGGGCTTCCCACAGCTCCTTCAGCCAGCTCTTGACCATGTTGACCACCCTGCCTCTCGAACGGGTCGGGACCTCTTCACCCCACCATCCCGCCCGCACGTTTCCGCCGCATCGCCGCTTGGGTTACGTCCACGTTTAATCGCCGCGGACGGCCACCCGCAGCACGGCCGCCCCCGTGACACGGTCGCCGGCCAGGTCCCGGAGCGCCCGGTCCGCCTCCTTCAGCGGGTAGGCGACCGTCGTCGGACGGAGTGAAACGCTGGCCGCCAGCGCCAGAAACGCCTCCCCGTCGGCGCGCGTGTTCGCCGTGACACTCACCAGCTGACGCTCCTGGAACAGTTCGTCCGCGTAGTTCAGGGCGGGAATGTCGCTGAGGTGGATACCAGCCACGGCCAGCGTGGCGCCGCGGTCCAACGCCCGCAGCGCGGGCGGGACCAGCGTTCCGACCGGCGCGAAGAGGATGGCGGCGTCTAGCTTCACCGGGGGCTCGTCGGTGGCGCCCCCGACGTAGCTTGCGCCCAGCCCCGTGGCCAATGCGCGTGCCTCCGCGGAGCGCGTCATCACGTAGACCTTTGCGCCCTCGTTCAGGGCGACCTGGGCGGCCAGGTGGGCGGACCCGCCGAACCCGTAGATCCCCAGCCGGCCGCCGGCCGGGAGCCTCGAGCGACGCAGCGCGCGGTAGCCGATGATGCCGGCGCACAACAGGGGCGCCGCCTGCTCGTCGGCCAGCGAGTCCGGCAGCGCGTACGCATAGTCCTCGGACACAACGGCAAGCTCCGCGTAGCCGCCGTCGTCGTCCCATCCCGTGAAGCGCGGCGCGACGCACAGGTTCTCGGCGCCCCGAACGCAGAACCGGCACACCCCGCACGTGTGGCGGAGCCAGGCGATGCCGATCCGCTCGCCCACCCGGAACCGGCGGCAGTCTTGGCCGAGTTCGACGACGTCGCCCACCACCTCGTGGCCGGGCACGGTCCCGGGGCGGTGCGGCGGGAGGTCGCCCTCGGCCAGGTGCAGGTCCGTCCGGCACACGCCGCACACGCGCACCCGGACGAGGACCTCCCCGGGCCCCGGGCGGGGATCGGGGCGCTCGCCGAAGCGCAGCGGTCCGGCGTCGACCGGGCCGGGCCGTTCAACCCACCACGCGCGCATCGCGACTCCTCCGCGTCGGGCACCCCGGATGGTGTCCCGCTCCTAGAGATACCCCCGATAGTCGCCCCATGCGAGACGTAGTTCCCGCCGGGGATCCGATTCGACCCGGTCCACCGCGTCGAAGATCCGCACGCGGCGCGCGACGTCGTCGTACCGCGGCCACTCCGCGCCCGGGTGTCCGTCGCGGGCGAAGTCGAGCAGGGCTCCCTGGTGCCGGGCACTGAGCCGTGCCGCCTGGTCCCGTCCGCCGAGCAGCGTGAAGAACCGCCCGGCGTCCGAGTCGAGTTCGCCGAACAGCGACGGCAGGTCCGTCCCGTGAGTTGCGCCGAGGCCGGTGAGCCGCAACGCGGGTGTCTCGAAGTCGAAGCGGTAGGACCACACCGGCGCATGGCGGGCGTGGGCCTCCGCGATCTGGACGCTGGGGTGCCAGAAGATGCCGTCGCCGACCATGTCGATCACCGCGTCGCGCCGCGGGAAGCGCGGGTAGCCGCCGCGGATCCGGTCCCAGGCGTCCGGCTCCGAGGCCCGGATGGAGCCTTCGATCCGCTTCGGCGACGTCGGCAGAGCGTTGAGGTACCGGAAGAGTGCGCCTTCCCGGCCCGCCGTCCCGATGATCAGCGGCACACGGTGGGCGGCGCCGGACCGGAAGGCATCGATCACGCGCCGCGGCAGGAAGTCGCCGTCGACCGACGGCGAGGCCGGCATCGGATCGCGGTTCTCCGCGCGTCCCAGCCACGGCGACAGCCTGTCCAGCGCGCCCACCAGCTCTCGCCACGGCAGGTGGGACAGGGCGCGGGCGGCGTCCCGGTCCTCCAGCCCCAGGGTCCGCACATAGGTCTCGGCCCAGGCCGCGTGCCGCTCGGCGCCGTAGACCGACGCCGGGGCGGGACTGAGCGCGGCCGCCCGGTGGAACAGCCCCGCGGCGGCGGGGATGGCCATCATCGTGAGGACGGACGTCCCGCCGGCGGACTGCCCCATCAGTGTCACGTTGTCCGGGTCTCCGCCGAAGGCCGCGATGTTCTCCCTGATCCAGCGCAGCCCGGCCAACTGGTCGCGCAGGCCCACGTTGGATTCGAACGGGTGGGCGTCGTCGGCGTAGCGCGTCAGATCCAGGAAACCCAAGGCACCGACGCGGTAGTTCAGCGACACGTAGACGACGTCGCCGGCGGCGACGAGGCGGCCGCCGTCGTACACCGGCGAGGCGGACGACCCGATCAGGAATCCGCCGCCGTAGAGGCAGACGACGACGGGAAGCGGTTCGGTTCCGGGGTTCGCCGGCGCCGTGACGTTGATGGTGAGGCAGTCTTCGCTGACGGGATGCCGGCCGGCGCCCAGGTTCCGGGAACGGACCACCTGCGGCGGCGCGTCGCCGAACCGCGTCGCGTCGCGCACGCCGGACCACGGGGCGGGGGCTTCGGGTCCGCGGAAGCGCAGGGCACCGAGCGGCGGCGCCGCGTACGGAATCCCCCGCCATGTGCGCACGCCGCCGGCCACCATGCCGCGGACCCTGCCGGCCGTGGTGGAGACAGTCAGTGCCGTGTCCGGGTCACCGTGCCGCATCGAGCTCCCTTGCCTGGCCTGAGCCGTCGGTTATTCCCGGGCCTCGCCGTCCGCATCGCGCGTCAGCGTCCAGATGTTGGTTCCTTCGTGGCGTTCGAAACTCAACGTTGTCACGAGCGCCCGTATCAGCGCCATCCCCCGGCCGGACTCGGCGGAATCGTCGGGGAGGTCGTCGGCTTCGACGCTCGCGATGACGGTCGGGTCCGGGTCCGGCACCACTGCACCGTACTCGCAGATCCGCGCCACGAGCCGGCTGCGCGTGACGGTGGCCTCGACCCCAACCTCCACTACGGCGCCCTCCTCGGCGACCGCGTGGCGGACGGCGTTGGAGGCGGCCTCGACGACGGCTGTCTCGAACGCCATGCGGTCCAGGTCCGGCACGAAGTCCGCCTGTTCCCACAGCCGTTCCAGCTGCCCGTGCACGGCGTCGACGGCCTCGGGCGTCGCCGGGAGCCGGACGGCGTTGTGGGCGAGGATGTCAGTCACCGGAGAACGCCCCCGCGACGCTTTCGTAGGGGGTGAGCACGCGGTCCATGCTGGTCAGCTTCAGGACCATCAGGACCTGCGCGGGGACGCAGGCGATGCGGAGGTCGCCGCCGGCCTGCCGCGCCACCTTCAGGCAGCCGATCAGGGCACCCAGGCCGGAGGAGTCCATGAACTCGGTGCTGGCCAGGTTCACCACGATCCGGCTGTTCCCGGCGGCGACGGTGTCCGCGACGACCTCGCGCAGGCGCGGGGCGGCCACCATGTTCAGGCGGCCGGTCCCGGTCACCTCCGTGTAGCCTTCGGCCTTCTCAACGTTGAACTGCATCTTGCGTGGTCCTTTCTTCGGGAACAAAGCCGGCGTACCGCACGGCCTTGATCAGCACACTGAGCACAAGCAGGTCGTAGACCACCCAGGCAACGTTCACCAGGGTTCCTATGGGTTCGTTGAGGCCGGCGATCAGCCGTGCCGCGCCCAGCGCCACCGCCACAACCAGCAGCACCATGGCCACCAACTGCGGCTTGATGAGGCTCCACGCGGGGCCGCCGTCCTGGCGCTCCTTGGGCGTCACGGCGAAGCCGAGCGGACGGCCGAACCACACGTTGCGCGCCGCCGTTGTGCACGCCTTGATCCACGTGGGGAACAGCGCCAAGCTGTACTGTTGCCCCCGCCATGTCGGCACACCCCTGGCGACCACAAGGAACAGCAGCTGGTTGACCACCATAAACGGAATAAAGCGGATGAAGAACTCGGCGCTCAGGCTGTCGACCGGCAGGATGCCCAGCGTGAGGTACACGATCGGCGCCGCGAGGTAGACGACGGCGGCGAACCCGCTCAGGTACGTCCACATGGTGGCGAAGTACATGAGCCGCTGCGTCCACTTCAGGCCCGTGACGCCGAGCGGGTTCTCGCGCAGCATCACCTGGATGGTGCCCTGCGCCCAACGCAGACGCTGGGTCAGCATGGTCTGCACGTCCTCCGGGGCGAGCCCCAGCGCAAGGACCTCGTGGTGGTAGACGCTGCGCCACCCCATGGAGTGGAGGCGCATGGCCGTGGCCATGTCCTCGGTGACGGAGATGGTCGCCAGCGGCATGATCGGCTGCGCCTCGTCGGGGCGCTCGACGGACAGGGCGTCCAGCAGCGCCTGCACGGATTCCAGCGCGGCCAGCGGCGACCAGTCGCGGCCGGACATCATGCCGATGATCTCGTCCACGTCCTCCGGGAGCGCGAGCGCCTCCCCCGGAGCGGTGGCGGCGGACTGCTCGGCGAGTTCCGTGAGCTGCTCCAGCTCGGCGATCTCGGCCAGATCCGCCTCGAGCGTGGAGAGGTCCGCCTCGACCAGCCGCCGGACGGCCTGGTCCACCTCGCGGCGGACACGGTACGTGACGTCGCCGAGGCCTGCGCCGGCGGCGAGGTCGGAACGCGCCTTGACGGTGGCGCGTTCCACCGAGTCCAGCACCTGCAGGACCGCGGGGTCCTGGCCCCGGGCCGAGCGGCGCGCCTTGCGCAGGACCTTCCGCGAGGCCTTGAGCGCCTGGCCGACCGAGCGCTCGAGCTCTCGGACGTAGCCGCGCAGGCCCAGCTGCATCAGCGCCTCGCGGCGCAGCACGGCGTTGGAGCCGCAGAAGAACGCCGCGTTCCAGCCGTCCTTGCCCTGCTGGATGGGGCCGTAGAAGAGCGGCGCCTGGCTGCCCAGCGGGTCGCTTTCCGGAACGTTGATGAAGTACTGCGGCGTCTGCACCAGCGCCACGCGCCGCTCGTTGAAGTAGCCGAGCGTGCGGTCCAGGATCTCCGGGGCGGGCACCTGGTCCGCGTCGAGGATCAGCAGGAACTCGCCCTGCGTCATCATCAGCGCGTTGTTGAGGTTCCCCGCCTTGGCGTGCCGTGGACGGTCCTTCCAGTCCTCGCTGCGCGTGAGGTAGCCCAAACCGTGTTCCTCGGCGCGCAGCCGCAGTTCGTCGCGGGCGCCGTCGTCGAGGATCCAGGTGGTGTGCGGGTGCCGGATCCGCTGGGCGGCCAGCGCCGTCTCCATGACCATGTCCAGCGGTTCGTTGTAGGTGGTGATGAAGACGTCAACCGTGGCGTCGGGCGCGGGCGCCGGCGGCTCCCCGCGCTGCCGGAGCTTCCAGACGGTCAGGCCAAAGAGGCCAACGTCGATCAGGCTGTAGGTCTCGGCGATCACCAACGGCACCGCGATCCACCAGGCGGACCAGTTCAGCGAGTCCAGCCAGCGCCACACGATGTAGTTGGTGCCCAGCACCACCGTCAGGACCACGATCAGCCGGGTCAGGAACAGCCGCATGCTGCCCGAGGGTGCTTGCGCCGCGGGCGCGCCCTGCTCCGTCACGCTGCGGCCTCCACTTCACTGGTTGCCAGACGCCGGACGACGACGGCGGTGACGTCGTCCTCCACGGCGTCGGCGTTGCCGAGCGCCACCAGGGCGCTCGCCGCCTGTTGCGCGGATCCCCCCTCCGCGACGGTGGCTGCGGTGGCGTCCAGCGCGCCCTCCAGGGTGGGGAACGCGTCGAGGAGCCCGTCGCTGATCACCACCAGGCTGTCGCCGCCGGCCAGCTCGATCTCGTCCGCGGTCCATTCGCTCAGGCCGAAGACGCCCACGGGCGGCCCCCCGCCCGCCAGCCGGCGGTAGGTGCCGTCCGCGGCGACGTGGAGGGCCAGTCCGTGACCGGCGTCGACGTATCCCAGTGTGTGCCGCTGCGGGTCGAGCCGGGCGTGGAACATGGTGACGAAGCTGTCGGAGGCCTCAAGGTCCGGGGCGAGTATCCGCCCGGCCGCCGCGAAGGCCTGTTCCAGCGACGCGATCCGCGAGCACGAGCGCAGGGTGGCCCTGGCCGTGGCCGCGACCAGCGCAGCTCCCATTCCCTTGCCCATGGCGTCGGCGACCGTCAGGTCCAGGTGGTCGCCGGACGGGTACCAGTCGTAGAAGTCCCCGCCGACCGTGCGGCACGGCTCGAAGGCGCCGCCGACGTCGTACCCCGTCAGGTGGACGGGATCGCCGGGCAGGAGGCTGCGTTGGACCTCGATGGCACGGCGCAGCTCGTCGTCGTCGCTGATGCTGGGCGAGGGGGCGCGCCGTGGCCGGCGGAACAGCGCCGAGATCCGGGCCTTGAGCTCCCTCGGGCTGAAGGGCTTGCTGATGTAGTCGTCGGCACCGGTCTCCAGGCCCACCAGCTTGTCCATCTCGGACACCCGGGCGGTGAGCATGATGATGTAGGCGTCGGAGAACGTGCGGAGTTCCTTGCAGACCTCGACGCCGTCCAGGTCCGGGAGGTTCAGGTCCAGCGTCACGAGCTCGGGGGAAAGCGTGCGGGCGAGTTCGATCCCCGCGAGGCCGGTGCTGGCCTCGCTGACGGCGAAGCCTTCGCGCGCCAGCAGTTGGACCAGTAGCCCGCGGATGTCGTGGTCGTCCTCGACGACAAGTGCGATGCGTGGCGCGGTCGACATGTCGGCGCTCCCTCCGGTGTGTGTCGCGGCGGGCTGTTCTTGGTGCCCTCCCCTATCAAACCATCCTTTGGGGCTGGTGGTGGTGGCGCGACGGGTGTTGCGACGAGCCTGAAGGTCCGAGGTTTGGCCTAGGCGAGGAAAAGTACGCGCCACACGTGCAGGGCCGCGCCGATGGCGAAGCCGGCGGCCACTTGGGCGGGCGTGTGGTGTCCCATCCGCACGCGCGACCAGCCGACGGCGGCGCACAACGCCACGATCGCGGCCGGACCGAGGTAGGGCAACGGGGACAGCAGCTGGAGCGTGACGAAGGCCGTGACGGCGCTGTGCACGGAGAGCTTCCAGAAGAGGTTGGCCACCATGCACACGACCAGGCCGGCGAAAACGGCGGCCAGGTTGAGGAACAACCCCTCGGGCGCATCCAGATACCGGAGCACGCGGACGCCCACCAGCAGGGAGACGCCGGCGACGAGGAAGGGCCGGAACCGCTGGCTCCTGCGGCTGATGTGGTGGTCCGTGACCCCGCCGGCGCGCTTGAACCACAGGATCGCGAGGAAGGGGATGGCCGTGGTGAACGCGACGGCGACGCCCGCCTGAAGCCAGGTGGTCCCCTCGACCAGGAAGGGTTGCGCCAGAAGATAAATGCTGACCAGGACCGTCGGTGCCAGAACCTCGGTTAGGACCCGGGCCGCGCGGAGCGGCTTGGCCCTGCCGGTTGTGTTATCCATCGCCGCAATCGTAGGCCACGGCGGCCGCCCCGCGGGGCATCAGTCCCCGTAGCCGCCTCCTTCGGCCAGGCTCGCCAGGTCCCCGGATTTCAGGCCGAGGCTCTCCAGGAGCTCGGCGTCGGCCTTTGTGTCCACGTGCTCCGGCAGCTCGCGCCGGGCCTGTTCCAGCTTGTCGTCGCCGCCATGGCGCTTGAGGTGTTCGAGCACCTGTTCCCTGCCGATTCGCATGTCCAACTCCCACCTGTCCGTCGTGCAGACAGCCAAACACGGCCGCCGGGTCGACACAAGGGAATCGGGGTTGATGCGGTGCCGTAGTCTCGGAGGCAGGGAGCAACTTTTGCTCCTGTAAGGAAGCAGTTGCACTTGCTTCCGCAAGGAGCTCACCATGGCCAACAAGTCCCCGAACAAGTCTTCCGCCAAGAAGGTCGCCGGCAAGACCATCAAGGAAAAGCGCAACGACAAGAAGGCGAAGGCCGCGAGCAATGCGGCCTCTGAGATCATTTCCGTCACCAAGAAGCGCTGAGCGCCGGTGTCGCTGCTGAGCATCGGCGTCCTGGCCACCACCCGCAAGGCCGATGAACGCCGGCTGCCCATCCATCCGCTCCACCTGGAGCGCATCGACGCGGACCTGCGGGAGCGGTTGATTTTGGAGCGCGGCTACGGCGAGCGCTTCGGCATCTCCGACGCGCAGCTCGCTCCGCTCGTCGGGCGGCTCGCCTCCCGCGAGGAGCTTATCGCGGAGGCCGACGTGGTCCTGCTTCCCAAGCCCCAGCCCGAAGACCTGGCCGAGCTGCGCGACGGCCAAATCCTCTGGGGTTGGCCGCATTGCGTCCAGGACCGCGCCATCACCCAGATCGCGATCGACAAGCGCCTGACCCTGATCGCGTTCGAGGCGATGAACCATTGGGCGTCCGACGGCGGGTTCGGCCTGCATGTCTTCCACAAGAACAACGAAATGGCGGGCTACTGCTCGGTCCTCCACGCGCTCGAGCTCATTGGCACCACGGGGGTCTACGGGCGCCGCCTGACCGCCGTCGTGATCGGTTTCGGCGCCACCGCACGCGGCGCCGTGACCGCCCTGAACGCCCACGGCGTGCACGACGTCGAGGTCCTCACCAACCGCGGCGTCGCCGCCGTGGGATCGCCGATCCACTCGGTGCGCATCACCCAGTTCGACCACGACGCGGACGCCCCCTACCAGAGCCAGGTGATCACCGACCGGGGCCGGCTACCGCTGGCCCCGTATCTGGCGGAGCACGACATCGTAGTGAACTGCACGCTGCAGGACCCGAACTCGCCGCTGACCTACCTCAACGAGGAGGACCTGGGCGCTTTCAGGCCGGGCAGCCTGATCGTGGACGTGTCCTGCGACGAGGGTATGGGGTTCAGCTGGGCCAAGATGACCACCTTCCGGGAACCGATGTTCGACGTCGGCGACCACGTCCACTACTACGCAGTGGACCACACGCCGTCGTTCCTGTGGAACTCCTCCACGTGGGAGGTCAGCGAGGCGTTGATGCCGTTCATGCGGCCGGTCCTCGAGGGACCGTCCGGGTGGGACGCGAACGAGACCATCCGCCGCGCGATCGAGATCCGCGGCGGAGAGATTGTCAACGGCGCCATCCTCGAGTTCCAGGACCGGGCCGCGCCGTATCCACACCTGCCCGCAACGGTCTAGCGGCACGGAACACACGAGGGGGCGGGACCGGCGCCGGTCCCGCCCCCTCGTCCGCGACCCCGGTTGCGGGGCCGTGGACTGTTATCCGATTTCCGCCTTCATTTCCTCAAGCATCTTGGTGGCGGCGTCCGCCGGGCTCAGTCTGCCGAAGAAGACCTCGAGCTCGTAGCGGTAGAGGATGTCCTGCAGTCCGCTGAAGCCGACCGGCGGGATGGCCTCGTTCTCTCCGACCTCGTCCTCGATGTCCTTGACGAACTCGGCCGAGCGGGCGTCCGCGCCCTCCAGCTTGTCGACGACGGCCGCCCGAACGTCCAGGTTCGAGGGCAGGCCGCGGTCGGCGAGGTTGAGCGCGCCGGCCTCCTCGGAGTTGACCATAAAGTCGATGAACTTCTTGGCCTCCTCCGGGTGCTCGGTGCCCCGTGTGGCGGACATGAACATTGAGGACTTGTAGAAGATGTCGGCGCCGCCGGGCTGGCCGCTGATGCCCGGGAACCGCAGCGGCACCAGTTCCTCGCCCGCCGCGCCGGAGAGCGCGCTGAGCTGGTTGGTCCACCACATGCCCAGCGCTGTCCCTCCGGTTCCGGTGAGCGACTGGTCCGGGCCGGGCGACTGGTCCTCGGCGATGCCGGACGCCGTCGGAATGGAGCCGCCCTCCATCAGCCCCTGCAGCATCTCCAGGTACGACTGCGCGTCGGGGGCCTCGAAACCGAGCGTGCCCTCCGCCGTCGTCAGCGACTTGTCGTGCTGCCGCAGCCAGAACTGGAATCCCGCGGGTTCGTTGGGTCCGGTCGCCCCGAACTTGTCCGTCTTGTCGCTGATCTCCGCCGTGATCTTCGCGTAGTCGTCCCAGGTCCACGTCTCGTCGTCGGGCAGCGGGACGCCCGCAGCCTCGAAGATGGCCGGGTTCGCGACCATGGTCATGGCGTTGATGCCCGTGGTGATGCCGAACAGGCCCTCTTCCGTCCGACCGTTCTGGACCGCGGCCTCGTCGAACTTGGACACGTCCACACCCTCGAGATCCAGCAGCGCGCCGCGGTCCGCGTACTCCCGGAGGTACTTGTCGTCCATCTGCACCACGTCCGGGGCGTCGTTGGATGCCACCTGGGTGGCCAGCTTGTCCCAGTAGCCGCCCCAGTCGCCGTACTCCCCCTGCACCTTGATGTCCGGGTTGGCCTTCTCGAAGGCGTCGATGATCTTCTCGGTCGAAGCGCTGCGGGATTCCGAGCCCCACCAGGCGAAGCGGAGGGTCACCGTTCCATCGTCGCTGGACTGGCCGGGGCCCACACCGCAGGCCGTCAGCGCCATGGCCGATACGGCGGCCAGGGCCGAGACCTTCGCGAAGTTGCTGAAGTTCTTCATGGTTTCCTCTTCGTCTTCTGTTCGACGGGCAGCCGGCCACCGGGCCTGTGCTCGGACGTGTTGTGTGGTGCCCCCGGGCGTGATTGAACCCGGGGATGTCTCTGGACAAAAAGCGCTTCCGCCGCTCGCGACGTCGTTGCCATCGATGCGGGAAAGCGGTTTCCAACAACATATTTGTGGTGACCGTCACACGTCAACCCCCTGCCGGAAAGAAGTCGCGCTCCCTCGGGCCGGGCACCCGGGCCTACCGGACCGGATCGACCCTCCGCGTGCTTTCCCGCAGCACGGGCTCGCCCTCGATGACCGTCCGCCAGGCCTCGTCCGTCCCGGACAGCAACAGCTCGCCGGCCATCCTCCCCATTTCGACCAGCGGCAGGCGCACGGTGGACACAGCGGGGTACATGTCCATCAGGGTGGGAATGTCGTCGAATCCCGCGATCGCAATGTCCTCCGGCACCCGCAGGCCGCGCTCCCGGATGGCGGTCATGGCGCCCAGCACCATCACGTCGTTCGTGCCGAAGACGCAGATCTGGCCACCCGCGAGGAGGTCGGGGCCGCCTTCGAGCAGCTCGGTCATGGCCGCGTGTCCACCGTCGCGCGTGAAGGCCCCGTGCACCACCCGCTCCGGCTCGATCCCCCCTTCCCGCAGGCGCCCGATGAACCCGGCGATGCGGTCCTGGGCGGTGGTCAGCGTCGTGTCGCCCGCCAGGACAACGAACCGGCGGTGCCCCTGGCCCAGAAGCGCCCCGGCGAGCAGCGCGGCGGCCCCCCGGTTGTCCACCTCGAGCCCACTCGTTCCGGGAAGCGGCTGGCCGATCATGGCCACCTTGCCGCCGTTCTCCCGATAGCGCGCCAAGGCCAGCGCCAGGTCCTCGTCGTCCTGCAGTCCCCGCGAACCGGCCAGCACAATGCCGTCCGTCCGGTAGGACATGAACGCCCGGAGCGCCTCGAGCTCCAGGTCGCCGTCGCGGTCGGTGCTGGAGAGCAGCACCTGCCGCCCACTCCCCTTCAGGCCGCGCTGGACGCCCACCGCGATCGAGGAGAAGTACGGGTCGGCGATGTCGTGAACGATCAGCCCCACCAGGCCGGCGGAACTCCGCGCCAGCGCCTGGGCCTGCGCGTTCGGGAAGTATCCGAGGCGCTCCGCGGCGGCGCGGACGCGCTCGGCGATCTCCTCCGCGGGCTTGCGGGACGAACCGTTCAGGACCCTCGATGCGGTTGCCTGTGAGACCCCGGCATCCCTTGCGACGTCCGCCAGCCGTACGACCATTCCAGCCCCTGCCTTCCGCCGCGGCGCGAGCGCCCGACGCGTTTGTTCCAATGTGACTGTTGACACTTTGTTCAGTACGAAGATACCGTGGAAAGCGCATTCCAGCCTATTCCTGGCAACCACCGTCGAACCATCCGGGAGCATTTCCATGTCCGAAAACATCGTCCTGCGCATCGCCATGAATGGCGTCACCGGCCGCATGGGCTACCGCCAGCACCTGTTGCGCTCCATCCTGCCGATCCGCGACCAGGGCGGAATAACCCTGCCCGACGGCCGCAACGTGACGGTGGAGCCGATCCTTGTGGGCCGCAACGAGGACCGCATCAAGGAACTCGCCCGAATCCACAAGGTCGAGCACTGGACCACGGACCTCGACGGCGCGATCGACGATCCGACCGTGGACATCGTCTTCGACGCGTCGATGACCAGCCTGCGCGCGGCGACGCTGTCCAAGGCCATCTCCGCCGGCAAGCATGTCTTCACGGAGAAGCCCACGGCCGAGTCCCTGGAGGAGGCGGTCGGCCTGGCCAGGCAGGCGAAGGCTGCCAGCGTGACGGCCGGCGTGGTTCACGACAAGCTCTACCTTCCCGGCCTGGTGAAACTCCGCAGGCTGGTCGACGAGGGCTTCTTCGGCCGGATCCTCTCGCTGCGGGGCGAGTTCGGCTATTGGGTCTTCGAGGGCGACGTCCAGGCGGCGCAGCGGCCCTCGTGGAACTACCGCCTGGCCGACGGCGGCTCGATGACCACCGACATGTACTGCCACTGGAACTACGTCCTCGAGGGCATCATCGGCAAGGTCAAGTCGGTCACCTCCACCACCGCGACGCACATCCCTGCGCGCTGGGACGAGAACGGCAACGAGTACGTCGCCACGGCGGACGACGCCGCCTACGGCACCTTCGAGCTCGAGACGCCCGCTGGCGATTCCGTCGTCGCGCAGATCAACTCGTCCTGGGCGGTACGCGTCTACCGAGACGAGCTGGTGGAGTTCCAGATCGACGGCACGCACGGCTCCGCCGTCGCCGGCCTCAACAAGTGCGTGGCCCAACAGCGCGCGCACACGCCGAAACCGGTCTGGAACCCCGACCTGCCGGTCACCGAATCGTTCCGCGACCAGTGGCTGGAGGTCCCCGCCAACGACGACCTGGACAACGGGTTCAAGCTCCAATGGGAGGAGTTCCTGACGGACGTCGCGCTGGGGCGCGAGCACCGCTTCGGCCTGCTTTCCGCCGCCCGCGGCGTCCAGCTCGCGGCCCTGGGACTGCAGTCGGCCGCAGAGCGCCGCACCCTCGACATCCCGGAGATCGTGCTGTGAGCACCGCGACCGGAACCGACCTGCTCCTTCCGGGGACCACAGGCAAGATGGCGCCGTACCGGATGTCCGTCCCCGGTGCCTGGACGCGCCCGACGGCTCCCATCACCTCCCGCAACACCTACGCCGCCGCCCACGTGGTGCCGGTGATGGGCGCGGAAAACGTGCCCGGAGCGCCTGCCAACCTCGATTGGGAGGCGACCCTCGCGTACCGCCACGAGCTGTGGTCCTGGGGATTGGGCGTCGCCGATGCCATGGACACGGCCCAGCGCGGGATGGGGCTGGACTGGGCGGCGACGCGGGAACTGATCCGCAGGTCCGCCGGCGAGGCCGCCGCCGTCGTCCGCTCCGGGAGCCCCGCCCTCGCGGGCAAGAGCGTCCGCGACCTGATCGCCTGCGGCGTCGGCACGGACCAGTTGGACTCCGGCGCCGTCTCGGCGTCGACGGAGGGCCTGGACCGGGTGGCACGGGCATACCTGGAGCAGCTCGCCGTGGTCGAGGAGTCCGGCGCGAAGGTCATCCTGATGTGCTCCCGGGCGCTGGCCTTGGCGGCGCGTGGCCCCGCGGACTACCTCGCGGTCTACGGCCGACTCCTGGAGGCGGCCTCGGAGCCGGTGGTCCTGCACTGGCTGGGCACCATGTTCGATCCCGCGCTGGCGGGCTACTGGGGATCCACCGACACCGCCGAAGCCACCGCCACTTTCCTGGAGCTCATCCGCGCGCACGGCGACAAGGTGGACGGGGTCAAGGTCTCGCTGCTGGACGCGGCCCACGAGGTGGAACTGCGCGCCGCGCTGCCGGCCGGCGTCCGGCTGTACACCGGAGACGACTTCAACTACCCCGAGCTGATCCACGGTGACGGCACACACCACTCCGACGCCCTCTTGGGTATCTTCGCCGCCATCTACCCCGCGGCCTCGACGGCGCTGCAGGCCTACGACGCCGGCGACGCGGACCGCGGGCGCTCCATCCTGACGTCGACCCAGGAGCTGGGACGCCACATCTTCAGCGCTCCGACGTTCTACTACAAGACCGGCGTCGCGTTCCTTTCCTGGCTCAACGGGCACCAGGCCGGCTTCCAGCTGGTCGGAGGGCTGCATGCCGGCAGGTCCCTCCCCCACCTGGCCCGCACGTTCGCCCTTGCGGACCAGGCCGGGCTGCTCGCGGATCCGGACCTGGCGGCCGCCCGCATGACCACCCTGCTCAAGACCGGAGGACTCGCATGAGCTTCGAACTGTCCCTCAACACGGGAACGACGCCGAATCTCACCCTGCGCGAGGCGGTCCGCCACACGGCCGAGGCGGGCCTGGGCCACATCGGCCTCTGGCGGCACATCGTCGCCGACGCCGGGGGCGCCCAGGCCGCCGCAAGGATCGTCTCCGACGCCGGGCTGCGCGTGTCCACGCTCTGCCGCGGCGGTTTCCTCACGTCCGCGGATACCGCGGGGCAGGCCGCCGCCCTGGAGTCCAACCGCGAGGCGATCCGCGAGGCGGCCGCGCTGGGCACCGCCGAGCTGATCATGGTGGTCGGAGGGCTGCCGGCCGCCGCCCACGTGCTGGGGGGAAGCGGCGACCGCGACGATCGCGACCTCCCTGGCGCGCGCGCCCGCGTCTCGGACCGCCTGGCCGAGCTGGTGCCCTACGCCTTGGAGCACGGGGTGCGGCTGGTGCTCGAGCCCCTGCATCCCATGTACGCGGCGGACCGCGCGGTACTGTCCACGCTCGGCCAGGCGCTGGACATGGCCGCCCCCCACCCCGCCGCGGCGGTCGGTGTGGTCGTGGACACGTTCCACGTATGGTGGGATCCGGCGCTGCGGTCGCAGGTGGCGCGCGCCGGCGCCGAGGGACGGTTGGCGAGCTACCAGGTCTGCGACTTCAACCTGCCGATCGCGCCCGACGCCCTGCAGTCGCGCGGGATGATGGGAGACGGATACATCGATTTTGCGCCGGTGTCCGCCTGGGTCGCCGAGGCCGGATACACCGGACCGGTGGAGGTGGAGATCTTCAACCGCAAGGTCAACGAACAGGATGCGGCGGTGACCCTGTCGACCATGAAGGAGCGCTACGCCCGGCTGGTGCTGCCCGCGCTCCAGTCCGCGTCCGCCACCGTCTAGGCGGCCCCGCCCGCACGCCACCGTCCGCACCACACCGTCCGGCACGTCACGAGGAGAACGATGAACGTCCCCACTCCCGCCCCCGCCGTCCCCACCGTTTGCCTGGTCGGCATCGGCGGCTTCGGCGAGCGCCACCTGGACAACGTCCGCCGGCTGGAGGCGGCCGGCAGGCTGCGGCTCACCTGCACGGTCGACCCGCGGAACGACGGCGGTCGGCACCTGGGTGATCGTGTCGCGATGTACCGGACGCTCGCCGAGGCCGCCGCGGCCGGTGAGCGCCCGGACATCGCCATCGTCTCCACACCCATCGACACCCACCACCACCTGGCGGCCGACGCGCTCCGGCTCGGCGCGGACGTGCTGGTCGAAAAGCCGCCGACGGCGACACTCGAGCAGTACGAATCCCTGCGGGCGGTCGCCCGTTCGGAGGGGCGGCGGGTGCAGGTGGGCTTCCAGTCGCTCGGGTCGCACGCGCTGCCGGCCATCGAGGCCCTGCTCGCCTCGGGCCGCATCGGCCGGCTGCGCGCGGTGGGCGCCACCGGGCTGTGGCTGCGCACCGCCGCCTACTACGGGCGGTCTCCCTGGGCCGGCCACCGCGTGCTCGACGGCATCCAGGTGGTGGACGGCGTGGTCACCAATCCCCTGGCCCACGCCGTGATGACTGCCCTGCACGTCGCCGGCGCGCGCGGCGCCGCGGACGTCGCGGAGCTGGAGACCGAGCTCCTCCACGCGAACGACATTTCGGCCGACGACACGTCCGTGGTGCGGGTCCGCACCGCCGACGGCATCCCGGTCACCTGCGCGTTGACGCTCTGCGCCTCGTCCCAAGAGGACCCGCACATCACCATCGAGGGAACGCTCGGCCGGGCCGTCCTCCACTACACGCGCGACGAACTGGCGGTCACGGTCGGCGGCGGGGAGACCACCGCTGAGCACTTCGGCCGCACGGACCTGCTGGAGAACCTGATCGACGTTCGCTCCGGCGCCGCGGAGGCTTTGCTGTCCCCGCTCGACGGCGCTGGCGCGTTTATGCGGGTCCTCGAGGCGGTGCGCACCGCCGCCGATCCGGCGGCGATCGAACCGGAACTGCTCGAGTACGCGGGCGAGGGCCCGGGGCGGCACCCCGTCATCCCGGGGATCGCCGGCTACGTCGCGCGGGCGGTCAAGTCGCAGTCCACGTTCTCCTCCCTCTCCGCGCCGTGGGCGGCGGACCCGGCGACGGCGGAGACCCTGCGTGTCGGCGGGACGGAGGTGGCGCGCGTGCGCCTGGGTTCGGACATCGCCCCGACCAACGCTCCGCGACCCTTCCTCCACCCGGTCCGCACGCTCTCCGGGACGGTGGTCTCCGACCAGCAGCCGCTGGACCACCCCTGGCACCTGGGCGTCGGCATCGCGCTGCAGGACGTCGCGGGGACCAACTTCTGGGGCGGGCGGACCTACGTTCGCGGCGCCGGCTACGTCTGGCGCGAGGACCACGGGCGCATCGAACGGACCCGTTCGGGCTTTGACGGCGGCGCGCTCGAGGAGGATCTCTCGTGGATCGGGCACGACGGCGTCGCCCTCCTCACGGAGCGGCGCACCACGCGCGCGGCTCCCGCCGGGGACGGCGCCTGGGAGTTGTGCATCGACTTCACCCTCTCGCCGGCCGGCGACTCGCCCGTGGCGCTGGGTAGCCCGGGCTCCAACGGGCGGGAGAACGGCGGCTACGGCGGTTTCTTCTGGCGCCTTCCCGCGGTCGGCCGCCCCGAGGTGTTCACCGCGACGGAGGCGGGCGAGGAGGCGGCACACGGCAGCTCGGCGCCGTGGTTGGCCTTTGTGGCGGATTTCGGACCCGAGCGCGCCGAAGCCACGCTGGTCTTCGCCGCCGACGACGCCGATCCGTGGTTCGTAAGGTGCGGAGGGTATCCCGGTGTCGGGCGGTCGCTGGCGTGGGACCGTCCCGTGGTCACCGCGGTTGACGCGCCAGTGCGCCGTTCCGTGCGCGTGCTGGTCGCCGACGGGCGCATGGACCGCTCCCGGATCGCGTCGCTGCTGGCCGCCGGGCGCGTGGATGCCTGACTCGGCCCGGCGCATGACCGAACTGGCCGGGAAGCACGCCCGGCTCGTCGCACTGCTCGACAGGCGCGGCGCGGACGCGCTGCTGCTGGACACGCCGGCGTCGTTGTCCTGGTACCTCTGCGGCGCGCGAACTCACGTGAGCCTGGCCGGCCCGCCCGTCGCGCGGCTGCTCGTGCACCGCGACGGCGCCGAACTGGGCGCCTTCTCCAACGAGGCGGACCGTCTCGCGGCGGAGGAGCTGCCGCCCGGAGTCGGTCTGTCCACCGTGCCCTGGCACGGCTCGCTCGCGGAAACGTCTCAGTGGCACGCGGCGGCCGGGGATTGGCGAATCGTCGACGAGAGCGACGCCCACCCGGAGCTGCGCGCCGCGCGGGCCACGCTCCATCCAGCCGAGCGGGAGCGCTACCGGGCGCTGTGCGTCGACGCCGCCGCGGCGCTCACCGATGTCTTGGCCGCGGCGACACCCCGCACCACTGAGCGGGCCGTCTCCGCCGCGCTGGGCGCGCGGATCCTGGAAGCCGGCGCCGACCCGCTCGTGCTGCTCGTCGGCGGCGCGTCGCGCGCCGCGCACCGGCATCCCTTGCCCACCGAGGCCGCGCTCGGGCACCGCGCCATGGCCGTGGTGTGCGCACGCCGGCACGGCCTGATCGCAAGTGTCACGCGGTGGGTGGCCTTCGGACGGCCGGCCCCCGGCGAGGAGGAGGCGGACCTCGGGATCCTTCGGGTCGAGGCCGACGTGTTCGCGGCATTGGTCCCCGGCGCACCGCTGTCGTCCGTCCTCGACGTGCTCCAGGGTTCCTACCCGCGGCACGGCTTCGCGGACGACGAATGGACCCGCCACCACCAGGGAGGAGCGGCGGGCTACGCCGGCCGGGATCCGCGCGTGGCCCCCGGAATCGCGGACCGGATGCATCCACACCAGGCCTTCGCGTGGAACCCCACCGCCCACGGCGCCAAGGTCGAGGACACCGTCCTGCTCGGTGACGCCGGCGTCGAGATCCTCAGCGTTGATCCTCGCTGGCCCACCGTCGAGGTCGCCGGGCGCCGGCGCCCCGAGGTGCTGCGGCCCTAACCCCGGACGGCCGTCGTCCGGGCCAGCTCGGCCGGGGCGAGTTCCGTCCGCCAGCCGCGCTTCGGCTCCCATCCGAGCTCCCGCCGGGCCTTATCGATGCTGAACGCCGGGGACGTGCCGGTGAGCGGGCGCGCCAGCTCGGCGAGCTCCGGGAAGTGCTCGGGCAACACCTCGCTCAGCGGGCGCGTGGACAGGGCGTCGGCGGCCCCCACGAAAAACGTCGAGCCGTTTTCGATCCGGTGCATCTTCTCCAGCAGGAGCAGCAGAAAGTCGGTGACGTCGCGGGCGTCCACGTAGTTGAAGAGCGACGGCGCGGCGAGCGACGGATCCGCCAGGCGTTCGGCGATGGTGTGCCCCTGCTGCGTCGGCGCCCCGGCCCACTCCTCGGGGGCGATGACGTAGCAGGGCCGGAAAGACGCGAAGCGGGCGCCGTCCCCCCGTGCCGCGGCGAACATGGCCGCCACCTGCTCGGCGACGTGCTTGGACAGCCCGTAGGCATGCCAGGGCCTCGGCTGCACGCCCTCGTCCAGCGGCAGCCGCGGCGGAAGCCAGCCCGCCGGGGAGCCGTACCCCATGATGGAAGGGCTGCTGGCGATGGCGATCTTGCCGGCCCCGGCGGCCAGCGCCGCGGCCGTCACGTTGTGGGCGATGGCCGTGTTGGTGCGCAGGATGACGTCCTCGGGCGCACTGAAGGGCACCGCGATGGCGGCCAGCGACACAACGGCGTCGGGCCGTGCGTCGGCGAACGCCGCCTCCGTGGCGGCGGCGTCGAGCAGGTCGACCTCGGCGTACGCGACCGCCGGGTGCGGAACATCGGGCCGGGCCCGGTCCACGCTGACGACGCGGTGCCCGGCGTCGGCAAGGCCGGCGACCACGCTGCGCCCCAAACGCCCGGATCCGCCGGTGACGATGATCCTTTCGCTGTTTGCCACCATGGCTCGCCCCTACCCGTGCGCCACGGCGGCCAGGGCGTCCGTCGCCTGATCGGCCGGCCGAAGGTCGATGCCGAGATTCAGTTCGGCGATGGCAACCGGCAGCCGCATGGCGAGCGATTCGTTGCCGGCGATGCCGACCGCGATGGCGCGCATGCCGTCCGCCAGTCCGGCCGGTCGCGAGTACCGGTCGGCGCCGGGCCCGCGGAAAACGTCGGCGAGCAACAGCGCGTCGCCTCCGCCGTGGGCGCCCTCGCCGTTGACGATGGGCAGTTCGTGTGCGCTCTCCCAGTGGCGCTGGAGCACCAGGCGTTCCCCGCGCGCACGCACCGTGGAGTCCTGCCCGTCCACGGCGACGGATGGGTCCACCGGGGAGCCTCCCGAGGTCGGGAGCACCGCTGCGCGCTCGACGACGTCGAGCTCGAGGCGGCCCCCGGTCCCATTGACCGCCACCCGGTAGCCCTCCCAGGGCGAGTGGGCGTTGAGCGAGTACGAAAGGATGGCGCCCCCCGCGTATCCGACCGTCAGCGCAAGGTTGTCCTCGATGGTAATGCCGTCGGAGAACACGTCTTGGTCCCGGAGGTATCCGTCGTAGTGCTCGTTCTCCAGGTAGAGCCCGGACAGGCGCTCGTCGGTGCGCAGGTCGAGTGCGAACGGGTCCTCGCCGGAACCCTCCCTCGTTCCCCTCGCCGGGTGCGGCGCCTCCCCGCGCTTGGCCGCGTTGGCGGCACCGTAGAAGGAGAGTCCGCCAGCCGCGTAGACGCGGTCCGGGGTGTCGCCGAGCCACCAGTTGACCAGGTCGAAGTGGTGGCTGGACTTGTGGACCAGCAGCCCCCCGGAGTTCTCCTTGACCCGGTGCCAGCGGCGGAAGTAGTCGGCCCCGTGGACGGTGTCCAGCATCCAGGTGAAGTCGATCGACGTCACCATGCCGACCAGCCCGTCCTGAATCGCCGCCTTGAGCGCGGTGTTGCGGGGCGAGTACCGGTAGTTGAACGTCACAAGCACCTGCCGGCCGGTGCGTTCGACCGCCTCGGCGATGCGGCGGCTCCCGTGCGCGTCGACGGTCAGCGGCTTTTCGACGACGACGTCGGCGCCCGCCTCCAGCGCCGTGCACACCAGGTCCGCGTGGGTGAAGTCCGGGCTGGTGATAATCACACGGTCGATCCGGTGGGACGCGACGTAACCGGCCAGCTCCGCCGGGTCGAAGCAGTCCGGCTGTTCGCCGTAGGTCTGCTCGACGACGTCGGCGTAGTAGGCCATGCGCCCCGGATTGGTGTCGGCGATCGCCACCAGTTCGGCGACGTCGCTGTGCTCCCCGTAGATGGCGTGCAGGTACATCTGGCAGCGGTTGCCCGTGCCGACGACGGCGTAGCGGATGTGCGGAGCGCTGGCTTGTTCGGTGCTCACGATGGCGGTTCTCCTGTGGTCGGGGGCTACTTGATGCCCGTGGTGGCGATGCCCTTGACGAGGAACTTCTGGCCGATGAGGAAGGCGATGAAGACCGGCAGCAGGGTGACGATGGACATGGCGAACAGGGATCCCCAGTTGGATTCGCCGGTGGCGTCGATGAAGGCGCGTAGCGCGACGGGGACGGTGAACATGTCCGGGTCCGTGAGGTAGATCAACGAGCTGAAGAAGTCGCTCCAGGTCCAGATGAACGTGAAGATCGTTGTGGTGGCCAACGCAGGCACCATCAGCGGCAGGATAATCTGCAGGAAGATGCGCGGGTGCCCGGCGCCGTCGATGCGGGCGGCCTCGTCCATGTCGCGCGGGATGCCGCGGATGAACTGGACCATCAGGAAGATGAAGAACGCGTCCGTCGCGAGCAGCTTGGGGACGATGAGCGGCAGGAAGGTGTTCACCCAGCCGAGCTCGCTGAACATGATGTACTGCGGCACGATGATCACGTGGATCGGCAGCATGATGGTCATCAGCATGACGCCGAAGAAGACGTTCTTGAACTTGAACTCAAGCCGTGCGAACGCGTAGGCGGCCATGGAGCAGGAGACCAGGTTGCCGAGGACCGAACCCAGCACGACGACGGCGGAGTTGAGCATAAAGTGCCCGAACGGGTGGGACAGCGCGGACCAGCCGTCGGTGTAGTTCTGCCACTCGAACGTCTGCAGGAACAGCCCCGGTTCGCGGAAGATCACGTCCGTCGGGCGGAGCGAGCTGACCACCATCCACAGAAGCGGGTAGATCATGATGGCGCCGGCGACGATCATCACCACGTGCTTGAGGACGGCTCGCGCGCGGGCCCACGCCGCGCGCCGGCGCTTGAGTTGCAGGCGGCGCTCCTGGCCTTCCCCCCCGGCCCGACGCTTGTCCGCCGGCGCGCCGGGGGGTGTCGTCGAGTCGGAGGAAGCCGGGGCCGCGTCCCGGGACTGCTTCGTGCGGGAGATTGTCTGCTCAGTCATCGTAAAACACCCAATACTTTGAGGCGAGGAAGTTGATGGCGGTGAAGGCTCCGACGATGAGCACCAGCAGCCAGGCCATGGCCGAGGCGTAGCCCATGTCGAAGCGGCCGAAGCCCTGTTGGTAGAGGTACAGCGTGAAGAACATGGTGGAGTCGGACGGGCCGCCCTTGCCTCCCGAGACGATGAAGGCCTGCGTGAAGGACTGGAAGGCGCCAATGATCTGTAGGACCAGGTTGAAGAAGATGATGGGGCTGAGCAGAGGCAACGTGATCTTCGTGAACTGCCGCAGCTTCGTGGCCCCGTCGATGGAGGCCGCCTCGTAGTACATCGCAGGGATCTGACGGAGGCCGGCAAGGAAGATGATCATCGGCGACCCGAAGGTCCACACGTGCAGCAGTATCAGCGTGCTCAGCGCCGTGTCCGGGCTGGATATCCATCCCGGCCCCTCGATGCCGACCATGGCCAGCAACTGGTTGACGAGGCCGGTGGTCCCGAAGAGCTGCTTCCAGAGGACGGCGATGGCCACGGAGGAGCCCAAAAGCGACGGCAGGTAGAAGATGGAGCGGTAGAGCGGGAGCCCGCGCATTCCGCGGTCCAGGAGCAGGGCGATCGCCAGCGCCAGCGCGAGCTGGAGCGGGACGCTCACCAGGACGTACACAAAGGTGACCCGCAGCGAGTTGTGCAGCCTGGCGTCCTCGAACATCCGCGTGATGTTGTCCAAGCCCGTCCAGCTGGGTGCCTGCAGCAGGTTGTAGTCCGTGAAGGCGAGGTAGAGCGACATGAACATGGGGCCGATGGTGATGGCGACCAGGCCCACGAGCCACGGCAACAGGAAAATGTAGGCGGCCTTGTTGTCCTTGTCCTTGATCCTGACGCCCTTGGCGGACTTCAGCCGGGACAGCTCGCCGACCACGCTCACGGCGCCGCCGCCATCGCGCGAAGGCACAGCGGCGTGCCGTTGGTCTGCGGTGAAAGATCTGGCGTCATGCCTGGCTCCTGTTTTGGGAAAGCGGTTTCCGAGTGGGTTGAATCCACCATAAAGGCGTCTCGCTGTGACGTCAAACACTTTTTGCCGCCGCCGAATCGGGTTCGGTGGCGACGGGCGCGACTACGGACGGATGCCCTAAAGTGACGCGCGCCACCAAACCCCTGTCCACCAAGCCTGACGCGGGATATGGTTGGGAAAGCGCGTTCCCGCATGCCGTTGTCGAATCGATCGATGCGTTCTGGGAACCGGTCAAGTCCGGCACGGATCTGCCAGCCGGGGAAGGATGCGCCATGCCGAACCACCACGCCGAGCCGGGCACCACCGTGGACTCGATCCAGCTCCTGCTGGTGTCGATGCCGTTCTCCGCGGCCCGGCGCGCGGCCGGCGGCGCCGAGAGCGTCGACCGCTTCAACGCGTCCTCGCACACGTTCACGCGGATGGAGTCGCTGATGGTCCGGGTGACGGACAGCCGGGGCCGCGTCGGTTGGGGGGAGGCCTTCGGCCACCTGTGCAACGCCTCCACCTGGTCGGCGTTGGAGAGCCTGGCGGCCCCGTTCTACTTGGGAAAAGGCCTGGACCCCGTGGAGGTCCATGGCCTCGCCGAACGGGCGTTCCACGCGTTCGGCCGCACCGGCCCGGTGCAGTACGCCCTTTCGGCACTGGACACAGCCCTCTGGGACCTGGCGGCGCAGTCCGCCGGCGTCCCGCTGCGCCGGCTGCTGGAGCCGTCGGCCCGGGACTCCATCCGCGCCTACGCCAGCCTGGTGCACTACGGCGAGGACCCCGCCGAGGTGGCGCACCACGTGGGCCGGGCGCAGTCCAGGGGCTACACGGCTTTCAAGCTGCACGAGTCGACACCCGCCGCCGTCGCCGCCGCCCGCAGGCAGGCGGGAGCGGACGCGCCGCTGATGGTGGACGTCAACTGCCGGTGGACGGAGGAGGAAGCCGTCGATGCGCTGCGGGCGCTCCGCCCCCTGAACCTGGCGTGGATGGAGGAACCGCTCTGGCCGCCGGACGATCTCCCCGCCCTCGCGCGCTTGAACCGGCTCGGAACGCCGGTGGCCGGCGGGGAGAACGCCTCCGGCGCCGTCGCCCTGGTGCGCGCCATGGAGGACGGCGCCCTGGCGGTGGCCCAGCCGAGTGTCGGGAAAATCGGCGGTGTGACGTCGATGCTGGGTGTGCTCGCCGCCGGGCGCAGGACGGGAGTCGCCGTGGTGCCGCACTGCTTCTACTACGGCCCCGCGCTGGCCGCGTCGGCCCAGTTGGTGGCGGCGCTGCCGGAGACCGTCGAGCTGGAGGTGCCTTTCCTCGAATGGCCCGAACGCCTCGATCGACTGCACGGCGCGGGACCGGACCTCCACCTCCCGGAGGGCCCAGGGCTGGGCTTCGACCCCGACGAGGACGTCCTGCGCCGTCACCTGGTGCGGAGCGCCAAGATCATGACATAGGGAGGCAGAGGCCTGGCCTCAACTCCAGATGATCCCCCACGGACGCCTTGTCTAGACAGCCAGACTCTCGTATGCCTGAACCGTCTGCCGGAGGTGCCCCGCATGAGCGTAGATTTCGTCCAATGACGTTATGGGGTGCTTTGTCTCCACTTTGTCCGCGTCAAAGACGCTCAAGTATTTCTGGCTTCGGTTGAAGTGCAGCCGAGCGATTGGCTTCCTATTGTTGTCATCCAGCAGGATCGCGAAGTACGTCTTCGCATCTCGATGCACCACCCGGTGGGGCTTGACGTCGCTGCAGACGATCGCCCGAACGATTTGAAATCCCTCCAGCTCCTCGAACGTGGTGTCGATGCCATCGGGTGACAGGTCTTCCGCCACGACGCTCTCGCTCGTCACGGTGGCGGCGAGCGTGGACTCGCTACTCATTGGAATCGGCGACGTTCCCAGAGCTGCCTTCAGTCGGTCATTCACCTGGTCGTTGAGGAACTGCCGCGTTGCCTTGGCCACGAGGCCCGTAAATTGTTCACGGACCTTCTGCGTGAATGCGCCCTCGTAGACCTTCGCGGTCAGCAGCTTCACCCAGTCGTCCTGCGGATCCTGGAACTGGGCGGCAATGGCACGCTTAATGTGGCCGATGTACTTCAGTTCCTCGGCGGCGCTGACGATCGAGTCGAGATCGAATACGTCCTTCGAGAGCTTCATGATCTCCGGGATCAGCGTCTCGTCGATGTCGTTCAGGTCGAGGATCAGAAATGGTTTGGCGTCCATGCGGTTCGGGGCGTCCAAGTCCGTGTAGAACTGGTAGACCTCGCCGTTGGTAAGGACTGCGATCCGAGCGTTCGTGGCTGCGAAGTACCTGAAAAGTTGCGAGGCATGCTCCACTCGCAGCGGACCAGTCGAACGCTTGCACTCGATCAGGATCTGAACTTCACCGTCACGGACGACGGCATAGTCAATCTTCTCGCCCTTTTTGATACCGACATCGGCCGTGAACTCTGGAACCACTTCGAGGGGATTGAACACGTCATAACCAAGAACTGTCGAAATGAAGGGCATGACGAACGCGTTTTTCGTTGCCTCTTCTGTCTCGATGATGCCGCGTTGCTGCTTGATCTTGGCCGCAAGGGCAGCCAGGCGTTCAGATAGTTCCACAGTTCCCCCTTGAATCGTGTTTGCCTATCGCCTGAACCTACCCCTTTTGTCCGACGATTTGCGGGCGGTCGGCCCCGAGGCGCTCTGGCGCGGCGCGTAGCGGACGAGCGCCGTCGACCCGGCGACGATGCGCCGCAGGTCGGCCAGTGACCCGCTCACCGCGCCGTCCGCGCGCGCCTGGACCAGAAGGTTGCCCAGCGCGGTGGCCTCGACCGGCCCGGCAACCACCGGCAACCCCGTGGCGTCCGAGGTCAGCTGGCACAGCAGCGCGTTCTGCGAACCGCCGCCGACGATGTGCACAACCGCGGGCCGCACACCCGTGAGCGCTCCGGCGTCGCGCAGGGTCCGCGCGTAGCCGTCGGCGAGGGAGTCCATGATGCACCGGACGATTCCGGCGGGGTCGCCGAGCCGGGCGCCACAGCCCGGCGCCGCGCGCCGGATGCGCCCGGGCATTCCGCCGGGCGCGATGAAGGCGTCATCGTCCACATCGATGCGCGGGCCGCCGGCGGGCAGGGCGGCAGCGGCGTCCAGCAGCTCGGGCAGCGCCGGCACGTCGACGCCGTCGGCCTGCCACTGCCGCAGGCACTCCTGCAGCAGCCACAGCCCGCCCACGTTCCGCAGGAAGCGGATGGTGGAGTCCACGCCGCGCTCGTTGGTGAAGTTCGCGGCCCGGCTCTCGGCGGTGGCGACCGGCGCGTCCAGCTCGACGCCGACCAGCGACCACGTGCCGGAGGAGACGTAGGCGAAGTCCCCCTTGGCCGGGTCCGCCGGCACCGCGGCGACCGCGCTGGCGGTGTCGTGGGATCCGACAGCGATCACGGGCGTTCCCTCGGGCAGGCCCGTCTCGGCGGCCACCCCGGCCAACAGTCCGCCGTAGGCCTCGCCGGGCTCGATGAGCGGCGGGAACAGGTTCCCCGGCAGGCCCAGCCGGTCCATCAGGGCGCGCGAGAACGTCCCGGTGGCTGCGTCCAACAGGCCCGTGGTGCTGGCATTGGTGACCTCGGTCCGCTCGGCGCCCGCGAGCCGGTACGCCAGCAGGTCCGGGATAAGCAGGGCCGTCAGGCCCTCCAGCGTCGGCTCGGCCGACAGCTGGTAGACGGTGTTGAACGGAAGGAACTGCAGCCCCCCCACGGCATACAGCTCCTCGGGGCCGACCACCGCGTGCACCGCGGACACGGCGTCCTCCGTGCGGGAATCCCGATACGCGTGCGGGAGCGCGGTGAGCCGTCCGGCGCTGTGCAGGCCGTAGTCCACCGCCCAGGTGTCGATCCCGATGCTGGCGATCCGTTCGCCCGCGGCGGCCGCGGCCCGGCCGGCAGCGGCCAGGCCGCGG
The DNA here is from genome assembly GCF_058138025.1 of Arthrobacter sp. AOP29-A2-19. Taxonomy (NCBI): domain Bacteria; kingdom Bacillati; phylum Actinomycetota; class Actinomycetes; order Micrococcales; family Micrococcaceae; genus Arthrobacter; species Arthrobacter sp. AOP29-A2-19. Next base: position 2,781,400 of record NZ_CM176894.1, read on the forward strand.
AGCACTTCTCCGTGGAGGCGTTCGATGTCCCAGCGCAGCGCGCCGTCGATCTCCTCGACGCCGTTGGGAAAGCGATGCACCACCCGGAGTTCGGCGCCCTCCCCCACGCGACCCAAGATCACGCGCCCCGAGGAGGCCCCGATGTCCACGGCGACGTAGGCCCTCCGGCCCCGCCCCCTCTGCGCGGGACCCACCCGTTCGTCCGCCATCGCGGCTACCGCAGGAACGCGGCGGCGACGCCGGCGTCCACGGGGATGTGCAGCCCGGTGGTGTGCGAAAGGTCCGGGGAGCACAGCGCGAACACGGCGTTGGCGACGTTCTCCGGCAGCACCTCGCGCTTGAGCAGGGTGCGCTGGGCGTAGAACTCGCCGAGCTTCTCCTCCTCGACGCCGTAGACCGCGGCCCGCTTCGCGCCCCATCCCCCGGCGAAGATGCCCGAACCGCGCACCACGCCATCGGGATTGATCCCGTTGACCTTCACCCCGTGTTCGCCAAGCTCCGCCGCGAGCAGCCGCACCTGGTGGGCTTGGTCCGCCTTGGTCGCAGAGTAGGCGATGTTGTTCGGCCCGGCGAAGACGGAATTCTTGGAGGAGATGTAGACGATGTCGCCTCCGAGCTCCTGTGCGATGAGTACCCTCGCGGCGGCGCGCGAGACCAGGAAGGAACCCTTGGCCATCACGTTGTGCTGCAGGTCCCAGTCCTTCACTGTGGTCTCCAGCAACGACTTGGAGAGCGACAGGCCCGCGTTGTTCACCACCAGGTCCAGACCGCCGAACGCGAGCACGGCGGCGTCGACGGCGGCCTGCACGTCGTCCTCGCCGGTCACGTCCGCGCGCACTCCCACGGCGACGTCGGTGGAGCCGATCCCGGCCGCGACCGCCTGCGCCTTCTCCAGGTCCAGGTCCGCAATGACCACGCAGGCACCCTCGGCGGCGAGGCGCTCGGCGATCGCCTTGCCGATCCCGGACGCGGCGCCCGTGACCAGCGCGATGCGCGTGGCCAGCGGCTTGGGCTTGGGCATGCGGGCCAGCTTCGCCTCCTCCAGCGCCCAATACTCGATGCGGAACTTCTCCGCCTCGTCGATCGGCGCGTAGGTGGAGACCGCCTCCGCACCGCGCATCACGTTGATCGCATTGAGATAGAACTCGCCTGCCACGCGGGCGGTCTGCTTGTCCTTGCCGTAGCTGAACATGCCGATGCCGGGGACCAGGACGATCGCCGGGTCCGCTCCGCGCATCGCCGGGGACTCGGCGTCGGCGTGCCGGTCGTAGTACGCCGCGTAGTCCTCCCGGTATGCGGCGTGGAGCTCGCGCAGCCGCGCCGTCGTCTCCTCGATTCCGGCGCCCGCGGGCAGGTCTACCAGCAGCGGCTTGACCTTGGTGCGCAGGAAGTGGTCCGGGCAGCTGGTGCCCAGCGCGGCCAGTCTGGGGTGCTCGGAGCCGGAGAGGAAGTCGAGTACCTCGGGGGCGTCGGTGAAGTGGCCGACCTGCGCCCGGTCGGCGCTGGCGAGGCCGCGGATCACGGGGGCCAGCGCCGCGGCTTTGGCGCGGCGTTCGGCCTCTGGCAGGGCTGCGTAACCGGGCAGCGCCGGGCCGAAGGGCTCGGGCCTGCCGTGCGCCTCGAGGTAGTCCGCGGCGGTCTTGACGATCCACAGCGAGTTGGCCTCGGACTCCTCGCTGGTGCTCCCCCATGCGGTGATGCCGTGCCCGCCGAGGATGCAGCCCACGGCCTGCGGGTTCGCCTTCTTGACGGCGGCGATGTCCAGCCCCAGCTGGAAGCCGGGGCGGCGCCACGGCACCCAGGCGACCCTGTCGCCGAAGATGGTGCGCGTCAGCGCCTCGCCGTCGGCCGCGGTGGCGACCGCGATGCCGGAGTCCGGGTGGAGGTGGTCGATGTGCGCGGCGTCGACCAGGCCGTGCATGGCGGTGTCGATGGACGGGGCGGCCCCGCCCTTGCCGTGCAGGGCGTAGTCGAACGCCGCGACCATCTCGTCCTCCCGCTCGACGCCGGGATAGGTCCCCTTCATGGCGTTGAGCCGGTCCAGTCGGAGCACGGCCAGGCCGGCCGGGGCGAGGGTGCCGAGGTCCCCGCCGGACCCCTTCACCCAGAGGAGCTCGACGTCCTCGCCGGTGACGGGGTCGGTGTCCGTAGCCTTGGCGGAGGTGTTGCCGCCGGCGTAGTTGGTGTTCTTCGGGTCGGCGCCCAACCGGTTGGAGCGGGCGATGAGCGCCTCGACGGCGGGATGGTTCATGGTGGTGTGTTCCTTGCGTGGCGTGGCGGTGGGTGCGGTGGTGGCAGTCGCGGTCGTGGAGTTCATCGGATCGTCCGGGGCGCCGGTCAGGCGCCCCAGCTTGCCTGGGTGCCGCCGACCCGTGCCTCGTTGAGCCGGCCCTGGTGTCCGGAGGCGGCGTAGGAGGCCAGCGGATCGGCGGGCAGGCCGCGGGATGCGCGCCACTCCGCCAGGGCCGGGCGGACGTCGGTGTAGAACGCGTCCATCAGGACGGCGTTGGCGCCTAGCACGTCGCCGGCGTCCTGCGCCTCGCGGAGCCGGACGCGGTCCACGAGCAGCGCGCGGGCCGTCATCTCCTGGACGTTGAGCACGCTGCGGATCTGGCCGGGGATCTTCTCCTCGACGTTGTGGCACTGGTCGAGCATAAAGACGACGCCGTTCGCCGGGTCGAGCCCGCCGCCGCGCACCACCTCGGCCATAATGCGGAAGAGTTGGAACGGATCGGCCGCGCCGACGATCAGGTCGTCGTCGGCGTAGAAGCGGGAGTTGAAGTCGAAGGATCCTAGTTTCCCGAGGCGCAACAGCTGCGCGACGATGAACTCGATGTTCGTGCCCGGCGCGTGGTGTCCGGTGTCCAGGCAGACGCTGGCGCGGTCCCCGAGGGCCACGGTGTGGGCGAACGACGTGCCCCAGTCGGGGACGTCCGTGTGGTAGAAGGCCGGCTCGAAGAACTTGTACTCCAGCACCAGTCGCTGCGCGTCTCCCAGCTGGTCGTAGATGGTGCGCAGCGACTCCGCGAGCCAGTCCTGCCGTGAGCGGATGTCGGCCTGGCCCGGATAGTTGCTGCCGTCGGCCAGCCAAATCTTCAGGTCCCGCGACCCGGTCTGGTTCATGATCTCGATGCAGCGCAGGTGGTGGTCGACCGCCTTGCGGCGGATGGCCGGGTCGGAGTGGGTCAGCGAGCCGAACTTGTAGTCGTCGTCCTGGAAGGTGTTGGAGTTGATGGTTCCCAGGCCGATTCCGAGGTCCTCGGCGTAGCGTCGCAGCGCGCCGAAGTCGTCGACGACGTCCCACGGGATGTGCAGTGCGACCTTGGGAGCCAGCCCCGTGTGGTCGTTGACCGTGGCGGCGTCGGCGATCTTCTCCTCGGGGGTGCGCGGCGTGCCCGGGGTGGAGAACACCTTGAAGCGGGTGCCGGAGTTGCCGTAGGCCCACGAGGGGACCTCGATTCCTTGGAGCGCCAGCTGCTCCTGGACCTCGGCGGGAAGCGTGGGGGTCATGGGGTGTCTCCTGTCGAAGCGGTGTGGGTGCCGGCGGCGTCGGCCGCGAGCTGGTCCTCCAGGTGGAAGACCTCGGTCAGGCGGAGGAATCCCTGGTCGGGCGGGACATCGAGTTCCTCGAAGAAGTGGCCCATCTCCGCCTGCCAGCGGGCGTTCACGTCGGTCCGCTCCATCGCGGCCTGCGCCGCGCCCAAGTCCCGGGTCTCGAGGTAGCCGATCAGCAGCCCATCGGGGCGGAGGAAAAGGGAGTAGTTGTTCCAGCCGGCATTCTTGAGCGCCCGGAGCATGTCCGGCCAGACGGCGGCGTGGCGGAGGGCGTATTCGTCGACGAGCCCGGGCTTGACCTGGAGCTGGAAGCAGACGCGTTCCAAAGCGCTCACGCCCCCACGTGCCGGTGTTCAAGCCCCAGCAGGGACGCGGCGGCGGCGAAGTCGGCCGCGCGGTGACCGGTGCAGAGGGCCCAGTGGTGGCCGATCCCCGTCTGGCTCCATTCGTCCACCCACACGCCGGGATCCCCGCCGAAGTCGACGCGGGACGTGGTGTTGCCGATGGCCAGCAGCGGGCCGTCGACGACGGTCCCCTCCGACGTGATGAAGGAGTAGCTTCCGTCCCGGTCCTGCCCGATCCCGAATGTGGTCACGGGTCCGTGGCGGACGTCGAACTCGACCGACACGCCCCAGCCCCGCTTGCCGTGATAGACGCCGAGGCCGCGCAGCAGCGGTTCGCCGGAGGAGACGCGCAGGTGGGCGGGCCCGTCGTGGCCCATCTCCACCACGTTGTCGCGGAAGTTGAGGGCCTGGATCTCCGTGAAGGATCCGCCGGCGCCGATGGTGTTGGCCGCCAGCATGGCGATCGACGTGCGCAGCTCGTACTCCCCCGCCATCGGGATGCCCCGCCCCGTCAGGAGGCTGGCGCCGAGGATCATGCCGGCGCCGAGTCGTTCGTGGGTCTCGCCCGCGAGCCCGCGGTGGTAGTAGGCCAAGGAGTCGAGGTCGAAGTCGGCGACGAGGCGGTCCAGCCCCACGGACACGCGGGCGCCCCAGGCGAGGTCTTTCGCGTTGACGGTGCCGTCCAGCGTGAAGACCCGCTGGGCGAGTTCCACCCGCTCGGCGGTTTCGGCGTCCGTGACGGCGCTGACGCGCTCGCGGAGGTCGTCGAACTCCAGGACCTCCATATGGGACCCGAAGGTGGCCGAGACGGTGGTCGGGTCGGTGGAGACGTCGAGCATGCCCGGGTACAGGTGGCCCATCAGCCCGTGCCGGGCGGTGCGCAGGCGCCCGCGGATTCCGGCCGCGTGGACCCAGCGGTTGATCCGCTCCCAGGCGGACTCCTGGCGCAGGTGGCCGGAGACGGAGCGGAAAGGGATGCCCGCGCGCCGGAAGACGTTCGCGACCTCCGGCACCGGGCACTGCCCGCAGTAGGCCAGCCATTGCCCGGTGTCGAAGGAGGCGTGGTCCATGGACTCGGTGGGCTGCAGGTCCACCACCAGCACGGGCGTGTTCGTGCGCTGGGCGATGGGCAGGACCATCGAGCTGGTCAGGTAGGTGGCCAGAAACATCACGATGAGGTCGCAGTCGGCCGTGCGCAGCGATTCCGCGGCCTTGGAGGCCTCGGCGGCGTCGGAGACGAACCCCGCGTCGACGACGTCGGCGTCGAGTTCGTTGAACCGCTCCGTCACGTACGCGGTGGATTCGCGCAAAGTGGGGAGCAGGTCCGGGAACTGCGGCCAGTAGGCGCCGAGACCGCCGGAGACCAGGCCGATGCGCGTGCGGCGCCGGGTGTGCGGCGGCAGCAGGTCGGCGAGGTCGCCGTGCTGGGGCGTGTGAAGCGTGGGCATGGGGACTCCGGGAGGTGTGTGGGCGTGAAGCGGCTGGGGAAGCGGGGCCCGCGCGGACGGGAGGCGTGGCGACGGCCGCCGCCGTGCCCGCCCGCGCGGATGGTGCTGCGGTCTACCCGCGGCGGCTAGAAGTCGTAGTCGTCGATGTTCTCGGCGTTGAAGACCGTGGGCGGTCCGACGATGACGATGCCGTCCTCCTCGACGGTGCGCTCCCCGAGCTCGCCGGCCGTGAACTTGTCGCCCACGGCGCCGGTGATGGCGCCGTCGACGAGTGCCTTGGCCGCAAACGCGGCCACCTCGCCGAGCTGTGCGGGATCCCAGAGGGCGAACTCCTCGACCGTTCCGTCCTTGACAAAGGAGCGCATCTCGTTCGGCAGTCCCAGGCCGGTCAGCGCGACCTTGCCCTTGTACTCCGACGTCGACAGGTAGCGGGCGGTCGCGGCGATGCCGACAGTCGTCGGGGAAATGATGCCCTTGAGGTTGGGGTGTGCCTGGAGCAGGCCCTGCGCCTCCTGGAAGGACTTGGTGTCGTCGTCGTCTCCGTAGACCTTGGCCACGAGTTCGATGTCCTTGTAGTCCGCGTTGGACGCCAGCTCCTCCTCGATGAACTTGATCCACTCGTTCTGGTTCGTCGCGTTCGCGGTGGCGGAGAGGATCGCGATCTCGCCGGAGCCGCCGATCTGTTCGGCGATGAGCTCCACCTGGATCAGGGCCACCTCCTTGGCGACGACCTGGCTGATGAAGACGTCGCGGCAGTCCGGGTTGGTGTCCGAGTCGAAGGCGACGATCTTGGCACCGGCAGTGCGCGCCTCCTCGAGGGCGGAGCAGACCGCGTCCGGGTCGTTGGCCGCGATGACGACCGCGTTGGTGCCGGCCTGCGTCTCGGCGTTGATGAAGGTGACCTGGCTGGACGACGAGGCCTCCAGCGGGCCCACGATGTTGCTGTCGGCGAAGCCGGCGGCCTTGGCCCCCTCCTCGCCGCCGCCCAGGACCACGTCGGTGTACGGGTTGTTCAGCTGCTTCGGGATGAACGTGACCGTGGCGTCGGCGACGGCCTCGCCCGAGCCGGAACCGGCCGTGCCCGGATCCGCCGCGCCGGCGCAGCCCGTGAGGGCCAGGGCGACGGCGGCGGTGGCCGCGAGGCCGGCGAACCGGCGGCGGGCGGTGGTGGTGGGTGCAAACATCGTTGTTTCCTTCCTAGGTGGCGGATTCCGCCGTGGATTGGGGGTCGGTTGTTGTTGGAACGGTCAGGTGGCGGAGTCCGCGGTGATGCGGCGCCTCAGCCGCGCGTCGTGCCTCCAGCGGGCGATGGCGGCACCGATGCTCGGCGCCACGACCGAGGCAATCAGCAGCAGGCCGGTGACGGTGACCAGCACGACGTCGGAGACGCGTCCCAGCCGCAGCGCGTAGTTAAGGGAGCCGATCAGCAGCACGCCGGCGAGGACGCCGGGAATGGTTCCCTTGCCGCCGAAGATCGAGACGCCGCCAAGGAGGACGGCGGCGATCACCATGAGTTCCAGGCCGGAGGCGTTGTCGCTGCGTGCGCTGGTGTACCGGAAGGTCCAGAAGACGCCGGCCGCGGCGGACACCAGGCCGGAGGCCACGTAGAGCCAGAACTTGGAGTTCTCCACGCTGATGCCCACGAACCGGGCGGCGTCCTTGCTGTATCCCATGGCGTAGAGGCCGCGGCCGAACGCCGTCTTGTGCAGCAGCAGCCCGAACACAACGACCACCACAACAACGGGGACCATGATCATCGGGATGCCCGTGGTGCCCAGCTTGGCACTGGCCAGCTTGGTGAGTTCGGTCGGGAAGTTCGCCACGGCGTTGTCGCCGATGACCACCAGCGCGAGACCCCGATAGAGGGCTAGGGTGCCGATGGTGACGGCCAGCGAGGGCAGCCCTACGTAGGCGATGAGGATTCCGTTGACCGCGCCGGCGATGACGCCGCACAGCATGGCCAGTGCGATCGCGACCCAGATGTCGGTCCCGGCCGCCCACAGGACTCCGAGGACGGCGCTGGTCAGTCCGGCGATGCTGGCCACGGACAGGTCGATCTCGCCGGTGACGATGATCAGGGTCATCGGCATGGCGATCAGGAGCGTTGGCACCACGTCCAGCAGCAGGAAACCGGTGGTGACGGGGGTCGCGAAGCGCGGAATGGTGATCGCGGCGTAGAGCAGGAACGCGACCAGGAGGTAGACCATCACGGCGTCGCGGCCGGCCCACCAGCGGGGTCCGCGGACGTCCTCGACGCCGGCGATCGGCTTCGTGGTGTCGACTGTGGCGGTGGCGGCCTCAGACATTGCGCCCCTCCTTTTCTCGTAGGTTCTTGGCCCGGCGGAGTCCCGCCAGGCGGTCGATCAGGATGGCGGTCAGGATCAGTACGCCGACGATTGCCTGCTGCCAGAACTTGTCCACGCGGACGGCCGTCAGCGAACTGGTGATGGTGTTCAGCAGCAGTGCGCCGATGGCCGCGCCGATGACGGTTCCGCTGCCGCCGAAGATGGCCACGCCGCCGACCACCGCCGCGGCGACGACGTCGAGCTCGAGTCCGGTGCCGGTGGTGGCGCCGACGGCGTTGAAACGGCTGGCATAGAGCACGCCGGCGAGCCCGGCCAGGGCGCCGTTGATCAGGAACGCCGTGAAGACGCGTTTGGACACGGGGATGCCGAACAGCCGGGCGGCGTCGGGATCCGATCCGATGGCGTAGAAGTCGCGGCCGGGGCGGGTTCCGGTCATAAACACGGCGACGGCGATGACCACCACGATCGCGAGCAGGGTGATGATCGGCATGCCGAGGAAGGTGTCCACCGAAAGCCCGCCGAACTCCGCGGGGCGGTCTCCCGCGAAGTACTGCTTGCCGCCGGCCCATGCGTTGTTGATGCCGCGGAAGACGTAGAGCGTGCCCAGCGTGATCACCAGGGCGGGGACCTTGGCGATCGTGACCAGGAGGCCGTTGACCGCACCGAGGACGGCGCCAAGGGCGATGCCTGCAAGGAACACCAGCGGAACGGGCACGCCCGGGAAGGCGGCGAACAGGGAGCCCGTGCCGAACGCGACGAGGCCCAGCATGGACCCCACCGAGAGGTCCACGTTGCGGGTGATGACCACCATGGCCTGGCCGACCGCGAGAATCACCATGATCGTCGCGTTCAGCAGGAGGTCCTTGACGCCCTGCGGCGAGAGGAACAGCGGGTTGATGGCCGTGGTGACGACGATGAGGATCACCAGGGCCGCGGTGACCGGGAGTTCCCGTAGCCGCAGGAACGCAGGGATCCGGGAGGCGGCCGGTGTGTGCCCGGGCGTTCCGGGGCGCCGTCGTTCGTTCAGGACGGGTGCGCTCATGGCTGGGTCTCCCTGGAGGCGGTGGCTGCGTGCATAACTGCTTCCGGCGTGGCGTCGGCCCGGTCCAGGGCCGCCGTGATTCGTCCCTCGTGCATCACCAGGACGCGGTCGGCCATGCCGAGCACCTCGGGCAGTTCGGAGGAAATCATCAGGATGGCGAGCCCCTGGCCGGCGAGTTCGGAGATGAGCCGGTGGACCTCGCTCTTGGTGCCGACGTCGATACCGCGGGTTGGCTCGTCGATGATCAGGAGGCGCGGTTTGGTGGCCAGCCACTTGGCGAGCACCACCTTCTGCTGGTTCCCGCCTGAGAGTGTCGAAACCGGCTGGTCCAGGGACGACGTCTTGACCTGGAGCTTGCGGCTCCACTCCGCCGCGGCCGCCTTCTCCTTGCGCCCATCGATGAGGCCGAATCGCGTGAACCTCCGCCGCAGCGTCAGCGCCGCGTTGCGGGCCACGGACAGGTCCATGACCAGGCCCTGCTTGCGGCGGTCCTCGGGAACGAATCCCATGCCGGCGTCGATGGCGGCCCGCGGGTCGGAGCCCTTCAGCGCCTTGCCGTTCAGACGCACCGTGCCGTCGTCGTACTTGTCGATGCCGAACACCGCGCGGGCCACCTCCGTGCGCCCGGCGCCCACGAGCCCGGCGAGGGCGACGATCTCGCCGGCGCGCACCTCGAAGTCGATGTCGGCGAAGACTCCCCTGCGGCGCAGGCCGCGGACGGTGAGCACCGGCTCTCCGACGGCGGCCTCCGACTTGGGGAACAGCGCGTCGACGTCGCGGCCGACCATGTCCCGGACAATCCGCTCGATCGTGACGTCCGCGGTGGCGTGGGTGGCGATGTAGCGCCCGTCGCGCATCACAGTGATGCGGTTGGACAAGCCAAAGACCTCGTCGAACCGGTGGGAGATGAACAGGATGGCCGCCCCGGCGTCGCGCAGCGAGCGGGAGACGACGAAGAGGCGCTCGACCTCGACGCCGCTCAGCGCCGCGGTCGGCTCGTCCATCACAAGGACCTTGGCGTCCAGCGAGATGGCCTTGGCGATCTCGATAAGCTGCTGGTCGGCGATGGAGAGGCCCTCCGCCGTGCGGGACGGATCCAGGACGACGCCGAGCCGCGCGAAAAGTTCGGCGGCGTCGCGGCGCATGCGGCCGTGGTCGATCAGCCCCAGGCGGTTCTTGGGCTGGCGTCCGATGAAGATGTTCTCGGCCACCGAGAGGTCCGGGAAGAGCGTGGGCTCCTGGTAGATGACGGAGATGCCGGCCGCCTTGCTGTCCGCGACCGACCGGAACGCGACGTCCTCGCCGGAGACCTGGAACCGGCCGGCGTCCGGCGCGTGCACGCCGGCCAGGATCTTGACGAGCGTGGACTTGCCCGCCCCGTTTTCCCCGCAGAGCGCGTGGATCTCGCCGGCGCGCAGTTCCACGGTGCCGTCGGCGAGCGCGACGACTGGGCCGAAGGTCTTCAGCGCGCCCCGCAGTGTCAAGACGGCGGCTTCGTTGCCTTCCGGGTTTGGTGGCATTGCGTGGTGAACCTTTTCGTCGGCGGGTGGTCTGGGCAGCGAATGAATCGTTTCAAAGACCGTGTGCCCTAGATCATAAACACGTGATTTGCGGCACGTCAACGGCTCCGGAGCGGAGGCAACGAAAATCTTTGATTCGTTTCAAAGAGGGCGCTAGAGTGGGCCGTCCAACAGGAAGGCGGCGGCATGGTGTCGGTGAGCGTCAAGGACGTCGCGCATTTGGCGGGCGTCTCGGTGGGGACCGTGTCCAACGTCCTCAACCACCCCGACCGCGTCTCCCCGGCCACGCTGGGCAAGGTCAACGACGCGATCGGCAAGCTCGGCTTTGTCCGCAACGCCGCGGCCAGCCAGCTGCGCGCCGGCTCCAGCCGAAGCGTTGGCCTGGTGGTCCTGGACGCGTCGAACCCCTTCTTTACCGACCTCGCCCGGGGGGCCGAGGACTACGCGGCCGCGCACGGGGTGAGCGTGCTGGTGGGCAACAGCGGCGAGGACGCCGAGCGGGAGGCGGGCTATCTGGGACTGTTCGAGGAGCAGCGGGTGCGCGGGGTCCTGATCACTCCCGTGGGCGACGTCGCCGGCCGGCTCGAGAGGCTCCGCGAGCGCGGCATCCCCACGGTGCTGGTGGACCGGCAAACGCACCACGCCAGCTTCTCGTCGGTGTCGATGGACGACGTCGAGGGCGGGCGCCTGGCCGCCGAGCACCTGATCTCCGCCGGCAGGCAACGCCTGGCGTTCGTCGGCGGGCCGCTCCACCTGCGCCAGGTCCAGGACCGGCTGGAGGGCGCGCGTCGGGCCCTGCGCGAGGCGGGACTCGCCGCGCCGGAGGTCCTCGACGTCCCGTCAATGACCATCCTCTCCGGGCGCGCCGCCGGAGAACGACTGCTGGAGCGCGCTGCGGCGGACCGGCCCGACGCGGTGTTCGCCGCCAACGACCTGTTGGCCCTGGGGCTGCTCCAGGGCCTGATGCTCCGCGGATCGCTCAACGTCCCGGGAGACATTGCGCTGGTCGGCTACGATGACATCGACTTCGCGGCGTCCGCCGTCGTTCCCCTCACGTCCGTGCGCCAGAACGCCGCGGTACTCGGCAGCACCGCCATGCGGCTGCTGCTCGAGGAATCGGCACACGGCGGGGGCTACGCGCACCGCCAGGTGGTCTCCCACCCCGAGCTGGTGGTGCGCGCCTCCAGCGGGGGCTAGTTTTCCCCTAGCCACTCCGACGCCGCCCGCGACACCGCGTCGGAGACCCGGGCCAGGGCCGGCGTTTCGATCTTCCAGCGCTGCCAGTAGAGCCGTACCGGGCGCGAGAACGCCGGGTCGATCGTGACGAGCGTCCCGTCCGTCGGCGCCTGGCCCGTGGGCACCATGCCCCACCCCAGCCCGGCCGCGACGGCCCGCACAAAGAGTTCCGAATCCGGGACGTAGTGCGACGGCGGATCCGCGTCCGCTCCCGCGACCCCGCGGATGACGTCCCACTGCAGGCCGTCGCTGCGGTCGTAGTGGACCACCGGCGCCCCGCGCAGGGGATGGTCTCCCGAGCCACGATTCGCACCGAACCACGTGGCGGCGAACGCCGGCGTGGCCATGGCCCGGTAGGTCAGCGTCCCGAGGAACGCGGACACACATCCCTGGACCGGCCGGTCGCTGGTGGTCACGGCGGCCATGACCCGGCCCGTGCGCAGGTGCTCCGCCGATATTCGCTCGTCCTCGCGCATCACTTCCAGTTCCAAGGCGGAGTAGGTCGCGAGTTCCGCCAACACACCGCCGAACCACGTGGACAGGGAATCGGCATTGACCGCGACGGCGACGCGCGCCCGCGCCGCACCCGGTCCGCCGCCCGGGCCACGAAGCTCCAGGGCGGCGTCCGAGGACAACGACTCGAACTGCCGGGCCAGCCTCAGGAGCACGTCGCCCGCCGCGGTGGTGCCTGCCGGTTTCGTCCGGCGGATCAGCACGGTCCCGGCGGAGCGCTCCAGTTGGCGGATGCGTTGGCTTACCGCGGACGGGGTGACGTTCAGGGCGGCCGCCGCCGCCTCGAAGGTCCCCGCGGACACAACGGTCGCCAGGGTCCGCAACTGTTCGGAAGAAACGTCCATAGTAAGAGAATCTCATGGATACCGAAAAAGATGATCTGGACTTCATACTGGCCGCGGCCATACGGTCGGGTGATGCCCCTCCTCTCCGCCGCGGTCCCCGGATTCGGGACCGGACTCTCCCTTATCGCCGCCATCGGCGCCCAGAACGCGTTTGTCCTCCGCCAGGGAATCCTGCGCCGGCACGTGGGGACCGTGGTGCTGGTGTGCGTGGTCTCCGACGCTCTGCTGATCCTTGCCGGGACGGCCGGCATGGGCGCGCTGGTGGAGGCGGCGCCATGGGCCATGACCGCTGCGCGCCTCTGCGGCGCCGCCTTCCTACTGGGCTACGCGGCCCTAGCGCTGCGCCGCTCCCTGCGGCCAAGCGCCCTGACGGTCGACGCGGGCGGCGCGGGCGGCGCCTCGCGCGCCTCGGCACTGCTCACCTGTCTGGCGCTCACGTGGTTGAATCCGCATGTCTATCTGGACACCGTGGTGCTGCTTGGCTCCGTGGCGTCGACGCACGGCGCGACCGGGCGGTGGGCCTTCGCGGCGGGGGCGGTCGCGGCCAGCCTGGTCTGGTTCGCTGCCGTCGGCTACGGCGCGCGCGGCCTCCGCGGCTTGTTCGCCCGCCCGGTCGCGTGGCGGATCCTCGACGCCGTCGTCGCGGTGGTGATGGCCTCCATCGCCTGGGGGCTCGTCTCCGGGATCTGAGCACGATCGGGGGAGTTCGTAACATCGTATTTACGTCGGGGCACTTTCCGCGCAACATAAAAATGAATAACTAGATTCAACAACGTTTCCTCACAGGTAACACCGATTGATTGGATCCAGCCATGACAGCCATCGCCGACGAGCAGACCCGGACCGTCGCCCAATCCTCGTTCGATGCCCCCACAAACCCGGCGGACGGCACCCGGCCCGCCACCAGCGCCGGGGAGCGCGCCGCGGCCCTCAACGAACTCGCCGGACGCCACGGCACAAAGTTCATCCTGGCCACTTTCGTGGACCTGAACGGCAAGCCCTGCGCCAAGCTGGTTCCGGTTCAGGCCATCGCCGAGCTCGCCGAGGGCGCCCTCGGCTTCGCCGGATACGCCGCGGGGCTGATCGGCCAAAAGCCCCAGGACGGCGACCTCTGCGCCGTGCCGGACGTCTCCTCCTACACGCCGCTGGACTTCATCAAGCCGGGTCTGGCCATGGTGCACTGCGACCCGCACGTGGGCGGGGAGCCCTGGGCCTACGCTCCCCGGGTCATCCTCAAGAACGCCCTGGCACGGCTCGCCGAATCCGGCATGAGCGCCAAGATCGGCGCGGAGGTCGAGTACTTCCTCGTCGCCAAGGACGACTCCGGCGCCCTGGGCACCGCGGATGCCCGTGACGACTCCCCGCACCCCTGCTACGACGCACGCGGCGTGACCCGCATGTACGAGCACCTGACCACCGTCTCCGAGGCCATGAATTCCCTGGGCTGGGGCAACTACGCCAACGACCACGAGGACGGCGCCGGCCAGTTCGAGCAGAACTTCAACTACGACGACGCCCTGGTCACGGCCGACCGCGTCGTCACGCTCCGGTACATCCTGAACGTCCTGGCCGAACAGCGCGGCATGATCGCGACCTTTATGCCCAAGCCGTTCACCGACCGCACCGGAAACGGGCTGCACTTCCACCTCTCGCTCTGGGGCGAGGGAGACACCCCCCTGTTCCCGGACAAGGCCGACCCCCGCAACCTCGGCATCTCGCAGGGCGCGTACTCTTTCATCGCCGGCATCCTGGAGCACGCCCCCGCGCTTCAGGCATTCCTCGCCCCCACGGTCAACTCCTACAAGCGGACCGGCGCCACCACCACCGAGTCGGGGGCCACCTGGTCCACCAACCGCGCCTCCTACGGCGGCAACGACCGGACCCACATGATCCGGGTTCCGGACGGCAACCGGCTGGAACTGCGCTCCGGCGACGGCGCGGCCAACCCGTACCTGGCCATCGCCGCGACCATCGCGGCCGGCCTGGACGGGATCGAAAAGAACATGGACCCCGGGACCCCGAGCGGTCCCGGCGAGCGCAAGCCGAACGCCCACGCCCTGCCCGCCACCCTGCTGCACGCGGTCGAGGCGCTGCGCCGCGACGACGTGATGCTCGCCGCGCTCAGCGGGGACGCGGCGATCGGCCGCTACTTCGCCGACGCGAAGGAGCAGGAGTTCATCACCTGGCACGGGCAGGTCAGCGACTGGGAAATCACCCACTACCTGACCTCCGTCTAGAACCGCCCCCCACCGCAGTAGACCAACCCCCGCGAAAGACAAGGAACCAATCGACATGTGCGGAATCGCCGCCCTCCAGGTCCGCAACACCGCGTTGCGCCCCCAAATGGGCTCCCTGCTCACCGGCATGCTCTGCCAGATCATCGAACGCGGACCGGACTCCGCCGGCATGGCCGTGTACAACAATCCGGATCTCGTGACCGAAGGCTTCGCCACGCTGAGCCTCCTCGGAACCGACCTGGGCATCTCCGCCCACGACCTCGAGCGCATCCTCGGACCCGCATTGCCCGACGGCGGCGAAACCAAGGTCCGCGAACTCGGCGACACCACCCTGCTCAGCGCCGAGGTCGACGCCGAGACCCTCGCCGGGGCGGTCGACGCCAGCTACCCCGGCGTCGTCGTCGCCGGCCGCGGCGAGCACGTCACCGTGATGAAGAGCGTGGGCAACCCGAAGGACGTGGCCGAGCGCCACGGGCTGGAGGGCATGTTCGGCACGCAGGGGCTCAGCCACACCCGGATGGCCACGGAGTCCGCCGTGACGGCGTCCGGTTCCCACCCGTTCGCCGTCGCCGACGACCTCTGCCTGGTCCACAACGGATCGTTCTCCAACCACGCGTCGGTCCGCCGCGAACTCCAACGCCTCGGCGTCGAGTTCGATTCGGAGAACGACACCGAGGTCGGCGCCCGCTACGTGGCCCACCGCCTGTCAGCCGGCGACGACCTGGAAACGGCCCTGACCAATCTGGGCAAGGTGCTGGACGGCTTCTACACGCTGGTGGTCACCACCGCCGACTCCATGGCGATCGTCCGCGACCCGATCGCGTGCAAGCCCGCCATCATCGCCGAGACCGCGGACTACGTCGCGATCGCCAGCGAGTTCCGCGCGCTGGCGCACCTGCCGGGCATCGAGTCGGCACGGATCTTCGAGCCCGAGCCCGGCCGCGTCTACACCTGGAAGCTCTGACGCCTCCCCTCGCCGGGCTTCGCCGGCACCCACACATCAGCCTTCACAGCAAAGGGAATCCCATGACTACCATCGACCTCGTGGAGACGGCCGCCCGCACCGCCGCCGGCCCCTCCTCCTTCGACCTGGACGCCGTCACCGTCCGCGACCTGAACCTTGCCCTCCACCGTGCCGGCGACGGCGAGAGCTTCACCGTCCGGAACCCGGGCGGACGCCACTCGATCGGCGCGGGAATCAACGCCGAACTCGAGCTCGACGTCGCCGGCCACGTGGGCTACTACGCCGCCGGCATGAACCAGGGCGGCACGGTCACCATCCGCGGGAACGCGGGGGTGGGCGTCGCCGAGAACATGATGTCCGGGACCGTCCGCGTGGCCGGGGACGCCTCCCAGTCGGCGGGGGCCACCGCACACGGCGGCCTGCTGGTCATCGAGGGCAACGCCTCGGCACGCTGCGGCATCTCCATGAAGGGCGTGGACATCGTGGTGGGCGGGAACATCGGCCACATGTCCGCGTTTATGGCCCAGGCCGGACGCATGGTGGTCTGCGGCGACGCCGGCGAGGCCCTCGGCGACTCCATCTACGAGACGCGGATCTACGTCAGGGGCACGGTCGCCTCGCTGGGCGCCGACTGCGTCGCCAAGGAGATGCGCGACGAGCACCTCGCCGAGCTCGCCGAGCTGCTGGCCGCCGCCGGTCTCGAGCACGATCCGGCGGACTTCACCCGGTATGGATCGGCCCGCTCCCTCTACCACTTCAACGTCGACAACTCGAGCGCGTACTAGCGCCGCCCTTCCCTACCGACCACCTCCGCGCCCACCAGGAGCCACCATGACCCTCACCGCCCCCACCCCCGCATCCGGCGTCGCCCCATCCCCCGCCGAGCTCGGACTGCGCGAGTCCGCCACGTTCGACCGCGCCACGATCTCCGACATCCGCCGCGCCGCGGAAACCGGCATCTACGACATCCGCGGCTGGGGCGCCAAGCGCGCCCTCCCGCACTTCGACGACCTGCTCTTCCTCGGCGCCTCGATGTCCCGCTACCCGCTGGAGGGCTACCGCGAAAAGTGCGGAACCGACGTCGTCCTCGGCGACCGCTACGCGTCCAAGCCGCTGCGGCTGGACATCCCCGTCACGATCGCCGGCATGAGCTTCGGCGCCCTGTCCGCGAACGCCAAGGAGGCGCTGGGCCGCGGCGCGACCGCGGCCGGCACGTCCACGACGACGGGCGACGGCGGTATGACGCCGGAGGAGCGGGGCCAGTCCCAGAACCTCGTTTACCAGTACCTTCCCTCCCGCTACGGCATGAACCCGGACGACCTCCGCAAGGCGGACGCCATCGAGATCGTGCTGGGCCAGGGCGCCAAGCCGGGAGGCGGCGGAATGCTGCTGGGCCAGAAAATCACCGAGCGCGTCGCCGGAATGCGCACCCTGCCCGTCGGCATCGACCAGCGCTCCGCGTCCCGCCACCCCGACTGGACCGGCCCGGACGACCTGGAGATCAAGATCGCCGAGCTGCGCGAGATCACCGACTGGGAGAAGCCGATCTACGTCAAGATTGGAGCCTCGCGCCCCTATTACGACACCGCGCTGGCCGTGAAGGCGGGCGCCGACGTGGTGGTCCTGGATGGCATGCAGGGCGGGACCGCGGCCACGCAGCAGGTCTTCATCGAGCACGTGGGCATCCCGACGCTCGCCGCGATCCCGCAGGCCGTGCAGGCCCTGCAGGAGCTGGGCATGCACCGCAAGGTCCAGCTCATCGTCTCCGGCGGCATCCGCAACGGCGCCGACGTCGCCAAGGCCATGGCCCTGGGCGCGGACGCGGTGGCCATCGGCACGGCGGCCCTGATCGCGCTCGGCGACAACGACCCGGCCTACGCCGACGAGTACGCCAAGCTCGGCTCCGCCGCCGGCTTCTACGACGACTTCCAGGATGGCAAGGACCCGGCCGGCATCTCCACGCAGGATCCGGAGCTCTCCGCCCGGCTCAACCCGGTCGCCGCCGGCCGGCGCCTGGCCAACTACCTCCGCGTGCTCACCATGGAGGCCCAGACCATCGCCCGCGCCTGCGGCAAGGCCCACCTGCACCATCTGGAGCCCGAGGACCTGGTGGCGCTGACGGTCGAGTCCTCCGCCATGGCCCGCGTGCCGCTGGCGGGCACCCAGTGGATCCCGGGCGCCGGCGGAACGGGATACTAGCCGTGGGCGCCACCGACTCCTTCGACTATGCCGTGGTCGGCGCCGGCCTCGCCGGCGCCGCCACGGCCTGGCGGCTCGCCCAGCGCGGCCACCGGGTGGCGATCGTGGAACGCAGCGAACCGGCCAACGACGCCGGCAGCTCCCACGGATCCGCCCGCATCTTCCGCTACGTCTACGCCGACCCGTTCTACACGCGCATGGTCCAGGACTCGCTCGCCGGATGGCGCGAGCTGGAGGCCGCCCACGGCGCCCCGCTCGTCGCCCCCACCGGCTGCCTGGACCACGGCGAGGTCCGCGGCCCGCGGCAACTCGCCGCGGTCCTGGACCGGGCGGGCGTGTCCCACGAGCTGCTGTCCCCCGGCGAGGCCTCCGAGCGCTGGCCGCAGTTCGCCTTCACCACCGAGGTCCTGTGGCACCCCGGCGCAGGAGTGATCGACGCCCACGAGTCCGTGCACGCCATGGTGGCTGCCGCCGTCGGGCACTCGGCCACGCTGCTGACCGGCTGGCCCGTCGCGTCCGTCGCCAAGTCCGGGACCGGCCCCGACTCCGGCTACACGCTCTCCAGCGGCGACGGCCGCACGCTATCCGCCAGGAACGTGGTCATCGCGGCCGGCGGCTGGCTGCCCGGGCTGCTCGGCGGGCTGGAGCTGCCCGGCGGCTTCCTGCGATCGCTGCCCCGGTTCGAGGTCCGGCAGGAGACGGCGTTCCACTTCCCCTACCGCGAACGGCCCGCGCCCGACGCCGGCTGGCCCACCTTCATCCACAAGGCCGACTGGATCCAGGTCTACGGGCTGCCCGGCGGCCGCGACGCCGGCCACCGGGGCCAGAAGGTCGCCGAGTACAACGGCGGAAAGGTGCTGCCGGACGCCTCCGCCCAGGACGGGCTGATCGATCCGGCCCACCGCGCACGGATCATCGACTACGTCGGGCGGCACCTCCCCGGCCTGGTGCCGGAGCCCTACGCCGAGACCACCTGCCTGTTCACCAACACCCCCCACGATGACTTCGTGGTGGACCGCGCCGACGGCATCACCGTCCTTTCCCCTTGCTCCGGGCACGGGGCCAAGTTCGCCCCGCTCCTGGGCGAGCTCGCCGCGGACCTCGCGACCGGCACGGGAACCGTGCCGGAGCGCTTCCGGACTTCCCTGAAGGCGGCCACACCATGACCACAACAACAACAACAACACCAACGGCGACGGTCGCCGGGCTGATGGCCGAGATCGCCGGAACGGGCGCCGACTCCGCGCGCGGCGGCTACACCCGGCCGGTGTTCTCCGCCGCCGAGCTGGACCTGCGGACATGGTTCACGGAGCAGGCCGGCCGCCGCGGCCTCGCGGTGGAGACGGACAACAACGGGATCATCTGGGCGTGGTGGGACGTGCCCGGCGCCGCGGGGCCGGGCGCGCGCGACAACGCCGTGGTCACCGGAAGCCACCTGGATTCCGTGCCGGGCGGCGGTCCCTTCGACGGGCCGCTCGGCGTCGCCTCCGCGCTCGTCGCCGTGGACATCCTGCGCGGTCGCGGGCACACGCCCGTCCGGCCGCTGGCCATCGCCGTCTTTCCCGAAGAGGAGGGCTCCCGCTTCGGTGTGGCCTGCCTGGGTTCGCGGCTGCTCGCGGGCGCGATCGACCCGGACCGCGCCCGAAGGTTGCGGGATCCGGAGGGGAACACGTTCGCGGACGTCGCGGCCGCCAACGGCCAGGATCCCGGCCTGATCGGCCCCGACCCCGCCGCGCTGGCCCGCATCGGCCAGTTTGTGGAGCTTCACGTCGAGCAGGGCCGGGGGCTGATCGATCTGGGCCGGCCCGTGGCCATCGGCTCGTCCATCCTGGGACACGGCCGCTGGAGGCTCCGCCTGACCGGGCAGGGAAACCACGCCGGCACCACGCTCATAGAGGACCGCAGGGATCCCATGGTCGCCGCCGCGGCCTGCATCTCCGCGGTGCGCGCCGTGGCCCTGCGCCACCGCAACGTCCGCGCGACCGTGGGCCGGATCGTTCCGGTCCCGGGCGGCACCAACGTGATTGCCTCCGCCGTCGACCTCTGGATCGACGTCCGGCACCCGGACGATTCGGTGACCGCCGCCGCCGTCGCCGACATCCACCAGGAGGCCAGGATTGCCGCGGCCGGCGAGGGGTGCGGGCTGGACCTGGTCGAGGAATCGCTGAGCCCCACCACGCACTTCGACGCCGGTCTGCGGGACACGCTCGGGGCGCTCCTGCCCGGCGCGCCCGTGCTGGACACCGGGGCGGGGCACGACGCCGGCGTCCTGGCCGCGCGCGTTCCCACGGCGATGCTGTTCGTGCGCAACCCCACCGGTGTCTCGCACTCGCCCGAGGAGCACGTCGAGGACCACGACGCCGAGGCGGGGGCCGTGGCGCTGGCCAACGTCCTCGCGGGGCTCGGCTAGGCGTGGCCGTCGGCGGGGTGCGCGCGCTCGGCCTGCCGTTCGTCCCCACGCCGGCGGACCTCGCCGAGGCGGAGGACTGGTGGGGCGGCGGATCCGCCTATGATGGGCGGGTGCCCACTCCACCGCGTTCCTCCGCATCGGCAGCGCCCGATTCCCCCGCCGACGAGGTCCCCGGACCGGGCGCGGCCGCGGGTTCGCTGGAGCGCGTGATCGCGGCGCAGGTCAAGAACCACAGGTTGTCACAGGGCATGTCGGCGGCCGAGCTGGCCTCCCGCACGGGGCTTTCGAAGGCCATGGTCTCGAAGATCGAGTCGGCGTCGACGTCATCCTCGCTGACCACGCTGCAGCGGCTGGCCGAGGGGCTGGACCTGCCGGTGACGGCGCTCTTCCAGGGCGCGGACACCGAGCGCGAGGCCGCCTACACCAGGGCCGGACAGGGCAGCGTCACGGTGCGCAGCGGGACCCGGCACGGCCACGAATACCGCCTGTTGGGCGACCTGAAGCGCCACCCGACGCCGATCCAGCCGACGCTTGTGACGCTGACCAGCGCCTCCGACGTCTTCCCGCAGTTCCAGCACCCCGGCACCGAATTCATCTACATGCTCGAGGGCCGGATGGTCTACGGGCACGGGTCCTACGAGTACGAGCTCGCGCCCGGCGACTCCCTGGTCTTCGAGGGCGAGGGGCCGCACGGGCCGCTGCGCCTCATCGAGCTGCCGATCCGTTTCCTGGCCGTCACGGCGCACTAGGCTCACCCCCCTGGGTCCTGCCGGCGCGCCGGCGCTGGAACGCGTCGCTCGGCCGAGTCGCTGGGTTAAACAGCGAGTTTACGACTCCGAAACCCACGGCAGTTCATCCTCAGTAAAACTGGTTTCACGCTGGGCAATCAGCCTGCCCGGCACCCGCACCCGTTCACGAGGAGACCACCCCATGCCACCAGCCGATCTCGCGTGGATGTTCGCCGCATTCGCGCTCGTCCTCCTGATGTTCCCGGGCATCGCCCTCTTCTATGGGGGCATGCTCAACGGACGCAACGTCCTGAACATGTTCATGATGGTCATGGGCTCCATGGCCGTCACCACCGTCGTCTACGTCCTATTCGTCCACGGCATCGTCACGGGCAATTCGGTGGGCGGGGCCGGAATCATCGGCAACCCCCTTGAGTTCCTCGGCTTCGAGTCCTTCACGGCAGACGATGGATCCGACGGCGCCTACTGGGGCGCCTTCTTCATCCTGTTCGCCGCCATCAGCGTCGCGATCGTCGCCTCCGGCGCCGCCGGCCGCATGAAGTTCGGCTCCTGGCTGGTCTTCTCCGGACTGTGGATCGCGCTGGTCTACGGCCCGCTGGGCCACTGGGTGTTCACGTTCACCGACGAGGAATCGGGCTACGTGGGCGGCTGGATGCGCAACGTCCTGGGCCTGCACGACTACGCCGGGGGAACCGCCGTGCACATGAACGCGGGCGCCTCGGCCCTCGCGTTGGCGCTCGTCCTGGGCCGCCGCCGCAACACCACCAACCGCCCGCACAACCTGCCCCTGGTCCTCCTGGGTGCCGGCCTGCTGTTCGTCGGCTGGATCGGCTTCAACGGAGGCACCGCGGCCGGCGCCAACTTCCTGGCCGGCTACGTCATCCTGACCACCCTGCTCGCCGCGATGTCCGGCATCCTCGGATTCCTGCTGGTGGAGCGCTACCGCGACGGCCAGCCCACCACCCTGGGCATGGCCACCGGCCTGATCGCCGGACTCGTTGGCATCACCCCCGCCGCGGACGCCGTCACGCCCATCGGTGCCCTGCTGGTCGGATTCGTCTCCGCGGCCGCCGTCGCGTGGGCCATCACCTGGAAGAAGAAGCACAAGATCGACGACTCGCTGGACGCCTTCGCCGTGCACGGCATCGGCGGCATCGCCGGCGCCCTGTTCGTGGTGCTGTTCGGCGCCGCGGCCGCCCCCGCGGGCATTGCCGGCATCTTCTTCGGCGGTGACGTCAGCCTGCTGTGGCGCGAGACCGTGGCCATCGTGGCGACCCTCGTGTACTCCTTCGCGGTCACCTACGCGATCGCCTGGACCATGAACAAGGTCAGCCCCATCCGCGTGCCGGACGAGGTGGAGCACGGCGGCCTGGACCAGGGCCTGCACGCCGAGTCGGCCTACGAGTTCGGCGCCGAGTTGGGCCGACCCTCGAACTCCGGTAAGTTCGTCGCACCCCGCGCCGCCGCCACCCACACCGCAGAGGAAGTGCCGAACAAGTGAAACTCGTGACCGCCATCATCCAGCCCGCCAAGGTCGACGACGTCAAGGACGCGCTCGGCTCCGCCAACTTCCGGGGCATGACGATCACCCGCGTGGAGGGCCACGGCCAGCAGGCCGGCCGCAGCGAGTTCTACCGCGGATCCGAGGTCCGGGTCGACTTCGTCTCCAAGGTCCGCGTCGAGGTGATCATCCCGGACGAGGAGGCCGAGGCCGTGATCGACACGCTCGTCACCGCGGCCCGCACGGGCAACATCGGGGACGGAAAGGTCTGGGCCTCCGACGTCAGCCACCTGGTGCGTGTGCGCACCGGCGAGCGGGGCCCGGAGGCAATCTGACCCGCGGCGCTCAGGCGGCTCAACGGAAGACGGCGGTGGGCGGGTCCTGGGACCCGGCCACCGCCGTCGCACTTCGCGGATCGCCCGACTACCGGCCCGTGGTGGACTCCGCCGTCTTTAGCGGGGCATTCGCCAGCTCGGCGACCCGCTCACGGCGTGGCACCTTCGGGGCGGACCCGTGCCCGCGGGACTCGCCGACCAGCACCAGCGCGACGCCGCCGCCGCACAGCGCGAAGCCCGCCATGGTCACCGCCGTCAGGGGCTCCCCGAACATCAGCGCACCGGCCAGCGCCGTGGTGGGCGCGACGAGGAAGAGGAGCGCGTTGAGCGCCGTCACGCCAACGCGCCGCAGCAGCCACCAGTAGAGCCCGTAGCCTCCGAGCGTCGGCACAACGGCGGCGAAGACCACCGCCAGCCAGAAGTCCGGTGACGGCGGCGGCCAGAAGGTGTTGGTCGCGACGCAGGCCGCCACAAGCGCCGCCGCGGTGACCGCCACGTGCACGGTCAGCGTCGTGACGACGGGAAGCCGGGAGGGCGCCCGGCGATCGATGAACGTCCCGACGATGAGCGACACCATCGCCAGCACCGGGAAAAGGTAGGGCGCAACGCCGGCATCGATGTCCGCCGACTGCGACGCGACAACCAGGAACACTCCCGCGCCGCCGGCGAGCAGCCCCAGCCACTGCGCCCCGCGCACCCGCAGCCCCAGGATCGGCCCCACGAGGGTCGCGACTAGAATCGGCTGCACGGCGTCGATGAGCGCCGTCGTTCCGCTGGCGACGCCCAGGGCGATGGCGGCGTAGACCGACACGCAATACCCGAACTGACCCAGCAGGCCGATGGTCGCCTGCCGACGCAGGTCCGTGCGGGTCAGCCGGCGAAGGTCCCCGCGCACCACCGCGACGGCAACGAGCACCGCGGCCAGCGGAAGGAACCTCCACACGAGCAGCGTCAGGACCGATGCGTCGGCCGTGCCGATCTTCGCCACCAGGAACCCCGAGCTCCACGAGAGGACGAAGGCCGCCGATGCGAGCGCCAGGATCACGGGGCGCCCGAGTATACCGATCTGTTTACTCATGCCTCGACTATACAGGCCTGTATAGTCGTCTCATCATGGAAGTTCATATTCCGGACCTCGACACCCTGACGCCGGGCGCGCGCCGCATCCTCGACGCCGCATCGGTGCTGTTCTATGAGCGCGGCATACACGCCGTCGGTGTGGACACCATCGCCGAGGCGGCGGGCGTCACGAAGAAGACCCTCTACGACCGTTTCGGCTCGAAGGAGTCGCTGGTGGTGTGCTACCTCAGGCGGCGCGAGGACCGGTGGCGGGCGACGCTCCAGGAGCATTTGGCGAAAAACCAAGAGCCCGGGATCGGACGCGTCCTCGCCGTCTTCGATGCCGCCGTCCTCTGGTACCGCACCAACGGCGCCAAGGGCTGCAGCGCCATCAACGCCCGCGCCGAGACGGCGCCCGAAGCCGACGGCCACCTCGTCTTCCCCGAGGTCACGAACCAGAAGGTGTGGATGCTGGAACTGTTCACGGGCCTTTGCGGCGAGGCGGGCTGCGCCAGCCCCGCGACCACCGGGCGAACCATGATGCTGCTGCTCGAGGGGGCGCTTGTCACCCTCGGAATGCGGACCTTCGCCGAGCCCATGGAACAAGCCCGGGCCGCCGCCCACGCCATCCTTGTCTCCAGCCTGGGGCAGGAGGACACGGACGCATAGCGGGCGGCGGCCCGGGCGGGTTCGCGTCCGTCGGCGCGAAGGCGTCCGCTACGGCGCGAAGGTTCGGTCTCCCGTGAAGAAGCCCAGCGCGTAGTCGTCGGTCTCGAACTTCACGGTGGTTCCCTTGGGGAAGAACAGGATGTCCCGTTCCCCGGCTCGCGTCACCTCGCCGGTCGCCATGTCGGTGAGGATGAACTCTCCCGCGACCACCATCTTGGACTCGTCGTAGGTGTACTCGTAGACCAGCGGCTCCCCCGCCTTCAGCTCGAAGAATCCCGCACACAGGCGCGACCCGTCCGGGTTGGCCAGCGAGTCGCCGATGAACGCCTCCGAACCCGGCTGGTTCATGCTGGGGAGGTTCTTGAAGCCCCCGACGGCCTTGTAGATGGCTCCGGCCCTGGTGACGTCCGCGATCGTGGTGGTGTCCATGGTGTTCTCCCTCGTTGTTCGTTGTGTTCTTGTCGTAACGGTGGTCGGGTCAGCGGGCGGCGTCGGATTCGAGCCAGTCCGCCGCGGGCAGGCGGTAGGTGGAAATGCCCTTGTAGTCGGCCATGTCCCGAGGCAACTCCCGAAGCACGCGCGCAAGCGTGTCCCTCCAGGCGGGGACGGCGGCGAGCGCGGAGAGCGGCTCGAGGTAGGAGCGGATCAGGAACATGACGGCGCCGGAGTGCGGAAGCCGGATGATGTGCTGGACCTCGACCCGCAGGTGGACCCGCTCGGCGAGCGCCGGATCTTCGACGATCTCCGTCCTGTCGGGCCCCCATTCGGGGTAGGTCTCGGTGGACGTGTCCAGGCGCCGGTCCACGCCCATGGTCCAGTTGGTGCGCCGGAACGCTTCGCCGGGCTGCAGCCGCATCATGAACTGCTGGGCGCGGGCGGCGATGCCCTCCTCGTGCACGCGCGGAACCGGACCGTGGATCTCCAGGAAGCGCATGCCGACGTCGAACCCCATCGACCAGTCCGCGGCGAAGGTGACGACGCCGGCGTCGAGCCAGAGCGCGCCCTCCCGCTGGTCCAGGAGCGCGACGTCCTCCTGCATCTGCGTGCCGAGAAACCCGAGCGGCCCGCCGGGCAGGGTGGAGTCGTCCCCGTAGGTGAAGTCCACGGCCAGGTGCTGGAGGCCGTTGGTCCAGTGCACCGCCCTGCCCGCCCGCTCCAACCGCATCGTGTCCGGGTAGTCCCGCGCCAGCTGCCCCAGCACGTACAGCAGCGCGTCCCATTCGGCGGGCCGCATGTGCGCGGCGCCGGCGCGCCGGGACGGATCGCGCCGCAGGATTTCCGCGCGCTGGGCTATCTCGGATTCGTAGTGCCCGTCCACCTCCACGATCCTGTTGCCCCACGCGCCAGCGGCGGTCTCCAGCGGCTTGCGTGCGGGCTCCACGTTGGCGCTGTAGCGGTAGGTGTCGGTGCGGAAGGGAAACGGGAACCGCCGCAACCCGGGCGCGACCGTCTGGCCGCGCGCGGTGGAGGCGTCGGTGGCGGCGACTGTCATAGGTCCAGCTCCATTTCGGGGTCGATGCTGCGGGAGACGCAGCACATGATGGACGTGGCCTCGGCCTTCTCGGCGTCGGAAAGATAGGAGTCCCGGTGAAGTGGGCGACCGGCGCGGACACCCACGCGGCACTCGCCGCAGACACCCTGCCGGCACAGGTTGGGGACGGTGCGTCCGGCCGCCTCCAGAGACTCGAGCAGCGTGCTCCCGGCGGGCACGGCCACGCGCTCCCCGGTGGAGGCCAGGGTCGCCGCGAACGGCTCGCCGGGATCGAGCGCCGCGGAGCCGAAGGCCTCCGCATGGAGCCGGGCCTCGGGCCAGCCGGCCCCCCGGGCGGCGGCGAGCACGTCCTCCATAAACGGGCCGGGACCGCACACGTAGAGGTGGGTTCCCAGCGGCTGCCGGCGCAGAATCCGGGCCAGGTGGGCGGCGAAGTCGGCGCGTCGGGTGGACTCCACGAGGGCGATCCCAGCGTGCTCCGCGGCCAGCGACCGGAGGTCCGCGGAGTGGGCGCCCTCGCCGTCCCGGTGCATGGAGAGGACCAGCGCCTCGCGGCCCCACTCGGCGGCGGCGCGGGCGTGGGACAGGATCGGGGTGACGCCGATGCCGGCCGAGACCAGCAGGTGCCGGCGCGCGGTGGCCACGGGGGCAAAGGCACTCCGGGGTCGGGACGACCGGACACGGTCGCCGGGCCGCAGCCCGTGGACGTGGCGGCTTCCGCCGGCGCCGTCGTCCTGCCTCAGGACCGAGATCGAGTACTCCTCGGGAAACGTCCCCGTGCCCGTGAGCGAGTAGGCGTTGGCCTTCAGCCGGCCGTCGGCGTCGACGCACTCCAACACCACGTGGCTGCCGGGAGCGTAGCCGGGCAGCTCCCCGGAATCCTCCGAGCGCAGGTGCACGGACACCACGCGGCCGGGGCGGGGAACGACGTCGGTGACGATCAGTTCCAGCGCGTCGCGCAGGACCGGAACCGCAGGCGGAGGCGGTGCCACCGTGGCCGGCCCCCTCATGCCGCCACGTCCATCGCGGGCGATCTCGCGTCCTCGGCGTCGGCCATGAACCCCAGATAACGTGCGGTGCTCCGGGAGAAGTGGTGGTAGACGGCGAGGCTTCGACTGCAGCCGGAGCAGTCCAGGATCCCCCCGATGCCGACTTCCGCGGTGGTGGTGGCCGCGCAATGCGGGCAGTAGACGCGGCGCTCGGACGCCCCGGTGACCCGCAGCAGGAGTTCGGAGTCGACCGCGCCGGACCCCAGCGCCACGGCGCGCGCCGCGTAGACGTCCGCCTCGGGCCCGGCCAGCAGGATCCGGACGCCGACCATGGCCAGCCCCAGGTCCCTCTGGAGTTGGCCGAGGATGGCGGGTGTCGCCGCCGGGGCGGCGTGCAGCGAGGTCGACCCAGGCAGCGCGGCGCCGGCGAGGAACTCGCCGGCTTCCTTCAATCCGCCCGCCCCGAAGGCCACTGCCAGGAGGGCCGCCCCGCCGGTCGCGTCGCCGATGGACGCGTCGCGCGGAACACTGCTGAACGGCGGAATGTCGCGCACGGCGGACGGCGGCTGCGACGTGCTGGTGGTGGTGTCCACTGGCCCTCACTTTCGGATACTGGCGTGAAACTAGTTTGACCGGTAGGAAATCTCCGTGGGTTACCCTTCCGATAAGGCCATGTTTCGTTTGGGTGACCAACACGCGAGTTCGCGACCGTGGTGTCGTCGGCGCCCGCCCGGGGGCTCCGGGTTGGGCCAAACCCCTGCGCACCTGGAACATCGTGGATTCCCCTTGGGCCCGAATGCCGCCGACGACGTGGTGGTCTTGGACATTCGTTTAGCGGTGACCCCTGTGTGATGGCCGTCACGGCCCCTGTTTCCAAGGTACGGCGTGACCTGAGCCACAGTGTTCCAATGTGGAACACCGGCGCTGGCCGGCAGGAGGGCGGCCCGCAGCGGAAACTTTTCCGCCCCGCCCGCATCCGGGCGGGCCTTTGCGGCGGAAGTAAGGGGTGTCAGACCATCCGGGCCCCAGGCCCCTTCCGGAAGGAAAGAACGATGCGCAAGACTCCCCTGATCGCCGCGGCGGCTGGACTCGCACTCATGGGACTGGGCGCCGCCCCGGCCCAGGCCGCGGAAGCCGACGAGAACGCCATGCTCTCGGTCCTCCACGGCGTCCCCGGACTCACGGTGGACGTGTACGTCAACGGCGACCTGACGCTGGACGACTTCAAGCCCGGCGACCTGGCCGGGCCCCTGGACCTGCCCGCCGGAACCTACTCGGTAGCGATCACCGCCGCCGACGCGAAGGACGATTCCTCCCCCGCGATAGGTCCCGTGGACCTGAAGCTGGCGGGCGGCGGAAACTACACCGCCGCCGCGCACCTGACCCCGGACGGCGAGCCCACCGCAACGCTGTTCGAGAACGACCTGTCCCCCGTCGCCGCCGGCGAGGGCCGGCTCGTTGTCCGCCACGTTGCCGCGGCTCCCGCGGTCGACGTCCTTGCGGGCGGCGAGGCCGTTGTCAGGGATCTCGCCAATCCCGACGAGGCAACGCTGGATCTTCCCGCGGGAACCGTTTCGGCGTCCGTCGCCGCGGCGGGCACCACCGACCCCGTGATCGGGCCCGCCGACGTCGACGTCGCCGAGGGCGCCACGACCATCGTCTACGCCTGGGGCAGCCTCGAGGACGGCAACCTGGACCTGGCCGTGCAGACGATCGAGGACATGGGCTCGGCCCCGGGCGGCGTTCCCACGGGCACCGCGCAAGTGGTCGAGGAGGGTGTCAACCCCGGGTTGATGCTGGGCCTCGGCGCGCTGCTGCTCGCGGGGCTGGCGTTCGCGGGCCGCGCCGTCTCCCTCCGTTCGGTCTCCGTCCGGAAGTAGCACTATGAAAAGGCTGCTCGGTCTCGCCGCGGCGGCCCTCCTGCTGACGGGTTGCGCCGCCCCCTCGGCGCTGTCCGTCCCCGGAGGCGGAGAGGCTCGCGCCTCCGTCTCCGCGCCGGCGCCGTCGCCTTCCTCCTCCTCGACGACGACGCCGGCGCTCACCTCGAGCGCCGCGCCCGTGCCGGACGTTCCGGTGCGGGACGCGGCGCCCGCGCCACCCCGGCCGCTACCACCCGCGCCTGCCCGCCTTGACTACCCGGCCATCGCCGCGGACATGGGAATCACTCCGGTGGGAGTGTCGGCCGACGGGCAGATGGCCATCCCGGAGGACGCCGTCCTGGCCGGGTGGTACCGCCACTCGGCGTCGCCCGCCGAGACGGACGGCACCGTGGTGATCGCCGCCCACGCCGGATCCATCCCCACCCCTCGCGGCCCGCTCTACGACCTGCGGGACTCCCGCCCGGGCCACGAGGTGGTCCTCGAGGACACCGATGGCCACCGCACCGCCTATCGCGTCTCCCGCGTGGACCAACTGACGAAGACCACGATCGACTTCCGCGCCTACTTCACCCGCGCGGGCGAAAAGCGTCTGGTGCTCATCACGTGCGGCGGCCGCTGGGACGAACGGCGGCAGAGTTACGACGACAACATCATCGTCACCGCCGTGCCGTTGGGATGATTCCCGTGCCTAGAATGGGCCTCAGTGTGGCGCCGAGGTCAAACGGGGAGGTGGACGTCGCGGACACCTACCCGGAGGCGCTCGCCCTCGCGTTCGCTGCTGGCGACGCCGAGGCCATGAGGCAGGCCTACGAACGCTACGCGCCCATGGTGCACACGCTCGCGCTGCGCGCGCTGGACAACCGGCACGACGCCGAGGACGTCACCCAGCAGGTGTTCGTCTCCGCGTGGCGCTCCCGCTCCGGCTTCGACCCCGCACGGGGCGCGCTCGGCTCGTGGATCGTGGGCATCACGCGGCGCAAGATCGCCGACGTGTACGCCGCGCGGACTCGGGCGCTGCGGTCCCAGGAGGCGGTGCTGGCCGCCGCCGACGCCGATCCGGCGGAGGACGGAACCGACTCCGCCGTCGTGAACCGCGTCGTCGTGGCCGACGCGATCGAGCGCCTCGGGTCCCCGCAGAAGGAAATCCTGCGGCTCGCGTTCTTCGCGGACCTGACACACTCGGCGATCGCCGAGCGGCTGGGACTGCCGTTGGGTACCGTGAAGTCCCATATCAACCGAAGTTTGAAGCGTCTACGAGAAGCGATGGTGGTGGCAGATGCGGCATCTCGATGACGACGAGCTGGCGCTGCTTGCCGTCGACGGCGAACGGGCGCTGGGTCCCGAGTCCGCGCAACACCTCGCGGGGTGCGACCGGTGCCGGCGCGAGGCCGGGGGGTTCCTCGAGCTAGGTGCGGCCGTCCGCGCGGACGAATCGTTGGTGCCCCCCGGCCCGGCAGTGTGGGGGCGCATCGAGGCCGAACTCGGCGAGGAACTGCGGCGCTCAAGTGCCGCCATCCGCAACCCGTGGCCGCGCCGCGTCGCGTTCGCCGCTGCGGCCAGCTTCGTCCTGGGCGCCGCGGCGGCCGCCGGCGCCGCGTGGCTCCTGGACCGCGCGCCGGAGGACGGCGCACCCCGCGCCGCCGTTGTGCAATCCGCGGCCCTGGAACCGCTGCCGGGCTGGAGCGCCGAGGGTGCCGCGCGCGTGGAGTCCGTCGACGGACAGCTGCGGCTTGTGGTGGACCTCACGGAGAGCGATGTGGACGGCTACCGAGAGGTCTGGCTGCTGGACCGCGAGGTCACCAGCCTGCTCAGCCTCGGCACCATGAGCGGCACCGAGGCCACCTTTGCCCTCCCCGCCGGCCTGGACCTGGGCAAGTACGCGGTGGTCGACGTCTCGAACGAACCGTTCGACGGCAACCCGGCACACAGCGGGGACAGCATCGTCCGCGGCGAGCTTCAGGCCGGCGCCTAGGGGCCCCGGCGCCCGGAGTCCCGTCCGCCTACCTGCCGATGTCCCGCAGGGCGCCGCGCAGGCCGGAGATGAATCGGTCGATGTCCGCCGCGGCGAAGCTGAGCGGGGGCCGGACCTTCAGGACGTTGTTGTGTGGCCCGGCCACCGAGGTCAGGATCCTGCGGGCGCGCAGGGCGTTGACCAGTTCCAGCGCGGTGGCCCCGTCGGACTCCTTTGCCTCGGGATCGGAGACGATTTCGACGCCGGTGAACAGCCCGGCGCCCCGCACGTCGCCGATGGCGGGGTGGTCCAGCGCGAGCTCCCGGAGTTCCTTGCGCAGCGACTCGCCCGTCAGTGCCGCGCGGGCGGGGAGCTGCTGGTCGTGCAGGACGTCCAGCACGGCCTGCGCGGCCGCGATGGAGACTGGGTTGCCGCCGAACGTGTTGAAGTAGGGGATGTTGGCGGCGAACGGCTCCAACACCTCGGGCCTCGCGGCCAGCGCCGAGACCGGCATGCCGTTCCCCATGGGCTTTCCCATCGTGACCAGGTCGGGCACAATCCCATGCCGCTGGAAGCCCCACATCGTGTCGCCCATCCGCCCGAAACCGGGCTGGACCTCGTCCGCTATCCACACTCCCCCGGCGTTGTGGACCGCGTCGAAGGCCGGGCGAAGGAATCCGCGCGGATCCGCGGCGATGCCGTCCGAGGAGAACACCGAATCGGCGAGGAAGGCGGAGAACCGAAGACCGCTCCGCTCGAGGTCCGCGATCTGTTCCTTGATGTCGCGCGCCAGCTTGGCCCCGACGTCGTCCGGGGCCGTCCGGTAGGTGTCCGGGCCGGGCACCGTGCGCACGTCGGCCCCAAGCACCTGGCCGCTGCCGAGCGCCGGCGAGACCGCCGAGGTGAGCGACGACGTGCCGTGGTAGGCCTCAGCGGTGACGATGGTGCCGGTCCCGCCCGTGTGGGCGTGCGCGACGCGGAGCGCAAGGTCGTTGGCCTCCGAGCCGGTGCACTGGAACATCACCTGGCCGATCTCGGCGGGCATGGTGTCCAGCAGCTGTTCGGCGTAGTCCAGGATGGCGTCGTGCAGGTACCGCGTGTGGGTGTTGAGGGTGGCCGCCTGGCGCGCCACCGCCTCCACCACCCGCGGGTGCGCGTGGCCAAGGCTGGCGACGTTGTTGTACATGTCCAGGTAGTCGTTGCCGTCGGCGTCGTACAGGTAGCAGCCTCGCCCGCGGACCAGATGGACTGGATCCGCGTAGAAGAGCCGGTAGGACGGACCGAGCAGCCGGGAGCGGCGGGCAATCATCGACTCCGGATCGGCCTCCGCCCCGTCGTCGCCCCGGTAGCTGTTGCCGTCCATGATGGTGGATCTGCCCACGTCTTGTGCCTCCGGTCCGTACGCGGCGGAGTGTCCGCCCACACCACCAGCCAACCAGCGCCGCGTGTGCCGCGCGTGGCCGGCGCGTTTCCGTCGGGTAAAGCGGAACGGCCACTTCGGGGCCACGGTAAATGACTCGTTAACTCCGTGTCCGCGGGCCTTTATTTCGTTGCCCGCGGCCAGTATCTGCGGTGGGATGGGCGTGGATCCGGCCGCTTCGGCCGGTACGGCGCGGAACGCCCGCGGCCGTTCACGGGCCGGCGCACAAAGCCGGCCCGCACCTTGTGAGATGAGGCTGCCCGAGTGACGAACGCACCGCCCAGCATGGTCCCCGACGAACGCGCGCTTCCGGCAGGCAGGACGGGCCCCGGCGCGCCGCCCGCGTCCGGGCTGCGTTCCTTCGATTCGCTGGTGGTGGGCGAGCAGGCGCCCGCGTGGTTGGGATCGGGGCTGCGGAGGGCCTTCGGCCTGGGCCCGAACGCCGACGCGACCCTGATCTCCGTGTCAGAGAACGCTTCCTATCTGGTCCGCGAGGGCGGGATTCCGCTGGGCGTGGCGCGCCTGCAGCAGCCTGGCTACCAGGAGAGCGTGGACCAGCTCCGCTCCGAGCTCGACTGGGTGCGGGCGCTGGGCTCGACCGGCTGGGTCGACGTCCCCCGGGCGCTCGCGGGGGCGGACGGCTCGCGCGTCCAGACGGTGGCGGCGCCCGGGGGCCCCGCCCTGCACGTGGTGCTGTTCGAGTTCGTTGCCGGCTCCATCCTCCAGGACGTCGACGACGCCACCGAATGGTTCACCTCCCTCGGGGTGATCACGGCCCGCCTCCACCACCATGCGCGCACGTGGAAGCCGCCGCCGCACTTCACGCGCTTCCGCTGGGACCTGCCCGAACTGGTGGGCCCGGCCGCGCGCTGGGGCGACTGGCGCGACGCCGACCTGCTGTCCGCGCACCGGGACCTGCTGTCCCGGGCGGAGGCGTCGGCGACCGCGCACGTGCGCGGCACCGCACGCACGGGGGCGAATTTCGGGCTCATCCACTCGGATCTGCGCCCCACCAACGTGATGCACTCCGGGCAGGAACTGACAGTCATCGACTTCGACGATTCCGGCTTCGGATGGTTCATGTACGACTTCGCCGCCGCGCTCACCTTCCAGGAGCATCTGGCCTGCGCCGGGGCGATGGCCCGGAACTGGATCCATGGCTACCGCTCGGAGGCCGCATTGTCCGACTCCGACGTCGAATTGGGCTGCCACCTGTCGATGGTGAGGACGCTCACGATGCTCGGCTGGAGCACCACCCACCGCTCGGAGGCGCTACCGCCCGGACTCAGGGCGGGAGGCGTGGTGGAGGCCGCCGTGTTCGCCGCGGAAAGGTACCTGCAGGCCCCCACTTGGCTGGTCGACTAGGCGGGTTGGTTCGCTTTGGCAACGGATCTCCCCTAGGCTCGTGAGTGATCCGCCCGTTCCCCAACGGTCAAGGCGGATCCCGGTCCCTCCAACCCCCAAGCGGCGGGACCAACGGTGCTGCAGCCTCAGGCCGGCACCACGTCGACGCCCCCACCCCATAGGCAGGTGGGGGCGTTCTTCGTGGGCTGATCCGCCGACCGCCGGTCCGCGTAGATTTGGACCATGCCCACGCACTCCGAAGACTTTTCCATCGACGTCGGCGAGACCCGCGTGTCCGGCGTCTACGCCAGGCCCGATCGCGCGTCCGCCACGCTGGTGGTGGCGCACGGCGCGGGGGCCGGAATGGAACATCCGTTCCTGACCGGCTTCACGGACGCGCTGAACGACGGCGGCGCCGCCACACTGCGCTTCAACTTTCCCTACCGCGAGTCCGGCAAGAAGTTCCCCGATCGGCCGCCGCTGGCCGTGGGCGCGTGGAAGGCGGCCATGGAGGCTGCGCTCGGTCGCTCCGGCGGCGAACCGGTGTGGGCGGCCGGCAAATCGTTCGGCGGGCGCATGGCCTCCATGGCGGTGGCCGAGGGAATGCCAGCGGCGGGCCTGGTCTTCCTCGGATATCCGCTGCACGCCCCGGGCAAAACGGACAAGCCGCGCGATGCGCACCTCTACGGCCTCACTCTGCCGATGCTCTTCCTCCAGGGCACCCGGGACACCTTCGCCCTGCCCGGGGAACTGGAGCCGGTCGCCGAGCGCATCGGACCCAACGCCGTGGTGCAGTGGACCGAGGGCGGCGACCACTCCTTCAATGTCCTGGGCAAACGGCGAACCCCGGATGCCGTCGGCGCCTCCCTGGCGGATCCGGTGCTGCGTTTTCTGGCCGCCGGCACGTAGTCCGGTGCCTCATACGCGAGGCCGATCCATCGGGCCGAATCCGCCGCCCCGTCGGCACCCCGCCCGACGCTCGGCAGAGGGTACATCTGTCGACACACATAAGAAACCTATAGGCCGCCGGTATTCGCGTAGGTAGCCTGAGACTGATCGACCCAGAAAGTCCCCCAACTTGCTGGGACGATCCACGTTCCGCGGCCCACGGGGCCTGGGGGACGGGAGCGCCCCGCCGTCTGAGACCGGCGGGGCGTTTCCCTTTCCGCCGCACATCCCATCGGTGTTCCAGGACGCGTGTTGCAGAACCGGCGGCGCTTGCCGCGGAAGCAAAGCCGGATGTCAGTGCAGTGGCCGCGTGGTAGTCGCCCGCGGCCGAGAAGCGCGTCCCATATTGGCGGAGGACGCCGGTAGCATACGTTGTAGCCCGCACTTCGGGCATCCATTTCGGGGGGAAGAAGAACAACTCATGGCGGATACTTACGCGCGCACTCCTGCGCGCCAATGGTCGACACGATTGGCAAGACAGTCAATCACCGCGGCGGTCGCGGTCTCTTTGATTGGATCAGTTTTTATCGCAGGACCAGCAACTGCGGCAAACCACCCGGCAACAATTTCGTCGGATGTTGCCGACGAGACGCCCATTGGCGTTTCCACTGACCCGGTCGCCGATGTGCCACCGATCAACACCGTCGAGCCGACTATTTCCGGAACCCTGCTTGTGGGCTCCGAACTTTCCGCCTTTGAGGGCACATGGTCAAGTGGCGCGGAGCTAAGCCGCCAGTGGCTTCTGGATGGGACAGTCCAGCCTGTCCAGTGGCGCGAAGGAAACCTGTCAGGCTCAGACACCGTTGGCGGCACTCCCTTCCTCATCCCGGCGGAGGCCGTGGGGAAGACGCTGTCGCTCCGCATCGTGGCCGCGAACGACTCTGGCGAAACGACGGCCACCGTGGTCGCGGGAATCGTCGGTATGGCATCGTTTGTCGCTTCTCCGACGCCCACACTGTCCGGCAGCGGCGCAGTCGGCACGCAACTGGAGGCCGTGGCAGGGGCGTGGGCGCCGTCTGCAGACGTCTCCTACCTCTGGTTCCGCAATGGCAGCGCAATCTCGAACGCCACTGCTTCCATCTATACCGTGACCGCGGCGGATGCCGGCCAAGCACTGCGCGTACGTGTCCGCGCGAGCAAGCCCGGGTACGCGACCCTCGAGCGTTACTCCAAGGAGACATTGGGGCGCGACGGCGCTTTTTCCGTCACTCCAACTCCTGGCACCACAGGTGCGGTCCGCGTGGGGAACCGTGTGTCCGCCTTGCCAGGCACTTGGATTCCCGCCGCGGCTTTGGGCTACCAGTGGTACCGCAACGGATCGGCAATCCCCGGGGCGACATCCTCAAGCTACGTGCCCACATCGGCGGACCGCGGCGGGAAATTGAAGGTCCGAGTCACGGGTTCAACCGTCGGCTACGCGGCCAACGCTCGTTTTTCAGTGGAGAAGACGGTCGCTAATGGCCAATTCACGAGTCCTCCAGTCCCGGCCATCTCCGGAACCGCGCGCGTGGGCAGCAAGTTGACGGTCAAGCCCGGGACCTGGGTGCCGAGCGCCACACTCGGATACCAGTGGTACCGCAATAACGTACCGATCGGCAGCGCAACAAGGTCCACGTACGTTCCCACATCCTTGGACCGGGGCAAGAACATCAAGGTGCGGGTGCGTGCCTCCAAGGCTGGATTCACGAGTCTCACCCGCGATTCCTCCCAGAAGGCAATCGGATACGGTGCATTTGTCCCGAGCAAGAAGCTGACGATTTCCGGGACTGCCCGCTACGGAAGCACTCTTCGGGCTTCTGTGGGTGTCCCATCCGGAACGAAGCTGTCCTACCAGTGGTACCGGTCCGGTCAACCCGTCAAGGGCGCCACGGGCGCCTCTCTCCGGCTCGGATCCTTGGACGTCGGACGTGGTGTGCAGGTACGCCTCACTGCCTCCAAGCCAGGGTACAGCGCATTGAAACTCTCCTCGGCGACAGTGACTATTGGCAAGGCCGTCAACAGGGCTACCGCCCTGCCGAGGCTCTCCGGCTCGAAATCGACGGGGTCCACCCTGACGGTGAGCCCTGGAACCTATTCGGTCAAGCCCTCGTCCTACACCTACCAGTGGCTGCGGGATGACAAGAGCATCGGCGGCGCAACAAGAAGCGGTTACCGGCTCACATCGTCCGACAACGGCAAGAAGATCAGCGTTCGCGTGACTGCAAAACGGGCCAATTACACCAACGTGACGGCAACAAGTGCCGCTGTGAACATTCCCGTTCCCGTGCGGACCGTTATCAGCCGCGATGGCACCTACCGGGTGGGGACGCAAATCAAGCCCGGACTATATAAGGCAACCGGCGCGGGCCGTGGCTGTTACTGGGAGAGGACAAGTGGCTTTTCGGGGGGACTGGACGACATCAACGCGAACTACTTCGGAACCGCCAACACCTACGTCCGAATTTTGGCCAGCGACGTCGGCTTCAAGACCGACGAATGCGGCACGTGGACAACTGTGAGGTCAACGGGATCCAACGCAACGAAGATCACCAAGGACGGCACCTACCGCGTTGGGGTCGACATCAAGCCGGGCACCTACGTTGGTCAAACCGGTGGCTCGGGCTGCTACTGGGCCATCCTTGACGACTTCACCGAGGATTTTGAAGACCTCGTCGACAACTACTACGGATCGGGCTGGACCATCGTGGATGTCCCAAGCTCAGCGAGAGGCTTCCAAGTCAGCGGTTGCGGGACACTGACACGACAGTGACCTTGGGATGGGCGGGTCGCTTGACGGCGCCCCGCCCATCAAGCCTCAGCTGGCCAGGTCCGTCACAACACGGAGCACACGGTCGGCCCGCACCGCGCTCCGCCCGATGAGCTCCGCGTTGACCTCGTCGGTGCCCAGCGCCCACGCGGCCGCCTCCTCGGGCGCCTTGCCGAACTCCATGTGCCGGCGGATCAGCCGCTCGTGCCGCAGGTCCGTCGGCGGCTCGAGGTACCAGGACGTGTCCAGGCAGGCGGCGGCCCGTCCCCACACGTCATCGTCGTGGAGCAGGTAGTTGCCCTCCACGACCACCAGGGGCGTCTCCCACCCGACGGGGTTCGCGCAGGCGATGGGCTCCTCGATCTCTCGTCGGAAGACCGGTGCGTAGATGACTGGGTCCGCGTCGGTCTGCGCGGCGATGCGCTCCAGCAGCAGGGCGCACCCCATCGCGTCGAAGGTGTCGATCGCTCCCTTGCGGTTCCGCTTGCCCTGCGCCACAAGCACGGTGTTGGCGAGGTGGAAACCGTCCATCGGCACCAGCGTCGCCAGCGCCGGGCCCAGGGCGGAAACGACGGCGCCCGCCAGCGTGGACTTGCCGGAACCCGGCGCCCCCACGATTCCCAGGATGTGCCGCTGTCCGGGTACGGCGAGGCCGCGCGCGTGGGCCAGCAACTCCTCGAAGCCAACCTCCCGTACGATCGCCCCGCCCTGTTCCATGGATCGTTTCACCGCGTCGCCGTTTCCGTTGTCCTGAAGCCACTGAGTCTCTCGAGCCACGCTACTTGCCCCCGGACCTGAACGCGTTCCCCGGCGGCTTCCGCCGCGAAGCGCAGCGCCTCCGCGAAGGCGACCCCGCCACGGGCGACGGCGTGCGCATAGGCGCCGTGGAAGACGTCCCCGGCGCCTAGCGTATCCACCGCAGGCACCGTGTCGACGGCGAGCCGGCCGGTCCCGGACGCCGTTCCATCCGCGTGCCGTTCGGCCCACAGCACGCTGTCCTCGCCGCGGGTGATGGCCGCACGCCGCACTCCGCGAGAGATCAGGCCCGCCAGGAGCGCGTCGGGGCCGTCGACGCCGGGCATCCGGAAATCGGACGAACAGACGACGTCGTCCGCCAGCCCCAGAAGCTCGGCCATCACCGGCTTCCAGCGGCCGGCGTCCACAATCACCCGGACTCCGGCGGCGCGCGCCTGCCGCGCCGCCCAGAGGGCGAGCTCGGGATGGTGCCCGTCGACGAGGAGCGCCCCGCAGCCCTCGAGGTCGGCCTCGCGGTCGGGGATGCGGACCCCCATGCCCGTTCCGTCGGTCGAGACGATGGTCCGGTCGGCCGTCCCCTCGGTGAGGAGGATGCTCGACAGCGCCGGGACGGCGTTGTGGTCCGCGAGGTCTTGAACGGCGACGCCACGGGACTCGAGCGTCCCCCGGATCGCTTCACCCACCGTGCCGCGGCCAAGCCCGGTGGTTAGCCTGGCGGACCCACCCAGCGCGGCGTGCGCCAGGGCGGCGTTGGTGGCGGGCCCACCCGCCGAGATCTCGTGCCACGTCGCGGTGACCTTGTCGTTGGGGCCGGGCCAGTCGGACACCTGCTGGACCACGTCGAGTGTCGCCAAGCCGACGAACCACGCCCATGCGGCCGGCGCCCCTTTGGGGCGGCCGGCAGATCCGTCAGGCCCCACCGTTCTTTTCCTCCTCGGTCGGCTCGAGCGCTCCCGTCATCAGCGCCACGACCTCGGCCATGTCGCGCTCCCGCGGACTCACGACGGCGGCGCGGCGGCCCAGCCGGTGGATGTGGATCCTGTCGGCAACCTCGAACACGTTGGGCATGTCGTGGCTGATCAGTACCACGGGAATACCGCGGTCCCGGATCTTGCGGATCAGTTCGATCACCATCCCCGTCTCACGGACGCCCAGCGCCGCCGTCGGCTCGTCCATCACGATCACTCGCTTGCCAAACGCGGCGGTGCGCACCACGGCCACTCCTTGGCGTTGGCCGCCGGAGAGGGTCTCCACGTTTTGGGTGACGGACTTGATGCCGATCTTGAGGTCCGCGAGGTGGCCGGATGCCTCTTGGCGCATCCGCTTCTTGTCCAGTTGCCGGAAGACCGAGCCCAGGATTCCGGGCTTTCGGATTTCGCGGCCCAGAAAGACGTTGGAGGCGATGTCCAGTGCGGGGATGACGGCCAGATCCTGGTACACGGTCTCGATGCCGCTGGCCCTGGCCTCGAGTGTGCTCTTGAAGTGGACCTCGTGCCCGTCGAGGATGATGGTGCCCTCGTCCGGAACCAGCGCGCCGGTCAGCGCCTTGATCAGGCTCGACTTTCCGGCACCGTTGTCGCCGATGACCGCCAACACCTCTCCCGCCCGGAGGTCGAAGTCCGCGCCGTTGATCGCCGTCACGCTGCCATAGCGCTTGACGAGTCCCCGCGCGCGCAGCACGGTGTCCGTTTGTGTGCTCGCGGTGCTCATGCCGCCCTCCTGCGTGCGATTTGGTCGAGCGTCACGGCCGCGATGACCAGGATGCCCGTTGCGATGTTCTGGTAGAGGGCGTCCACGCCGGCCGCGGTCAGGCCGCTGCGCAGGACGCTGACGATGAGCATTCCGAACAGCGTTCCGAACACGCTGCCCCGGCCTCCGAAAAGGCTGGTTCCGCCGATGACGACGGCCGTGATGGTTTCGAGGTTGGCTTGCTGGAAGGCGTTGGGGTCCGCGACGGGAATGCGGCCCATGGCCGCCCACGCGGCGGCCGCCGCGATGAGGCCGGCGAGCGCGTAGACCATGAACAGCGTCTTGCGCGTCTTGATGCCCACCAGGTCCGCCGCCTGCGGATTGCCGCCGACCGCGTAGATGTGCTGCCCCGTGGCGGTCTGTGTGAGCAGGTACCAGACCAGAACGTAGACCAGGAGCATCGCGACGACGCCGTAGGTCGTCCGGAAGATCCCCAGGTCGAGGGTCTCGCCGAGCGCGGTCTGGATGCCGTCGATGGCCGCGTACGTCTGCGATCCCGCATAGAGCTGGGTAGCGGCGAAGAAGACGGTGAACGTGCCGAGCGTGACGATGAACGGCGGAAGCCTGAGCACGGACACGAGCAGGCCGTTGACCGAACCCGCGGCGACACACACCACCACGGTCGCCAGCAGTCCGACGACGGGGCCGTTTTCGGCGCCGACCTTTGCCATCACAAGGGTTCCGAGGATGGCGACGGCGCCAATCGAAAGGTCGATGCCGCCGGTGAGGATGATCAGCGTTTGGCCAACTGCCAGGATGCCGATCACCACGGACTGTTGGAGCAGGAGCGAGAGGTTGCCGGTGGACAGGAAGTTGTCGGTCGCGAAGCTGAAAACCACGACGGCGATCAGGAGCGCGGCCAGCGGGCCCAGCAGTGGCTGCCGGAGGATTTCCCGAAGCCGTGCGCCCCTCACTGCCGAGGCGGGGACGGTTTCGGTTGGTGTGGTCGTCATGTCGGTCTCCAGTCGGGCGTGGGGGCCAAGGCCCCCACGCCGCGGTCAGTTGGGGTGTGTGGCGGCGGGGGGTTAGCCCCAGCAGTTCTCCAGGCCCCATTCGGTGTTCTGGGACTCGATGCCGTCGATCGGCGTGTTGGTGATGATGACCGTTCCGGTGTCGGTGAAGCCGGTCGGCTTGGTTCCGGAGGACGCGTATTCGACGACCGCCTTGACTCCCTCGGCGGCCATCTTGCCGGGGAACTGCATGACCGTGGCGCCGATGATGCCCTTCTCCACGTTCTCGACGCCCGTGCAGCTGCCGTCGATCGAGCCGATGACAATCTGGTCTTCCTTGCCGGCCGACTTGATCGCCTGGTACGCGCCGGCCGCCGCGGGCTCGTTGATCGTGTAGAGGGCGTTGGCGTCGGGAACGCGCTGCAACAGGTTTTCCATGGCGGTCTGCGCCTTGGTCTGGTCCCCGTTGGTGTTCTCCTGGCCCTTGATCTCCGGGGCACCCTCCTCCAGTCCCATGCCTTCGAGGAAACCGTCGTGGCGGAAGGTGTCCACGGTGCCTCCGGGGGTGCCGTCGAGGAGGATGACGCTCGGGTCCTTGCCTTCCAGCGCGGCCTTGACGTAGCTCCCCTGAAGCACGCCGGCCTTCTTGTTGTCTGTGGCGAACGTTGCGTCGACCGCGTCCTCGGGCTCCGTGGCGGTGTCCAGCGCGATCACCACGACTCCGGCCTCGCGCGCCTTCTCGATGGCCGCCAGGATCCCGGTGGAGGAATTGGGTGTGATCAGGATGCCCTTCACGCCCTGCGCCACGAGGTTCTCGATGGCCGCCACCTGGCCCTCGTTGTCTCCGTCGAACTTGCCCGCCAGCGCGACGACCTCGGCGTTCTCCCCGCCCGCCGCCTCCTGCGCCGCCTCGCGCAGCTTGACGAAGAACGGGTTGGTGTCCGTCTTGGTCACGAGGCCGATCTTGACGGGCTCGGACGTGTCGCCCGACGCGCCGGAGGCACCGGCGTCGTTCCCGGCAGAGCCGCAGGCCCCCAATGTGATCGCCAGGAGGCCGGCGGAAGCGACGCCGATGACCTTGGTGAAAACCTTCATGATGACTCCCTTGTCGGTGAAGCGCTGTGGTCGGCGATGTGGCGTGCGTCACTCGCCCGTTCGGCCACAGTAAGTGCGTACAAGCGCTTGCGCAAGCGCTTGCGTGAAATTGCTCACACCGCCCTATAGTTGCCGTATGCAGCGTTGCCGAAGGAGGTTTCCATGACCACCATGATCGACGTCGCGCGCCTGGCCGGGGTCTCGGGCTCCACGGTTTCCCACGTCCTGAACGGCACGCGCCCCGTCAGCGACGACGTCCGGCGGCGGGTGGACGACGCGATCCGGGAGACCGGCTACCGGCGCAACGGCCTGGCCCGTTCGCTCGCCACCCAGCGCACGCAGACGCTGGGTCTTGCCATCTCCGTCCTCAGCAATCCGTACTTCGGGAGCCTGGTGAACACGATCGAGAAGGCCGCCACAGCGGCGGGCTACACGATCGTCCTCGCCGACACGCACGACGATCCGGAGCGCGAGCTCGGCGCCGTCGGCTCGCTTCTGGACCGACAGATCGACGGACTGCTGCTGGCGCCCGCCGCCGGGGACGGCGCCGAGAGCCGCGTCCTGTCCATCATCCGGGCCTCGCACACCCCGCTGGTGATGATCGACCGCTTCGTGGACTACCCCTGCGACCAGTTCGCCCCCGAGAACCACGAGCCGGTCCGCGAACTGACGCGGCACGTGATTGATCTGGGACACCGGCGCATCGGTGCCATCACCGGCGTCGAGGGGCTGAGCACCACGCGCGAGCGCACCGAGGGCTTCCACAGCGCCTTGCGGGACGGTGGCCTCGACCCGTCGTCCGCGCTCGTCGAGTCCGGCCAGTCCACCGTCCGCGGCGCCTACGACGCGGCGCGGCGCATGCTGCAGTCCCCGCGGCCCCCCACCGCCATCGTCAGCCTCAACAACGCCATGACCATCGGCGTTATGCAGGCCCTCAGGGAGCGCGCGCTCAAGGTTCCCCGGGACGTGGCGCTGGTCGGCTTCGACGATTTCGAGTGGGCCGACTCGTTCGAACCCCGGCTGACCACCATGGCGCAGGACATCGAGACGATGGGGTCGCGGGCCATCCGGACACTCCTGGAGAGGGTGTCCGGAGCCGATGCCCCGTTCGTCTCCGAGAGCATCAAGCCCTTTTTCAAACACCGCGATTCGTGCGGGTGCAACACCACGACCACCGTCAGCGCAACGTAGGAGCCAGCCATGCCGATCGCGTCACCCGACCAGTACTCAGCCCTGATCCGCGGCGCCAAAGCCGACGGGTATGCCCTGCCCGCCATCAACGTGACGTCGTCGCAGACGCTGAACGCGGCACTCGATGGTTTCGCCGAGGCGGAGAGCGACGGGATCATCCAAATCTCGTTGGGGACCGCACTCTACCTCTCCGGCCGCCGAGTCCGGGATCGGGTCGCCGGCACGCTCGCGCTGGCCGCCTACGCGCACGAGGTTGCCGCCAAGTATCCGGTCACGGTCGCGCTCCACACGGACCACTGCCCGGAGGAAAACCTGGACGATTGGGTCCGCCCACTGCTGGCCCACTCCACCGACAGGGTGCGCCGCGGCCTGGATCCGCTGGTTCAGTCGCACATGTGGGACGGCTCGGCCGTGCCGCTGGAGCACAATCTGGACGTCGCCGCGGAACTCCTCGAGCTGTCCAGGGCGGCCAAGACGATCCTGGAGATCGAGGTGGGGGTCGTCGGCGGGGAGGAGGACGGCATCACGGGCGCCATGGACGAAAAAATGTACACCACGGTCGGGGACGCCCGGGCGACCATCGACCGTCTCGGCGCGGGAGAGGACGGCGAATACCTGACCGCGCTGACCTTCGGCAACGTCCATGGCGTCTACAAGCCGGGCGGGGTGCACCTGCGCCCGGGGCTTCTGGGCGACATCCAGTCCACGATCGGCTCTGAAACCGGCAAGGACAAGCCGTTCAACCTGGTCTTCCACGGCGGCTCGGGCTCCAGCCCGGAAGAGATCGCCGAGGCCGTCGCGCACGGCACGGTGAAAATGAACATCGACACCGACACCCAATACGCGTTCACGCGGTCCATCGCCGGGCACATGCTCCGCAACTACGACTCCGTGCTGAAGGTCGACGGCGAGGTGGGCGACAAAAAGCACTACGACCCCCGGAGTTGGGGCAAGCCCGCCGAGGCCGCCATGGCCGCGCGCGTGGTCGAGGCCGCGGTGCAGCTCGGGTCCGCTGGGCGGGCGCGGAGCTAGGCGCCCGCACCGCGGCGGCGAGGCGGCGCCACCCCCCCGAGGGGACGGGGCCGCCTCGCCGGCGGTGGCCCAACTAGACGCTTGCCCCCGAGCGGGAGAAGAGCCGGTTCGTGGCGATCTGCGCGCCGCGCCCCAGCGACTCCAGCTTCGCCGCGGCGATCTGCGGGTGGATGCGCCCCCCGAGGCCGCAGTCCGTGGACGCGACGACGTTTTCGCGGCCGACCAGTCCCGCGAAGCGCTCGATGCGCTGCGCCACCAGTTCCGGGTGTTCGACGACGTTCGTCGCGTGGGAGACGACGCCGGGGACCAGGACCTTTCCGGCGGGAAGCGCGGTGTCCTGCCACACGGTCCATTCGTGCTCGTGGCGGACGTTGCCGGCCTCGAAGGAGTAGGCGCCCGCGTTGATTCCCAGCACCAGGTCCACGATGTTGCGGAACTCGATGTCGGTGGTGTGCGGGCCGTGCCACGAACCCCAACACACGTGGAACCGGACCTGCTCCTCGGGCAGGCCGCGCAGTGCGTAGTTCAGCGCGTCGACCCGGATCCGCGTGAAGCGCTGGTAGTCCTCGACGGTGGGGGCCGGATTGATCTGGTCCCAGTTCTCCGCGATGGAGGGATCGTCGATCTGCACGATCAGGCCCGCGTCGACGATCGCGCGGTACTCCTCGCGCAACACGTCGGCCCACGC
Source organism: Arthrobacter sp. AOP29-A2-19 (assembly GCF_058138025.1). NCBI lineage: Bacteria > Bacillati > Actinomycetota > Actinomycetes > Micrococcales > Micrococcaceae > Arthrobacter > Arthrobacter sp. AOP29-A2-19. The sequence goes on from NZ_CM176894.1 coordinate 2,826,062, forward strand.
GTAGATGAACTCCTCCTCCGTGGCGTAGTGGTCGTTGCCGATCCGGCTGGCGGACCCGGGCGAAAGCGCGGTGATGAAGCCGGTGGACACGTCGGCCGCGGCCAGACCGGCCTTCAGGTTCGCGATGTCGCTGGCCAGGGCCTGGTGCCCGGAGTAGGAGATCGGCCCTGTCGCGGACGGGAACGCCGTCGCGTTCTTGCCGATCTGGATCCCGCTCTCCGGATCCTGGTAGGCCTCGGCGAACCGGGTCCAGTCGCGCCGGTCCGCGAACGAGGTCAGCCTGATGTTCCCCGGCTCGCTGCGCACCGCGGCAGACAGGATGGGGTTGAACTCCGTCAGCTCCAGGCCCGCCGTGCGCTGGAAGCTGTACGTCCACCACGCGCCGTAGTCGACGGCGTTGGACATGGCCTTGCCGTACTCTCCGTCGCCGGGGATGGTGATGCCGAGGTCCTTCTGGCGCCGGACCAGGTCCACCACCGCGTCGGTGAGCAGCCCCTCGAACTCGGGCGTCCGCGCCAGCGTGAAGCCGTCCTCGCCGAACGTGCGCGCCGCGTTGGCCGCGATGAGTTCGGGGGTGCGCGGCAGCGACCCCGCGTGGCTGGTGTGAATGCGATCGATCGTCATGGCTCGTTCCTTTCCATCGGTCCTGCCATTAGCACCTTTCCGGAAGGAATGTCCGGGGGAAGCTGCAGCGTCGTTGAGGCAGGTCTCTCGGCTGCTCTGGATGGCGTGGCTTAGGGCTCTAAATCCACCGGCGGCGCGGGTGCGCCCCCTCCACGGCCAGCGGCCGAGCACCAGCGGAGGGGCTGGAACCATGATGGCCGAGGGCCGGAGGGTCCGCGAGCCGCCCCCGCAACATTGCCGAGCAATTCGTCATGTGACGCCGGGATACGCACGCGGGGGCCGAAGGTGACGCGCGCGCGTCACACAAGGCACGGCGAGCGCCCGCTGCGCGAGGCCGACCCCTCACCGGTAACTTTTTCTATATTTAAAGACATTTTTATAGTTAAAAAGATAATCTTTTTTTATTTATCGAGTTCTTTAAAAGCCTAAAAGGAGATAGTCTTGACGGACGCACCTGAAAGGGGTGATCAAGTTGTCAGGAAAGTCCCCCCGAAGTTCGGACGCCAAGAAGTCGGGCAAGTCCATCCTCGAGAAGCGCGCGGAAAAGCGCGCCAAGGCCGAGTCCAGCGACACGCTCTTCTCGAAGCCGCGCAAGAACCAGCGCTAACCCGCAGGACGATGGCGGGGCGCACGTCGCGTGCGGCCCGCCATCGGCGCTGCCGGCCGACCCCGGCGCGATCCGCTACTTCCGGGCGATGTAGTACGCGTTGAAGGGGTCCGATTCCACGTCGCGCACCTCGACGTTGCCGAAGCCCGCCTCGGCGAGCATCCGCAGCGCCAACTGCCCGCCCCATACGGTTCCCAGGCCGTCACCGCCCAGGGCCAGCGAGACGCTCATGCAGTGGAACATCGAGATCGCGTAGAGGTAGCTTCCCCACGCAAGGCCGATGTTCTCCTCCACGCTGCTGGACGCCTTGATGTCCACCATCAGGAAGGCACCCCCGGGCCGCAGGGCCCGGTGGACGTTCTCCAGCACCCGAGCGGGGTGCGCCTGGTCGTGGATCGCGTCGAAGGCGGTGACGGCGTCGTACGCCCCTGCCGCGTCCAGCCGGGCGACGTCGAACACCTCGAACCGCGCGTTGGACAGTCCCATCCGTTCCGCCTCCGCTCGCGCCTCGGCAATGGCGGACCCGGAAAAGTCGTATCCGGTGAACCGGCTGGCCGGGTAGGTCCGGGCCATCAGGTTGACGGCGTGCCCTGCGCCGCAGCCGACGTCGCAGACGTCGATGCCCGCCGCCAGCCGCTCGGGCAGTCCTGCCACCAGCGGCAGTATCCCGTCGATCAGCGCGGCATCGTTCACGGCGGCGCTGGTCTCCGCCATGTTCCTGTGGAAAAGCGGGTAGTCCGAGTAGGGCAGTCCGCCCCCGCGCCGGAACCGCTCGATGATCCTCTGCTCCACCTCGCCCATCATCGAGATGTGCTGCATCAGCAGCGCCATGTTGTTCGCTCCGGCCGCCTTGGTCAGCACTGCGGCGTGCTCCGCCGGCAGCGTGTGGGTGCGGCGGTCCGGGTCGTAAAGCACGACGCCGGCCGCCACCATCCCGCCGAGCCATTCCCTGACGTACCGCTCGTCCAGGCCTCCCGCGTCGGCGAGTTCCCGGCTGGTGGAGCCGGGCAGCACCGCGAGGTTCTCGAAGAGGCCGGTCTGGTGACCGACGCTGGTGAGCAGGGCGATCGCGGCCTGGTTGAGGATGCCCACGTAGCGGTCTGCAAACGCCGCGGCCGCGTCCGCGTCAAAGTCGGGATTGCCCGACAGCAGGCCGGAGCTCTCCAGGCCGGTGGATGACTGCTTGTTGGATGCCAGTTCGGTCGTCATGGTTCAGTCCTTCGGAGTGGGCGGCTCTCCCGTGGCGCACGTACATGGCCAACATGAAGCCTGTGGTGATGAGGTAGAAGCCGTGCAGTGCCCAGATGGGCCCGGCGGGCAGGCTGTAGACGTACACGGCGTGAACGAGGTTGCCGATGTTGGCGAGCAGCAGGTTGCCCAGGCTGTAGGAGGCCAGGTCGCGCGTCCGCACGGCCTTGACCAACATGGGCATCACGCTGCCGGCGAAGACCATGGTCGAGACGCTGCCCGCCAGGACCGCCAGGTCGATCTCCATTGCCGCTGTTCCTTCCGCTTCGGCCGGTTCGTTCACCATCAACGGTAGGAAGCGGGCGCCCGCAGCGAATCGGGCGGACGCCCCATTTTGCGGCGGGCGGGATGGGGCGTTTGATGCAGGGGGCGCGCGCGTGGGGCGGGGCGGTTGCTGGGGGGCGGGGCGGTTGCGCGGCCCTACGGCGTGCGCTCGGGGCGCCGACCGGAGCGCAGCCCGCGCTCGTGCGCCCAGGCCGCGGCCGCGGTCCGGGAGGAGACCCCGATTTTCACGAAGATGTTGGCCAGGTGCCGGCCCACCGTCTTCTCACTGATGAAGAGCGCCTCGGCGGTGGCCCGGTTCGTGGCGCCGGCGGCGATCAGCCCCAGGACATCGGCCTCCCGCGAAGTTAGCCCGCCGGGCAACGGGGCGCCGTCGAGCCGTTGGACATCCGGAAGGGCCCCGAGGCCGCGGTAGATGGCCAGCGCCTTGGCGGCCTCGGCCGAAGCGGCGCCGCGCTCGCCCAGCCCCTCGTGGGCCCGGGCCAGGAGCTCGTGGGTCTTGGCCGTTCCGTAGCGGTCGCCCAAGGTCCGGTAGGCGGCCCCCGCGTCCCGAAGGACCGTGACGGCCTCCGTGTGCCCGGACCGCGCCAACAGCAGGGCCGCCCGCGCGTGCCCGGCCCACGCCCGGAAGCCAGCGGTGCCGTACGCGGCTGCGGTGGTCTCCAGCTCCGCGCACAGCTGTTCGGCCTCGTCGTAGAGGCCCAGCGAGAGCGCCAGCTCGACGGCGGTCCCCAGCAGCCCGGCGGCCGCAAGCCGGTCGCGCCCGGCGAGCGCCGAACAGAGCCCGGACCACGCGTCGTGCCGTTTGCCCTCCGCCTGTTGGAGCAGGGCTTCGCCGGGCTGGGGTTCGGTGCCCAGCTGCCTCGCCTGGTCGTACGCGGCCCGTGCGGCGGGCAGTTCGCCGCGCAGCCGGCGGATCTCGCCCAGCTGGTAGAACGCCTCCCCCGCCACCCAGTTGTTCCTGCCGATGAGCTCGGATCCGCTCCGCTCGATGTCCCCCTCCGCCTGCTCCCAGCTGCCCTCGACGCACAACAGCTGCAGACGGTGGATGCGGCAGATGCCGGAGTAGACGACCTCCCCATGGAACTGCCGGCACCACTGCTCGGTGGCCTGCGTCCACGCGCGCATGCGGGGAAGGTCGGCCAGCGCGTGGCAGGCGTGGATGACCGTGCAGTAGATGTCCCCGGCCCACTCCGGCGGCATCTGCCCCGCCAGGACGGGCAGCATGGCCTCGTCCAGCTGGGCGAAGCCGGCCGCCGCGTCGCCCTCGCGGGCGTCCGCCAGGCCGGACAGGACCAGGCCAAGCGACGTCATCTGCGGCGCGCGCAGCGTCCGGCCCAGCTCGTGCAACCGGTTCGCGGACAGCCGGGTGGGCCGCAGGTCGTTGAAGTCCAGCTCGATCGACGCGTCGAGGTAGAGCAGGTACCCGTGCTCGGCGGACTCCGGGAGGTCCTTGAGGATGCGCCGGGCACGGTTGGCCCATCCGGAGGCTATGACCAGATCACCGCGGATGAACCAGAGCAGACCCAGGTTCAGGGCCTTCATCGCCGCCCGCCGCAGATCGCCCCCGTCCTCGAAGCGGTGGAACACGTCCTCGGAGATCGCCAGGGACTCGCGCACGTCGCCCACCCACCAGGAGGCGCTGCCGAGAAGGTCCAGGTCCTCGGTCGCCAGCTCGCCCCGCATCCGGGCGCGTGCCAGGTCGTGGTTGGCCGTGAGCCAATCGCCGCGGGCGTATGCCGCCCGCGCCGTCCTCAGCAGGGCATCTGTCTCGGCCATCATGGACTCCGCCTCAAAGATAGCCCCGCCGGCGGTCGCCGGTCGAGGGAAACAGGCCTTGGGAATCCGGCCGAGGAGTGCCGGGGTCCGCCCCGCGACCGTGCCTCCGGCAGCCTCGGGGCACAGCTTCGGGTACACAACTTCTGGTGCACAGAATGCCCCACGGCGGCGTCGACCCACCACCCCCCGAGCGAGCCAGCGGCGAACGCCGCCCACGCCGCGCCGCCGTCCTGGACCTCGGCCCTTCGCGCCGGCCGCGTAGGTTCTGTCCTGCAGAATTGCTTGGCTCGCGGGTGACCGCTGTCACTAGGGTGTGGTCCAGAGAATTCACCGGCCGCGTCCCCGCGTAGCGGCCCGACGATCCCCAGGAGCACCATGCAGTTCTACGTAGACGGATACCGCCCCGGCGACCCGGAGGACCTGCCGGCCGCCCCGGGCCGCAGGGAGCATACCGGCGAGCTGCCACGGGAAGTCGACGTGCTCGTCGTCGGCACCGGTCCCGCCGGCGTCGTCCTGGCCGCCCAGCTCGCCGAGTTCCCCGGGATCGACACCCTTGTGGTGGAGCGCCGCGAGGGCCCCATGGCCAAGGGGCAGGCCGACGGCGTCGCCTGCCGCACGGTGGAGATGTTCAACGCGTTCGGGCTGGCGGAAAAGCTCACCCGCGAGGCCTACTGGGTCAACGAGACCGCCTTCTGGGGCCCGGAGGGCGAGGGGATCGTGCGGACTGGCCGCATCCAGGACGTCGAGGAGGGACTCTCCGAGTACCCCCACGTCATCGTCAACCAGGCCCGCATGCAGGACTACCTGCTGGAGAAGATGCGCACGTCGCCCAGCCGCCTCGAGCCGGACTACGGGTTCGAGGCCGTGAGCGTCGAGGTCGAGCCGACCGGCGACCACCCGGTCAGGGCCACGCTGCGCCGCGTCTCCGACGGCGGCGAAGTCACCGTCCGCGCCAAGTACGCGGTGGGCTGCGACGGCGCCCGCAGCGCCGTGCGCAAGTCCCTCGGCATCGAGCTGCGCGGCGACGCGCAGAACCACGCCTGGGGCGTCATGGACATCCTCGCCGTCACGGACTTCCCGGACATTCGCCTGAAGTCCGCGATCCAGTCCGCGTCCGGCGGCAGCATCCTGCTGATCCCGCGCGAGGGCGGCTACCTGGTCCGCCTGTACGTGGACCTCGGCGACCTCGACCCGGCGGACCGCGAGGCCCGCGGCCGCTTCACCCAGCACTCGATCATCGAGGCCGCGCAGCGGATCCTCCACCCGTACACGCTGGATGTGAAGGACATCGCGTGGTGGTCAGTGTACGAGGTGGGCCAGCGCGTGGCCGACCGCTTCGACGACGTCCGGCCCGCCGAGCGCGGCATCCGCGGACCGCGCGTCTTTATCACCGGCGACGCCTGCCACACGCACAGCGCCAAGGCCGGACAGGGCATGAACGTCTCCATGCAGGACGGCTTCAACCTGGGCTGGAAGCTGGCCGCCGTGCTCGAGGGCCGCAGCCCCGCCGCGCTCCTGGACACGTACTCCGAGGAGCGCCAGGTGATCGCACAGGAGCTCATCGACTTCGACACCACCTGGTCCACGGCGATGGCGGCGAAGCCCAAGGACCCGGTCAACCCGGAGGCGGGCGGCATGGACGCCGCCGAGCGCCAGCGGATCTTCACGGAGGGCGGGCGGTTCACGGCCGGGTTCGGCACCGACTACCAGCCGTCCATGATCACCGGCGGGGACGCGCATGAGCACCTGGCCCCCGGCTTCCCCGTGGGCGAGCGCTTCCACTCCGCGCCCGTCGTTCGGCTCGCCGACGCGAAGCCCCTGGGACTCGGGCACACGGCGCGGGCGGACGGGCGCTGGCGGATCTACGTCTTCGCGGACGCGGCCGCGCCCGCGCGGAACTCCGATTTCGCCCGCTTCATCGAGTTCCTGGACGACGGCGAGGACTCCCCCGTGCGTCGGTTCACCCCGGAGGGCGCGGACCTGGACGCGGTCTTCGACGTGCGCGCCGTGCTGCAGACGCCGCACCGCGAGGTCTCCGTCGCCGACCTTCCGGAGTTCCTCCTGCCGCGCAAGGCGCCCTTCGGCCTGATCGACTACGAGAAGGCCTTCGCCCCGGATCCGAAGTCCACGGACATCTTCGAGGCGCGCGGCATCGACCGCCGCCGCGGCGCCGTGGTGGTGGTCCGCCCGGACCAGTACGTCGCCAACGTGCTGCCGCTGGACGCGCACCGGGAGCTGGCGGACTTCTTCGACGCCATCCTGCTGCAGGCCGTTCCCGCGAGGTAGCCGGCACAACAAGCGGGGAGGGTCCGGCCGCGGCCGGACCCTCCCCGCTTGTTGTGCCCGTGGGGTGTGGCTACGCGCCGTGGCCGTGGACCTCGGCGTCCTCTTCCACTGCCTCGGCCAGGTCCTCCGACGTCGTGTGCGGGTGCGGGCCCACCGGCGCGAGCCGGCCGCGGTAGCGGAACACGCCGATCCCGACGACGACGGCCGCGAGCCCGACCGACAGGAACAGGGATTCGCGCGTGCTCTCGACGAAGACCATGCCGATGATCAGCCCGACGATCGCGACGATCGACGCCCACGTCAGGTACGGGAACAGCCACATCCGGATGGGAAGCTCCGTTCCGGCGATGTCGGCGCGGCGGCGCAGCACCAGCTGCGAGCACGCGATGACCAGCCAGACGAACAGGGCGATCGCGCCGGACGTGTTCACGAGGAACAGGAAGACCGTGTCCGGCCAGATGTAGTTCAGGCCAACGGTGATAAAGCCGACGACCGTGGACGCCAGGACCGCGGACAGCGGGACACCGCGCTTGGAGATGCGGGCCCACGGGGCGGGGGCGTCGCCGCGGACGGACAGCGAGAAGATCATGCGGCTCGCCGTGTACAGGCCCGAGTTCAGGCAGGACAATACGGACGTCAGCACCACGATGTCCATGATCGTGCCGGCGCCGGGGATGCCGAACCGCTCGATCACGGCCACGTAGGGACTCTTCGCGACGGAGGCGTCGTCCCAGGGGAGCAGGGTCACCACGATCGCCATGGAGCCGATGTAGAAGATGAGGATGCGCCAAACGGTGGAGCTCACAGCCTTGCGGACGGCGCGCACCGGGTCGGTGGATTCGCCGGCCGCGATCGTCGCGATCTCGGCGCCGAAGAAGGAGAACACCACCACCAGGATGCCGGCCAGGACGGCCTCGCCGCCGTTGGGCATAAACCCGCCGTGGCCCGTCAGGTTGGACAGTCCCGGCGCCTCGATGCCGGGAACCAGGCCCGCGATGGCGGCCGCGCCGGCGATCAGGAACAGGATGATCGCGGTGACCTTGATGGAGGCGAACCAGAACTCGAACTCGCCGTAGGACTTCACGCTCCACACGTTGGTGGCGGTAAGCGCCACCATCAGGATCAGCGCCCACGTCCATTGCTCGACGCCGGGGACCCAGCGGTGCATGATGGCCGCGCCGGCCGTGGCCTCGATCCCGAGGACGATGATCCAGAACCAGGCGTACAGCCAGCCGATGCTGAATCCGGCCCAGCGGCCGAGCGCCTTGTCGGCGTAGGCGGAGAAGGACCCGGTCTCCGGGTTGGCGGCGGCCATCTCTCCGAGCATCCGCATCACCAGGACCACCACAACGCCCGCCGCGGCGTACGCCAGCAGGATGCCGGGGCCGGCCTTCTGGATGGCGGCGCCCGAACCGACGAACAGCCCCGCCCCGATCACGCCGGCGATAGCGATCATGGAAAGGTGCCGGGGCTTGAGTGTTTTCTTGAGTTCTGGGTGGGAAGCCACAAGACTCGTTTCAATAGGAGGGGAAATGCCAGCGTCAATGGTGACGGCAACCACGCGCCTGCGGTAGTGGCGACCGTCCAATTGTTACGCGGTCACTTTGGGCGCTTGAACAAGGCAGGGCGCGGGTGGGAACCGGCGCCTCGCCCGGGGACCGTCGCCTCCGGACGCGCGGCGCCGCTCCCTAGTGCCGGGGCTCCGGCGTCGGCCCTGCCTGGTTCGACTCTGTGTGGTTCGGCCCTGCCTGGTTCGTCTCGGCGTAGAACCATTCGATGTGTTCGCGCAACAGCCGGGCGGCCCGCCCGCCCTCCCCGGCGGACACGGCGGCGAGGATGCCGTGGTGCTGCGCGCGCAGCGCCGCCGCGACCGGCTCCCACGCCTCGTCGCTGCGGATGGATTCGGCCACGTAGTCGCTGATGGAGAGGCGAAGGGACTCCATCATCGCCTCGATCACCGCGTTGCCGGAAAGCGAGGAGAGGAGCACGTGGAACCTGGCGTCGAGCGCGTGGAAGTCCGGGCGGCCCAGGGCGGGATCGTCCATGCGCTCCAGGAGCTCCGCGGCTTCGTCGAGCTTGAGCCGCGTCGCCTCGTCGGCCGGATCGACGGCTGCGGCCTCGGCGGCCCCCGTTTCCAGCAGGATGCGGGTCTGGACAATCTCGGCGACGGTGAGTTGCCGCGTGGCGACGTGCAGCCGAAGGGCCGCCGCCAGTCCCGCGGCGGGTTGGGAGACGATGACGGCGCCGGCGTTCGGGCCGGATCCCGTCGAGGTCCGCACCACGCCAAGCACGTCCAGGATGCGGATGGCGTCGCGCACCGAGGCGCGGGACAGCCCGTGCTTCTCGGCCAGCGCCCGCTCCCCCGGCAGCTGGTCGCCCAGCTTGAGGACGCCGGCGCGCAGTTCCGCCTCGATGCTGCGGAGCACCGCCTCGTAGGCACGCGGGGCGGCGGGTTTGGCGGTCTCGGCTCTCACCCGCCCATTTTTGCACGCACGGACCCCTCTGGACGCCGGCGCCGGGTCGCGCCTAGTATGGTCTGACCACACGGCCGGGCCGTGCCGGCGGCCCAGCTCCCCCGAAAGGCGCCCATGAGAATCGCACTCTTCGCAACCTGCATCGTCGATGCCATGTACCCGGACACCGCCCGGGCCACCGTGAGTATCCTGGAGCGCCTCGGCCACGAGGTGGTCTTTCCCGCCGGGCAGGCCTGCTGCGGGCAGATGCACCTGAACAGCGGATATTTTGACCGCGCGCTGCCCGTGGTGCGCAACCATGTGGAGGCCTTCGGGCACGGGGACTACGACGTCGCCGTCGCCCCATCCGGATCGTGCGTGGCGTCGGTCAGGCACCAGCACCCGATGCTGGCCAGGCGCTGCGGCGACGCGGTGCTGGAGGCGGACGCCCGCGCTGTGGGCGCAAGGACCTACGAGCTCTCCCAGCTGCTGACCGACGTCCTGGGGGTGACCGACGCCGCCGCCCAGCTCGGATCCCACTTCCCGCACCGTGTCACGTACCACCCCTCCTGCCACGGGATGCGGCTGCTTCGCCTGGCGGACCGGCAGCTGGACCTGCTGCGCTCGGTCGGCGGGATCGACGTCGTCGAGCTACCCGACTCCGACCAGTGCTGTGGATTCGGCGGAACGTTCTCGCTGAAGAACGCCGAGGTGTCCTCGGCGATGCTCGCCGACAAGGCCGCGGCCATCGAGTCCACGGGCGCCGCGGTCTGCAGCGGCGGCGACGCCTCCTGCCTGCTGCACATCGCCGGCGGCCTCTCTCGCACCGGCAGCGCGGCGGGCACCCTGCACCTTGCGGACATCCTGGCCAGCACGGCGGAGAACCCGATGCCGGTCGCCCACCACGGCGCGGAACCGACGGTGGCGCGGCGATGAGCGGGACCTTCCTGGGCATGCCTCCCATGCCCCATTACGGCACCGGCAACCTGCACGCGGACGAGCCGTTCCCGGCGGCCGCCCACCGCGAGCTGGGCAAACCGCAGCTGCGCGCCAACCTCCGCCACGCAACCCACACCATCCGCGACAAGCGGCTCAAGGTGGTGGGCGAGCTCCCGGACTGGGAGCAGTTGCGCGACGCCGGCTCCGCCACCAAGGAGGCGGTGATGGCCCGGCTGCCCGAGCTGCTGGAGCAGTTCGAGGCCAACTTCACCGCCCAGGGCGGCACGATCCACTGGGCGCGCGACGCCGCCGAGGCCAACCGGATCGTCACCGGTCTGGTCCGCGCCACCGGCTCCACGGAAGTGGTCAAGGTCAAGTCGATGGCCACGCAGGAAATCGGGCTCAACGAACACCTCGAGGCCGAGGGCATCACCGCGCTCGAGACCGACCTCGCGGAGCTGATCGTCCAGCTCGGCCACGACAAGCCGAGCCACATCCTGGTTCCCGCCATCCACAAGAACCGCACGGAGGTCCGGGACATCTTCCTGGCCGAGATGCCCGGCGTGGACCCCGCGCTCACGGACGATCCGGCGCTGCTGGCCGGCGCCGCGCGGACGTACCTGCGGCAGAAGTTCCTCGCCGCGCGCGTCGCCGTCTCCGGCGCGAACTTCGCCATCGCCGAGACCGGCACACTCGGCGTCGTCGAATCCGAGGGCAACGGGCGCATGTGCCTCACCCTCCCCGAGACGCTGATCACCGTGATGGGCGTCGAGAAGCTGCTGCCATCCTGGTCCGACCTGGGCGTGTTTATGCAGCTGCTCCCCCGGTCCTCGACGGGCGAGCGGATGAATCCCTACACCTCGCTGTGGACCGGCACCACCGAGGGCGACGGGCCGCGGAACGTCCACCTGGTGATGCTGGACAACGGGCGGAGCGCGGCCCTGGCGGACAAGATGGGCCGCGCCGCGCTGCACTGCATCCGCTGCAGCGCCTGCATGAACGTCTGCCCGGTCTACGAACGCACGGGCGGTCACGCGTACGGGTCCACGTACCCGGGCCCCATTGGGGCGATCCTTTCCCCCCTGCTGACCGGCATCACGTCCGAGGAGAACGGCTCGCTTCCCTACGCGTCGTCCCTGTGCGGCGCGTGCTACGACGCGTGCCCGGTGAAGATCAACATCCCGGAAATCCTCGTCGAGCTGCGGGCGCAGGACGTCGAGGCGCGGCACCGGGAACGCAGGGTTCCCAACCAGATGGATCTGCTGATGAGCGGGGCCTCGTGGGCCTTCGCCTCCGGCAGGCATCTGGGGCTGCTGGAGAAGGCGCTTCCCCTGGGTCGCCTCGCCGCGGGGCGGAGAAGGAGGATCAAGCGGCTGCCGGGGATCGCGGCCGGCTGGACGAGCAGTCGCGACATCCCGGCCCCGCCGCCACGCTCCTTCCGCGACTGGTGGGCCTCGGACCACAAGAACCCCGAGGCCGGCACCACCGCCCGTCCCGGGTCCGGCACCACCCCGAACACCCCGAAGGAGCAGGGCAAATGAGCGCCCGCGAAGAGATCCTCGACCGGCTGCGCGGGGCGCTGCGGGACGGGCCGGAGGCCCCGCCGATCCCGCAGGCCCACCGGCAGTCCGGCGACCTGGACACCGGGGCCCTGATCGCCCTGCACACCGACCGGCTGCTCGACTACAAGGCGGGCGTCCGGACGGTGGCGGCCGCTGAGCTGCCTGCCGCCTTGGCGGAGCTCCTCGCCGGCGCGCAACGCTACGTGGTGCCGCCGGGACTCGATGCCGGGTGGCTGGACCACCCGGACCTGGCCGCCGACCCGCGCCGGCACGCGGACGCCGCCGCCTCGCCGCTGACCGTGGCGGACCTGGATGCGACCGACGCCGTGCTGACCTCGAGCACCGCCTCCATCGCCGAATCGGGCACCATCGTGCTCGACGGCGGCCCGGGCCAGGGACGGCGCGCGATCAGCCTGATCCCGGACCAGCACGTGTGTGTTGTGCCGGCGTCGTCGATCGTGCAGATCCTGCCGGAGGCCTTGACCCGTCTGAACCCCACCAGCCCGCTGACGTGGATCTCGGGACCGAGCGCCACCAGCGACATCGAGCTCGAACGCGTGGAGGGTGTGCACGGGCCGCGCCGCCTCGACGTCGTCATCGTGAGCGACCTGTAGCGGGCGGCCCGGCGCCTGGGCCGCCCGCGGCGTACCGCCGGATCGACTGGCTGGCCTGGGCGAGGGCGATGATCTTCAGGACCAACCGGTTGTGCAGGTGCATCCCGAGCGCGGCGGTCAGGATCGTCTCGTCGAGGCTTCCGCGGGACTCGGTGGCCGTCAGCTGGAAGTCCGCGATCGAATCGGCGGCCCGGCCGTAGGCCGCCAGGACGCCCGGATCCACGGCGAGCCCGGCACCGGCCATGGCCTTAATCTGGGCGTCGACCGCGGCGCGCGCATCGCTCTCCGCGTCCGGCCAGCCCATGTCCGCGATCAGCGCGTCGACGGCGGGCGCGTGGTGGGGGCGGTCGCCGTCGAGCCCCAGGACGACCGCCTGCACGGTTCCCAGCAGGGCAAGCCGCCGTGGCCCCGGACGGTCCGCGCCCTCCGCGGCGTCGAGGATCCGCCGGATGGCGTCCAGGCCCAGCCCCACCTGCGAGCGCAGCCCCTGGATCAGGCGCAGGCGCTCGGCGTGGGCGGACCCGTACTCCGCGCGGGTGGGGTTGATCCGCTCCCCCGGCGGGAGCAAGCCGGCGCGAAGATAGAACTTGATGCTCGCCGGGCTGACGCCCGTGGCCGCGCTGAGCTCCGCCAACCTCATGCCGCCCCGTTTCCCGCTCCGCCGCCGGATAGTCCCGGGCGGCGCAGCTATCTTGATGTCCAGTATTGGATAGTTGGACTATCCTACTGCCATGGACTGGAACCCGCTCCTTGTAGGCCACGTGGTGGCGGCGCTGTTCGCCCTGACCTTGGGCCCCGTCAACATCCTCCGCCGGCGCCGCGACAGGACGCACCGCATCCTGGGCTTCTCGTGGGCGGCCGCCATGTACTTCGTCTGCGTCAGCAGCTTTTGGATCGTGACCGACGGCCACTTCAGCTGGCTCCACGGCCTGTCCGCCTTCACCATCCTGACGGTCACGCTCGGGATCGTCTCCGCGGCCCGCCACAACATCCAGGCGCACTACTCCAACATGATCGGCAGCTACCTCGGGCTGCTGGTCGCCTTCGTCTTCGCCGCAACGGTGCCCGGCAGGAACATCCCCCGGCTCCTGGACACCGATCCGGCGTCGGCCGCCGGGGTTGCCCTGCTGGTTGCCGCCAGCGCCGGGGCCCTCTACCTCACGGCGCGTCCCAGAAAACCGGCCGCGCGAGCGGTCGCCTAAGCGCGGGGCGCGCGCCCTAGAGGTTCAGCAGCCGCGCCGCCGTGAGCTCGTCGATCACCAGGTGGGTGACCAGGCCCGCGAACAGGGCCGCCCGCAGCGGCTCCACCTTGTTGTCCCCGGCCACCGCGCACACCCGGCGCGGTATCTCCCGCAGCCGCTCCGGCGAGGGCCCCGTGGCGCGGCGGTTCATCGCGATCCCCGCATGGGAACCGTCCGCGCGGAGGAACACGCCGCCCACGTCGCCCACGGCGCCATCGGCCTCCAGCCGCGCCACGTCCCGCGATTCCAGGTAGCCGGCGGAGTATACGTGGCCCGGGGGCTCGCCGCGCAGCGCCCCCACGGAGAACAGCGCCAGGTCGGCGTTGCGCTGCAACTCGAGCACGCGCCGGACGGAGCGCTCGCGCCACATGGCGTCCCGCGTCTCCGGATGCTCGAAGAAGGCCGGAACCGCGAAGTACTGCACCTTGGCGCCGAACGCGTGCGCAATGCCGCGCATGGTCCCGTCCCCGTAGTTCACGCCGCCCGTTCGGGTGTCGGCGGCACCGTTGAGCTGCACCACCACGCTGCCCTGGGTCTCCTTCGCCGCCAGATACGGAACCACACGCCCCACCGTGGTGCCCCAGGCCACGGCCATCACCATGTCCGACCCGAACCAGCCGCCCACCAGCTCGGCCGTCGCGCGCGCCACGCGGTGCAGGCGCGCCAGCGGAGAATCGGCGTCGGGGACCTGGACGACCAGCGCGTCCACGCCATAGGTGTCCAGGACCAGCTGCCCCAGGTCGGGTGCACGAGTGTGCTCGAGCCGCATCGAGATTTCCACGACGCCGGTCTCCCGCGCCTCCTTGATCATGCGAGAGACGGTCGACCGGGACGTCTCCAGATGGCGCGCGATCGTCTCCATCTTCATGTCCTGCAGGTAGTACATGGACGCTGCGCGCAGCACGTCGTGATATCTGCCCGTCATCGGCGCTCCCCTCTTCAGTCGGCGGCCGGGCCAACACCCCGACGCGCCTGCACGTTTGTGCAGAGAGGTTGCGGACCCGTGACGTTGATGTGACGTTACACACAGCCAGCCTATTCCGGAATGGAAGGACAGCGATGCCAACCCCCACGTCACGCCTGACGCCACAAGCCCGCGGCGCAGCGTTGGAGGCGATGCGGGCCACGTCCGCGTCCAACCCCTTGGACATCCTGGTGATCGGCGGGGGCGTCACCGGCGCCGGCACCGCACTGGATGCCGTCACGCGCGGCCTGAACACCGCGGTCGTCGAGGCGCAGGACTGGGCCTCCGGCACGTCCAGCCGGTCCAGCAAGTTGGTGCACGGCGGCCTGCGCTACCTTCAGATGCTCGACTTCAACCTGGTGCACGAGGCCCTCACCGAGCGGGACCAGCTGATCAACAAGCTCGCACCCCACCTGGTGCGCCCGGTGTCGTTCCTGTACCCGCTGGAGCACCGCCTGTGGGAGCGCTTCTACGTCGGCGCCGGCGTCGCCCTCTACGACACCCTGGCCACCATCGCCCCGGGCAAGCGCGCGCTGCCCCTTCACCGGCACCTGACGCGGAGCGGCATGGGGCGACTGTTCCCGGACCTGCGGCACGACGCCGCCGTCGGCGCCATCCGCTACTGGGACGCGTCCGTCGACGACGCCCGCCTGGTCTCCACGCTCATTCGGACGGCGGCCTCGCACGGCGCCCACGCCGCGAGCCGCACGCAGGTCGTCGACCTGAGCAAAAACCTGGCCGGGAGGGTCGACGGCGCCGTCCTGCGGGACCTCGAGCGCGGCGACTCGTTCCGGGTCCACGCGCGCAACGTCATCAACGCCACGGGCGTCTGGACCGAGGAGACCGAGGCCCTCGCCGGGGCCGAAGGCGGCCTGCGCGTGCTGGCGTCCAAGGGCGTGCACATCGTGGTCCCCCGGGCGCGGATCCGCGGCGAGGTGGGACTGATCCTGCACACCGAGAAGAGCGTGCTGTTCGTGATCCCCTGGTCGCGCTACTGGGTCATCGGCACCACGGACACCCCGTGGGAGCAGGAGCTGCAACACCCCGTCGCCACCGCCGCGGACATCGACTACATCCTGGAGCACGCCAACGCGGTGCTCGCGCAGCCGCTCACCAAGGCGGACATCATCGGCACCTGGGCCGGCCTGCGCCCCCTGCTGCAGCCGGGCACCAAGGCCGGCACCAACTCCGCGAAGGTCTCCCGCGAACACACCACGGCCTCCCCCGCCCCGGGCCTCACCGTGACGGCCGGCGGGAAGCTGACCACCTACCGCGTGATGGCGGAGGACGCCGTGGACTTCGCGCTCGGCGACGAGGCCAAGACCAACCCCTCGGTCACCAGGAACGTTCCCCTGGTGGGGGCGGTCAACCTGGACGTGCAGCGCAACTGGAGCCGCAAGTACGCCAAGGACTACGGCTGGTCGGCTGCCATGGTGGACCACCTGCTGCACCGCTACGGCTCGCTCATCACGGACATCGTCCGGCTGTGCGAGGAGGACGCGTCCCTGGCACAGCCGCTCAAGCACGCGTCCGCGTACCTGCGGGCGGAGATCAGCTACGCCGTCAGCCACGAGGGCGCCTTCCACCTCGAGGACGTGATGCTCCACCGCACGCGCCTGAACTACGAGGTGTCCGACCGCGGCGTCGCGGCGCTCGAGGAGATCTCGGGCCTGATGGGCGACATCCTGGGATGGGACGAGGGCACGCGCGAGGACGAGGTTGCCGCCTACGAGGCGCGGGCGGCCGCGGAGGCCGCGGCCGAACTCGAGACGGACGACGCCGCAGCCGAGACCGTCCGCCTGCGCGTCACCGACGTCGCCCCGCTCGCGCCGCTCGGCGACGGCCTGGACGGCGGCGTGGAGGGTGGCCTCAAGCCGGGCTCCCCCGAGGATTCGCCGGGGGCGGCAGGTCCCGTCGGGACCTGATGGGTGTCCCGGCCGCACGCGGACGGGACACCAGGGTTCACGGCGTATTGATCCCGGGGCAACGTAGCCCCGGACAGCGGCGGACACCGAAGTCCGCAAGAAAGGGACATTATGGACGTCACCATAGGGCAGATCTTCATCTCGGAGATCTTCGGAACGGCACTCCTGATCCTCCTCGGCACCGGCGTGGTCGCCAACGTCGTCCTGCCGAAGAACAAGGGCTTCAACAGCGGCTGGATTGTCATTTCCTTCGGCTGGGGCCTCGCGGTCTTCGCCGGCGTGTTCGCCGCGTGGCGCTCCGGTGCCCACCTGAACCCCGCCGTCACCCTCGGCATCATCACCAACGGCCAAACGGAGTTCGTTCCGGGCATCCCGGTGAACTTCGCCAACACGATGGTCTACTTCGGCGGCGAGATGCTGGGCGCGATCATCGGCGCCGTCCTGTGTTTCCTCGCCTATAAGAAGCACTTCGACGAGGACGCGGATCCCGCCGTCAAGCTGGCGGTCTTCTCCACGGGACCCGCCATCCGCTCGTACGCCTGGAACGTTGTCACCGAGATCCTGGGAACCTTCGTGCTGGTGTTCGTGATCCTCCAGTTCGCGAACTCGCCGCACGAACTCGGCCCGCTGGCCGTCGCCATGCTGGTTGTCGGCATCGGCCTGAGTCTGGGCGGCCCGACCGGATACGCCATCAACCCGGCCCGCGACCTCGGCCCGCGCATTGCCCACGCGCTGCTTCCCATCAAGGGCAAGGGCACCAGCGACTGGGGCTACTCCTGGGTTCCGGTGGTCGGCCCGCTGATCGGCGGCGCCATCGCCGGCCTGGTGGCCGCGGGCGTCGCCTGACCCATAGAGTCGGCGGACGCACCGCCGCCCGCCGCACCCAACCCGCACCACGGACCTCCACACCAAGCGATAAGGAAGCGATATGAGCACCAAGTACGTCCTCGCAGTCGATCAAGGCACGACCAGCTCCCGGGCCATCGTCTTCACGCACGAGGGGACCATCCACTCCGTCGGCCAGCTGGAGCACGACCAGATCTTCCCGCAGGCGGGCTGGGTGGAGCACAACCCGGAACAGATTTGGAACAACGTCCGCGAGGCCGTCGGCATCGCGCTGACCCGGGGCAACATCCCGTACACGGACCTTGCCGCGATCGGCATCACCAATCAGCGCGAGACCACCGTGGTGTGGGACAAGAACACGGGCAAGCCCGTCTACAACGCGATCGTCTGGCAGGACACTCGCACGCAGAAGATCGTTGAGGAGCTGGGCGGCACCGAGGGCCCCGAGAAGTACAAGTCGCGCGTGGGCCTGCCGCTGGCCACCTACTTCTCCGGCCCCAAGATCACCTGGATCCTGGACAACGTGGAGGGCGCCCGCGAGGCCGCCGAGCGCGGAGACCTGCTGTTCGGCAACACGGACACGTGGGTGCTGTGGAACATGACCGGCGGCACGGAGGGCGGCGTGCACGTCACCGACGTCACCAATGCCTCCCGCACCATGCTGATGAACATCGACTCGCTGACGTGGAACGAGGACATCGCCGCGGACATGCGCATCCCGATGTCGATGCTGCCCGAGATCCGCTCCTCCTCCGAGGTCTACGGCAAGGGCCGGCAGCGCGGCATGGTCCCGGACGTCCCGATCGCGGGCATCCTCGGCGACCAGCAGGCGGCCACGTTCGGCCAGGCCTGCTTCGAGAAGGGCACCGCCAAGAACACCTACGGCACCGGCAACTTCATGCTGCTCAACACCGGCACCGAGCCCGTGGCCAGCAAGAACGGCCTGCTCACCACCGTCTGCTACAAGATCGGCGACGCCCCGCAGGTCTACGCCCTCGAGGGCTCTATCGCCGTCACCGGCTCCCTGGTGCAGTGGCTCCGCGACAACCTGGGCCTGTTCGAGGAGGCGCCGGACATCGAGTACTACGCCAAGAAGGTGGCGGACAACGGCGGCGCCTACTTCGTGCCCGCGTTCTCCGGCCTCTTCGCCCCGTACTGGCGCGCCGACGCCCGCGGCGCCCTCGTGGGGCTCACCCGCTACGTCAACAAGAACCACATCGCGCGAGCCGCCCTGGAGGCCACGGCCTTCCAGTCCAAGGAGGTGCTCGACGCCATGAACGCGGACTCCGGCGTCGACCTCACCGAGCTGCGGGTCGACGGCGGGATGGTGGCCAACGAGCTGCTGATGCAGTTCCAGGCGGACCTCCTCAACGTCGACGTCGTGCGTCCCGAGGTCGCGGAGACCACGGCGCTGGGCGCCGCCTACGCCGCGGGCATCGCCGTCGGCTTCTGGAACGGCGAGGAGGACGTCGTGGCCAACTGGCGCGAGGGCAAGCGCTGGAGCCCCGCCATGGACTCCGACGAGCGCGAGCGGCAGTACAGGCTCTGGAAGAAGGCCGTCACCAAGACGCTGGACTGGGTCGACGACGACGTTCGTTGATCCCCCGAGTCCCCACAAACCACCCGCAACAACCAGGAAAGGAACCATCCCATGTCAGGAAACAAGGCCGTTGCCTACAAGGGTCCGGGCAAGGTCGAGGTCATCGACACCGCCTATCCCACCTTCGAGTTGCAGGATGGCCCTGGGGTGAACCCGGCCAACGTCGGCCGCAAGGTTCCCCACGGCGTCATTCTGAAGACAGTCACCACCAACATCTGCGGATCCGACCAGCACATGGTGCGCGGGCGCACCACCGCGCCGGCCGACCTGGTCCTCGGCCACGAGATCACCGGCGAGGTGGTGGAGGTGGGGCCGGACGTGGAGTTCATCAAGGTCGGCGACATCTGTTCCGTGCCGTTCAACATCTCCTGTGGCCGCTGCCGGAACTGCAAGGAGCGGAAGACCGGCATCTGCCTCAACGTGAACCCGGACCGCCCGGGCAGCGCGTACGGCTACGTGGACATGGGCGGATGGGTCGGCGGGCAGGCCGAATACGTCCTGGTCCCGTACGCGGACTGGAACCTGCTCAAGTTCCCGGACCGGGACCAGGCGCTGGAGAAGATCATGGACCTGACCATGCTCTCCGACATCCTGCCCACGGGGTTCCACGGGGCCTACACGGCCGGCGTGGGAGTCGGGTCCACGGTCTACGTGGCCGGCGCGGGGCCGGTCGGCCTGGCGGCCGCCGCGAGCGCGCAGCTGCTCGGCGCCGCCGTCGTCATCGTCGGCGACATGAACGACGAGCGCCTGGCGCAGGCCCGATCGTTCGGCTGCGAGACCATCAACGTCGGGGCCGGCGATCCCGCCGACCAGATCGAACAGCTGCTCGGCGTGCGCGAGGTCGACTGCGGCGTCGACGCTGTCGGCTTCGAGGCCCGCGGGCACGGGCACGGCAAGGACGCGGAGGAGGCGCCCGCTACCGTGCTGAACTCGCTGATGTCCCTCACGGCGGCCGGCGGCGCCCTGGGCATCCCGGGGCTCTACGTCACCGGCGACCCGGGAGCCGTCACGGAGGAGGCGAAGCACGGCTCGCTGTCCCTCTCGCTGGGCACCGGCTGGGCCAAGTCGCTGTCCTTCACCACGGGCCAGTGCCCGGTGATGAAGTACAACCGGCAGCTGATGATGGCGATCCTGCACGACAGGATCCAGATCGCCAAGGCCGTGAACGCCAAGGCCATTGGGCTCGAGGACGCGCCGCGCGGCTACGCGGAGTTCGACGCCGGCGCGGCCACGAAGTACGTGCTGAACCCCAACGGGTACGTGAAGAACTAGTCAACAACTGGGCGGGCCCCCGTCCGCGGACCCCACCGGCGTCGACGTCGTCGTCGCGCCGGCGGTCCGTGGCCGGGGGCCCATCTGTGAGTGGCAGGTCGCTTGTCCCGATCCAGACTGGTCTGGCCAGTGCTTGCTGTGGCCAGGACGGCAACCTCGTGAGGCGGGCACCAAAGGCCCCTCTCGGGTTCTTCCATCGAAAGGATACTCACGGATGTGCCCTGCGTCACGATGCGTGACAAAATCGTGACATAGCGGAATGGACACCGTAAGTCGCTGGCGCTCGCGGCCCAACAGGCGTTAACTGGAGACAGGTGGCAGACAGGGCCTCGCATGTTCCGCGGACCCGCTGAGCCACCCCCAACAGACGGGACGGCATGGACAACGTCCAGCGTCAACCCCTGGACACGGGGGCGGTCGCCGCCCACCTCCAGGCCAGCATCCTCGACAGTACGGACGTCAACGGGTTCCTTGTGGAGGTTGTGTCCAACGCAGCCAAGACCATTGCGTACGAGGGAGAGAACGCTTCCTGCGGCATCACCCTCATCACCAGGGAACGTATGGTCTCCGTTGCCAGCAGCGACACCCAGGCCCGCTACATGGACGAGAGCCAGCACAAGGTCGGCACCGGCCCCTGCCTGGCCGCGGCCGAATCACACGAGCCGATGAGCATCACGGACACCGCCACCGAGACACGCTGGCGCCCGTACCTGGACGCCGTGGAGGAAAGCGGGATCCGCTCCATCTTCAGCATCCCGTTCGAGGTGGACGGAGAGGCCGTGGGCGCGCTGAACCTGTACTCCACCGAGCCCGACGCCTTTCCCGAGCACATCACGACGAGGGCGCTGCACTACGCCCACCAGGCCTCGGTTTCGCTCCGGCTGGCCATGCTCATCGCCGACCTCACGGAGAGCAAGCAGGACATCGTCGAGGCGATCCAGTCGCGCACCAACATCACGCTGGCCCTCGGGATCATCATGGCGCTCCACCGCTGCAGCCAGGAGCGCGCGTTCTCCCTGCTCCAGCAGGCGGGCCCGGGCCCCGACAGCAGCCTCGCGGAGGCCGCCGCCGACATCATCAGCTCCATCGAAAACCCCACCGACGTCGCCGGCCCCGGTTAGCTCGGCGCACGGGCGACATCAGTTGATCCGGGGCTTTGTTGCGCCGGACGTAGCGCCGGGAGCGACGCACGGGATCCGCGGGCCGGCCATGAACTAGGGTTCTGGTGGAGCCGCGCTTTGGGCTCCGCCAGAACGGCCGCCGTCCCGAAGGAGCCCGCCACGCACCGCTCACCAGCCCCCCGCACGGCGCTGCCCTGGGTGATTGCCGGGATTGTGGTGATGGCCCTCAGCCTGCGGGCGCCAATCGTCGCACCCACCGCCGTGATCGGCGACATCCGGGCGGACACCGGCCTGAGCGCCGTCGGCGCGGGCCTCCTGACGGGTCTGCCCGTGTTCCTCTTCGCCGTCGCCACGCCGCTGGCCACGCGGACCATCCGGCGGTTCGGCCCTGAGGCCACGGTCCTCCTCTGCCTGGCCGGGGTGCTGGCGGGCACGGTGATTCGCTCCACCGGGCCCTCCGCCGTGGTGATGGCCGGGACGGCGCTCATCGGCGTGGCCATGACCCTGGGAAACATCGTGGTGCCGGTGCTCATCCGCCGGGACGTGCCGTGGAACCGGGTCTCCGGCGCCACGGGCGCGTACTCCGCCACCATGAACGTCGGTTCCATGGCCGTCCTGCTCGGCACGGCGCCCCTGGCCGGGCTCGTCGGATGGCGGTGGGCGATCGCCGCCTGGGGTGTGGTGACCGCCGCAGGGCTGGCGTATTGGCTGGTACGCGTCCGGCGCCGGGCCGCGGCCGGCACCGCGGACGCCACCGACGGCGCCGATCCGGGTACTCCGGCCGCCTCCGCGGCAGGGACGCAACCGGCCAACGGCCCCGGCGGTCCCGGCGCCACGTCCGCCGCCGGCAGGACCGACGCCGACGCGGCCCGCACGCGGCGGATCCTGACCCTCCTGGTGCTCACCTTCTGCGGCCAGTCGTCCGCCTACTACGCAACCACCGCCTGGCTGCCGCTGCTGCTCTCCGAGACGCGGGGCCTGGCTCCCACCGGATCCGGGGCCGTGGCGTCGCTGTTCCAGATCGCCGCGGTCGTGGGCGCCCTCGGCGTGCCCGTGCTGGCCGCCCGGACCAGGGCCTGGGTGCCCATGGCCGTTATCGCCGCATTCTGGATCGCGCTGCCCATCGGGCTGCTGGCGGCACCCGAGTTGTACGTTTTGTGGTCGATCGCCGGCGGCATCGCCCAGGGCGGGGGTTTCACGGCGATCTTCTCCATCATTCCCCGCATCGCGCGCAGCAACGCGGAGGCCGCGTCCGCCTCGGCGCGCGTCCAGGGCAGCGGCTACCTCGCGGCCACGGTCGCACCCCCGCTGGCCGGCTGGCTCAACACCGCCACCGGCGGCTGGACGGCGCCGCTCCTCCTGGTCCTGGCCGCCACGCTGGCCTTTACGATCGGCGGGCTGCTGGCCTCGCGCCTGGCCGGCCGGACCTGACGGCGACGTCGGTTGAGTCGGCCGCGTCGGCCGCGTCGGCCGCCGGAGGCACGCTTACCTGACGACGGCGGTCGCTGCCGACGTCCGGTGGGACATCGAGTATCCCGCCTTCCATCCCGTCACCCTGACCTTGATCGTGTCCGCCCTGTCGCCGGCGACCAGCCGGTACGTGTCGGCGCTTGCCCCCGCGATCGCCGCTCCCGAGCGGTACCACTGGTAGCGCAGCGAGGTGCCGGCCGTCCAGGTTCCCGCGGCCGCGCGCAGGGTGCTTCCCACGCGCGCGGTCCCGGAGACGGTGGGTGTGGCCGCCGCGAGCGTTCCCTTGGCCACGCCGGCGGTGGGGCCCGACGTTTTGGACAGCGTTGTGTACGCGGCCTTGCTGCCGGTGACGCGGACGGCCAGGCGCCGGCCCACGTCGTTCGCCGCGGGCCGGTAGGAGGACGCGGTCGCGCCCTTGATGGCCACGCCGGAGCGCAGCCACTGGTAGCGAAGGGTGCTTCCGCCCGTCCATGAACCGGGGACGGCCCGAAGCGTGTGGCCCACTTTCCGGGTTCCGGAGATCGCCGGGGACGCGCCGGTCAGCGTTCCCTTCGCGACGGCGGCGGTCGACCCGGACGTCCTGGACGCCGTCAGGTAGCCGGTCCTTTTGCCCGTGACGCGCACCTTGATGGTCTTGCCGAGGTCACCGGTGGTCAACCGGTAGGTCGACGCGGTGGCGTTGGCGATCTTGGTGCCGGAGCGGAACCACTCGTAGCCCAGCGTCGATCCGGGCGTCCACGATCCGGGGCGCGCCGTCAGCGTCTTTCCGACGGCGCGCGTCCCGTCGACCTTCGGCCCGCTGCTCTGGGGGATCCGCCCGAAGTTCGCGGAGCGCTTTGTGGCGGTCCGGTAGCCGTCCTTGGCTCCCTTCACAACGACCGTAATGTGCGTCTTCACGTCGAGGGGGTGCACAACGTACTGCCTGCCGGTCTCGCCCGCGAGCTCGAACCCGTCGGAGAACCACTGGTAGGTGAACGCCGCGCCCGCCGGTTGCCAGGCGCCCGTGCTGGCGGTCAGCCTGCTCCCGGCGATGGGGGGGCCGGTGACGGTCGGGGTGCCGCGGACGAATTCCTGCCCCAGCGTCCCGTCGAGCCCGAGCGCTGCCGGCGCGTCGACCAGTCCGCTGCCGCACGGCTTCGCGACCTTCGGGTTGGCGGCGGACACCGTGCAGGCCAGCGGCCGCGCCGACTGCTTGATGCGCGCCTCGACCTCCGCGGGGGTAAGCGTCGGCTCTGCGGCCAGCAGCAGCGCGGCCACGCCCGCGACATGCGGCGCGGCCGACGACGTGCCCTCGTAGAAGGCGTAGGTTTCCGCGGCGGGGCCAATGACAGGCTTCGTCAGGCCGTCGTTGACGGTGGACGCGATGCCGCCGGCCCAGGACCAGGTGGCGTCGCCGCCGGGCGCGGCCACGTCCACGACGGCTCCGTAATTGGAGTAGGGCGCCCTGGCCCCCCTGGGCCCGCTGGCGCCGACCGTGATGACGTCCTCGCAGTTGGCGGGGCTGCTGGCGGAGGCATTCGTGTTCTCGTTGCCGGCGGCCACCACCACCACGGCGCCGGCGCGGTTGGCGCTGTCGACGGCGTCCTGCAGAACCCGCCCCTCGTCCGGATCCGGCGCGGAGCACAGCCCCGGTCCGCCGAGCGAGAGGTTGACGACCTTTGCCGGGGTTGTTGTGGTGGGTACGCCGGGCACCGCGCCACCGGTTGCCCATACGATGCCGTCGGCGATGTCCGACGTGTAGCCACCGCAGACGCCCAGCGCCCTCACGGGCAGGATTTTGGCGCCGGGCGCGACGCCGGCGACGCCCCTGCCGTTGTTCGTGGCGGCCGCGATCGTTCCGGCCACGTGCGTTCCGTGCCACGAGGAGTCGACGGCCGGGTGCCGGAAACCACAGGAGTTGGCGGCGACCCAGTCCCCCTCGTCGCGGGCGTTGGCGTCCCGCCCGTTTCCGTCGCGCGCGTCGGCGGCGTCGGCGATCATGTCGTATCCGGGCAGAACGTTCGCGTCCAGGTCCGGATGGCCGGTGATCCCGGTGTCCACAACCGCCACCACAACGCCGTCGCCGCGCGACGCTCCCCACGCGTCGGCGGCCCGGATCCCGAAGTCGTAGTCCCAGAGGTTCCACTGCTGCGCGTAGAACTCGTCGTTGGGATCGGCGGCCGCGGGATACAGGATCGTGTCGGGTTCGGCGTAGGCCACGGCCGGGTCCGCCTCGAGCCGGGCGATCAGCTCGTTGGCCTCGGCGCCCTCCAGCGCTTCCGGGGTCTGCAGCACCCGGGCGCCGGAGGCGGTGGACCTGACCTCCTCGAGCGGCAGATCGAGGTCGTCGGCGGCGCGGCCATAGGCCTCCGAACGCTTGATGGAGCTGCGGCCCGCCTGTTCGCGGAACTTCACGATGAACCGGTCGGTGGCGTCCGCCGCGGCGGGGACCCGGAGCGCGGGCCCGGCCGGCTCCGGGCGTTCGTCGGCCTGCGCCGGTAGGGCGGGCAAGAGGACCGCGATCACGGCGGCGAGGGAGAGGGAGGCGACGGCGGAGGCCCGGCGTCGTTGTGGCGCACGCGTCATGCACTGGCTCCAAGGAAAAAGGGCGCCAGCGAGATCCAAAGCCCCCCGGCACAACGAATGGGATGCATCCGTGTGCTCCCCTTGGCACATCCTATGTACAAAAGCGGCGTGACGGCGAGCACTCCCGCGGGAACCCGGCCAATCCCCGCCTTCTTCGTCATCTGTATTTACATTGTGAGATTGAACCCATAAAGTGAGTTAGACAATGTGGCGCAGGTCACCTCACACCCGGGAGATCCCCCTCCCCGAAGATCGGCAGATTTTATGTCGTCAGACGTCGCGATCCTGATCAACACCGCGGTGGCCGTCCTGGCCACCGTGCTGCTGATCGTGCGCTTCAAGGTCAACCCCGTGATCGCCCTGGTCCTGGGGTCGATCTACCTGGGCCTCTCGACCGGTCTCGGGGTCACCAAGACCGTCGAGACCATCACGGGAGGCTTCGGCGAGATCATGGTCGAGGTCGGCCTGCTCATCGCCTTCGGCGTCCTGATGGGCTCCATCCTCAACGAGACCGGCGCCATCCGCCGGCTCGTCGAACACCTGCTGCGCGTGTTCGGGCCCAAACGCCTCCCCTACACTTTCGCGCTGGCCATCGGCACCGCGCTTCAGTCGATCTTCCTCGACGTCCTGCTGGTGATCTCCGCGCCCCTGGCCCGGCGCCTGGCGCCGCAGATCGGCAAGCTCGGCACGGCGCGCATGGCCGCGGCCATGGCCATCGCCCTCGAGTGCGGCATCGTGTTTATGGTCCCCGGCGTCGCCTCGCTCGCCCTCGCCGGCCTGCTCGGCGTGCCGCTGGGCAAGATGCTGGTGTTCGGGCTCGCCGTGATCGTCCCGACGATCATCGTCTCCATCGCCATCATGACGTTCCTGTTCCGCCGCGGCTTCTGGAAGGAAGACCAGGACGAGCAGCACGTCTTCGCCGAGGAGGACTACCTCGCGGCGGCGACGGCCGACAAGCACGGACCCGGCGCCTACGGCGTGCCCCGGCAGGGGGACGACGGCGGAGCGGGCGCCGAACGCGCCGGCACCCGCGGCGACGACGCGGCCGCCGAACAGTCACCGGCCGGAGGTGCCGTCGCCGTCGCCGAAGCCCGCAAGTCCGAGACGCCCCTCCTGCTCCTTTTCACTCCCCTGGTGCTTTCGCTCCTGCTCATCGCCACCGGCGCCATCTTCGAGATCCTCGAGGTGGAGATCGCCGCGATCCAGCTGCTCGGAAACCCCGTCGTCGCCCTGCTGATCGGGCTCATCGGGACCGCCGTCGTCGGCCGCTACACCATCGGCCAGGCCAAAGTGGAGGAGGCCACGGCCTCCGGGTTCAAGGAGAGCGGGCAGATCCTGCTGCTCACCGGCGTCGGCGGATCCCTGGCGGCCACGGTGGCCGCGGCCGGGCTCGGCGACATCCTCGGCGGATTCTTCGGTGCCAGCAACGTGGCCCCGCTCCTGGTGGTCTGGGCGATCGCCGCCGTGCTGCACATCGCCGTCGGCTCCGTGACCCTCTCCGCCATCACCGCCGCCGGACTGCTGGCGCCGATCGCCCCGGCCCTCGGGCTGGATCCGGTCCTGATCGCGCTGGCCGCTGGCGCCGGGTCCCTGTTTATGGTCCACGTCACCTCCAACACCTTCTGGCTCCTCCAGTCGCTACTGGGCCAGACAGTCCGCGGTGCCCTCAAGACCGTCACGTTCGGCGTCTCGGTGGCCTCCGTCGTCTCGCTCGCGATGGTCCTGCTCCTAAGCCTTTTCATCTAACCGCCCCGCACGAAGGATTTATCCCATGACTGAGAAGACCATCGCGCCGCTGGCCGGCGTCCGGGTCCTGGAACTCGGAAACTACATCGCCGCCCCCACCGCCGGGCGCCTGCTCGCTGACTTCGGGGCCGAAGTCATCAAGGTGGAACGCCCCGGGACCGGCGACGAGCTGCGCAACTGGCGCCTGAAAAAGGGCTCGGTCTCGATGCTCTACCGGACCATCAACCGCAACAAGAAATCGGTGGTCCTGGACCTCCGCGGCGAGGCCGGACGCGAGGCGGTCCTCGAGCTCGTCAAGCAGTGCGACATCCTGCTGGAGAACTTCCGCCCCGGCACCCTGGAGAAGTGGGGGCTGGGCCCCGAGGTGCTCAACGCGGCCAACCCGGACCTGGTGATCACGCGCATCTCCGCGTTCGGCCAGACCGGCCCCCTCTCCGAACGGCCCGGCTTCGCCGCGGTCGCCGAGGCCTTCAGCGGCTTCCGCAACCTGGTCGGGGACCCTGACCGCGCCCCGGTGCGCGTCGGCGTCTCCATCGGCGACTCGATCGCCGGGCTCTACGCCGCGTTCGGCTCCGTGATGTCCCTGTACCAGCGCGAGACCCGCCGCGGCACGGAGGCGCGGGTCCCGCTCCGGGAGCGCGTCATCGACGTCGCGCTACACGAGGCCATGTTCTCCATGATGGAGTCCCTCATCCCCGACCTCGGCGCCTACGGCGACCACCGCGTCCGCGTCGGCGGGCGCATGGAGGGCATCGCCCCGTCCAACGCCTACGTCTGCAAGGACGGCGCCAGCATCGTGGTGGCGGGCAACGGGGACGCGATCTACCGCCGCTACATGGAGACCATCGGGCGCCCGGACCTCGGCAACGATCCCGGCCTGCAGTCCAACGCGCAGCGCTGGGAACGGCGGGTGGAGCTCGACGCCGCGATCGGCGTGTGGACGGCGACGCTCCCCTCCCGCGAGGCCCTGGCCGCTCTCGACGCCGCCGGAGTCCCGGCAGGCCCCATCAACACCGCCGAGGACATCGTCAACGAGCCCCAGTACGCGGCGCGGAACATGATCCAGCGCTTCGACGTCTCCACCGGCGACGAGGTGATCGAGGGGGTCGGATTCCCCGGTATCGTTCCGGTCATCGGCACCGAGTCGCTGCCGATCCGCAGCCTGGGCCCGGACCTCGGCGAACACACGGACGAAGTCCTCGGCGGGATGCTCGGCATGGACGCCGAAACCATCGCGGCCGCATCCAACCCCAAGGGAGCCATGGCATGACCTTCACCTTCACACCCCGCGCCGCGCTGCGCGACGTCACCCTGCGTGACGGCCTCCAGCTCACCGGGAAAAACCTGAGCACGGAGCGGAAGGTGGAGACGGTCCGCGAGCTGATCCGCCTCGGCGTCCCGGAGATCGAACTGGGCTCCATGGCCCGCGCCGACCTGGTCCCCACCATGGCCAACACCCTGGAAGTCGCCGCCGCACTGACCGCCGAGGAGCTCCAGCGGTGCTGGATCTGGGTGGCCACGCCGGGCCACGTGGCCAAGGCCGCCAAGGCCGGGATCCGCAACTTCCAGTACTGCCTCTCCGCCTCCGACTCGCACAACCAGGCGAACATCGGGCGCAGCACGGACGCCAGCCTGGAGGCGCTGCCCCAGGCCGTGGAGTACACGCGGGAGGTCGGCGGCCGGATCCAGCTGTGCATCGCGACGTCGTTCACCTGCCCGTTCGAGGGGCTGGTGCCCGAGCAGCGAGTCCTCGACATCGCCAACGATCCGCGCGCGGAGGGCACCTGCGACGTCGTCATCTGCGACACCCTGGGCCAGGCCGTTCCCGCGCAGGTGTCCAGCCTGATCGCCCGGGTGCGGGACGAGACCCCGGACCGGCGCATCGTCTACCACGGGCACGACACGTGGGGACTGGGGGTAGCCAACACCCTGGCCGCCATCCAGGCCGGGGCCGAACTGGTCGACGGCGCCCTCGGCGGCCTCGGCGGCTGCCCGTTCGCGCCCGGCGCCAGCGGCAACACGTCCTCCGAGGACATCCTGTTCGCCACCCGCCCGGACTGGCTGACCCCCGGCGCGTTCTCCTCGCTGGTGGGCCTCTCCGAGAAGCTGCTGGAGGAGCTCGGCGAGCCGAACCGGTCCAAGTCCGCGCAGGGCGCCCGCTCCAAGGCGGACGCGTTCGAGTGGGTCATCGCCGGCGCTCGGGCCGATTCGAACCGCGTCGGGTCCTGCGAGGGCGCACTCTAGTGGGCGCGCGCATCCTGGTGACAACAGCCATCCCCGAGCCCGCGCCGTCGCTGCTGGCGGACGCCGCGGAGGTCACCGTCCTGCCGTCGCCGCCCAGCTACGACGAGCTCAAGGCGCTGTGCGCCAGCGGGGAGTACGACGCCGTCCTGACGCAGCTCGGCGACAGGATCGACGCGCCGCTGCTTGCCGCGGCGAAGGTCAGGGGCGTCTCCAACTTCGCGGTCGGCTACAACAACATCGACGTGGCGGCGGCAACCGAGCGCGGCATCATGGTCGGGAACACCCCCGGCGTGCTCACGGACGCGACGGCGGACATCGCGCTGCTGCTGATCCTGGGCACGTCCCGTCGGGTGGTGGAGGCGGACCGGATGGTGCGCGAGGGGCGGTTCCACGGGTGGGAACCCGAACTGATGCTCGGCTCCGACGTCTCCGGGCGGACCCTGGGCCTGGCCGGGTTCGGGCGCATCGCGCGCGCGACCGCCCGCCGCGCCCTGGGCTTCGGCATGGAGGTCCTGTTCGCGCCGCGTCCACCGGGCGAGCGCACGGTGGGCGACGACGAGCTCGGCGAGTTCGCCGGGAGGGTGCGGCAGGTGCCGTGGGACGAGCTGGTCACCGCCAGCGACTTCCTGTCCCTGCACGTGCCGCTGAACAAGGACACCCGGCACCTCGTGGACGCGTCGGTGCTGGCGCGCATGAAGGACTCGGCGATCCTGATCAACACCGCCCGCGGCCCGATCGTGGACGAGGCCGCGCTGGTCGACGCACTGAAGTCCGGGGCGATCGCGGGCGCCGGGCTGGACGTGTTCGAGGACGAGCCGCGCCTCGCGCCGGGACTGGCGGAGCTGCCCAACACCGTGCTGCTGCCGCACGTCGGCAGCGCCACGGTCTCGGTGCGCGCGGAGATGTCCCGCCTGAGCGCACTCAACGCCGTCGAGATGGCGGCCGGTCGGGTGCCGCCGCACGCGGTGAACCCGGAGGCCTGGGGGTAGCGCCGGGACCCATCTGAAGAAATCCGCAAGCAACTTGTTCAAGTTACTTGTATACTTTGGGAATGACTTCAGCCCAACGGACCGCGCGTGACTTCGCGGAGGCCCTCATCCCACTGCAGCAGCGGCTCCGGGCGCGGCGCACCCTCTCCCCCGGCAAGCTCTCGGTGCTGGCGCACCTGGCCGCCCACAAGACCGCCGCCATCTCCGAACTGGCGGCCGTCGCGCAGGTCAGCCCGCAGGCCACTTCGCTCTCCGTCCGCGAGCTGGAGGACATGGGACACGTCGCCCGCGTCCCGGACGCGGCGGACCGGCGTCGGGTGGGGATCACGCTCACCGACGCCGGGCGCGAGCGCCTCGCGGCGGAGATGCGGGCCGGGTACGGCTGGCTGGCCGGGGCGATCGAGGAGCGCCTGTCCCCGGACGAGGTCTCGGCCCTGGAGTCCGTGTTGCCCGTGCTGCGCAAGCTGACCGCGGAGCCGCTGGATGACTGAGACCGCCACCCGGAACCGCCTGCTGCCCGCGCTGGTCTACGCCGCCCTCGCGACCGCCATCGTCAGCTCCCTCGGCATGCTGCTGGTGCCCGCGGTCGCGCGGGACATGGACGTTCCGGTCGCCACGGCCCAGTGGATGCTGACCGTCAACCTGCTGGTGGGCGCCATCGCCACGCCCGTGATGGGGCGGCTGGCCGACGGCCCGCACCGCAAGTGCCTGCTGCTGGTCGCGCTGTGGATCATCCTCGCCGGATCCATCGTGGCCGCCGTCGCCCCGAACTTCACCATCTTCCTGGTTGGGCGCGCGCTGCAGGGCCTCACCTACGGAATCGTCCCGGTCACCATCGCCCTGGCGCGCCGGCACCTGCCCTCCGACGTCGCACACTTCGGCATCGCGAGCCTGTCCGTCACCGTCTCCACCGGGATCGGGATCGGCTACCCGCTGACCGGCGTCATCGCCGGGCTCTTCGACTACCGCTTCGCGTTCTGGTTCGCCGTCCTTTTCGTCGCCACCACCCTCGTGGTCGTGGGACGCACGGTCCCGGACGGGCCGGGCGGCGCCGCCGAGCGCACCCCGTTCGACCTCGCCGGAGCGCTGCTCCTGGGCGGCGGACTGGCACTGCTCCTGCTGGGCATCGGCGAGGGCCCGCACTGGCCCGCGGGCTGGACCGCCGGTGTGTTCGCCGGCGCCGCGGCGCTGCTGGCCTGCTGGGTCCTGACCGAGCTGCGCCGCCGGCACCCGCTCGTGGACCTGCGCTCGCTGGGCAACACCGAGGTGCTCCTGGCCAACGCGACGGCGCTGGGCCTCGGCGTGGTGATGTACATGTTCCTGTCAGTCGTCAGCCTGATCGCGCAGGCGCCGGAGGCCACCGGATACGGCGCCGCGCTGCCCCTCTTCTGGGCGGGGTTTGTGATGCTGCCGTTCTCCGTGGGCAGCTTCGGCGCCAACCGGACCGCCCGCGTGCTCACGCGGCGGGTCGATTCCCGGGCGCTGCTGCCGATCGGCGCCGGCATGCTGACGGCGGCCTCGATGCTGCTATGGGCGGTCCACACGGAGCTCTGGGGCGTGGTCCTCGGGATGCTGCTGTTCGGCGTCGGGATCGGCTTCACCTACGCGGCCATGCCCACGCTCATCGCCCGCAGCGTGCCCGGCCGCGACGTCGGCAGTGCGATCGGCTTCAACCAGGTGCTCCGCACGATCGGAGGCTCGTTCGGGACCGCCGTGGTCGGCGCGCTCCTGGCCGTGCGCGTCGCCCCGGACGGTCACGCCACGGAGGCCGGGATCGGCCTGACGCTCGGCCTCGCCGCGGTCGGATGCGCCGTTGTGCTGGCCGCGCTGCTCGCGCATTGGGCGGGTTCCAGGCGCCGGGCCGCTTAGCCTCCGGACGGGCCGCCCGGCCCCGTTTTGACCCCGCGTACTAGAATCACCCCTAAAGGCCGCACGACAGGGTGCTTCCGTGCACGGCCTCCCCCTCCTTTTTGGACCGAGGCTGCAGACGTCCGCCAGAGCCGACGCCTGTCTGTCCCGTCGCCAATCCAAAGGAGGATTCGATGGCTGAAGCAGAAGATTCACAGCGCCCGGGTAATGGGCGGCAGGGGCCGCCGATCCCGCGGACCCAACTGGGCGGCACGGACCGCCCCACCTATCGGCAGGACTTCGAGAACCGGCCTCCCGTCTCCAGCCGGGAACTCAGCCAGGCGCCGGCCGAGCTCATCGAGGCGCCCGGGCCCAAGGTCAACTGGCGCGTGTTCGTCATCTCCTCGGCCGTCATCGTCGCGTTCTCCGTCTGGGCCATGATGATGCCCGCCGGCGCCGCCTCCACCATGAAGACCGTCGTCGCCTGGATCGCCGAGAACCTCGGCTGGTTCTACGTCCTGACCGTCACCGTGGTCATCGTTTTTGTGCTGTGGGTGGCGCTGTCCAAGGAGGGTTCCGTCCGGCTGGGCCCCGACCACTCGCGCCCCCAGTACAAGCTCTTCACCTGGGTGGCCATGCTGTTCGCAGCAGGCGTCGGCATCGACATGCTCTTCTACTCCGTCACCGGACCGATCACACAGTACATGTCCCCGCCCGCCGGCGAGGGGCAGACGCCGGAGGCCGCCCAGGACGCCGTCGTCTGGACCATGTTCCACTACGGCGTGGCCGGCTGGGCCATGTACGCGCTGCTCGGCATGGCGATGGGCTACTTCGCCTACCGCTGGGGCATGCCGCTGTCCATCCGGGCGGCGCTCTACCCGCTGCTCGGCAAGCGCGTCCGCGGCGGCATCGGCGACGCGATCGACATCGTCACGCTCGTCGGCACGGTCTTCGGGGTCGCGACCTCTATGGGCATCGGCGTCGTCCTGCTCAACGTGGGCTTCTCGCTGCTGTTCGGGCTGCAGCAGGGCCTGGCCCTGCAGATCGCGCTGGTGATCGTCGCCGTCGTGATGACCATCGCGGCGTGCACGTCCGGCGTCGACAAGGGCATCCGCCTGGTCTCCGAGCTGAACATCTGGAGCGCCGCGGCCATGCTGCTGTACATCCTGGTGACGGGTCAGACCTCCTTCCTGCTCAACGCGATGGTGGAGAACATCGGCCGGTTCGTCTTCTCACTGCCGGACCGGACTCTGCAGACGTTCGCCTACCAGGAGGGCGGCTCGGAATGGATGGCCGGCTGGACGTTGTTCTTCTGGGCGTTCTGGCTGGCCTGGGGGCCGTTCGTGGGCCTGTTTCTCGCGCGCATCTCGCGCGGCCGCACGCTGCGCGAGTTCGTGATCGCCGCCATCACCGCACCCGTTCTCTGCGACTTCCTGATCGTGACCATCTTCGGCAACAGCGCCATGTTCGAGGTCCTGAACGGGAACACGGAGTTCGCTCAACTGGCCATGGACAGCCCGGAGCAGGGCTGGTACGCGCTGCTGCAAATGTTCCCCGGCGCCTCTTTCCTGATCGGCCTGGCGACGCTCTCCGGCCTGCTGTTCTACCTGACCAGCGCCAACTCCGGCGCCATGGTGATGTCCAACTTCTCCTCCTCCATCCCGGACCCGTCCCAGGACGGCGCCAAGTGGATGCGCATCTTCTGGGCCGTGCTGACGGCGGTGCTGACCATCGCCATGCTCGTCGCCGGCGGCGTCACCACCATGGAGTACGCCACGCTCATCTTCGCCCTGCCGGTGACGATCATCGCCTGGCTGGTCATGGCGTCCTTCTCCAAGGTGCTGCGCATGGAGCGCGCCGAGCGCGAGGGGCAGGTGCTGCGCCGGCAGGCGACGGCGGTCCACGGCGGCCTGGTGCCGGACCGCACCTGGCGCCAGCGGCTGGCGGGCATGCGCTCCTACCCCTCCAAGAAGCAGGTGGCGCTGTTTATGGAGCGCACCGTGCGGCCCGCGCTGGCCGACGTGCTCAAGGAGTTCACGAAGCAGGGCTACGAGGCGACGCTGGACATCCTGCCGAACGAGGACATCGGCATCTCCAGCCACGCGCTGATGGTCTCCATCCCGGACCACCGCGATTTCCTCTACCAGGTTCAGGCCGTCGAGGCCCCGGTCCCGATGTTCGGCGGGCGCATGTCCCGCGAGACGGACGTCTACTACCGGGTGGAGGTGTTCGCCCAGACCGGGTCCGAGGGCTACGACCTGATGGGCGTCACCCACCAGCAGATCATCGACGACGTCCTGGACCGCTACGAGGCGCACCTCGGATTCCTGACCTACACGTCCCAGCACGACTACGCGTCCGTGCTGACGCCGCCGGTCGCGCCGCCCACGGGCAACATCCCCCGGGTCGAATCCGCGGGCGACGACGGCGGGGCCGCGAAGCCCTAGCGCCCGGCCGCCCCCTCGCCCAGGAGGTCCCCGAACGCGGCGATCGGCACGATGCCCTCCGCCCCGGCGCGGAGGGCATCGTCCGTTGTCACCAAGGCGTCGGCCTGGAGCTGGGCGACGGCGAGATATTCGGCGTCGCCGAGGTCCGGCCACCCCAGCCGCGACGCGATCTTCCACGCCGTGGCGCGGGAGACCCGATCGCCAAGCAGGCGGATCCTGAGCCCGGCGAGCCGCTCGAGTTCCGCCAGCCCAGCCTTCTCCTCGAGCCGGCCGTCCCGGACATCCCGGTAGATGCTCCGGAGGACGTCCGTCCGGAGCGCGGCGGGGCCCACGAGGGTGTGCGGGCCGAGCGCGGGTTGTTCACGGATCATGCGCAGGGCGGTGGGCGCGTCGATGGCAAACCGGGTCATGCGCCGATCCTGCCACTGTCGGCGAGCTCCTGGACAGGGGCGCCGCGGTCTGGGGTCCCCCCGGCCCCGCCGCCACCGGCACCGCGCGTCGCGTCGAGCAGCGCCTTCGTCCGGCGCTGCACGTCGGCGTCCCGCTCGCCCAGCACGGCGACCAGCCGTTGCAGGTGCGCCACCCGCTCCGCGTAGCCGGCAGACAGACGGGAGGCCAGCGGCAGCGCGGCCAGGTCGTCGGCCTCGCGCCACGCCATGACCAGCCCACGCTCGAACAGCCGCTGATCCGCCTCCGCGCCCGGCCCCGCGGCCCCGGCGCCCAGCACGGCCACCGCATCGAGGCGGGAGTCGTCCAGCCCCATCGCCAACGCCTCCAACCGGCGCCGCGCCGTTCGCAACCCGGCGCCCCCGCGGCCGAAACGGCCCAGTCCGGCGGAGATGGTCCCGCCGTACTGGGCGACCTTGGCGGCGGTCAGCATGGCCAGAGTGAAGGTGGTCGACAACAGCCAGAACAGGAGACCGAATCCCACGTCGCCGTTCCGGAAACCGTTGGACTGCAGCCCACGGGCCAGATCCTCGATCTCCATGGCGACGTGCACGCCCCGCTGTTCCGTCACGTAGAAGGAGCCGTACGACCACAACGACGAGCCCAACCGATTGGCGTCCCCCACCGACACAGCTCCGGTCATGGTCGCCGGCACCGTGATGCTGCCGTCGTCGAACACCATGACCGGCATGATCGCCTGCTCGGGCTTTAATTCGCCCGTGCCCGGATCGACCAGGGCGGGGAACTCGGCCTTCACCCGCGACAGGGCCTCCAGCGTCCCCGAGGGATCCAACCGCTGCAGCCCCGGCTCGTCCTCGTCCTGGAGCACCGTCAGGTACTCCTCGGCGTCGCGGACGGCAACGGTGAGGTCCACCGGCTCGGTGAAGCTGTCCTCGAGATAGCGGCGGATGTCCGGCTCTGTCAGGCCCTCCAGTTGTCCGTCGATTGTGAGGGTCCGCAGCCTCTCTTTCCCGACCAGCTCCCACACCGGGCGTTCCAGCAGCGCCGAGGAGACTACTCCGGCGGCGATCATGGACGCGACAGCGGCCGCCACCCCTCCGATCAGCCACAGGGTTCCCCTGCCCCTTGCCGGCTCGTCCACGCCTGCCCTCCGCCCGACGCCGGAAAGCCACTTCGCCAGCCGCGGCCACACGCTCCGGCCAGGCGCGCCGGGGGCGGGAGCTCCGTCGTACGCCTCGACGTCTCCCAGCAGGGCCCGCGCCACCGCGTTCGCCCGGTCCAGCGCCTCGAGGGATTCGCCGGACCGCTCCGCCGGCAGCCCCAGCGATTCGCGCAACGGGCCGAGGTCCTCAACGTCGCGCCACCGCGGGCGCACTTTCCCGTGCGGGTAGCGGCGGAGGGCGCGCTCCACGTCCCGCGCCGTCCGGGCCAGCCGACGCTCCGCGGCCGTCCAAGCCATGACGGCCGGTGCCCGGCCCGTTTCCCCCGCCGCGGCCTCCGCCTCGCCCTGAGCGGCGACGGACAACTGCGCCTTCAGATCCGCGCGCAGCCGCTCCAGCAGGCTCGTGTGGACCGTGCCACCCGGCGCGTCCCGCAGGCGCACCAGCAACTCCCGGCCGGCGTCGTTCAATGGCGCGGCCAGCCGATCGAACGTCCTGCCGCTGCCGGCCCACCGCCCGTGCACCGTGCCCGCGCCCAGCAGGGCGTCCGCAAGCCGGGTCAGCCGCCGTGCCCCTGCCTCGAACCGGGAGACCAGCTCACCGGTCTCCGCCGTGCGCGCAGACGCGGCGGATGACACCGCGGCGACCGCCCTGTCCTCACCTCGCGCCAGCTCTAGAGACGATTCCCGAAGCTCCTCCCACGCCGCGGTGAAGCCATCCGGCCGCGCGCGCTCCGGCGTGGACACGTAGGTGACTTCCAGCGCCTCCAGGTCCAACACCACGCGGGCCAGTTTCCGTTGCGCGGCCGTGAGCCGGCGGTAGCGCGATTCCCAGTGTGCGCGCCGGCGCAGGGACAGCGTCAGGACGGCTCCGGTGAGCAGCACGCCGAGCCCGGTTCCGGCCAACCAGAACATCGGGGTGCGGACGGGTCCCTCATACAGGACATCCGCGGCGGTCCGGGCGGACGCCGCCACCGCCAGCGGGCCATGTCCCAGGCCCAGGTTCCGCAGGTACGCCTCGTGGATGTCGAAGCGGTCCTCCAGCATCTCGTCGCGGTCCGCCGCGCCATCGCGCACCGCGGCCCCGGAAAAGCGGGCCGGCAAGGTCGAGCCCCGCAGGTCCTCGAGGGCTGTGCTAAGGACGACGTCGGCGCCAGGGTCCGCTTCTCCGTACAGTTCGTCGTAGGTCAGGTGCCGCGCGGTGACGCGGAAGGTAATCGGCTCCCAGGAGCGAATGGGTGCGCCGAGGGCGGCGTCCACGCTCGCCTGGGTGATGTTGTGCGGCAGCCCTTCCTCCACCGCGATGGTGACCTGAGACGTGGGCTCCGTGGCGACCGTGGCCAGGCCGGTTCCGGCGAACGCGGCCGTGGCGACCACGAGCGCGGCGGCGATCCAGGGGAACCCAAAGCGGGGGCGGCCGCGGGCCCTCACGGACGGGCTCCGGACACGGCCGCAGTGTCGTTGACGTTGCGGTCGGATTCGGCGGCGGCATCCGCCGCCTGACCGGCCGCGAGAGCAATCTGCCCGAGCACGTCCCCGTCCGCGGGGCGGTGCCGACCATCGCCGGTCACCAGGAGCCGCGCCTCCTCCAGCGCGCGCGACGGCAGCGCGATCCGCGACTGCCGCGCCTGGTCCGCAAGGGCACCCAGCACCCTGTCCAGGTCGTTGCGCAGCGTATGGATCCGGTCCAAGAGGGCGTAGGAGCCGGTGGTTCTCGCCGATTCCGGATTGAGTCGGGTCAGGCGGGCCGCCTCAATCTTGCAGGCGTCCAGTTCGTTGGTCTGCCGGATGGCCATCGCCATCAGGTCCCGCGCCGCCGGGAGGTCGCGGGCACCCGGCGTGTCGAGCGCCTGGGCGGCGGCCTCGAGGCGGGCGCGGTGCCCGGCGATCTGACGGTTCCAAGCCCGGCGGGACGCGGCGTCGCCGCGTAGCAGCAGTCGGATGCCCTCGAGCGCGTCGAGTCGTGCCTGGAGGCGTTCGCTGATGGCCGTGAGCTCGCCGATATCCCGTTCGCCGAGGGCTTCGCCGGCGGCACCTCCCCCGGCGAGGGCGCGTGCGCGGTCCGCGTCCACTTCGGCCAGTTCGGCCGAGCCCTCGCGCAGGCCACGTAATGCGGCCGCGACCGGTCCCTGGCCGGCGATGGCCGGCGGCTCGCGATCCAAGGCGCGCAGGCGCTTCGCGAGGCTCCGGCTGCGGGAGGCGAGCGTGGCGGCTTCCTTGGTGCGGACGGTCGTCTTGACCGCAACCCAGCGGCGTCGCGCGACGACGGCGCCGTAACCGGCCAGCCCGGCGAGCAGCAAGCCCCCTGCACCGGCGGCCCACGGGGCCGGATCGAACCGTGGCTCCATGCCGTTCCCGGCGGCGACGGCAAGGTCGGAAAGCGCGGCCGTGTAGTCGCCGGCGGCGAAGCCCGCCGCGCCGGTCGCTTCGAGGGCCTCAAGCCCTCCCTCGGCGGTAATGTGCATGTTCCGGCCGACGTCGATGGACACGTCGCTGATGCCACCGGTGTCCCCCGGCAGGATGACGCCGACGACGATCCAATCGTCGCCGACGTAGCCGTCGGTGCGGCCGTTCTCGAGCCAATCGTCCGCAAGCGCGTCGGTCTCGCCGAAGAGCAAAAGGCCGCGGACGAGTTGGGCTGCGCTGGAGCTGCTGGAGGGCGTGCGGTCCACGCCCAGATAGACGCGGACACCGTCGTCGATGTCCGCCTCCTCGACCGCAGCCAGAATGGCGTCGGCGTCGATGAGCGGCTCCACGGCGGTGGTTGCCGCCAGAAACAGCCGTTCGGATTCCGCGGTGCGGCCCGGGAGGGTGACGATGTCGCCGTCGTCGGCCTCCGGTGCCGATGTGTTCTCCGGGTAGGCCGGGGCGGGAGAGCCGGATTCCGATGAGGCGGCGGGGCTCAAAGCGCCGGATACCGCCGCGCCCGCGGTGAGCGATATTCCCGCCAGGGCCAGCGCCAAGGCGCAGGCGGCACGGGCGACGGCGGGTCGGTGCGGTGGGGGCATGGGTTTCCGGTCCGGTGTGTGCATTCGGGGTCGGCTCCACTGTAACTGCATTCGATGCACAAATGGGCGGTCTCCGCCCCGGGGGTGTGGACCGGCTCCGGCAGTCTGGCTCGCGGGACGGGATAGTGCCTAGGCTGGGACCATGGTCACCGTCGCCGAAAACCTCGTCCGGACCCTCTCCCTCAATGGCGTGAAGCGCATCTACGGCCTGCCCGGGGACTCGCTCAACGCGCTTACCGAGTCCCTCCGCACGCACGGGGACATGGAGTGGATCCACGTGCGGCACGAGGAGACGGCGGCATTCGCCGCGGGCGCCGAGGCCCAGATGACCGGGGAGCTGGCAGTCTGCGCCGGCAGCTGCGGCCCGGGCAACCTGCACCTGATCAACGGGCTCTTCGACGCGCAGCGCAGCCGCGTGCCCGTGCTGGCCATCGCGGCGCACATCCCCACCGTGGAGATCGGCACCAACTACTTCCAAGAGACCCATCCGCAGGAGCTGTTCCGGGAGTGCTCGGTCTACGTGGAGTACGTGGCGGACCCGAAACAGATGCCGCGCATGCTGGAGATCGCGATGCGCACCGCCATCGAAAAGCGCGGCGTGGCCGTCCTCGTCATCCCGGGGGACGTGGCGTCCGCCGAGGCCCACAGCGACCGGCGCACCCTGACCCGGAAGTCCCGCTCCGCCGTCGTGCCGCTTGCGGACCAGCTGAGGGAGGCCGCCGACGCGCTCAACACGGCAAAGTCCGTGACCATCCTCGGCGGGGCCGGGACCGCCGGCGCACACGCCGAGGTCATGCAGCTCGCGGAGCGGCTAAAGTCGCCGATCGTGCACGCCATGCGCGGCAAGGAACACCTGGAGCACCACAACCCGTACGACGTCGGGATGACCGGCCTGCTCGGCTTCGCGAGCGGCTACAAGGCGATGTCCGACGCCGACGCGATCCTGATGCTCGGCACCGACTTTCCGTACCCGCAGTTCTACCCGGAGGGCACCACGCTGATCCAGGTGGACATCCGCGGCGAGCAGATCGGGCGGCGGCACCCCGTCGACGTCGCGCTGGTGGGAGGGGTCGGCGAGACCGCTGCCGCCCTGCTGCCGCTGCTGGAGCAAAAGAAGGACAGGCACCTCAAGGACGCGCAGAAGCACTACGCGAAGACGCGTGAAAAGCTGGACGACCTGGCGACGCCGGCCCGCCCCGGCGCGCCCGTGCACCCGCAGTACCTGGCCCGGCGGATCAGCGAGCTCGCCGCGGACGACGCGGTGTTCCTGCCCGACGTCGGCTCCCCCGTGGTCTACGCGTCCCGGTACCTGACGATGAACGGGAGGCGGCGGCTCCTCGGGTCGTTCTCCCACGGCTCCATGGCCAACGCACTGCCGCAGGCGATCGGCGTCCTGGCGCAGGACCGCGCCCGGCAGGCCGTGACGCTGTCCGGCGACGGAGGGCTGGCCATGCTGCTGGGCGACCTCATCACGCTGAAGCAGATGGACCTGCCGGCGAAGATCGTGGTGTTCAACAACTCGTCGCTGAACTTCGTGGAGCTGGAGATGAAGGCCGCGGGGCAGGTGCCGTTCGCCACGTCGC
The DNA here is from genome assembly GCF_058138025.1 of Arthrobacter sp. AOP29-A2-19. Lineage (NCBI taxonomy): Bacteria > Bacillati > Actinomycetota > Actinomycetes > Micrococcales > Micrococcaceae > Arthrobacter > Arthrobacter sp. AOP29-A2-19. Next base: position 2,866,892 of record NZ_CM176894.1, read on the forward strand.
TGGAGAACCCGAGCTTCGCGGCCGTCGCCGAGGCCATGGGCATCAAGGGGATCCGTGTGGAGGACTCGGCGGGAGTCGACGCCGCCCTGGCCGAGGCGTTCGCCCACGACGGCCCCGCACTGGTGGACGTGGTCACCGACGCGCAGGAGCTGACCATCCCGCCGGCCATCAAGCTGGAGCAGGCCAAGGGGTTCGCGCTCTACACACTCCGGACCGTCCTCTCCGGACGGGGCGACGAACTGCTGGACCTGGCCAAGACGAACCTGCGCCAACTCTTCTAGCCGGCGGCGCGGCGCCGGTCCGCCGGCCCCCGCTCGAAGTCGCCGAGCCATTTGGCCAGCAGCGCCTCCAACTGCGCGGCCTCGCGCGGCGTGAGCGTGGCGAGCAGCCGGCGCTCGTTGTCCATGTGGTGCGCGAACGCCGAGTCGATGATCTCCAGCCCGCGGGCGGTCAGCGCGACGACGCGGCCCCGTCCGTCGACGTCGGAGGCGCGGCGGGCGACCAGCCCGGCGGACTCTAGCCGGTCGATCCGCTTGGTCATGGCCCCGGTGGTCACCATGGTGTTCCGGGCGAGGTCCTTGGGCGCGCGCTCGAACGGGGACCCGGCGCGGCGCAGCGTCGCCAGGACGTCGAAGTCGCCCTCCCCCAGGCCGTACTCGGCGTAGACGGACACCAGCTCCTCGCGCAGGAAGCCGCCCAGACGGTGCAGGCGCCCGATCACCCCCATCGGGGAAACGTCGAGTTCAGGGCGCTCGCGGCCCCAATCGGCCTGGATTTCGGACACCCGGTCCTTGAAGTCACTCACAGTGCTTCAGTTTAGCTTCCCCGGAAGCTAAACTGACTTCCATGGAAGCTAAATGGCGTTGGGCGCTCGTCGCCGCCGTCGGCCCGGTGGCCTGGGGCAGCACCTACCTGGTCACGCCCCTGTACCTCCCGGCCGATTCCCCGCTGTGGGGCGCCGCCCTGCGCGCCCTCCCCGCCGGGCTGCTGCTGCTCGCGCTGCGGCGCCGACTGCCGCGCGGCGCGTGGTGGTGGAAGGCCGCCGTGCTCGGCACACTGAACATGGGCGCGTTCTTCGCGCTGGTCTACGTCGCCGCGCAGCTGCTGCCGACCAGCATCGCGTCGACGCTGATGGCCACGTCGCCGGTGGCGATGATGCTCATCGCGTGGGCGGTCATCCACGAGCGCCCCAGGCCGCTGGCCCTGGCCGGCGCACTACTCGGCATCGGCGGCGTGGCGCTGATGGTGCTCACCGGCGCCGCCGCGCTGAGCGCCGCGGGGATCCTCGCCTCGGTCTCGGCGATGGCGATGTCGTCGCTGGGCTACGTGCTGGCGAAGAAGTGGGGAGGCGGCGGGGACGTCATGGCGCAGACCTCCTGGCAGCTGGTCTTCGGAGGCCTGATGCTGCTGCCGGTCGCCGCCGTGATGGAGGGCGCGCCGCCGGCGCTCGACGCCAGCGGCATTGCCGCCATGGTCTACCTGTCCGCCGTCGCGTCCGCGCTGGCGTTCGCGTGCTGGTTCGCCGCCCTGAGCCGGCTCGGCGCCGGGACGGTCGGCCTGATCGGCCTGCTCAACCCGGTCACCGGGGTGTTGCTCGGCACGGCCGTGGCCGGCGAGGCGCTCAGCGGCCGCCAGCTGGCCGGCATGGCCCTGGTCCTCGGCGGCATCCTGCTCGGCCAGCCCACGGTCGGGTCGCTGGTCCGCGCGCGGGCGCGGCCCCGGCCTCGTTCGCGGGCCGTCCCCGTTCGCGCCGGGTGACCCTGCCGCGGCCCCGGCGCGCGCGGCCTACTTGAGGAACTTCGACGTCCGCCGGTCCGCCAGCAGCTTCCCGCCGGTCTGGCACGTGGGGCAGTACTGGAGCGAGGAGTCCGCGAAGGACACCTCCCGGACCGTGTCCCCGCAGTCCGGGCACGCCTCTCCGGCGCGGCCGTGCACGCGCATCGCCTTGCGTTTGGAGTCCTTGAGCTGTGCGGCCGGGCGGCCGGACGCGGCGGCGACGGCGGCCTCAAGCACCGCGTGCATCGCGTCGTGGAGCCGCGCCACGTCGTCGGGCCCGAGCTTCGATGCGACGGCGAAGGGAGACAGCCGCGCGGCATGGAGGATCTCGTCGCTGTAGGCGTTGCCGATCCCGGCGATCGCCGACTGGTCGCGCAGCAGGCCCTTGATCTGGCTGTTGTGCGTCGCCAGCATCCTGGCGAAGGACCCGCGGTCGACGTCGAGCGCCTCCGGCCCCAGCCGCGCGATCCCCGGCACCTCGAGCGGATCCTCGACGACGTAGGCCGCCAGCGCCTTGGTGGTGCCGGCCTCCGTCAGGTCGAACCCGGGCCGCGCCCCGCCGCCGTCCCCGAACCGCACACGAAGCGCGACGGGACCCTTGCCGGGCCGCAACGGTTCGGGCCTCAAGGCGTCGGACCAGCGGAGCCAGCCGGCCCGGGCGAGGTGCATGACCAGGTGCGCGCCGCCGGCCGTCAGGACAATGAACTTGCCCCGACGCCCGACGCCGGTCACCGGTCCGGCGCCCAGCGCGTCCAGCGGAACCCCCGCCGTCTTCAGCACCGAGAAGGACACCACCTCCACCTGCGCGACCGTCGCGGGCGGCGCGTCGGCAGGGACGAGCTTCAGCCGCAGGAAGTCGGCCAGTCCCTGCACCTCGGGCATCTCGGGCATGGCCCCCACGATAGGGGATGGCGGGTTGAAGCTGAAGGAGCTAGCTCCTCCCGAGGGCGGTCAGGTTGTAGAGCCCTACGCCGCCGAGGTGGGCGTGGATCCGTCGGGAGGCGCCCGCCCCCTCCTCGTACTTCCAGAACAACGTCATGGCCGTGGTGCCCGGTGAGACCGTCCACTCCCAGCTGTGGTCCAGGTAGGCGGTGTTCTCCAGGCTCTGGCCGAAGTACTCGGTGGTGGTGTGGACGTACTGCGTCCCCTTCCACTCCCGGACGATGAGCCTGAGCCCCGAACCCGAGTAGTTGCTGCCCGAGTCGATGATCTTGGACTTGAGGACGATCTTCATCTTGTCGCCGGGCTTGAACTTGCCCGCGGCGGAGAGCTTGTTGGTGCCCAGCATGCTGAGGCCGTCGCTGGCGCTGCCCTTGAGGTTCAGCGCGTAGCCGCCGGGGGCGGCGGAGTCGGCCTCGGCGTTGGCGCGGCCGTACCTGACCCACCCCGCCGTGGAGGTGGAGCGGAAGACGCCGTTCGGCAGGAGGTTCCTGGTGTCCGTCCGGCTCGGTGTGAGCGCCTGCTTGCTGGAGGCGGAGACCGCCTTGAGATGCGGGGTCAGCACCCGGACGAACTCCTTGGCGATCGCCATCTGGCCGAAGCCGTTGACGTGGACGCCGTCCTTGACGTTGTAGTAGCCGGTCTTGAATTCCCGGGTGACCGGGTCGGCGACCGCCTTCCACACGTCGACGTAGACCAGGCCCTTCTCCTGGGCGTAGCTCCTGAGCCACGCGTTCCACAGGTCCTCTACGACCGCCGGAAGGCTGGCCCTGTTGGGTCCGCTGCGGGGCGGGAGGGTCATGATGACCGGCTCGATGCCCGAGGTGATGAGCTGCTCGATGATCTTCTTGTAGTTGGCCTGCCACGTCGCCATCGGGATGCCGTGGGCGATGTCGTTGGTTCCGACCATCACGGACGCCATCGTGGGCCGGGCGCCCGTGGCAAGGAACTCGGTGAGCTTCAGGTACTGCTGGTCCGATCGGTGCCCGGAGACAGCGGTGCTGAACTGCTTGAACAGCTTGCCCTTCGTCATCGCGGGGGCGAACACCGTGTAGGAGCGCCCCTGGACCTGGTTGGTGGTGAGCACGCTGTTCGAGTCCCCGATGACCAGCCATTTGCCGCCGTCGATCACCTTGCCGACGGTGGTGGCCGTGGCGATCGCCGGACTCCCCACCCCCTGCGCGGTCGCCGGCGGCGCGGCGACGAGCCCGGCCATCAAAAGAGCGCAGACGATTGCTACCGCAGGATAAATACGCATTGTTCCCCCAAGAGAATCCAAACCCGCCCCTACGAGTTGGACGTGATCCTAATGGAAAAGGGCGACAGGGAGAAGCAGTAGTTTGCCCAGCGGTCGCCGGGCTAGCCCTTGCCGAGCGCGGTCAGGTTGTAGAGGCCGACGCCGCCGAGGTGCGCGTGGATCTTCCGGTTGGAGACCGGTCCTTCCTCGTACTTCCAGTAGAGCGTGATGGCGGTGGTTCCGGGCGAAACCTGCCACTCCCAGCTGTGGTCGAGGTAGGCGGTGTTCTCCAGGTTCTGGCCGAAGTACTCGGTTGGGGCGTTGACGTACTTGGCGCCCTTCCACTCCCGGACGATGAGCCTGAGTCCCGTACCGGAATTGTTGCCGCCCGAGTCGATGATCTTGGACTTGAGCACGATCTTCATCTTGTTCCCGGCCTTGAACCTGCCGGCGGCCGGGAGCTTCTTGGTGGCCAGCATGCTGAGGCCGTCACTGGCATTCCCCTTGAGGTTCAGCGCGTAGCCGCCGGGGGCCGCGGAATCGGCCTCGGCGTTCGTGCGGCCGTACCTGACCCACCCCGCGGTGGAAGTGGAGCGGAAGACGCCGTTGGGCAGGAGGTTCCTGGTGTCGGTCCGGCTCGGGGCCAGCGCCTGCTTGCTGCCGGCGGGGACGGCCTTGAGGCGCGGGGCCAGCACCCGGACGAACTCCTGCGCGACCATCATCTGGCCGTAGCCGTTGACGTGCACGCCGTCCTTGGCCGTGTAGTACCCGGTCTTGAACTCGCGGGTCTTGGGGTCGGCGACCGTCTTCCACACGTCGACGTAGGCCAAGCCCCTCTCGTTGGCGTAGCCGCGCAGCCACGCGTTCCACTGGTCCTCGACCACGGCGGGGGCGGTCGCCCTGATCGGCCCGCTCCGCGGCGGCAGCGTCATGATGACCGGCTCGATTCCGAACTGGATGAGCTTGTTGACGATCCGCTTGTAGTTCGCCTGCCACGTCGCCATGGGGATGCCCTGCGAGATGTCGTTGGTTCCGACCATGACCGAGGCCATGGTGGGACGGGCACCGGCGGTGAGCAGCCTGGTGAGCTTCACATACTGCTGGTCGGCGCGGTTTCCGGAGGTCGCGGTGCTGAACTGCTTGAACAGCTTGCCCTTGGTCATGGCTGGCGCGAATACCGTGTAGGAGCGCCCCTGGACCTGGTCGATGTTGAGCGTGCTGTTGGAGTCGCCGATCACCAGCCACTTGCTGCCGTCGATCGGTTTGCCGGCACTCGTTGCCGCGCCGACCGTCGCCGTTGCGGCGACGGCGGTTGCCGCGCCTACCGTCGCCGGCCCCACGCCCTGCGCCGCGGCCGGTGATGCGGCGCCGATTCCAACCACCAGCAGGGCACAGGCAAGGGCCACCCCTCGAAAAAACCGCACTACTCCCCCAACAGGAAACTCGCATCCGTTAAACCATTCGTAATTCTAATGGATGGAAGGAGAGGACGGCGTCGTTATGCCTCCGATGCGGGGGTCACGCTATCCAACGCCACTTCCGCGAGGGCCACGGCGAGCGCCGCCTCCTTGTGCATGCGGGCCTACGCGGCCTTGTTCGGAGCGGCCACCGCGGCCACCAGGACCTCCACGCCTGCCGCGCGGAAGGGCTCCAGGTGCTCCTCCGTGGCGGAGCCGTCGGTGATCAGCGTCCACGCCTCGGGCAGCTTCGCCCACGCGTGGAACGGAGCCCGCCCCAGCTTGGAGGCGTCGGCCAGGACCACCACCCGCTCGGAGCGGGCGCACATCATTTCCTTGAGCCGCGTCTGCTGCAGGTCCGCCTCGCAGATCGCGTCGGGGGCCACGCCGTCCGCGCCGAGGAACACCGCGTCGAACGTCATCCGCTCCAGCGCGGCCTCGGCCAGCGGCCCCACGAACCCCTGGCTGGGGTCCCGATGCTGGCGGACCCGGCCCGGGCCAGCGTCCCGCCGAAGGTCCCGCCGCTGGGCAAGCTGGTGGACCCGGCGGACATCGCCGAGATGGTCGGCCTGCTCCTTGGCCCGCACGGCGGCTCCATCACCGGCCAGACGATCACCATCTGCGGCGGCGCGTCGCTGTAGCGAGTGGGGTCCCGGCGCCGCAGGCGTCCTTCCGGGCTTTAGGCGGGGCGGGACTTCGCCTCGCCGGGGAACCGGCCGCCGATCAGCCGCGTCATCTGCTCGGCCGTCTCCAGCAAGGTCTCGACCCACCCCTCGCACACCTCGCGCGGCATGCGCAAGGTCGGGCCGCTGATCGTCACGGCAGCGACGACGCCCGCGGCCGAGTCGAAGATCGGGGCCGACAGCCCCGAGGAGCCGCTCTCCAGCTCTCCCGTGGTGATCGCGAAGCCGTCGGCGCGGGTCCGCGCGACCGTCTGCTCCAGGTCCGCCGACGTGGTGATCGTGGCGCCCGTGATGGACTCCAGCGGATTCTCCAGAACGTCCCGCAGCAGCTCGTCGTCGTACGCCAGCAGGACGTGCCCGGCGGATCCGGCGTGCAGCGGCAGGATCTTGCCCAGGTGCATCTCGCGGCGGAGCGTGTGGCGCGTCTCGGCGATGCCGACGCACACCCGGAAGCGCTGCTCGGCGCGGAACAGGCAGGCCGTCTCTCCGGTGGCGTCGCGCAGGCCGGAGAGCAGCGGGCTGATGACGTCCAGAATCTCCCGGCCGCGGACCGCCGGCGCCGCCCAGTAGGCCAGCTTCAGGCCGATCCGGTAGGCGTCGCCCTCGCGGTCCAGGAATCCCTGGCTGACGAGGTTCGCAACCAGGCGCTGGACGGTCGACGTCGGCATGCCGGTCGCCTGCCGCAGGTCCGCCAGCGTCATCACCGGCTGGCGCAGCGAGAACGCGTCGAGGATCGCGCTGATCTTTCCCAGCACAAGGAGGGCGTTCTGCGGTTTGGATGCTGATTCGGCCGGAGGCATGGTCAAGACGCTAGTCGGTGGCCGGTTGGCGTTCAAACACGCAGGTGGCGGCGGGGATGCCGGGTGACGGAACGACGCCGTGCGGCCCCCACTCTCACGGCGGGCGCCGGAAAGTGTGCGCCAAAAGTAACGTGGCGGGGCCCTCCGGTCATGTGGCCGAAATACCGGCCGCATAGGGTTTTTGAGTGGTCCAGCGCGGACCGCAGCCAAAGCCCGATCCCCCGGAGCGTATCCCCATGTCCTACGTGAAACCCAGCGATCTGATCACCACGATGATCGACGCCGGCGAGTCCAAGATCTTTATGTCCACCCGCGACACCCTGGTGCGCGCGGCGATGGCCGGCGCGCTGCTCTCCCTGGCTGCGGCGTTCGCCGTCACCGTGAGCGTGACCACCGGCATCCCGCTGGCGGGCGCGCTGCTCTTTCCGGTGGGCTTCATCCTGCTGTACCTGCTCGGCTACGACCTGCTGACCGGCGTGTTCGTCCTGACTCCGCTGGCGCTGCTGGACAAGCGGCCCGGCGTCACCGTCCGCGGCGTGCTCCGCAACTGGGGGCTGGTGTTCGTCGGGAACTTCGCCGGCGCGTTCACGGTGGCCGTGCTCATGGCGATCGTCGTGACGTACGGCTTCGCCATCCCGCCGAACGAGGTCGGCGTCGCCATCGGCCACATCGGCGAGGGCCGCACGCTCGGCTACGCGGAGCACGGCGCCTCGGGCATGCTGACACTGTTCGTCCGCGGGATGCTGTGCAACTGGATGGTCTCGATCGGCGTGGCCGGCGCCATGATGGCCAAGGACGTCCCCGGCAAGGTGATCGTGATGTGGATGCCGATCATGCTGTTCTTCTTCATGGGCTTCGAGCACTCGATCGTGAACATGTTCCTGTTCCCGTCCGGCCTGCTGCTCGGCGGCGATTTCACCATCATGGACTACCTGGTCTGGAACGAGATCCCAACGGTGCTCGGCAACCTCGTCGGCGGCCTGCTGTTCACGGCGCTGCCGCTCTACGTCACCCACGCGCGGACCAAGGCGCCGACCAACGCCGTCGCGGAGCTCGGCCTTCCGGCGGCGGAGGGCGTGGAGCGGGCCAACGCCGGTGTGCGGCGCTAAGGCGGCACATCACAGACACACACGACGGGCGCCCGACCACCCCTACTGGCCGGGCGCGCGGTACGACGGCGTTTTGCTCGCGGCCGCGTCTAGGTCCTCCGGCGTCATGAGGGGTGTGAGGCGCACGTGCACGGCGCCGCTGGAATTGATCATCAGGGACAGTGCCGCGGCGCTAGCTTGGTCCGGAATGTCGAAGACTCCGAGGACATCCGTCTCGCCGAACGCGTAGTAGATGGATTCCAGCGATCCGCCAACGGATTCCAGGGCCTTTTCGACCGCGTCCCGCCGCTTGGATCCGCCCTCCTGCATCAGCCCCTTGATGCCCGCGCCCACATAGTTTCCTTGGAACAAATACTTGGTCATGGCCGATTCCTGTTCTGCTTCAGACCAGAACATCCACGTGCCCAGTGCATCCGACACGTAGAGCGTCCTGGAGTTCTCTCGACGGGGTGGTGGGGCGAGTGTAGGCCGCCCCTGTAGGGCTCGCAACGGAAGACGCCCCCCTGCTTCCGGACGCAACGCCCCGGCGACGCGACGCCGCCGTTGGGCGAATCTTAACGGCCGGGCCAAGCCTCCATGGCCTGACCGTGGCACGCCATTCACTTGCGGTTGGCACGGTTGACACGGCCGGCGAATCGTCCGGCAGGTAGTCACCACACCGGAGGTACGTCTTGCATTCGCCGACCCAACCGCCCAGGAAATGCGCCGCCCGTCCCCTCAGGCTGGCGGCGGGGGCACTCGCCGTCGTCTTCGCTGGCGCCCTCGCCGTCCCAACCGCCAGCGCGGCACCTGCCTCGCCTTCCGTCCCCTCGGCACCCGCCCCGGCCGCTGCCGAGGCCGACTGGGACTCCACCGCCTACCGCGGCTCCGTCAACGTCGTCGGAGGCACCGGCGAGGACGCGGCGACGATCGACGGCGTCGTTTTCGACGACAGGAACAAGAACTCCGTCCAGGACCGCACTGAGAAGGGCGTCCGGGGCGTCACCGTCTCCAACGGGCGCGACGTCGCCACCACGGACGGCAAGGGCCGGTACGAGCTCCCGGCGTTCAACAACATGACCGTGTTCGTCACCCAGCCGCGCGGCTACCAGGTGCCGGTCGACGGCGACAACGTCGCCCAGTTCTTCTACAACCACCTGCCGGAGGGCTCGCCGGACCTGAAGTACGGCGGCATCGCCCCGACCGGTGCGCTGCCGGAGGCGGTCAACTTCCCGCTCGCCAAGAGCAAGGCCACCCAGTCGCCGGAGCAGCACTGCGCCATCGGTGCCGATGTCCAGACCTACAACGAGAAGGAGGTCGAGTACGCCCGCGCGGGCGTGTTCACCGACTTGGCGGAACGCTCCGACTACGAGGGCTGCGGCGCGCTGTTCATCGGCGACGTGGTCGGCGACGACCTCTCGATCTTCAATCAGACCCGCGAGCTGACGGGCATGCTCAACGGCCCGGCGCGCTTCCTGCCGGGCAACCACGACCTGGACTTCGACGCGCTCGACGGCGAGCACGAGTTCGACACGTTCCGCGACCAGTTCGGCCCGGAGTACTACTCGTACGACGCCGGCAAGGCGCACGTCGTCGCGCTGAGCACCATCGAGTACCCGACGCGGATTCCGGCGGCCAAGAGCGCCTACACCTACGGACTCGGCGAGCGACAGCTGGAGTGGTTGCGCCAGGACATCGCTCGGGTGCCCAAGGACCGGACGATCGTGTTGGCCGGGCACAGCCCGCTCCTCGAGTTCTTCTACAGCAACTCGCACACCACCAAGCAGATCAAGGAGATCTACGAAATCCTCGAAGGACGCAAGGTCACGGCGCTCGGCGGCCACACCCACATGTCGGAGAACCTGCGCGAGGGTGATCTCATGGACGGCTGGCGCGACGAGGTCGGCGAGGCGGGTCTGCCATTCACGCACCTGACCGTCCCTGCCGTGTCCGGCCACTGGTACAGCGGCCGCGAGCTGCCGGGGGGCTACCGCACCTCGGTCCAGCGCGACGGGACGCCTCCCGGCGTGCTCACCCTGGACATCAAGAACACGAAGGTGACCGAGCGCTTCACGCCGCAGGGCGGCGACGCCTCGCGCCAGATGGCCGTCGGACTCAACACGCCGGCCTACCGCGCCTGGTATGCCGAGAACTCCGGCAAGCCGCGCGGAACCGCGCCCGCGCTCGAGGACCCGCTGACCGTGTCCCGCGGGGACGCCTCCGGGACTTGGCTGACCACCAACTTCTGGATGGGATCCACCGGGTCCACGGTGGAGGTCTCCATCGACGGCGGCCCGCCCACCGCGGCCGTGCGCACCCAGCAGCTGCGCGGCGAGACCCCGCTCGTCGGCGCCGAATGGTCCGACCCCGTGGCCATCCAGGAACAGTTCGTCCACGGCGGCGGGCTGGCCGACCGCTCCATGCACCTCTGGCGGCTGGGCCTGTCCGCGGACCTCGCCGTCGGAGAGCACAGCGCCGAGGTCACCGCGACCGACGTGCACGGCCGCGAGTTCACCGAGACGCTGACCTTCGAGGTCACCGAGTAGCGCACCGGGCCTTTATCGGGGGCGGGGTACGACGGCGGCGCCGGGCCGCCGTCGTACCCCGCCGTTCCTGTGGAGCGGTTCCCGCCCAGAAGTACGCCCGGTACCGGGCTTGGTCCTGCTCCCACGTCTGGTCGCGGGAATCAACAGGCTGGATCTGCATGTCCCGATTGTGGACTAAGACGCCTGCGGGGGACGTAGCTTGTTCGTCCCTCGGTCGGCGCAGCCCCTCCCGCCACATGCCAACCGCCTGCTGGACGCAACATGACCAGTCTCAATAAACAACAGTTTTCTGAGACACGTCCCCGGGGCGGATTCCGCCGATGATCCTCGGCGGAATTCCAGGACGCGCTCCGTCTCGGAAAGTCGTCTCACCGTAAATCGTCTCATCCATGCTCGGCGCGAGGCTTTTCGAGGCAGAATGGCGGGATGAGGCAATTGGGATACACGCGCGTGAGCACGTCGAGCCAGGACGCGCAGCTGCAGCTCGACGCGCTGCTCAAGGTGGGGGTGCAGAAACGCGACGTGTTCGTCGACGTCACGTCCGGGAGCAAGACCGCGATCGACCGGCCCGGGATGAAGAAACTCCTGGACTACGCCCAGGCGGGCGACACCGTCGTTGTCTGGCGGGTGGACCGGCTGGGACGGTCCCTGATCGACGTATTGAACACCGTGAACCTGCTGCGCGAGCGCGGAGTGCAGGTCCGGTCCATTTCGGACGGGATCGACCCGGCAACCTCGACCGGGCGGCTGATGCTAAACATGCTCGCCACCCTGGCCGAGTACGAGCGCGAGTTGATTGTCGAGCGCGTCAACGCCGGGATCGCCGCCGCCCGACTAGGCGGGACCCGCTTTGGCCGGCCCCTCTCGGATCCGGCCGTGATCGCGGAGAAGCTCGCGATTGTTGCGGACGCTCGCGCGAAGGGACGCACCGCGGAGGACGCGGCACGCCTCGTCGGCTGGAGCCGCGCGACGCTCTACCGCCACCAGCAAGCCCTCGCCGACCACAGAGGCACGCCCGCCTAGTTGCTGTGCACCCAGAATGTTCAGGGCACATCGGGCGACACGCAATCAAACATAAGGAGCCAGTGCGAAGCGAAACCAGTTCCGCGCACAAGTCGAAGCTCTTTCCCATGCGCATGCGTAGTGAGTTTGGCGTTGACGCCTCTCCCCGTCCCAACTTCCTCTTGGCCAGCCACGGGCACACGGATCCCAGGCGAGTTCCCCGCGTCGTCATGGCTCAGATCGGTTCCTCCGTTTCGATGCGGCAGTGACCACCCGCCCGACCAGCGACCAGGGGCGCGCTTAGGGCAATCCTTTCCTAAGGTGTGCTTACTCCGAAGATCTGCATATGCCACAGGTCTCGCGTGATGGAGGGTCAAAATGCCTTCCTAGGTTGTTATTGATCCGGTTCCTCCGGCTCGTCCGGTTCAGGCTCCCCAAATCTCCAGTCAAACTCGTACGTCTCGTCGAACTCGTCGAATTCGTCTTCCGGTTGTCCGTCTGAGTTCCTTGACCGCCACCCGTCCGATAGAACGCCTGCATCCCACCTCGCGCCGACCGGTTTCGTAGCGCTCACCATACCGATTCTGGATGCGCCGAGCGCCACCTCTCCCGTCCAGTCCGGAGCCAATCTAATAAACCGGGCAAGTCCCTCGAATCGCCGAGCACTATGGGTTTCCTTAAAAACACCCTCCATCGTCCGGAACCTCTGAGGATCAATAAGTGCATGCTCTGTTCCCCACATCGGCTTCAAGTTCCAGGGACGATTCACCACTTTCCAGTACCTCTCGTCCCCAATCCTGTTCCTCATCCATGCGGCTGGACCCTTGGTGGGGTTCTTCGAAAGCGCGTGGGAGAGCTCGATCCATTCGATATTCCCTTGCTTGGGGAACAAGGGATTCCACCTGCGCCGCAGGTAAACCGGCGGAAGGTCAAATACGCGCTGGTTTGCTTGCCGGACCGGTGTCCCCCATTTCATGTTCGCCGGGCCCACCCCGAATCGGTATTCACGCAGGCCTACCCGTCCGACACCCACGCCCAGAGAAACAAGCCCCTCCGCCAAGCCGCCGTAGAACGCTCCCTCCTCCAGACCTTCCACGTTTCCTTGCAGCACTGTGCCGGCGACTCCACCCGCCAGGCCACCGGGTGAGCTGATCCCTAAGACGACGTTGGTGACCCTGCTGGCGGCTTCGTCCTGTTCCACGGTCGCGCCACCTAAATAGGAGTCTCCGACTTGGGTAGCGCTGGTCAGAAACGCGGCGACGCCACCGGCTCCGGACATCGCGAGAGTGAGTCCAATCCCCCAGCCGACCGGAGTTGAAATAATCACGACGGCGCTGCCGACCGCAATTAGACCGCCAATGAGTAGGCCGGTGCCTCCCCGATTCCAGAACGAGCGTTCCGGTGCGGGCATAGACCCCAGATAGCGGACAGGACGGGCCGGATCTACGCCGTGGGACGAATTGTCTGGATACTGCGGCCCCTGCGTAGGATCACTTTTTCTGCGCAGGCCTGAGTGTCCGATGGACTCCGGGAGGTCCAGAAGGTGGGCGGGGAAATCGAATAGCTCGGGGCGCGGGGGCTCGATCAGTTCCGGGGGGAACACGGGGGGCACCGCCGGGTTGGACGGATCCCACCTGCGGGAGGCTCCCCTCTGGCGCAGGAGGGACGGGGGGTCCGTCGGCCGCGGCGCTCCTCGTCGTTTGGTGCCCCGGATAGTGACCTCATCGAGGAGCCCCTGTGGAGGTGGCGGCGGTCCGATCCTGGTCCGTGGCTGCCCATCGTCGTACTCCACATATTGGCCAAGAAGAGCGCGGCCCTGTTTCGAGTACCCGCGGTCCGGACCACCACTGGCGCCGTCGCGGTCCAGCCGCTCCAAACGCCTTCCGGAAGGGGCATCGTAATCGGGATCGTCGAGCTGCCCCGCGGCCGAACCATGTGTCCTGCCGCGTCGGGGTCCATAAAAGGAATCGTCCTGAGCATCTACGGGCACGCTCCTACCTCGGGTCCATTCCTCCCTGGGGACATAGGAACGCCGAGCGGAACCGCCGTCTTCAGGTTCGTCGGGACCTCGTGTCAGATCATCGTTGTCCTTCTCGATCCCGGCAGTGACATACCAACCGATATATTCCCCGGAACCGGGAATCCCTAGAACGTTGGGAATCGATTGTCTCCACTCAGAAAACCCCCACCCCCACATTGCCTGAGCAGCGGCCGAGAAACCGCCCTCAACCCACGCCCAGACCGTCTCCCACACGGCTTCTGGAATCTCGGACGCTTCGAATGGTTCGTCTGACATGGTCTCCGGCCTCTTCTTGGCGTCCCGTGGTCTTAGAGGAAGGTGACAGCTGCGTCAGGGCGTCTGAATTTCGATGGACGTGCTGTCAAAGTCGAAGCTGTAGTTCAACGGCAAAAGACGTGCTCCATCTGCACCCTCGTTGTTGCAACGGATGAGCACGTTCCACTGCTCGTCGACAGCTTCGTGTCCTCTTACCGCGCATACAGTGCCCTGGATACTGATGGGCGGTGCGCCCGGTTCGTCGAATAGCGTCGTCGTGACCTGGGCGGTCTGTCCGAGGCGGAGGAGGCTCCGACATTTGATGGTTCCGACAAGGTAGACGGTCCTGTCGTTTTCGATCCGAAGGACCGGCTGTCCTGCCGTGACCGCATCGCCCACATTCCGGAACACCGCCGTCACGATGCCATTGAAGGGCGGAACAAGGAAGGTATCGATGTACGCGAGCTGGATCTTCCTGATTTCCGCGGCGCTCATGGCCCGCTCGACAAGAAGATTCTCATACGTGTGCATGGAGTTGAGACGGTATGCGGCCAGTTTTTCCTGCCGGAGGCCGATCTCGGAGCGCAGGTACCTGGCCGTGTTGTCCGCGGCTGGGAATTGGAGCTCCTGGCTATAGTGCCTGGTCGTGGTGGAAGAGTCGGTGGTGAAGTTCTGCGGCCCCTTGGTGTCGCTGTGGTGGGTACTCGTGCTTTCGGGCGGCTCGACCCCGTGATACCCGGTTTCGGAGTATTTTCTGGAGGTCTGTTCGTGCCGATCACGCAGCACGGCGTCCAGTTTTCCCACAAGGGCGGAGATTGAATTCGGGTCCCGGGGGAACTGGCCCAATAGTTCGATCTTCTTGTCGAACGCCTCGTCGGTCTGGTCGGCCAAGTACTGGAGCCTGTACCAACCGATGGTCTGCGTCAGGTCGGTTGCGATGTCTTCGGCCCGAAGGCGGGAAAGCGCAACCGCTTCCAACTCCCGGCGAATCCCGTCCGGCCCGTCCACCCTGGGAACCGCGTCCTCGAAAATGCCCCCGACTGGGCCGACCTGGCCTTTGATCTTTCCGGGTTTGCCATCGCCGACAGTGACTTTCTTTTCCTTCTTCGGCGGACGGTTGAGGACGTCCCATCGGGACGGTAGATCGGCATTCGGCGCCAGTTTGTCGTAGAACTGTGCACGGTCGTAGGCCTGGACGGCCCGCCCGATAAGGTCTTCAGGCTGGTGTTCGATGATTCCATTCATGGGATAGCAGAGGTCCACCGATTGGATCGGCCGGACACTCAAACTGATTGCCTTCGCCGTGGCCATTTGTTCGCGGTCCTTTCTATGCCCGTCATGACGCAGCGGGGAACTGGGGCAACAGGATGGTGCACGCCACCGTCGAGTCCGAGGCGCAGGTTGCGTATACGCCTCGCAGACCCAGCAATGGCACCGTCCAACATTCGCCAGGTTGCAGCGTCCCCATGTCGGTTCCTCCGTTGGCGGACTCGGAACCGATTCCGATCGGATCGCCTAGGTGGTCGTTGTTGACGACCAGCAATAAGGGCCACGCCGAATCAGTAGAGATGCCGCCGGATCCCCAGAGATAAGATCTTTCCCTGACCTTCACGATGTAGCTGTACATGATCCGGCAATCCCCCAAACTCCAAGGCAAGAATCGTGGACACCAATAGAGCGCTCTGCTGTCGAGAAGTCAACGGCAATGCGCATTGGAATTAAGGGCGCCGCAATGGCGGCTCTGCCCTAGCGACCGCGCTACCCTCGGCTCCGTACACGACCACTGGTCTGCGAGGCAGATCCGTCCGTGCGAGAGCGGGGCTTCTACGATCGTGGCACGGCGTCGCGGCAGGTGGACGGTCACCCCCGTTAGCGGCACCCATTCACAAATCAAGGTCCTGATTCCGCGAGAAGCAGGCTCCTAGTGGACCTCTGAATCCGATGTGTACCAGTAACGTGCCAACGCGTGGTTTACGCCGGCGTGGACAAGACGCGAACCCCGCGATTCCCTCATCTGGCGACATCGGTCGGGGCAGAATGGGGCCATGGGAATCTTCAAGCGCACGGAGCCACGCGTCGACGAGTCGATCGCCCCGGCCGACGCCGGCACCGTCACGGGGATCGGCCTCGCCGCCACGGCACAGGCCCCCTTCGACAACAGATGGGCCGCCAGCGCAGATGGGGGCGGGGGAGGCGGTGCCGGCGGGGACGGCGGCGGAGGCTGCTAACACCCCGGCGAGGCCGTGGCCGTGGGGGCGTCGAGGCTGGCGAGCCTCTCCCGTGGCTCGCGCGTCGGCGCCAGTTCCACGTACCGCCGTCGTGAACTAGTCGCCGTCGCCGTCGCACAGCCACGACATGCCGACGTGCGGCGCGGGCTGCGCCTCTCCGAGGAATGCCTGGCCGGTTCCCCCGGCACGCAACATGGGAAGGTCCTTCTCGAATTCGGGAGCGTCCGGGACATCGGTGGCAAAAGACTCCACATACACGCCGGGCCCACCCGCGGGGGCTTCGCTCGGCGGACTCCAACATGCCGCATCGCCGCCGTGCTGCACGCGAACAACGTGCACGGGGCCGGGCTGTCCGACATCACCCTCGAATGGTTCCATGCGCGCCTCCTGCTCGTGCGTCGCTTCAGTGTATGGGCGGCTTCCGGCCACCGTAAGTCCTTCCATCCCGACGAACGCCATACCGAACTCTCCGGGGCCGGTCCCGAGCCGGAAAGCAGTTCGCAGCCCGGCGCGGACACGAATATGGCGGACGGGCCGGTGCAGGACGCCGCCGCCCAGGTCTCGCCACCGGTGCGCATTCCGGACCAGAATCGTTCCTACGACGACTCGGACACCAGTTTCGGGACGCAAGGGGGGCAGAACAATGGGCGGACTGGCGGAACGGGGGCGCGAGGTGGTGGACCGGGCCCTGCGCGTCCCCGGCATCGACTCCGGCGGACTCTGGTTCGCCTACCTGGGGCTCGGCGGAACCCACGGCCACCCCGAGATCAGGGCGCACCTCGATGGGCGGTTGGCCCTGCCTCCGCTGGAAGAGGACCTTTTGGCCGAAGCCGCGCGGGAACTCCTGGAGGCACGCCGGCCGCTTCCATCCACCATTCATGGCAACACACCGGATCCGGAACCCCACTCCCCCGGGCAATAGCGCGCCCGGTCAGCGGGTGCCGCCGCTGCCGGCCGCCGGCCGCGCGGGAACCGTGCTACAGCCGCCGCGTCGGCCCGGCTTCCGGCCGGCGCCTCCGTAGCGACGGGGCAGGGGCAACCCGCCGGCCAAGACGCAGGCCGAACGGTGTCCTGGACGTTCAGCCGCCCCACCACACGCGGCGCACCTCCCCATGCCCGACGTGAACGACAATTCGCGGGCGACGGATGCAGGTGCCGCGGGGCGCGGATCGCGGCCTAGGTCGTGGGGCGGGGCCGGACGGGCGGCGTCCGGGTTGTGCGGGTCCCTTCCCACGTCTTGGCCCATGGTTTGGCGCATGGCAGTTTGGGGCCATGGCCGGCGAACGGGATTTGAAGCTGTACCTGGAACTGAATGTCCACGTCGACGACACGGACAGGTTGCGGGACCATGCCCTCGAGTGGGTGCGAGAACACCTGACCGATTACCCCGCCGCCTTGCGCGAGGCGGTGCGGGAGGCCGTGGCGGATCCCGTCAGCGCCCTGGAGCTGACCATCGACCCCGACCGGCTGGTCGAGGGCTTCCCCGGAGTCTCGGGAACCGAGGCGACCTGGTAGGCCGAGGAGGCCACGCCGGAACGCCGTGTGGAGACCGCGGCGGAGCCTTCCACGAGCCGACAACAGCCCCACCCGAAGGTCGCGGACATCGCCGCCTCCGTCCTTGCCGCGGCGGAGGAGATGCGCGGCGTGCCCCTGCAACGCCTGGGATACGACGAAACCGAAGCTGACCCCGACCTGAGGGCACAATCCCTCCGCCGCGCCGCGTCGTTGGCTGGCGCGATGCACTGGTCCTGCGAAATCCTCATCGACGAGCTCTTCCACGACATCCACGTCCTCCGCCAGCCTCCCGGCTGCGTGTCCGGAACCCTGAGGATCGGCGACCTCCCGCCGCTACACGCCCCCCGGTACAACGTCCTCTTCGCCCAAAGGTTCCTCACCGTGGCCGTGGAGCTGGGAGCGGCCCTGGTCACCGCCTTCCACTCCCCCACGTGTGTCGCCCAGGAACTCGCCCTGCTCCTCGTCCTGGACGGCGTGGAAGGCATGGCCGCGACCTACCCGGAGCTGGAGCTCGCCCCGGGGTGGCGCAACCGGGTCGAGGAGTCCCTGTTCCAGGACTCGGAAAACGAAACCGCCTTCGACCGGGCACTGCACGGCACCAGCGCTGCCCTTGATTATCCGGGCACTGGGAATCCCGATCCTGCCTTCTGGTTCGACCCCTTCGCGGGACGCGGCGTCAACCCATACGCGGCCAACGACCCCAAGCCCTTCCACGACGCCTAGACCCGGCACAGGAACAACCGAGTCCTGCCCTCAACGCCTGTCCCCTGGTTCTCCGCAACTCATGCCAACCGTCAGGACGAGCTCTAAGACCTCACGCCAAAGATGTCTGATTGTGTCAACGGTAAATGGCCCCGGTAGGACGGATACATGTGGCCCCACTTCGTGACTCGCCGAGACGCTGGTACCGACTTATGAGCACCGATGAATAAGCTCCGTGGGGTGAAGGGTCCTCCTAGGCCCGTCGGGCCTTGAAACCTGATCGGTGAAGGACGACCTGGCGGCAGCAACTTGTCATGGCCTAGACCAAGAGGCGAACTGATCTGACACCCGGTTCGACATTAATCGGCTTCTTCGGCCGGGTCGTGCGGCGCCAAAGGCGAGCAGCATCGAATCGAACGATTGGGGGGTGCTGCGCGAGCCGCGAAGCGTGAATGGTGTATGCCGTGGCTTTAGTGCTCTCCGTGCAATAAGGCCTCGAGCGCTCGACGGTGTCGGCTATATGCGGCACTGCCAGCGCGTGTGATTGTGTAGGTCGTCGTGCTGCCGTGCCCGCGTCCGGACTTGCTGACCTTGACGTAATTTGCGGCTCGCAGCGCTGACATCTGCTTGGACAGGTCTGAGTCCGAAAGTTGGAGGTGGTCGCGCAGGAAGGCGAAGTCAGTGCCACTGCTGGCGGCGAGGATAGCCATCGCGGCCAGTCGCTTAGGAGCATGAATGACCGCATCCAAGTCGGTCAGGGGTGAACTCACACCAATCGGTCCCGGACTTGCTGCACAGCGCGGGGATACAGAACCCGCTCATATATCCAGGTAGTGGCCAGCGTCGTGACGAAAAAGGCGCTGAGCCCGCTTTGCCATCCGAGGAAAATCCACATCACCACGCTGACCGCCAGAGACCCAGCGAATGCCAGGCAGAACCAGCGATAGACCCGCTTGATCTCGTCCGGAGCCGAACTCATTTTCGGTGACGTACCCGACTTGGCCCGATGAGCGACGTAAAACACGCCCACGGCGATGATGGCCACGGCATACAGACCCATCCCTGCTACCCCGCGCCCCTGACTGATGAGCAGAGGGCCCGCCACCATGGCGGTGAAGAAACCCGCCATCAGTAGTGGGTACCACCACTGACTGACCGGCTCATTCACGAACGGGGCGGCAGCGGCCCGCTTAACATCGCGCAGGGTGTCTTCGGTATTTTCCATAATGGAAAGCTTGTCAGGTAGTTTCCACTTGCGCAACCCTCAAGTGAGTTATCTACCTGATAGTGCCGGCTCCTCGACCCGTCTCGGCCGCGGTTCTGATGACTCCGTTCCACCATTTGGACAAGGTGAACAAAGCACGCTCGGGTTGAGGTCTCCTGCTCCGCTATCTAACTGATACTTGGGCGAGGGTGTGGGCGAGGCGGTAGGAGTCGGTGCCGGTTTCGATAATGGCTCCGTTGAAGATGAGCCGGTCGACGATCGCGGCGCAGAGGCGCGGGTCGGTGAAGGTCTTCGTCCATCCTGAGAAGGACTCGTTGGACGCGATCGCGATGGAGTTCTTCTCTTCGCGTTCGGTGAGGACCTGGAAGAGGAGCTCGGCGCCTCGCCGGTCGAGTTCCATATAGCCGAGCTCGTCAATACAGAGCAGGTCGACCCGCCCGTACCGGGCGATGGTACGGGCGAGGTTTTTCTCGTCGGCTGCTTCCACGAGTTCGTTCACAAGCCTCGTAGCGAGGGTGTATTTCACCCGGTACCCCTTCTCCGCTGCTGCGGTTCCCAGCCCAATGAGGAGGTGCGATTTCCCGGTCCCGGAGTCCCCAATCAGGCAGAGCGGCCGTCCTTTCCGGATCCAGTCCCCGGTCGCCAACGTGTGGATCGTCGCGGCGTTGATGTTCGGGTTCGCGTCGAAGTCGAAGTCCCCGAGCCACTTATCCCGCGGAAAACTCGCCGCTTTCACCCGTCGGCTCGAGGAGCGGCGGTCCCGGTCGTCGCACTCTGCCAGCAGCAGCTCTGCCAGGAACCCCTGGTAGGAGAGCTGTTCCTTCCCTGCGACGGTCAGAGCCTCGTCGAGGACCGCCCTGATCGTGGGAAGCCGTAGTCTGCGGCACGCCTGGTCCACGGCCGCGACGGCGGCCTGCTCGGTCAGTCCGCGGCGTCGGCGCAGCGTAGGAGTCACCGTGGTGGTCGAGGTGGTGGTGGGGCTCATGAGATGTTCTCCTTCGAAATGCTGACGGACGCGCTGTTCAAGGTGCCTGCGGACGTGCTTGCTGAATTTCCTGAGGAGCGTTTGGCGAGCAGCTCGTCGTACGAGCTGACGGACGGGATCGGGCGGCTGTCGGGTGGCAGGCCGGCAATGACAGCGGCCGGGTCCATGAGCCGACGTTGGGTCAGACTGACAACCCGTTGCACTTTGTCCTCGGCGCGAGCACCACGATGAGTGTCGGAATGACGGTCCGAACTGGACCCACCCACCGATGCCAGGTCCTTGTTGTTGGTCAGGTGCTCGGTCGCGTGTCGGCGGGCTTCGACCGCGATGACGTCGGCACTGACAGCCCCCACCTGCAGGGCCGCCCGGATCCCGGCTTCGATGTCCTGGGCGTGCATGAACCGGTGCAGGAGCAGGACGTCGATGAGTTCCCGGGTCCCCTCCGCGTCACCGTTGACCCGCCGGGACGCAGCCCAAAACGCTTCATGGGCGCTGGTGAACGAACCAGCCTCCCGGGCCCTAGCCAAAGCAGTGGAACCAGGGAACGCTCCGGGCTTGGTTTTGAGGACCTCGAGGTAATGATCGAGCTGCACCGACTGACCGTGCTTGACGGTGATCCGCTGATGCCTGGCCACGATAGTGCGCCCGTCGAAGACCACGACCTCGGACGCCCGCAGTGAGACCCGGACCTTCCGTCCGATGAACCGTGCCGGGACCGAGTACTTCACCATCCTGACGGTGATCATCGAGGACCGGTCCACCCTCGGCGTCAGCACCAGCCCGGGATCGAACGTCTCCGCCGGCAGAGGCGCGAAATGCGGCTGTTCCGTGTCGTAGTCCTGGCCGACGGTGCGGATCCTGTCGTTGATCCGTCGCCCGTCGTCTTCTGCTTCCCAGACCCGGATGCGGTCGTTGAGCTCATCCAGGGACGTGACGACGGGCATCGGGGAGAGCCGGTTGCGGCGGAACCGGCCCACCTCACCCTCGACCCCGCCTTTCTCGTGGGCGCCGCTGATGCCGGGCTGGCAGTAGAACGCGTCGAAGCCGTAGTGGTAGCGGAAGAGCATCCACCGGTCGTTTTCGACCCGCTGCCGTCCTTGCCCAAACACCACCGACGTGACCGCAGCAGTGAGGTTGTCGTATCGGATGTGTCTGGTCGGGATACCGCCGAGAGCGGTGAACGCGTCGATGTGTCCCTCGAGGAACGCTTCCTGCGCCTGAGTCGGATACACACGGTGAATGGCCTTCCCGGAGGAGGACAGCCGATAGACGAACATGTGGCACTTCGTCTTCACACCGTCCAGGACGACCCAGACCTCACCGAAGTCCACCTCGGCCTCCGCCCCCGGTGCATGCTCCTGCGGGACGAACACCTCCACCCTGCGACCGGCCTCAACATCGATCTCCGCACGACGAACCCGGACGTAGTCCCGCACCGTGGAATACGACAGATCTCCGGCCCCGTGCTCCTCGACTAGCCGGGCAAGGATCCTGCGGGCCGTATGACGTTGCTTCCGCGGTGCTGTCGTGTCCTCGACGAGCATCGCGTCGATAGCTGGCTTAAAGGACTCGAGCCTCCGGGACACGCCCCGCCGGGGTTTACGCTCCGGCGGCTCCGACGAAACAAGAGCCTGCCGAACCGTTCTTCTGTGAACCCCATGCCTGACCGCCAACGCGCGAACTGAGAGGCCCTCAACGCGGGCGTCTCTACGAATCAGCGCGAACAGCTCCACTCTTGACTCCATCCGAACCAGCCTTCCGTCGCACTCATCAACTGATGAGATCAACGGTGGCGGTGGGGCCACACATAACCGTCACAACGAGCCCGGCGAGTCATGACGTGGGGCCAGATATATCCGTCCTATCGGGGCCATCCAAACCTGTCATAACCAGTTTACCGGCGTGACGCGATCGACCGGACCCATGTGGGAACCCCCCACCAAGTGGACCTGTGGAGAGTTTCCTCCGGGACCACCCTTACACCCACCGACCTCGAATCCATGATCGGTCAGCTGGTCGAGGCCGTACTCCCCGGGGCGCAGTGGCGGGCCGTCCCCGCCGAGCACCCGTACACGACGAACGGGAGGCAGGTTGATGTGCTGGTGGAAGACGAATGGCTGGAACTGGCCGAGTGCGGCATGATGCCGGCCCGGCTCTTCGAGGAGGCGGGCCTGGACCCGGCCCACTGGTCGGGGCTGGCCCTCGGTATGGGCCTGGATCGGGCGTTGATGCTCCGAAAAGGCATACCCGACATCCGGCTTCTGCGGTCAACGGACGAACGGATCAGAGTTCAAATGCTGGACCTCTCGCCATGGCGTCCGGTGTCCCTGATGCCCAGCATCTTCCGGGACATTTCCATCGTTGTCCCGGAAGACTCCGACGATGAGACGCTCGGCGACGAGGTTCGGGCCGCCCTGGGCGAACGCTCCGAGAATCTTGAATCGGTGGAGCTCCTGGCCCTGACGTCCTACGACGACCTCCCCCAGGGGGCGAGGTTCCGGCTGCAACTGGATAGCTCGCAGTTGAACGCGTTGCTGCGCATCACCTTGCGGCCTTTGTCTCGGACCCTCACCGATAAGGAAACGAACGGAATCCGCAACGAGATCTACCGAGCCCTCCACCAAGGACCAGTGTTGGAACTTATTGATGCCTAGCCCCGGCAAAGCTGCAGCGACGCCAATGCACGATCCCGCAAGAAGTGGCGATGCGCCTGAATGGCCCTGACAGCGAGGGCACCGCGCCTGACGGTGCCCTCGCTACTAAGTTCACGCGGCTTGCTCGACCAGTCCCACCGCGCATTCAACCCCATACATCGCCGTTTTCAATCGGGATTCAGCCAAGGAGCTGCCTTACCGTCTGTGGGTACCGAGGCACACCCTTGAGAAGTGCCGGTGGGAACAGTGGCACAGGTAGATGGATCGCGATTCTAGGCCGTGCTTTTCGGACAGTTGTGGGAGGGCCCCGGATGGACGGGCCGGCACATGACAGGATGTGCCCATGAAGAAGAAGGGCCAATCGCGGAAAAGGATCCTCAAACTGCTGCAGCGGTCCCTGACCGACAGCGTTCCCGTCCGGATCGTTCGTAGCGTGGCTCCGGACGAAACCCTCGACGGCATCGTGCTGGATTTGAAGCGGGACTGGATCCTGCTCGCCAAAATCCGAGACGGAGGATACTTCGACGGCTATAGCATCGCGAGACCCGCCGATTTCCGCCGCGTGCACACCGACGCCAGGTTCCTGCCGTTCCTGCGCGAGCACCAGACTTGGCCGCCGGGCAAACCGGGGGGACCCATTGACCTTTCCAGCCCACCCAGTTTCATCTCCGCCGCTGCGGGTCTCGCCGATGTCGTGACCCTCTTCGCAGAATCCAGGCGCCCAGACATGTGCTGGATTGGTTCACCGGCGGACTGGGGAAAGAAATCCGTTTGGATCCTGACGATCGATCCCGATACGACGTGGGACAAATACATGACCCAGTTCAAGTTCAAGCACCTGACCCGAATCGATTTCGCTGACGACTACAACAAAGCCCTGGTGAAGTTGGCCGGCCCGAAACCCCCACCAACAACAACACACGCACAACCAAGCTAACGATCCAACCGGACGCTGACTCATTAGGTGCCTCGCACACTAACGACTATTGCCCCAGACCACAGACCAGCCAGGCTCGTCCTTGGCTCGTGTGAGTAGCAAGACGTCGTCGAGTCACTTCAACGACTCGCCCCCGTTGGCCTTGGTGGTTCTCTATCCGTCTTAGCCCGCCGAATCCGGGGCAGGGTTTCTCACCGGTTCGAGGTGCGCGGGCGGGTGGGGGCACTCGTCTTGCCAGTCAACGTCACGGACGCCAACGGATCCCGCCGTCCGAACAGAATGTCGTTTCAGCGACTTGATCATCAAGACAGGCTGCGTCCATGAGCTCCCTTCCGTCAATCGGCTCGGCGAGCTTCACCATCACGGGAACACTGTCGTTATCTGGGCAGGTGTGCGCACCTTCCGGCAATGGCGCGACATTGGCCCGGATCAGGATCCGATCTTCCTCGAAGTGGACTTCCGGCATCAGCGTTTCCCCGGTCACGCCCCCAGAACAATCGAGGCGAACGACTCCCAGCTGCAAAGTAGTCGATTCCGAGGACACTTCGGCCGCTCTGAGCAATGTCCAAGTTCCAGGCGCGGACGCCCGCTGTTCCACCTGCCCAGACGGTGGGGACTGAGCCCCGGGCGCGCACGCCGCCAGGGTGGCTATGCCGAGGACCGTCGCCCCGAGAAGGCAAAGTGAGCGCATGTCTTGAACCTAGTGGCGAAGGATCGATAAAGCAGGACAAGAGCCCCAGGTTGCCTAGAAGTGACCTCCACCGGATTCCCGGGAACGATCGCGATCTTAGGCGCGAGGAGTACCGGCGCGGAACTTTGGATATCTGCTGCCCACGCAATGCGCCATCTCCCCGCCCGGGATGAAGGGGCATCCCGTAGATGGTGGCTTACAGAACCAGCGTCTGACACACGGCCAGACCGCGGTTCTCGGCTCATTCATGCCGGGAATCAGCCTCACCCCATACGGATATGCCGCGCTAGACCTCCAGGATCCCGTCCCTCGCTTCGCGGATGTCCGGGAGAGCATTCGTGTCTAGATCTTCCATGAATTCGAGACCTGCATAGCGGTCGAACTTGATGCGTCCCGCATCGTCGAAGACCCTCATGCTGCGGCGGATCCTCCCGGCCGGAAAATAGGGGTGGCGGCAAGTCACCTGAACCACGGTCTGGGGCCACTCACCAAGTACTTCCACGCGTGTTTCGTGGACACCCTCGGCCAGCGGGCTGGTGGTTCCATCCGCCGCTCGCCAATAGGAATCAGCGTTGGCAAACTGATCCGCCAGCGCACTTACCGCCTGCGTCTTCTGCGCATCGGTCAAGGTCACCCGCTTCCATCGGGTCCCGGCCACAGCGGAAAGATCGATTCGCACGGGATCATGGCCGGTAGCCCAGGGGTTGTAGTACCAACCGAGCCGTTCCGGCGCGACAGGGGTCCCCCACCCCTCGGCAACGTAGTCCCTGAACCTCACCCGGGCGGGCCATTGATCGACGGCACCCAAAGTCAGGGCTGCGCACCGGTATTCGAAGTTGATCCCGACCCCGTCGCGGTGGGCCACGGGCGGGGACGGGTTCACGAACAGCACATGCCCCCGGTCCCCTTCCTGGACGGCGTTGACGTGGCGGTCCACTTCCAGCGTTCGCGTCGGCCGCCCGGGCAGGTGGATGTGTAGCCTCGTTGGAGCCGCCCAGTCCCTCGGCAGGTCACCACCGCGGTACCCGTCGTCGATTTCCTCGCCCATGGAGTCACTCGTCCACAGTCCGGCACGTGTCGCGCCCACGACCGATACTCCTTCTGCGCGGACACGCCCAAGTGATCCGTCCGTGCCGATACGCACCGCGAGCACCTGGGACGATGCCCGCAACGCCGGGTACTGGCCTTCCCCGCCGTCATCGTCGCTCGCGTAAACGACCCACAGCGCGTCCAATGCCGGATATACCGACACATGCGGGGCGAACAGTCCGACATCAAGTTCCGGCCACGTGAGAAACAGATCAGGGAAGGCCTCGCGACGGACCAGGGCCACCGGCCGTTCCTCGTCGACGAAAAACGTTGCCTTGCCAATCGTGGTGCGCGGCAAGGGTGACATCCAGTCGGTCATGGCTCGATGCTAACAATCGAACGATTGCGGTCACCTGTTGAACGGGCAGCCGCCTCACAGATCGTATGTCGCAAGGCATTCTGTCGAGAAGCCCGGCGGAGTTCACGGGCAGAGCCAATATCGGGCTCGTGACAGGATGGGCGAATGGGCACCACAGGCATCAGCCAGCTGCAGCACATCATCGTGAACGGCCGTATCGACGATGCCGTGGAATGCGCATCGAAACTGAGCGCGGAGCACATCTGGTCGCTGATCGATGAAGGCCGGATTGAGGAGGCTGCGGAACAGCACGATCAGTTCATTCGCCGCCTGGTCATGTCCGCGTCCGGGAGGTTTTCCGCATACAGGAAAGCGGAGCTTGTACTGCAGCT
Organism: Arthrobacter sp. AOP29-A2-19; assembly: GCF_058138025.1. Taxonomy (NCBI): domain Bacteria; kingdom Bacillati; phylum Actinomycetota; class Actinomycetes; order Micrococcales; family Micrococcaceae; genus Arthrobacter; species Arthrobacter sp. AOP29-A2-19. The sequence continues at coordinate 2,893,411 of NZ_CM176894.1, forward strand.
GACCCGGATCTACATCACGGCACTTTCCTACCTCCCCAACGCCTTTTTGGCGGACCGGGACATGAGCCTTGCCGGCGCCAGTGCGGTAGCCGCTCAACTGCGCCAAGACATCGAATGGATGGAACTGCTCGTCGGGTGTCCGGACAGGGTCCTGCCAGCGGACACCCACGCCCGCTTCCAGTCCTACGCGGCCCAGCTGGCCGACATGGACTTCACCATCCGTGAGGACGAGAGCCGACCGCACGAAGAGAGGGTCCTCAAAGAGTTCAAGCGCATCGGCGAGGACACGGACGCCTGGCTCGAACGCTACCGCGGAAACCAGACACCGATCGCCCATGAGTAGGCCGATGGCGATGTCTTACGACCCGGAGTCGGGTGCGGCCTACATCGCGGAGACCGGCGCGCTCGTGGCGGAAACCATCGAAATCGAGAACGCTCCACTCCCCTTCATGGTGGTCGTAGATCTGGACAGCACCGGCAAGCCGACCGGCGTTGAACTCATCGGAACACCTGGAGCCTCCGCCCACCAGTTTCTATCCGGCATCGCGGACGGGTCGCTCGGAAAGGCACTGGCACGAGCTGGCTATGGCATTCGCAAGCTCGAGAATGCTCCTGACATCTCCGTCCGGTCGATTAGTTGAGCGAGGCTTAGCTCCACTACATCTCGTGCGGGAATGGGGATTGCCCACAATACGACTTAGAGGGACTTCGGCATCGCATTATGCGCTTGTGGTGGCTCTATAGTTCCGTCGCACATGTCAATCTTTGGCATATCCAAAAGGCCTTTGAAACCGCCCCCAGCGGCGCCGGCCACACCACAGGAAAAATCGGCTTGGCATTACATGACCTCAGCTGGCTATGTGCAGAATCAGTAGCTCGGTTCTACGAGCTTTACGAGCTGCTCGAGCATCTGGAACCCCTGGACCTGCAGGCGGGGTTCGAGGCCTCCCCGTGAAGTCGCCCCCGGCGATGACCCGCTTCCGAGTCGATCCCGTCGTGCCGACCACGGAAGCGTTTACCATTCAGGGATGCGTACCGGTGAACCTTGGGTAGAGTACAGTCGCGATCGACTGCCACCGGGATGGACCTATCCGCTCCGCAGGGACGATATACGACAGGCCCTGTCATTCCGACAGGCGCATCTGGACAACTTGGCGCTTACATGGCTCGGACCGAGGGCCGTGGAGCCAGTGCCCCTGCTGTCGATGCACTGGTTTTCGGACGCAGAGCCGAATTACTTTAGGCTCCCCGACCCGGAACGGACCCCCCTGAGGATGATGCATCACGCCGTGCCCGCGCCCCTGGGCCGGCAGATCGCCGACGACCTGAGGTCCGCGTGGTTGGATCAGGCGGCAGCCTGGGCCAAGGCTGCTCCGGCCAGGGGCAACGCCTGGACGGCCAGCGATCACGAGTGGTCGCTCACCTACACGGCTAAGGGCGGCGTCACGCTCACGGAAAACTAACTGCCTGCACCGGGCAGGGAAGCCGTGTGTTCGCTGCGGAGGGACGAAACGCATCGCATGTGGGTCGCTGCGAAGACGACCCCGGAAGAGGCGCCGCGGTTGAGGTTCCTTCGGCGCACTCCTCCCCCGCCAAGATCCTCGGCGGTGAAAAGCTTTCTCTTCGCAGTATCGGATCGGTGGCGAAAGCCGGTCTGGCTGCGCTACCTGCCTAGTCGGAGGGAAGGGGAAGGGGCGTGAGGTCCGGATAGAGTCCGTCCACTTCTTCCTCGTCCCATGGCGTCCCTGAGGGTTCTCCCTCCGCCATGGTCGACGGGCCCTCCGGGTAATCCTCGTACATGTCCCGGCCACCGCTGGTTCGCAGGTACGCGTCCGCAGCCGTGTAGGCCAGCGCCTCCGCCTCGTAGATCTCGTCGCCGCTCCCGAGCCGTCCGTCCGCTAGTTCCTGCGGATCCCGTTGCACGGCTTCGTAGTAGTCACTGAACGCGGAGATCTCCCGACCGTCGAACTCATGCCCGCCATGGCAGATGTAGGGCATGGCCTGCACAGCGTCTCGTATCCGGCTGGGCCAGCCCACGAATGGGGGCAGGCCGGAAGTGGCCGGCAAGCCTAGCCTGATGGCCGCAGTGGGGGCGAGCCTATCCGCCTCGACAAGGGCGTTGATGAACTGAGTGGTACCGATCATCACGGCGTCCACATCCCCTGGCGCAAACGGAAAGTCTGTGTCGCTGTTCCACATGGTGAAGCACGAGGTGTCCTTCCCCTCCGGCGTCGAGGCGTTCCGACTGGATGCGCTGTTGTGGCGGTTGCCGGCGCCCATGCTGCCCGCCGTGCGCCCGATCCTTGCCGCCTACAAGCGGGCGAAGGTCCCGGTGTGGAATCCGGCGCGGACCCTCGAGCTGGCCGACAGGCGGGCACTGTTCACCCGCTTGACCGCCAAGGACATCTTCGCGCTGCCCTACCGGGACGCGCTGCCCGGCAGCCCGATCGACGCAGGGTCCCTCGCCATGCCCGCCCTGGGCGGGGAGACCCTGGGTGGCGGCGAGGGCGTGCGGGTTCCGGCGGAGATCCGGGAGCCGTGGATCCAGCAGCCGCTCGAGACCAAGCAGGTCCGTGTCCTGGTTGTCGACGGGTTCTCGGTGCGCGGTGAACTGCTGACGTCAGGCGGCGCCCTGCCGTTCAAGGTCGGCCGGGGCCAGGAGGAGATTGCCCTTGCCGCGGCTAGAGCGTGCGGGACGGTTCTGGCGGCCGTGGACATCGCCCAGAGTGGCGCCGTTGCCGCTGTGCACGTGGTCCCGGACATCCCAGCCGCCATTGTCGACGAGACCGCCTACTGGCTGGCCCGCAAGCTGAACGCTCTCAAGACCAAGCCGCAGGGCAGTCCCTGAACCGGCCGGTCCCCCGCGATTCCAGGCCCGAACCCACTGCTCGGAACCCGGTGCCACCGTTCGATACCGCGACGGGCACGCGGCCAGGGACCCAACGGTCCCCGGCCGCGTGCGGCCGCCCAGCTACCCAACGCCGGAAACCCCCAAGATCCCCGCCATTAAGCCATGGCCGTGTGCCACAGGCACGGCATTGGCGCGCCTGTGCAGCGCCCCCGCATGCCTGCCTGGTCAGAGCCTGCACCCCGAAGCTCAACGGATGTGCCGCAAAGCCCAAAGATTGCCGCAAGTTCGCCCCGATCGGAAAGGACCGCTCTCGGGGACGAATGTCCAGGCGGCACAAGCCGTCAGTCCCACCGCCGGGCTGAAGCTTCTGCACCGTCGCTTCCCATGTGGTCCCAAGGTTCCACCCAGCCTGGGCCCGTAGTGTCGTCACCACCTCCAAAGGTGCGAGTGATGACGAAGGCCCGGTCTCCCCCAGACCGGGCCTTCATTCCGTCCCGGACCCCGAACGGACCACCGGGCCTTACCGGTGCGAGGCACCACGGTTGTCGAGGCTGCTGCCTCCCATGTCTCCCCACCGGTCGGTCCACGGGCCAGAATCGCTTCCCAGGAACACGACTCCGAAACACAAAGGGGGCCCGGGCGGTGGACATGCAGGGGGAATGGCAGCGCCAGCTGGTGATCCAAGCCCTGAGCGCCCCCGGCATCCACTGCGGCGACCTGTGGTTCGCCTACCTGGGACTGGGCGGCACCTCGAACCGGCAAGGGATCGAGGCACACGTTGAGGGGTCGCTGTCCCTGCCGCCGCTGGAAACCGACCTTCTGGCCGAAGCCGCCCGGGAGCTGCTCCAGGCGCTCCGACCGCTTCCCAAACCCAAACCACACTCCCCGGAGTAGGCCGGCCTCAGGGCGTTGCACGTCAACCGTTCACGGTGCCCGGGTGGGCGGACTGTGTATGGAGCGCAGTGCTGCGGACGGACGCAGTGGATGCGGTAGCTCGGGCCGCCCGATCAAGCGTTTGGTGGCGTGAGCATTTCGAAGAAGGCCGATAACGGCGCATACGTAACCGAGACGTTGATCCAACCAACGCCACGGAGCACGAGTCCTGGCCATCCCGTGGTTCGCGGTGCTCGCCGCCATCGCCCCCCAAGAGACATGGCATTCGCGCTTCCCGCGGCCCCTTGTGTGCCGGCCACCGGCTCCATATGCCGCGTCTCATATTCGCCCAGAGGCGAACCCCCGGGGATGCCCACACCATCTGCTCTACCCTCGACGGACACCCCCATACACGAGGAGCCTCACCATGGCCCAGGACTACGACGAAATGCGCCCCGATGTCGCAGAGGCATCCGAAGCGACGCTGAAGACCGTGCAGACGATGGGCGCCCCCAACGCGCGCAGCATCAACGCCGAACTGGACGAGCTGGACACCTCCGACGGAGTGATCCTCGCCGACGCCGCCTTCTCCGAGGAGGAGCTCACCGTTCGCGTGATCCCCCAGGGCGAGGACGAGTTCACCTGCGGCAGCTGCTTCCTGGTCCGCCACCGGTCCCAGCAGGCCCGCATGACCAAGACCGCCACGTTCTGCAAGGACTGCGAGGACTAGCAGGCCAGCGCCTGCCACACGTCCAGCGTGTGGCAGGCCGGCGCCTCGAACGCATCCGCAATGGCCGCTAACAGCGCTGCGCAGATTCCGGAATAGCATGGATGCAGGTCAAACCGTTCCCGCCCGTGTGGGTTCGTTCAACGTTCGACCCGCGGAGCCACCGTTGCGTGGCACTTAGGAAGGAACACAGCGCCAATGGCTGCGATGAAACCGCGTACCGGAGAAGGGCCCATGGAGGTCACCAAGGAAGGCCGCAGCCTGATCATGCGGGTGCCGCTCGCGGGCGGCGGCCGCCTTGTCCTGGGACTGAACGCGGCCGAGGCGGCCCAGCTGAAGGACTGCCTCGTCGGCGTCACCGAGTAATCCTTCCGACGCGTAGACACAGACCTCGAAGGGTTCGGACGGCAGATGCCGTCCGCACCCTTCTCTGTACCTTGGCGCCAATGCCGACGCATACGTCAACAGACAAGCGATGGGCGTGGTCCCCGGATAGCGGCCGGGGACCACGGCCCGAGAATATCGCAGGAGGTGACTTGCTTGGCGTGTACCCGTCGGGCATGCGGACCTCATCGGTTCGTCTGGTGCTTGGCAGGTGAAACCGGCGTTGGTGGCGGGCCCGCGTAACCCGAGAGACACGCCCACCCGAGGCGGGGGCACCGCGGCCGGCTGCCCTACACAGCCCGCGGAAGTCCTCCGATGGAAGGTTCACCTGGCGTTCGCCGCAGGACCCTACGTGGCTCTTATAGGGTCGGGGCATGACGGTAAAGATCCAGGACGGCGCCACGTACACGATCATCGAGCGTTCCCCTCCTGCCGCGGGGCAGCGGGCCTACTGCTGGTTGGGCGATAACGGTCAAGAGCTCGAGCTCACGGATGAAGAGGCCGCCGAACTTCTCTAGGCCCGGCGGGGTCCTCAGCACGAATGGAGTGGTCCGTCAGTGATGGGGTCCGCGCCGGTGGCTATCCTGGTTCGCGGTTCAATGCCTTCCAAGGCCCCTCGGATGCCTATCCCCCGCCGTCCTTGGTGGCGGGATCGCGTGGAAGGCCTGTGAAGGCTGACCACTGGTGCGCCCCAGGTCTTCCTAGACGTCGGGGGGCGTTCCCCGGTCCAGGCAAGTCTGGCCGTGCACCTTTCCGAGCCCCACGTCGCACCGCTTCCGCGGCGCGGTAGGTCGGTACGGGGGCGCGCCCCGACTCCCTGCCTTGGTGCCCCTACACGTTTCACTGGGCACGTAGTATCTACATCGTCTATTCAAAACACTCATGCGATGGAACGGGGTAGCAACATGGCGGTAGCGACAGGAAAAATCATGCGCAGGGGGGCCGCCGTAGCGGCCACCGCATCACTGGGGCTCGCGTTGCTCGGCATCGGGGCGCCCCCGGCCGCCGCGGCCAAGGCAGGTTCCTACGTCACCGCCAAGATCGTCAACTTCGGCGGCACGACGTATACGGGATGCGAGGCAGCGCGGAAGCGGCAATCGGCCAGCATTGAGGCAAGCCCCACCATGTGGGTGATCTCTTCGCCCCTGTGCTACCGGAGCAAACACGTGTCCAGCATTGGCACGATCACCTATGGCTACTCATACGGCATCGTCTACGGCTACCGGTAACCCCTGTCCTGAAAGGCCGGTGACGGCGCCGGCAGGCACGGTGGACGGGGATTGCGTGTGGGGAGCGCCGTGTTGTGGGCGGGTGGAGCCGGTGTGGAAGCTCGGGCCGTCCACAATCAAGCGTTCGGCACCTCTCCCCCGGCAACAAGTCTCGCCGTGGGACACCAGGTGCCGTAGACGTACCCGTTCTCGTCGGTGAAGACGACGTGGAGCAGTCCTGCGCTCCGCGCCGTCACGGTCGCCGGGGTCCGTGTGGCCGGCCTCGCTCGGCAGGTCCGCTGGTGTTACGGAGGGATGGGTTCGGCGGGCTGGTTTCCGGGCATGAATCTGCCAACCGGTGGACGGCGCCCTGGTGGGTGAAGGTATCCGGGTCACCCCGTGGGGTCTCTTCCCGGGCGGGGAGCGGACGGAGGCGGCGGCAGGGGAGCCGCTCGGCTATCCCCGTCTTATCGAACGCCGATAACGGCGCATACGTCAGCCTCTAAAGAGAATTCGAGCAACGCTGGGCTTGCAAGCACTGAGCATGTGATGTCCCGGAAAGGAATCTCCGGACCCCTCGGCGGCTGACCACGCTGGCGTAGGCGTGGTGGTCAACGGTGGCGTGTCGTAGTGTTGTGGGCCGGTGAAAGCGTTGCAATAGCCCGGCCCGTCCACAGTCAAAAGCAGGACGGCACGCGGCCGCGGCCGCGCCCGTCGGGGGGGCTTCGGTTGGGCACCGGGCGGTGCGGCGCAGGGGTCCGAAGCGCTTAGCATGATGCGCTCGCCAGTGTTCAGTCCCGGATCCAGAGGACGCCCAAGTGCGGGGCGGCCATGTCGATGTAGCCGTGGATGTCGGCGCCGTTGGCGTCCCTGCCCTTGATCAGCTCTCCGCAAGGATGTGCCAGTAGGCGCTCGGGTCCTTCCATCGGCGTCTCCTCTCGGGCGTTGGCGGTGTTTTGGTACCACGGGTGGGCCGGATGGCGCAGTACCGGATCGGTTCCGGCCTAGACATACCCCCCGCGCCGTCCGATGGCGATCCTCGCGAATTCCTTCGCCTGATGGCTGTAGGCACGGACGGATGCGACAGCTCGAATCATGTCCTTTTCCGCGAGGGCATCGTTGAGCTCCTTGAGGTGCTTCTGGTCGAGTTGCTCCTGCCACTCCATCTCGCTCCACACAGACCGCCAGACGCCTGCGATACTCAGGCGCCGGTATGAATCCAGTAACTGCGTGGACCCGGAAAGCGCCACGAGTGTCGTGTGGTATTCGGTGTGTAGGGCAAGGAATTCGGCTGCGTCTTTTCCGGCGGTCGCGCGGAGGTCGGCCATCCGGTCAACGAGGGTGCATAGTTCGTGCATGGTGGCTTCGGGGATGCGGTGGATGTGGTTTGCGATGACACCGATCTCGATGTTGGCCCGGGCATCGTAGAGGCTTGCGCTGAGCTCGACGGTGATGGGAACCGGCGTGAAGTGGCCGGCTTCGTTTCTTTCCACGAGGGATTCCGTTGAGAGCTTCACCAGCGCGTTGTGGACGTCGTCTGTCCTACCCTCGAGTTGCTCCGCGATCTGATCGGCGCGGAGGGGGGCCCCGATCGCGACTTCCCGCTCTAGTACCATCCGGCGGACCCTGGTGTAGGCATCTTGCTCACGCAGGCGTTCCAAACGGCCGAAGGACCCGCTGAAGTACGCCAACGGGCGTCCCGGCAATGTTTGGGCCTCCAATGCGGTGCCGAAGAAGACCGAATGCGTGCCACCGCGGGGGCGGTCGTCGACCCTGCACACGATGGAAGCCAGCGCCCCGTTGAGGACCGGAACTCCACCGTGCTCCGAGAGGCGTACGTCGATGCCTGAGAATTTGTCGTCCGTCTTCTGCCCGAATTGTCGGGCGACCGGCCCCTGGTCCTCTGCCAGGATGTTGATCCCGAAGACGCCTGCTTCGATGATGGCGTCGTGGGTCGAGCTGGTCGCCTTGAGGCAGGCCAACATCATGGGCGGCTCTTCGGACAATGCCAGCACCGCCGAGACCGTGGTGCCGTACAGTCGGCCTTCAACCGCGGTGGTGATGACCGTGACGCCGCTCGCGAAGTGCGCGGCGGCTTCCCTGAAAGCCTCGATGCCGATCGAAGTGTGCGCTTGCAGTTCCATGGTGGTATCCCCTCGTAGGTTTGACATCATGCAGCGGGGCGGGCCAGACCCAGATTCTCGCGGAGCGTCGAACCCTCGTATTCCTCGCGGAAATACCCGCGGCTCTGGAGTTCGGGAACCAACTTTTCGCAGATCCGCTCGAACCCCCCGGGGTTGAAGGGCGAGTTCAGGTTGAACCCGTCACACGCCCCCGTGTCGAACCAGTCCGTCATGACGTCGGCGACCTCGCCGGCGGTGCCGGCCATCCACATGTGCCCCGTGGAGCGGGCCCGTTCCACGATGAGCTCACGCAGCGTCAGACCCTCGTCGACGCTCTTGCGCCGGAAGATGTGGTAGCGGCTGCCCTTGCTGGGGTCCTCGGAGAAACGCTCGTGGGGGATTCGTTCGTTGACGTCGATGTCGTCGATTTCGATCTTCAGATCCCCCGCGATTTGGTGCCGACCGGCTTCGAGATCGAGATGGTTCGCGAGATCCGCGGCGATGTCCTGGGCCTCTTTGGCGGTGTCCCCGATGATGGGCAGGATGCCGGGAAGCACCTTCATTCCCAGGGGATCCCGTCCGAGTCCTCTTGCAAGATCCTTGATCTCGGCATAGAAGCTGCGGGCGCCCTCAAGTCGCGGTTGCGCGGTGTAGATGAGGTCGGCCACCTTGGATCCGAGGCCCATGCCTATGGCCGAGGAGCCCGCCTGCACCAGGACCGGGCGCCCCTGGGGAGGCCGGGGCATGTTGATTGGTCCCGCGACCTGGAAGTGTTTGCCTTCGTGGTTGATGGGCCTGAGTTTCGATGTGTCCACCCAGCGGCCGGTGGAACGGTCCGCCGTGACGGCGTCGTCGCCCCAGCTGTCCCAGAGCTGCTGGACGACATCGACAAATTCGTCGGCCCGCTCATAGCGTTGTTCCGGCGCCGGGGTGCCGGAACCTCCGAAGTTGGCGAATCCGTCCCGGGAGGTGACGATGTTCCACCCTGCCCTTCCTCCGGACATGTGATCGAGTCCGGCCATCTGGCGGGCCACATTGTATGGCTCGGTAAAGGACGTCGACATGGTCCCGATGAGCCCGATCTTGCTGGTGAGCGCGGCCAGCGCGGACAGGACGCTGATCGGCTCGTAGAAGCCGTTCATCATGATGTCTCCGCGCATCGTCGCGTTGGCGTGCACGATGTCCCCGAAGAAGACCGCGTCGAGCTTGGCGTCTTCGGCCATGCGGGTCAGGTCGGCGACGAAGGAGAGGTTGCCGAGCTCTTCGGCGCGGCTTCCTTCCAGGCGCCAACTGTCGCGGTGATAGCCCGCGGGTAGAACGAATGTCGTCAGCACCATTTGCCGGGCTGTGGAGGGTATTGGCACAACGTCTCCTACGTGTTGGGGGGGGTCCTGGATTGCGGCGCTGGCGTGGGTGAGGGCCGTCTGCCGTGGTCGAGGGGTCTAACCGTCGCTCACCGGGTGAACGGAGAGGCTCAGGTACGCATCGTGGGGTCCACCTGCGCGGAGGCGCCAGTTGCCCTTGTTGCGCAGGTCCTGATGCCTGACGACCGGGGACGTCAGGTCCGCCTCCCGGTCGACGAAGTCGTGGCCCAGGATGGTTAGTCGCAGCTCTTCTCCCGCGTGGAAGCGCGTCGCCGAGGGCCAGATCTCGATGTCGAGTTCCACGGCCGTGCCGGGTTCGAGCGGTTCCTCGGCCTCGTGCGGGTGGACCGGCCGCAGCTCGGTCGACGCCGCGGCGTCCACCGTCCGGTGGCTGGCGCGCAACCATCCGAGGGCCACGGGTCCGTCGTCGAAGAGCGCGTTGAACGGGTAGCGGATCTCGCGTCCGTGGGCGTCGAACTTGCGGACGGCGACGAAGACGTCCGCGTCGTCGGCGGAGTCGGTCTCGAGCCAGAGGTGCAGGCGCATGGGCCCGACGACGTCGCGGTCCTCGGTGAACACGTGGGCGGCGTCGAACCGGCCGGTGACGGCGTCGATCTCCGTGGTGCCCTCCGTTTCGGGCGCTTCGCTGCGCAGGGTCCCGCTTTCCACGTCGACGTGCAGCCTGACCGCCGTGTCCTCCGGCACGGGCCACGCAATGTCCGTCCGCTCAGTGTGTTCGGTGGCGGTGTCGCGGATTTCCATCCGCACGGTCGGCCAGGCGTCCGGCCCGGGGCCTTCGCCGAGGAGGAAGTGGTCGAAGAAGGTTCGCTGCCTCTCGATGCTTTCGGGGCTGTAGAAGTGCCGCCATTTCTTTTGCCCGTGGACCTCGAGCCACTTCTGGGGGCTGGCCATCCTGTCGAAGGCCTCCAGCGTTCCCCGCGAGTGCAGGCCGTGGTCGCTCCAGCTGGCGACGACATAGGCGGGGACCTCGATGTCCTCCAGCGGCGGGTACTTGTCCCGGTAGTAGTCGGACATCAGCGGGTTGGCCAGCACGTTGGCGTGCGTGTCCTCGGTGCGGGTGCGCGAATAGCCCATGTTTTGGGACGCGCGGGGTATGAACCCGGTTTCCGGGATACCCCCGTGGAAGGCGAACTCGCGGTACCAGTCGGAGAAGCACTCCCACGGGCTGATGGCGGCAAGCGAGGGCGGACGCATCGCCGCGGCGACGTATTGGATGCCCGCGAGGTAGGACACGCCCAGCATGCCGACCTTCCCGCTGCTCCAGCCGGCCCCGCCGAGCCATTCGATGGCGTCGTGGACGTCCTCGGCCTCCTGGGGGCCGTTGTGTCGTCCTTCGCCCTCGCAGTTCCACATGCCGCGGGGGTCCGCGTAGGCCACCGCGTAGCCGTGGGCGCACCAGTAGGCGGGGTCGGGGGCCTCGAAGCCCGTGTGCTTGGAGATCCAGCCGTCCTCGAGGCCGGCTCCCGGCCACAGGTGCGCCTTGGTGTTGTGCTTCCCGTAGGGGCCCCAGGCCAGGAGGACGGGGAGGCCCGTGGCCGCGAGGGACGGCCTGTAGATGTCCAGGTAGATGCGGACGCCGTCGCGGAGGACCACCGCGACGTCCTTCTCCAGGATGAGGCCGCCAAGGTCCCGGACCTCGTGGTTCAGGGGCGGTAGAGGGGGTTTGCCGATGGCGTTCTGCGGGTCCAGCCCCTCGCGGGTAATAACGTTGTACTGCATTTCTTGCACGTGCACGTCTGGCTCCTAGGTCTGGTTGGCTGCTGGCGGTCGGTACGGACGGCTGCCTGCTGTCTTGGCTAGCGGTCCAGTACGACCACGTGGTCCCGGTGGACGGAGAACTCGACAGCCACGCCGTCTCCGCCTCGGCCAATGAACTGCTGTGCCCCGGCGGGCACTTCCACGTGCACTGCCACTCCGTCCGCAACGTCGATGCGCGCCGTCCACACCTCGCCGATGTAGGTGCTGTCGCGGACGACCCCGCGCCCGGTGAGCGCCGCGTTTTCGACGGTGCCCAGCCGCACGTTCTTGCCGCGGAAGGCGAGGGCGTCGCCCGGCGACGCGCCCGGGGCGTGCCCCGGACCGGGAACGAACACCAGGCCACCGGCGGTTAGTCCGGGCGTGGAGCCGGGCCCGGTTCCACGCACGCATTCCAGGACGTTCTCGAAGCCAACGAAGTCCGCGGCGAATCGCGACACGGGTCGGGAATGAATCTCCTCCGGGGTCCCGATCTGCTCGACGCGGCCGCCGTTCATGATGACGATCCTGTCGGAGAGGGCAAGGGCCTCCTCCTGGTCGTGGGTGACGTAGAGGGAGGTGTTTCCGAATTCGTTGTGTAGCCGGCGAATTTCGGTCCGCATGGCGACGCGAAGTTTGGCGTCGAGGTTGGAGAGCGGCTCGTCGAAGAGCATGACGCCCCCTGCGGACACGAGGCCGCGCGCCAGCGCGACCCGCTGTTGCTGGCCCCCCGAGAGTTCGTGGGGGTACCGGTGCGCATGTGCGTCCATGCCGACGGCCTGGAGAGTGCGCGCGACGAGGCTCTTCAGATCGCGCTGTGGTGTCTTGCGCCGCTTCAACGGGTAGGCGACGTTGGCGTGGACCGTCATGTGGGGCCAGAGAGCGTAGCTCTGGAAGACCATGCCGATCTTGCGCTTGTGTGCGGGCAAGAAGCTATGGGACTGGGCGTCCGCGAAGGTGCGGTCCCCCGCGGTGATGGTGCCGCTGTCGGGGTCCTCCAAGCCTGCGACGCAGCGCAGCGTCGTCGTCTTGCCGCACCCGCTGGGACCCAGCAGCGTAACGAATTCCCCGTCGCCGAAGCTCAAGTCGAGGTTCTTGAGAATGTGGTTGGAATTGAAGGACTTGTTGACGTCGCGCAAGGTGATCTGCATGGTGCATTCCTTAATCTTCCGGCGCTGCCGGGCTGGCTCGGGGTCCGGGTTGTCGTTCTGCGGGTTAGGCCGGCGTGGTGGTCATCGTCGTTGATTCCGCCGGTTTACCGTCCAAGTCGGGGGCCAGGGCGGTAGTTCCACCGTCGGTCTTCGGCCCGCTGTCCGTGCCCAATGGAGCGGGCAGGCTCTTCTTGGGTTTGGCCCCCGGAATGCGGCGCCGCAAGAGTTTGGACAGGGTGAACGCGAGGCCGGCCATGACGGCGAAGCTGAGGATCAGGAGCAGGGCGGCCGCTGCGGCTATTGGCGCCTTGCCCTCGACGTACCGGCTGTAGATTTCCACGGAGAGGTAGTTGCTTCCCGGTGCGGAGAGGATCAGTGGGGTCGAGAGAACGCCGCAGATAACGACGAAGCACAGGAGCCATCCGCTGACGAGGCTGGGGAGCATGAGCTTGATGACGACATCCCAGACCGCGCGGTATTTGGTGGATCCCGACACCCAGGCCGCCTCTTCGAGGGACTTGGGAATCTGGGCCATCGCGGCCCCCGTTGTCCGGCCGGCGAGCGGGATGACGCCGACGAAGAGGGCAAACACCATGATGACGGCGGTGCCGTAAAAGCCGGTCAGGAATGGGACTTCGAGGAACAGCCAGAGGACGCCGAGTGCCAGGATCAGGCCCGGCATTGCCAGACCCAGCCACTGGCTGTATTCGATGAACCGCGAGAGCATTCCGGACTTGAAGCGCGACGCCCAGCTGAACGCCGTGGCGGCACCCATGGCAAGAAATGCTCCGAAGACAGCCACGCCGAGGGTATTGAGGTACGCGTCGACCATGCGGTTGTTCTCCAGGACGGCCTCGTAGTTCTGGAATGAGAACCCCGTCTCCGCCCCGAGGAATGGCGAGAGCGACACACGGATCAGCTGGTACATCGGCAACACGAGGGTGAGCAGACCGAACACCGCTATCAGCGCGGTGAACAGCCAACGCCACGCCCCGATGTCTCGGCGCAGTGGCCGGGACTCCTTGCCGCCGACGGTGACGAAGTTCCGCTTGCCCAGAATGCGGATCTGGAGGAACACCAGCGCGACGAGGACGACCATAAGCAATACGGACATGGCGCTGGCCTGGGCAAAGAGCGGACCGGTGGAGTTCGAGAGATACGCATATATTTCGGTGGGGATGACGAAGATGCCTGCCGGAACACCAAGGATCTGCGGGGCGTCGAAGGATTCCAGGAACAGGACGAAGCTGAGGATCATCGCTCCGGTGATGGCCGGCGCCATGATCGGGATCTCCATCTGGAAGAACGTCCTCACGGGTCCGGCCCCGCTCATCCGGGCCGCCTCGTCGAGCGAACGGTCCATGGCCATGAAGGGCCCCAAGACCAGGAAGAACTGCAGCGCCACGAGCCTCATGGACGAGACCAGGACAATGCCCCACCACGATTCCGCGTTGACCACCCGTGCCTGCTCGCCGAAAAGGGAACCCAGGACTTCGTTGACTAGGCCGACCTTCTCGTTCCCGAGCAGGCCCCACGCGATGGCGAAGAACAGGCCGGGAGTGGCCATGAGGATGAACATGAGAGCGGGAATCAGCGACCGCAACGGCGTGTTCGTCTTCGTGTAGACGACGACGAGAGTCAGTGCGACCACGATGGATATGGCGACAGTCGTCGCCCCCATCAGGAACGTCTGGAGCACTACTTCGTGCACGTCGGCAGAGGTGATGACATCGGCAAACATGGCTGTCGAATAGTTGCCCTCGTCCCCGAACATCTCGGTTTTGAACGCGCCCTGGACGATCATCGTTGCCGGCGCCACAAAGCAGGCGAGGCAGACGAGCGCGATCAATACCTGGGGGTTGGAAAGTGCGTACTTCGCTCGGTTCAGCATGTCCGTCCTCCGGTCCTGATCAACGGGCCGCGGCACCGACGGCGGTGAATCCGCCGCCAATGACCTGGCCCTCGAGAACCGCCGCTATCTCCTCGTCGGTGTCCGGGCGGTTCACGCGGAACCAGAGGTCCTTGATCTTCCAGACGCCGTCGATGCGCTGGTAGTGGCACTTGTAGTGCCCCTCCGACCACGGCCCCCAGACGCGCATCATTCCGAAAGATGTGCGGAACTCGCACTGGAACCTGTGCCACGTCCACTCCCCGTAGGCGCTGTCACCGTTCACCGTTATCGAGGGCGAGGAGAGGATGTAGCCGTCCCTGCTCTTGACGACGTCCTCGAGATCCGTCGAGAACATCGCCGCGATGTTTTCCCGTCCCTGGTGGCGTCCGTGGTTGCGGATGTCGCAGACGGCATCCTCCGCGTAGGCGTTCGCGACGCCGGCCCAGTTCCGGTCCGCCAGGTCGGTCACGTACTGGTTTTGCAGCTTTTCGATCTCCTGAACCGAGGTCAGGTCCTCGAGTCGCCGCTCCATTCGCTCGAGTCGTTCGACGAGTTGGGCTTCCGTTGACATGGTTTTTCTCTCTTCGCTGTCTGTGCTGTCGCTACTGGCCGGCTACGGATTTGAACAAGTCGCCGTACTCGACCATTTTTTCCCGCATGATCGACTGCTTTGGAAGTTCCACGAACTTGGCGTCTTCCAGCCGCGGCCAGCCGTAGGGTGACTCGACCGACGCGTCCTGATCGATGGGGAAGTTTCCCGACTCGAGCGTCTGACCCTGCGCCTCGGCCGTGAACAGGTAGTTCAGCAGGAGCTTGGACGCCTCCGGGGATGGGCCGTTGGCCGCGAGCATCCACTTCTCCGTGGCGATCACGTTGTCCTCGTCCATGAAATGGACGTTCACGGGGGCGCCTTCGTCCTTGGCATTCTGGACCGAGGTGGCCGCGGCCAACGGTTGGAACGCGAACTCTCCGGAGCTGATCGACTGAAGGGCCAACTGGTCCTGCGCGACGATCTTGGCGTGGCTGCCGACAGTGCGCAGCCAGTCCTCGTCCACGACTCCGGCGTTGAGCAAAGTGGTGAGGACCGTCATCGTTCCGCCTGGCGTCGAGGGGTTCATGAACGTCAGCTTGCCGTCCCACTCGTCCTCGGCCAGCTCTGACCACGTTCCGGGGAGCGCGGCGGGATCCAGTTCCCCGGTGTTGTAGGACGAAGCGAAGAAGAGCGCCCACGGTGCATGATAGAAGCCCTTCGGGTCCTCGATCTGGTCCGGACTGATCCTTCCCGCGGTCCAGCCGGGGACTTCGAAAGTGGCAGGCGTGTAGGCCTCGGCGAAGCCCTGTTCCGCGTAGCGGTCGGCATTGGGATTCGAGATCACGCCGGCGACGTGGCGGCCGCTCTCCTTTTCCGCGTCGAGTGCCGTCTGCAGTTCCGCCCCCACGTAGGTTTCGGGCGTGATGGTCAACCCCGGGAAGCGCTCCTCGAATCCGTCGTACAGGGCCGCGAATTCGTCGTGGTGGCCGGCATAGATCGTGACCTCCGTGTTGCCGCTGTCAATGGCCGCGTCGTACAACGCGGTCATGTCCTCCGACTGGGCGCTTTCAAGCTTCAGGGACGAGAGGTCCAGTTCGCCGCCTGCCGGCGAGGCCGGACCGGCACACGCCGACATGGTGAGCGCACCGCAGGCCAAAACGCTCAAGACAGCCAGACGGACTGGTTTCAGGGGACGCATCATTGCAAATCCGTTTCTCAAGGAGGGTGTTTGGGGCGACCTAGCATCGCCAAGGAAAGTCAGCCATAGCCGCCAGACTTAGTCAATGGTCAAACATAAATTAATATGAACCAAGTCGCATAACTTGAGGCAAGGTGGGCATGATGCAGGACTTTATGGGGAATTCGCATCGATAAACAGGTACGACTCTTGACTATATTTCGCATGCACGTGGTCTAATTTGTGTTAGCTTCATCACTGCTGAGAGTCCCCAACGACCCCTATTCAAACGAGAACCCTTGGAGCGCGCCGCCATGAGCAATTGGGACTACGTCATCGTCGGGGCCGGCTCCGCCGGGGCCCTGCTGGCCTCTCGCCTCACGGAGAACCCCGACCTCTCCGTCCTTCTGCTCGAGGCCGGGCCCGACTACCGGGCCAAGGACACGCCGAAGGAATTCACGGACCGGACCAAGGGGCTCGGCCTGGCGCTCGAACCGCCACGGAACCACCTAAACCCGGAATTCTACTGGCACAACACCACCGCCACACGGGCGAAGGGGCAGGAGCCGTTCCAGTACCGTCGGGGCCGTGGCCTCGGTGGCAGCTCGACCATCAACGGGCTCTACGCGATCCGGGGCGTGCGTGACGACTTCGACGCCTGGACGAAGCTGGGGGCCGCGGGATGGGGTCCGGAGACCATGTTGGAGGCGTTCCGCAAGATCGAAAACGATCTGGACTTCGGAGATCGGGCCCACCACGGGACGACCGGGCCGACGCCCATCTACCGTGAGCCGGCGGCGGGTTGGGGCGGAGTCGACCATGCCGTCCGGGACGCCGCGCTGGCCGCCGGCCACCCCTGGCACCCGGACCACAACGACCCCGACAGCAGCGGCGTGTCGCCCACGGCGATGAACATCAGGGACGGCAGGCGCGTGTCGACCAACGACGCCTATCTCGAGCCGGCCAGGGACCGCGCCAATCTGACGATTCTCGGCGACATCCTGGTCGACCGCGTGGCGTTCAGGGCGGACACGGCCGTCGGCGTTGTCGACTCCAGCGGGAACGAGTACGGCGTCCGCCCGGGTGGGGAAGTGATCCTGTCCGCCGGTTCGACCTTCACGCCCGCCATCCTGATGCGCTCGGGCATCGGGCCGGCCGACCAGCTTCGGAGCCTCGGTGTGCCGGTCCGGGTGGACCTGCCGGTAGGCGCCAACGCACAGGACCATGCGGTCACCTTCGTCGAGGTGCCCGTCGTGGAAGAGGCGCAGACAAGCGTCGGCAACCGGCCGACCAACATCGTCGTCCGCTACTCGTCGGGGCTCGGCGAGGGGCGAACCAACGACATGATGCTCCTGGCCACCAACCACAACTACTGGTTCGGCCGGCCGACGGCCGGCATCGCGGTGTCCCTGGAACAGCCCTACTCCCGGGGAAGCATGGTCCTACACTCCACGGATCCGCATGACGAGCCGCATTTCGACCTGAACTTCCTCTCGGACGAACGCGATCTGGTGCGGATGCGCGACGGCCTGGTCCGCGCGCGAAACCTGATGGACCACGACGCGTTCCGCCGCATCATGACAGGCGCTCCGACCTCTCCCGGGACGGACGAGGAGATCATGGCAACCGTCAAGGACACCATGCACCTGTGCTGTACCGCGCGGATGGGAACGGAGGGAGACCCGGACGCCGCGGTGGACACCAGCTGCCGCGTGCTGGGGGTCGGTTCCCTGCGGGTGGTGGACGCGTCCGTGATGCCGACGGTTCCCAGCGCCAACACCTACCTGTCCGTGCTTGCCCTGGCGGAAGCATTCGTCACCAACCACATCGAAACGAAGGAGTCCTGAGCCATGACGACACACCCGCTCGACGAGCTAACCGCGGCCCAGGCCGCCGATACGGTTCGCAACATCAGCCAGGATCTCCGGCACCTCGTCGGGGGCCAATTGATCGAAGGCTCCGTTCCCGGCGAGGTCAGGGCGCCTTGGGATAGGGAACTCGGGATTGACTACCTTCTGGCCGACTCCGGCACCGTTGCGGCCGCGATCCAGGCCGCCGCCACGGCGTTCCGCGCCGGGATCGGCCCCATGCATGAAAGGCGGCAGGTCTTGTCCGCCATGGCCGCCGAGGTGCGCGCGCACCAAGACGAGCTCGCCCTGCTCATCGCCTTCGAGACCGGAAAACTCCTGCCCTCCGCCACCATGGAGGCCGCGGCATCCGCCTCCAGCCTGACCTATTGGTCCGGCGTCGAGGTCCCGACCGAGGTCACGGAGGACGGAGCCGGGGGAACGACGAGTCTTGTTCGCCGCCCGCTCGGCGTCGTGGCGGCCATCACCCCGTTCAACATGCCAGTTCTCATGATGGTCAACAAGATAGGGGCCGCCCTTATCACTGGCAATTCCATCGTGTGCAAGCCCTCCCCCGCCACGCCCCTGAGCGCTTTGCATTTTGCGCGCGTCATCTCCAACGCCGTTCCCCCGGGATGGGTCAATGTCGTAGCGGGCGAAGACAGCGCAGGGCCCATCCTTTCGGAGTCGCCGGACGTCGCCATGGTGTCCTTCACCGGCAGCATCGCCGTCGGCAAGCAGATCATGCGCGCCGCCGCGTCCACGTTGAAGCGCGTGCAATTGGAACTGGGGGGCAACGATCCTGCAATCGTCGGCCCCGATGCCGACCTCGACGTCGTTGTCCCCCAAATATTCCGGGGCGCTTTCGGTTCCAGTGGGCAGGCCTGCGTGGCCATCAAACGCGTCTATGCCCACGAGTCCATCGTCGACGATGTCGCGCGCCGGTTGGTGGTGCTGGCAGAGGCCACCCGTGTTGGGAACCCCTTCGACCCAGGGACCACCGCGCCGGCGCTGACCACGGAGGCCCAGTTCGACCGCGTGCAGGACCTTCTGATGTCGGCACGGAAGGCCGGGGCGGACATCGCGTACGAGGGCAAGCGGTCGAAGTCTCCGGGCTTGTTCATGCAGCCGTCCATCGTCACGGGAATTTCCAACGGCACGCCGCTGGTGGACGAGGAGCAATTTGGTCCCGTCCTGCCGGTGGTTCCCTACGGGAGCGTCGACGAGGTGATCCGGTTGGCCAACGACGGACCACACGGGTTGGGCGCAACGCTTTGGTCCAACGACGAGGAGTTCTTGGCTCTCGTAACGCAGGGACTACACACGGGAATGGTTTGGGTCAATGGCCTCGGCCGCCCGAATCCGTCGATCCCGTTCGGCGGAGCCAAGGAGAGCGGGTTGGGGCGAGAGGGAGGACTTGCTGGCATTGATGCATTCTGCGAACTCGTTGCCATAACCCGATACGGGGCCCAGCCGGCAGGGCCCCCGGACGTCAAGACAGGGCTGGTGGCGTCGTGAGTCATTTGTTCGATTCAACCGCTCCCTCCGGCAACGGTCGCTTTCGCGTCCTCGTGGAAGCCGCTTCGCGGAAAGTCCAGGATCTAGGCATTAGCCAAGACCCTGTCATCGGCCAATTGAGCTTGGTTTCCAGGAAAATGAGCCAAGCGATGCAGGACGACGCCGACCGCCGCGTACACAAACCGGCCGGTTGGGCGCAGGCGAGCTTCAGACTGTGCTTCGCCCTGTGGACCCTGGGCCCGTTGCCGCCGCACAGAATCTCCTCGGTGACCAGCATGAGCCGTGCAACCATATCCTCAGCGCTCAAGAAGGTCCTCGACGACGGCCTCATCACGAAAGAGCCCTCGAAGGAGGACCAGCGGTCGATGGTTCTCCAGCTGACGGAGAAAGGCGAAAACCTGACCCGCGAAACATACGAGGCACACCTGCGACTAGAGGAAGAGTGGTTCGGGTCGCTCACCGAGGCGGAGCGGCTGGTGATGCTCATGCTCATGGAGAAGATCCTGGACAACCGCCCCTCCTCGGGATAGGAGCGGCCTCCGACATCTCGGGCGACATGCTCCGGGTGGTTATAGACAACGACCCGCCGGTTTGGACGGCGTCCAAGGGTTCGTGTCAGCCGCTGGCGCGTGGCAGCGCCGCCGATAACGGCGCATACGACAACTCGAACCCGGCGAATCGCATCCAGTGCGGATGCAATGGAGAATTCTCCGGTATACGGGCTTGGTGCGGCGCTGGCGTCCTGATAGCCGTCGTGGCCAAGCACATCGGCAGCAGCACCCACCGCTCATAGCGTGGATTTTTAGTGGATTTCTTGTGTCGAATCGCTTAGGGTGGAGGCGGGAACACCGCGTTCCGTGTGGGCCGGCTGCCGGGAGGGTGGACACGTGAGTATTTCGATCGACATCGGCGCATCCCATGCGGGTACCGCACGATTGGGGATCCGCGAGATCGTCCGCCAACTGAACAGCGCGCTCGGTGCGACCCTCGTGGCGGCCCTGGCCGGTAGCCGGGACCCGAAGATCAGCTACAAGTGGGCCCGCACCGATGGTCCCGAGCCCAAGCCCGATGCCCAGGCGCGCCTGCTCCTGGCACATCGGGCCTGGATGGCGGTGTCCGCCGTTGAGGGCGAGCATGTGGCGCGGCTCTGGTTCATCGGATCGAACCCCTGGCTCGGCGAAACCTCCCCGATCGAAGCCATCAGCGCGCTGCGGGCTAAGGAAGTCATGGACGCGGCGGCCTCCATGACCGAAGACGGTTTCGCCGGTTGAGGCGGGTTTGCACCACCACGGGGCTCGCCCTCATCGATACCCGCCTGACCGGCTTCAGAATCGCCAAGAGCTCCTACGGGCCGCTGAGTCCGCGGCCGCGCCCGGACGCGCCGGGGGCCAGCCGTTCGGGGTGGTCGCGTTTCGACACACCCGGAAGGACCCTGTACCTGGCCGACGGCAAGCGCACGGCCTATGCGGAAACGGAAACCCTGTCCCCGACCCGTGTCGCAGCGGATTTCCGCTCCGCCGTCGCCTTTGCCGCCACACGGTTCGGCATCGCCGAAGAGACCGCCGCCAGGCTGGTGGAAGAGGACTGGGTCCGCAACGGCAACATGGTCCCCGGCTGGCTACCGGCCAGCTGGCGCGACGGGAGGCTCGTGTACCGACTGCACATGGAATCCACGGCCGCTTGGGTCGACCTGACCGCGGCGGAATCCATCGCCGCCCTCAACAGATCCCTCGGACCGGCCTTCGAGACCCAGCTCGGAATCAACGGGATCACGCTCGGAACCCTGACCGGCGACAACCGCGAAGCGACCACGCTCATCGCCCAATGGGCCCGGGAACAGGTCCTCGACGACGGAGGCTATGCCGCCGGGGTCAGGTTCCACTCCAAGTTCGGCGGAGGCGCCTGCTGGGCCTACTGGATGCGGCGCACCGACGACGGACTCGGCCCCGAACCGGTTCAAGTTATCTCGGAGGACGAGATCCACGCGCAGGAAAAGGACCTGGAATACGTGCTCAACCTCTACGGCGTGTCCTGCCGCTGACACCAAAGAATCCACACTTGCTGTTGGCCCCGATACGAGGCGCGGTTCCATACCGCCGGCACCAAGCGCCTCCACCCGCGCGCGGGGCCGCCTTGGCCGTCTTGGATTGCCTTACCCGGGGCCGGGTCACCGATAATCAGGGCATATGGCTATATCCCACCCCGAACCTTTTTCCGTTTCCACACGGGCAGCAGCGGCACCCGCCGGTGATTGCCGCTATGAAAGGCACATCCCCCGTCTGCGGGGCGGGGCCGTTCGGCGATCGGCTTCGACGTGGCAGTGGGACGATTCGAACGTTCATGTCGAACGCGTCGGCAACCCGGAGGCGCCAGTCAGGATCCTGCTCGTGCACGGCGCCGGCGGCGACAGTGCTGCCATGTGGCCCTATGCGGCCCACCTCTCGAAGCTGGGTGCCCATGTAACGGTTCCGGACCTTCCCGGTTACGGGAAGACGACGTCCGCGCACCCCGGCAGGATTCGATACGGAGACTGGCAGCAGCTTCTTGTCGACTTGGTGCGGAAGGAAGACGACGAACGCCCCCTGGTCGTCATGGGCGCCAGCATGGGCGGCATGCTTGCCTACGACGCGGCCGCAGAGACGGGACTGGCCTCCCGCCTGGCTGTCACCTGCCTTCTGGATCCGCGCGAGCCCCGTGTCCGCGAACGCCTGACGTGGCATCCAGCCCTTGCACGCATGGCCGGCCCCGCGCTGAGGATGTCGGCAGGGCCCCTTGCCAATGTGCGCCTCCCCATTCGATGGATCGCAGACATGCGGCACATCGCCAACGACCGGGGCCTGATCGACGCGGTCCTTGCCGACAGGAGCGGCGGAGGTGGACGGGTGCCCCTTGGCTGGATGCGAAGCTTCCTCGAGTCCTCACCCCTCGTGGAGCCCGAACAATTCGCCACCACCCCGGTAACGATGATCCAGCCCGGCGCGGATCGATGGACGCCCCTGGAGATCAGCCGGCCCTTCTTCGACGGCATTGCGGCCGAAAAGTCGCTCGTCGTCCTCGAAAACTGCGGCCACTTCCCCGTCGGAGAGCCCGGGTTCACGCAGATGCTTGAAGCGGTACGCCGCCTCGTGGACGAGGTGCGACCGCAGGCCTAGCCACACCCTGTCGCTGCGGACAGGCACTGCGGCCCACCGTCGCACCGGGACGGGCCCGCACTCCCAACCGTGCGCCCTCGCCCCAAACGATCCTGACACGCGTCGGTCTCGACGCCTGGACCACCGCCCCGAAAGCCATGGTGCTATTCGGTTAGGCGGAACTGGCCCAACGCCGATAACTGCACATATGACAACTCCAATTCACGAGGGTTAGGGCCTCGCTTCCCAGGTCGCCAGCACGCGCGCAGATTCGGACCGTGACCGGCCTTCAGGTGCTTGCCTCCCGACGCATCAACCGGCCGTAGCCAAGGCTTTCTGCTCGGGGCACTGGCTGACGACGACACGTTGGATCGCATCGTGCTCCGCCTTGGTCATCCAGAGTCCGTGTTTGGCCTTGACCGCGGTTTGCCGGGCGACGTAATCGCAGCGGAAGGTCTTCTTCGGCGGCAACCAAGTAGCGGCGTCTCCATCGCCTTTGGAGGCGTTCGTGGGCCCGTCCACGGCCAACAGGTTCAGCGGGTCATTGGCGAACGCGAGACGCTCCAGAGCGGTCAATTGTTGTGCGCCCTTCTGCCATGCGTCAGATAGCGCCACAACGTGGTCGATCTGGACCTTCGTGCTCGTTCCCTGTCCTCGGACGAACGCGATTGTCCGGCCGGTGAAGGGGTCCTCAAGGATCCCGCTGGTGATGACGCAACCTCGGGTCCCGGGTTTTGAAGTGGTGGCCTCAAGGTCGCGGCCAAGGACGTCGTTGCGGGCGTCGCACCCGTTCCGGTCCGGATCCTTCCAGCCAGAGCCGAAGAGGTCGCGATCGTAACCGGTCTGCGGGGCGCGCCCCTTGATCGGGATGGCCGCCAATTGGGCCAATATCGTCCCGTTTCCGGGTTCTGTCCTGGCCTGCTGGGGTGCCGTCGGCCCAGTGTCCGGTGTGGGCGCACTGGATAGGGCGGCGGACTCGGGCACCGTGGGAGACGCCCGAGCCGGCGTTTCGGGGGCTGGGGCAACCGGAGTCGGAGCCTCGGACCAAGTGGTTATCGGCTCGTGGGTAGGCGCCTCAGTATGGATGTTGAGCGGCTCGACTGGCGGGGCTGCGGCGCTTGGTGCGCCGCAGCCCGTTAGCGCCCACAGCAGGGCGGTGCCGAGGACAATCAGTCGCCGTCCCGGCGGGCGGGTGGCGCTCATTCGCAGGCGACGCCGTCTCCGTCGCGGTCCAGCTTCCGGCTGTAGCCGGGGTCGCCCGAGTAGATCGGGTCGGCTCCAGCGGCCCGGACCGCGGAGCAGTTCTCGTAGTACGCGGACGATCCTGCGGTGTCCTCAACCAAAGTCTCGATCTGCGCCTGCTCTTCGGCCTCGGCCCGGCGTTCGGCCTCGGCGGCTGCCGCGGCGTCCGCTGCGGCCTGCTCGGCTGCGGCCCTCTTTGCAGCAGCGGCGGCCTCCTTCTCCACTGCCTCCTCCTGAGCCTGGGCCGCAGCCTTTGCCTCGGCGGCCTTCTTCGCGGCTGCTTTTTCCTTCGCGACCTTCTTCGCCGCCGCCTCCTGCTTCGCATTTTCCTCAGCGGCCTTCTTGGCTGCGGCTTCCTGCTTGGCCTTGGCCTCCGCTGCAGCCTTCGTCTCGGCCCGTTCCTTGGCCGCGGCGACGTCCTTCTCGTGAACGGCCTGGCTGACCCAGACGAAGGCACCGTCGTCGGCCTTATTGCAGTAGTTGCTCTCCGATCCCTGTGTCATCACCAGATGGTCCGCGTCGCAGGACTGGCCAACGAAACTTGCCAAAGCCGGCTCCAAGGTAGGCGTCGATGCAGGCTTGTCGGCCACGGCCGTGTTGCCCCCGGCGCCAGTTTGGATACCGCCGACGACGGCGGAAGCGACGAATACTACCGCGGCGACGCCCGCGAGGCCGACGGCGGCCTTGCGGTTTGGGATGCGCGCCCACTTGATGCGCCCGACGAGCAGGCCCACCAGAGCGAACAGGAAAGCCAAGACGCTCAGTAGGAACATCAGCACCGGGGCCAGGATCATCAGGACGATGAGCAGCACGACGAGGAGAGCCGCAACGATCCACCAGGTACGTGTACGAGTCCGTTTTTGGACAGGCAAAGGCAGAAAAGGATTGTTCATAGAAATTCCCCCCAGAAAACGAAAAGCAAGCAGATACTCGAACCATAAAGCATTCCTGGCCAATCACGAATAGATTCGCTGTCGAGGAATGTGGCAGGTGCATAACCTTTCAGGCGGGTGTCAAACCTGTCACTTGTCTCAGCTATGGTCAGAGCCATGATTGACTTCAACAACGGTTCCGTCTTCAAGCTCAGCCCATGCAATCCGCAGGATGTGGCTGGGGATGTGACGCCACTCTTCGTCCGGGAGGAGACACTACTTGCCACGTTCAAGGGCGTCCGCGACTTCGTGGTTTTCACCAATAAGCGCCTCATCACGGTAAACGTCCAGGGGATGACAGGTAAGAAGCGCGACTACACGTCCCTGCCCTACTCCAAGATCCAGGCGTTCTCCGTCGAGACGGCAGGCACGTTCGATCTGGATGCGGAACTGGACCTGTGGTTCAGCGGACTTGGCAAGGTCCGGCTTGAATTCAAGGGGCAGGTGGACATCCGGGCGCTTTCCCAACTGGTTGCGTCCCACGTGCTGTAGGGCTGCGAGCAGGCGGCCGTCGAACCCGGGCCAAAGCCGCGGTTGCGACTAAGGCCGCCCGCCCCCAAACCCCATGCCGCCGGCCGTGTACTCGCCGGCCGTCAGCGTGCTGACCTCCGTGGCGCCCTTCAGCGTCCCGTCCACGAGTCCCGCACCCGTGCCCGCCGTGCCGCCGGTGTAGACCGTGTATTCCTCGCCGTCCTCCATGCCCTCGGAGGAGAAGACGATCGAGGCCGCCTCCTTCTCGGTCACGAACGTGCCGATCAGCTCCCCGGAGGAGTCGGCGACCTGCACCACCGTGCCCGCGGGCAGCGCCGTGTCCGAGGTCAACTGCAGGCTCGACTGCGCGGAGTCCGTCGAAGGCGTCACGGCCATGCCCGCGCTCCCGGCCGCGACCACGGTCCCGCCCTCCACCGTCAGGTCGCCGTCGACGTCCAGCGCGCCGTTGCCGTCGTTGGTGGGCCCGTTGACCACCAGCACGCCGCCGGTCACCCGGGCGGTCCCGTTCGAGTCCAGTCCGTCGCCCTCGGAACTGATGGTGGTGTCTCCGCCTGAGACGACCACGCTGTAGTCGCCCGCGGCCGCCATGTTCGGCCCGCCCCCGGCGCCGGCCGCGTCCGTTGACGAGCCGCCCGCCGCGTTCACGCCGTCGTCGCTCGCCGTCACGTCGATGGTGCCGCCCTCGATGAGGATGTCCGCGGCCTCCAGGCCCTCGTAGGAGGAGGTGACGGTGGTGGTTCCGTCGACCATCCAAAGAGTGTTGAAGGCCTTCAGCCCGTCGTCGCCGGCGGCGACGGTCAGCGTCCCGCCCTGAACCAGGGCCCAGCCGCGGTCCGCGTCCTCCTCGTTGTCCGACTTCACGCCGTCGCCCTTCGCCTCCACGGTCCAGTCGCCGCCGGCGACCACCACGTAGTCCTGGCCGCGGATGCCGTCGTCGACCGCGGTGACGTCCACGGTGCCGCCCGCGAGGACCAGCCCGTCCTTGGTGTTGATGCCGTCGTTCGCGTTGCCGGTGACGGTCAGCGCTCCTCCGCCGGCGATGGTGAGGTCGCTCGCGGACGCGATGGCCGCCGTCGGCGTCTCCCCGGACTCCGCGGCGTAGGTGGCGGCATCGGCGACGCTGTTGGTGCTGCCGTCGGCCAGGTAGAGAACCACCTCGTCGGCCGTGGTGACGGTCAGCGCGGACCCCGTGGAGGAGGCGAGGTCGACGCCGTCGAACACCAGCCGCGCCAGCTGGTCGTCGGGGGCGGCGACGTTCAGGGTTCCGTCGGCGAGCGATCCGCTGATCCGGTACGTGCCGCCGGCCGTGATGGTCACGGTGTCCCCGTCCACCTCCACGCCGTCTCCGCCGGTGCTGGCGCCGTCGGCGAGCGTCACGGCGACCTCGGTGGACTCGTCCCACACCAGGTCGTCGTCGTCGAAGTGGGTGTCGGCGTCGGTCTGGATCTCGATGGCGGCGGACGCGGTGTCGGCGCTTCCGGTGGTATCGGTCGACGCCGAGGAGGAGGCGGAGGAAGACACGGACGACGACGACGCCGTGTCACCCGATCCGGCGTCCGCGGTTGTGGAGCAGGCGGCGAGCGACAGCGCCAGCGCGAGGGCGGCGACTGACGTGGCGGCGTTGGTGGTTGCGGACGTGGCGGAGCGTGGGAGCTTCATGATGTTCTCTCTTCCGGGAAGTGTGGGGGTGTATGCGGGGCGGGGACGCGCTCGACGAGGTTCGGGACCAGGTGGCGGCGCAGCGTGCGTGACCAGCGGTTGGACGGCAGGGCGGGGATCAGGGCGGCGAGCCCGGTGGCGTACTTGGAGATGCGCGCCGGGCGGACCCCGTGGGCCCAGAGGAGCCGGTCGACGGGGCCCGGGCTGGAGCCCGACTTCGTCTCCAGCACCACGTGCCCGGCGAGCGACCAGAGCGGCCCGCCGGGCAGGCGCCACCCCACGGCCTCGTCGAGCGTGGCCCGTGAACCGGCGCCCGGGATGAAGAAGGTGGTGCGGCGGTAGGACGTCTCCAGCGCGGGGATCAGTTCGCCGTCGGCCACTTGCGTTGCGGCGTCGGCCGCCGAACCGCCCGCCTGGGCCAGCTCGGCGGCGACATAGGCCCGCCCCTCCCCCGTGAGCCGCGAGCGGTCCGCGGGATCGTAGGGGATCCGCTCCTTGACGGTCGCGGAGCGGGCGCCCTCCGTCTTGACCTCGAGGAAGGCGGTGCCGGTGTCCATGTAGCCGCGGGTGCGGACCTTGAACCGGCGGCGGCGCGGGTGCGCGGCGGAGAGGTAGGAGGCGCGGCCGGGGGTGTCGAAGTAGACGCTGTCGTAGCCGAAGTGCCGGCGGCCGTCGATGTCCAGAACGCGGGTGTCCGCGGGCAGGCCGCGCAGGACGGCGGCGGCGGTCTCGACGTCCACCACGTACTTGCGGTCGATCCGGGTCTGTAGAGCGGCGAGTGCGTTGAGCTCGTCCAGGCCGATGGGCTCCAGCCCGGCGGGGTTCGCGCCGGCCACCGTCAAGCCGAGCGGCGCCCGGGCGCTCACGCGCCCACCAGTTCGATGGTGCCGGTGCGCCCGGGGCCCTGTTCGCCGTCGGGCGCCGTGTCCAGGCGCTCGTGCCGAGGCCCGTCCGGTCCGGCGGCGCGGGGCCGGGCGACTACCTCGAAGCGGACGTCGACGAGGGTCTTGTCGTTGACCAGGTCCAGCTCGATCACGGTGACGGTGTGGACCTTGGCGCCGAGGAGCGATTCCAGCGTCTCGCGCAGTTCGGGCTCCCGGGCGATGGCGCGGTCCAGGACCACGTGCTGGTGCCGGTACCTCGGCAGGACCTTCGGGTGGTCGCCGATCCAGACGGCGGCGACGATGAGGGCCATCAGCCC
This sequence comes from Arthrobacter sp. AOP29-A2-19, assembly GCF_058138025.1. Classification (NCBI taxonomy): domain Bacteria; kingdom Bacillati; phylum Actinomycetota; class Actinomycetes; order Micrococcales; family Micrococcaceae; genus Arthrobacter; species Arthrobacter sp. AOP29-A2-19. The sequence goes on from NZ_CM176894.1 coordinate 2,921,469, forward strand.
GGATCCGAGCCACAGCGGGGCGACGCCGATGCCCCCGATGAGGCCGAGCGCGAGGGCCGCGAAGTAGTAGGCGACCTCGTGCTGGGACAGCTCCGTGGACCGCAGCCGGATGATGGACAGGACACCGAAGAGGCCCAGCCCAAGGCCCGCGGAGGCCGCGGACCCGGCGAGCGCGGCGGCGACGGCGAGGACGCCGACGTTGACCACCAGGTAGGCGACCATAAGGTCGCGGCGGCGGTGGCGCCGCAGGTAGAGGGCGAAGACGAGGATCAGGATGGCGACGAGGTCGGCGCCAAAAAGGACGAGGGAGTCCATGGGGCAGCTCCAGCGGTGAAGGGGGAATGTTCACCATTCAGACTGCCGACACGAACTATGGATTCATTGTGGGAGGCCGTTGATGCAGATGTGACTGCCGCATCCGCATCAACTCACGAGGAAAGCGGGTGGCTAGCATGCTTACGTCACGGCGTATCGGTCGTCTCCCCAGGATGACGGAAGCTTGCGAAGATCGCGCGAGTGCGCGGTGAATCCGTCGCTCACGCGGATCACGGACTTTCTCTGCCCGGTAGATCGGGCAATCCGGCTCTTTTGACGCGGGCTCGTGCAATGATCGCTGGGCAAGGGATAGCGGGCAACTAGGGGGAAACTTGGAACGGAATCTTCAATCCACGGATCGACGCACGCAGAACGTGAAGGCTCTGGTGACTTTCGCACGCCGGGAATTGGGCCCGAGCGATCGCTGGATTCGTGCCAACGGGTATCCCGACAGTCTCGCGCTGTGCGTTGTTGATTCGATCTACTCGACCGGCCAGCACTACAACGCCGTCAAGAATGTCGTATCCAACTACAAGGAGTATCAGGGCACATCGGCCTCCACGGTCAGCACAGGTGAGTCGGACGGCGTCGAGGAGCTTCTCGCCACCTTCAGTGCGGTCGGTGGAGTAAGTGAGTGGGCGGATCAGGTAGCCAAGAACCGGAAGCCGGCACACACGAAACCTAATGCAGTCCTGAAGGCGGAGGTTGTTCTCCTCGCCGCCGAGCTCCTCCGCGACAAGGGCGTCCTAACGGTGGCAGACCTCCGGGCGCTCGACGGCGTTGCGCTACAAGATCTTCACAGCGGGTGGAAGGCCCTTCCGAGCCAACGCTCGGGCATCACGTTCAACTACGTACTGATTCTCGCTGGGCGCCAGAGCATCAAGGTGGACCGGATGGTCCACCGGTTTGTTGCGAATGTTCCCGGGGCGACGCTGAAGGATGCGACCAACGAGGAAGTCCTAGCGACGTTGGTGGAGGTGGCCACCGAACTCGATGTGACAGCGGCCGTGTTGGACCACGTGGCTTGGCGCTTCGCCTCTAACCGCGAATTCCTTCTGGCGGATCCCGAGGGAGACCCCGACAAGATACCCCAGGCCGCATCGCATTAGAAAGTCGTCCATTTCGGCGTCGAATGATTGGCCTACTTGCCAGCTCCTCCTGTACGCCGTCGGATTGATGCCCACACCCTGTCACGAATCCGTCTTAGCCGCCGCCTACCGCGGAACCGGACGGCGTCGGCGCCGTCCCGGCGCGACACCATGTTCCGCGCCTCGTTCAGTTGCTCTCTTCGGCCTTGTTGTCGTTTCCACGCAGTCGCAGCGCCCGGTCGGCAATTCCGCTGGAAAGTCTGCTCGTCGCCGATCGGGCTCGGTCGAAGTTCTCGTTGCCCAAACGCCGGGCAGCGCCGGCGCCCTCCGCCCCAGTCTCAAGCACCCTGTCCCTCACTTCCACTGCCGCATCAACCCATCTCTTCGCCTCCAACGACTGACGATCCCCCTCGATCCCGAGTAGGCCGTGGAAGTCTACAACGGCGCTCGTCACGTAGTTGCTCGAATGCACTACTGCGCGCGACGACGTCGGGTGCAGCAAAACCTTCGCATTGGCCACACCAGCGGCGGCATCCATGCGCGCCATCAGACGCTCGGTGCTTCGTGAGATGAGTTCCAGCCGGTTTTGCCGGGCGGCCCTCAGCGCGAGGCGGTGCTGATCCAGCTCCTCCGGCGACGCTTCCAGCACTCGGTCGAGCTCGAGTACCGCAATCCCGTCCTGCAGCTGGAAGCAGCGGGCCAGAACCGCGAGCCACTCCTGCACTTTGGCCTCGGCTTCCTTCGAGGTCTTGGCGAGATCACCGAGTTTGCCTTTGTGCTCCAGCTTCGCGGCGATGGCGTCGAGTTGCCGCAGCGTATAGGCCTGAGTTCGCGCGATCGTGCCCGAGGTCGTCTGGACCTTCGACCACGTGACCTCAGAAACGCGGCCCACCTGTTCCCGGATCGTCATGGCCTCGCCGATGACGAAGTCAACACCCAGCATGTCAGCGAGCACGGCGTCCTTCTGGGCGCGGAGCACGTCATCGACCTTCTCGTCGATCGCGGCGAGATAATCGGTGATCTCGTCCATGGTCTGCTGCATTGCCAGCTGTGCCATGATCCCCGCGGCTCCCGCCAGCACGGCGGGATTGGCCAACATTGATCCGGGGGTCTTCGCAAACTCGAGGATTCCCTTGATCTTGCCTTTCTCTGTCACCACGGCACGGCTGACATGATGGGTTGAACCCTTCATCGCCTCGAACTGCTTGAGGGCCTGAGCCGATTGTTCCGTCAACTTAACCCAACGCCCGGAGTTGGCAACAACCTCCGATCCTGATTGGGCAGCCCCGGACGCTGCATTTAGAACTGGGCCAAGCCGATGCAGACCGAGGTCCCTCGAAGACAGATTTTCCGACGCCAGGAAGCGGTCGACAGCGGTCGCATCCCCAAAGACCGCGACTCCATCACCGTCACTCATGAGCTGAATCTCGTGGTCCATCGTTTACTCCTGGATCGGGGCAGGGGACGCCTGCGAAGGATGGCTTGCTCGCCGTTCTTGCAGTGTACGGGCGGCGGTCGCCAAACGGTCCCGGACTAGGCAGGGCCCGTCCTGCCACTACGGCGGCCTCAGCCCCTCGCCTCACGGAGCCGCAGCCGGCGGGCCGCCGGCAGGACCGGCACCAGGAGCAGCCACGAGTACACCGCCAGTTCGGGGTTCCAGAACGCCACGGGCACGCTGAACAGGAACACCACCGGAACGGGCCGGACGGCACGCAGGACGTACCGGTACAGCTCCGCGTCGACGGCGGGCGCGATCAGCCCCGCGTGCCACGCGTGCCGCCAGATCAGGTTCAGCGTGATGTACACCGCCGACGTCACCAGCGCGTAAAGCACCACGGGCCAGGGCGATTCCCTCCCGCCGTAGTCGCTGAGCAGGCTCGTGGGCATCGGGAGCAGGGCGACGAAAAACAGCAGCAGCAGGTTGAGCCACTGCAGCGTCACGTCGTACCGGCGGATCACGGTGAACTTGCGGTGGTGGTTCATCCACGCCGTCCCAATCACCGTGAAGCTCAGCGCGTAGGCCAGGATCTCCGGGAGGTCCTCCCGCAGCGCGATGCCCAGCTCGGCCGGCTCGAGTCCGGCGGGCAGGATCAGCTCCAGGACCAGCAGGGTCATGGCGATGGCGAACACCGCGTCGCTGAAGAAGACCATCCGATCCAGCGACCGGCCCGAGCCGAACAGGTCCCGGTGCCGCTCCGCCGGCGAGCCGCCGGGCGCCCGCTCCCCTGCCTCCCCGGAAACCCGCGGCGCCGCCGCCGCGGACGGAACCTCGGCGGACGCGGCTCCCTTCGCCGTCGCCGCCGTCGTCGCGGTCGCCACCGTCGGCCGCAGATCGACGATCGGCAGGTCCCCGTCCGTCTCGATGGCGTCCCCTCCCCCGTTGCGCGCGTGGTACCCCGTGGTGAAGTGCCTGACGACGCGGACCGCCGCCCCCGCCGACCGAAGTGCCGCGACGACCAGGTCCCGCTCCTCATCCGTGCGCTCGGCCACCTTGTGCGTGACCTGCAGGGTGAACAGGGACAGCCCCACCCTCCGATCGAACGTGGCCGCCCCGACGAGGTCGGCGTCGAAGCCGCCGGGCAGCTTCCACCCGGGCGGGCAGCTCCAGAACCGCACGTGGTGCCGCTGGGCCGGGCTGCCCGCCACCTCCCGTTCGAAGACCAGGTCTTGGCGTCGGCCGAACACGAAGAGCGGGCTGACCGGAGCCGCCGGGTAGCTCCGGCGGAGCACGGACGCCCGGGTGATGCGCCAGCCGGTGGCCAGTCCCAGCGGTTCCGCGGCGGTCCAGCCGGCCCGCCGCATCGCCGCGGTCAGTTGCTCCGCGCTACCGACGATCGCCAGGTTGACGGGGTCGCCGAGCAACCCGTCGGCCGTGCGCGCCCTCCCGATGAAGTAGTCGGGCACATAGATCCGCGAGAGGACCCGGTTCAGCTGCGGGAGCAGCATGTACGCGCAGAGCACCCAGATGAGCAGGAAGCCCCAGAGCAGCCTCCCGTCGTCGATCTCCTCGACGGCCAGGTGGTAGACGCCGAGCCCCACCAGCGCGGTGACGAGGAGGCGGATCAGCCGCTGCGACCACAGCAGGGCGGTGGCGCGGGCACCGCGGTGCGCCGGCGGCCCGGGGCCGTCGGAGGGTATCCGGGGGCTGCTGCTCTGCGTGTCCATGGTTCCGCCGGCTGTGTCGACCCGTCCGTGTTCGTGGAACTGTGCGGCCAGACTACCGACACCATCGGATATTGGGCTCTCCTGCGGGAGATGATTTGCGGCATCCCCAGCGAGGAGACGTGCGGCGTTCAGCCGATCAGGCGATCGCGGCCGGACAGCACCGCCGTGACGCACAGAACCAGCATCAGCCCGGCGGTGACGGCCAGGGGGAGCGTCCAGCTGCCGCTGAGATCGCGCAGGGCGCCGAACGCCACCGGGCCCGCGGCGGCGATGCCGTAGCCGATGGACTGCGCCATCCCGGAGAGCGAGGCGGCCTGCTGGTGGTTGACCGTGCGGAGGCTGAACAGGGACAGCGCGATGACAATGAGGCTGCCGCAGCCGGCGGCCCCCACCACGACCCAGAGCAGGGAGAGCTGCGGGGCCACGGCGAGCCCCACGTAGGCGCAGAAGGCCAAGACGCTGCTGCACAGGGCCACTGGCCGCTGGTCCTTGGCCCGGTGCAGCACGGCTCCGGCGGTCAGGCTGGCCAGCACGCCGACCAGGAGGAAAACCGAGGTGTGCAGGCCGGAGGTCGCCGCCGGGACGCCCCGCTCGTGTTCGATTCCCGGCAGCCAGGCGATCAGGACGAAAAACCCGAGCGACTGAAGCCCCATAAAGAGGGTGGTCTGCCAGCCCAGCCAGGTCTTCCATGGCGAGCGGAAGTCGCCGGCGCGGTCCCCGGCCGGCGCGACAACCGGTTTCCGGGAGCGCAACCGCGGAAGCAGGATCGCCAGCGCGATCAACGCGAGTCCCACCCAGACTCCCAGCGCCAGCCGCCAGCCGTGGGTGGTGGCGTGGGCGATGGGTACGACGACGGCGGCGCCGGCCGCGGACACGGCCCCCTGGACGGCGGTGTACAGGCCGGTCACCTGGCTGACGCGGCCCGGGAGGTCCCTCTTCACCAGCGAGGGCAGCAGCACGTTCAGGAAGGCGATCCCCGTCCCGATCAGCACGGTGCCGGTCCAGATGGCGGCCTCCGCGGGAACGGACCGGCCCAGGATGCCGGCCGCGAGCAGCAGCACCGAGAGCCACAGGGCCCGGTCCAGGCCGAGCCGGCGCGCCAGGCCCGGCGCCACGGGAGAGAAGACGGCAAAGCAGATGAGCGGCAGCCCGGTCAGGAGGCCCGCGGTGCTTCCGGACCAGCCGAACTCCGCGCCGATGTCCGAGAGCACCGGGCCCACGCTGACGAACGCCACACGCAGGTTCACGGCGATAAGCAGGATGCCCAGGAACGCGGCGCCCACTCGCGCCGTGCGCACCGTCTTCGCCCGTTCGGCCACCGGCATTCGTGCTACCCCCGTCCGTGCAATCGGCCGCGACTACGGCAGAACTCCTCATTCTGGCACGGCGGCCGCCCTGTCAGCGCCCGTACTCGACGCGGAAGCTGTTGTCGTTGGGCAGCACGATCACGGAACCGGTCTTCGCGGTCCATCCCTCGGGGAGGAAAAACAAGTTGCCGCCACTGACCGACTGCAGCCGCAGGCCGTCGTAGCGGTACACGGGGGACGCTTTGGTGCCGACCGTCGCCTCGGTCACCGCCGGGATGTCGGTGGCCAGCGGCGTGGTGCTGTAGACCTGCGCCCGCGGGAGCTCGTCCACATGCTGCTCCAGGTCCATGCCCCCGCGCACGCCCACAACCTGTGCGTGGTTCGCGGCCCCCCAGAACAACAGCAGCGCGACCAGGCCGAACAGCAGCGCGCTCTCGCCGGCGCGCTGCTGGATGGATCGGGCCTCCGGTTCCCCGGCGTGTGCCAGCCGGTACATGCGCACGGCCCACGCGGCCAGCAGCACCCCGGCGGCCATCACGTAGGGCGCGTACACGAGGTTCCGTTCGGGCAGCAGCGCCACCAGCAGCAACGACACCACCGCCGCCAGGATGCCCACGGCGGCGACGGCCCCGGCAAGCCGCCGCATCCGCGGCCGGGCAGCCGCGCCCTGGTTGATGCGGCGGCAGAACCACCCGTGCAGGGCCATGCAGCCGATCCCCGCGACGAACACGAACACGAGCGCGAGGGACAGGTGGCTGACGCTGAAGAGAACGTAGTCCTGGGTGGTGTACCCGTACAGGTTCACGTTCAGGCCCATGTAGCTGGCCTCCGCGCCCGCCTTCACCCAGCCGAAGAAGACCAGCACGGAGCTGAGCACGGTGATCGGCGGCCCGATGCTGCTAAGCGCCGCCATTACGCGGCTCTTCGGCGCAGAGTGCGCCGCCGGGGGCGGCGCCGCGTCGGCGTCGGCCTTCGTGGTGGTCATCAGGTGACGTCCCGCCTGCCCATGGGCGAATGGTCCCACCGCGAGGGGCACCTTTGAAGCCCTGCAAAGAAAACAGGAACGCACCCAGGCCTTTCTTTCCAAGGTCCTCTAGGCAACATTGATCCCGGGCCGGCCACCACGCCGGCCACAAGAAAGGAACGATCCCCATGTCCCGACAGCAGGTAAGCACGGACCTGGCGCCACGCCCCGCCGGCCCCTACTCCCAGGCCATCGCCGCCAACGGCTTCCTCTTCACCGCCGGCCAGACGCCCCACGACCCCGTCACCGACGACACCGTGGGGACCACCATCGAGGAGCAGACCCGCCAGGCCATGAACAACCTGGGCGCCATCTTGGCCGCACACGGCCTGGACTTCTCCCACGTCGTCAAGACCACGGTGCACCTGCACGACCCCGGCCGGGACTTCCCCGGTTTCAACGCCGCCTACGAGGAGTTCGTCGCCGCTCCCTATCCGGCGCGAACCACCGTGGGCTCGATCCTGGGCGGCTTCCTGATCGAGGTCGATGCCGTCGCCGTTATTCCGTAGGCACGCGGGGGCCGTGGCCGGGAACCTCCCGGCGCACGGAGCCGGTCCGGGATTCGTCCACGGCGATTGGCCCCAGGCACCGGACCAGTTCGAGGACGTCGTACCGGGTGTCCGCACGGCGTCGCACCGCGTGGACCTCCACGGGCGGAAGACCCACCAGGGACACGCCCCGCAATCCCCGGCCGGCGGCCAGCGGCACCATGGACTCCAGCACAACGGCGACGCCCTTTTCCTCCGCGACGCCGCGCAACACCTCGCCGAAGTGCCTGGCCCCGATCGGCACGGGAATCGCCCCGTCGGGCGAGGGGAAGTCCGCCAACCACGCCCGGGACATCATCCCGAACTCGACCTGCGGATCGTGCAGCAGCGGAAGCGCCGCGAAGTCCTCGGCGCCGGCCATGGCCGCGTCGGCCAGGGGATGGTGGCGCGGCACCACCGCCGCGCGCCAGGCCCTGGTGAGCGGCACGGAGTCAAGCTCCGGATGTTTGATCGCCGCCGTCGCCCAGACGACGTCGACCCTGTCCCCCAGCAGGCTGTCGACCACCAGCGAGTACGGAATTCCCAGACACGCGAACCGGTCCGCCGGGCGCCGGCGCCGTAAGCGAGCGGACAGCTCGGCCAGTTCCCGCCGCCCGGGGGTTTCGCCGAGCCGCCCGGGGACGCCCAGCCGGACGGGACACTCGGCGCCGGGCATCGCGGCCTCCTGGGCCAGGCGCGCCTCTCGGAGGAGCGGCCCCGCGTGCTGCAGGAACCGAAGGCCCGCGGCCGTTAGGGCGAACCCGCCGCAGGGATCGTGTTCCACCAACGCGGCCCCTACTTGCCGCTCCAGCCGGTGGATCCGTTTGCTCAAGGCGGGGGCACCCACGTGCAACCGCGCGGCGGCCCGGCCGAAGTGTTCCTCCTCGGCCAGAACAATCAGGCTTTCGACACACTCAAGATCCATGTGCACGGTCCGCCCCCGGGTCTCCGTATCAGGACTGATGTACCACCAAGCCGGCACACGACCGCCGGCAGACGAAACCTGTCAAGCACTGTTTCCACTGGGGAACCACGTCCACTCAATGGAAGCATGGCTGGCTATGGTGTCAATCGATAGCAACACCACAATGGGCGCGTGTTTGGCCGGTGGCGGCACCACCGTCCGAAGACCGCTCGCTCCGCCTCCCATGGCGAAAAAGACGCCTGGGCGCGCCCGTGCGCGGGCGTGGTTCCGGCGTCGTTCATTTTGCGGGCACGTCCCCGCCGATTGAATGTGAGGAACCTAAAATGAGGACCACAAACGGGCGAAGGCGTCCGTTGACCATCGTCGGGCTGCTGCTGGCCCTCGTGTTCGCGACGGGCGGCGTCACGGCGTCGGCCGCGCCCGTCGTCGCCCCCGACTCGGTGACGCAGGCGACGGACGCTCCCGCCGCCGACCGGTACCTGGCCGCGGCGTTCTCCCCGTCCACGCGCGGCTGGGCGCTGCGCTGGTCGTCGTCGCTCGATTCCGCGACGAGCGGGAGCCTGGACAACTGCAACCTGAATCAGTCGGACGGCGCATACGACTGCGTCTACGCCGGCTACACGCTGAACGGGTGGCTCGCCCTGGCCGATTCGGAGAACGGGTCGTGGGCCTACTCCGCAGGCGCGTCCGCCACCTACGCGGGCAAAAACGCGCTGGCCTGGTGCAATTACTACCAGGGCAAGAACTGCTACATCGTGTTCAACAGGCACGCCCACGAGAAATAGCACGATCGCCACGGAATAGGGGCGGCCGCCGCCGCGTTGGCATTCGGCGTGAAGAACATCGGATTCCTGTCCTTCGGCCACTGGACCGACCATCCGCAGTCGGGAACGCGCAGCGCGTCGGACGCCCTGTTGCAGGCCATCGATTTGGCCGTCGCGGCCGAGGAGCTCGGAGCGGACGGCGCCTACTTCCGGGTCCACCACTTTGCCCAGCAGTACGCGTCGCCGTTCCCGCTGCTCGCCGCGATCGGCGCCCGCACCAGCCGCATCGAGATCGGCACCGGCGTGATCGACATGCGCTACGAAAACCCGCTCTACATGGCGGAGGACGCGGGCTCGGCCGATCGGATTTCCGGCGGCCGGCTGCAGCTGGGCCTCAGCCGGGGCTCGCCAGAGCAGGTCGTCGACGGATGGCGGCACTTCGGATTCTCACCGGCCGACGGCGAGTCCGACGCCGACATGGGCCGACGGCACACCGAGCGCCTGCTCGAGGTGCTCAAGGGCGAAGGCTTCGCGGAGCCGAGCCCGCGGCCGATGTTCCCGAACCCGCCGGGGCTGCTGCGCGTGGAGCCGCACTCGCCGGGCCTGCGCGAGCGGATCTGGTGGGGCTCCGGCTCCAATGCGACGGCGGTGTGGGCGGCGAAGCGCGGCATGAACCTGCAGAGCTCCACGCTCAAGGACGACGAGAGCGGCAAGCCCTTCCACGTCCAGCAGGCCGAGCAGATCGAGCTCTACCGGCAGGCCTGGAGGGAGGCGGGGCACCAGCGCGAGCCCCGCATCTCGGTCAGCCGCAGCATCTTCGCCCTGACGGACGAGCGCGACTGGCAGTACTTCGGCCGCGACCGCTACAGCTCGGACCAGATCGGCAACATCGACGAGAAGACGCGCGCGGTCTTCGGCCGCTCCTACGCCGGCTCCCCGGACGAGCTGGTCGCGAAGCTGGCCGAGGACGAGGCGATCGCCGCCGCGGACACCCTGCTGCTCACGGTCCCGAACCAGCTCGGCGTCGACTACAACGCCCACGTCATCGAGTCGATCCTGAAGCACGTCGCGCCGGAGCTCGGCTGGCGCTGACCCGCGGAAAGCCTCCGGGCTGAACGTTGGCGGAAACCGTCCCGGCCTACCGGTGCGCCTGGCCGGTTGCTGGCCCATCATGGATGTGTGTCCACGGAAACGGGAAGCTCCGGGCGCGACCGGATCGGCGGCGTTGTGCTGGAACTCAAGTCCGCCGGCGTCGTACTGGTGGTCGGGACGGTGGTGGACTTCGCCGGCGTGACCCGCTGCAAGGCGGTTCCGCTACGCCGGCTGGCCGACTTCCGCGACGTCGGCATGGGCGCGGCGCCGTCGTGGAACGTGTTCTGCGCCGACAACAACCTCGCGTTCACGTCCACCATCGGCGTCACCGGCGACCTGCGGCTGCGGCTGGACACGGACCGGCTGCGACACATCGATGCCGGCCTGGCCTGGGGACCCGCGAACTTCCACCACCAGGACGGCAGCCTGTCCCCCCTATGCTCGCGCGGACGCCTCGCTGCGGTCGCGGACGATGCGGCAAGCCACGGGCTGGCGCCGCTCGTGGGCGCAGAACTGGAGTTCGCGCTGGCCGCCACGGACGGCACCCGGCTCCCGAAGACCGCGTGGACCGCCTACGGCGTCAAGTCCGTCGTCGACCACCGCGAGTTCCTCCTGGACCTCGCCTCCACACTGGCGCGGGCCGGCGTCTGGCCGGAACAGATCCACGCCGAATACGGCGAGGACCAATTCGAGGTCTCCCTCCCGCCGGCGCCGCCGGTGGCCCTGGCCGACGCGTGCGTGCTGGCTCGGATCCTGATCGGGATCGTCGCCGCGCGCCACGGTATGGCCGCCTCCTTCTCCCCGCTGCCGTGGGCGGGCGGATCCGGAAACGGCGCGCACCTCCACCTCTCCCTGGCCCGCGCGGGCCGGCGGCTTTTCGAGGGCGGCGACGGACCGCACGGCATCACGCACGACGGCGGGGCGGCCATCGCTGGGATACTCGCCGGCCTCGGCGACTTCCTGGGTGTCTACGCCGGGTCCGTCGTCTCGTCCCAACGCCTCCGCCCGAGCAGTTGGTCCGGGGCCGCGGCCTGCTGGGGGCTGGAGAACCGCGAGGCGGCCGTCCGCTTCGTGGCGGGCACGGCCGGCAACCCGCGCGGGGCGAACGTGGAGCTGAAGGTCGTGGACCCCAGCGCGAACGTGTACCTCGCGGCGGCGGCGTTGCTGGGCTCGGCCCTGAACGGCATCCGCGCCGGGATGGCGCTTCCGGCGGAGGTCAGGGTCAATCCGGCGGACAGCCCGGACCGGGACGCCCTTGCACTTGATACCCGGCACGCCGCGGTCCTCGCGGCGCTGGAGGACTCGGAACTGGCCGCGCGGGTCCTGGGGCCGGACATCGTGGAGGGTGTGGTGGCCGTGCGCCGGCATGAACTCGAGCGGTACGCGGACTGTTCGCCCGAGGAGATGGCCGAGGCGTTCCGTTTCGCCTGGTCGGTCTGACCGTGACGCCGGTGGGGCGGCAGGTAGGGTTTCAGACGAGGCCAAGGGGGCAACTTGAGAACCGCGATGTACATCGTTTGGGCGCTGTTCGTTGTCGGTGTGGCCTGGACCCTTGTGCACTTGATCCTCAAGGCCAAGCGCCACGAGCGCCGGATCGCCGACTGGCCGCGCACGCGCGCCACGGTCACCGGAAGCCGGACCGGCTGGAGCGGCGGCATGGGCAACTCCAGCCGGAGCCTCCGCCACTACCCGTACTACCAGTTCACCGACCCACGGGGAGCGGTGTTCAGCGGCGCATCGGAGGAATCTCTTCGCAATAGGCCGCTGCCGGGATCCTCGGTGGACGTGGCGTACGATCCGGCCGATCCGGCAACCTCGTTCGAGGTCCCGTCAAGCAACATGCTGGGTCTGGGATGCGCGACGGTGGCCTTCGCGGTGATCCTAAGCCTGATGTTCTGGTTTATCGGCGTGTTTCCGCTGCTCTGACGGGGTCAGCGCCTCGTCCGCGATTCGGAACCGCGCGCGATGATGGAGTTGTCCACAGTGATCCGGCCAAGGCCAAAGCGTCGGTCTTCTGTTCTACGATTGAATTATGGACGCGAACGAAGATTCGATCAGGGTTGGCGGGTGGATCCTCACCCCCGACCCCGACGCGCGCACCAGGAACGCCGGCACGAAGCTGGAACAGGCCGAACAGCTGAGGCGCTTTGCCGAATCTCGCTTCCACCGGGCAATGGTTGCCCTGCACGACGACGCCCAACGCAAGGCTCCGCCGCACCTGGCTGCCCTGGAATCCAACCCAGGCATGGCGATCTCCACCCGAACCGGAGAGCTCGTCACCCGCATGGGCTTCGAGGCGGCCGTCGCGCACATCGCGGTCGTCCAGGGCGTGCCCGCATGGACCGCCGAACGTTCGCTGAACCGGGCCGAGGCCCTCGCCGCCGACCTGCCGGAAGTGTTGGAAGCCCTATCCACCGGCCGCATCGGCACAACGCACGTCGAAGTGATCGCCGACCAGACGCTCCGCATCACCCCGCGCGCCATCCCGGCCCCCGACGAAACAGACCCCGCCGCCGTCGACACGTGGTTCCGCTCGGTCGCGGCCGAGGAACGCGCGGTGAAAGCCAGCCGCAACGAACTCGGACGCAAGCTTTTGGACTACGCGGACGGCCAGAACCCCGCCGCCGTCCGCGCCAAGGCCAAACGTCTTCTGGAGAAGTACGACCCGGAGTCGTTCTCGAAGCGTTCGCGCCGGGGCATTGACGAACGGTTTTTTCGCATTGATCCGGGCAGCGACGGAATGGCCTACCTCACGGTGCTGCTGGAAGCGGCCAAGGCGGAGGCGATCTACGACCGAGTCCACCAGCACGCCGAAGCGCTCAAGAACGGGGCAGAAGGCGACGGCGGCGGCGATGACGGCGGCGAGGCGCCCGAATCACGCACCCTGGACCAGCTGCGCACGGACGTCTTCAGCGACCAGATGCTGGCCGGCCCCTACGGCTCGGGTCTTGAAAACGTCCAGGCACACGTGACCGTCACGGTCCCCGCGACTCTCCTTCCCGGCCTCGGCGACGCGAGGCCGGTCGCCGCGGGTTCAGCGACAGCCGGTTCTTCACCCAGCGCCTCGGCGCCCGATGGCCCGGCGACCGGCGCCAGCAACGTCGGCCAGCTGGTGCTGCCCCCAGGCTCGGACGTCCCGACCGTTCAAAGGCTCGGCGCGATAGACCAGGACTCCGCGGCCACCCTGATGTCGAACGCCCCCTCGTGGTGGCGGATCCTGACCGATCCGTTCGACGGCGCCATCATCGACTGGGCGCACGAACGCTACAACCCGACCCCTGCCCAACGCAGGGCCCTGGCCCAGCGCGACCACACCTGCCGCACTCCGGGCTGCAACCGGCAGGCCGCCCGCTGCGAACCCGATCACACCATCGAGTGGCAAGACGGCGGCACCACGGACCTCGGAAACCTGGCACTGCTCTGCAAGAGGTGCCACCGTCTCAAGTCCTTGGGCATCCTGACGATGGCACAGCTACCGAACGGCACCATGGTGGTCTCCACACTCTGGGGCACCACGCGGCAGTCCGTTCCCGAGGCGGCGTGGGCACCCCAAACCGTCGCTGCGCGGGCACCGGTGGACCCGTCGGCGACTTGCCAAACAAAGGATCGCGCGTCGAGTCGCGGGCAGGTGGAGACCGAGGACGAACGGGGTCCGCGGCCTGCGGAACAGTCGTGGGATCCGGAGGAGTCATGGCCGGCGGAGCAGTCGTGGGATCCGGAAGCGTCATGGCCTGCGGAAGAGTCGTGGGATCCGGAGGAGTCATGGCCGGCGGAGCAGTCGTGGGATCCATGGGAGGAGCCGACCCCGCATCCGCCTCCGGACGTCGTCGACCGACTGAATGCCGAGCTGTTCGCGTGGGCCGACGAGAACCTCGAGTGGCCGCCGGACGATGCCGCATCCGCGGCGGCTTCGTGGCTCGACAGCCAGGAGGCCGCGCGCTCGCGAGAACCGGACGATGCCCAACGGCAGGCCGACAGCGATGCCTACGACGCCGCCGGCGGAGAGGACAACGCCTGGCTGCTGGCCGAGCTGCGGCTGATCGACCACACCCCGGACGGCGACCCCGGAAAACCCCGCCGGCGGTACCCTCGTGCCGAGGAACCGACACGTCCCCGGGTCCACGCGATGAAGAAACGTCGGCCCCTGTCCATAAACGGCATCCGCGATCTCGATAGCGACGAATTCGCGGCACGCCGTGGCTGCACTCCCACCGCCGACGCCGTCGATCCGTTCGCGGCGTGGACCGCACCCACTCCGCCCGGTTACACCGAAGGCGGTCCGCCGCCCTTCTAACGCGCGTCCCAACGGGGCGCGGCCAGTGGGTGGTGGCCGCGATGCCGCACGGTCACCTACCGCGACATTGCCCGGACCCCTACTTCTTCTTCAGGGTCAGTTCGATGATCTCGAGGATGTAGGGGGCAACCACGTTGCGGGATATACGGAGATCCACCACGAGGGTGCCGCGGGCGCCGCCGTTCACCCAGCCTTGGACGGCGTCGAGGTCCTCCATCGTATCGACGACGAGGCCCGTCGCGCCGAAGCCCTCGGCGAGCTTCGCGAAGTCGGCCTGCTCGATCTCCATGATCCGCTGGTCCATGCCCTGCGAACCGTACTGGTGGATCTCCGCCCCGTAGCAGGCGTCGTTGAAGACCAGGACGACGGCGCTCTCCGCCGTCCGGACGAGGGAGTCGAGGTCGGGCAGGCCCATGATCCCACCGCCATCGCCCGTGACGACGACGGTGGTCGCACCCGGACGGGCGATCGCGGCCCCGGCGGCGGAGGGCAGCCCGAGGCCGATGGACTGGTACTGGGTTCCGACCATCGTGAGGCTGTCCGGAGCGGGGAGGTCGAAGTAGTAGCTCGACCAGCCGATGAAGTGGCCGCCGTCGGAGACGACCTGGCGGTTGGCGGGCAGGATCTCGTTGAGCCGGGCCATGGCGCTGCGCGGGTCGAGCAGCCCGTCGGGCGCCTGCCCCGTGCCGGTGTCGCGGCTGAAGTTCAGCCGGGAACCGCGCGCCTCCTCGGCCGTCCCCTCCCAGCGTTGGGTGGGCGCGGCGTGGTCGGCGAGCTGTCCGAGCAGCGCGTCCGTCGCGGCGGCGGCGTCCGCCCGGAGGTGCTTGTCCACGCGCGGGTTGGTGGGCGCGGGCGTCAGGTCGATCTGGAGCAGCGTGGCCCCGGCGTCGAATTGGGTGCCGAACGCGGTGGTGAACTGGTTGAGCCCGACGCCGACGGCGAGGACCACGTCCGCCTGCCGGATGAGCTTCGAGGCGTCCTCGGAAGCGAACCCGCCACACACGCCGAGATCGAACTCCCGTCCGGCGAAGGTTCCCCGGGCCGGCGCGGAACTGGCCGTCAGCGCGCCGATGCGGTCGGCGAGTTCGCCGAGTCCCGCGGCGGCGTCGCGGGCTCCCCGTCCCGCGAGAATCAACGGGCGGCGCGCGGCGGCGAGCAGGCGGGCCGCGTCCGCCGCTTCCCGCGGATCGGCAACCTGAACCTCGGCCGAGGCCGGTACCGGCGCGGGTGCGGGCTCGGTGGCGGGCTCATCGGCGGCGGGCGCGGCGGCGACGTCGTATGGGATAAAGAGAACCACCGGGATGCGCTCGTCTTCGGCGAGGCGGAAGGCCTCGCGGGTCGTCGCCGCCGGGCTGAGTGCGTCGACGGTGAGGGTGCGGGCGCCGACGGCGTGGGCCAGCGCGACCTGGTCCACGTCCCACGGCCGGCGGCCGGTGGTCGGCTCGCCGCCGACGACGAACACCAGCGGGGTGCGCGAACAGACGGCCTCGGCCAGAGGGGTCAGGGCGTTCGTGTATCCGGGTCCATACGTGGTGGTCGCGACGGCGGTGCGACGGCTGACGCGCTGGTACGCGTCCGCGGAGGCGACGGTCGCGGCCTCGTGGCGCAGCCCGGTCATGCGGACGCGCCCCTGCCGGGCCAGGGCGTCCGTGAAGTGGGCGTTACCGTTGCCCATCAGGGCGAACACTTCGGCGGTGTGGTCGGCGACGGCGCTGGCAACAACTGCGGAAACGGTGCTCATGGAATGATGTTCCCTCCTAGACGAGACTCGGCGCGAGCGCGCGGGAGAACGCCTTCAGGCTGAACCCGTCGGCGGCCGCTTCCTCCGGCGTCGGGCCCGCGCCCGCGGCGATCAGCTTGCGCGCGGCCATGTGGTCCGCCGGCGAGTTCACGGACTCCACCGCCGCCAGCCGGCCGTCGCGGAAGCACAGGACGGAGAACTTCCCGCCGGCGGGGTCGCCGTTGCGCACGGTCGGGTCGCCCGGAGCGGACAGCCCCGCGATCTGCAGCCGGAACGGGCCCTGCGTGCTCCAGAACCACGGCAGCTCGGCGTATGGCGCCGCCGCGCCCAGGATGGTCCGCGCCGCGTGGCGGCCCTGGTCGGTGGCGTTCTGCACAGACTCCAGTCGCGTCCGCGCCCCGGCGTGCGCGCTCGGGAAGCTGGCGCAGTCCCCGACCGCGAGCGCTGCGGGATCCGCGGTCCGCAGCGCCCCGTCGACGACGATCCCGTTCGCGGTCTCCAGTCCAGCGGCCGCGGCCAGCGCGTCGTTCGGAACGACGCCGATGCCCACCACCACCAGGTCCGCCGGGTAGCGCGTCCCCGCGGTGGAGACGGCGGCGGCGACGCGGCCGTCCGGGCCGGCATCGAAACGCTCGATGCCCTCCCCCAACCGCAGCGCCACCCCCAGACCGGCGTGCGCGGCGGCGAACCAGGCGCCCATCTCCGCGCTCAGCGCCCGGCCCATGGGGCGCGCCGCGAACTCCAGGACGGTGACCCCGCACCCGCGCGCCCGGGCCGCGGCGGCGAACTCCAGCCCGATGAATCCGGCGCCGACCACAACGACGTTGCGCGCGGCCCCGAGCGCGCGGTGGAGCCGTTCGGCGTCGCCCAGGGTCTTGAGCCCGTGCACGCCCTCCAGCTCCGCGCCCTCGCAGGAGAGCACGCGGTTGGCCGCGCCGGTCGCGAAGACCAGGTGGTCGTAGGCGAGCGTCCCGCCGTCGGCCAACTCCACGGTCCGGGCCGCGCGGTCCACGGCGACCGCCGCGGCCCCGGACCGCAGGTCGATGTCCTTGTCCGCGAAGAAGGACTCCCCGCGCAGCGGCAGGGGCGCCGGTTCCTTGCCCTGCGCCAGGTAGTCCTTGGACAGCGGCGGGCGCTGGTACGGCAGCCCGGCCTCCTCCGCGAGGACCGTAACGGCATCGGTGTAGCCGCCCGCGCGCAGCGAGTCCGCGACCTGCAGCCCCGCCTGCCCGCCCCCGATGATCACGACACCCATGGCCTAGACCTGGTCCGCGGGGACGTCGACGACGATCCCGTCGGTCTCGGCCGCGGCCCGGATCTGGCACCCCAGACGGGAATGCTCGGTGCGCTCGGCCGTGGTGCAGTCGAGCATCTCCTCCTCGTCGTCGCCGATCGCCGGCAGCGCGTCGGCGAACTCGGGGCGGACGTAGACGTGGCAGGTGGCGCACATCGCCTGTCCGCCGCACTCCCCCACGATGCCCTCGACGCCGTTGGTCACGGCGGCGCGCATGAGAGACGTGCCGACCTCGACGTCGACGGTGTCGGTGGCCCCGGAGGGCTGGGTGAAGGTGATGGAAGGCATGGTTCTCCTAGGAAAGGGAAGGGAGGGTGTGGGGCGAGGGGTGTCTAGCTCCAGAGGACGGGCATCTTGACCAGGCCGCGGAACACCCAACCCGCGTCGACCGACGCGTTGTCCGGGTCCAGCCGGAGGCCGGGCAGCCGCTCGAAGACGCTCGGCATGGCCACCTGGGCGACCTGCGCGCGCGCCACCCAGGTGCCGGCGCAGAAGTGGGCCCCTCCCCCGAAGCCGAGGTGCGGTTTCTTGGGGCGGTGGATGTTGAAGGACTCCGGGTCCTCGAACACGGCGGGGTCGCGGTTGGCGGCGCCGAGCACAACGCCGACGCGCGAGCCCTGGGGCAGGCGCACGCCCTCCAGCACGGTGTCGCGGGTGGTCTCGCGCGGGTACATGCCGATCGGGGCGACCCAGCGGACGGACTCCTCGAACGCCGTCGCATACAGCTTGGGGTTGCCGGCGATCGAGGCCAACTGGTCCGGGTGGTTCAGCAGCGCCCAGACGGTGGTCGCCAGGACGTCGCGGGGCTCGTTCAGCCCCCCGCCGATGGTCATCTTCAGGTTGGCGCGGATGGCCTCGAGCGGGATGGGCAGGGACGCGAGCCCGGAGAGCAGGGAGTGGTCCGGGTTCTCCAAGAGGTACGGCAGCATCTCGTCGATGGCGGCGTCGACCTCGGCGGAGGACTGCGCGCTCTTGTCCCACACCCCGGCGTCGTCCGCGTAGTTGCCGGTGCCGTCGATCATGGTCTGGCTCCAGCGCTGCATGTCCTGCTGCGTGGCGTTGTGGAACCCGCAGATCAGGCGGAGGTTTTCCGCCGCGTAGGGGGCCGCGTAGTCCCAGACGAAGTCCGCGCCGGGCCCCTTGTCCAGCAGATCGCCCAGGTACTTCTCGTTGTTCGCCTCGAAGATCGCGTTCCAGTGGTTCTTGATGGTGCCCGGGCGCAGCGTGCCGCCGTAGGAGTCGCGGTCCACCTTGTGCTCCGGGTCGTCCTTGCGCAGCATCGAGTGACCCATGGCGCGCTTCATGAGCGAACCGGTCTCGTCGGCGGAGAACGTCTCGGCGTCCTGCTCGATCGTGTGGCAGGCGGCGTAGCCCGTGACCATGTACCGGTTGACCGCGGGGACCCAGTGGACGGGGGCCTCCTCGCGCATCCGGCGGTAGATGGGAAAAGGATCGCGGTAGAGGTCCGAGATGGTGACCCAGTCGGCGACCGGGGCCTCGCGGTCCGGCGCCATCTCCGACGTCGGGCGCGGCGCAGCGTCCGACGTCGGGTGCGCGGCAGGAACCGACGCCAGCAGCGCGGCCCGCTCGGCCGGATCCGCCGGGAGTTCCCCGATGAAGGGGCAGCCTGCGGTGTCCTGTGTTCCCTGGGCGCTCATCGGTGGTCTCCTGGTGGGGTTCGGGCGTCGTTCTCGACGCGGCATGGCGTCACACACCAGTGTGGTGCCCGTCATATCCCCGGGTAAAGTACAAGAATCCGGGCAGCATCCACGGTTTAGGCGAGGTATACATGGCGCGCTACACGCTCCGGCAGCTCGAGGCGTTCGTCGCCGTCGCGGAGAACGGCAGCATCGCCGCCGCGGCCCAGGCGCTGCACGTCTCCCAGTCCGCCGTCTCGGGCGCGGTCAACGGACTTGAACGGGTGTTCGACGCGCAGCTGACCATCCGGCGCAAGGCGCACGGCGTCACGCTCACCGCCGCCGGCCGCTACGTGCTGGACCGCGCGAAGGGCCTGCTGATCGAGGCCACGGACCTGGAGCTGCACGCGGGAGGCGCCGGCGCGGAGCTGCGCGGTTCGCTGACGCTCGGCTGCTACCTGACGCTTGCGCCCACCGTGCTGGCCCGGCTGATCGACCACTACGGCGAGCGCCACCCGCTGGTGGAGCTGGACTTTTTCGACGGCCCGCAGACCGAGGTGCAGAGCCGGCTCGCGGGCGGGCGGCTGGACGTCGCCATCGCGTACGACCTGTCGCTTCCGGCCGGCCTGCTGCGGCGGAGGCTGTACGACGCCGAGCCCTCCGTTGTGCTCGCGGCGGACCACCCGCTGGCGGCGCGGGGCGAAATCTCGCTGGCCGACGTCGCCGCCGAGCCCATGATCCTGCTGGACGTGAACCCGAGCCGCGAGAACACGATGACCATGTTCGACGCCGCCGGCCTCCAGCCCAACATCAGGTTCCGGACCACCGACTACGAGGTCACCCGGTCCCTGGTGGGGCGCGGGAAGGGCTACGCGATCCTGGTGCAGCAGCCCGCCGGCGACCTGTCCTACGAGGGCCGCCCGCTGGTGGTCCGGCCCATCCGGCCGGCCGTCCGGACGATCCCCGTGTCCATCGTCTGGCCCGCGACGGTCCGGCCGTCGCAGGCCGTCACCGCAATGGTTGACCTGGCTACGGAGCTCTACGCCTGAGCCGCGCTTTCCCTGGCGGCGGCTAGGGCGCCGAGTCCCTGGCGTCGTCCTCCGGCGCGGCCGCTACGGTGCGCTGGGACGGCAGGCGGGACAGGGAACCTTGAATGCTCCGCGCGACGACCCGTTCCAGGGGACCCTGTCCACCGCGGGTATTGCGCCAGATGACTGCGAACAGCACGAGCACGGCCGCCTGCACAACGAAGTCGACATTCGGCCGGTCCACCAGCAGTCCCACGGCCAGCATGACCAGGTGCGCCGTGTAGAGGGTGAGCGTCATCGCCCCGGCGGCCGCCAGCGGCACCAGTGCCGAACCGATCCTGTTGGCGAGCAGCAGCATGGCTCCCAGGACCGCCACGGCCAACCCCAAGGTGTTCAGCACTTCGAGCGGCATGGAGGAGTACGGCGAGAGAACCCCGAGCCACCACCAGCTTGTGGTGGTCAGCGCCGGGTCGGGCCCCCACGTGAGGGTGTCGGTGACCATTTCCTCCGTCATCAATCCCCGGTTGGCCTCGATGAGGGACTCGGTGCCGCCCAGAGGGCCCATCAGCAGGACGGAGGCAAGCCACGTGGCGACGGCAAGCCCCGCTCCGCTTGCCAAGAGTCGCGCCTGAACGGAGACGGAGCGCAGGTCCAGCCGTCCAATCGCCATGCCCGCGCAGATGAACGCCATCCACGCGGCGGCCGGGTAGGACCCGGTGAACAAGATGGTGGAGATGGTCCCCCCGGGATCGGACAACAGAGTGCCGAGGTGCGGGTCCAGTCCGTCCTCCGCGGGGAGGTTGTCCCGCACCAGTTGCAGGAAGACCGGTCCGGCGACCGCGAAGGCGGCGGCCACCGCGGCCAGCCTGCGGATCCCCCAGCCGAGGAACGGAATGGCCATCAGGAACATGACCCCGTAGTAGGCAAGGATGATGGCGGCCGGGGGCTCCAGGTACGCGACCAGCAGTCCGATCAGGGCCACGATCGCGGCACGCAGGGCGAGTCCGCGCCTGGCCTGCGCGAGAAGCGCTCCGCTGAGCGGTTCCGTGCCGCCGGACGCGAAGCCGAGGCCGACGCCCGCCAGGGTGGCGAACAGGGCCGCGGACGCGCCGGAGAATACCGTCCAGACGACGGTCGGCTCGAAGTCGTCGTTCCAGGCCGGCAGGATGTGGATGGCCATCATGCCGAGGAGTGCGATGCCGCGGGCGACGTCCACCCCGATGAGCCGCAGTTTCTTGGTCTTGTCCATCGTCCGTTCCTTGAAATTGACGGGGCTCATGCCGCCCGCCGGCTCGTTATGTCCAACGCGGCGAGGTCCTCCAGGAGCGCCCGGAACTCGGAGCGTTCCAACGCGATCAGCGGCGAACGAAGCGGCCCGGAGGGCTGGCCGAGGTGGGCGAGCGCCGCCTTCACGGATGCCGCCGCCGGGGCACGGAACATGCCCGAATAGATGGGCAGGAGTTCCCGGTGCACGGCCAGGGCCAGGTCCACGCGGCCGGCGGCATAGTGCTCCGCCAGGAGACGGAGTCGGTCTGCCACCAGGTGCCCCACGACTGAGACGAAGCCCGTGGCGCCGATGGAGAGCATCGGCAGGTTCAGGGCGTCGTCACCGGAGTAGTACTGCAGATCCGTGTGCCTCATGACCCACGAGGCTTCCTCCAGATCCCCCTTGGCGTCCTTCACGGCGATGATCCGGGGATGTTTGGCCGCCTCGGCCAGCGTCTCCGGCGCGATGGCGACGCCGGTGCGCTTCGGGATGTCGTAGAGCATCACGGGCAGTCGGGTGCTGTCGGCGACCGTCAGGAAGTGGTGCAGCAGGCCTCGCTGGGAGGGCCTCGAGTAATACGGCGCCACGAGCAGCAGCCCGTCGGCGCCCTGCTCGGCGGCGTTCTTCGCGAGGAGGACGCTGTGCCGGGTATCCGCGGCCCCGACGCCGGCCAGGACCTTGCGGTCCGTGCCGTGGAGGGCCTTCTTGGCCGCGACGATCATCGACGCCTTTTCCCAATCCGTGGTCGAGATCGATTCGCCGGTCGTGCCGTTGACGACGATGCCGTCGTTGTGGCCGTCGCGGGTCAGCCAGCCGGCCAGCCGGACGGCCCCTGCCTGGTCGAGCTCGCCGTCGGCGGTGAACGGTGTCACCATGGCGGTGAGCACGCGGCCGAAAGTCGGCGACGCGTCCTCGATGGCGGTCTGGTGTGCGGTGGTGCCCATCGGTGCCCTCATTTCTCCAGGCTCCATAGGCCCTGGTTTCGGTGGTCGGCCTCCGCGTTGGCGGACTCCGCGCGCTCCGCGGCAGTGGCTTCGGCCCTTTCCATGTAGCGCTGCTGCTTCCGTGTCCGGACGGGGGTCCAGCTGCGGATCGGGTTTCCCGCCCAGCTGCTGCCCGCGGGGACGTTTTCCGATCGCATCACCAGGGACGCCGCGCCGACCACGGCCTGGGATCCGATGGTGCTGCCGGGCAATGCGATGCTGTTGGGCCCGAGCGTGGATCCCGCCTCCATCCGCACGCCGTCGAGCCGCATGATGCGGTCGTGGAACAGGTGGGTCTGCAGGACCGTGCCCCGGTTGATGCTGACGTTCTCGCCGATGCTGACCAGATCGAACTCGGGCAGCCACCAGGTCTCGCACCACACGCCGTGGCCCATCCTCGCTCCCATGCACCGCATCCACACGTTGATCATCGGCGTGCCGACGCTCATGCGGACCAGCCCCGGCACCGCCAGCGATTCGGAGAAAACGTCCGCCAGTTCGTTGCGCCAGACGAAGGAGCTCCATAGCGGATGCTCCTCCGCGGTGAACCGGCCCACGAGCGCCCACTTGGCGGCCAGCGCGACGAACGCCGCCGCGATGGAGGCCAGAAGCATCACCGGCCCCGACCAATGGACGACGGCAAGGAATCCGTCCGCTTCGTAGACGGCGTTCAGGACGGCCACCGTGGCCAGCGCCATCCAGGCGACAATGACGGCGGGCATGATCCGGCACGCCTCCACCGCGGCCCGCGCCAGCACCAGTTTCCGGGGTGGGTTGTACGTGCGCGCGGAATCGGTGTTGTCCATCGGGCGCGGGAGTTCCACGGGCGGGCGGCCGAACCAGTTCGACGCGTCGGGCATCTCCGCCGGCACCGAGGAGAGCACGGCGATCAACGAGTTGTCCGGGACGTGACGATCCGGTCCCATGATGGCGGAGTTGCCCAGGAAGGACTTTTCCCCGACGCTGGCGTGGCCGAGGTGCAACCAGCCTGCGCGCGCCCGCTGGGCCGATGCCCGCGAGTGGTCGGCCATAAACGAACGGTCGGCAAAGCTGGTCAGGTGCGGAAGGGTCTCGACCGTCGAGACCTCCACGTGGCGCCCGACTTTCGCTCCCAGCGCCCGCATCCAGGCCGGCGTGAGAAGGCTGGCGTAGATCGGATAGGTGGAGACAAGCGACTTGCTCATCAGCGCCTGCGTCAGCCAGGTCGCCCAGGCGGCTGTTCCGTTCAACGGGTGGAATCCCGGGGTCATCGCCCTCCCGAGGAGGCGGACGAGACCGGCGGTCGCGGCCAGGTACACCGCGAGGGTGACCACAATGAACACCGGGCTCCAGGGAACCAGGGTCCAGAGCGCGGCCTCAAGCGTTACGACTCCGCGCAGGGCCACCAGCATCAGCAGCGCGGCCGGAATCACGCTGAGGATCGGCAGGAGCGTCAGCCCCCCGAGCGAAAGGACGTAGAGGAGGCCACGACCGCGTCCGAGCGGAGCGTGGTGTGCCTGCTCGGGCCAGTCCAGTCCGGCCGGTCCGATGTACTCGATTTGGGAGCCTTCCCACAGCTCGCCCGCGGGCACCGCGGCATCCACGGAGCTTCCCGGGGCGATTTCGGCGCCGGCTCCGACGTCGGCCCCTCCCAACAGGGTGGACCGCGCGCCAACGCGCGCCTGCGCGCCGATCCGAAGGGAGCCGATGTGCAACACGTCGCCATCCAGCCAGTGGCCCGCAAGATCCGCCTCGTGCTCGATGGTTGCGCCGTCGTCGAACGTGGCGAGGCCAGTGACCGGCGGCAGGGCGTCCAGATGGACGTCCTTGCCGACCTTGCAGCCCAGTGCGCGCGCGAAGACGGGGCCGAGCGGCGTTCCCATGATGGGCTCGAGCTTCCCGTAGGTCAGTATCCGCTCGGCGGTCCACAGCCGAAGGTGCGTGGAACCTCCCCGCGCGTAGAGCCCCGGGCCGACACGGAACATCAGTGCCCTGACGGCGAGAACCGCGGCCAGCATGCGGAACGGGAGGCTGTAGAGCACAACCCACGCCCCGAGTGTGGCCAGCAATGGCGGGTTGGGGACCCACGGCTCGCCGGCCACATGGTACAGCACAAGGCACACCACGAGGATCCCCGTGACGTAGCGCAGACCGGTGATGCCGTACAGCATGCCGATGACGGGCGCCTGGACCAGCGCGGTCCACCACGGGGTGGGCTGGACGGCCCGCTCCTTGGCGCCGTCGGCCCCGAGGCCTTCAAGGTGCCGCGCCATCTGGCCCAGGATCGGGTGGGCATAGACGTCCGCTATGGAGACCTCCGGGAAGCGCACGCGGAGGGCGGACACGAGTTGCGCGGCGGCCATGCTGGCGCCGCCCACGGCGAAGAAGTCGCTGTCTTCGGTCAAGGGCAGCGGCCCCAACAGGGAGATCCACTGGTTGGCCAACCATTCCGCCTCGCCGTGGAGGGCACCGACGCCGGACTGGTCCTCGACGCCGGCGGGCATCGGCCACGGCAGGGCCTTGCGGTCCACTTTTCCGGAGACCTTGACGGGAAGTTCCTCCACCACGCCCAGGGCGGGCACCAACTGCCGGGGCAGCTTGGTCTCCAGCCAGCGCCGGGCGGCGCCCAGATCCAGCGTGGCGCCGGGCTCCGGCACCAGGTAGCCGGCCAGCACCTTGTTTCCGCTGGCACTCGTCTGGACCGCCGCCGCCGCCGTTGCCACACC
The DNA here is from genome assembly GCF_058138025.1 of Arthrobacter sp. AOP29-A2-19. Taxonomy (NCBI): domain Bacteria; kingdom Bacillati; phylum Actinomycetota; class Actinomycetes; order Micrococcales; family Micrococcaceae; genus Arthrobacter; species Arthrobacter sp. AOP29-A2-19. Next base: position 2,946,625 of record NZ_CM176894.1, read on the forward strand.
ATCGATCGTGCAGAGGGCCTCGTCGATCTCGCCCAGCTCCACGCGGCGGCCCGCGAGCTTTACCTGCTCGTCGGCGCGGCCAACGAAGATCAGCCCCTCGCGATCCGCGAGGACAAGGTCTCCGCTGCGGTATGCGCGGTCCCAGCCGAGGCCGGGCATGGCCGCGTACTTCTCGGCGTCCTTCGCCGGATCGAGGTAGCGGCCCAGCCCGACGCCGCCGATGATGAGTTCGCCCTCCTCGCCCCAGCGCACCGGGGACCCCGACGCGTCGACGACCGCAAGCTCGTAGCCCTGCAGCGCCAGCCCGATCCGGACCGGACCCACTCCGTCCAGCTGCGCGCCGCAGGCGATGACCGTGGCCTCGGTCGGCCCATACGTGTTCCACACCTCGCGGGTGGGGCCGGCCAATCGGAGGATCAGTTCGTTCGGGCAGGACTCGCCGCCGAAGATGAGCAGGCGGACGCGCTCCAGGGCTTCCGCGGGCCACAGGGCCGCGAGGGTGGGGACGGTGGAAACCACGGTGATGCGCCGCTGCGACAACCAAGGCCCCAGGTCCTCGCCGGAACGTACCACGGAACGCGGTGCCGGAACCAGGCAGGCGCCGCTGCGCCAGGCCAGCCACATTTCCTCGCAGGAGGCGTCGAAGGCCACGGACAGGCCGGCCAGCACCCGGTCCCCCGGCCCCAGCGGGGCCGAGGCGCAGAAGAGCTCGCTTTCGGCGTCCGCCCATGCGGCGGCGGAGCGGTGGCTGATGGCCACGCCCTTGGGCTTTCCGGTGGAGCCGGAAGTGAAGATGATCCAGGCGTCGTCGTTGGGATGCGCCTGCGGACTGTTCCCGAGCATACGGACGCCCTTGACCACGGAGATTCCCAGGCGCGCCCCGACGACGGCGCAGACGCCGGCCTCGCTCCACACCGTTTCGGCCCGGTCGTCCGGTTCTTCCGCGTCCACCGGGACGTAAGCCGCCCCGCTGGCCAAGACTCCGAGGATGGCTACGTACAATTCGACCGACCCGGACGGCACCCTGACCCCCACGCGGTCGCCTGCGCCGATGCCCACGGCCCAAAGTTCCCGCGCGAAGGCGTCGATGCGCTCCCCCAGCTGCCCGTAGGTCAGGCACCCGTGGTCGTCCTCGAGGGCGGGGGCCGCGGGGTACGCGGCGATGGTCTGGCGCAGGATGTCCATCAGCGTCCGCGGCTCCCACGCCGGTCCGCCCGTCAGGACGGCAATCTCGGGGGCCCAGGCCGGCACTTGCTCGGTCCGCACGGCTCCCCGCCCCCCGTCGGGCACACGTGTACCGCTGTCTCGATCCAGATGCACTCGGACTTCCCCCTTGTACTGCGATTCCGCGTCGTTTCGGCCCCAAGCCGGACGCCAACGTCCACCTGCGACGCTACGCGGATGCGGCTCCCATGGACTGAGTAACCGGTACGGGCAGGTCGGCGCGGAGATACGTGCGGTCCGCCCGTAGTGGGACCGAGGGGACGGAACGGCGCCCAGCGCGCGCTACACTGGCTCCGTCCGGGCGGCGCACGACGCTCACGCGCCCCGGCGCCTGTCACCGGAGGCGGGGCGGGGCGACGGGACGTCGTCTCCCGACCGGGGGAATGGGGATGCTGTGGGAAGCGATTCTGGCTTGACGAGAATCGGTGTGGCCGCGGCACTCGCCGCGGGCCTCATCGTGGGCGCCCTTGGTACGACGGGCGCGACTGCCATGGCGCGTCCGGTCCATTCTGCCGCCGTCGGGCAGTCCGAAGGTCCCTGCGAGTGGCTTGCCCAGGGCCGGCTGAAGTACCCGACCGCGGGGGAACAGCGCGTGACCTTCGCTGTGGCGGACGCGTATCGCCAGACGGAGGTTGTGCTGACGTCATGCGTCAGGACGGACGATGGCGGCTACGCGCAGGAGTGGGACAGCGCGGCTTTCGCCGGATCGGCCGGCTTCGGCCGTCCCGGCTTGATCGAGGTGGACTCGTTGATGAGCCCCACCGGGTCCTTCACCGTGACGGAGGCCTTCGGGCGCGAGGACCCGGGGACCGGGCTGGCGTACAACACACTTCGGCGCGACTCGTACTGGGGCGCGAACGCGGGCGAGAACTTCAACCAATACTTCGAAGGCAACGGAGCGTGGCCGGACGAGGACCTGTGGCGGTTCATGCGGTCCGGGCTCTACGAGCAGGCGGCCGTGATCAACTACAACCGGCTTCCCGACATGCAGCCCGTGGCCGGCGCGTCCCACGCGATCTTCCTGCACGCCGGATTCGAGGAGACCTGGGGGTGTATCTCCACCGACCTGGGCACCGTCACGCGCTACCTGAGGACCGCGGCGCCGGGAGATCGGTTCGTGATGGGCGTGCGCGACGCGTTGTTCGATCCGCCGTCGCCGCATCCTTCGTCCGGTGCGCCCGCCGAGCGGGAGACGACGGGCACCGGACAGGCGTCCACGCGCACAACCGGCGGCTGGGGCCTCGCCGCACTCGCCGGAGGAGGGCTCGCTCTCCTGGGCGGCCTCGTGTTCGCTGCCGTGCGCAAGCGGGGGCAAGCCAGGTAGGTCCCGAGACCAGGCAGGTCCCTACGAGTCCGAGCCGCCGTCACGGTGCGGCGGCCGGGTCTCGCGCCGGGCCGCCTCGTCCGAGTGCCTGCCCCAACGCTCCCGGACCTCCGGCGACAGCTCGTGCCATGGCGGACCCACCGGCTGCCACAGCCCGGCGAGGAGCCGCTGCCGAGACTCGTAAAGTTCGCGGGCGGCGTCGGGCCGCCCCTCCGTCAACGTGCTTCCCATCGGGCCACCGTGGTGGTTGCCCCGCGATTCCTGGCCACTTTTGATCTAAAGCTCCCCGCTTGTGCCCAAAAAATCCTGCGAATTCCGTGTCTTACCGGGACGATCCTACCCGCCCGGAAACCCGGAAGTCTGTGTCGTACCTGTGACCACCTGTGCCCGGGCTGTCGGTCTTCCAGTATCCGATACTCGTACCTTTCGGCGGGCAGCTCCATAGTCTTCTGTCGTGGCCCGATGCGCCGCAGGGATCCTCCTGTGCCGCGGGGCCCCCTGAACGGAGTCGGCGTCGCACCCCCCCCAACCTGCGGCGCCGGCTCCTTCGCCTAGTCCGGGCGCGGGAACAGCAGCTGCACGAGTTCCTCGCGGCGACGGATGCCCAGCTTGTCGAAGATCCTATACATGTGGCCCTCCACCGTCCGGACGGACAACGAGAGCAAGGCGGCGATCTCCGAGTTGCTGCGCCGCGAGGCCGCCAGTCGCGCAACGGAGGTTTCCCGGCGGGTCAGTTGCCCGGCGGCGGTCTCCACGATGTCGGTCCGCGCCGGCGACGGCGCATCGCGGGCCTCCAGTGTGCCCAGGGCGCCGTTGATGCGCTTGTGCAGGGTGGTCGCGGAGCGGGAAACGGCCGCCTTCCTCGCCGCCAACCAAGCCTGCCGAGCCAACGCGGTCAGATCGGCGTCGCTGGCATCCATCCCGACCCGCAGGAGTGCGGTGGCGGACCGTTCGGCGAGCGCCTGGACATACGCGTGCAGCAGGTCGGAGTGCGGCCATTCCCCGGCACGGGCGCACTCCCCGAGCCGCACGGGATCCGGTTGGCCACCGCTGGCCAGGGAGGTCATGTGGACGCGCAGCGCGATGCCGATCAGGCCCGCCTCCTGGCAGGTCGCCGCGAGGTCTTGCAGCCGGTGGTGGCTGTCCCTGTCCCCCAGTAGCGCATGGCTGGCCAAGACATGGGCCTGTCCCAGTGCCCCCGCGGCCCGGTACAACGTCGGGGGCATCGCGGACCACGCCGCGGCGTGGCGGGTCGCCGCCTCGGAGTCTCCAACGAGCGCCGCCGCGAACGCCGCCGCGGCGGTCGCCTGCGGCAGGAGCCCATAAAAGTCGTTAACCTCCAACGCGGCCACGGCTCCGGCCAGCTTGGCCAGTGCATGGCGGTGCAGCCCGCGGCCCATTTGGCTTTGCCCCTCCGCCCACGCGATGACGCCGCCGAGGTGGATGGCGGTCTGTGGGGCCCGTTCGAGCAAACCCTCGATTTCCAGTTCGACGTCGCCCCAATGCCCCGCGCCCACCAAGGCTTCCAGCCGCTGCAGAAGCACGAACCCCGCGATTTCCGCGGGGACGTCCGCGACGTCGCCCAGCAGGTCAAGCGACTCGGCGCTCGCGTGTAGTGACGCGGGTACGCGGCCCGTGGCGCCGGCGATGGCGGAGAGAAGAGCCACCGCCACCGCCAGAACCGTTGGGGTGTGTTGGGGTCTACCATCCGTTTCGCGGGCCACCATGGTCCGCAAGCCGGCTTCCGCGTCCTTCCAACGGCCACCGGATGCCGCCACGGCCCAGTCCAGCACCTGCCAACCGGGGGGCACCGCGATGGACTCCGCCCCGGTCGCTCGGCCCGCCGCACGCTTCCAGCGGCGGGCGACTGCGGCCAGCCGGCCGGCCGTGCCGCCCTCCTGCAGACACATCGACGCCTGCAGCAGCGCGGCCGATTCGAGGACCTCGGGATCGGCCGCCGTTTCCATGACTCCACGCAGGCGGGCCCGTGCGGCCGCGCGCTTTCCGGCGTGATAGTCCGCGCGCGCCATCTGGACGGAAGCCGCCGCGGCGAGCCCCGGGTCCGGGACCAGACTGGCGTACTGGAAGGCCGACGCCGGCGCGAAGTCGCGGTTTGCGGTTCGCGCGGCCGCAAGCAACTGGGGTGCGCCGCACGGCTCTCCCATCGGCATTGCCCACCCCACGGCACGTGCGGATGCCTGCCCGGACTGCGCCCGGTTCCTCCGGGCCCGGCCCAATCTGGCGCGCAGGCTGCCGCTTCGACCCACCGGCGCCCTGCCGCGGAGCACCCCGGCATACGCCGGATTGGCGGAGGTCACGGTGAAGTCGTCGGAGATCCGAATCAGGCGCATGCCGGTCAGCTTGTCGACGGAGGGCTGCTCCGTGAGCCCCAGCAGCTCGGCCAACCCCAATGGCTCGCCCAGCGCGACGAGGTTCAGGACGTCCATGTCGCTTGCCGAGAGCTGGGAGAGCCGCCCGTTCACCAGGTCCACGAACCGGAGATCGGGCTCCCTGAGCGGCGCCACCTGAATCCACGTGCCGCGCCGCTCCATCAGGGTTCCCTGGCGCCTGCCCAATGAAAGCAACGCCAGCAGCATGATCGGCAGGCCCCCGGACAGGACCGAGTAGTAGGCCCCCGTGCTGCGAAGGACCGGGCCGCCCAAGACCTGCTCGCAGACGGCGTGAGCCTCCCTCGGCCCCAGCCTCTCCAGGGTCAGGGACAGCAGTTGGCCCTCGTCGGCCAGCCGGGTGAACTCGCGCGGCATGGCGGGAGACGGAAGCCCAAGAATGAGGACCCGCTGGGTCCGGCTGGCGATCAGCTGCGAGACAAGGGACGCGCTGTGCTCGTCGAGCAGTTCGGCGTTGTCCACCACCAGCAGGGCCGGGACCGGTCCGGCGGCTGCGGCCAGTCCCGCGCGAAGGGCCCGCATGGCCGTCCCCGGATGCGGGGATTGACCCGAGGGGAAGCCGGGGATTCCCTGTTCAAAGACCCCGTACGCCACGGCGGAGAGACCAGCGGTGCCGCTGATCTGGACTGCGTGGAGTCCACCGGACAGGCCCAGGAGCAGCGGCCGAACGAGTGCCGTCTTTCCGATGCCGCTCTCCCCCAGCACCATGGCGCTGCCCACGTCTCCACTCTGGAAAACGCCGGACAGCCGCTGCAGCACCCCGCTCCTGGCGTCGGGGCCGTTCTCGCCGAATGCCTCCACTATCCGGCACCCGACAGATCGGATGCACTGCCCGGAAACAGTTCCGCGAGCTCCCTGCGGCCGGAGACGTGCAGCTTCCTGAACAGTCGCCCCAGGTGCCAATCGATCGTGCGCCGCGAAAGGTGCAGTTCCCGGCCGATGGCGGCGCTGGACAGTCCGTCCGCCACGGCGGCCACAAGCCTGAGTTCGAAGTCGCTGATCTCCGTTGTTGGAGCCGTCTCGTTCCGCACGGCGCGGGGGCGTCGTCGGCTGGCATGCTCCAGCCTCCGGGCCGCGCGTCCCTTCGCGGCGTCCGACTCCTGTGCGGCGACCGCGCCGGCATACTTGGCGGCAGTGTGGCAGAGCAACTGGTTGCCGCAGGCCGCGGCCAGCTCGCCGGCACGCAGGAGTGCGCGCGCGTCCCCGTCGAGAATGCCGGCGCAGAATTCCCGGCACGCCGCCGCGAGGCCTCCCGGCGTCGACTCGGCCTGCGTCTTGAGCCGCAGAACCGACGTGTGGTCCCCCGTGGCAGCCGCGGCGGACAGCGCGAGCAGGGCTGGAAATATCGCGTGGCGCTCCAAGGCATCGTCGGCAAGCCGCATCAGTGCCGGAACGGAATCCCGGCGGTCCTCCGCGAGCGTGGAGGACAGCACGGCGAAGAGCGACGCCATCCAGCGCGCGTCCCACCGTGCGGCCGGGACATCCGTGGGGCGCCACTCCGGCGCGGGGGCCGCGCCCGCCCCTTTGAGGCCGGACGCCAGTGCGTGGCCCCCCGCGGCGACGTCGAGAAGGGAACCGGCATCCGAGTGCTTCAGCTGCTGCAGGGTCGCATGCAGGTGTGGGACGGCGTCGTCGGTGCGGTTCGCCATTGTCAGGATCAATCCCTGCATAACGTCGTCGAGCGGATGGTCGGCGCCTCCGCCGCTGTCCGGATCGCGCGCCGCCAGGATCCCGGCGCACCGGCCCAATTCGCCGGACAGGAAATCTGCCCTCAGCGCCGCCTCCCGCACCAGGTGTCGGATCCGGGACGGGACGCCGGGGTCCCCCAGCAGTTCCTCCAGCTGCGCGAACAGGGCCTGCCCTGCCTCGAGACTGCCGGTCAGGATCAACGCCTCCGCCAGATGCGCGCCCGCCGCCAGACGCGTCACTCCGCCGGTGTGGAGGGCCTCGAACGCTCTTCTGGCGTTCACGGCAAGGTCACCGTAGCGTCCGCGCCAAGATAGGAGATCCAATTCCGCCAGAAGGACCTTGTCCCTCAGGCGAGCCATGGCCGCCTCGTCGCCCGGAACGTCGGCGGGCAGTGGATCCTGCCCTTCCACAAGCCGCCGGACGGCGACCATGGCCGCCTCGGCCACCCCGTTTGGTTCCGACCGCCGCAGCGTGGCGTTCAGGATGCCCACGCCGATCCGGTGTTCGAGGGCGTCGGCGTCACGTTCGGCTGTCTCGTGCCGCGCCATGGCTTCGGCTGCCTCCACGTCGCGGCCCATGTCCAGCAGTGCGCGCGCCTCTTCCAGAATGAGTTGAGGCCGCACGCCCCGGTCGTCGACCGACACGGCGAGCAGGTGGGCAAGCTCGGACTCGTGTTCCTCGTTGGCCAGGCGCGCCGCTCGCACGCTGGATGCCGCGTCCAGCCGTCCCCCGCAACCGATGGCCCAGCGCGCGATCCCGAGCAGGGACTCGTCGGGGAGCCTCGGCTCGCCGATTGCGGCGAGGGCCCTCTCGAACAGCACGCGGCTGCGCCCCCGCGGAAGGTTCGCTCGAATGAACGCATCCAGCGCCCTGTCCCGAACCCGGACCCGCGGTGGCGTGCCGGGCAGGGTCTCGACGAGTGGGTTCCGCAGCAGATGGTCGGCATCATCGGCGGTGGCCAGCCGGTCGAGGATCTCCAGCGGCAGCTCACCGCAGGCGGCCAGGATGTCGAGCAGGTCGCGCGTCCCCGGTTCCACGCCCTGGAGCAGGATCTCCAAGGCACCGCCAGCCTCCAGCTGGACGAGGGGGCGTACCTTGATCCACGCACCCGCACGCTCGACCACGGTCCTTGCGGCGACTTGCCGCTCGGCAAGCTGCCGGAGCAGCAGGGGGTTGCCCCTCGCGCCGGCTTCCAGGGCTCGCTTCACCGGTCCCGACGCCGGACCGCCGAGCACCCTCTCAAGGTGCAGGTCCGACTCGCGGCGGGCAAGCGGCGGAAGGTCGATGCGCCTGATCCGGCCCTCCGTCCAGAGCCGCAGGAATCCGATGTTGTCCATGTCCCGCGACGTCGCCAGCAGCTTCGCCTCGCCGCGTCCGACCATCCCCTGGATCAGTTCGGCGGTGGCTGCGTCGAGCTTCGTCGCGTCGTCGACCACAAGCAGAGTGGGCGAATCGCCCGTTCCACCCAAGAGCGCGGCGCGCAAGGCGCGACGCAGGCCCGCGGCATTCCCGCCGAGCGACGCGTCGAGCCCGCTGGCGAGGAAGGCCAGCGCACCATAGTCGTACTGCGATGCCACAGCGCCGCCACGGACGGTAACAACGCGGTAGGACGGGGTCTCCGCCTCGTTGAGGCGTTCCAAGACCTCGCGGATCAGGTGGGACTTGCCGGCCCCGTGGGGACCGACGACGATGGCGCCCCCCATGCCCGCGTCGGACAGGGCGGCCACGATGGTGGCCAGCTCGTCGGTTCTCCCCACGAAAGCCGAACTGCTTGTTTCCCCAATGTCATCCCCAAGACTTTTCATGCGCGCACGACGCTTCACCCGGGACCGCCCCAATTCCCCAACCGGTCGGCCCAAGGCTGCGCCAAACCTCCCCAAAGGTGGTGGACATAGCCTGAACAACACCCTAAGGGGCGCGGGGTGAGGTGTCTACGGATAGGCGCCTGCGCCGGCCGCCGCGTTGCGCGTATCGAGGATGACCGTGCATCGACTGGTGCAAGGCGGCGGGTTGCCCGCCGTGCGTTTCGGGCGATCCTACCGGGTGCCCGCTCAATCGGTCGAAGAGTACTTGGCGGCGGATGTGCCTGACGTGGGACAGAGCCTCGGAGGTCGGCCCCCCCCAGGTGACGCCGAGCCGACGGGACAGCTGTCGTATGCCTTGTGCGAGGTGGGCTTTCTGTCTAGTTTTGTGACAGGTGGGATTACCGCCTAGACGGGTGGCACGTGGGACGAATGTCTCTCTCCCCCCGTCTTTCGCGCAACCCGGGGGAAAACACCATGGGAGCAGTCCGCACCACGGCCGGGTTCGCGCTCGCGCTCGCGCTCTCCATTGCGTTGCAGGGGATGCACTTGGGCAGCGCACCCGGCGCCTCGGCGGCTGGCGACGGTACCCTACTGAGCCACAGTTCGGCCGGGACCACGTCCCACTACCGCGTGTATTCCTCGGGCCTACGGGACCCGAGGGGCATCCTTTTTTATCTGGACGGCGACGGCCAGTGGGCGTTCGGCCACCCCACGAGCGCGTATGCCCTGGGCGGCCGCAACGGCATCGTGGCCCAAGCCAAGGCCCGTGGCTACATCACCGTGGCCGTGCGGACGCCCGACCGGAAGGGGGTCGCCACCTGGTGGGAGGACGGAGCAACGAACGCCGCGTACTTCGACGCGGTCAAGCGGCGCCTGCAGGCCAAGCACCCGAAGGCTGAAGAGGTCTGGCTCGCGGGCTACTCGGGCGGCGCCGAGTTCCTCACCGAGTCCTACCTTCCCCGGTACCCTTCGGCCATCGCCCGCGGCGGCGGGGCCGTCCTGCTCGGGGGAGGAAGCGCCCCCTATCGGAAGGCCAAGGCGTTCCCGAAGGCCCAGGCCGCCGCCTTCGCCATGCATTGGTTCACGGGCGCCGCGGACACCGCGGCGAATTCCGACGAAGGCTTCAACGCCATCGGCCAGGCCAAATCGGGCAGGGCCTGGTACGCGAAGAGAGGTTTCCGGACCACGGCCGCGCACCCCGCCGGCGTCGGACATGACCTCTCGGGCCGTTTCGGCGCCGTGATTGCCGGCGTCCTGGACCGCAACAAGCGTACCTAGGAACCGCCGGCGATCGGGCGGTGCGCCTAGCTGTTCTCGGGCTCCGCCGGGCTCTTTTCGTCCTCGGCCAAATCGGGGACGTCCTCCGGGTCGACACTCTCCGCGGGCGGCTTCTTCAGCTCGTGGCCCCCGGACCATTCCGGCGAGACGCGCGTGTCCGAGTCCGACAGCCCAACGCCGGGATCGGGGGTGGGAAGGGTCTCGTCGTTGGATGCCTGCTCGTCGCCCGTCGTCTGCTCGTCGCTTGAAATCTGGTTTTCCATGATCGCTCCTTGGGTGTGGATGGTCTGGAGTGTCCGTCGCGCGGCGCACTGGCCGCGGCACGGGCCTAGCCCATTCAACCCCTCATGCCGTTGCATGTCGACGCGGGCTCCCCGCAGGTCCGCGGACAGGATGCCTTTTCTCGGCCGGCCCACCGGCGTACCTTGTGGGCGTGAGCACGTTGCCACTCCCCCAGCGCGTCATCAAGGCCGTCGGCCAGAGCCCCCTCTCGGAGCGCGTCGCCGTCACCCAGGAAACCCTCTACGGCCCCGTGATCGGCTGGGCGCGGCGCAGCCTCTTCCACACCGGAGTCCTAGGGCATTCGCTCCATCCGCTGCTGACCGACCTGACGCTGGGCTGCTGGACCAGCGCGTCGATCCTCGACCTCGCCGGAGGCCCGGAGTCGCGACGCGGAGCCGCGCTGCTGGTCGGCGCGGGACTGGTGGCCGCGGGGCCGACGGCGCTGGCTGGAACCAGCGACTGGGCGGGCATGGCGGGCGAGGAGCGGCGGATCGGCGCCGTGCATGCCCTGGGCACGGACACCGCCGTCTTCCTGTTCCTTGGCTCGCTGATCGCGCGGCGGCGGGGCAACGACGCGCTCGGCACGGCGCTCGGCCTCGCGGGCAACGCGGTCGCCGCCGGGGCCGGCTTCCTGGGCGGGCACCTCGCGCTCGATCGCGGGACCGCGCGCCGGTCGACGACGGACAGCCCGCCGGCCTAGCGCCGGCTCAGGCCGCGGTGGCCGGAGGGGGAACCGTCAGCTTGGACCGGAGCTTGAGGCCGGCCGCGACCAGCAGGACCGCCGCGATGGCCGCGGCGCCCGCGAAGGCCAGGAAGTTGGAGTTCACTCCCAGCCCGGCGGCCAGCAGGAGGCCACCCACCTGCGGTGCCGCGACGGCGCCGATGCGGCCCGTCCCCAGGGCCCAGCCCAGCGCGGTCCCGCGCAGGTGCCCCGGGTAGTGGCTGGCGACGGCGGCGATGATGAGGCACTGCGTGCCGTGGGTGCCGACGCCCGCGAGGACCAGCATGAAGTAGACGACCCCGACCGGCGGTCCCGCCACGAGGACAACGAGCGCGGCGGCGGCAACGGCGGCCGCCGCGACGGCCGTCGGCATCGGCCCGAACCGGGTCCCGGCCCAGGCGGTGATGACCGAGCCGGCCACGGCGCCCAGGTTCAGGGCCAGCGCAAACGTGAGGGCGGACCCGAGGTTGTAGCCCGCCAGCTGCATCAGGTTGGGCAGCCAGGTGCCCAGCCCGTACCAGGCGAACAGGGTGGCGATGGTCGCCAGCGCGAACAGGACGCTGACGCCCAGGTAGGGGGCGCGCAGCAGCGAGGAGAATCCGACGGGCTCTCCCGTGCCGCTTCCCTTGCTGGCGGCTTTCCCCGCGGCCTTGCCGGACGCGGTGAGCGGGGTAAGCGTCTCCGGCAGGTATTTCAGTCCCAGCGGGACCACGACCACGAGGGCGATGATGGAGACCAGGAACATGGACTGCCAGCCGAACGCGGGAATCAGCCCGATGCCGACCAGCGCGGCGAGGGATCCGCCGATCGGGACGCCGGACATCATCAGCGTGGCGATGGTCGAGCGCCATTTGGTGGGGACAAGTTCCGCGACCAGGGCATTCGCGGAGGGCACCAGCCCGCCCAGCCCGATGCCCGCCAAGAGCCGCAGGAGGCCGAAGACGGGTGCGTTCGGAGCGAAGGCGCAGAGCACCGTGAAGACGGAGAAGACCACGGCGCAGCCCAGGATCGTGCGGCGGCGGCCCCACGAGTCGGCCATCCTGCCGGCGAGGATCGCGCCGATCATCATGCCGACGAAGGCCATGGACCCGACGGTCCCCGCCGTGGCCTTCGTCAGGCCCCAGCCGGTCTCCGAGATCAGGGCCGACTGGACGGTCCCGTAGACGATCAGGTCGTAGCCGTCGAAGACCACCAACAACCAGCAGACCAGCACGGCGAGTGCCGAGGCCCTGGTGAAGTGCGGCTCGGAGCCGGCGGTGACGGGCCCGGGCCGTTGCGGCGCTGCAGCGGAAGAAGTGTGACGCATTCAACTACTGTGATCGCCGTCCCAAGTGAACGCCAATACAATTCTGTTGTGCAGAACCCTCCCCCGCCGGGGCGCGAACCGGCACCCGGCCGCAGGCCCGTGCAGAAGCGTCCCGCATACTCCATCGAGGCCGTCGACAACGCGCTGCGCCTCCTCCAACTTCTCCGCGACGGCGGCGCCCTGAGGCTCACGGACGCCGCCGAAGAGCTCGGCGTGGCCAGGTCCACCGCCCACCGCCTGCTGGCCATGCTGGTCTACCGGGGATTCGCCATCCAAGACGAGACCCGCCACTACGTGCCCGGTCCGGCGATGGGGGTCGGTCCCGCCGGGATCGCCTGGTCCCGCCGGCTGCGCACGCTCGCCGAACCGCACATGGAGATGCTCTCCGCGCACCTCAACGAAACCGTGAACCTGATGGTGCGGGTCGGGACAAAGGTCCGCTTCCTCGCCACGGTGGAGGGAAACAACGTGTTGCGGGTGGGCGACCGGCAGGGGACGGTGATGCCCGCGCACAGGGTCTCGGGCGGCAAGGCCATGCTCGCCGAGCTCGACCCGTCGGTCACCGACCAGCTTTTCCGCAGCGGCGACGCCGAGATTGGCGGGGACGCGATCGACGCGCAGGACTACCCCGCCTTCCTCCGCGAGCTCGAGTCCATCCGCAGCCACGGTTTCGCCGCGAATTTCGAGGGAACGGAGGAAGGCGTCAGCGCCCTCGGGATGGCCCTGCACAACCGTCGCGGGCAGGTGGTCGGCGCCCTCAGCGTCTCCACGCCGGCCACCCGCTTCCGCAAGGTCTTCGACGCCGGCCTGGTCGCCGCGCTGCGGGAGACCCGCCGCCAGCTGGAGATCGACATTGCCGCCAACCCGGTTGAGCAGGACTGAACCGGCACGCCGAGGATCGTCCCCTACGCCAATGCCTGCGTTCCGGTGGTGACCATGGGGAGGCTGAGGTACGAGTTGTACCCGCCGCCCGAGTGGAGCCGCCAGATGCCGTGGTTGCGGAGATTCTGGTGCCTGATGATCGGTGCCGCCGGATCCTCCGGCCGATCCACGAAGTCGTGGCCGAGGATGGCCAACACAAGCTCTTCGCCCGCGTGGAACCGGGTCCCGGACGGCCAGATCTCGATGTCGAGCGCCACGGGTGTCCCGCGCCGCAGCGGCTCCTCCACGTCGTGCGGATGCACCGGGCGCAGTTCGGTCGACGCCGACGGGTCCAGCGCCCGGTGGCTGGCGCGCAGCCACCCAAGGGCCACGGGGCCGTCGTCGAACAGGGCGTTGAGCGGGTAGCGGATCTCCTTGCCGCTGGCGTCGAACTTGCGGACGGCGACGAACACGTCCGCGTCGTCGGCCGTATCCGCCTCGAGCCAGAGGTGCAGGCGCATGGGGCCGACGACGTCGCGGTCCTCGGTGAAGACGTACTTGGCATCGAAGCGGCCGGAGACGGCGTCGATCTCCACGGTGCCCTCAGCATCGGACGCCTCGCCGCGCAGGGTCCCGCTGTCCACGTCGATGTGCAGCCTGACCGCGGTGTCCTCCGGCACGGGCCACGCAATGTCCGTCCGCTCGGTGTGCTCGGTGGCGGTGTCGCGGATTTCCATCCGCACGGTCGGCCAGGCGTCCGGTCCTGGGACTTCGCCCAGAAGGAAGTGGTCGAAGAAGGTTCGCTGCCTCTCGATGCTTTCGGGGCTGTAGAAGTGCCGCCATTTCTTTTGCCCGTGGACCTCGAGCCACTTCTGGGGGCTGGCCATCCTGTCGAAGGCCTCCAGCGTTCCCCGCGAGTGCAGGCCGTGGTCGCTCCAGCTGGCGACGACATAGGCGGGGACCTCGATGTCCTCCAGCGGCGGGTACTTGTCCCGGTAGTAGTCGGACATCAGCGGGTTGGCCAGCACGTTGGCGTGCGTGTCCTCGGTGTGGGTGCGCGAATAGCCCATGTTTTGGGACGCGCGGGGTATGAACCCGGTTTCCGGGATACCCCCGTGGAAGGCGAACTCGCGGTACCAGTCGGAGAAGCACTCCCACGGGCTGATGGCGGCAAGCGAGGGCGGACGCATCGCCGCGGCGACGTATTGGATGCCCGCGAGGTAGGACACGCCCAGCATGCCGACCTTCCCGCTGCTCCAGCCGGCCCCGCCGAGCCATTCGATGGCGTCGTGGACGTCCTCGGCCTCCTGCGGGCCGTTGTGCCGCCCCTCCCCCTCGCAGTTCCACATGCCGCGGGGGTCCGCGTAGGCCACCGCATAGCCGTGGGCGCACCAGTAGGCGGGGTCGGGGGCCTCGAAGCCCGTGTGCTTGGAGATCCAGCCGTCTTCCAGGCCCGCCCCCGGCCACAGGTGCGCCTTGGTGTTGTGCTTCCCGTAGGGACCCCACGCCAAGAGGACGGGGAGGTCCGTGGCCGCGAGGGAAGGCCTGTAGATGTCCAGGTAGATGCGGACGCCGTCGCGGAGGACCACCGCGACGTCCTTCTCCAGGATGAGGCCGTCAAGGTCCCGCACCTCGTGGAGCAGCGGTGGAAGTGGGGGTTTGCCGGGCGCGTTCCGCGGGTCCAGGCCCTCGCGCGTGATGATGGTGTGCATGGCTACGGTGTGGCGCGAGCCGCCCCCTCCCAAATCATCTCCTCGGCGGTTTTGGGGTCCTTGACCAGTCCGAGCTCCTCGTAGGCGTCGACCAGCTTCTGTCCGGCCTCCACGTAGAAGGCCGGATCGAGTGTCGCGTAGGTCTTCGGGTTCACGGCCGCCACATCGACCGACTTGACCTCGGCCGTGATGGCGCGGACAGACTCGACGTTTTCGGGATCCGAATAGTAGGAGATTGCCTCTCCCAAGGCGGCGGAAAATTTTTCCGCGGTCTCCGGGTTTGCCTGCAGCCACTGGTCCGTGGCCGCCCACAGCGTTCCCGAGGAATAGGCCTGGTATTCGCGGATGGGGTTGGAAACCACCTTGTATCCGGCCTCGACCATCTGGTGGTAGAAGTTGTCCGCGGGGAACACCGCGTCCACGGTTCCCTGCTCCAGGGCGGCCTGCATCCCGGCGTACGGGACGTTGACCTGGGTGATGGCCGACGGGTCGCCGCCCTCGGCGATCATGGCCTGCAACATGGGAATGTCGCCGCCCGAGTTGATGGACACCATGCCCACGGTTTTCCCGGCCAGCCCGCGCACGCCGTCGATATCGCTGTCCGGCCGCACCATCACGCCGGAGTTGTCTCCGGTGGGCGAGACGATGCCGTTGCCGGCGACCGCCTTGACGGGAACCCCGGACGCGATCGACGTGGTCATCACTCCCCAGGAGGCGGTGACCAGGTCGGCCTCCCCGCTCACGGCCATGGCCATGTTGGCTGCGGGATCGGCACCCGGCACGATCTCCACCTCCAGCCCCTCGTCCTCGAAGAAGCCCTCCTGCTGCGCGATGTGGGCGGCCTCGAACTGGATAGGCGCGACGACGACCTTCAGCTGCTGCTTGCCCTCGGCGGGGGCGGCGGAGCCGCCGCCCCCGCAACCGGTGAGCGCGAGCGCAACGGCCGCCGCCAGCGCACCCACGGGCAGGGCGGCGCGATAGGTGCATGACATGTTTCCTCCGATCCCTGTGTCCGGGCGCCTAGACCGCGCCGCCGTTGCCGGCGATGACTTCGCGGGCCAGGGCCTTCCCGAAGTCCGTGTGCTCGCGGATGGCCTTGGCGGCGCTGGCGGCGTCCCGGGCGCGGAGCGCCTCGGTCAGAGCGACCACGTGGCTGTGGTCCATCAGGCGGGCCCAGTCCTTGCCGGCCAGCGCCTGGCGCCAGACGGTGCCGATGCCGAGGCGGCGGTAGGCGTCGGTGAGCTGGACCGATCCGGCCACGGAGACCAGGCGGTTGTGGAACTTGGCGTTGAGCCTCAGGAACTCGTCCAGCGCGTCGGCACCGCGCTCGCGGAGCCGGCCCAGCTGCTCGCCCATGGCGGAGAGCTCCTCGACGTCGGCGTCGGTCAGCTTGTCGAAGTGGCTGGCCAACACGCCGAGCTCGATGGTCGCGCGGCCCTCGTAGACGGAGCGGATGAGTTCCTCGGTGATCGGGGTGGGCGTGAACCTGCCGTCGTCGCCGCGGGTCACGAGGGCCTCGGCCGAGAGCTTCACCAAGGCGTTGTGCACGTTGTTGGCGTCCGAGCGGACCTCGCCGGCGATGGCCTCGGGCTCGAGCGCCTCGCCGAGCGGCGTGCGGCGGTGGAGGACCCAGTCGCGGACGGCGTCGTACGCCGCGAGTTCCTTGACCCGCTCCAGGCGGCCGAACGTTCCGCGGTAGTAGGCCAGCGGCTCTGCGCCCTCGCGGGCCGAGGCCTCCTGCACCAGGCCGAAGAACACGGTGTGCGTGCCGCCGGTGGGGGTCTCCTCTACCCGGCAGACGATCTGCGCCAGGGCGCCGTCGAGCATCGGCACCCCGCCGTGCCCGCTGACGGTGACCGAGACGCCGTCGAACTTGTCGGCTCCCTTGCGGCCGAACTTCATGGCCAGGTCCCCCTGCTCCTCGGCCAGGATGTTGATGCCGAAGTAGCCGGCCTTGACCACGGCGTCGTGCGTGGAGCTGGAGCGGTTGAGGCACGCCAGCATCATCGGAGGCTCCATGGACAGCGAGGAGACGGCCGAGGCCGTGGTGCCGAACAGCTCGCCGTCGACGTTGGTGGTGATGACCGTGACGCCGCTGGCGAAGTGGCCGACGACGTTGCGGAAGACCATCGGGTCGAGGGCGGTGACCGGTGTGGTGTGGGTGCTGCTCATGGTTGCCTCCTGGGGAGATGCGGCGGGCGCCGCGGGACGGTTAGTTGTTCGCGGGGGTGAAGAGCTCGACCAGGGTCGAGATGTTCTCGAGGGACTCGAGATCGCGGATGGTGTCGGCTGCGCGCTCGGCGTTGGCGCGGCTGACGCGGCCGCCGAACTCGACGTTCGCGTAATACTTCTCGCTGATGGCCTCCTCGCTCAGCGGGTTCGCGTGGATGTCGCCCAGGGGCGAGTCGACGCGGGTGTGCAACCGTGTCCCGTCGCGCATGAACAGCTCAACTTCGGCGGTGAGGTACTCGGTGGGCTCCAGGGAGTCCACCAGCGTGATCCTGTCCAGCAGCCCGCGCAGGCGTGGGTCGCCCATGTGCTCCACGTTCAGGTGCTCCGGACGCACCGTCTTGTACATCAGCGCCGTCGCGGCGGTGAAGCGGATGCTGAACGCGCCCGAAACCTCGGGGCAGTCGCCGACCTCGAACTCCTGGCCCACGAACCCGGCCAGCGTCCGCGGCGTGACGTGGATGCGGACCTCCTCGATCTCGTCCAGAACGACGTCGTTCGCCGTCACCAACCGCACGCAGGCGTCCAGCGAGGGGTGGCTGGCGCGGCAGGCGGACCACGGCTTGATGACGCAGTCGCCGTAGAAGGCCTCCCCCAGGTCCGCGGTGATGCCCTCCGGCTTGGGGTTGGTGCCGAAGACGTCCAGGAAGCCGAACTTCCCTCCGATCGCGTCGATCGGTCCGGTGAACCCGAGCTCCGCCAGCTCCGCGGAGACGATCGCGTTGCGGGCCGCGAAGGCCATGGGCAACTTGAAGGCCAGCGTCTGGTCGAAGATGTTGGCGACCGTCCCGGCCAACTGGTTTTCCACGATGCCCAGCGCGTTGCGCAGCTGCGGCGCGTCCAGCCCCCGGAGCTTGGCGGCGATCGCCGCACCGCCCAGGCCGTTGATGGTGCCCGTGTTGTCCTGGCCGGAGTAGACGTCGAACCCCTGCGCCATGCCCAGCCGGGCCGTCAGGTCGTCGCCGAGGATCAGGGCCGTGAGCAGGTCCCTGCCCCCGGCGCCCCGCTGCTCGGCCACGGCCAGCGCGACGGCGACCGTGGTGCCCGAGAGGTGCGCGGCTGCCTGCGTGTGGCCGGGCCCCTCCGCGCCGATCGCCTCGAAGTCGTAGGAGCGCATCATGGCCGCGTTCAGCATGGCGGCGGTGTGGGCCGGAACCCTCACTCCGTGCACCAGCACCGTGGCTTCCGGCGCCCCGCCCCACCGGGAGGCCAGCGCGAGCAATGCGTCGTTGCCTTGCGCGCGGTGGCCGGCCGCGATGTTGCCCAGCGAGTCCAGGATGCGGACCTTGGCGCGCGCGATGGTGCGGGCATCGAAGGCATCGAAGCCCGTGCCCACGATGTGCGCGCTGACCGTGTCGGTGATGGTCGCCGTCGCCCGAGTGGTGGTGGTCATGGCGGAACCTACGCCCTGGCGCCGGCGGCCTGCATGGCCGCGATCGTGTCCAACGGCGCCGCGGGCGCCGGCGCGATGCCGGCCTCCTCGAAGAGCGCCCGGTAGGAGCCGGTCTCCCCCTTGGCCTGGGCCTTGCGGTGGTCCAGGGCGCGGGCGCGGGCGACGGAGCCGAGATAGAAGCGCTCGTAGAGTTCGATCCGGCTGCCCAGGGCGGAACCTGCGAAGTCCCAGGCGGTGCGGAAGATGCGGGCGCGCTCCTGGGCGGAGATGCCGTTGGCCCCGGGCAGGTACTTCTCCAGCAGCGGGCCGAGCCGTGGGTCGCCAAACGCGGCCGACGTCGGCGTGGCCAGCAGGTTGTGCGACCCCATCGACTTGATGATCTCGTTCACCCGGACCATCCACAGCGGCATCATGGTGCGCAGCGCGGAGATGTCGTCGTGGCAGAAGAACGCCCCGCCGCCCCAGTCCGAGGCGTTGACCTCGGCGGAGTGGACGACGGCGCGCGCGATGCGCAGGTAGGAGTAGATCTCGCCCAGCATCGACGCCACGTCCGCCTTGGTGTCCGTGGCGGTGACCTTGGCCATCTGCACGCAGAGGTCGTACGCGAACTCCAGCTTCACGCAGGCGCGAATGGCGGTCTGCTGCTGGGTGTTGCCGGTGGCGGTGCCGGAGTTCAGGGAGTTGTAGACGTCCAGGTTGCCGTCGATGAATACGCGCCCCCACGGCACCAGCACGTCGTCGAAGATGATGACGGCGTCCTGCTCGTCGAACCGCGAGGAGAAGGGCCGGTCCACGATCTCCGCGTCCACGCCGTAGTGGTCGCGGCAGACGGCGACGACGCCGGGGGTGGCGACGGGGATCGCGAAGGAGAGCGCGTACTCCTCGAAGCCGGGCTGGATCGGAACCGCCGGGTAGACGTACAGCTCGTCGGCGATGGGGCCCAGGGTCGCCAGCATCTTGGCGCCGCGGACGATCAGACCCTCCGCTGTGCGCTCGACGACGCGCAGAGTGAGCTCCTCGTTCATGCCCTGCAGCTCGCCGACGCTCTTGTCGATGGCGGCGTGGACGATCGTGTGGGTCAGCGCGAGGTCCCTGTCGACGACCTCCTGGTGGTAGGCCGCGAGCCGCTCGTGGAACACCGGGTCGCCGGACTTGTCGAAGATGTCCTTGCGGGAGACGTGGCCGGCGAGGACCACGTTCACATAGTCGGGCGTGCGGCCCAGCATGCCGTTGGAGTACCGGGCCAGGCGGTCGAAGGCACGGTGGCGGCGGGCGATGTCCTCGGCGCTCCTGGGCAGCGAGAGGCTGACGTTCATGCTCCCGCCCGTGGCCGGGTCCTCCATCAGGCAGTCGGCGGCGTACTTGTGCTGGTAGTCGAAGTACGCGGCCATTCCTTCGACGGAGCCCCTGAAGGCGGGGTGCTCGACGACGTTGATGCGCTCGTCGCCCAGCCAGACTTCCCGGGAGTCGTCCAGTCCGGCCCTGTATTCTGCTCCGGTGCGTGCGGTCACTTTGTGCTCCTTCGGCGGTGGGACCTGCGCCCCTGATCGTCTTACATATTTTCGTATAGAAAATATATTCTGTACTTGATTCTATTTACCGGTCGGGACATTGGCAAGGACTCGGCGGGATCAATTTCCTAGAACGCCGTGATCACGCTGCGGGCGATGCCGCCCGCCCCTTGGAGCCTGTAGGCCTCGTTGATGTCGTCCAACCGGATTTCCCGCGCGATGAGGTCGTCGAGGTTCAACCGGCCCTGCAGGTAGAGGTCCGCGTAGTACGGGATGTCGCGCCGGATGTCGCTGGACCCCATGTACACGCCCTGGATGCGGCGCTGGGACATCATCAGCTGCGTCATGACGTTCAACTCCAACGGCGCACCCTGCGGAATGCCGATGAAGTAGGCGCCGCCGCCCACCCGGGTCATGTCGATGGCCTGGGTCTGGGTCTTGCCCAGCCCGATCGCCTCGAAGGAGTGGTGGACGCCCCGGCCCGTGATTGCGCGGACGCGCGCCACCGCGTCCTCCCCGGCGGAATTGACCGTGTGCGTGGCCCCGAAGCGGGACGCCAACTCCAACTTGGAGGCGTGCACGTCGATGCCGATGATGGTGGACGCGCCGGCGATGCGGGCGCCGGAGAGGATGTTCAGCCCGATCCCGCCGAGCCCGACGACCGCGACCGTGTCCCCCGGCTGGACCTTGGCCGTGTTCAGTGCGGCGCCGACCCCGGTGGTGGTCGCGCAGCCGAGGACGGCCGCCTGCGGGAACGGGATCTCCTTCGGGATGCGCACCAGCTTGTTGGAGTGGCAGAGCGTGTACTCGGCGAAGCCGGCGACGCCGAAGGCCTGGACGGTCTCGCCGCCGCGGCGCAGCTTGGGCCCGGCGTCGGCGGCACGGACGATCTCGCCCGGCGCCAGGCAGCGGAACGTGTTGCCCCGCCCGCACTCCTCGCAATGACCGCAGAAGCTCACCTCGGAGCCCACCACGTGGTCGCCCACCGATAGGCCGCGCACGTCGGGGCCGACCGCGGCCACGATGCCCGCCATCTCGTGGCCGGCCACCATCGGCAGCGGCCTCCCGCGGTCGATGGAGGCCACCAGCATGTCCGAGTGGCACAAGCCCGCCGCCTTCACCTCCACCAGCACCTCGCCACCCACGGGATCGGAGATCACGAGCTCCTCGATGTCGAAATGGCCGTTGGGGGTGTTGATGACCGCTGCCTTCATAACGCACTCCTCAGATAAAAGATTCTTGAATACTTTTTGTACTAAAAGTCATACTATGTTTTCTTGTGGCCCACGTCACGCCCGCCGCTGACCGGCGGTTCCCCCAAGATGAGGAGCACGGAGTGAAGGCAGCAGTAATCGACGGGGTGGGTGCGCCCTTCGCCATCCACGACATCGCGATCGCCGAGCCGATCGGCCGGGAGGTCCTCATCGACGTCCGGGCCAGCGGCCTGTGCCACAGCGACCTGCACGTCGCATCGAACGACGTCGGCTTCCCGCTTCCGGCGGTGCTGGGTCACGAGGTGGCCGGCGTCGTCGCCGCCTGCGGGCCCGGTGTCAGCGGGTTCCGGCCGGGCCAGCACGTGGTCACCTCGCCCATCGCCAGCTGCGGGCACTGCACCGGGTGCCGGACGGGAAGGCCGTTCCAATGCCGCGCGCCCCAGGAGGCCGAGCGGCCCCCCGGCGCCGCCCCGCGGCTGAGCCGGGACGGAGAGGCCCTGACTCAGTTCATCGGCGTGGGCGGGTTCGCCGAACAGGTGCTGGTGCACGAGAACTCCGTGGTCGCCGTGAGCGAGGACATCCCTTTCGACCGGGCCGCGCTGCTGGGCTGTGGCGTCGTCACGGGGGCGGGAGCCGCCATCAACTCCGCCCGCATCCGTCCGGGCGACACCGCCGTCGTCATCGGCTGCGGCGGCGTGGGCCTGAACGTCGTCCAGGGCGCGGCGCTGGCCGGCGCGCGGCGCATCATCGCGGTGGACCTGCAGCCGGGCAAGCTCGAGCTCGCCAGGGTCTTCGGCGCCACGGACACCGTCGACCCGTCCCAAACCGACGCCGTGGCGGCGGTCAGGGAGTTGACCGGGGGCGGCGCCTCCCACGCGTTCGAGGTCATCGGCCTGCGGCAGACCGCCATGGACGCCGTCGCCATGCTGGGGATCGGCGGCACGGCCTACCTGATCGGCGTCCACCGCCCCGGGGCCACGATCGACATCACGCCGTTCGGCGACCTGATGGGCCGGCAGAAGGGGATCCGCGGCGTCGCCATGGGATCCACGAACCTGAAGGTGGACATCCCCCTGTATGCGGACCTCTACCTGCAGGGCCGGTTCAAGCTCGACGAGTTGGTGTCCAACCACATCGGCCTGGACGGGATCGACGCCGGCTACGAGGCCCTGCGCGGCGGCTCGGTGGCCCGGTCGGTCATCACGCGCTTCTAGCGCGCCGGGGAGGCCTTATGGCTGGCGGCGGGGCGACAACCCGGTCTCGGGGACCGCGGTTGCCGTCCCGCCGGCGGTCAGCCGAAGCATCCGCGGCCGCGCCGGGTCGAAGACCGGCGCGGGCATCCCGTCGGCGGTTAACGCGACCCCCGAGCGAACGAAGCCCAGCAGCAGGGCGCGCAGGTCCGCGCCGACCGCCTCGAGCACGTCCCCGTCGAGTCCCTGGAGCATCGGGGCGTCGGCCCAGTCGGCGGGGTTGCCAAAGAGGAACGGCAACTCGAAGTTGTGGGCGGATCCGGCGCCCTCCAACGGGCTCCGCACGGAGAACCGGAGCAGCGTCGCGGCAATTCCGGCACCGTGGGACGCCGCCGCCAGCTCGGTGGCCGCCAGCCGGAACTCGTGCAGGCTCATGGCCTCGGCCATGCGCGCGTGCTGCGTGGCCCCGGGGAGGCGCTCGTCGATGGCCCGGGCGGCCGCGGCGGGGTCCGCGAAACGCGACGCGATGAAGCCGGCCGCCATCTCTGGCGAGACGGCCGGGACGGGCAGCCCGTGCAGCATCGCGGCGGCCTCGTCATCGTTTGAGTTGAGCAGGATGCCGTCAACGTGCAGCCGCGGCGCCGCCGCCCGGAAGTCGCCGAGGTCCGCGGGGACCAGGACGCCGTCGGCGACCGGCTGCAGGCCCAGCCCGCGGCCCGCGTAGGCGCGGGACACCGCGCCCTGGGCGGCCAGAATCGCTCCCCTGTCCGCCGTCGCCGGATCGGTCCCGAGCGCGCCGCGGAAGATGGCCGCCCGCTCGCCGGCCTCCAAGGCGGTCAGCGGCGGCTGGAACGGCAGGCTGAACAGGGCGGCACGGCGGAACAGACCGCGCGCCGGTTCGGCCTGCGCCAGCGCGAAGGCGATCCACGCGCCGGCGGACTGTCCCGCGAGGGTCACCGCGCCGGGGTCTCCCCCGAACGCGGCAATGTTTCCGTGGACCCAGCGCAGTGCCTGCAGCACGTCGGCGATGCCGCGGTTCTCCAGGCCGTCGCCGGCGACGAGCCCCAGCGCCCCGAGTCGGTAGTTGACCGTCACGACCACCACGCCACCCTCGCGGGACAGCCGTTCCCCGTCGTACCAGCCCACCGTCCCCGCGCCGCTCACGTAGGCGCCTCCGGGGAGGAACACAAGGACCGGCGCGTTGCGGGCGGCCTCCGGTGCCCAGACGTTCAGCTGGAAGGCGTCCTCGTGCTGCGGCATGCGCGAGAGCGCGGTCCCCAGCAGCCAGTCCATGGATCCTGGAGCCTGCGGGAACGCCGCCGGCGCGTCCTGCAGGGGACGCGGAGGGTCCGCCAGAGCGGAGAACCTGTCGCGCGGGTCCCGGCGCACGCCGTAGCGGACGCCGGCCGCGTGGACGACGCCGCCGCGCACCGTCGCGGCGTACGCCGGCAGGGTTCCGGTGGCGCCGGCGGTGCTGTCGCGGCCCACGCTAGGAGAGCTCGTTGTAGTCGTCGAGCTTTACCTCGCGGGTGATCTTCCAGTAGTCCAGCACCGGGAAGGGCCAGATCTGGGAGACGCGGCCGAACTTGTTCTTGTACCAGGTGTTCACGCTGGGGTGGCCCCAGGCCTTCCGTGCGTTCGCGGCGTCCAGGTCGCGGACAAACCCGTCCAGCACCTCTTGCTTCAGGTCGATGGCCTTGAGGTTCTTCTCGAACAGCAGGCGGAAGGCCTCGAGCGTGTACTCGATGGCGCTCTCCATCATGGTGAACAGGCTGCCGTTGACCACGTGGCCGGTGTTCGGGCCCGTCAGGATGAACAGGTTCGGGAAGTTTGGAACGGTGATGCCGGCGTACGCCTTCGCGTCCCCTCCCCAGTACTCGTGGAGGTCCCGGCCGTTCAGCCCCGCGACCCGCAGCGGCTCGAGGAACTCGGACGCATGGAAACCGGTGGCGTAGATGATCATGTCCACCTCGTGGAAGACGCCGTCGGCGTCAACGATTCCCGTCTCCGTCATCCGCTCCATGCCGCTGGTGACCAGCGTGGTCTGCGGCTTCTTCAGCGACTCCGCCCACACGCCGTTGTCGCGCAGCATGCGCTTGCCGCCCACGATGTAGTCGGGAGTGACCTTGGCGAGCAGGTCCGGCCGGTCCTGGTACTGGGCCTGGAGCAGCCGGGTCAGTTCCCGGCGCACGCGCTCGTTGATGTCGGAAACGCTGCCGGGGGTGTCCCAGCCGTCCTGAACGTTCATGGTGTGCTGGCGGCCCTCGACACCGAGCCAGTACTGCCAGAAGCGCATCCACTGGCCGTAGTGCGGCAGGTGCGCCACGAGCCACTTCACGGAATCGGACATGTCGTCGTAGTAGCCGTTGGTGGGCAGCATCCACGGCGAGCTGCGCTGGAAGATGGTGAGCGACTCCACCTGGTCGACGACGGCGGGGACGATTTGGTACGCGCTGGCGCCGGTGCCGATGACGGCGACCCGCTTGCCCGTCACGTCGACGCTGTTGTCCCACTCCGCGGAGTGCATGTGGATGCCGGCGAAGTCCCCGCGGCCGGCAACCTCGGGGAACTTCGGGCGGTCAAGCTGGCCAACGGCGGAGACGACGGCGTCGAAGCGCCGGGTGGACGGCTTGCCGTCGACGAGCATGTCCACGTCCCACATGCCGGCCGCCTCGTCGAAGCGTGCGGCCGTGACCTCGGTGCCGTACTGGATGTTGGGCTCGATCCCGCCGCGCCGGGCCACCTCGCAGGTGTAGGCGTGGATCTCGGGACCCTCGGAGAACTGCTGCGGCCAGTCGTCGCGCTGCGCGAAGGAGAAGCTGTAGGCGTAGTTGGGGGTGTCCAGCCGGACGCCCGGGTAAGTGTTTTTCCACCAGGTGCCGCCGACGGCGTGGCCCTTCTCGAAGACCGTGTACGGGATGTTCGCCTGGCCGAACCGGTAGGCGGCGGCCATGCCGGAAACTCCGGAGCCGATGATGGCCACACTGAAGTCCCGGCCGGCGGAGACCTCGCGGTAGTCCCACGCGGGTTTGCCGCTCTTGCCCTCCACGAGGGCCATGTCGTGCATCAGGAACGGGTGGTACTCGGGATTGGCGGCGTTCGTGATCCATTCGAGCACCGTCGTCGCCTCCCCCTCGTCCAGGGTCTGGACGCTGGTCAGCCCCTCGTCGCGAACCCGCCGCAACGCGGCGAACGCCAGCTCGCGGGCCTCGGCCTGCGCCTCCTGGTCCATTCCGCCGTGCGGTTCGCCGATGGTGTCGGCGGGGGGCTGCGGCGGCCGGAGGTCCCCGCGCAGCATGGAGAAGTCGCGAGTCACCGCGGCGAGCGCCACCAGGAGCGCCGGCAGGTCGCTTGTCTCCACGATGTGGCGGAGGAACCGGTCGTCCTCCGTGATGGGCTGGTATTCGTCGCGCCAATAGAGGTCGTCGACGACGCTGTCCTGCGTGGTCTGAACTGCGGTGGGGGAAGCGGTCACGGAGTTCTCCTGGGGATGGGGTGGTGCGGAGCCGGAAGGGTGGCCAGCGGCCGGCGCGCGGCGCCGGACGGGGGGGCAAACCCGGCCTCTGGGCTTTCCCCAATCGTAGTTCCGGAATTGCATAAGTCAACAGATAAAATATTCTCTGTCGCTGGTTACAATTATGCACATGTCGAAAAGAACTGATTCCGAGACGCTCAGCACCCACATCCGCGACGCGCTGCGCAACGACATCCTCTCGGGTCACTGGGAGCCCGGGGCCAAGCTGCAGCTGACCGCGCTCTCCGAGCACTACCAGACCAGCAGCACGGTGATCCGCGAGGCGTTGACCCGCCTTGTCGGCGACCGCCTGGTGGTCCTCAAGCCCAACCGCGGCTTCTTCGTCCCCGTCCTGTCGCTCGCGGAGCTGACTGATATCACGGAACTGCGCTGCGTCAACGAGGAGTTCGGCGTCCGGCTGGCACTGGAGCGCGGCGACCTCGCCTGGGAGTCCGAGCTCATGGCCTCCCACCACACGCTGGAGCGCACGCCCTACCGGACCGGCGAGGACGACCAGCTCACCGACGACTGGGTACGCGCCCACCAGGCATTCCACGAGAAGCTGCTGCAGGCGTGCGGCGTGCCGACCCTGATCGACCTGACGTGCACACTCTCCGACCTGACGCAGCTCTACAACCGCTGGGCCGGAAGCGCCACGCGGTTCGTGAACCGCGACGTGGCACAGGAACACCGCGAGATTCTCGACGCCGCCCTCAAGCGCGACGCGAAGAAGGCCGCGAAGCTGCTCCGCGCGCACTACGAGACCACACTGAAGGCCATCCACAAGGCCGGAATCGCCGAGGCGCCGGCCGCCCACGGCTGACCGGCGCCACGTCCCAGGCGGGGTTTGCGGTTCCTAGTGCTTGCGCAGCCGGATGAGGATGCGGGCGCGTGCCTCGGCGAAGCGCGGATCGGCCTTGGTCTGAACCTGGTCGCGCTCGTCCCCGAAGCCCGTCTCGATGACGTCGACGACGGTCGCCGGCTTCTCGGCAATGACCACCACCTTGTCCGCCAGGTAGACCGCCTCGTCGATGTCGTGCGTGACCAGGATGATCGTGACGCCGAGGTTCTTCTGCAGGTCGATCACGAGGTCCTCGAGGTCGAACCGCGTCTGCGCGTCGACGGACGCGAAGGGCTCGTCCATCAGCAGCACCTTGGCGTTGTAGGCCAGCGCGCGCGCCATGGCCACGCGCTGCTGCATGCCGCCGGACATCTCCCACGGGTACTTGTCCCCCTGGCCCTCCAAGCCGACGGCCTTGAGGTTCCTGTCCGCCAGCGCGTTCCGCTCAGCCTTGCCCATGCCCTTGCCCTGAAGCGGGAAGGCCACGTTCTCGCGGGTGTTCATCCACGGCATCAACGAGCGGCTGTAGTCCTGGAAGACCACGGCCAGGTCCGGGTGCGGCCCGGAGACCTGGTGCCCGTTGACCGTGATGGTCCCGGCCTTGGGCCGCAACAGGCCGGAGAGGCAACGCAGGAGCGTGGTCTTGCCGACGCCGGACGGGCCGACGATCGAGACGAATTCGCCGGCGGCGACGTCGAGGTCCAGGTTTTCCAGGATCTTGTTCTCGTTGGGGCCGGTGCCGTAGCTCATGCTCATGCCCCGGACCTGCATCAGTGCCTGTGCGGTGGACGTTTCGGGCGCGGAGGTTGCCTCGACGGTCATGGGGGCTCCTAGGGATTCCGTGGGGATGGGGTGGCTCATTTCGCGCCCGACTTGAAGTACCAGCGCAGGATGCGCCGCTCGCACACGATGAACAGCAGGGACAGGACGTAGCCGATCACGCCGACAAACAGCGCCCCGGCCCAGGTTTCCGCGATCTTGAACGTCGCGGACGAGTTGAGGATGTAGAAGCCGAGCCCCCTGGTGGCCGCGAAGAGTTCACTGACCACCATGACGGTGATGCCGATCGGCAGGGCCACCCGGACGCCGGCGACGATCTGCGGGAGCGCGGCGGGCAGCACGACCTTGCGGAAGTGGAGCCCCTGGGGGATGCGGTAGACCTTGGAGAACTTGCGGATCGTCGGCTCCACGCCCAGCACGCCGTCGATGGTGTTCAAGAGGACCGGCCACATGCAGGCGAACGCGATCGTATAGATCTTCGGGCCCTGGCCGATGCCGAAGGCGCCGATGATCAGCGGCACCAGTGCCGCCTGCGGAATCGAGCGGAAGAAGTGCAGGATCGGATCGACGACGTTGCGCACGCGCGGCATCTCCCCGATGACGATTCCGAGCACGATGCCGACGACGATCGCCAGGAACAGGCCGCCCGCCAGGTTGGAGAGGCTGTAGAGGGCGCCGTCGAGCAGGACCCCGTTGCCGAGGTCGCGCCAGAGCACCACCAGGATCTCCCTCAGCGAGGGGATGAAGAAGTTGGTGCTCCGCTCGGAGGCGAACCACCAGATGACCAGCAGCAGCGCGATGATCCATGTGCGGTCGATGATCTGCACGGCCGGCGAGCGCCGCTCGCGCACCCGCTTTGCGCGCCCGCCGCGCCCGTCCTTGACGGGTCGCTTGTCCAGTACGGTGCTAGTCATTGGTTTGCCTGTTCCACTTGAGGAACCTGGCCTCGATGGCCTGCAGGCCGAGCGCGATGCCCCAGCCGATCAGTCCCGCGAAGAACAGGTATGCGAAGGCCTGGTCCCAATCCTGCGACTCCTGGGCCAGGGTGATCTGGCGTCCGATCCCGGGCGCCTGGCTGAGCACCTCCACGCCGACCGCGACGAGGATCGCGATCGATGCGGAGATGCGCACGCCGGTGGCGATGAACGGCAGGGCGCCGGGCAGGAGCACGCGGCGGAACCAGAGGCCCTTGGGGATGCGGAAGACCCGGATGGTGTCCACGACCGCAGCCTCCTGCCGGCGCGCGCCGTAGATGGTCTGCACCAGCACCGGCCACAGGCAGGACAGCGACACCACCACGATCTCCATTCTGGTGTTGGAGCCCAGCAGCATGATGACCACGGGCATCAGGGCCAGGACCGGGAAGGAGCGCCCGAAGTCGATGAGAATCGACGACGACCGGTCCAGGTAGGGAATGGAGCCCACGAGCAGGCCCAGAAGGACGCCCACCCCCACCGCGATCAGCCACCCGCCGAGGGCCGCCGTCATCGTCTTGGCGATGGCGGCCCAGAACACGCCCGAGCCGAGGACATCGACGATGGCCCGGAAGATTTCCGGCACGTCCGGCGCCATCGATGGCATCGTGCCGCTCAGGATGACGAGCTGCCAGATGCCGACCAGGGCGGCGATGGCGAGCAGCCGCTGGAGCAGGAGCGCAGGGTCCAGCCGTTGTGATTGTGTTTTCATGGTTTCCTTCGCTGGTGCGCGGGCTTCCGGCTACTTGGTCGCCTCGGCGGAATCGCGGCGCGGCGCCTTGTCCCACAGCAGCTCTTCCGCGGACACGGGATCGGCGACGAGTTCGAACTTCTGGATGGCGTCGATGCCGGCCTGGGCCTCGGCCATGTTGATCGCAACGGAGGCGGGGACGTACTTGGTGCCGACCTCGTCGATGTCCTTCTTGTTCACCTGGGCGGTGACGGCGCGCACGTCGTCCAGGTTGGACTCCTCGGAATAGAAGTCCACGGACTTCTCCATGGCCGCGAGGAACTTCTCCGCCGTGGCGCCGTTGGTCTCGAGCCACTGGTCAGTGGCACTCCAGACGGTCACCGGGGCGTTGGCCTGGTACTCCAGCACCGGGTTGGCGATCACCGGGTAGCCGGCCTTCTTCATCTGATGGTAGAAGGAGTCCGCCGGCACAACGGCGTCGACCGTCTTCTGCTCCAGCGCCGCCTCCATGCCGGAGTACGGGATCGCCACCTCGGTGACGTCCTCGAGCCCGATGCCGCTGGCCTCCAGCGCCTGCAGGACCGGGATGTCGCCGCCGGACTTGACGCCCTGGACGCCGATGACCTTGCCCTTCAAATCCGCCACGGACTTGATGCCCGAGTCCTCCCGGACCATCACGCCGGAGTTGGAGTCGACGGGATCCACGATCCCGTTGCCGCCGACGACGGCGATGGGCACACCCTGCGAGGCCGACGTCGCCATGTTGATCCACGAGCCGATCACGATGTCCTGCTCGCCGCTGACGGCCATGGCCACCATGGCGGCCGGGTCCGCGCCCATGGTGATGGTGACGTCGAGCCCCGCCTCCTCGAAGTAGCCCTTCTCCTTCGCCAGGTAAGCGGTCTCGAAATGGATCGGCGCCACCGAGATCTTCAACGGCACGAGTCCGCCGTCGCCCGCGGCCGCGCCGGCGTCGGCGGTGCCGCCACAGGCCGTTACCCCGAACAGCGAGAATCCGAGCAGTGCTGCGGCGACGGCGGTGCGGCGTGCGGTAAAGCGCTTCTGGTTGTTCATGTGGTGCCTCCTCGTTGAGGTGCTTGGTCCCGCCCGGAACGGGGGCGGGGCGGTCGCTGGGATGGGTGTGGAGCGGTCTGGGGCCCGAGACGGACTCGGACAGGAAATGCATTATTTGAAAACAATGTATCTTCCGTAGCGCTTTGTGGCAACAGTCACATAATGTTTATCTCGGCCCGCATTCGTTGGCCGCTCCGCCCCATGGAAAGAAGCCGATGACCACCACGCCACTGACACGCCCCGCCGACGCTTCCCGACCCGTCCTGTTGGACCGTCCGCTCCGCCTGCTGATCGGCGGGGAATGGGCGGAGGGGACGGCCGAGCCCTTGGAGATCCTCGATCCTTCGACCGGTAGGCGCCTCGCCGAATCGGCGTCCGCGTCGGCCGCGGACGTGGACCGTGCGGTGGCCTCGGCCCGCCGCGCGTTTGATGCGGGCCCCTGGGCCACCATGGCCCCCTCGCAGCGGGCGCGCCTGCTCGTCCGGCTGGCCGACGCCATGGAGGACAACCTCGAGGACCTGGCCGTCCTCGAATCGCTGAACTGCGGCAAGCCGATCGGCGTGACGCGGAACTTCGAGATCCCCGGCGCGATCGAGGCCTTCAGGTACAACGCGGGGTGGGCGACCAAGCTCAACGGCGAGACCCGCGACGTGTCCCTGCCCGGAACCTGGCACGCGTTCACGCTTCGGCAGGCGATCGGCGTCGTCGGCCTCATCGTTCCCTGGAACGCCCCGCTGGCCATCACGGCCTCGAAGATGGCCGCGGCGCTGGCAGCCGGCTGCACCGTGGTGCTCAAGCCGGCCGAGCTCACGCCGCTGACGGCGGTGCGCCTGGGCGAGCTCGTCCTCGAGGCGGGCTTCCCGCCCGGCGTCGTCAACGTGGTCCAGGGCCTGGGTCCCGTGGCGGGGCAGCGCCTGGCCGACCACCCGGACGTCGACAAGATCTCCTTCACCGGCTCCACCGCCGTGGGCAAGCGGTTACTGGCTTCCTGCGCGGGGAACCTCAAGCGGGTATCCCTGGAACTCGGCGGGAAGTCGCCGGTGGTGGTCTACCCGGACGCCGACCTGGAGCGCGCCATCCCGGGCGCCGCCATGGGCATCTTCGGGAACACCGGGCAGATCTGTGCCGCCGGTTCCCGGCTCTACGTCCACGACGCCGTGGCGGACGAGGTAGTTGCGGGCATCGCCGCCATGGCGGAGAAGCTGGTGGTGGGTCCGGGGATGGGGGCGGGAACACAGCTGGGCCCGGTCATTTCCGAGGTGCAGCGCCAGCGGATCCTGGACTATGTGGCCAGCGGCCGCGAGGAGGGAGCCGACGTTGTCACCGGCGGCGCAGGGATGGACGGAGACGGCTTCTTTGTCCAGCCGACCGTCCTGCGCCACACCACCGCGCGGATGCGGGTGGTGCGCGAGGAGGTCTTCGGGCCGGTCCTCAGCGTGTCCACCTTCGGCGACCAAGACTCCGTTTCCGACGTCCTGGCGCGCGCCAACGACACCGACTACGGCCTCTCCTCCACCATCTGGACGCGGGACATCTCCCGGGCGCTTCGGTTCGCGCGCGGCATCAAGGCGGGCAACGTGAGGGTGAACGCATCCGCCGGCATGGACGCCAACATGCCTTTCGGCGGCTTCAAGCAGTCGGGCTGGGGCAAGGAGAACGGGCGCGAGGGCGTGGAGGCGTACACGGAGACGAAGTCCGTGGCCGTCAACATCGGCTAGGCCGCGTCGACGAACACAAATCGGCGCCGCACACGAACCGGATCGTGTGCGGCGCCGTCGGGGCCCACTACGCGCCTGCGACGACCGAACGGTACTTGGCGGGCCACACTCCCTGCTTGCCCGGGGACAGGATGCCCTTGGGATCCACCGCGTCCTTGAGAACCTCCTGGAACCGGCGCAGCGCGTTGTCGTTGAAGTCGAACCCGTCGGCGATGGTGTCCATGTAGTCCACGTGGCTGCGGTAGGGGGCATAGCCGCGGAGCCGGGCCGCCCGCAGCAGCTTGCCGTACAGCTCCCGTGCGCGGGCCAGCATCTCCTCGTTGCCGTTCTCGAAGAAGATCATGGTCACGTGCACCATGTGCCGCGGATACAGGTGGTAGCCGATGTACAGGTCGAAGCCGTACTCCTTGTACAGGGCCTTCGCCTCCTGGTAGAACTCCCAGACCGCGTGGCCTCGCGCCGGAAGGATGGGGGCGGCGTCGATGTGCCCGCCGTTTTCCGCCGCCCACGCCACTGTCTCCAGCGGCTTGAGGGTGGGCACTCCGGCCATCTGGGTGCGGTCCATCGGCGCGATGTCCTCGTAGGCCACCTGGGCGCCGTCGGCCCCCTCGTAGGCGCGGGCCCTGACGGTGAACCCCTCCAGGCCGGCGAACCGCTCGCGGATGATCTCCAGCCGGCGCTCCGCGAGCCCCTTGTCGCCGTAGATGGCGAACTTCGCGTTCCACTGGCCGATGCCCATCTCCTGGCGCATCTCCTCCAGCCTCTCGTCCGGGATGGACCCCTCTCCGTCGTACCAGCGCGAGCGCGGGCCGTTCATGGTCGCGGCGCGCACCACGTTCCCGCAGAGCGCGTTGTTCTGGATGATGTCCTCGCGGCGAAGCTGGGTGAGGATGTCGATCAGCAGGGGCATGTCCTCCTCGCGCTCCACCACCACGTCGCCGTTGATGTACACGTCCGGCCACGGCATCAGCCACAGGCCCACCTTCGTGGCGACGCCGAGGTTGGACTGGGTGAACAGCCCGTCCAGGGTGGGCCCGAACCCGCCCTGGAAGACCGGCCCCAGCTCCGTGCCCTCCATGGCCCACATGCCGGTCCGCAGCAGGTCGCCGTCGGGCAGCACCACCTCCACGCCGCACAGGCTCTTGACGTGGTCGCCCATGGGCGTCATGCCGTAGCCGCGGTCCAGCATGTTGCCGAGCACCGAGCCCCAGCCCAGCGCCGGGACGGACATCCACAGCTTGAGGCCGCGCTCCTTGATGTGCTCGAAGAGGTCGAAGAAAGTCACGCCCGGCTCGACGACGGCGTAGTTCAGCTCGTCGTTCACCTCGATGATCCTGTTCATGCGACTCAGGTCCAGTGCCACCATGTCCCCGCCGCGCGGCTCGGGTCCCCCGTAGCCGAGGTTCTTGCCGCGGGAGAACGTCCACAGCGCGACCTCCAGCTCGTTCGCCAGCCGCACCACCTCCCGGACCTCCTCGACGCTTCCGGGCCGGACGCCGGGCCACTTTCCGCGGCCGGCCACCAGCGGATACGGATCGATGTACCCGGCGTCGACGCCGGGCACAACAACGTTCTCGGCGCCGACGATCAGCGCTGCTCTCTCCAGGAATGCGGTGCGGCTGTCCATCACTTCACGTCTCTCTTCGGGGAATGGCTCCGGCGGTCCGGAGGGGTGCTACTCCGGCGCTAGGTTGCGGTCTTCTTTCCAGCATGACAACGGGAGGCGTTCAAGTAAACAGCCGTTTTTTGGAGTCGGTGTTCAGTAGAATTGACGTATGGACATTGTCTTGAATCCACGGATCACCCTGCGCCAAGTGCTCCACTTCGTGGTGGCCGCGGAGGCTGGAACCATGAGCGAGGCCGCCAGGCGCCTGCACATGGCGCCCTCCGCCATCTCGATGTCGATCGCCGAGCTGGAGCGGATCGTCGGTGCCCAGCTGTGCATCAAGCGGAAGTCCAAGGGGCTCACGCTGACGTCCACGGGCTCCGCGGTGTTCCGGCAGGGCAGGCAGCTGCTGGACATGGCGGACGAAATCGCCTCCCTGTCCAGGGGCGACCGCGCCGACATCCGCGGACCGCTGACGGTGGGGTGCTACATGACGCTGGCGCCCACCACGATCCCGCCGATGCTCGCGGCCTTCGCGGAGCAGTGCCCCCACGTGGAGGTGGACTTCGTCGAGGCGTACCACGAGGAGCTGCAGGAGCGCCTGCTGGCCGGATCCCTCGACGCCGCGTTCGTCTACGACATGGACGTGTCGCCGGCCCTGAGGTCCGCTCCCCTGTTCTCCGTGGACCCCTACATGCTGCTGCCCGGGAAACATCCCCTGGCGGAGGCCGCTTCGGTGTCGCTGCAGGACCTGGCCGCCGAGCCGTTCATCTTCTTCGACGCGCCACCGATCTCCACGCGGGTGCTCGAGATGTTCCGGGACGCCGGCCTGGCCGCGCCGGGCATCGCCCACCGTTCGCGCAGCTACGCCACCGTGCGTTCCCTGGTGGCGTCCGGCCGCGGGGTGTCCGTCCTCTTCCAGCACCCCGAGCTCGAGGCGCCCTACGAGGCGCTCGGCGTGGTCCTCAAGCGGGTCACGGACCCGATTGTGACCGCCCGGGCGCAGGCCACGGTGTCGCTGGTGTGGGCCGGAAGCATGCGGCTCAGCGCGCGCGCCCAGGCGTGGGTCGACGTCGCGGCCGAACACTTCGACGCGACGCCGCCCCCGCCCGGAGGCTAGGCTCCGGGGCGGGACAGCCCGAGGTTCTCGCGCAGCGTGGTCCCCTCGTACTCGGAGCGGAAGTAACCGCGGCTCTGCAGTTCGGGCACCAGCTTGTCGCAGATGAGCTTGAAGCCCCCGGGGTTGAACGGGGCGTTGAGGTTGAAGCCGTCGCAGGCCTTGGAATCGAACCAGTCCACCATGCGGTCCGCGACCTGGCTGGCCGTGCCCGCCATCCACTGGTGACCGGTGGACCGCGCCAGGTCCACGATCAGCTCGCGCAGGGTCATGCCCATATCCACGCTCTTCTTGCGGTAGATCTGGTAGCGGCTGCCCAGCTTCGGGTCGTCGGAGAACCAGTCCGCGGGGATCCGGTCGTCGAACTCGAGTTCACCCAGGTCCATCTTCAGGTCCGCGGCCACCTGCGTGCGGCCGTTCTCCAAGTGCACGTGGTTGGCCAGCTCGTCCGCGAGGTCGTTGGCCTCCTTCTCGGTGTCGCCGAGGATCGGCAGGATGCCGGGGACGACCTTGGTGTCGTCCGGGTTGCGGCCCTTCGCTGCTGCCATCGCCTTGAACTTGGCGTAGAACTCGATGGACGGTTCCTTGAACGGCTGGGCGGTGTAGATGCCGTCGGCCACCGAGGAGCCGAGGTCCATGCCCGGACCGGACGATCCGGCCTGGACCAGGACGGGGCGGCCCTGCGGCGAGCGGGGCATGTTGATGGGGCCCTGGACAGAGAAGAATTCGCCCTGATGGTTGATCGCCCGCAGCTTTGAGCGGTCGACGTACTCGCTGTTCTCCTTGTCCACGATGACGGCGTCGTCGCCCCAGCTGTCCCACAGCTTCTGGACGACATCGACGAACTCGGTGGCGCGGCGGTAACGGACGGCCGGATCGGGAACGTCGGCCACGCCGTAGTTCTGGAACCCGTCCGACGACGTCACGATGTTCCAGCCGGCCCGCCCGTTGGACATGTGGTCCAGCCCGCAGAGCTGGCGGGCCACGTTGTACGGCTCGGAGAAGGAGGTTGACATGGTCCCGATGAGGCCGATGTTCTTCGTCCGGCCGGCGAGGGCGGCCAGCACGGTCATGGGCTCGTAGAAGCCGTTCATCTTGATGTCGCCGCGGAGGACGGTGTTCGCATGGACAATGTCCCCAAAGAAGACGGCGTCCAGCTTGGCCGCCTCGGCCATCAGCGTCAGGTCGGACACGAAGTCCAGGTTCCCGAGCTCGTCCGCGCGACTGTCCGGCATGCGCCAGCTGTCCTTGTGGTAGCCGGCCGGCAGCATAAACGTGGTGAGCACCATGTGCTTCTTGGGCTTCAAGCTCATTGTCTGGTTCCTTTCGGGGGTGATTCCCTCAATCCTCACAGCCACCGCTTCTCCAGTAAACAAGCAGTTTACGATGCCTACTGTCAGAAAAATTGACGTATCGCGTTTGGAGGAACGGTGACGGCCCGCCTCTCCCTTGCGGGTGGGGCGGGCCTTCGGGTGGGATGCGCGGGGGTCGCTAGGCGTCCTGCAGCCGCCCGTTCTTCCCGTGGTCGGGTTCCATCGAAGTCGGCCGGGCCGGCTTGGAGCGGGCGGCCCTCTTCGACTGTTGGGAGTCGGCACCCTCGCGGCTCATGGCGACCGCGACGAGCCCGAGGACCAGCACGGCGATCCAGAACACCCCGACCAGCTGGAAGCCGCCGCCCCCGGCGACCACAAGTGCGGACGCGATCATCGGGGTGAATCCCGCCCCCAGCGTGGAGGCGCCCTGGTAGGCCAGCGACGCGCCCGTGTAGCGGACCTCCGGCGGGAACTGCTCGGAGATGTAGGCGCCGATCGGGCCGGCGAGGACACCCTGGATAAGCCCGTTTCCGACGAGGACCGCGAGGGCGAAGTCCCACGCCTCGCCGCTGTGCATGAGTTGCAGCGCCGGGAAGGCCCAGAGCGCGCCGGCCACGCCACCGACCGCGAGCACGGCGCGGCGTCCGAATCTGTCGCTGAGCCGCGCCGCGGCGAAACAGGTCGCGATCGTAATGACCGCGGCGACGCCCTTGATGTTCAGCACGAACGAGCGGTCCACACCCTCGGCCACGGCCACGGAGACGCCCCAACTGGTGAGGATGCCCTGCATCGTGTAGAAGCCGAGCGAGGCGACAAGGGTGATGACCACGATGCGCGGGAACCTGGAGATGACCTTGCCGAGGGGCGTCTTGATCCTGTCGCGCTTCTCGACGGCCTGGGCCTCGAGGGCCTGGAAGACGGGGGTCTCCGCGACCTTCAGCCGCACGACCATGCCGACGATGATCAGGACGGCCGAGAGCAGGAACGGAATCCGCCAGCCCCAGACCAGGAACTGGTCGCCTGTGGCGGCCGAGGTCCCCGAGACAACCAGGGTGGCGATGAGTCCTCCGGCCGGGCCGCCGGCGTTCGCGAAGGCCGCGGCGAACCCCCGTTTGCTGGGGGGCGCGTGCTCCACGGCCATCAGCGTTGCGCCGCCCCACTCGCCGCCTACGGAGATTCCCTGGACGAACCGCAGCAGGACCAGGATGATGGGCGCCGCGATGCCGATCTGCGCCGTCGTGGGAAGCACCCCGATCGCGATCGTCGCCCCGCCCATCATCAGCATGGAGATCACGAGCATCTGCTTGCGGCCGAGGACGTCGCCGTAGTGCCCGAAGACGATGCCACCGAGGGGGCGTGCGACGTAGCCGACGGCCAGCGTGCCGAAGGAGGCGAAGAGCGCGACAGAGGGTGTGAGGTTGGAGAAAAAGACCTTGTCGAACACCAGCGCGGCCGCCGTCGCGTAGAGGATGAAGTCGTAGTACTCGATGATGCTGCCCATAAGGCTGGAGCCCAGGACGCGGCGCATGTCCTTCGTGTTCAGCGATTCGATCTTCGGCGCGCTCGGCGCGGGGCCTGCGGGTGGTGGAGTCTGTGGCCTTGCCATGCTTTTGAACTCTCTCGCTTCAGGAGGGTCACGCGCTCGGGCCTCTTGGGAGGGCTTCCGCGTCTTCGCGGACGGCTTGTGAATTGCGTCTCCGCCAACCATGGCACGCGTCACGTTGCGGGCGCTACCTTTTGCGCATTTTTTACGGAAAAAACATTTTCGGGTCGATAGACTACGACTTGGGACGACGACTCCGGATGGGCCTTGGCGTAGCGTACGCGCCCGCGGACCCCTGGATGAAGGGCGCGCGAAAGCCCCCGACGCTCGGACGGCGCCGGGGACTGTGGTGCGGGGCTATGCGGAGACGTTTGCCCGCGCCGGCGCCACGCCCGGGACGTATCGGGCCACCGCCCGCAGGGCCTCGTCTTCCCGGTCGGCGGGCACCACGAACGCCACATAGCGGTCCGGACGGACCAGCAGGGACACTTGCTCCCCGGCGATGTCGGCGAACGCGCCGTCGAGGTCCCGGACAATTTCGGAGTTGGCGGCGGATGCGCTGCCAGCCGAGGCGACCCCCGAGAGGACCTCGAACTCGCCGTCGCGCCCGAAGCGCAGCAGCGACCAACCGCGGCCCATGACTTCATCCAACGGCGCGGCCTCGCCGGAGGATCGCCGCACCAGGGGCTGGGGCACCGACCTTCCCGCAAAGGATCGCGCCGCCTTCGGCGCGTCGGTCGGGGGCAGCACACAGCCGTCCGTGAAGTGCGGCTGCTTGAGGAACTTCATGCCGATCAGCCAGCTCTTGGCGCGGGGAACGATGCCGCTGAGCCTCAGCACGCCGTCCCGGAGGGCGCACAGCACGGGGTTCGTATTCATCACGACCTTGCCGATGCGGTGCGAGAGCCTCACCATCTCCGCGGCGTGCGGGCGGCGCTCGTCATGGTAGGTGGAGACCAGCGCCTCGCCGGCGTGGCCCTTGACGTGCGCGGCGACCTTCCAGGCCAGGTTGGCCGCGTCCCGGATGCCCGCGTTGAGCCCCTGGCCCGCGAACGGCGGCATCATGTGCGCGGCGTCCCCGGCCAGCAGGACACGGCCCACCCGGTAGCGCTCCGCGACGCGCTGGTGCGCCACATAGACCGCCGCGCGGCGCACGTCGATGGCGCGCAGCGCCTGGTACGGCGCCACCAGCCGGGCGATGGATTCGGGGGTGACCATGGCCGCCTCGTCCTCGCCGGGAAGCAGCATGAATTCGTACCGCCTCCTGCCCTTGACGCCGGGCACCACCACGGCGGGCCGGCTGCCGTTGCAGTGGAACTCGGCGAACTTCTCGGGCTCGCCGGCGTTCAGGAGATCGACGACGATCCACTTCTGCGTCTGCGTGGATCCACCCATGTCCACGCCCAGGGCCGTGCGGGCGAAGGACCTCCCGCCGTCGCAGGCGACGAGCCACTTGGCGTGGACCGTGAACTCCTCGCTCTCCGCCGCGGCGTCCGGACCGGCCGACTCGCCGCGGTCCCCCGCGCCCACGCCCGAGATCCCGCGGGAACGGCCTCCGCACTGGCGGACGTCGACCCGCACGCCGTCGCCGGCGTCGTTCAGGGCGATGGCCTCCGCGTTGAAGAACAGCTCGATGCCTGGCCGGCGTTGGGCGGCCTCCAGCAGGAGGGCCTCCATGACCGGCTGGTCGAACTGGGACTTGCCCGGCTGCCCCAACCGGGGCGCCCCAGGGCGCACGTCGGCGAGCAGTTGACCCTTGCGGCCGAAGTAGCGGGCTCCCGTGTCCAGCAGCATCTCCGGAGCCAGCCGGTCCATCACGCCGATCTCCTGCATGACCCGCAGCGTCTCGTCGGTGGCGCTGATGGCCCGGGGTTCGTCGCCACTGCCCGGGTGCCGCTCCACGAGCACCACGTTGACGCCGAAATCCGCCAGCAGGTTCGCCGCCGTCAGGCCCGTGGGACCCGCCCCCAGAACCAATACGTCGGTTTCAATCGTCGGGGCCATGGTGTTCCTCCTCGTGGGACTGCGCGTTGTGGGGACTGTCGTGGCGGCTAGGCCGCGGCTTCGACGGTGTTGCGCAGGACGCCGAGACCGGTGATCTCCACCTCGACCACGTCCCCCGCGGACAGGAGGCCGGAGGGCTCCATAAAGAGTCCTACGCCGCCGGGTGTTCCCGTGACGATGACGTCGCCCGGGCTCAGTTTGGTGAAGCCGCTGACGTAGGCGATGAGCTGCGGGATGGAGAAGTAAAGGTCCGCGACGGACGCCTTCTGCCGCACCTCGCCGTTGACCCGGGTCTCCAGCACCAGGTCGTCGACGTCTCCGACGTCGGACGCGGGGACGAGGTAGGGGCCGAAGCCGCCGGTGCCCGGGAAATTCTTGCCGGGTATCCATTGCGACGCGGCCTTCTGCCAGTCGCGGACCGAGAAGTCGTTGTACGCGGCATAACCGGCGATGTGGTCCCAGGAGTCCTCCTCGGTGATGTGGAAGCCCTCCTTGCCGATGACGAGGGCCATCTCGCCCTCGTAGTCGAACTTCGTCGTCGAGGCGGGCATTTGTGCGGGCTCGAGGTGGCCCATCTGGCTGTCGGCGAAGCGCGTGAAGACGGTGGGGGCGTTTTGTCCCGTCTTGCCGGACTCCTCCTGGTGCGTCCGGTAGTTGACGCCAATGCAGATGATCTTGCCGGGATTGGTGATGGAGGGCAGGAAGGTGATCGCCTCCTCGCCGCGGGACGGCGCGGACCCAAACTCCTCGCCGATGCGGCCGAAGACGCCCTGTTCGATCGCGGCACGAAGGGTCGGCGCCACCTTGGTGCCCGTCGGACCCAGGTCGTACGCCCGACCCTGGTCCACAATGCCCCAGGTCTCGCTGCCGTCTGTTGCAATGAAGGATACGTACTGCATGGGTTTTCCTTTCCCGGCGGCGCATGGCTCCGCCTCAACGGGCAACGCTCGGGCGTGCCCTCGGGGGACTGATGGCCACTGGGATCGTGGCGGACACCACAAAGACTAGGGCCTAAATAGTGCACTTGTCAATGGATTATATATTCTCAAGGCGCAGATGCGTCGAGAGAGAGGCCCGCCTCAAGCACCACATCGACCGTCGCCTCGTAATGCCGGCGCAGTAGGGAACCCAGGCGCGCGGGGTCGCGGTCGAGCGCCGCCGCGAGGAGCCCTCGATGCTCCTCCTCCACGTCGCGGCCGCTGGCGGCGGGCGACGGCGCGGCCCACTGGCGGTAGAGTTCCGTCGAATCGGCCAGGTTCGAGGCGAGCCTGGTCATCGGCCGGCAGTCGCACGCCTCGATGAGCTTGGCATGGAAGGCGCGATGGGCGCGGGTCCAGTCCTCGTTGATCCGGCCCGCTCCCTCGCCCACGCGCCGCGGCGTCCTCGCGAGCTGGTGGTGCACCGCGATCAGTTCTGCCTCCCACCGCACTCCGCCGCGTTCCACGGCCAAGCGCGCGGCGAGCGCCTCGGTGGCGCAGCGCAGTTCCGTGAGGTCCCGCAACTCCCGGAGTCGGAGTTCGCGCACGAAGAATCCGCGGTTGCGCTCGATGGTGACCAGGTCGTCGCCGGCCAGCCGGGTC
The DNA here is from genome assembly GCF_058138025.1 of Arthrobacter sp. AOP29-A2-19. Classification (NCBI taxonomy): domain Bacteria; kingdom Bacillati; phylum Actinomycetota; class Actinomycetes; order Micrococcales; family Micrococcaceae; genus Arthrobacter; species Arthrobacter sp. AOP29-A2-19. The sequence goes on from NZ_CM176894.1 coordinate 2,987,527, forward strand.
AGCGCCTCGCGGACCACGGTGGTGCTGGTTCCGAAAAGCGCGGCCAGACTGACGGGCTGGAGCTTGTCCCCCGGCGAGAACTCCCCGCCAAGAAGTGCGGTGCGGATCGCGTCGAGCGTTGTCGAGCCTGGGTTGGCCATGCCATCCACCTGATTCCTGTGTGCGCGGGGCTTCAACACTATCCGCCGGACCGCGCGGCCGGTCGGACACGGCGGCGGGGCTAGCGTCGGTTGGTGGCCGTCGGGATGCCGAAGGTGCGGAACTCCCGCGGACGGAACGGGCTCCACATGTTCCACCAGTTGTCCTCCGCGCCCCATACGACCGGCGGACGCTCGTCGTCGTAGATCTGCTCCAGATCGGTGTAGAGCTCCACGACGGCGCCGGACGCCTCGACGTAGTATGCGGCGACGTTGTGGCCCGCGCCGTGGCGGACGGGGCCCCAAATGAGTTCGCGCCCCTGCGCGTGCAGCCGGTCGCCGAGCTTGCCGAGGTCGGTGATGGATTGCGTCTGCCAGGCGTGGTGGTGGAACGTGCCCCGGCCCGCGATGAGCGCGATTCCGTGGTGGTCCGGATTGCATCGCATGAAATAGGCGTAATCGTCGCCGATGACGTCGGACAGCCGGAAGTCCAGCACGCGCTCCAGGAAGTTCTTCATCCCCGCCACGTCGACGGGATGGAAGTTCATGTGCCCGTAGCGGTCGGGCCCGAAGCCCTTCGCGTGGGCGATGTCCGGCTGCATGCCGATGTAGATCTCGAAGATCCACCCCTCGGGCCCGATGAAGGAGAAGCCGTCCTGAATGCCGGCGCTGACGCTCTTCTCGCTGATGATCGGCAGGTTTTCCGCCTCGACCCGCCGGCGGATGGTGCGCAGCGCGTCGCCGTCGCGCGCCACGAGGCCGATGCTGTGGACCGCGTTGACGTCGGAGTCCACGTAGACCAGCTCGTGGTGCACGTTTCCGGCCGCGAGGTACACCTCGCTGGCCGTCTTGTCCGTGACGCGCAGTCCCAGCAATTGGGTGGCATCGAAGATGGAGTCCTCGATGTTGGTGGTCTGGATGGCAACGTGGCCCATCTCGCGTATCAAGCCCCAGGACATCGGGCCTCCTATCAGTCGTCGGCGGGCTACAGCGCTCTGGCCGCCAGTCCAAAAACCGCGGCACGGCCCTTTTGGCCGAACCCAAGAAAACAATATCGTGGAATAATCTATTATTCAATGGATTTCGCACAACGGGGTGGCCCTACGGAAAGGTAACCCCCAGGCAACACAAAAAGGCCGGCAGCCCGGAACCCCGAGGGGGTCCGGGCAGCCGGCCTGGTCAAAGGAACGAGCGCGTGGGCACCGCTCCGCTCGGGGCCTAAAGAACCGCCTTCTCGCAGGCCGGCTCTCGCCGCTTGTCGAAGATGGTGGCGCCGACCTCCTGCTCGGCCTGGTTGTTGATCGAGAGGTTGATCCCCGGGCGGTCCCGCAAGATGACCACGGCCACGATGGACACCAGCGTCATGCCCAACAGGTAGAGCGAGACGGAGGCGCTGCTGCCCGTGGAGTTGATGAGCGCCTGCGCGATGGTCGGCGCGAAGGCCCCGCCGAGGATGGCGCCCAGGGCGTAGGAGATCGAGACCCCGGAGAACCGCACCGAGGCCGGGAAGATCTCGCTGTACCAGGCGGCCTGCGGTCCGTAGCCCAGCCCCAGCCCGAAGGTGAACAGGCCCAGCGCCAGGTACAGCAGCGGCAGCGACCCGGTGTCGATCAGCCAGAACAGCGGGAAGACGGCCAGCGCCTGCGCGGAGAAGCCGATCAGGTAGGTCCGCTTGCGGCCGATCCTGTCCGCCAGGAACCCGGCCAGGAAAGTGAAGACGAACCACATCGCCGCGGCGAAGGTGATCGCCACCAGGACGTCCGTGCGCTCCAGGCCGACGGCGTCGCTGGTCGCGTAGCTCGGGATGAACCCGCCCGTCGCCATGTACCCGGCCGCGTTGTTGCCGGCGAAGACCAGCGCGGCCAGGACCACCAGCAGCCAGTGCTTGCGGAACAGTTCCGCGATCGGGACCTTCGCCTGCTGCTTCTTCGCCGCGATCTCCTCGAACACCGGAGACTCCTCCACGGCCCGGCGGACCATGTAGCCCACGCCGATCAGCACGATGCTGAGCAGGAACGGGATGCGCCAGCCCCACTGGATGAACGCCTCGCCGGACGAGATCCACCCGGTCATCAGCGCCGTGACGCCGGACGCCAGCAGCATGCCCAGGGGCACACCCAGCTGCGGGAAGGCGCCGGCGCGGCCGCGGCCGTCGGCCGGAGCGTGCTCCACGGCCATCAGGACCGCGCCGCCCCATTCGCCGCCGGCGGAGATCCCCTGCAGGATCCGCAGCAGCAGCAACATGACCGGGGCCAGGATCCCCGCGGTCTCGTAGGTCGGCAAGACGCCGATGAGGGTCGTCGAGGCGCCCATCAGGATGAGCGTCATGACCAGCATCGGGCGCCGGCCGATCTTGTCGCCGAAGTGCCCGGCCAGGAACGCGCCGAGCGGGCGGAAGAGGAAGCTGATCCCCACCGACGCGAACGCGAGCAGGAGCCCGATGGACTCCCCCGCCGGGGCGAAGAAGACCTGGGCGAACACCAGGCCGGCGGCCGTGGCGTAGATGAAGAAGTCGTACCACTCGATGGTTGTGCCGACGATCGTGGCGAACGCGACGCGTCGCTGCGTGGCCCGCGCCCCGGCGTCGGGCCTCATCCTGGAGTCGGTCCGCGCCCTGCTCACAGCTGGTGGCCCATCTTGAAGCCGATCTCCTCCCCGGGATCGCCCGTCATGGCGTCGCCCGGTGCGCGGGTGTAGGAGAACCCGTCGGCGCCGACCGTCACGGCCATCTCCGAGGAGTCCGTGCGCTTGACGACGTCCTGCGGCTTGCCGTCAAGGTCCAGGACCAGCGAGGCCTCGGTGTACCAGGACGGGACCACGGGGTTGCCCCACCAGTCGCGGCGCTGGTTGTCGTGCACGTCCCAGGTGATGACCGGGTTGTCCGGGTCTCCGGTGTAGTAGTCCTGCGTGTAGATCTCGATGCGGTGGTCGTCCGGATCCAGGATGTAGAGGTAGAACGCGTTGGAGACGCCGTGGCGTCCGGGGCCGCGCTCGATGCGGTCGGACATGCGCAGCGCGCCCATCTTGTCGCAGATCTGGATGATGTTGTGCTTCTCGTGGGTGGAGAAGGCGACGTGGTGCATGCGCGGTCCGTCGCCGCCGGTCAGGGCGGTGTCGTGGACGGTGCCCTTGCGGTGCATCCAGGCGGCGTAGGTGACGCCCTGGTCGTCCTGGATGTCCTCGGTGACGCGGAAGCCCAAGTCCTCGAGGTACTTGCGGCCGCGCGGAACGTCCGGGGTGACCTGGTTGAAGTGGTCCAGGCGGACCAGCTCGCCCGCGGAGTAGATGTCGTAGCGCTGGTGCAGGCGCTCCACGTGCTCGACCTCGTGGAAGAACTCGTAGGGGAAGCCCAGCGGGTCCTCGACGCGCAGCGAGTCGCCGATGCCGCGGACGAACCCGTCCGCGCGGCGCTCCGTGCGGCAGCCCAGCTCCTTGTAGTAGGCCTCGGCCAGGTCCACGTCCTCGCGGCCGCGCACCCGGTAGGAGAACGCTGCGACGGCGGCGATCGGCCCCAGCGTCAGCACCAGGTTGTGGTGGATGAACTCCTCGAAGGAGCGCAGGTAGATCTGCTGGTCGTCCTCGTAGGACACGTGCAGGCCCAGCAGGTCCACGTAGAAGGCGCGCGACTTGGCGAGGTCGGTGACAACGATCTCCATGTAGGCGCAGCGCAGGATGTCCGGGGCGGGGACGGAGGGCTTGGGGATGGTGTTGCTCATGGTTTTCTCCTTCGAAAACGCGGGGCGCCTAGGCGCCGAACTTGGGGGTGTGCACGTCGCCGAGCGTGATGTGCACGGCCTGCTGGTCGGTGTAGAAGTCGATCGAGCGGTAGCCGCCCTCGTGGCCCAGGCCGGAGGCCTTGACGCCGCCGAACGGGGAGCGCAGGTCGCGGACGTTGTGGCTGTTCAGCCAGACCATGCCGGCGTTGACGTCCTGCGCGAAGGTGTGGGCGCGCTTGAGGTCCGACGTCCACACGTACGCGGCGAGGCCGTACTTGGTGTTGTTCGCCAGCGCCAGCGCCTCCTCGTCGGTGTCGAACGGTGTGATGGCGACGACGGGGCCGAAGATCTCCTCCTGGAAGATCCGGGCGTCCGGGGCGACGTCGGCGAAGACGGTCGGAGCCACGTAGGAGCCGTTCTCCTGGCCCTCCGGCAGGTTCTCCGGGCGCCCGCCGCCCGCGAGCAGCTTGCCCTCGGACTTGCCGAGCTCCACGTAGGACATGACCTTGTCGTAGTGCTCGGGGTGGACCAGCGCGCCGACCTGCGTCTTGGGGTCGTGCGGGTCGCCGACCACGATCCTCTTGGCGCGCGCGGCGTAGACCTCGCAGAAGCGGTCGTAGATCTCGCGCTGGACCAGGATGCGCGAGCCGGCGGTGCAGCGCTCGCCGTTGAGCGAGAAGACGCCGAAGAGGGTGGAGTCGATCGCGGCGTCGAAGTCGGCGTCGGCGAACACGATGGCCGGGGACTTGCCGCCGAGCTCCATGCTCATGCCCTTCAGGCCCTCGGCGCAGTTCCGGAAGATCGTCTGCCCGGTGCTGGATTCTCCGGTGAAGGAGATCAGCGGGACGTCCGGGTGCTTGACCAGCGAGTCGCCGGCGGATTCGCCGAGGCCGTTGACCAGGTTGAACACGCCGTCCGGCAGGCCGGCATCCTTGAAGATCCGCGCCCACAGCGAGGCCGAGAGCGGGGTGAACTCGGCGGGCTTGAGCACCACGGTGCAGCCGGAAGCGATCGACGGCGCCAGCTTCCAGGACTCGAGCATAAACGGGGTGTTCCACGGGGTGATGAGCCCGGCGACGCCGATCGGCTTGCGGTTCACGTAGTTGATCTGCGAGCCGGGGACCTTGAAGGCGTTGTCGTGCTGGGCGACGATCAGGTCCGCGAAGAAGCGGAAGTTCTCGGCGGCGCGCTGGGCCTGGCCGCGGGCCTGGGTGATCGGCAGGCCGGTGTCGTAGGTTTCCATCTCGGCCAGGCGGTCCTCCTGCGCGACGACGGCGTCGGCGATCGCGTAGAGGACACGGGCGCGCTCGCGCGGCTTCATGGTGGGCCACGGGCCGTTCTCGAAGGCGTCCTTCGCGGCGGCTACGGCGGCGTCGACGTCGGCCTTCTGGCCGGAGGCAGCGGTGGCGTAGGCCTGGTTGGTCACCGGATCCAGGACCTCGAAGGTCTCTCCGCCGATGGAGTCGACGAACTTGCCGCCGATGTAGTGCTGCAGGTGGTTCGGAAGGTTATCCGGTACGAAGTGCTTGGTCATGGTCTTCTTTCCACGGTTTCGAGGTTCCACGGTTTCGAGTCGACTGGTTCTGTATCCAGCCCGTCGAGGGCCAAGATGGGAGGGACTCGACGGTGTTTTTCGTACATGAAATCGTATACGATCTAGTGTGAGGGAGCACACTCCCCGCCGTCAACCCCACGAACCAATCATCGGGACCATCACGGAACCGCGAACGAAAGGTGGACCATGCTCAGCGACGAGACCATCACCCAGATCGCCGACGAACTCGTCGAGGCGGGCCGGACGCGCACCCCGGTCCAGCGGCTCACGGCCAGGTACCCGGACATGACGATCGAGGACTCGTACCGGGTCCAGAACCTCTGGCGCCGTCGCTCAGAGGCCGGCGGGCGCCGCCTGGCCGGCCGCAAGATCGGCCTGACGTCCAAGGCCATGCAGGCCGCCACGGGCATCAGCGAACCGGACTACGGCATCATTTTCGAGGACATGGTCCTGGAGAACGGCAGCACCATCAAGTGGGACCAATACACCCACCCGCGCGTGGAGGTTGAGCTCGCCTTTGTGCTGAACAAGGACGTCAACGGACCCAACGCCACCATCTTCGACGTCCTCAACGCCACCGAATACGTGGTTCCGGCGCTGGAGATCCTGGACTCGCGCATCGAGATGGAGGGCCGCACCATCGTGGACACCATCAGCGACAACGCCGCGATGGGCGCCATGGTCATCGGCGGAAACCCGGTCCGGCCCCAGGACGTGGACCTGCGCTGGATCTCCGCCATCCTCTACAAGAACCAGACCGTGGAGGAGACCGGCGTCGCGGCCGGCGTCCTGAACCACCCCGCGGCCGGCGTGTACTGGCTCGCCAACAAGATCGCCGCCCACGGGGACGGCCTCAAGGCCGGCGAGACCATCCTCGCCGGCTCCTTCACCCGCCCGCTCTGGGTATACAAGGGGGACACCGTGTTCGCCGACTACGGAAAGCTGGGGACCATCACATGCCGTTTCGAGTAGACCCGCCGAAGTCCTTCAAGGACCTCTTCCCACCCGGCGGCCGCACCGTCGCCGGCATGTTCCTGAACTCGGGCGACGCCGGCATCGCGGAGATCTGCGCGGGGTCCGGGCTGGACTACCTTCTGATCGACGGCGAGCACGGCCCGATGAACCTCGAGTCCGTGCTGGCCCAGCTTCGGGCCATCGCCGGCTACCCGACCGTCGCCGTCGTCCGCGTTCCCGCCAACGATCCGGTGGCCATCAAGCAGTTCCTGGACCTCGGCGCGCAGTCGCTGATCGTGCCGATGGTCAACAATGCCGACGAGGCGCGCCAGGCCGTCGCCGCCACCCGCTACGCGCCCGGGGGCGTGCGCGGCGTCGGATCCGCACTCGCCCGCTCCGCCCGCTGGAACCGCGTCCCGGACTACCTGGGGCGCGCCAACGAGTTCATCTCGCTGCTGGTTCAGGTCGAATCCGTCGAGGCGGTCGCCAACGCCGCCGAGATCGCCCGCACGGAAGGGGTCGACGGCGTCTTCGTCGGCCCGTCCGACCTCGCGGCCACCATGGGCCTGCTCGGCGCCCAAGACCACCCCGACGTCGTCGACGCCGTGGTGCGCACCATTCGCGCCGTCAAGGAGGCCGGCAAGATCGTCGGCGTCAACGCCTTCGTGGAGGCCCAGGCCCGCGCCTACATCGAGGCCGGGGCCGACTTCGTCAACGTAGGCGCCGACGTCGCCCTGCTCGCCCGCGGTACGGAGGCCCTCGCCGCCAGGTACATCGGGGACACGCCCGGCGGGGCACCGGCCAGCTACTGAGCCGGGCCCCCATCACCACACAAAACCATCAAGGAGAACAACGATGAACCTGAACGCCAGCACCGCCGTCCCCGTCCGCCTTGCGGCGGTCGCCCTGACCGGGACCACGTACGCACTCCTGGGCTACGACGCGCTGCGCACACCGGGCGCCCGCGTTGACATGGCCGCGTCCACGCTGGACCGGGTACGCAAGATCGTGCCGCTGCCCATCAACGACGCGACGGCGGTGCGCGCCAACGGCGCGGTGCAGGCGGCCGCGGGGACCCTGTTGACACTCGGAGTGTTCCCGCGGGTCTCGGCGCTGGTGCTCGCCGGCTCGATGGTCCCCACCACGATCGCGGGCCACCCGTTTTGGACGGTCCAGGACCCCGCGGCGCGCAAGCAGCAGCGGACGCAGTTCCACAAGAACCTCGCCATGATCGGCGGCCTGCTCTTCGCCGCGCTGGACACCCCCCGGCGGCGGCCCGGGCACTAGTCAGCCGGCGCTCGGCCCGCCGCGCTGCACGCTGAACCGCCGGCCGCTGGTCTGGGACGGCACGATCCGTAGGTAGCGGCTTTTGAGGCCCGCCTGCCAGGGAGAGATCGGCAGTTCCAGGGTCGCTATGACCTCGGCGATGCTTCCTGGCGCCTCCACGGTTCCCTTGACGACCGCGCTCCAGGCGGCGTTGGTCTCGGGATCACGGCCGTCGACTTCGAAGGCCACGGGCGCCGCGTTGAGCGCGCCGTCGAATTTGGTGCCCTCCCCCGAACGGAAGACGACCGTGCCTTCGTCCACCACGTGGTTGATGGGGAAGATCTCCGGCCGCCCGTCGACGACGACGGCGATCCGCCCCACCTCGGCGCCGCGGATGGCCTCCCAGCACTCGGCCTCCGTGAGGTGGGTGATTCCAAAGTGTGCATCGTCCTGAGCGCTCATGGGCACAGCTTAGGGGGCGGGCCGCGTCGCGGACAGGGGAAGCCTTGGCGTTCCCATATACCCCATGGGGGTATATGGTGTCGGTGTCGAGCGGCGAGGGAAGGAAAGACCATGGAAGGGCACCAGACGCACCACCCAGCGGCGGCCGAGGACGCGGAACACGCCGTGCACAGCCACGGCGTGCACGCCGGCCACAGTTCCGCCATGTTCAGGAACAGGTTCCGGCTCAGCTTGGCCCTGTCTCTGCCGGTGGTGTACTTCAGCCCGATGCTCTCCCACCTCCTCGGATACCACCTCCCCCAGTTTCCCGGATCCACGTGGATCCCCCCGGTCCTCGGAACCGTGGTCTTCCTCTACGGCGGGACCCCGTTCCTCAGGGGCGGGCTGCGGGAACTGGGGACCCGCAAACCCGGCATGATGCTGCTGATCGCCATGGCCATCACGGTCGCGTTCGCCGCCTCATGGACCACGACGCTGGGCATCGGCGGCTTCGACCTCGACTTCTGGTGGGAACTCGCCCTGCTGATCGTCATCATGCTGCTGGGCCACTGGATGGAGATGCGCGCCCTCGGCGCCGCCTCCGGAGCGCTGGACGCGCTGGCCGCCCTGCTGCCCGACGAGGCCGAGCTTGTCGGCGGAGACGACGTGCGCACGGTAGCGATCGGGGAGCTGGCGGTCGACGACGTCGTCCTGGTCCGCTCCGGCGCCCGCGTCCCCGCCGACGGGAACATCGTCGAGGGGGCCGCCGAGTTCGACGAGTCCATGATCACCGGGGAATCCCGCACCGTTCCCCGCTCGATCGGCCACAAGGTGGTGGCAGGGACGGTTGCCACCGACAACGCCGTGCGCGTCCGGGTTTCCGCCGTCGGCGGCAACACGGCGCTCGCCGGCATCCAGCGGCTGGTCGCCGAGGCCCAAGAGTCCTCCTCGCGGGCGCAGGCGCTCGCCGACCGCGCCGCCGCCCTCCTGTTCTACTTCGCCCTCGGCTCAGGAATCGTCACCTTCACGGCCTGGACCCTCTTGGGCAGCCCCGACGACGCGGTCGTCCGCACGGTCACCGTCCTGGTGATCGCCTGCCCGCACGCCCTCGGCCTGGCCATCCCGCTGGTCATCGCGATCTCGACGGAACGCGCCGCGCGCTCTGGGCTGCTGATCAAGGACCGTATGGCCCTGGAGCGGATGCGCACCGTGGATGTGGTGCTTTTCGACAAGACCGGCACCCTGACCGAAGGCCGGCACGCGGTCACCGGCACTGCGCCGATGCCCGGCACCGGCGCCGCCGAACTCCTGGCGGTCGCGGCCGCCGTCGAGGCCGACTCCGAACATCCGGTGGCGCGGGCCATCGTCCGTGCCGCCGCGTCGGACCCCGAGTCCCACGGCCTGGGGCTGCGCGGAACGGACTTCACTTCCCTTACCGGGCGGGGCGTCGCGGCCACCGTCGCCGGCGCGGAGGCCGCCGTCGGAGGGCCAAACATGCTGCGCGGCCTCGGCCTGGACAGCCCACCGGACATCGCGGCGGCGACCGACGAATGGCGCGCCCGCGGAGCCAGCGTCTTGCACGTCGTCAGAGAGGGGCGGATCATCGGCGCCCTGGCGCTCGAGGACAAGGTGCGCGACGAGTCCCGGGCGGCCGTCGTCGCGCTCCAACGGCGCGGGGTCAAGGTGGCCTTGGTGACCGGCGACGCCCGGCAGGTGGCGGACGCGGTCGGCAGGGAACTGGGCATCGACGAGGTCTTCGCGGAAGTGCTCCCGCGGGACAAGGACAAAAAGGTCCTGGAACTCCAACAGCGCGGACTCCGGGTGGCGATGGTGGGGGACGGGGTGAACGACTCCCCCGCCCTCGCGAGGGCCGAGGTCGGAATCGCGATCGGCGCCGGCACCGACGTGGCCATGGAATCCGCGGGCGTTGTACTGGCCGGAAACGACCCCCGAACCGTGCTCTCACTCATGGACCTTTCGCGGGCCAGCTACCGTAAAATGATCCAAAACCTGGTGTGGGCGACCGGCTACAACATCATCGCGGTGCCGGTCGCGGCCGGCGCCCTGGCGTTCGCCGGGGTGGTGCTTTCCCCGGCCGTGGCCGCCATTCTGATGTCGGTCTCCACCATCGTCGTGGCACTCAACGCGCAGTCGTTGCGCGGGGTCGACCTCGACCCGGACCTCGTGGCATAGGCGGGAGGGAAACATCGTGGGCATCCGGACCGGCAGGCTCGCCGACGCGCTCTCTCGCCACCTGCTGCTGGCCCTGGGGTTCACGGCCCTGCTCTTGGGCCTGTTGGGCATGCACACCTTGGGCATCGACCACGTGGCCCCGAGCCACCATCAGGCCGCCGCCGTGCCGGAAACCCACGGCGTGGAGTCGCAACACCACCACGCGGCGCCGACGACCGGGGCACTTCAGGATGCGGGAGCGGCCCACGGCCCGGGCGCCGTCCAGGACGCCACCGATCAACCGTGGTGCGCGGAGGACTGCGGACTGCACGCCGCCGTGGCGGGCATGTGCGTGATGGCCCTCGTGGGCGGCTCGGTGCTGCTCCACCTCGCCGCACGGGCCCTCCGCCCGGTCCCCGGAGCGGGCCTCGCCGAAACGCCCCCGCGCCAGGTGCCGAGGGACCGCAGACCGCCTCCCCCTTCGTTGGTTCAACTTTCCGTCAGCCGAACGTAGGACGCCGCGCACACGGTAAACACCGCCGTCCCCATGCGGCACGGCCATGCGTTCCACACGTTCCACACGGCCCACCCCTGTCGTGGGGTGGCGACGAAGAGTCAGAACAGCTTCCGAAGGATGTCAGAAAAATGTTTGAGATGTTGAAGATCGAACGTGCCCCGAAACGGCGCACCACACTGGCCGCCATCGCCCTCGCGGGCGGCCTTGCCCTCGCCGGTTGCGCCGGCGGTGGAACCGGCCCCGGCGCGGGCACGGCGGATCCGGCCCCGGGCAGCTCGATGATGGGCGGATCGAGCATGGGCGGGCCCGGCATGGGTGGTGGGCACGGAAGCTCCCCCGGAGCCGGGATGAATGCGGACGTTATGTTCGTGCGGATGATGATCCCGCACCACGAGCAGGCCGTGCGGATGAGCGACACCATGCTGGCCAAGAGCGGGCTCGACACCCCCCTCGTTGACCTTGCCAACAAGATCAAGGCGGCCCAGGGGCCGGAAATCGAGCAGATGGAATCGTGGCTCGACGAATGGGGCCAGCCCAGCATGCCCGCAGGTTCCAGCGGGCAGATGGGCGGAATGATGGGTCAGGGCGATCTGGACAGCCTCGAGGCCGCCGAGGGGGACAGTGCCGCAAGGCTGTTTCTCACCCAGATGATCGCCCACCACCGGGGAGCGGTCCAGATGGCCGAACGGGAGGTCGCCAACGGCTCCAACCAGGACGTGAAGGACCTCGCCGCGAAGATGGCGGCGGACCAGAAAGCCGAGATCACGGTGATGGAGGACCTGCTGGCCGACTACCAATAGGGCTGCCCACACGGTGTGCCGCCTCGCGCCGGGTGTCGGTGGCGGCGGTGATTCTCCCTGTCGCATAGTCGATCTGCAGGGCCTGAACGGACCCGAACACCGCGTCCTTGCGGGCCGTGACCTGCGGGCGCCAGCCCTTGGAACGGAGGCGCGCGGCAAGATCCCGGGAAGGCGCCTCCTCCAGCGCGACCACACCGTCCTGGAGGTGGTGGCGGGGCGCGTCGACCGCTTCCTGTAGCGTGGCCCCGCCCAACGCCCACGGCACCAGCACGCCGGCAAGGATGTTGGGGATTTGGTGGCCGCCGGGCGTCCCGAGTCCCAAGACGGGCCTTCCCCTGTCGTCGAGCACCAGGCTAGGCGCGGCCCAACTGACGGACTTGCGGCCGGGGGCGGGCTGATTGTTCGGCGTATCCAGGGTACCGAAGCGGGAGAGCTGATTGTTCAGGAAGAAGCCGCCGACGCTCTCGGCCCCGCCGCCGCCCCAGAAGTTGGTGATCGTGTTGGTCATCGATACGGTGAGCCCGTCCGAATCGACCACCGTCAGGTGGGTCGTGTTGCCGGCGGCAATGGCTCCATCCCCGGCCGGGGGCGGCTCGACCGGCCCCGCGGCGGCACGTGCCGCGACCTTGGCCAGCCTCGCGTTGGTTGCCGCGTCCGTCAGCCTGTCCACGGGCACCTCAACGAACCGCGGATCCCCGAAGTAGCGGACGACGCCCGCGTCGGCCACCTTCCACGCCTCCGAGAGCCGTTCGACGTAGTCGGCGGAGCCGGGTTCGAGCGTGGCGACGTCCATGGCCTCGGCCACCTGCAGCATCTGGATCAGCGCCGCGCCGGGCAGGGCCGGTGGGGCGGATACGACCTGGAATTCCCCGAATCCACCGCTCACCGGGTCCTGCTTCTCGACCTTGTAGTCCGCGAGCGATCCGGCGTCGATGCCGTCCACCGCGGACAGCTCGTCGACCAGGCTTCCGGTGTAGAACGCCTCGCCTCCCTCGTTGGCAAGGACCTTCATCGTCGCCGCCAGGTCCCGCTGGACAAGCCGGTCGCCCTCCCCCAGCAGATCGCCGCCCGCGTTGAATTGCGGCAGGGGCGCCAGCGCCGCGGGCCCGGCGTCGCTGGACATGCGGTTGGCGAGGAAGGGCGATATTCCGAACCCGTCCTGCGCCAGGGCGATCGCGGGTTCCAGAAGTTCGGCCCACGGCAGTTCGCCGTGCTCGCCGTGGATCTCGACCATGCCGGCGACGAAGCCCGGAATGCCGGTCCCCGACGCGGGGACCACACCGTCGCGGGCCACCACCTCGCGGTAGTCGTAGGCGGCCGGATCCGTTCCCTGCTCCGCGAGGACGGCCGAACCGCCGCCCCCGATGCCGGAGGCGAAGGGCTCCACCACCGCGACCGCGAACGCCGTCGCCACCGCCGCGTCGGCGGCGTTTCCGCCCGCCGCGAGGACGTCCATCCCGGCGTCTACCGCGAGCGGGTGGGCGGCGGACACGGCGTGCTCGCGGAGCACGGTGGACCGGGCGGGGCTCGAGGACGGCCGCGGTGCGGGTGCCCCGGTCGGCGGCGCCGACGCCCCGGACGACGACGGCGCAACGGTCGCCGGCACATTCTCCGGATCTGAGGATCCGTCCTGGCCGGAACACGCGGTCAGCCCCAGCAGGACGGCCAGGGACGCGGCGAAACAACGACGGCGCATCGGGGATGGGGACATGCTGGCCGATGTGGGCATGATGGTCCTCGTTCCAGGATCGGGGGGCCCTGGCGCACAAGCCTAACCGCGGACCGCGCCCCACCGACGCGCCCGCCCCAAAAGTGGCGAAATGGTTTTCGTTCCCGGCCATTCAGGACATGATGCTAAGCATGACGCACGCCGAGGCATCGACGCCTTCGCCCAGCAAAGGGGCGCGGACGGTGGGGTCTTCCCGGATCCTTGCCCTGGATGCGGCGCGCGCCGCCGCCATCGTCGGCATGATTGCCGTGAACGTGGGTCCGCGGCACAGCGAGGGGTTGGCCGGCCTGATCTACGAACTTCCGGCGGGAAGAGCCTCGCTGCTTTTTATGATCCTCGCCGGCGTGGGAATGTCGATCATGTCCCGCTCCTCGCGCACCCCCGGCGGCAGGGTTCCGTGGGCCACGATTCTCTGGCGGGCCGCGCTGTTGGTGGTGGGCGGCCTGGCCCTGCAATTGATGCACCACGAGGTCAGCGTCATCCTGCCCACGTACGGGCTGCTGTTCCTGGTGTGCCTGCCGGTATTGCGCCGCTCCGCGAAGACACTGGCTGTCCTGACGGTGCTGGTTCTCCTGGGAGGGCCAATCCTGTGGCTTGCCGCCCAGGGCGCCTGGGGACAGACATACCAATTTGTCCCACCCACCATCCTGGACGGACCCGTCGGCATACTGCGCGGCATACTGCTGTCCGGTTCGTACCCGGCGGTCGTGTGGGCGGCGCCCTTTATGGCCGGGCTCCTCATCGGTCGGGCGAACCTGCGGAATCTTCGTGTGCAGAGGCTGCTGGTTTTTTGGGGTCTCGGCGCCGCTGCCGGCGGGTATCTGCTCTCGCGCCTGCTCATAGTCGTCGCCGGGGAACCCGGTGAGAACGTCGGGATGGACCGACTTGTTTCCGCGGTCGACCACTCGCAGATGCCGCTCTGGCTTATCTCGGGAACCGGCAGCGCCGCGTTTGTGCTCGGCCTTTTCCTCGTGGGCGAAGGGTTCGTGGCCCGCCGCCTGGGCTTCCTGGTGCCCGCCGGACGGCTTTCCCTCACGATCTACGTTGGGCACCTGGTTATTCTCGCCATGCTGGTGCGGCCCGAGCCGCACTTCCTGATCGAAGGCATCGTCATCACGGCGTCGCTCTCCGTTCTGTCCATCCTCTTCGCCGGCTGGTGGACCCGTCGTTTCACAACCGGGCCGCTGGAGATGCTCCTGCATTGGCCCCGCATCGGCCGCTTCCACACCCCCTCGCCACGCGGTGCAGGCAGTCCGGGCGGATCCGAGCCGTAGGCTGGCGTTATGCCACCCACAGAATCCCCCGACGCGGGCGAAACCACCCCCGGCAACCGCACGCTGGAGCGCGCCGCCGCCATCCTGGACGCGGTCGGGCCGGCGTCTGCCTCCGCGAGCGAGCTGGCCCGCCGGACCGGCCTGTCCGTCTCGACGACCCACCGCCTGGCGCTGTACATGGTCGAATACGGGTTCCTCCGCAGGGCGGACAGCGGCAGCTTCAGGCTGGGCCACCGTTTTGTGCGCACCACGCTGGAGAGCTCCGCCCTGCCCGTCCTGGAGGAACTGCGCGAGTCCACGGGCGAGACCGCGCAGCTGTGGATCCGCCGCGGGAACGAGCGCGTTTGCGTCCTGAGCTCGGACAGCCACCACGAGCTGCGCGCCACCCTCCCGCCGGGCTCGCGGCTGCAGCTTCCCGCCGGCTCAAGCGGCCGGCTCCTCGCCGCCGAACCCGATGCCCTGCGGGAGGTCGAGGGCTCCGGATGGGTCGAGTCCGTGGGCATGCGCACCCCCGGCCTCGGTTCCGTGAGCGCCCCGGTGCGCACCCAGGGCAACGTGATCGCGGCCGTCTGCCTCGCCATGCCCCTGGCCCGCGTGTCCGTGTCACCCGGCGCCGACTTCGGCGACGCCGTGGCCGTTGCCGCCCGGCGCATCGGCGACGAACTAGAGGGCCTGGGCCACTAGCCGCGCCTCCGGCCGGCACCTACCGGCGTTTTCACCACCCCCCTGGCGAAAGTTGGACGCGGGGGTTGTGTGTGGCGCGGGTCACTTGCTACTCTCTTCCCGCTAAATGGCAACCAGTTCCCACCAAGTGGGAAACACCGGGCACCGGAAGAAAGTAGACATTGTGACTGAGAACCTGCGGATCGAGGGCAACACCCTACCGCTCGAAGGCGTCCGGGTCCTGGAGCTGGGCAGCTTCATCGCCGCCCCCTTCGCCGCCCGCCTCTTCGGCGACTTCGGCGCCGAGGTCATCAAGATCGAGCGCCCCAACGGCGGCGACGAGCTGCGCGACTGGCGCAAGACCCGCGGCGCGACCTCCATGCTTTTCCGGACGCTGGGCCGGAACAAGAAGTCGGTGGTCTTGGACCTCCGCACCGACGAGGGCCGGGAGGCCGTGAAGAAGATCGCCGCCCAGTGCGACGTCGTCATCGAGAACTTCCGCCCGGGCACCCTGGAGAAGTGGGGACTCGGACCGGACGTCCTCGCGGAACTCAACCCCGAGATCGTTATGGTGCGCATCTCCGGCTACGGGCAGACCGGCCCCTATAAGGACCGCGCGGGCTTCGGCAGTTCCGCGGAATCCTTCGCGGGACTGCGCTACATCACCGGCGAACCGGACCGCCCGGCGGGGCGCGCCGCGGCCAGCATGGGAGACACCGTCGCGGGGCTCTACGGCGTCATCGGCGCCCTGATGCTGATGCTGCAGAAGGCCAAGGGCGCCAAGCACACCGGGCCGCAGACGGTCGACGTCGCGCTCTACGAGGGCGTCTTCAGCCTCCTCGAGTCCCTCGTCCCGGACTACGACGCCTACGGCATGGTGCGCAAGCGCACCGGCGGCGCGCTCCCCGGCGTCGTCCCAACCGGCTCCTACCTCTGCGGCGACGGCCTGGAGGTGGTCATTGGCGGCAACTCCAACTCCGTCTTCGTCCGCCTGATGAGGGCCATGGGCCGCGAGGACCTCGCAGTCGACGAGTCGCTGCTGACCACCGAGGCGCGCGGCGCCCGCGAAGAGGAACTCAACGGCGCCATCTCCGCCTGGACCGGCAGCCACACGCTCGCCGAGGTCCTGGACCTTCTGGACACGGCCGGCGTTCCGGCCGGACCGGTCTATGACGCCCCGAGCATCGCCGAGGACAAGCACTACCTGGCCCGCGACATGATCCAGACCCACGAGGTCGTGGTCGACGGGGAGCCCGAGCTCATCCGCTTCCCCGGCGTCGTCCCCAAGATCCCCGGGCACGAGGGCCGCGTGCAGTGGGTGGGCCCCGACCTCGGCGAACACACGGAAGAGGTCCTGCGCGGGATCGCCGGACTGACCCCGGACGAGATTGCCCGCACCAACCCGAAGGTGGCGCTCTAGATGCAGGTCCACATCACGGACGTCTTCCTCCGCGACGGCCTGCAGGACGAGGCCGTCATCGTCTCCACCGAGGACAAGCTTGCCGTCGCGGACGCCCTGCTGGCCGCGGGACTCAAACGCCTGGAGGTGGCCTCGTTCGTCAACCCGGCGAAGGTCCCGCAGATGGGCGACGCGGCCGCCGTCCTCGGCGGACTGCCCGCGCGCGGCGGCGTCGCCTACACGTCGCTCGCGCTCAACGGCCGCGGCATCCAGCGGGCGGTCGACGCCGGCGCCACGGACATCCAGGTGGTCACCTCCGCCAGCCAGGCCCACAGCAGCGCGAACGCGGGCCAGAGCATCGAGTCCGCGCTCGCCGACCTGGGCCGGGAAGTGGCACGCTTCCCGCGAATCAACTTCTTCGCCGGCATCTCCACGGCCTTCACCTGCCCGTTCGAGGGCGAGATCGACGCCGACCACCTGCTGCGGGTGGTCCGGGCCTTCAAGGACATGGGGATCCGGCACATCGGCCTGGCCGACACGCTGGGCACCTCGCCAACCGGGCAGGTCATGGCGTCGCTGGCCCACGTGCGGGCCGGCGAACCCGACCTCACCTACTACCTGCACCTGCACAACGCCCACGGCCAGGCGCTGGCGACGGCGAGCGCAGCTATCGGCGCCGGCGTCGTCCGGTTCGACAGCGCCCTGGGCGGCTACGGCGGGTGCCCGTTCGCGCCGGGCGCCCACGGCAACATCGCCACGGAGGAACTGGTGCGCCACCTGCACAACGCCGGCCACGAGACGGGAATCGACGAGGCGCTCCTCGCCGACGCGGTGCTCCTGGCCCGCGACGTCGTCCTCCGTTCCCCCGCGGTGTCCGCCGC
Organism: Arthrobacter sp. AOP29-A2-19; assembly: GCF_058138025.1. NCBI lineage: Bacteria > Bacillati > Actinomycetota > Actinomycetes > Micrococcales > Micrococcaceae > Arthrobacter > Arthrobacter sp. AOP29-A2-19. The sequence continues at coordinate 3,005,031 of NZ_CM176894.1, forward strand.
ACCGGCCACGCGCTAGATCCCCTACCCTTTTCACACCGAATCCTTTTGGAGACAACGATGTCGACAACACCCCGCACGGCCGGTCCCGACGTGGACCCGGAGCCCCGCCTCCCCGATCCGACGACGCCGGTGGCCCCCTCGCGCGCCGTGCACCACCCGTACCCGCGCGGCTTCCGGATCGCGAGCCTTCCCGGCCCCATCTACTGCGTCCTGTTCGCGCTGCTGCTGGTCTCCGCGCTGACCGGCAACCTGCCGGATTCGATGATCGTGGGCTTCGCCGTGACGATCGTACTGGGCGGCCTGCTGATCTGGTTCGGCAACCTCTTCCCGGTGGTGCGCGACTTCGGCCTGCCGACCGTCCTGTGCACCTTCGTCCCGGCCACGCTGCTGTTCTTCGGCCTGATTCCGCAGAACGCGGTGGACGTGGTGCAGAACTTCGTGGGCGGCTACGGCTTCCTGGACTTCTTTGTGGTGGCCATCATCGCCGGCAGCATCCTGGGCATGCCGCGCGCGCTCTTGCTCAAGGCCGGCCCGCGCTTCGCCGTCCCCCTCGTCGGCTGCCTCTTCGCCACGTTCGCGCTGGTGGGCCTGCTGGGCCTGGTCACCGGCTTCGGCTTCCTTGAGGCCGTCCTCTTTATCGCGGCGCCCATCATGGCCGGCGGCCTGGGCGTCGGTGCCCTGCCGATGTCCGAGATGTACGCCTCCGCCACGGGCGGGGACTCCGGCACGTTTATGGGCGACCTGATGTCCGCCGTGGTGATGGCCAACGTGGTCTGCATCCTCATCGCCGGCGTCTACAACGGCATCGGCAAGCGCGGGGTCCAGCCGTTCATCGGCTTCAACGGCAACGGCCAGCTCCTGCGCATCCAGGGCAAGTCCAGCGAACTGGCGGTCCCGGCGAAGAAGGACGTGTCCTCCTACATCTCCCTGGGCAAGGGCCTGGTCATCGCAGGCTGCCTGTTCGTCGCCGGCAACCTGATCGCCGCGTACCTGCCCGCGCTGCACCCCTACGCGTGGACCATCATCCTCGCCGCCGCCGTCAAGATCTTCGGCCTCTTCCCCAAGGAGCTCGAGGAAGCCAGCTCCGAGTGGGGCGACATGCTCAGCGCCATCATGATCCCCGCGCTGCTGGTCGGCGTCAGCATCACCTACATCGAGATCTCCGAGGTCCTGTCCTCGCTGAGCAACCCGCTGTTCATCCTGCTCACGGTCGCCACGGTCATCATCGCAAGCCTGACCTCCGGCATTCTGGGCTGGCTGGTGAAGTTCAACTTCGTCGAGGCCTCCATCACCCCCGGGCTCGTGATGGCGGACACCGGCGGCAGCGGCGACGTCTCCGTGCTCAGCGCCGCCAACCGCATGCACCTGATGCCCTTCGCGGCGCTGACCAACCGCATCGGCGGCGCGCTGGTCCTCTTCGTCACCTCCCTGCTGGTTCCGCTCCTGGCCGGGGCGGTCGGCTGATGGCCGGCCACATCCTGGGCGTCAACGGCCGCGGCCCGGACAGCGCCGCCGACGCGTGGATCGCCCCGACGGCGGCCGTCGTCGGCGACGTCACCCTCGGCCCCGGCGTCGGCGTCTTCTACGGCGCCGTCCTGCGGGCCGATCTGGAGTCCATCGACGTGGGCGAGGGCAGCAACATCCAGGACACCGCCGTCGTCCATGCCGATCCCGGGCATCCCGCCCGCATCGGCCGGGATGTCAGCGTCGGCCACGGCGCGGTCCTGCACGGCTGCACGGTGGGCCACGGGGCGCTCGTCGGCATGAACGCCACGGTGCTGAACGGCGCCGTTGTGGGCGAGGGATCGCTCGTCGCCGCCAACGCCCTGGTACTCGAGGGCACCGTGGTTCCCCCGGGATCGCTGGTCGCCGGAGTCCCCGCCAAGGTGCGGCGGCCACTCACTGAGGAGGAGATCGCGCACTGCCGCGGGAACGCCGAAACCTACCGGACGCTGACCGCGCGTCACGCCGAGGCGAACGGCGGCGCTACGCTGGTTTCCGTCACCCCACGGTTCAACGGAGAGCTGCAATGAACGCCATCGATCCCACGTCCACCCCCGTCCGCTTCCCGGACCAGGAACCCACCGTCTCCAGCGCGGTGGCGGAGGCCGTGGCCGAACGCACGCGGCACCTCTTCGGGCTGATGGGCAACGGCAACGCCCACCTCATCAGCCACCTCACCCGGGCCGGGTTCCCGTTCACCTCCGCCCGGCACGAGTCGGCGACCGTCACCATGGCGGACGCCTACCACCGGGCAACCGGGGAGATCGCGGCGGCCACCACCACGTATGGCGCCGGCTTCACGAACACCTACACGGCGCTGGCCGAGGCACGCATGGCGCGGATCCCCCTGGTGCTGGTCGTGGGCGACGCCCCGACGACTGGGCTGCGGCCGTTCGACGTCGACCAGCCCGGCGCCGCCGCGGCCGTCGGCGTCGCGACCCTGACCGCGGGACCCGGAAACGCCGTGGCCATGACGCACCGGGCGTTCGACCTGGCCCTGCAGACCTTCCAGCCCGTGGTCCTGGCGATCCCCTACGACCTCGGCAATCTGCCGCTCGCGGAGCCGGAGGACCTCGGCCCGCTTCCGGACAAGCCGGCGCACCTGGCGACGTCCGTGGAGCTCGACGAGGTCGCCGCGGTCCTGCGTTCGGCCCAACGGCCACTGATCCTGGGCGGCCGCGGTGTGCTGCTCGCGGGCGCCGCGGCCGAGCTGAGGGAGCTTGGCGACCGCCTGGGCGCGATGTTCATGACCTCGGTCATGGCCGCGAACCTCTTCGACAGCGACTGGGACCTGGGCGTCGCCGGCGGCTTCACCCGCACCCACCGCCTGGAACCGGCGCGGACGGCCGACGTCGTCCTGGTCGCCGGCGCCAGCCTCAACGCGTTCCAGACCCGGTACGGCACCCTGTTCTCCCCCGGCACCCGGATCATCCGGGTGGACAACGAGCCCGCCACCGAGCATCCGCTGGTCACCGACTACATCCGTGCCGACCTGCCCGCGTTCCTCTCCGAGCTGCTCGGCAAGGTGCCCGCTGCGGATCCGGAGGACACCTGGCGGGCGCGCCTGCCGGAGGTCGCGGGCCACGATTTCCGGTCCGCCGCCCCCAACGAGGACCCCGCCGAGTTCGGCGCCGACGGCCGGCTCAACCCGCGTGCCGTCGTCTCCGTCCTGGACCGGATCCTGCCGCGCGAGCGCTCTGTGGTCATGGACGGCGGGCACTTCATCGGCTGGGCGCCGATGTACCTCTCGGTCCCGGACCCGCGCGCCATGGTGCTGGTCGGCACCGCGTTCCAGTCGATCGGGCTCGGCTTCGGCTCGGCCGCCGGCGTCTCCGCCGCGCGCCCGGACCGCACGACCGTACTGTTCTCCGGCGACGGCGGCGGGCTGATGGGACTCGCGGACCTCGAGACCTTCCTGCGCGCCACCAGGCGGGGTGTTGTGGTTGTGCTCAACGATTCGGCCTACGGCGCGGAGCTGCACCAATACGCGTCCAAGGGCCTCCACGATCAGGCGATGCTGATCGACGAGGTGGACTTCTCCGCCATCGGCCGCGCGCTGGGCGCGGACGGCGTCAAGGCGACGTCGCTGGCCGACCTCGGCGCGCTGGAGGGCTGGCTCGCGACGCACGACGACGGCGTGTTCGTCCTCGACGTCGCGATCTCGCAGAAGGTGGTCGCCGAGTTCATGTCCGCGTCGCTGGACGCCGGCAAGCGCCTCTGAGGCCCCCGGGGGTTCAGATGGCGGAGGGCGCCTTCCCCGCCGCCTCGAGGTAGGCGTTCAGGGTGTGCATCCGGTGGGCGCGCGCGGCGGCTTCGACGTCCGCCGGCGCCCCGCCGGACTCCAGCAGGTCCAGCAGCGCGTCGTGTTCCTCGACCGACTTCCGGGCGCGCCCCGGGACGTGGCTGAAGGTGGACATGCGCATGGCGCGCAGGCGGTTCCAGCCCCGGTGGACAAGGTCCAGGATGTGCGGGTTGGGGCACCGCTCGTACAGCGCGGCGTGGAACTCGTTGTTCAGGGCGGAGAAGCGCCGCGCGTCGAAGTCCTCCAGGCAGCGGCGCATCTCGTCGTTCAGGGCACGCGCCTCGGCATAGTCGGTCGGGGTGATCAGCGGCGCCGCGAGGGCCATGGCGGCCCCCTCGATCACGGCGAGCGTCTGCATGGTGTGCAGGTAGAGCTCGGGCCCGATGCCGGCCACCGTCGCGCCGACGTTGCGCTCGAAGGTGACCAGCCCCTCCGCCTCCAGCCGGCGCACGGCCTCGCGCACGGGCACCACGCTGCAGCCGAGCTCCTTGGCGATGGTGCCCAGCACCAGCCGGTAGCCCGGTCCCACGTCCCCGTTGGAGATGCGCTCGCGGAGCAGCGCGTAGGCCTGTTCGGACTTGCTGGGGGTCACTTCTCGCCGTTCTGGGCGGGCGCGTCGGCGCCGCGTGACACCCACCCGTCGTAGCGGGCCTTCCACTCGGCGTTCATCGGGAACAGTCCGTCGACCTTGTTGCCCTCCTTGACCATCTCGAACACAAACGTGTCCTGGCGCTCCTGCTCGACAACCTCGTCGGCGATCTCGGCGGCCAGCGACGGCGGGATGACCAGCACGCCGTCGGAATCCGCGACGATGATGTCTCCCGGCTGGATGGTCGCGCCGCCGCAGCCGATGGTCACGTCGGTGTCCCACGGCACGTGCTTGCGGCCGAGTACCGCCGGGTGCCCCCCGTTGTGGAACGTGGGGATCTGAAGGGCGGCCACGGCCGCGAGGTCGCGGACGCCGCCGTCGGTGATGATGGCCTCGGCGCCGCGGACCTGCGCGCGGAGCGCCAGGATGTCGCCGAGGGTGCCGGAGCCCTTTTCGCCGCGCGCCTCCATGACCAGGATCTCGCCCGGGCCGACGGAGTCGATGACGCGCTTCTGGGCGTTGTAGCCGCCGCCGTGGGATTTGAAGAGGTCCTCGCGGTTGGGCACGTAGCGCAGCGTCCGGGCCGTGCCGATCACCTTGTGCGTTCCCTTGGTGGCCTGCAGCCCGTCGATGGAGACGTTGTTGAGTCCGCGCTTGCGCAGAGCGCCGGAGATCGTGGCGGTCGCGACCGAGAGCAGCTTGGCCTTGACCTCCTCGGTGAGCGCGGCCTGCCCGGTGACGGCCGGCGCGATCCCAGCGGCCTCCGCGGTGCCGAACGCGTCGATGCGGTCGGCGTCGGTGATTTTGGGCCGGTTGCCGAACTCGGCGAAACCTTCGGCGCCCTGGACGACCGGCGTCGTCAGGCGGCCCGTGCTGAGGCCTGCGGCCTCGTCGTCCACCTGGACCTCCACGGTGTCGCCCGGAACCACCACGGACGAACCGGCCGGGGTGCCGGTCAGGATGACGTCGCCCGGGTGCAGCGTCATCTGCTGGGAGAGGTCCGCGACGATCTGCGCGAAGGAGAAGATGAGCTCCCCGGTGGTGGCGTCCTGGGCGGGTTCGCCGTTGACCCAGGTGCGGATGCGCAGGGCCGAGGGGTCGACGGCGGCCGCCGGCAGCAGCGCCGGCCCGAACGGGGTGAAGCCGTCGCCGGACTTGGAGCGGATGTTGGATCCCTTGTCCGCGTACTTGATGTCGTAGACGCCGAGGTCGTTGCTGGCCGTGACATAGCCGACGTGGGCCCACGCGTCCTCGATGGACACCCGGCGGGCGGTGGAGCCGATGACCAGCGCGATCTCGCCCTCGAACGCTAGCAGCTCGGTGCCCGCCGGCCGCTCGACCGGGGTTCCAGAGACCGACAGCGAGGAGCTCGCCTTCATGAAGTAGGAGGGGAAGGCGGGCGTTCGGCCCCGCTGGGCCGCGCGCGAGCTGTAGCTGAGGTGGACCGCCAGGACCTTGCCGGCGGCGTCCAGGGTGGACTGGTCCACCGCGGGCGTGGCGGTGCTCGGGTTCGCTTCGGTATTCACGGGCTCTCCAAATGTCATGTACGAAATCGTATACGAAACAGTGTGAAGCGTATCACCACGAACTTCAAGGCGTCGGGCGCGGGCGCGGCTCCGCGCTCAGGCGCCGAGCGCCTGCTCGATCGACTCGGCGGCCCGTGCGAGGCGCTGCCCGATGACGTCCGGCTCCAGCCGGCTGGCCGCCGTCGCATAGACCACGGCGACCGTGGCACGGAGCTGACCGGGGACCACCAGGGGCGCCGCGACGGAGGAGACGCCGCCGATGACCTCGTCACGGCTGGTCGAGTAGCCGCGGGCGCGGGCCTCGACCGCGGCCGGCCGGTAGGCCTCCCCCGTGCCGAGCGCGTCCCACTCCCCCGCCGTGTACGTGGATTGGATGGCGAGCCCGGGCGCGCCCTGTCCGATCGGATGCCGGGACCCCAGGCGCTGCAGCACCGTGGCGTGCCCGTGGCGCGGCTCGACCGTCACCAGGGTGGTGCACTCGTGGAGGTCCCAAACCACGATTAGCGCGGACATGGAGAGCTCGTTCGCGATGGCGGTCAATTCGGGGAGCGCCGCCGACTGCAGGTCCCGCTGCACACCCCGGGCAAGCGCCGCGAGGCCGGGCGCGGACAGGACGCCGCCGGACTCGTCGCGCATGGTGAGGCGGTGGTCCTCCAGCGTGCGGAGGATGCGGTACGCGATGGAGCGGTGAACGCCGAGGGCCGTGGCCAGTTCCGCAATAGTCATGGGGCCGGGGGCGTCCGCCAGGATTTCCAGCAGCCGGATCCCGCGGGAGAGGGTCTGCGACCGCGTCGAATCGGCGGCCGGCGCGGACGTTCCTGCTGCTTTCGGCAAGGGTGACCTTTCGGCGTGTGGTGTCCACCGAATTCTATATCAGAACACGCGGGCGCCAGGGGCGGCTTCCTCGGGGGCCGGCGCGGGGCCCGGGGCGGCACCCGGACGCCAGCCGAGCGCCGGGGCGACCTCCTCCGCGGTGACCGTCAGGATGCGGCGGACGACGCTGGCGGGGAAGTCGAAGGGCAGGGCGATCACGAGTTCGTCCGCCTCCCGCAGCGCCACGTCCCCCGCCAGGAAGTCGGCGATCACGGCCGAGCTTCCGGACGGGACCTTGCCGAATTGGAACGGCGGCCCGCCCGGGGCCCCGCCGGCCGCCTGCCGCTGCTCGTCGCGGTCGATCAGCCACTGCAGCTCCGCCCTCTGGGCCGCGTTGGCGTACGGCACAATCTGCCGTCCGACCGATGCATGCGGCGGCGAGGCCGCGCCTGACTTCGCGTGCTCCGCGCGATATGCCCGGATGTACCGGCGTTGAACCTCCTCGAACGGCTCCGGACCGCGTTCTGTGTTCAGCGTCGAGAGCTGGAGCCCCAGCCCCTGCCGCCCGGTCCTCTCCGCGCTCGCGAGTCCGCCGGCGCCGTAGGCGATGCGGCCGCGCAGCGACGGGCTGTTAGGTTGGGCCGTCAGCTCGGTCCCAGCCTCCGCGAACGGCACGTTCTCGTCCGCGGTGGCCACGGTCCGGCCCTCGATGGCTTCCAGGAAAACGCGCACGCGCTCGTCGACGACGCCGCGCAGGTCGCCGTCGATCGCGCCGAACGCCTGGCCGAACGTGGATTCGTTCCGCGAATACCCGGAGCTCAACCCGAGCCGCAGCCTGCCGCCCAGCAGGAGGTCCACGGTGGCCGCCTCCTCGGCGAGGCGGACCGGATTCTCGAAACGGATGGGGGTCACGGAAGTACCTAGTTCCATGGTCCCGGCGCGTTGCCCGACGGCCGCCAGGAAGGGCAGCGGCGCGGACAGGTATCCCTCGAGGTGTCGGTGCCGGACGAATCCGGCGTCGTAGCCCAGCTCCTCGGCCAGCGCGAAGAGCTCGAGTCCGTCGTCGAGTCCCCGGGACCGGCCGCCGCGCACGCCCGTGTGCTCGACGAACGCCAGGAAGGACAGCCGGAACGGCGGGGTTTCAGGGTGGTGACTGGAAGCCGAAGTGCTCGTCACGGTGCGCCCTCTCTCGAGGCCGCCCGGGCCGGGCGGCTATCGGACCCAGTCAACCACCCGGCGCCGCGCCGCGGACCCTTCGAAATTCACGGCACGACGCCGGACGACACGTTCGTTCACAACGCCGGCCGCGCTTACGGTTCGGTCGCGCGCCCGATGCCTGCGGCCCAAGATTCAATATCGTCCCAATCGCGGTAGTCGCCGAAACGTCCGCCGATGGCGCGGAAGATCCGACCGATCCACCGCGGCATCTGCCCGGGCGCGCAGACGCCGGAGAAGACGCGGTGCCCGCGGGGAGCCACGAACTTCCGAAGCTCCGCCTCGATCTTCTTGGCCTGACCATCGCGGGCGACGCGCCGAAGTGGCCTCGGCAGGCCGCCGGACATTCCCACGCTGAACATCCAGACCGGCTTGCCCGCCAGTCCCGCCGAATGCGCGCCAAGGAATTCCGTCGCCTCCGGGAGCCACTTTTGGTTGTGGACGGCGCTGCCCAGCACCGCGGCGTCGTAGGATCCGACGTCGGACACGTTGCGGAGCGCCCGGACGTCCGCGTCGGCGCCGTCACGCCTGAGCACGGCGCCGACGCGCTCCGCGATCTCGGCCGTGGAGCCGTGGGCACTCGCGTAACCAACGATGATTCGCATGCTGGACCTCCCTTGGGATGGCCGAGGCTACCCCCGGGGCAGCGCGCCCGGAAGAAGTGCCAACCCGCGGACTAGTCGTCCGCGGTCGCCGGCCCCTCTTCGGTGGCGCCGCCCTCGTCGGACCACTCGTGGCCCTGCTCGTCGGAGAGCGCCGGATCGGAGACCACGTCGTCGTCGTGCTTCTCTGCCTGCGGCTTGTTGCTGTCCTGCGTACCCATTCCTGATCTCCTCTGGTCGGCCGTGCGGCGCGGGTGGCGCCGCTAGGGAGAATCTACGTGATGGGCGTGCGGCTACGCTTACGTCGTAAGTAACCTCGGATCCCCAAGGAGCAAAATGTTGCGATTTATCCGCCTGGCAACCATGGCGTTGCCGGCTGTCCTCTGGCTCGTCCGCAAGATCCGCGAGCGCCGCGGCGGCGCCGTTCAGAACGGAGCGGCCCAGTACGGCACCGCTCCGAACCCCGCCCACCACCCGACGTCTGTCCACAACTCCCGGACGCCCAAGGGCCGCCGCCCGTAGACGTTAGATCGGCAGCACTCCGCTGCCCTTGAGGTTTTTCATCACGATGGTGCTGGTCAGCTTCTCCACCCCGGGGAGGCCGACCAGCACCCCGTCGTAGAAGCGCTGATACTCCGGCAGGTCCAGGGCGATGACCCTAAGCAGGAAATCCGGGTCGCCGAACAGGCGGTTCGCCTCCACAATCCTGTCGATGCCCACCACGGCCTCCTCGAACGCGAGCATGTTCTGCCGGTCGCGCAGCGTGACGAAGACCAGCGACTGGAAGCCCAGACCAACCCTGGCCGGGTCGATCACCGCGCGGTAGCCCTGAATGATCCCGGAGGACTCGAGATCCTTGAGCCTGCGGTGGCAGGGGGCGACCGTCAGGCCAACCTCCCCGGCGAGTGCCGTGGCAGTCATTCGCCCGTCGTGTTGCAAGTTGCGCAAGATATTTCTATCGATGTCGTCTATCACGCAAGAACCTTATCGCCCAGCGCTGAATCCGTGAACAAATGGGAGAGCACATTTCGTGGTCATTTTCCTAGGCTGGAGGGGTACCCCACACCAGTTCAGGAGCCGCCCCGTGGACCCCCAGTTGATCCTTGGATTCGCCGTTGTATCCGTGACGCTCGCGCTCACGCCCGGGGCCGACTGGGCCTACACCATTTCCGCTGGCTTGGGCCGTAGCCGCGTGGCCCCCGCAGTCGCCGGACTCTGCGCCGGCTATCTGGTGCACACGGCACTCATCGTCGCCGGGCTGGCTGCCCTCATCGCCGCGCGGCCCGAACTCCTCACGGGCCTGACCGTGCTCGGCGCGGCGTACCTGCTGTGGCTCGGCATCACGACGGCGCGCTCGTGGCGCGGTGCCGGCTTCACCGCAGAGGAGGCGGGCAACGCCGTGGCGCCCGACGGCGCGGGCCGGTCAGCGGGCCGGTCAGCGGGCCGCCGCGACTTCCTCAGGGGGCTCGGGATCAGCGCGAGCAATCCCAAGGCCCTGCTGCTGTACCTGGCCCTGATCCCGCAGTTCGTCGCGGCGGGCCAGGCGCTGCCGATCCCGGTGCAGACGGGGATCCTGGGACTGTCCCACTTCGCCGTGACGGTCGCCGTCTACTCGCTGGTGGCGGTCGGCGCGCGCCGCCTCCTGCGCTCCCGCCCCGGCGCCGCGCGCGGAGTGACGCTGGCCAGCGGACTGATCATGACGGCCCTCGGCCTTGTGTTGCTGGCCGAGCAGATTCCCGGCCTGGTCGACGGCGCCGGCCAGATCGCCGCCGCGCTCAGCTGAGCCGGGCCCGCTCGCGAATCCCATGGAACCTGCCCACGGGCAGTGCCGCGTGCCCACGTGATCGATGCTTTCCACATACGTCTCGGGTTCGCCAAACAGTCGGTACTGCGTTCTATCGTTGAATCATGGACGCGAAAGCAAATTCGATCAGGGTTGGCGGGTGGATCCTCACCCCCGACCCCGAGGCGCGCACTAGGAACGCCGGCACGAAGTTCGAGCGCGCGGAGGAGCTCCGCCGCTTCGCCGAGGCGCGCTCCCACCAGGCGATGGTGGCCCTTCACGACGACGCCCAGCGCAAGGCGCCGCCCCACATGGAGGCGTTGCAGTCCAACCCGGGCATGGCGATCTCCACGCGTACGGGAAACCTCGTGACGCACATGGGTTTCGAGGCCGCGGTCGAGCAGATCGCCGTCGTCCAAAGCGTTCCTGCGTGGGTCGCGGAGAGGTCCCTTAACCGCGCGGAGGCGCTCTCCACGGACCTGGGCGAGGTCCTCGAGGCGCTTTCCGAGGGGCGGATCGGGCCGGAGCATGTGGAGGTCATTGCCGACCAGGCGCTTCGCATCACGGCGAGAGCCGTCGCGGCCCCGGACGAGGCCGACCCGGCGGCCGTCGAGACCTGGTTCCGCACCGTTGCCGCGGAGGAACGCGCGGTCAAAAAAAGCCGCAACGAACTCGGGCGTAAGCTCCTGCAGTACGCGGGCGGCCGCAATCCCTCGGCGCTCCGCGCCAAGGCCAAACGGCTGTTGGAGAAGTACGACCCCGAGTCGTTCACCAAGCGGTCCCGGAAAGCGATCGACGCACGGTTCTTCCGCGTGGACCCCGGTAGCGACGGGATGGCCTACCTGACGGTGGCACTGGAGTCGCCGAAGGCCGAAGCCATCTACGACCGTGTGCATCGTCAGGCCCGGGTACTGAAGGAGTCTGCCGACGGCGAATCTCCCGAGGAACGCACCATGGACCAACTTCGCACGGACGTGTTTGGCGACCACATGCTGATGGGCCCCCGCGGTTCCGGACTGGAGAACGTCCACGCCCAAGTCACGATCACCGTACCTGCAGCCTGTCTTGCCGGTGTGGACGTCGACGCCCTCCCCAACGGGACACAACCAGCCGGCACCCTTCCCGACTCAGTCATAGGGATCGGCGTTGGTCCGGGCGGCGCCGCGGAGCGACTGCTGCCGCCGGGCACCGACCTGCCCTCCATCCAGCGGCTCGGTCCAATGGACGAGGAATCCGCCGGCATCCTGATGGCGAATGCCGCTTCGTGGTGGCGGATCCTCACGGACCCGCTCAATGGGGCGGTGATCGACTGGGCACACGAACGCTACCGCCCCACACCGGCCCAGCGCCGCGCGCTGGCCCATCGAGACCACGGTTGCCGTACGCCCGGCTGCAACAGGCCGGCCGCGCGCTGCGAACCGGACCACACCATCGAATGGCAGGACGGCGGAACGACGGACCTGGCTAATCTGGCACTGCTGTGCAAGAGATGCCACCGCCTGAAATCGCTCGGCATTCTCTCGATGGAGCAACTCCCGGACGGCACCATCGTTGTGACAACGCTGTGGGGCACTTCGCGGGAGTCCGCGCCCGAGGCCCCCTGGTCGGATCGGCTCGTCGCAGCCCGGACGAGGAGCGAGTCCCTGGCACTCTGCACACCACTGTCCGCCCCGGCTGGTGCCGGCACGCAACGCCGGGGCCACCCCGCGACCGCCGACGTTGCTGGCAGGTTGTGCAACGCAAGCAACGGAGAAGGAGCAGGCAACTCTGCCATCGACAGCGATGGCTGGGATCCCTGGGACGGACCGGCACCGCAGCCGCCGCCGGAAGTCGCGGAGGCGCTGAACGCCGAGCTCTTCGCCCGCGCGGATCGGCTTCCCGAAGTGCCCGCCGCCGACCCGGAAGAGGTTGCCGCGTCCTGGCTCGTTAGCCAGCAGGCAGCGGAGACCGAGGCGGAGCTCGACTTCGAACGTTGGGCGGACTCGAACGCCTGGGACGCGGCCGGCGGGGAGGATCTCGCCTGGATGATCGCCGAGCTGGAAACGACCGACCACACTCCGCAGCGGGATCCGCGCCGGCTCCGCCCACGAAACGGGGCTTGCACGGACGAGCCCACCCGGCCCCGCGTCAGGTCCATGCGGAAGCGGCGCCCGCTGGCCTCGGGCGCCGGTGCAACCTGCCAACAGACGCCGATGCGGACGGTTCCGGCCCACGACCCCTGGGCTGTGTGGAACGCCGCGTCCACGCCGGATCCCTCGGGCACTCCCCCGCCGTTCTGAGGCGCCGCCCCGCCTCCACGAAGGATGACGGGGCGGTCCGCACCTGGACATCCGTCTAGTCGACGAACTCGTTCGTGTACGTCTTGGAGAGGTCGATTTCCGCGTCGCCCACCTCGGGGTTGGCGATGCGCTGCGTTTCCAAGACAGCTTCCGCGCCCTCGGGCGTGAAGACGCCGTCCTTGCTCAGTGTCTGCTTCAGCTCCTCGATGACCCTGGCGTACTGCTCCATGTCCCCGCCGGCGAACTTCTCGGGCATCTCCGCCGCGATCTCCTCGCCCGAATGCTCCTGGATGTAGGTGAGGGTCTTTTTGATCGCCGCGGCCAGCTTTTCGGCCTTGTCCGGGTTCGCCTCGAGCCAATCGGTTTTCGCGTACAGGCTGGACGATGGCCAGGTGTCCGTGCCGAAGATCTCTTTCAGCCCTTCGGGCGTCCTGACGTCCTCAAGCACGATAGGAGCCTTGCCAATCCGCTTTTCCAGCACGGAGATGTCCGGCTCGAGCATCACGGCGGCGTCGACCTGGCCCATCTCGACCGCCGCGACGGCGGAAGAGCCCGCCCCGATGGCCGAGACCGAGGCGTCCGTCAGCGCCATGCCGTTCTTTGAGAGCAGGTACTTGACGAACATGTCCGTGGAGGACCCCGGCGCGGTCACGCCCACGTTCTTGCCCTTGAGGTCGGCGACCGACTTGATGCTGTCGGCATTCTTCTCGGAAACCACCAGCGCGAGGCCCGAGGAGAGGTTCATGTTCGCGAACGCCTCGATGCTTTGGTTTTTGGCCTGCATCTGGATGGTGTGCTCGTAGTAGCCGCTGGTCACCTCGGTGCTGCCGCCGATCATCGCGGTCAGTGCCTTCGATCCGCCCTGGAGGTCCTGAAGGTCAACGTCGAGCCCCTGCTCCTCGTAGAAGCCCAACTCCTCGGCGAGAGTGGTCGGCAAGTACGTCAAGAGCGTCTGCCCACCCACTCCGATGGTGACCTTCTCTCCCCCGCCTCCGGCCCCGCCGTCGCCCGCCGATTGCCCCGGCGGCGCCGCCGCAGGCGCCCCACAGGCCGAGAGGGCCAGGGCCAAGCCGGCGGCGAGTGCCACTGGGCGGGCGATCCGGGTCAAGCGCTTGTCCTGGCTCTTCATCTTGTTCCCTTGTTCGATTTGTTGCGTCTGTTCGAGATGGCGTCTGTTCGCGTTGGCACCTGGTCTAGCTGGTGCGTCCCGCGGCGGTCGGCGGACGGGTTGCCTAGAAGGTCTGGTTGGGACGCCAGCGCAGCAGGCGCCGTTCCACCCGGTTGACGAGGAGGTCGATGATCAGCACGGCGATCATCAGAATGAACATGCCTGCAAAAACACCGCGCGTGTCGAACACACCCTGGGCCTGGGCGATCGCGTACCCGACGCCCGCCGAGGCACCGAGGTACTCGCCGACCACCGCGCCGGTTATGGCGAAGCCGACGCTGATGTGAAGGCTGGAGAAGATCCAGGTCAGGGCGCTCGGGATGAACACGTGCCGGAGCAGCTGCTTCTCGCTGGCGCCGAGCATCCGCGCGTTGTCCACCAGGACGCGGTCCACGCTCTTGACGCCCTCGAGCGTGTTGAAGAAGACGATGAAGAAGACCAGCGTGAAGCCGAACGCCACCTTAGACCAGATTCCCAACCCGAACCAGAGCAGGAAGATCGGCGCGAGGACAACCCGGGGAAGCGCGTTGAACATCTGCAGGAAGGGATCCAGCAGCCGTTCCAGAAACCGCACGCGCGCCAGGAGGAATCCAAGCACCAGACCGGCGGCGGCTCCGGTCACAAACGCCAACGCCGCCTCCTGCATGGTCACCCAGAGATGTGGGAAGACGTAGCCGGAGGAGACCCACTGCCAGACGGTCACCAGGATGTCCGACGGCAGCGGGAAGAAGAACTCGTCGATGATTCCGGCGCGGCCCAGCAGCTCCCACGCGCCGAGCACAACAACGGTCAGCAGCAATTGGGCCGCCCTGATCGACAGCTCGGAGGCCTCGCGGCGCTTCCGCGGCGCCCTTTGCCCCGCGGTGGATCTTGTCTTTCGCGCGTTGGCCGGTGCCACCGTCATGCGACTTCGCCTTCTTCCGTCCGTGCCGACGCGTATGTTTTGGAAACTTCGATCTTCAGGCGGCCCCAGATTTCCCGGTGCAGTTCCACAAACTGGGGGTCGTCCCGGATGTCCAGGAGGTCGCGCGGGCGCGGAATGGTGATCTCGTAGCTTCCGACGACGGTGCTTCCGGGGCCCGCGCCGAGGATGAGCACCTCGTCGGACAGCGCGATCGCCTCGTCCAAGTCGTGGGTGATGAAGACGACTGCCTTCCCGGATTCCTGCCACAGCTGGAGGAGCTCGTTCTCCATGATCTGCCGCGTCTGGACGTCCAGGGCGGAGAACGGCTCGTCCATCAGCAGGATGTCCGGGTTGACGATCCATGCCTGCGCCAACGCGGTGCGCTTGCGCATGCCTCCGCTGAGCTGATGGGGGTAGCGGTCGGCAAAACTCTTCAGCCCCACCTTCTCCAGCCACCGCCGGGCTTCGGAATGGGCCTCGGCCTTTGAGACTCCCGCCATGATCAGGCCGAGGCTGACGTTGTCGATCACCGATTTCCACGGCAGCAGCGCGTCCTGTTGGAACATGTAGGACGCGCGCCGGTTCACGCCGACGACCTCGTTCCCGAAGCTCTGGACGGAGCCCGACGACGGGACCATCAGTCCGGCGGCCATGTTCAGGATGGTGGACTTGCCGGACCCGGTGGGACCGACGATCGAGACGAACCGCCCCGGCTCGACCTTCAGGTCGATGTCCCGCACGGCAAAATACGAGCCTCCGCCGGCCGTCGGAAATTCCTTGGCGCAACCGGCCAATTCGACCGCGTACTCAGGAGACCCTGGTGTTGGGTGCGTCATTGCAACTCTTTCACGCCGAGATCGGATGCGATTGCGCCACCACAACTCGGGATGGGAGTCCGATGGCCTTGCCGCCTCACCCACCATGATGTGGGTTGTGTTCCGTATGGTGGGTTAGACGTTAACAGTAACGCACGTCACACTCAACCCCTGGGGAATCGCCCGCCACGGAGAAGGAACTACAGGGTGCCAGCGGCGCCCCTCCGGCGCTAGGCTGGCGGAATCGGCCATTGGGGGCCGTGGTTGTGGGCATCCTTGGGGGGATTGTGACACCTGCATTTTTCGGAGACTCGGTCGCGCGCGGAGGCGACGGCATGCGCGGGGGCGACGGCGCGCCGCGGCGCTCGGCGAGCGGACGGATTCCGCGATGGGCGACGGACGAGGCCCTCGGTGCCGACCATCCGCCGCCCGGCCGCCCCGACCTGCCTCCGCCCGTGGCGGCGATGCCCCGGCGGGGAACCGGAGGCGCGTCCGGCAGGCGCCGCCGCAACCGGCGCCCCGGAAGCGGCGCCAAGACCCTGATGGTCCTCGCCCTCGTGGCATTCCTGTTCTTCGGACCGGGGCTGCTGCAGCGGTACGTGGTACCCGCCATCGAACCGTATCTGCCCGGCGCGGACGTCCCGCCGCGGGGCGTCGAGGCGGCCGCCGAGCCGCTGGGGCGGCCTCCCGCCGTCGCGCCGTCCTCCGGCTTCGCGCTGCAGCCCGTCCCCGGCGACTCGCAGCCTTTCGCGGCCTACGACCCCTGCCGCCCGGTGCACTACGTCATCCGGCCGGACAACGCCCCCGCCGGCGGAGAGAGGTTGATCCACGAGGCGGTGGCGGAGGTGTCCCTGGCCACCGGTCTCAGCTTCGTCCACGACGGCGGCACCGCCGAGGCCTTCGCGGACGACGGCAGGGAGAAGTTCCAGCCGGAGCGCTACGGAAAGCGGTGGGCCCCGGTGCTCTTCGCCTGGTCGACCCCCGAAGAGGTTCCGCGGCTCGAGGGCGATACCGCCGGCCTCGGCGGGAGCTCGTTCGCCAACGCACCGGGCGGACCTTTTGTGCTCGTCGCAGGTCAGGTGGCGTTGGACGCGCCCGTGATGGCGGACATGATGGGCTGGCCGGACGGAGCCGACGCCGTGCGCGGCGTCATCCTGCACGAACTAGGCCACGTGATGGGGCTGGACCACGTCGCGGACCCGTCCCAGCTGATGTACGTCGGCCCGGGCGGGGCGTCGTCGCTCGCCGACGGGGACCGCGCCGGGCTGGCGATCCTGGGAACCGGGGAGTGCGTCCCGCAGCTCTAGGCCGCGTCGGCCTAGCCCGCGGCGCCCGGGAGCTCCGCGGCCAGGTCCCGCGCCAGCCGGAGGGTCTCCACGGCCTCGCCGCGGTTCACCCGGGCCAGCGTCAGCCCGGCGACCACCAGTGCGGTGAACAGGCGCGCACGGCACTCGATGTCGTCCGCCACGGCCCCCGGCAGCGCCCTCCCGAGCGCGGCCGCGAACGCCTCGGCCAGTTCGGCCCGATAGGCATCAACGGCTCCGCGCACCGTGGTGTCCCGCCCCGCCTGGCCCGCGGTGCTGATGAGCAGGAGGCAACCGGCGCGCTCGTCGCCCTCCTCGGATCCGGCGACCGCGTCGGCCATCTCCGCGAAGTAGTCCACCAGTGCGTTGCGGGCGGCGTCGGCGGGCTGGCCCCCGCCACCCACAAGCGGGGCCAACCGTGGGCGGACGATCAGGTCAAGGTAGTTCTCGACGGCCGCCTCGAAGAGCCCGCGCTTGCTGCCGAACGCGTGGTACAGGCTGGAGCGGCCCAGCGCGGTGGCGCGCTCGAGGTCGCCGAGGGACGTGCCGTCGTAGCCGAGGCGCCAGAAGACGTCGCGGGCGGCGGCAACGACCGCGGGGGTCTCGAAAGTCTGGGTGCGTCCCATGCGGGCTCCAATTCCTCTGCGGGGCGTGCGGCGCTCAACCCCGACGGCGCGTTTTGTACTGATCGTTCTAATAACGTAGTGTACCGAATGGTTCACTAATCTATTCTGCCACGCGCCGTCAGGCCCGCCGCCACCCGAAGAGGAGACCCCCATGACTTCCAGCACCCAGATCCAGCTGATCGGCCGCCCCAAGGGCTGGCCCGTCCCCGAGAACTTCCGCACCGCCGTCGTCGAGCTGCCCGCGCTCGCGCCGGGCGAGGTGCGCGTCGCCAACGAGTTCCTCTCCGTGGACCCCTACATGCGGGGCCGGATGAACGACGTGAAGTCCTATGTGCCGCCGTTCGCGCTCGGCGAGACGATGACCGGCGGCGCCGTCGGCCGCGTCGTCGAATCCGACTCCGACTCCCTGGCCGCGGGCGACGTGGTGCTCCATCAGCTGGGCTGGCGGGACGTGGCGCAGGGCCCCGCGGACGGATTCCGGAAGGTCGAGGAACTGCCCGGCGTGCCGCTGTCCGCCTACCTCGGCGTGCTGGGCATGACCGCGCTGACCGCGTGGGTCGGACTGCTGGAGATCGCCGGCCTCAAGGAGGGCGACACCGTGTTCGTCTCCGGCGCGGCCGGGGCCGTCGGCTCCATGGTGGGCCAGATCGCCCGGCTCAAGGGCGCCGGCCGCGTCGTCGGCTCCGCGGGAAGCCCGGAGAAGGTCGCGCTGCTGAAGGACAAGTACGGCTTCGACGCGGCGTTCAACTACAAGGACGGCGACCTGCCCGGCCAGCTCGCCGCGGCGGCGCCGGGCGGCATCGACGTCTACTTCGACAACGTCGGCGGCGCCCACCTCGAGGCCGCGCTCGGCGCGTTCAACGACGGCGGGCGCGCGGCCCTGTGCGGGGCGATCTCGCAGTACAACTCCACCGAAGCGCCCACGGGACCGCGGAACATGGCCAACATCGTGACCCGCGGGCTGGCGCTGGAAGGTTTCACGGTGGGCAACCACACCCGCCACTTCCCCGCCTTCGCCGCGCAGATGGGCGCCTGGCTGGCGGCCGGCGAGGTGGTCTTCGACGAGACGGTCGCCGACGGGCTGGACCGCGCCGTCGACGCCCTGCTGTCCATGCTCGCCGGCGGCAACACCGGCAAGATGGTCGTGCGCGTCTAGCGGGCGGCGCCCCTCCGCACCCTCACAGAAAACCCACATGGGAAACGGGCATGGATTCGGGCGCCCCGTTCGTTGACCAGTTGTTGGGGGTCATCGATCGGGGAGGTAGGCATGTCGGCATCGGGCACCGCGCTCGACGGCGGATCGCGCGCGCCCGCGCGCCGCACCATCGTGGTGCTCGGCATCGACGGTGCCGGGAAAACGACGGCGGCCGCCGCGGTCGTGGCTCGGGAAGTGTCGGCGGGT
The DNA here is from genome assembly GCF_058138025.1 of Arthrobacter sp. AOP29-A2-19. Lineage (NCBI taxonomy): Bacteria > Bacillati > Actinomycetota > Actinomycetes > Micrococcales > Micrococcaceae > Arthrobacter > Arthrobacter sp. AOP29-A2-19. Next base: position 3,023,862 of record NZ_CM176894.1, read on the forward strand.
CGGAAGGCGCAGCTGCTGCGCAATCCGGCCGGGCGCCGCTGGCTCGGCCGGCTGGCCGAGTCCCTGGGCCTGGCCGTTCCGGTGTTGTGGTCGGACCGGTTCGAGACGATCGTGCGGACCCTGAACGTCGTCGTCGCCCACGCACGGGCGGCCGCGTTCCGCGGCACCACGGTCATGGACCGCCACCTCGCCTGCCAACTGGTCCTCCGCGATGTCCGCGGCCTCCCGCCGGGCCGCTTCCTACCGTGGCTGGCGGACAGGCTGCCGCGGCCGGACGCCGTCGTACTGCTCGACGTGCCGCCGGAGGTCGGGCACGCGCGCATCACCGCGCGCGGAGAGGACTCCGAGACGCACGTCTACCTGCGTGCCGCGCGGACCCGATACCTCTCCATGGCCGCCGCGCACGGATGGCAGGTCGTGGACGCTACGGGCTCGCCGGACGCCGTCGCCGAACAAATCGCCGCAAGGGTGGCGCTGACAAGGGTTGTTTGACACCCGCATGTGAGCGCTGTCATAGTCGTGATCATGAACCTGTCAGACAGCTGGACAGCAGGACAGCCATTGATCGACCGCACCAGCGCGGCCGAATCCGTCTTCCGCGCCCTCCGAGGCGCCATCGAGGACTCGCAGCTCGTGATCGGCACCAAGCTCAGCTCCGAGGCCACCCTCGCGGCCCAGTACGGCGTCAGCCGCTCCGTGGTCCGCGAGGCCCTGCGATCCTGCGCGGCCCTCGGCCTCACCCGCACGGAGACCGGGCGGGGGACCTTCGTCGTCGCCGACCGGCCCCGCCGGGACCTGGTCCTGGGCTCGTACTCCGCCAGCGACCTCATCGAGGCCCGCCCGCACATCGAGATCCCCGCGGCGGAGCTCGCCGCCCAGAGGCGCACGGCCGAGGACGTCGAAGCGCTCCGCGGACTGATGGAGGCCATGCGCGCCGAGGACGACGGCGAGGCGTGGGTGGCGCTCGACGCCGCCTTCCACGCCACCATCGCCCGGGCCAGCGGGAACGGTGTTTTTGCCAAGGTCGTCGCCGACATCCGCGAGGCTATGTCCCACCAGTCCGGCACCATCAACCTGGTCACCGGGCGGCAAAAGACCTCCGACGTGGAGCACCAGGCCATCCTGGACGCCATCGAAAACCGCGACGAGTCCGCCGCCGCGGCCGCCATGGAACTCCACCTCGGCGCGGTGCGCGGCGCCGTTGCCGACATCGTCAGGAACGGACAACGATGAGCACGTTTCCCCCCGCCCACTCCGCGCTCCCCGCGCACGCGCCGATCGCCGTGCAGACCCGCGGCGACCTCGTGGAAAGCATCCACTACGGCTCGGTGGTGGTGCTGGATCCCGCCGGAGACGTAGTTTTCGGCCGCGGCGAGCCGGAAGCCGCTTTTTACCCCCGCTCCGCGCTCAAGCCGCTCTTTGCCGCGGGCATGCTCCGCGCCGGATCCGCGCTGACACCCGAGCAGCTGGCGCTCGCGTCCGCCAGCCACTCGGGATCCCGGCGGCATCTGGCCGTCGCCGGCTCCACCCTGTCCGCGGCCGGCCTGGACGAGGGCGCCCTGGCCAACAGCCTGGACCTGCCCTACGGACCTTCCGAGCGGGCCGAATGGCTGCGCGCGGGCCACGGCGCCAGCCGCCTGGCCCAAAACTGTTCCGGGAAGCACGCCGCCCTGGTGGCACTGTGTGTCCGGCGCGGCTGGCCCGTGTCCGGCTACCTCGATCCCCATCACCCCGTGGCGGCCCTACTCTCCGAATCGGTGCGCGAACTGACCGGCGAGGAACCGGTTGCCGTTAGCACCGACGGCTGTGGCACACCGGTTCACGCCGTCTCCCTGTCCGGCATCGCCCGCGCGTTCGGTCTGATCGCGGCCGCGCCCGCCGGTACCCCGGAGCGAGCCGTGGCCGATGCGATGCGCAGCCACCCGGAGCTCGTGGCCGGGGAGGAACGCGACGTGACCGCACTGATGCGCGCCGTCCCAGGGATCGTCGCCAAAGACGGCTTCGAGGGCGTCCAGGTCGCCGCGCTGCCCGACGGCACGGCCGTGGCGGTCAAGGTGTCCGACGGTGGCGACCGCGCCCGTATGCCCGTGGCCGCCGGCGCCCTCGCCGCAGCGCTGGGCGGGCACGCGGCCCTGGAGCGCTTCTCCAGCGTGACCGTCCTCGGCGGCGGGCAGCGCGTCGGCGAACTGACCGGACTTGCGCTCCGCTAACCCCGTTCCCGCGCCCCCAACAGCATCCCCCCACGCACAACATCCCACCCTAGGAGTACTTCGCCATGCCCATTTCCGGAACCAGAACAGAGCACGACCTCATCGGGGACCGCGAGGTCCCCTCCGAGGCCTACTGGGGCATCCACAGCCTCCGGGCGGCGGAAAACTTTCCGATCACGGGGCAGACGCTGGCCAGCAACCCGCACCTGGTCCGCGCCCTGGCGATGGTCAAGCAGGCCGCCGCGCGCGCCAACCGCGACCTGGGGCTGCTGGACGGCGAGCGCGCCCGGGCCATCGACGCCGCCTGCCAGGAGATCGTAGACGGCGCGCTCCACGCCGAGTTCGTCGTCGATGTCATCCAGGGCGGGGCCGGCACGTCCACGAACATGAACGCCAACGAGGTCATCGCCAACCGGGCGCTCGAGCTTCTCGGGCACACCCGCGGCGACTACCGCCACCTGCATCCGAACGACCACGTCAACCTCAGCCAGTCCACGAACGACGTGTACCCGACCGCGGTCAACGTCTCCACGGCGTTCGCCGCCCGGCCGCTCCTGGACGCCCTCGCAGAGCTCGAGGCCGCCTTCGCCGCCAAGGCCGTGGAGTTCCGGACCGTGGTCAAGATGGGCCGCACGCAGCTGCAGGACGCGGTCCCGATGACGCTGGGGCAGGAGTTCGGGACGTATGCCGTCACCATGCGCGAGGACCGGGACCGGCTGGAGGAGTCGCTGCTGCTGGTGCACGAGATCAATCTGGGCGCCACCGCCATCGGCACGGCGCTCAACGCCCCGGACGGCTACGCGGAGTCCGCGCGGGGTCACCTCGCGGAGATCACCGGCCTCCCGCTGACCACCTCCCCCGACCTCATCGAGGCCACGCAGGACGTCGGCGCCTTCGTCCACCTCTCCGGCGTCCTCAAGCGCGTGGCGCTGAAGCTCTCCAAGATCTGCAACGACCTCCGCCTGCTCTCGTCCGGCCCCCGGGCGGGCCTTAACGAGATCAACCTGCCGGCGGTGCAGTCCGGTTCCTCGATCATGCCCGGCAAGGTCAATCCGGTCATCCCCGAGGTCGTGAACCAGATCGCGTACCAGGTGGTCGGGAACGACGTCACCATCTCCATGGCCGCCGAGGGCGGGCAACTGCAGCTCAACGCCTTCGAGCCGATCATCGTGCACAGCCTGTCCACGTCCATGAGGCACCTGGAGGCCGGGTGCCTCACGCTCTCTCGGCGCTGCGTCGCGGGGATCACGGCCAACGCCGACTTCCTGCGCCGCAACGTGGAGAACTCGATCGGGCTGGTCACGGCACTGAACCCCACGCTGGGCTACAGCGAGTCCACCTCCATCGCGCTCGAGGCGCTGGTCTCCGGCCGCGGCGTCGCCGAACTCGTCCTCGAACGCGGCCTGCTGACGGAGGCCCAGCTCGCGGAGCTGCTGCGCCCCGAACGCCTAGCCAACCTCACCAAGTAGCCCCGCCCCAAACCAGCCACCTCCCCCAGACAGGAACACCATGGACAACACCACGTCTCCCCGTGGGCACCACCACGTTCCCTCGGACGTCCCCGACTCCTCGCTGACGGCCGGCGACGGCGACTACCACAAGGGCCTGAACGCCCGGCAGATCCAGATGATCGCCATCGGCGGCGCCATCGGGACCGGCCTCTTTATGGGCGCCGGCGGGCGCATGGCCGGCGCCGGCCCGGGCATTGTCCTCAGCTACGCGCTGTGCGGCTTCTTCGCCTTCCTGATCCTGCGCGCCCTCGGCGAGCTCGTGCTGCACCGCCCGAGCTCCGGGTCGTTCGTGTCCTACGCCCGCGAGTTCTTCGGCGAGAAGGCCGCGTTCGTCACCGGCTGGCTGTATTGGCTGAACTGGGCCATGACGGCGATCGTCGACATCACGGCGGTCGCCCTGTACATGCATTTCTTCGCCAAGTACGTCCCGTGGATCGGCGCGGTCCCGCAGTGGACCTGGGCCCTGGCGGCGCTGCTGGTGGTGCTGGGCCTGAACCTGGTTTCCGTCAAGGTCTTCGGCGAGCTCGAGTTCTGGTTCGCGCTCATCAAGGTGGTCGCGCTGGTCTCCTTCCTGGTCGTTGGCATCTACTTCGTTGTCTTCGGCACCCCGGTGGACGGACAGCAGGTGGGCTTCAGCCTCATCGCGGACAACGGCGGCCTGCTCCCCAACGGCGTCCTGCCCGTCCTGGTGGTGATGCAAGGCGTGGTGTTCGCCTACGCCTCGATCGAATTGCTGGGAACCGCGGCGGGCGAGACGGAGAACCCGGAGAAGGTGATGCCCCGGGCCATCAACACGGTGATCCTGCGCATCGGCGTCTTCTACATCGGGTCGCTGGTGCTGCTGTCCCTGCTGCTCCCCTACACGGCCTACAAGGCTGGCGAGAGCCCCTTCGTGACGTTCTTCGGCTCCATCGGCGTCGCGGGCGTGGACTCCATCATGAATCTTGTGGTGCTGACCGCGGCGCTGTCTTCGCTGAACGCCGGGCTGTACTCGACCGGCCGGATCATGCGCTCCATGGCCCTGTCCGGTTCCGCACCGGGCTTCGCCGCGAGGATGAACCGCAACGGCGTCCCGTACGGCGGCATCGTCATCACGTCGGCCGTCGCGTCGCTCGGCGTCCTCCTGAACGCGATCGTGCCGGCGAGCGCGTTCGAGATCGTGCTGAACGTGGCCTCCCTGGGGATCATCGCCTCGTGGGCCATGATCGTGCTCTGCCAGTTGGCGCTGTACCGGTTGGCGAAGCGGGGCGAGGCCGTGCGTCCCGCATTCCGCATGGTGTTCGCCCCCTACAGCGGGTACGCGACACTGTTGTTCCTCCTGGCCGTGGTGGTGCTGATGGCGTTCGATTCGCCAGTGGGGACGTGGACGGTGGCGTCGATCGCCGTCATCGTGCCGCTGCTGATGGCCGGCTGGTACGCCTGCCGCGGGCGCATCCGGGCGCTCGCCGCGTCCGGGGCCACGGCCCGGGACGATTCGCCCACCGGCTCCCGCGCCCACTAGCCGGCGGCGCGACCCGCCAAGGGGGTATCGATCGATGCGAAGAAAGTGTTGGACTGCCCCGCGCGGTTCTTCCTAGGGTTGCACCGTCTCCCCTGGGCGCCGCGACGGCGGCGCGGGCCCGCCGAACCGAGGATTCCCACCGTGCCACCGAAAGCCACCGCACCACTTCCGCGCCCGACCCCACCCCTCCCGGCCCCACCCCGCCCGGCGGTACCGGGCACCATCCCGGTGCTGTCGCGCGGCGGCGGCGAGTGGCCCGCGGAGGCAGGTCCGCTGGCCGCTCGGGTGGTCGACGCGCTGTTGGAGGTCCTGCCCCGCGGGGCCGTCATCTCCGATCCGCCGGAGATGGCGCCCTACGCCGCGGACGCGTCCGGACTGCGGGCCGGGGAGCCACCGGCCGCCGTGGTCCTGCCCGTCTCGACGGAACAGGTGCAGGCCACCATGCGGGTCGCGACGGCCCTGCGGGCCCACGTGGTGGTCCGCGGCGCCGGCAGCGGGCTGTCGGGCGGGATGATCGCGCCACCCGGGGGCATCGTCCTGTCGATGGACCGGATGAACCGCATCCTGGAAATCCTCCCCGACGACGAGCTGGCCGTGGTGGAGGCCGGGGTCGTCACCGGGGACCTGGACCGGGCCGCCGGCGGGCACGGCCTGCGCTACGCCCCCGACCCGGCCAGCGCTGACTTCTCGACCGTCGGCGGCAACGTCGCGATGAACGCGGGGGGCCTGCGCTGCTGCAAGTACGGGGTGACCCGCGAGTCCGTTCTGGCCCTCGAGGTGGTTCTCGCCGACGGGACGCTGATGAGGGTGGGCCACCGCACCATCAAGGGCGTCACGGGGCTGGACCTGGTGGGCCTGTTTGTCGGCAGCGAGGGGACACTGGGCGTGGTTGTCTCGGCGACGCTGCGGCTCCGGCCGCTGCCGGTCGCCACGGAGACCATGGTGGCGTTCGCCGGGTCCCTGGCCGAGGTGGGCGCGGCCGTCCAGGCGATCACGCGCTCCCGCGTCCAGCCGTCCGCCGTCGAGCTCCTCGACGAATCGTCGCTGCTGAGCATCGACGCCAACCGCGGCACCAGGCTCGCCTCGCGGGGCCGGGCGATGTTGCTGCTGCAGACCGACGGCCACGGCGCCGCCGCCGAAATGGCGGAGCTCGAACGGGTCGTTGCGGGCGCCGGGGTCGCCCCGGAGCGCCTGCACGGCGAGGAGGCCGAACACATGGTGGAGCTGCGCAGATCGGGGCGCGGCAGCAAGCCGGACACGTGGCGCCTGGGCGAGGACGTGGCGGTTCCGCGGTCGCGGCTGGTGGAGATGATCGCCGCGATCGAGGTGATCGGCGCGGAGCACGGGGTTGAGGTGGGATGTGTCGCCCACGCCGGGGACGGCAATCTGCACGTGGGGCTCTTGGCTCCCATGCGCGACGGCGAAACCGAGCCGCCGGCCTCCATCCATGCGGCGGCGGAACGCGTGGTGCTGACCGCCCTGGGGCCCTGGGCGGAACCATTACCGGCGAGCACGGTGTGGGCGCGCTGAAGCGGCCCTGGCTGGCGGGCGAGCTGGGCGAGCGGCAGGTGGAGCTTCAGCGCTCGGTCAAGACGGTGTTCGATCCCCTGGGACTGCTGGCGCCGGCGTCGTTCCTGGCGCGGGAGCCCTAGGCTAGCCGAACCAGGGCTTCTTGGCGGCCTCGTAGGTGCCGTCGTTCTTGGCCATGTTCAGCCACTGGTCGACGTACTCCCGGAAGACCTCGTCGCCCAGCGGCAACAGGTAGGCCTTCTGCGAGAAGTTGAATGGTTCCTCCGGGTGGACCGCGCAGAGTTCCGGCTTCTCGTTCGCGACCCACATGGTCTCCGACGCGTCGGTGGTCATCACGTCGGCCCGCCCGGCGATGATCTCGTCGAAGATGGCGTTGTTGTCCTCGAAGCGGATGACCTCGCCCTTGGGGTAGTGCTCCTCGGCGAACTTCTCGTTGGTGCCGCCAATGGGCGTGATGGAGCGGACGCCCGGCTTGTTGATCTCGGCGATCGTGTCGAACCGTTCGACGTTCGCGCAGAGGGTGATCGGGGTCTTGCCCTCGTCCAGCGTCGCCTCCGTGAAATACGCCTGCTCGGCGCGCTCCAGCGACACGGAGACGCCTCCGACGCCGATGTCGCACTTCGCGAGGAAGTCCGGCATCAACTCCTTCCACGTGGTCGGGACATACTCCACCTCCACCTCCAGGCCGGCGGCGAGGTCCTCGACCATCGTCACGTCGATGCCCTCGTACTCCTTGGTCTTCGGATCCAAGTACGTGAACGGCCGGTAGTCCCCGGTGGTGCAAACCTTGAGGACACCGGCCTCCTTCACGCCTTCGAGCCTCGAACCGGGGGCGGAGTCGGAGCCGGGGGACTCCACGGCGGAGGCGGAACCGGCGGGATCGGCGGCGGGCCCGCCGGTGCAGGCGGTCAATGTGAGGAGCGCGAGTGCGGCGGCGGCGGCGGTTTTCTTGTCCATGGGGGTCCCTTCCGAGCGTGGCGTGTGTCCCCCGACACTATCGGGCTACTTGCCCGCCGATGCCCCGATCGCCCAGATGCGCGGCAGCGGGGTCCCCTGCACGGCATGCCCACCCACCAGCCGGGCCTTGAAGACCCACGGGTTGTGGTTGCCCGCGGTTCGGGCGTTCCGCCAGTGGCGGTCCAGGTTCTTGGTCGTGCTGGTGGCGGAGGCGGCGAGCGCATCGAACGCGTGGGACACCGCCGCCAGCACCAGCGGCGTCAGCGCGATCTGCGCCTGCGCCGAGGCGAGCTCCGCGGCGTCGTTCGCCGCCTCGTCATGCTCCTCCGTGACCGTGCCTCCATGCCGGCCGAGCGCCGCCTCGTAAGCGCCCTGCAGCGCCCGGGCCACGCGGTCCACGGCCCCCTCGGCCACGAACGCCGCCGACGAGACCTCGCCGATGACCTGAAGCAACTGCGGATCCTCGCTGGCGCGCTCCGCCGCGCCGTGGCTGAAGGTGCGCTTGCGCGCGCCCAGCTCGGCCGCGAAGTCGCGTTCCGCTGCGCGTGCGCTGCCGGCCAGGACCGTCAGCAGCACGGCCTGGTAGAACGCCGTCTGGTACTTGAAGCGCGTGTCGAAGTCGATCAGGTGCGCTTCCTCCACCACCGCGTCCGTGAACGTGCTGGTGCCCGTACCCGTGGTGCGCTGGCCGAATCCGTCCCAGTCGTCGTCGAGCCGCACGCCGGGCTGGTGCGCGCCGACGGCCGCGATGACGCGCGCGCCGGTGTCCGTCCGCTCCGCGTAGGTGTCGATCCAGTCCGCGTAGATGCTGCCGGTGGAGTAGTACTTGGTGCCGTTGACGACGAACCCTCCCCTGCCGTCGGGCGTGACCTTGGTGAGGACGTCGCCGACCTTCACGGCGCCCACCTCGGTCCACGAGTTGCCCACCAGCTCGCCGGCGGCGAAGCGCGCCAACCACGCGTCGCGGGCCGGGCCCGGCGCCGCGCCGAGCCGGTCCTCGACGAACGCGAAGTGGCCCCGCAGCGCCTGGCTGATGTTGGCATCGGCCGCCGCGAGCTCCGTCAGCAGCGCGAACAGCTCCGGCAGGTCCGCCCCCGCGCCGCCGTGGGACTCGGGGACGCGCAACGCGCCGAAGCCGGCAGCGGCCAGCTCCCTGATCGCTTCGCGGGGAAGCGTCTGGGTGCGGTCGCGCTCGGCGGCTCCGGCCGCGATGGACCCGAAGATCGGTCGGAAGCGGGCGGAGAGCGCGGCGAGCCGGCTCTGGTGTTCGTGGGTGGTGGTCATCTTGTCCTCCTGGCGTGTGGGGGCCGGTCGTTTAGGTGTAGAGCGAGAGCGGCTGCAGCTCGCCGTGCAGGAAGTACGCTCCAACCTCGATCTTCTTGTAGTCGACGGGGTCGTGGAGCGTGTGGGTGCGCACGTTGCGCCAGTAGCGGTCCAGCCCGACGGCGTTGCTCGTCGAGCTCGCGCCCGTCACCTCGTAGATGCGGTTGGCCACCTCGATGCCCACCTCGGTGGCAACGACCTTGAGTTCGGCGATCGCGACGGCGTACTCGCCGCGTTGCCCGGCGGTCAGCGACGAGGACCGCGCCACCTCGGCGTCGTAGCGGCGGTTGAGCTTCTCCGCCAGTGCCTCGACGGCGGCGGTCCGCGCCTTGAGTTCACCGAGCGTGCGCTGGAAGATCTTGTCTTGCGCGTAGCTGTCCGCCTCGGACAGGAACCAGGCGTTCTTGCGGCCCAGCAGCAGCTCGCGGCCCTGGGCCAGCGCTCCCTGCGCGACGCCGAGGTAGAAGTTGCCGAAGCCCAGCTGCACGCCTGGGGTCAGGAGCGAGGCGATCGGCTCGTCGGTGATTTCGCCCAAGACGTCCGACGGGTGGACCGGAACGTCCGTGTACCGCACCGAGCCCGACGCCGTGAGGCGTTGGCCCAAGTGGTCCCAGTCCCCCAGCAGCTCCAGGCCCTCGCGGGTGGTCTCGAGGACAAAGGCGAGGACCTTGCCGTGCTCCGCCCCGCCCTCGACGGCGGCGTCGACGATGATGACGTCACCGACGCCGGAACCGGTGGAGAAGCGCTTCAGCCCGTTGAGCCGGTAGCCGTCGCCCTCCGCCGTGAGGACCAGCGTCGGGTCGACCGGGTTGACCGAGTCGCCCCACAGCCACGCGCCCTCGACGGTGCGCCGCCACCACGCGGCCTGCTCCGCGGGATCCGCGTAGAATCCGATGCCCGCCTGGTTGAAGTAGTGGTAGGCGAGAAGCTGCGAGATCGAGCCGTCGGCGGTGGCGAGGATGCGCACCGTTTCGAAGGCGGTCTCGAAGTGGCCCCCGCCGCCCCCGAATTCGGCGGGGACCAACAGGTTGATCAGGCCGGAGGAGCGCAGGAGCTCCGCCTCGGCGACGGGGTTCCGGTTGGCGCGGTCGCGCTCCAGGACGTCCGCGGCCAGTCGGTCCGCGACGGTCTGGGCGACGGCCCTCCACTGCTCGACTTCGGCCCCGTCGGCGGCGCCCGCCCAGGGGGTGCGGCTGAGTGTTCCGGTGGTGGTCATGGTGTTCCTTCCGTTCGGGTGCTGCACAACTGGGTGCGCCGGGTCAGGCCTGGGCGAGGATGGCGTCCGGAGTCTCCGTGGCCTTGGCGTCGGCCGCGCTGGGGCCGCCGGAAAAGGCGCCGCGGTAGGCGGCCGCCGGATGGTCCTCCGCCACGCGGGCGTTGCCCTCGCCGGAAAGGTACTCGCGCAGGGTCGAGCCCAGGTACTTGTCCCAGACCCGGCCGCGCTTGCGCAGCTCGGGCACCACCAGCTCGGTGAACTGCTCGAACGAGCCCGGCGTGATCGCGTAGGCCAGGTTCATGCCGTCGAGGCCGGCGACGTCGACCCAGCGCTCGATCTCGTCCGCGACCGTCTCCGGGGACCCGACCAGCACGGGGCCGATCCCGCCGATCCCGAGGTAGTCGGCGATCGAGTTCGGCGTCCAGGAGCGGGACGGGTCCGCGGTGGTGAAGATGGACAGCGCCGAGCGGGCCGCGTTGGTGTCCAGGTACTTCAGTTCCTCCTCGCTCGCGTAGCCGGAGAGGTCCAGCCCGGACCATCCGCCGTAGAACGTCATGGCACCCTCGCGGGAGGAATAGGACTGGTAGTCGCGGTGCAGCTTCTCCGCCTCGGCGTCCGAATCGGCGACGACGGCGGTGACCAGCGCGTAGAACTTGGAGGCGTCGCGCGGGCGCCCGGCCTCCTCCAGGGCGTCGCGGGTGGCGTCCGTGGACTTGCGGGTGATCTCCGGCCGGATCGAGTTCAGGAAGATGCCCTCCGCATGGCCCGCGCCGAACCGGCGGCCGCGCGGGGACGCGCCGGCCTGGAAGATCGCGGGGGTGCGCTGCGCCGACGGCTCGGACAGGTGGATGCCCGGGACGTCGAAGTATTCGCCGTGGTGGTTGATCGGGTGGACCTTGGAGGGATCGGTGTAGATGCCCCGCTCCCGGTCCTTGACCACGGCACCGTCGTCCCAGGACCCCTCCCACAGCTTGTAGACGACCTCCATAAACTCGTCCGCCAGGTCGTAGCGGGCGTCGTGGTCCAGCTGGCGGGACATGCCGAGGTTGCGGGCCGCGGACTCCAGGTAGCTGGTGACCACGTTCCAGCCGATGCGGCCGCCCGTGAGGTGGTCCAGCGTGGAGAACTTGCGGGCCAGCGCGTACGGCTGCTCGTAGGTCAGCGCGCTGGTGACGGCGAACCCGAGGTTTTGGGTCACGGCCGCCATCGCGGAGATCTGCATGAACGGATCGTTCAGCGGCACCTGGTCCGCATCCAGCAGCGCGGGTGCGCTGGAGTTCCTGTAGACGTCGTAGATTCCCAGGACGTCGGCGAGGAACAGGGCGTCGAACGTTCCCTTCTCCAGGGTCCGGGCCAGGTCGGTCCAGTAGCCGATGGTGTTGTAGGTGTCCGCCCGGTTGTCCGGGTGCCGCCACAGGCCGGGGCTCTGGTGGGTGGGAGTGGTCATGTCGAAGGCGTTGAGGCTGATGCGCTGTGCCATGGTTTTCCTACTTTCGCGAGGTGGCGGCGGACGGACGGGCGAAGAGGCGCCCGAAGGCGGCACGGCCCAGGGTGCCGGGACCGCTGTTCCCGCCGCGGGACAGGAGCACGCCGAGGAGCAGGATGGCCAGGAGGACCACGCCGCGCCCCAGTCCCTGCCAGAAGAAGGACAGGCCCACGAGGTTCATGCCGTTGCTCAGCAGCGCGAAGACGAGGACCCCAACCAGCGTCCCGGGGACGGACACGCGGCCGAAACGGCTGAGCGTGGCGCCGATGAAGACCGCCCCGATCGCGTCCATCAGGTACGCCTGGCCGCTGCCGGGGACAAACCCGTTGGCCCGCGACGCCAGGATGACACCGGCGAACGCGGCCACCAGCGAGCAGAGCAGGTACGCGCTGACGGTGATCCGGTCGACGCGCAGTCCGGAGATGCGTGCGGCGTTGGGCTGTTCGCCCGTGACCGTCACGGCCCTGCCCCAACGCGTGCGGCCAAGCAGGAGGGCAACCACAACGGCCACGGCGGCCGCGCTCACGATCACGCCGTCCAGGTCCAGGACGTACCCGCGTCCCAGGAGGGCAAACTCCAGGGGAACCCGCGGCTTGGACAGGTAGATCGGGGCCCCTCCGCCGGTCAGCAGCTGCTGGACGCTGGTGCCGATGAACCAGACGCTCAGCGTGGCGAGGAACGGCGGGATCCGCAGGCCCACGATCAGCGCGGCGTTCACGGCCCCGACGAGCAGGCCGAAGAGCAGGCCCGCGACGATGGCGACCCAGGCGCGGTAGCCGTCGGCGATCAGTGCCGCCGCGGCCAGCGCCGCGAGGTCCAGGGCGACGCCGATGGACAGGTCGATCCCGCCGGCGCGGACCACCACGGTCAGACCCACGGCCACCAGGGCCAGGATGGCCATCTGCCCCAGCACACCGAGGAGGTTGTCGGCACTCAGGAACACCGGTGAGAGCAGGCTGAACACCAGGAGGATTCCGGCGAGCGCCAGCGGCGCGATGAGCCGCGGGAGGACACGTGCGACCGATCCGGACGCTCCGGCGCGTCCCGGCCGCACGGAGGGGGTTGTGGCGCCGTCGTTGCGGACGGTTGGTTCTTGGGTCAGCGTCATTTCGAGACGCTCCTTCCACGGACGACGACGACGGCGAGCACCAGCAGGATGAGGACACCCTTGGCGGCGCCCACCCATTGGCTGGGAACGCCCATCAGGGTGAGGCCGTTGGTCAGGCCCGCGACGAACACCGCGGCGACCACGGTGCCGGCGACGTTGACCACCAGGCGCCGGGAGAACACGGTGGACATGTAGGCCACCAGGATGATGTCCAGCAGGATCTGCGCCCCGATGCCGGGGACGGCTGCGGAGAGCCTGGACGCGAGCAGCACGCCGGCGATCCCGCCGAGCAGGCCGCTGACGACGTAGCTGGCGAACCGGTAGCGCCCGGGGCTGAGCCCCGCCACCGACGCGGCCGTGGGGTTCTGGCCCACCGCGTGGCTGTTGACGCCCCAGGCGGTGCGGTCCAGCGCCCACCAGGCGGCGAGCGCGACGAGCAGCAGCACAACAACGGCGGACGGCAGTCCCACGACCGTGCCCTGGCGCAGCCAGACAAAAACGCCGCCTTCGAGGGCCACCTTGATGTTTTCGCTGACCACCAGTTCCAGCGACGTGGCGATTCCCATCGTGGCGAGCGTGGCCAGCAGGGGCCGCAGTCCGAGGACCACGGCGGTCCCGTTGACCGCCCCGATGGCGGCGGAGACGGCCAGCCCGACGACGACGGCCAGTGGGACGCCCGCGCCCGAGGCGACGGCGACGGCGGTCACGGTGCCGGCGAGCCCGGCGACCGCACCGATGGACAGGTCGATGCCGCCCTCCAGGACGTCGTCGCCTCCGGTGACGATCACCACGGCCAGACCGATCCCGGCGACGGCGAACACCGCCGCCTGGTTCAGGACCGAGGCGAGGTTGGACAACTGGAGGAAGTGCGGCGATCCGACGGCGAAGACGCCGAGGACCAACACAACGATCGCGTACCCGGCCCACGTGATGACCGATGGCCGTTTGTGCGGGGGCTTGGCGGCGCCCGTTCCCTCGCCCGCTCGATCGCGCAATACTGTGGCGGTGCTCATGCGTACTCCTTGGCGTTCTGCGTGGAAACGGCCGCGGCGCCGGAGGCGATCTCCAGGATCCTGTCCGTGGTGACGTCGGTTCCGGAGAGCTCGGCCGCCACCTTTCCGCGGTAGAGGACCAGGGTCCGGTCGGCGATGCCGACCAGCTCCTCCAGGTCGACGGTGACGACGAGGACCGCGGCGCCGGCGTCGACCAGTTCCTGGATCTGTTCGTAGATCTGCGAGCGGCTGCCGACGTCGACCCCGGACGTGGGCTGGTCGAGGACCAGCACGGAGGGTTTGGTCGCGAGCCACTTGGCCAGGACCACCTTCTGCTGGTTCCCGCCGGACAGGCTTCCGCCCACGGCGGCCACGTTGGCGGGCCGGATGTCGAGTTGTTTGACGAGTCCCTCGGCGAGCTTGCGCTCCCGTGCGGGCGAGATGAATCCGAGAAGCCGGGAGACGGCCTTCAGGCTGGCGACGGAGAGGTTCTCCTGGACGGTGTTGCGCACAAAAAGGCCGTCCCGCCGCCGGTTCGACGGCACATAGGCGCCGCCGTGGGCAACAAAGTCGGCGATGGTTCCCACTGGCTTGCCGTTGAGCACCACCTCGCCCCGCCGCCGGCCGGTTCCGGTGACCGCGTCGGCGACCACGTCGACGCCGGAGCCCACCAGCCCGGTGATCGCGACGACCTCGCCGGCCCGTACCTCGATATCCAGGGACTCGAGCGCGCGCGGGACCGTCAGCGCCTCCACGCGCAGGGCCGGCGTGTCCGACTGCGGCCGGCGGGGCGCGCGGCCGTGCTCGAACTCGACGACCTTGCGTCCGACCATCAGCTCGACGACGTCCTCGAGCGTGCCCGACCGCAGGTCCACGTCGCCGGCATTGCGCCCGTTGCGGAGCACCGTCACGCGGTCGGTGATCTCGTGCAACTCCTGAAGGTAGTGGCTGATGTAGATGATGCCCACGCCGTGCTCCTGAAGCCGGCGCAACGTGCCGAACAACTGCTCGACCTCGCGGGCGGCCAGCGGCGCGGTCGGCTCGTCCAGGATCAGGATCCGCGGCTCGGAGAGGACGGAGCGGGTGATCTGGATGAGTTGCTGCTGCGCGACCGTGAGCCGCTCCACCAAGAGCGACGCGTCGATGTCCTGACCGGTGACGCGCAGGATGTCGGCGGCGGCCCGGGCCTCGATGGACCGGGCGCGGATCCAGCCTCGCCCCAGTGTCCGCTGCCCCAGGTACAGTTGCTCCGCGACGGTGAGCTTGGCGGCCAGGTGGCGGTCCTGGTGGATCACGTGGATGCCCAGGGCCTCGGCGTCTGCCGGCCTGAAGACCGGGACGGCGGCGCCGCCCAGCTCGATGGTGCCCTCGTCGGCGGTGTGGAGCCCGGTGAGGATCTTGATCAGCGTGGACTTGCCGGCGCCGTTCTCGCCGACCAGGCCCAGGATTTCTCCGGCCCGCAGCGTCAGGTCGACGTCGGCGAGGACGCGGGCGGCACCGAAGGTCTTGTTGATGGCCCGCATCGCGAGCAGCGGTGGGTTAGATGCCAAGGTCATTGCGCACCTGGTTCACGTTGGTCTTGTCGATGAACACCGGGGACAGGTAGCTGGTCCGCGTGACCTCGTCCTCGCGACCGCCCAGGAACAGGGCCACGTTGGCGGCGGACTGCGCGGCCATGGCCTTGGTCTGCTGGGCCACCGTCCCGGTGTAAGAGCTCTCGGGATCAGCGATCAGGTCCAGCGCGCCGGGCTCGGCATCGACCCCGTAGAGCTTGATTTCGTCGCGGCCCGCGCTGTCGATCGCCTGGGCGGCGCCGATCAGCGGGATGTCCCAGCAGCTCCAGACGGCGTCGATCTCGCCCTCGGGCAGTCGGCGCAACTGGTCCTGGATCTGCTTCTTGGCGTCCTCGATGGTGCCCTCGTACTTGTCCTGGAGTTCGGGCTGGATGATCTCGATGCCGGGGTAGTCCTCCAGGACCACCTTGAGCTCGTTGTAGCGGATGCGGCACGGGGCGACCCCGGGGAAGCCGTTGAAGGCCAGGATCTTGCCCTGGCCATCGATGTCCTCCGCGAGCGTGCGGGCGAGTGTGGAGCCAATGACCCAGTTGTCGCTGGTGACGTTGTTGATGCCGTATTCGGACTGGAAGTCGATGGTGAAGAGCGGGATGCCGGCGTCGTCCACCTTCTTCAGCGCCGGGGTCAGCGTCTGCGCGTCGCCAAGAATCACAACGATGGCGTCGGGGCGCTGGGTGACGAGGTTTTCGACGTCGGTGACGTGCTTGTCGTCCTTGGCCTCGGCCTGGGTGGCGATCACCTTGCCGCCGCGCGCCTCGACGCTGGCCTTGAGTTCGTCGTACACGACCCGGCTGAAGTCGTGGACGATGTCCTTGGCGGCGATGCCGATGGTCTTTCCCTCCAGGGACGGCGCGTCGGCCACGGCGGCGTTGTCCGCGGCGGGGGCCGCGGCGGCCGCGGCACCCGCGGCCGGCGCCGCACCGGCGGGTGCAACGGGTTCCTTCAGCGAGCAGCCGGTGAGGATGATCGCGGCCGCGGCGGCCAGTCCGATGGACTTGAGGAGTCCGCCCGCCAACGGCGTGGAGCGAGGGGTGGGAGCTGCGTGGGTCGGGTGCATGGGGTTCCTTCAACTGTGTGGATGTCGAAGAAATCAGCGAAACGGCAGACGGCAGCGAGGGGGCACCCGTGATGACGGCCGGAATCGTGAGATCTCCATCGGTCCTGGCCGAAGCACTATCCGTGGATGGAGTCCACGGACTTGCTGCGGCGTCGTTGAGCCAGGTCTCTCAGCCGCTCTGGATGGTGTCCTTCAATTGAACCAACGGCTCCCGGGTCGGCGGATTGTGTCGTCATGGTCCGTCCCTTTTGCTCAACATGCGGTCACGGGGCGTCACCTGGGGATCGCGCGCACGTGCCGGCCGGCCCGCGGCGGCGTAATGATCGGACGCGGGGGGACATGTGGGACACATTCGTGCTTGCGCGGCACATCGACTGCTAATGGCCGCACGGTCCACCATCCATTCCCTATGACGCGGCCGAATCCTAAAATGAAGCCACGGCGTCGAAGGACCGGTGAGTGCGATGAAGCGACTGGGCTCCACAAAAAAGCAGGACCATCCAAGCGAGAACCCGCTGCGCGACATGGAGGGGGTGGGACCACACGGCGTCCACACGTCGGCCGACAGCCCGGGCCTGCCGAATCTGGCCGGGGCCCAGAACCCCGGCCCCGGAACCTCGCACATCTTCTACGGCGAGGACGGGCGACTGCCGGACGAGGCGGCGGGCCCCCGCGAACTCCAGGGGCACCTCGGCGCGGACGGCTGGTTGCGTCGGCTGTTCCGGCGTCGTTCGGTGCGTTGAACGCGAGGCGACCGGGCGGCTGACCGGGCAGCAGCGGTCCCTGGCCGGTCCTAGGATGGGGCATGACCTCCCCGCAAACGTCGTGGCCCGTGCGCGGGCCCCATAACAACGTCGCGCGGGCGTCTCCCGCGACGCATCGCCCGGCGGCCGGCCCTGGGCGCGGGGCATGATGCCCGATTGGCTCACGGCCCTCGTGGCGGGAACCCTGGGCGGGTCGGCGCTGCTCGTGGGTTGCGCCATCGCGTGGAAGTGGCGCATCCCCACCAAAACGGTCTCCACGGTGATGGCTTTCGGCGCGGGGGTCCTGATCTCGGCACTCGCGTTCGAACTGGTCGGCGAGGCCGTCTCGACGGGAGGCATGTCCGCCACGGTCATCGGGTTTATCGTCGGCGCCGCCCTCTTCGCCGGGGCCAACGCGATGCTCGCCGCCCGCGGCGCCAAACACCGCAAGCGGTCCGGGCCGCTCCAACCGGGCGAGGACGAGCACCCCGGAAGCGGGACCGCGATCGCCGTCGGGGCGCTGCTGGACGGCATCCCCGAATCGCTGGTGCTCGGGCTGGGGATCGTGGCCGGGGGCGCGGCGAGCCCCGCCATGCTGACCGCCGTGTTCATCTCCAACGTGCCAGAGGGGCTCGCCAGCACCGCCGGAATGAAGCGGGCGGGCCGCGGGGCCGGCTACGTCTTCGGTGTGTGGGGCGGGATCGCCGTGATGTCCGGCATCAGCGCCCTTGTCGGCTACCTGGCGCTGCAGACGGCCCCCGATCCCCTCGTCGCGTTCATCAACGCGTTGGCCGCCGGCGCGATCCTGGCCATGGTCGCGGACACGATGATCCCGGAGGCCTTCGAGGAACACCATGTGATGACCGGGATGACGGCCTCCATGGGCTTCGTCGCCGCGCTTGCCCTGCACCACGCGGGCGGCTGAGTCCCGGCACCTCTTCCGTGTGCGTCTGTCCTCCTGTAGCTTGAGCGTTGGTATCTTGGTATACCAATTTATTCGACTCATCGAAAGGAAACATGGTGTCGGTAGAAGCAACAGGTCAGTCCGGTCGGAGCGCAGAAACAGAGGCACCGGCGAGCGCCCAGGCCCCACTCAGCCAGCAGGCCATGGCCGCGCTCCACTCGGTGGGCACCGCGACCATTACCACCCAGCTACTCGCCCGCGGGTTCCGCAACACGTTCCTTGAGGGGCTGTCCGTCTCCAATCCGTCCCGCCAGCGAATGGTCGGCGAGGCCTTCACGATGCGATCGATCCCTGCCCGCGAGGACATCGACGTCCCGGCCATCTTCCAGGACTACGACCATCCCCAGAGGAAGGGAGTCGAGTCCGTTCAAGCCGGTCAGGTCCTCGTGATCGACTCCCGCGGGAAAAAGCGAGCCGCCTCGCTGGGCCACATCCTGGCCACGCGCCTGCGGGCACGGGGCGCCGCCGGCGTGGTGACCGACGGCTCGCTCCGGGACATGGCCGGATTCGAGAAGCTGGACCTTCCCACGTTTTCGGCGGGCCCGTCCCCCACCACCAATCTCGCCCAGCACCACGTCGTCGACTTTCAGGTACCCATCGCCTGCGCCGAGGTGGCCGTCTACCCGGGAGACATCATCGTTGGCGACCGCGACGGCGTTGTCTGCGTCCCTCGGCATCTGGCCGAAACCGTGGCTATGGACTCCCTGGAGCAGGAGAGGCTGGAGGAGTTTGTGCTGGGGCAAATCGAGGGCGGGAGGCCGCTGCGCGGAACCTACCCGCCCAACGAGGAGACGATGCGGGCCTACCGGGAGCAGCGTTGACCCTGCTAGCGCCCGGCCCGTTCGCTCTCGGCGGCCCGATCGATCGAGGCGGTGATGTGGCGGCGCATCAACTCGGCGGCGCGCTCGGGGTCCCCGCCATGGGCGGCCTCGAAGATAGCCTCGTGTTCAGCACCCTCCGCCTCCCAACGCGGCCAGTGCTCCCAGAGCACACCGACCACGGCAAGCGCGGTCAGGTCCTGCAGGCTGTCCAGCGCCTTGACGATGAACGTGTTCTCGCTGCTCGCGTACATGCCTCGGTGAAACCGTCGGTTCGCCAGGGCCCGGGCCGCGTTGTCGCCCGCGGCAGCGTGTCGGCGCGCCTCGTCGAGGGCCCGGCGTGCCGCCGCGAAATCCGGATCCACCCGCGCGGCATCGACGATGGCCCAGGGTTCCAGCAGGACACGCTCTTCATAGACGTGCCGGATGTCGGTGAAGCTGAGACTGCGGACCGCGATGCTGCGCTGCCCGACGGCGACAAGTCCCGAACGCTGCAGCACGATCAGAGCCTCGCGAACCGGTGTCTTGGAGACCCCCAGCTGCTCGGCGATCTTGCGTTCCACCAGCACCTCGCCCGGCTTCAAGCGCCCGGAAAATATCGCGCCCTTAAGCGACTCGACGATCATTTCGGTGCGCGTTGGGGCCGCATCCACAGGCGGGAGGGGGGACGGGAACGCGGAATCCGACAGCAACGTCATGGTCGTCATGATAGGCCACCGCTCCACTGAGGCCGGCGCCCCGGAGGACCAACGACGCCTGCAACCACCACTGTCCACCACAGACTCCAGAGGAACCAATGATGCCTTCTTCTTCCACCACACAACCGGGCCCGTTCAGACGCCTCCGCACGCCCCTCGCCCTGGCCGCCGCCTCCACCGTCCTGCTCGGCGGCTGCAGCGTCGCCAATTCCGAGCCGGACCCCGCCGCCGGTGGCGCCGGCACGCTGCGCATAGCACTGGCCATCGAACCGACGACGCTCGAGGCCTGCGATTCGACCCTGTCCTCCACGGGCATGCTCGTCCGATCGAACATCACCGAGCCGCTCATGGAACGGAACCCGTCCTCGGGCGAGCTCGAGCCCCTGCTGGCCACTCAGTGGCGGGCCACGGGCGAGAAGGAGTGGACATTCACGCTGCGCGAGGGCGTCGCCTTCCAGGACGGCACCCCGTTCAACGCGACGGCCGCCGCGGCCGCGATCGACCGCGCCGTCAACGGCAAGCTTGGCTGCGACGTCGAGGGCCAGGTCTTCGGCGACGCGGATGTCGCGCTGGACGTTGTCGACGAGAAGACGCTGGTCGTCACCACCGAGACTGCGGACCCCGTCCTGCCCCTGCGCCTTTCCTTCATCGAGATTGGATCCCCGGCCGACGGGGCGGCGGACGCGAAGGTGCGCGAACCGGTCGGCACCGGACCGTACGCCATCGAGTCGTGGGACGCCGGAATCAAGATCTCCCTGACGCGCAACGACTCCTATTGGGGCGAGGCGCCCGCCTACCCCGCCGTCGACTACCAGTGGCGCTCCGAGGGGACCGTGCGCGCGGCCATGGTGTCTGGTGGGGAGGCGGACATCGCCACCGGCATCAGCTCGGCCGACGGCGCCGGCGACCTGGCGGTGACCTACCCCAACAACGAGACGGTGGCCTTGCGCTTCAGTGGCGACATCGCCCCTCTGGACGACATCCGCATCAGGCAGGCGGTCAACTACGCGATCGACCGGGGCGGCATCACCGGGTCCCTCTACGCGGGCGAGAGCGAACCGGCCGAGCAGATCGTTCCGCCCGGCGTCGTCGGATTCAACGAGTCGCTGGAACCGTGGGAGTCGAACCTGGACAAGGCCAAGGAGCTGGTCGCCGAGGCCAAGGCGGACGGCGTGGACACCGGTGCCAAGATCACCATCGTGGCCCGCAACGGCCAGTTCCCCAAGATCTCGCAGTTGACCGAGGTTCTCCAGGAGCAGCTGAACCAGGCGGGACTGAATGTCGAGGCCAAGGTTGTCGAGACGTCGGTCGGCCTGCAGTACCAGGTGGAGCCCTTCATTAAGGACGAGGGCGCGATCGCCATGCTGGTCCAGCACGGCAACCAGGCCGGCGACGCCTCGTTCAGCGTGGATTCCTACATGGCCAGTGACGGATCCATGAGCATGTTCGGTTCTCCGGAGTTCGACGCGATCCTCGACGACGCCGCCACGAAGACCGGCGACGACCGGCAGGATGCCTACGCGGAGGCCTTCGAGTACGAGCGCGAGAGCCTGGTGCAGTTCGCCTTCGTTGCCCGCATGACCGGCCTGATGAGCAAGTCTCCGGGGGTGGACTACACGCCCAACTCCTCGACGAACGACGAGTTGCGGCTGGCGGAGGTCCGTCCGGCGGGATAGGCCGGGCCCTGGCTTTCGGACACGCTCCGCTCCGGCCGGCGCGGGCCCGATGCCCATGGCGTGTTCGCCCACACCGAACACGCCATGGGCCGGCGCAGCCGTCGCCTAGTGTTGAGGGACTATGGACGACCCTCCTTCTCTTTCGCCCCTGTCCCAACACACGGGAGAGGGGCGCGCCCATGTATGAGTTGATCATGATCGGAATCGGTCTGGTCCTGACCGTCGGCACAGGCCTGTTCGTGGCCTCCGAGTTCGCGCTGGTGAACCTCGACCGCAACGACCTCGAAGCACGTGAGGCCCGCGGCGAGAAGCGCCTGGGGCCCACCATCAAGGCCCTGAAAATCACCTCGACGCATCTTTCGAGTGCCCAGCTCGGAATTACACTGACCACCCTCCTGACCGGTTACACGTTCGAGCCGGCCATCAGCAGCCTGCTCGCCGGGCCTTTGGGGGCGGCCGGCTTCCCTGCGGCCGTGGTTCCCGGAATCGGCGCCGTCATCGGCATCTTTATCGCCACCGTCTTCTCGATGGTCATCGGCGAACTGGTTCCCAAGAACTTCGCCCTGGCACTGCCGCTGGGAACCGCCAAGGTTGTGGTCCCCTTCCAGGCGCTCTTCACCACGGTTTTCAAGCCGGTCATCCTGCTGTTCAACAACACGGCCAACAAGATCATCCGCTCCTTCGGGATCGACCCCAAGGAAGAGCTCTCCGGCGCCCGCAGCGCGGAGGAACTGAGCTCGCTGGTGCGCCGGTCCGCCCTCGAGGGCGTCCTGGACCTGGACCACGCCGCCCTGCTCCACCGCACCCTGCGCTTCTCCGACCACAGCACCGACGACGTGATGACACCCCGCGTGCGCATGGCCACCGTCGGGCTGGACGACTCGGCCGAGCAAGTCATCGAACTCGCCTCCGCCACCGGCTACTCCCGGTTCCCCGTCATCGGCCGCGACAGCGACGACGTGCGCGGCGTGATCCATGTCAAGCAGGCCTTCGCCATCTCCCTGGGCGAGCGCGGCACCGTGTGCGCGTCCGACCTGATGGTCGAGCCCCTGCGCGTGCCCGAATCCATGGGCGTGGACACGTTGCTGCTCCTGCTGCGCCAACAGGGCCTCCAGGTGGCCATCGTCTCCGACGAGCACGGCGGCACCGCCGGAATCGTCACCCTGGAGGACCTCGTCGAGGAGATCGTCGGCGAGCTCGAGGACGAACACGACCGCGCGCGGGTCGGCGTCGTGCGCACGGGGCGCTCGCTGACCTTCGACGCCTCGCTGCGCCCGGACGAGCTCCGGGACCGCACCGGGGTGAAGGTCCCCGACGGCGAGGAGTACGACACGGTCGCCGGCTTCGTCACGGACCAGCTGGACCGGATGCCCGAGCTCGGCGACGAGGTCTCCGTGGACTCCGGCGTCCTCCGGGTCGAGCGCGTGTCCGGCAACCACATCGAACGGCTGCGGTTTATGCCGGCCGAGACCGAGGGGACGCCCATGAGCCCCCACGACCGCATCGTCGAGAGCCTGACCAAGGAACAGACCCATGAGTGAATACCTTCCCGGCATCATCTGGCTGGTGGTGCTCCTGGTCGTCAACGCCTTCTTCGTCGGCGCCGAGTTCGCCGTGATCTCCGCCCGCCGCTCCCAGATCGAGCCGAAGGCCGAGGCCGGCAGCAAGGCGGCCAAGACCACCCTCTGGGCCATGGAGCACGCAACCCTGATGCTGGCCACCAGCCAGCTCGGCATCACCGTTTGCTCGTTGGTGATCCTGAACGTCTCCGAGCCCGCGATCCACCACCTGTTGGAGATCCCGCTGGGCCTCACGTCGCTCTCCGCTGAAGCCATCGGCATCATCGCGTTCGTCGCCGCGCTCCTGCTCGTGACCTTCCTGCACGTGGTCTTCGGCGAGATGGTCCCCAAGAACATCTCCTTCTCCGTGCCGACGCGGGCGGCCCTGCTCCTGGCGCCGCCGCTGGTCATGGTGGCCCGGATCTTCAAGCCGGTCATCTGGACCCTCAACGGGATCGCCAACGGCATCCTCCGCCTGTTCAAGGTGGAGCCCAAGGACGAGGCGACCAGCGCCTACACGCTGGACGAGGTCGCGAACATCGTGGAGCAGTCCACCCGCGACGGCCTGCTCAGCGACACCAGCGGAACGCTCACCGCGGCCTTCGAGTTCACCTCGAAGTCCGTCGCCGACGTCGAGGTGGCCATCCGGGACATGGTGATGCTGCCTGCGACGGCGACCCCCGCCGACATCCAGGGCGCCGTCTCCCGGCACGGCTTCTCCCGGTACATCCTGACGAACGAGGACGGAGAGCCGACCGGCTACCTGCACCTCAAGGACGTTATGGACCTCACGACGCCGGAGAAGTTCACCAGGTCCGTCCCGTCCAAGCGCATCCGCCGGCTGGCCTCGGCCTTCCGGGACGCCGAGCTGGAGGACGCGCTGGCCACGATGCGCCGGACCGGCGCGCACGTGGCACGGGTCTTCGACGCCGCGGGCCACACCACGGGCGTCCTGTTCCTGGAGGACATCATCGAGGAACTCGTCGGCGAGGTGCAGGACGCCACGAGTCGCTAGGCGCGGCGCCGTCGACTGCGGCGGTGTTAGCGTTCAGCAATGACGCGCACCAAAGCACGACTCGCCGACCTTGTGTTCCGTCCGGCGCCGAAAGTCTCGCTGCCCCGACTGATCGGCGCGGTGGTGCTAGGCGCTTCGCTGGTCTTCGCCGGGATCAGCCACCTCACCGTGGCGCGGCAGGAATTCCAGGCGCAGGTTCCGCCGTGGTTTCCGCTGGACAAGGACTTGGTGGTCCTGGCGTCGGGCGTGGTGGAGATCGGCCTCGGATCCGCGCTGATCGCCCTGCGCAGGCGCCGCGTCCCCGTGGGACTGTTCGCCGCGGCGTTCTTCATCCTGATCTTCCCCGGGAACGTTTCCCAGTACGTCACGCGGACGGACGGGTTCGGCCTCGACACCGACGGCAAGCGGCTGGTGCGCCTGTTCTTCCAACCCGTGCTGGTGCTGTGGGCGCTCTGGTCCACGGGCGCGTGGAGGGAACTGCGCGCGGCGCTCTCCCGGGAGCGCCCGCGCCGCTAACGCCCCCGCCGGCTAACGGCCGCCGAGCAGCATTCCCGCGGCCCGCTCCGCGATCATCACCGTCGGCGCGTTGGTGTTGCCCGTGGGGACCAGCGGCATCACGGACGCATCGGCCACGCGAAGACCGCGGAGCCCGTGGACCTTGAGCGTTCCCGGGTCCACCACGGCCATGTCGTCCACGCCCATGGCGCACGTGCCGACCTGGTGGTGGTAGGTCACCACGGACTCGCGGACGTACGCCTCCAGGTCCTCGTCGGAAACCGCGGGTCCGGGGTAGACCTCGGTCGGCGCCCACGGCGCCAGCGCGTCGGACCGGCCGATCTCCCGGCACTGCCTGACCGAGGCGACCAGCGCGTCGGCGTCGGCCTGCTCGGCGAGGGCACCGAGGTCGATCCTGATGGGGTCGTCCGCGTTCGGGCCGCTCAGCGTGATCTCTCCGCGGCTCTGTGGCCGCACCAGCCCGCCGAGCATCGAAAACCCGCCGTCGGCCCCGCCCATGGGGCCCTGCGAGTAGCCCTCCGAATACATGGGCACGGAGAAGAAGATCGGCTGGGTGTCCGCCACTGGCAGCTCGGGGCGGCTTTTCCAGAACAGGTGGACCTCCGCCGGGGCCACGTCCCCGATCGGGACGGGCGTCTCGGTGGAGAAGATGACCGGCGACAGCAGGTGGTCGTGCAGGTTCTTGCCGACGCCCGGCAGGTCGTGCACGGGATCGATGCCAGCGGCGCGCAACTCGTCCGCCGGCCCGATTCCGGAGCGCAGAAGCAGCTCCGCCGAGTTGATGGCCCCCGCGCACAGGACCGTTTCGGCGGCCCGCACCGTCCGGGCCCGCCCGCCGAGCTCGTACTCGACTCCGGCCACCGTCCCGTCCTCGACGATCAGCCTGCGCACGTGGGCCCCGGTGACGAGCGTCAGGTTCGGGTCGTCGGCGACGGGCCTCAGGTAGGCGTGCCACGTGTTGAAGCGCTTCCCGTCCCGCACGTTGAGCTGCATCCGGGACACACCCTCGACGTCGCCCGAGTTGTAGTCCTCGTTCAGCGGGACGCCCGTCTGGACGGCGCCTTCCAGCATGGCCTCCTGGACGGGGTTGCGCGGGAAGTCGCGGACCACGTCCAGCAGGCCGGAGTCCCCGCGGGTCTCCGATGCTCCGCCGTCGTAGTTCTCGATCTCCTTGAAGACCGGCAACACGTCGTCCCAGCCCCAGCCGGCGCAGCCGGCCTCGACCCAGCCGTCGTAGTCCCAGCGGTCGCCGCGGACCCAGATGGTCGCGTTGAGCGCGTGCGACCCGCCCATGACCTTGCCGCGCGGGAGGTGGATGCGGCGGCCGGCGGCCCCGGGCTGTTCGGTGGTGAAGTAGTCCCAGTCCTGCGGGCTGTGCCAAAGCGCCCCGAGGTTGTAGAGGTGCTCGATGTTCGGGTTGGTGTCCCGGTCGCCGGCCTCGAGGACGGCGACTCTCTTGCCGGCGTCGACGAGCCGGCGGGCCACGACGTTGCCGGCCGATCCGGCGCCGACCACGATGTAGTCGAAGTCCTGGGCGGTCTGGTTTTCCTGGTTGTCCATGGCGGGCCTCTCTGGAAGTGGGCAGGGCGGTGCCCCGAAAGTGTGGTGGGGGGTGTGGCTAGTTGCTGATGACCTGCGGGGCGCCGAGGCCCTTGAGGCCCTCGAGCCCGAACTCGAGCCCGTAGCCGGACTGCTTGGTCCCGCCGAACGGCATCCTCGGGTCGACCGCGCCGTGCTTGTTGATCCACACGGTCCCGGCCTCGAGCCGGGCCGCGACCTCCCGCGCCCGGGCCGGGTCCGAGGACCAGACCGACGCGCCCAGGCCCACGTCCAGGCCGTTGGCCATCGCGACCGCCTCGTCGAGCGTGGAGTACCTGATGATCGGCAGGGCCGGCCCGAACTGCTCCTCGGCGACCAGCGGGTTCCCGTTGTCGATGTCCGCGACCAGCGTGGCCGGGTAGAAGAACCCCGGCCGGTCCGCGTCCGGGTTCCCGCCGAGCAGCACCCGGGCGCCGGAGTCCTTCGCGGCCTGGACCAGGCGCGCGACGACGTCGTACTGCGCCCGGTTCTGCAGCGGCCCGAGGACGTTGCCCTCGTCCAGTCCCACGCCCATCGGCATGGCCTCCGCGACCGCGGTCAGGGCCCCGCACACCGCCTCGTAGAGGTCCTCGTGGACGTAGAGCCGCTTCAGGGCCGCGCAGGTCTGGCCGGTGTTGATGAACGCGCCCCAGAACAGGTCCTCGGCGATCGCGGCCGGGTCGGCGTCGTCCAGGACGATCCCGGCGTCGTTCCCGCCGAGCTCCAGGGTCAGGCGCTTCACGGTGTCCGCACTGGAGCGGATGATCGCCTTCCCGGTCGCGGTGGACCCGGTGAACATGACCTTGTCCACGCCGGGGTGCCCGGCCAGGGCCTCGCCGACCTCGCGGTCGCCGGAGACGACGTGGAGCACGCCGGGCGGGAGCCCGCGGTTCAGGACCGCGGCCAGGCCAGGACGGACAGCGCGGGTGTGTTCGGAGGGTTTGAGCACGATCGTGTTGCCCATCCGCAGGGCCGGGGCGAGCTGCCAGACGGAGATCATCATGGGCCAGTTCCAGGGTCCGATCGCGCCGACGACGCCGAGCGGGCGGTAGTGCAGCTCCGCGCGCCCGCCCTCGTCGTCGACGAGGACCTCGGGGGCGAGCTCGAGGGCCGCGGTCGCGCGGAGCCACGCGGCGCACGCGCCGACCTCGAAGCGGGCGTTGGGGCCGTTGAGCGGTTTGCCCTGCTCGCGGGAGAGCAGCTCGGCGAGGGCCTCGGCGGACGCGTCCACGGCGGCCGCGGCCCGCTCGAGGAATTCGGAGCGCTCGGCGTGGGTCAGGGCCGCCCACCCGGGTTGGGCGGTGCGGGCCGCGGCGAGCGCGGCGTCCAGGTCCGCGGGGGTGTGTTCGGGGGCGCGGCCCACGGTCTCCCCGGTCGCGGGGTCGTTGATCTCCCGCCCGCCGTCACACGGCTCGATCAAGGCCAACAGGTCCCGGTAGGTGCTCAGCTGCGTGCCGGACTGGATCGACATCGTTGTCTCCTGCTCTCGGGGGCCGGGCCGTGCCGCGGCGGTGGATGGGCTAACTCCACTGTGCCCCACGACACACTTGAGGGACTTGTCTATCCCGGCGGGCTCCTTGTCCGCGAGCGCGGGCCTCTCGGCCGGCCCCCTCAGGCGACTCCGCCGCCCTGTCGGTAGCGGGACGGAGAGGATCCAAAGGCCGCCCGGAACACGCGGCTGAAGTGGGCCGGGTCGTCCAGGCCCCACCGGGCGCCGATGGCGCCGATCGGCACCTCGGCGTGCAGCGGATCGAGAAGGTCGCGCCGGCAGCGCTCCAGGCGGCGCGCCCGGACCCACCCCGCCACCGTGTGCCCGGCGTCGGCGAAGATCTGGTGCAGGGTGCGGGTGGAAATGAAGTGCGCCGCGGCGATTTCCCGGGGCCCCAGGCCCGGATCGGCAAGGTGCGCCTCGATGTGGTGCTGGACCCGGCGGAGCAGGCGGGCATGCCCGTCGGCGGCCTGGTCCGGCTTGGAATAGACCTCGTTGGCCAGAAGCGTGGCAAGCAGGTCCACCACGTTCATCGCCAGTCGGTGGCCGATCGGGCCCTGAAGGGTCGGGAGCATCTCGCCAATCTGGGCGAGGAACGGGGAGATCGCCGCACCCAGGGGACGGCCCCGACCCATGCTGACCGCGGTGAGTTCGGCGACATCCTCCGGCGACAGCCCGAGCAGGTGCTGCGGGAACATCAGGACCAGGGTTTGGAAGTCGCCGTCGAACGTCAGGGTGTAGGGACGCTGCGTGTCGTAGATGGCCAGGTCTCCCGGGCGCATCACCGTTTCGCGGCCGTCCTGGAGCAGCAGGCCGCGGCCGCCGAGCTGGAGATTCAGCTTGTAGTGGCCCTCGCCCCCGGCCGCGATCAGCTCGGGGGTGCGCAGCACGGTGTGGCCGGAGGCGCTGACCCTCATCATGCCGACGTCCTTCAGCCGCCTTCCGCCGACCCGCCCCCGGAACCTTCCGGTGCCGGCACCGGCGGGGTCCGGGCGCAGCGGCTCCGCGTCCAGCGGCACGAACGAGGCCGAGATGAGACTGCGCCACTGGGCAAAGGTCTGGGCGTCCCGAACCTGGTACATCGTTGTCCCTTCCCGGAGCGGCGCACGTGACGCGCGGCACACGCAGCACAATGTACCGCAGGGACCCGGCAATTGCCCGGGTTGGTCCGGGTCAGGCGGGCGAGCCCGGCCCTTGCGCGCCGGAGAGCACGCGCTCGAAGAATCGGCGCATGTGGCCGGCCGAGAGGCTCGCCGCGAGTTCCGCGTCCCCCGCCTTCGCGGCGTCGAGGATCTCGCGGTGTTCCACCCACTCGAACCCGGACGGGTGCTCGGCGCGGCCCTCCGCGTCGTGCCAGGCGACTACGCTGATCAGCGCCGTGCGGTCGCGGAGGTTGTCCAGGACGTCCCGCATCAGCGGGTTCCCGCAGCCGGCGTAGAGCAGCGAGTGGAAGTCGCGGTTGACGAGGCTGAGCTCGGCACGGTCCCCCGCGCTGTCGATCATGCGCCGGGCGGTGGCCAACGCCTGTTCCGCCCGCTCCAGGTGTTCCGCCGATCCGGCGGCGACCGCCTGCCGCACGGCCTCCGGCTCGATCAGCAGCCGCAGGTCGCGGACGGCCCTGATGAAGTCGGGGTCCACCGTCTGGACGCGGACGCCCTTGTACGCAACGAACTGCACCAGCCCGGAGTTGGACAGGATCTTCAGCGCCTCGCGGACGGGCGTCTTGGACACGCCGAACTGGGCGGCCAGTTCGGCCTCGACCAGGGGCTGGCCGGGGCGCAACTCATTGGTCAGGATGCCCCGCCGAATGGCCGCCAGGACAACGTCGATCCGCGACTGCGGCAGGTCCAGCTTGATGGTCACGCGCTCACCCTTCTGTTGCGCCCGTCCGGGCGCCTGGAAAACGTCGGCGGAGGCATCGTCGGCTGTGACTGTTGACACACCGGCGACGCCTGCCTAGGCTTCGTACATCGTATATTAGACATCGGATGCCATTGATCCTAAGTTCATTATGCGCCGTCCGCGCAAGCAACGGACGCCCCAGTTCAGTCCGGCGAGGCGCGCATCGGAGCCCGCCCAACCGGTCCACATCTTTGGAGGACAGCCATGGCACGACCCCATTCCCCCGCCTTCGGCACGCGCCGCGCCCTGGGCGCATCGATCGCGCTCGCCGCGCTTCTCGGCACGCAGGCGTGTGCCATGGACACGGCGGCCACGGGCTCGCCGGAATCCGCGGACACGCTCCGCATCGTCCTGAAAGAGGAGCCGCCCACGCTGGAGACCTGCCAGGGATCGCAGAACTCCACCGGCCTTGTGACCAGGTCCAACATCGCCGAGGGATTGACCTCGCGCGACGCGACCACGGGCGAGCTGGACCCGGCGCTCGCCACCGCGTGGGAGCAGACGGCCGACAACACGTGGACCTTCACGCTCCGTGAAGGCGTGAAGTTCCACGACGGAAGCGCCTTCGACGCGGAGGCGGCCGCCTTCTCGATCGAGCGCGCCCTGCTCCCGGAGATGGCGTGCGACGTCGCCGGGCAGTTCTTCGGCGACCACAAGATCACCACGGAGGTCCTCGACGCGACCACGCTCGAGGTGACGACCGCCGTCCCGGACCCCATCCTGCCGCTCCGGCTCGCGTTCGTGGGAATCGTCCCGGCCACCACCGACAACACGGCGAAGGTGCGCGAGCCCATCGGCACCGGCCCGTACCAGCTCAAGGAGTGGCAGGCCGGCACCAGCCTCTCACTCGAGCGGTTCGGCGACTACTGGGGCGAGGCCCCGGACTTCGGGACGGTCGAGTACGTCTGGCGCTCCGAGGGAACCATCCGCGCCGCCATGGTGACGAACAACGAGGCGGATGTGGCCATCACCCTGGCTCCGGAGGACGGCGCGGGCGACTCGGCCGTCCAGTACAACACCAACGAGGTCACCTACATGCGGATGGACGCCGGCATCGCGCCGCTGGACGACCGCCGCGTCCGCGAGGCCGTCAACTACGCGATCGACAACGAGAGCCTGCTGGCCTCGATCTTCGCCGGCCAGGGCCAGCTGGCCACCCAGCTCGTCCCCGAGGGCGTCATCGGCCACAACCCGGACATCGAGCCGTGGCCCTACGACATGGACAGGGCCAAGCAGCTGATCGCGGAGGCGAAGGCCGACGGCGTCCCCGTCGACGAAAAGATCACCATCATCGGCCGCACCGGCTTCTACCCGAAGGCCGACGAGGCCATGGAGGTGGTCCAAAACGCCCTCACCGAGGCCGGCCTGAACGTCGAGCTCCAGATGGGCGACGTCAACACGTGGCTGCAGCACCTGCTCCGCCCCGTGCCCACGGACTTCGGGCCGCGGCTGCTGATGGGCATGCACGGCAACCAGGCCGGCGACGCCTCCTTCACCATGCCGAACAACCTGGGCAGCGAGGGGGCGCAAAGCAGCTACGGCACGGCCGAGTTGGACACGATGATCGCGGCCGGCGAGGTGGCATCGGACCAGGAACGCCAGGACGCTTTCGCCAAGGCGCTCGCCTACCAGAACGACGAGATCGTCCGCGACGCCATGATGGTCCAGGTCGGCGCAACCCTGGCGCTGTCCCCGAAGGTCGACTACGAGCCGACCACGGCCACCGGCGACGAGATGCGCGTCGCCGACATGCACAAGGCCACGCCCTAGCCGGCGCCCACCCAATCCCAAAAGGAGAACAGAACATGAACTTCGAGCTCTTGCGCGAAAGGCTGGCCGGCGTTGTCGCCATTCCCGTCACGCCGTTCGACGACAACGGTGCCATCGACGAGGCGGCCTTCACCCGCGTAGTGGCGCGAATGGTCGAGGGCGGCATCCGCGTCGTCACCCCGAACGGCAACACCAGCGAGTACTACTCGCTCACGGCGGCCGAGCAGCGGCGCTGCGTGGACCTCACGGTCCAGGCGGCCGGATCCGGTTGTTCAACGCTGGTCGGTGTCGGCGGATCGGTGGCCACCGCGATCGAGGACGCGGGCGCGGCACGCGCCGCAGGCGCACAGGCGATCATGGTGCATCAACCCGCACACCCTTTCGTGTCCCTCGACGGGTGGTTCGAGTACCACCGAGCCATCGCCGAGGCCGTCCCGGAACTCGGGGTGGTGTTGTACCTGCGCAATCCGCGCATCGACGGAGCCACCGTGGCACGGCTGGCCGATGCGGCCCCCAACCTGGTCGCCATCAAGTACGCGGTACCCGATCCAGTGCGGTTCGCCACCGTGCTGAGGGACTGCGACCGGGAGCACCTGGTGTGGATCGCGGGCCTCGCCGAGCTGTCCGCGCCCGGCTACTGGGCCGTGGGAGCCACGGGCTTCACGTCGGGTTTCGCGAACGTAGAGCCGGCTCTCTCCCTACGGCTTCTCGACGCGCTGCGCGCCTCGGACACGGGGGCGGCGATGCGCGTCTGGGAACTCATCCGCCCCTTCGAGGAACTGCGGGCCCGGAACGAGGCCGAGAACAACGTTTCCGTGGTCAAGGAGTCCCTGGCTCAGCTGGGGCTGTGCCAGCGCGACGTGCGGCCGCCGATCAGCACGCTCGCGGCGGCCGACCGCACGCTCGTCACCTCGATGATGCGGACGTGGGACGAGGCGCTGCGTACGGTTTGATCCGAACGGGGCCCGTTCGGAAGCGGCGCTAAGGCAGGCGGCCGGCCGTGCCCGGCACGGCAGATGCGCTGAGGACGCCGCCTGCCTCGTCGGACGGCAGCGGCTGGCATTGGGGACACCAGTAGAGATCCTGGCCCCCGATGGCGGCGCTTCCGTCCGGCGCGGACGCGTCGAACGTTTCGTGGACCACGGGGTCCTCGCAGCGCGGACAGGGCAGGCCCGCCCGCGCATAGACCGAATACGGCGCGCCAAGCGACGCCGGGGCGGTGCTGCGCCGGACCCGGTCCTTGTTGGCGTGGAGGAGTTTGTGGGCCAGGTCCACGATTTTGGCCATGTCCTGCACTTCGCCGGCCGGCGTCCGCGGATTGGTGCGCGCCAGAAACAGAATCTCCGAGCGGTACACGTTGCCCAGGCCGGCGATCAGGCGCTGGTCCAACAGGGCCAGCCCGATCGGCCGCGCCGGATCCGATGCGAGGCGGCGGGCGGCCTCGGCGGGATCCCAGGAGTGCCCGAGCGGATCGGGGCCCAGATGTCCCACGGCGCGCGGCTCGTCGGTGGTGCGGATGACCTCCAGATACTCCAAGGCAAACCCGACGGCCTGGAAGGCGTTGTTGCGCAGCACCAGATCCGCACGCGAAGCCGGCACGCGCGAACGCTCCCCGGTGGCGTAGACGTCCCACCTGCCCGCCAGGGTCATCCGCGAATGGATGCTGAGACCCCCGGCGCGGATCAGCAGGTGCTTGCCCCGGGACACCACCGAACCAACCTTGCAGCCGGTCAGATCGAGACTCCCATACCCCTGTAGACGGAACTTGCTGGACTCCAAGGCTCTTCCCGCAAGCGCGGCATCGAGCCTGCGGGCTGCTTGATAGACAGTGTCTCCCTCAGGCACTGGACCGTCACATCCTTCTTTTATTCGTGGCCGACCCCCTCAGCCTGTTTACAGCGTAAACCCTAGTCGGCGGACGTACTAGACGTACCGCTTCATTGCGGCATATTAAATACCAGAATGATTTATCCCGCCAGTGGAAGGCGGAAACGGGATTACGATCGACGGGTGAAAACCACAAGACGCGGCAGGATCCACCCCGCCTGGGTCGTCGCCGCCCTGACGCTGCTGGCACTCGTGGCGGGGGCCGGATTCCGCTCGACGACGGGCGCCCTCTTCGAGCCGCTGGAGTCCGAATTCGGATGGTCCCGGTCCGGGACCAGCCTTGCCGTGACCCTGAATCTCGTGGTGTACGGGTTGACGGCACCGTTCGCCGCCGCGCTGATGGAGCGTGTGGGCATCAAGCGCGTGGTGATGGCGGGTCTGGCACTCACCGCGATCGGCAGCGGCCTCACCGTGGTGATGTCCGCCATCTGGCAGCTCTGGCTGCTGTGGGGCCTCTTTGTTGGCGTGGGGACGGGGGTCATGGCCCTGGTGTTCGGCTCCGTCGTCGCCAACCGCTGGTTCGTCAAGCGGCGCGGGCTGGTGATGGGCATCTTTTCCGGCGGCAACGCGTGCGGGCAGCTGATCTTCCTGCCCCTGATCGTGTCGCTGGCACACCACCCCGGCTGGCGCGCCGCCGCGCTGGTCACCGCCCTGGTGGCCGCCGCGATCATCCCGTTCTTCGCCCTGTATTTCTCCGACCATCCCCGGGACCGCGGGCTGCGCGCGTACGGGGAGGATCCCGAGAATCCCTCGCCGAAACCTGCCAAGCCGTCTGTGTCCGCGGGGCGCATGGCCCTGCGGGTACTGCGCGAGAGCCTGAACCGGCGGGCGTTCTGGATCCTGCTCTTCACGTTCTGCGTCTGCGGCTGGTCGACCAACGGGCTGATCCAGACCCACTTCATCCCGGCCACGCACGACCACGGCATGCCCGCGACGACCGCGGCCGGGTTGTTGGCGCTCATCGGCGTGTTCGACCTCGTCGGAACGGTGGCCTCCGGCTGGCTGACCGACCGGATCAATCCCGCGGTCCTGCTGGTGTTCTACTACGCCCTGCGCGGGCTCTCCCTGGTGTTCCTCGATGCGCTGCTGGGATCGACCATCGAGCCGCCGCTGTGGGCCTTCATCGTTTTCTACGGCCTGGACTGGGTCGCCACCGTGCCGCCGACGGTCGCGCTCTGCCGCGAGCACTTCGGCCCCGAGTGCGCCAGCGTGGTGTTCGGCTGGGTCTTCGCCTCGCACATGGTGGGCGCCGGCGTCGCGGCCGTCACCGCCGGCTGGATCCGGGAGTCGACCGGCAGCTACGCGTCGGCGTGGACGCTCGCGGCCATCCTGTGCTGGCTTGCCGCCGCTTCCCTGTTCCTGCTGCGCCGGGCCCCGCGGAACGAGGAACTCCGCGGGGACCGGCTGCCGGTCTCCTGACCCGACCGTCCCGCGCGGGCCGTAGGCGCACCGCGCGGGCCTACGGCTCGAGGAAGATCCCGTTTCCCGGCCCCAGCGGCAGGTCCAGGAAGAAGAACACGCTGAGGATGGCCACCCACGCCAGCCAGAACGGGATCACGAAGGGCAGCATCCGCGCGATGAGTGTGCCCAGCCCCGCCTGCGGCTCGTACTTCCGCAGCATCGTGAGCAGCACGATCATGTAGGGGTTCAGCGGCGTGATGACCTGGGTGGCCGAATCGCCCACCCGGAACGCCGCCTGGATGAACGCCGGCTCGTAGCCCAAGAGGACGAACAACGGCACAAACACCGACGCCATCAGGGTCCACATGGCCGAGCCGGAGATGATGAACAGGTTCAGCA
Organism: Arthrobacter sp. AOP29-A2-19; assembly: GCF_058138025.1. Classification (NCBI taxonomy): domain Bacteria; kingdom Bacillati; phylum Actinomycetota; class Actinomycetes; order Micrococcales; family Micrococcaceae; genus Arthrobacter; species Arthrobacter sp. AOP29-A2-19. The sequence continues at coordinate 3,058,742 of NZ_CM176894.1, forward strand.
GCGAGGCCAGCACGATGAACGCCAGGATGGCCGGATAGCCGGTCAGCCCGATGGATTCGAGCCCACCCGCCCCCGCGACCGCGATCCACTGCCCGACGCCGGACCAGTTGAACAGCGCGATGAATTGGCCCAGCATGAAGGCCAGCACCAGAAAGCCGACCATGTCCCGCACGGCCTCGCCCATCACCCGCGGGACGTCGCGGCCCGTGGTGATGGTGCCGACGATCCTGCCGTAGACCAGGCCGGGAACCGTGAACATCATAAAAACGATGAAGACGATCGAGCTCAGCAACGGCGACTTGGGCAGGAACGCGCCCTCCTCGTTGCGCCAGGGGGATCCCGGCACCAGGACCGCGATGGTGATCGCGGCCGCGACCAGCACCCCGGCCGCCACGGCCCACCTCAGGGCCTTTGCCTCGCGCGGCTCCAGCTCGGCACGCATGGCCTGGGCGGACGACGGCGCCGCGCCGGGCGTTTTGTCCGCGTCCTGCGTGGTCTCCTCGGTCGGCACACCCTGGCGGGTGAGCCTGGGCTCAAGGACCCGGTCGATGATAAATCCGGCGATCAGCATCAGCACGACCGACGAGACGATGTTGAAGAAGTAGTTGGAGACGGGCGTGACGATCGCGCCGGGATTCGGCAGCGACGCCGTGACCGCGGTGGTGATGCCCGCGAACAGCGCATCGAGGCTGGTGACGAGCAGGTTGGTCGAGTACCCGGCGCCCGCTGCGGCGAAGCCGCCCAGCAGGCCCGCGACCGGATGCCGCCCCGCGGCCTTGAAAACCAGTGCGGCCAGCGGCGGAATCACAACGAACGCGGCATCGGCCATGATTGAACCGAGGACACCCACCACGCCGACGGCGTAGGGCAGGGCCCAGCGTGGGGCCGAACCGAAGGCCTTGCGGATCATGGCGGCCAGCAGCCCGGACTTCTCGGCCACCCCGACGGCCAGCAGGATGGGCAGCACCGTTGTCAGCGGCGGAAACCCGAGGTAGTTTTCGCCGATGTTCTGGGTCAGCCAGGTCATTCCCTCCGCCGTGAAGAGGCCCTTGATGGAGGTGGCCTCCTCCGCCCCCGGCACTTGGACGGACACGTTCGCCCACGCCATGCCCGTGGACACGACAGCCGTGGCGGCGAAGAGGATGAGGAACAGCATAAAGGGGTCCGGGAGCTTGTTCCCGACCCGTTCGACCCCGCTGAGGAAGCGGTCCATCGGGCCGGGTCGCTTGGTGGTGGCGGTGGCGCTCATGCCGTGTGTCCTTCCGTCGCGAGTTGGTTGAGCCGGGCTTCGGCGAGCTCGGCGTACAGGGCCGCGCCGTCGGCCAGCACGCCGTCGTCGAACGTCGCGAACGGCGAGTGGTTGAACGGGGCCGCGTCCGGGTCCTGCCCCGGTGTTGTGGCGCCGAGACCGACGAACGCGCCGGGGACCGCCTGGAGCACGCGGGAGAAGTCCTCGGACGCGCTCAACGACTGCTCGAGCCGCACGCTGCGCCCGTCCCCGAAGAGTTCCGCCGCGACACCCTGCGCGAACAGCGCCTCGTCGGCATTGTTGACCGTGACCGGATAGCGTGGCCGGAACTCGACGTCGGCCTCCAGACCGTGGGCCCGGGCGATGTGTGTCAGCAGCCGCGGCGCCGCCTCCTGGATACGGTCCCGTGAGGCGGTGGAGAACGTCCGGACCGTGGCCTCGAAGTACGCCGAGTCGGGGATGACGTTGGACGCCGAGCCGGCCCGCAGCAGACCGACGCTGATGACGATCGGATCGAGCATGTTGAACTGACGCGTGACGGCCACCTGCAGCGCGGTCACCATCTCCGCCACGGCCGTGACCGGGTCCTTCGCGTGGTGCGGCGCGGAGCCGTGCCCTCCCTCGCCGCGCACTGTCACGATCAGCGTGTCCGAGGCGGACATGATGGTTCCCGGCTTGGTGACGAAGCGCCCGTTCCCCACCAGTCCGGAGAAGACGTGCATCCCGAAGGCGGCATCGGCCCGCCGCCCGGCGATGTCCAGGATGCCCTCGTCCAGCATGATGCCGGCACCGTTGCACCCCTCCTCGCCCGGCTGGAACATCAGGACCACGTCCCCTGCCAGCCGATCCCGCCTGCCGGCAAGGAGCCGGCCGGCCCCCGCCAGCATCGCCGTGTGGAGATCGTGGCCGCAGGCGTGCATCGCCCCGTCCACCCGGGAGCTGAAGTCGACGCCGGTGCGTTCCTGCACCGGCAGCGCGTCCATGTCCCCGCGCAGAAGCACCACCGGGCGCCCGGGGCCGCCGGGGGTTCCCGCGCCGGGGGTCCCCGTACCGCGAAGCACAGCGCCGATGGACGTCAGGCTCTTGCCAAGCGTGATCTCCAGCGGCAGGTCCTGCAGGTTGGCCAGCACCTTTTCCTGGGTGCGCGGCAGGTCCAGCCCGATCTCGGGCTCCCGGTGCAGCTCGTGCCGGAAGCGGACCAGGTCCTGCTGCATGTGCCGTGCGTCCTCGACGATTGTCATGGATCCTCCTGCGGTGACTAGGCTCTCATTTCGGACGAGCGTATGTCTTGGATGCTTTCCGTTCGCGAAATTGATGGATAACTGCATTTGGCACGCTGAAATACGAGAAGGAATGCGTAGGTGGTGTGACCATGGACGTCACAGAGGAGGACTTGTCCCTGATTCATGCGCTTCAGATCGCCCCGCGAATCAGCTGGATCGACGCGGCGGAGATCCTGGAGACCCATCCGACCACGCTGGCCAACCGATGGGAGCGCTTGCGCCGTTCCGGCCTCGCGTGGGTGACGGCGAACGAAATCGGCACCACCATGGACAGCGCACTGTCCTTCCTCGACGTCGAATGCACCCTGGCGGAGCGCGGCTCCGTGATCGACGCGCTCTGCGGGATGACCGAGGTTGTTTCGGTGGTCGAGTCGGCGCGCAACCGCGACCTGATGCTGATTGTCCAGACTCGGACGCTCGCGGACCTGGGGAGGTCCGTGGTGCCGCGGCTGACGGCCATTCCGGGCGTGACCAGATACCAGGCGTCCATGTGCACCCGGCTACACACCGAGGGGCACTCCTGGCGCCTGAATGTGCTGAACAAAAAACAGCAGGCCCTCCTGGAGGCAGTGGTGCCGCAGAAGTCGGAGCGTCGGGCCGTTTTGACCGACGCGGACCGGCGCATCCTCAGATGCCTCACGCGCGACGGCCGCGCGACGGCGGCCGAGATAGCGCGCGCGATCGGCGTCCACCCCACCACCGTCAGCCGGCGACTGAACCGCATCCTGGCCTCGAACCTGCTGTCCTTCCGCTGCGAGATGGCCCAACAGTATTCCGCCTATCCCGTGAGCTGCCAGTGGTTCGCGAACGTGCCTCCGGGCCAGCACGAGGCCGCCGCCGAGGCGCTGAAGGGCTTCAACAACCTGCGGCTGTGCACGTCGACCACGGGCACGTCGAACTTCACGTTTGTGATGTGGCTGAAGTCCGTGGAGGACGTGATGTCTGTGGAGCTCGCGGTGACGGAGAGGATCCCGGCCATCCACTTTGTGGAGAGCACGGTGGCGCTGAACTACCCCAAGCGCGTGGGCTGGATGCTGGACACGGACGGCCGCGCCACGGGCCGGGTCGTCGTCTAGGCCGGGAGCAACCTTAGGCGGGGGAAGGCTCGCCCTGGGCCCTCCGCGCCATCAGCCCGGCCAGCATCGCGTCCAGCCCCATCGCGAAGGCGGCCTCCGCCGCCGCGGCCCCTCCCTCGCCCTGCGCGGCCACCGCCGATTCGAAGAAGGGGTGCCGCGCGGCGTGCCGCCCCGGCGCGAAGATGTCCGCCGGGGCCGTCGCGTCCATGGCCGAGCCGAAGATGAAGGACTCCAGTGCCACAATCGCGGCCGCGATCTCCGGCGCCGGCCAGCCGGCGTCGGCGAACGCCTTGGACACAAGCTCGTACATGTCCAGGGTGCGGGGCGATTCGGAGACGGGCAGCACGGCGATGACCGGAATCAGCGGCGCATGCTCGGCGAAGACGTTCCGGTAGGAGGTCGCCCAGCGCCGCAGCGCGGCCGGCAGCGCAAGCGTCCCGAAGCCCGTGGAGTCGACGGTCGCCATCAGGTCGTCCTGCACCCATTGCAGGATCTCCTGCTTCGACGCCGCGTGGTTGTAGAGCGCCGAGGGGGCCACTTCCAGCGCCTTGGCGAGCGCCGTCATGGTCAGCGCCTCGTAGCCGCGTTCGCCGACGATCCGCAGCGCCGCCCGCGTGATCTGCACGCGATCCAGCACCGCCGCCCTCGGGCGCCCGGCCCGGCGAGGGGGCTGCGACCCGTTTCCGGCGTCGACGGCGCCGGTCGCGTTCCGACTTTTCATGCGGCTCCCATCGGGTGTTCCACTTCACAAACGGCACGGTGTGCGCCTACCATCATATAAATGAACGTCATTCATATAGACGCTGGAACGAGAGAATAGGTGATTTTATGGCAACGATCGACCGCGACGTGGTTGTGATCGGGGCCGGGCCCACCGGCCTGACCGCCGCCTGGGAGCTTCGGAAGGCGGGGCATACCGTGGCCGTACTCGAGGCGCGCGACCGCGTGGGGGGCCGCACGTGGACGGACACCGTCGACGGCGCGACGCTCGAGATCGGCGGCCAGTGGATTTCCCCGGACCAGACGGCCCTGTACTCGCTGCTCGGAGAGCTCGGGATCCAAACGTACGAGCGTTATAAGGACGGCGCGTCCGTTTACATCGGCTCCGACGGCGTGCGCACCGAGTACACCGGCGACGACTTCCCCGTGCCCGCGCAGACCGTGGCGGAGATGGACCGGCTGACCGCGGAACTGGACGCCCTCGCCGCGGACATGGATCCGGACCGCCCCTGGGACCACCCCCGGGCCGCGGAGCTTGACCTCGTGTCCTTCCACCACTGGCTGCGGGCGAACTCCGCCGACGAGGCGGCCTGCGAGAACATCGGCATGTTCATTTCGGGCGGCATGCTGACCAAGCCCGCGCACACGTTCTCCGCCCTGCAGGCCGTGCTGATGGCCTCCTCGGCGGGCTCCTTCACGCACCTTGTCGACGACGCGTTTATCCTCGACCGGCGGATCGTCGGGACCATGCAGGGCGTCTCGCTGGCACTGGCCGAGCGGCTTGGGGACTCGGTCCACCTGGAAAATCCCGTGCTGCGCCTCGAATGGGACGCCGACGGCGTCACCGCCCACGGGGCCAACGCCACCGTCCGCGCACGGCGGGCGATCGTCGCGGTCCCGCCGAACCTCTACTCGCGCATCTCCTACGTCCCCGCCCTGCCGCGCCGGCAGCAGGTGGCGCACCAACACCAGTCCATGGGACTCGTCATCAAGGTCCACGCCGTCTACCCCACCCCGTTCTGGCGGGACAAGGGCCTGTCCGGGACCGGCTTCGGTCCCGCGTCGCTGGTGCAGGAGGTCTACGACAACACGTTGCACGGCGACAGCCGCGGCACCCTGGTCGGGTTCGTCTCCGACCTGAGGGCGGACGAACTGTTCGCGCTCGAGCCGGACGAACGCCGGTCCCGGGTACTCGGGTCGCTCGCGTCGTTCCTCGGCGAGGAGGCGCTCGCGCCCGACGTGTACTACGAGTCGGATTTCGCGTCCGAGGAGTGGACGCGCGGCGCCTACGCCACCAGCTACGACCTCGGCGGTCTGCTGCGCTTCGGCCCCGGCCAGACGGACGCGGTGGGGCCCCTTCACTTCGCCTCCTCCGACCTGGCCGGGGCGGGCTACCAGCACGTGGACGGCGCCGTGCGCATGGGCCGCCGCACGGCCGCGCGCATCGCGGCGGACTTCGGCGGCCGGCGCCCCGACGAAGGCTACGACGGCACCGTCCCCGCCTTCCAGCCTTCGGCCGCCAGCGCATGAGCACCGTCGGGACAACCTACGTCGTCGGCTACACCGCCGATGCGCGGGGAGCCGAGGCGGTGGCCCTGGCGGCGTCGATCGCGGGCGGCTCCGCGACGACGCTGGTCCTTGCGATCATCCTTCCCGAGCACACTCCCTTCGACGCCGTCTACCCGGGCACCGACCAGGGCTACGACACGATCCTCGGCGACACCGTGTCGACGTGGGCGGCCGAGGCACTCGCCCTCGTTCCGCGGCACATCGCGGCGCGCGTGGTGGTCCGCAGCGCCCCCTCCGAGGTCGAGGGCCTGATGTCCATCGCGGCCGAGACGCACGCGGACACCATCGTCGTCGGCACGCAGCGCCGCGGCCTCGCGGGCCGCTTCACCGTGGGCAGCGTGGCCACGGCGCTGCTCCACTCCTCACCCGTTCCCGTGCTCCTGGCCCCGGCGGGCGCCGCCGTGCCCGCGCCCGAGGGCCCCGGCCGGGTGACCGCGTTCGCCGGGAACCGGCCGGGCGCCGCTGCCGTGATCCGGACGGCCGCCGCGGCCGCGGTGCGCCGCGGCATCCCGCTGCGCGTCGTCTCGCTGCTGGACATGGACCTGCGCCAGAACGACGCCGGGGCGCGCGCCGAGCTGACGCGGGAGACGGAGGAGGCCATCGCCTCCGTCGTCACGTCACTCGGTGTCCTCGCCGATGTGGTGGTCGCCGCGGGAGACTCCGTCGAGGACGCCGTGAACGCCCTGGACTGGGCCCCGGACGAGGTGGCCGTCGTGGGCTCCAGCCGGCTCGCCCGGAAACACCGGCTCTTCCTGGGCAGCACCGCCCAGCGCATGTTGCGCGTGCTGCCCGTCCCGATGATCGTCGTCCCCCGCGGCTACAAGCCCCCGGCGCTGCGGACCCGAGCAGCAAGGCAGGAACCATGACCAACACCGTGATCGGCAACGTGCCGGAGAACAAACCAGACGCCGACGGCCTTGGCCAGAAAGGCCTCAGCAAGGGGGCCGTGGGGCTCCTCGGCGCCGTGGTCATCGGCGTCTCGTGCATCGCGCCCGCCTACACGCTCACGGCGGCACTGGGCCCCACCGTGGCCGAGGTCGGGACGCAACTCCCGGCGATCTTCCTGGCCGGTTTCCTCCCGATGCTGCTCGTGGCGCTTGGCTACCGCGAGCTGAACAAGGCCATGCCGGATTCCGGCACGTCGTTCACCTGGGCCACCCGCGCCTTCGGGCCGTGGATCGGATGGATGGGAGGGTGGGGACTGATCGCGGCGACCATCATCGTCCTGTCCAACCTCGCGGCGGTCGCGGTCGACTTCTTCTACATCCTCATCGCCCAGCTGACCGGCAACGAGGCCATCGCCGACCTCTCGACGGACCTGTGGATCAACATCCCCACCACTCTGGTCTTCATCGCCGGCGCCTGCTGGATCTCCTACCGCGGGCTCCACGCCACCAAGACCTTCCAGTACGTGCTGGTCGCCTTCCAGCTGCTGGTGCTGGGCTGGTTCGCCGTGGCGGCCTTCGCCCACGTCGCCAACGGCACAGCCTTCGACGCGACACCCGTCTCGCTGGACTGGTTCAATCCGCTGGCCGTCCCGTCCCTGTCCGCGTTCGCCGCCGGCGTGTCCCTGTCCATCTTCATCTTCTGGGGCTGGGACGTCACGCTCACGATGAACGAGGAGACCAAGGACCCGGATCGCGTCCCGGGCCGGGCCGCCACGCTGACGGTCCTGGTCATCATGGCCGTGTACATGGTGGTCTCACTGGCTGTGATCTCCTTCGCCGGCATCGGGGACACAGGGCTCGGCGCCGGAAACCCGGACAACCAGGAATCCATCTTCGCCGTTCTCGCGGCCCCGGTCATGGGACCGTTTGCGATCCTGATGTCGCTGGCGATCCTGTCCAGCTCGGCGGCGTCGCTGCAGTCCACGTTCGTCTCGCCGGCGCGGACCATCCTGGCGATGGGCTACTACCGCGCGCTGCCCGAACGCTTCGCGCGGGTCAGCCCGCGTTTCAAGTCCCCGTCCACGGCCACGATCACCGCGGCCGTCGCCGCCGCCGCGTTCTACGTCGTCACGCGGCTCATCTCCGAGAACGCCCTGTGGGACACCATCACGGCGCTCGGCATGATGATCTGCTTCTACTACGGCGTCACCGCCCTGGCCTGCGTCTGGTACTTCCGCAGGGAACTCCTCCGCGGCTGGCGGAACGTCGTCTTCAAGCTCCTCGCTCCGGTCGTCGGCGGAGTGATCCTGCTGGTGATGTTCGTCAAGACCGCCTACGACTCGATGGACCCGGACTACGGCTCGGGCAGTTCCATCGGCGGCGTCGGCACCGTGTTCATCCTCGGCATGGCCGTGTTGCTGCTGGGCGTGGTCCTCATGGTCGTCACCCGGATCAAGAGCCCGGGATTCTTCCGCGGAGAGACGCTGCGCCGGCTGCGGTAGGCCGTTGGACGGCTAGAGCGAAACCAACGCCTGCACCGGCGTGTGGTCCGAGGGCCAGCGGCCGCCCTTGGTCCACGTGCTGATCGCCGCGCTGTGCACCCGAACGCTCCCGGGCGTGGTGAGGAGCCAGTCGATGCGGTCGCCGCCGTCGGCCGGCTCCGCATAGTTGGGGAACGTGCCCCACCCGGCGCTGACCTTCTTCTCGGCAGTCAGCCAGCTGTCCCCAAAGGGGCCGGACCCCACGAGCGTCGAGTAGGCGGCGGAATCCCCGGCCACCGCGTTGAAGTCGCCGGTCAGCACCATCGGCACCCCGGGGAAGCGCTCGGCCAGTCCCACGAGCATCGTGGCGCTCTTCGCGCGCGCCGGCTCCGACTGGTGGTCGAAGTGCGTGTTGGCGGCCACGAATTCGCGGCCGGTGTTCTTGTCCCGGAAACGGCCCCACACGGCGACGCGCGTCACCGTGTTTCCCCAGGTCGCCGAGCCGATGACGTCCGGGGTGTCGGAGAGCCAGAACTGGTCCCATTCCAGCAGTGCCAGTCGCTGGGCGTTGAAGTAGATGGCCGAGTACTCGCCGCGGTTGCCGCCGTCCCGGCCGTAGCCGATCATCCGGTAGCCCGCCGGCAGTCCTGCCTCGATCGCGGGAAGCTGGTTGAACTCCGCCTCCTGCACCCCCAGCAGGGTCGGCTGTTCCACGCGCAGGAGCTGTTCGACCAGCGGCGCGCGGTCCGGCCAAAAATCAGCCTGGCCGGGCGCCGTCCCCGCGCGGTCGTACCGGATGTTGAACCCCATGACGTGCAGCTTTTCGCCGCCGGCCGGGCCGATCAGCGGCGCGCTGCCGCCCCACTCCGCCCGTGCGGCGGCGGCCGGACGGGCGCCGGCTCCGACGACGGCGGTCGCGGCCAGGGCGCCGAGTCCCGCCACCGCGTGGCGCCGGGAAACGGGATGGGTCAGGATGCTGGTCACTGGTCTCTCCTTCGGGCGGTGCCTCGCTGGTTCCCTTCGATTCTCGACAGCGCGGGTGAACCGCAGGGTGCCGGCGGGCAACGCCCAGTTCAACTCCGGGCGACAACCGGCACGCGCCGGACGCTCTGGCCCAGGGTCCGGCGCTGGGGTAGGCTCGCGGCCACCAACGGCGTCACAGGTATGAACGGAGCCCGCCATGACCTCGCTTTGGCTCGATCGTGGAACCCCACCCGTCTCCGACGCCTTCGAGCCGGACGCCAGGTACGACGCCGTCGTCGTCGGGGCGGGACTGACCGGCCTCGCCACGGCGCTACTGCTGGCCCGTTCGGGGTTGGGCGTGGCGGTCCTGGAGGCGCGCACCGTGGGCGCCGTGACCACGGGCAACACAACCGGCAAGCTCTCCCTGCTCCAGGGCACGGTGCTGTCCGGCATCCGCAGGCACTTCCCGGCGAAGGTCGCGCGCGCCTACGTCGAGGCGAACCACGAGGGCCAGGCGTGGCTCCTGCGCTATCTGGAGGAACACCGCGTGCCGGTGCAGCGCCGCGACGCGTACACCTACGCTCACTCCGCCGAGTCGGCGGTGACGCTGGACCGCGAGCTGAACGCGGCGCTGGAAGCCGGGCTCGACGTGGCGCTCACACACGAGACCGGCCTACCCTTCCCCACGCACGCCGCGTTGCTGCTCGCCAACCAGGCGCAGGTGCAACCCGTGGAGGTCCTGGACGCGCTGGCGGCCGACCTGCGGTCCCGCGGTGTCCCGATCGTCGAGGGCGTCCGGGTGCAGGACGTCGCGGCGGGCGACCCGGCCGCCGTCCACACGACCCGGGGCACGGTCCACGCGACGCAGGTGGTGCTGGCCACCGGCACGCCGATCCTGGATCGCGGCCTGTACTTCGCCAAGCTGGAGCCCTCGCGGTCCTACGCCGCCGCCTACCGTGTGCCCGGGGCGCCGTCGAGCATTCCCGCCGGCATGTACCTGTCCGTGGACAGTCCGGGGCGCTCGCTCCGGACGGCGATTGTCGGGGACGAGGAGCTGCTGGTGGTCGGCGGCAACGGCCACGTGGTGGGGCGGGAGAAGGACACCGGGCACCTCGTCGAGGATCTGGACCAGTGGACCGCGCGCCACTTCCCCGGGGCGCGGCGCACGCACCGCTGGTCGGCGCAGGACTACCGCAGCGCCAACATGGTGCCGTTCGTGGGCAAGCTGCCACGCGGTGGCGGCAAGATCCACGTGGCCACCGGCTATAACAAGTGGGGCCTGACCAACGCGGTCGCCGCCGCGCTGACCATCAGCGCGGACATCCTGGGCGGACACGTCGCCTGGGCCGAGACGCTGCACCACCGCATCACCGGCCCGGCGGACCTGGCGTCGGGAATCAAGCTGAACGCCGGCGTGGCCGGGCATCTGGCGGCCGGGTGGGTCAAGGCGGACACGTCGGTCGACGCGCGCCGGGCCGAGGAGTCGCTGGCGGAGGGCGGGGGCGCCGTGGGGCATGCCGGGGTTAAGCCTGTCGCCGTGTCGCTCGTGGACGGCGAGACCTGCCGCCTGTCCGCCGTGTGCACGCACCTCGGCGGGATCCTCACCTGGAACGGCGCCGAGAAGTCGTGGGACTGCCCGCTCCACGGCTCCCGCTTTTCGCGCACCGGGGAACTGCTGGAGGGCCCGGCGACGCACGATCTGGAGCGGCTGGACGGGCCGCGGTCCTGACACCGGCGGCGTGGCCCGTCGGCCGGGGCGCTACGCGCGGCCCTTCAGGATCAGGTGCCAGTAGACCCGCGGAAAAACGTGGCGGTCCACGACCCACTGCCAGCGACGCTCCTTGGCCATCCGCAGCCACGGGAAGGTCGGCCGGGGGCGGTACCCTTCGTCGAACTCGGCGAAGAACGCGGTCCCCCGGCTGAGGGTGAACGGACACACCGAATAGCCGTTGTAGCGCTGCGACGGCTCCCTGCCGTCCAGCACGGCCTTGAGGTTCTTGGCGAGCACCTTCACCTGTTGGCGCAACGCTCCCCCTGATTTGGAGTTCGGCGTCCCCGCCGCGTCGCCCAGCGCCCAGACATTGGCGAAGCGGGGGTGCCGGAGCGTGAACGCATCCACCTCCACGAACCCGCCGCGGTCGCCCGCGGCCGGCAGGTCGGTGGCCTTGAGCCAGTCGGGCGCCGACTGCGGCGGCACCACGTGCAGCAGATCGTAGGCTATGGCCTCCTTGCCGCGCGGGCCGACGAGCTCCAGCGTCCCCGCCCCCGCGTCGACCGAGGCCAGGGTCGATTCGGTGCGCAACGTGATGCCGTACTCGGCGATCTTCCGGTCGAGTTCGCGGTCCACGTCCGGCATGCCGAAGACGGTCGGGGTGGGCACCACCATCACCACCGCGATGTCCTGCAGGACGCCACGCCCGCGCCAGTAGTCGCACGCCATGTAGGCGATCTTCTGCGCCGCGCCGGCGCACTTCGCCGGCCCCGGCGGCTGGGTGAAGACGGCGGTGCCGGAGCGCAGGGTCCGCACCAGTTCCCAGGTCTTCGGCACCAGCCCGGCGTCGTAGTTGGACGTGCCGCGCGGGTCCCCCATGGCTGCCCGCAGGCCGGGCACGTCGTCCCAGTCCAGCTGGACACCCGGGCACACCACGAGCTGCCCGTAGGACACGCGGCGGCCGTCGGCCAGCAGGACCACGTTGTCCTCCGGTTCGACGCCGGACGCTTTGCCCCTGATCCAGGTCACGCCCCGGGGAGTCACGTCCGCCTGCGGACGCACGGCCTCGCGCATCTGCGCCGCACCCGCCCCGATGTGGGAGAAGAGCGGCTGGAAGTAGTGCCGCTCCCCGGGTTCGACGACGGCGACGTCGTCCACGCCGTAGCGGCCCAGGCGCGCCGCCAGTGAGATGCCGGCGTTGCCGCCCCCGATGACGACCACACGGTGGTGCTCCGTGGCGCTTCCGACCCGATCCCCGCCCCGCGCGCCCATCGACCCGGCGTTCCTAATGCTTGCGGCCGAAGATGAAGTAGGCGGCCGGTCCCAGCGTGTTCACAAACGATGCTGCGACCCAGGCGATCTTCGGCCCGTTGACCCGGTCGGCGGGCCGGCGGACGAGGTCGCGCAACGCGAGCACCTGGAGCGAGATTTGCACGATTCCGGCAAACACCAAGCGGATCTGGTCCGCCCTACTGATCTCGGACCACTTCTTCTTAGCCTTCTTGGCCATGCTTGCTTCCCCTGCGGTTCGTTGTTGGCTCGTACCATCGAGCGTCCCGGCGACGTCCCGGGATGTCTCCATCGTAGGATCGGCCGCATCGTTCCGCCATGTCAGCTCCCCAAGTGTCCACGGAAATGCCCGCCGGGTCTACCGAACGCAGCGGGAATGCGCAAGGCTAGTCCCACGCCGACGTCGCCGCCTCGCCCGGTCTTCGCGCCGCCCAATGGAAGGACTGCCAGTGCCCCACAAGTTCGCGTCCGTCGACGAGTACATCGATTCCTTCCCCGCGGACGTGCGGCCGGTCCTCTCCGGTCTCCGCTCCGCCGTCCATGCAGCCGTGCCGGATGCGGAGGAATCCATCAGCTACGACATGCCCACCTTCGCCGTGCGCGGCAAGGCGCTGGTCTACTTCGCCGGATGGAAGCACCACGTCTCCCTGTACCCGGTCCCCCGCGCGGACGCGGACCTCGAGTCCAGGATTGCCCCGCTGCGGGCGGCCAAGGACACGGTCCGGTTCCCGCTCGGCAAACCGGTCCCCCTCGACCTTGTCGAGCGCATCGTGGCTTTTATGGCCGCCCGGCGGAGCGGCGGCGAATGACCGTGGACCGCTTCCCCCTGGTCCTCGGCCCCATGATGCGCCACGTGGACACCACCACCGCCAGCATCTGGGTGGAAACCCGGGACGCGGCCACCGTGGCGGTGCGCGCCGGTACGGATGTGTGGGAGGCGCGGACCTTTGGGGTCCACGGCCACCACTACGCGCTGGTGGAGGTCGTGGGCCTGGAACCCGGGACTGAGCGCCCCTATTCGGTGGACATCGACGGCGTCCGGGTGTGGCCCCTGGACGACGGTTTCCCGCCGCCCGTCATCGCCACGCTCGAGCCCGGCAGGCCGCTCCGGCTGGTGTTCGGTTCCTGCCGCACCAGCGTCCCGCACGACCGGAAGGGCAACCGGACACACGGCGTCGACGCCATGAGGGCATTCGCGTTGTCCCTGGCCTCAAGCGGCGACGGGGAGCGCCCGGACCTCGCCCTGCTGCTGGGGGACCAGGTCTACGCGGACTCGACGAGCAACGAGATGCGCGAGTTCATCCGGGGCCGGCGCGACATCCGCCAGCCGCCCGGGCCGGAACTCAAGGACTACGAGGAGTACGCGCACCTGTACGAGTTGGCGTGGTCGGACCCGGCCAACCGGTGGCTGCTCTCCACCATGCCCACCGCGATGATCTTCGACGACCACGACATCCGCGACGACTGGAACGCATCGATGTCGTGGAGGAAGGAGATGGCGAAGACGTCGTGGTGGCACGGACGCATCGTCTCCGGCCTCGCCGCCTACTGGGTGTACCAACACCTGGGAAACCTCTCGCCCGCGGAGCGGGCGCGGGACGAGATCTGGCGCGCGATCGCGGCCCACGACGGGCCCGGCGAACCCGACGTCGGGCCGGTCTTGGACGCGTTCGCCGAACGGGTCGACCGCCAGCCGTCCTCCTACCGCTGGAGCTATTCCCGCGACTTCGACGACGTGCGACTGGTGATGCTCGACTCCCGGGCGTCCCGCGAGCTGGAACCCGGTGCGCGCGCGCTGCTGGATCCACAGGAGATGGACTGGCTCGACGGCAAGATGCGGGGCGGATTTCGCCATGTGCTGGTCGGGACGTCCCTCCCGTTCCTGCTGCCCATGGGGCTGCACCACCTTGAGTCCTGGGACGAGGCGGTCTCCAACGGGGCCTGGGGATCGGCTGCCGCCTGGGTCGGCGAGCGGCTGCGCCGCACCTTCGACCTCGAGCACTGGGGCGCCTTCCAGAACAGCTTCCACGAGGTCGCCGCCATGGCCGTGGACGTCGCGGACGGGCGCCGCGGCCCCGCTCCCGAGTCCGTCCTCTTCCTGTCCGGCGACGTCCATTTCTCCTACGTTTCCGAGGTCAAGCGGGAGTCGGGGAGCCGAATCCTCCAGGCCGTCTGCTCGCCCGTGCGGAACCCCCTGCCGCGGGCCATGCGCTACTTCGCGGCCGCCATGGCCTACGGGCCGGCCACGCTGGTGGGCACCCTGATGGCGCACTCGGCGAAGGTCCCGAATCCGCCGTTCTCCTGGGCCGGGATCGAGGGGCCGTGGTTCGACAACAACCTGGCCACTCTGGAGGTGACACCCACGGGCCTGCGCCTGAAGTGGGAGACGGGCGTGGTGGAGGGCGGCGACGACGCCGACCCGCGGCTGGAACGTGTCGCCGGCGTCGTCCTGCAGGCGCGCGCCGTGGAGGCCTGACCGGCCCCGGCCAGGTCAGCGGGCGAGGCCTGCCCGGTCCACCCGGCGATGGAAGCGCATCCCTGCCAGGCCGCCGAGGATGGCGCCGACCAGGGCGATGGCGGCGGCGACCAGCACCACGATCAGGGCCGGCCCTCCGAAGTCGCCAATGGGCGGCAGCTGCGGGAAGCCGTTGACCTGCCCCACGATGTTAAAGCGGTCGCCGGCGACAAAGGCCAGCCCGGTCGCCAGCAGTGAAACGACCAGACCCCAGGACCACACGGCCACGCCCTGCTTCAGGCCGCTGAAGCGCGCCATCCTGCCGGCCACGTAACCGCCGCAGAAGTAGGAGACGAACACGATCAGCGCGAGCACCACAATCCCGACGAGCGCCGACGCCTGGGGATTCCGCGTCACCTGGTCCGTCACGTCGGAGATGTTCACCGAGCCGGTGGCCGCCCCCAGCGCGGCGGCGATGGCGGTGAGGATGACGGCCGTCCCGGTGGCGGTGAGCCACCCGAAGAAGGCGCAGCCCACCTTGACGCCGCCGAATTCCTCCTTCTCGCGCCGCGGGGCTCCGTCGCGGTCACGACCACTGTCACGACCGACGATCGGACCGCTGGCGGTCGCCACGGCGTCGGTGTCCTCCTGTGGCACGTATGGCCTGCTCCGCGAGAAACTTTCGGTGTCGGGGCTGTCCGTGGTCGAGAACCTGGTTGTCTTGGGGCCCGTGTCCCCGGTCCCGGGTGTCGGCGGCCGCGTCGACTCGTCGCTGGTGCTCATCATGGTCTCCTCTGCTCGCTAGTAGTACCCACGGTAGTCACCCCACGCAAGCCGACGGATCCGCCACGGGTCCTCCTCCACCCGGTCCTCGGTGTCGAACACCCGAACCCTGCGGTCCCGTTCGTCGAAACGCGGCCAGTCGGCGCCCGGATCGCCGGTGAGCGCGAAGGACAACAGGGCGCCCTGGTAGCGCAGGCCCAGGTGGTGCGCCGCGTCCCGACCGCCAGTCATCGTGAAGAAGCGCCCGGCATCGGCGTCGAAATTGCCGAAGAGCGCGGGGACGTCCGTGCCGTGGCCGCCCGCCAGCCCGATGCGGCGCAGCATCGGCGTCTCGAAGTCGTACCTGTAGTTCCACACCGGGGCGTGGCGCGAGTGGCCCTCCGCCACCTGTGTGGTGGGGTGCCAAAAGATCGCATCCCCGGCCAGATCCACCAGGGTCCCGCCGGCCGGATAGTCCGGGTACCCTGCCAGCACACGGGCCCGCGCGTCCGGGTCGGCGCGCTCGAACATCCGCTCCATCCGCGCCGGCGTGGTCGGCAGCAGGTTCATAAACCGGAAGAGCGCGCCCTCCTTCACCGTGGTGCCGACGACCAGCGGAACGCGGTGCGCCGTGCCGTCCCGGAAGGCGTCGACGGGATAGGACGGGAGCAGGTCGCCGTCGACCACGGGCGAACAGACCAGGGTGCCGGGATCGTTGGCGGGGCCCAGCCGGCGGGTCAGCCGATACATGGCATCGATCAGCTTCGGCCACCGCAGGGCCACCAGCGCGTCCGCCGCCTGGGACGAGTCCAGGCCCAGGATCCCGACGAGGTCCCTGGCCCAGCCCGCGTGGCGCTCGCGGGCGTACACGGACCCCGGGAACGGGCTGAGCGCGAACGCCCGGTGGAACAGTCCTTGCGCGGACGGGACCGCCATCAGGGTCACCACCGACGTCGCGCCGGCCGACTGTCCAAAGATCGTGACGTTTCCCGGGTCGCCCCCGAACGCCTCGATGTTGTCCCGGACCCACTCCAGGGCCGCGATCTGGTCCCGCAGGCCCACGTTCGCCTCGAAGGGGTGCCGGGCGTTGGCGTACCTGGTGACATCGAGGAACCCCAGCCCGCCCACCCTGTAGTTCGGCGACACGTAGACCACCTCGCCCTCGCGGGCGATCCGGTCCCCCGCGTAGAGCGGCGTGGCAGGGGACCCCATGGTGAATCCGCCGCCCGCGAAACACACGATGACGGGCAACGGCGCGCCGGACAGGTCCGCCGGAGCGCTGACGTTCAGGCTGAGGCAGTCCTCACTGGCCGGGTGGCGGGCCCGCCCGAAGGCGATGAAGCCGCTGTTCTGGGGCGGCGCGTCGCCGAACTCGAAGGCATCCCGGGTGCGGGTCCACGGCGCGACGGGCATCGGCGAGCGGAACCGCAACCCGCCCTCCGGCGCCTGTGCGAACGGGATGCCACGCCAGGTGCGGACGCCCCCCAGCAGCCTGCCCCGAACGGGGCCCGCCATGGTTCCCACGGTCAGTCCGACTTCCGCAACGGCCCTTTTCACAGCGGTTCCCCTCGCCAGATCATTGCCTGTACGAAGATGATGGCACCGGCTGCGCATGGGCGGAAGACAAGGCGGCTACCGTTGAGCCATGACCAGTCGCCCCAGCGTTCCCGCCCAACCGGATCCGGCGGACTCGCTGCTCCTGGCGCCGCCCGGGGCCCCCGATGGCGCGGACCCCGCAGGCGGGGCGCTGGCCCGCTTCCGGTGGGCGCCGGCCGACGTCGGGCGGGCCGCCGGCCTGCTGGCGATTCCGGCGGCGTGGACGGTGGCGGGTCCGGTGTCCGCATCGGTGATGTTCCTGGTGTTCGGCGGCCAATGGGCCCTGCGGTACTACTCGCGCGGGACGTTCGCCGACGTCTTCGGCCAGCTCCTGCTGCTCGGGTCGGGGTGGTCCAGCGTGGTCGGGGCCTACGCCACGGTTCCCGGACTGGACCTGGCGGCGCACTTCGCCACCACCGTGGTCCTCACATCGCTGGCGTGGGACATGCTGGCGCACCACCGACTGGTGGCCCCCGCCCCGGCCGGGCGGCGACGCCTCCGCGCCGGCGCCGTGCTGTCTGCCACGGCGGTCGGCACGTTGCTCGGTGTCCTCTGGGAAGTCGGCGAATGGGTGGGCTACGAGTTCCTCTCGCCGGAGATCGGCGTGGGCTACCGGGACACCATCGGCGACCTCGCCGCGGCGGTCGCCGGGGCGCTTGTGGGCGCCGTCGCATCCACCCGGCCGCGCCGCGCGGGAGCGGGAACATGACCCGGCTCTGTGTTGTTGTTCCCGTGCTGGACGACGCCGAACACCTCGCCGTCCTGCTGCGCCTGCTCGCCCGCCAGACGCGCCCGGCGGACCACATCGTGGTGGTGGACAACGGATCCTCGGACGGCGGGGCGGAGCTCGCGCGGCGCGCCGGAGCCCTTGTGGTGGAGGAGCCGGTGCGCGGCATTCCCGCGGCCGCGGCGCGCGGCTACGACGCGGCCGACGGCGACGTGGTGGTGCGGTGCGACGCCGACACCCGTCCGCCCGCGGACTGGCTGGAGCGCATCGCCGCCACCTTCGAGGCCGACCCCGCACTGGACGCGGTGACCGGCCCGGGCACGTTCTACGACCTGCCGCGCTGGTGGGGCGGTCCCGCCGCCCTCCTCTACGCGGCCGGCTATTTCCTGGGCGCGGGCAGCGGCATCGCGCGTGTTCCGCTCTGGGGGTCCAACATGGCGTTCCGGCGCCGGGTGTGGGACCAGGCGGGCCCCTCGGTCGCGCGCGGCCGGCAGGACGTGCACGACGATTTGGACTTCAGCTGCCGTCTGGGGCCGGACGCCCGGGTCAGGTTCGATCCGAGGCTGCGCGTGGGCGTGGCCGGGCGCATGTTCCACAACCGCCGCGCGGCGGCGCGCCGCCTGAACCTGGCCATGCGCACGCTCCGGCTGAACTGGGCGGACCTGGGCCCGGGCGGTCGCTGGGTTGCACGACTACGAAGGGAACCACGGGCATGAACGTCCTGATCGCCGGTTGCGGCGACCTCGGCACGGAGGCGGGCCTTCGCTTCGCGGCCGCCGGGCACACCGTCACCGGCTGGCGCCGCGACCCGTCACGGTTGCCCGCGCCCATCGCGGGGGTCCCCGTCGACCTGACCGGCGAGCTGCCGCCAATTCCGCCGGGAACCGGGGTACTCGTCTACACTCCGGCGGCCGGGGAACGTTCCGAGGAGGCCTATCGCAGAACGTACGTCGACGGCCTCGCCAACGTCCTCGACGCGCTGGAGCGCGACGGTTCCGATCGCGGCGGCGCCGGGCGCGTGCGCGTCCTCTTTGTCTCCTCGACCACGGTCTACGGCGACGCGGCCGGCGGTACCGTGGACGAGGACACGCCCCCGGCCCCGGCGTCCGCCACCGGGACCATCATGGTGGAGGCCGAACGCCTCCTGCGCGCACGCCGGCCCGATGGCATCGTCCTGCGGCTCTCCGGCATCTACGGGCCGGGTCGCACCCGCCTGATCGATACGCTCAAGCGCGGGACCGCCGTGGTCCCCTCGGCTCCACACCCCACCAACCGCATCCACCGGGACGACGCGGCCGCCGCGATCGTCCACCTGACCACCTCGGTTCGGGATCCGGCACCGGTCTATGTCGGGGTGGACAACGAGCCGGCGGAACTCGGAGACGTGCTCCGGTTCCTCGCCGCCGAACTGGGGCTGGCCGAGCCCCCCGTCGGAGACTCGGACACAACGCGCGGCGGGAACCGCCGGCTGTCCAATGCCCGCCTCCGGGACGCCGGCTTCCGGTTCGCGTACCCGACGTACCGCGAGGGCTACCGGGCGATGCTGGCGGGGACGTCCGGAGACTGACTCAGCGCTCCACGAGGATGCCGTCCGGGTCGCAATAGACCATTGCGCCCGGACGGATCGTCACGCCGTCCAGGACAAGGACGACGTCGGTCTCGCCGGCGCCCGTCTTGGCGCTCTTGCGGGGGTTGCTTCCGAGCGCCTTCACGCCCAGGGGAAGCTTCGCGATGGCCTCGCGGTCGCGGATCGCGCCGTGGAACACCGCCCCCGCCCAGCCGTTCTCGACGGCGGACTCCGCAATCATGTCGCCCATCAGCGCCGTGGCCAGCGAGCCGCCGCCGTCGACCACAAGAACCGCGCCCGCACCGGGCGTCGCAAGCACGGCCTTGACCAGGGCGTTGTCCTGAAAACAGCGGATCGTGCGCGCCGGACCGCTGAAGTGCGTCCGCGCACCAAGGGACTGGAATTGGATCGAGACGGATTGGAGGCTCTCCCCCAGCTCGTCGTAGAGGTCGGCGGTCTTGAGGTCTTCGGCAGGCATGCGCGGTCCCTTCGCTGGTGTGTTCCACACTGGAGACTAGCGCAGGGACTTAGGGGACCAGCGGACTAGTGCAGGGACTTCAACCCCACGACGCCGCCGACGATCATCGCCAGGAACAGGACCTTGAGGAGCGAAATGGATTCCGTGCCCGTGGCCATGGCGTAGACCACCGTGAGGACCGCGCCGATCCCGACCCACACCGCGTACGAGGTCCCGAGGGGAAGTTCCCGCATGGCGTAGGCGAGCCCGCCCATGCTCAGGACCAGCGCCACGCCGAACACGACGGTCGGAACGGGACGGCTGAAACCCTCGGACTTGCCCAGGGCGGTCGCCCACACGGCCTCGAGGACGCCGGAAAGAATCAAAACAAGCCACGACATGTCAATCTCCCACGGGCCGTCTTGTCGCACACCGGGTACGGCACCCATCGTCCGGGAGACCAATTTTTTGGGCTCATCTCCAAGATCGCACGCCCTACTGGCCGCGGCAACCGGGCGACTGGTGAAATCCGCCACCATCGACCGCCCGCGGCAAGGGTGTCCGCCCGGCCGGAGCTCCCATAGGGTGGGCCGCAGGCGCATCCCACGGCGAAGGAGCGGACCATGAAGGCTTTGCAGTACCGCAGCATCGGCGCGGCACCGGAGGTCGTCGAGATCGAAACCCCGGAGCCCGGCCCCGGCCAGGTCCGGATCAAGGTCACCGCGGCGGGTGTGTGCCACTCCGACGCCTTTATCATGGGCCTACCCGAGGAGCACTACACCTACGGCCTCCCGCTGACGCTGGGCCACGAGGGGGCCGGCCTGGTGGACAAGCTCGGCGAGGGCGTCAAGGGGCTTGCTCCCGGGGACCCTGTGGCCGTCTACGGCCCGTGGGGCTGCGGCTATTGCTATCCGTGTTCCCAGGGCAAGGAAAACTACTGCGAACGCGCGGCCGAGCAGGGCATCGCCCCTCCCGGGCTGGGGTCGCCCGGCGCCATGGCCGAATACCTGATTGTGGACAACGCCAGGCACCTCGTCCCGCTGGGGGACCTGGACCCGGTCAGGAACGTGTCCCTCACGGACGCCGGGCTGACGCCGTACCACGCCATCAAACCCTCGCTGGGCAAACTCGTTCCGGGCGCCACCGCTGTCGTCATCGGCGCCGGCGGACTCGGGCACGTGGCGATCCAGATCCTCCGCGCCACCACGGGGGCCACCGTCGTCGCACTCGACGTCAGTGAGGACAAGCTGGGGCTCGCCCGCGACGTGGGCGCCCACCACACCTTCGGATCCACGCCGGCGGCCGCCGGGATGGTCAAGGAACTGACGGGCGGCAAAGGCGCCCATGCCGTCTTCGACTTCGTCGGCATTGAAGCGACCATGGCGATCGGAGCAGCCATGATCCGTGCGGAGGGCGACCAGGTGATCGTGGGCGTCGGTAGCGGATCGCTTCCCGTCGGCATGCTGGACAGGCCCTTCGAATCCACGATCCGCGCTCCGTACTGGGGCTCGCGGTCCGAACTCTTCGAGGTGCTGGACCTGGCCCGGAGCGGCCTGATCCATGTGGAGACCGAGGTCTTTCCCCTCGACGAGGCCCCCATGGCCTACGAGAGGTTGCACGCGGGGACCCTGCGCGGACGCGCGGTCATCGTCCCCTGACCTGAGCCGGGGCTACGCGGAGTGCGACGCGGACAAGGCCTCCCCCGGCTCCCTCGACGCGCGCAACTGACGCCGTGCCGCCGCGACCGATAGAGTCGGGGTAACGGAAGCTCGTCTAGGCACATGGAGTGAACGATGCGGAAGATGGACTCGCCCGAATACCAGGCGGAGCAGTTGGCCAAGATCCACGACGAGAACATCGAACCCGTCACGCAATTGTGCGAACAATTGCGCGAGCGCCGGCCGGAGTCCGGCCTCCCGTACATCGACCCCGTCCACGACGTCGACGAGGCCCGCATCATCAGCCTCCTTGTCGCGCCCGGCGCCGGTGCCGCCTCGGGCTTCCTGTCGCTGGAGAACGACGACGACACTGCGGCCCGACTTGCCGAGGTCTACGAGGCGGCCGGCCTGCAGCCGCGCCACGCGATCCCCTGGAACGCGTTTCCGTGGGAGCTGCCGGACGGGCAGAAGTTCGTGCTGACCCCGGAACAGGTGCACGACGGCGTGCGGCCGCTGCGCCAGTTCCTCGATGTGGTCTACCGCGCGTCGGCGATCGTCGCCCACGGCAGCGGGGCCCACAAGGTGATGGCCGCCTTCTCCAAATCGGGCGGCGACCGCATCCTGCGCGAGCGGGTCATCAAGGTCTACAAGGTCGATTCGCCCGGGCCGATGGGATCCGTGGGCTCGGCTGCCCACAAGAGCAAGAAGTTCGACGAGATGGTCGCGGCGTACGTCGACGCCATGGGCGGTGTGGGAATCCCCTCCAACCCGCAGCCCCGGGACTAGCCGGAGCCGCTAGCCCCCGTGTGACTCGAGGAACTGGTAAACCTCCGTCTCGTCCACGCCGGGAAACGCGCCGGGAGGCATGGCGGCGAGCAGGTGCGAATTGGCGCGGGCCGCCGGCCAGGCGTTGCCGGCCCACTGCCGCGCCAACCCGACCGGCGGACGCCGGCAGCACGATTCGTCCGGGCAGCGGGAGGTGGACCGCTCCGTCGTGTCCCTCCCGCGGAACCACTTGACGTGCTGGAACGGCACGCCGATGCTCAGGGAATAGGTGCCCGACGAGTGCCGCTCCGTGCGCGCCGTGCACCAGTACGTGCCCACGGCCGTGTCCGTGTACTGGTTGTAGGCCCGGAACTTGTCCTCGACGTCGAACACCTCGCGGCTGGTCCAGTACCGGCAGACCGGCTGCCCCTCGATGGCCCCGGTGTGGTCCGCGGGGAAGTTCACTCCGTCGTTCTCGTAGGCCTTGTGGATGATGCCCGACTCGTGGACCTTCTGGAAGTGCGTGGTGATGCCGAGGTGTTCCGTGGCGAGGTTCGTGAACCGGTGCGCGGCCGACTCGTAGGACACGGCGTAGGCGTCGCGCAGGTCCTCGATCGCCAGTTCCTTCGCGTTCTTGGCCTGCGTCAGGAACTCGACGGTCGAGCGCTCGGGCATCAGTAGCGCCGCCGCGAAATAGTTCGTGTAGACGCGCTGTCGCAGGAACTCCGAGTAGTCGGCGGGCGTCTGGTGCCCCAGCACGTAGTGGCCGACCGCCTGCAGGAGCACCGATCGGGGGTCGTGCTCCTCCCTCTGTGACTGGGTGAGGTAAATTCTGCGGTTCTTCAGGTCCGTCACCGACCGGGTGGAGTGGGGCAGATCGCCGACAAAACGGAGGCCGAACCCCAGGTGCTCGGCGATGTCCGCGGCCACGTGGTGGGACAGCGGGCCCGCGCCGTGGTCCACGGCGTCGAGGAGCTCCTGCGCCTGGCGCTCCAGGTCCGGGTAGTAGTTGTTCTTTTCGCGCATCTCCGAGCGGATTTCGGTATTCGCCCGCCGCGCCTCCTCCGGCGTCGCCGCCTGCTCGTCGAGGCGTCGCTCAAGCTCGTTCTGCAGGCCCACGAGGGACTCAAGCACGTCCATCGGCAACCGCGAGGAGACGCGGACCTTGGGCAGTCCCAGCGACCCGTACAGGGGCCCGCGCTGTGCGCGCTCCAGCTCGATCTCCAGGGCCGCGCGGCGGGTGGGCGGCTCCGCGCCGAGCAGCTCGTCCAGGCTGGTCCCGAGCGCCGCGGCGAGCTGCTTGAGCAGGCTCAGCTTGGGTTCCCGCTTGCCGTTCTCGATGAGCGAGAGCTGCGAGGGCGCCGTGCCCACCGCCTCCCCCAACCCGTCCAGCGTTAGCCCCTTGGCCTTGCGCAGGTGGCGCACGCGGCGGCCGAGGGCGATCACGTCCAGGTCGGCGTCGTTTGCGGCGCGCGCGGACGTTTCAGCGGCCGCCTTCCGGGGGCGGTTCCAACTCGATGTGGGCATTTCTTAACTTTATGCGAAGAAGTGCGAATCTTTCCATAGGTTGGCTCTAGTTTGCATGTGGGAAGTGCCGGATTGTTGTTTCCACGAAGAAGAACGCCGGAAGCCGGGCACCGTCGCCAGGCACCACCAGCCGGCCGACGCACACGAGGAGAACACCATGACCGAGAACCAGAACCCCACCGCATCCCGCGAAGAGGCACTGGAGCTGGAGTGGAAGGCCAACCCCCGCTGGGAGGGAACCACCCGCGACTACTCAGCCTCCGACGTCGTCCGCCTCCAGGGCCGGGTCCAGGAGGAGCACACCCTGGCCCGCCGCGGATCCGAGAAGCTGTGGGACCAGCTGACCGGTGAAGCCGCGACCGGGGGCTACACGAACGCCCTTGGCGCCCTCACCGGCAACCAGGCCGTCCAGCAGGTCAAGGCCGGCCTCCGCGCCATCTACCTTTCCGGCTGGCAGGTCGCCGCCGACGCCAACCTCTCCGGCCAGACCTACCCCGACCAGTCCCTGTACCCCGCGAACTCCGTTCCGCAGGTTGTCCGCCGCATCAACAACGCGCTGCTGCGGGCCGACCAGATCGAGTTTTCCGAGGGCATCCAGACCGTCGAGGACTGGATGGTGCCGATCGTCGCCGACGCCGAGGCCGGCTTCGGCGGCCCGCTGAACGCCTACGAACTGATGAAGTCCATGATCGCCGCCGGCGCCGCGGGCGTGCACTGGGAGGACCAGCTCGCCTCGGAGAAGAAGTGCGGCCACCTCGGCGGCAAGGTGCTGATCCCCACCCAGCAGCACGTGCGCACGCTGAACGCGGCGCGGCTGGCGGCCGACGTCTCCAACACGCCGTCGGTCGTCATCGCCCGGACGGACGCCGAGGCGGCCACGCTGATCACCTCCGACGTCGACGAGCGGGACCAGCGGTTCATCACCGGCGAGCGCACCGCGGAGGGCTTCTACAAGGTCCGCAACGGGATCGAGCCCTGCATCGCGCGCGCCAAGGCCTACGCGCCCTACTCCGACCTCATTTGGATGGAGACCGGCACGCCGGACCTGGAGCTGGCCCGCACGTTCGCCGAGGCCGTCAAGTCGGAGTTCCCGGACCAGATGCTCTCCTACAACTGCTCGCCGTCGTTCAACTGGCGCAAGCACCTGGACGACGCCACCATCGCGAAGTTCCAGCGTGAACTCGGGGCCATGGGCTTCACGTTCCAGTTCATCACCCTGGCCGGCTTCCACGCCCTCAACCACTCGATGTTCGACCTCGCGCAGGGCTACGCCGAGTCCGGGATGAGCGCCTACGTCGAACTCCAGGAACGCGAGTTCGCCTCCGAGTCCCGCGGATACACCGCAACCAAGCACCAGCGCGAAGTCGGCACCGGCTACTTCGACAAGATCGCCACCGCCCTGAACCCCGGCGGCAGCACCCTCGCCCTCGTGGGATCCACCGAAGAGGGCCAGTTTCACTAACCAGCTTTTTTGACCAGCAAGGAGTTTGAGCCATGAACGATCCCATCACCCTCAACGGAATCACCCTCACCGCGTCCCCCGTGTGCCGGCAGGAGGAGATCCTGACGCCCCAGGCGCTGGACTTCCTCGCCACCCTGCACCGGGCGTTCGACGGACGGCGTCGGGAGCTGCTCCAGGCCCGCGCGGTCCGCACGCAGCGGATCGCCAACGGCTCGGACCCCCGCTTTCTTCCCGAGACCAGGAGCATCCGCGAGGACCGCGACTGGCGCGTGGCGCCCATCGCCCCGGGGCTCGAGGACCGGCGCGTGGAGATCACGGGCCCGACGGACCGCAAGATGACGATCAACGCCCTGAACTCCGGGGCCAAGGTCTGGCTGGCGGACCTTGAGGACTCGAACACCCCCACGTGGCGCAACGTCGTCAAGGGGCAGCTGAACCTTCGGGCCGTGCTGGACCGGACCATCGACTTCACGTCACCCGAGGGCAAGGAGTACAGGCTGACGGGTCAAACGCTGACCGACCTGCCGACCATCGTGGTCCGGCCGCGCGGCTGGCACCTGCCGGAGAAGCACCTCCTGGTGGCCGGCGAGCCGATCTCCGGCGCGCTCGTGGACTTCGGGCTGCACTTCTTCCACAACGCCCGGCGGCTCATCAGCCAGGGCCGCGGCCCGTACTTCTATCTGCCGAAGACCGAGAACCACCTGGAGGCCCGCCTGTGGAACGACGTTTTTGTGCTGGCGCAGGACACGCTCGGCATCCCGCAGGGCACCATCCGTGCGACGGTGCTGATCGAGACCATCACCGCGGCGTTCGAAATGGAGGAGATCCTCTACGAACTGCGGGACCACGCGGCCGGCCTGAACGCCGGGCGCTGGGACTACATCTTCTCGGTGATCAAGAACTTCCGTAACCGCGGGCCCCGCTACGTGCTGCCCGACCGCTCCATGGTCACCATGACCGCCCCGTTTATGCGGGCGTACACGGAGCAGCTGGTCCGGGCATGCCACCGCCGCGGGGCCATGGCGATCGGCGGAATGTCCGCCTTCATCCCCAACCGCCGCGACGAGGCCGCGAACGCGGTCGCGTTCGAGAAGGTCACCGCGGACAAGACCCGCGAGGCCAACGACGGGTTCGACGGCTCCTGGGTGGCCCACCCGGACCTGGTCCCCGTGGCCCGGGAGGTGTTCGACGCGGTGCTGGGCGACCGCCCCAACCAGCTCGACCGCCAGCGCGAGGATGTTGTGCCCGACGACCGCGCGCTGCTGGACATCGCCGGGACGCCGGGGCTCATTACGGAGGCCGGCATCCGCACCAACATCGAGATCGGCGTCCGCTACATCGAGTCGTGGCTCCGCGGCAACGGCGCGGTGGCCCTGCAAAACCTGATGGAGGACGCCGCCACCGCGGAGATCTCCCGCTCGCAGATCTGGCAGTGGATCCGCCAGTCGGCGGTCACCGACCACGGCGACCTGGTCACCCGCCACTGGGTGGAGGAGCTGGTCGACGCCGAGTTCTCCAAGATGGAGCGCTTCGAGGGCGACCGGTTCGAGGACGCCAGGGAGATCTTCGAGGAGTGCGCCCTGACGGACGAATACCCGGAGTTCCTGACGATCCCGGCCTACGAGCGATTCCTGTGCGAGTCGAAGGACTACCAGCGGGCCTGACCGGCATCGCCGGAAACCCGACCGCCGCCCCTCTTGGGTGGCGGTCGGGACCGGCATACTGTGGTTGCACCGACGAGCAGGAGGTACACGGTGGGCAAGAACCCGGGGCAGGACGCATCCGAATCCGCGGTGTCGGAGCCGCTCGACGACGCCGACGCGGCCGCCCTGGAACAGGGCGTGATCGACCTGGACGACGCGCGGACCGCCGCCCTGGAACCCGGGGGCGGTGGACCGCCCGGCCTCGACAGCGAGCGGCCGGTGGTCCTGGAGGACCGCCGCGACGACAGGGACGACGACACGCCCGATGTAGAGGAGCCGCTTGACCCGCGCGATGCCTGAGGCCGCCCGGCCTACCGCAGTGGCCGGAGAGCGTCTATGTTGTCGCGCATGGACATGAAACTCGAGCTTGTGCCCGTGCCGGTGACCGACGTCGACCGGGCAAAAAAATTCTATGTGGAGCAGGTGGGCTTCGTCGCCGACCACGACCACAGGGTCTCGCCCGAACTGCGCTTTGTGCAGCTGACCCCGCCGGGGTCGGCGTGCTCGGTGTGTATCGGCGAGGGCATCACGGACATGGAGCCGGGGACGCAGAAGGGCCTCCAGATGGTCATCGACGACGCCGAGGCCGCCCGGGCGGAGTTGCTCTCCCGCGGTGTGGACGTCAGCGAGGTGGATGTCCAGTCGTGGGGGCATTTCCTCTACTTTGCGGACCCGGACGGCAACACCTGGGCGCTGCAGCAGATGCCGCCGAGGGCGGGGTAGCGGGTCAGTCCGCCCGGCCCGAGTCCCGGTAGCGCGCCGCGAGTTCGCCGCGCGATCCCACGCCCAGCTTCTCGTAGGCGTGGGTCAGGTGGTACTGGACGGTCTTGACGCTGATGTAGAGCTCCTCGGCGGCCTGTTTGTTGCTGGCGCCGCCGGCGACGAGCCTGGCGACGGCCCGCTCCTGCGGTGTGAGCACCCTCAGATCCGCGGCGTCCCGGCGGGACACGCTGGTGCCGGCGGCCTGCAGCTCGCGCTCGCAACGCTCCACGTAGGTGGCCGCGCCGAGGGCGGCGAAGTCGGCGCGGGCCGCGGTCAGCACCGCCGCGGCCTCGCGCCGCTTGCCCGCCCTCCGCATCGTCTGCCCGTATGCGAAGTCCACCCGCGCCCGGTCGTAGGGAAGGTGGAGCCCCGCAAGCTGCGCGCGGCCGGCCTCGAACGCCGCCCTCGCGGCATCTGTGTTTCCCTCGGCGCCGTGGATGCGGCCGCGGACGTAGGCCATCCGGGCGATGCCGGAGCGGTGCCCCCGCTCCGCCGCCAACACTTCGAGCGGGCGCAGGAACGCGGACGCCTCGTCCACGCGGTCCTTCATGACCAGGGCGTTCGCGTAGACGTCCTGCCAGGGCCAGAATCCGGGCTCGTCGAGCCCCGCCGTGCGGTCCAGCGACAGGAGGGGCTCCAGGGCAAGGATGACGGCGTCGTAGTCCGTCCGGGCCTCGGCCGCGTTGGCCATGGCAAGACGGCCGGGAACCAGCATGATCGGGTAGTTCTCCGCCGTGGCCCGGCCGCGCTCCAAGTGCTCGGCGGCCGCGTCCCAGTCGCCCCGCATCGCGTGGATCTGGGTGAGCGTCCAGTGCAGCAGGGGCCGGACCAGTTCCATGCCCACCCGTTCCTGCAGGACCACCGCCTCCCGAGCGGTGCGCAGCGCCTGGTCCCAGCGGCCCACGCCGAACTCGGCCCGCGCCAGCCAGGCCCTGGCCCACAGCGAGATGCGGTAGGAACCGTCGCTGAAGTCCGTGGAGACCGCGGCGGCCAGTTCCTCGCGCGCGCTCTCGTGACGGTCGGTCGCAACGTGGAGCCAGCCCATTCCCATGCGGACGCGCTGGGCCTGCGCGCCCAGGTCCCGGCGCTCGTTCAGCGCCGCGTAGCAGGCCTCCGCCTCTGCGATCCTGCCCATGGCGCCGAGGCCCAGGCCGCGGATGGCCTGGGACTCGATGAACGCCGGGCTCTCCGGATCCGCGAGGGCACCGGCCTGGTCGACCCAGTGGACCAGTTCCGGCCCGTCGATCCGCGACAGGGCGTGGAGCACCCGCCGTTGGGCGATGGTGGCGCGGATGTCCGGCCCGTCCCCGGCGCTCGACGCGTCCCACGCGCTGGCCAGCTTGGCCTCCGCGACGCCGCTGCGTCCCTGGAGAATGGCAATGTAGCCGGACACCGCATCGCGCAGCGCGCTGGGCGCGAAGGCGCCGAGCTCGTCCGCGTGCGCCAGCGCGCGCGGAAGCTCGCCGGCCGCGACCATGGCGTCGATGGCCCGCAACAGCCTGGTCTCCCGCCCCTCGGTCGTGGGGAACAGTCGACCCGCCGTATAGAGCGCGTCCGCTGCGTTCTGCCACGCGCCCGACTCGGCCTGGCAGGCGGCGTGGTCCTCCAACTCGGCGGCAAGGGACGCGTCCGGAAGGATGCAGGCGGCGGCTCGGTGCCGCAGCTTCTGGCCGGGGTTCTCGATCCGCTGGGCCGCCGCCAGGTGCAGCTCCACCCTCCGTGAGACCGGCATGTGGTGGTACACCGCGGCCCGGTCCACGGGACTGGCGAAGGCGAGGGACAGCGACCCCGACCCTCCGCCGACCCGCAGCAGCCCGGCGTCGACGGCCTCCTCCAGCGGGCCGAGCGGATCCCCGATGCCCGCCAACGCCGCCGCGTCGGCCAGCCGCGACGTGAGCCCCAGGACGGCGGCCGCCTCCGCCAAGGCGCGCGCGCCGCCGCCCGCGCCGGCAAGCCGGGCTCCGGCGGTCTCCGAGAGCGCGGCCGGGGCGGGCAGCTCCGGTTGCCACCGCGTCCACGTCTCCGGCGGGAACTCCCGCAGCAGCCCGAGAACGTGCCGCGGGTTCCCGCCCGTGTGGCCGGCCAGCCGGTGCGCGGTCGCCGCCGAGAGCTCGACCCCCACATGCTTGAGCGCCAGCGCGCGCACCGCCGTCCCATCGAGAGGGCCGACCGCCACAACCGTCCCCCGTCCGCCGTTGTGGAGCTCCCGGGCGCCGGCGGGAAGCAGGTGCGATTCCTCGTCGCCGACCGTGACCAGGACCAGCAGCCTCTGGTCCGCCAGCCTGCGGACGGCGAACAGCAGGGCCCTCAACGTGACCTCGTCCACCCACTGCAGGTCCTCCACCAGGACGACGCCGGCCCGGTCGGGATGGGCGCGGAAAGCAGCCAAGAGCCGTTCGCCCGCGGCGCATCCGGACGCCGCCGCCTCTCGCGTGGACGGGTCCCGATCGGCGTCGCCGGGACCCAGCAGCTGGCGCAGGACACCGCCGTCGCACTCCGTTTCCCATGCGGCGCCGCTGCCGCAACGCATGGCGAGGCCGGGATGTCCGGCCAAGAATGCGTCGACCAGCGCGGACTTGCCGATGCCGGATGGGCCCCGGACCACCGCGAACCGCGGCCGTCCGGAGGCCGCGGCCTCCAACAGGCCGTTGAGGAGCGCGAGTTCGCGCTCCCTGCCCTCCACCATGCCCTCTGCGCCATTGCCGGTCATGAGCATCAACCCTAGCCGCAGGCGGGCAACGACGCCCGGCACGGTTCGGTCGGATCCTGTCCTGTCCTGGCCAGCGTGGCTTAGAGCAGCGGAAGCACCCGTTCGCGCACTTGCTTCCGGAGGATCTTGCCGAGCATGGATCGCGGCATCTCCTCGATGGCCACGACCCGCCGGGGAACCTTGTAGGCGGCGAGGTGCTCGCGGCAGTGGCCCCGCAGGGCCTCCTCGTCCAGCTCGGTGCCCGGCTCCAGCTCGACGGCGGCGACCACCATCTCCCCGCCCCGGTCCAGGGGCTTGCCGATCACGGCGGCGTCGCGGACATCCGGGTGGAGCCTCAGCACCGTCTCGACGTCCGTCGGCGACACGTTGAAGCCGCCGGTGATGATGAGTTCCTTGGCGCGGTCGACGATGGTCGTAAAGCCGTCGCCGTCTACGGTCACCACGTCGCCGGTCCGAAGCCAGCCGCCAGGCAGCAGCGCCTTGGCCGTCTCCTCTGGGTTGTTCCAGTAGCCCTGGAAGACCTGCGGACCCTTGAGCAGCAGCTCCCCCGGTTCGCCGGGTGGCACCTCCTTCGACGGGTCGTCCAGATCGACGACCTTCATCAGCGTCGAGGGGAACGGAACGCCGATGGTTCCGGTGCGGCGCGTCAGGTGGAACGGGTTCCCCATGGCCACCGGCGACGATTCGGTCATGCCGTATCCCTCCACCAGCAGGCCGCCGGACACGGACTCCCACAGCTCCACCACGTGTCTGGGCAGGTTCATGGCGCCGGAGATGCAATACCGGCACGACCGCAGCGAGACGCCGCGTTCCTTCGCCGCGATCGCGGTGCGTTCGTAGATGGGCGGCACCGCGCAGTAGACGGTTGCCGGCGACTTCTTCATGGCAGCCAGCACCAGGTCCGCGTCGAACTTGGGGAACAGCACCAGGAGGGCCTGCTTCCGGACGCCGTAGGTCAGATACAGCGTCATGCCGAAGGCGTGGAACATCGGCAGGATCGCGTAAAACACCTCCTTGCGGTACTCCGCCCCGTGCATCCACGCCTCGCCCTGGAGCGCGTTGGCGTAGAGGTTGAAGTGGGTGAGCATGGCGCCCTTGGGCCGCCCCGTGGTGCCGGAGGTGTACTGGATGGCTGCAAGGGCGCCGACGGCGGGCCGCGGGTGGCGCGGATCGAGCCGGCCGCGGCCCAGGAGGGCCTTCCACGGGATCGTGTCCGGGGCCGGGCCGGTGAGCGCGGCCCGGGAAGCGCGCAGGGACTTGACCGGCAGGTTCAGCGCGAGGCGCTTGGCGGGAGGGAAGGCCCGCAACAGGTTGACGCTGACGACATGGTCGATTTCGACGTCGGCGGGGAAATCGCGGACGGCCGCCGCGGCCTTGTCCCACACGATCACCACGCGGGCCTGGTGGTCCTCGAACTGGTGGCGGAGTTCCCTCGAGGTGTACAGCGGGTTGTGCTCCACCACGATCGCGCCCAGGCGAAGGATGGCGTAGAACGCGACGACGTGCTGCGGACAGTTGGGCAGGATCAGGGCCACCCGGTCCCCGGCGCGGACGCCCAGCCTGCGCAGCCCCTCGGCGGCGCGCTCCACCTGTTCGCCGAGTTCCGCGTAGCTGGTGCGGCGGCCGAAGAACTCCAGTGCGGGGCTGCTGCCCGCCTCCGCGACCGAACGCTCGAACATCGCAACCAGCGATTCCGTCGGCAGATCGATCTCGGCCGGGACGCCCGGCTGGTAGTTCTTCACCCAGGGCTTCTCTTGCGTCTGTGACATGGTCTTATCTTGCCATTCGGGGCGGAGCGAACAGGGCGGAGGGCGCCCCATTGAGCCCTCCGCCCCGCGCCCGCACCGCCTAGGGTGCGGTCTGGTCAGCCCACGCGGGCCGGGCTGTGGGGGGCCGCGGATTCCGGCGCGGCCGGTGGCACCGGGGGGTCGGTCTCCTGCTCGCCCCGCCTCGGGACAAACATCGTCACGGCGGCGCCGGCGGCCGCGACGCCCGCGAAGACGAGGAACGCCACCTGGTTTTGGACACCCGCGGCGAGCAGGAATCCACCGACCAGCGGGCCGAAGATCCCGCCGAGGCGGCCGAAGCCCGCACACCACGCCACGCCCGCGCCGCGGGCATGGCTTTGGTAGTAGTTGGAGACGAAACCGTAAATCAGCACCTGGGTGCCGATGGTCCCGACCCCGGCCACAGCCATGAGCGCCAGCAGGATGCCGAGCGGTAGCTGCATGGTCAGGAGGACCATGGCCAGTGCGGCCAGCAGGAACGTCGCCGAAACGATCTTTTTTGGTCCGAAGCGGTCGGCGGACACGGAGGCGAGGACGCCCCCGATGATCGCCCCCGCGTTGAGCACCAGGAGGAACGTCAGCGAGTAGTTCTTGCCGTAGCCGTAGAGGCCCATGATCTGCGGAAGCCAGGTGTTCAGGCCGTAGGTGAGCAGCAGGCCGGAGAAGCTCATGAGCCCCAGCAGGAGCGTGGGCAGCGCGTAGCGTCTGGTGGCGAGCGCCGCGAACCCGACACGCTCCGCC
Source organism: Arthrobacter sp. AOP29-A2-19 (assembly GCF_058138025.1). Lineage (NCBI taxonomy): Bacteria > Bacillati > Actinomycetota > Actinomycetes > Micrococcales > Micrococcaceae > Arthrobacter > Arthrobacter sp. AOP29-A2-19. The sequence continues at coordinate 3,091,650 of NZ_CM176894.1, forward strand.
CCCGCCATGGTCGTGGTTCCCTCGACGGCCGCGGCGGGCACGGCCAGCGGCACGCCGGTGAGCCTCGAGACGGCGAGGGCTGCGTCCAGGCGGCCGCGGGAGGCCAACCACTGGGGCGATTCGGGAAGCTTGAGCAGCGCCATGGGCAGGAGGAACAGGATCGGGAGCGCCCCGATCCAGAACAGCCCCCTCCAGCCGATGGACTCACTCAGCGCAATCGCGACCAGCGACGCGAGCACGCCGCCAGCGGGCACACCCGAATAGACGATGGCGTTGTAGAAGTTGCGCTTGCCGGCGGGAGCGAACTCGGCGACGACGGCGCCCGCCGTCGCGACGAGCGCCCCGACTCCGATTCCCGTCAGGAAGCGCAGGACGCCGAACGCGGGAATGTTGGGGGCCATGGCCGTGGCGGCCATGCCCAGCGAGAACCAGACGATGCCGGTGATCATCACCCGGCGGCGTCCAACATGGTCGCCGATGGCGCCGGTGGCCAGCGCTCCGACCATCACGCCCATCAGCGCGTAGCTGCCCAGGGCGCCCGCCTGCGCGGGGTCCAGCCGGCCCAACTGGGTGGGGTCGGCGAGCAGTCCGCTGACGATCGTGCCGTAGACGACCAGGTCGTAGCCATCGAAGACCAACGCGATGGCCGCGATGGCCACCACCCAGCGGACGGTTTTTTTCTGCCTTAGGGACACTGCAAGTTCTGACGTGTTCACGGTGCGACTCCATTGTCATGGGCCCGCCGGGCGCGGCGGGGCGGGGTGTGAAACGGGACGGTGGTGCTAGCCGAGGTCTCCGCCGGCCACCGGCAGCGTGTTGCCGGTGATGTAGGACGCCTCGTCCGAGGCGAGGAACGCGATCGGCGCCGCCTGCTCGTCGAGGGTCCCGTAGCGCTTCAGGAGCGACGAGTCGACGGTCTGCTCCACGATCTGCCGGTACCAGGCGGCCTCTTGCTCGCCCTCGGGCGAGGGGCCGCGGCGGACCTTCCGCTCCGGGGCCTCCGTGCCTCCCGGCGCGGTGGCGACAACGCGGATTCCGTGCGGTGCCGCCTCCAGCGCGAGCGACGCGGTGATGGCGCGGACGCCGCCCTTGGCCGCCGCGTAGGGAACGCGGTTGACGCCTCGTGTGGCCACGGAGGCGACGTTGACGATCACGCCGGCGCCCCTCCCGACCATGTGCGGCAACACGGCTCGGCAGGACCAGAGGGTCGGGAAGAGGGACCGGTTGATTTCCTTGCCGATCTCCTCCGGGCTGTAGTGTTCGAACGGCTTGGCCCAGATGGTCCCGCCCACGTTGTTCACCAGCACGTCGATCCGACCGTGTTCGGACAGCGCGGCCGAGATCGCCGATTCGGCGCCGTCGTACGTTTCAAGGTCGGCCGTGACGCCGGTGGCCGACGCGCCGCCGGCGCGCAGTTCGCCCGCCACCTCGTGGACCAGGTCGGCCCGGTCGACGAGCACCACGGCGCCGCCCTCGGCCGAGATGCGACGGGCGACGGCGAGCCCGATGCCCTGGGCCGATCCGGTGACCACCACGACCTTGCCGTCGAAGCGACCCGCGTGGACCGAGGCGGCCGCACGCCCGGTGGCGGACTCCATCAGGCCGCTCCCACGGGCACGGCCAGCGCGAACTTCTCGAAGTAGAAGTTCGCCGGCGCGATCCCCTCGCTCTCCAGGTGCCGGCGGACGCCTTCCACCATGGGGGGCGGCCCGCAGAGGTAGACGTCGACGTCGCCGTCGTTCAGGTGCCGTGGCAGAAAATGGTTCGTGACGTACCCCTTCTTCTCCGCGCCGCTCTCCGGGTCGGCGACAACAACGTCGAAGCTCAGGGCGTCGATCTTCTCCGCGTAGTCCTCCAGCACGTCGACCTCGACGAGGTCGGTGTCGGTCGTCACGCCATAGATCAGGTGCACGGGGTGGGCCGGCGCCTCCGTGGTCATCTTCTCCAGCATGGAGAGCAGGGGCGCCAGCCCGGTGCCGCCGGCGAGCAGCAGGGCGGGGCGCTTGAGCTCGCGCAGGAAGAAGCTGCCCATGGGCCCGGTAAGCGTGAGCTTGTCGCCCTCCCGTGCGGTGTCCCGCAGGTAGGAGGACATCAGGCCCTGGTCCGTGATTCGGATCAGGAAGGAGAGCGTCTCCGCCGTCGGGCCCGAGCTGAACGAGTACGAGCGGGCCTGGTCCGTCCCGGGCACACCGACGTTGACATACTGACCGGGCAGGAAGGCCAGCGCTTCCCGGTCCCGGACCGTGACGTCGAAGCCGTAGGTGGTGGGCGAGAGCCGGCGTATCCGCGTCAGCGTGGCGTCGAACTCCCCGGCCGCGGTCTTGGCGACCTCGGACGTCGTGGGGATCTGCAGCACGAGGTCCGACTCCGGAACCATCTGGCAGGGAAGGCAGAATCCCTTGTCCGCCTCGTCGTCCGTCAGCGCCTCCTCGATGTAGTCGCCGCCGTCGTACCGGCCGGACTCGCAGAAGGACTTGCAGGTGCCGCACGCGCCGTCGCGGCAGTCCAGGGGAATGTTGATGCGGGCCTTGTAGGACGCGTCGGCGACGGTCTCGTTGGGTCCGCACTTGATGAAGCGGGTGATCCCGTCTTCGAAGCTCAGGGCAACCTGGTAGGTCATGTGAATCGCTCTTTCCGCGGGGATCAGATGTGGTAGATGTCGACGACGTGGTGGATGTAGTCGTTCTTGAGGACGACCTTCTTGCTGGTGATCACCGGCTGCGTCCCCGAGAAGTCCACCGTGTAGAAGGACGTCCCGAAGTACGTGTCGATGTTCTGGTAGCGGTAGTAGAGCGTGAACCAGTTGAAGCGCAGCTCCACTTGCCCGCCCTCCTGGGACAGGATTTCGACGTTGGTGATGTTATGGCCCGTGCGCGGCTCGGGCAGGCTGGTGGCGCTGGAGCGGTCCGTCTTGATGCGGAACACGCGGTCCTCCAGGCCGCCGCGGTTGGAGTAGTAGATCAGCGAGATCTCGCGCTGCGGGTCCTCGGTCAGCTGGTCGTCGTCGGCCCAGGCCGGCATCCAGAACGTGGCCTCGGGGTGGTAGCAGTCGATCCACTCGTCGAACTGGCGGTCGTCGAGGAAGCGGGCCTCGCGGTAGAGGAACTGCTCGACGTCGTTCCGCGTGACTGTTCCGGCGGCTGTGGTCAGGGTGGTGTCGGTGATGGTCATTCGTCCGCTCCCTAGCGCTCGGTGTTCTCGGTGTTCTCGGCGGCGACGGCGTCGCGCATGGTGTCCCGCCAGTAGCCGTGCTGGATCGGGTAGAGGCCCTCGTCCTCGGTGCGGGCGCCGCTGGAGATCGGCCTGAGCCCGATCTTGTCGGCGTTCTCGTCCGGGCCGACGATCTGGTGAGCCTGTCCGCGGCTGAGGTCGTTCCATTGCGCGGCGGTCGCCATGTACGTCTTCTGGCAGGAGCGGAACTCCTCCAGGTCGTCCGGGGTAGCCATGCCGGAGGCGTTGAAGAAGTCCTCGTACTGCCGGATGCGGTTTGCGCGGGCCGCGTCCGACTCGCCCTTGGGGGCGATGCAATAGATCGTGACCTCGGTCTGGTCCACCGAGATGGGCCGGAACTGGCGGATCTGCGAGCCGAACTGGTCCATGAGGTAGACGTTCGGGTAGAGGCAGAGGTTGCGCGAGATGTTGATCATCCAGTCGGCCTTCGCCTCGCCGTAGCGGGCCACCAGGTCGTCGCGCTGGTCGAAGAGCGGCCGGTTCGCGGGGTCCAGCCACTCGGTCCACAGCAGCAGGTGCCCGTGCTCGAACGAGTAGTAGCCGCCCTTCTGCTTGTCCCAGCCCCCCGCGTCCATGGTCTTGGTGTCGTTGCTGGACTCCCCCGCGGTGCGGCGGGCCTGGGTCGCGGCATAGTTCCAGTGGGTGGCGGAGACGTGGTATCCGTCGGCTCCGTTCTCCGCCTGCAGCTTCCAGTTGCCGTCGTAGGTGTAGGTCGAGGAGCCGCGGAGCACCTCGAGGCCCTCCGGCGACTGGTCCACGATCATGTCGATGATCTTGGTCGCCTCGCCCAGGTGCTCCTCGAGCGGCTTGACGTCGGCGTTCAGGGAACCGAAGAGGAAGCCGCGGTAGCTTTCGAAGCGTGCCACGCGGGTCAGGTCGTGGGAGCCGTCCTTGTTGAACTGTTCCGGGTAGCCGGCGCCGCGGGAGTCCTTGACCTTGAGCAGCTTGCCCGAGTTGTTGAAGGTCCAGCCGTGGAACGGGCAGGTGAAGGTGGTGCGGTTGTCCGTCTTGCGCCGGCACAGCATCGCTCCCCGGTGGCTGCAGGCGTTGATGAGCGCGTTGAGGACGCCCTCCTTGTTGCGGGAGATCACGATCGGCTGGCGCCCGATGTGGGTGGTCAGGTAGTCGCCGACGTTGGGGATCTGCGATTCGTGGGCCAGGTAGATCCAGTTGCCCTCGAAGATGTGCCTCATCTCCAGTTCGAAGATCTCCTCGTCGGTGAAGATGTTCCGGTTGGCGCGGAAGACACCGTTCTCCTCGTCCTCGATCAGGGCCTGGTCCAGGCGCGCGCCGATTTCATCGAGCATCTCGGTCATGGCTTCTCCTTCTGTTGGCGTCATTGCCTGGGGCGGCTGCGGCCGGTCCGTCGGGCCGCAGGAAAATGCGTGACCCCAACCATCACACCGCTGTGCGCGTCGTCACACTGGACATTTACCTAGGCTTGACCAAGGGTGTAAATCCAGAGTTTTTGCCTATCGATTCAGCATGTTTTTGGTATTTGTCGCCCGCGTCCGGTCCCCGTACGGTGGGCAGGGTTTGGGCGTGCCCCGCGTCACGCGGCGGAGCGGACGACCCCCGGAGAAGGAGGCCCACGTGAAGCCGCAGGCAGAGCCCACGGTCCCGGCGAGCCAACGGGGATTCTTGGCCGACGCCTCGCTGTCCGCTGTTGTGGCCGGGTTCGTCGCCGTGGCGGTCTCCTACGCCGGCCCGCTCCTGGTGGTCCTCGGGGCGGCGGACCGCGCGGGACTCTCCCCCGGGCAGACCAGCTCGTGGGTGTGGGCGATTTCCGTGGGAAGCGGGATCGTCTGCGTCGGGCTGAGCCTCTTCACGCGCCAGCCGGTGGTGGTGGCCTGGTCCGTCCCCGGGGCGGCGCTTCTCCTGGCCGCCTTGGGCGGCTACTCGTACCCGGATGCCATCGGCGCCTACATCGTGGCGGGCTTCCTAGGGCTGGCACTGGGGGCCACCGGCCTGTTCGGCCGCATCCTCGCCGCGGTGCCGCGGCCGATCGTCGCCGCAGTCCTCGCCGGCGTCCTGCTGCCCTTTGTGCTCAACGTGGCGGGCTCCGTGGTGGCGTCTCCGCTCGTCGCGGGCGGGCTGGTCCTCGCCTACCTGACCGGCCGGCGTCTTGTCCCGCGCTACGCCGTCCTAATCGCGTTGGCCGCGGGCCTGGGACTCGCCGCCGCCACGGGGCAGGCGTCCGCCCCCGCGGTGGAACTGGCGCTCTCCGGACCGTTGTGGACCACGCCCACGTTCTCGCCGATGGCCATCATGGGCATCTCCGTGCCGCTGCTGATCGTAACGATGGCCGGCCAAAACGCCCCCGGGCTGGCCATGATGGCCACCAGCGGCTACCGGCCGAACGACAGGCTCCTGCTGGGCGGGGCCGCCGCCGCCTCGATCGCTTTTGCGCCGTTCGGTGCGCACTCGATCAACATGGCGGCGATCACCGCCGGCATTTGCGCCGGCCGCGAGGCCCACGAAGACCTCCGGCGCCGCTACGTGGCCGGCGTCGCCTGCGGACTCTTCTTCATCCTCTGCGGCAGCTTCAGCGCGGCGATCGTCTCCCTGCTGGCCGCCGTTCCGGACGAGTTGGTCACGGCCATGGCCGGTGTGGCCCTGGCGGGGGCGCTGCAGGGCGCACTGTCCGACGCGCTGCGCCCGGACAGTCGGCAACCGGCCGCACTCGAGGCGGCCCTGGTGACGCTGGTGGTGACCGCCTCCGGAATAGCGCCCTGGGGCATCGTCGCCCCGTTCTGGGGCTTCCTCGCCGGCGCCGCCGCCTACGTGCTGCTCCGCGCCACGGGGCGCCACGGGGAATAGGCCGCGCCGCTGCGTGGTTGAAGCTTCCATGACTCAGCCCCGCCTCGCCGTAGACATCTGGTCCGACATCGCCTGCCCCTGGTGCTTCATCGGCAAGCGCCGTTTCGAGGCCGCCCTTGAGATGCTTCCCTTCAAGGAGCAGGTGGACGTTGTCTGGCACAGCTACCAGTTGGACCCGTCCCTGCCCGCGAAGTACGACGGCACGGAGGCGGAGTACCTGGCGTCCATCAAGGGGCTGGCCCCGGCGCAGGTCGAGCAGATGTTGGAGCACGTCACCACGCAGGCCGCGGGCGAGGGCCTGGCCTACGACTTCGGCAACCTGCGGGTGGCCAACTCGTTCACCGCCCACCGCCTGCTGCACCTGGCCAAGGAGCATGGGCGCGCCGCCGAGGTGAAGGAGGGGCTGCTCTCGGCGCATTTCGAGAAGGGCTTGGACACGGGCGACCGCGAAACCCTGCGCGCCATCGGGACGGGCGCAGGACTGCCGGACGCCGACGTCGCACGCGTGCTGGACGGCGAAGACTACCGGGAGTCCGTCGAGGCGGACTTCGCCCAGGCCCGCTCGCTGGGCATCACCGGCGTGCCGTTCTTTGTGCTGGACATGAAGTACGGCATCTCCGGCGCCCAGCCCGCGGAAATCTTCGCCGAGGCGCTGACCACCGCCTGGCGGGAGAACAACCCGCTCACGATGGTCGCGGCCGCGGGCGGTGCCGATGGCGAGGCGTGCGGCCCGGAGGGATGCAACTAGCTAGGACTTCTTTTCCTCCGCCGTAGCGCGCGGGCAGCGGAGCCGGCCGTCCTTGGTGACGACGTCGGCGGCGTCGATGAGCTTGTCGAAGTCCTGGCCCACCACCAGATCCACCGAGTCGACGGTCCTCTTGGGGTCCTTCACGTACTCGGTGCCCTTGATGTTGCGCTGCACGGTCAGGGCCTGCGCGCGGCCCGCCGTGCCGGACACAACCGCGGCCACGACGTCCGGGTCGTTGAGCACCTTGTTACCGACCTCGCCGATCCTGAAGCCGCGCTTCTCGAGGCGGTTCGCCGCGGCGCCGGCCAGGCCGTTGATCTGCGTGGCGTTGTAGACGTTGACGGTCACGGTCTTCGGGTCCATGTACGAAAGGACGTCCACGGGGCATGCGGGCTCCGGCGCGGCCGCCACCGTGGGTTCGCCCTGCGGCTCCCACCCGGGAACCACGATCTGGCGCGTGGCGACCATGTAGGCCCCGACGACGGCGGTCACGACCAGCGCCAGCAGCAACACCAGGACGACGCCGTGGCGCAGCCGCTTCGAGTAGTGGTGCGGATCGTCGACGTGTTCGGGATCGTGGTCGTCGAAGTCGCGGACCAGGTCGTCCTCGGTCACAATGCGGTGGCCGTGCCACTCGCGCGGGTTGGGCCGCCCTTCGGACTCCACGCCTAGTCTTCCAACACCAGGACGCGCGCGTGCATGACCGAACGGTGGTGCAGGGCCGTCCGCACGGCCCGGTGCAGGCCGTCCTCCAGGTACTTCGTGCCCCGCCACAGGACGACGTGCGGGAAGAGGTCGCCGAAGAAGGTCGAGTCCTCTGCCAGCAGGGCGCCGAGGTCCAGGTTGGACTTGACCGTAACAAGTTCGTCCAACCGCACTTGGCGCGGCGAGACGCCCGCCCAATCCTTCGGCGAGACGTGTCCGTGGTCCGGGTACGGGCGGGAATCGCCGACGGCTTTGAATATCACCAATCCAGCTTAGGGAAAGACGGCCCAACTGAGAACGACCTTCCGCGTTTCGGCCGTGTGGCGTTCCCTGGACGGAAACGCCGCCGAGGCATAAGTCAAGGGTTGCGACATGTGCCGACACATGACGGAACGGCGCGTCATGATCGCTTTCGGGAGCACGTAACACGGGCCTAACGTTGTGTCATGAACACAGTCCGCACCTCCGTTCCCGTATTGGATATGTCCACCGCGCGCACCGCCGACGGACGCTTTGATCCCGACTTCATCGAGGCGTTGCGCGACGCAACCCACAACGTCGGCTTCTTCCAGATCACCGGATACGGCGAGCGGGCCGGCCAGGCTCAGGAGCTGCTGGATACGATCGCCCGCTTCTTCCGCCTCCCGCTCGAGGAGCGCCTGAAACTGGACAACCGCGGCTCGGCCCAGTTCCGCGGCTACACGCGGCTCGGCAAGGAAATCACCCGCGGCCGCGCCGACTCGCGCGAACAGATCGACTTTGGACCGGAGCGCGCGCCGCTCGCCGAGGTCCCGGCCGACCGCCCGTACCTCAACCTGCAGGGTCCCAACCAGTGGCCGGAATCCTTCCCGGACCTCGAGTCGGTGGCCATGGAATGGGCCGCCCTGATGAGCTCGATCGGCGCCGAACTCCTGTCCGCGATCTCCGTCTCCCTGGGCCTGCCCGAGGACTACTTCGCCGAACCGTTCGAGTCCGCCCCTGCGTGGATGGGCAAGCTGGTGCACTACGTCGGCGGCAACCAGGTGCCGGAGGCCGGCAACCAGGGCGTTGGCGCCCACGCAGACTACGGGTTTGTGACGCTGCTGCTCCAGGACCTGGTGGGAGGTCTCGAGGTCAAGCCCTACGGGCAGGACGAATGGATCACCGTTCAGCCGATCGAGGGTGCCCTGGTGGTGAATCTCGGCGAGATGCTGGAGGTCGCCACGAACGGCTACCTGATGGCCACCATCCACCGCGTGACGGCGCCACCGGCCGGCGTGGACCGCTATTCGGTTCCGTTCTTCTGGTCGCCGCGGCTCGACTCGGTCATCGACACGATTCCGCTGCCGCCGCACCTGGCCGCCGACGCGCGTGGCGCCTCGGACGACCCGCACAACCCGATGCTTGCCTCCTACGGGGCCAACGTCCTCAAGGGATGGCTCCGCGCCCACCCCGAGACCGCGAGGATCCACTACCCGCAACTGGTCAAATAGGCCCTCTTTCCCAACCCGGGCCGCGAGGGCAGAAGGCTCCCATGGCTAGTGTGGTCCCATGACTTCACCCAGCAGCATCCGCGGTGCCGTGCTTGAGTCCATCGGAGCAGCGCGGCCCTTCGCCGCAACGCGTCCGCTGAAGATCCAGGAGCTACGGCTGGACCCGCCCGGACCCGGCGAACTTCTGGTGCGGATCGAGGCGGCAGGGGTCTGCCACTCGGACCTGTCCGTCCTGGACGGCAACCGGGTCCGCCCCGTTCCCATGCTCCTGGGCCACGAGGCCGCCGGCGTTGTCGAGGCCCTTGGCGAGGGAGTCGACGACGTGTCCGTGGGCGAGCGGGTGGTCATGGTGTTCCTTCCGCGCTGTGGCGCATGCGCGCAGTGCGCCACCGGCGGGCGGCTTCCGTGCTCCGCCGGCAGCGCCGCCAACAACGCGGGCGAGCTCCTGCGCGGCGGCCGGCGGATCTCCCGCGAGTCCGGAGGGGGCGGCACGGAGCCGGTCCACCACCACCTCGGCGTGTCCGCCTTCGCCACCCACGCCGTCGTCGACCGCCGCTCGGCCGTCCCCGTCGGCGACGACATTCCGCCCGATATCGCGGCCGTCCTGGGCTGCGCCGTGCTCACCGGCGGCGGCGCCGTCGTGAACTCGGGGCGGCCCGGCCCGCACGACGACGTCGCGATCGTTGGCCTCGGCGGCGTCGGCATGGCGGCCCTGATGGTCGCCCGCGCAGTGACAGATGGCCGCGTCATCGGGATCGACCGGCAGCAGGACAAGCTGGAACTGGCCCGCGAGCTGGGGGCCGACGCCACCCACTCACCCGAGGAGGCGGAGGCGGCCGGGGTCCTGGCCGCGGTGGTCGTGGAGGCTGCCGGCCACCCGCTTGCGTTCGAGACCGCCGTCCGAATCACCGCCCCGGGCGGCACCACGGTCACCGTCGGGCTGCCCGCCCCGGACGCAGTCTCGCGGATCAGCCCCTTGGGCCTCACCGCGGAGGCCCGCACGATCGTGGGCTCCTACCTCGGCTCGGCCGTGCCCGACCGCGACATCCCCCGCTTCGCGGACCTGTGGCGCGCGGGCCGCCTCCCGCTGCAGCGCCTCGTCAGCGGGCGCATCCGGCTGGAGGACCTCAACGAGGCCATGGACGAACTGGCCGACGGGCGCGCGGTGCGGCAGATCATCGAGTTCCCGTAGCCCGGAGCCGATCGAGTGCGCTGCCGAAGTAGGCTGGGTTATCCAGCCGGACCGCGAGGAGACCCCATGGCAGCGAAGCCGCCCGCAATGTCACCGTCGGACCTGCCCGTTGCCGACGTGCTCGACCGGACCGCGGGCCCTCGGCGCGCAGAGGCCGACGAACTGCTCGCGCTCCTCGGCGAGGTCAGCGGGGAGCAGCCGGTCGTGTGGGCGGGCCGCATCATCGGCTTCGGCGAGTACGAGTATCGCTACGAGACCGGGCACGGGGGACGCGCTCCCCTCCTCGCCTTCGCGCCGGGACCCGCACACCACACGATCTACCTCGCAAACGACTTCTCGCAGCGCTGGCCCGAGCTCTTGGCCCGACTGGGAAAGCACCGCGCGAGCAAGGCCTGCCTCTACCTCACACGTTTGACGGGGGTGGATCGCGGCGCGCTGCGCGAACTCCTGGAACGCTCGCTCCCGAAAACGCCGCCGGGGCGCTGAGTGCGAACCGGCACCGACCGGCCACTCAGCCGCTGTGGCCGCCGATCCGTCCGAAGTCGATGTTTCCCAAGTCGATGAACGCGCCGAGAAGCATCAGCAAGAGACTCAGGGCCGCCACACCGATGGCCAAGCTGTCGACGGTTCGCCAGCCGTCTCCTTCACCGGGCGATCCGCCACCCCCTGCCCGCACTCGGCGGCGCGCGCGCCACATTGCGATCGAGACGCAGAGGACAAATGCGGCGCCAAACCAAACCCAGCCGGGCAGTGCCGCCGCCTGCCCTAGCATGCCCGTTCCACCGCTCCGTTGCCGCGCCGTGTGCATTCATACATGGTGTGCCTCCCCCAGATAAGAAATGTCCGTCAGTCATACCGGCGGATGCGTTAGGCCCGCGTTACGCGGGACATTCGGAGGGGCTTCCGGGGGCCAGTTGGGGGCCCGGGCGCCGCCGCGCCCACGGGTAACGCCGCCGTAACAGGGGTATGCGTTGGCTTGATGCGTTGCGGTCCCCATAGGCGCGGCATCAACCACTGTCCAAGGAGTCGAAAGTGTCAATTGACCACGTTCCCCGGCGCGGGCCGGGCGAGGAACGAGTACCGGAAGCGAGCGCTGGCCAGACACCGCCGCGGACGGGTCGACTCGTGGGCGTCGACGTCGCCCGGGGTGTGGCGCTGATAGGCATCATCATCGTGAACATCGTGCCCGTGGAGACGGAGAGCGACGAGCCCGTTCTGGTGGTGGCGCTGCTCGCCGGCCGGGCGGCGGCGCTGTTCGCATTGATCGCGGGGATCTCGATAGCTTTGCAATCCGGTGGGCGACGGGCGCCGACGGGTCGCGCGATGACCGCGGGCCGGGCAGCGCTGGCGCTGCGGGCCCTGCTCGTCATCGCGATCGGCCTCCTGCTTGGCGCAACGGGCACCGAGATCGCGGTCATCCTGCCCTACTACGGCGTCCTCTTTCTACTGGCCGTTCCGTTGATCGGTCTGGGGCGGCGAACCCTGGTCTGCCTGTCCGCCACCTTCGCGCTGCTCGGGCCCGTCGCCATGCAACTGGTCCGGGCCGTGTGGACCGACAGGCCGGAGGTCGACGGCGAATACACGTTTGGCCTCGTCGCAGCACAGCCGGGCGCCTTCCTGACGGACATGCTGCTGACCGGCTTCTATCCGGCGTTGCCGTGGCTGGCGTACATCTGCGCGGGGATCGCGATCGGACGCTCCGACCTTTCGTCCCGCAGAACGGCCACTTTCCTGCTCGGCGCCGGAGCCGCGCTGGCCGCCTCCATGTGGCTGCTGTCCCAACTGCTGTTGGGGCCCGGTGGCGGATTGGACCAGATCGTGGCGGCGACCCCGGGGCTCGACCGCGAAGACATCGACGCGATCCTGACCTTCGGCAAGGACGCCGAAACCGATGCCGACTCGTTCCCCGCCACGACCGGCTGGTGGCTGGCCATCTTGGCGCCCTACACCTCGACGCCGGTCACGATCCTGAGCACGCTCGGCGTCGCGATGGCGGCGCTCGGCGCCGTGCTGCTGATCGTCCCGCGCCTGGGCCGGTCCGTCGAGCCCCTTGCCGCGATGGGTTCGATGACGCTGACCCTCTACTCGGCCCACCTGATCATCCTCGCCACCGGAATCCTGGATCCCAGGCGGCCGATCATGGAGGTAGCCATCCAGTGCATACTCTTCCTGCTCGCCGCGGTTCTCTGGCGGGCCACCGTCGGCAAGGGACCGCTCGAGCGCATTCTCGCCGACGCCACCGGCTGGCTCCGCGGGCGGGTCCTGGACGCTGGGCGCCGCGGTTAGCGTTCCGCCCGCTCACGTGCCCCTCGCCGACGAAGAACGGCGCGACGGCCGGCATTCGGCGATACTGGTGGCATGGGCGCACGGAATGTTCTGGCCCTGGTCGAAAGACGGGTGCCCAGGGTCTCGCTGGAACGCCGGTGGCTGTTCTTCAGCCGCCAGGTCGGTGGCGTGCGCACGCACTACGACTTCGCCATCGACGGCAAGCCCCTCCAGCTGTGGATCCAGGAATGGGAAGCCGATTCGCCCGAACGGGTGACACGGCTGACCGAGTCCGACCCGGAATCTGCCCTCGAGCAGATCAACTGCCTGCTCAGCCGTTCCCCGCACCGAAAGGGGACCCGTGTTTGGCTACTGTTCTGCCCGGAATGCCTGGACGAAGACTGCGGCGGCATTACCGCGGTTCTGACCCGGCGGGACGGGCAGGTCATGTGGTCCGCGTTCGGATGGGACGCCGACCGCGAGACCGAGAACGAGGAAACCCTGCCGTTCAGGGAGGCCGGGACCTTTAGCTTCGACGCCGCCCAATACGAGCGGGTCCTGGATGCGGCCCGTTCATATTTCAAGGCGTTCCGGGACAGGGATGGCGTCTGAGCCGCGCGGTAGGCGGGTGTTCGGGCCGGCCCCGTCCTGTCCCCCCGGGTCAGCGGTCGATGGAGGCCATGTTGACCTCGTCGTGGCGGTCCCCGGCGGCGGGCCGCAGTGCGTCCAGCCTCCCCAGTTGGTCGGCGGTGAGTTCGATTCCGTCGGCCGCCGTATTCTCCTCGACCCGGGAGACCCGGCGGGTGCCGGGGATCGGGGCGATGTCGGTCCCCCGGGTGAGCAGCCACGCAAGCGCGGTCTGGGCGGGGGTGGCGCCGATCTCGGCGCCGATCGCCGTCACCTCGTCCACGATCGCGAGGTTCCGGCGGAAGTTCTCGCCAGTGAAGCGGGGGTTGGTCTTGCGCCAATCGTCGTCGGCGAAGTCCGCAACGGAGCGGATCTGCCCGGTGAGCAGGCCGTGGCCGAGCGGGGAGTACGGGACGAACCCGATGCCGAGTTCGCGCAGCAGCGGGAGGATCTCGACCTCCACGTCGCGGGTCCACAGCGAGTACTCGGTCTGCAGTGCGGCGACCGGCTGGACGGCGTGTGCCCGGCGGATGGTCTCCGGGGAGGCCTCCGAGAGCCCGAAGTGCAGCACCTTGCCCTCGGCGATCAGATCCGCGACGGCGCCGGCGGTTTCCTCGATCGGGGTGTTGGGGTCGACGCGGTGCTGATAGTACAGGTCGATGTGGTCGGTGCCGAGGCGCTTCAGGGACCCCTCGACGGCGGCCCTCACGTTCGCCGCGCCGCTGTCGACGACGCCGGGACCGCCCCCGGAATGGGACACGAGGCCGAACTTCGTGGCGATCCTGACCTGGTTGCGGCGTCCCTTGACCGCCTGTCCGACGATCTCCTCGCTGAGGAAGGGCCCGTAGATCTCCGCTGTGTCGATGTGGGTGACCCCGAGGTCCAGCGCCCGGTGGATTGTGCGGGTCGATTCGGCGTGGTCCAGGGCGCCCTCGCTGGTGTAGGTGCCGGCCATGGTCATGGCGCCGAGTCCGATGCGGGAGACCTCGAGGCCTCCGAGTCGTGCGTTCTTCATGTTGTGTCGTCTTTCCCTGTGTCGTTGTGGTTCATGGGTGTGGCCCACGGTTTGGCGGTTCAGTCGGTGTCCGGTTCCTCCGTCCCGACCGTCTTCCGCATGGAACCAGTCAACGGGCCATGGCACGCGCCAGGGAGTCCCGCTCCATACGGTTAATGACAGGGCCTCCCTGTCGACCGGACCGCGACATAGGTTGGTGCCATGGACATACGGAACGACCTCCGTGAGTTCCTGACCTCAAGACGGGCCAGGCTCACCCCCGACAAGGTCGGCCTCCCCGACTTTGGCGGCCGCCGACGCGTCCCCGGCCTGCGCCGCGAAGAGGTGGCGCTGGTGGCCGGCATGAGCGTCGAGTACTACGTGCGCCTGGAGCGCGGCAATGCCGCCGGCGTCTCCGAAGCCGTCTTGGAGGGCATCAGCCGGGCTCTCCAGCTCTCCGACGCCGAACGCTCGCACCTCTACGCCTTGGTCCGCGCCGCGAACCAAGGCGCCCACCCGCAGCGCCGTCGCGGACGGACCCGGACGCAACAGGTCGCCCCCGCCGTCCAGCAGCTGCTCGACGCCATGGACAACGTGCCCGCGTTCGTGCAGAACGGGCGCCTGGACATCGTGGCGACCAACCGGCTCGGCCAGGCCGTGTTCTCCGAAATGTACGTCCAGCCCCAACGGCCTGCGAACTTCGGCCGCTTCGTTTTCCTCGACGACCGCGCCGGGACCTTCTACCGCGACTGGGACGGGGCCGCCGTCCAAACCGTCGCGCTGCTGAGGACAGAGGCGGGCCGCGCACCCCACGACCGCGTCCTCACCGACCTCGTCGGCGAACTCTCCACCCGCAGCAACGAATTCCGGACCCTCTGGGCCTCCCACGACGTGCGGGAACACCGAACCGGGATCAAGTCCATCACCCACCCCGTTGTGGGCGACCTCGACCTCAACTACGAGGCCATGGAGCTGACTTCCGCCCCGGGGCTTCTCCTGATCGCCTACTCCGCCGCACCTGCCTCGCCCTCCCACGACGCGCTCAGGCTCCTCAGCAGCTGGGCGGCCACCAACGACCATCCGGCCGAAGCAACGCGCGCCGACGGGAACTCCACCGGCCACGGCTGAGCGGGAGCGTCGTCCTCCGATGGCCCGTCGGCGCGTGGTCAGGTACAAGCTGCCAAGCAGGAGGATCTGGGCCGGACCCAGGGTCAGCACCGTGGTCATGGTCTCGCTGCCGCCGGTGGAGGAACGCTTGACGACCAGCGGGCCGCCTCCCGAGGGCGGCACTCCGGCCCCGAGGGTGACGACGTTGTTGGCGGCGTGCAGGGCGATCGGCGCCTCCAGGCCGCGGGTGATCACTGCCAGCAGACCGAACACGACGCCGAGCCACGGGTAGTAGAAGACCAGCCACGGATCGCTGCCGAAGTGGACGACGCTGAACAGGATGCTGGAGCCGATCGAAGCGACGGCAACCGACGGGCCTATGGGCTAACCAACGCGGCCCGGCGCCAACCCGCGCTGCGCACAACACCAAGGCCGGCGAGCGTGATGACACCCGCAATCAGCAGAACGTAGAAGACCACCGAGGAGTATCCATTGGCCGAGGTGTCCGGATTCAGGAACGGGTACGGGTACCAGCCGAGCCCCGTCCGCGGATCGACGCCGACCGCCCCACGCAAGAGGGTGTAGGCCACCCAAGCGATGGGGAAGGCGACGATCCACCAGACCGCGCGCCGTGGCAATCGCCTCGAATCCGCGAACAGGAGCCAGTCCAGCAGGACGATCAGCGGACCCACGACGTGCAGGATCTCGTTGGACCATCCCACGGTGGTGCCCTGCGGCAGCTCGATCCCCCTCAGGAGCAGGTTGTAGACGATCCCGGTGACCACCATGTAGGTCGTCACGGCCGCGCGGGCCGTCCCGAACCATGCCGGCTCCCGGGCCATCCCGAGGGAGTAGGCCGCCCCGAGCGCCAGAATACCGATGGCCATGACGTTGGACTCGATCGTGAAAAAGCTGAAGAAATTCGCGACCACGTAGGCGACGTGCCCCGTGCCGGCCGACTCGTTCGCAACGGACCGCTGCAGTTGGGACACAACGGCCACGGCTAGGGTGAGCGATCCGAGCGTTCGCAGGACAAGGGAGAGGACTCTCATGATCGGAGACTACAGCCAGCGCCCTGACGGTTGCGCTTGCCCGCAGGCGAAACGCCCAGACGATCATTTGCCACGGCCCTACCGTCTAGTAATATCTCTTTCGGGTCCCGAATGCCTCCCTAGGCGCGCGGGGTCCGAACGTTCCCACCACCCCCAATCGGAGGGAACGCGTGCGCGGCCTTCGCGGGTCGCGCAAGGTCGCGCCCCTGCCGCTGAGACCGGCAGGGGTGCTTCCATGTCCGGCCCCAAGATACAGCCGGCACGCCCACCGCGCACTAGGTGGCCCGCCGCGGCTTCACGGGGAGCGGCGGACCCCGGCGGTGAGCGCATCGATGTCCCTTGGGCTGAAGAGGCCGCCGATGGCAAAAAGCTGTGCGGACGGAGAGGGCCGCAGGTAGGGCCTCCATAGGTCCGCCAACAAACGCCTGAGCATCTATCTCCCCGCGGATTCGACGTTCGTGTGGCCTCGGAGGCTGCGGGCGTTGGCCAGCACCGGCAGCTTGGCACGCACGTCGGCAATCGTGGACGGGTCTATGTCGACGACCATCAGGTCCGGCGCGGCGCCAAGCGTGGCCAGGGTCGTTCCGAGGGGAGAGACCACGGCGCTGCGGCCGATGCCGGTGGGAGCCGAGCCGGCGGACTCAATGCCGACGCTCGCGGGGTCCCCCTGGCCGCTGGCCACGACGAAAGTGGTGCTGTCGACCGCGCGGGCACGGACGAGCAAATCCCACTGCTCGGCCTTCCCCTCCCCGGCGCCCCAGGACGCGCAGACGATGTTGACCTGGGCCCCCGCCCGGGCATTGGCCGTGAAGAGCGCGGGGAACCGCACGTCGTAGCAGGTGGCAAGCCCAACGACCACGCCATGGAGTTCGAAGGTGACGGGCGCGGCGCCGGCGTCCACCGAGTCGGATTCGGCGAAGCCGAACGCGTCGAAGAGGTGGATCTTGTCATACGACGTGTCGAGCCCCGGGCCGGTGACCAGGAGGGTGTTGCGCACGCGCCCGTCGATTCCGGGCGTGAACATGCCGGCAACGACGGCGATCCCGAGCTCCCTGGCCATGTCCCGCACGGCGGTGGCCCACGGCCCGTCCACGGGTTCGGCGATGTCGGCGAGCGTGTTGCCGAAGGCCCGCATGGCCGCTTCGGGGAACACCACCAGCTCGGCGCCGGCGTCTCTGGCCCGGGTGGCATACTCTCGGATGAGGGCAAGGTTGCCCGCCAGGTCCTCGCCGCTGATGATTTGGGCTACCGCTAAACGCATGAAGTTGCTCCACTCTGTTGTATACCTGATGTATGCGAAAGATATCGGGCACGGCGGCGTCCGGCCGGGAAAAGGCGTACGCGTACCTGCGCGAAAACATTCTGACCGATCCGGCGATCCAGGGTCGGTTCCTCAACGAGCAGGAACTCGCCGTCGAGATCGGGGTCTCGCGAACGCCGGTCCGCGAGGCCCTCCTGCTGCTGGTCTCCGACGGCCTGGTGGAACTCATTCCCCAGCGTGGTGCCTACGTCCCCCCCGTCACCGGCCGCGAAATCTCGGAACTGATGGAGCTGCGCGGGATCCTCGAGACCCATGCGGCGCGCCTGGTGATCGACGAGCAGCGGGTACCCGCGGCGCAGATGCAGGCGACGCTGGACCAGCAGGCGGCACTGCCGGATGTCCCGAACCCGGACGACGCGCGCGAGTTCATCCGGCTGGACACCCTTTTCCACCAGCAGCTCATCGACGCGGCGGGAAACGATCTGATCTCCCGCACGTACAGCAAGCTTCATGTCCGCCAGATCCTGGTCGGTGTCGCCGCCCTCTTCCGCAGTGGCCGCCGGCGCCAGGAGGTCTGCGCCGAACACCAGGGCATACTCGACGCCCTGGTGTCCGGCGACGCCGCGGCAGCGCAGAAGGCCATCGACCAACATCTTCTGGTGACCCTGGACGTCCTGCTGCGCACGTGAGCGCAGCGGTGGCCTAGCGGGATCGCCCAAGCTCGGACGGTACGCGCTCGGCGGCCCCCTCGAGGAGAAGTCGGTAGTCCTCGTCCTCCACGGTGTTGGAGTCCCGCCCGAGGGCCAGCCCGACGAGCGTGACCGCGCCGGCGACCGCCACGTAGATGGCCACGGGAATCCAAGTTCCGAATTCCGAGAGCAGCAGCGTGAACATCAGTGGCGCGACGGCGCCGCCGATGATGCCGGCGAAGGTGTAGGCCAGCGAGCTGCCCGTGGAACGGAGCCGCGGCGAGAACTGCTCCACGATGAAGGCCGCCTGGGGGCCATACATAAAAGAGTGGGCCATCAGCCCCAGCACGATGCCCACAATGAGCATGCCCTGGTTGTCACCGCCCAGTAGGCCGAAGAAGACGAAGGTCCAGACGGCGCCCACGACGGCGCCAATGCCGTACACCAGGCGTCGGTTGAAGCGGTCGGATACCGCGCCCGCCAGCGGAATCATAAAGAGCTGGAAGGCAGACCCGATGAGGACGGCGGTGAGAACCTGGCCGCGCTCGTAGCCGAGGACCTGGATCCCGTAGGTCAGGGTGAACACCGTGAACAGGGCGTACAACACGTCGGGGCCCACGCGGCAGAGGATGGCGGCGATCAGGGGGCGGAGTTCGGTGCTGAAGACTTCCCTGATGGGCGCACTGGGCTGTTCCCCGTGTGCCTCGATGGCCTTGAAGATCGGGGTGTCCTCCAGCTTGAGCCGGATCCAGAGGCCGAATCCGACGAGAAGCGCCGAGACCAGGAAGGCGATGCGCCATCCAAAGCTGAGGAACTGCTCCTCGGTGAGGGACAAGGTGAGGACCGCCAGGGCCCCGTTGGCCATGAGGTTTCCGGCGGGCGGTCCGACCTGCGCCGCTGACGCCCAGAAGCCCCGCCGATGGGGATCTCCGTATTCGCTCGACAGCAGGACCGCCCCGCCCCACTCGCCGCCGACCCCGACGCCCTGGGCGAACCGGAGAAGGACCAGGATGATGGGGGCCGCGATGCCGATGCTGGCGTAGCCCGGAAGCACGCCGATGAGCACGGTCGCGACGCCGATGATCATCAGCGTGGTCACCAGGACCTTCTTGCGCCCGATGCGGTCGCCCAGCCGGCCGAAGATGATGCCGCCCACGGGACGGGACACGTAGCCGACCGCATAGGTGGAGAACGCCAGGATGGTGCCGGTCAACGGGTCGGACGCGGGGAAGAAGATGATGGGAAATACGACGGCGGCCGCGGCCGAATACACGGCGAAGTCGTACCACTCGAGCGCGGTACCGGTGAGGCTGGCGGCGAAGGCCTTGTAAAGACCCTTGGGTCGAATCGGCTTGTCCGGGTGCGGGGCGGCGCCGGACGCCGGCGCTGGCACGTTGGCCATGGTGAGTCCTCCATGAGTTTTTGGGTGACGCCTGTCACGCTGGCGTTGAATGTATACATTACGCATACTGGATGTACATTGGCTACTGCTTCTGTTTCCGGTTTGTAAATGTTCCCCGCAGCACACGCAAAGGATGGACACACCATGACGACCCTCAACTTCGAACTTCCCGACGGCAGCAACAGAAGCGTGGAGGTCAAGCACCTCCTCAACGCCGGCTACGCGGGACGCGAGCAGGAGGAAGTTCAGGCCCACATCGCCGAGCTCGCCGAACTCGGCGTCCCCGGCCCCTCCACGACGCCGGCCCTCTATCCGGTGTCCCCGTACCTCGCACAGCAGGTCTCCGAGGTGCGCGTCCAGCACGGACGGACGTCCGGCGAGGCCGAGTGGGGCCTGGTCGTCACCGAGGAGGGCGTGCTGCTGACCGTTGCCTGCGACCACACCGACCGCGAGCTCGAGGTGCATGGCGTGGCCTGGAGCAAAAACGCAAGCCCGGACGTCCTGGCCCTCAAGGCCTGGCGCCTCGACGACGTCCGGGACCACCTGGACCAGATCACCCTGAAGGGCTGGGTGGGCCGGGGAGACACTCCCGACACCCTGATTCAGGACAGCTCCCTGGAGGCGCTACTGACGCCGGACTACTGGCTGGACGTGCTGAGCGAACGCGGCCTGAACAAGCCCGGCACGGTTCTCATCTCGGGCACGGTCGCCATGAGCGGCGGCGTGGACCAGTTCGCACGCAGCTGGAAAGTGGAAATGGCCGACCCCACCAACGGCGACTCCATCGAGACCCAATACGTCGTCGAGGAAATGGCGGCACCGATCGGCTGATCGACGTCCGCGCGCCTCGCAATATCCGCCTGGACACGCGGCCGGCCGATCTCCCGGTCGGTCCCACGATGCCGGGTCAACGCCGCCTTCAGGAGAGTTGCGCGGCTTGGCGCCCGACGCTCAGACGCCCTCCGCCGTTCGAATACTTGCCCAACGAACAACCCGAGGAGAATTCCCAAGAGCCCGTTTGCGAGCGGTTCGGCCTCGGTCTCGCCGAGTCCGCCTCGCTGCGCAACGATCAAAAAGACGAACCAGCCCGCAACCGGAGCAACGGCCAGCGCGGTTCCCCAGAGGCGGCCGGCGACCGCGGCGGCGGTGCCACACAGCAGGCCGGCGCAGAGTCCAAGCATGAGGAACATTTCCACAGCATATGTGAACCATTCGGTACATTGGAGCCGTGACTAGACGTTATGCGCCCATCATCGGCGCCTTGGCCACGGCGGTCCTGTTGGCTTCCTGCGCGACCGCCCCCTCGGCCGAGGAATCCGTGGAGGCCATGCCGCTCCCCTCTTCCCCCTCCGCCTGCGTGGCGGTCGACGGGGCCGGCCTGGCCCCGGACGCCGGGGTGCTGGCCGGGGTGAACCTGGACTGGGCGAACCAGACACTCGCCGAATACACGGAATCCCTGGGCCGCCGCCCGTCCGTCGCCGTGAGCTTTTCGTCCTTCCCGCTGAACGCCACGGACACCAGGAACATCCAGGCCGCCCATGCGCAGGTCCGCGACAACGGCGGCATGCTCCTGCTGACCCTCGAGCCCCGCGGCGGCCTCGACACCGCCACGGAGAAGACGACGGACGGTCTCGCCCGGATGCTCGACCGGTTCAACCGTGAAGGGGTCCCCGTGATCGTGCGGTTCGCGCACGAGATGAATGGATCCTGGTACGAATGGGGCCAGCAGCCGGCGGCCTACAAGGCGGCCTTCCGCCGGATGGCCGACTCCATCCACCGCCTCGCCCCGGGCAGCGCCACGATGTGGGCGCCGAACTACGGCGGCGGCTACCCGTTCACCGGCGGCCGGCACGAGGCCCGGCCGGGCACCGCCGACTTCGCGGCGCTGGACACCGACCGGGATGGGACACTAACCGGCGCCGACGACCCGTACGCGCCCTACTACCCCGGAGACGACGCGGTCGACTGGGTGGGCATGTCCCTCTACCACTGGGGCAACACCTACCCCTGGGGCGCGAACGTGGTCCCCGAATCCGGGAAGTTCGCCGAACAGCTCACCGGGAACTACAACGGGGCCGGCGGCAACGACCTGGCGGTACCGGACTTCTACGCGGAGTACGGCCAGGAGCGGGACAAGCCGGTCGCGATCCCGGAGACCGCGGCGCTCGTCGCGTCGGGCGGGGCCGGCGCCGAGGAGCTGGCCATCAAGCGCGCCTGGTGGGGGCAGCTCTTCGACCCCGCGCTCCACAATGACTATCCCGCGCTGAAGATGGTCAACTGGTTCGAGTGGGACAAGCACGAGGTCGAGGTCGACGGAACGGTGGATTGGCGTGCCGGCGCCAGTCCCCTGCTCGCCGAAAAGTACGCGGCCGACCTGCCCGGCTGGTACCGGTTCGCCGCCGAACCGGCACCCTGCACGCCGGCCTACTGACCAGTCGCCGGATCAGGACGCGGCCTCCCCGCTGTAGCCGCGGACCGTCCCGTCCGGGGACACCTGCTTGACGATGAGGGAGCAGTCCTTGTCGGCCAGCCCCTCGCTGATGAGCGCGTCGAAGTGGCTGCGGACCAGTTCCGCCGCGGGAAGCTTGACGCCCGTGGCCGCGCCGGCCTCCAAGGCGAGCCCGATGTCCTTCCGCGCCAGGTCGGTGCGGAACGTGGCGTCGAAGTTGTTGTTGGCGGCCGAGGTGTCGATCACCCCGGGCACCGGGTACCAGGTCTGCTGCGCCCATGACCGTCCGCTGGACACGGAGGCGATCTCCCAGAACACCCGCGGATCGAGCCCAAGGTGTTCGGCCAGCTGGGAGCCCTCGGCGGCGGCCATCAGGTCGATGAACAACATCATGTTGTTGCAGATCTTCGCGGCGATGCCCGCGGTCGGCCCGCCCGCCGCGATCGTCTTGCCCGCCATCGGTTCGACGTGGGCGGTGGCGCGCTCGACGTCGTCGGGCTCGCCGCCGACCATAAAGCACAGCGTCCCCGCGGCTGCGCCGCTGATGCCGCCGGACACCGGCGCGTCGACGAAGCGGAATCCGCGGTCCGCGGACTGCCCGTGACAGAACCGCGACGTCTCGACGTCCACGGTGGACGAGTCCACCAGAAGGGCAGCGCGGTCCGCGTGGGCCCAGATTCCGTCGGGGCCGTCGAACACGCTCCGCACGTGTTCGCCCTTGGGGAGCATCGTGAAAACGACGTCGGCCCCGCGGACCGCCTCGGCGACGCTGTCGACCACCTCGACGCCCGCCGCGGCCGCCGCCTCGCGGGCCTCCGCCACGAGATCGAAGCCCCGGACCGTGTGCCCGGCCTTCACAATGTTGGCCGTCATCGGCCCGCCCATGTTGCCCAGGCCAATCCATGCGTACACGGACATGTGGAACTCCTTGTCCTGATCTCCGCCCCGCGCCGCGCGCCGCGGCACTGTGACGCGCACCACGCTAGCGTCCTGGGCCCCGGAGGACAAAAAAGCGGGCGGAGCACGGCCGCGCTCCGCCCGCCGTCGTGCCGACTCTCAGCTGGCCCGCAGCCTGATGGACCTCGTCGCCAGCAGCCGCCCCGTGATCCAGTGGTGCCACTCCACCGACATCGTGTAGACGCCGGGCGCCCCGGGGTGCAGCAGGACGTCGTAGCGCTCCGCCGCTCCCATCGCCACCACGCTGGTCATCAGGCGGTGAGTCGGATCGTCCGACATGCTCGTGGGGATGGCCGGCGCCCCCGGAACGGACGTGTGCCGGAACGGCCGCCCGTCGTGCGCGATCAGTTCCGCGATGCTGGCCGGCGACCCGTCCGGCCCCCGGAACCTCACCTTATTGGGCAGATAGTTCCCGTCCAGCAACCGCATCAGGCTCGGGGCTCGCCCCTCGGCCTCGATGTTGATCGGCAACTCCGTCGACGCCCACACCGCCTCGTCGCGCTCCACCCTGGACGCCAGAAGACCGCCGCCGATGTAGAAGTTGGTCGGCTCGAAGCGGTTGAGTCCCACGTCCTCTCCGGACAGCCCGGCGGCGTGGTTCAACGTGTGCCAGCGCGGGTCCACCGAATACGGAATCATCAGGGACTCGGTGGCAATGTCGTAGAGCGGCCCGTCCGCAAACGCGCGCCGCATGCCCGCCGGCACCGGGAACTCCGGCAACACGATCGGATCCACGATCAGGGGCCCCAGCAGTCCCATCTGGGCGTGCAGGGGCGTGTTCACGTGGCAGTGGTAGAAGTACGTTCCCGCCGCGCCGTAGTTGGGGTCGCCCGCGCGGCCGCGTTCCGGCTTCCACTGGTACGTGTAGACGTCGTCGATCTCGAACGACGTGTGCCCCACCCCATCGTTCCGCGGATCAGGCTCCATGCCGTGCCAGTGAATGGTGTGCGGCCCCATGCTCGGTTCCACCGTTGCGTGGAAGATCTGGTCCTCCCGCGGACGAAGCGTGGGCCCGGGGAATCCGCGGCCGGAGGCATCGCTGTCGAACACCCACATCTCGAATTCCGCGCCATCGGGAAACACCAGGTCCCTGCTGGAGACGCCCAGCTTGACCTCAAACTGCGGCTCCTCGCGGAACTCGGTCTCGGGACTGCCCTGTTGCATCTGGTGCGAGGCGAAGTCCGCCTGCGAGTCGTAGTCCCGCTCCTCGTCGTCATCGTCGTCCGGCGGCCGCGTAGGCGGGGCGCTGGTCGAGGAGGCGGGCGACGAGGATGCGCTCGAAGGCGGGGCGCTCGAAGACGACGGCGGCGCGGAGGACGTCGGCGAGCCCGTTGTGGACGACGCGGACGACGACGGGGCCGACGTGCTTTGGCTCGGCGACGGCGTCGGGGGCTTGGTTGGCTTCGGCGTCGGCGACTTCGTGGGTTTCGGCGACTTCTTGGCGGCCTTCTCAGCCTCCTCCTTGGCCTTCTTCGCGGCCTTCGCCGCGTCCTCCTTGGCCTTCTTGGCGGCCTTCTCGGCGGCCTCCTTCGCCTTCTTCGCCGCCTTCGCCGCGTCCTCCTTGGCCTTCTTCGCGGCCTTCGCCGCCGCCTCGGCGCGCTTCCTCTCCGCCGCGGACAGGGCCGTCCGCAGCCTCGGGGCCCCTGCGTCCATACCCGAACTGATCGTTTCCAACGGTGAAACCATGGCCTACACGCCCCCCGACATCGACTTCAGATTCCAGTGGGCGACCAATCCGCCCGGATACATGCCGCCCGCGGCCGTCTGGGACGGCTCGGCGTGGCAGTGCATGGGGTACTTCCAGTCCGTGGTCCGGTTCGCCCACACCTGATCCGTGGCGTCCGGTGGCCGCTTCATCGGGATCATGCAGTCCTTGGTGTCCATGGGCTCCAGCTCCACCACGTCCTCCCACTGCTGTAGGACCACGTGACCGTCCGCATCGACATGCCCACGCTCGCGCGGCCATTCAACGTTGTTGCGCCGCACCGTCCACAGGTGGTTGCCGTGGAAGTGGATCTGATGGAAGACGATGCCCGGGTTGACCAGGCGCACCATCTGCCCGGCGCGGATCGTGCCGGCCACCAGGTCCTCGCCGAACTGGCGCACGTCGATCTGCCGCGGATAGCCGGACACCAGCGACTCCTCGTGGCTGGCCAGGTTGATGGCCCGGTTGGGCGAGTGGGCCAGCGCCTCGTAGCCGCTGCGGTCGTTCAACAGGAAGTAGCGCGGCGTCGCCGGATTCACTTCCGGATCCACCGTCCCGCCCGCGGCCTCGATGGCCGCCCACTCGGGATCGACCGCGTGGGTCACCCACAGCCACTGCCTTTCGAAACTGGCCTGGTCCCGGGCCACGTGCCAGGCCTCGTCCGGGTCGGCCACCAGCAGGCATCCGAACAGGCCGAGGGTTCTCTGCACGGGAGCGTTGGTGGGGTCGTGGTAGATGTACGTGCCGGCGGGAGGCGCCGCGAACTCAAGCATGGCGTGGCCACCCGGCGCTATGTCGCCGGTGGACACGTCCGCGCCGCCCGGGCCGGCGCGCGAGACGGTCAGCCGGTGCGTTCCGGCCAGCGTGTTGAAGACGCGCAGCCGAATCGTCGCGCCCAGCTCGGCGATCAGCGTGCGGGCGGGGAACTGGCTGGCCCAGTGGTTGCGCCGGATCAGGAACTGCCCCACGTTGGCCGCGTCCGGGCCGGCGGGCGTCGGCGTGCCCTCCACCGGCACCGCGGCACCCAGCGGGTACGTCCTGGACTGGACGATCTGCCCGTCCCGCGTGAAGACCCTGGGCCTCATCCTGAGGGCGGGATTGGCCGCGTTGAGCGCGGTCGGCGCGTCCCCGAATCCACGATGGTAGACCAGCGAATCGTCCACCATCTTCGCGTAGCCCTCGTTGATGTAGACGTCCAGCACACCGGGCAGGGGAACTTCCGCGGTGGGCAGGCTGGCCGGGGCGCGCACCGGCTTGGCGGCGGCCGCCGCGGGCGCTGCGCCGGCCGCCAGGGCCGTTGCCGCCACCACACCGGCGGCTGCGCCGATCCTCAACACTCCAGCGCGGTCCATCCGCGCGCCTTGCGGATCCTCAAGCATGACCCACCTCCAGGTATCCCGGTCGCCAGGCGACCGACGGCAACGGCAAGTGCAGCGCTTGTGGGTCCTTGCCCACAACGTCGTCGAACTGGGCGGAAAATGCGCCTGCGTCGGAAGGGACCAGGAAGCTGACGTTCCCGCTGACCGATCCTCCCGAGGGCAGGACGTCGGCCCGCAGGTCCGACCCCCTGTTGACCACGAGCCACGGCTGGGTGTTCGGCCTGACCCGTAGTTGTCCGGGTGAAAAGAGGATGTCTTCGTCGGATTCGTTGAAAACGTCCAGCCGCAGCACCAGATGGTCGCCGTAGGTCATGTTCGCCGGCTGCGCCGACGTCGTTCCCGCGACCGTGTGGCCCCCGTGAGCCGAAGCTCCCGTCCCGGCGGCCAGCCTCGACTGGCGCTGCGCGCCGGCGATCCTGACCTTGCCGAAGCTCGCGGCCACGGTGGTGGTGCCCGGAGGGCCGGCCGCCGCGAAGGCGGCCGCCAGCGCACTGAGTCCCCCCGCCCCCACCACAATCGAAGAGCCCAGCACCACGCCGAAACCGCGGCGCGACAGGCCGTTGCCGGCCCTACCGGACGTGTCTACCCCACTGCGGTCGCGCACTGGCGACCTACCCCAAGTTTTCAGCACAACAGAACCGTCTTTCACTCGATGCCCCAAGCATCGAAGGACCCCCCGGTATTGCCCCAAATCGCGTGGCGGAGAGTCCCCCACCGCCCCAATCACGTTCAGTATGCATGCGTGTCAAGGGGCTGTAAATACTCACGTCGAGGCAATAATCAGAGGTGCTCGCCGGGCCCGAAAAGCCGCCGCTCCCGGCGACGCCACCCCTCCGGAGCCCTGTTTTGACGATTCTTTTACACGTCCGACAAACGAAAGAAGGCCCCGCCACAAGGGCGGGACCTTTTTCCGATCCGCGGAGGATGGGGGATTTGAACCCCCGAGGGCGTGAACCCAACACGCGTTCCAGGCGTGCGCCATAGGCCGCTAGGCGAATCCTCCAGTTTGCTCAAAAGAGCAGTCTCCAGCGTACCGGACATTCCCCCGTGGGACGAATCGGGCGGCCGCTCGCCCGGGAAGCGGCCAGCAAGCGCGGGGCGCCTTCCCCGGTTTCGAACCCGCGCGCCGGTTCGGGTAGACTATTTGTCGGCCCCTCATGTGGTGTCATCCTGTCGAACTCCCCCAGGACCGGAAGGTAGCAAGGGTAGATGGGCTCTGGCAGGTGCATGAGGGGTCTTTAATTTTTTTCGGGAGGTTGCGCCGTGGGAGCAGGACGATTCGCCCCGAGCCCCTCCGGCGAGCTGCACATCGGGAACCTCCGCACCGCCATCCTCGCCTGGCTCTTCGCGCGCTCAACGGGCCGCCGATTCCTGATGCGCGTGGAAGACCTCGACCGCGCACGCGCCGGCGCGGAAGCGATCCAGCTCCGCGACCTCGCGGCCATCGGCCTCGACTGGGACGGACCGGTCGAACGCCAATCGGAGCGATTGGACGGCCTCCTCTCCGCGGTGGAGGACCTCCGCGAACGGGGACTCCTTTACGAGTGCTTCTGCACGCGGCGCGACGTCGTCGAGGCGGCTTCCGCGCCGCACGCCGCCCCCGGCGCCTATCCGGGCACCTGCAGGGACCTGGGCGACGCGGTTCGCGCAGAACGGCGCCGGTCCCGGCCCGCCGCCCTGCGGCTCCGTTCCGACGTCGGGGAGTTCACCGTGACAGACGCGCTCCACGGCGCCCACACCGGTGCCGTCGACGACTTCGTAGTCGTTCGCAACGACGGCGTTCCCGCCTACAACCTCGCCGTTGTGGTCGACGACGCGCTGCAGGGCATCGACCAGGTGGTGCGCGGCGACGACCTGCTCAGCTCCTCCCCGCGGCAGGCGTACCTCGCCTCCCTGCTGTACGGGCCGGAGGCGATCCCCGAGTATGCGCACGTGCCGCTGGTGCTGAACTCCGAGGGCCGACGGCTCGCCAAACGGGATGGCGCGGTCACCCTAGCGGACCTCGAAAAGACGGGCGTTTCCGCATTCCGCACCCGAAGCCTGCTGCTGCGTTCGCTGCGCCTCCCGGAGGACTCCCTGGCCTCCGCCCTGGCCGCCTTCGACCCGGCGCGCCTGCCGCGCGATCCGTGGATCCACTCGCCCCTCACAGCGCTCGACGAAGGATGCGACGAGGCATCGCAAACGGATAGGGTGCAGGGGTGAGTACAGCCCTTTACCGTCGCTACCGTCCCGATACTTTCGCGGACGTGATCGGGCAGGAGCATGTCACCACACCGTTGATGGCCGCGCTGGAAAAGAATCGCGTCAACCACGCCTACCTCTTCTCCGGTCCACGCGGCTGCGGCAAGACGACCTCCGCCCGCATCCTCGCCCGCTGCCTGAACTGCGAGCAGGGCCCCACCGCCATGCCTTGCGGGACCTGCGACAGCTGCAGGGAACTGGCGACCGGTGGCCCGGGCTCCCTCGACGTGATCGAAATCGACGCGGCCAGCCACGGCGGTGTCGACGACGCCCGCGACCTGCGCGAGCGCGCAACCTTCGCGCCGGTCCGCGACCGCTACAAGATCTTCATCATCGACGAGGCCCACATGGTCACGTCGGCCGGCTTCAACGCGCTGCTCAAGATCGTGGAGGAGCCGCCGGAGCACATCAAGTTCATCTTCGCCACCACGGAGCCCGACAAGGTCATCGGCACCATCCGTTCCCGCACGCACCACTACCCGTTCCGGCTGGTGCCTCCCGAGCCGCTGATGGCATATCTCGAACGCCTCAGCGAATCCGAGGGCGTGCCCGTGGCGCCCGGCGTCCTCTCTCTTGTGGTCCGGGCCGGAGGAGGTTCGGTCCGCGACTCGCTGTCTGTCCTGGACCAGCTGATCGCCGGCGCCGGCCCCGACGGCCTCGACTACGAACTGGCCGTCTCGCTCCTCGGCTACACACACGCCTCGTTGCTTGACGACGTGGTGGACGCGATGGCCGCGCAGGACGCCTCCGTGGTCTTCGGCGCCGTGGACCGCGTCATCCAAACCGGCCACGACCCCCGCCGCTTCGTCGAGGACCTCCTCGAGCGCTTCCGCGACCTGATCATCGTCAAGGCCATGCCGGACAACGCCGCCCAGATCATCCGGGGCCTACCCGAGGACCAGCTCAACCGCATGCGGCAACAGGCGTCGCAGCTCGGACAGGCGGAACTCAGCCGTTCGGCGGACGTGACCAACCAGGCGCTGACCGAGATGACGGGCGCCACGAGCCCGCGCCTCCACCTCGAGCTCTTGTGTGCCCGCCTGTTGCTCCCAGCCTCGGACACCACCGAGCGCGGCATCAACGCCCGCATCGACAGGATCGACCGCCGGCTGGCCTACGCGGGGGACACTCCCGCCGCGGGACCTTCCGGGACGGCCGGGCCGCCGACCGCCGCCCGGTACGACGGCGGTGCCGCGCCGGAATCCAACGGTTCCCCCTCGGGACACACGTTCGAATCGCCGCGCGAGCAGGGCGCCGCCCAGGTCCGCGAGGCGCTGCGCTCCGCCCGCAAGCAGGACACGGTGGACGTTCGGGAGACGGCAACGGAGGCGGCACCCGCCGCGGCCGCGGAGCCTGCCGATGCGGAGCCGGTGGCTGCCGTGCCCGCGGCCGACGAGTCCAACGCACCGCAGTCCCTGGAAACGCCGACCGCCGCGGACGAACACGTCGCCGCGGAACGCGCCGCCGCACCTGCCTTGGCCGGCGGCGCCGCGGCGCCGCCGGCGGCGGCCTCCCCGGCCCCCCAGGCCTCCCCCGACTGGGGCGGCAACTGGGGTGCCGTGCCTGAGCCCGAGCCCACAAGGCCGGAACCGGCCCGGGGCGGCCCGGTCGCTCCGGACCCCGCACGTGACGAGCGTGCCTCCACTGCGCACCAAGAGGCGCGGCCCGGCCCGGCAGCACGGCAAGGCCAGCGCCCCGACGACGGAACGCGACCCGCTGCCGACGCGCGCTCCTCCTCTTCCTCCTCCTCCGGCGCGCCCGCCGCGTCCGCGCCCGCGTCGCCGGCGGCCCCAACCGCCGCCAAGCTTCCCTCGGAACCCTCCTCCGCGGCGCCGCCGACGGGGGCATCGTCTGCCGGGCCACCCGCGGCCGGTTCGATCGAAATGTTCCGCCGCGCCTGGCCCGAAATCATGGCGGCCCTGAAGGAAGAGAAGAAGTTCGTGTGGCTGACCATCCAGCCACACGCCTCGCTGGCCGGCTACGACGGCCGAACCTTGACGGTCGCGTTTGCCAACCCGGGACCCATGAACGCGTTCTCCGGAAAGGCCGAGAACGTGGGGCTGCTCCAGCAGTGCATCCACAAGGTCCTCGGGGTCAAGTGTGAAATCGTCATCACCGCCGGAGGTTCCGCTCCGGCGGGTGGTTCGGGCCCAAAAGCTGACCGCCGGCCCACGCCGGCGGACGCCCCCGCAGCCACCCGCACTGGCACCACCACGCCCGTGAATGCGCCGTCGGGTGCGGAAGGGCGGGTTGCGCCGCCCACGGATCAAGCGACGCGCATCCCCGCCCCCGTTCCGCGGACGGCGGCCGCGGCTGCTCCTGTTGCCGCCCCCGCTCCCGCTACCGCGTCTGCCCCCACGCCGTCCAGCCGCACCTCGACGGCGGGCCCGGCCGCGCCAGCTCCAGCGCCCCGCGAGCAGCCCGCCCCCGCAGCCAAGCCGCAGGCGGCATCTGCTCCGGCACCGGAGGCCGCCCGACCGTCCGGGGAGGCAACATCCGCCGCCCCGGCGCCGGCCCAGGCCCTGGCCTCGCGGCGGGCGAACCGCGCCCCGCAACCACCGTCGGCCGGGCAAGCTCCCCTGCGCGGCGGCGGCCGGAAGGCCGCGGCCGCCCCCTCCACCGAAGACATCCCGGACTACGGGCCCGAACCCGATGACGAGGGTGGCTACGACTGGGGAGCGGACAACGTCCCGGTCCCGGACTGGGAGCTGCCTGCGGCAGGTTCCGCCCAGCCGGCCACGGCTACCCTGGCACAGTCCGCGCCGTCCGCGCCTTCCGCACCGACGGCGGCCGACAACCAGGCGCCAATGCAGCGCGGGAGCGTCGCGCCAGCGTCGGCTGCGCCACTGTCGCCCGCCTCTCCGTCGTCCGCACGGGCGGCCTCACCGGCGGCACCCCGCCCGGGAGAACAGGCCGTGGCGCCCGCGCCGGGCCGGCCGTTCAGCGCCCCCGAGGCATTCCGGACGCCGACGTCGGCGCCCGCCGAGGCCGGGCCGAGCGCACCCGCCGCACCCGCGGCGCCCGTCCCCGCCGCCGGCGGATCCGGCCAAAAGCGGTTGAGCCGCTACCAGCAGCTGCTGAGCCAGGCACGCGAGTCGGACGGCCCGGACGCCCGCACCCAGCAACCGGCGCCACCCTACGGCCGTCCCGGCGCCCCCGCTGCCGCTCCCGCGGGCGGCGACGCCGTAGACTCGAAGTACGTTGAGGACATCCCCAGCGACGATGACATCGCGATCGAGGAATCCGGCGTGGTCGGTCGGCCCGCGATCGAGCGCCTACTGAACGGGCGCCTGATCGAGGAGCGCAACCACGACGGCTCGCCCGTCACCTGATCCCGCCGAAGTCACCGTAGTTCCGTCCCACCCCCTGCAGTGTGAGGTTTTGTGTACGAAGGCGCAGTCCAGGATCTGATCGACGAGTTCGGCCGACTACCTGGAATCGGCCCCAAGTCCGCGCAACGGATCGCCTTCCACATCCTGGAGGCGAACCGCGAGGACATGGACCGGCTTGCCGACGCCATCCGGGCGGTCAAGGACAAGGTCAAGTTCTGCTCCATTTGCTTCAATGTCTCTGAGCAGGAGACCTGCAACATCTGCCGCGACACCCGCCGGGACGAGACCATCCTCTGTGTCGTGGAGGAATCCAAGGACGTGATGGCCGTCGAGCGCACGCGCTCCTTCCGCGGCCGCTACCACGTCCTCGGCGGGTCCATCAATCCCATCGCGGGAATCGGGCCCGACCAGCTGCACATCCGGGAGCTCCTCGGCCGCCTCCACGACGACAAGATCGAAGAGGTCATCATCGCCACCGACCCGAACCTCGAGGGTGAGGCCACGGCGACCTATCTGGCGCGCATGCTCAAGACCATCGGCATCAAGGTCACCCGGCTCGCTTCCGGGCTGCCGGTCGGCGGAGACCTCGAGTACGCGGACGAGGTCACGCTGGGCCGTGCCTTCGAGGGGCGCCGCAGCGCCATTGGCTGACGTGCCGTGCCCCTCGAGGGCCCTTGGCCCGCGCCCCTAGGCGACGCGCGTCCCGGTCGGAAGCCTGCCAGCCGGCGTCACCAGCCGACGACGCCCGGCAACCACGAGGCCGGCGGCCAGCGCGGACTGGATCGCCAGGCCCAGCGGCCAGACGGGCGCCACCTCCGGTGTGGTGAGGACCTGCTTCTCACCGTTGAGGCATGGCTGCTGGTCCATGCCGCCCGCCTGCGAGGCGCGCACACCCTCGCTGATGGCGCCCATGGGTCCGGCGCCCATCAAGGCGTTCGTGTCCGGAGTCGGTGCGCGCATGGGCACCGCGTCCGCGACCACAACAAAGGGATTGGCCGCCAACAGCCAGGTGATGCGCTCGGTGTGGAAAATGCTGACGTCGTAGGAGAAGGACGAGCAGACGAATGCGTTGGGGTCGCTCTGGGCCGCGGCACTGAGGTCGTCGAGCTCACGGTATGCAGCGTCCTGGTCCTCCACCACCTGGCCCTGATCGTCCAGGATCTGTCCGTTGGCGTCGTACTCCACCGCCGGCCACGGATCGCCCGGCCAGACCTGCTCCGAGGCCCGCGCCTCCTCGCGCACCAGCTGGAGGCTGAGTCCGTAGGCAATGAGCGTCCCGAGTCCAAGCATCGCGACCAGCAGATAGGAGGCGACGATGGCGAACAGTGGACGGCTGGACCGCGCCGAGACACCGACGCCGATCGCGCACGCGATGCCCAGTTCGACGGCGGTCATCAGCACGAACACGGGCACCGCCGGAAGATACACATCGCCATAGGACATGGCCCAGGCGATCATCGGCAGTGACACCACCAGGAACCCCAGCGACGCCAACCAGGCGGCCAGCCACTTGCCCCACAGCAGCTGGCCGGGCGTCAGCAGGGTGTTCTGCAGAATGGCCAGCGTCCCGGCGGACCGGTCCCCGGTGATCGAATTGGCGGAGAGCGCCGGGGCCACCAGCAGGCCGAAGAACAGCACAAATCCCACAACCAGCTCGAACATCACCTGCCCCACGCCGTCCTCGAACCCGGCGACATACCCCGCCAGCGCGGTCACCAGGGCAATGACCCCGAACCACACGGCAAGCATCACGTACCACCCGCGGGAACGCAGTCGCTGCCTCATCTCCAGCAGAAGCACCGCCCCCACGGCGTCGCGGTAGCGCAATGGGCTCGGGCCCGGCCGTGGCGAGGGTGTCCGGGCTTGTGTGTCGTTGCTCGTGATGCTCATCGTGCGCCCTTCCCTGATTCGTGTGCGTCGGACATGGTGCTGAGGTAGGTCTCCTCCAGGGCCCCCGCCGCCGGGGCGAAGCTTGTCACGGCCACCCCGGCGTCCACGAGGGCGCGCAGTAGCGCCGCGGCCTCGGCCTCCGAGGAGACCCTCACCAGCGCCTCGACCCTTCGCTGGGCCTCCGGCAGCGAGAACGGGACGCCCGCACGGGACAGGGCGGCTGACAGCGCGGCGGGATCCAGCGACTGCACGCTGTAGCGCCGGCTCTGCACGTCGGCGGCGTCCACGGATTGCATCCGCAGGGTGCGCCCCTTCGCCACAAACACCGCACGGTCCGCAACCTCGTCCAGCTCTGAGAGCACGTGCGAACTGACGACGACGGTGCGCCCCTCGCCGGCCAGCCGGCGCAAGAGGTTGCGCAGATCGATGCGCGCTCCCGGGTCCAGTCCAGACGCCGGCTCGTCGAGCAGGAGCACGGCGGGATCGTTCATCATGGCGCGCGCGAGCGACAAACGCTGTTGCTGCCCCCTGGACAGGACGCGCGCCGGCTGCCTCGCCAGCGGAGCCAGCTTGACCAGGTCCAGGAGTTCGTCGGCGCGTGCCGAGGCCGGCGCGGCTTGCAGCCCGTAGAGCCGCCCCATGGTGCTGAGAATCTCGTGGGCCGTCAGCGCTTCCCACACCCCCAGCGTGTCCGGCATCCAGCCCAGCAGCGCCCGCACGGCCCGCGGATCCTTGACCGGATCCACGCCGCACACCGAGATGGTCCCGGCATCGGGCCGCAGAAGGGACGCGAGCATCAGCAAAAGTGTTGTTTTGCCCGCCCCGTTCGGGCCGATCAGCGCCGTGACCTCCCCCGGCGGCGCGACGAAGTCCATTTCCTCCACGGCCCGCACGGGGCCGAAGCCCCGAGCCAAACCCTCGGCGACTATTCCGCCGTCGTACGCATCAAATGCCACGCCATACCCTCCCCCGGCCCGCCCGCGCGGACACTCCACGCGGACAACATACGGCCCACGCTACCCAGCCCGCGCGCCAGTGACGACCTACCCAGGGATGACATCGCCCCGCCTATGTGACCCGTTGCGGTCACGAAACCGTTCTGCCCGAAAGCGTCTCGCTAGACTAAAAAAGTGCGCGCCTACAACCATGGCGCCCCGCATCCGATCCCTACCCCGTGGAGTGTGCTGTCCCATGAGCCTGATTGTCCAGAAGTTCGGCGGTTCGTCCGTTGCCGATGCCGAGGGCATTAAGCGCGTGGCGCGCCGGGTCATCGAGACCCAGGCCGCGGGCAACGACGTCGTTGTGGTCGTTTCCGCCATGGGCGACAGCACCGACGAACTGCTCGACCTCGCCGGGAAGCTGACGGCGGAGCCGCCGGCACGCGAAATGGACATGCTTCTCTCCGCCGGCGAGCGAATCTCCATGGCCCTGCTGGCCATCTCCATCGACAGCCTCGGCGGCAAGGCCGTGTCCTTCACCGGCAGCCAGGCGGGCATGATCACCGATGCCATCCACGGCAAGGCACGCATCATCGACGTCTCGCCGCACCGGGTGCGCCGCGCGATCGACCGCGGCTACGTCGCCATCGTCGCCGGCTTCCAGGGGATGGCCAAGGACTCCAACGACATCACCACCATGGGCCGCGGCGGCTCCGACACCACGGCCGTGGCGCTCGCCGCCGCCCTAGGGGCCGACGTGTGCGAGATCTACACCGACGTCGACGGCATTTACACGGCCGATCCGCGCATCGTGGCCTCCGCCCAGAAGCTGGACCGGATTTCCTCCGAGGAGATGCTGGAGATGGCCGCGTCCGGCGCCAAGATCCTGCACCTGCGTTGCGTGGAGTACGCGCGCCGCTTCGGGGTCCCATTGCACGTGCGTTCGTCGTTCAGCAACAAAGAGGGGACTTGGGTGCTGCCCAGCCCCGACGACCAGATCAAGATCGAAGAGGGAGCACCCATGGAACAGCCCATCATCTCCGGTGTCGCACACGACCGCTCCGAGGCCAAGGTAACCGTGACCGGCGTCCCCGACATCCCGGGCAAGGCGGCCCAGATCTTCGGCGTCATCGCCGGCGCGCACGCGAACATCGACATGATCGTGCAGAACTTCTCCACCGCGGGCTCCGGCAAGACCGACATCTCCTTCACGCTCCCGATCGTCGAGGGCAAGGAAGCCCTGGACGCGCTGCGGTCCGCGCAGGCGGAGATCGGGTTCGAGGGCATCGAATACGACGACCAGGTCGGCAAGCTGTCCCTCATCGGCGCGGGCATGCGTTCCAACCCGGGCGTCTCCTACCGCTTCTTCGACGCGCTGCACAAGGCGGGCGTGAACGTGGACATGATCTCCACGTCGGAGATCCGCATCTCGATCGTCACCCACGCGGACAAGCTGGACACCGCGGTGCGGGCCGTCCACGCCGCTTTCGACCTCGATGGCGAGGCGGAGGCAACCGTCTACGGCGGCACCGGGCGCTAGCCCGTCCCGCTCCGGATCGCCCCCTGCTTCCGGGGGTCCAGGAGCCTGGCCTGGTCGTGCACCCGGAGTTGGGTCAGGGCAAGGCGGGTCAACGGAACCTCCACGCCCAGCCGCTCCGCGACTGCGACGTACTCGCCGAGGAGATGCTCGCCCTCGTGCGGGGCGTCCGCGACCACGTCCCGGTACAGCGAGGACGTGAAGACCGAGCCCTCCTCCGTGAACATCTCCAGGCTGGCCGCGTGGGCCGCCGCCGAAGCGGCGTAGCCCGCGGCCTTGGCCACGCGCTCGGTCTCCTCGATGACGTCGAGGGCGAAGTCCTTGCCTCCGGGCACGGCCATGACGTTCCCCACGGTGCCCCGCATCAGGCAGGTGATGACTCCTCCCGCGGTGATGAACGCCCACTTGTGCCACATGGACGCCAGGATGTCGCCGGCAATGGACGAGCGGAAGCCCGGCGCGTCCACCTCCCGGCCGATCCGCGCGATGCGTTCGGTCTGCCGCCTGTCCTGCGAACCCAGGGTCAGGGAGGCGTGCGGCTTCATCTGGAACACGGACCCGTCGGGCGCCACCGTGACCACGACCCGGACGATCCCGCCCAGCACGGCGTCGCGGCCGAACCGCCCGTTGAGCGCATCGAGGTGGGCCATGCCGTTGAGCAGCGGAAGGACGTTGGTCTCCGGCCCGACGGCGGGGGCGATGTCCTCCATGGCCGCCGCCAGCGACCAGGCCTTGACCATCAGCAGGACCAGGTCGTACGTCCGGTCCAACTCCTCCGCCGTGGTCGTCCGCACCGGCACGATCTCGTCGTACCCCGGCCCGTGGACGCGCAGCCCCCCGCGCAGCTGGTCCGCCCGGTGGGGGTGGACCAGGAACGTCACATCGCGCCCCGCCCGGGCAAGCCGCGACCCGAAGTACCCGCCGGTGGCCCCGGCACCGACAATCAGCGTTCTCATGCCGTTCCACCTTTCGCTGTCTCACGCCGGGTCTGCCCGGACTGCGATTTCCGCACGCGTTTCCGGACCCAGTCGCTGGCGTCCGAAATGATGGTTTCCAGTGGCCCCCTTCCCATGGACGAGCGCCACAGGAGGGCGAACAACATAAACGAGATGACCTGGACCCACAGTGAGATCATCGGGTTTTCCTCGTCCACGATTTCGAGGGAGAGGAAAACGCAGTGCGAGGAGTACACCGTCAGCGACATGGCCCCCATAGCCGCGAGGGGGGTGAAGACTTTGCCTCCCCTGCTCGTGAGCAGCAGGATGATGCCGAAGGCCGCGACCACGGAGCCGAGGTTGTGAAGGATGTTTAAGTGGGTGTGAGAGTACGGCGACAGGGTCGCCAGCCACCACCAGGTGGTGTCCGGCATCAACGTCACGTCAGGTCGATAGGCCACGTTGTAGGCAATGTCCTCCCGGGTGAGTTCCGGGGTGGCCGCCACGAGACGTTCGAAGCCTCCGGCGGGGCCTAAGAGGAACTTGGAAAGCGCCCAAGTGCTGGCAGCTAGCGCGGCCCCCCACCCCGCGAGCAACACGGCGGTCCTTGTGGATGTCAATACCTGACGACCGATGACCATACCAACGCAGATGTAGACCATCCAGAGGATGACCGGGTAATAGCCTGTCAGCAGCGCATCTGCCACGAACGGCAGGGGGTCTTTCGCCACGGAGGCAAGTGTGTAGTTGGGATCCGGTACCCGGTCGCCGAGGATCGCTGAGCCGTAGAGGTGCAACACGATCGGCCCCACGACGGCGAAGAAGGCGGCCGTGATCAACAGGGTCCGCGACGACCGGGCGTAGAGCGGCACCGCCAGAAAGAAGAGGATCCCGAAGTAGGGGATGATCACGTCGATCGGCGCGTCCAGGTATCCCAGTAGCAGGCCGGCAAACAACAGAAGCAGGCCGCGGACCACCAGGGCCGCCCGGTCCGCCGCAAGAGAGCGCCCGGAGAGCTCGCCGCGGGAGCGCCGCTCCACAAACGCGATCGAGACGCCCGCCAGCACGGCGAAGAGCGCCGAGGCCCGTCCGCCGAAGATGGCATACGCAGGCACCATGGCCCCATCGTCACCCTCCTCCGGGAAGACGTGGACCGAGATCATGCCGATTAGCGCGATGGCACGGGCCACGTCGACACCGATGGCTCTCCGCGACGGTGCCGGGGCCGCGGGTGTGGGCGGCGCCGCCACCGCGGCCGGCGCAACCCCGGCTCGCGCAGGCGGGTGCCGGGGCTCGGGTTCCGTGGTGGGTGTTTCTTTTTGTCGCAGAGGGCGCAGGGCCGGCCTCGTGGTCCATCTCGGTGTCGTGGCAGCAAACCGACGGCAACCCGGCTCGCTGACCGGGCCGCGGACTCATCACACCCAGACATTTTCACGTCACCGCGTTATCGGCGCGTCACCGGCGTGTTATCGGCCCATTATCCGGGTGCGATGGTGTGGGACGCGCCGGTTGACCGATCTGCCGCCGCCGGAGCATCACCGACCGCAGCGCGAGGGGACGTACCCGCGGTCCTTGTCCACCACGTTCGAGAGCCCCCGCCCCGCCACGAACGCGTCCAGGTTGTCCAGAAACTGGTCGGCCAAGGCGTCCCGCCACCCGGACACGTCACCGCACATGTGCGCCGAGACGTGGACGTTGTCCATGGCCCAGAACGGGTGCCCCGCGGGCAGGGGCTCGACGGCGAAGACGTCCAACGACGCCGCCGCGATCCGGCCCTCCCTCAGTGCGCGGACCAACTCCGGTTCGTCCACGAGCGCGCCCCTGCCCACGTTGACCAGGTGCGCGTGCGCCGCCATCGCGCCAAGCACCCGCCCGTCCAGCAGGCCCCGGGTGTGCCGGGTGAGTGGGGCCGCCAGCACCACGTGATCCGCCCACCCGACGTGTGCGGGCAGGTCGGCGCTGGCGACGACGGTGCCGAAGTCGGGATCGCCCTCCCGTGCCGCCGTTCCCGCCCCGCGGACCTGCATGCCGACGGCGCGCAGCAGCCGCGCCGTGGCGCGTCCGATCCCGCCGGTCCCGACAACAAGCGCGCGCGACCCGTTCGTCGCCGTCAATTCCCGGTGGCTCCAGACGGCAGAGCGCTGCAGGTCCTTGCTGCCGTGCAGTTGCTTCTGGTGCGCCAGAATCGACGCCAGCACAAACTCGGCGATGGGGACGTCGAAGTAGCCGTGCGCATTGGTCAGAACCACGTCCGACTCCCGGAGGCCGTCGAACAGCATGGCGTCCACCCCAGCCGCGGCCACGTGGACCCATCGAAGGCGGTCCGCTCCAGCCCAGGCATCGCTCAGCGCCGAACTGAAGAAGTCCCACAGCAGTACGGCGTCGGCACCCGCGAGCGCCTGCCGGAGGTGCCCGGCGTCGCTCAGGACGACCTCGGCCCGCCCGCGGACGGCCTCGAGATTGTGTGGCGGCGGGACATCGGGGGCCGTCAGGACAACAACGCGGGGCCTGCCTTGGGTCTGTGTCACCCCTCCACGCTACGCCACCGGTAGATTGTTGACAATCATCCGGAGTGACGCGCACCATGGAACCCATGACAAGCCTGAGCCCCGTCCTGAAACAAGCAACGCCCGTGCTGGTGGATCATGCCTTGGGCTCCTGGATCCACGGCGTGGACGGTCGCGCCTATCTGGACTTCACCACGGGGATTGGCGTGACCAGCACGGGCCATTGCCATCCCAAAGTGGTCAACGCGGCCCGGGAGCAGACCGGGAAGATCATCCACGCGCAATACACCACCGTGATGCACCGGCCGCTGCTGGATCTCACGGACAAGCTGGGCGAGGTCCTGCCCCGCGGATTGGATTCCGTCTTCTACGCAAACTCTGGTTCGGAGGCCGTCGAGGCGGCGGTCCGCCTGGCCCGCATGGCCACCGGGCGCCCGAACATCGTTGTCTTCCAGGGCGGCTTCCACGGCCGAACGGTCGCCGCGGCGTCGCTGACCACCGCCGGGACCCGCTTCTCCGCCGGCTTCGCGCCACTGATGGCGGGAGTGCACATGTCCGCGTTCCCCTACGCCTACCGCTACGGGTGGGACGAGGAGTACGCCGTCGCCTTCGCCCTGCGGGAGCTGGACTATCTCCTGCAGACCCGCACCGCCCCCAACGACACGGCCGCGTTCCTGATCGAGCCGGCGCTCGGCGACGGCGGCTACCTTCCCACCCCGCCGGCCTTCCTCGAGGGCCTGCGGGAACGCGCCACGCACCACGGCATCCAGCTCATTGTCGACGAAGTCCAGGCCGGGGTCGGGCGCATGGGCCGCTTCTGGGGCCATCAGTTTTCCTCCGCCGAGCCGGACATCCTCGTCACGGCCAAGGGCATCGCCTCCGGCTTCCCCATCTCCGCGATCGCGGCGTCCGCCGACACCATGTCCAAGGCCTGGCCCGGCTCCCAGGGCGGAACCTATGGGGGCAACGCGGTGTCCGCCGCGGCGGGCGTAGCCACGCTGCAGGTCGTCGAGGAAGAGCGGCTCGTGGAGAACTCCAGGATCCGCGGAGACCAGCTACAGGCGGGTCTGGTGCGCCTACGGGACCGCTTCCCCGCCATCGGTGACGTGCGAGGGCTGGGATTGATGCAAGGCATCGAGTTCACCCGCGGGGACGGAACCCCGGACGCGGACACCGCGGCCGCCGTCCAGCGGGCCACCACCGAACAGGACCTCCTGACGTTGACCTGCGGTCCCGCCGGCAACGTGGTCCGCCTGATCCCCGCGCTCGTGGTGACGGAGGAGGAGATCGACGCCGGGCTGGCCCGCTTCGAGGCCGCGCTGGACGCGGTCGCGGATGCCGCCACAGAGGCGCCCGTGTTCCGCGCGTCACCGGCCGGGGAGCCGCTGCCCCGATGACGGCCACGCCCGCGCTCGCCGCCCAACCGGCAACCGGCCGAAAGTCCGTCCTGGAGTTCCTGCGCGCGGCGAACCTTGCGCCGGAGAGCGGCCCCCGGCGCCTCGCCGAGTACTCCTACGACGCCTCGAACTACCGGGTTCCGCCTCTCGCCGTGGTCTTCCCGCGCTCCGCGGACGACGTCGTCCGCGCCGTCGCCGCGTGCCGCGCCGCCGGCACGCCCCTGATCGGCCGCGGCGGCGGCACCTCGATGGCGGGCAACGCCATCGGCCCCGGAGTGGTCCTGGACTTCTCCCGCCACCTCACCGGGATCGGCGCCATCGACGAGGACGCGATGACGGTCGAGGTGGAGCCCGGCGTGGTGCTGGCGACCCTGTCCGCCGACGTCGAGCGCCGCACCGGCGGCCGGCTTACCTTCGCGCCGGATCCCTCCACCAAGACCCGCGCCACGGTCGGCGGCGCGATCGGCAACGACGCCTGCGGCAACCATTCGGTGCGGCACGGCCGGACCAGCGACCACGTCGAGGAGTTGGACGTGGTCCTCTCCGACGGCGCCCGGCTCACGGCGCACCGCGCCGGCCTGCGCGCCACCGACCCGGGCGACGCCGCCTCGGTCCTCCGGGCCGAGGGACTGTCCCGCGAACTGGAGGCGCTCACCGCGGCCCACCTGGCGGAGTTCCGCGTGGGCCTCGGCCGCATCCAGCGCCAGGTCTCGGGATACCACCTGGACCACCTGCTGCCGGAGCGCGGGTTCGATGTGGCCCGGGCGCTTGTGGGCTCCGAGGGGACGTGCGCCGTCATCGTCCGCGCCCGGTTGCGCCTGGTTCCCAAGCCGGCGAGCGAGCTGCTCCTGTGCGTCGGCTATCCCGACGTCGTCGAGGCCGCGCGCGACGTGCCAACGATCCTCGGCTTCGATCCGGCCGCCGTCGAGGGAATCGACGACGCGATCGTCGAAACCATGCGCTTCCGCCGGGGAGACGACTCGGTGACCGGCCTGCCCGCGGGCCGGGCGTGGCTCTACATCGGCCTGGACGGCGAGAACCGCACGGAGGTCGCCGACACGGCGGAGCGGCTGCTTGCCGCGCTCAACGCGAACGGCCGGATGGTCGACGGCCGCGCCGTGCCCGACCCCACCGAGCGCGCCAGCCTGTGGCGGGTCCGCGAGGACGGCGCGGGACTGTCCTCGCGCCTGCACACCGGCGGGGAATCGTGGCCGGGATGGGAGGACTCGGCGGTGGCGCCGGAGAACCTCGCGGACTATCTGGCCGACTTCCGCGACCTCTTGGCGCGGCACGGTCTCACGGGAGTGATGTACGGGCACTTCGGTGCCGGCTGCATGCACGTGCGGATCACCTACGACCTGCGCAGCGACGCCGGCCGGCGCGTGTTCCGCCGGTTCACCCACGAGGCGGCCGAGCTGGTGGTGGCGCACGGCGGGTCGCTCTCCGGGGAGCACGGCGACGGGCGCGCCCGCTCCGAGTTCTTGCCGCTGATGTACTCCCCCGCCCTCCTGGAGGCCTTCCGCGCCTTCCGCGCCGCCTGGGATCCGGCGGCGATCCTCAATCCCGGTTCGCTGACCGATCCCGATCCCTTCGACGCCAACCTGTCATTGGACGGCGTGCCCGAGCGGGAATGGCGGACCAGCTTCGACCTCCGCCCGCTCGCGAGCCACCACACGGGACCCCGCGGCGGAGACCGGGCACACAACGAGCCGGCACACCCGGAGACGGACGATCCGGGGCAGCTGGACGACTGGGTCCATGCGCTGCAGGGCTGCATCGGGGTGGGCCGGTGCCGCGCCCCCTCCGGCGGGGTCATGTGCCCGAGCTTCCGCGCCACGGGCGACGAGAAGGACTCGACCCGCGGACGGGCGCGCGTGCTTCAGGACATGGTCCGCGGCGCACGCACCGTCGCCGAGGGCTGGCGGTCGGAGGAGGTCCGCGAGGCGCTGGACCTGTGCCTCTCCTGCAAGGCATGCTCCAGCGACTGCCCGACCGGCGTGGACATGGCCACGTACAAGTCCGAGTTCTTCTCGCACTTCT
The DNA here is from genome assembly GCF_058138025.1 of Arthrobacter sp. AOP29-A2-19. Classification (NCBI taxonomy): domain Bacteria; kingdom Bacillati; phylum Actinomycetota; class Actinomycetes; order Micrococcales; family Micrococcaceae; genus Arthrobacter; species Arthrobacter sp. AOP29-A2-19. Next base: position 3,134,522 of record NZ_CM176894.1, read on the forward strand.
ACGCGGGGCGGCGCCGCCCGCCGGCCCACTACTCGCTCGGCTGGCTGCCGCGCTGGCTCAAGGTCGCCGGACGGATCGCCCCGCTGGTCAACGCGGCGCTGGCGACGCCCCTGGCCCGACTAGCCCCGCTAGCGGGCGTGACCCCGCACCGGACCATGCCGCGCTTCGCCGCCGCGTCCGCGTGGCGCCGCGAAGTGTACGACGCCGGGGCGCGTCCTCCCGGCGCGCGCGCACGGGACGGTGCGGCCGAAGCGGGCGGCGTTGTGCTGTTCGTCGACACCTTCACCAGGGGTTTCCGCCCGGAGGTCGCCGGGGCCGCCGCCAGGGTGCTGACGGGATCGGGCGACCCGGTCGAGTGCTCGGCGGACGCCTGCTGCGGCCTGACCTGGATCTCGACGGGACAGCTCGGCATTGCCAAGAGGAAGCTCGCGCATGCGGCAGCAAGCCTCGACGACGGCACGGACCGCCCGATCGTCGTCGTCGAACCCTCCTGCGCCGCGGCACTGCGGAAGGACCTGCCGGAGCTTGTCCACACGGAGCAGGCGAAGCGCGTCGCGGCGCGGATCCGGAGCTTCGCGGGCCACGCCTCGGAGCTGGCCGCGGCCGGAACGCTGCCCATCCCCTCCGCTCCGCTGCCGCGCAGTGTGGTGGTGCAGACGCACTGCCACGAGTACTCGGTGTTCGGCGCCACCACCCAGCGCAAGGCGCTCGCGGCACTTGGCGTCCCGGACGTCGTGGAGGCGACGGGCTGCTGCGGCGTGGCGGGAAACTTCGGCTTCGAGAAGGAGCACTACGAGATCTCGATGAAGGTGGCCGAGCAGGCCCTGGCCCCCGCCCTCGCCGGATCGGACGGCGACGTGCCGGTGCTGGCCGACGGATTTTCCTGCACCATGCAGGTCGGGCAACTCGATCCCGCGCGGTCCGGCCGCCACCTGGCCGAACTCTTGGACCCGGGAAGGGGCATCCGCCGCCCGCCCGGACACGAACAACCGAAGGAGACCCATGACCACCCTCCAGAACCATGAGATTCCGGCCGTTGCCGGGCTCCGGACCGAGCTGTTCATAGACGGCAACTGGACCGGGTCGGCGTCCGGCCGGAGGTTCGACGTCGTCAATCCGGCCACCGAGGAAGTCGTCGCCTCCGTGGCCGACGGCGATGCCGCGGACGCGCGCCTGGCGATCGAGGCGGCCGGCCGGGCGCAGGCCTCCTGGGGCCGCACGCCACCCAGGGAGCGAAGCGAGATCCTGCGCCGCGCCTACGATCTGATCATGGAGCGCCAGGAACCGCTGGCGCTCCTGATGACCACCGAGATGGGCAAGCCGCTGGCCGAGGCGAGGGGCGAGGTCGCCTACGCCGCCGAGTTTTTCCGCTGGTTTTCCGAGGAGGCCGTGCGCGTCGGCGGGGACATGACCACCACCGGCGACGGCAAGAACCGCATCATGGTGACCCGGGAGCCGGTGGGCCCGTGTGTGCTGGTCACCCCGTGGAACTTCCCGCTGGCGATGGGCACCCGGAAGATCGGCCCGGCGATCGCGGCCGGCTGCACCATGGTGTTCAAGCCCGCGAACCTGACGCCGCTGTCCTCGCTGGCGCTGGTGGACATCCTCGTCGAGGCGGGACTGCCCGCCGGGGTGCTCAACGTGGTCCCGACCTCGAACGCGGCGGCGGTCGTGACCCCGTGGATGGAGAGCGGGATCGCCCGGAAGGTCAGCTTCACCGGGTCCACCGGCGTGGGCGTCCGGCTACTGGAGCAGGCCGCGCGGCACGTGATGCGCTCGTCCATGGAGCTCGGGGGAAACGCCCCGCTGCTGGTGTTCGAGGACGCGGACCTGGACCGCGCGGTCGAGGGGGCCCTGGCCGCCAAGATGCGCAACATGGGCGAGGCCTGCACGGCGGCCAACCGGATCTTCGTGCAGCGCACGGTGGCCGCGGAGTTCGGCGAGCGCCTGGCTGCCCGCATGCGGTCGCTGTCCCTGGGCGACGGCGCCGAGGCGGGCACCGACGTCGGGCCCCTGGTGGAGCGCAAGGCGCTGGACAAGGTCGCGGAGCTCGTCGACGACGCCGTGTCCCGCGGCGCGAGGGTCTTGTGCGGCGGCTCGCGGCCCGAACGTCCGGGCTACTTCTACCGGCCCACGGTGCTGGCCGATGTGCCCGCGGACGCGAAGTTGATGGCCGAGGAGATCTTCGGGCCTGTCGCGCCGCTCATCGCGTTCGACACCGAGGAGGAAGTTGTCCGCCTGGCCAACGACACCCCCTGGGGCCTCGCCGGCTACCTGTTCACGTCAGATCTGGACCGGGCATTCCGCGTGGGCGACGCCCTTGAGGTTGGCATGGTGGGACTCAACACCGGAATCGTCTCCAATCCCGCGGCGCCCTTCGGTGGCATCAAGTCCTCGGGGCTCGGTCGCGAAGGCGGCCGCTTGGGCATCGACGAGTTCCTGGAGACGAAGTACATGGCCATGCCGCGCTAGGACCCCCGAGCTCCGGCGTGATCAACAACGCCACAGCCCCACCCCTTGCCTCCCCCCCGACCCACCCCTAGGATTGTCAACAATCTACCGGAGACGTCGCGTCGCCGAGGTGCCTTCCCCGCGGAGGCGCCCAGCCGAAAGGACAGCGCATGACCGAAGAGGGCATCGCCGAACAGGTCTTCACCCCCGAGGAATTCGGCGCCCGGCTCGCGGCGGTGCGGGCGCGCATGGAACAGCAGGGGCTCAGCGCGCTGATCGTCACGGACCCCGCCAACATCTACTACCTCACCGGCTACAACGCGTGGTCCTTCTACACCCCGCAACTCGTATTCGTTCCGCAAGAGGGCGACATGGTCCTCTACGCGCGGGAGATGGACGCGAACGGGGCGTTCCGCACCACGTGGCTGGCGCCCGAAAACATCGTTGGCTACCCGGAGAGCTATGTCCAGCGCCCGCACGTGCACCCCTTCGATTGGGTCGCCTACGCCATGCGCCAGCGCCACCTCATCGCCAAGGCGTCCCGCGGCTGCGTCGGGTTGGAGATGGACTCCCACTTCTTCACGCCCAAGGCCTACCGGGCGCTTGTGAACGCCATCCCGGAATGGACCCTGGTGGACAGCTTCGAACTCGTGAATTGGGTCCGCGTGGTGAAGTCGCCGACCGAGATCGCTCTGATGCGCCGGGCCGCCATCGTCACCGGGCTGGCCATGCGCGCGGCCGAGGAGACGATCGACGTCGGCGTCCGCCAGTGCGACGTCGCCGCAGCGATCTCCTCCGCACAGATCGGCGGCAGCCCCGAGGAGGGCGGCGACTACCCCGCCATCGTGCCCATGCTGCCCACGGGTGCATCGGCCGACACCCCCCACCTGACCTGGAACGACGATCCGATCCGCGCCGATCAGGCCGTTGTGGTTGAACTCGCCGGCGCCCACCACCGCTACCACGTGCCCATGGCCAGGACCTTCGTGGCGGGCAGGCCGTCGGCCAGATTGGAGCGCCTCGCGGAAGCCGCCGACCATGGTCTCGCGGCCGTGCTCGACACCGTTGCTGCCGGCGTCCCGGTCTACGACCTGGCCCAGGCCTGGAACCTCGCGCTGTTTCAGTACGGCTACGAGAAGCCGTCACGGATCGGCTACTCCATCGGCATCGGCTATCCGCCGGACTGGGGCGAGCGGACCATCAGCCTGCGCAGCGAGGACCAAACCGTCCTCCGGGAAAACATGACCTTCCACCTGATCTGCGGCATGTGGATGGACGGCTACGGCTACGAGGTCTCCGAATCCATCCGCGTGACCGGATCCGGTGTGGAGCAGTTCACGGCCTTCGGCCGCGGGCTGGTCCCCGCCGGCGTCGGGGGTCAACGCCACGACAATCCGAAGGACGGCACATGAGGACAACCAAACTTCCCCTGGCGGCCCGAGCGGACACGCTGGTCGGCTCGGTCATTGATTCCAGCACGTCGCTGCTCGCCGCCCAGAAGCACGACGTCGTTCGGTTCGCCATGGGTTCGCCGGCGCACGAGTTTGTCCCCGTCGGGGTCTTCAATGACATCGCCGCCACCCTGCACGACGCCGACTCGTACACCTACGGCGCGACGGAGGGCGAGCCGAGGCTGCTCGCCGCACTGCTGGGCTACCTTGCCTCGACGCCGGAGGCGACCACGGAGGAGCGCGTGACCATCACGTCGGGTGGCATGCAGGGCCTGGACCTGGCCTTCAAGCTTTTCGTCGACCCAGGCGACCTCGTGGTGGTCGAATCCCCGACCTACACGAACGGATCGGCCACCGCCCTGAGCTACGGGGCGGAGCTGCTGGAGGTTCCCATGGACGCCGACGGTCTCGATGTCGACGAACTCGAGCGTCTCGTCGAGGCGGGCGGGCGGGCGCCCAAGGCGATCTACACGATCCCCAACTTCCAGAACCCGTCCGGCACCACGCTCTCCACCGCACGGCGGGTCCGGCTCATCGAGCTGGCCCGCCGCTGGAACGCCGTGATCATCGACGACGACCCCTACGGCCTGCTGCGCTTCGCCGGCGAGGATCTTCCCGGCTTCCGCGAGCTCAGCGGCGAGGATCCCCTGGTCTTCTCCGTCCGGACGTTCTCCAAGATCCTGGCTCCGGGACTGCGCGTGGGGTGGGTCGACGCCGATCCGTCGCTGCGCCAGCTGGTGATCAATGCCAAACAGGCCATGGACACCTGCACCAACGTTCCCGCCCAGCACGTGGTCGCGGAGTTCATCCGGAGGGGCGGGTTGGATGCCCACCTGGCCGGACTGCGTCGCGAGTACCGGAGCCGCAAGGCGGCCATGATGGACAGCATCGGGCGCCACCTGGCCGGGCGGGTCCGCACCACGGACCCCGAAGGCGGCTTTTTTCTCTGGGTGACGCTGCTGGGGCCCGACGCCGCGGTGGACAGCCGGCGGCTGTTCGAGATCGCCCTGGCCGAGGGTGTGGCCTTCATTCCCGGCCCGGCGCTCTCCGCCGGCGGCCGGTTCCCCGACGCGTTCCGGCTGTGTTTCGCCTCCAGCGACCCGGAGCGCACGGAAGAGGGCATCCGGCGCCTCGCCGGCGCCCTGGACCTCGCGCGGGCCGAACTGGTGGGCACGTGACCGCTCCCCGGGCGCAGGGCCTGACGCCGGCGGAGGCCCTGCTGGTTGAGTCGGTCGACGTCGATGCCATGGTGGAGCTCGCGCGGGGACTGATCGCGGCGGGCGGAGAGAATTCCGGGGGATCGGAGGGGGCGACGGTCGACGTCTTGGCGATTGCCGCCGAGCGCCTGGGGTTCGAGGTCCGGCTGGACCACGTGGCCGCCGACCGGCCGAACCTCACGGCGACGCTTCCGGGCAACACCGCGCCACCGGGCGGCGCCGGGGGCATCCTCTTCCTCGGCCATTCGGACGTTGTTCCCGCCGGCCCCGGCTGGAGCAGGGAACCCTTCACCCCCGCGATCGAGGACGGACGCCTGTACGGCCGCGGCGCGACCGACATGAAGGGCGGGCTCGCGGCCGTACTGGCCGCCATGGCCGCGCTGCGGGCCTGCGGGGCACCACGAACCGGACCGGTCACTTTGGTGTGCACCGTGGACGAGGAGGACTTGGGCCTGGGCATCCGGGCGCTCGCCCGCTCGGGACTGCCCCATGATTACGCCGCGTGCGTCGTCGCCGAGCCGACCGACCTGGAGACCGTCATCGCCTGCCGGGGCGACAGCTACCTGGAGATCGCCGTGACCGGGCGGGCGGCCCACTCCGGCCGGCCGGGAGACGGGCGCAACGCCATCGACGCCGCCGCCCGCATCTGCGCGCTGGTCGGCGAGGACCACCGGAGACTGCAGGCCAACCCGGATCCGCTGCTCGGGGCGGGCTCGTGGAACGTCGGCGTCATCGAGGGCGGACGCGGGACGTCGATCGTCGCCCCCGAGTGCCGGCTGTCGCTGGACCGCCGTCTGATGCCCGGCGAGGACGCCGACGAACTGTGCGCGGACCTGTTGCGCCGCATCTCGGCGGCGGGCATCGACGGCGACGGCATCCGGGTCGACGCGGAGGTCACCATGGCCATGCCGGGCTTCTCCACACCGCCGGACCATCCGTTGGTCCGCGCCGCCACCGGGGCCATGCGCGACGCGGGAACGGACCCGCGCGTGACGGGCTGGACGGCCGCCTGCGACGGCGGATTTATTGCCCGGGACTTCGGAGTGCCGACCATCGTTATGGGGCCCGGCGGCCTGAACGACCAGGCGCACCAGGCGGACGAGTCCGTCGGCCTGTCGGAACTGGCGACGGCCGCCCGCGCCTACGCCCTGCTCGCACACCGGTTATTGGCCGCGGGTGCCACGGAACCAAACACCCTCAACCCAACCGAGAACCGCGCCCCGGCACCGCCGCGGGTCCAGACGGAAGGTAGGACCAGATGAACGAGCATCCCATGGGCGGCGAGACGAGCGTGGAGGACTCCAACGCGCCCGGCGCCGAGCCGCAGACCGCGGAGGGCAAGAATGCGCTGAGGCGCTCCATCCTCGGATCCGCGCTCGGCAACGCGGTGGAGTGGTTCGACTACGGGGTCTACGGCTACCTGACCGTCTTTATGGCGGTCAACTTCTTCGGCTCCGAGGAGGGGGACGGCGGCTTGGGCGTGACCCTGACGCTGGCCACACTGGCACTTTCCTTCCTCGTGCGGCCGCTCGGCGGCCTCCTGCTGGGGCCATTGGGCGACAGGATCGGCCGGCAGAAGGTCATGGTGCTCACCGTGACCATGATGACCGTGGCCACGGGGGCGATCGGCCTGCTGCCGACCATCGCCGCGGTTGGTGCCCTGGCACCCGTCCTGCTGTTGCTTTGCCGTCTGGTCCAGGGCTTCTCCGCGGGCGGCGAATACGGCGGGGCGGCCGTCTACATGGCCGAGTACGCCCCCGATCGGCGCCGCGGCTTCCTCGGCTCGTTCCTGGAATTCGGCACCACGGTGGGCTTTATCCTGGCCGCGATCGTCTGCACGTCGCTGGTCACCATCGTCGGCGAACAGGCCATGATGGACGGCTGGTGGCGCCTGCCCTTCCTACTCACCGTGCCGCTGGGCCTGACCGCCCTGTACATCCGGACCCGCCTCGGCGAGCCGCAGGTGTTCTCCGAGGCCAGCGAGTCCCACGAGACCACCAAGTCACCGATCCGCGATGTCCTGCGCCGCAACTGGCGCCAGATCCTGGTGCTGATGGGATTCGTCGTTTTGCTCAACGTGGCGTTCTACCTGATCCTGGGCTACATGCCCACCTATCTGAGCACCCAACTGGACCACAGCACCGCGCAGGGCAACTGGATGCTGGTGGGCATCATGGCCCTGATGCTCGTCGCCATCCCGCCCATGGGCGCCCTCTCGGACAGGGTGGGGCGCAAGCCGCTGCTGCTCGCCGCGGCGGGCGGCTACGCGGTGCTGTCCGTGCCCGCCATCATGCTGCTGGGCCTGGGCAACCTGTTCCTGCAGTTCATCGGACTGGCGGTCCTCGGCCTGCTGTTGGTGATCCTGGTGTCGTCCGTGTCGTCCACGCTCCCGGCGCTGTTCCCCACGGCCGTCCGCTACACGGGCTTCGCGATCGGCTACAACTTCTCCACGGCGTTCTTCGCGGGTCCGTCGCAGACGTTCGCGAACGCTTTGGTGGAGTCCACCGGCAACAACCTCATCCCCGGCTGGTACCTTGCCATCGCCGGCGTTGTCGGCTTCGTCAGCATCCTCTGCATGCGTGAGACGGCGCAGGCCTCCCTGCGCCACGAGGAACTGCCGGGCGATCCCGAGTCGGTGGGCTTCCCGAGCACCAAGTGGGTGCGGGTGAACCGGCAGAAGGCGGACGCGGGCAAGGCGCTGGCGCGCTAGGGGCCGGGGAGACTAGACCGCGTCGGTCCTGCCAAACAGGTGCGCGGCGATCTGCTCCACGGCGCTGTCCATGTGGCGTGCCAACAGCCTGTGCAGCAAAGGCACGTCCGCCGCGGCCAGGGCGCGGGCGATGCCGCGGTGCTCGTTGATCCGGTCCTCGGGCGTGTAGCCGGTGTCCTCGAGGGCGGCCAGGCACATCCGCGTCTCGGTGACGAGTGTGGCGTGCATGCGTGACAGTCGCGGGCTTCCGGCGAGGCGCACCAGCGTCTCGTGGAACGCGATGTCCAGTTCCGTCAGCGCGCGCGGATCCGCCGTGCCCGACTCCACGAGCGACTCCATCCGCGCCACGATATCCTCCAGCACCGGGGCAACCTCGGGGTGCCGCGCGTCGAGTTCGACGATCTTCAGGCATGCCGAGCGCTCGACGGCGGTGCGGGCCAGGTAGATGTCGGAGACGTCGGCGGCCGTCGGCTGGGCGACGAACAACCCGCGGTTGCGGATGCTGACCAGCAGCCCCTCCTGCGCCAGTCGCTGCATGGCCTCCCGCAAGGGACCCCGGCTCACGCCCAGCTGACGGGCCAGTTCCGCCTCGCCGAGTTGCTCACCCGGCCTGAACTCGCCGTTGCCCATGGCGGTGCGGAGTTTTCGGGCGATGATTTCCGGCGTGGACTCCTGCCGAAGGGGTTCGAGCGGGCTGCGCGTGGCCATGGCGTTGATCTTCCGGTCCGGGAGGTTGTCCTGATGCAGACAATCCTACAACCCACGCCGTCGGTCGGACGAGACGCTCGCCCACAGGTAATCAGCCCGCAGAAGAGCGGTGGCCGCCGGACCTAAGTCCGGCGGCCACCGCCGTGAGGTGCCTGTTTTGCCCTGCGGCCCTACTTCAGGGTGGACTGCGGCAGCTTGGCCGCCTCGTCGCCCGTCAGAACAACCGGGGAGTCGGCCGGCGCGGGGGTGCCGCCGACCGAGACCTGGACGGCGATGGTCTTGCCGGTGTCGCCCAGTGCCAGGTTGCCGAAGTACACGCCGGACTCGAGTCCGGACCATGCCGCGGTGATGGACTTGGGCTCGCCGTTGACCAGCGCCAGCGGGTCCGGGGAGACAACCAGGTTGCCGGCGTCGCCGGAGAGACCAACGAAGTCCATGCTGGCCTTCGCGGACTGTCCGTCGGACGTGGCGAAGAGGTTGGCGATCAGCGTGTACTCGCCCGCGTCCGGCGCGTTCAGGACGAGGCGCTCACTGGCGGAGGCCGTGCCCACTGAAATGACCGACTTGGACGGGGTGATCACATACATGTCCCAGTCGTCCGCGGCGTCGTCGGCGTTGACCGCGAAGGTCGCAGACTTGGTGCCCGGTGCGACCGTCACGGTCTTCACGTCGTTGGACGCGTCGGCTTTTGTGGAGGGTGTGCCACCGGGCAACTTCTCCGTGGCCGTGCTGTCGCCCTTGGCCAGGCCGTCGACGGCCAGCCCGACCGTCTGGTCGACGCCTCCGACAACCTCGATGGTCCCGGAGCCCTTGCCGGTGGCGGACTCGAACGTGGCCACCGCCGGTGCCTGGACGGTAACGGGACGGACGCTGACCGGGGAGGTCACCGTGGTGCCGGCCTTGTTGCCCTTGCCGGCGAGCGCCCACGTCAGTGAGCCGTGCGTGAACTGGTCCGCCGCCGCCGTCGTGCGCTTGAAGGTGACCGTGAAGTCCCGGGACTCGCCGGCTTTCTTGAAACTCAGCTTCGCGGGGCTGACGGTGACGTCTACGCCGGGAACATCGGCCGAGGCCGTGTAGGTGCCCGGGGTGACCGCGGTGACGGTGCGCGTGACGGTGGTTTCGCCGATAAGGTTCCCGAGCGCGTACGAGGCGACGTTCACGTTCTTCGCCTCGAGCTTGCCGTCCAACAGCGCGTTCCAGTCGTCAACGTTGTTGTCGTAGACCAGGCCCGGAGCGGTCATCGCCGACGGGTCGGCCATGCCGGCTCCGGTGGCGAAGTTGTCCAGATCGGCCGAACCGTCGGCCGTGACCGCGTCGTACGCCGTCGTCATCATGGCCGACTTGACCGAGGCCGGGGACCACAGCGGGTACTTGCCCAGCATCAGGGCGCCCATGCCCGCGGCGTGCGGTGCGGCCATCGACGTGCCGGACATAAAGCCCGTGTTGTCGCCGTTGTACGCGGCGGGGACGACGCCGGCCAGCACGTTCACGCCGGGGGCGGCGAGATCGGGCTTGAGCAGGTCGGAGTTCTCGGCCAGCGAGGGTCCGCGGGAGGAGAAGGCGGCGATCTGCGGGAACGTGACCGAGGCAAGCCCGGTGGTGTCCGTGATGCGGATCGAGGCGGTGATGCCGGGGTTGGCCGCGACCTGGGTCTTGATGGCCGGATCCGAGATGTGGACGGTCGGCACGGCGTGGATGTCGGAATCCTCCGAACCGGCGGTCACGTTCACCAGCACCATGCCGGCGCCGCCGGCGGCGCCGACCACGATGGACTTTTCGGCGCGGGCGTTGCTGCCGCGGTCGCAGACCACGATCTTCCCCTCGGCCTTGGCGGGATCGAGCGTGTTGGGCAGGCAGAGGTTGGCGTTCGCGGCGCCGGCGACTGCGGCATCGGCGGCGAGCACCACCTCGGTGTCCAGCACCTCGTTGGACGCCACGGAGACGCCTCGGTACTTGGTGCCATCCGCCATCTCGACCGTGCCCGTGAGCTCCGCCGAGTGTGTTGCGGCGGCGACCGTGGTCAACCACGGCGAGGCGTGGTTGACGGTGGAGACGGTCGGTCCGGAGTTGCCGGCCGAGGCGGCGACGAAGATTCCCGCGGCGGCGGCGTTCTTGAACGCCATGGCCACGGGGTCGACGACGGAGTTGTTGTTGCCGGAGATGGAGTAGTTCAGGACGTCGACGCCATCGATGATGGCCTGCTCGATCGCCTGGACGGACGACGACGAATAGCAGCCGCCCGTGTCCGGGTCCTTGTCCTCCCAGCAGATCTTGTAGACGGAGACCTTTGCGGCCGGGGCCACGCCGGAGCCGGTGCCGAAGTCGCGGCCGTTGACCGACTGCTCGGTGCCGTTGTTGCCGGCGGCCGTGGAGGCGGTGTGGGTGCCGTGGCTGGCGACGTCGACCGGCGAAAGGACTTCCTCGGGCGCGCGCTCCGTCACGGGCACGTACTTGACGAAATCGTCGGCGAAGTAGCGCGCAGAGACGACCTTGTCGTTGCAGAGCGAACCGTCGAAGCCCTCGCCGACCTCGCACTCGCCCTTGAAGACGGTGCCGTCCGACTTGAGCATGGCGATCTGGCCGTCGGCCGCCAGGTACGGCTCGCCGACCTTGGCCTTCTTCTTGCCCGGAAGCGCGGAAACCTCCGCGCCTTGGAGGTACGGGCTGCTGGGCAGGTAGCCGGTGTCGATGACACCGACGACGGTGCCCTTGCCGGCATTCGCCTCACCCTTGTACTGGTCCTTCCACACGCCCTTGTTGCCGCGCAGGTCGAGGAAGTCCGTGGAGGTGTAGTCGGGCGCGAACTGGACGTTCTCGCTGACCGAGAGAACGTTCTTGTCCTTGGAGAGCTCCTGCGCCTGGCCCGCGGAGAGGTCCGCCTGGAAGCCGTTGACGGCGGTGGTGAACTCGCGCTGCACGGACACGTCCTGCGTTGCCGCGACGGCCTTGTGCTGCTTCTTCAGGTGGGCCTCGTAGGCCTTGACGTTCGGCGCCTTGACGTTGAGCTTCTCGCCGCGGTCCGGCTTTGTGGACGCGATGCCGGCGACCCCGCCGTCGTAGCTGGCCACAGGGGCGTCCTTCAGGACGACGATGTAGTTGCCGGCCTCGAAGGCCTGGGGGGTGACGGCCACTGCCGTCGTGTCCTGCTGGGGTGCCGCCGTTGCCTGCTGGGCGCCGAGGCCCATGGTGACGATGAGCGGCAGGCCCATGGCGACGGCGGTCGCGGCGCGCCACGTGGGCCGCCGTCCCGTCCGCCCTGAGACGTTCTCCATAACAAGGTACCTTTCGTGGGTGCGGTGACGATGCCCGTGGGGCGCGATTTCCCGCCCGGCTACCAGCGTGTCCCAACTCACACGAGGGGAAATCTGAAAGAAACCTACCGCATGTCAAGTAGAAATGAAATGAGTGATTGACACTTTTCGTAGATTTGCGGACAACGTCACACCCCGCGGGATAATAAGCGTCATGAACTCACCGACGGCCACACTCCTGACCGAGGGGCAGTGGCTTCCGCGTGCCGAGGCCCATGCCCGGCGCGTGGACCGGTTCGCCGAGCCCTTCCTTGCCCGACGCATGACAGGGCGCAAGCACCCCATCGAGGACTTCCTTTTCACCTACTACACGCAAAAGCCGGGCCAGCTCCGGCGTTGGCACCCGGGGCCAGGCGTGGTGCTCGCCGGAGGTGCGGCCCGCGAGAGGGAGGGGTGGAAGTTTTACGCGCCATCCACCGACGGGGCCGGTATGGCGCTGGACGCCGGCACGTTCGTTGCGGCCCGGACCGAGGCCGTGGAGTTCGCCCGCATCATCCTTGGAGGCACGGCGGCACGTCCGGCCCAGTTCTCCTGTTTCGGCCTCCACGAATGGGCCATGGCGTACCGCTCCGAGGAGAATGGGATCCGCCACGAATACCTGCCGCTGCGTCTCGGCGCGGGCGGGACAGACCGGGTCGTTGAGGAGAACCGGATCCGGTGCACCCACTTCGACGCTTTCCGCTTCTACACGCCGCAGGCGGTTGGCCTGAACGAGGTGGTGCCGACGCGCGAAACACAACGGGAGCTGGAGCAGCCGGGCTGCCTGCACGCCAACATGGACCTTTACAAGTGGGCTTACAAGCTTTCCCCGGCAGTTCCCAGCGACCTGGTCATGGACTGTTTCGAGCTGGCGTGGGACATTCGAACCATGGATATGCAGGCCTCCCCGTACGATCTGGGCGATTGGGGCCACGAGCCGATCAGGATCGAGACCCCGCAGGGCAAGGCGCGCTACGTGGCCCTGCAAAAGGGATTCGCGGAACGCTCCGCCGGGCTGCGCGTCCGGCTACTGGCGGCCATCGACGCCTTCGGGGCCTGGAGCGCTCGACCATGAGACCGGCCGCTCACCGCAGGCCGCGTCGTGTGATGTTTCTATGCGTCATGGCGGCCCTGCTCGCCGTGTCCGCGTGTGTGCCGACCCCACCGGAGGAGCCGAGCGTGAGCCCCTGCCCGTCCAGCCCGAGCGGATCGCCCGCGGAGGGCACCACGGACGTGATCGTGGAAATGATGCCCAACGGGAGCTGCGTGGACACGACCTACCGGGTGGTGTGCGTGGACGGAGCGCCCGCAGCGGGGACGGACCACCCCAGCCCCGAGGAGGCCTGCGCGTTCCTCACCGAAAGCGGCGAGGCCGCACTCACTGCGCTGCCGAACAAGAACGTGCGGTGCACCCAGGTCTACGGCGGGCCCCAGGTCGCCGTGGTGACCGGGACCGTGGACGGCACGCCGGTCAACAAGAGGTTCGCGCTGCGCGATGGCTGCGAGATCTCCGCGTGGAAGGCAGCGGAGGCGCTCCTCGGGCGCGGCAGCTCGTCCGGGGTCTAGGCGCACGGGGTTTGCGCCTCCGACCGCTTCATACGCCCCCGGCCGGCCGCCTGATGCGCTTGCCATATCTGCGCCTTCCTATATCGGCGGCCTGACGCCCTCACCACTACCGTTTGATGTGCTTGCCTAGGCCGGCGTTCTGAGGTGCTGTAGCAGGAAGGTCCGACGGCGGCGGCCGCGGTGCAGCACCAGTTCACCGTTCATCCGGCCGGGCGCCGGCGCCCCGGGCTGTGACGGCGCCGTGGACGTGTAGCGGTGCCCAGTCGGCGCCGTCCATGCCACCGCATGCCGTTCGCCGGCTGTTGGCTCCGCGGACCATCCGTCGGCCTCCTTGGCATAGTTGCAGGCCTCGCAGAGGCCCTGGGCGTTCTCGATTCCGGTGGCTCCTCCCATGGCGGCGGGCACAACGTGATCATGGTGCCGGATCGGCGCATCACAAAACGGAGTGCGGCACGTTTTGTCCCGAGCGGCGACAAAACGGCGCATGCCCTCCGGGAAGATCCGGGACCTGGAGTCCATGGCCTGCAATTCTCCCGTCGACGGCTCCGTGTAGAGCCGGCGCAACCACACCCTGACATACGGCGGCATGTCAGCGGGATCCGGCGGCAGACCATCGGGATGGAGTGGCGGGTCATCGGAAGCTGGCTCGGCCGTCGTCTCCCCGCCGCCAGATTCGGCTGTGGATTGCGGCAGGTAGTGCGGGTCGCGGGCTACTTCTGGATCCGCCCCCAAGTCCGGCTGGATCTTCGAGACACGGCGCGGTCCCGGGCTTGACTCTCAACTCGTCCGGATCTGTTGGATGGATGGCCGAACCGTTCCTGCGACCGGTGTCCTGTGAAGCCGCATTCGTCGGCGAGGTGGCCCCTGTTGGGCCGATCCGGACGAGGTCGCGGGCCCACTGGGCAGGTACCGTCCCGTATCCGGTGAGATGTGCCGCTTCGGAGTCGCCTTGAAACAGGGCGCGATCCGTCATGATCAATTGGACTGAGACGTCCACCGCTCCTGCCTCCGAGCGACCCGTGACGCGTTCGACCAGCGTGTCGGCCATGACTTGGCCGCGCCCGCGAGGGTCCCCCGTCGCTCGCAGGCGGTCCGCCTCCGCCGACAGGGCCGCATAGACGGACACGCCTTGGGCGACCGGCAACAGTCCGGTCAGGTAGACCATGGTGTCCGGCGCGGGGCGGCAGGACACGCTCCGCTCGGATTCGGCTCGACGGGCACGCCTGACCACCGCGCGCGGATCCAAGGCGATGGAGGCGGCCTTGGCCCGGTTCTTGATCGTCTGGTCGCCCATGCCGTCAAGGACGGCCGGGTCCGCACAGACCTGCTCATCGACCAGCGCGCGGTCCTCCACGCTTAGGCACGCGGTCTCGCGGACGACCAGCGTAGCGCGCCATTCGTTGAGCATGCCCGCCTCCAAAGCGGCCAAGGTGTGGGGCATCTCGTTCACCAGCGCCTTCGCGAGTCCCAGATGGGTTCGCCCCCGATGCGGGGATTCTCTCCGCGCCAGCGCCACCTGATGCGCCACGCCATCTCCACGCTTCTCCAAAGGAACCCCGGCCGACGCCCTCGCGGCGCGCACGGAGGCGTCCAATCCCACGGAGAGACGCGCCTGCGCGGCGCACGCGGCCGACTTGAGCAGTTCCAATGCACGCAACAAGTCGATCGCCCCGGAGGCGGCGTCGAAGGGGACGCACTGGCCGCTGGTATTGGCGGTGCCGTGGGCGGCTTGGGGATGCGCGTGGCCACTCTCACCGCTGCAAGAGGCGCCGTGGGACGACGCAGCTAGATCCGAATACCTTAACATCGCCAAACGAGCGGCCACATCCTGGACGGCAGCGAGCTCCCGCCCAAAGGTGCGTGACGCGGCGGGGTGCACTCGGAGGCTTTCTACCCCCAGTGGCTGCTTCACCCGCGGTTCCTGCGACATGCCTCCACGCTACGCGTCGCCGCCGACAAAATGGGAACAAAAATTCGAATGTGGATGGCACCCCCGACACCGGGGATGTGGGGGAAGCTCCGGCGCCGGTAGCGGCGCTCCGGGCGCTCGCGGCTGCCGTACCGCAGGTCCAGCCGCAGGTGGCCGGTCCGGGCCAACCAAGTCATGTCGCGCCGCTTCCCTGCTATCCGCGCGCCGAGTAGCGGTGCTCCGGGCGCCCGCGGCTGCCGTACCGCAGGTCAAGCCGCAGGTGGCCAGCCTGGGCCAGTTGGGCCAGGTAGCGTTGCGCCGTGGCCCGCGCGATCCCGACAGCCTCGGCCACTTCCACCACGGTGACCTCGCCGCCGGCGGAGGCCACGGCCGCCAGGACGGCCTGCTCGGTGGCCGCGCCGGAAGAGGGAGACGACGGCTCCTCCCCGGCCAGGAGGGCACGCTGCGCCCTGTCGATCTCCGCCTGGTCAAGGCCGGCGGAGGCGGTCAGGAGGCGACGGTAGCGGGCGTAGCCCCGCAGCTTGGCCGCAAGCACCTTGGGCTCGAACGGCTTCACCAGGTAGGCCAGCGCGCCGCGCCGCATCGCCGTCCGCACGGTCGGCGCCTCGGCGGCGGCGCTGAGCACAAACGCATCCACGTCCAGCTGCGCCAGCAGGTCAAGGCCGGACCCCTGCGGGAGATAGACGTCCAGCAGCAGGAGGTCCGGCTTGAGCTCGGCGACCACGCGGGGAACCATGCGGGCATCGTGGACGGGGGGAAGGGCGACAAAGCCGGGCAATGCATCGACGTAGCCCGCGTGCAGCGCCGCCACATGGAAGTCGTCGTCGACGATCAGGACGCGGATGTCGGAGTCCGGGACACTCATCTTGCTACTCCTCGTTTGTGGGTGCGTTGGGGTGGCTTGTCGGCGGCGGCGCGGTCGGAGGTTGGCCGGGACGGTCGGGAGGGGACAGCACTCCGGGCAGCCTGGCGCAGAAGACCGCTCCCCCTTCGCCGGCCCCGCCACTGTCCGCGATCCACACGTCGCCGCCGCGCTGGCGTGCCAAGCGACGGGAGAGCGCCAGCCCCAGGCCGTGGCCGTGTTCGGCACCGGGCGCCCCCTGCCGGGTCGTGGCACCCTCGGCAAAGGCATCGAATCCGGGTAACACCCCGTCCCCCGAATCCGCGACGGCCAGGTGCAGCGTGTCGCCCTCCCCGAGCAGGTCCACCTCCACCCACCGGCCGCCCTCGCCGGATCCCGAGACGGCCGCCTCCAGCGCGTTGTCCACCAGGTTGCCCAAAACGGCCGTGACGTCCTGCGCCTCGGCTACCATCCCGCCGATCGCCGTCGCCTCCCCCACGCGCAACGCGACGCCGCGCTCGTGCGCCTGCACACCCTTGGCGCCGAGGAAGGCCCTGACGTAGGTGTCCTGGACGGCGGCGATGTTCGCGACCGGCTCTTTGAGGGGACCGGACTCGATGATCTCGCCAAGGTAGGTGCGGGCATGCTCCACCTCGCCGCCCGCCAGGAGCCCGGACACGGTGTGGAGACGGTTCGCGAACTCGTGGCGTTGGGCGCGCAGGGCCGAGGCCATGGTCTCCACGGCATCGAGGCGGCTGCCCAGCGATTCGACGGCGGTGACGTCACGCAGCATCACCACCAGCCCCAGCGAGGTGCCGTCGCGGACAACCTCGCGCACGCTGGCCACGACCACCCGCTCGGGCAACTCGAGCCGGACGGGCGCGGGGGGCCGCCGCTCGATGGTGCTCACCAGACCCTCCGGGAGCCCCGCCCCACGGAAGTCGAGTCCCACGATGTCGCGCGGGTCGGTGCGCTGGGGAAGCCCGAGCAGCAGCCGGGCGGCGCGGTTGCGCAGGGTGATCCGGCCGTCCGGGCCAATACCGACGACGCCGTCGTCCACGCCGTAGAGCACGGCCTCCTGGTCGCGGACCAGTTGCGCCATGTCCTCCGGCTCGAGGCCCAGGGTCATGCGCCGGAGCCGGCGCACCAGGGTGGCCACCGCGATGCCGCCAAGCGCCAGCGCCACCAGTCCCACGGCCAGCACGGACAGCACCGCCTGACGGACCTCGACGTCGACCCGGGCGACGGCGACGCCGATGCTCACCTCGCCGACCACACGGTCCCCCGTCCCGAACACCGGCACCTTGGCCCTGACCGATTCGCCGAGCGTGCCACGATCCCGCGACACCGATTCACCCCCGCCCAACGCCGTGGGCTCGGTGCTGACCATGCCGCCCACCAGCGCCGGATTCGGATGGGAGAGCCGGAATCCGCGGTCCTCGGTCACCACCACAAACAGTGCCCCGGTCCGCTGCCGCGCGGCCTCCGCCGCCCGCTGCACGGGCCCGCTGCGCAAAGCCGGCGCATCCAGGTCGTCGAGGGCGGCCTGCCTGGTCACCTCCGTGCGGATCTCGGGGTCGGCGGCCAGCGTGCGGGCGATGCCAAGGGCCTCCTGCTCCGCCTGGTCGTGGACACGCTCGATGGTCAGCCACCCGGCCGCCACCACGCACAGGAGGACAATGCCGCCCACGACTCCCAACTGGAGCAGCATCATCCTGCGGGTGAAGCTACCGGAGGATCGATTGCTACGCACCCGTCCAGACTAGAAGCACCGCGAGCAAAACGCACTTAATCGGCGTAATGGGTAGATCGGTGCGAAGACATCACAAACGCGCCCGCCCGCATGCGGCTCCGTAACGTGATCTGGAACGCAGGCCTGTGGCCCGCCCCACTTTCCCCCCGAACACCGGAATCCCCCCGGTTCTCAACGACGAGGAGCACCCATGCTGGTCATACTCGGGTTCGCGATGGTCGCCACGTTTATGGCGCTCATCATGACCAAGCGGCTGACGCCGCTCCTGGCACTCATCATTGTCCCCACCGCGTTCGGCCTCTTCGCCGGCGCCGGCCTCGGGATCGGCGACATGGTCCTGGAGTCCGTCGCGGACATGTCCTCGACGGCCGCCCTGCTGATGTTCGCCATCATCTACTTCGGCCTGATGATCGACGTAGGCCTGTTCGACAAGCTGGTCTCCGGCATCGTACGGCTTGTCGGACACGACCCCGCCAAGGTCGTCGTCGGCACCGCCATCCTCACCGGCGTGATCTCGCTCGACGGCGACGGGTCCACCACGTTCATCGTGGTCACCGCCGCACTGTTGCCCGTTTACCAGCGCCTGGGCCTGAGCCCGGTGGTCCTGACCTGTGTCGCCGGCCTGACCAACGGCACCCTGAACATCGTCCCGTGGGGCGGGCCGACCGCCCGCGCCGCCGCCGCACTCGGCGTCGACGCCTCCGACGTCTTTGTTCCGATGCTTCCCGCCCTGGCCATCGGCCTTGTGGTGGTCTTCGCGTTCGCCTGGACCCTGGGACTCTCCGAGCGACGCCGCCTGCGCCGCGAGGACCCGGAGCGCTGGGACCCCGCCGGCTCGGCCACGGGATCGTCCAAAACCGCCAGCTCCCCGCGCGTTCCCGGCGGCTCCGGCATGGCCGCGGGCTCCGGCTCGGTCGCGGTCCTGGAACGCGAGGACTCGGGGGCCTCGAGCTCCAGCTTGGCCGACACGGTCTTGGATCCGAACCGTCCCACGCTTCGCCCGAAGCTGTTGTGGTTCAACCTCGCGATGACGGTCACCATCATGGTCCTGCTCGTGGTGGACATCCTCCCCCTGCCGTACCTGTTTATGGTCGGCAGCGCGATCGCCCTCGTGGTCAACTTCCCCCGGGTCTCCGACCAGGCGAAGATGCTGGCCTCGCACTCGTCGTCCGTGATCGCCGTCGTCTCCATGGTGCTCGCCGCCGCCGTCCTCACCGGCGTGCTCTCCGGCACGGGCATGGTTGACGCGATGTCCGTGTGGCTCGTCGACGTGATTCCGGACAGCATGGGCCCCTACCTGGCCGTCATCACCGGACTCATCAGCATCCCTGCAACGTTCTTTATGAGCAACGACGCCTTCTACTTCGGCATCCTCCCCGTGCTCACCGAGACCGGCGCGCACTACGGCATCCCGGCCGTCGACATGGCCCGCGCCTCGATCACCGGCCAGCCGGTGCACATGCAGAGCCCGCTGGTTCCCGCCATCCTGCTCCTTGTCAGCCTGGCCGGCGTCGACTTGGGCGACCACCATAAGAAGGTCTTGTGGCGGGCCCTGGTGGTTTCGCTCGTGATGCTCGCCGTCGGTGTGCTCGTCGGCGCCATCGGCATCGGCTGACCCGCCCCCACCCCGAAAGGAATCCCGTGTCCAACTTCCTGACCACCACCGGTTCCACCCCCGTCCGCGACCACGTGGTCGCCGAGTCCGGAGCCGTCGACGCGGCACCCACCGCCATCGTCGTCGCCTCCCTGCGCGGCGAAGCGGGCCGGTCCGTGCTCGACGAGGCGGTCCGTGAGTCCGTGTACCGGGGCGCGGCCGGGAATCCGGCGGCACTCCACGTCGTTTCGTTCCGCTCGGACCAGGCCTCGAGCCCCTCGCTCGGCGAACAGGCGGAGGCGGAGGACATCGCCCGCCAGCTCACTGAGGCGGGCATCGAGTTCCGCGTCTATCGGGCCGGCGCGGAGGCCGCCGACCAGATCCTGGACCTCGTCGAGCGCACGAACGCCGAGCTCCTCGCGATCTCGGTGCGGCGCAGGTCGCCGATGATGAAGCTGTTCCTGGGATCCGTGGCCCAGCAGCTGATCCTCGAGGCCCCCTGCCCCGTGCTGGCGGTCAAGTAGCCGCCGCGGCCCGGCGCAACACACGACGAGGGCCTCCCCCGCCGAATCACCGCGCAAGCGTGTGGACCGGAGGGGGAGGCCCTCGTCTTTTCGCGTCATTCCGGGTCACAGTTGCCTCCGCGGGGCGGACCCGCGGAGGTCACTCCAGGTAATGCGGGTCATTCTGGGACACACGGGCCAGCGGGCCCGCACGCTCTCCTACTGTTGCGATTGGGCGCCCACTCCAACACCCCATGAACCAACCGGAGAGGTACGAACGTGACAACCACGGATTCAGTGACAGCAGGTTTCGCCGACCGCTGGCGGGACGCGGCAACGCCCCGAAACGCCGCCGAGTGGCTCGCCCGGGCCAAGGAAGTTGCCGACGTCCTTGCCGTCGACGCCGTCCAGCGGGACCGCGCGAACGCGGCTCCCCACGCAGAGGTGCGTCTCCTCAAGGAGTCGGGCCTGGTCACGCTGCTCGGCCCGCGCGAGCATGGCGGGGCGGGCGAGAGTTGGGCCACCGCCTACAGGATCATCCGCGCCGTCGCCCGGGGCGACGGGTCGATCGGGCAAGTTCTCGGCTACCACTACCTCTGGGCGTGGGCCGCCCGTCTCGTTGGCACCGACGCGCAGATCGCCGCCGTCGAGGAGCTCTACACACGCAACAACTTCCTCTTCGGGGGCGCGGTGAACCCACGGGATTCGGACCTGACGATCCGCGAAGAGGGCGACGAGCTCGTTTTCTCCGGCCGCAAGTCGTTCTCGACCGGGGGCCAGATCTCGGACCTGACCGTGCTCGAGGGTGTCCTGGAGGGAACGGACACACACGTCTTCGCGATCGTGCCGACGGCCCAGCCCGGGATTGTCTTCGCCGGCGACTGGGACAGCCTCGGCCAGCGGCTCACGGAGTCCGGCTCCGTGGAGATCCGCGACGTGCGCGTCGACTGGGCCTCGGCGGCCGGCTTCGCGGACCGCGTGTTCCAACCCCTGACCTACAACACCCTGAATGTCCCGGCCATCCAGTTGGTGTTCGCGAACTTCTATCTGGGCATCGCGCAGGGTGCCCTGGAGACGGCGTCGGCCTATACGCGCAGTTCGACCCGGGCATGGCCGTACGGCGGCGACAACAAGGAGCGGGCGAGCGAGGAGTGGTACCTCCTGGAGGGCTATGGCGAGTTGCAGTCCAAGCTCTGGGCCGACGAGGCGTTGCTCGACGCCGCCGGGGCCGAGATCAGCGCGGTGCTGCACGCGCCCCGCGATGAGCTCACCGAGCGCCGCCGCGGCGAGATCGCCGTGCGGATCGCCGCGGGCAAGTTGCGGATTGTCGACGACGGCCTGGAGGTGGCGACGAAGGTGTTCGAGCTGACCGGCGCCCGGGCCTCCGCCGGGTCGGTGGGCCTGGACATCTTCTGGCGAAACCTCAGGACACACAGCCTGCACGACCCGATCGCCTACAAGAAGCGCGAGGTCGGCGAGTACGTCCTGCTGAACCAGGTCCCGGCGCCCACTTGGTACACCTGAGCCGGATCCGGGCGGCATCCTCCCACGCTGCGCACAGGCGCCCCCCAGCATGGCCCACTAGCGTGGGAAGCACCTCATGGAGGTGCGAGTGATGACGCAGGGCCCCAGCCGTTGATTCGGCTGGGGCCCCTGTCGTGGTCCCGTGGATCCCGGCTAGTACATGGTGCTGGCCAGGAGGTCGGCCAAGCGGCGCGCCGAATGGCGCAACGCGGGCACCCGCGCCTCCAGCGTCCCGCGCGACGACGACTCCACCGGGGACGTCAGTGAGATGGATTCCGTCGGGTTTCCGCTGACGAACGCATCGTGCTGGTCGGCTCGCCCGCCAACGCGACCGCGATCCTCTAGAAGTCGTCCCGCCACCGGCGGGCGGTCGGGGAACCCGCCGTCGGGAACTGTCCAACCGCCGGGCCCCTGTCCCCCTCGTCGTCGGGTTCCCAGTCGTCCGGGTGCAATTCCGGGGGAAACTCGTTGGGCAACAGGTGGCGCCGCCGTGGAATGGGCTTGATCTGCCGTTGGGCCGGCGAGGCCGTTTCCGGCTGCTGTGCTTTCGCCCGGCGCTGGGCCGTGAGTGCCCGGTCAGTCTCATGGATGGTCTTCAGCGACTTCTCGACGTCGTACTTGTTCACTGTCGCCCCTCAAGGGACGTTGCCCCGCCCGTGACCGGGCGGGGCGCGCCCGCTTCCCAACGCAGCCGGGGAGGACTGCGTGCCGGCCTTCTCACGTGCCGGCCCAGTCAGCGTACTAGAAATCCTGTTCTAATAAAAATCGCCAGAGTGAACCTGTGTTCTAACGCCGTCCCGCCCCGCAAGAAAGTGTCCCTGCGGGGCGTGTGGTGGCGTCACACACGGGCGGTTTTGCGCACCCCTGCGAAGGGAGGTTCGAACAGCGTGGGAAAATGGCACAAAGGGGGCACAAATACATGGAATTCCTTATCCTGCTCGTCGGATTGCTGTTCGGAACGGTCCTCGTTGTGGGCCTTGGCGAAAGGATCAGGCTTCCTTATCCCGTCTTGATGCTGGTCTTCTCGGCCCTCGTGGCCTTCCTGCCCTTCATCCCCGAGGTCCACATCAACCCGGAGCTGATCCTCCCGCTCTTCCTGCCCCCGCTGCTTTTCGCCGCCGCGCAACGAAGCTCGTGGTCCGTCTTCCGGCTCCGCTGGCGGTCCCTGGTGCTGCTGGCCGTCCTCCTCGTTGCCGCCACCACGGCAGTCGTCGCCGGCGTCGCATGGGCGATCGTGCCCTCCATTGGCCTTCCCGCCCTGATCGCCCTCGGCGCGCTGGTGGCGCCGCCGGACCCCGTGGCCGTGGAGGCCGTCGCCGGCAAGGTCAAGATGCCCCGGCGGCTGATCACCGTGTTGCAGACCGAGGGCCTCTTCAACGACGCCATCGCCATCGTCATTTTCCAGGCTGCGGTCGCGGCGTCCGTCAGCGGCGGGCACGTGGGCTGGGAGGTCGTCCCGAACTTCCTCGTGGCCGCCGCGGGCGCCGTGGTGCTGGGACTCGCCATGGCGTGGCTGGTCGGCACGATGAACCGCTTTGTCCCCAACCTGGTGGCGCGCTCGGCCACCACGCTGGTCGCCCCCTTCGCCGTCTATCTGCTGGCCGAGGAGATGCATTTCTCCGGCGTCGTCGCCGTGGTCGTCACGGCCCTGGACCTTGGCCGCCGGGCCCGGCCCCAGGACTCCGAGGAGCGGCTGACCCGCCGCGCCTTCTGGGACGTCGTGGAGCTGCTGACCACCGGCGTCGCGTTCGGGCTGGTGGGCATCGAGATGCGCTACGTCATCGAGGACGAGGGCCGCGGCATCCTGGACTTCATCCCCGGCATCACGGCGATCTGCGTGGCGGTGCTCGCTGTCCGCTTCCTGTGGATGGTCGCGATCTACAGGCTGGGAGGGGCGCAGAAGAACCAGCCTCCCGGCTCGCTGAAGGAAGTGCTGGTGCTCACGTGGTGCGGCATGCGCGGGCTCGCCACGCTGGCCCTCGCCCTGGCCCTGCCGTCCACCATGGCGGACGGGACACCCTTCCCCGGGCGGAACTTCATCATCGCGGCCGCCTGCTCGGTGCTGCTCGTGACGCTTGTGGTCCCCGGCCTCACCCTGCCCGCCCTGATGCGCAAGCTCCAACTTCCCAACGACCACGCCGCGGTGGAGCGCAAGGTGCGCGACCTTGCCAGGCGCGCGGAGCGGGTCGCACTCGAGACCATGAAGCGCTCGAAGGCCGCGGACCGGCTGCCGCCCGAGCGCCGCGCCGCGCTGGCCCGAAGGATGTCATCGCTGCACACGCTACTGGAGAGCGACTTCGAGGACGACGCGGACAAGATGCACGCCATCAAGTCGGTCCTCTCCGTGATGGACGACGTCCAGCGGGAGGCACTGGACGCCGCCCGCCGCGAGGTCCTCGACGCTCGGCGCCAGCCGGGCGTGGACCCCGAGGCCGTCGACCGGGTTTTGCGGCGGCTGGACCTTCGGACGGTCACGCTCGAGCGGTAGGGACGCCCGTCTAACCGCCGTCCACGTAGTACCACCGGGAGTCCTCGCGCGCGAACCTGCTGACCTCGCGCTGGACTCCGCGTTCGCCGTCGTGCAGGTAGTGCGCGGCGAACTCCACCGTGCCGCGGTCGTCGAAGGGGCCGCCGGCCGCGGTGCGGACGACGTCGAGGCGGCGCCACCGGATGTCTTCGTCCAGGACCAGCGTGGCCGGGCGGGTGGACGGATGCCACGTGGCGAGCAGATAGTCGGGCCGGCCGGCGACGAAGGCGCTGTACCGCGAACGCATCAGCTCCACTGCCGTCGCCGGCCACACGCCGCCGGCGAAGCCCTCGTGGAACCTCCCGCAACACTCGCCGTAGGTTTCGCCGGAGAGGCAGGGGCATGGAGCCGCCGTTCCCCCCGTCACGCCCCGGGACCCTCCCGCTGCACGGACTGGAGGTGCGCGGCCGCCGCGCGTTCGGCGGCACGTTCGGCGCGGTCCGCGGCGACGCGGTCGTCGCTGCGCTTGCGCAGGACCATCCGCACCAGCCCGGCCGCGACGGCGGCCGCCATGATGGGCAGCAGGAAGGACGGCGGCCGGCCGTCGGCGGAATGTTTCGTAGCCATGGCACCAGATTACGTTGCCCAGTGGCACCGGTCACGGCCGCCGGGTTGGCCCCGCGGGGAGCCGGTAGACTGGGCACGCAAGCTCGCGGAGCGCCCACACCTTGGCGTGAGACGGCACCTCCGCAGGCGGCTTAATCACACCCCTCGCGCACAGGAGACCCCGGATGCCCCGGATCGTTGTTGATGTTATGCCCAAGCCCGAAATCCTTGACCCGCAGGGCAAGGCAATCGTGGGGGCACTTCCCCGGCTCGGTTTCGACGCCTTCAGCGGCGTCCGCCAGGGCAAGCGGTTCGAACTCACGGTCGAGGGCGAGGTGACCGAGGCCGTGCTGGCCCAGGCCCGCAACGCCGCCGAGACGCTGCTTTCCAACCCGGTGATCGAGGACGTCGTCAACGTCGAGGTCGTCGCCGACTAATGAGCACCGAAATCCCCCTCATCGGCGACTACTCGCCCGCACAGGGCGCCGAGCTGACCGGCGCCCGCATCGGCGTCGTGACGTTCCCCGGAACGCTTGACGACCGCGACGCGGCACGGGCCGTGCGCCTGGCCGGCGCCGAGGCCGTGCCGCTGTGGCACGGCGACGACTCGCTCTCCGGCGTCGACGCCGTGGTGATCCCCGGCGGCTTCTCCTACGGCGACTACCTGCGCGCCGGCGCGATCGCCCGTTTCGCCCCGATGATGTCCAAGATCATCGACGCCGCCAACTCGGACGCGAAGCTGCCCGTGCTGGGCATCTGCAACGGCTTCCAGATCCTCACCGAGTCCCACCTACTGCCGGGCTCGATGATCAAGAACGACCACCTGAAGTTCATCTGCCGCGATCAGATGCTCCGCGTCGAGAACAACGGCACGGCATGGACCGGCGCCTACTCCGCGGGTCAGGAGATCTCGATCGTCCTGAAGAACCAGGACGGGCAGTACGTCGCCGACGAGAAGACCCTCGACTCCCTCGAGGCCGAGGGCCGGGTGGTGTTCCGCTACGTCGGCTGGAACCCGAACGGCTCCCGCCGCGACATCGCCGGCATCTCCAACGCGGCCGGCAACGTGGTGGGCCTGATGCCGCACCCCGAGCACGCCGTGGAAGCGGGCTACGGCCCGGACCACACCGGAACCGACGGGCTGGGCATGTTCACCTCCGTCCTGACCACCCTCGTTGGAGGCACCAAGTGACCACGACCCAGCAGTTCAACATCGACACGGTCGAACACGCGGCCGCCACGCCGGAGACGGAGCTGCCGTGGGCCGAGCTTGGCCTGAAGCGGAACGAGTTCGACGAGGTCGTCAAGGTCCTGGGCCGCCGCCCCACCGCCGCGGAACTGGCCATGTACTCGGTCATGTGGTCCGAGCACTGCTCCTACAAGTCCTCCAAGAACCACCTGCGCCAGTTCGGCGACAAGGTCACCGAGGAAATGAAGAAGGACATGCTGGTGGGCATCGGCGAGAACGCCGGCGTGACCAACCTGGGCGACGGCTGGGCCGTGACCTTCAAGATCGAATCGCACAACTCCCCCACCATGGTCGAGCCGTTCCAGGGCGCCGCGACCGGCATCGGCGGGATCGTGCGCGACATCATCTCCATGGGCGCCCGCCCTGTCGCGGTCATGGACCCGCTGCGCTTCGGCGCGATCGACCACCCGGACACGGCACGCGTCATCCACGGAGCCGTCGCCGGCATCGGGGCCTACGGCAACTCCCTGGGCCTGCCCAACATCGGCGGCGAGGTGGTCTTCGACTCCGTCTACCAGGGCAACCCGCTGGTCAACGCCCTGGCCGTCGGAGTGATGCGCCACGAGGACATCCGCCTGGCCAACGCCTCGGGCCAGGGGAACAAGGTGGTGCTCTTCGGCGCGCGCACCGGTGGCGACGGCATCGGCGGCGCCTCGGTGCTTGCGTCCGAGTCCTTCGACGACACGAAGCCGTCCAAGCGTCCCGCCGTCCAGGTCGGCGACCCGTTCGCGGAAAAGGTGCTCATCGAGTGCTGCCTGGAACTGTTCAAGGGTTCGCTCGTGGAGGGCATCCAGGACCTCGGCGCCGCGGGCATCTCCTGCGCCACGTCTGAGCTGGCCTCCAATGGCGACGGCGGCATGGAGGTCGAGCTGACCTCGGTGCTGCTGCGCGATCCCACCCTGACGCCGGGCGAGATCCTGATGTCCGAGTCGCAGGAACGCATGATGGCGGTGGTCTCCCCGGAGAACATCGATGCCTTCGAGGCCGTGATGGAGAAGTGGGCCGTCGAGTACTCCTGGCTCGGCGAGGTCACCGACACCGGTCGCCTGATCATCAAGTGGGACGGCGAGGTCATCGTCGACGTGGACCCGCGCACCGTGGCGCACGACGGGCCGGTCTACGACCGCCCCTACGCCCGCCCCGAGTGGCAGGACGCGCTGCAGGCCGACACGTTCAAGGCCTCCGCCGCCGGCGCCAACCTGCCCTCGACGGGCGACCAGCTCAAGGCGGCCGTGTTGGAGCTCATGGCGTCGCCGAACATGTGCGACAAGGCGTGGGTGACCAACCAGTACGACCGCTACGTCGGAGGCAATACCGCCCTCGCCGCCCCGGACGACGCCGGAGTGATCCGCGTCGACGAGGAGACCGGACTGGGCGTCGCCCTGGCCACCGACGCCAACGGGCGCTACACGTTCCTGGATCCGTACACGGGCGCCCAACTGGCCCTGGCCGAGTCGTACCGCAACGTCGCCACCTCCGGCGCCATCCCGATGGCGGTCTCCGACTGCCTGAACTTCGGTTCCCCGGAGGATTCCGACGTTATGTGGCAGTTCGCCGAGGCCGTCCGCGGCCTCTCCGACGCCTGCATGGAACTCGGCGTCCCGGTCACCGGCGGCAACGTCTCCCTGTACAACCAGACCGGCAGCACCCCGATCCACCCGACACCCGTGGTGGCGATGTTGGGCAAGTTCGACGACGTGGCGCGCCGCACGCCGTCGGGCTGGCGCGACGATGCCGACGGCCAGGCCATCTACCTGCTCGGATCCACCCGCGACGAGCTGGACGGGTCGGAGTTCGCGAACATCCGCGGCCACCTCGGCGGACTGCCGCCGCGGGTGGACCTGGCGGCGGAGAAGACGCTCGGCGCGATCCTGATCAACGCCTCCCGCGACGGGATGATCGATTCCGCGCACGACCTCTCCGAAGGCGGCCTCGCGGCCACCTTGGCGGAGATGTCGCTGCGCTACGGCGTGGGCGCCCGCGTGGCGCTGAACGACCTGTGCGACCGCGACGGCGTGGACGCCTTCACGGCGCTCTTCTCCGAGACGCAGGGACGCGCCGTGGTGGCCGTCCCCCGCTCGGAGGAGGTCCGGTTCAACGACATGGCCACCGCGCGCCAGTATCCGGTGGTGCGCCTCGGCGTTGTGGACACGGAATCCAGCGCACTGGAGGTCCAGGGGCTGTTTGAGCTGGACCTCGCCGAACTGCGCGAGGCCCACGAGGCAACGCTTCCGAAGTACTTCTAGGGCGGTCCAGCCCAGTTCCCCGCGGGGGCGTCCCGGTTCGCTGGGACGCCCCCGCGGCGTTTGCCGCTAGCGCATCAGTTCGATCCGGTTCATGAGGTTTTCCAGCGCTTCCTCGAACTCCTCGCCCGTGCGGTCCTCGGAGAGCAGGCCCTTCAGGCGCAACAGTTGCGGATATTCGCCCAGATCCGACTCCGACGACGCGTCCGACACCTCGTCGACGCCCCCGATCGCGGCTCCCATGGCCGCCACCTCGAGCAGCAGGTGTCCCAGCAGGAAACTGCTGAACGCGCGGTAGGCCGCCACCGCCCCCTGATCGCTGAAACCGGCCGCCTTGAGGCCCTCGAGGAAGGAGTCGATGAGCCCGAGGTTCCGCAGCGGCGGCTGAACCCAGGGCGCCTGCGCCGGCTGGGTGGCCACCAGCGGGAAAATCAGCGGATGCGCGAGTGCGACGCGCCGCACGCCGTGGGCGAGCCTCACCAGGTAGTCCTGCCAACCGTCCTGCGGCGCGGCGTGCACCTCGGGGTCGGTGGACAGCTCGTCCAACACAACGTCGACGATCCCGTCGAGCAGGTCGTCCCGCGACGGAACATAGCGGTAGAGGGACATGGCCTCCACCCCCAGCTCCGCCCCCAGGTGGCGCATGGAAAGCTGCCTGAGCCCGTGCTCGTCAATGTAGGCGGCGCCGGCCTCGAGGATCATGCGCCGTTCCAGTCGCCGTTTGGACGGCTGCCTGTCGGGTGCTTGGCTATCGGATAGTCTCACGTGCTTACCCTTACGTAGGTTTAGGCCCAGCCTACGTCCGAATGCTGTGGATCCGGCTACATAATCGGCGCCGCGACTGCGGTTGTTCGACGTCCGGCCCCTCGCCCTAGGGAAAGGCGACGCCGGCCGCGCGCCCGGTCTCGTCGAACAGGCGGCGCCGGTCCGCCGCCCTGCGGGCGGCCGGCGGCAGTTTGGCGGGCACCGGCGGACCGGCCAGGCCAAGGGTGCCGTGCGGTCCGAAGTACATGGCCCCCTCGGCATCCGTGGCTGCCATCAGCACGGGCAGCGAGCCGGCGTCGGCCGCGTGCCCGAACCGGTCCCAGCCCAGCCCCGCGCCGACCATCCGGCGCAGGCCGCCACCCGCCTTGCCGTCCAGGGGGCCGTTGTTGACCAGCTCGGTGCGGGCCAGGCCGGGGTGAGCGGCGCGTGCGGAGATTCCCCACCCCTCGACGCGGCTCCGCTCCTCGAGCTCCAGCGCGAACATTACGTCGGCGAGCTTCGTCTGGCCGTAGGCGGCCCAGGCGGAGTAGCGCCGCGTGTGGTTCGGGTCTCTCCAGTGGATGCGGCCGGCCCAGGCCGCGACGGATCCGACCATCACCACGCGCCCCCGGGACGCTCCCAGCTCCGGGAGCAGCCGCGCGGTGAGCGCGTAGGGGCCGACGTAGTTGGTGGCCCACTGCAACTCCAGCCCGTCCACGCTCTCCCGCCGCTCGGGAATCGCCATAACTCCCGCGTTGTTGACCAGCAGGTCGATGCCCCGGCCCGCCTGGCGGTCCGCGAAGGAACGCACGGAGGCCAGGGACGAGACGTCGAGGTCCTCGAGCTCCAGCCGGGCGTCCGGATGGGCCCCGCGCAGGCTCGCGATGGCCTCCCGTCCCTTGGCGGCGTTGCGGACCGCCACCACGACGTCGGCCCCCGCCCCGGCGAGCGCCTTGGCCGTCTCGAAGCCGAGGCCCGAGTTCGCGCCCGTGACGATGGCGCGTTGTCCGTTCAGATCCGGTAGCAGCATGTGCTCAGGCTACCTCCCGGCCGCGAGCGCCTTCGCTGCCCCGATGTAGCGGCGCGTTACGAGCGCCTGGCATGCGGAGGCGACGGGTGCGCCCAGGCGGTAGAACCAGTTGGCATGCCGGCTGAAGGCGAAAAGCTCGAAGTACACGCTCCCGTCGCCGTCCAGGACGGCGAGGAAGCTCTCCTCGCCCGATTCCGGATGCCCGCGCAGTGTGCCGTAGCCGAAGCCCGCCCGGTTCCCGGCCTCTTCGGCCCAAACCACCCTGCAGGGCGCCGGAATCCTGAACTTGCCGAGCCCGAAGCCGCTGACGATGCGCCCGCCCACCGCGGCGACAGGTGCGTCCGCGCGCACCGTGAGCCCGGCGCCGCGGTGAAGGTCCCAGCCCAGGATTCCGGCGGCCAGGCGCTCGAAGTCCCGGCGTCCGTTGCCGACGTGGACGCGGTGGAACGCGGTCCGGTAGCCGTCCGGCGCGCGCCCCGAGCGGGTCAACCCCCAACCGGTGTAGGTCAGGTCCGGGAAGGGCGGAGCCGCGTCCGGGAGCACCCCGAGCCGGGCCAGCCGGCGTCGCGCCGCAAGCTCGCTGGGACCCTTCGCTCCCAGGGCCGCGCCGATGACCGCCAGCGCCACGCGGCTGGCGGGGACAAGCGGCAACCGCATCCGTGGGCGCCGCAGCCCCAGCAGGTCCAGGTAGCGGTCCGGCAGGGTGTCCACGACCGCGGCGAATAGGAGCCGATACCCGGGCAGCAGGAGGGGATCCAGGGGCGGCTCCTTCAGGAAGGACACCACCTCCTCGACGCGGGGACCGCCGCTGAGCCGGCCACCGTCGTCGTACTCCCGCATCCTGGCGCGCAGTCCCGCCTCGGTGCGGGGCGGGTCGTCGATCCCCATCAGTTCCGCCGCGATGGCCCATTCGCGCACGTAGGCATCGGCGCCCTGTGGCACGGGGCCGGCGAAGACCTCGTAGCTGCGCAGGAAGGCGTCCATAAAGGCAAGGTGCACCCACTCCGAAAGCCCCGGATCGTTGGCGGAATACTCCAAATCGGCGCCCCGGCCGTCCACGTACGTCCCGCTGACGGGAACGTGCCGCCTCCTGACGTACTCGCACGCACGCCTGGCCGCCCCGGTGTCCCCATAGGTGACGGTGAAGATCCAGCGGATGGTTCCCGCGAGCCTGGCGAGCGGGTCGGCCCGGTAGTCGGAGTGCTCCGCGACGCCGGCGAGCACGCCGGGGTGGAGCGCCTGGACCAGGAGCGCGCGGATGCCGGCGGCGATCGGCGTCATGCCGCCGTTGACCGTCCAGACGGCGGAGCCCGGGGCGAAGTACCCGGCGTCTTCGCCCTCCGCGAGCGCGTCCTCCCACGCCGGTACGCCCTCGCTCTGACCTGCGAAGGTCATGCGGAGCCGGGAGCGCAGCGGGGCCAAGACGTCCATGCCCCGAGCCTACGCCGGGCGCCGGGAAAGTGTCGTGGGAAAAGTACCGGCCGACAGGGGAGCCGGTGGCTACGCTGTCCTCATGAGGAGCAGCGGGGGCGCCATACGCGGCGGCACGGGCAGGGAATCGCCGACCACCACGGGACGCGGACTGGCCGCGCTGGCCTGCGGGTTGCTGGCCGTCGCGGCCCTGACGGGTTGCGAGGCGGCCCGCGGCGTTTTTCCCAAGGCATTCCCGAGCGATTCAACGACCCCCACGCCCGCGGTCCGCGCGACGGCGGCCCCGGACGGCGCTTGGAAGACGGTCACCACGCGGGCCGGGGACATGTCCTTCCGCATCCGCGACGACTGGTCGGTGGAACCGGCGCCCGCCAGGGAGGGCACCTCCAGCACGGGCATTCCCGCCTACCGGGTCTTCAACGCCGACGGAACCGAAATCGCCGTGCTGCAGCAGAACCCGGGGGCGACGACCTCGGCGGCGCTCCCGGGATCGACGTTCACGCAGCTCGACTCCGTCCCGGCTCCCGGCGCGGACCTGCTGGTGGACGCGTCCAGGTCCCAGGTCCGGTTCGACCTCACCACCCACCCGAACGGCGACAGCGAGGCCTCCTACGGCCTGACCTCCGGTGTCCCGGTCTCCGCCGCGACCGCGCCGGGTGGACAGGTTCCGCTGGGCGGCGGCGTGCAGGGAACCCCGAAGCTGGCCGGCCCACTGGTCTTCCAGGGGCTGCTGGCCCTCGGACCGAACGAGCGCACCCCCAGCCAGCAGGACAAGGCCTTGGAAGCTGCCAAGGCCTACCTGATGGGCCAGGAGTACGCCGATCTGACGGCCATGTTCCTCTCGCTCGACCACCACCCGGAGCGGGCCACCGGGACGCGCTGCGACGGATCCGCCTTTACGTACACCAGCGTGAACGTCGACTGCGGGACCGTCCTCGGCGTCTACCACACCGCACGGATCGCGGAGCGGTACGATTCGCGGTCCGGCTCCACGGTGCGTGTGATGGGCGACTACCTTTGCTCGCTGAAGGAACTCGGCGCGAAGCTGGACGGCGTGCGCAAGGGCGAGGGCGTCGACGGGACCTGCAGGGTCGACGGCGGCTACGGCTCCTTCACGGCGACCTGGAAGTCCTGAGACCTAGTCCTCGGCCCCGTCGATGTTCAGCTCGCCCATGCGGTCCCAGCCTTCGCCGTCGATCTGTCGGCTGATGATGCGCGGCGTCTCGGCGAGCGCCGGGCGCATGGCGTCCAAGCCCGCCGCGAAGTGGTCGCTGGAGACGTGCGCCTCGGCCGCGTCGTCCCGGAACGCCTCGGTCAGGACGAACTCGTTGGTGTCCTCCACGCTGCGCGACCAGTCGAACCACAGGTTGCCCGCCTCCACCCGCGTGGCTCGGGTGAAGGGTCCCACGATGTCCATAAAGCGGTCGGCGTACTCGGGTTTGGTCCTGAACTTGACGACGATGAAAATCATGGGACCAGCCTAGCCATCGTCGGCGCCGCGCGCGGGCACCGCTCAGTCTCCCCGTGTCAGGCGCCGCCAGCCGAGGGCCTCCCGGTCCGCCCGCGGCATCCCCTCCAGCACCAGGTCGTAGGAGTCCTCGACCAGGTCCCGAACGGTCTTCCGGCCCAGGTTTCCGCCGCAGTCGACGGTGTTCCAGTGCCGCTTGTTCATGTGGTAGCCCGGCGTGATCTCCGGGTGGGCCGCCCTGAGCTGTTCCGCCAACGCCGGGTCGCACTTGAGGTTGATGCGGCCGCCCGCGTCGTCGGGCCACGCGAGGGCGAAAACGCGCGCGGGCGAGTCGGCCCGGCCGCGCACCTTGAACACCGAGGTGTCGGGTCCGAAGGGGAAGTCCTCGAACGCCCCGGGCAGCGACAGGCAGGTTCGGCGAATCCACTGGTAGTCCACGCGGATGATCCTATGCTTAGCCCATGAGCAATTCCCACGATGCCGTAGATGCGGCGAAGAACGCCACCGGTCACCCCTGGTTCGAACGCGTCGCACGCGTGGGCTACGTCGCCAACGGCATCATGCACGGCCTGATCGGGGTGTTGGCGCTCAACGTCGCCTTCGGCCGCTCGGGCGAGGCGGACCAGGGCGGTGCCTTGGACACCATTGCCCGGCAGCCCCTGGGCAGCGTCCTGCTGTGGGCCTGTTTCGTGGGCTGCATCGTCCTCGGCCTGTGGCACCTGGCGCAGGCCGCCTTCGAGTCCCAGGACAAGGTGGGCCGACGCCTGAAGGACGCGGGCACCGGCATCGTCTTCATCGCCGTCGGGGCGACGTTCGGACGCTACGCCATGGGCGGCAGCGAGGATTCCGGCGAGAAGACCAGCACCATCAGCGCGGAGTTGATGTCCAACCCGGCCGGGACCGTGGCGCTGGTGGTCGCGGGCGCCGCGCTGATCGCCGTGGCGGCCTACTACGTCTACAAGGGCGCGTCGCAGCGCTTCCGGCGGGACCTCGGCATGCCGTCCAAGCGGGCACTGGCGCGGGCCATCACCGTCACCGGGACGCTGGGCTACGTCGCCAAGGGCCTGGTGCTGGCCGCGCTGGGTCTGCTGTTCGTCGTCGCCACGATCCAGCACGACCCTGAGGACTCCACGGGCATCGACGGCGCCCTCAAGGCCGTGCGCGACCAGCCGTTCGGAATGCCCGCGCTGGTCCTGATCGGCTTGGGCCTCATCGCCTACGGCGTTTACCTGGCGTTCCGCGCCCGCTACGACAAGATGGACTGACCCCGCCCCCGGCCGGCGGCGGCTAGGGCAGCCTGGCGGCCTCGATCTTGGGGCACGTGTCCATCACGACGTCGAGGCCGGCGGCCTTGGCTCGCGCGGCCGCCGCCTCCTCCACCACGCCGAGCTGGAGCCACACGGCCTTGGCGCCGACGGCGATGGCCTGGTCGACCACCGCGCCGACCCTGGTCGAGTTCACGAAGCAGTCGACCACGTCGATCGGTCCCGGAACATCGGCCAGGCGCCGGTATCCCCGCTCGCCGTGGACGTCGTCGCCCTTGAGCGACACGGGGACGATTTCCATCCCCAGCCCGTCGCGGATGAACAGCGAGACCCCGCGCGCCGCCCGGAGCGGATTGTCCGAGAGTCCGACGATCGCCCATCGGCCAGGAGTCGTCATCAGCCGGACAATCACCGCCGGATCGTTGACGTGGTGCGCGCGCTCTGAGTCCGTCATGGGACACACGCTACCCGCCGAACAGAGCGGGTGCGACGGCGCCAAACGCGAAAGCGCCCCTGCCGCTCGGGGGAACCGGCAGGGACGCTCTGGTCGCATTGGACGGGCGAACCGTCCGTGACTCGGCGCCGGGGCGTTGGGGGACTCCCCCGGCACCCGACGATCCTGCCCCACCGTTGTCCCGTAAAACAACTGGACATTCCGCCGGGGCATGGACCGGCAGCCCGCCGGCCTACTTCACGGCGCCCATGGACAGGCCACGGACCAGCTGCTTCTGCGCCAGCCAGCCCGCGAGAACCACGGGAAGCGACGCGAGGACCGAGGCCGCGGACAGCTTCGCCAGGAACAGCCCCTCGCTGGTCATGGTGGACATCAGGAAAACCGGGACGGTCGCGGCCTGCGCGGCGGTCAGGTTGAGCGCGAAGAAGAACTCGTTCCACGAGAAGATCACGCAGATCAGCGCCGTGGCCGCGATGCCCGGGGTGACCATGGGGATCAGGACCGAGCGCAGCGTCTTGAGCAGGCCGGCCCCGTCCATGGATGCGGCCTCAAGGACCTCGAGGGGGACCTCGGAGAAGAACGAGCGCATCATCCAGACCGCGATCGGCAGGTTCATGGCCGTGTAGAGCACCACGAGCGTCCAGATGTTGTCCAGCGCGCGCAGCTGCCCGGAGATCACGTAGATGGGCATGATGACGGCCACCACCGGCAACATCTTGGTGGAGATGAAGAAGAACAGCACGTCGGAGGTCTTTTTCACCGGACGGATGCTCAGCGCGTAGGACGCGGGTATCGCCAGCAGGATCACCAGCAGCGTCGAGACGCCCGTGGCGATCAGCGAGTTGAGGAAGAACGGAGCGGCGTCGGAGGACAGGACGGCGCGGTACTGGTCCAGCGTCGGCTCGAAGAAGAAGGTCGGCGGGTTGGATGCCGCCGCGTTCTCCTGCTTGAACGATGTGGCCACCAGCCACATGACCGGGGCGAAGAACACCAGTGTCAGGATCCAAGTGATGGCGGTGAGGAGGGGTCCCCCCGGATGCCGGCGCTTGCGCGCGGGCGCCTCCGGTCCGGTGCCGGCGGGGACGCGGTTTTCCGTCGTTGCGGTGGTCTGGGCTGCCATGGCTAGTCCTTCGTGTCGAAGCTACGGAAGATCAACCGCAGTGCGAGCGTCGCCACCACGATCGTTGCGATGACCACGATCACGCCCATCGCGGCCGCCTGCCCGATGTCGAAGCCGAGGAAGGCACGCTGGTAGATGTAGAACGGGAGGTTGGCGCTGGCCGTCCCTGGCCCGCCCGCCGTCATCAGGTAGATCTGGTCGAACGTGTTGACCACGTAGATGGCCCCCAGCAGGACGGCCAGTTCGATGTAGCGGCGAAGTTGGGGAAGGGTGACGAAGAGGAACGTCTTGCCCCATCCCGCCCCGTCGATTGAGGCCGCCTCCAGCACGTCCCGGGGCTGCGCCTGCAGCCCGGCGAGGATCAACAGCATCATAAACGGCGTCCACTGCCACACGAGCGCCATGATCACGGAGAGCAGCGGCGCCTGGGAGGTGAAGTCGATGGGTTCGGCCCCGAAGAGGCCGATCACCCAGTTGAGCAGCCCGTAGCTGGGGTTGAGCATGGACACGCCCCACAGCATCGAGGAGGCGACCGGCATGATCAGGAACGGCGTGATCAGAAGGGTGCGCACCAGTCCGCGGCCTTTGAACTCCCGGTCCAGCAGGATCGCGAACACGGTCCCGAGCACCAGCGCGACCGCGACGCAGCCCAGCGTGATGATCACCGAGTTCAGCGCGGCGCCGCGGAACGTCGAGTCGCCGAAGATGTCGACGAAGTTCTGCAGCCCCACGAAGGTGTTGCCGTCCGGGCGCAGGAGGTTCCAGGACCTCAGCGAGTACCAGAGGGTCAGCACGAACGGGAGCTGTGTCACCACGATGGTGAAGATCAGGGCCGGAAGAAGCGGCAGCCGCCGGCTCCATCCGTCCCTGCGCTCGGACCGGCGCTGGTCGCGGAGGCGCGCGGCGTCCGCGGTGCGGTCCCTGCTCAGTGTGGAGGTGCTCATGCCTGGCCTTCCTTGCGGTAGGTGCGCGCCACTGTCGAGGCGAAGCCCTGCGACTGGGCCAGAGCCTCGTCGACGCTCTGGGCGCCTGCGATGGCGGCCGAGATCTGTTGGGCCACACGGGTGCCCAGGTCCTGGAATTCGGGGATTCCGACGAATTGGAGCCCCTCGTAGGGAACCTTCCCCACGATGGACTTCTCCTGCGTCGCGTTGCGCATGGCCGAGAGGGTCGGCCCCGCGTAGGCGCTGGCGATCTCCGCGTACTCGGGGATCTCGTACGTGGACTGGCGGCTTCCGGGCGGGAGGCGCTCCCACCCCAGCGAGTTGCCGACGAGTTGCATGTAGTCCTTGTTCGTCATCCAGGACACGAAGTCCCAGGCGGCCTGCTTGTTGGCGCTGGACTCCGGGATGGCCAGCGACCACGTGTACAACCAGCCGGCGGCCTCGGTGTCGCGAACCGGGGCGAGCGCGTAGTTCGTTTTGCCGACGACCGTGGACGACGCCGGGTCCTCGATGGAGGACACCATGGCCGTCGCGTCGTACCACATGGCCGCATTGCCCTGCGCAAAACGGGTGAGGCAGTCGCCGTAGCCCGACGTCGCGGCCCCGGGCTGGCCGAAGGAGCGCACCAGGTCGACGTAGTCTCCCACGGCCTCCCGGACCTCCGGGCTCTGCAGCTGGGGGGCCCATTCCTCGTCGAACCAGCGCCCGCCGTAGGTGTTGATGACGGTGTTCAGGGGTGCCATGACCTCGCCCCAGCCGGCCAGCCCGCGGAGGCAGACGCCGGAAAAGTCGCGGTCCGGGGCGTGCAGCTCCTCCGCGAAGGAGCGGATGTCCCGCCACGTCGGCTGTTCCGGCATGCTGAGCCCGGCCTCGTCGAAGAGGTCCTGCCGATAGACCACAAAAGAGGATTCCCCGTAGAAGGGCACGGAATACTGGGCACCGTTGTGGGTGACCGCCTCGCGGATCGTGGGGATGAAGTCGGCGGCGTCATAGCCCGGGGTGTTGTCCATCAAGGGCGTGAGGTCGCTGATCCACCCGTTCTCGGCCCACATGGGCGTCTCGTAGTTGGAGATCATCACAACATCGAACTCGCCGCCCCCCGTCGCCACCGACGCCGTGATCTTGGCGCGGGCTTCGTTCTCCGGAAGCGAGACGAAGCGGACGTTGATCCCGGGATGGCGGGCTTTGAAGTCGTCCAGCAGGCTGACGGCGTCCGTCATCTGCGGGTTGGAGACGATCGCCACGACGATGGTGGACGACGAGGCCCCCGGCTGTGCGCCGCAGGCGCTCAGGCCCGCCGCAGCGACCGCGCCCGCGCCGAGGCCCAACAGCCTGCGGCGGTTCATGGTCAGGTTGGGAATCTGCATGGAACGGCTCCTCGCCTCGCCCGGCCGCGGCCGGCGCTCATCTGATCATCGAACGTCGCTCATTTGAATTGTGACTCTAGTCATATAGGATCAAATGAGCAAGGTTTGGCGCTCAGTAGTGGGCGGCCGGTGGGTAAGGGAGCGCTGGATGCACGCACGACACCAGGAGATGCTGGCCGATATCGCCGCCCTGTACTACCTGGACAACGCCTCGAAGGTGGAGATCGCCCGCGCCCGCGGCATCTCGCGCTTCCAGGTCGCCCGCTATCTGGACGAGGCCAAGCGCGAGGGCATCGTCAGCATCACCATCCACCGTCCGCATCTGGCCGCGGCCGGCGTCGAGGGACTCGCGGACGCGCTCGGCGTCCTCTCCGTGACGGTTTCCCGGCAGCCGCAGCCTGGGGGCGACGCCCGCGAAACCTTGGCGCGCGCGGCCGCCGGGGTCCTCGCGGACCTGGCGCGGCCCGGCTGCACGATTGGCGTCTCCTGGTCCCGCACGTTGAACCTCATGGCCTCCCACCTGCCGGACCTGCCCGGCTGCGACGTGGTCCAGTTGGCCGGGGACCTCAGCATCGGGAACGACGGCGGCTCCGGCCAGCTCCTGCACCGACTGGGCATGGCGGCGGGCGGCCGCACCTGGCCGCTGCCGGCCCCGCTTCTGGTCGAATCGGCCGCCACGGCGGCCAGCCTGCGAAGGCAGCCGGAGATCTCGGCGGCGCTGGAACGGGCCGACTCCCTGGACATCGCCGTCGTCGCCCTCGGCACGTGGGCGGACGGGCACTCGACCGTATGGGAGCGCGTCGCCCCCTCCGAGCGCCTGGCCGCCGCACGCGCCGGCGCCGTGGGCGAATGCTCGGGACGGCTGATCGCAGCGGACGGCTCCGCCGTCGGGGGCGAACTCGACGACCGCGTCATCGCGGTGGAGCTGGACCAGCTGCGCAAGACCCCGTCAGTCATCGCCGTCGCGCGAGGCAGGGACGGCCTGGCCGCCGTCATGGCCGCCGTGCACGGCGGGCTCGTGAACCATCTGGTCGTCGACGAACCCCTGGCGGCCGCGCTGCTGGAGAAACTGGGCACCACGGAAGGAACCGCATGAGGGAAGCCGTCGTCGGAGTGGACTCGTCCACCCAGTCCTGCAAGGTCCTCGTCGTCGACGCGGCCACCGGCGCGGTTCTGCGCTCGGCGAGCGCCCCCCACCCCGACGGCAGCGCCGTCGACCCCCGCGTCTGGGTCGCGGCGCTTCGCGCGGCGTGGGCCGAGGCGGCGCCGGGCAGCGCGGAACGGATCCTCGGCGTCGGGCTCGCCGCCCAGCAGCACGGCATGGTGGCCCTCGACGCGGCCGGCGAACCGGTGCACGACGCGCTGCTGTGGAACGACGTGCGCAGCGCGGACGCGGCGCGGGACATGGTCTCCGAGCGCGGCCCCGCCTTCTGGGCGGAGGCCGTGGGCTGCGTGCCGGTCGCCTCCTTCACCCTGACCAAACTGGCTTGGCTCGCGGCCAACCGCCCGGACGCGGCGGCCCGCACGGCGCGCGTGGTGCTCCCGCACGACTACCTGAACCACGCACTGACCGGAAACCACTTCACGGACCGCTCCGACGCGAGCGGCACGGCCTACTTCAGCGCCAGGGACGGGTACCGCGAGGACCTGCTCGAGGCGTACTTCGGGCGGGTCCCCGAGCTGCCGCCTGTCATCGGCCCGGACGCCACCGGGGGCACCCTGCTGCCGGAGTGGAACGCGGGCCCGGCGCCCGTCTCCGCGGGCGCCGGGGACAACGCTGCCGCCGCGCTCGGACTGGGCATGGTCGCCGGGGAGGTGGCCGTGTCCATCGGCACCTCTGGCACCGTCTTCGCGTCCGTGCCGGACGCGCCCGCGCCGGACCCGCGGGGCGAGGTGGCGGGCTTCGCCGACGCCGCCGGCGGATACCTGCCGCTGCTCGCCGTCATCAACTCCGCACGGGTGATGGCCGCAACCGCCGACCTGCTCGGTGTCGGCCTGCCCGAGTTCGACGACCTCGCGTGCTCGGCCGACCCGGCGGCGGACGCCCCGCTGATGATGCCCTACTTCGACGGGGAGCGGACGCCCAACCTCCCCGACGCCCGGGGCGCCGTGACGGGCATCAGCCGAGCCGGACTCACGCGCCCCAACGTCGCCCGGGCGTCCGTGCTGGCGGTGCTCAACTCGCTCGCGGATGCCGCGGAGTCGCTGGAGGCGCTGACCGCCCCCGCCGAACGCATCCTGTTGATCGGCGGCGGGTCCAAGTCGCGGGCGCTCCGCGCCGCGGCGCCGGAACTTTTCGGGCGCACCGTCGACGTTCCCGCGGCGGGCGAGTACGTGGCCCTCGGCGCCGCGCGGCAGGCGCTCTGGGCCGCCACCGGCGCCCTCCCCCACTGGGACCGCCGCCTGGATGCGACCCACACGCCGACGGGCGCCGAATGGGGCCCGGCGGTTCGCGGGCGGTACGCCGCGGAGCGGCGGCGGCTCTACGGCGTCTAGGGAATCAGCGCGTCCTCGTCCGGCAGCTGATGGTCCTCGGTCCGGGCCGACCGGAAGTTGGAGAAGAGGAGCGCCAAGGCCGCCAGCAGCAGGAATCCCACGGCCGCCCACAGCGCGGCCGCCGTGCCCGCGGCCGCCGCCACGAG
The DNA here is from genome assembly GCF_058138025.1 of Arthrobacter sp. AOP29-A2-19. Lineage (NCBI taxonomy): Bacteria > Bacillati > Actinomycetota > Actinomycetes > Micrococcales > Micrococcaceae > Arthrobacter > Arthrobacter sp. AOP29-A2-19. The sequence continues at coordinate 3,175,090 of NZ_CM176894.1, forward strand.
TCCGCCGAGCGGGGCCCCGACCACGATCATTCCGCGGTTCACCGAGCGCATGGTTCCGCTCATGCGGGCAAGCATACGATCGGGGGTGACGGCCTGGCAGTACCCCATCTCGAGCGGCCCCTCGATACCCATGGCCATGCCGAACAGCAGCTGCCCCGCCCCGGCCAGCAGGAACGCACCCCACAGCCCCGCGGGCCATTGGGCGGGCGAAGCGTGGGTCCCTCCCGCGCCCAGCGGGCCGGCGGCGAGCGGCGCCAACGCCACCAGCGCCACGGCCGCCGGCTGTGCCAGGCGAGCCGCGATCATCGTCGGCCCCGTGCCCCAGCGGGATCCCGCCCGGGTGGACAGCAGGGTTCCGGTGACGGCGCCCAGGCCGGCGCATCCCATCACAAGGCCCAGGCCCAAGGGCCCCAGGCCAAGGTCGTTGATCACCAGTGACGGCAGGACCGTTCCGAGGATCGCCGATCCAATGAACCAGATGTGGGTGCTGCGGGCCAGGGGTCCCAGGGGGCCGCGGCCATAGAGCCAACCCAACCCCTCGGCGACGCTCCTGTGCAGCCGAAGTTCGCCGGGTACGGGCTTGCGGTCCGCGGACCGCCGCCCCAGCGAGACGAGCGTTGCCGCCGAGAAGAAGTAGGAGAGGGCGTCCAGCAGCAGGGCGAGCGGTGCGGTCACCAGCGCCACCAGCCCGCCGGCGACGGCGCCGCCGGTCGTTTGCGCCACCGTGCCGCTCTGCTGGAGGCGGGCGTTCGCCCGGGTCAGCAAGGATCTGGGGACCAGCTGCGGCAGGAGGCTCTGCTGCGCGGCGTCGCTGGCCAGGGCAAGGGCTCCGAACACGAACATCAGGGCCGTCAGGCCCGGCAGGCCGAGCGTCCCCGCCAGGGTCGCCCCGCAAACCGCGGCGAGGACCAGGCCCCTGCCCAGGTCTCCCGCAATCAGGACCTTCCGGCGAGGGAATTTGTCGATCAGGACCCCGGCAAGGAGCCCGAAGAGCAGGTAGGGGGCCCAGCGCGCGGCGCTCGTCAGACCCTGGTCCAGCGCAGTGCCGCCCAGGGTCACCAGGATCAGTACCGACAGTGCCACCGTCGTGATGTACGTGCCGAAATCGGACACTGTCGAGGCCAGCCAGAACCGCACAAACGCCGGATGGTGGCGAAGTAGCACCGGTGCCCCCTGTCGTTCCCACCGAGTGTAGCGGCCGGCCGGGGGCCCGGCGGCGCGGGCGTCAGCTCCAGCCGGCTTCGCGCAGCCGGGCCACCAGGGCGGCCGCGCCGTCCGCGTGGAGCACGTCCAGGGCCTCGGTATACGGCTGCGTGAACCCGGGCCGTTCGGCGAGGTCGCCGAAGAGGTCGCGGTCGCGCACAAAGGCCAGCGGGTCCTCGCCCTGCCGGGCCGCCGCCGCCATCACGCGCTCGCGGAGCCGGTCCACCACCTCTATGGGGCGGCCCTGCTCGTCCGTCCCCTCGGCGTAGCGCGCCCAGGCGGCGACGATCGCGGCGCTCAGGCGCACCGCACCGCCGTCGTCCAGGTTCTGCCGGATGACCGGGACCAGCCACGTGGGGATTCGGTCCGAGGACTCCGCGCACAGGCGGGCCAAGGTGTCCTTGACCTGTTCGTTGGCGAAGCGCTCGATCAGTTGCCGTTTGTAGGCCTCCAGGTCGATCCCGGGGACCGGACGGAGCGTGGGCGTCGCCTCCCGGTCCATGTAGGCCGTGAGGAAGCCGACGAAGTCCGGGTCGCTGCAGACCTCGTGCGCGTAACGGTAGCCGGCCAGATAGCCGAGGTACGCCATGGCCTGGTGGCTGGCGTTCAGGAGGCGCAGCTTCATGAGTTCGTAGGGTTCGACGTCGTCGACCATCTGGACGCCCGCCTCCTCCCACGCCGGGCGGCCCGACGGGAAGTTGTCCTCCAGGACCCACTGCAGGAAGTCCTCGCAGACCACGGGCCAGCGGTCCTCGATGCCGTACTCGGCGGCGACCATCTCGCGGTCCGCGTCCGTGGTGACCGGCGTGATGCGGTCCACCATCGAGCTCGGGAAGGCCACGTTGGCCCGGATCCATGCGGCCAGCTCCGCGTCCTTAAGATCGGCGAAGGCGGTGAACACGCGCGCCGCAAGGTGGCCGTTGCCCTGGATGTTGTCGCAGCTCATCACGGTGAACGGCGCCGTACCGGCGTCGCGGCGCCGCCGGAGGGCCTCCACGACGAACCCGAACGTTGTGGTCGGGACCGCGTCGGGCAGGAGGTCGGCCGCGACGGCGGGGTTGGCCGCGTTGAATTCCCCGGTGGACTGGTTGTAGTTGTACCCCCCCTCCGTGACGGTGAGGGAGACGATCCGCACGTTCGGGTCCACCAGCTGCGCCAGGACCGCCTCCGGATCGTCCGGGGCGAAGAGGTAGCGGGCGATCGAGCCGACCACGCGGGCCTGGCGCGATCCGTCCGGCGCCTTCTCAACGAGCGTGTACAGGTGGTCTTGGACTGCGAGCGCATCCCGCATCGCGGCGTCGTGCGGCATCAGGCCCACCCCGCAGATGGCCCAGTCCGCGTCCCGCCCGGCGTCCATCAGCCTGTCGAGGTACAAGGCCTGGTGCGCGCGGTGGAAGCCGCCCACCCCGAAGTGGACGATCCCGACCCGCCGCTCCGCGAGGGCGTAGGCCGGGACCGCCACACCGGCGTCCAGTTGGTCGAGCGTCTGGGCATTGAGCTGGCTCATCACACGTTCCCGTCGGTCGGAGAGGCGAAAGTGAGACGAGCATAACATTTGAGCCGGAGGAGTTGCTCAGGTGAGCGGGAACTTTCCGCCGGGAGAATGCCTAGCCCGATGCCGGCGCGGCGCCCGCGGGGTCCGGCGCCTGCGTCGCCGAGGCGGAGTGCTGCCCGAAGGCCCCGCGGAACCGTGCCGCCGGATGTGTTGCCTCCAGCAGCGGACCGCGCCCGAAGACCTTCTCGCGGAGCGTGCCGGGGGCGTACTCCGTCTGCGCGAGCCCTCGCCGGCGCAGCTCCGGAAGGATTCCCTCGATGAAGTCGGTGTAGGAGCCCGGCAGGATCTGGTTCATCACGTTGACCCCGTCCATGCCGGCGTCCTGCCAGCGCTCGAGTTCGTCGACGATCCGCTCAGGTGTTCCGGCGATCTGCTGGGCCTTGGCGCGGTAGCGCGCCAGGTCGCCGATGGTCGGCTTGCCGCCGGGGACCGCTGCGATCGCCGCCTCGAGCACACCGCGCGCGCCCTCGGTCTGGAGCTCCCCGAGCGGGGTGTCCAGGTCGAGTCCGCCCAGGTCCACGCCGATGCCGCCGCCGATGTGGGCGATGATCGCGTGCGGATCCAGGTACTCGTCGTACTCGGCCTCCTTGCGGCGCGCCTCTTCCTCGGTGCTGCCCACCACAAAGGAGAGCCCGGCGAACACCTTCACGTCGCCCGGCGAGCGCCCTGCCTCCGCCTCGAGCGCGCGGATCTGTCCAACCTGCTTGCGCACGTAGTCGGTGTGCGGGGCGAAGAGGAAAGTGGCCTCGGCGTTGGCGGCCGCGAACGCCTTGCCGCGCGTGGAGCTGCCGGCCTGGAACAGGAACGGGGTGCGCTGCGGGCTAGGGATCGCCAGGTGTGGCCCCTCGATCGAGTAGCGGGCGCCGCGGTGGTGGATCTTGTTGACCTTGGACGGGTCGGCGAAGACGCCGTTCTCCTTGTCCGCCAAAACGGCGCCGTCCTCCCAGGATCCCTCCCACAGCTTGTAGACGGCCTCCATGTACTCGTCCGCCCAGTCGTAGCGGTCGTCGTGGGCCGTCAGCCCGTCGGCGCCGAAGTTGCGGTGCGAGTTCTCCAGGACGCTGGTGACCACGTTCCACGCCACGCGTCCGCCGGAGAGGTGGTCCAGCGTGGAAAGCTGCCGGGCCAGCTGGTACGGCTCGGACTGGATGACCGAGCTGGTCATCGCCAAACCGATGTCCCGCGTGGTGGCGGACAGGGCGGACAGGAGCACCAGCGGATCGTGGGACGGGACCTGCAGCCCCTTGCGCACGTGGGAGGCCCAACCTCCCTCGTGGTTGCCGTAGAGACCCACGACATCCGCGAAGAACAGGTTGTCGAATTTCGCGTCCTCCAGCTGTCGGGCAAGGTCCGCCCACAGCGACAGTTCGTGGAAGCGGTGCTGCTGGGCCTCGGGGTGGCGCCATTGCCCGCCGAGGATGTGGCTGGGCGTGTTCATCAGGAAGGCGCTCAGCAGGAGCCGCGGCCGCGTGTTGTGGGTGCCCATGGTTACTTCGCCTCCCCGGCGCCGGTGGCGGCGTTTGCCTCGCCGATGCTGTTCAGGCCGGTGGGAATGGTCCCGTTGATGTGGAAGTCGCCGACGGACCGCGCCTTGAACACCACCGGATTGTGCGTGGACACGGTGCGGGCGTTGCGCCAGTGGCGGTCCAGCGCCTTTCCGCGCGACGTGGCGGAGGCGCCGGTGACGTCGAACAGAGCGCTGGACGCGTCCAGGACCAGCTTCGGGACGGAGACGTGGGCCGACTGGACGCCGAGCTCCGCCCGCAGGAAGGAGGCTTCGGCGTCCAGGCACAGGTCGGGGTCGACGGCGGCGTCCAGATCCCGGGCGGCGGCGACGACGATGGCCTCCGCCGCGTAGACGCCGGCGGCGATCTCGCCCACCCGCTCCTGGATGAGCGGATCGTTGCGGAACAGTTCCCCGGAGCCCGTGTTGAACGTGCGGGTGCGGGTGCGGACGATCGCGGAGGCGTCCCGCAGTGCCGCCCGCCCGATCCCGGCGAGCACGGACAGCAGTGCCAGCTGGAAGAACGCGGGTTCCAGGGTGCTGGTCACCTTGCGAAGGATGATGTCCTCCTGCGCCACCTCCACGTCGTCGAAGATCGCGGTGCCGGTCCCCGTCAGCGGCTGGCCGAAGCCGTCCCAGTCGTCCAGGATGGTCACCTTCGGATCGTCTACGCGGACCAGCGCGTACTGGCGGCCCTCCACCCCGTCCGTGCTCGCCATAACAACCACCCAGTCGGCGAAGATGCTGCCCGTTGTGTAGTACTTCTCCCCCGCCAGGAGCCAGCGCCCGGCCGACTGCCGCAGCTTGGTGGCCGTTGTGCCCAGCGCGTTTCCTGAGCGTTCCGTGGCCGCGTTGCCGAAGATCTCCCCGGCGAGCACGCGGGGGAACCACCGGTCCTGGAACCGCTGCGGCTGCAGGGCGATGGTCTCGCCGAAGGAGAAGTGGCTCCGCAGCAGGTGCGACACGTTGGAGTCGGCCTCGGCGAGCTCGATCAGCAGGCGGAAGAGGTGCTCGTGGCTGATTTCCTCGCCTCCGTGGGCGGCCGGGACGCGCAGGCTGGTGAAACCGGCGTCCTTCAGCCAGCGGACCTGCTCGTGGGGAAGCGTCCGCGTTGCCTCCCGCTCCAAGGTGCCCGCGGCGATCCGCTGGAACACGGGACGGAAGCGCGCGGAGAGCCGCGCGTAGCTGGCTTCGGTGGACTGGCGTTGCTGGAGGCTGGTGGCCATGGGGGTTCCTTCGCTTCGGGGGCGGTGGCTAGAGGGCGGCGAGTTCGCGCAGCCGGTGGCCGGGGTTGGCGTCGAGCAGCAGCGACGTGTAGTCGCTCTGCGGATCGGCGAACACCCGTGCCGTCGGGCCGGTTTCGAGCAGCTTGCCGCGGCGCATGACCCCGACGTCGTGGGAGATGCGCTCAACGACGTGGAGGTCGTGGGAGATGAACAGGTAGGACAGGCCCAGGCGGGTCTGGAGGTCCTCGAGCAGGGCGAGGATCTGCGCCTGCGTGAGCACGTCGAGGGCGGACAGCGCCTCGTCCAGGACCAGGGTGCGCGCGCCCAGCGCGAGCGCCCTGGCGATGGCGACGCGCTGGCGCTGCCCGCCCGAGAGCTCCCTGGCGCGCAGGGGCGCCAGCCGGGTGGGCAGTCCGACCTGGTCGAGCAGCTCCGCCACCTTCGCCCGGCGTTCGGACCTCGTGCCCACCCGGTAGCTGTTCAGCGGTTCGGCGACCAGGTCGGCGACCGACAGGCGCGGGTCCAGCGCGGAGTCGGGGTTCTGGTAGACCAGCTGCAGGCCGCGCCAGAGCTCGCGCTTGCCTGCGCCGCGGAGCCCGGTGGCGTCGCGGCCTCCGATGTGCACCGTGCCCTCGGTCGGATCAAGCAGGCGCATGATCATCCGTGCGGTGGTGGACTTGCCGGATCCGGACTCGCCGACCAGCGCGAAGGTGGTTCCCGGCCGCACGGCGAACGAGACGTCGTCGACGGCCCGGTGTTCGGAGCCGCCGCGGCCGAACACCTTGGCCAGCCCGGAAACCTCGATCGCCGGTGCGGGCGCGTCCTCCGCGGAGGGCGCCGACCTCTCGGCCGGCTCGGTCGGGGCGGCCTCGGCGAGCAGGCGGACGGTGTATTCGTCCTCCGGCCGGGTGAGGATGTCCAATACCGGGCGGTCCTCGCGGATCTTCCCGTGCCGCATGACCACAATCCGGTCCGCCAGATCGGTGGCGACGGCGAGATCGTGCGTGACAAAGATGACCGCGGTGCCGCGCTCGCGGGCAAGCCGCGTGAAGACGTCCAGCACGGTGCGCTGCACCGTGACGTCCAGCGCCGACGTCGGCTCGTCTGCGATCAGGAGCTTGGGATTGAGGCTGAAGGCGATCGCAATCAGCACGCGCTGCTTGAGTCCCCCGGAGAGCTCGTGCGGGTACTGGCCCAGCCTCTCGGCGGGGCGGTCGATCCCGACGGTCTCGAACAGCCGAACCACCTCCTCGCGCAGTTCGGCGCGCGAACGCTTGCGTCCCTCGGGGTGGAGGCGGAACACCTCGGCCACCTGCGAGCCGATGGTCTGCACCGGGTCCAGGGACGCGCCGGGGTCCTGCGGGACCATGCCGATGCGCTTGCCGCGGACGCGTTCCAGTTGCTTCTCCGACAGGGAGAGCAGATCGGTCCCGGCGAAGTCGATGGATCCGTCGAGGTGGGCGGTGGCGGGCAGAAGGCCGATGATCGCCTTGGACAGGGTGCTCTTGCCGGAACCCGACTCGCCGACAAGCGCGACGATTTCCCCCGGCAGGAGCGTCAGGTCCAGGCCGTCCCCGGCCAGCACGGAGTCCTCGCCGGATCCGTAGCGGATGCTCAGCCCGCGCACGCTCAGCAGCGCGCCGGTCGTTGGTGTGGTGCTCATGGTGTGCCTACGTCCCTAGAAGCGGAAGATTTTTTGCAGCTGGCGGCCCAGTCCCGCCAGCAGGATGACGGCCACGACGATCACCAGGCCCGGGAGGCTGGTCAGCCACCAGGCCGTGGCCAGGTACTGCCTGCCCTCGGCGATCAGCAGGCCCCACTCGGGGGTGGGAGGGGGCGAGCCGAAGCCGAGGAAGCCGAGGCCGGAGATGGCCAGGATCGCGGCTCCCAGGTCCACCGCCAGGAGCGCCAGCACGGGTCCGCAGGCGTTGGGCAGGATGTGCTTGAACACGACCGACGCGTACGAGCCCCCGTTGAGGAACGCCGCCTCGACGTAGTCCAGATTGCGCACGCGCAACACCTCCGAACGGACCACGCGCGCGAACGACGCGATCGAGGCGATCCCCACGCCGATGCCGAGCGAGATCGGTCCGGGCGCGAACGCCGTGACGATGATCAGCGAGATGAGGAACCCCGGGACCGCCAACAGCACGTCGACCAGCCGCATGGTGGCGGCGTCGGCGAAGCGTCCCGCGGTGGCGGCCAGCAGGCCGATCCCGGTCCCCACGACCAGGCCGATCAGCACGGCCAGCCCGGCCGTCAGCAGCGTCTGCGAGGTGCCGTGCACCACGCGCGAGTACACGTCGCGCCCAAGGTGGTCCGTGCCGAACCAGTGCGCGGCACCCGGTGCCTGGAACTTGTCCGCCGGGACGCCCGTGACGGGATCGAGTCCGGTGAAGATTCCCGGGAAGAGGGCCCACCCGAGCACCAGCACCAGCGGCGCGGCGGTCAGCCACAGGGCGGGCGAACGCAGGGGACCGCTTCGCCGCCGGGTGGGCGGTGCCACCGTCTGGCCGACTCCGGACGCCGGGACGTCGGGCTGGACCGCCAGGGCGGCGACCGGGGCTATGGTGTCTGGCTTGATGCTCATGGATTCGCTCCGTTGCTTTTGGGCGCTGCTTCTCAGGCGGCCAGCGCGCGGGGCGCACCGTGGGCACTGCTCTTCAGGATCCGTGGATCCAGGAGCGGGTACAGGAGGTCGACGACGAGGTTCACGCCGACGAAGGCGGAGGCGGTCAGCAGCACCAGCCCCTGGACAAGGGGCACGTCCTGCGCCGTGACGGCCTGGAGCACCACCTGGCCTAGGCCCGCCCGCGCGAACACGGTCTCCGTGATCACGGAACCGGCAAGCAGCGTTCCCACGGTGATGCCGCTGATCGTCATGGCGGGGGCCGCCGCGTTTTTCAGCGCATGCCGGTAGAAGATCCACGCGGGCGAGGCGCCCTTGGCCCGCAGCACGTCGATGAACGGCTGCGCGTAGACGGCGTCGAGGCTCTTGAGCAGGACCTGCGCAATCGGCGCGGACACGTGCACCGCGAGCACAAGCACGGGCACGGCGAGCGAGGCGAAGGAGCCGTCCGGGAACAGCGACATCACGCCCAGTTGGATGGCAAGGACCTGCAGCAGCACCAGGCCGAGCCAGAACACCGGGACCGCCGCGAACAGCGGAGGCAGGTTCAGGATCGCCCGTTTGAGCCACGTTGCCCGCGCCAGCGTGGCGGCCGCGGCCAGCGCGACCGCCAGCACCACGGCCACCACGAAGGCGCTGCCGGCGAGGGCCAGGGTGGAGCCGATGACCGAGCCGATGCGCTCGGAGACCGGTTGCCCGGAGGCCAGCGAGTAGCCGACGTTCCCGCGCAGTATGTCGGCCAGCTGGCCGACATACTGCACCAGGAGTGGCTGGTCGTAACCGTACTGGGCCTTCATGGCGGCGATGGTCGCCGGATCGGCCGCCGCATCGGCGGACAGGAAGATCGTCACCGGGTCGTTGGGCAGCAGCTGCACCGCCAGGAAGACCAGCGTATAGGCGAGCCAGACGACCAACAGTGCCTGTCCGACCCGTCGCGCGATGTAGGCGGCCACGGCGGACTACTCTCCGGTCTTCCAGGCGCCCTGGAAGATCGGCGCGGTCCCGGACGTGAACTCGACGTTCGCATTGGTCGCGCCGCCGTAGACCTGCACCTCGTCCCACAGGACCAGTGAGAGCGCCTTGTCGACGACCAGCTCGCGCTGTTCCTCGCCGACCAGCTCCAGGTGCCCGGCCTCGGTCGTGGCGGCGCGCTCCTCGGCGAAGAGCGCGTTGAGCTCCTTGTCCGCATTGAGCGTCTGCGTGTTCGTCTCCGGACCGAAGACGGGTCCCAGGCCGCCGTAGGCGAACTGCCGGGTGCCGAAGAACTCGATGTTGGGGTCGATCATCGCGGTCGTCAGGAACGTGTTGTCGGCCGCCCGGTTGACCAGCTTGACACCGATCTGCCGCCACTGCTGCTCGATCAGCTCGAACGCCGGCTTGATGACGACCGAGTTGTTGGACGACGTGATGGTGACCTGTAGCTTCTCCCCGTCCTTCTCGCGGATGCCGTCGGCGCCCACGGTCCACCCGGCCTCGTCGAGCAGCTTCTTGGAGTTCTCTGGGTCGTAGGCCAGGTCCGCGGACAGGTCGACGAACCCGGGGGCGGCGTGGTTGAGGACGGACCCGGCGATCTCGTAGCTGTCGGAGAGCACGGTGTCCTTGATCGACTGGCGGTCGATGCCCGTCTGCAGGGCCTGCCTGACCCGCACGTCCTCGAGCTTGCCGCTGCCGATGCGCACGGCGGCCATGTTGGCGGTCAGGTCGATGCCCTTGGCGGGCAGCACCTGGGCGCCGCCGGCGGACAGTGCCGCCTCGTCCGCGGGCTGCAGGCCGCGGACCAGGTCGACCTGGCCGGACTGCACGGCGCCGGCGCGGTGGGCGACCTCGGGCAGGTACTTCACGACCAGTTTGTCCAGGTACGCGGCACCCTGGTTCTCGGCCGTCTCCGGCGCCCAGGCGTAGTCGGCGCGCTTGGCGAAGACCACTTCCTCGTCGGTCTTCTCCGACTCGAATACGAACGGGCCGGAGCCCACGATCTTCGCGATGGCGGACTGCCCGGCGTTGTCGAGCTCCAGCGTGGCCGGGGAGACCAGGCCGGCGGTGACCGAGGAGGTGGCCCGGAGGAAGTTCGCGTCGGGAGTCTTCAGCGTGACCTTGACCTGGTTGTCGCCGACGACCTCGGCCGACTTGTAGGCCGAGAAGTCGACGTTCGGCTGGACCTGGGCGGATTCGATGCCCAGGCCGAGCGCGTCCAGGTTGGCCTTGACGGCCTTCGCGTCCAGCGGCGTCCCGTCGGAGAAGGTGACGCCGTCCCGGATGGTGAACGTGAACTCGGTCTGCGCCTCGTTGGCCTCGAATTCGCTGGCGATCCAGCCCACGAGCTTGCCCTGCTCGGCGTCGAAGTACGTCAGCCGGTCCAGGACGCTGTTGAGCACGTTGGCCTTCTCGTAGAAGCGGGCCGCCTGGGTCTGCCAGTTGTTGATCGGGGTCACCTCCGCGTAGGTGAAGGTCCCGCCCTGCACCGGTTCCCCCGCGGGGGCCGACGACGGCGTGGTGGCCGCGCCGGAGCCGCAGGCCGCGAGGCCCAGGGAGGCGGCGGTCAGGAGGGCGGCGAGGGCGGAGGCGCGGCGAACGGTGCGGCGCCCGGACTGGGTCTTGCGAGGTGTGGGTTCCATCGTGGATCCTCCCGGTCGGTACCGAGGAACGCTGGGTCCACAGGGCATCGCCGTCGGCTGTCGCCGGCGGTCGCGAACCTGGGGAGCTTGGCAATCTCCATCGGTCCTGGCATGAGCACCGGCCCCGTGCGGGGTGGTTGCTGCGGCGTCAACGAGCCAGGTCTCTTAGCCGCTCTGGATGGTGAGTCGACCGCGGGGGGGTACCGCGGGCTTGATTCAAGTGTGTTGCAGGATCTTCGATGCGACCAAGCATTACGCCGTGTGGATGAAACAAATGGACACACTGGGCGTCACAGGGGTCATATTCGTTCGCCACGGCGTCATATGACACAACGTTACGCACGCCGCGCCGTCGCGCCTTGCCATACGCTCGGCAGTGCCGCATCCTGACCCGCCGCGGGCCTGACACGCCTCCGGCCCGGATCCGACGGCGGATCCGGGCCGGTTTGTGACGGGCGCTAGCGGACTACGGCGGACGCGGAGACCCGATAGCCGGCCGCGCGGTGCGTGTCGGCGACCCTGTCGCCGCGGCCGAAAAGCTTGTTGCGTAGCGTCCCAGGCGCGTAGCCGGTGGGATACGCGCCGAGCTTCTGGAGCTCCGGCACCACGTGCTCCACCACGTCCTCGAACGTTCCGGGGGTGATGGCGTAGGCCAGGTTGAAACCGTCCACGTCGGTCTCGTCCACCCATTCGACGAGCTTTGCGGCGACGTCCTCACCCGAGCCGACCGTGATCGGCCCGAACCCGCCGACGCCGACCCACTCGGCGAGCTGGCGGATGGTCCAGGGCCTGCCCGTGTCGCCTGAGGCCCGCTTGAACGTCTCCACCGAGGACTTGATGGCGTTGGACTGGACGTTCTCTCCGATGACGTCGTCCGGCCCGTAGGTGGACAGGTCCACGCCCATCCAGCCGGAGATCAGCGCCAGCGCGCCGTCGATGTCCGCGTAGGACTTGTACTCCGCGAACTTCGCCTCGGCCGCCGCCGTGTCCTCGGCCGTGACGATGGTCTGCATGGCGTAGATGCGCACGTCGTACCGGTCCCTCCCGGCGGCCTCGACGGCGTCGCGGATCCTGGCGACGGTCTCCTTCAGCTGCTCGCGGGTAGGGCACGTGACGAAGATGGCCTCGGCGTTCTCCGAGCCGAAGCGCAGGCCGCGCGGCGACGTTCCGGCCCGGAAGACGACGGGCGTGCGCTGCGGGCTCGGCTCGGTGATGGCGATGCCGGGGACCTTGAAGTACTTCCCCTCGTGGCCGATTTCGTGGACCTTCGCCGGGTCGGTGAAGACACCGCTGTCGACGTCGGCGACCACCGCGTCGTCCTCCCACGAGCCCTCGAGCAGCTTGTAGACAACCTCGAGGTACTCGTCGGCGTGGTCGTACCGCTCGGAGTGCGGAAGCTGGTCCTCCTGGCCCATGTTCCGCACGGCGGAGGGCAGGTAGCCGGTGACGACATTCCAGCCGATCCGCCCGCGGGTCAGGTGGTCCAGGGTCGCCAGCCGGCGGGCGAACGGGTAGGGGTGCTCGTAGGCCGTGCTCGCGGTGACGCCGAATCCGAGGTTCTCGGTGACCAGCGCCATGGCGGAGACCAGCATCATGGGATCGTTCACCGGGACCTGGGTTCCGGCCCTCAGCGTGGTCTCGTTGGAGCCCCCGAAGACGTCGTAGGTGCCGAGGACGTCGGCGATGAAGATGCCGTCGAACAGGCCCCTCTCCAGCGTCTTGGCCAGCTCGGTCCAGTAGGTCAGCTCCTTGTACCGCGCCGACTGGTCGGCAGGGTGGCGCCATAGTCCGGGCGACTGGTGCCCCACGCAGTTCATGTCGAATGCGTTGAAGCGGATCTGGCGTCGTGACGGGACGGCGGGCATGGTTCTCCTAGCGTTGGTGGTGCCGGCGTGGACTGGGGGGCGGGTCAGCCGACGAACCCCACCTGGGCGACGTCGCCGACAGCGTCGAACTTCCGTGGCGGGGTGCCGTTGACCTCGTAGTCCCCCACGATGCGCGCCTTGTAGATGGCCGGGTTGTGCGTGGCGACGGTCCGCGCGTTGCGCCAGTGGCGGTCCAGGTTGCATCCGCGGGCGGTGGACGAGGCGCCCAGGCCGTCGAACAGCTTGGAGGCGGTGGCGAGCACCAACGGCTGGACCACGGTCTGCGCGCGGTTCGCCGCGAGTTCGCAGACCGCCCAGCGCTCCGCCTCGCTCAGCGTTGTCTGGCCGGCCACGGATTCGAGCTCCGCGACGGCGGCCAGGACCACCGCGTCGACGGCGAAGGCGGTGGAAGAGATCTCGCCCACCACCTGGAGGACCTGCGGCTCCTCGCGGACCGGCACGCCCGTGCCGGTGCTGAAGGAGCGCGTGCGCGCCTGCACGGCCGAGCGCGCGTCGGCGAGCACGGCCCGGCAGATGCCCGCCTGGACGGCGAGGAGCACCAGCTGGAAGACCGCCGACTCGGAGTGCGCCTCCAGGTCCGCTGGGCGCAACAGCGTGTCCACGGGAACGTCGTCGAACGTCGTCGAGCCGGTGCCGGTGAGTTGCTGGCCGAAGCCGTCCCAGTCGTCGAAGATCCGCACGCCCGAATGCTGGGTGGAGACGACGGCGATGTGCCGGTGCGCGACGCCCGGCAGGGTGGCGGCGACGGCCACCCAGTCGGCGAAAATGGTTCCCGTGCAGTAGTACTTCTCGCCCGACAGCCGCTGCCCGCCGTCGTGCTCGGCGAGCCGCGTGTTCAGGGTTCCCAGCTCGTTGCCGCCCCGCTCCGTGTAGGCGTTGCCCACGAGCTGCCCCCCGACGAAGCGCGCGAACCAGCGTTCCCTGATCTCGGGATCCTCCAAGGTCAGGACCGATTCCACGAAGCCGATGTGCGAGCGCAGCAGGTGCGCCACCTGGGAGTCGGCCTCCGCCAGCTCGACGAGGAGCCGGAACGTGTCCGCCAGCGTGGCGCCGTACCCGCCGTCGGCCTCTGGGACGCGCAGCGCGCCGAAGCGCAGCTGGTTGAGCCAGCCCACCTGCTCGTAGGGAAGCACCCGCTCGGCGTCGCGGATGGCGGCCCCCTCCGCGATGCGCTCGAAGACGGGGCGGAACACGGAGGCCAGCTCGTCATAGTGCCCGTCGACGGGCACTCCGGGAGTCAGCTTGATCAGGTGCCGCGCCGGGACAGGGAACTGCTCCACGTTAATCACTCCATCGAACCTGGCGTGAGCACCTACCTCCCGCGGGACGGGAAGGGGTTGCTGCGGCGTCGTTGAGCCAGGACTCTCGGCCGCTCTGGATGGTTGTTGACTCCATTTGTACCCGCCTTTTCGATCCCTGCCAAACGCGGGCTCATGCGGCGACTCGGTAAATCGGCGTCCATCCATTGACCTTGCCCGGGCCCGGGGATAGCTTGCTCGAACCGGTAAAAACCGCACTACCGCGCGCGAGATCCACCCCACTATCCCGTAACCCATGACTGTGTTTCGGAGGGTATCCACGTGAGTAACGTAGGTCTTTTGTATGTCGGAGCCGTGTTGTTCATCAACGGCCTGATGCTCATCGGCAAGGTGCCCGGCAAGTCCGCGGCCATCATCAACTTCTTCGTCGGAACCATGCAGGTGGTCTTTCCGACCATCATCATCGCCCAGTCGGGCGGGGACCCGGCGACCATCCTCGGCGCCTCCGGGCTGTACCTCTTCGGCTTCACCTACCTCTATGTGGCGCTGAACCAGATGTTCGGCCTGCCGGGCGAGGGGTTGGGCTGGTTTTCGCTCTTCGTCGCGGCATGCGCGGTGACCTACGGGGCCATCAGTTTCACCGTCTCCAACGACCCGGTGTTTGGGGTCGTCTGGATCATTTGGGCCGTCCTGTGGTTCCTCTTCTTCCTGCTGCTGGCGCTGGGCAAGGACTCGCTGACGGAGACCACGGGCTGGTTCACGATCATCGTGGCGCACCTGACCGCGACCATTCCGGCCCTCCTGCTGCTGTCCGGCACCTTCGTGTCCACTCCCGCCAACGCCGTGGTGATGGCCGTTGGGGGCATCGCCGCGCTCGCCATCGCCTGGTTCCTGGGCCGGCGCGCGTCCGTCCAACGGGAGTCGGCGGCGGCCGCGCACGCCTGACACCCACGCCCACCACAAGAGTTAGGAGCGCCGATGCCCCTGTACGAGTTCCGCTGTCCCGAGGGAACAACACTCGAGGGGAACTATCCGATGGGCTCGGTCCCCGAGGACGTCCCCTGCCCGGAATGCGGAGCGCCCGCGCGGCGGCGAATCTCCGCCGCCCGCCTGTCCATCGCGGGCGGCTCCGCGTTCGGACTCGTCGAATCCACGCTGTGCAGCGCCCACGAGCCCGAGGTTGTGTCCTCGCTGCCCGGGCGCGGCCGGCGTCCCGCCACGCGCACCACCACCAACCCGCTCCACCGAAAGCTGCCGCGTGACTGACGGCGGCATGCCCCAGCGGGCCTTCCCCACGGGGGGCCCGGACACCAGTTCCACCCGATCGTGAAGGAGAAAAGCGCCATGCCTGAAGTCATTTTCCGCCTCGATTCCAGCAAGAAGTTCGAGGAGCAGGAGAAGGTCGGACACAACCGGTGGCACCCGGAGATCCCTCCGGTCGCCACCGTCAAACCCGGCGACTCGTTCCGCGTCGACTGCCGCGAGTGGTTCGACGGCGCGATCGTCAACGACGACTCCGCCGACGACATCCTCAATGCCCCGCTGCTGACCGTGCACAAGCTCAGCGGCCCCTTCGCCGTTGAGGGCGCGAAACCGGGCGACCTGCTGGTGGTGGACATCCTCGACGTCGGACCCATCCCCCAGGAGGACTCGGGCCCGCTGGCCGGCCAAGGCTGGGGCTACACCGGGATCTTTTCCCGCAACAACGGTGGCGGCTTCCTGACGGACCAGTTCCCCGATGCGTACAAGGCCATCTGGGACTTCACCGGACAGGTGGCCACCTCGCGGCACGTCCCCGAGGTGTCCTACGAGGGACTGATCCACCCCGGGCTGATGGGCACCGCACCGTCCGCGGAACTGCTGGCCAAGTGGAACAAGCGGGAGGGCGACCTCATCGCAACCGACCCGAACCGGGTCCCTCCCCTGGCCCTGCCGCCCGAGGGGGAGCACGCGGTCCTGGGCGGACTGGCGCGCGGGGAGTGGGAGCGGGTCGGCGCCGAGGCCGCGCGCACCGCGCCTCCCCGGGAGAACGGCGGAAACCAGGACATCAAGAACTTCTCCAAGGGAACGCGGGTCTTCTATCCGGTGTTCGTCGACGGGGCCAACCTGTCCATGGGCGACCTGCACTTCTCGCAGGGCGACGGCGAGATCACCTTCTGCGGCGCGATCGAGATGGGCGGCTTCCTGGACCTGCGCGTCGACGTGATCAAGGGCGGCATGGAGACCTACGGGGTCAGTGAGAACGCCATCTTTATGCCCGGCCGCGTGGACCCCCGTTACAGCGAATGGCTGGCCTTCTCCGGGACGTCGGTCACCCTCGACGGCGAGCAGAAGTACCTGGACTCGCACCTGTCCTACCAGAGGGCGTGCCTGCACGCGATCGACTACCTGACGAAGTTCGGCTACAGCCGCGAGCAGGCCTACCTCCTGCTCGGGTCGGCCCCGATCGAGGGGCGGCTCTCCGGCGTCGTGGACATCCCGAACTCCTGTTCGACCGTCTACCTGCCCACCGCGATGTTCCACTTCGACGTACGGCCCTCCGCGGCGGGCCCACACCGGATCGACCCGGGCATGGGCGCTCCGCGCTCGGCAAACACCTAACCCGGCATCGGCGGCAAGGTGCCGCCCGCGGTCGGTGAACGACGGCGGGCGGCACCTTGTCGCGTGCGGTGCCGGCCGCGAAAACCGGCAGCATGCCAGCGCACGGTCGAAGCTTCTTCGATTCCTGGGCCCATCGCCGTGTTACGTCGAATATGTCACCCATGCTCGAAAACTTGCCCACGGCCCGCGCATGCCGTTTAGTTGACTCATTACCATCCCGAGCGGCCGAGAGATCTGGCTCGACGACGCCGCAGCAACCACCCCTCGGGGGCCGGTGCTACCGCCAGTACCGATGGAGATGAGCATGACCACCACAATTGCGCCGGGCGCACGCGCCGGCGCGGCGCCAGCCGGGGAACCGGGCTCCGCGTTTGCCGTTTCCTTCACGGGCCTCAGCCGCGCCTTCGGCGAGGGATCCGAGCGCCGCACCATCTTGGATTCCATCGACTTCGACGTCGCGGCCGGCGAGGTCCTCGCCGTTCTGGGCCCCAGCGGTTGCGGCAAGTCGACGTTGCTCCGGGCAGTGGCCGGCCTCGACCGGCCCACCAGCGGCGAGGTCTCCATCGGCGGACGTGCCGTCGACGGACTCGACGACCGTTCCGCCGTCGCCTTCCAGGAGCCCCGGCTGCTCCCGTGGCAATCGGTCCGGCGGAACGTCGCCCTCGGCCTGCCCCGCGGGACGCCCAAGGCGGAGGCCGCGGAACGCGTCGCGGAACTGCTGGACCTCGTCGAGCTCTCGCACTACTCCGACCACCGGCCGCGCGAAATCTCCGGCGGCATGGCGCAGCGGGCGTCGCTGGCCCGCGCCCTGGCCCGGCGGCCGGGCGTCCTGCTGCTGGACGAGCCGTTCGGCGCCCTGGACGCGCTGACCAGGCTCAAGATGCAGGACCTGCTGCTGGACATCCACCACGCCCACCCCTCCACCGTGCTGTTGGTGACGCACGACGTCGACGAGGCGCTCCAGCTCGCGGACCGGGTCGTCGTCCTAGGCAGCGTTCCCGGAATCCAGGGGGCGGGCATCACGCAGGTCCTCGAGGTCCCCGGCGAGCGCCCCCGGGACCGCGCCTCCGCCGAACTGGCCCGCCTGCGCTCCTCACTGCTGGAGAGCCTCGGCGTCGACTCCCACCGCCGCTAGAGCCCCACGCCTCGTCCCCGAACATCCCGCCGACGCCGACGCGCGCCCCCGGCGGCCCCACCAGATTGGACACACCATGATCCGCACCACCCTGTCCCCCGTCTCCCGCCGCCGCTTCCTGGGCCTCGGCGCGGCCGGCGCCGCCGCCGCCCTCCTGACCGCCTGCGCCGGCGAGGGCTCCGGCTCCGAGGCGGGGGGAGCCGCCGAGACCCTGAACATCGACTTCGCGACCTACAACCCGCTCAGCCTGGTCATCAAGGAGAAGGGCTGGCTCGAGGCGACCCTCAAGGACCGGGGCGTCACCGTGAACTGGGTCCAGTCGGCCGGGTCCAACAAGGCCAACGAGGCGCTCCGGGCGGACGCCATCCAGGTGGGTTCAACCGCCGGTTCGGCCGCGCTGCTGGCCCGCTCCAACGGTTCGCCGATCAAGGTCATCAGCCTCTACTCGCGGCCGGAGTGGGCGGCGCTAGTGGTGCCCAAGGGTTCTTCGATCAAGTCCGTCGCAGACCTGAAGGGCAAGCAGGTCGCCGCCACCAAGGGCACGGATCCATACTTCTTCCTGGTGCAGTCACTGGAGGAGGCCGGGCTGTCCATCAACGACGTCACGGTCCAAAACCTCCAGCACGCCGACGGCCGCGCCGCCCTCGAAAACGGATCCGTGGACGCCTGGAGCGGACTGGACCCGATCATGGCCGGCGCCGAGCAGGCCGGCGCCACGCTGCTCTACCGGAACCTGGCCTTCAACACCTACGGCTTCCTCAACGCCACGGAGAGCTTCATCGCGGAGTCCCCCGACCTGGCGCAGACGGTCGTCGACGCGTATGAGAAGGCCCGCGCCTGGGCGGCGGAAAACCCGGAGGAGACCGCCACGATCCTCGCCGGCGTCGCGTCCCTGGACCAGGAGGTCGCCGACAAGGTGATCCTCGAACGCTCCAACCTCGACGTCGACGGCGTGCCGGGCGCGGCACAGACGAAGGTCCTGGCGACCGTCGGCCCGATCTTCGTCGAGACCGGAGACGTCACGGACCAGGGCAAGATCGACGAGGCCGTGGCCAGCATCGTCGACGACACGTTCGCGAAGAAGGCCGACGCCTCCACCATCAAGGACGCCGCGTGACGGTCGGCCCCAACACCAGCACGGTCGCCGAGGAGGCGATCGCCCGCGGCGGCGCCCCGGGCCCGGCCCGGTCGGTGCCGGCCGGACGGCGGCCCCGCGCGGCCACCGCGCGCCGGGTGGCGATCGGGGCCGTTGTGCCGCTCGCGCTGCTGGCGCTGTGGCAGACGGCCAGCACTCTCGGCTGGGTGTCGGCGGTGGCGCTTCCCCCGCCGGGTTCGGTCCTGGCCGCCGGCGCGGAGCTCTTCGAGCGCGGCGAACTGACCCGGCACATCGGGATCTCACTGCAGCGCGTGCTGTTGGGCTTCGCCGTCGGCGCCGTCCTCGGGCTTGCGCTCGGCTCGCTCGTGGGCCTGTCCAAGTGGGCGGACTCCCTGCTCGGGCCCACCATCGGCGCGTTTCGCGCCGTTCCTTCCCTCGCGTGGGTCCCGCTGCTGATCCTGTGGATGAAGATCGGCGAGGACTCCAAGGTGACGCTGATCGTCATCGGCGCGTTCTTCCCGATCTTCACCACGGTCTATCTGGCGCTACGGCACGTGGACAAGAACCTGGTGGAGGCCGCGCGGGCCTTCGGCGTGAACGGACTGCGGCTGTTGACCACCGTCCAGCTGCCCGCCGTGGTGCCGGCGATCTTCTCCGGACTCCGGCTGGCGTTGGCCCAGGCGTGGCTGTTCCTGGTCGCCGCCGAACTGATCGCGTCCTCCATGGGGCTGGGGTTCTTGCTGACCGACTCGCAAAACAACGGCCGCACCGACCGCCTGCTGCTGGCGATCATCCTGCTCGCGGTGATCGGCAAGACCACGGACGCGTTGCTGGGGATCGTCGAGCGCTGGGCCGTGCGCCGCTGGGCCTAGCCCCGCACGGCCCGGGGGCGAATGTTGCGTTTTGCGCGCGCCCGGTTTGCGGCCGGTGCGCCCCGGGGCCTTTAGTTGTAGTGAAACCATCCCGAGCGGCCGAGAGATCTGGCTCGACGACGCCGCAGCAACCACCGGGCAGCCAACGCTGCCGCGGACGGTGCTACCGCCAGGACCGATGGAGCTGATGATGACCGTCCTGAACGACGCCGCACACCCCGCCCACGCCGCCTCCCGCACAGCGGACGAGGCCGCCGAGCACGACTGGAGCGAGGCCGAGCGCCTGGCCTTCTGGGAGGTCGCCGCGGGCCGCCTCGAGTGGGCCGCGCCTTGGCACACCACCCACTCCTCGACCCCGGTGGACGTCGCCGCCCGGCGCGGCCCCGAGCTGCGCTGGTTCGACGGCGGCAAGCTCAACGCCGCCGTCAACTGCGCCGACCGCCACGTGGCGGCCGGCCGCGGGGACAAGGTTGCGCTGCACTTCGAGGGGGAGCCGGGAGACACGCGCACCGTCACGTACCGCGAACTCACGGCCCTGGTCTCGCAGGCGGCCAACGCGCTGACCGAGCTTGGTGTCGGCAAGGGCGACCGCGTCGTCGTCTACCTGCCGGTGCTGGTGGAGACCGTCGTGATCACGCTGGCGTGCGCGCGCATCGGCGCCATCCATTCGCTGGTCTTCGGCGGCTTCTCCGCGGAGGCGCTGAAGTTCCGCGTCGAGGACACCCGCGCGAAGCTACTGGTCACCACGGACGGTCAGTTCCGCCGCGGCACCGCGGTGCCCGTGAAGGCGCAGGCCGACGAGGCGGCGTCCGGGGACAACGCGATCGAGCACGTGTTGGTCATCAACCGCACCGGCCACACGGATGTCGACTGGGTCCAGGGGCGCGACGTGTGGTGGCACGACGTCGTCGACACGCAGTCCACCAAGCACGTGGCCGAGTCATTCGACGCCGAGACCCCGCTGTTCATCATGTACACCTCCGGGACCACAGGGCAGCCGAAGGGCCTCGTCCACACGACGGGCGGGTACCTCACGCAGGCGTCGTGGAGCCACGAGTTCCTGTTCTCCCACCCGGACCCCGCGGAGCGCGGGAACGACGTCCACTGGTGCACGGCCGACCTCGCCTGGGTCACCGCACACACGTACGAGATCTACGGGCCGCTCTCCAACGGAGTCACCCAGGTCATCTACGAGGGTGTGCCCAACGCCCCGCACCCCGCCCGGCACTTCGAGATCATCCAGCGGTACGGCGTCACCAGCTACTACACGGCGCCCACGCTGGTGCGGTCGCTGATGGGCTGGTTCCCGGAAGGCGTTCCCGCCGGCTACGACCTCTCCTCCATCCGCCTTGCCGGGACGGTCGGGGAGGCCGTCAACCCGGAGGCCTGGCGATGGCTGCGCGCGCAGGTGGGCCGAGACTCCCTGGTGCCGGGGGACCCCGGCGCTGGCCTGCCCATGGTGGACACCTGGTGGCAGTCGGAGACCGGCGCCACCGTGCTGTCGCCGCGCCAGGGGGACCCGGCGTTCAAGCCGGGTTGCGCGACGCGCGCCCTCCCCGGGTTGGCCACGGACATCGTGGACGACGCCGGGGCCCGGGTTCCGGCGAACACGCAGGGCAACATCGTGGTCACCAAAACGGGGCCGTCTATGGCCCGCACGGTGTGGGGCAACCCGGAGCGCTACTTCACGTCGTATTGGCAGAAGTACGCCGCGCAAGGCTGGTTCCTGGCCGGGGACGGCGCCCGGTTCGACGACGACGGCGACACCTGGATCCTGGGCCGCACCGACGACGTCATCAACATCTCGGGCCACCGGCTGTCCACCATCGAGATCGAGTCCGCGCTGGTCTCTCACGCCGCCGTCGTCGAGGCGGGGGTCTGCCCCACGTACGACGCCAAGACCGGCCACGCCGCGACGGCCTTTGTGGTCCCGCATGACGCCTCCCTCATCGGGGGCACCCTGGCGGACGCGCCCGAGGACGTGAGGGCGGCGATGGTCGCCGCCCTCCGGTCCCACGTCTCCACGCAGATCGGGCCGATCGCCAAGCCGCGGGACGTGGTGTTCGTGCCGGACGTGCCCAAGACGCGCTCGGGCAAGATCATGCGCCGCCTGCTGACGCAGCTCTTCGAGGGCAGCGCGCTCGGCGACACCACGAGCCTGCAGAACGAGCCGTGCATCGCCCGGATCAAGGAGATCTGCGACGCCCGGTAGCCGGGGCGCTAGCCCCGCCCCCCGGACTGCGCGTAGAACATCTGCCGGGCCTCCTCGCGGCGCCGGTCGAACTCCGCGTCCATGGCGACGCCTTCGCGCCACGAGTTGCGGATCCGGCGGACCAGCGGCTGCCCGAAGGCCCGGAGCGCGGCGGCCACGCCGGCGGCGGAACGGCCGATGCTTTGGTTAATGGAATGGGTGAATGCTGGGGTGCTGGTGTGGGTTGTCATGCATCCAGAGTGGCCCCGGCGGCGCCGGCCCACCACGATTTGGTGTGGGCCGAATCCGGGAATAAACCGCGCCGATCCGTCGACGGAATCGCGCCGATTTTCGCCGGGTCGAGGGGCCGCGCGAGCCGGGGATGATTGCCCGTCGAACGCAACGATTCGGGTCTGGCCGAATCCTCGCGCATCCCCGTGTGGCGGCCTACCCTGATTCCATGCACATCACGCTCACCAGCGAGGACCTCACGAAGATTCGCTTCGAGGCCTCGCCGATGTGGGAGACCGTGACCAGCCTGCGCACCCTTCAGGTCGGCACCCCGATCCACCGCCCGTGGATCGAATCCGCCAAGCGCGGCATCGCCGCCTCGACCGATCCGCGCAAGGCGGCCCACCTGCGACTGCTGACCACGGTGGTCCGCCCGACGGGCTTTATGGCCGACGGATTGACCCCAACACCGAGGCATCAGGATTCGTTCGAGGAGATGCTCGCCGCGGTGGCCGCCGTGCCGGCCGAGGTGTGGCGCAGCGACCTGGTCTATCTCGAGCAACAGCGCCCGGAGGGCCCCGTCAGGGAGACGCTCGACGAGCTGTCCGCGGACATCGAGGGCGGCATCGCCCGCATCGTCGAGGCACTGCGCTGGTACTGGGGCACCGCCGTCGAACCCTGGTGGCCGCGCCTGCGCGCCGTGCTGCTGGCGGACATAGACAGCCGCCTCGCCGAGATTGCCCGCAACGGGATTGTGGAGGTGTTCCGTTCGCTGCATCCGAGCGTCCTGCCGACGCCGACCGGGCTGGAGATCGTCCGCGGTTGCGACCAGGTGGTCCCGCCGGAGCCCGGGCAGGGCCTGATCCTGATCCCGAACGCGTTCATCTGGCCCAACACCAGGGTGCTGAACGCCCGGCCGTTCGTTCCCACCATCACCTACGCCCCGCGGGGCGTGGGCCGACTGTGGGAATCGACGCGCGAGGCCGCCGCCAGTCCGGTTGCGCAGCTGCTCGGGCGCACGCGCGCCCAGATCCTCGCTCAGCTCGACGTTCCGATGACCACCACCCAGCTGGCCTGCGCCCTGGACCTGGCCGCCGGAACGGTCAACGGCCACCTGAAGGTGATGGCCGCCGGCGGCCTCGCCTCGTCCCTGCGCGCCGGGCGGGAAGTCTTTTACCGGCGGGCCGAGGTCGGCGAGGCGCTGATCGCCCGCGTCTGAGCCCTGCGGCCGGGGTACGCTTTCACCCATCGGGGGCATGCCCTTTGAGTGAGCGACCGGGGGGTCCGCGTGAAACAGGCACTACAACTGATGGCCATTGCCGCCGTGGCAATGATGGCTCTACTCGCGGCAGTGGTTCCGGCGGCGAACGCCGCGACTGCGGGCATCAAGCTGAGCACCAGTTCAGGTCCGGCGGGCACCTCGGTAACGGTGACCGGAACCGGCTTCCCCAAGAAGGCCAAGGGCACGGTCACGGCGGGTGGCAACACGGTGGGTTTCACGTCCAGCGGCTCCGGATGGTTCAGCGTGCCCGTTGTCGTCCCAGAGACAGCCGACGCCGTTCTGTCCGTTCGGGCCAAGGTCAATGCCACGGAAGCGGCCCTCCCCTTCACCCTCACCTACAGCTCCCCCTCGGCCGACGGGGAATTGCCCACGCCGGCTCCCGCACCTCCCGCTACGGTCCCCGCCATCAGTTCCGCCAACCTTCGGTTCGGGGTGGGAACGCCGGGCGGCCCGGCCGCCTCCGCCGAGCTGGACGCGGTGGCCTCCATGGTGGGCGAGGCGCCCTCGATCGTCCTTTCCTACAAGGACTTCAACCAGCCTCCACCCCTGGCCGAACTCGACGCCGTCCGGGCGCGTGGCGCCGTCACGCTGCTCACGTGGGAGCCGTGGGCGTGGGGCGGCGGGACAGCGCAGCCCGCCTACGCGCTGGACCGGATCGCGGCCGGCGACTTCGATGCCTACCTCAGGCAATGGGGCTCCGCCCTCGCCGGGTGGGGAAGCCCCGTGCTCCTGCGCTTCGGCCACGAGATGAACGGCAACTGGTACCCCTGGGCGGAAGGCGTGAACGGCAACGGACCCGGGGACTACGCGACCGCGTGGCGGCACGTGCACGACGTCTTGGCCTCCACGGGCGCGACCAACGTTTCCTGGGTTTGGAACCCCAACATCCCGTACTACGGATCCACGCCCCTGGGATCCCTCTATCCCGGCGCCGACTATGTGGATGCGGTGGCGCTCGACGGCTACAACTGGGGGACGTCCGCCAGCTGGAGCACGTGGACCGCGCCGTCCGCCCTATTCGGCGAGGGCCTGTCCCAGCTCCGGGGGCTTGCCCCGGGCAAGCAGATCCTGATCGCGGAGACGTCCTCCGCCGAGCAGGGCGGCTCCAAGGCCGACTGGAACACCCGGCTGGTCGCGTACCTGGCGGCGCAGCCGGACGTCACCGGGCTGGTGTGGTTCCACCTCAACAAGGAGACGGACTGGCGTATCGACAGCAGCGCCTCCTCCTCCGGCGCGCTCGCCGCGGCCTTGGCGGCCCGCAGGCCCTAGCGAGGGATGAACCGGAACAGGAACCTGGTCTTGACCATGATCCACACCAGGGCCATCACCACGACGTACGCGCCGGTGTTGAGCCAGATGTTCCCCAGCTGCAGAGCGGGAATGTTGGCCAGCGCCAGAATTAGGAAGACGTGCACGATGAAGACGTACAGGGTGGCCTGTCCCAGCGGAATGAGAAACCACCCGAGCGCCTTCTCCAACAGGCTCCAGTACGCGGTGAGCAGGGCATAGGCCGTGACGATGACCAGCAGGACGTTGGCCAGCCGCCCCACGCCCAAATAGGTCCGGCCGAAGTAGTCGGCATACAGCGTCTGGTGTACGGCATCCGGCAGCAGGGCGAGCCGGAGGTCGTAGGCGTTGGAGAGGTAGGGGTTGGACCAGGCGAACAACGCGAAGAGCACGGTCAGGAGCACGCACAGGGCCAGCACGCCCTTCCGGCCCGTGAACCATGCCACCAGGGCCCGGCGGTGGTAGCCGGCGGTCAGGCCGAGGACGAAGAGTACCTGCCAGACCATCAGCGGGAAGGAGTCCTCGAACTGTGAGGGCAGGAGCCGCACGCGCAGCAGGGAACCCGCCGCGTAGAGGGCGCCGCTGGACAGCAGCACCACCCACGTCTTGCCTCGCGAGAGCGCCCAAAGGATCAGAGGGCTCGCGAGCAGGAGCACCACGTACAGGCCCATGATGTTGAACTGCCACGGCCCGAACTGCAGCAGCAGGATCTTCGGGATCAGCCACGCGGGAACGGGGAACTGCAGCAGGCCGTCCATCTCGGAGTACATGTCGTAGGTACGCCCGGCGGCGGCCCGGCCGTCCGCGCCCGTGCCCTGGTCCGTGAAGGCCGTGAGCACCGAGCTGTAGATCCCCGGCAGCAGGCTGACGGCGAAGACGACCATCACCACGGCCAAGGCCGTGAGATAGAGCTTCCCCGAACGCCCCGTCGTCTTGTCCACGACGTCCCCGAGGCTGTCCTTGATCCTTGGCCCGTACACCATGCCGAGAACCGCTCCGGAGAGCAGGACGAAGAATTCCGCGCCGGACACGGCGCCGATGGTCTCCTGCGTCAGCAGTTGGAATAGCGACGTGAGGCCCACGTGGTTCACCACCACAAACAGGATCGCCATGCCCCTCAGCATGTCGACCCGGGTGTCCCTGGCACCCTCCCCCCGGTAGGCCCAGGAGCGCGTGGCGGGCCATCGGAGGGGCAGCGCCCACAGAAGCGCGGCCGCCAGCAGTGCCGCCCCGGCGGTCAGCCAGGCCCATCCCCCGGAGACGACGCCGTCGCCGGCCACGCCGCTGGCCACGCCGCTGGCCACGCCCGAGGCCGCCACGTCCCGCAGCGGTCCGGTCGTGAAGCCGGCCTCCTCCAGCGCGTCGGCCAGCGTCGCGGCCGTGCCGGCGGCCGTGGTGAGCCGCCAGTCGATAGCGACCTCGCCGGACGCCCGTTGCTCGACCGTCTCGTTCCACAGCACGGCGCCGATCCCGGCGTAGCCGGCGCCCGGCGCCGCGAGCGTCTCGCGAAGCCACGCTCCCTTGATGTCGCCCTCGGAGGGGCCGTCGGCCGCCGGGCTGTAGAACGCGCCCGTCTCCAGCAGCAGCGGCTTGCCCCGCGCCTCGGCGTATGTGGCGTAGAAGTCCGAGTCCACCGTCGCACCGCCACTCGCAGGCCCCAGCAGGGTAGCGAGGCCGTCCGGCCCCGGGAGCGTGTTCACCGGCGGCCCGCCGGCGGTGTCGTCGTGGACGGCAGACAGCCCCACCCAGTCCACCGCGTCGTCCCCGGGATAGTACGGACCGTAGGCCGCGTCGTCTCCGTTCCAGGCGCCGTCGGAATTCGTGTCCAGGTCTCCGAACTCCGGCGCCCCGGGCTCCGCGGCGCCGGGTGCCCTCCCGAAGGGGTAGTCCCGCCCCTGCACCGGCGACCACACCATGACCGGATCGTCCAGCCCGGCCCGCATGGCCTCGGACACGGAACGGAACGCGGCGACGTACGGCCCCGGGTTCTGGCCCCAGGCCACCCAGCTGGCATTCATGTCCGGGGCGAAGCGGATGAACAGCCGGCCCTCGAACCCTTCGGCCATGGCGTCGATGTCTTGTGCCAGCGAGGCTGCGGCGCCGGAGTCGACCTGCGTCAGGGGAATTCCCGGATTGACCGTGATCAGCGCGTCGGCGCCCTCGGCCCCCGTCTGCCGCAGGAACTGCGGAATGGCGGTCCGCTCGTGCTCGCGGACGGGCAGCGACATGTCGTGGGCATACAGGGCGGCCGGCCGTCCCAGCCGCCCGGCGTATTGGGCCGCGGAATCGGCCGACCAGTCCAACTGGACGCCCCATAGCGGCGTGTCCCGGTCTTCCGACGATGCGGTGGCGACTCCGACCGCCCCGCCGCGGAACGGGGTATGTGCGCTTGCCTCGGCCGCCCCACCAAAGACGGCCAGGAACGGCGAAATCATCAAGACCAGCAGAAACAAGGGCAACACCCGGCGCATCTTCACAATCGCCATCGTAGCGACCGCGCGCGCCCTGGCCCGCCGTCGCTTACCTTGCCCGCCCACGCACGGCGTGCTTGGCTGTCCTTCAGCACTCGGCAGAAACCGCGCAAGGGAAGGTAGAAGCCATTGGCAGAGAACACGGTTGATCGAAGCAAGAGCTCCACCAAGGAACGCACCGCGCCGGATCCCGAGGACCCGCGCAAGCCGGACAGCCCCCAGGACGTCGGCAAGCCCGCCTGGAAATACATCCTCAAGCGCACCGTCCGGGAATTCTCTCGCGACCAGTGCACCGACCTGGCCGCCGCGCTCACCTACTACGGCGTCCTCTCGATGTTCCCCGCATTGCTGGCCCTGGTGTCCCTCCTCGGGGTGGTTGGCCAAGCCGAGCAGACGACCCAAACGCTCCTGCAGATCGTCGAGGGGGTCGCCGATCCTTCGGTCGTGGACACCATCCGGCCCACCATCGAACAACTGACCGGCTCCCCGGCCGCCGGATTCGCCCTGATCGCCGGTCTCCTCGGCGCCATCTGGTCCGCTTCCGGCTACGTCGGGGCATTCGGACGGGCCATGAACCGGATCTACGAAATCGACGAGGGCCGCCCGTTCTGGAAGCTGCGCCCCACGCAGTTGGCCATCACCGTGGTGCTCTTGGTCCTCGCCGTCGTCATGGCGCTGTTGCTCGTCGTCTCCGGACCGGTGGCCGAGGCGATCGGCGGCGCGGTGGGGCTTGGCGGGACCGCCCTGACCGTGTGGAACATCGCGAAGTGGCCCGTGATGGTGGCCTTCGCCGTGGCCATGATTGCGGTGCTCTACTACGCCACGCCCAACGTGAGGCAACCGAAGTTCCGCTGGATGAGCCTGGGATCGCTCATCGCGCTGCTGGTGCTGGCGGTCGCGACGCTGGGCTTCTTCTTCTACGTCTCAAACTTCGGCAACTACAACAAGACGTACGGTGCGATCGCGGGTGTCATCGTGATGCTGCTGTGGATCTGGATCGCAAACCTCTCGCTGCTGTTCGGCGCGGAGTTCGACGCGGAGATGGAACGCGGACGCCAGCTCCAGGGCGGGCTAGAGGCCGAGGAAAGCATCCAGCTTCCGCCGCGGGACACCAAGGCCAGCGACAAGAAGGCCGAACAGGAACGCCAGGACGTGGAGGCGGGGCGCAGCCTGCGGAGGGAGTCGGAGGGCGGAAAGTAGCGGGTCGGCACGTGGGTTGCGCGCATCCGTGCAACAGTAGGTCAAGCCACGTATCCGGCAGGAAGAGGTCACACCATGAGCAGCGAATCCCTGACACCCAAAAACGAGCCGACGGATCGGCCGGACCCAGCGCACACCGCGGGCGGAACGTCGGGCGACGGGCTGGCGACCGACGGGTTGGCGACGCGGGAGCCGGCCGGGACCGTATCCGAGTCCGCCGGCCGCCCCGCGCCGGGTCCCGTGTCCGAGCCGGAGGAGCGCCGCCACGCCACGCGCACCGGCATGGTCTGGACGGCCACCATCGTGGCGTTGGTCCTGTTGGTCCTGCTCATCATCTTCATCGCCCAGAACCAGTCTTCGGTCCAGCTGCGCTACTTCGCGGCCGAGGGCACGGTCTCGCTGGGACTGGCCCTGCTGGCGGCGGCGGTGGCCGGCGGATTCCTGGTGGCGAGCGCGGGCGCCGCCCGCATCATCGCCCTGCGCGCCCAGGCCAGCCGGCAGCGGCGGGCCCGGAACAAGCAGAACCGCTAGCGGCGGGCCGGTTCCGGCGTCTGCACCGAGTCGGCGTCCAGCTCGACGACCTGGCCGTTGCGGAACCGGGGGTGCTGCGTGCCCAGGAGGCTCCCGAGCGTCAGCCGCAGCAGCGTCCCGTGCGCGACGACGATGATGTTGCGTCCGGGGTGCCGCTCGACGAGCGCCGCAAGTGCCCGAACGCCGCGCTCGGCCACGTCATTCTCCGGCTCGGCCGACTCGAGGAGCCGGTCGATGTCGTGGCGCGGCAACCCGACGACCACGCGCCCCTCGCCGCGGCCGTAGTCGCGCTCGACCAGCCCGGCGACCGCGTCGCCGGGCTCCAGGCCGACCACGTTGCCGATCAGCGACGCGGTCTCCGCGGCTCGGCCCAACGGCGACGAGACCAGCACGTCCCAGGCCCCGGACCCGCCCAGTTCGTGGCCGGCGGCGCGGGCCTGCCCGCGCCCGACGTCGTTCAGCGGAATGTCCATGCGGCCCTGAAGCCGCCCTTCGGCGTTCCAGTCCGTCTCCCCGTGGCGCACCAGCGCAAGCTTTGCTCCCATCACCCAAGCGTATCGAACGGCCCCAAACCGCAGGATGTTCGACGGAGGGCTCCCCCGGCGCAATCCGGCTCAACATTCTTTGATCGCGGGTCCGCATCTTGACACAATGGGAGCAACCATCCCGAGCGGCCGAGAGATCTGGCTTGACGACGCCGCAGCAACCATCCGGTCCTACGGAAAGGTGCTACCGCCAGGACCGATGGAGAGCGCGCAAGCAATCTTTTGACGGGATGACAGACCATGCGCCCGCGGCGCCCGTCACCAAGGAGCCAGCCATGAGCACCAGCACCCCCGTCAGCCCCGTGGCCGACCTCGAGACCCCGCTCAAGTTCGCCTACTGGGTACCGAACGTTTCCGGCGGCCTCGTGGTCTCCACCATCGAGCAGCGCACGTCGTGGGACTTCGACTACAACAAGAAGCTCGCCCGCATCGCCGAGAACTCGGGCTTCGAGTACGCGCTGACCCAGACGCGCTACGCCGCGAGCTACGGCGCCGACAAGCAGCACGAGGCCACGAGCTTTTCCCTGGCCCTCCTCGGCGCCACCGAGCGACTGAAGGTGATCTCCGCCGTCCACCCCGGCATGTGGCACCCCGGCGTGCTGGCCAAGTTCATCATCACCGCCGACCACATCTCCGGCGGGCGCTCCGCCGTGAACATCGTCTCCGGCTGGCTCAAGGACGAATTCGTGAACTTCGGGCTCGAGTGGCTGGAGCACGACGAGCGCTACGTGCGCACGGAGGAGTTCATCAACGTGCTCCGCGGCCTGTGGACGCAGGAGAACTACAGCCAGTCCGGCAAGTACTACAACATCAAGGATTTCACCCTGAACCCGGCGCCCCTGGACATCCCGGGCCGCGCGCACCCGGAGGTCTTCTTCGGCGGAAACTCCACCGCCGCGCAGGCAGCGGCCGGGCACGCCGCGGACTGGTACTTCTCCAACGGCCGCTCGCTGGAGGGCTTCAAGGAGAACATCGCCGGCGTTGTGAAGGCCGCGAACGACGGCGGCCGCACCGCCGCCGCCAAGCCGCGCTTCGGGCTCAACGGCTTCGTGATCGCCCGCGACTCGGAGAAGGAGGCCACCGAAACCCTCCGCGAGATCATCGCCAAGGCGCACCGCCCCGCCGTCGAGGGCTTCGCCGCCGCCGTGAAGGAGGCGGGCCAGTCCACGAAGGACGGCAAGGGCATGTGGGAGGACTCCACGTTCGAGGACATGGTCCAGTACAACGACGGCTTCCGCTCCGAGCTCATCGGCACCCCCGAGCAGATCGCCGAGCGTATCGTCGAGTTCAAGAAGATCGGCGTGAACCTGCTGCTGACCTGCTACCTGCACTTCCAGGAGGAGGTCGCCGCCTTCGGCCGCGACGTGCTGCCGATCGTGCGCGAGCTCGAGGCCGACCTGGCCCGCAAGAACGGCACAGAGCTGAACACCGACCTTCTGCCAGTCACCAACCTCGAAGGAGCCGTCGCCTAATGGCCGACCACCAATTCGGATTCCGCACGCGCGCCCTGCACGCCGGCGGCACGCCCGACGCAGAGCACGGCGCCCGCGCCGTCCCGATCTACCAGACGACGTCGTTCGTCTTCAAGGACACGGACGACGCCGCCAACCTCTTCGCGCTGCAGAAGTATGGGAACATCTACTCGCGCATCGGCAACCCGACCGTCGCGGCGTTCGAGGAGCGCATCGCGTCCCTCGAGGGCGGCATCGGCGCCGTCGCCACGTCGTCGGGCATGGCCGCGGAGTTCATCACCTTCGCGGCGCTGACGCAGGCGGGCGACCACATCGTCGCCTCGTCCAAGCTCTACGGCGGCACCATCACCCAGCTGGACGTCACCCTGCGCCGCTTCGGCGTCGAGACCACCTTCGTGGACAGCAACGACGCGGCCGACTTCGCCGCCGCCATCCAGGAGAACACTAAGGCCGTCTACACGGAGGTCGTGGCGAACCCCTCCGGGGACATTGCCGACCTCAAGGGCCTGGCCGAAGTCGCCCACGCGGCGAACGTGCCGCTGATCGTCGACTCGACGCTGACCCCTCCGTACATCCTGCGCCCGATCGAGCACGGCGCGGACATCGTTATCCACTCCGCCACGAAGTTCCTCGGCGGCCACGGAACCACGCTCGGCGGCGTCGTCGTCGAGTCCGGCACCTTCGACTGGGGCAACGGCAAGTTCCCCACCATGACCGAGCCCGTGGCCAGCTACGGCAACGTCTCCTGGTGGGACAACTTCGGCGAGTACGGCTTCCTGACCAAGCTGCGCTCGGAGCAGTTGCGCGACATCGGCCCCTCGCTGTCCGCGCAGTCCGCGTTCCAGCTGCTGCAGGGCGTCGAGACGCTGCCCCAGCGCATGGACAACCACCTCTCCAACGCGCTCGCCGTGGCCCGGTGGCTGGAGGCGGACCCGCGCGTCACCTACGTGAACTTCGCGGCGCTTCCGTCGCACCCCCAGCATGCCCGGGCGCAAGAACTGCTGCCGCTCGGCGTCGGCTCCGTCTTCAGCTTCGGCGTCAGGGGCGGCCGGGAGGCGGGCGGGCGGTTCATCGAGGCGCTCCAGCTGGCGAGCCACCTGGCCAACATCGGCGACGCCCGGACCCTCGTGCTGCACCCGGCGTCGACCACGCACCAGCAGCTCTCCGCCGAGCAGCTGGTCGCTGCCGGCGTCCCCGGCGACCTCATTCGCCTGAGCGTGGGGCTGGAGGATCTCGAGGACATCCTCTGGGACCTCGACCAGGCGCTCGAGGCGTCCCAGCGGGAGGTGGCGGACTCCGGGTTCGCCGCCCCCGAGTACGACGGCGAGGCGTGCGCCATCCCGGCGCCGGCCCAGATTGGAGCGGCACAGTGAGCGCGGCCATCGAAGAGCGGACGTGGGTGGGGCCCTCGGCCCCGGAACGCCTCAACATCCTGCGGAGCACCACGTCCATCGCGATCGTCGGCGCGTCCAACAAGCCGAGCCGCGCCTCCTACTTCGTGGCGACGTACCTGCTTTCCTCCACCAGGTACAAGGTGTACTTCGTGAACCCGGTGGTGGACGAGATCCTCGGCCAGCCCGTCTACAAGTCGCTGGCGGACCTGCCGGAGGTTCCGGACCTGGTGGAGGTCTTCCGCAAGCACAACGACCTTCCGGGCGTGCTCGACGAGGCCATCGCGGTGGGCGCCAAGACCCTCTGGCTGCAGCTCGGGTCGTGGCACGAGGGAGTCGCCGCGGACGCCGAGGCCGCGGGGCTCAACGTGGTCATGGACCGCTGCGTGAAGATCGAGCACGCGCGCTTCCACGGCGGCCTGCACCTGGCCGGCTTCAACACCGGGGTGGTGAGCTCCAAGCGCCAGGTCCTCGCCTAGAGGTCGTCGCGCGCGGCCATCACCGTGTAGTCCCACGTGTGGACGGCGGCGTCGCCGTCGTCCACACTCCGGTGCAGGTCGCGCGCGCGGTCTAGGACCTCCCCCACCTCGCGGAACACGCGGCGGGCCTCGTCGTTCGTCAGGCGCAGGGTGCCCGTGCTCATCTGACCCTTGGCGTCCGCGTCCCGCCCCGTGGCGTAGTTCGGTGCCCACTCGAGCACCTTCGCGACCATCCGCTGCTGGTCGAGGACCATCTGACTCAAGTACGAGGCCAGCGGCAGTTCGTCGCCCGGGCCCACGGGCTCCTCCGGGGATCCAATCCTGTAGGACTCCAGCAGGGCCTTCCAGACCCTGTCCCTCCGGTCCCGCGCGTGCTCAGGCGCCTCCACGATCATCCCCGCGTCGGCCAGGACGCGCAGGTGGAAGCTCAGCTTGTTGGCGGGGACGCGGAGCTGCTCGGCCAGGTCGGCGGCGCGGGCGTGGTCCTGCGCGGCCAGGACCGCCACGATCCGGCGTCGTAGCGGATTGGACATGGCCTTGAGCATCGGCGAGGTCATGACCGTAGCGGCCGGTTCCTGCGGGTCGGGAGCGTCTGCCATGCCACCAGTGTAGGAAGCGCGCAACCGATTGCCAATTTTTATTGCGCAAGTTTAATTGCGCATCTACCCTTGCTCCATGAGCGAACCCGCCACAGCCCGAAACCACCCGGCGCGACTCCATCGGAACCACAACTACCTCTGGTGGCTGGCGAGCGATACGGGCACGGCATTCGGCACGGCCCTGCAGTCGTTCGCGATCCCCTTGCTGGCCCTCTACGTCACGGGCAGCCCGGCACAGGCCGGGATCGTGGCCGCGATCGGTCAGGTGGGCCGAGTGGTCGCCATTCTGCCGGGAGGAGTGCTGGCCGACCGGCACGACCGGCGCATGCTGATGCTGGCCGGTGGCGCGCTCGGCCTGGCCGTGGCCGGCGCCATGGCCGGCCTGCAGGTTGCCGGGCTGCTGGACGTGTGGCTTCTGGCCGGACTCAACCTGCTCCTCAACATCCGCAACGGACTCTTCGGTTCCGTTTCCAACGCGGCCCTGAAGGACGTTGTCTCGACGCCGCAGATCGCTCCGGCCATGGCGGCCAACCAGGGGCGAGACGCCGCCGTCTCCCTGGCCGGAGGTCCCGCCGGCGGCGGGCTGATGGCGCTGGGCCACGCCCTGCCCCTCGCCGCCGTCGCGGCGTCCCACGCCGTCGCCCTTGTGGGGGCCCTCGCCATCAAGGCGGATCTGCGGCCCCGGCCGGACGGGGCGACCGCCGCGCCCTTGGGGGACGCGGCAACTCCCCGGCACTCCTCCGCGGCCGCCATGGTGCGCGGCTACGTCGGCGAGGCCACGGAGGGGCTGAAGTGGATCTTCCGGCGGCCCGAGCTGCGCGGGGTGATGCTCATCTCCACCGTGCTGAACCTGGGCGTGAACTCCGCCGTCACGTCCGTGGTCTTCGGCCTGCAGCAGCGCGGGGAGTCCCCCGCGGCAATCGGGCTGGTGTCCGCGGCCCTCGGCGCCGGCATTCTGCTGGGTTCGCTCGTCGCGCCGCTTCTGGTCAAGCGGGTGCGTACCGGAACCCTGGCCGTCTGCGGGCTGCTGCTGGTGGCCGGCGGCGTGGCGTTCCTGCCGTTTGTACCCGAGCTCCCCGGCCTGCTGGCGGTATTGGCGCTGATGGTGTTCGCCGCGCCGTCCATCAACGCCGGGCTGCTGGGGTACTTTATGGCGGCGGTCCCCTCCCCGCTGCTCGGCCGGGCGAGCAGCGCCATGGACCTCCTCGCCCTCGGCGCGGTGCCGCTGGCACCGCTGATCGCCGGATTCGGCTACGCCGTACTCGGCTGGTCGGGTGTCCTGCTGGTCTGCGCGGGACTCTGCGCCGCGGCCGCGCTGCTGGCCGCCGCCAACCGTCGGCTGCGGTCGCTGCCGGGTCCCGGGGATTGGGAGGACCACGCCGCGGAGATGTCGGCCGAGGCGGCGGCGACGGTCCGGATCTAGCCGCGCGGCGACGGCGGGGCCGGGCGAGCCGGACGAGTTAGCCTTTGCCGCCCTTGGCGGCCGTGCCCTTGGGCTTCTTCGCCGCCTTGGACTTGTCCGCCGTCTTGGACCCTCCCGTCGCACCGACTGTGGCCCCCGCCTTTGCCGGGGCAGCCTTCCTCGCCGCCTGATCCTTCTTCGCGATGTTCTTCTCGGCGACGTTCTTCTTCGCGTCGCCGGCGTTCTTCGCGCCAGCGTTCTTCTTCGCGTTGCCGGCCCCCTTCGCGCCAGCGTTCTCCTCCGTGGCCCCGGCGTTCTGGGTGGCGGCGCGCCTCTCCGCGGTGCCCGACTTCTCCGTGCCGGGGGTGCGCGCTGCCGCAGTGCCCTTCGGGCCGTCCGCGGCTTCCACGCGCATACCGGCGTTGGCGACATCGCCGGCTCGAGCGCCGTTGGCCTGAGCGCCGTTGGCGCGACCGCCACCGGTTCCGCCGCCGTTGGAGGCCTTCGCCGCCGTCGCGCTCGGCACCATCACCGGCGCCGGCGCCGAGGAGATCCGCGGACGGGGATATTCGGCGAGGGCTCCGGCCTCCACGCCAACCGACGCGACGGACGGGGACTCCGGGCGCGATGTGGCGGCCGCGATCCCGCCGACGCCCGCGGCGAGCGCCAAGGCCACCACGGTACCCACAACGGCCGGCCCGCGGCGGCGGAGCGGCACCACGTTCGCCGACGCCTTCCCACCCTCGAGCAGGAGCTTGAGCTGACCGCTTGGCGCCGGAGCCTCCCGGTGGGCGAAGGCCTGGAGCGAGACAAGCGCCTGCTCCAATCCCGGATCCGCGGGGAGGCCGCTTTCGGCGACCAGGCGGGACGCGGCGGGTCCGGCGCCGCGCTCCGTGTGCCCCGACCAATGGCGACTAGGCATCCGCGCCCACCTCTTCCAGAATCTTCTTCATGGCCAACAGCCCGCGCCGTTGGAGTTGCTTGACGGCCCCCGGGGTCTTGCCCATGATGCCGGCTGTTTCCTCGATGCTCATGCCCGCCACAACCCTCAGCAGGACGCACTCCCGCTGATCCTCCAGCAGCCCGTCCACAACGGCCCCCAATGGACCCGATCCGAGCCGGTCCAGGATCGTTTCCTGCGGCGATGCCGCCGTGCGCGGATCGGCGTCCGGCTCGTACGCGTCGAGGCGGGGCGACCGGGCCCTGGCACGGGTCGCGTCGACCATGCGCGCGTGTGCGACCGAAAACGTGAAGCGCCTGAAACCGGCAAGCCCGCCCTCGATCCTGCCGAGCTGGGTGAAGACGGTCAGGAAGACATCCTGGGTCACGCCTTCCGCGTCATCCACGCCCCTGGCCTCCAGATAGCCGTGGACCTGACCGGCGAGGCTCCCGTAGAGCGCCGCAAGGGCCTCGGCATCGTCTTGCCGGGCCCTCTGCAGTACCTCATCCGTGAGGACGGGGGTCAAGGCGCTCCTGAATTTCCGGGGAACGGATCGGACGCCGGCCCGGATAGTCCTAGGCGTCAGGGGGCGAAACGTCCGGTCGGAAGTGGTGTAGAAGCCGGGCCGAGACTCGTTGGGGGGAACCCTCGGCCCGGCTTCCTCATAGACGTAATCGTGCGCACCACCGGCGAGGTTACGCGGCGGGACGAATTCTTTCGCGGGGACGGGCGGCCCCCTAGACGCCGATCCTGCGGTTCTTCAAGACGGGCAGGAACTCGCGCACCTCGTCGATGCGCCTGCGTGTCACGTCGACGGTCACGAGGCCCTCCCTCTCGTCGTCCAGATAGTCGACAGGTATGCCCATGGGATCCAGGATCGCCGAGTGGCCGATCGTGTTCGTGGAGCTGGTTCCGGCCGCCGCGATCCACACCGTGTTCTCCACGGCGCGCGCCTTCAGCAGCGTTTCCCAGTGGTCGATCTTGTGGTCGCCCTTGAACCAGGCGGCGGCGACGAGGAGCACGTCGGCGCCCTGGACGGCCAGCTTCCGCGCCAACTCGGGGAACCGGATGTCGTAGCAGGTCATCACGCCGACCTTCAGGCCGCCGATCTCAAAGACGCCCGGCGCCTCCGGATCCCCGGCCTTGATCCGCGTGGACTCCTGGTAGGAAAAGGCGTCGTAGAGGTGGACCTTGCGGTAGGTGCCCGCGATGCGCCCGGTCTCGTCCACAACCACCAGGGTGTTGTAGGGGCGGGCCTCGCCGCTGGCCTCGTAGCCGCCGGCCACGATGGCCACCTTGTTCTCCGCGGCAATGAAGGACAACTGCTGGACGAACGTGGTCCAGTCCCGCTCGACCGCGTCGGCCAGGTCGCCCTCCACCTTGCGCACGGTGAACATGGTCTCCTCGGGAAACAGCACCAGCTCCGCCCCTTCGGAGACCGCACGCTCCGCCAATCGGCGGACGACCTTCAGGTTTTCCGCTAGGGATCCCGACGGGGAGAACTGTCCAGCACTGATCTTCATCTCGTTGCCTTCCACTGGGGGTCTGTTCCCCAGCGTACCCAGACCTCGGCACGGCGCGTAGCCTGTGCACATGAGCACTCCCCTCTTGCGCACCGAGGTGCTGGTGGTCGGGGCCGGACCCACCGGACTGATGGCCGGGAACTGGCTGGAGAAGCTGGGTGTCCATTCCATGGTCATCGACGGAAAGTCGGGGCCGACGCGGGAGTCCCGCGCGCTGGGCATCCATTCCCGGACCATGGAGATCTACCGGCAGCTGGGCGTCGTCGACAGGGTGCTGGAACGGGCCGTCCTCGCCGCCGAGGTCCGGCCGGGGATCGGCTCCCGCCCGCTGGAGGCCATTCCCCTGGGAAGGTTGGGCCACCGCCTGACCAAGTACCCCGGGCTGCACGTCCTGGAACAGAGCGCGAACGAGGAGATCCTCGCCGAACGCCTGCGCGACCGCGGCTGTCCGGTGTGGTGGAACCACGCGTTCGTTTCGCTGGACCACCGGTCCGACGACGGATGGGTGAGTGTCGAGGCCGAGGGGCCGGCCGGCCGCGTGCGCATCCTGGCCCGCTACGTGGTGGGTGCCGACGGGGCCTCGTCTCCCGTGCGCCGCGCGCTGGGAATCGACTTCAAGGGGGCCACGAGCGCGCAGGTGTTCTACGTGGTGGACGCCAACGGCGTGACCGGTTCGGACCCGAGCATCAATGTCCGCGTCAGCGGCGAGAACTTTATGCTTGGCTTCCCCATGGGTCCGGACGGCGCCGGCGGCCAGCGCGTGCGGCTGCTCGGCATCGTGCGCCAGGAGTACGGCGCCGGGGAGGGGATCGGGGAGGGATCCTCCGCCGTGGACGAGCGCCGGGCACGCGCCACCCTCGAAACCGAATTCGGCATCAGCTACACGGACTCCGAGTGGTTCACCACGTACCGGGTGCACCACCGGGTCGCCGACGCGTTCCGCGGCGGCAGGGTGTTCCTCGCCGGGGACGCCGCCCACATCCATTCCCCGGTCGGCGCGCAGGGCATGAACACCGGCCTCCAGGACTCCCACAATCTCGCGTGCAAGTTGGCCGACGTCCTGAACGGGCGGATGCCGGCCGGCTACCTGGACCGCTACGAGGCCGAGCGCCGCCCGGTGGCGCTGCGGCTGGTGTCGACGACCGACCGCGTCTTCACTGCGGTGACGTCCATGACCCGCCCCGCCCGCATCCTGCGGACGGTGGTCCTGCCGCTCGTGTGGCCCTTCGTGATCCGGCTGGTGCCGCGGTCCCCGGCCGGCGGGCGCATGTTCGGCTATCTGTCCCAGACGCGGATCCACTACTGGATGTCCGACGCGGACCGGCGGGCGGCCGACGCGACCCGCGGCCTGGCTCGCTGGACACGCCGGGGGAAGCTTTTGGGACGGCGCCTGCCGTGGGTGTCCGGGGCGGGAGCCGAGCACGACAACCACGCGGCCCTTGCGTCCGCGACCTGGCAGGTCCACGCCTACGGGACGTCCGCCGTCGCGCTCGGTGGCGTGGTGGCGGGACGCTACGGCCTCGTGCTGCACGAGTTCGGGGCGGCCCCGGACAAGCACCTTCCGGACGGAACCGTTGTGGTGGTGCGTCCGGATGGATTCGTCGCCGAGGTCCGCGACGCCGTCGGGACCAGGGCCGCCAAGGGACGCGGCCTAATCTAGGCCACGGGGCCGCGCAGCCTCTTGGCGAGATAGGGCGCCGTGACGCTTCCGGCGGCGGCCGCCACCTGGTCCGGGGTTCCGGCCACGACCAGCCGGCCACCCTTGTCGCCGCCTGACGGCCCCATGTCGATCACCCAGTCGGCGGCGGCGACCACGTCCATGTTGTGTTCGACCACCACCACCGTGTTGCCGGCGTCCACCAGACGGTCCAGCTGGCGCATCAGCCGCA
The DNA here is from genome assembly GCF_058138025.1 of Arthrobacter sp. AOP29-A2-19. NCBI lineage: Bacteria > Bacillati > Actinomycetota > Actinomycetes > Micrococcales > Micrococcaceae > Arthrobacter > Arthrobacter sp. AOP29-A2-19. The sequence goes on from NZ_CM176894.1 coordinate 3,214,104, forward strand.
CCACGTCCGCGGGGTGCAGCCCGGTGGTCGGCTCGTCCAGCACGTAGAGCGTGTGGCCGCGCTGCAGCCTCTGCATCTCGGTGGCCAGCTTGATCCGCTGGGCCTCCCCGCCGGAAAGTTCCGTGGCCGGCTGGCCCAGCCGCAGGTATCCGAGGCCGACCTCCTGAAGCGTGGCCAGACTCCGCGCCGCGGCCGGCACGTCCGCGAGGAATTCCGCCGCGGCGTCGACGGGCAGCGCGAGGACCTCCGCGATGTTCTTGCCGCGGTAGGCGACCTCGAGCGTCTCGGCGTTGTAGCGCGCGCCGTGGCAGTCGGGGCAGGGCCCGTAGCTGCCGGGCAGGAAGAGGAGCTCCACTGCTACGAAGCCCTCGCCCTGGCACGTGGGGCACCGGCCGTCGGGGACGTTGAAGGAGAAGCGTCCGACGCCGAAGCCCCTGCTCCGCGCCTCGTCCGTCCCCGCGAACGCCTTGCGGACGGAGTCGAACAGGCCGGTGTACGTGGCCAGGTTGGAGCGCGGCGTCCGCCCGATCGGCTTCTGGTCCACCCTGACCAGGCGGTCGATCGATTCCAGCCCCGAGGAGCGGCCCACGGAGGCCGCGGCGTCCCGCGCCCCGTCGTCGTCCTCCGACTCCGGCGCACCCGCGTCGGCGTCGGGCCTGACGTGGCGACCCACGGTGTCCGCCAGGACCCTGCTGACGAGCGAGGACTTGCCCGAGCCGGACACCCCGGTCACGGCCGTCATCACACCCAGGGGGAACTCGGCGGTCAGCGAACGCAGGTTGTGCAGCTCGATGTCCTCCAGCCGGATCCACTCACCCGGCTCCCGCACTGCGCGGCCGCCGGGGACAGTCGCCGAGGACCCGTGCCCGCCGGCGCCGACGTCGAACAGGTAGCCGCGCGTGACGGAGGCCTCGACGTCGGCGAGCCCCGGCACCGGACCGCTGTAGAGCACCTCGCCACCGCCCTCGCCGGCATGCGGCCCCACGTCGACGATCCAGTCGGCCCTGCTCACCACGTCCATGTTGTGTTCGACGACAAAGACCGAATTGCCGGCCTCCTTCAGCTGCTGGAGGACGGCCAGCAGCGGCTCGGCATCGGCCGGATGGAGCCCCGCGGAAGGCTCGTCCAGCACGTAGACCACGCCGAACAGCCCGGAGCGCAGCTGCGTGGCGATGCGCAACCGCTGGGTCTCCCCCGGGGACAGGGTCGGTGTGGTGCGCCCGAGCGCGAGGTAGCCGAGACCCAGGCCCAGCAGCACGTCGACGCGCCTGATCAGGTCCTCGGTGATGGCTGCGGCGACGTCCGCGGAGTTGGGCGATCCGGCCGTCGCGGGATCACAGGAGCGCAGGCGGTCGGCGAGCGCCGACATCGGCAGCGCGTTGAGCTCCGCGATCGTCCCCCCGTCGAAGGTGACGGCGAGCGCCTCGGCCCGCAGTCCGCTGCCGTCGCATTCTGCACAGGGGCCAGACTCCATGTAGCGCAGCACCCGATCGCGCATGCTCTGGCTCTTGGAGTCCGCAAGCGTGTGCATCACGTAGCTCTTGGCGCTCCAGAAGCGCCCCTTGTAGGGCTTCGCCACGCGGTCCCGCTCCGGGTTCACCTCGACGACGGGCTGTTCCCCGGTGAAGAGGATCCAGTCGCGGGACTTTTTCGGCAGCTTGCGCCACGGGACATCCACGTCGTGGCCGAGCACCGTGACGATGTCCCGGAGGTTTTTGCCCTGCCAGGCCCCGGGCCAGGCTGCGATGGCGCCCTCGCGGATGCTCAGCGACGGATCGGGGACCAAGGAGGCCTCCGTGACGGTGTGCGCGACTCCGAGGCCGTGGCACACCGGGCAGGCTCCGGCCGCCGTGTTGGGGGAAAAGGAATCGGAGTCGAGCCGGTCCGCGCCCTTCGGGTACCGCCCCGCCCGGGAGAAGAGCATGCGCAGCGAGTTGGACAGGGTGGTGATCGTTCCCACCGTCGAGCGCGAACTGGCCGTGCCGCGGCGCTGCTGGAGGGCGACGGCGGGCGGCAGCCCTGTGATCTCCTCCACCCGCGGGTTGTGGCCCTGCTGCAGGAGCCGGCGCGCGTACGGCGCGACGGACTCGAAGTACCGCCGCTGGGCCTCCGCGTAGATGGTGCCGAACGCCAGCGAGGACTTGCCGGAGCCGGACACGCCGGTGAAGGCCACCACGGAGTCGCGGGGTACGTCGACGTCGACGTTGCGCAGATTGTTCTCGCGGGCGCCGCGGACGCCGACGAAGCCGGACTCGGGGGAACTGGATACCATTCCCCCGACTCTAGCCCCCTGCCGGATCAGTCGCCGATCAGGTCGTGGCGCACGATCGTCTGGTCGCGGTCCGGACCGACGCCGATGGCGGAGAAGCGCGTTCCGGACATCGCCTCGAGCGCCAGCACGTAGCGGCGGGCGTTCTCCGGCAGGTCCTCCAGGGTCCGCGCCTCGGTGATGTCCTCGTCCCAGCCGGCGAAGTACTCGAAGATCGGCTTCGCGTGGTGGAAGTCGGTCTGCGTCATCGGCATCTCGTTGTGCCGCACGCCGTCGACGTCGTACGCCACGCAGACGGGGATGCTCTCGATGCCGGTGAGCACGTCCAGCTTGGTGACGAAGTAGTCGGTCAGCCCGTTGACCCGCGAGGAGTAGCGGGCCAGCACGGCGTCGTACCAGCCGCAGCGGCGCGGGCGCCCCGTGTTGACGCCGAACTCGCCGCCGGTCTTCTGCAGGTACTCGCCCATCTCGTCGAACAGCTCCGTGGGGAACGGCCCGGCGCCGACGCGCGTCGTGTAGGCCTTGATGATGCCGATCGAGCGGGTAATGCGGGTGGGGCCGATCCCCGATCCCACGGACGATCCGCCAGCCGTCGGGTTGGAGGAGGTGACGAACGGGTAGGTGCCGTGGTCGACGTCGAGCAGGGTGGCCTGGCCGCCTTCCATCAGCACAACCTTGCCGGCGTCGAGCGCGTTGTTCAGCTCCAGCGTGGCGTCGATGACCAGGGGGCGCAGCCGCTCGGCGAAGCCCAGGAAGTACTCGACGATCTCCTCCACCTCTACCGAGCGGCGGTTGTAGATCTTCACCAGCAGCTCGTTCTTCTGGCGCAGCGCGCCCTCCACCTTCTGGCGCAGGATGGACTCGTCGAACAGGTCCTGGACCCGGATGCCCAGGCGGCCGATCTTGTCCATGTACGCGGGCCCGATGCCGCGGCCGGTGGTCCCGATGGCGCGCTTTCCGAGGAAGCGCTCGCTGACCTTGTCCATGGTCTGGTGGTACGGGGCCACAAGGTGCGCGTTGGCGGACACCCGAAGCTTTGATGTGTCGGCGCCGCGGGCCTCGAGCCCGTCGATCTCCTCGAACAGCGCCTCGAGGTTCACCACGCAGCCGTTGCCGATGATCGGCACCGCGTTCGGGGAGAGGATGCCCGCGGGAAGGAGCTTGAGCTCGTACTTCTCGCCGCCGACGACGACGGTGTGCCCGGCGTTGTTGCCGCCGTTGGGCTTGACTACGTAGTCGACGCGGCCACCGAGCAGATCGGTGGCCTTGCCTTTGCCCTCGTCGCCCCACTGGGCTCCGACGATCACGATTGCTGGCATGGGATCCTCCCCTTGCTGGTTCAGCTAGACCGGCTTCCACCGGGTTCCGGCGGTGCCGGACACAAGAACGCCCCTAACCACTTGCCCGCACCCCGTCTCCGGGGCGCGCGTAAGAGATAGGGGCTCTTACGCACCGAGTTTACCGGAGGGGGCGTCAACATGCGACTTATCCACAGGTTGCCCTGGGCGGCCGGCCCTTGGCTGCGGGCCACGCCGGGCGTACCGTGCCCGTATGGCGGACTCGGGACAGGGCGCAAGGGTGGGGATTTCAGGTTGGCGGTATCCGCCGTGGCGCGGCACGTTCTACCCGAAGGGGCTGCCGCAGCGCAGCGAGCTGGAGTACGCCTCGGCTCGTCTGGACACGCTGGAGATCAACGGGACGTTCTATTCGATGCAGCGCCCCTCCAGCTTCCTCGCCTGGCACGACGCCGCGCCCCCGGGATTCGTGTTCTCCGTCAAGGGAGGCAAGTTCGTCACGCATGTGAGGATGCTCCGCGACGTGCGCGGCCCGCTGTGCAACTTCTTCGCTTCCGGGGTGCTTGCGCTTGGCGAGAAGCTGGGTCCCTTCCTGTGGCAGACCCCGGAGTGGCTGCACTACAACGAGGACGTGGTGGAGGAGTTCCTCGGCCTGCTCCCGAAGACCGTCGGCGAGGCGCTGGGAATGGCCGCCGACCGCGACGAGTGGATGGAGGACCGGTCCTGGACGGCCGCCGCCGCCGACGGCCGGCTTCGCCACGCCATGGAGGTGAGGCACGGCAGCTTCGAGACGGAGCGCTTCCGGGACCAGCTCCGCCGCCACGGCGTTGCCGCGGCGACCACGGACAGCGCCGGGAAGTGGCCGCTGTTCCTCGAGCAGACCTCCGACTTCTCCTACGTGCGCCTGCACGGGCTCGGCGAGCTCTACGCCGGAGGCTACACGGAGGAGGCCCTCGACACGTGGGAGGGTCGGGTGCGCGGGTGGATGGAGGAGGACGGGGGCCGCGACGTGTTTGTCTACTTCGACGACGATGCCAAGGTCAGGGCGCCCCACGACGCCATGGCGCTCGCCGGGCGGCTGCGGCGCCCGGGCGCCTCCTAGGTGTGTCGACACCTAGACTGTGGGCATGGCGCTGACTCGTGAACAGGTGGTGGGGACCGCCGTCGGCATCCTCAGCGACTTCGGTCTCGGCGACCTGTCCATGCGGCGCTTGGCCCGCGAGTTGGACGTTCAGGTCGGCGCCCTCTACTGGCACGTCAAGAACAAGCAGGAACTCCTCGTCGACGTCGCCGCGCAGCTCCTCGGCGGCATCGCCGACCCCCCGCGGAAAGAGCCTGGGGCAGCCGCCGCCCGGGCGGCCGCCGGCCGCCTCGCGGGTGACATCAGGGCGGCCCTGGTGCCCGTCCCGGACAGCGCCGAAGTGGTGCAGCTGGCGCAGACGATGCAACCGGCGGCGCTGGCACCCATCACCCGCCTGCGGGACCTGTTGGAGGAGGCCGGGGTGCCGGCCGACCGGTCGGCGTGGGCTCAGCACCTGCTGCTGAACCACATTCTGGGCTCCGTGGCCGCGCACCAGGACCGGGTCTCCCTGAGTGCCGTCTCTCCGGAGGCGGGCGGACCGGACCTCGGCGAGGCCGCGTTCATCTGGGGGGTGGATGCCATTCTCGGCGGCGTCCTCGCGGGCTACGGGGCCGCTTCCGCGTAGCGCCTGAAGCTTTCCAGCTGGGTCAGGTCCGCCTCGACCAGGGACGCCGCGACGTCCCCCGCCATGTCCGCGAGGCTGTCGGTGACGTGGACGGTGACCTGGAGCGTGAGTCGCGTGTCCAGCCCGGCCGCCGCGAGCCCGTAGGCGTAGTGCGCGCCGACGTCGCCCTCGCCCGTGGTGATGGTGATGCTGCGGCCCGGGTCCAGCGCTGTGACCTGCGCGGTCCGCTCGTGTCCGCGCGCGTGGAAGTCGATCACCAGGCCCGTCTGCGTGGGCCCCTCGGCGTGCATCTCGGTGACGCCGGGCATCCAGGCCGGCGCCGCCACCCAGTCCGTCAGGAGCGCCCAAGCCCGGGCGGGCGGGATGTGCACAACCACGGTCGAGGTGAATGCCGGCACCGGTTCCATACCTGCATGATGCACGCCGTCCGGCGCTCGCGGAAGTGCGCCCGGCGACAGAGGGCCGACTCGCTCAGGAGCCCAGGCGGCCGCCGGACTCCTCGAGGTAGCAGGAGCCGCACAGCGATTCGTACCAGACGTCCTGGCCGTCGATCGCCACCTGGTCGCCGTCGAACACCACGGAGTCGCCGACGCGCCGAGTGTTGAAGATGGCTTTCCGGCCGCAGCGGCAGATCGTCTTGAGCTCCTCCAGGGTGTGGGCGATCTCCATCAGGCGGTGCGACCCGGGAAAGGCGCGCGTCCGGAAGTCCGTCCTGATGCCGTAGGCGAGCACCGGCACGTTGTCCTGCACCGCGATGCGGAAGAGGTCGTCCACCTGTTCGGCGCCCAGGAACTGCGCCTCGTCCACCAGCAGGCAGGCAACCGGCGGCTGGTCGACGTGCTCCAGCAGCGCGTCGGGGTCGTCGCCGGCCGCGTGCGCGGCGAAGAGGTCGCGGACGGGCGCGGCGGCGGGGATCAAAAAATCCACCGAGCGCGTCATGCCCAGCCGGGACACGATGTCGGTGTCGCCCTTGGTGTCCACGTCGGGCTTGGCGAGCAGCACGCGCTGTCCGCGTTCCTCGTAGTTGAACGCCGCCTGCAGCAGGCCGGTCGACTTCCCGGAGTTCATCGCGCCGTAGCGGAAGTAGAGCTTGGCCAAGGAGGTCCTTTCGACGGGTGCGGCAATCGATTCTATGCCGCGCGCGCCCCCCTGGCCCCAACCGGCCGGCCGGTGGCGGCTAGCCGAGGACCACGGGCCTGCCGTAGAGGACCGCCTGCAGGGTGTCTTCGAGCTGACGGAAGATGTACGAGCTTTCGGTCGCCCAGAAGGCCACCTTGGGCGCGCCAGTCCCCGGGTCCTCGGCCGTCCCGATCCTGAAGTGCCCGCGCGGTCCGGTGTTCACGTAAGTGACCGGCTCGACGGCGCCGCCCGGACCCTCCGCCTCGAGCACCCAAGTGAACCAAGGGTGTGACCAAGCCTCCCGCAGCAGGTCGCCGGCTCCCTCGGGCACGGGAGCGTCGCCGCCGAGCCGGCGGTCGACGACGTCGGAGTCGAAGAGGAACGGCGCCAGGTGCAGGCTCCACGCGGGCCCCACGCCGGCCCATCGGGCCAGGGCGGAGCTCAGTTCGGTGACGGGCAGGATCTGCACGTTGAAGCGGGCCGGATCGTCGGGATGCCACGGCTGGTTCAGGACCCTGGGCCCATACCCCTGTTCGGCCGCAATCAGCACGTTTCCGCCCAGAACAAAGGCCTGGAGGGTGGTTTCCCCATCCAGGAACCTGCCCGTCAGGCGGAACCGGACGGGAGCTTCGGTCAGCGCGGACGCCATAAAGCCGCCCAGTTCCCCCAGCCGGCCCCCGTCGAGGACGCCCAGGTCCCTGAGTTCGTCGACGAGAGGATCGGAACCTCCGAGCCGGCCCAGCACGGTGTCCTTGATTTCCGCCGTCCGCGCGATCGCCCCGCCCGTCATCCAAACGCCCGTGCCGATGGTGGCGCCGGCTGCCAGATGGGCGAAGAGGGCCTCGAGTTCGGTTCCCTGGTCCGCGCTGGCGGCCTCGTCGACGGCCGTGTCCGCCGCGCGTCCCTCGGTCGCGGTCACGTCCCCTGCCTGCGCCCCGTCATCCGGCCGCGCGGCCCGAAGCGTCCGCACGGACCGGGCGATGGCCTGGAAGGGCTCGTCGAAGATAAAGCGACTCTGGATCGCGGTCGTGGTGCTGACCTGCACGGCCCAGCCGTCCAGCACCAAAAGGTAGTCGGCGCCGCTGACGGTCAGCCCGTTGGGCGCGCGGTGGGTGTACTCGAGAACGCGGCCCTCCTGGGCGGCAAGCGGAACACCGAGCGCGTCGGTCGGGATCGAGCCGTCCCCGAGCGGCTCGGCGAAGCGGTAGGCCCACCGGCCGGCGTGAACGACTCGTCCCTCGCGCAGGTCCCTTTCGATGCCCGCCATCGCGCGCCGGCTGAAGTCGGCCAGGGTCCCGGAGTAGGGATTCGCGGTGACGACGACGTTGGGCGTGAAGTCGTTCTCGACGGGCGGCATGGCGGCGAAAAGTTCGACCTCCGGCCGGAGCGACTCGGCCGTCCACGGCTGAAGGGTCTCGAAGGACAGGACTCCGCGCGTGCCTTCGGTCAGCGTGCTTTGCAGTTGCCGGCTCATTTCCATCCCTGCCGTGCCGCGTTCTCCGGCACTGTCTCGTGTGGGCCCCACAATGGTGTTCCGGCGTCTCCGATGTCGCCGCCGCGACGGATCCACTCCTTGTGCCACCGCGGCGTCACGCCGTGGGGCCACCACCAGCGGGTCGCGATGACCAGTGGCGCGCCGACAAAGGCGAAGACGGTCCAGAGGGTGTTGGCGTTCTCCCAGTGCTCCAGGGTCGCGGTGAGGGGCACCGCGGCGCAGAGGATGACAATGCCCACCAGGCCCACCTGCAGCGGCAGGTAGTTCCGCTTGGTGAAAAAGAACGCGGCCACGGGCTTGGGTGCCCAGGTGCGCCATCGGCCGCTCCAGGCGGCGACGCCGGCGCCCAGCGCGCCCAGGCCGGGCAGGCCGAGTAGGAGTGCCATTACGAGGTAGTCGTTCATGGGGGCGTTGTTCTCCAGGGAGCTAGTCGAACGGGTTGAGCGAGGAGAGGACTTTCTTGCCGGCGTCGACGGCCGCCTCGCCCAGGGATCCGACATCCCCGTGGCGCAGGTCGTTGATGGCCCCGCCGACGGCCGAGCCTATCTCACCGCCAACCCAGCCGCCCACCATGCCCCCGACGAAGCCGCCGACCGCCGCACCCACGCCGGGAATGGGGATGAGGGCCTGTCCGACGACGGCGCCCGCGCCGCGTCCGACGGCCGTACCGACGACCTCGCCGACGGCCTTTCCACCGGTCACGATGGCGGCGTCCGTGGCGGCCGTCTGGGCGTGCTCGGCCGCGCTGAGGCTCGGGTCGCGCAGAAGGCTTTCGTTGTAGCCGTCGGAGTAGGCGCCCATCGCCGTTGCCGCGTAGTCTGCACCCGTCAGCAGCTTGCCCGCGGGCCCGCTGGCAATACGGTTGATGTTGTCCAGGGCGCCGGGGAGGCGGACCGGGCCGTTGCGCACCCCGGCGGCACCGGGCGGCGTGCCCGGCCCGCGCGTGAGCTGGACGCGCAGGTTGACGTTCTGGCCATTGATGTTGAACTTGGTGTTCTTCAGGTGCGGGTACTTGGCCAGAAGAAGACCCAGGGCGCTCTGCGGATTGATGCCGTCCAGCATCCGACGGGTGGCGCCGTTGGAAACCCGGGTGGGATTGGGTCCTTGGCTGTCCACCAGACGCTGGATGTAGCTGTCCGGCACGTTCAAGCGGTTCAGGACGCCCGTCGAGATGCGGTGGCTGGATGGCGGCGTCGCCTGGAACGGGTTGGAGGCGGAGTTGAACTCGAAGAACAGCTTGCCGTTCCGGTAGGTCATTTGGGACGCGGCGAAGCCGGCCCCTTCCAGGATGTCGACACCCTTGCCGGTGAGGTCGGTGGCGTTGTTGACCCCGTCGTACCAGCCGGTGCTGGGGTTCAGGCCGCGGATCGCGGAGGAGCACTTCTCGACCGCCGCGTCGTAGAGGCCCGCCACGGCGTTGATCTCCGTCTGGATCTCGGCGTTCTCCGTCGCGTAGTCGTCGGCACGGTCGGCGAAGGCGATGCCGTTGTGCGTCGACGCCCGCTCCTTGACGTTGTTGTACCGCGTCTTCAGGCCGGCGATGTCGTCGGAGTACGCCTCAAGGGCCGTCCCGACCTGGTTCGTCAGGTCCTCCGACGCCGTGATGAAAGGCTTCATGACGGTGGGGACCGCCGTCATGACCTTCTCGGTGTGGGGGGACTGGAAGTGAGGACGCAAGGTGTCCCAGCCCGCCTTGACGTCGTCGTAGATCCCGGACGAGTCCGTCCCGACCTTGCGGACGGCGCTGGCCGCGGCATCGATGGCCGCGGTGTCAGGAAGCGTATCCGGCAGCGCGGAGATGGATACGGGCATCAGTCCTGCTCCGTCCGGTCGCCGCCGTCGACCGTGGGCACGGAGTGGATGGCGTGCTCGGCGTCCTCGGCCATGGACTCGTCTCCCTGGATGTAGGCGTTAATGGCTTCGGACGTGTGTCCGCAGATGGAGTTGCCGGCGTTCTTGGCGGACTGCAGGAGCGGCCCCGCGAAGTCCCCGAGCAGGGAGTTCAACGCGTCCCCGATGTCCAGGTGGTCGCACGCCGTGGCGGCCTCTTCGAAGGCGGTGGTCAGGGCCGTCTCCTGGGCCGTGAGCCTGTCCACGTCGCCCTGCGCCGCCACCACTACGCCACCTGCCGCGCCGGTGTTGATGTCCCAGCCGTCCAGAGCCACCGTGTTCCCCCTCTTTCTCGAGTTGCTTGTGTAACCCTGCGAGAATAGCGCGCCGGCCATCCGGCCCGCGATGGGGAGAACTCCCCATGTGGCCGGCTCCGCATCCGCACCGTGCGTGTAGCGTGGCCGGAATGGACCGCTTCACGGGATACATCGCCGGCTTCGGGACTGCCGCGGGCACCAGATGCGTGGTCGGACACTGGCTCGATTCCCCGCTGGGCGCCTTCACGGACGTGATGGTCGAGCACGGCGGCGGAGAGCGCACCCTCCTGGCGCCGAACGCCGGCGTCGCCGAGTATGTCTCGGCGACCTACGGCTTCGACAATGTCGTCACCGCCCCGATCGCTGCCCGGCTGGTCGACGGAACCGGCGGCCCGCCCGTGCTCCGGCTCGCGGGCGGCCCCCTCCGGCTGGTGATCGAACTGGGCCCGGTGACGGGCCTCGGCCGCCTGATGGAACTGGTTCCGACCCGGCTCGCCGTACATCCGCGCTGGCTAACCGCCATCAACCCGCTGGCGTCGCTGCTGGTTCCCGGCGTCGCGACGGCCGGCTCCGCCGGTGGCGGCCGCCGCGAGTTTTATGGCGTGCGCTCGATCCGCTCGATCGAGCGGGTGGAGGCATGGTGGGAGGGGCGCAACCTCGGCCCGCTCGCGCCGGTCGATCCGCCGGTTCGCTTCGGCTTCAGCTCCGTGCCCCGCCGGCCGCAGGCGGTCGCCGTCACAACGACGATCCTTCCCGCGGCCGGCGCCCCGTCCTAGCTAGGACTCGCCCCGTTCGATCGCGGCCTTGGCAGTCGGGTCCGAATCGTCCAGGAACTTGCCGATGCGGTCCACTTCTTCCGTCTCCCCGATGGCCGCCGCCGCCTTGCCGAGCGCGTACAGCGAGCGCAGGAAGCCGCGATTCGGCGCGTGGCGCCACGGAACCGGTCCCTGCCCGCGCCAGCCCGACTTGCGCAGCGAGTCCAGCCCGCGGTGGTAGCCCACCCGGGCATAGGCGTAGGACTCGACGGGGTGGCCCTCGGCGAGGGCGTCGTTGGCCAGCAGAGCCCAGGCGAGGGACGACGTCGGATAGTCTGCGGCCACGTCCGCGGGCTCGTCGCCCGCCGCGAGACGGGCGTCGACCTCCGACTCGGACGGAAGCAGCGTTTCGGGGATGCCGAGCAGGTTGCGGCCCAGTTCGTCGCTCACGGCGCCTACTTCAGGGACTTGCCGGCGGAGCCGAGCTGGCGGGCGGCCTCGACAACGCGTGCCGCCATCGAGTCCTCGGCCTTGGCACCCCAGACGCGGGGGTCGTACAACTTCTTGTTGCCGACCTCGCCGTCGACCTTCAGCACACCGTCGTAGTTGGCGAACATGTGCCCGGCCACCGGCCGGGTGAATGCGTACTGGGTGTCCGTGTCGATGTTCATCTTGATCACGCCGAAGGAGACGGCGTCGGCGATCTCCTGTTCGGAGGAGCCCGACCCGCCGTGGAAGACCAGGTCGAACGGGTTTTCCTTGCCGAGCTTCGCCCCGACCTGCGCCTGAATGTCCTTCAGGATCTCCGGGCGCAGCTTCACGCCGCCGGGCTTGTAGACGCCGTGCACGTTGCCGAACGTCAGCGCGGTGATGTAGCGGCCGTTCTCACCCGAGCCGAGTGCCTCGATAGTCGCGAGCGCGTCCTCGACCGTGGTGTAGAGCTTGTCGTTGATGGCGTTCTCGACGCCGTCCTCCTCGCCGCCGACCGTGCCGATCTCGACCTCTAGGATCTGCTTCGCGGCCGCGGTGCGGGGCAGCAGTTCGGCGGCGATGCGCAGGTTGTCCTCGAGCGTCTCCGCGGAACCGTCCCACATGTGCGAGTTGAAGAACGGGTCGCGTCCGGCCTTGACCTCCTCCTCCGAGGCGGCCAGGAGCGGCAGCACAAAGCCGTCCAGCTTGTCCTTGGGGCAGTGGTCCGTGTGGAGGGCGATGTTGACGCCATATGACTTCGCGACCTGGCGGGCGAAGGCCGCGAAGCCGAGCGAGCCGACCACCATGTCCTTGACGGAGGCGCCCGACCAGTAGGCGGCCCCGCCCGTGGAAACCTGGATGATGCCGTCCGACTCGGCCTCGGCAAACCCGCGGATCGCGGCGTTGAGCGTCTGCGAGGACGTCACGTTGACGGCCGGGAAGGCGTATCCGCCGGACTTGGCGGCATCGATCATGGCGTTGTACTTGTCCGGGGTTGCGATAGGCATACTGACTCCTTGGAGGTCGGCTGGGAGTAGACGGCGTTTGCTGCCTCCATCCTAGCCAAACGTGGCGGGCACCACGCCCCCATGACGGTGGGGAGCGGCGGCGCGGGCGCTCCCCCGCTAGGATGGAAGGAACGTGAGGGAGTATCCCCCCGCGCCGAGACCGTCAACACGTTGGGCACGGTTGCCCCGCCGGTCGAGGCGGACGGCACCATGCAAGCGCCGGCGGAGAGACTCGCGGCGATTCCGCCTACCCGCGAAAGGAAACACCGTGACCGTTCCCACCTGGATCTGGCTGGCGACCATCGCCGCCATCCTCGGCCTGCTGGCCTTCGATTACTTCTTCCACATCCGCAAGGCCCACGTTCCGCAACTCAGGGAAGCGGCCATCTGGTCCTCCATCTACGTGGGGATCGCCGTCCTCTTCGGAATCGGCGTCCTCATCTTCGGCGGCGGCACCATGGGCGGCGAATACTTCGCCGGATACATCACCGAGAAGGCGCTCTCGGTGGACAACCTGTTCGTCTTCCTGGTCATCATGGCCAGCTTCAAGGTGCCCCGCGAGGACCAGCAGAAGGTGCTGCTCTTCGGCATCGTGTTTGCCCTGATCATGCGCACGGCCTTCATCTTCGCCGGCGCGGCCCTGATCAACAGGTTCTCCTGGATCTTCTACGTCTTCGGCCTGATCCTGCTGCTGACCGCGGGGAACCTGCTGAAGCCGAATGCCCACGAGGGCGACCAGGCCAACAACTTCATCATTCGGCTCGCCAAACGTTTCCTGCACACGTCGGAGCACTACGACGGCGACAAGCTGTTCACGGTCGTGAACGGCAAGAAGGCGCTGACCCCGATGCTCCTGGTGATGGTGGCGATCGGCGGCACGGACATCCTGTTCGCGCTGGATTCGATCCCGGCCATCTACGGCCTCACGCAGAACGTCTTCATCGTCTTCACCGCCACCGCGTTCTCGCTCATGGGCCTGCGCCAGCTCTACTTCCTGCTCGACGGCCTGCTTGACCGGCTCATCTACCTCTCCTACGGGCTCGCGGCCATCTTGGGCTTCATCGGCGTCAAGCTGTTCCTGCACGCCCTCCACGAGAACAACCTGCCGTTCATCAACGGCGGCGAACACGTGGACGTCATCGAGATCACCACGGCCCTCTCGCTTTCCGTCATCATCGGCATCCTGGTGATCACCGTGGTCGCCTCGCTGGTTTCCAAGGCCGGGAAGGCGCAGACGGCCATCAACAACGCCCGCCGCCACGCGGAGGACTACCTGGACCTCGGCTACACGGCGGACCTGGCCGAACGCGAACGCGTCTACTCCCGGCTAGTGCAGGAGGAGCAGAACATCCTGACCATGGAGCCGAAGTACCGCAACAAGGCCAAGGACGTCGAGGCGATCCGGGAAAAGGTCAAGCTGGCGCACCAGCGGCACCAGGAAGTGGCCTCGGAAACCTCCTAGGGTCCGGCGGTCAGCCGGGCAACTGTCCGAACACGTGCTGCCGGATCCAGGCGTGCATGGCAATGCCGGCGGCGGAAGCCGCGTTGATGGAGCGGGTCGAACCGAACTGCTCGATGCTCAGCGTGGCCTCCGCGGCGGCATGCACCTCCTCGGACAGGCCGGGCCCCTCCTGCCCGAACACCAAGACACAGTCTCGCGGCAACGCGTAGGTCTCCAACTTCTCGGAGTCCGGGAAGATGTCGATCCCGATGACCGCCAGGCCCTCCCGCTCCGCCCAGGCGGTGAACTCGGCGACCGTGGCGTGGTGCCGCACGTGCTGGTAGCGGTCGGTGACCATCGCGCCGCGCTTGTTCCACCGGCGTCGTCCGATGATGTGGACTTCCTTGGCGAGGAACGCGTTGGCCGTCCGCACAACCGTTCCAATGTTCATGTCGTGCTGCCAGTTCTCGATGGCGATGTGGAAGTCGTGGCGTCGGGTGTCCAGGTCTGCCACGATCGCCTCGTGGAGCCAGTAGCGGTACTTGTCGGCGACGTTGCGCCGGTCGCCCCCGCTCAGCAGTTCCTCGTCCCAGTGGGTTCCCTCCGGCCGCGCGCCCTCCCACGGCCCAACGCCAACGGGCGGGTTTGCTTCCTGCCACGGTTGGGTGGACGGCGCGTCCGCGACGGCGGCTTCGGGAGTTTTCTTCACCATCCAAGGGTAGTTGGTGGGAGACTTGCCCTGACCGCACCACCGAAGGAGTCTCCACTTGCCCATCGTTGACAACGCCATCTACGTCGACGGCAAGCGGACCGAGGCGCCGGCCGAGTTCTCGGAGACGTTCGAACGGATGAAGGCGGTCGGCGGGATGGCCTGGCTGGGTCTCTACCGCCCGGACCACGCCGAACTCCGCGCGGTGGCGGACGAGCTGAACCTGCACGAGCTGGCGATCGAGGACACCCTCACCGGACACCAGCGGGCCAAGATGGACCACTACGGGGACCACACTTTTGTGGTCCTGCGTCCCGCCCGCTACCTGGACGACGTCGAAAAGGTCGAGTTCGGCGAAATCCACGTGTACACCGGCCCGGACTTCGTGGTCACGGTGCGCCGCGTGGAGGCGCCGCACCTGGCCCCCGTGCGGCAGCGGCTCGAAGAGGATCCCCGGCTACTGTCCATGGGCCCGAACGCCGTCCTGTACGCGATCCTGGACCAAGTCGTCGACGAGTACGTGCCCGTCGCGGAGGGCCTGGACAACGACATCGAGGAGATCGAGTCGGAGTTGTTCGTCGGCAACACCCGGGTGGCCCGGCGCATCTACGAGCTCTCGCGGGAGGTGGTGGAGTTCCAGCGCGCGGTCGCCCCGCTGGAGCGCATGGTCGCCGTGATGCGCCGCGGCCTGGTGGAGGAGGGCGGCGACGCGCTCGATTCCCAGGGCAGCGCCGTCGCGCGCCCCGGGGCGGAACCGGCGGCCCTGGAGCTGGACCGCCTGCTGGCGGACGTCCACGACCACGTCATCCGCATGGTGGACCGGATCGTCGCCATGCGCCAGGTGCTCACCAACGCGCTCACCCTATCCTCCACCCTGATCTCCCAGCGGGCTGCCGAGGCCAGCGTGGAGCAGAACGAGCAGATGAAGAAGATCTCCTCCTGGGCGGCCATCCTCTTTGCGCCGAGCCTTGTGGGTAGCATCTACGGCATGAACTTCCACATGATGCCGGAGCTGTCGTGGGCCTGGGGCTATCCGGCGGCATTGGCACTGATGGCGGCCCTGAGCGCCGGGCTGTTTGCGGTCTTCAAGCGGAACGGCTGGCTGTGACCGGCCGGATCGAGGGCGCGGTGCCCGGGGTGCTGAACCTGCGGCCCGTCGTCGAGGGACTGGTCTACCGCTCCAGCGCGCCGTTCGGCTGGGACGCCCACCGGATATCGCGCTTCCTGGCGGAGCATGGGATCGGCACCGTGGTGGACCTCAGGTCACCCCGGGAGAGCGCCCTGGTCCCTTGGTTGTTGGATGCCCGCGCGCACGGCGAGCAGCTGCCCGATCTGGTGTCCGCGCCGCTGGATCCCACGGAGGGCAAGCCTTCGCTCGTCCGGGACATCCACACCGCCGACGACCTCGCCGACCTCTACCTCTGGTGGACCGAAGCGCGCCCGGACATGGTGGTCAGGGCCCTTTCCCCGATCGCCGCGGGCAGCACCACACTGCTGCACTGCGCGGCCGGCAAGGACCGCACTGGCGTGCTGTCCGCCGTTGTGCACCTCGCCGCCGGAACCGACAAGGAGTCGATTGTGGTGGACTACGCCCGGACAGCCTCCGACCTCCCGGAGATCCTGTCCGCGCTGCACGCCCTCCACCTGCGCGCCCATCCGGGGGAGGAGCCGCCGGCGTTCACCGCGGAGCGGCCACCGGTGATTTTCACCGCACCGGCGGAGGCCATGCGGATCTTTGTGGAGCGCTTCCTGTCCCGGCACGGCTCGATCGCGGCCTACCTGCACGACGCCGGCATGCCGTCCCGGGACATCGAGGAACTCCACGACCGCCTGCAGCAATGATCGCCGGCCGGTGGCAGACTGGCGGCAGCACAACCCGAGGAAAGGCGAGCCCTTGACGCATCACCGCACCCCCACGGACATCGAATGCTGGCTGACGGACATGGACGGCGTGCTGGTCCACGAGAACAAGCCGATCCCCGGTGCCGCTGAGCTGATCGCCCGCTGGGTGGACACCTCCAAGCGGTTCCTGGTGCTGACCAACAACTCCATCTACACCCCGCGGGACCTGCAGGCACGGTTGTCGGCGTCGGGGTTGGAGATTCCGGAGGAGAACATCTGGACATCCGCGCTGGCCACGGCGGAGTTCCTCAAGAGGCAGATGCCCGGCGGCCGCGTGTTCGTGATCGGCGAGGCCGGGCTCACAACGGCGCTGCACGAGGCCGGCTTTATCCTCACCGACCAGGATCCCGACTACGTGGTCCTCGGCGAGACCCGCACCTACTCGTTCGAGGCGATCACCAGGGCGATCCGGCTGATCGATCTCGGCGCCCGGTTCATCTCGACCAACCCGGACGCCACCGGCCCGTCCGCCGAGGGCGCGCTTCCCGCCACCGGCGCCGTGGCGGCGCTGATCACCACCGCCACGAACCGCACGCCCTACGTCGTCGGCAAGCCGAACCCGATGATGTTCCGCTCGGCGATGAACCGGATCGAGGCGCATTCGGAGACGACGGCGATGATCGGCGACCGCATGGACACGGACATCATCGCGGGCATGGAGGCCGGGCTGTACACCGTCCTGGTGCACACCGGCATCACCCAGCCCGCCGACATCGCGGCGTTCCCGTTCCGGCCGGACGCCGTCTACGATTCCGTCGCGGAACTTCTGCCCGACGTCTGATGCAGCCAGCCCGCGGCCGCCCGAGCCAGCTCTCCGGGCGCCGCGGCAATGTCGAGCGCGCGACCGGCCGCGTCGGGGCGTCTCCGTCCAGAGTCGGGGCGTCTCCGTCCAGAGAGGTCCCGCCCACGTGGTCCGCGAGCAGCGCCCCGATCGTGGATTTCCCGCAGCCCGGGCCTCGCGAAGGCCCTCGACACCGTGGACGCGGACACCCCGGCGACGCGCGCCACGTCGTAGATCGTCGCCAGTGCGCCTGGCGTCTCGGCGGAGGGCATGTGGCGGGTCGCGCAGGCTAGTCGAACAACCCCAGTTCATCCTTGCCGAAGGCGAAGAGGTAGGGGACGCCGGCCTCGGCTTCGATCCGTTCCTTCGATCCGGTGTCGCGGTCCACGATGACCGCAACCGCCTTGACGTTTCCGCCTGCCTTGCGCACCCCCTCGACCGCGGTCAGCGCACTGCCGCCAGTAGTGGACGTGTCCTCCAGTACGACGACGTCCCGCCCCTCCACGGACGGGCCTTCCACCTGGCGCCCCATGCCGTACGACTTCTGCGCCTTGCGGACAACAAAAGCGTCGATGGGACGGCCCTCGTCGCCGGCGGAATGCATCAGCGCGGTGCCGACCGGGTCCGCGCCCATGGTCAGTCCACCCGCGGCGGAGAAGTCGATGCCCGCCTGGTCCAGGAGCTCGAGCATGACCCGCCCCACAAGACGGGAGGCCTCGTGGTGCAGCGTGACGCGGCGAAGGTCGATGTAGTAGTCGGCTTCCTTGCCCGAAGACAGGACTACCCTTCCCCGAACAATGGCCAGTTCCTTGATGAGTTCGAGCAGGCGGGCGCGGTCGTCGCTGTGGGAGGTCATGGTGTCGATTCTAGTTGCGCGCAAGGTTTGTTCCACGTACGTGTCACGAGTCGGCCCGGCTTCGATGGCGCTCCTTTCTCCCCGGCCGTCGAAGGTGTCTCAACAGCAGGGCGCGCGGGTTGACTGCGCCGACAACCAGCTCACCCGAACAATCGCCGGGCACCGGCGTTCCCGGCGGGGCCGCGGCGGTTGATGTGTAGCTGTGGCCGGTCGGCGTGGTGGTGACGATCGTGCCGCGGACGCCGTCCGTCACGTGCGTGGACCATCCTTCCGCGTCCTTCGAGTAGTTGCAGGCCTCGCACAGTCCCTCGGCGTTGGCAACGTTCGTTTCTCCACCCGCGGCGACGGGGACCACATGGTCGTGGTGACGGATCGGGGCATCGCACCACGGGCGGCGGCAGGTGCGGTCCCGGGCAACAATAAATCGGCGCATGTTTTCGGGTAAGGAGCGCGCCCTGGAGTCCATAGCCACCAACTGACCGGACGTTGGCGCCGTGTAGAGCCTCCGAAGCCAGACTTCGACACTGGCGTCCGGCGGTGGATCCGGCTCGATCCCAGAGTCCGGGCCGGGTAGTCCCGTGGAGGCTTGGGGGACCGCCGGCGCGAGCCTGGCCAGGTCCCTGACCCACTGTGCCGGGACGATCCCATATCCGTTCAGGTACGCCGGTTCCGCGTCGCCCTGGAACAGGACCCGGTCCGTCACCACAACCTGTAGCTCGACCTTCGCAGCCCCGGCCCCCGCATGTCCCGTGACGCGCTCGACCAGGGTGTCCGCCATCACCTGCCCGCGGCTTCGGGGGTCGCCGGCGGCACGGCACCGGTCGGCCTCCAGGCTCAGCGCCTTGTACGTTGCGATTCCCTGCGCGACGGGCGACAGCCCGGAGAGGTAGACCATGGTGTCCGGGGCCGGCCTGCAAGTCACGGTCCGCTCCGACACGGCCTTCCGTGAGCGGTTCACCACGGCCCGCGAGTCGAGGGCTAGGGCGGCGGCCTTGGCTTCGCCGGCGAGTTGCCTGTCGCCCTTGCCTTCCAGCAGGGAAGGGTCGCCGCAGAGCTGCTCGTCGATCCTCATGCGATCGTCCAAGGACAGGCAGGCGGTTTCCCGGACGATCACGGTGGCCCGCCACTCGCTCAGGGCTCCATCCCCCAGGGCTTTCAGCGTGCAGGGCATCTCCCTGACCAGCATCTTTGCGAGCCCCAGTTGAATCCTCCCGCGGTGAGGCGACTCTCGCCTGGCCAACGCGATCTGCGATGCCACAGCGAGTCCCCGTTTTTTTGCGTGAATGCCCGCGCGGACCTCGTCGCTTCGCACGGATTCGTCCAGGCTCACGGCCAGCCTCGCCTGGGCGGCACAGGCGGCGGACTTGAGGATCTCCAGCGCACGCAGTTGATCGACCGCACGCACCTGGTCGGGCGTTTGCGCTCGGTCGGGGGCTTGCGCTCGGTCGGGCACGCGCGCCTCGTCCAGCGCCTGCGTCTGGCCGCCCGTCCACGCCTCTTCGGCCGGCGGTGGCGGGGCGCATGTTCCGACTTCGGCGAGACTCTTGGCCAGCAACAGTAGTTCTTCCGCCCCGAGCGTTGGTGGTCCCACGCGACGCCCCGAATCAGGGCCAGCCAATCCCATTGTCGTCGGAGGACCACCGCCATCCGGCCGGACGGTGCGGGTGGGCGCGAGGTGACCCACACGCGTTTTGGCCCCGTAATCCGCGGTATCCCTGCGCGGTCTGGCGGCCGTGCCCCGACCCGCAGCTGGTTCGTCACTCATAACCCCAACGTACCGACCCCCACCGACACTATGGGAACACATTTTCGAATGTGCACAATCATCGACTCGCGACGATTGTTGACGGCGAGTCCCGCGCATGCCACGCGTCAGGGAGCACATCCGGGCCACGCCCGGCGAGCGCCGCGAACCCCTCACCGGGCGACATGCGGGGCCGTCGGCGTTAGGCTGGGGCCATGGATGCTCAGAGACCGCTTGGATACTGGCTCAAACTGGTGGACTCGCTCATTTCCGAGCAGTTCACGGTTGTGCTGGAGGAACATGGCGTTACGCGCCGGCAATGGCAACTGCTGAATGTGTTGTCGAAGGGACCTGCGACCGGCGGCGAACTGACCTCGGCGCTTGCGCCCTTCTTCGGCGAACCCGCCGCGGAAGGCGAACCCACCAGCCCTTCCGAGCATCTTGCCGAGCTTGTCGAGTCCGGGTGGATCAGCGAGGAGGGGCACACCTTCACGCTGACGGAACGCGGGGCCACCAGCTTGGACCGCCTGACCGCCCTGGTGGACACGATGCGCGAGGAATCCAGCGCCGGCGTGTCCCCCGAGGACTACGCGACCACGGTCGCCTCGCTTCGCCGTATGGCGCTCAACCTCGGCTGGGAAGATCCCGCCGCGAAGGACAACTAGATGCCCAACAGCACCACCCCGGCCGACGTTACGCCCGGAGAGGTCTACCACGGCGCGCCCGAGCCGGAATCGCCGCTGTTCGAGGTTCGGGAGGTCACCTCCCCCGAAGCGATGGCCCGCTTCCTGGACCGCCCGGACATCGTTCGCGTCAAGGGCCGCTACGCCCTACTCAACAACACGATGACGCCGCACCAGGCCATGGTCGCCGACCTGCTGTTCGTCCGTGGCGTGCTCGAGGACGCGGGGCTCTCCTATCTCTTGGTGCGCGGCAACGATGCGCGCCCCGTCATCGCCGTCAACTGGGAGTTGCGCAAGAAGCTGCGCGCGGCCCTCGTGGCGGCGTGCCAGGACGAGCCGTTCTACTCCATGACGGTCGACACCCGCAAGGACAAGGCCCTCCTCGTCGCCGACGGGCGCCTCGGGACCAGCGCAAAGGCCCGCATGTACCGCCTGTACCGCCCGCGCGTCGAGCCCGAGGGCGGCCTGCACTACGGGCAGGGCACCGGCGTCCAGATCGAGCTCTGGAAATGGAACAACGACGGCACGCTGCACCTGCCGATCGAGAACTCCCTCACCAGGGCCACGCTGCCCGCCGCCGAGGCCGTCCGTGGAACGGTCAGCCGCTTCGGCTTGGAATGGCCGACGATCGAGAACATGTTCGCCGACCACGCCGCGGACATCGACTTCCCGATCGACATCGTTTTTTCTTGGGTCGACGGCAACAATCCCGAGTACCAGCGCTACCGCGTCTCGTTTATGGACAACGTCGTCGTGGGCGAGGGGGACGACGCCGAGGCCCGGTTCCGGCAGATCGACGAACTGAAGTATGCCCTCCGGAGCATCCACATGTTCGCGCCATGGATTCGCCACATTTTCATCTGCACCGACTCCGACCTGCCCGAGTGGCTGAACGAGGAGCATCCCGACCTGACGATCGTCCGGGCCGCCGACCACTTCAAGGACCCCTCCAGCCTGCCGACGTTCAATTCGCAGGCCGTGGAGTCCCAGTTGCAGCACATCGAAGGACTGTCCGAGCACTTCCTGTATTCCAACGACGACATGTTCTTTGGCCGTCCGGTCGGGCCAGACATGTTCTTCTCCCCCGGAGGCATCACCAAGTTCATCGAGGCCCCCACGCGGATCGGGCTGGGCGACAACCATCTGGACCGTTCCGGCTTCGAGAATTCCGCCCGCGTGAACCGCAGGTTGTTGCACGACCGCTTCGGACGGATCACAACCCGGCACCTCGAACACACCGCTGCGCCATTGCGCAGGAGCGTGATGTTCGAGCTCGAGGAATTGTTCTCAAACGAGTTCCGGGAGACCGCGGCCAGCCGTTTCCGCGCGAAGGACAACATCTCCGTCACCAACTCGCTGTACCACTACTACGCGTTGCTCACCGGACGCGCCGTGACCAAGGTTGGCGCCAAGGTGAAGTACGTGGACACCACGATGTACTCGGGGCTGGACCAGCTCGCAAAGCTGTTGGCCAAGCGGAACCAAGACTTCTTCTGCCTCAACGACGGCAGCTACCCGGAGGTCCCCGCGCAGGAACGCCAGCAGGTGGTCACGTCGTTCCTCCGCCGGTACTTCCCCGTGCCGGGACCGTGGGAGAAGCCGGACACCGGTTCGTAGCCTGCGGCACCGCCGTCGCTCCCGTCCTCAGGCGATCTGCCGGCGTCGTTCCGCCGGCTGTTTCCCCGCGGGGTCCGGCACCGCCCGGTCGCCCGCCTCCGCGTCGGGCGCCGCGACGTAGTCGAGCCCGTGGCTTGCAAGCGACTCCGTGACTTGGACCGGGTCGTACACCGTGCCAACAGACGTGCCGCCCGGGGCCGGCACGACGGAGTGCACGATCGTGTCCTCGTACACGTGGACCAGATTGTAGGACTGCGCGGCGTCGCGCCCCCGCGTCCCGCGGATCCCGTTGACGGGGTCGACGGCGGAGGCCAGGTCCTGCGTGTAGCAGGTCGCCGATGCGACGGACACGGGAATGCCGGCGAACATGGCGTTGGTGGAGTAGTGCAGGTGACCGCCGATGATGCTGCGCACGTCGGTTCCGCGGACGACGTCCGCCAGGGCGGCCTGCCCACGGAGTTCCACCAGAATGGCCAGCGGCTGGATGCTCGGGACCGGCGGATGGTGCAGCGCCAGGATCGTACCCTCGGGTGCCGGCTCGCGAAGCTCCGCGCGCAACCAGTCCAGCTGGTGCTGGACGAGTTCACCGTAGTGGGAGCCAGGAACCGTGGTGTCCAGCGTGATGATCCGCAGACCGCCCAGCCGGTACACGCGGTCGAGCGGCTCCGTGCTGCGGCCCTCGTCGAGAAGTCCCTCGCGGAGGTTCTCGCGGTCGTCATGGTTGCCCATCGCCCAAATGACCTGGGCGCCGAGGCGGTCCGCAGCGGGTTCGACGAGGGCGCGTAGCCGCGCGTAGGCCGCCGGCTCCCCCTTGTCCGCAAGGTCTCCGGTGAAAATCAGGGCCTCCGGCCGCGCTCCGCTGGCCTCCAGTGCTTCGAAGACCTCACGCAGGTGGGCTTCGCTGTCCAGGATTCCCATCAGCGGAATATCGCCCCCGACCAAGTGCGTATCGCTGAGGTGTACGAGGAAGTGCGCCGGGCGGGGATGCTCGGGGCGGATGGTTGCCATGACCAGCTCTTTCGGTTGCCGACGGCGTTTGCCTGGCCGCCTGGTGGATTACCTCCACGTAACCCCATCCAAGCAGACGAAACCCCAACCCGGAACGAAATTGCCGGGCAAGTTGCATCTCTGTGGTTAGCCGGTGTCCCCGCGGCGGTCGCTGGGCAGGCAACGCGGCGGAAACAGCCGCCCGCTAGGCTGAGTCCCATGCGCGATCTACAGGTCAAGATCATCGAAGAAATGGGCGTCAAGCCGACCATCGACTCCGCCGAGGAGGTTGCCCGCCGGGTGGCGTTCCTGAAGGACTATCTGAAGTCCACCGGCACGCGGGGATTTGTGCTGGGCATCTCCGGCGGACTGGACTCGACACTGGCCGGCCGCCTGGCCCAGCTCGCCGTGGAGGAGCTGTCGGCGGAGGGCGTCGAGGCGGACTTTGTGGCCGTCCGCCTGCCCTACGGTGTCCAGCACGACGAGGACGACGCCCGCGCGGCCGTGGAGTTCATCGCCGCCAAGACGGAGCGCACGTTCAACATCAAGCTCGGGGTGGACGGGTTCGAGGCAGAGTAC
The DNA here is from genome assembly GCF_058138025.1 of Arthrobacter sp. AOP29-A2-19. Classification (NCBI taxonomy): domain Bacteria; kingdom Bacillati; phylum Actinomycetota; class Actinomycetes; order Micrococcales; family Micrococcaceae; genus Arthrobacter; species Arthrobacter sp. AOP29-A2-19. The sequence goes on from NZ_CM176894.1 coordinate 3,237,667, forward strand.
GAGGAGTCGACCGGAGAACCGATCTCCGACTTCAGCAAGGGAAACATCAAGGCACGCCTGCGGATGGTGGCGCAGTACGCGCTGGCCGGCGAGGGAAATTTCCTGGTCCTCGGCACGGACCACGGCGCGGAGTCCGTCACCGGCTTCTTCACCAAATTCGGCGACGGCGGGGCCGACATCCTCCCGCTGTTCGGACTGAACAAGCGCCAGAACCGGCAGCTGCTCCAGCATCTGGGGGCGCCGGAGCGGCTGTGGCGGAAGGTGCCCACGGCCGACCTGCTGGACGGCCGGCCCGGACGCACCGACGAGGACGAGTTGGGTTTGCGCTACGACGACATCGACGATTACCTGGAGGGGCGCGACGTCGCGACCGAGGCCGCCGAGTCCATCGAGGCCAAGTACCTGCGCACGCGCCACAAGCGGACCGTGCCGGTGACCCTGCTCGACGACTGGTGGAAATAGGGCTAGTCCGCGCCCTCCGAGCGGTCGCGGATGTCCGTGACGATGCCGGAGAAGTCGCGGCCGGCGCCGCCCTCTTCGGCGAAGCGGTCGTAGATGCGCGAGGCCAGGGGCCCCAGCTCGGCCGCCACGCCCGTGCCCTGGAGCGCATTCAGGGCCAGCCGGAGGTCCTTCGCCATGAGCGCGCCGGCGAATCCCGGCTGGTAGTCGCGGTTCGCCGGGCTTGTGGGGACCGGCCCGGGGACGGGGCAGTTGGTCGTGACGGCCCAGCATTGCCCCGAGGCCGTCGACACGACGTCGAAGAGCGCCTGGTGGCTGAGTCCAAGCTTTTCCCCCAGGACAAAGGCCTCCGACGCGGCGATCATGGTGACGCCGAGGATCAGGTTGTTGCAGACCTTCGCGGCCTGCCCCGCCCCGTGGCCGCCGCAGTGGACGATGCGCCGGCCCATAACCCCGAGCAACGGCTCGACCGCGGCGAAGTCATCGGGCAGGGCGCCGACCATAAACGTCAGCGTCCCGGCCTCGGCCCCCACCACGCCGCCGGAGACGGGAGCGTCGACCGACCGGTGTCCCGCCGAGACCGCCAACTCCGCCGCCTCCCGCGCCTCGTCGACGTTGATCGTGGAGCAGTCCAGGAACATGGTGCCGGCGGGTGCGCCCTCCAGCAGGCCGGGCCCGCCGTTCCCCCGGTAGGCGTCCAGCAGGTGCCGGCCGCTCGGAAACATGGTCAGCACGACGGCGGCCCCCTGCGCCGCCGCGGCCGCCGAATCTACGGTCGGCACCCCGTTGGCCGCCGCCGCCTCCATGGCCGCGGGCACCACGTCGAACCCGGCGACCTCGTAGCCGGCCCGCACCAGATTTCCAGCCATAGGTCCGCCCATGTGGCCGAGGCCGAGGAAGGCGATCTTTCCCAGGGTGCTGCTCATACGGCATTCTCCTTCGCTGTGTGGTCGCGCGCGGCGTGGACCCGGTCGGACAGCCCCAACTCGCCGCCCTGCTCGTGGGCCGCCAGCGGCGCGAAGCGCGCCACGACGTCGGAGCGGCTCACGTCGGCGAGCGTAGCGGGCCGCCACCGGGGAGTCCGGTCCTTGTCAATGACTTGGGCGCGGATGCCCTCGGCGAAGTCTGGGGTCGACAGCATCCGCACGCCGACCCGGAAGTCCTGGTCCAGGCACTCCTCCAACGTTGCGAGCCCGGCGGCCCGGCGCAGCGCCTCAAGAGTCGTTTTCACGGCCGTCGGCGACTTGGATTCGATGGTGTCGGCCGCCTTCGACGCCTCGCCCCCGGACTCCCGCAGCCTGCCGACGATCGCCTCGGCGTCGTCCCCGGCGTACGCGGTGTCGATCCAGTCCCGCGCCGCCGCGAGGGGCGACGACGGCGGGGCGGCGGCATAGCGACGGACGGCAGTCTCGGCGGGCTCCGTCTCCAACGCCAGCTCGAGATCGCCCAGGCTCGAGGACTCCACATAGTGGTCGGCGAGTCCCAGGAACACCGCGTCTCCGGCCCCCAGGTGCGCGCCGGTCAGCGCGGCGTGCGTGCCGGACTGGCCCGGCGAGCGCGAAAGCAGGAACAAGCCGCCGACGTCGGGCACAAATCCGATCGACGTCTCCGGCATCCCCGTGCGGGTGCGCTCGGTGACCACCCTAAGCCGGGCGTGGGCGGAGACTCCCACTCCACCACCGAGCACCAGGCCGTCCATCAGTGCCACAAAGGGCTTCGGATAGTGGGCGACGAGGGAGTCCAGCTTGTACTCTGCCCTCCAGAAGGCGGCCGTCGCGTGGCCGCCCGACGCGAGGTCCCCGTGGATGGCCACAATGTCGCCGCCCGCGCACAGGCCCCGGTCGCCGGCCCCCCGCAGCAGCACGGTGGCGACGGATTCGTCGACGGCCCAGCGGGCGAGGCCCTCCAGCAGTGTGGCGACCATGTCCGCGTTCAGTGCGTTCACGGCCCGGGGCCGGTTGAGGACCGCCACGCCGAGCCGGCCGCGCCGCTCGAAGAGGACGGGATCCATCAGCTGCCCTCGGGCATGATGAAGCTGGCGCCCTCCCGGACGCCGGAGGGCCAGCGTGTGGTGACGGTCTTGGTCTTGGTGTAGAAGCGGAACGCGTCCGTTCCGTGCTGGTTCAGGTCCCCGAACCCGGAAGCCTTCCAGCCGCCGAACGTGAAGTACGCGATCGGGACGGGAATCGGGACGTTGATGCCCACCATGCCGACGTTGACACGGCTGGCGAAGTTCCGGGCGGCGTCGCCGTCGCGGGTGAAGATGGCCACACCGTTGCCGAACTCGTGCTCGCTGGGCAGCCGCAGCGCCTCCTCGTAGTCCGCCGCGCGCACCACGCACAGTACCGGGCCGAAGATCTCCTCCCGGTGGATCCGCATGTCCGCCGTGACGTGGTCGAAAAGGGTGGGGCCAACCCAGAAGCCGCCGTCGTGGCCCTCGACGGCGGTGCCCCGGCCGTCCACCAGCAGCGACGCGCCCTCGTCCACGCCGACGCGGATGTAGTCCTCGATCCTCTCCTTGGCCGAGGCCGCCACGACCGGTCCGAAGTCGATTTCCGGGTCTGTGCCGGGGCCGACCCGCAGGCCCGCGATGCGCTCCTTCAGCTTGGAGACGAGCGCGTCGGCGGTCTCCTGGCCGACAGGCACGGCGACGGAGATGGCCATGCACCGCTCCCCCGCGGAGCCGAACCCGGCGCCGATCAACGCGTCCGCCGCCATGTCCAGGTCGGCGTCGGGCATCACGATCAGGTGGTTTTTCGCGCCCCCGAAGCACTGCGCGCGTTTGCCGTTGGCGGCCGCCGTCGCGTAGATGTAGCGGGCGATCGGGGTGGATCCCACGAAGCCGACCGCCTCCACCCGTGGATCCTCCAACAGGGCGTCCACCGCCTCCTTGTCGCCGTTCACCACGCTGAAGATGCCGTCGGGCAGCCCCGCCTCCGTGAAGAGCTCGGCGAGCCGCAGCGGGACGGAGGGGTCGCGTTCGGAGGGTTTGAGGACAAAGGCGTTGCCGGCGGCGATCGCGGGGCCGGCCTTCCACAGCGGGATCATGGCGGGGAAGTTGAACGGCGTGATTCCGGCCACCACTCCGAGCGGCTGGCGCAGGGAGTGGACGTCGATGCCCTCCCCCGCACTGTCGGCGAATTCGCCCTTAAGCAGGTGCGGCGCGCCCGCGCAGAATTCCACCACTTCGATTCCGCGCTGGATGTCGCCCTTCGCGTCCGCCAGGGTCTTGCCGTGCTCCGAGGTGAGCAGGGCGGCGAGTTCATCGATGTTCGCGTTGACGAGGTCCACAAAGCGCAGCAGGATGCGGCCCCGGCGCTGCGGATTCGTGGCGGCCCAGCCCGGCTGGGCGGCGGCCGCGTTGTCCACGACCGCGCGCACCTCGTCCCGGCCAGCCAGCGGCAGGACCGCCTGGACCTCGCCGGTGCTGGGATCGAAGACGTCGCTGTGGCGTCCTGAAGTGCCCTCCACGCGGCGCCCGCCGCTGTAGTGGTGAAGCGTGCGGACCATGGATGCTGCTCCTCAAGTTGGCGGAATGCTGGGGGGCCGAGTGTGACCCACGCCACCACCACCAAGCTACCCCCAGTTCAGGACACGGGCCACCGCAGGGCTTCCCCTTGGCGGCCGCTCCACAATTGATAGGTTGGAGACGTGAAGATCGCTACCTGGAATGTGAACTCCCTCCGTGCCCGCGCCGACCGCGTGGAGGATTGGCTGCGCCGTTCCGACGTCGACGTGCTGGCCATCCAGGAGACCAAGTGCAAGGACGAAAACTTCCCGTGGGAGCTTTTCGAGAGCAACGACTACGAGGTGGCCCACTTCGGGCTGAGCCAGTGGAACGGCGTCGCGATCGCGTCCCGGGTCGGCCTGGACGACGTCGAGCGCACGTTTATGGACCAGCCCGCGTTCGGCAAGGGAGGCAAGGACCCCGTGCAGGAGGCCCGCGCCATCGCCGCAACCTGTGGCGGCGTCCGCGTCTGGAGCCTCTACGTCCCCAACGGCCGTGCGCTCGACGACGAGCACATGCCGTACAAGCTCGCGTGGCTCGACACCCTGAAGAACCATGCCGCCGCCTGGATCGCCGATGACGCCGCCGCGGAGGTGGCCCTGATGGGCGACTGGAACATCGCCCCGGAGGACGACGACGTCTGGGACATCGACTTCTTCCGCGCCAACGCGATGACCCACGTCAGCGAACCCGAGCGCGCCGCCTTCAACGCCTTCCTCGAGGCCGGATTCGTCGACGTCGTGCGCCCACACACGCCGGGGCCCGGCGTGTACACCTATTGGGACTACACGCAACTGCGCTTCCCCAAGAAGGAGGGCATGCGGATCGACTTCGTGCTCGGCTCCCCCGCGCTGGCCGCCCGCGTCACCGGCGCGTCGATCGACCGCGAGGAACGCAAGGGCAAGGGCGCCTCCGACCATGCCCCCGTCGTCGTGGAGCTTGGCTAACCGTGGGTTCCGGCGTGGGGGGCGCGGCGCGGCGTAACGTGCCGCCGACGTCGTATCTCCGCGTCTACGAGCCCCTCCGCGCCTACTCGGACGCCGACCAGTTGCTGATCTCCGCGCAACGGGCGCTCCCGCGCACCGTCTTCGAGGAGCGCGCCGCCGCGGAATCCATCCGACGCATCACCCGGCGCGTCTCCGATCCTTTCCCGCACGAGACGGGCGAGCTGTTCCGCGTGCTCCACTACCCGTCCGCGAACGGCACAACAACCGCCTACTTCTGCCCCGATCAGCTGCCGGTGCGCGCCACCTTGGCCGCGGAACAGCTCGACGGAAGCATGCGCCCCCAGCTCCTGGAGCTGCTGGTCCCCGACGCCGCGCGCCAGGCGAACGCCGGACGGATCGTGCACGAGGATTTCGCCGAGGGCATCGCCGCCCTGCACACGCGCAGCGCCACGTGGGGCGTCCCGTTCGGCTGGTTCGTGGCGCTCCGCGAGGACGACCACTGCGAGATCGACGACGACGGCGGCACCGTGAACAGCGTCAGGCTGTCCGCGCCGGCGGTCCAGGTCCTGGAGCGCGCCCGCTATGCGGCGGCGTCGCTGGCGGTCAACGCACCGGAGCTGGACATGCTCGACGAGCTCACTGCCCTCAGCGAGTGGCTCCGCCTGTTCCACCCGGACTCGATCGTGGAGCTGGACTACGGGCGCATCGCCGAGCTCGTGTGGCCCGACGACTCCCCGCACGACATACGGCTGGGGATCGAGTCGCTCGCCGAGGGCGACATGCTCGGGGCCGCCGCGTCATACCGAAGGCTGGCCTCCCGGTGGCTAAGGATCCGCCAGCTGGCCCGGGCCAGTTGATCGCGGGCCGGCAGCAGTCCCCGAAACCCGGGTGAAACCGTTTACACTGGCTGGTGAAAGCACCCTCGACATCCCTAGGAGCCCCATGTCCCAGCAAGCACCGTGGTGGCAGGACGCCGTCATCTACCAGATCTACCCCCGCTCCTTCGCTGACGCGAACGGTGACGGCATGGGCGATCTGCGCGGGATCGCAGGCAAGCTTCCCTATCTTGAGCGGCTTGGCGTGGACGCCGTCTGGCTCTCCCCGTTCTACCTCTCTCCACAGGCCGACGCGGGCTACGACGTGGCCGACTACCGCGCCGTCGACCCGCTGTTCGGTTCGCTCGAGGACTTCGACACCATGCTGGAGTCGGCGCACGGCCGCGGCATCAAGGTGATCGTCGACCTCGTGCCCAACCACACGTCGGACGAGCACGTCTGGTTCAAGGAGGCCCTCGCCTCCCCGCCCGAGTCCGCGGAACGCGCCCGCTACATCTTCCGCGACGGCGCCGGCCCCGACGGATCGCAGGCGCCCAACAACTGGCAGTCCATCTTCGGCGGCCCGGCCTGGACGCGGATCACGGAGCGCGACGGGACGCCCGGGCAGTGGTACCTGCACCTGTTCGACACGAAGCAGCCGGACCTCGACTGGGAGAACCCCGAGGTCCACGAGGAGATGAAGGACGTCCTGCGCTTCTGGCTGGACCGCGGGGTCGACGGCTTCCGGGTCGACGTGGCCCACGGCATGGTCAAGGCCCAGGGCCTCCCGGACTGGTCGGAGAAGGTGGCCATGGTCGCGGGCTCGGAAAAGCCCACCACCGACACCGGCAACGTCTCCATCATCGAGCCCTCGCTCGATCTTCCTCCGGAGGAAACCGCGCCCACGAACATGGCGCCGTCGGGCGAGCAGACTCCGCCGTACTTCGACCAGGAGGGCGTCCACGCCATCTACGAGTCGTGGCATAAGGTCCTGGCCGAATACGACGGCGACCGCATGATGGTTGCGGAGGCCTGGGTGGAGCCCATGTCCCGCATCTTCCGCTACGTGCGCCAGGGCGAGATGCAGCAGGCCTTCAACTTCGGCTTCCTGCTCGCGGGCTGGGACGCGGAGCGCGTCGCCGACAACGTCGCGGAGACCCTGGCCGAAGCGGCCGTGGTCGGCGCCCCGCCCACCTGGGTCCTGTCCAACCACGACACCGTACGCCACTCGACGCGGTACGGACTCAGCGACCCGACCACGTTCCCCAAGGGCATCTCGGCCGAGGACGAGCAGCCCGACGAGCGGCTCGGCTGGGCCCGCGGCCGCGCGGCCGCGATGGTGATGCTGGGCCTGCCCGGCTCCTCCTACGTGTATCAGGGCGACGAGCTCTCGCTGCCCGAGCACACGACGCTCGCCGCGGAGGCACGCCAGGATCCGAGCTTCTTCCGCACAGGCGGCAAGGAGCGCGGCCGCGACGGCTGCCGGGTGCCGATGCCGTGGGCCGCGGAGCTGCCCGGCTACGGATTCGCCAACGACGGCGGCTCCCCCGCCGCGCCGTGGCTGCCGCAGCCGGACAGCTATTCCGCCTACGCGGCGGACCGCCAGGTGGGCGTCGAGGGTTCCACCTTCGAGCTGTACCGTTCGCTGCTGGCGGTTCGGCAGGAGCGGGGCCTGGGCCGCGGCTCGCTGGAGTGGGCCGCGGCCCACAACGCCGAGCACGGGCTCCTCGCCTACACCAACGGCGATCTGCTGGTCCTCGCGAACATGGGCGACGCGCCCGTGGAGCTGCCCGCCACGCACCGCGTCGTGGCGTTCAGCCACATCGAGGCGGTCTTGGACGGCGCGCTGTCCGCGGATGCCGCCGTGTGGATGCTGCCGCTCTAACGGAGGGGCCCTAACGGACCCGCTCGGCCCGCGACATGCGGGTCCGGGCGCCGGCGGCCACGTGGATCACCACGGGGCCGCCGCGGCCCAGCGCCGCCTCCATGCCGGAAACAACGGCCGAGACATCGTCCGCGATCCGGCTGGGGGCCGCGCCCTGGCGCGGCTGCACCTTCACCCGCAGCCCGGCGTCGTGCGGCGCCTCCCACGTGGTGACGTGCACGGACACGACGTCGGGGCGGTCCGCCAGCGCGGCCCGGATCGCCTCCTCGGGCACCGAAGACGCGATTTCCACGATCCCGCGGGCGTCGTCGTCGTGGTAGTCGCGGGCAAAGATGCCCGTTTTTCCCTTGCCCTGCACCGCCACCCACCAGACCATCAGCAGCATCAGGGCGATCATGGCCACCACCACCAGGATCCACAGCCAGGAATCCCGCTGACCGGACAGGGTTGTGGCCGTGAGGACGGCGCCCCCCGCCTCCCCGGCGCGCGTGGCCAGGCCCCGCCAGCCGGTGGCGTAACCCGGTAAGGCGGAGAGCAGCAAGCCGTGGGCGCCCGCGGCGGTGAGCAACAGGCCAAGGATGGTGAGAACCACCCGGTTGACGGCGCGTGGTGTCTGGTTCACTGGCCCAACACCCCGCTCTCGGCAACGCGGACCCGGACGTCCGGGACGGGATCGATCCGGTTCTGCCGAAGCTCGTCCTCGACCGCCGCCCGCACACGATCCGGGTCAACCGGGATGCCGGACGTCGGGCGGACCTGCACCTCCACCAGCGAGCGCGAAACGACCACCAGGACCTGCTCGGGGGCGATGGCGGCCTCCGTGCGGGCCCGCCGTGCCAGCGTGGCGGCGATGACCTCGTTGTCCACGACCACCACGGCGCGCGGATCAGGGAGCGCGTGCCTGGCGCGGCGCCCGGGCAGGATCCCCTGGAGCAGGAAGTACAGCCCGAGCCCCAGCAACAACATGCTGCCCCCGGCAAGGACGATCGGCTCGGCGGTACCGGGCAGGCCCGCCAACCAGTTCCACCATTGCTCGGGGGAACGGATCCACACGTCCTGTCCGAGCGACTTCATGGCGGCTTCGAACATCAGGTAGAGGCAGACGGCGGTCACCGCGAGCGCGGCGACGATGGACGCCCCGGAGCGTGGCGAGTGCAGTTCGCGGCGCTCGAGGCGGGACTTCTCTTCGGCGGTCACTGGACCCTCCTCTCCGGTTGGAGCAGGATGCCGGTGACGCGCACGTCCACCCGGCTCACGTGCGTGCCGGTCAGTTCGACAAACCGGTCGCGGATTGCGGCACGCGCCTGCCGCGCGCGCTCCCAGACGGTCGGGCGGCCGGCCGCGTCGATTCCGTGTGGGCCGATCGGCAGGGGAAGGCTCAATCCCAGGGCGAGCGATCCGAACTCGTCGTTGAGCCCCACGCGCACCTGGCCCGGCGGGACGGAGAAGACGTCGGCCGCCACGGCGCGCGCCGCGCTGCTGAGTGCCTGCGTGCTGATCCGTGTGTGCCCCCCGCGGTGGGGCCCGGCGGGGCGGGGCTCGGCGGGGTGGGGCTCGAAGTGGCTCACGAGGACGAGCGCCGTCCGGTCAGGGCATCCTTGACACCGCGCAGGTCGATGCGCCCCTCGAGCACACGGCCGACGAGCGCGCCGACCGCGAGGAAGATCGCCATCAGCACAAAGCCGCCGAAACCGTAGGCCAGCGCGGCCCAACCGAGCACGGCGGCGACTGCGAGTCCAAGCAGGGTGGGGTTCATCGTGGCTCCGAGGCGGTGTGGGTTGTGGCGGGAGGTTGCAGGCCGGGCAGGTGGACGTCGCCGATTTCGACGTTGACTTCGATCACGCGCAAGCCGGTAAGGGCCTCGACGGCGCGGTACACGGCTTCCCGAACGTCCGCGGCGATGGCATAGAGCGGGCGGCCGTAGGCGGCGGTCAGCACGATGTCGACGGCGGCCTCGGAGGTGCCGACCTCCGCGGTCACGCCGTGGGCCGGTTCCGGACCGGCGCCGACCGCCCCGCGCAGCGCACCCAGGGCCCTGCCGGTGCCGACGCCGAGCGAGTGGACGCCGTCGACCGCCCTCGCGGCGGCGGCCGCGACCTTGGCAACGGCGGCTTCGGAGATGGCGGTGGTGCCCGTGGCGCCGATCGCGCCCGCGGTCCGGTCTAGCCTGGGCGGCATGCTGGGCTCCGGGGGAAGAGGGTCCGGCGTTGTGTCTTGGCGGTCCATACGACCAGACTACCGCCCGGCGCGGATGCGGCGCCGCCCTTGTGGGAGGCGGAAAAATCCCCGGATGCGACGCGTCCGGGCAGCAGAAAACCCCCCGGGAGATCCCGAGGGGTTTTAGCTGGTGGCTCCGACCGGCGTCGATCCGGTGACCTTTCGATTTTCAGTCGAACGCTCTACCAACTGAGCTACAGAGCCTGGCATCATCTGACGATGATCACCGTGATCCTCCGTCGCCGGAAAACCAAAGCGACCCTGACGGGACTTGAACCCGCGACCTCCGCCGTGACAGGGCGGCGCGCTAACCAGCTGCGCTACAGGGCCTTGCTTGTGGGGATGCCCCCACTGTTCGCGAGGTTTTACCCTCGCTCACAAGACCTAAACTTTAGCAGAGGAAATCCCCGCTTGTGAAATCAGGCCTTGCTTGTACCCCCAACGGGATTCGAACCCGTGTCGCCGCCGTGAAAGGGCGGTGTCCTAGGCCTCTAGACGATGGGGGCCGGAACTCCACGTGGAATCTCTCCCGCGCAGTGGACCTCATAAACTATAGGTGAAGCGCCGTGATCCGCAAAACCGCCACGCGCGGGCGTCCGGGGCGCGCGGCTGGGTAGAGTCGGGGCATGGCCTACAGCATGTCCGCGGACGATTTCGAGGAGGCGGTGGTGCAAGCCCTCGACGAGGTCCCCAAGCCGCTGCGCGACATGATGGACAACGTCGCGATCTTCATCGAAGACCGCTACGAACCCCTGCCGCACGAGGACCCCGACACCACGCTGCTGGGGCTGTACGACGGCGTCCCGCTCACCGAGCGGGACCTCGGCTGGGGAGCCGCCTCCATGCCGGACCGGATCATCGTCTACAAGGACGCCATCCTGGAGATCTGCGATACGGAGAAGGACGTGGTGGAGGAAGTGGGCATCACGGTGGTCCACGAGATAGCGCACCACTTCGGCATCGACGACGAAACCCTTCATTCCCTGGGATGGGGATGATGGGCGCCGGAACCGGCGACTCGGCGCGGCACAAGGACCACGCGGGGCACGGCCACGGCCTCTCGGGCGGAACCGCCACGGGACGCCACCGGCGGAAGCTGGCGCTCGTTGTTCTCATCACCCTCCTCGGCGTCGCCGCCCAGTTCGTGGGCGCCGTGCTGTCCGGCTCGCTGGCGCTACTCGCGGACGCGGGACACATGCTCTCGGACGCCGCGGGGGTGACGATCGCACTGTTCGCGGTCTGGGTCGGCGGCCGGCCCGCGACATCGAAGCGAAGCTTCGGATGGCAGCGCGCCGAAGTCCTCGCGGCCCTGGCGAACGCCGCGGCGCTGGTGGCGATCGCCGTCGTCATCTTCATCGAGGCCATCCGCCGCTTCGGGGAGTCGCCGGACATCGATACCCCCACGATGCTGTTCGCGGCCGTCGGCGGCGGCGTCGCCAACCTGGCCTGCCTGCTGATCCTGCATGGCGGTCGGCGCGACAGCCTGAATGTCCGTGGCGCCTACCTGGAGGTCCTGGGCGACCTGCTGGGATCGGCCGCCGTGGTGGCCGCCGCCGTCGTCATCATGCTGACGGGCCTCGGCGCCGCCGACCCCATCGCGTCGATCGCCATCGCGCTGATGATCCTCCCCCGCGCCTGGTCGCTGATGCGCGAGGTGGTCGACGTGCTGCTCGAGGCCACGCCGCGGGGGGTGGACCTGGACGAGGTGCGCGAGCACATCCTCTCCGTCGACGGCGTCGCCGAGGTCCACGATCTACACGCATGGACCATCACCTCGGGCGTACCCGTCTGCTCGGCGCACGTGGTGCTGCAGGCCGAATCCTTCACGCCGGAGGGCGCCCACCGCGTCCTGGATCAATTGTTGGAATGCCTCGGGGAGCACTTCGACACCGAGCACTGCACCTTCCAACTGGAGCCCGCGGGGCACGTCGGCCACGAGTCCGCGGGTCACGCCTAGGCCCAGTCAGCCCCGCAACGACGGGACTGAATGACACTCATGTGATTAGTGATGTTGTTGTTACTTATGTTGCCACTGTCGCTTGAAGTGACTTACGCTCGAGACAATTCGTTATCCGAACCGTGACCTTGGGCGTCCTCGCACCCGCCCCGGCACGGGAGTCTCCGCAGTGAGGATCAGCATGGCCAAGCGGCACACCTTGGGCGTCGCCCTGTGCACCATCGCCCTCGTGGGAGGCGCCGCCCTCGCGGGAACCGCGGCCAGCGCTTCCCCCGGCGACTCCTCCCGCACCGTCCCGGTCGAGTTCAGCAGCGCGGACGTCGAGGCGGCCAAGGACAATCCCTCCCGCCTGGCGTCCATGGTGGGCCGGATCGAGTCCGCCATCAAGGACTCCAACACCCAACTGCTCGGCGCCGAGACATTGGCGCTTGAGGGCCTGGATGCGTCAACCGCCGCGGCGGAGGTCCTCCGGGAACGCAACGACGCCGCGAAGGACGCGCGGAGCCAAGCCGCCAAGGCCTCCGTCTACTACGACACCGTGCAGGAGCAGGTCGGCCAATTGGCCGGCGACCTTTACCGCAACGGAGGCATCAACCCGGGCGTCACCTCGCTGCTCGAAGAGGGCGAGGGCAGCGACGTCCTCTACAAGGCGGCGACGATGAACACCCTCGCGGCGAACCGCTCCCGCACCCTGACGACCGCGCAGCAGGCCGCGGCGCTGTGGGCCGACTGGCAGAACTACGCCGCGGCCTCCGAAGACGCAGCCGCCGACGCGGCGGGCGCCAGTGCGGACGCCCTGGAGGCGGCGGAGCGCACCCGCGGAATCTACGAGGAACGCGCTTCCGCCCAGGAAAAGCTGCGTGCCGAACTCGTCGCGCAGTTGGCGTTCCTCAGGGACACCTCCGTCGCCGAGGAATCGAAGCGGATTGAAGCCGCGGAGAACGCCCAGCGCGACGAGGCACTGGAGGCCGCCCTGGCGGCACGCCCGGAAGCTCCCGCGGCCACGGCTCCCGTCGCGGCCTCCGCGCCGACTGCGCCAGACGCGGTGCCGGACGTTGCCCCCGTGGCGAGCTCTCTGACCCCCGTCGCGCCCGCTGCTCCGGCGGGCGACGCCGGGCCCGCGGCCGTGGCCGCGCGGCCCGGCACCCCCGCCCCGTCGGCGACCCAACCCACGCAGGCGCCCCGGCCCGCGGCACCGAAGCCGGTGGCGAGCAAACCGACCACAGCCAAACCAACCCCGGCCCCCACCAAGGCGGCGACACCCAAGCCGGCGCCGGCGCCGACCAAGACCGCGACGCCGAAGCCCACGCCGACGCCGACGCCCGAGCCCGAACCGGCTCCCTCGGCTGGAACCAGCTCCTCGATCGTGGAACCCGCCATTTCCTGGGCGCTCAAGACCGCGGCGGACGACGGCATCAAGTACCTGTACGGCGGCAACGGCCCGGACTTCTTCGACTGCTCGTCGTTCACGCAGCGCGCCTTCGGCAAGGGCGGCCTGCCGCTGAGCCGCACGTCCACCACCCAGTATTTCAACGCCCCCACCAAGGTGCCGCTGAGCCAGCTCAAGCGCGGAGACCTGGTGTTCTCCACAAGCAACGGCGGGGCGTCGTTCTACCACGTGGCGATCTACCTCGGAAACGGCCAGGTGGTCCACGCGCGGAACCCGAGCATGGGCATCTCCGTCACCCCGCTGAGCTACGTCAACAACCTCTACGCCTACGGCGGGCGCTACTAGCTAGACGTCGAGCGGATCGTCGAACTTGGGGCGGTCCGCCAGCCGCGGGTCCTCGCGGTCGGGAACCACCATCACGGGGCCGCGGGAGTGGTGCAGGACGCCCTGGCTTGTGGACCCCAGCAGCATTCCGGCGAAACCGCCGCGTCCCCTGGAACCCGTGACCAACAGGGTCGCGACGGAGGACTCGTGGATCAGGACCTCGATCGGCGGGCCCTCGATCACGTCCGACTCGACCGTCAGGTCGGGGAAGTGGCTCTTGAGCCACCGCGTTCCGGCCCGCAGTTGGCGCCGCACGTCCAGGGTGAGCGCCTCCTGGTCTACCGTCGCCGGCATCCACGCGAGCGATCCGCTGATCGGCGGCAGCGCGCACACGATCCGCAACGGCACGCCGCGGTTCACGGCCTGCTCCGCGGCGACCAGCACTGCAAGGCGCGCGCGTTCGGAACCGTCGACGCCGACCACCACAATGTCGCGCATGCCCGAGACGCCCTCGGCGCGCTCGGAAACGCACAGTGGAACCACCACCGTGGGGCACTTGGCATGGGCGGGCAGCGCGCTGCTCACCGATCCCAAGAGGCGGCCCACAAAACCACCCCGGCCGCGCGTGCCGACGACCACAAGGTCCGCCTGCGCGCTGAGGTCCAGCAACACTCCGGCGGGGTCCCCGGACTCCACGCGCGTGCGCACCTCGACGTCGGGGTCGGTCACGGTGGCACGGGCCTGCCGGAGGACCTCCTCGGCGCCGTCGCGGATGACCTGGTCGTCCAGCGTGGCGTAGCCGGCATCCATGCTGGAGGCCGCAAAGACGGGGATGGTGTAGGCCGTGACGATGTTCAGGGGGACGCCGCGGCGCTTGGCCTCGGCCGCGGACCACTCCAGGGCGCAGAGCGCGGGATCGGAGCCGTCCACGCCAACGACGATTCCCTGGACCGGGACGGTCGATCCATCGTGAGTTTGTTCACTCATGGTCTTCGCTCCTTGGTGATTCGCGGGGCACCTTTGCCACCATTGTTCACCCTACCCAGACAACCGTCCACGTCAGCGGAAGGAAGCACATAGGATTTTCACATGCAAAAACAGGCCTCGTCCGTCATCGACCGCTACTTCCGGATCTCGGAGCGTGGTTCCAACTATTCCCGTGAGATCAGGGGTGGCTTCGCCACCTTCTTCGCCATGAGCTACATCGTGGTGTTGAACCCGCTGATCCTGTCGGGGGCGGACTCGGGCGGAACGTCTCTGGGGATAGAACGGGTCGCGGCGGCCACGGCGCTGGTGGCCGGCGTGATGACCATCCTGATGGGCTTCTGGGCCCGGCAGCCGTTCGCCATCGCCACCGGACTCGGCGTGAACGCGTTCGCGGCGGTCACCGTGGCCACCAATCCGGGCCTCGAATGGGCGGACATGATGGGCCTGGTGGTGCTGGCCGGCCTGACCATGTTCGTCCTGGTGCTGACCGGCTTCCGGACGGCCGTCTTCAACGCGGTCCCGGCCAGCCTGAAGACGGCGATCGTCGTTGGCATCGGCATGTTCATAGCGCTGATCGGTCTGGTGAACGCTGGCTTCGTGCGGCGCGTGCCCGACGCGGCGCACACCACCGTTCCCGTGGGGCTCGGCGTCGACGGCGAACTCCTCGGCTGGCCGACGCTCGTTTTCGTGGTGGGCCTGCTGCTGACCATTGCCCTCATGGTGCGGCGCGTGAAAGGCGCCATCCTGATCGGAATACTGGTCGCCGCGATCTTCGCCAACATCCTGGAATCCGTCTTCCACGTGGGCCAGTCCTCGGCGGACAACCCGCAGGGCTGGTCGCTGGTGGTTCCCGGCATCTCCGAGTGGAACGCGCCCGACCTCGGCCTGATCGGCTCGGCAGACGTCTTCGGCGCGTTCGGCAGCATCGGCGCCACGGCGGCGCTGCTGCTTACGTTCGCCATCCTGCTGTCCATCTTCTTCGACGCCATGGGCACCATGGTGGGGCTCGCCACCGAGGCCGGGACCATCGACAAGAAGGGCAACATCGAGGACGTGGACAAGGTCCTGCTGGTCGACTCGCTCGGCGCCGTCGCGGGCGGTGGGGCGTCCGTCTCCTCGAACCAGATCTTCGTCGAGTCCGGGGCGGGCATCGGGGAGGGCGCGCGGACCGGCCTGGCGTCCGTGGTCACCGGCGCGCTGCTGATTGCCGCGATGTTCCTGACCCCACTGGTCAGCCTGGTGCCGTTCGAGGCCGTGGCGCCCGCGCTTGTCGCCGTCGGCTACCTGATGATCTCCCAGGTCACCAAGATCGACTGGACCGACGTCGGCGTGGCCCTGCCCGCGTTCCTGACCTTTACGCTGATGCCGTTCACGTACTCGATCGCCAACGGCATCGGGGCCGGGTTCGTTTCCTTCGTCTTCATCCGCGCGGTCCAGGGGCGGGCGCGAGACGTCCACCCGCTGATGTGGGCCGTCGCCGCGGCGTTTGTGCTCTACTTCGGGATCGGAGTGATCGAGCAGGCCGTGGGCATGTAGCGACCCACGGACAGGCGGCCGCACCCGATTGGGTGCGGCCGCCTTTTACGTGTTGCGGTCCCCGCTAGACGGTGGCCTTCGAGGTTCCGCGGCGGACGCGGTCCGCCTCGTCGATGTCGTGCAGGCTGACGCCGCGCGTCTCGCGCATGGCCAAGGCCGCGACGATCGTGATGAGGCTGGCCGCCAGCAGGTACAGGTTGACGCCCATGTATCCGCCCGTTTCCCGAAGGATCGCCGTGGCGATGATCGGGGCCAGGGATCCGGCGAAGATCGACGTCACCTGGTAGCCGAGGGAGACGCCCGAGTAGCGCATGCGCGTCGGGAACATCTCGGCCATGATGGCCGGTTGGCCCGCGTACATCAGCGCGTGGAAGCCCAGGCCGATCACGATCGCCAGCACGATGATGAAGTTGTCCTTGGTGCCGAACATCGGGAACGCGAAGAAGCCCCAGGTGGCGCCGAGGATGGCACCGGCCAGATAGACCGGGCGGCGACCGACCCTGTCCGTGAGGCGGCCCGCCAGCGGCACGAAGATGAAGTGGGCGACGTGCGCGATCGCCAGCAGCCCGAGGATCGAGGCGGTCTCCACCTTGAGGCTGCCCAAGTAGACGATCGAGAAGCTCACCACGATGTAGTAGAGGATGTTCTCGGCGACGCGCAGGCCCATGGCGGTCAGGATGCCCTTGGGGTACTTGCGCACAACCTCGCCGAGCCCGTAGGAGACGGCCTTGGTCTCCTCGACCTCGCGCTTGGCCTCCTCGAAGATGGGGGCCTCGGAGATGCGGGTCCGGATGAAGTAGCCGACCACCACAACGACGGCGGACAGCCAGAACGCCACGCGCCAGCCCCAGGAGAGGAAGGCGTCGTCGCTGAGGACGGTGGACATCACCAGAAGCACAACGGTCGCCAGCAGGTTGCCGATCGGCACGGCCGCCTGCGGCCACGAGGCCCAGAAGCCGCGCGATTCGTTGGGCGAGTGCTCGGCGACCAGCAGGACGGCACCGCCCCACTCGCCGCCGAGGGCCAGGCCCTGCACGAAGCGGAGCAGGACCAGCAGCGCGGGGGCCCAGTAGCCGATTTGGCCGAACGTCGGCAGGCAGCCCATCAATACCGTCGCGATGCCGATCAGGATGATGGTCAGCTGCAGCGTGTACTTGCGGCCCAGCTTGTCGCCCAGGTGGCCGAACACGATTCCGCCGAGCGGGCGGGCGATAAAGCCGACCGCGTAGGTCAGGAACGCGGCGATGACGCCGTCGAGCGGGTTGCCGGTCTTGGGGAAGAACTGGGTGCCGAACACCAGCGCAGCCGCGGAGGCGAACAGGAAAAAGTCGTACCACTCGACGACCGTGCCGGCCATCGACGCGCTGACGATCTTCTTGAGGCCGCCGTTGGCCTGAGAGGTTGGCGCGGTGTCGCGTGCGCTCATGGGGTTCTCCTCGGGGAGGTGGGGTGACGCTCGTCACATGGAATCCCCTCGAGTATGGTCTACTGAAAAATGCAGGTCAATGACGAAGACTGCAGGAGCAACCTGCATTTCCGCAGACATCTCGCCGTCGCACACCAGGAGGATGGGCGTTGCCACAAGCCGAGCCGGCCCCGCCCAGCGCGGACGACCTCCTGGTGCTGCGCTCCGTGGCCCGCACCGGCCGCTTCACCACGGCAGCGGAGGAGTTGGGGCTGAACCACACCACGGTCTCCCGGCGGATCGCCATGCTCGAGGCCGCTCTGGGCGCCAAGGTGCTGGTGCGCGTGGCGGGCGGGTGGGACGTGACCGAGATCGGCCGGCGGGCCGTGGCGGCGGGCGACTCCGTGGCCGCCGCCCTGGCGGCGGTCGCCCAGGTTCCCGAGGCGGCGTCCGGAATCTCCGGCGTTGTGCGCCTCAGCGCCACGGACGGAATCAGCGCCTATGTGATCGCCCCCGCCGTTGCGCGGCTCCGGCGGGCCAACCCGGAGCTCCGGGTGGAGATCGTCGCGGCAACGCGCAGGGCCTCGCAGATCCGCTCGGGCATGGACGTGGAGGTGGTGGTCGGGAAGCCGCAGGCGCACCGCGCCCGGATGTTCCACCTGGGCGACTACCGCCTGGGGCTGTACGCGTCCCGCGGTTGGCTCGACGAGCACGGCACCCCCGGAAGCCTCGAGGACGTGGTGCGCCACCCGCTGGTCTACTTCATCGACTCGATGCTGCAGGTGGACGATCTGGACACCCCGCGACGGCTGCTCCCGGGCATGCGGGACTCGATCACCTCCACCAACGTCTTCGTCCACGTGCACGCCACGCGCGCCGGCGGTGGGATCGGCCTCCTGCCCTGCTTTATGGCGGCGCAACACGCCGACCTGGTCAGGATCCTGCCCCAGGTTGCCGAGCAGTTGTCCTACTGGCTGGTCTCCCGCGAGGAGTCACTTCGCCAGCCGGCGGTCGCCGCGGTGGTCGCCGCGGTGCGCGGCGCGGTCGGTGAGGCCCGGGGGTTCCTGCTTGGCGAGGACCCGGCGCCTCCGAGGCCCTAGGCGGACCCGGTCAGCGGGCGAAGGCCCGCACCTTGGCGTCGTCCCAGTGGTGGGCGGGAACACCGCCGCCGAGCAGCTCGCGCAGCATGGCCGGCGTCGCCGGTATGGGGCTGTCCGATCCCGCGATAATCATGTTCCCGTGCCGCCGCCCCTTGAGCATCGCCGGATCCGCGACGATCGCGGTGTGTTCGAACACCCCGGCTATGACCGCCGCCTCGGAGCGGGCGTTGTCCAGGCCGGGGGTGTCGCCGCAGTTCACGACGTAGAGGCCGCCCGCGTCGAGCACCCGCTGGGCCTCGCGGGTGAAGGCCGGCGTCGTCAGGGCGGCCGGCGTCTTGTCCCCGGCGAAAACGTCCCGGATGACCAGCTCGCGGGTGGCGGAGGTCAGCGAGGCGAGGACGGCGCCGGCCTCGCCCACACGCAGGCGGAGCAGGGGCGCGCGCGGGAGGTCGAACCACAGGCGGACCAGCGCGGCGAGCTTCCCGTCCAGCTCGACGACCACTTGCCGCGCGTCGCTGTACTCGGACGAAACCCAGCGGGCCATGGAGCAGGCGCCACCCCCGAGGTGGAGGGCGCGCAGGCGCCGCGCCGCGCCGTCGTGCTCGCCGCCGTCGTACTCGGCCGGAGCGAAGCGGGCGCGGACCAGCGCTGCGATCCAGCGCATGTACTCGAAGTCCAGGCGCGCCGGATCGGCCAGGTCGACGTGGGAGGACGGCACGCCGTTGACCTTCAGGATCCACCCGGTGTCGCTGTAGGCGTCGCGCTCCAGGGTGGCGGTGCCGGTGTCGATCGGATAGTCGCCGGGTGCGGGGCCGGAGGGTGCCTCCTCGGCGGTGGCCTTGGCGGCGGCCTTGGCCTTGCCCCTAGCCACGACGGACCATGCGGATCTCGCTGAGGCCCTCCCACCGGCCCTCGAGGGCCTCGCTGCGGCCGTCGGCCTCGAACCCGTGCTTCCGGTAGAAGGCCTGGGCGCGAGGGTTGTGCTCCAGGACCCAGAGCGCCGCCGGCAGGTCTCCGATGGCCGCGCGCATCAGGCTGAGGCCGAGCCCCGTGCCGTAGGCCTCGGCGAGAACATAGAGGAGCTGCAGTTCGACGCCGACGCCCGCGTCGGCGTCGTCGTCCAGGACGGGGGCGCCGCCCGAGCAGCCGACGACCCGCCCGTCGTTGTCTTCGGCCATCCACAGCTCCGCGCCGGCAGCCAGCCCGCGTGTCCACCAGTCGATCTGCCCCTCGCGGGCCGCGGCCGTCTCCGCGAAGAAAGACTCGGGCCGCTGGGTGGAGTAGGCCTCGCGCCACGCGGCCAGCTTCATGTCGAGGACGGCGGGGACATCGGCCGCGGTGGCACGGCGGACGGTGTATTCGGAGACAGTCATGCTGACAAGGTTAGTCGGGGCGCCGGGCCCGTGGCGGCGGTTGGACGCTAGAGGACGACGGCGAGCGCGAAGCCGTCCCAGCCCTTGGCCCCCGTGGTTTGGATGGCCGTGGCGTCCACGCGCGGGTCCTGTCCGAGAAGCTCCAGCGCGGCCCTGGTGCCCAGGGTGGCCCGGCCCTCCACGGTGTCCGGGTCGCCGGGATCGAGCACGCTGCCGCCGCGGACCACGTTGTCCAGCACAATCACCGAGCCGGGCCTCGTCAGGCGCAGGGCGCGGTCGAGGTAGTTTGGGTTGTTCTCCTTGTCGGCGTCGATGAAGACCAGGTCGAACGGTTCCACGCCGTCGGCCTCCAGCCCGGACAGCGTGTCCAGCGCCGCTCCCACGCGGATCTCGACCTTGTGGCCGACGCCGGCGTCGTCCAGGTTTGCCCGCGCCACCTCCGCATGAAGCCGCTCGTACTCGCAGGTGGTGACACTCCCGTCGTCGGGCAGGGCGCGCGCCATCCATGTGGTGCTGTAGCCGCCCAAGGTGCCGACCTCCAGCACCCGCCGCGCTCCGGTCAGTCGGACGAGGAGGGCCAGGAGCTTGCCGGCGCCTGCGGTGACCTCGATGGCGGGCAGGCCTGCAGCCTCGGCCCTGGCCTTGCCCCGCAGGAGCACCGGATCCTCGCCCACCACCGTGGCGGACAGGAAGGCGTCGACCTTCCCCGGGGTGGCCGCGTTGCCGCCGTCGGCCCCGGGAGCATCCAGGTCAGCCACCGTGGCCGCCCCGCCCCAGGCGGCCCAAGGCCGACTCCAGGCGCTCGACCTTACCGTCCAGTTCGCCCGTCCGCCCGGGGCGGATGTCCGCCTTGAGCACCAGGGAGACGCGCGAACCGTGGGCCGCGACGGCCTCCGTGGCGCGCTTGACGACGTCCATCACTTCGTCCCAGTCGCCCTCCAGCTCCGTGAACATGGACGAGGTGCGGTTGGGCAGCCCGGACTCCCGGACGACGCGGACGGCGGCCGCCACGGCGTCGTGCACGGAGCCGTCCTCGCTGGACGTGGACGGGGCTACGGAGAAGGCAACGATCATGGTTCCAGCGTGCCACCGACTCCCGCCCATGTCACGGCGCCCATGGTGTCCCACGCCACGATCTATGGAAAACTTGATGCGGCCGCCGCCCGATCGGACGCGGTTTCCCACGCCACGATCCAGGCAGGACCATGCACACCACCACCGACAACGCCCAGGCGCCGGGCTCCCGGACCACGCTGAACCGGAAGCTCTCCCTGCGCCACATCCGGTTCATCGCCTTGGGCTCCGCCATCGGAACCGGGCTGTTCTACGGGTCTTCGGAGACCATCCAGGCCGCAGGACCGGCCGTGCTGATCGCCTACATCGTGGCCGGCTGCGCGGTCTTCGTGGTGATGCGGGCGCTTGGCGAGATGGCCGTCCGGCACCCCGTGGCCGGGTCCTTCGCCCAGTACGCGGACCGCTACATCGGCCCTCGCACGGGGTTCCTGACCGGGTGGACGTTCGCGTTCGAGATGATCATCGTCGCCATTGCGGACATGACCGCCGTCGGCCAGTACATGGGCATGTGGTATCCGGACGCCCCGGGATGGATCTGGATGTTGGCCGCGATGCTGTTGATCGGCGGGCTGAACCTGCTGCGCGTGAGCGTGTTCGGGGAGCTCGAGTTCTGGTTCACGCTGATCAAGATCGCCACGATCATCGCCATGATCGGCGGCGGGCTCTACCTGATCCTCTTCAACGTCAGCGTCGGCGGCTACCAGCCCGGATTCCACAACCTGTTCGACCACGGCGGGTTCGCCCCGTTCGGCGTGTGGGGCATCGTTATGAGCCTGGGCATAGTGGTGTTCTCCTTCGGCGGGATCGAGACGCTGGGCATGACGGCCGGGGAATCGGACAACCCCCACGTGGCCATCCCCAAGGCCGTGAACACCGTTCCCGTGCGCATCCTGGTCTTCTACGTCCTGTCCATCGGCGTGATGCTGTGCCTCTTCCCGTGGAACGAGATCGGCTCCGAGGGCAGCCCGTTCGTGCAGGTCTTCGCCGGTCTGGGCATCCCGGCCGCCGAGCACATCATCAACGCCGTGGTGCTCACGGCCGCCCTCTCCGCGATGAACTCCATCTTCTATGCCGCCACCCGCACCATGTACGGGCTGGCGGAACAGGGCCACGCGCCGAAGTCCTTCACCCATGTCTCGCGCAACGGCATCCCCATCTGGCCGGTCGCCATCATCTGCGCCTGCCTGCTGGTGGGGCTGGCCCTCTACTTCTGGATCCCGGACCAGCTGTTCCTGCTCGTCGCCTCGATCGCTACCTTCGCGACGGTCTTCACATGGAGTTCGATCCTGTTGTCGCACCACCGCATGCGGCGGGAGATGCGGCGGGACGGCCACGAGCGCGGCGCCTTCTCGCTGCCCGGCTGGCCGGGGCTGACCTACGTGGCGATCGCCTTTATGGCGCTTGTGGTGGTCATCCTCGCCTTCACCCCGGCGGGACGCACGGCCCTGGTTGTCGGCTTCGTCTGGATCGCGCTGCTCCTGGTGGCCTACCACTTCCTGGTGGGCAGCGAGGGTCGCCACCGCACGGTGCTCGAGGTGCGGGACTAGCTCGACGTGCGGGACTAGGCGTCCCGCCCCCGGTAACTCTCGACGTCGACGGGGCAGTGGCCGAAGCCGCCGCCCTTGCCGCGACGGTGGAAATTGAGGACCTGGCCGGTTCTCCCGCAGCCGCATGTGCCGGTCTCGACGTCGCCCACATCGTCGGTGAGGAGGAAGCCGGGGTAGCTGGTGTTGAGTGCGTCCAGTATCGCGATGGTGCCGGCGTTCCCCGGGGCGAGTTCCCTGCCGACGTCGCCGGAGTCCCGGATGGACACGTAGCTCCACGGGGGGACGTGCTTGCGGTGCAGGTGGCATTCGACCGCGAGCATGTTGGACTCGACCATCCCGTACATGTCGCGCACGTTCGCCGGGCGGACCGCGAGCAGGTCGCGGCATCGTTCGCGGAAGTCTTGGGCAGGGATGGCCTCGGCCGCGTACTTCTTCCAGCCGCCCAGGGTGATGACCATGCTGTACGGGTCCAGGCGCAGGTTGATTTTCTCGTGCTCCAGGAACTTCAGGAACCGGCGGATGAGGAACGGGGGCCCGACGATGTGCCGGGTCATGCGGCCCTTCCATTTCTGCAGCTCCGCCAACGCCTCCCGGGGGTCGAACGTCTGGTCGCCGTCGAGGAACGTGTGGTGGTCGAAGACGCTGTTCAGGATGTTGAAGTCCTTGAGCAGCCCCATTTCCGAGGCTCCGGCGTCCGACGGGTTCAGGAAAAGCCCCGCGCCGCCGGACAGGCTGAAGAACTCCCGGTAGGTCCCGGTCAGGCCAACCAGCGCGCGGGTTACCGTCTCGGTGTTGCGGCGGGCCAGGGAGGGAACGCCGCTGGTCCCGCTGGAGCTGGTCTCGGTCTCGACGGCGGACAGGGAGCAGGTAAGCAGGACTTGGGCGTCGGGACGCTTGAACATGGCAATCGGCAACAAGGGCAGTTTTTGGAGGGCGCCCACGCCGTGGATCGCGCCGGGGTCGACCCCCAACGCATCACATTGCGCCGCGTAGAAGCCGTTCCTGGCCCTGTGGTCCGTTGCGGCGTCCCGCAGGACGTTCGTGACCGACCGCGCCCAATCGTCCGGCGATTGGGCGTGCGCCTTCGACACGTCTCCCAGCATCTGCGCCAGGGAGAGTCCCGGGTCGGGCACCGGCTCCCCGGCCGTCGCGCGGATCGGCACGAACTGTTCGGACTGGACAGGCAGCAGGGGCGCGCTATCGGCGTGGTAGTAGCTGGTCTGGCCGGTTGCCGGCATAAGACTGCTTTTCATCTCTCTGTCTCTTTCCTCCATGCAGCCCGGTCAGCCATACCGCCGCAGCTCCGAGAAGAAGTCGTCGATGACCCCGAGCTGGCCGCTGCCGGCCACCTCGTCGTACACGTACTTGCCCACCGCCAGGTCGAGCACTCCCAGCCCGAACGGCGAGAACACCACCGGCCGGTCCTCCGGCAACGAGACCCTGCCCTCCATAACGTCAGCCAGGGTGCCGTCGACGAAGTCCCGGTGGCCGAGCGTCTGCTCCACGAGGTGCGCGGACGTTCCGGCCTTCAGGCAGTGCTCGACGTCGTCCAGGATGTTGGTCGAAGCCATCAGGATCTCGGGGGCCAGGTCGCGCAGGGACACGTGGAGCACCAGCGGGTTGTGGTCGAACCACGCCACGTCGTGCACATGGGGCTGGGACGCGATGGTGGCGAACACCACCAGGTCGCTGTTGCGGATCAGCTGCTCCGGGCCATCGTGCACGGTAACCCGCGCGCCGGTGCCGCTCCGCTCCAGATAGCCCTTGAATCCCTCGGCGCTCTCGACCGACAGATCGAACACCCCGATCTCGTCGAAGGACCAATCGGTCGCGTCGAGGAAGGTGTGGATGTACCGGGCGATGAGGCCCACTCCGAAGAATCCGATGCGCCTGGGACGTCCGCTGCTCCGTCCCCGGCTGAGCCAGTCCGCGGCGGCGGCCGCCGAGGCCGCCGTCCTGGAGGCGCTGATGATGGAGCTCTCCATGCAGGCGAAGGGGTACCCCGTCGCCCGGTCGTTGAGGATGAGAACCGCGGAGGCGCGCGGTATGCCCGACGCGACGTTGTCCGGGAAGCTGGATACCCACTTGATGCCGTCGACTCCCACGTCTCCCCCGACCGATGCGGGCAGGGCGATGATCCGCGAGGTGGGCCGGTCCGGGAAGCGCAGGAAGTAGGACGGGGGGTTCACGGAGTCGCCGGCCGCGTGCACGCGGTAGGTCTGCTCGACCAGCTCGACGACCTGCTTCTCCCGTCCCTGAAGCACCTGCTGCACCTGGGCCCCGGGAATGACCGCGAACGGTGGAACCGTCTTCGGCTCCGCGTCGGCGGGGGCTGGCGAAGTGGCGAAATCAGTCATCGGACACCGTCCTGATTGGTAGCGAGATCAAAAACATTCAGCGGCTCGGCCATGCCGACCAGTACTTCGCGTGGCCCCTCGTACGCCTCGCGGCTGTGGGCCATGCGCACGTTGTCCACGAGCATGAGGTCCCCGGTCTCCCACGGCGTTCGAAGGGTGTTTGCCTCGTAGACCTCGTTCAGGAGTGCCACGATGTCCTCGCCGATCGGCTCGCCGTTGCCGAAGCGGGTGTTGAACGGCAGCCCGTCGGGGCCGTAGACGTCCACCAGGTACTCCCGAATCTCGGGCGCGATCGTCCACTCGCTGAGGAACGCGACCTGGTTGAACCAACAGCGCTGACCGGTCACCGGGTGCCGGACAACGGCCGGGCGGCGCTGCCGGGTGCGCAGTTCCCCGTCGGGCTGCCACTCGAACTCGATCGCGTGCGATCGGCAGTAATCCTCGACGGCGGCGCGGTCGGAGACGCCGAACGCCTCCTCGTAGGTGGCACCGATGTCCTCGTTGTAGCTGCGGGTGAGCAACCACCCCTCGCTTTCGAACCGCCGGACGATGTCCGCGGGCAAGGCGTCGAGCATCGTGCGGGCGTCCGCCACTCCGGTCAGCCCGCCGACGCTTGGCGCCTGAAGGCAGGCGAAGAGCATCAGGCCGGGAAACTCGAGCGCGTAGCTCAGCTCGTGGTGCATGCACATGGGCTGGTTCGCGGGCCACTTCAGGGACGAATACACGCCGTCGAAGTAGGGCTGCCTGGCGGCAAAGGCCTCCCGGTCCGGCATCAGGCCGTCCGGAACGAGCCGTCCGAACACGTTGGCCACCTCGGCCGGGTCGCGGAGGCCGAGCCCGCGGACCAGGACCGCGCCATGCTCGGCCACGGCCACACGCAGGGCCTCACCGTGCTGCTCGGCCCACTGCACGGGGTCGTGGCCGTCCTCGACGGCGAGCATCGGCAACCGGCCGGCCTGGCGTTCCACGTCGAGCTGGGTCCTGGGTGAAGGCGACGACATTACGGGTCCTTTCGTTTCTGAACAGGTGCTGGGTTGGAGGGTCAACTGGTCTTCCCGCCGGTGTCCGGCGGGGTGGCGCCGCCGGCGGGCGACGGGTCGAGCAGGATCGCCAAGTCCGCGAGGACGGGCGTCTGCATGATGTCCTTGATCGACACCGCGCGCTTGAGCAGGACGGCCAGTTTGACGGCCGACAGCGAGGTGCCGCCCAGCGCGAAGAACGAGTCCTGCCTGCCGATCCGCCCCGCAGGGAGGCCGAGGACCGATGCCCACGCCTCGGCAAGTCGCTGCTCGGTCCCCGTCAGCGCCTCCGTCGCGGCGTCGGTCTCGGGAACGACCTCGCGCGCCATGCGGCCCAGGGCCTTCCGATCGATCTTGCCGTTGCCGGTCAGGGGCAGGCTCTCCTGCCACCGGTACGTCGACGGGACCATGTAGCCCGGGACCCGCGACGACATCTGGTTGCGGATGTCGTCGACCTCGAGCGGCCGGTCGCCGGAGTAGAACGCCACGAGGAACTTGGACTGCCCGGCGCCCTCGCCGACCACGACCGCGCCGTCGCGGACGCCGTCGACCCGCAACAGGGCGTTCTCGATGTCGCCGATCTCGATGCGGAACCCGGAGATCTTGACCTGGTTGTCGTGCCGGCCGAGGTACTCCAGCTTGCCGTCCGCAGACCAGCGCCCGAAGTCGCCGGCTCGGTAGAGGCGTGCGCCGTCCACATACGGGTCTGTGGAGTATGCCTGCGCCGTGCGCTCGGGATCGTTGATGTACCCACGCCCCACGCACACCCCGGAGAAGGCGATCTCGCCCGGCGCTCCGAGCGGGACGAGACGCTGCCGCTCGTCGAGGATGTGGATCCTGACATTCGGAATCGCCCGGCCCAGTGGCACGTGGTCGCTTGCTGGCGCCTCGCTCATCACCTCGTGGTTGGTGTCGTCCGACGTCTCCGTCAGTCCGTAGGCGTTGACCAGCTTGACGTCGGGCATCACCTCGAACCAGCGGCGGACCAGCTCCCGCTTCAGGGCTTCTCCGGTCGCCGAGACGCACCGAAGTCGCGGCAGGGCGCGGGGTTTGCCGTCCAGGTAGGCCACCACCGCGTCAAGGTACGACGGGACGACCTGGAAGACCGCCACCCCGCCCTGTTCCACCGTGTCGACGAACCGCTCGACGTCGAGGATCCGGTCCTGGGCGACGATGAGCGTGCTGCCGCCGACGAGTAGGGCCGACACCAGCTGCCACAGCGAGATGTCGAAGCACTGCGGCGCGCTCTGCGCGACGACGTCGCCTGGGCCGATGCCCAGGTCTTCGATCTTGGCGAACAGATGGTTCACCATCCCGTCGTGCTCGCACATCGCGCCCTTCGGCTCGCCCGTCGAGCCGGAGGTGAAATAGACGTACGCGAGCTGGTCCGGGCGCACCTCGACCCCAAGGTCGTGGGCTGCGTGCCCCTCGGCCTCGACGTCCCCGAAGAGGATCTTCGTCACCGCGGGCATCCCGGCGAGTGCTTCGTCGAGGGTCGTGGTGCTGCCCTCCTCCGACAGCGCCATCCGGGCGCCCGCCCGGGTCAGGGTCCTGGCGATCCGGTCGGCGGGGAAATGCGGTTCTATCGGGAGGTACGCGCCTCCGGCCTTGAGGACGCCGATGACGGCGGCCATCCACTCCAGGTCACGCTCGGCGACGACCGCCACGATCTCCTCGGCCTTCAGTCCGCGCTGGAGCAGGGCCCGGGCGAGCCGGTTGGCGCGGGCGTTCAGTTCCGCGTACGTCCACTCGCGCGTGTCCTGGATGGCCGCGATGCGCTCGGGATGCTCCCGAACCCGCTCCTCGAATAGCTCGTGGAAGCGTCGCTGGGGACGGGCGCGCTCGGGTCCGGCCAGCTGCTCGAGCTGGAGGCGCCGCTCGTCGGCCTCGACCAGGTCGGCCTCGATGGGCTCGGCCTCGGGGTCTGCGATCAGATGGCGCAGCGCCGTCAGGTGGTAACCGGCGATCCTGTGGGCGGCCCCGGCGTCGAGGACGTCCCGTCGGTAACGCAGGCGGAGCACCTCGCCCCCGGATGTTCCCAGGAGGAAAACACCGAGAACGATGCCCTCGGGCAGCTCGGACTCCTCCCGCCCCGCTCCGAACACCACCTCGTACCCGCCGGGGCCAGCCTCGTGAAGGGCTTCGCGGTCGCGCGACTCTTGGACCAGTGCACGCCAGGACCGGCGGTCCAGATCGAGGTTGCACTGCCAGGTACCCGCCGTGTCCAGGCGGCCGGTGGAGACCTCCGCCTCGCCGGACAGGGCCTGAAGCACCCTCGCGTGGGCCGCCAGCCAGATCGAGCCGGGCGTCACGTCCATGGCGCGGGCCAGCGCCCCCACCTCCGCGCGAAGGTCCTCCGGCACCGGCGCCTCGACCAGGTCCTGGCCCGCCCGGCGGTCCTGTGTCCACCGGGGAATCAGCGGCGCGACCTCCGGACGGGAGGGCAGGTTGCCGGACGGGGCGGCCGTGTTGTCGGCGGCGGTCCGGCAGGTGAGCGCTTGGGTGATCGTCATGACACGGACCTTTCCAGGGCTGCGGGGGAAGTGGTGGCGGCGCGGGATTCGTTGGCCGGGTTGCCGCCCCACAGGGATCCCCGGGTGAGGGTTGTCCCCTTCATCACGAAGGAGTCTGCGGCGACGACGACGCCGTCTTCGATGGTGACGCCGTAGTGGATGAAGGCGGCGACGCCGAGCGTGACGTCGTCCCCCACGGTGTCGCGGTCGGACTTGAACATCCCGTCCTCTTGGGAATGGGATTGGATAGTGGTGCCTGCGTTGAAGGTGCAGCGCGACCCGATTGTGACAAGGCTCCGCTCGACGATCCCCAGACCGTCGTCGAAGACCCGGGTCCCCATCCGCACGCCCAGCAGGCGCCAGATCATCGGCTTGAACGGCGTCCCGTTGAAGAGGGCGACGTATCGACTCTGGGCCTGCAGCTTCCAGTACCGCTCGTGCCACCAGAAGTACGGGTTGTAGATGGAGCACAGCTGGGGTTGCAGCCGCCGGAACCCCGTCGCGAGATGCTGGATGCCGACCGGCACCAGCACGCCGAGGACCAGCATGACGACGAACGAGGCGCTGAGTGCCAGGAAGCCGAATTGGTCGGAGAGCTCGAGCGCGGCGAACATGACCAGCATGGCCAGCGACGCGTTGAACCAGCGCGCAAGCATCAACAGAACCATGGTGCGCAGGTTGTGCCGGTTCTTGGCCGCGAGGTCCCGGCGGAGGCGGGAACGGCTCGTATGCTCCTCGGGAAGCGCGTCCCGCAGGACCGAGCGCGGAATCTCGAATGCCGGCGATCCGAGCAGGCCGACGTTGTGGCGCACCGGCCCGTCGACGGGGACCATCACCTTGGTCGCGAGCAGGCAGTTGTCCCCGGTCCTGGCTCCGGCCGGGTAGAGAACGTGGTTGCCCAGGAAGTTGCGCGCCCCGATCTCCACCGGGCTGACCTTGAACGACGTCGCCGAGTAGTCGGTGTTCATAAACGACACCCCGTCGGCGATCATCGTGCCGGTGCCCACCGTCGACAGGTACGGGTTGTCGTGCTTGAACCCCGTGCCGAAGTTCGAGCCTGTCTGCTGGAGCTGCGGCTGCTTGTAGCCGATCGACCGCACGTAGTTCACCACGTACGAGCTGTCCCCGAACAACGTACCGAGCATGGGGCTGTTGGTCATCCTCGCCACCGTCCGCGCCGCCGCGTCCCGCAGCCCGAACATCGGATACACCGTGTCGGGCTTTACGGCGAGTTGGAACACCCGCGGCACGGTCGTGATGAAGACCAGCGCCACCACCGTTCCCCCGATGACGCCCAGCCCGGCGAACGCGACGGCGTCGGCGTAGAACGTCCAGTTCGCGAACGCCAACGGCTGCGCCTCCAGGAGGGCCGCCACGGGCGGGTAGGCCAGGACGACCAGCGTGATCACCAGCCCCACCATGGTGCGGCCCAGGCCCAGCGTGCCCACCAGCTGGGAGGTGGCGAACCATCCGCGGCGCATCGGCCGGTACGGCATGGGGTCGATCGTGCCGAAGTCCGACTCCGTGCGCCGGCCCGGCGAGCCGTGCCAGCGCTCGCCCCCGGGGACGGCCTGTCCCGTGTAGAGCGTGGATCGGTGGGCCAACTGCGAGCCGTCACCCATCTCCGTGTTGATGTCTAGGACGCTGCCCTCGCCGATGATCACGTCCCGGCCCAGCGTCACGGGCCCGAGTTGCAGGACGCCGCCGTGGGCGCGGTAGCCGTTGACCACCACGTCCTTGCGGATGACAGTCCCCTCCCCGATGGTGAGCAGGTCGGTGCAGACCGGGAGGCGGTTGGTCAGGATCGTCACGTTGCGGCCCACCGTCGCGCCCATGGCGCGCAGGTAGAAGGTCGTCAGCGGGGACCCCGTCATCAGCGAGAGGGGCGAAGTCCGCATCAGGGTCTTGACCAGCCAGAACCGGAAGTAGTCCAGGCTCCAGATGCGGATCTCCCGGGGCCGGAAGCGCCCGATGATGATCCACTTCCCGGCCACCGGAAGGATGCACATCAGCACGAACGTGGCCGCGGCGAAGGCGATCGAACGCAGGTAGATCACGGCGAAGCTCGTCCCGTGGGCCAGCCAGTGGTGGTTGTCCGGGCCCGCCTCGGGGAACATCCAGTAGTAGCCCAGAACCGCGAGCGCACCGGCGAGCAGGCAGTAGCCGACGTAGACGAGGACCTGCAGGGCGCCGCAGAGAACGTACTCCCACGTCCGCGCATCCATGGGAGCCGGCGTTTCCGGCACGGAGGCCAGTATCGGCGAGGACTCCTCCGGACGGTCTTGTTGCGAGCGCTCGTGCAGGGCCGCGGCGAGCGCGAAGACATTCGGGTTGCCGTAGATGTCCTTCATGGACACGGTCGGCAGGTCCGGCTGCTTGCGCACCCGCGCGCAGAACTGCGCCATCACCAACGAGTCCGCACCCAGCTCATGGAAGAAATCCGCGTCCGCCGGAACCTGCTCGACGCCCAGCAAGCCGGCCAGCACCTCGGTCAGCCGGGCCTGAAGGGACACCGGTTCAGCGGGCGCCAGGGCCGCGGACAGGGCCGCGATCGTCGGGTGCTGGTAGATGTCCTTGATCGAGATGGTCGGCAGGTCCGGCTGCTTGCGCACGCGCGCGCAGAACTGCGCCATCACCAACGAGTCCGCACCCAGTTCATGGAAGAAGTGGGCGTCCACCGGGACGTCGTCCTTCTTCACCACCGCGGCGAGAATGTCCGCCAGCCGGCGCTCAAGTGGGATGTCCGCTCCGGCGCCCCCGGTTGCCGGTACTGCTGGGAGTTCCCTCCTCGTGGAGATCGTGGATTCTGGAGGCGTCGGCAGGGTGTCGACGAGCTTTTTCACTGCGAGAAACTCCCTACTGAGGCAGCGGATTCCGTAACCGGAGCGGCGGCGGGGTGGCTTGGCTCCGAGACCTGGTTGGTTGCTCGGCCGGGTGCGGTGGGCGCGTCGTCGCTGGCGAGCGCGTCGGCCCCGAAGTTGTCGAGCACCCAGTCGGGCTGGTAGATGGTGTCCAGGTACGGGCGGCCCAGGTCCGGAGAGATGGCCACCGCGGTGAGGTCCTGCGCGTGGTGGTCCGCGAGCCAGGTCATGGCGCCGTGGACCACGGTCCCGGTGGAGCCGCCGAACAGGAATCCGCGCGCGGCCAGGCGGTGGCAGGCGCGCACCGTGTCCAGCTCCTCGACCATCACGACGTCGTCGATGAAGGACTCGTCGAGCTGGGGCGGGCGCATGCCCATGCCCAGGCCCGGGATCAGGCGGGTGCCGGGCTGCCCGCCGAACGTGACCGAGCCGGCGGCGTCGACGGCGACGATCCGGACGCCGGGCCGGTGCTCGCGGAAGTACCGGGCGCACCCCATGAGGGTGCCCGTGGTCCCGGCGCCCACGAACAGCACGTCCAGGTCCGGGAACTGGTTGGCGATCTCCGGGGCGGTCCAGCGGTAGTGCGCACCCCAGTTGCCGGGGTTGGCGTACTGGTTGAGCCAGACGTACCGCTTGTCGGACCCGCACAGGTCCCGGACGTGGTTGAGCCGGGCGCCGAGGAAACCGTCGACGGGGTCCGGCTCGGTGACCAGGTCCACCTGCGCGCCGAGGGACTCCATCAGTTGGCGGGTCGCGGGGTTGCAGCGGGGGTCGATCACGCACACGAAGCGGTAGCCCTTGCTGGCGGCGATCATGCTCAGCGCGACGCCGAGGTTCCCGGAGGAGGATTCCACAAGCACGGAGCCGGGGCCGATCAGGCCCTCCCGCTCGGCGCGCTCGACCATTTCCCTGGCCGGCTTGAGCTTGATCGAGCCGGCGAAGTTGAAGCCCTCGATCTTCAGGTACAGGCGGCGACCCAGCACGCCCTCCAGATCCACGAACAGGCTCTGCTCGTTGAACAGGTGCGGATCTTTGATAATGGGCATGGTCTCCCTCGTTCTCTCGCCATCATCTCGGCCCTTGGGGGCCTTTCGGATTAAATTTGTTGACTGGGTGTTAGCCGATGGAACGTACGGCATGGATTGCTCCTAGGATGACGAAACGGCCAAGTCATGTGTTCATTGAGTAAATAGGGCACTCTGTTACAACGCCGTTATTCGCCCGTTATTGGGTCACGTCAGCCGGGAATCCACGCGCTCTACGGGTTGACTTCGACAGCCGTCCGGCCATTCTGAATGTGGGAACAACATCAGAGTCGGAGAACGGTCCCGTCGCCGAAAGCCATCGGTGCACAGAAACCCCTCCGGCTAACGAAATGGTCTGTTTGGGGCGATCATGATTGAAAAGCACTTGTGGCAACTGGATCTGTTGGGGGCTTGGCGCCTGCGCGATGGCGGACAGCAAGTCAGAGTGACGTTGCGACAGCAGCGGTTGATCGCCATCTTGGCGCTCAAGGGGACGCAGCCGCGCGCGCTGCTGGCCGGCACGCTATGGCCGGAGAGCTCGGAGAGGCAGGCCACGGGCAGCCTCCGCGAGAGCATCTGGACGGTCAACCACCAGCTGCCGGGGCTGCTCGAATCCGACGGGCAAACCCTCTCGTTGGCCGACACGGTGGTGATCGACCTGGACGAGGTGCGCAAGCGTGTGGCGGCCGCCGAGCCGGGCCGGCGCGCCCGGCAACGGGTTGAGCTTCTGCAGAAGATGCGGCACGCCGACCTGTTGCCCGGGTGGTACGAGGATTGGGTGTTGACGGAGCAGGACCGATGGACGCGACTGCGCCTGACGGTTCTGGAGCGCATCGCGCAAGAGTTCCTCAAGAACGGGGAAACCGCCTACGCGACCGATGCGGCCCAGTGCGCCGTGGACATCGATCCGTGGCGCGAGAGTTCCATTGCGCTGCTCCTGGACGCCCACCTGGCGGAAGGCGACTACGCGCGGACACTGCAGCTCTACGAGTCGTTCGCCGACCGGCTGCGGGGGGAATTCGGTGTCGCTCCGTCGGACCGCATCACGTCGCTGGTGACCGGCCTCCTGACCGCGGGGCGGTACGGCGGCGGCCGCTCCACCGGCTCGCTGCCCGTGGTCTCCTGACGGCCTCCCGCGTGTCCTAGCGGAGCAGCAGGTCCGCCACGACGAAGATCCCCAGCCCCGCCAACGAGCCGACCACGGTTCCGTTGATGCGGATGAACTGGAGGTCCCTGCCCACCTGGAGCTCGATCTTCCGGCTGGTCTCCTCGCCGTCCCAGCGAGCCACTGTCTCGCGGATGACGTCGGCGATCTGACCGCGGTAGGTGCGCACGACGTAGCCGGCGGCCCCGGCGATCCACGCGTCGACCTTGCCGGCCAGCCGCGCGTCCTCGGTCAGTCGCTGCCCGAAGTCGCCGACGGCCCTCACGAACGAGCGACGCAGCTCGGACTCGGGGTTCTCCACCGCGTCCATCAGCGCCGCCTTGACGCTCGACCATCCCGTGGCCGCCAGCTCGCGCAACTGGGGATCGCCCAGCACGGAGTGCTTCAGGCGCTCCACCTTGGCCACGGTCTCCGGATTGGACTGCATGTCCGCGGCGAAGTCCGCCAGCCAGGCGTCGACGCTGCGGCGCAGGCTGTGGTTCGGATCGGCGCGCACCGCGTCGATGAACTTCACCAGCTCGCGGTGCATCTTCTCGCCGACGAGCTGGTCCAGGACATCGGGGAGCCACGAGGGGGAGCGCTCGGAGACCAGGCCGACGACGGTTGTCCTGTTCGCCTTCACCCATGCGGCGGCGCGCTCGGCCAGGAGGTCCACCAGCTGGCGGTGGTGGCCGTCGCGCAGGACGCTCTCGAGGATGCGCCCCAGGGTCGAGGACCACTCGGGGGCGAGCATGTGCTTGCGCGCCAGCGCCTCGAGCAAGCGCAACACGTCCTCGTCGTCGAGCACGCCCAGCAGGCCGCGGATCGCCGTCGATCCCTCCTTGGCGACGCGTTCGGCGCCCTCGGGACGGGCCAGCCACGCTCCGGCGGTGGCGGCGAAGCGCAGGTTGTCCAGCTTCTGTGACACGACCTCGTCGGACAGGAAGTTCTCCTGCACAAACCCGCCAAGACTCTCGCCGATCTGGTCCTTCTTGCGCGGAATGATTGCCGTGTGCGGGATATTGAGGCCGAGGGGGCGCCGGAACAGCGCCGTCACGGCGAACCAGTCGGCCAGCGCACCAACCATCCCTCCCTCCGCCGCGGCCCGGACGTACTCCAGCCACGGGTACCGCTCCTGCAGCGCAAAGGACACGGCGAACACAACTGCGAGCGCCACAAGCAGCCCGGTCGCGATCCGTTTCATGCGGAGCAGGGCCGCTCCGCGGTCGGCGTCGGTCAGCGTAGTGGTGGTCATCGTCGGCTCCTCCGGATCAGGCGGCGTGCCAAGGCTTCCACGATAGTTCACCCGCCGCTGCGCTCGGACGGCGGCGGCGGGACCCCGCCGTCACGTAGCTTTAATGCATGCACACCGTCTATGCGCATCGAGGGTCCAGTCTGGCCTACGCGGAGAACACGCGTGCCGCCTACCAGCAGGCGATCGACGAGGGCGCCGACGGCGTCGAGTGCGACGTCCACCTGACCCAGGACCTTCGGGTGGTGTGCCACCACGATCCAACCGTGGACAGGACCTCGGACGGGACGGGGTCGGTCGGCGCGTACACGCTGTCCGAGCTGCGACGGCTGGACTTCTCCTCCTGGAAGGGCGTGCGCATCCCCGAGGCCTTTGGCGCCCGGTCGGAGCAGCTGGTGACGCTGCCCCAGTTGCTGGACATGATGCGGCTTTCCGGCCGGGACATGGGCCTGGCGATCGAACTGAAGCAGCCCAGTCCCTTCGGGCGTCGGCTGGAGGAGCGGGTGCTGGCGGAACTGATGCGGGCCGGCTGGGACCCGGAAACGTCGCGGATCGGCAATGTGGCGGTGACGTTGATGAGCTTCGACCCGGGGTCCATCGACTATCTCCTGCAGAGCGTGTCCGGGCAGTACCTCTGCCAGCTGGTGACGGGCATCGACGAGGACTTCGTGGACGACTTCGGTTTGTTCGGCCGGGCCGCCGTCGAGCAGGTCATCCGCCGGACGCTTGTGGGCGGCATCGGACGGCTCAACGCCGGGGCCGTGGGAATCGCGGGTCCCGGCGTGGCGTTCGCCCGGGACAACCCCGGGCTGGTGCGGCGGTGGATCGAGGCGGGCCTGACCCTTCGGGTGTGGACGGTCGACGACGACGCCGACATCGATTTCCTGACCGCGCTCGGCGTGCGGGAACTGACCAGCAACCGGCCCGCATACGTGAAGCGCTACCTTGCGGCCACGCGGAAAGCGGAGCCCCGCGCCACATCCCACCACTAGACTGGGCCGGTGAAATTCGCCCAGTCGCCCGCCGTCAAGGTCGGGGCAGCCATCGCCGTGGCGACGGGGCTGTACGGCGTCTCCTTCGGGGCCCTCTCCATCGCCTCGGGGCTCAGCCTCTGGCAGACCATCGCCCTCAGCGCGCTGATGTTCACGGGCGGCTCGCAGTTCGCGTTCATCGGTGTGGTGGCAGGCGGAGGCGGAGGTTCCGCCGCCTTCGGAGCGGCCGCGCTGCTGGGCGTGCGCAACGTGGTCTACGGCATGCAGATGAATGCGATCGTGAGGCCCGCCGGGTGGCTCAAGGCCGTCGCGGCGCACGTGACCATCGACGAGTCCGCCGCGACGGCGTCCGGGCAGACCGACCCGACCGAGCGACGGCGGGGCTTCTGGGTTGCCGGCCTGGGGGTGTTCCTCCTGTGGAACCTCTTTACCGTGGCCGGCGCGCTGCTCGGCGACGCCCTGGGGGATCCCAAGGCCTGGGGTCTGGACGGCGCCGCGGTGGCCGCATTCCTGGCCCTGCTCTGGCCCCGGCTGCGCTCCCGCCAGCCGGTGGCGCTCGCGGTCGTGGCCGCCCTGGTGACGGTCTTGGCGGTGCCCGTGGCGCCGCCCGGCCTGCCGATCCTCGTTGCCGCCCTCGTCGCCGGGGTCTGGGGCTGGTTCGGCCGCGGGCCGTCCGGCGAGGGCATGGAACCGGACGTCGAACCCTACGGCGGCGGGCGCGCGGCCGGCGGGGCCGCGCCGTGAGCCTCTGGGGGTGGGTCCTGGTGGCCTGCGCGGTGGCCTACGCCACCAAGCTGCTGGGCTACCTGGTGCCCGCCAGGGTGCTGGACAACCCGCACGTGACGCGCGTCGCCGGCGCCCTGACGATCGGCCTGCTTGCCTCCCTCACCGCGGTGAACGCCGTCGCATCGGGGCAGGCGCTGGCGCTCGACGCCCGGGTCGGTGCGCTGGCCGCGGCCGCCGTCGCGCTCTGGCTCCGCGCCCCGTTTCTGGTGGTGGTGCTCGCCGGCGCGGCGGCCGCCGCGTTGCTGCGGCTCGCGGGCTTCCCCTAGCCACGGCGCCTCCGAGCGGACTGGGCCGGCGAACGGCGTCGTGACCGAATCGTGACCGGCGGCGAATGTGATCCCTCCGGGCAAATGCGTGAAACGAGCCTTGAATGAGACTAGGCTCACACCATGTGCCGGTGCTCCGAACCCGGAGGCCATGGGGGAGGCGATTCCCGCGGCTGCCGGCGCAAGGACTCGAACCCAGGAGAAGCCATGAACCACAATGGCCAGCCGAAGCGGGCGGCACGCCGCCGCTTCGCCGCCATCACCACGTCGTTCGCGATCGGGGCGCTCGTCCTGAGCGGATGCGCCCAGAGCCAGCGCGACGGCGGGGACGCCAGCGAGGGAGCCGAGGGCGAGGTCAACTCGACCTTCATCTTCGCCGCCTCCTCGGACCCCAAGTCCCTCGATCCCGCCTACGCCTCCGACGGCGAGTCCTTCCGGGTCAGCCGCCAGGTCTTCGAGGGCCTCGTGGGCACGGAGCCGGGCACCGCCAATCCGGCGCCACTGCTGGCCGAATCGTGGGAGAACTCCGAGGACGGGCTCACCTACGACTTCAAGCTTAAAGAGGGCGTCAAGTTCCACGACGGCACCGAGTTCAACGCGGAAGCCGTCTGCTTCAACTTCGACCGCTGGTACAACTTCAAGGGCATCCAGCAGGCAGAGACCGTGGCGTACTACTACGGCAACCTCTTCAAGGGCTTCGCCGACAAACCAGAGAACGCCGTCTACGAGTCCTGCGAGGCGGTGTCCGCGACGGAGGCGAAGATCACCCTGGCCAAGCCGTTCGCAGGGTTCGTCGCCGCGCTCTCGCTGCCCGCCTTCGCCATGCAGTCGCCCGAGGCCCTGGAGAAGTTCAAGGCCGACGAGATCAGCGGCTCGGAGGAGGCGCCCGTCCTCTCCGAGTACGCGACCGGCAACCCCGTGGGAACGGGCCCCTTCAAGTTCGACAAGTGGGAGACCGGCCAGCAGGTCGAGCTCTCCTACAACGAGGACTACTGGGGCGAGAAGGGACAGATCGACAAGATCATCTTCCGCGTCATCGACGATCCCGTGGCCCGCCGCCAGTCCCTCGAGGCCGGCGAGATCGACGGCTACGACCTTGTGGCCCCCGCGGACACCGCCGCCCTCGAGACCGCCGGCTACAAGATCATGGCCCGCGACCCCTTCACCATCCTGTACCTCGGCCTGAACCAGAGCGTCGAGGAACTCAAGGACGTCAAGGTCCGCCAGGCGATCTCCTACGCGATCGACAAGGACGCCTTGATCAAGCAGACCCTGCCCGAGGGTACCAAAAAGGCCATCGAGTTCATCCCGGACTCGGTCAACGGCTACAACCCGGACGTCGAGGCCTACGACTACGACCCGGAGAAGGCCAAGGAACTGCTGAAGGAAGCCGGCTACGAGGACGGCTTTACCCTGCAGTTCAACTACCCGACCGGCGTCTCCCGGCCGTACATGCCGACCCCGGAGCAGATCTTCACGAACATCTCCGCGCAACTCGAGGAGGTCGGCATCAAGGTCGACCCGCAGCCCAACAAGTGGAGCCCGGACTACCTTGACCGGATCCAGGGCGGCGAGGACCACGGCATCCACCTGCTGGGTTGGACCGGCGACTACAACGACACCGACAACTTCGTGGGCGTGTTCTTCGGCAGCGAGAAGCCCGAGTACGGCTTCGACAACCCGGAGCTGTTCAAGAAGATCGCCGACGCCCGCGGCGTCCCGGTCCTCGAGGAGCAGACGCCGCTCTACGAGGAGATCAACGCGGACATCGCCGAGTTCGTGCCGGCCGTCCCGCTGGCCCACCCGGCGCCGTCCCTGGCCTTCAACGAGCGGGTCGACTCGTTCCCGACCAGCCCGGTCAACGACGAGGTCTTCAACGACATCAAGCTGAACAAGTAAGGCCGCGTAGGGTACGACGGCGGGTTCCGACCCGCCGTCGTACCCTTTTCCACCACTCTCGAGAGGCCACCGTGCTCAGAGTCATCGGCAAGCGCATTTCGCTGCTGATCCCCACCCTTATCGGACTTTCCATCCTG
Source organism: Arthrobacter sp. AOP29-A2-19 (assembly GCF_058138025.1). Classification (NCBI taxonomy): domain Bacteria; kingdom Bacillati; phylum Actinomycetota; class Actinomycetes; order Micrococcales; family Micrococcaceae; genus Arthrobacter; species Arthrobacter sp. AOP29-A2-19. The sequence goes on from NZ_CM176894.1 coordinate 3,276,442, forward strand.
CTGTTCCTGTGGGTCCGCAATCTCCCCGGCGGCCCCGCAACCGCACTGCTCGGCGACAAGGCCACACCCGAGGCCGTCGCCCGCGTCAACGCCGCGTACGGCTTCGACCGTCCGCTCATCGAGCAGTACTTCCAGTACATGGGCAAGCTGCTGACCGGCGACTTCGGGTCCAGCCTGCAGACGCAGCGCCCCGTGCTGGAGGAGTTCGCCACACGCTTCCCCGCCACGCTGGAGCTCACGGTCGTGGCCCTGATCTTCGCGATCGGCATCGGCATCCCCATGGGCTACTGGGCCGCGCGGAACGTCGGCAGGTGGCAGGACCACTCGTCCGTGGTGCTGTCGCTGCTCGGCATCGTGGTCCCCGTGTTCTTTCTCGCGTTCATCCTGAAGTGGGTCTTCGCCATCAAGCTTCCGTGGTTCCCGACCGACGGCAGGCAGAGCGCCCGCATCGACGCGACGCACATCACGGACTTCTACGTCCTGGACGGGTTGATGACGCAGGAGTGGGACGCCGCCTGGGACGCGTTTATGCACCTGGTCCTGCCGGGGATCGCCCTGGGAACCATCCCGCTCGCGATCATCGTGCGCATCACCCGGGCCTCGGTCCTTGAGGTCATGAACGCCGACTACGTGCGCACCGCGCGGGCGAAGGGCCTCACGCGGAGCCTCATCAGGAAGCGCTTTATCCTGCGCAACGCCATGCTGCCGGTGACCACCACGATCGGCCTCCAGCTGGGGCTGCTGATCTCGGGCGCCGTGCTGACGGAGACGGTGTTCGCCTTCAACGGCATCGGCAGATTCCTGCGCGATGCCATCTTTACGCTCGACTATCCCGTGCTGCAGGGGTTCATCATCTTCATCGCGATCATCTACTCGCTGATCAACCTGCTGGTGGACGTTTCCTACGGCCTCATCGACCCGAGGGTGCGTGTGCAATGAGCATGACTCTTCCTCCCGCACCCGGCGGGCCCGAACTGTCCCCGGCCGGCGAGCCCGTGGTGCCGCCGGCGCCCGGCGCCCCGCAGTCCAAGGGCACCAGCATCTGGCGCGACGCCTTCATCCGCATGCGCCGCAACCCGGCGGCCATCGCCGGCGCCGTGATCGTGTTCCTGTTCCTGCTGGTGGCGCTGTTGGCCCCGGTCCTGGCGCCCTACGGCGGCAACGACCTGCCCGGGCGCACGGAGATCACACCGACGCACATCCCGGGGCCCGGGGAGATCGACGGGTTCATTCTGGGCCTGGACCGCTTCGGCGGCGACGTCTTCTCGAAGCTCATCTGGGGCGCGCAGGCGTCCCTGACCATCGGTCTTGTGTCCACGGCCATGGGTCTTGTGGGCGGCATGATCCTTGGGCTGCTGGCCGGCGGCTTCGGGGGGTGGGTCGACAACGTCATCATGCGCTTCGTCGACATCCTGCTCTCCGTTCCGAACCTGCTGCTTGCCGTGTCCATCGCGGCGGTTTTGGGCCAGGGCGCCTTCGCCGTGATGATCGCCATTGGTGTCTCGGCCGTCCCGATCTTCGCCAGGCTGCTGCGCTCCTCCATGCTTCAGCAGAAGGGTGCCGACTACATCCTGGCCGCGCAGACCCTGGGACTGAGCCGCCGGACCATCACCATGAGCCACCTGCTGCCGAATTCCGTGGGCCCGGTCATCGTCCAGGCGACGCTGACCCTGGCCACGGCCGTGATCGACGCCGCCGCCCTGTCGTTCCTGGGCCTGGGCGGCGGGCTGCCGCAAACGGCCGAATGGGGGCGCATGCTCACGTACGCGCAGTCGGAGCTCGGCATCGCACCGCAGCTCGCGTTCCTGCCGGGCATCTGCATCGCCATCACGGCGTTGGGCTTCACCCTCTTGGGCGAGTCCCTACGCGAGGCGCTGGACCCGAAGTCCCGCCAGCGCTAGCTCACCACCCCACCCCGCGAAGTGGACATCCCAACGGTTAGTTAGCCGGGGAAATGTCCACTTCGCGGGGTTTCTTGCGCCGGAAGCGCGGGATGCCGGCGGCCTCCAGCTTTGCCGACACGCGCGCCGGGTCCTCCAGGTCGGACCAATCCCAACGAACGACGCCGCACCCGGCCGAGCGCAGCCGATCCTCGCGCAATTTCTCCTCGACTACCACGTCCGCGGCATCCATGCCGGACAGTTCCCGCGAGCGCGAGTACTTCAACCGCCCGTCGAACTCGCCGACCACCCGGGAGCCGGGCCACCAGAAGTCGACCCGGCCCACGAGCCCCCTCGCGTCCCAGACCTCGTGCTGCAGCCTCGGCGCCTCAAACCCAAGCTGGTGGATGACCGCCCGGCTCCGGGACTCCCCCGCGGATTCCGACGCCGGGTCGGCGAAACGTACCGCGGCGAGCACGCGCCTCGTGGCCGCCTGGGAGGCCTGCGCCCGCGCCAGTTCCACCAGCCGGTCGCGGGTGACGGTGCCGCCGCCCAGAGGGACGGCGCCCGCCAACACGGCATCCAGCACGACGGCGGCGGCGTCGAGCCGGAGCTCGGCCAGCGTGTCGCCGAGGGTGGCCTCCAGGTCCGTACACCGCAGCCGCACCCCGTGCGCGCCGGCGTCCACGTGTGTCCTGCCGGGCCCGTCCGGCAGGTGGCCCGTGACCGGAAAGCCCGAGGGCAGTCGCGCGGGCATCGACCGGTCTTGGTCCCCGGAGGATGCCAACCCGCGCCAGCGCAGCAGCGAGCGCTCCGGCGTCGCATAGGACACGGTGCCACGGCGCGCGCCGACCCGAGCGGGATGCCCGACGAGGACGTGCACGCGCTCCGGAACGGAGGTAAGCGGCAGTCCCATCAGGGCAAGCGCGGTCTCCCGGCAGAAGACGTAGCGGTGCTCGGCGAGGGCCAGCCCCGCCGTCGTCAGCGCGTACCGGCCCCAGGGCGTGGCGGCGAGCCAGGCGTCGGTGTCGACGTACACGCCGCGCATCAGGCGGACCAGGGCACCCGATTCGTACTCGCGGTTGAGGGACCGCTGGCTGCCGCCGGCCCTCCGGACGGATGCTGACGTGACAATGCGGGCCTTCGGAAACTCCATGGCACCACCCTGCCGGGACAGCCGGAGCACTGTCGCACGCACGCGCCCGGTGTGGAAAATGCCGGCCACCGCAGGCGGAGGGCCCGCCTGTGCGGGCGCCGCCCGAGCCGTCAACGCCGTCATCGCCTCCACCCGGCTACAACGCCACCGGAAGTGGACAGTGCCAAGCCATATAAGGCTAGGAAATGTCCACTTCCGGAGGTTTGAGTGGGGCCGGGTTGGACGGGGCGGGGCGCTAGCGGTTTCGTCGGGCTCGGGCGCGGGCGGCCAGGGCCAAGAACGCTCCGATGAACCCGAGCTCCAACAGGCCGAGGGCCGCCAAGGCCCACCAGGCCTCGGCCTGGATCGCCAGGATTGCGCCGAGCAGCAGCAGCATGGTGGCCACCGCAAGCAGGAAGACGGCTATCCCGAACGCCACGCGCGCTGCGCACGCCCGTCCGGAAGCCGAAGCCCTGCGGCTCCGGCCGGAGGTCGTCGTCGTCCTGGTCGGGGCGCTGGGGATCAGGCGGCATCCGGATCGATTTCGAGCTCGTTGCCCGGGATGGAGGCCAGCAGGCGCCGCGTGTAGGGGTGCCGGGCGTTGGTGAAGATCTCCTCGGAGCTGGCCGCCTCCACCAGCTCGCCGTCCTTCATGACACACACGTAGTCGGAGATCAGGCGCACCACGGCGAGATCGTGGGAGATGAACAGGTAGCTCAACCCCAGCTCCGACTGCAGTTCCCCCAAGAGCTTGAGGATCTGTGCCTGGACCAGGACGTCGAGGGCGGAGACGGGCTCGTCGCACACGATCAGTTCGGGCTTCAGCGCCAACGCCCGGGCGATCGCCACGCGCTGCCGCTGGCCGCCCGAAAGCTCGGCCGGGTACCGCCGCAGCATCGAATGGGGCAGGGACACCTGGTCCATCAGCTCGCGGACGCGGACGGCGCGCTCCTTGGCGTTGCCCCGCTTGTACGTGGTGAGCGGCTCCTCGACGATCCGTCCGATCGTAAACATCGGATTCAGCGAGGAGTACGGGTCCTGGAACACGGGCTGCACCCGCTGGCGGAAGTCCTTCAGTTGCGCCTTCGAGAGCGTCGCGACGTCCATGCCGTCGAAGGTCATCGTCCCGCTCGTGGGCTCGATCAGCTTCAGCAGCATACGGGCCGTCGTCGTTTTGCCGGATCCGGACTCTCCGACGATGGCCACGGTGGACCCCCGGGGGATGTCCAGGCTCACGTCCTTGGCCGCGTAGAAGTCTTCCTTCGACCCCCGGCGGCGGTAGACCTTGTTCAGGTCGCGGATCTCCACGATGTTTCCCGTGGCCGCCTCCGGCCCAACGGTCCCGGTGACGGCCTCCGCCGCGGCCTCGGCGCGCGCCGCCGAATCGCCGGTGTACGCGCCGGGCCGCAGCCGCACTGCCGCCACGGAGGGCGCCGCGCGGACGAGGGACCGGGTATAGGGGTGCTGCGGGTCCTCCAGAAGCTGCCGGGCGGGGCCGGACTCCACGACCTTTCCGCGGTGCATGACCACCAGGTCCGAGGCGCGCTCGGCTGCCAGGCCCAGGTCGTGGGTGATCAGCAGGACGGACGTCCCGAGCTCGTCGGTCATACGCTGGATCTGGTCGAGGATGGTCTGCTGGACCGTGACGTCCAGCGCCGAGGTGGGCTCGTCGGCGATCAGCAGCCTGGGCCGGCAGGCCAGGCCGATGGCGATCAGGGCGCGCTGGCGCATGCCGCCGGAGAACTCGTGCGGGTACTGCTTGGCGCGCTCCTTGGCGTCGGGCAGGCCGGCCGCCTCGAGCGTCTCGATGACCTTGCGGTCGACGTCCTTCGACGTCGCCATGCCGTGCACCAGCAGCGTCTCGGCGACCTGCTGCCCGATCTTGGTGACCGGATTGAGATTGGACATGGGATCCTGCGGCACCAGGCCGATCTGCCGCCCCCGAATGGGGCGCATGCGGGACTCCGGCAGGCCCACGAGCTCCTGGCCGTCGAACATGATGCTGCCCGCGGCCACGCGGCCATTGCCCGGGAGCAGGCCGATCGCCGCCATGGCGGTCGTCGACTTTCCGGAGCCGGATTCCCCGACGATGGCCAGCGTGCGGCCGGCCTCAAGCCGCAGCGACGCCTTCTCCACCGCCTTGACCTCTCCGTGCATGGTGGTGAAGCTGACCGCGAGGTCGGTGATCTCCAAGAGGGCGGAGGGCGGGGCGGACACGGTGGTCGGCGAGCCGCCGGCGGGGCTGTCCTGCGGTGTGATGTCGACGGGCTCGGCGCGGTTCTCGGTCATGGGTTCCATCCTGCCCTAGATCGCGCCAAAAGTGAGTGTGGTCACAGGAGGCGTCACACCGTCGTGTCGACCGGCTCCAGGGCACGCTCGGCGATGACGGCCAGCTCCTCGGGCGAGTGGTGCAGGGAATCCAAGACCGTCCGCGGATCCCGCCAGATCGCCAGCTGCCGACGACGCCGGTTCAGCGATTCCCATGTCGGCGCACCGATCAGCGGATCCTCCGTGCGCTGGCGCTTCTGCAGGCGCATGCGGTGCGTGGTGGGATCCGAGCAGACGACCTCGAACCAGGAGAGCCGGGCGCCGGTCCGGGCCGCGAGCCGCACCCACTGTCCGCGCGCCTCCGCCACGTCGTTGACCGCGTCGACCACGACGCCGAGACCGTTGCGCAGTTGCGCCTCCGCCATGGCCTCCGCCGCAGAATATGCGGCCAGGCCGGTGGGCTGCCGGTTCTGGTTGATTCCGGCGGCCACCAGGGAAGCCTCCAGCGGGTCGACCCCAAGGACGGGGAGCCCCATCCGGCGCGCCAGGGCGTTCGCCACCGAGGACTTGCCCGCGCCGGGCAACCCGCAGAACACAATCAGCCGCGGTGCGGCCCGCGGGGAATCGGTCGTCATGGCACTAGCCTAGGGCCGCGGCGCGCCGTCCGCCCCCACGAGTTCGGCCGTGGCCCGGGCGATCTCCGCCTCCTCGTCGGTGGGAACAACCAGCACCGGAATGACGGACCCGGGGGCGGAGACGACCCGGGCGGCGGAGGAGCGTTCGACGTTGGACATCCGGTCCAGGGCGACCCCGAGCGCGGACAGTCCCGCGACCACGCGCTCCCGGAACTGCCACGAGTTTTCGCCGATGCCGGCCGTGAAGACGATAGCCTGGGCCCCGCCGACGGCCACATGGTAGGCGCCGATGTACTTCTGCAGCCGGTACGCCGCGATGGACAGGGCTAGCTCGGCGCGGTCGTCCCCCTCGGCGGCGGCCTCGACCACGGCGCGCATGTCGTTCCTGCCCGACAGCCCCTTGAGTCCGGAGTCCTTGTTGAGGATCCGGTCCATGTCCTCGGCGGTATATTCACCGCGGATGATGAGCTGCGTGATGATCGACGGGTCCAGGTCGCCGGACCGCGTGCCCATCACCAGCCCCTCGAGGGGCGTGTACCCCATGGACGTGTCCACGCTGCGGCCGCCGCGGATGGCGGTCGCGGAAGCCCCGTTGCCGAGGTGCGCGACGACCGCGTTGAAGCTGCCGCGGTCCACCCCCAGCAGTTCCGCGGCCCGGCCGGTGACGTAGTCGTGGCTGGTGCCGTGGAACCCGTAGCGGCGGACCCCGTGCTCCTTGTAAAGGGCGTCCGGGACGGCGTAGCGCCAGGCGTGTTCCGGGAGCGTCCGGTGGAAGGCCGTGTCGAACACGGCCACCTGGGGCATCTTCGGCCAGCGGTCCAGGATGGCGCGGATGCCGAGGGCGGCGGCCGGGTTGTGGAGCGGCGCCAGCGGGGCCAGGCGCTCGATGGCGCGCGTGATCTCGAACGTGATCAGCACCGGCTCGGCGAAGCGCTCGCCGCCGTGCACCACGCGGTGCCCGACGGCGTCGACGGCGGTGTCGCCGAGGACGTCGCGGACATGCGCATCGACGGTGTCCAAGGCGGCGGAGTGGTCCGGGACCTCCTCGCCGATCTTCTCGACCAGCCCGGAGAGCAGAACCTCGTGGGTGTCGGTATCCCTGACCTGGTATTTCAGGGAGGAGGAGCCGGAATTGATGACGAGCACGCGCATGGTTAGGACTCCTGGGCCTGGATCGCCGTGATGGCGACGGTGTTGACGATGTCGTCCACGGTGCAGCCGCGGGAAAGGTCGTTAACGGCCTTGTTCAGTCCCTGTAGGACGGGCCCGACGGCGACGGCGCCGGCGGACTGCTGAACGGCCTTGTAGGTGTTGTTGCCCGTGTTGAGGTCCGGGAACACAAAGACCGTCGCCTGTCCCGCGACGGCGGACCCAGGCAGCTTGGAGGCGCCGATCGAGGCGTCGACGGCGGCGTCGTACTGGATGGGGCCGTCAATGTCGAGGTCCGGCTCGCGGTCCCTGACGAGTTCCGTGGCGGACCGCACATCGTCGACCGATCCGCCCGAACCGGACGTTCCGGTGGAGTATGAGAGCATCGCCACGCGCGGCCGGACGCCGAACTGCCTCGCGGTCGCCGCGGAGGCCACGGCGATGTCCGCCAGCTGCTCCGCGTTGGGTTCGGGGTTGACCGCGCAGTCCCCGTAGACCAGCACGCGGTCGGCCATCAGCATCAGGAACACCGACGAGACGATGGACACCCCGGGCTTGGTCTTGATGAACTCCAGAGACGGCCGGATGGTGTTCGCCGTGGTGTGCGCGGCGCCGGACACCATGCCGTCCACGTCGCCCAGGTGCACCATCATGGTCCCGAAGTAGGAGCGCTCGAGCATCCGCTCGCGCGCCTGGTCCGCGGTGATTCCCTTGTGGGCGCGCAGCTTGGCGTATTCGGCGGCGAACGGCTCCAGGAGGTCGCTGCGTTCCGGGTCCACCACGTCGATCCCGGCCAGGTCCACACCGTGCCGCGCCGCCAGCTCGCGCACCTCGGACGCGCGGCCCAGGAGGACCAGGTCGCAGACGTCCCGCCGCCGGATGATCTCCGCCGCGCGCAGGATACGCAGGTCCTCGCCCTCGGGGAGGACGATCCGCTTCCGATCCGCGCGGGCGCGTTCGATGAGCTGGTGCAGGAAGCGCAGCGGCGTCATGGTCTCCGGCGCCGGCAGGCTGATGCGCTCCAGCAGCTCGTCCTCGTCGACCTCGCGGTACCAGCTGCCCAGCGCCGCCGCCGTCTTCCGGGGCTGGCCCGCCTTCAGGGCGCCGCTGACGTCCCACACGCGGTGGGCTGACGTGTAGGTGTCGTCCTCGACCGCGAACACCGGGAAGGGCGCCTCCGCCAGCAGCGGCAGCACGGAGTCCTCGACCGGGCGCGGCCCGGTCAGCAGCATGGCGGCGGTGGACGGGAAGCCCGGCGTCCGGGACGTGGCGACTGCGGTGACCATCACGTCCGAGCGGTCGGCGGGGGTGATCACCAAGGCGCCGTCGCGGTAGCGCTCCAACAGGTAGCCCACGTTCATCGCGGCCACGATCACGTGCCGGACGTCGCGGTCGAGGTCCGGCAGCCCGGCGATCAGCCGCGCGCCGAGCGCCTTCGAGACCTCGCCGACGGTCGGGCGGACGATCTCCTCGAGTTCGGGCAGGACGTAGACCTTCCGGCGGTGCAGGCCCGGCCGGACCGCCTCGCGGATGTCCTCGGCGTCCTCGGTGCGCGCCCGGTTAACGATCACCGACAGCAGCGAGACCTTCTCCTCGTGGAACGCCTCCCGCGCGACGTCGACCGCGTCGGCCGCCTCCGCGACCGTCTTGCCCGCCGCGCTCACGACGGCTACCACGTGGCAGCCGAGGTGGTTGGCCAGGCGCGCGTTGAGGTCGAATTCGACGGCGAAGTCGTGGCCGGTCAGGTCCGTGCCCTCCACGATGACCACGTCGACGTCGCGGGCGATCTGCTCGTAGGCCGCCAGCGATCGCGAATAGATCTCCTCGATCCTGCCGCCGACGATCAGTTCCCTGGCCTCCGCGCGGGTCATCCCGGCGATGGCGTGCGCCCCGTCGATCCCGAAGAGGTCCCTGATCAGCGCGACGACGGAGTCCTCGCCCGCGTCCCCGCCCTCGACGATGGGCCGGAAAAAGCCGATCCGGTCCGCCCGCCGGTGGAGCATGTCGGCCAGCCCGAGGGTGACCAGCGACTTTCCGCTCGACGACGTCGATGCGCTGACGTACAGGCCGCGGGCCATGGTGCTCCTTCTGCTGCGGGTGGCGGTGCTACCTATCCAATGTAGCCTCAGGCGCCTCCCGCTTGGCCCGGCGGCCCCCCGCGCCACGGGAACGGACTAGCCGGACTTGGTCGAGCCCAGTGCCAGCGCGGCGTGCATCAACGCGTCGGCCATGTCCTCCAGGAGGTCGGCGTCCACGTTGTCCAGGGTGTCGCAGCTCCGGTGGTAGCAGGGGTCGTACTCAAGGTCCGGGGTCCCGCCGTGCGCCGCGGCCTCCGGACCCGACTTTGCCTCCTCGTCGCCGGTGAAGAGGCCGCCAACCGGTATGTCCCGGTCCAGGAACGGCTGGTAGTCCGAATCGTCGTTGAAGTCCACGCTTTCCACCGCGGCACCCTGGGCGGCGAAGTAGTCCAGGAAGATCCTTTCGACGTCCGCGGATCCTTTGGGCGCCGGGTCGTCGAAGGCCAAGGGTCCGGCGTCGCCGTCGTAAACCATGACTGCCCCGTTGGGCGATCCGACCATGTCGAAATTCAGGTTCGCCAGCTGCTCCCTGGCCTGCGCGTCGGACAACCCGTCGACGTAGTGCGTGGAGCCGTAGAGGCCATCCTCTTCCCCGCCCCAGAAGGCGAAGCGGATCATGTTCGCGGGAACCGTACCGGACTCCGCCAGGCGGATCGCCACCTCGAGAACGGCCGCCACCCCGCTGCCGTTGTCGTTGATGCCCGGCCCCTGCCTGACGGAGTCCAGGTGCGCGCCGATGACGACCGTGCGCGCCGGGTCCCCTCCCGTGTCCGCCAGGATATTGAAGCTTTCGACGACGGAATCGCCCCTGCCCTCATGGCTGAACGCCTGGCGGACCGGTTCGTAGCCGGCCTCCCGCAGGCGGGTTTCGACGTAGGCGGCGGAGGCCTCGTAGCCGGGTGTTCCCGACGCGCGGTTTCCGCCGTTGGCGTCGGCCGCATCCTGAAGCACCTGCAGGTGCTCCACCAGTGCGTCCCGCGTCACCGCTTCCCGAAGCGCGGAGCTGTCCGGCGCGGCGCCCACCACCAGCACCGGGCGCGTGGAGCAGCCCCCCAGCATCAGGGACGCGGCGGCCGCGGCGGCCACCCAGGCCATCGCCCGGAAGGGGCGCCCCGCGGGACGCCGGCGGTTCAACGTTGTGGCCATGGGCGCTCCGCGGTCGGCATGGAATGTTGCTTGTGCGGTTACCCTATGCCGCGCTTCGCGCGATGGTAAGTGTGTGCCCCTGACAACTTTCTGTGAGGATCAGAGGCCGGAACGACGCCGGCGCTCGGCCTCGATTTCCCGCTCGACGTCCGCCTCGGCGCTGAGCCGGCCCGCGTCGTCGCCGTCGTTGTGGCGGGCCGACCGCCCCCGCACCAGCCCGGGAGGCGTCCGGCCGGCCGCGCGCTCGACGTCCCGGGTCAGCTCCCCCGGGATGGTCGTCGGGACCGGGCCGAAGGCCAGCGCCGCCGCCTCCACGACCTTCTTGCCCAGGAAGCGGTTGCCCGCCCCGCCGACGGCGGCACCGATCCCAAAGGGAATGGCGCGGCCCAGCATCGAGGCGCCCTGCGTGGTGAGCATCTTCCGCAGGAACTGCTTCTGGATGTTCCCGGAGATTCCGCTCCACAGGCCGGACTGCCCACTCGAGCCGAACACGGCGCCCCAACCCTGGACGGGGCCGACTCCCTTGCCGGCCGCCTGGTTGGTCAGCGCGGCGATCATGGAACTGCCCTCGTCGCCCATCAGGACGGCCATCACCAGGGCGCGCGCCTTGTCCGGATCGTCCGTCGTGATGCCGTGGAGCTCCGCCAGCGATTGTGCGTACAACGCGCTCGCCTCGAGGAAGCCCACGGTCGCCGCGGCCGACAGGCCCAGCGAGGCTGCAGTTCCCACACCCGGCACGGCGGCGGTGGCGCCAACGGCCGCTCCGCCGCCGGTGACCGCCACCAGGTAGTCGCGTTCGATCAGGCGCGCCAGTTCTGCCGCACTGTCGGTCGGATGCTTCCGGCGCAGGCGGGCCAGATACGCCAGGACCAGCGGGCGCTGGACGCCGATGGCCTTGAGAATGGCACCTTGGATGCCCGGTACCGGCTTACCGTCTGGGCCGAGGACTACGGATGTGATCTTGTCTTTCATAACATCCACCACTCTAGGGGCGCGGGGCGCGCACGGCGAGGGCTTGGCTCGGCGCGGGAACCTTCGCGGCGTTACCGGAGGCCGCGGACTAGGCCAGATAGTGGCGGAGGAAGGCGCCAACGTCCCGGAGCTCGTCGGCGCCGATCGTGTGGCCCATGCCCGGGTAGGTCCGCGAAGTCAGCCGCGTGTGCCCCTCCAGCCACCGCGCGGTGTGCTCGACGGCGGCCCGGTTGATGACGGGGTCCAGCGGGTCGCGCCCCCAGAAGAACGGCGTGCGGCCCGCCGGGTCGCCGGTGTCCGGGTCGGTCATGGCCAGGAGGTCGTTGTCCAGCACAAACCCGCTCAGTCCGACGGCGGCCCTGTAGGCGCCGGGCCGCAGCCGAAGCAGGGTCGTGGCCATTGCCATGCCCTGCGAATAGCCGAGGAGGCTGACCGAGGCGAACGTGCCCGCATGGGCGTCCTGGAAGTCCAGCACCGTCTGCGCCGAGGCGACGACCGCAGCGAAGTCGTGGGTGAGGAAGTAGTCGAGCAAGAACCAGCCGCGCTCCCCGCCCACGTCCAGGCTGCCGCGGAGCGCCGCACCGGTGACGTTCGGCGGCATCGTCCCGAAGTGCCGCGCCATGGCCGCATCGGAGGATCCATAGCCGTGGAGCATCAGGAGCAGATGCGTCCCGGGGCGCTCGGACGGCGGCCTGGAGAAGATCGCGTCGGGCATGCTGCCATCCTAGGCCGCGGGCCGCGGCGGTGCGGCCGCTGTCCCGCGCGCACGCTGCGGCATAGGGTGGCCACATGAACGACGCCGAATCCGACGGTCTCCACTACGCCGCCTACCAGCGGCCCGGATCCGCGCCGGTGGACACCGGTCGGCCGGCCGACGCCCGAAGGACCGCCGAACGGATGCCTCCGGCGGTCGCACCACCCGCCGACGCACGTCCGGCGCCGACCGCACGGGACGCGGACGACGACAGCGAGGGGTTGGAGCCGCAGGGCAACGAGCCCGGGAGCATCCGCATGCACGGCGAGGCCGCGCCGCCGGCCGAACCGGTCCCGGGAGCGAGGCGAAGCCGGCCCCTCCCGAATCCGTTTCTGGTGGCCCTCTGGGTCGTGTGTGCGATCTTCGCGGCCGCCGCCGTGTGGACGACCCGTGAGCTGGAGTCCGGCTACGCCGCGATGTACTTCGGCCTCGAGCCGATCGGCCTGGCCTTGGACGAGGCGGAGACCCAGCAAAGGATGGCCCGGCTGCAGTATCTTCCGTCGATCACGACGGCGCTGATCACGGCGGCGGCTCTGGCCATGACCGCGGCGCTTACCGTCCATGCGTTCCGGTGGCGACGCAACCCCGCGGAGCCGGGCTCCGCCTAACTGCGGGAAAGGCTAGGAGCCGGAGAGCCTGACGTCCACCCACACGAGTCGATGGTCGCTGGTGCGGGAGGGTGTGCCGTCCACCAGGTCGGCTCCGTCCTCGCCGGCGGCGGGCCAGAAGACCCCCGCCGCGCCGACCGCAAGCGTTCTGGACGGGAGGACGTAGTCCACGCGCAGGGGACCCGCCGAACCGCTGAAGTCGGCGGTCCGAAGCGGTGCCGCGCCGTTCGAGGTGTCCTTCGGCAACAGTTCCGGCGCCCCCGACGTCGACCCGGTGCCGGTCACGCGGGCGGCTGCCCCGTTGGACGACGGAAGGGGGTCCGTCAGGTCCGGATTGGCCAGCAGCTTGTTGACCGCGCCCCGATACGAATCGCCGTTCACCGGATCGGCGTTGAGGTCCCCCAGGACTACAAAACGCTCGCCGGCCCTCAGCCCTCCGGTCTTGCCGGAGTCGTCATAGATGTAGGAGGCGGCCCTGCCGCCGGCGACGTAGTCGTTCAGCAACCGGATCTCGTCGTGGTTGCGCCGGGCGTTGCGGCGCTCGGCGCCGTCGAACACCGGCGGGGTGGGGTGGGCCGCGACCAAGTGGACGGTCTCGCCGTGGACGTCGACCGGCACATCCCAGTGCGACTTGCTGCTCAGCCGGAAGACGTTGCGCACCAGAGGCCCGTAGTAGCCGGCCGGCATGAGGTTGTCGGGCATGTCCTTCCACAGGAACCCTTGGAAGGTGCGGACCTGGTCCTGGAGGATCGGATACTTCGAGTAGAGGACCATGCCGAACTGGCCGGGGAAGTCGCCGAATCCGAACGAGTCCGCCGCCCCGCCCACGGTTCCGTCCCCGTCGAGGTCGGCGCCGATGGGCACGCCGGTATTGGATGGTGCCGTGTACATGTACGGGTAGGAGACACCGTCCTGGCCGTTTTGGCCGGCCGCGAGGTAGTTGTCCCGGAAGAGTCCGGCCGCCTCGTGGCCCTCGTCGTAATCGAACTCGTTCAGCAGCACCACGTCCGGGTTGGTGCGCTGGATGACCTCGGCGACCGCCTGCGCCTGCGCGTTGTTGGGGCTGGTCAGGTCCGAGACCAGGTCGCCCTCCGCCGCGCGGTTGAGGGCGACGTTATAGGTGGCCACGCGGAGATCCCCCGCCGGCGCCGATGCGTGGGGGGAGGATTGCTCGGACCACTTCCAGGCCCCGCCCGCGCCGATGTTCTGGCTCATGAAGTCCCGCTCATCCGAGGTGGTGTGTTCCGCGAATGCGGGCGCGCTCGCACCGACCGCCATCAAGGCAGTCAACACGAGGGCAAGAACCGCCCGGGGGAACGAACGCATGATGCAAGCCTAGGGCGTCCGCATTGCGGCAAGATGTCCGCCGGCGGTCCCTGTGGACGCCCGAGGCCCGTTCGGACCTGTGGGGGGCCGACCGTCGGACGCGATCCACCCGCCGCCTTGCCCGACTTTCCGCGGCTTGATGCTTCAGTCGGGCGGCGGCCGCAACCTGCCCGCGGCCTTCCGCCATCGTTGCGGGATCGATATCTACCGCATGCCGCCGTCCGCCGCGTGTGCCCGGCCGGGGAAAGTGGCGCGTTCCAGCAACTTCCCGGCCTCCGAATACGTGGACCACGTCCCGGTGCGCACTCCGTCGTCGTACTCGCCCTCGGACGCGAGCAGGCCGTTTCGATGGAAGAACCTCCAGGGCCCGTGCCTGTTCGGGCCGCGGTGGCCTCCCTCGGCCGCCACGCTGCCGTCCCTGAAGAGCTCGTTCATGTGGCCCAGCCTACGGTCCCGCGCCGGCGGATCCGGGGATCCGCCGCGCACAAAAAAACGCCCCCAGCGCCGGCCGTGGCCGGCGCGGGGGCGCCGAGGGTGGGCCCTGCGGGGATCGAACCCGCGACCCGCGGATTAAAAGTCCGATGCTCTACCAACTGAGCTAAAGGCCCTCGGCCGCAAAACGGCCGAACACCATGCTAGCGCAAGCGGAGGGCGGTCCCGCGTTGTGACCCCGCCCTCCCGTGCGCCGATCCGGAGGCGCGTTCGGAGTATCGTTCCTGCCATGGAAGCGAACGATTCCCGCGGTCGCGGATCAGGGCCTCCGCGACACCACAAGCCCAAGCCCTTCGCTCCGGCGGACTTCGAGCCGTTCGTCGGAGGCGCCGACCCCGCCCGGGTTTCGGAGGCCGCGCACTTGGCCGCGCAGGCGCTGGTCCACCACGGCCGGGCGAGCGAGGACCCCGCCATCACGGAACGGCTCGTGGCCTTGGCGGACAAGGAGGGCCTCGAAGCGATCGCCGAAATGTGGGCCGAGAGCCCGGCAAGGTCCCTTCCCGGCGCGCTGTGGCGCCTCTATGCCCTGCGGGCCGTGACCGTCCAGGATCCGGAACGGATGTCCGCGTACTTCTCAGCGGGGCGCCAGCGCGCCCAGGTGGAGCACGTGGTGGCCGGCGTCGCGGAGCCGCCCGGGGCCGAAGAGCTCCGCACGATGGCAGACTCGATCCTTTCGGGCGCTTTCGACGGCGATTTCGACGTTGCGCTGGAGCGGGCCGCCGCGTTCTGCAGGGTCGTGGCCCTTGGCCAGGTGAACCACGCGGACGCCGCTCAGCACTCCAACGAGGGCCACGCGAGCAAATTGACGCGCAACTCCCACCTGCTGGTCAAGACCGCGGAGGATCTCGAGGCCGCCGCGCAGGCATGGCGCCGAGACGAACTGGCCTGAGACGGACCGTGTTGACAGGACCGGCGGCCGGGGAGAAAACTGTAGGCGGTGTCGGACCGCGGTAACCCCGGGCTCCAACATGCAGCCGCTTCGAGCGGCCTTCCGCCGAGAGGCGTTCCCGGTTCGGCACCGCCCCTCGTAAACCGCCAGATGTCGGGACGGCGCGTTAAGCCGCGGTGCGTACACTGAGAGACGATCCGTGCTCCCCCTTGAAAACACACTGGCGGTTACTTCGTGAAATTCAGCCTGTTTCCCTCGGAAACCCGCGGCTTGGAACTGCTGCTCGGCCTGTGCGCGGAGGTCCAGAACTGCATCCAGATCCTGTCTCAGCTACTGGGGGCGATCTCCGAGGACCGCCCGGACCTGACGGACGAGCTGAACCGCGCCGAGACGCGGGCCACGGACCTGCACTACGCACTGCTGACACATCTCCGCACCAGCTTCGTGAACCCGCTGCCGCGGGAGGACCTGTACACGTTCTCGCGTCTCCTCCACGAGGTGGTGGCGGGGCTGTGCGGCGCGGGCGAACTGATGGGCCACCCGGGCGTCAAGTGGTTGTCCGAACGCGCCGGCGAGCAGCTTGAGATCCTGGGACGCCAGGCGGAGCTGACCACGGCAGCGATCGGCGAACTGGACCGCCTCGACGATCTCGAGGACACGTGGCTCCAGATGGTTCGGACCACCAAGCGCGCCTTCCGCACCCACAGGACGTGGATGGGCGAGCTCAGCGACCTCCAGAAGGCGTCGACGGTCATCAAGCACCGCTCGGTCGCGGAACAGCTCCTGGGCGCCGCCAATTCCCTCCGGGCGGTCGCCGACCACCTCGGCCGGGTCCTGGTCAAGGAATCCTGAGCGGGAATGGATGCCGCGTTGCTGGCCGTCGTTGTCGCGGCCACCTGTGGGTACGCGTTCCTGAACGGCTTCCGCGATGCCTCCAATTCCGTGGCGACCGCGGTGCGGACCAGGGCACTGACACCCACGGTCGCCGTGCTGACCACCGCCCTGTTCGTCTTTATGGGCACCATGCTCAGCACCAGTTTCGGAACCTATCTGGTGTCCGCCGTGGCACTGAACGTGCCCGACGGGACGCTGGGCCTGGGGCTCCTGCTCGCGGGGCTCGCGGCGGCCGGCGGCTGGGGGCTGTACTGCCTGTGGAAGGGCATGCCCACGTCCTCCACCCACGCCGTGATCTCCGCGCTGGCCGGGGCGAGCGGTGCCTCCGCGATCCTGGGCGGCGACGGCATGCACGGCGCGGTCACCATGATCCTGCTCGGCGTTGTGCTCCCGCTGGTCGTGACCCCCGTGGTGGGCTACCTCGTCGCGTACGTTCTTGTGGTGCCCGCGACGTGGTTATTGCGACACTCCACGTCTGGGGACGTCAACCGCATCGGGCGTGCCGGACAGGGCATCGGGGCCTGCGCCGTCGCGTTGGGCCACGGCTTGCAGGACGGGCAGCGCACCGGCGCCCTGATCACGTTGGCTCTGGTGACGGCACACGCCGTCGAACCCGGAGCCATTCCCCTCGGCGCGCAGCTCGCCGGCGCGGCGTTCCTGGCGGCGGGCGCCCTGGGCGGCGGCTGGCGGATCGCCCACACCATCGGCTACCGGCTGGTCTCCGTGGACCCGATGCGGGGCATGACGGCCCACACGGTCTCCGCGGCGATGCTGTACCTGGGCTCCATGGTGTTGCACCTGCCGCTGTCCACCACGCAGGCGGTCACCAGTGCCACCGTTGGTGCCGGCGCCAACCAGCCCTTCGAGACGGTCATGTGGCGCAACGCCCTGCTCGTGATCCGGTACTGGCTCGCCACGCCCCTGGTCTGCGGGGCCCTCGCGGGCATCCTGTTCCTCGCCATCCACCCGCTGCTCGCGTAGCGCCCGCCGGCGGCACGGCGGCCACTGCGGCTGCCGCCACACAAGGAAACGGCGGGTGCCGGCCAGAAGCCGGCACCCGCCGTCGATCCCCCTCAAGATCCCCTGAAGATCCCCCTTCAGGGCCGTCCCCGCCGGGTGGCTACACTCGGCGGGGAACGCTGTGGGGCCTATCCGAAGCGGCCCGAGACATAGTCCTCCGTCGCCTTGACGGAGGGGTTGCTGAAGATGGTGGCGGTGTCGTCGAACTCGATGAGCTTGCCCGGCTTGCCCGTGCCCGCGATGTTGAAGAACGCGGTCCTGTCGGAGACGCGGGCCGCCTGCTGCATGTTGTGCGTGACGATCACCACCGTGTAGTCGTTCTTCATCTCGTTGATGAGGTCCTCGATGGCGAGCGTCGAGATCGGGTCCAGGGCCGAGCACGGCTCGTCCATGAGGATCACCTCGGGCTTCACCGCGATGGTCCGGGCGATGCACAGGCGCTGCTGCTGTCCGCCGGACAGCCCGGAGCCCGGCTTGTCGAGCCGGTCCTTGACCTCGTT
This sequence comes from Arthrobacter sp. AOP29-A2-19, assembly GCF_058138025.1. Classification (NCBI taxonomy): domain Bacteria; kingdom Bacillati; phylum Actinomycetota; class Actinomycetes; order Micrococcales; family Micrococcaceae; genus Arthrobacter; species Arthrobacter sp. AOP29-A2-19. The sequence continues at coordinate 3,294,188 of NZ_CM176894.1, forward strand.
CCACAGGTTCGCTCCCCGCAGCGAGCGCTCGACCAGTTCGTCGGCGTCGGACTTGCTGATGCGCTTGGAGTTCAGCTTGACGCCGGCCAGGACGTTGTCGCGGATGGACATGGTTGGGAACGGGTTGGGCCGCTGGAAGACCATGCCGATCTGGCTGCGGACCGTCACCGGGTCCACGCCGGAGTCGTAGAGGTTGTCTCCGTCGAGGAGGACCTCGCCCTCGACGCGGGCGCCGGGGATGACCTCGTGCATGCGGTTCAGCGTGCGGAGGAACGTGGACTTGCCGCAGCCGGACGGGCCGATGAAGGCCGTCACGGACTTGGCTTCGATATTGATGTTGACGTCCTCGACGGCCATGAAGTTGCCGTAGAAGACATTGAGGTCTTTGACGTCGATGCGCTTGGACATGGGGATATTCCTTAGCTGAATTCTTGGGGCCTAGCGGCCGGTCTTGGGGGCGAACATGCGTGCGATCAGGCGGGCGCCGAGGTTGAGCACCATGACCATGGCGATCAACAGCAGGGCCGCGGCCCACGCGCGCTGCGCGCTGGGGTCGATGTTCGTCGGCGACGTCGGCGTCAGGATCTGGTAGTAGATGAACGTCGGCAGGGTCGCCATCCAGTTGTCGAAGACGTCCCAGTTGATGTTGTCCGCCAGGCCGGCCGTCACGAGGATCGGCGCGGTTTCGCCGATGACGCGGGCGATGGCCAGGGTGACGCCGGAGGCGATGCCGGAGATCGCCGTCGGGATGACCACCTTGGTGATGGTGCGCCACTTGCGCACGCCGAGGGCGTAGGCGGCCTCGCGCAGCTCGTTCGGCACGATCTTGAGCATTTCCTCCGTCGAACGGACCACGGTGGGGATCATCAGGACGGACAGGGCGACGGCGGCGACGATGCCCATGCGGGTGCTGGGCCCGAACAGGATGCCGAAGAGCGCGGCCGCGAACAGGCCCGCCACGATGGACGGAATGCCGGTCATCACGTCGACGAAGAACGTGATGCCCCGCGACAGGGCGCCGTTCTTGCCGTATTCCACGAGGTAGATGGCCGTCAGCATGCCGATGGGCACGGAGATGACCGTGGACCACAGCGTGATCAGGAGCGTTCCGACGACGGCGTGGTACGCGCCGCCGAGCACACCGGTTCCGGCCTCGACGGACTCGTTGTCCACCGCACCCGTCATGCCGTTCATGGAAGTGAACAGGAAGTCCGAGGTCATGCCGGGCATGCCGCGCTCCAGCACCGTCCAGATGACCGAGATCAGCGGGACGAGCGCCACAAGGAACGCGCCGTAGACGAGGTAGGTGGCGAAGGCGTTCCGGCCCTGCCGGCCGCCCTCGACCACAACGGTGGTGGCGGTCGCCGCGACGACGAAGACGACGGCGGAAAAGATCAGGAACGTCGCGATGCTGAAGCCCGCGAGCGAGGACAGCGCCGCGCCAAGGATCAGGGAGCCCGCGCCGACCGCGGGGATGGCCCAGGACGGGAGCCGGCCCTTGGAGAGCCGATTGCGCCGGGACGGCGTGGTTTCGGGAAGGGTCGTGGTTGCGTTGCTCATCAGTTGGCTCCCGAGAATTCCTTGTGCCGGGCAATGATCCAGCGGGCGATCATGTTGACGGCGAGCGTGATGACGAACAGCACCAGGCCCGCGGCGATGAGCTCGGCAAGGCGCAGACCGAACGCCTCGGGGAAGTTCAGCGCGATTTCCGCGGCGATGGTCTGGTTGCCGGTCTTGATCAGCGACGGGATCAGGCTGCCGGTGGAGAGGACCAGGGCGACTGCCATGGTCTCGCCCAGCGCGCGCCCGAGGCCCAGCATCACGGCGGAGATGATGCCGGGGCGGGCGAAGGGCAGCACCGCCATGCGGATCATTTCCCAGCGCGTGGCGCCGAGCGCCAGCGCGGCCTCCTCGTGGAGGCTGGGGGCCTGCAGGAAGATCTCCCGGCTGAGCGAGGTGATGATGGGCAGCACCATCACGGCCAACACGATGCCCGCGGTGAGCATCGTCTTGCCCGTCTGGCTCGCGGGCCCCTCGAACAGTGGAATGAAGCCCATGTTCTGCGCGAGCCACTCGTAGGCGGGAACCAGGGCGGGCGCCAGGACCATGTAGCCCCACGCTCCGTAGATCACGGAGGGGATCGCCGCGAGGAGATCGATCACGTAGCCGAGGCCGGCGGCGAACCGCCGCGGCGCGTAGTGGGAGATGAAGAGGGCGACGCCGATGCCGATCGGCGTCGCGATGAGGATCGCGATCGCCGCCGCGATGATCGTGCCCACAACGATGGGCCAAATGTAGTTGAGGAAGCCTTCGCCCCCGCTGATGTCGGCGGGATCCGCCTGGAAGGCGGGGAGGGCCTGCACAAGGAGAAACATGGCAACGGCAAACAGCGTCACCAGGATGAGGATGCCGGCGGACAGGGAGAGGCGGGAGAAGATCTTGTCTCCGGCCTGTCCGGACGTTCCGCGGCTTTTCAGCGCACTGGTAGTCATTTTGACCTTTCGGTCCGTGGTGGCGTCCGCTGCCAATGGGGGGATCCGGCTGGCGGCCGCACTATCTTGAGGGGACGAACGGCCGGTCCCGTCCCGGCGACCAGCGTCGCTCGGGGCGGGACCGCCCACTTCGTTTACTTCTTCTTCAGTACAACACGGGCAGGGGCGGAGCCCGCGCGATTTCCTCCGGCTAGGACGCGACCTTGATGGACTCGAGGGCCGCGAGGGCCTTCTCGCGCAGCGAGTCGGAGATCGGGGCGTTGCCCGCCGAGCCCGCGGCCGCTTCCTGGCCCTCTTCGCTTACGACGTACTCGCCCCAGGCCTTGACCAGGTCGACAGTCTCCTGGTCCTTGTAGGTGGAGCAGTAGATGTGGTAGCTCACGAGGATGATCGGGTAGGCGCCCGACTCGGTGGTGTCGCGCTCCAGATCCAGGGACATGTCGACGTCGCTGCGCCCCTCGACCGCAGTCGCGGTCTCGACGGCCTTGGCGGCCGCCTCGGAGGACAGCTGGGTGTACTCCTCGCCAACCTTGACGGAGACGACGCCGAGGTCGCCGACCGCGGAGGCGTCCGCGTAGGTGATGGCGCCCGGGGTGGAGGTGGTTGTGGAGACGACGCCGGAGGTGCCCTTGGCGTTCTCGGACTGGATGTCGGACGGCCAGTCGCCGGAGACCTCGTAGGTCCAGACGTCCTTGGCGGCGGCGGCGAGGTACTCGACGAAGTTCTCGGTCGTGCCGGACTCGTCGTTGCGGTGCACCACGGTGATGGCGGTGTCCGGGAGCTCGACCCCCTCGTTCTGGGCCGCGATCGCCTCGTCGTTCCAGGTGGTGATTTCCTTCTTGAAGATCTTCGCGATCGTGTCGGCGTCCAGCTTCAGCTCGTCGACGCCCTCGAGGTTGTACGCGACGGCGATCGGGGAGATGTAGGCCGGGATGTTGAAGGCCCCGTCCGGTCCGCAGAACTCCTTGGCGCTCTCCAGCTCCTCGTCCTTCAGGTATGCGTCGGAACCGGCGAACTGGGCGCCGCCGGCGAGGAACGCCTCGCGGCCCGCGCCGGATCCGTCCGGGGAGTACTGCACGGTGACGTCGGAGTTGGCGGATTCGAAGCCGGCCTTCCAGGCGTCCATGGCGGACTTCTGCGACGAGGCGCCGATGCCGGTGAGCGTACCGGTGACCGACGCGCCGGAGGGGGAGCCGTCGGCGGACGACGGGGTGGTGCCGGTGGCGTTGTCCGAGCCGCAGGCAGTCAGGCCAAGCGCGGCGACGGAGAGAACGGCTGCGGCTTTGCCGAGGCGGGTAACCTTCACGAGTTTTCCTTCTTTGAACGGATCGGTGGGGATCGGCCTTGGTGGCGCGGATGGCGTTGCTGCCGCGCCTCCCCAGGCAGGCGGATCCAGCATGATTCGATCCGCTCCCTAGAGAAGTTATGCGGGCGAGGTAAAGGGATGCTCCGGCAAAGGTGAACGGAGGGTTAACAGACGCCGCGCTGGCCCTCCCGCGGGCCTTCGTGGCCCGGTTTTCCGCGACTTTACGGGGCGCAGGGGACGCCATGAGATTCGCGTCACCACCGCCCACGCGTGCAGACTGTAACCATGACCCAGGCCAAGCCCCTCCCCCGGCTCGCCGCGTTCGCCCGGCGGCGCACGCGGGTCGGCGTCCTGCGGGTGCGCTCCTCGCTGCTGAAGATCGTGCAGATCACGGTGTGCGCCGTGACCGCGTACTGGTTCGCCGAGATCGTGCTGGGCCACGAGGGACCCCTTTTCGCGGCGACATCGGCCATGATCGCGCTGGGTTTCGGCCGGGACACCCGCATGCGCCGCACGCTGGAGGTCGCCTTCGGCTGCACGCTCGGCATCCTCATCGGCGATGTGCTGCTCTCCATCCTCGGCACCGGGCTGTGGCAGGCCGCCATCGTCGTCTTCGTCTCCCTGGTGGTCGCTCGGTTCTTGGACAGCGGGACGATCTTCAGCACACAGCTGGGGCTCCAGGCGCTGCTGGTGGTCCTGCTGCCCGCGCCGTCGGACGGGGTGTTCGCGCGCAGCGCCGATGCGGTGGTTGGCGGGCTCATCGCCCTGGTGATCACCGTCCTGACACCACGGGACCCGCGCCGCGAGCCCGCCCACGACGTCCGCAAGCTGCTGCACGAGCTCTCGGGCGTCCTCCGCGAGAGTTCAACGGCGATGCGCCAGTCCGACTCGACCCTGGCCTGGCACGCCCTCGTCAGGGCGCGCGGCACGCAGGGGCTGATGAACGCCATCCCCGCCTCCGTGCGCGGAGCGCAGGAGGTCGCCACCATGTCGCCCGCCTTCCGCCGCCAGCGCGGGGAACTCGAGCGCCTGCGCCGGATCGCGAACAAGGCCGACCTGGCCGTGCGCAATTCCCGGGTCTTCGCGCGCAGGCTGGCCTCCGTGATCAACCACGCGGCGTTGAGCGACGAAGCGATCGAGGAGCTTTCGCCCTTCCTCGACGAGTTGGCGGACGCCGTGGACGTGCTCGCCCGTTCGGTGTCGGAGCCGCAGCAGGCCGGCAGGGACCGCGCCGAGCACACGGCCAGGAAGGACCTCGCCGCGTGCGCCACGCAGTTGAGTCCGCGGGGCTTCAACGTCTCGGGCGTGCAGGGCGAGGGGCTGGTCCTGCTGTTGCGGCCGCTGGTCGTGGACCTGATGGAGGCCGCGGGGATCGGGCACGACGAGGCCGCCGGATACCTACCGAAGCTCTAGGCGGCATGCCGCCGTCCCGACTGTCGGGACGAACCGATAGAGTCGTGCTCCATGGCCACCAAGACCTCCGCGCGCCCCAAGTCCGGCCCCGCCTACCGCTGTGCCGAGTGCGGGTGGACCACCGCAAAGTGGGTGGGCCGCTGTGGCGAGTGCCAGGCCTGGGGCAGCGTCGGGGAGATCGGGCAGGTCACCGCCAAGACGACGGCGGCCGCCACCATCTCCCGTCCCGCCCAACCGATCGCCGACGTCGACGCCTCGGTGGCTTCCTACCGCCCCACCGGGGTCGGCGAGTTGGACAGGGTCCTCGGAGGCGGGCTGGTTCCCGGCGCCGTGATCCTGCTCGCCGGCGAGCCGGGAGTGGGCAAGTCGACCCTCCTCTTGGACGTCGCCGCCCGGACCGCGCGCGGCAACCGCCGCGTCCTTTACATCACGGGCGAGGAGTCTGCCGCCCAGGTCAAGATGCGCGCCGAGCGGATCAACGCCGTCGCGGACACCCTCTACCTCACGGCGGAAACCGACCTGGGGATCGCCCTGGGGCAGATCCAGCTGCTGGACCCCGAACTGCTCATCGTCGACTCGGTGCAGACGCTGTCCTCCTCGGAGACCGACGGCACCGCGGGCGGCGTCACGCAGGTCCGCGAGGTGGCCGCCTCGCTGATCAACGCCGCGAAGAAGCGCAACATGACCACTCTGCTGGTGGGCCACGTGACCAAGGAGGGTTCCATCGCCGGTCCCAGGCTGCTGGAGCATCTGGTGGACGTCGTGTGCCAGTTCGACGGCGAGCGCCACTCGCGCCTCCGCCTGCTGCGCGCCATCAAGAACCGTTACGGGCCCACAGACGAGGTGGGCTGCTTCGACCTCACGGAAACCGGCATCGAGGGCCTCACCGATCCCAGCGGCCTCTTCGTCACACGGACCAAGGAACCCGTCTCGGGGACCTGCATCACCGTCACGCTTGAGGGCCGTCGTCCGCTTGTGGCCGAGGTCCAGTCGCTGTTGGCGAAGACCGCCAATTCGCAGCCCCGCCGGGCCACGAGCGGACTGGACTCCGCCCGCACGGCCATGATCCTCGCGGTCCTGCAGAGCCGCGCGGGATTGGACCTTTCGACGCTGGATTCCTACGTCGCCACGGTGGGCGGCGTGCGCCTGAGCGAGCCCGCCGTGGATCTGGCCGCGGCCCTGGCCATCGCCGGGGCCAAGCTGGACCGCCCGCTCCCGTCCCAGTTCATCGCCTTCGGCGAGGTGGGCCTGGCGGGCGAGGTCCGGCCCGTGCCTGACATCGCTCGGCGCATCACCGAGGCCGAGCGGCTGGGCTTCCGCTACGCCGTGGTGCCTTCCTCCCCCAATGGCCCCGGGCAGGTGCCCGCCGGATTCCGCGTGTGGGAGGTCAGCACGCTCGCGGAGGCCCTCGAGGTCGCCTTCCGGGCCTGACCGCGTAACGAACGGGTACCAGATCCCGCCCGGCGTGCCGCTGATCGCCCGCCGCATCGGGTGGCACCTACGATGGTGGTACCCGCCGGAAGGAACGGTCCATGCCCAAGAGCCCAGAAGAAGCGCTGCGGACGACGCTTGCCCGCGTCGCCCCCGGGACGCACCTGCGTGACGGGCTCGAGCGCATCCTGCGCGGACGCACGGGCGCCCTGATCGTCCTGGGTTCGGACCGCACGGTGGACAGCATCTCCTCGGGCGGCTTCGACATCAACATCGTCTTCTCCCCCACGCGCCTGCGCGAGCTCGCGAAAATGGACGGAGCAATCGTCTGCGACCGCGACGGCTCCAACATCCTGAAGGCCGCGGTCCAGCTGGTTCCGGACCACACCATCCCCACGCAGGAATCCGGCACCCGCCACCGCACGGCCGAGCGCGTGGCCATCCAGACGGGTTTCCCCGTCATCTCCGTCTCCCAGTCCATGCAGATCATCGCCATCTACATCCAGGGCATTCGGCACGTCCTCGAGGGATCCGAGCCGATCCTGGCGCGCGGCAACCAGGCCCTCGCGACCCTGGAGCGCTACCGGACCAGGCTCGACCAGGTCACCAGCTCCCTCTCGGCGCTCGAGATCGAGGCGATGGTGACGGTCCGCGACGTGGCGGTGGTCCTCCAGCGCCAAGAGATGGTTCGCCGCATTTCCGAGGAGATCGCGCAGTACGTCCTGGAGCTGGGCGTCGACGGGCGACTGCTGGCGCTGCAACTCGACGAGCTCAGTGCGGGGTTGGGCGCGGGTGGCGACCTGCTGCTGAAGGACTACTCCGAGCTCGGCACCGAACCGCAGGAGATCGAGGCCGCGCTGGCGACGCTGCACGGTTTCTCCTCCGCGGACATGATCGATCTGGGGAAGATCTCCACCATCATGGGCTTCACGCCCGGCACGGACTCCCTCGACGCCGTCCTGCATCCCAAGGGCTACCGCCTGCTCGCGGGGATCAAGGCCCTGCCGCGCGCGGTGGCGGACCGGCTGGTGGCAAACTTCGGTGGCCTACAGCGGCTGATGGCCGCCAACATCGAGGACCTGATGGCGGTCGACGGCATCGGCGAGCAGCGCGCGCGGACGGTCCGCGAGGGGCTGTCGCGGGTGGCCGAATCCAGCCTGCTCGACCGCTTTATGTAGCGCGGACGGCTACTGCAGGGAAAACGTGGCCCGGTTGCTGGAGACGTCGCCCAGCTTGGCGGTGAACACATAGGTCCCCGGGCGCGGGTTCGCGGCCACGGATTGGCACCCCGGCGCACTGCGGAGGCGCTCCCACGTGAACCGCGCGGTCTCTTCCTCGCCTGCCGCGATCGACACGTGTACGTCGGTGGCATCGGCCAGGCAGTCCGTGGTGGAGAAGATGCGGTCGGATCCGCTGACGACGGTGAACTCCTGCTGGGTGGTTCCCACGTTCACCGAGCAGTCGGAACCGCTCGTGTTCTGGATCGACATGACCAGGACCGGGTCTTCGTTCGCGCCGTAGGAGCCCTTGTCGGTGTCGGCTGAGACGGCGATGTCCCCGGCCGCGCACTCCGGTCCCGAGGCCCCGGACGGCGAGGCGGACTCGGGAGCGCCCGACGGCGACGGGCCCGAAGGCGGGGCCGCGGACTCGGACGACGGGGCGGCCGCGGCGGGTGACGAGCCGCCGGTCGCGGCGGGATCCCCGTCGCCCGCGAAGAGACCCGCCAGCGCCACGATTCCCCAGACCAGCAACCCGACAACGAGGACCGCCAGCACGGCCGCCAGGGTGCGCCGTCTCCGATAGACCTCCGGGCGGGGGCGCGCGGCACCCGTGCGCGACTGCTGGTTTGCCATGCCTCTAGGCTATGGAAGGGCCCAACCAAGTGCCGGTTCCCACGCCGGGCACTAGAGTATTTGGTGCCGCATCCACCAATCCAGGAGCAACGTGCCCCGCCCAGTCGACACTTTCCGGCCGGAACTGCCCGCCGCGGGACTCGCCGGCGTCCACGCGAGCGTCACGTCGTGGTACGCCGCGAATGCCCGCGACCTGCCTTGGCGCCGCGCGGAGTGCTCTCCGTGGGGCGTGATGGTCAGCGAGTTTATGCTGCAGCAGACCCCGGTGGTGCGCGTCCTCCCCGTCTGGACGGAGTGGATGGAGCGATGGCCCTCCGCCGCCGACCTCGCCTCGGAGCCGGCCGGCGAGGCGCTGCGCGCATGGGGGCGGCTGGGTTACCCGCGGCGGGCGCTGCGGCTGCATGCGGCCGCACAGCGCATCACCGAGGACCACGGCGGCGTGGTTCCCGCCTCGCGCGCGGAGCTGCTGGCGCTGCCCGGGGTCGGCTCGTACACCGCGGCCGCAATCGCCAGCTTTGCGTTCGGCAGCCCGGAGACGGTCGTGGACACGAACATCCGCCGTGTCCATGCCCGGCTTGTGACCGGGCGCGCGCTGCCCGAGCCCAGCTACACGGCGGCCGAGGCCCGGCTCGCCGATGCGTTGATGCCCGAGGCGGCATACGACGACGGCGGGCTGGCGAACGCCTGGAACGCGGCGGTCATGGAGCTGGGCGCGCTGGTGTGTACGGCCAGGTCGCCTCGCTGCGCCGACTGCCCCGTACTCGAGTCCTGCGCGTGGGTGGCGGCCGGCCGGCCCGAGCCGCACTATGTGCCCAAGGGGCAGCCGTGGGCCGGGACGGACCGCCAGGTGCGCGGGGCCATGATGGGCGTGTTGCGCGCCTGCGACGCACCGGTGCCGAGGGACCTGCTGCTCGGCGGCGTCGACGTGGTGTTCCCTGCCGCCCGCGACGGTGACCTGCTGCCCGGCGGTACGGAAGCGGCGCCGGCGTGGCGGCTCCTGACCGAACTCGCCGCCGCGGCGCCCCAGCGCGAGCGGAGCCTGGCCGGGCTCCTCGCCGACGGCCTGGCGCACGAGGGCCCGGCCGGGATCGCGCTGCCCCACTAGCACCCGCAATGCGCCGAGTCCGTACGGTGCCCCGTTCGTTATTCCTTGGAGACTCCCTTCCCGGGTGCGCGGACCTACTCTGGTGCCATGTCCCCGTGTTTCCCGGCAACATCGAAGGCGGCGAAGCGGGCGGGCACGTCGCGGACCGCGGCCGCCCGCGGAGCGTTGCTTGTCGCGACGGCCGCGCTGGCCGGATGCGCCGTGGCGCCGCCGACGGCCGCGTGCCCCGAGATCGCCCTGCTGCGCGGCTTCAACGTGGTGGTGGAGGCGGACTCGGTTCCGGCCGATCCGCCCGCACGCGTGGTTGTGAAGGTCTGCCAGGACGGCACCTGCCGCACGGCCGACGTCGAACTCATTCCCGGAACCGACTCCGTCGACCAGGGTTGCGAGGGGACCGGGCCGGACTCCGTCTGCTCGGCGGCCGCGGTGCCCAACGGGACCCTGGTCGGGACGTGGGCCACCGCGGACTTCTCGCCCGGGCCGCTGACGGCGACTGTCTCGGCCACCGGATTCGGTCCCTACAAGGAGGCGCTGGAGGGTACGGAGGCCCGGTCCGGAACCGGCGCGTGCTCGCAGACCGCCTTCCAGACCACGCTTCGCGTCTCCGGGGGAGAACTCACCGCGGCGGGCGACGCGGCGGCCCCTCCGGACTGACCGGCAGCAAGAAGCCCCCGCCAGTTCGTGACCGGCGGGGGCTTGGTGTGTGCTGCGAGCTCTACCGCTGCTGGTTCTCCGGGTTTTCCTCGCCCGGCTGGCCGCCAAGATGCTGCTCCTGGGCGCCATCGACGAAGTCGTTCGCCTTGCCGGCATGTTCACCCAGCTTGTCGCCGTGCTGCTCCTGGAGCGAGTCAACGCCTTCGTTGATCTTGTCGCCGTGTTCGTTCTTGAGGTTTTCCAGGTTCTCGCCCAGTCCGCCAAGGTTGTCTCCGAAGCCCATTGTCGACCTACTTTCGTTGGTGTTTCCCGTGGTTGCCATCGGTTCCGCGCAGCGCCCGGTTCGTTTGGCGTCCCGGGCAGTGCGCGCTAGCCACGATAGGCACCTTCGGCGCGCCGTGTCCAGCATCCATGGCGTTGGCGCCGCCCCCGCGCATCCCCGCGGCGGCACCGCCGCTAGTCTCGGAAATGGGCGATCATACGGGTGTTGCCGAGTGTGTTCGGCTTGACGCGCGCCAGGTCGAGGAACTCGGCCACGCCCTCGTCGGTGGACCGCAACAGCTCCGAGTACACCGTGGGGTCCACGGCGGTCTGGTCGGCCATGACCTCGAACCCGTTGGCGCGGAAGAAGTCGACCTCGAAGGTCAGGCAGAACACGCGCTGGACCCCGATGTCCCTGGCCTCCCGCATCAGCCGTGCCAGCAGGGCCTTGCCCACGCCGCGGCCGCGCCATTCCCCCGAGGTGGCCAGGGTCCGCACCTCCGCGATGTCCTCCCACATCACGTGCAGCGCTCCGCAGCCGACGATCGTGCCGTCGGAGGCCTCCGCAACGAAGAATTCCTGAAGGTTCTCGTAGTAGGCGACCGCTTCCTTTTCCAGCAGGACCCGTTCGTCGGCGAGCGGCTTGACGAGCGTGCGGATGCCGGCGACGTCCGGTGTGCGGGCACGTCGAATGGAGAAGGTAGTCATGGGCCCCATCTTAGGCGGGAGGTTGGGGAGGATGCGGCGAGGCCCGCCCCGCGTGGTCGCGGGACGGGCCTCGTGGCGTTGCCGGTGTGCCGCCGGCTACTTGCTGCCGTGACCGGCGTGGCTCTCGATGGCGGCCGGCAGGGTCTCGCCCTCCAGCGCCGCGTCCTCCACGTGGCCGATGAAGGTGAACTTCGCCGTGTCGCCCTCGCCCTCGACGTCCACCGTGACGGTCTGGCCGGTCATGACCTCGCCGAAGAGGATCTTCTCCGAGAGCTGGTCCTCGATCTCGCGCTGGATGGTCCGGCGCAACGGACGGGCGCCCATGGCGGGGTCGTAGCCGCGCGTGGCCAACAGGACCTTCGCCGCGGGGGTCAGCGTGACGTGCATGCCCTTGTTCACCATGCGCTTCTCCAGGCGGGCGACGAACAGGTCGACGATCTTGACGATCTCCTCCTGCGTCAGCTGCGGGAACACCACAACGTCGTCCACGCGGTTCAGGAACTCGGGGCGGAAGTGCTGGCGCAGCTCCTCCTGGACCTTGGCCTGCATGCGGTCGTAGCCGGTCTTGGTGTCCGTGGCCGACTGGAAGCCGGTCATAACGCCCTTGGAGATGTCGCGGGTTCCAAGGTTGGTCGTCATGATGATGACCGTGTTCTTGAAGTCCACGACGCGTCCCTGCGAGTCGGTCAGGCGGCCGTCCTCGAGGATCTGCAGCAGCGAGTTGAAGAGGTCCGCGTGGGCCTTCTCCACCTCGTCGAACAGCACCACTGAGAACGGGCGGCGGCGTACCTTCTCGGTGAGCTGGCCGCCCTCCTCGTAGCCCACGTAGCCCGGAGGCGCACCGAAGAGCCGCGAGACCGTGTGCTTCTCCGAGTACTCGGACATGTCCAGGGTGATCAGCGCGTCTTCCTCGCCGAACAGGAACTCGGCGAGCGCCTTGGCCAGCTCGGTCTTGCCGACTCCGGTCGGGCCGGCGAAGATGAACGAACCGCCGGGGCGGTTCGGGTCCTTCAGGCCGGCGCGGGTGCGGCGGATCGCCTGGGAGATGGCCTTGATGGCCTGGTCCTGGCCGATGACCCTCTTGTGGATCTCCGCTTCCATGTTGAGCAGGCGGCTGGACTCCTCCTCGGTCAGCTTGATGACCGGGATGCCCGTCGAGTTCGCGAGAACCTCGGCGATCAACTCGGCGTCGACCTCCGCGATCTCGTCCATGTCGCCGTTCTTCCAGGCCTTCTCCTTCTCCGCGCGGGCGTCCTGGAGTTTCTGCTCCTTGTCGCGCAGCGACGCGGCGCCCTCGAAGTCCTGGGAGTCGATGGCCGCCTCCTTCTCGCGGCGCACGTTGGCGATCTCCTCGTCCATCAGCTTCAGTGCCGGCGGAGCCGTCATGCGACGAATGCGCAGGCGCGCCCCGGCCTCGTCGATCAGGTCGATCGCCTTGTCCGGAAGGAAGCGGTCGGAGATGTAGCGGTGGGCCAGCTGGGAGGCCGCCTCCAGCGCGTCGTCCGTGATGGACACGCGGTGGTGCGCCTCGTACCGGTCGCGCAGGCCGCGGAGGATCTCCGTGGTGTGCTCCACGGACGGCTCCTTGACCTGGATCGGCTGGAAGCGGCGCTCCAGCGCGGCGTCCTTCTCGATGTGCTTGCGGTATTCGTCCAGCGTGGTGGCGCCGATGGTCTGCAGCTCGCCGCGGGCCAGCATGGGCTTGAGGATGGAGGCCGCGTCGATGGCGCCCTCGGCCGCTCCCGCCCCGACGAGGGTGTGGATCTCGTCGATGAACAGGATGATGTCTCCGCGGGTGCGGATTTCCTTGAGGACCTTCTTCAGTCGTTCCTCGAAGTCGCCGCGGTAACGCGAGCCTGCCACCAGGGACCCGAGGTCAAGCGTGTACAACTGCTTGTCCTTGATGGTCTCGGGGACGTCCCCGCGCACGATCGACTGGGCCAGGCCCTCCACGACGGCGGTCTTGCCGACGCCGGGCTCGCCGATGAGCACCGGGTTGTTCTTGGTGCGGCGCGAGAGGACCTGCATCACGCGCTCCATCTCGAACTCGCGGCCGATCACCGGGTCGAGCTTGCCCTCGCGCGCGGCGGCGGTCAGGTTGCGGCCGAACTGGTCCAGGACCACGGAGCCCGCCGGGGTGCCCTCCTGCTGGCTCTGGCCAACTCCGGCGCCGGCGGTTTCCTTGCCGCCCTGGTAGCCGGAGAGGAGCTGGATGACCTGCTGGCGCACCCGGTTCAGGTCGGCGCCGAGCTTCACGAGGACCTGGGCAGCGACGCCCTCGCCCTCGCGGATCAGGCCAAGCAGGATGTGCTCGGTCCCGATGTAGTTGTGGCCGAGCTGGAGCGCCTCGCGCAGCGAGAGCTCGAGGACCTTTTTGGCGCGCGGCGTGAACGGGATGTGGCCGGAGGGCGCCTGCTGGCCCTGGCCGATGATCTCCTGAACCTGCTCCCGCACGGCCCCCAGCGAGATGTTCAACGACTCGAGCGCCTTGGCGGCGACCCCTTCGCCCTCGTGGATCAGGCCGAGCAGGATGTGCTCGGTTCCAATGTAGTTGTGGTTGAGCATGCGCGCCTCTTCTTGGGCGAGCACGACAACGCGACGGGCACGGTCGGTAAATCTCTCAAACATGCGGCACACTCCTAGCTAACGCGTACCTCGATGCTACGCACCAAATCCACCGTTCGGGCGCTTGTTCGCCGTAGGGATAACACGCCCCGCACCGCGGGCGCGCGACTAGGGATGCGCGGCGCGGTATGCCTCGATGACCTCGGAGTGCAGGCGGCCGCGTTCGCTGACGTGGAACCCGTTGTCAGCGGCCCATGCCCTGATGGCCGGCGCCTCGGCGGAGGAGTACGCGTTGGAGCGCCGGGCCGCATCCACGTAGGGCGCCAGCACCTCGCGCAGCCGCGCGGCGTTGGCCTCGCCCAGGTCGATCTCGTAGTGGTTGCCGTCGAGCCCGAAGTGCACCGTTTCGTCCGCGGGCGACCCATCGAGGTCGTCGACCAGCGTGATTTCGACTTTCCGTACCACGGTGGCTCCTTGTGTTGTTGCTGCCGGCGATCCGGCGGGTTCGCGGGGCGCCGCCGGTTGCCCGGCGACGCTCGCAGTCTATGCACTTCTCCCGCGCGGCAACCAGCTTTGTCGGGGCGGAAAACCTAATTTCCGGCGTCGTCCTTTGGGTTTTCCGCGATGCCGCGCGCGTCCGCCTCGGCCTCGGCGCGACGTTCGTTGCGGTCGACCCTGAAGAGCGAGCGGACAACGAACCAGAAGATGAGTGCGACGACGATCGTCGGCGCCAGGACCTCAACGTACTGCATGCGGGCGCCTACGCTTCCGGCTTGAGGAGGGGGAACAGGATGGTTTCGCGGATCCCGGCGTCGGTGAACAGCATGACCAGGCGGTCCACGCCGAGCCCGATGCCGCCCATCGGCGGGGCGCCGTACTCGAGCGCCCGCAGGAAGTCCTCGTCCAGCTGCATGGCCTCGTCGTCGCCCCCGGCACCAAGCGCGGACTGTTCGGTGAGCCGTTCACGCTGGATGACCGGGTCGATCAGCTCGGAGAACGCCGTCCCGCGTTCCATGCCGCCGATGATAAGGTCCCAAGCCTCGATCACGCCGGGCTTGGAGCGGTGCGGGCGCGCGAGGGGCTGCGCGGCCGGCGGATAGTCGAACACGAATGTCGGGTCCATCAGCGTGGGCTCGACGATCTCGCCGAAGAGCTCGATGACCAGCTTCTGGGCACCCCACTTCGGGTCGGTCTTGACGTCGTGCCTCTCGGCGATCGCGCGCAGGGCCGCCTCGGGGGTCTCCGGGGTGACCTCTTCGCCGACGGCCTCGGACAGCCCCGGGTACACGCCCAGCCAGCGCCATTCGCCGTCGAGGTTGATGGTTCCCTTGGACGTGTCGATGCTGCGGCCGGCGCCGACCGCGTCGGCCGCGTTCAGGATGATCTCCCTCATGCGCTCGGCCATCACGAACTGGTCCGCGTAGACCTCGTAGCACTCGAGCGTCGTGAATTCCGGGGAGTGGGTCGAGTCGACGCCCTCGTTGCGGAACAGGCGCCCGATTTCAAAGACGCGCGGGATTCCGCCCACGACCGTGCGCTTGAGGTAGAGCTCGGTGGCGATGCGGAGGGTCATGTCCTGGTCGAACGCGTTCAGGTGCGTGCGGAACGGGCGGGCCGCGGCGCCGCCGTGCACCAGCTGCAGCATGGGGGTCTCGACCTCCACGTAGCCGTGGCCGTAGAGGGTGTCGCGGATCGCTCGGGTGACGGCGTCGCGCCTGTAGATCATTTCGCGTGCCTCGTCGCGAACGATCAGGTCCGCGTACCGCTGGCGCACGCGGGTCTCCTCGTTGAGGTCGGCGTGGAGGACCGGCATGGGCCGGATGGCCTTGGACGCCATCTGCCACTCGGTGGCCATGATCGAAAGCTCGCCGCGGCGGGAGGAGATCACCGCGCCCTTGACGAAGAGGTGGTCCCCGAGGTCGGCCAGGCGCTTGAAGTCCGCGAGGGCTTTCTCGCCCACGTTGGCCAGGGACAGCATGGCCTGCAGCCGCACGGCGGCGCCGGAGGGGCCGGACTCCTGGAGGGTGGCGAAGCAGAGCTTGCCGGTGTTGCGCTGGAAGACAACGCGGCCGACGACGCCGACGACGTCTCCGGTCTCCTCGCCGGGCTCCAGGTGCGCATACGCCTCCCGGACCTCCTGCAGCGTGTGTGTGCGCTCGACGCCGACGGGGTACGCCTCGCGTCCCGAGGCCAGCAGCTCGGCGCGCTTCTCCAGGCGCACCTGTCGCTGGTCGCTGGTGTCGATGGGCGCGCTCGTCGCGGCGGGGGCGGTTTTGTTGTCGGCAGTCACGGTAGACAATTCTACGTGCTGACACCGGCGGCTCCCCAACGCGCCGGCCGCCGCCCCGGCACGCCGGTCCGTGCCGCGCTCCCCCGCTTCAATAGGATGGGTGCACCATGAAAGAACGCATAGTCCCCACCGTCGACGGCGGACACCTGGCCTTGTTCACGTACGGCCTCTTCGACGCCCCCGGGGACCGCCGGGTCCTGGTGGTCGGGGGCGCGTTCATCACCGCGCTGATCTACCGCCCCTTCGCGAGGTCGCTGAGCAAGTGTCTCGGCGACGAGTGGGCCGTGGACGTCTACGACAGACGCGGCCGGGGACGTTCGTCCGGGCAGCCCGGGGACTACTGCATGGAGACGGAAATCTCGGACCTGGCACTGATGCTGCGGATCACCGGCGCGCGCAACCTGTTCGGCCACTCGCTCGGCGGTTCCGTGGTGCTCAACGCGGTGCAGGCCTTCCAGGGCGACGACCGGGACGACCGCCGCTTTGCTGATCCGTCGCTGGTCCCGGATCGCCTCGCCGTCTACGATCCCGCCATCAACATCGACGGCAGCATCGACGCCCAATGGCTGGAAGGCTTCGTCGAGGCGGCCGACGCCGGAAAGTGGCGGCTCGCGCTGGCCCGGCTCCAGCGCGGGACACGCCACTCGCCCACCCTGTCCAAGGTGCCCGAGCCTATCCTCGCCCTGCTGCTCGCGGGCACCGCCTTCACCAGGTCCGGCCGGATGTTCAGGCAACTGATCCCCACGGGGGTCGGCGAGTTGCGCGCCGCGCTGCAGGAGGAGGACACCGCCGCCCACTTCTCGCGACTGCCGTCGAACACCCGCTTTATGGCGGGGGCCAAGAGTCCCGCCTACTTCCGCGAGACGGCCCAGCGCCTCCACCGGACGGTGGCCGGCTCCGGATACGAGGAGTCCCCGAAAGGCATCCACGCGTCCGTGCCGGCCGCCGTCGGGGAGCTGGTCAGCGACGTGGCCGAGTACTTCCAGGCGGAATAGCCGCTACCAGATCTCCACCCGGTCGGCGGGATCCAGCCACATGCCGTCTCCCGGCCGGGTTCCGAAGGCCTCGTGGAAGGCGGCCATGTTCTTGGGAACCTGGTTGCAGCGGAACTCGCCCGGCGAATGCGGGTCGGTGGTGATGCGCGTGACCATGGTCTCCGGGCGGGTGAGCGAACGCCAGCACTCGGCCCACGCGTAGAAGAACCGCTGATCCCCGTTGCGCCCGTCGATGACCTCGTCCTCGGCCAGTCCGCGCTCCGCGAGGTCCAGCTTGTAGGCCTTGTAGGCGATCCCGAGGCCTCCGAGGTCTCCGATGTTCTCGCCCAGGGTGAGCCGGCCGTTGACCTGGTGTTCCGGGGCCTCGGGGGGAACCAGCGCGTCGTACTGGGCCACGAGCCTGCCCGTCAGTTCCTCGAACGCAATGCGGTCGTCCTCGGTCCACCAGTTCTTCAGCTCTCCCGTGCCGTCGAACTGCGATCCCTGGTCGTCGAAGCCGTGGCCGATCTCGTGTCCGATCACCGCGCCGATCGCGCCGTAGTTGGAGGCGGCATCGCGGTCCGCGTCGAAGAACGGCGACCTGAGGATGCCGGCCGGGAAGCCGATCTCGTTCAGCAGCGGGTGGTAGTAGGCGTTGACGGTCTGCGGGTACATGAACCAGAGGTCCTTGTCCACGCCGTCGTCGATCTTCTTCAGCTCGCGGGCGAACTCGAAAGCGTTGGCGCTCGCGACGTTCGCGATCAGGTCCGCGGGATCCGCCGCGACGGCCGAGTAGTCGATCCACTTCACCGGGTAGCCGATCTTGGGCCGGAACATGGAGAGCTTCTCCAGGGCCTTGCCGATGGTCTCCCGACCCATCCAGGGCAGCTCGGAAATGGAGTGGCGGTAGGCCTCGGTCAGGTTGGCGACAAGCCCCTCCATGAGGTCCTTGCTCCGCTGCGGGAAGTGGCGCTCCACATACAGCTGGCCGATGTCCTCGCCCACCGCGCCCTCCGTGAAGGCGACGCCCCGCTTCCAGCGCTCCTTGAGCTCCTTCGTCCCCGCCAGCTTGGCGGAATAGAAGGAGAAGTTCTCCAGCACAAACGCCTTGGACAGGTACGGCGCGTTGCTGCGGACCACCTGCACCGCCAGCCAGTGGCGCCAGGCGTCGAGCGGCTGGTCCGCCAGGACACGCTCCAGGCCCTCGAGGTAGCTGGGCTGCCACACGTCGACCTCCGCGAAATACCTGGGTTCGATGCCGGCGCCCTCGAACCACAGCCGCGCGGACGGGTGCAGCTCGAAGAGCTGGTCCGCCGTGAGCAGGTTGTAGCGCGCCTGGGCGTCTCGGCACTTCACGCGGTCCCAGTGGTGCAGGGCCAGCGCGGTTTCCAGCCGCACGACGGCACCGGCCGCCTCGTCGGCATCCGGCACCTCGGCGAGCGAGAGCAGGCGCCCCAAGTGTGTCCGGTATTCGGCGAGGAGCTCCGCGAACTGCTCCTCGCGGTAGTAGGACTCGTCGGGCAGGCCGAGGCCGGACTGCAAGAGGGTGAGCAGGTTGCGGTCCGGCCGGCCGGCGTCGCTGCTGGCCCCGGCCTGGAAGTAGCCGGACACCCCGCGCCGCTGCAGGGCGCCGGTCAGGCGCACCAGGGACTCGAGGTCGCCAAGGGCGTAGACCGCGGCGAGGTCCTCCCTGATGGGGTCCATGCCGCGGGCCTCGATCGCGTCCTCGTCCATAAAGCTTGTGTAGAGCGCACCGATCCGGGCCTTGCGGTCGTCGCCCGTCCCGGCCGCGCCGGCGGCCCGCGCCTCTTCGATGATCTCGCGCACTGCCGCCTCGGACTCGTCGCGGAGCTGCATGAACGAACCATAGCTCCCCTGGTCGCCGGGGATCTCGGCCGTGGACAACCATCCTCCGTTGACGTGCCGGTACAGGTCGTCCTGCGGGCGGACCGATTGGTCGCTGTGGTCCTGCCGTGGCGTGGGCAGGGCTGTGGGTTCTGCTGTCATGGCTCCCCGTAGATCGTGGTGGTGCCGCCGTGCCCGCCGGCAAGGGGCGGACTGTGGCGTGGATTACGCTCTGAAACATCCACTTTACTGGCGTTCCTCCGGTTTCGGCCGTGTATGGCCCACGGTTTGCCGGCGTTCATCTCAGCGCGAAATTCCCTACAACGTCCAGTCGCTGATCCCCTCGGAGTCCTCGCCGTGCGCCCGGGTGTGGGCGCGGGCCTCCCGCAGCCGCTGTTCGTAGAGAGCGCGCAGCTCAGGGTGCCGCGCTTCGACGGCCGGGACCCGGTCCAGCACGTCCAGCGCCAGGTGGAAGCGGTCGATTCGGTTGAGCATGGCCATGTCGAAGGGCGTGGTGGTGGTTCCCTCCTCGATGTAGCCGCGGACGTGAAAGTTGTCGTGGTTGGTGTGGCGGTACGCCAACCGGTGGATGAGCCACGGATACCCGTGGTAGGCGAACACCACCGGACGGTCCCTGGTGAAGTACGCGTCGAACGCGGCCGCGGCCAGCCCGTGCGGATGGGCCCTGTCGTCCTGGAGGCGCATCAGGTCGATCACGTTCACCACGCGGATGCGGAGCTTCGGATCGTCGGCGCGCAGCATGGCCGCCGCCGCGACCACCTCGGTGGTCGGCACGTCTCCGGCGCAGGCGAGGACCACGTCCGGCTCGTGGCCGTCCACCTCGCTCCCCGCGAAGTCCCAGACACCGATCCCGGCGGCGCAGTGGTCCGCCGCCTCCCGGGGGCCCAGCCATTGCAGGGACGGGGCCTTCCCCGCCACAACGACGTTCACGTAGTCCCGGGTGCGCATCACGTGGTCCATGGTGTGGATCAGCGTGTTCGCGTCGACCGGGAGGTAGACGCGCACGACCTCCGCCTTCTTGTTGACCACGTGGTCGATGAACCCGGGGTCCTGATGCGAGAAGCCGTTGTGGTCCTGCTGCCACACGTGCGATGAGAGAAGGTAGTTCAGGCTGGCGACCGGTTGCCTCCAAGCCAGCTCGCGGTGGACCTTGAGCCACTTCGCGTGCTGGTTGAACATCGAGTCGACGATGTGGATGAACGCCTCGTAAGAATTCAGCACGCCGTGGCGGCCGGTGAGCAGGTAACCCTCCAGCCACCCCTGGCACAGGTGCTCGCTGAGGACCTCCATCACGCGCCCGGCGCGGGCCAGGTGCTCGTCGACCTCGTGGATCTCGGCTTGCCACACCTTGTCGGTCGCCTCGAAGACGGCCGAGAGACGGTTGGAGGCCGTCTCGTCCGGCCCGAAGAGCCGGAAGTTGTGGGGGTTGCGGCGGACAACCTCCCGCATCCAGCCGCCGAGGTTGGCCATGGCGCCCAGGCGCTCGATGCCCGGCGCGCCAACGTCAACCAGGTGCGCCGAAGGATCGGGAAGATCCAGCGGCTCGAGGAGCCGGCCGCCGTTGGCGTGCGCCGTCGCGCTCATGCGCAGCTCCCCCTCCGGCGCCAGCCGCAAGGCGTCGGCGCGCGGGGCGCCGTCGTCGTCGAAGAGCTCCCGGGGCGCGTATGACAGCAGCCATTCCTCCAGCTGGGCAAGGTGTGTTGGATCCTCGTGGATGCCGGAGAGCGGAACCTGGTGCGACCGCCACGTGCCCTCGACTTTCAGCCCGTCGACGACGCGTGGGCCGGTCCAGCCCTTGGGGGAACGCAGGACGATCATCGGCCATGCGGGCTGGCCATCGATCGTCCCCTCGTCGCGCGCGCGCAGTTGGATGGCGCGGATCGCGTCCAGGCTCTCGTCGAGCGCCGCGGCGAACGCGACGTGGGCCCCGGCGTGGTCGTCCGGATCCTGGACGGTGACGAACCGCGGCGCGTAGCCCAGTCCCTCGAAGTACTTGCCGAGCCGTTCCTCCGGCATGCGGGCCAGGACGGTGGGGTTCGCGATCTTGTAGCCGTTAAGGTGCAGGATCGGCAGCACGGCGCCGTCGTGAACGGGGTCGATGAAACTGGTGGATTGCCAGGAGCCGGACAACGGACCGGTCTCGGCCTCACCGTCGCCGACGACGCAGGCGACGACCAGGGCCGGGTTGTCGAACGCCGCCCCGTAGGCATGGGCCAGGGAATAGCCGAGCTCGCCTCCCTCGCTAATCGAACCCGGGGTCTCCGGCGCGGCGTGGCTGGGGATGCCGCCGGGATAGGAGAACTGGCGGAAGAGCTTCTCGAGGCCGGCGGAATCGAGGGTGATGTCCGGGTAGACCTCGGTGTAGGTGCCCTCCAGATAGGCGTTGGCGACATTCGCGGGGCCACCGTGCCCGGGACCGGTGACGAAAAGCATCTGTTGACCGCGCTCCCGGATGGCCCGGTTCAGGTGCGCGTACATAAAGTTGAGGCCCGCGGTGGTGCCCCAGTGCCCCAGCAGGCGCTTCTTGACGTCGGCCGCCGCAAGCTTGCGCCGCAGCAGCGGATTCGAGCGCAGATAGATCTGTCCCACCGAGATGTAGTTCGCGGCCCTCCACCAACGCTCCAGGGCGTCGACGTCCACAGGGAACTCGACCGGCGGGGCATCTGCTGGCGTGGCGTTGGGCGGCGAGGAACTGGCCGCCGTGACGTCGGGGGAAGTGCCTGCCGGCGTGAGGGCCGACGATTCACCGTGGGAGCTAGTCATACGCCGAAGCGTACCCGGCCCCCGCGGGTGGTTAAACGTCAGGACCCCCAACACGTGGTGTTGGGGGTCCTGGTAATGGTTGTCCGGCGGTGTCCTACTCTCCCACACCCTCCCGAGTGCAGTACCATCGGCGCTGTGGGTCTTAGCTTCCGGGTTCGGTATGGGACCGGGCGTTTCCCCCACGCTATGACCGCCGTAACCCTTGCTCCCTGCCCGCCAACCTGGTTGGGGGTGGGAAAACTGTGGGCCACGGGATTTAGTTCCGTGACGTTGCCGCCCACCACTCTACCCCATCGGTCCCCGCCCCCCGGGGGGGGCGGTTCGTGCGGGGTGCCGTGGTGGCGGCGTATTCGGTTGTGGTCGTTCCGAAACGGGTTGTTGTTTCGGGACCGCATAGTGGACGCAGCGTTTCTTGCCACACGCTCGGTGTGGTGTTTGTGGTGTAAGTTGTCGGCCTATTAGTACGGGTCGGCTTCACGAGTCTTTCGTCCTCGCTTCCACGTCCCGCCTATCAACCCAGTGGTCTGCTGGGGGCCTCTCACCATAAATGGTATGGAAATCTCATCTTGAAGCGGGCTTCCCGCTTAGATGCTTTCAGCGGTTATCCCATCCGAACGTAGCCAATCAGCGGTGCACTTGGCAGTACAACTGACACACCAGAGGTTCGTCCGTCCCGGTCCTCTCGTACTAAGGACAGACCTTCTCAAATTTCCTGCGCGCGCAGCGGATAGGGACCGAACTGTCTCACGACGTTCTAAACCCAGCTCGCGTACCGCTTTAATGGGCGAACAGCCCAACCCTTGGGACCTACTCCAGCCCCAGGATGCGACGAGCCGACATCGAGGTGCCAAACCATGCCGTCGATATGGACTCTTGGGCAAGATCAGCCTGTTATCCCCGAGGTACCTTTTATCCGTTGAGCGACGGCCGTTCCACAACGTGCCGCCGGATCACTAGTCCCGACTTTCGTCCCTGCTCGAGCTGTCGCTCTCACAGTCAAGCTCCCTTGTGCACTTACACTCGACACCTGATTGCCAACCAGGCTGAGGGAACCTTTGGGCGCCTCCGTTACTCTTTAGGAGGCAACCGCCCCAGTTAAACTACCCATCAGGCACTGTCCCTGACCCAGATCATGGGCCGAAGTTAGGAATCCGGTACGGCCAGAGTGGTATTTCAACGATGACTCCACCCGAACTGGCGTCCGGGCTTCAACGTCTCCCACCTATCCTACACAAGCCGCACCGAACACCAATACCAAACTATAGTAAAGGTCTCGGGGTCTTTCCGTCCTGCTGCGCGTAACGAGCATCTTTACTCGTAGTGCAATTTCGCCGAGTTCATGGTTGAGACAGCGGGGAAGTCGTTACTCCATTCGTGCAGGTCGGAACTTACCCGACAAGGAATTTCGCTACCTTAGGATGGTTATAGTTACCACCGCCGTTTACTGGGGCTTGAATTCTCAGCTTCGCCTTGCGGCTAACCGGTCCTCTTAACCTTCCAGCACCGGGCAGGAGTCAGTCCGTATACATCGTCTTGCGACTTCGCACGGACCTGTGTTTTTAGTAAACAGTCGCTTCCCCCTGGTCTCTGCGGCCCCGATCCCCTCCCGGTCGCTAGTACCGTTCAAGGTTGGGGCCCCCCTTCTCCCGAAGTTACGGGGGCATTTTGCCGAGTTCCTTAACCATGATTCTCTCGATCGCCTTAGTATTCTCTACCTGATCACCTGTGTCGGTTTGGGGTACGGGCGGCTGGAACCTCGCGTCGATGCTTTTCTTGGCAGCATAGGATCACCGGATCACCCCCCAAGGGGGGCGCCTATCGGGTCTCAGGCATCGTGAACGGCGGATTTGCCTACCGTTCGCCCTACACCCTTGGACCAGGTCGATTCCATTGCCTGGCCCGGCTACCTTCCTGCGTCACACCTGTTAATACGCTTACCTCCCTGGCTCGGGTCCCGCGCCGCGCGCCCGGTGGGCTCCCCGAAGGGAACCCGGTGGGCGTCTGGGGCGGTTAGCATCGCCAGCTCGGTATGGGCGGTTCTTCGCCGGTACGGGAATATCAACCCGTTGTCCATCGACTACGCCTGTCGGCCTCGCCTTAGGTCCCGACTTACCCAGGGCAGATTAGCTTGACCCTGGAACCCTTGATCATTCGGCGGACGGGTTTCTCACCCGTCTTTCGCTACTCATGCCTGCATTCTCACTCGTGCCGGCTCCACAGCTGGTTCACACCGCTGCTTCACTGCCGGCACGACGCTCCCCTACCCACCCAGACGGCTGGACCACGAAGGCCTGCCTGTAAATCTGGATGACGCAACTTCGGCGGTGTGCTTGAGCCCCGCTACATTGTCGGCGCGGAATCACTTGACCAGTGAGCTATTACGCACTCTTTCAAGGGTGGCTGCTTCTAAGCCAACCTCCTGGTTGTCTGGGCAACTCCACATCCTTTCCCACTTAGCACACGCTTGGGGGCCTTAGTTGGCGTTCTGGGCTGTTTCCCTCTCGACTATGAAGCTTATCCCCCACAGTCTCACTGCTGCGCTCTCACTTGCCGGCATTCGGAGTTTGGCTGACGTCAGTAACCTTTTGGGGCCCATCGGCCATCCAGTAGCTCTACCTCCGGCAAGAAACACGCAACGCTGCACCTAAATGCATTTCGGGGAGAACCAGCTATCACGAAGTTTGATTGGCCTTTCACCCCTACCCACAGCTCATCCCCTCCATTTTCAACTGAAGTGGGTTCGGTCCTCCACGCGCTCTTACACGCGCTTCAACCTGGCCATGGGTAGATCACTTCGCTTCGGGTCTAGATCACGCCACTGCGTCGCCCTATTCAGACTCGCTTTCGCTACGGCTTCCCCACACGGGTTAACCTCGCGACGTAACACTAACTCGCAGGCTCATTCTTCAAAAGGCACGCCGTCACCCCAACAATGGAGGCTCCGACGGATTGTAGGCACACGGTTTCAGGTACTGTTTCACTCCCCTCCCGGGGTACTTTTCACCTTTCCCTCACGGTACTTGTCCGCTATCGGTCATTAGGTAGTATTCAGGCTTACCAGGTGGTCCTGGCGGATTCGCACGGGATTTCTCGGGCCCCGTACTACTTGGGATACCTTCACAGGGCGGCGGAAAGCATTACGGCTACGGGACTCGCACCCCCTATGGTCCGGCATTCAAACCGGTTCGCCTATACTTCCGCACCTCGCCCCACCAGTCCGGCAGAACTGGTATGGATGGTCCCACGACCCCGGCCATGCAACGCCCGCCGGCTATCACACATGGCTCGGTTTAGCCCCATCCGCTTTCGCTCGCCACTACTCACGGAATCACTGTTGTTTTCTCTTCCTGCGGGTACTGAGATGTTTCACTTCCCCGCGTTCCCTCCACGCAGCCTATGTGTTCAGCTGCGGGTCACACAGACACTCGCGCGCTGTGCGGGGTTTCCCCATTCGGAAATCCTGGCGTCAACGTCCGGTTATCGACTCGACCAGGCTTATCGCAGATTCCCACGTCCTTCTTCGGCTCCTAATGCCAAGGCATCCACCGTGCGCCCTTGAAAACTTGACCACAAACAGGCCAAGCAAAGAGCATTGCTACAAATCGAGAAAACCACACGGAAACCAGACCACCAGGGCCCGGCCACCGGGGTTCTCAAATCAAAGAAATTGCTTTTTGCCCGGGAACACCCCAAAGGGCGTCCCGGTACAAGATGCTCGCGTCCACTATGCAGTTCCCAAACAACAACCCCAACACACCCACACCCCACCACCCGCACCAACCGGTGCGGGACTTACGTGGGCCTAGGCCGTGCGCGGGGACAACCAAGACAAAACCAGCCCCCCGTCCACAACCAACGCCACAAAAGCGTTCGCCGTGTCCGCGGGCCTGTTGCCTCAGGGCCCAACAGTGTGCCATGGACCCGCCCGGCACCGGACGGAACACCGCTTTCCAACCCCCAGGGGGGCGTACTCGCAGGTCCCGACACTCGCCGAAGACAGGCCACAATCCGTTGACATTCCACCCATGAGCGCCCGCCGGCCGACAAACGCGGCCGCAACGGGCAAACACTGAACAAAACCCCCCACACGTTGCGTGTGGACGGCGTTTGCTAGCTGCTCCTTAGAAAGGAGGTGATCCAGCCGCACCTTCCGGTACGGCTACCTTGTTACGACTTAGTCCCAATCGCCGGTCCCACCTTCGACGGCTCCCTCCCACAAGGGGTTGGGCCACCGGCTTCGGGTGTTACCAACTTTCGTGACTTGACGGGCGGTGTGTACAAGGCCCGGGAACGTATTCACCGCAGCGTTGCTGATCTGCGATTACTAGCGACTCCGACTTCATGGGGTCGAGTTGCAGACCCCAATCCGAACTGAGACCGGCTTTTTGGGATTAGCTCCACCTCACAGTATCGCAACCCTTTGTACCGGCCATTGTAGCATGCGTGAAGCCCAAGACATAAGGGGCATGATGATTTGACGTCGTCCCCACCTTCCTCCGAGTTGACCCCGGCAGTCTCCCATGAGTCCCCGGCATAACCCGCTGGCAACATGGAACGAGGGTTGCGCTCGTTGCGGGACTTAACCCAACATCTCACGACACGAGCTGACGACAACCATGCACCACCTGTGAACCGGCCCCAAAGGGGAAGCCGTGTTTCCACGGCGGTCCGGCCCATGTCAAGCCTTGGTAAGGTTCTTCGCGTTGCATCGAATTAATCCGCATGCTCCGCCGCTTGTGCGGGCCCCCGTCAATTCCTTTGAGTTTTAGCCTTGCGGCCGTACTCCCCAGGCGGGGCACTTAATGCGTTAGCTACGGCGCGGAAAACGTGGAATGTCCCCCACACCTAGTGCCCAACGTTTACGGCATGGACTACCAGGGTATCTAATCCTGTTCGCTCCCCATGCTTTCGCTCCTCAGCGTCAGTTAATGCCCAGAGACCTGCCTTCGCCATCGGTGTTCCTCCTGATATCTGCGCATTTCACCGCTACACCAGGAATTCCAGTCTCCCCTACATCACTCTAGTCTGCCCGTACCCACCGCAGATCCGGGGTTGAGCCCCGGACTTTCACGGCAGACGCGACAAACCGCCTACGAGCTCTTTACGCCCAATAATTCCGGATAACGCTTGCGCCCTACGTATTACCGCGGCTGCTGGCACGTAGTTAGCCGGCGCTTCTTCTGCAGGTACCGTCACTTTCGCTTCTTCCCTACTGAAAGAGGTTTACAACCCGAAGGCCGTCATCCCTCACGCGGCGTCGCTGCATCAGGCTTTCGCCCATTGTGCAATATTCCCCACTGCTGCCTCCCGTAGGAGTCTGGGCCGTGTCTCAGTCCCAGTGTGGCCGGTCACCCTCTCAGGCCGGCTACCCGTCGTCGCCTTGGTGGGCCGTTACCCCGCCAACAAGCTGATAGGCCGCGAGTCCATCCCCGACCGCTAAACCGCTTTCCACCCCCCGCCATGCGGCGGAAGGAGAATATCCGGTATTAGACCCAGTTTCCCGGGCTTATCCCAGAGTCGGGGGCAGGTTACTCACGTGTTACTCACCCGTTCGCCACTAATCCCCCAGCAAGCTGGGGTCATCGTTCGACTTGCATGTGTTAAGCACGCCGCCAGCGTTCATCCTGAGCCAGGATCAAACTCTCCGTAAAAAAATTACAGACACAACCAGGAAGGCCCAAGGAAAATCGGGCCAACGGCTGCACCAAGCAAAACAATCCCGGCAAAAAACCCCTCCCGCCGCACGGGATGCGACAAGAAAGGCCATTCACCAATAATCGATAAAAAATCGGTGTCAACAAACATGGCACACTATTGAGTTCTCAAGCAACAGACGCTTCCAACCTCCACGACCCGGTAACCGGCGCTTCGCTCTGGAGCAACTTGTCTAACTTACCCTACCGCGTGTCGCTGTGCAAATCCACCGTTTCCGGCTGTTCGCGACTACGATGCGCTGTCCCTCAGTCCAGGTTTGGGGCGCAGGACGCCCCGGTCCATTTTGGACTGGTTTTGTAGGGTTTGGCCGCCTGCGATCTTCAGCGTTTCCGCTGTCCTCGTCCCGGCGACTCAGAAAACTTTACATGGATTCGGGCGCCACGCCAAATCGGGGGCTCCGTCGGCGGGAAACCCCGCAAACACTGGGATGCGGGGCCCACAGGCACCTTCCGCGGGCGGGCCGCACCGGATCCACTTTCTGAGCGCTGCGTCACACGGAATCCTAGACTGGGCCCATGGACACCCCCTCACGCGCCGAAGCCCAACCGCTCGATCTGACCCGACGGCTCGGACTCGCCGAGCCGGTGCTCAACGCACCCATGGCCGGCGCTGCGGGCGGCCGCCTGGCCGCGGCCGTCACCGCCGCCGGCGGACTGGGGATGCTGGGCATCGGCGCGGGCGTCTCACCCGAATGGATCGCGGGCCAGGCCGGCCTCGCGGCGGAATCGGGCGGCGCGTGGGGGGTTGGCCTGATGGCCTGGGTGCTAGAGGAGTCGCTGGATCCGCTGCGCGCCGCACTGGAGCAAGGCCCCAAGCTGGTGTGCGTCAGCTTCGGCGATCCGGGTCCCGGGCTGGCGCTGGCCAAGGGGGCCGGGGCGCTCACCGCCATGCAGGTCGGCACCGCCGCCGAGCTCCGCCGGGCGCTGGAGGACGACGTCGACGTCGTTGTGTGCCGCGGGAGCGAGGGCGGCGGGCACGGACGGCACGACGTCGCCACCCTTCCCCTCCTGCAGCTGGTCCTCGACACCACTGACAAGCCGGTCTTGGCGGCGGGAGGCATCGCGACCGCGCGCGGGGTCGCCGCCGTGCTGGGCGCAGGGGCGCAGGGCGCCTGGGTGGGCACGCGGTTCGCGGCGTGCGCCGAATCGCTGAGCCACGCCCGGTCCAAGGAGGCCATCGCGGCGGCCGGCGTCGGGGACACGGTCTATACACGTGCCTTCGACATCGCGCAGCGCATTCCCTGGCCGCGCGAGTTCGGGGGACGGGCCCTGCGCAACGAGTTCAGCGCGCGCTGGGCCGGAGACGAAGACCAGTTGGAACGGGAAGTGGCCAAGGATCCCTCGATCACGGCCGGCATCGAAGGTGCCCGGGCCAAGGGAGACACCGCTCTCGCCCCCGTCTACGCCGGCCAATCTGCCGGAATGACGTCCGGCGGCGAGACCGCCGCAGAGATCGTCGCCGACCTTGCGCGCTTCCGCACCCACCTGCGCGCGGCGTCGACGCGCTGGTGAAAGTGCCGGCCGCCGGACGGATCCGCGGTTCCCTGACGCGGCTTCAGGAGGCGGCGTTGGCGACCCGCTTCGCCGACGTGCGCCTCCGCGCGGACCACACCTGGCCGGGCGGGGCCACGGTTCTTGAGTTCACCGCTTCGGCCGGACGCTACATCCTCAAGGCGGCGGAAAACTCGCACCATCTCGCCCGGGAGGCCCGAGCCCACCGGGAATGGCTGGGCCAACTGACCGGCGACGTCCCGGAGTTCGTCCTGTACGACGCCGCGGCCGGACTGCTGGTCACGCGGTACATCCCTGGGCAGTTGGCCAAAGGGGCGCCCCAGGAGCTTGCCCCGGACACGTACCGGCAGGCGGGATCGCTGCTGGCCCGCATGCACCGCGGCGACACTGGCGCGCCCAGGCTGTCCACCCGCTACGAGGCCGCCGTGGCGCGCAAGGCCGCCTCGCTGGCGGAACGGTCGGTGGGGCTTGCGCCGGGGTGGCAGCTCGCGGAGGCCTCCGCCTGGCTGGAACGCTTCACGCCCGCGCCGGTGGACCTGGTCCCCACCCACGGGGACTTCCATCCTCGCAACTGGCTGGTCCGGGCGGACGGGACGCTGGCGCTGATCGACTTCGGCCGCGCGGAGCTGCGCCCCTGGTACACCGATCTGGTTCGGCTGGAGCACCAGGAATTCGTCGGCCGCAACGACCTTCGCCGCTCCCTGTTGGACGGGTACGGCCCAGAAGCCGACGCCCCGCGCGGCCGGCGGTTCGTGCTTCGGCGCGTCAGTCGTCCGTTGTTCCCAGCGGCATATTGTCGATCAGGCGCACCGTCCCGACCTGCGCCGCCACCAGGGCAAGGGCCTCGCCGGTGAAGGGGGTCTCCCGGCAGTTGGACGCCAACGGCTCGAGCGTCGTGGGATCCACGACCTCGAAGTAGTCCAGTTCGGCCAGGGGCTGGCTGCGGATCATGGCCTCGGCGTCCTCGGGCCGCAACGGTTCGTGGGCGTCGGCGCGCCGGCGCATCAGTCCCAGCGCCCGCGAAAGGACCAGGGCGGCCTCGGCCTCCTCCTCCGAGAGGAAGCGGTTGCGGCTGGAAAGGGCCAGCCCCTCGGGGGAACGCACGATCGGCACCGCACGGATCCTCACCGGGTAGGCCAGGTCGGCGACCATCCGCCGGATGATCGCCAGTTGCTGCGCGTCCTTCTGCCCGAAGTAGGCGCTGTAGTGGACGGCGACGGCGGTGTTCAGGGCCGGGGCCCCGTAGTGCAGGAGTTTGGCGACCACGGCCAGCACGCCGTCGAAGTGGCCGGGGCGGGAGGCGCCCTCGAATTTCGCGCCCAGGGCTCCGCTGGACAGCGCCACGAGCGGCGCCCCGTCCGGATAGACCTCCGGTTCGTCCGGCGCGAACACCAGGTCCGCCCCCGCCCCGGCGAGCAGTTCGACGTCGGCCTCCAGCGTGCGCGGGTAGCGCTCGAAGTCCGCCGGATCATTGAACTGAAGCCGGTTGACGAAGAGCGAAACCACAACGACGTCGTTCTCCCGCCGCGCCGTGCGGACCAACCTCGCGTGTCCCTCGTGCAGCGCCCCCATGGTCGGGACCAGCGCGAGCCGCCGCGGCTTCCCGGGCTGCTCCAGCGAGGCCTCGAGCAGCGATCGGGTGGCGTCTTTGAGCTCGGAGACGGTGCGGACAATCCGCGGTGGTCCGGCGGGCGCGGAGGTATTCACGCGAAGAGTCTAGTCCCGCCCCGGCGAAGCCCTATGCGAGGGCGTCAAGGATTGCCGCCGCCTGCGCATCGGTGAGGAGGCCGCGTCCCACGGCCCGCTGCGCGGTGGCCCGGGCCATCGCGAGATAGGCCTCGCGCACGTCCGCGGTGACGGACTCGCGCTCCAGCGCGGCCCGGTGGATCGCCACCGTCCCGACGTCTCCGCGGGCCACCGGCCCCGTCAGCGCCCCCTCGCCGGCCGAAAGCGCGTTCTCCAGGGACGCGCGCATCAGCGGACCCAGGACGCGGTCGGGGCGGTCCATCCCCACGGAGCGCAGCAGCTCCGCCGACTGGCCGGCAATGGTCACCAGATGGTTCGAGGCGTGCGCGAGCGCCGCGTGGTAGAGCCCGCGGTCGTCCTCCTCGACGACCGCGGACTCGGCGCCCATCTCCACAACCAGCGCCTGGGCGATCGGAAGCATCATCCTGTCCGCCGTCACGCCGAACATGCAGTCCTGCAGTCTGGTCAGGTCCAGGCTGAGGCCCGTGAAGCTCATGGCCGGGTGGATGGCGAGCGGGATGGAGCCGGCGGCGCGGGCCGGTTCGAGGATCCCGACGCCGTAGCGCCCGGCGGTGTGCGCCACGAGCTGTCCGGTCTGCCAGTGCCCCGCGTCCGCCAATCCCTTCACCAGTGGGCCGAGCGCGTCGTCCGGCACAGCGATCAGGACCAGCTCCGCCCGGCGGAGGATTTCGGGAATCGGCAGGATCGGGACACCGGGCAGCAACACGTCGGCGCGTTCGCGCGACTCCTCCGACACGGCGTGGACCCCGACGACCGCGTGCTCGGCGGCGCGCAGCGCTGCTCCCAGCACGGCCCCCACCCGGCCGGCGCCGATGATCCCGATTCCGAGTCTTCCGGGCTTAGGCATTGGGCTCCCCTTCCAGCCAGTGGTCGCGGTCCGCGAGGTGGCGCGCGGTTGCGGCGCGGTCCGCCTGCTCGAGGAAAAGCGCTCGACCCGATTCGACGTCGGTCTGGAGCACACGCGGATCGATCGGCCCGTTGGTGGTCGCCAGCTGCACGTCGCAGACGCCGAGGCGGCGGGCGAGCGGTCCCTGGCTCAGCACCAGGCCCTGAGTCCTCTCGTGCGGAACCATGATCAGCCGCCTCACAAGGACGCCCGATCGGGCGAAGAGCGCCGTTCGGGTCACGGCGAACCCCTGACGTCTCCAGGCGAGCGGCGCCAACAGTCTGGCGCCGCGTGGCGTGTTGGTGAACCCGCAATCCGGCCCGGATCCCGCGATACCGGCGTCGATGAGCTCGAGCGGGCGGTCGGTTCCGGGGTCCGGGAGCACCACGGCCAGCACGCTCAACACGTCGGCCCTCGTGCCGACCGGCAGCAGGGTGGACCGCAGGGCGGCGTCCCCGCCGGCCGCTCCCCCGTAGCCGGCAACGTTGACGACCACCTTGTGCCAGCCGAAGGCCTTCCAGATGATGCCTTGGCTGACTTGGACTGCCTGGACCCGGCCCGGCGGGACTGTCTGGTGCCTGGTGTCCAGCAATCCGTAGCTCAGCCGCAAGCCGTCCGGACTCATGCCGGCGCGGAAGTTGTAGCCCTGGTTGAACTGGCCCCACATGGCGGGCACAACGCCGAGGAAAAAGGGAAAGAGATAGAGCAGCGAGAATCCGCCGTCCGTGACGCGCATGGCTATCGCGCCCCCGATGAGCGCCAGGACCGTGATCCACACCCACGGGCTGAGCAGCACCGAGCCGATCAGCCGGCCCGGCGGAACGACCGCGACGACCGTCTCGGGGGCCTCCGGCTCGTCGAAGGGCAAGGGCTCGGGACGCAGGCCACCGTGGGGCCTCGCCGGTTCCTGGCGGGCCGGTCCCCCGGAAACCACGACACCCTCGGGCGCGCCTTCCGTTGGGGCGGCGTCCGCCGGGTAGGCGACCTCCGGTTCCGCGGACCGGGCCGGCTGGGACTTCAGTCCGGCCGCGCGGGCAAGGATGGCGTTGCGCAGCCGCTTGGCGTCGTCGAGTTTGAGGAACGCGAGGCTCATGGCGGTCTCGCCGGCGTCGGCGACCTCGAACTTGAGTTCAGCCAGGCCGAACATGCGGGCCAGAAGGGGCTGCGCGATGTCGATGGCCTGCACCCTGTCGATCCTCGCCTGCCGCTGCTGGCGGAAGACGATTCCCGAGTTGACGTTCACGTGCCGCTCGGTGATCTGGTAGCGGGTGAAGTACCAGGACAGGAAGAATCCCAGCACGATGAGCAGCAGGATGCCGAAGCCCACAACCACGGTGAGCAGCACGTCCGGCGTAAAGTGCCAACCGCCGTCGGAGTCCGATTCCTGGCCCCGCGAGAAGATGTTCTCCAGCCAGTTCTGTCCCCAGAAGTAGGCGATGGCCACAACGGCGATCCAACCCCGCACCAGCGGGGAGACGGGGTGGACCCGGTACCAGGGGACGTCCGGTTCACCGGCGGCGGGCGGCGTTTCCGGCACGCTCACAGTCCCGCCAGCCTGGCCTCGCCGCGGGCGGACAGCTGCTCGCGCAGCCGCGCGCCTTCGGCGGCCGGCAGTCCGGGGATCTCGGCCCTCGCCGCGGTGGCGGCGGTGTGCAGCTGCACCTTGCACAGTCCCATGGAGCGGTCGATCGGGCCGACGGCGACGTCCACGTATTGCATCCGGCCGTACGGGACCACGAGGACCTTCTGGAAGAGTATGCCGCTGCGCACCAGCAGGTCGTCCTCGCGCTCCGCGTAGCCGATGGCCCGCACCTGGCGGGGGATCAGCGACAGCCTCACCACGTCCAGGGCCAGGACCACGGCCGGAAGCCCCCACGCGAGCCAGGCCGGGTAGCCGGGCCACACGCCGGTGAGGTGCAGGACCAGCGGCACGCTCAGGACGACCACCGAGACCACGGCGCCGATCAACCAGCCGACGATCCGGACCCGCGCGTACTTTGGCGAGACCCGCATCCATTCGACACCGGCGGGATCAACTGGTTCCTGGGGCATACCCTTCGTTTTCCTCACTGTCGCGCGCACTGGCGTCGGGTGCGGACGGATCGTCCGGCGGCAGCTTGCAGAACTGCTCCACCACCCATCCCACAATAACCATGAACGCGGACGCCGCGATCATCACCAGGGATGACATCGCGGCCGCGCTGCGCAGTCCGCTGGCGGCCAGCAGGTCCATCAGGATACCCGCGTGCCAGCCCGCGATCAGTGCGCCGGCATAGGCGGTGGCCTGCGCGAGAACCAAGGTGCGCGCGGCCTGCAGGGGATCCAGCATCCTCTTCAGCTTGCCCTGTTGGTAGCGCCTGACCCTCAGCCCGAAGCCGAGGGTGATCAGCACGCCGGCGCCCATCGTGATCAGGGACGTCCAGTGGAGCACCGGGGCGGGCAGCCCGTTCGCCGACGTCAGCAACTGCGCGGCCCACCCGGCCAGTGCCGCGCCAAGGCAGATCATCAGAAGCCACAGGGGGCGGATGGTGCTCATGGGCCGCTATCCGTCCCCTTCGGGCCGGTAGGGGCGCAGCCCGCCCAGGTCGGGGGCGCGGAGCGCGAGCTCGGCGACCGGCACGCCGCCGAGCACCGCCCCGGGATCCATCTCCGACCACGGCTGCAGCACGAAGGCGCGGGACGCGGCTCGGGGGTGCGGGACGGTCAGCTCCTCGCTGTCGATGCTCTGGTCCCCGTAGGTGATCACGTCGATGTCCAGGGTCCTCGGACCCCAGCGGACGTCGCGGACACGGTGGTGGTTTTGCTCCACCAACTGGCACCGGCGCAGCAGCTCGAGTGGTCCGAGGACGGTCTCCACTTCGATGACCATGTT
This sequence comes from Arthrobacter sp. AOP29-A2-19, assembly GCF_058138025.1. Taxonomy (NCBI): domain Bacteria; kingdom Bacillati; phylum Actinomycetota; class Actinomycetes; order Micrococcales; family Micrococcaceae; genus Arthrobacter; species Arthrobacter sp. AOP29-A2-19. Next base: position 3,328,620 of record NZ_CM176894.1, read on the forward strand.
CAGGAAATCGGGTTGGTCGGCGGGCCCGCCGACCGCCTCGGTCTGCACAACGGGGGAGATCCTGCGCAGGGTGACCGCGTCCCCGTCGGCGAGTTCGGCAACGGCGCTAACCAGCGTGTCCCCACGATCCCCCAGGTTGCTGCCCAGGGCCAGCACGGCGAGGGTCGAGGCTGCCGGGATCACTGGCGTTCCCGGTGGATCGTGATGGCGACGTCGCCGAACGGGACCGGAATGGGAGCCTGCGGCTTGTGGACCGTGATGCCGACGGCTTCGACCCCGTAGTCCGCCAGGACCCGAGCCGCCAACTTCTCCGCCAGGGTCTCGATGAGGTCGTACGGGCCCGAGGCGACGACCTCGGCGACCGTCTCCGCCAGCGCCCCGTAGTTCGCCGTGTCCTCGAGGTTGTCCGAGGCCGCGGCGGCACGGATGTCGGTGTGCAGAACCACGTCGACGACGAACGGCTGGCCGTCCCGCTTCTCGTGTTCGAAGACCCCGTGGTGGCCGATGGCAGTGATCCCGCTGACCGCTATGGTGTCGCGGGGCGCGGCTCCCACGGCCATGCCTAGGCCCCGGTTCGGGCCGGGACGACGGCCGGGTTGGCCCACGCGGTGGCCACCTTGACCGCGTCGAGCGTGGACTCGACGTCGTGCACGCGGACGCACCAGGCGCCGGCCGCCGCGGCGAGGGCGCTGGTGGCGGCCGTGGCGACGTCGCGTTCGGCGGGCGGGGCCGGCTTGCCGGCTTCGGCCAGCAGGGAGCCGAGGAAACGCTTCCGGGAGGTCCCGATCAGCACCGGGTGGCCTAGCGCCGCGAGCTTGTCGATGCCCTGCAGCAGGGCCCAGTTGTGTTCCGGGTTCTTGGCGAAGCCGAGTCCGGGGTCGACGATGATGGACGACGCCGGGACCCCGGCCGCCAGGAAGCGGTCGCGCAGCTCGGCGAGCTCCGCGACGACCTCGGCCACGACGTCGGAGTAGTTCGCCTCCGTGGTCATGGTCTGGGCGTCGCCCCGCCGGTGCATCAGCACGTACGGAGCCTTCCGCTCGGCGATGAGCGCCGGCATGTCGGCCTCGTGCGTCAGGCCGGAGACGTCGTTGACGATGTGCGCGCCGGCGTCCAGGGCGGCGCGCGCCGTGGCTGTGTGCATGGTGTCGATGGACACCACCGCGCCGGCCTTGACCAGGGCGCGGATGACCGGGATGACTCGGGTCTGCTCGTCCTCGGATGAGACGAAGTCCGCTCCGGGCCGCGTGGATTCCCCGCCCACGTCGATGATGTCCGCGCCGGCGTAGAGCATGCGCAGGCCGTGTCCGATCGCGTCGTCGGCGCGCAGGTAGCGGCCTCCGTCGCTGAAGGAGTCCTCGGTGACGTTGAGGATGCCCATCACCAGCGTGCGGCCGGAGGGGAGGTCGGCGAAGCTCTTGGGCGCCTTGACGGGCCGGATGACGGGAAGGGGGGAGGTTGCGGGTCCGGTTCCGGGGATCGCTCCGAGGGACATGGTGGCCTACTTTCCGAGAATGAGGCCCATGGCCTCTGCGCGGGTTGCCGGCTCACGCAGCTGGCCGCGGACGGCGCTGGTGACGGTCTTGGCTCCGGGCTTCCGGACCCCCCGCATGGACATGCACAGGTGTTCGCATTCGATGACGACGATGGCCCCCCGCGGATCGAGGTGGCTCATCAGGGCCTCGACGATCTGCGTGGTCAGGCGCTCCTGCACCTGGGGCCGGCGCGCATACAACTCGACGAGCCGCGCGAGTTTGCTGAGCCCGGTCACCTTGCCGTCGCGGCCGGGGATGTAGCCGATGTGCGCCGTGCCGTGGAACGGAACCAGGTGGTGCTCGCACGTCGAGTAGAACGGGATGTCCTTGACCAGGACGAGTTCGTCGTGGTCGATGTCGAAGGTCGTCGACAGCAGCTCCCCCGGATCCATGTGGAGCCCCGCGAAGAATTCCGCGTAGGCCTTGGCCACGCGGGCCGGCGTCTCCTTGAGACCGTCGCGGTCCGGGTCCTCCCCGATTGCCTCGAGGATCTCCCGCACGGCGCGCGCGATGCGCCCTTGGTCCACTGCCGCTGCGGGCATGTCGGTGTACTGCTCGTCGATTTCCGTCACGATGTCGATCCTAGCTTGCCCGCGCTACACGCGGTCGGGCACTGGGAGGCCGCCGCCGTCTGGGCCGGAACCGCCGCCGGGGCCGAAGCCGCCCTCGGTTCCGGAGTCGGGTCCGGGGTGGCCGCCGGGAAGCCGCGGGCCGCTGGCCGGGTCGACGACCACGTCTGGGTGGCCCTCGCCGTTCCGGTTGGCCTGGCCCTCGGCCTGCTGGCGCAGTTCGACCGGGGACATGACCGGGCCGTTCGCATGGACGGGGCGGCTGTCCTTGGAGAGCCACACCTTGCGCTCCGGACGCTTGACGATGTCGGCGAAGATCTCCACCAGGTCCTTCTGGTTCAGCGTCTCGCGCTCCAGCAGCGCCAAAGCGAGGCGGTCAAGCACGTGGCGGTTTTCCGTGAGGACGGCGTAGGCCTCGTCGTGCGCGGCGTCGATCAGCGCGCGGACCTCTTCGTCGACGATCGCGGCGATCCGCTCCGAGTAGTCGCGGTCGTGCCCGGCGTCGCGGCCCAGGAACGGCTCTCCTCCGCCGGAACCCAGCTTCACGGAGCCGATTCGCTCGCTCATCCCGTACTGGGTGACCATCTTCCGCGCGGTGCCGGTGGCCTTTTCGATGTCGTTGGACGCGCCGGTGGAGGGATCGTGGAAGATGATCTCCTCGGCCACGCGGCCGCCCATGGCGTAGGCGAGCTGGTCCAGCAGCTCGTTGCGGGTGACGGAGTACTTGTCGTCGTCCGGCACCACCATGGTGTAGCCCAGGGCCCTGCCGCGGGGCAGGATGGTGATCTTCGTGACGGGCGCCGAGTGGCGCAGCGCGGCCGCGACGAGGGCGTGCCCGCCCTCGTGGTACGCCGTGATCTTGCGCTCGTGTTCCTTCATCAGGCGCGAGCGCTTCTGCGGCCCGGCCATCACGCGGTCGATCGCCTCGTCCAGGGCCCGGTCGTCGACCAGCTGCGCGTTCGAGCGCGCCGTCAGCAGCGCGGCCTCGTTGAGCACGTTGGCCAGGTCGGCGCCCGTGTAGCCCGGGGTCTTCTTGGCGACGGCGCGCAGGTCGACGTTGTCCGCCATGGGCTTGCCTTGGGCGTGGACCCGGAGGATCTGCTCGCGTCCGATGAAGTCGGGCGCCTCGACGGGAATCTGCCGGTCGAAGCGGCCCGGGCGCAGCAGGGCCGGGTCCAGGACGTCCGGACGGTTGGTGGCCGCGATGAGGATGACGTTGGTGTTGGCCCCGAAGCCGTCCATCTCCACCAGGAGCTGGTTCAGCGTCTGTTCGCGCTCGTCGTTGCCGCCGCCGACGCCCGCGCCGCGGTGCCGCCCGACGGCGTCGATCTCGTCGACGAAGATGATGGCCGGCGCGTTGTTCTTGGCCTGCTCGAAGAGGTCGCGCACGCGGGACGCGCCGACGCCGACGAACATCTCGACGAAGTCGGATCCGGAGATCGAATAGAAGGGGACGCCGGCCTCGCCGGCAACCGCGCGGGCCAGCAGGGTCTTGCCGGTTCCGGGGGGGCCGTAGAGCAGCACGCCCTTGGGGATCTTGGCCCCTACGGCCTGGAACTTGGCCGGCTCCTGCAGGAACTCCTTGATTTCGTGGAGCTCCTCGACGGCCTCCTCGGCGCCGGCGACGTCGTTGAACGTCACCTGCGGCATGTCCTTGGTGATGAGCTTTGCCTTGGACTTGCCGAACTGCATGACCTTGGATCCGCCGCCCTGGGCGCGAGAAAGCAGGAACCAGAAGAGCAGGGCGATGAGGATGAACGGGATGAGGACGCCGAGCATGCTCAGGAACCAGTTGCTCTCCACCGGCTGGTCGGTGAAGCCTTCCAGGTCCGCGGCGTCGATCGCCTTCACGACGTCCTCGGCGCGGGCGTTGGAGTAGTAGAAGGAGACCTTCTTGCCCTTGTCCACGCCGTCGAGGGTGAAGTCCTCCTTGAGGGAAAGGTCCACGCGCTGGTCGCCGTCGAAGATCTTCGCCTCGCTGGCCTTCTTCTCCGTCAGGAGCTGGAGCCCCACGCTCGTGTCGACGCGGCCGGTGTTGCCGGATGTGAGCGAGGGCAGGAAAACGAGCAGCGCAACCGCGCCGACCAGGACCCAAATGACCCAGCTGTTGAGGATTTTCTTGGCGTTCATGCTTAGGGGGTCCTGTCCCCCGTCCCTCCTGCTCGCGGACGCGAGGGCGCCCGGATCCCGATTTGTACCTTCATTGGTACACGTTCCAGTAGATTCCACGCACGGGGCCGCCCGGTAGTTCCCCTGTGGGCGTAAGGGACGGGCCGGCGGAGGCTACTCGTAGATGTGCGGCGCGAGCGTGCCGATGAAGTCCAGGTTTCGGTACTTCTCGTCGAAGTCCAGGCCGTAGCCGACCACGAATTCGTTCGGGATCTCCATGCCGACGTACTTTACGTCGATCTCCACCTTGGCCGCCTCCGGCTTGCGCAGCAGGGTGCAGATTTCGACGGAGGCGGGCCCGCGGGAGACAAGGTTGGCCTTGAGCCAGGACAGCGTCAGTCCGGAGTCGATGATGTCCTCGACGATCAGGACGTGCTTGCCCATCAGGTCGGTGTCCAGGTCCTTCAGGATCCGCACGACGCCGGACGACTGCGTGCCGGAGCCGTACGAAGAGACCGCCATCCAGTCCATGGAAACGTGGGAGTGGAGGGCGCGAACCAGGTCGGCCATCACCATCACGGCGCCCTTCAGGACGCCGACCACCAGGATGTCGCGGCCCTCGTAGTCCTTGTCGATCTGGGCAGCCAGCTCGTTGATCTTCTGCTGGATCTCTTCCTTGGTGAAGAGGACGTGTTGGAGGTCTGCGGTGACGTCGTTCGAATCCACGAATGGCTCCTGATCGTTGCTGCCCGTGCGGGGGGCGTTGGGGATGCGCTACTGGGATCTAGAGTGCCACAGGCCGGGCCCGGGTGGGGAACGGCAGGGGCCGGTCAGCGGCCGGGGCGGCGCGGGTCCGCGCCGGGGCGGAGGTCGAGTGTGGCCGACGACACGCCGCCAGGTCCGCGCACCCGGGTCCTGAACGCGGAAACCGGTCCGGCGAGTTGGACCGGCCCGGCGGAATCGGAGCCTTCGAGCAGGCGGCCGAGCGCGGACACGCGTTCGAACGTCGGCGGCTCCCCGCCGGCCAGCACGACGGCGGAGCGCAGCACCCTCCTCCGCACCGCCGGGTCCAGCCCCAGGAGGGACGGGATGGAGAGGGACAGGCCCCGGGCGGTCACCGGCAGAAGGGCGTCCCGCAACGCGGCCCCGGCCACGCGGTCCAGGTAGTCGGCGTCCTCGCGGGCGAGGGCGGCGGTGCGCGCCAACGCCTCCGCGGTTCCCGGGCCGAGCGCGGACTCCAGCGCAGGCATCACGTCCAGCCGGACCCTGTTGCGGGTGGCGTGCCGCTCGGCATTGGTCGGATCCTCCCAGTACTCCAGCGACTCGTGCGCGCAGATCGCCTCCGTGTCCGCCCGGCGCAGCCCCAGAAAGGGCCGCAGGTACCGCCCGCGCGCCCGCGGCATGCCGGAGAGCGAGCGCGTCCCGGATCCGCGACCCAGACCCAGCAGCACCTGCTCGGCCTGGTCGTCCAGCGTGTGGCCCAGCAGGACAGCCGCGGCGCCCGTGCGGGACGCGGCGGATTCGAACGCGGCGTAGCGCGCCCGCCGCGCGTCGTCCTCCGTCCCGTTGCCGCGCACCGTGGCGCGCTCGACGAGGACGGGATCCAGCCCGAGGCTTCGCGCCTGCTCCGCGGCCCGTCCGGCGACGTCGGCGCTGCCCGGCTGCAGGCCGTGGTCAACAACGACGGCGCCCGCCCGGACTTCGCCCTTGTGCGCAAGGAACGCTGCTGTGGCCGCCAGCGCGAGCGAGTCGGCTCCGCCGCTGCACGCCACCAAACACAGCGTGCCGGCGTTCCCGCCCGCCTCGCGGACGGTGCCGCGCACGGCGTTCCGCGCGCGCGCCAGGACCGGCGGAAGGTGCCCCCCCACGGCTAGCGCGCGGCGGACTCGACGCCGGCCACGCGGGAGATCCACTCCTCGGGGTGGTGCAGCTCGTGCTCGGTCGGCAGGTTCTGGGGGCCCTCCCACACGGCGTTGAAGCCGTCCATGCCGATCCTGTCCACCACCGCCGAGACGAACCGCTGGCCGTCGGCGTACTGGCGCATCTTGGCCTCCAAACCCAGGAACCGGCGCAGCCAGGTCTCGAGGGCCCCGCGGTTGGCGCCCCGATTGTTGAAGCGCTGGCGGATGGTCTTGACCGAGGGGACGATCGAGGCGTCCACGGCATCCATCACCACGTTGGCGTGCCCCTCGAGCAGGCTCATCACGGCCGTGAGGTGGCTCATCACGGCCCGGTCCTCGGGGTCTTGGATGGCGGCGAGGAGGCCGGGGCCGGACCCGGGTTCCGGCGTCGTGCCGTCGGCTCGCCCGGCGCGCGCCTCGATGGCCTCCCGGGCCGCCGCCTTCAGCCGTTCCCCGAGCCCGTCCGCCTTGTCGAAGAGGCCCCCCGTGAGCTTGCCGATGTTTTCGCGGAGATGGTCGCGGAGCCACGGCGCGGAGGCGAACTGCACGCGGTGCGTCTGCTCGTGGAGGCACACCCACAGGCGGAAGTCTGCCGGCTCCACGTTGAGGTCACGCTCGATCTCGACGATGTTGGGCGCCACCAGCAGCAGCCGGCCACCCGCGGACACGTCTGGCCGCAGGAGTCCCGCGAAGGGATCGTACTGGCCGAGGACCTTGGAGGAGAGGAACGCCAGGATCGTGCCCATCTCGGCGCCCGTCACCGTCCCGCCAAGCAGCGCGGCGTTGGGGCCCAGCTTGTCGCCCTTGGTCTCGGCGAGGTGCCGCATGGCGGGTTCGAGCAGGGCCTCGAAGCTCTGCACGTTGGCGCGCGCCCACGTGGCCCGGTCCACCACCAGCACCTGCGAGTCCCGCAGGTCGCGGGCCGCCTCCAGGCGGGTGATCCGATGGACGTGGCCGACCGACTCCTCCGCGTGCCGGCGCAGGTCATCGACCACGGCGGCCGCCTCCGCAGGCGTCAGCTTCGGGCCCGGCGAGGCCAGGCGCGCGGCCGTTCCGGCGGCCAGTTCCCAGTTGATGAGCCGCAGGGGGGCTGAGGGGGTGTCCATGGAATCCATGAGATCACGGAAGGCTGTGAGATCGGCGGGATTTCGTCGACGGCTGAGGCCGTTCAGCGGCACCCGCAGCCGGCGAGCGCGCTGGCCGCCCGGTCCAGGACGGCGCGGGCCGGGGCCAGGGAGCCGGGGACATCGTGCGCGAAGAAGGAGAAGGCCAGCAGCCGGCCGTCCCGGGTCACCACGGTGCCCGTCAGCGTTGCGACGCCGCTGAGCGACCCGGTCTTGGCCCTGACCAGGCCGCGCGTCGCGTCGCCCTCCAGCCTGCCGGTCAGCGTCCCGGTGGCGCCCGCGATGGGCAGCAGGTAGTTAAGGTCCCGAAGGTCGGGCTCGGTGGAGGCGGCCGCTGCCCGGAGGGTCCCCGCAAGCTGCCCCGGGCTGACGCGGTTGGCCGCGGAGAGCCCGGACGTGTCCGAGAGCGACATGCCGGTGGTGTCCACCCCGAGCCTCGCGAGCGCCTCCTGAACGGCCTGCACCGCGCCGCCGAAAGTGGCGGGCTTCCCCACCTCGATGGCCACGAGCCGGCCCATGGCCTCGGCGACGTAGTTGTCCGACTCGAGGCCCATGTGGCGCAGCTGGTCGCGCAGCGGGGCGGACTCCACCGTGGCCAGTTCCCGGGCGTCCTCGGGGGCCGCGGCGCGCACGACCGTCTTGGCGACGCCGGGCGCGGCACCGTCCGCGCCGGCGGCGCCCTCGGCGAGCGCGGCGGCCAACAGGTTCCGGAAGGTGGAGGCGGCGGTCAGGGCGGGATCCGCGACGCGCGGACTGTTCGGCTTCGCGTTCTGGCGGGCGCCATAGAGGGCGATCGGTCCAACGGCGGTGATGTTGGACGTCGTCATCAGCGACTCGTCCCACACGGGATTGATGGCCGCACCGGTGAACAGCGAATCGTCGAGCATGACCTCGAGCGTTCCGCCCGCCGGCCCCACGCCCGTGCGCGCCTCGGCCAGTACGGCGTCCGCGGTGAGCCCGGCGAGGGTCTTCAGGCCCGCGTGGCCCACCACGCCCTCCCCCGAGGGCCCGGCACCTAGGAGCACGTCGCCGCCGCCGACCAGGACCACGGAGTTTCCCTCGCCGCGCACCACCGAGGTCGGCAGCGTGGTGTCGGCGCCGAGTTCCGCGAGGACGGCGGCGGCGGTCGCGATCTTCAGGCTCGAGGCCGGCACGGAGGGGACGGAGGCCTTGCGGTCGTAGAGCGGGCTGCCGGTGGCCATGTCGGTGACCGCGGCGGAGAAGCGTCCCCCGCCGTCGTGCCCGAGGGCCTTGTCCAACGTCTTCTTCAGCGTTGCCGCGTCAGGCAGGGGCGCGCCGGCGCCGACGGGCGGCAGCGCGGTGACCGTGGCGGCGGGCAGCGACGGGGCTGGCGCCGTGGCGGCGGGGGTGGGCGCGGCCGGGTTGAAGGCCGGGACAAGGTTGAGCGCGAGGACCCCCAACAGGGCTCCCAAGACCGCCACGAACAGCAGCGAGGTGAGCACGCGCAGGCCCCGGTTCATGCGCACCTTTCGAAATAGTTGTTGCACCGCGCCGCAATATACGCTGGGCACAGCACCTTAAGCCTAGACGGCGCAACGGCATCCCCATGCCCTGGCGCCCGCAGACACCGAAAGTCGAGGAGACCCAGCATGAGCCACGACGTCACCATCGAGATCCCGGCCGGATCCCGCGTCAAGTACGAGATCGACCACGAGACCCACCGCCTGCGGCTGGACCGCGTCCTGTTCACGTCCATGCAGTACCCCACGCACTACGGGTATTTCGAGGACACCCTCGGCGAGGACGGCGACCCGTTGGACGCGCTCGTGTGGATCCCCGGCGTCGACCTGGTCCCGGGCGTCCTCGTGGAGTCCCGCCCCATCGGCGTGTTCAACATGACGGACGACGGCGGCGGCGACGCGAAGCTGATCTGCGTCCCGTCGGACAAGCGCTTCGACCACATCCAGGAGCTCGAGGACATCGACGGCTGGCTGATCAAGGAGATCGAGCACTTCTTCCTCCGTTACAAGGACCTGGAGCCGGGCAAGTGGGTCAAGGCCGACGGCTGGGAGGGCCGCGAGGCCGCCGAGGCCGAGCTGGAGCGGTCGATCGTGCGCTTCGCGAAGCTGGGCGAGGAGTCCGAGGAGGACGAGCCGCAGGGCCGCAACGTCGAGACCGAATCCCCCGCCCCGGCCGGCGCGGACGAGCCGCAGGGCCGCTAGCCCAAGCCCCGGTTCCGCCCGCCTCACCACCGCGCTACTCGCACCCCCCCCACCCCGCGAAGTGGACATTTCCTACGCTTGTTAGGCGTGGAATTGTCCACTTCGCGGGGATTTTTTCTTGTGGGAGGCGCTAGGCGGTTCGGCCCTGGACCTTGTCCCACGCCGCGGCGATGACCGGGACCGCGGCCTCCAGCTGCTCGCGGGGAAGCGCGTAGGGGATGCGGATCCACCGCTCCAGGCCATGGTCCTCGACGGCAAACGTCGAGCCCGGGGCCAGCAGCACGCCGTCCCGCGACGCCGCCGCCGCCAGGGCCGTCGAGCGCGGGGCCGGCAGGTTCCACCACAGCGACAGGCCGCCCGGGGGCAGCTCCGCCCGCCAGCCGGGCAGCCGCCCGCCCAACTCGGCGTGCAGCCAGTCCCGGTTGCCGCGCAGCCGGGTGCGCGACTCCTCCGAGAGGCCGACGCCGGCGTCCAGGAGCTTTGCGAGCACCAGCTGCTCCACCACCGGCGCGCCGAGGTCCAGGGTCATACGAATCCGGCCCAGCCCCGCGGCCATGGACTTCGGCGCCCTGATCCAGCCCAGCCGCAGTCCGCCCCAATGCGACTTGCTGGCGCTGCCGATGGTCACGATGTTCTCCGAAAAGGCCGCCAGCGGCAGCACGTCCGGCTCTTCGTCCAGCCACAGGCCGGCGGAGGTCTCGTCCACGATGCCGACGGCGGAATGGCGGTCCAGTTCCCTCGCCCACCGCTGCCGGCCGGCGTTGTCGAGCAGCGTGCCCGTGGGGTTGTGGAAATCGGGAAGGCACAGCATGGCCGCGGGATCCACCGTGCGCAGCGCGTCGGCCACCGCGTCCAGGTCCGTCCCCTCCGGGCCGATCGGGACCGGGGACACCCGCACCCCGTGGTGCCTGAGCGAGATGACGCTGTTGGGATAGGACGGGCTCTCCGCCAGCACGCGCGAACCCGCGCCCAGCATGGCCCGGCCGACGGCGGCGACACCGGCCAGCGCCCCGCCGGTGACGATGATCTGGTCCGGCGACGTGGGCAGTCCGCGCGATTCGTAGGCCCGGGCGATCGCGTGCCGCAGCGGCGGCAGTCCCAGCGGGAAATAGCCCATGCCGCCGATGTACGCCGGGAGCTGGTCCAAGGACTCCTCGAAGACGGCGGCCAGTCCCAGGGGCGCCGACGGCGCCGCGCAGGTCAGATCGACGGCGAGTGAGCCCTCGGCGGGCCCGAAACCGCCCAAAGGCATAGGCTCCGCGCCGCCGCCGGCCGGCCCGCCGGGAACCTGGACCACGGTTCCCGAGCCCACCCGGGCGGTCGCATAGCCCCTGTCGCGGAGCTCCGCGTAGGCGCGCGTCACCGTGGTGCGGCTCAGGCCGATGGCCTGCACCAGGTCGCGCTCGCTCGGCAGCGCCGTCCCATGGATCACGCGGCCGTTGGCGACGAGGCCCCTAACGCCGTCGGCCAGCCAGGCGTAGGCGGGACGGTCCCGGTCGGGCTCGCCGAGCATGGCGCTGAGGCGACGGGCAGGCAGGCGGCGTACGGGAGGGGTCATGGGTCCATTCTCCCTCAATTGGCTATGTATTCAATGGCCAATAGTGGGAATGATGGAGGCATGTCCGCTTCAACCCACCCCCAACTCCTCGCCCTGACGCCGCTCGGGCAACTCCGCGCGGGACTGCTTCCCCGCCGCATTGCCAGGCTGTTCGTCGGCCTGTCCCTCTACGGATTCGCCATGGCAGCGTTCGTCCGGGCCGGCCTGGGGCTCGAGCCCTGGGGCGTTTTCCACTACGGGGTCGCCACCAAGCTGCCACTGACGCTCGGCACCGTCATCGTGCTCGTGGGCTTTCTGGTCCTGCTGCTGTGGATCCCCCTGCGCCAGTGGCCGGGCCTGGGCACGATCGCCAACGTCGTCTGGATCGGCGTGACGACGGACATCGGACTGGCCCTTATCCCGCCGGTCGACACCTGGCCCGCCCAATGGGGGCTGTTCGCGGCCGCGCTGGTGCTCAACGCACTCGGCGGCGGCCTGTATATCGGCAGCCAGCTCGGCCCCGGCCCGCGCGACGGGCTGATGACCGGGCTCCACCACCGGACCGGCATCAGCCTGCGGCTGGTGCGCACCGCGCTCGAACTCTCCGTCCTGGTCCTGGGCTGGCTCCTCGGTGGGATCGTCGGCGTCGGTACGATCGCCTACGCCCTGCTGATCGGGCCCCTGACCCAGTTCTTCCTGCGCTGGACCATCGTCCGACTGCCTATCCCCCAGACGGTCGGCACGCCCGCGAATCAACCTGATCCGGTTGCAGACCGGCATACTTGATGCATGTACGTCCTCACCATCAATCAGCGCGACTCCCGTGAGTCCGGCGACCGCGTCGACGAACTGGTCGCCGGACTGGCCCACCTCCCGGCCGCCATCGACTTCCAGCGCTCCGTGGGAGACGAGGCCATCGGCGTCGTCTCCGAGGCCGGCACGGCGGTCGACGCCGCAATGCTCGCCCTTCGCTCCCGCCGCTGGCACGTGGGGATCGGCGTCGGCTCCCTCCATGTGCCCCTGCCGGCGGACGTCCACAACGCGGAGGGCTACGGCCTCGTGTACGCCCGCCGTGCGGTGGACCGCGCCAGGAAGACGGGCGAGCGCGTCCCCCTGGCCGTCGCGGGCCCGGACTCCCGGATCGCCCAGGAGGCGCAGGCAGTCCTCAGGCTGATCGGCCAGATCGTCGCCACCCGGACGGACGCCGAGTGGGCGGTCCTGGACCTGATGGTCCCCGGGGTCAGGGGCCAACAGCGGGCCATCGCCGACGCGCTTGGCATCACCACGCAGGCCGTTTCCAAGGCGGTGGTCCGCTCCCACTGGAACGAGGAGTGGGCCTGCCGCCCCGCCGCCGCCCGGCTGCTGGATCTTGTCGGTGGGCCCGCCACGCTCCCGGAATCCACCTACGCCTACGCGCGATGACGGCGAACCCCTACTCGCTGGTGGTCTTCGACTGCGACGGCGTCCTGGTCGACTCGGAGGTGCTCTGCACCGAGATCGAGGCCAGGCTGCTCACGGAGATGGGCTTCCCGCACACGCAGGCCGACGTCGTCGCACGGTTCATGGGGCGCACCGACGGCGACAACTTCGCCCGCATCGTGGAGCTGATGGGCGAGCGGGGCGCGGAGGAATTCGACGCCCGGGCCACCGAAGAGACCCGGGAGGCCTTCCGGACCGATCTGGCCCCCGTAGCGGGCGTGGCCGAGGTCTTGGACGCGCTCGACGCGGAGGGCCGCCCCTATTGCGTGGCGTCGTCGGGATCCCATCGACGCATGCGGACGACGCTGGGCGCGACCGGACTGTGGGGCAGGCTCGAGGGGCGCATCTATTCCGCGGACGACGTCGGGCGAGGCAAGCCCTGGCCCGACGTGTTCATTCACGCGGCCGCAGCCCAAGGACACCCGGCGCGGGCGTGCGTCGTTGTCGAGGACAGCGTCAGCGGCGTGCTGGCGGGCGTGGCGGCGGGGATGGACGTGCTGGGCTATTCCGGTGGATTGGCGGACGCGGACGCGCTGGCCGGGGCCGGGGCCAAGACCTTCGGCGCGATGGCCGAGCTGCCCGACCTCATCCGCGCGGGGCGCGGCCGGCCGCCGCCACGCTCTGCTGCGCCGGTCAACCGAGACGCCGTTTCGAGGCGTCACTAGTTCCGCGCGAACGGCGCCCGTACACTCTAGTCAGCGCCGGTTTCGGCGCTCCCGAACACCGGGTGGGCCGACATCAAGGAGCAACACATGGTTCCCGACATCAACGTCTGGGCGGTGATCGTCGCAACGCTCTCCACCATGGTCGTGGGCTCCGTCTGGTACACGCCCAAGGTCTTCGGCAACTACTGGATGCGGGTCGCGAAGGTCAGCATGAGCGGAGACTCGAAGGACGCCATACGGCCGATCCTCATCACGTTGGTGGTCAGCGCGATCAGCGCCTGGGTCCTGGCGGGATCGGCGTTCATCGCGCACGAGTTCTACGGAGGGAGCTTCCTCGCCAACACCTTCGTGACCGGCATCATCCTGTGGGCGGGCTTCACCGCCGCGCGGTTCGTCACGCACGACGCCTTCGAGGGACGCCCCGCGGGGCTCACCGTCCTGAACTGCGCACACGAGCTCGTGACCGTCCTGGTGATGTGCCTCGTGATCGGCCTCTTCGGGGTGTAGGGCCGCCCCCCGGGGAGGCCCTAGAGGAGGCTGTGAAGGACGGCGGCGAGGCCGTCCTCGTCCACTCCGGGGGCGACCTCGTTGGCAGCGTCCTTCACCTCGTCGGGGGCCTGTCCCATGGCCACGCCGCGCCCGGCCCAAAGCAGCATTTCGATGTCGTTGCGGCCGTCCCCGACCGCCACCGTGTGCTCGGGTTCGATGCCGAGCCGGTCGCGCAGCACCTCGATGCCGCTGGCCTTGTTGACGCCGTCGGCCGCAATGTCCAGCCACGCCGTCCAGCCCACGGAGTAGGTGACGCCGTGCAGGCCGATGCTCTCGACTGCCTCGCCGAACTCCTCGGCGGTGGAATCCGTGGAGAAGACCACCAGGCGCACGGCGGTGGCGTCCAGGAGCTCCTCGAACGGGACGCCGGTCGCGACCACGCCGAAGCTCGCGTCCTGGAAGCGCTCCGTGGACAGGAAATTGCCGTCGTGGTCCTCCAGTGCGTACTTCGCCGCGGGCAGCGCCTCCCGCAGGGCGAGGAGCGCCGGAGCCGGGTCGAAGGTCTTGCGGTCGATAATTTCCAGGCCGTCCTCGAGGGACGGATCCAGGCGCACGGTGACGCCGCCGTTGCAGCACACCGCGAACCCGGTGTCGATGCCGAGGAGTTCGAGGATGGGCAGCGTCGCGCCGAGCGAGCGGCCGGTGGAGACCACCACCTCGTGCCCGGCCCCGATGACGGCGCGCGCGGCCGTCTTCACCGCCGGGCTCATGTGCCCCTCGTGGTTGACGAGCGTGCCGTCAACGTCCAGGCAGACCATTTTCTTGTTCAGGGTTTCGAACCGGTCTTCGATGCCGGTGCCAGTCGTAAGTGTCATTCCCCCAGTGAACCACCCCGCCCCGTCAATGCGACATAACGCGCATCACTCACCGGGTGAAATGCCGGTGAATATCCACAGGCAACCCACAGTGTGGGTATTCACATTTGGGCCATCCTCGACTGCGGCCTAGACGAGCGGGAGGACTTCCATCCCGCCCAGGTAGGGGCGCAGCGCCGCCGGCACGTTGACGGAGCCGTCGGGGTTCTGGTGGTGTTCGAGGATCGCGACGATCCAGCGTGTGGTCGCCAGCGTCCCGTTGAGCGTGGCCACGGCGCGCGTTCGTCCGGGCTTGCCGTCGGCATCGACGCCGCGTTCGCGGATGTTCAGCCTCCGAGCCTGGAAGGTGGTGCAGTTCGACGTCGAGGTCAGCTCGCGGTAGGCGTCCTGGGTGGGCACCCACGCCTCGCAATCGAACTTGCGCGCGGCGCTCATGCCCAGGTCGCCCGCGGCGGTGTCGATGACGCGATACGGCAGCTCGACCTTGGCCAGCATCTCCTCTTCCCAGGCCAACAGCCGCTGGTGTTCGGCGGCCGCGTCTTCCTGGGTGCAGTAGACAAACATCTCCAGCTTGTTGAACTGGTGCACGCGGATGATTCCGCGGGTGTCCTTGCCGGCGGATCCGGCCTCCCGGCGGTAGCAGGAGCTCCAGCCGGCGTAGCGGGTGGGGCCCTCCGCGAGGTCCAGGATCTCGTCGGCGTGGTAGCCGGCCAGCGCCACCTCGGAGGTGCCGGTCAGGTAGAGGTTGTCCCGCTCGAGGCGGTAGATCTCGTCGTCGTGCGCCACGTCGAAGCCCGTGCCCTGCATGGTTTCGGGGCGAACGAGCGTGGGCGTGATCATGGGAATAAAGCCGTTGGACACGGCCTGGTCCAGCGCCATGTTCATCAAGGCGATCTCGAGCCGGGCCCCGACTCCGCGGAGGAAGTAGAACCTGGATCCGGACACCTTGGCGCCACGCTCCATGTCGATCGCGCCGAGCAGCTCGCCCAACTCCAGGTGGTCGCGCGGCTCGAAGCCCTCGGCTGCGAAGTCGCGCGGCGTGCCGACGGTCTTGACCACCGTGAAGTCGTCCTCGCCTCCGGCGGGGGCGCCGTCCTGAATGAGGTTGGGGACGGAACGCTGCAGCGAGGTCAGCTCCTCCTGCGCGGCGTCGGCCGCGGCCTGTGCCGCCTTGACGCGGGCGGAGAGCTCTCGGACCTCGGCAAGAAGCGCCTTTTTCTCCTCGCCCTGGGCTTGGGCCACCCGCTTGCCGAAGGCATTCTGTTCGGCTCGGAGGTTCTCGTAGGACGTGATCGACTCGCGGCGTGCGGCGTCGGCGGCCACGATGCTGTCCACCACCGACTCGTCGGCGCCACGGAAGCGCTGCGAGGCGCGGAACTTGTCGGGATGCTCTGCGAGTTCTTTTACGTCGATCACCAGTACAGGTTACAGAAGGCGGCTATCGTAAGAGCACTATGACCCTAGAGATCCTTGCCCTCATCCTGGTTGCCGCAGCGCTCGTGATCGCCGGAGTCAGCCTGTTTTCCGTCCGCAAGCTGCGGGGACGCGTCGCCGACATCGAGGAGGCTCCGGTGGTGGCCGGGTCCATCGGCCACGACGCCCCTCCACAGACCGTGGCCATGATCGTAAATCCGTCCAAGACCGGCGCGGGCGACGCCATCCTGGCCATCAAGGCCGCCTGCTCCGGGTCGGGGTTCCGCGAACCGCTAATCCTGGAGACCACGGTGGAGGATCCCGGCCACGCCATGACGCTCGAGGCGCTGGAGAAGGGGTGCGACGTCGTCATCGCCGCCGGCGGCGACGGAACCGTCCGCGAGGTCGCCGAAGTGCTGGCCGGCACCGAGGCCACCATGGCGCTGCTTCCCCTGGGAACCGGGAACCTGCTCGCCAGGAACCTGGACTTCGATGTGGAGAACATGGAGAACGCCGTGCGCATCGCGCTGCACGGGACGCACCGCTCCATCGACGCCGCCCAGATCGTTCTGGAGCGCACCGACGGGTCCACGGAGGAGCACGTCTTCCTGGTCATGGCCGGCATCGGGTTCGACGCCGACATGATGAACGACACGAACGACGAGCTCAAGGCGAAGGTCGGACCGCTGGCCTATGCCGAGGCCGGCATGCGCCACCTCCCCGGCAAGCGCCGCAACGTGGTGATCTCCATCGACGACGGTCCGGAACAGACCCGCAAGATCCGCTCGGTCATCTTCGCGAACTGCGGAAAACTACAGGGCGGCCTGGACCTGGTGCCCGACGCCCTGGTCGACGACGGCAAGCTCGACATTGTGGTGATGAGCCCGCGGTCGGTCGCCGGTTGGGCGTGGATCGCGGCGAAGACCGCGCTCCGCCACCGTGGCGGCATCCCGGTCATCGACTACTACCAGGCGCGCAAGGTCCGCATGTCCGCGCCCGAGCCGATCAGCTCGCAGCTCGACGGCGACACCACGGGCGACGTCGCCGCCCTGACCGTCAAGGTCCTGCCGAAGGCCCTGCGCATCCGCGTTCCGTAGGGCACGTCCTCGGCTCGGGCCTGCTGCCGGTCAGCCCGGCAGGTGGGACCGCAGGCGGTCGACCCACTGGCGGGCCTCGTCGAACGCACTGTCGGTGTTGTGCCGCGCCACCGACGGGCGCGACACGGCAGGCTCCGGCTGGGCGCTGGGGTACGAGCCCAGGTAGCGGATCTGCGGACTGATGCGGTGCAGCCCCGCGAGGGCGTCCGACATCCGCGCCTCGTCGATGTGCCCGTCCGCATCGACGGAGAAGAAGTAGGATCCCAATCCCTCGCCCGTCGGACGCGACTCGATCCTGCTGAGGTTCACACCGCGCGCCGCGAACTGCTCGAGGATGCCCATCAGCGCGCCGGGGTGGTCCTCCGGGAGCGGGATGACGACGGTCGTCTTGTCGGAACCCGTCGACGCCGGCAGCGCCCCGGGCCGGCGGACCAGCACAAAGCGCGTCACGGCGCCGCGGTTGTCCTCGATGCCCGAGCGCAGGACCTTCAGCGGGTTCTGCTCGGCAACCAGCGGCGAGCAGATGGCGGCGTCGTAGCCGTTGTCGGCGTCCAGCAGCGCCAGCGCGCCGGCCGCGGTGGAGGAGGCGGGCACGAATTCCGCGCCCGGCATGTTTTCGCCCGCCCAGTTCCGGCACTGCGCCCAGGCGTGCCCGTGGGTGGCCACCGTGCGGATCTGGTCCAGGGAGTCGATGCCGTCGCGCACCACCAGATCGAACGTGATGGGCACCAGGACCTCTCCGACGATCTGCAGCGCGACGCCGGTGGCGATCGCGTCCAGCGTGGCCGAGACGCCGCCCTCCACCGAGTTTTCGATCGGCACCATCGCCGCATCGGCGGCGCCGGACCGCACGTTGTCCAGCGCGGCGTTCACGCTGGTGGCCGGCACCCGTTCGGCATCCTCCGCGCCGGGAACCTGGAGCAGGGCCGACTCCGTGAAGGTCCCGGAGGGCCCCAGATAGGTGTAGATCATCGAACGTTCGGCACCTGGCCGTTCTCGCTTTCCATGGGGAGGCCCGCCTCGAGCCAGGCCCCCGACCCCCCGGCCACATTGAAGGCCGTGTAGCCCTGACCCACCAGGAACGCCGCGACCTGCGCCGACCGTCCGCCGGTCCGGCAAATCACGTAGGTGTCCTCGTCGGGATCCAGCTCGTCCAGCCGGGTCGGAACCTCGGACATCGGAATGTGGCGCGCGCCCGCGGCGTGGCCCTCGTTCCACTCGTAGTCCTCGCGGACGTCCAGCACCGCGGCACCCGCGGGAATCTCGTTGACCTCGACGGTCTCGAACTCGCTCATGTTCATCCTTTCGGTGGGATCCTCCCCAACCACCCAAGCCTATAGTGGGGGAAACGGCCGGCACTCAACATGAAGGGGTCCCGAGAGCCCACACGGCGGGCACTGGCAGACCATGGATTCACAGAAGCACCCCTACACCGCGCTTGAGCTGCGCAACCTTCTGGTGGCCGGCGCCGTCTCCGCCCGCGAGGCCGTGGAACACTATCTGGCGCGGATCGCCGAGCTGAATCCCCGCCTGGGTAGCTTCACCACCGTCACCGGCGAGCGCGCCCTCCAGGACGCCGACCGCGCCGACGCCGCACTGTTCGCCGCGAGGAGGGACGGGACGCACGCCCCGCCGCTTCTCGGCATGCCCCTTGCGTGGAAGGACCTCTGGGAGGTTGAGGGCGTGCGCACCACGTACGGCACCGCCGCGCTCGAGCACGTCGCGGCCGACGCGGACCACCCGCTGGTGGCCCGCGTCCACACCGACGGCGCCCTGAGCCTGGGCAAGACGCAGGTGCCCGAGTTCGGCCTCAACTCGTACTCGGAGAACCGGATCGCCCCTCCCGCCCGCAACCCGCTGGATCCACGGCTCTCCCCCGGCGGTTCCTCCGGGGGCAGCGCGGCAGCCGTGGCGGCGGGCATGCTGCCTTTCGCGCCCGGGAGCGACGGTGGCGGATCGATCCGCATTCCCGCGGCGGCCTGCGGGCTCGTGGGGCTCAAGCCCGGCTTCGGAACGGTCGCCACGGACCTGGCCAACGGAACGGTGGACGCCTGGGGCGCGCCGCGCCTTGTGGTCTCCGGTCCGCTGGCGCGCAACGCCGCGGACGCGGGCCTGCTGCTGGACTCGATGGTCGGCGACACGGGCGGGGCGTACCTGTCCGCGGCGCTGGCCGCGGCGCCGGCCGGCGGGCGCCCCCTGCGCATCGGGGTCTCCACGGCGTCCCCGTTCGCCTCCCACTACGAGATCGCCCTGGAGCCAGAGGCCGAGGCGGCCCTATGGGCCGGCGTCGCACTGCTGGAACGGGCCGGACACCATGTGGACGAGGCGGACATCCGCTACGACAACCGCTACGCGCCGGCGTTCCAGGCCATCTGGACCGCGGGACTGGCCGACGCCCGGATCACGCGGGCCGGCGAGCCCCACCTGACCCGGCTCACCCGCACCTTCCGCGACCGCGCCATCGCACGGCCCGACGACCAGAAGGCGTCCGCGGCGCGCATCCTCCAGCGGATCGCGGAGGACTGCCGGGCGCAGTGGGGCCGGTACGACGCCGTGCTCACGCCGGCACTGGCGCAGACACCGCGGCCGATCGGCTACTACACGGCGCACCACGCCGACGACGACTACCGGCTGCAGTGCCAGTACACTCCCTACACCTCGGTCGTGAACGTCGCCGGCGTTCCCGCCATCTCGCTGCCTACGCTGACCACCCCCGGCGGCCTCTCCATGGGCGTCCAACTCATCGGACGGGCGGGCAGCGAAGCCGGACTGTTGGCGCTCGCCGCGCAGCTCGCCCTGACGTGACCCAGGTCACGTAAGTGGGCATCTTGTCACAAACAGGCGCAAAATTTTGTAAATGACCACACAAACCCCAACCCAGGAGGCGTCCGAAAACACCCTCTTCGGACACCCCCGGAAGCTCTTCACACTCTTCAATGTCGAGATGTGGGAGCGCTTCTCCTTCTATGGCATGCAGGCCATCCTGGCCTACTACATGTACTTCTCGGTCGCCGAGGGCGGCCTCGGGATGGACCAGACGCTGGCCCTGAGCCTCGTCGGCGCCTACGGCGGCGGCGTCTACCTGAGCACCATCTTCGGAGCGTGGGTCGCCGACCGGCTACTCGGCTCCGAACGCGTGCTGTTCTTCACCGCCATCATGATCATGTGCGGCCACATCGCCCTGGCGGTCCTCCCGGGCGGAGTCGGCCTGGCAGTCGGCCTGGTCCTGGTCGCTCTCGGATCCGGCGGCCTGAAGGCCACGGCTTCGTCGCTGGTCGGCTCGCTCTATGCAGAGAAGGATCCCCGCCGCGACGCCGGGTTCTCCATCTTCTACATGGGCGTGAACATCGGCGGGCTCGTCGGGCCGCTGCTGACCGGGCTCCTTCAGGAAAACCTCGGGTTCCACTACGGCTTCGGCCTGGCCGCGGTGGGAATGGCCATCGGCCTCGCCGTCTACGCGAGCGGGCGCCGCAACCTGCCGGAGTCCACGCACCACGTGGCCAACCCGCTGCCGCGGAACCTTCGCGCGCGGTACGTGGTCGGCGTGCTGCTGGCCTTGGCCGCCGTCGCCATCCTCTTCGCCACAGGAGCCGTCGACGCGGCGAACCTCGCGATGAGCATCGCGTACCTCGTCATCGCGGCGACCGTGGTCTACTTCGTCGTGATCCTGCGCTCGAAGCAGGTCACCGCCGTCGAGCGTCGCCGAGTCACCGCCTTTATGCCGCTCTACGTTGCCTCCGCCGCATTCTGGGCCCTGTTCCAGCAGCAGTTCACGTTCATCGCCGTGTACTCGGAGGAGCGCCTGGACCGCAACCTCTTCGGCTGGGAGATGCCGGCCACCTGGGTGCAGTCCATCAACCCGGTCTTCATCATCGTGCTGGCCGCCGTCTTCGCGGCGCTCTGGACCAAGCTGGGCGACAGGCAGCCCTCGACCGCGCTGAAGTTCGCCGGCTCGCTCGTGATCATCGGCATCGCGTACCTGGTGTTCATCCCGCTGGAGTCGCTGGAGAAGACCCCGCTCCTGGCCCTCGTCGGCATCCTGCTGCTGTGCACGCTCGCGGAACTGCTCCTGAGCCCGATCGGACTGTCCGTCACCACGAAGCTGGCGCCGGTGGCGTTCACGACCCAGATGATCGCGCTGTTCTACCTCTCGGTCTCGCTCGGGACGACGCTCGCCGGCGTCCTGGCCGGCTTCTACACGGAGGGCAACGAGATCCCGTACTTCGTCGCGCTCGGCGGCACGTCGATCGTCCTGGGCATCGCGCTGGCCGCCGGAACCCCGGCGATCAAGCGCCTGATGTCCGGCGTGAAGTAGTACCGAAACCCCCGCGGCCCCGCCGCACACGGAAAGGCCGGGTGGCCGCGCACAAGGCGCGGCGGCCCGGCCCTTCTTGTTCGCCCACCACTTCTTGCCCCTAGGTGACGTCCCCGGACGTGGTCGAGAAACCTTGGAAGACCACCGCCATGAAGACCAGGAAGAGCAGCCACAGGGCAATGACCAGATAGCCCAGGACCAGCCCGGCGATGGCCATGCCGCGTCCTGACGGCTCCCGACGCAGGGCGATGTGGCCCAGGACGATGGCTCCGATCTGCGGTATGAACAGGAAGCCTCCGCTGGCGATGCCCACGATTCCCAGCACCAGCGCGATGATGCTCAGCGTCTTCGGTTCGGCCCGGGGGTAGCCTGCCCGCGGGTAGGCGCCGTACTGCCCGGCCGGCTGGCCCGGGTAGGGCTGGCCGGCGTAGGGCGGCGCGGGATACTGCTCTGCCGCCTGGTGCGGCTGCCCGTACTGCGGCGGCTGGTTGTGGTGCTGACCGTATGCCTGCTGGTCCGTCGCCCCGGAGCCCGGATCCGCGTACGGGTTGCCCGGCGCGGACCGGCCCGGCTCGGAGTACCAGGACGGGTGTTGCGGATCGTTGAACGGCCGTTCCTGCTCGTTGCCCATGGTCCCTGCGTCCTTAAGTTCGTTCCGGCTGCCTGGACCAATTCTAGGATGGCGAAATGTTGGCCGACGCATCTGAAATTCGGCACTGATCTGCAAAGCTGTACCCATGGCGAACCGAGCGGGCACAGTTGCCCTCCCCCAGGACCTGATCGACGTCGACGCGGTGCGCGGCGCGTACTTCGACATCACCCCGGATCCGGCGGATCCCGTCCAGCGGGTGGCCTTCGGTACGTCCGGCCACCGCGGCAAGTCGCTGAACGGATCGTTCAACGAGAACCACATCGCCGCCATCACCCAGGCGATCGTGGAGTACCGCGCGGGCCAGGGCATCACGGGGCCGATTTTCGTCGGCAAGGACACCCACGCGCTGTCCGATCCCGCCCAGGACACGGCCCTGGAGGTGCTCGCGGCCAACAACGTCCGCGTCCTGCTCGACGCCAGGACCGGCTGGACGCCCACCCCGGCGGTCAGCCACGCGATCCTGGCCCACAACCGGGCCGGCGGGGCCGCGCAGGCCGACGGAATCGTCATCACCCCCTCGCACAACCCGCCCGGAGACGGCGGATTCAAGTACAACCCGCCGCACGGCGGCCCCGCGGACTCGGACGCCACCGGCTGGATCGCGGACCGCGCCAATGCACTCCTTGAGGCGGGCCTGCAGGGCGTCAAGCGGATCCCGCTGGGACAAGCCAAGCTCTCCGAGTCGGTGGGGTCATACGATTTCCTGGCCGGCTACGTCGACGATCTGCCCTCGGTGCTGGACATCGACGCCATCCGCAACGCCGGCGTGCGCATCGGGGCGGACCCGATGGGCGGCGCCTCGGTGGACTACTGGGCGGCCATCGCCGAACGCCACCGGCTGGACCTGACGGTGGTGAACCCCGAGGTGGATCCCCGCTGGGCCTTTATGACGCTGGACTGGGACGAGAAGATCCGCATGGACTGCTCCTCGCCCTCGGCCATGGCGTCGCTGATCGCCAAGGTGCGCGACGGCGGGGACCTCTACGACATCGCGACCGGCAACGACGCCGACGCCGACCGGCACGGCATCGTCACCCCGGACGCGGGCCTGATGAACCCCAACCACTACCTGGCCGTTGCCATCGACTACCTCTACCGCCACCGGCCGCAGTGGCCCTCCGACGCCGGGGTCGGCAAGACGCTGGTCAGCTCGTCCATGATCGACCGGGTCGCGGCCTCCCTCGGCAGGCGGCTGGTCGAGGTTCCGGTCGGATTCAAGTGGTTCGTGCCCGGCCTGCTGGACGGCACCGGCGTCTTCGGCGGCGAGGAGTCAGCAGGGGCCAGCTTTGTGCGCTTCGACGGATCGCCGTGGACCACGGACAAGGACGGCATCCTGCTGGCCCTTCTGGCCTCGGAGATCCAAGCCGTGACGGGAAAGTCGCCCAGCCAGCGCTACGCCGAGCTGACGGCCGAGTTCGGGGCGCCGTCGTACGCCCGCATCGACGCCGCGGCGACCCGCGAACAGAAGGCGGCCCTCGGGAAGCTGTCCGCCGGCGACGTCACGGCCACCACACTTGCCGGCGAGGCCATCACGGCGAAGCTGACCGAGGCCCCCGGAAACGGCGCCTCCATCGGCGGGCTGAAGGTCACCACCGAGAACGCCTGGTTTGCGGCCCGCCCCTCCGGCACCGAGGACGTCTACAAGATCTACGCGGAGTCCTTCAAGGGCGACGAACACCTCGCCCAGGTGCAGGCGGAAGCGAAGGCACTGGTCGACGGCGTCATCGCCTAGGCGGCGCGGAGCGCAGAGACGGCAAAGGGCCCGGTCTCCCGCCCAAGGGGGAGTCCGGGCCCTCGTCGCGCCGGCCTTCGCCGGCGTCGCGCTAGTTCTTTTCGGCGGCGGCGCGGATGACCTCGAGCACACCGGCGACCTGGCCGACGATCTCGGCGTCGTCCTTCGGGTGGGTCTCGGCGAAGCGGACCAGCGAGCCCGGGATGGAGAGCTTGGCGTCCTCGAGGACGGTGGCGCCCGCGATGCCAATGGCCTTGCGTGCCTCGTCCTGGGCCCACACGCCGCCGAACTGGCCGTAGGCGGTGCCGATGACGGCGGCCGGCTTGCCGGAAACGGCGCCGGCGCCGAACGGGCGGGACAGCCAGTCGATGGCGTTCTTCAGGACGGCGGGCATGGTCCCGTTGTACTCCGGGGAGACGAGCAGCAGCGCGTCGGCGGCACCGGCGGCGGCGCGGAGCTCGGCCACCGCGGCCGGAACCTGGCCCTCGACGTCGACGTCCTCGTTGTAGAACGGCAGGTTCTCGAGGCCCTCGAAGACGCTGACGTCGACGCCCTCGGGGGCGTTGGCGACGGTGGCCTCGGCCAGCTGGCGGTTCGTGGATCCGCTGCGCAGCGAGCCGACGAGGGTCAGGACGGTGGTTGCCATGGGTGCTCCTAAAAGGGTGGGGGGAACCGGCATGGTGCCGGTGGATCTTCCACTACATGCAACCGCATGCATTCCGGAGGTGTTCCCCAACCACCCTGTGACGCTGGACACTGCCGCGGGGACCTGCCTCAGAGGACCCTGCGCAGCAGTCCCGACTTCACGCGCCCGTACGGGGGGTAGACGGCCCGCAGGGTGTCCAGCATCGCGGTCTTGGACAGCACGGAGCGGTACTGGCTGAACGTCTCGAAACCCGCGCGGCCGTGGTAGCTCCCGTGGCCCGAGGCGCCCACCCCGCCGAACGGAAGGCCGGGGACGGCGAGATGCGCGTTGCAGATGTTGTGCGCGATCGCGCCCGCGCGCACCTGGTCCTCGAAGGCCGCCTGCAGGCGCGGCTTGTCGCTGAACAGGTAGGCGGCGAGCGGCGATGGCCGGGAATTGATGAACCGCACCGCGTCGTCGAAGGAGGCCACGCGGACGATCGGCAGCACGGGCCCGAAGATCTCCTCAGACATGACCGGGGAGGCCGGGTCGACGTCGGCCAGCACTGTCGGCTCGATGAAGAGCGCGTCGGCGTCGGTCGCCCCGCCGCTCACGATCCGTCCGCCGCCCGCGGCGGCATGCTCGACGAATCGGGCCAGCCTTTCAAGGGCCTGGCGGTTAACGATCCGCCCGTAGTCGCGGCTCTTCGCCGGGTTGCGCCCGTAGAAGGAGGAGATGGCCTTGGGGAGGTGCTTCTCCATGGCGTCCGCCGCCGGCCCGACGGCCAGGACATAGTCGGGCGCCACACAGGTCTGGCCCGCGTTGAGGAACTTGCCGTAGGCGAGGCGGCGGGCGATGGCGGAGGGGTTGCCGTCCACAACGACGGCGGGGCTCTTGCCTCCCAGCTCCAGCGTCACGGGGGTCAGGTTGCGCGCGGCGGCCTCCGCCACGATACGGCCCACGCGTTCGCCGCCGGTGTAGAAGATGTGGTCCCACCGCTGGGCCAGCAGCGCCTGGCTGGCCTCGACCCCGCCCTCCACGACCGCGACGGCGCGCGGGTCCAGATAGCGCGGCACCAGGCGGGCGATGAGCGCGGATGTGGCCGGGGCCAGCTCCGAGGGCTTCAGGACAACGCAGTTTCCGGCGGCGAGCGCCCCCACAAGCGGGGCGAAAACGAGGTTGAGGGGATAGTTCCACGGCCCGATGACCAGGACCAGTCCGAGTGGCTGCGGCTCCACCTTGGCGGCGGCCGGCTGGTACGCGAGGGGAACGCGGACGTGCTTGGCCTCCATCCACTCGGTCAGGTACAGCTGGGCGTGGTCGATCTCCGAGCGCACCAGGTCCAGCTCGGTCAGCCGCGCCTCCACCTCCGGCTTGCCGAGGTCCGCGGCCAGCGCCCCGAGGAACTCGGCCTCGTGCGCCTCCAGCATCCGTTCCAGCGCGCGTAGCTGCCCGGCCCGGAACTTGCGCGGGTGGGCCAGGCGGGAGGCGACGGAGTCGCGCAGCCGGCCCACGGCCTCGTTGATGCCCACGCCGTGGTCCAGCGGCGCCTGGCGCGCTGCCGCGCCCTCGTCCGACCGGTCCGCCGTCGTGCCCTTGCCGCGAGAAAAAATACCCATGCTCCCGAGATTAGCCGCGACGCCGCCCGTTCGTGGCGCGCGTCCCGTCACGCACTGCGGCGCCGGGCGTCCTACTGGAAGTCGGCGAGCCACAGGTCCGGGCCGAACACCTCGTACTGGATGTCCTTGGCCGGAACGCCCCGCTTGACGAGGGCGCTCCGGACGGCCTGCATAAACACCAGCGGACCGCAGAGGTAGTACTCGGCGTCCAGGGGCAGGTCGACCGCCCCGACGTCCATAAAACCCACCATCTCGCCGTCGGCCAGCTGGGTGGCGTCCGACTGTTCCGCGTACCAGGTCACGAGGGACGCATCGGCCAGGCTCTCGAGGTCCGCAGTGACCTGCTGGCGCAGCGCGAACGTCTCCGGCGAATTGGCCGCGTGCAGGAACAGCACCTGCCGCCGGCTCCCGGCCTGGACCAGGTGGGACAGCATTCCCGCCATGGGCGTGATGCCGATGCCCGCGCTGGCCAGCACCAGCGGGCGGTCCGAGTACTCCAGGACCACGTCGCCGAACGGCGCGCTGAGCACCACCTCGTCGCCCACCTGGACGCGGTTGTGCAGGAGGTTGGAGACCTCGCCGTCCGGCGACCCTCCCCCGTGGACCCGCTTGACGGAGAACTGGCGGTGCAGGCCGTCGTCGGCCCTGGTGAGACTGTATTGCCGTGGCTGGTGGACCCCGTCGGGCATCTCCATCTTGATCGTGACGTACTGTCCGGGCAGCGACGGCTTCACCTCCCGCTCGTCCGTCCGCTCGACCACGAACGTCAGCACGTCATCCGTCTCCCGGATCCGTTCGGCCACGCGCCAGGTCCGCCAGATGGTCTCCGGGCCCAGCCTCAGCGCCCCATAGAGGCCCCGCTCCTTGTTGATGAGCGTGTTGGCCATAAGCCAATAGACCTCGTCCCACGCGGCGGCCACCTCGGGGGTCACCGCCTCCCCAAGCACGTCCACGATGGCCCACATGAGGTTGTCGTGGACGATCTGGTACTGGCCCGGGCGCAGGCCGAGGGACACGTGCTTGTGCGCGATGCGGGAAAGGAGGTGGTCCGGCAGGTCGTTCGGCCTGTCCACCAGATAGCCGGCAAACGCGCCGATCGACCCGGCGAGCGCCTGCTGCTGCCTGCCGTCCGCCTGGTTGCCGCGGTTGAAGAGTCCGTCCAGCAGTTCGGGGTGCGCCGCGAACATGTGCCCGTAGAAGCGCCTTGCTATCTCTTGGATGTTGTCGCCGACGGCGGGCAACGTGGCCTTGATGACGGGGAGGGCGGTATCTGAGAGCACGGGATGCTCCTCTGGCTGGTGGGGTGGTTGCCGGATGCGACCAAGCTAACACCGGCGGGGCGGAAGGGCCCCGGCAGGGCGGCGCCCAATTCCGCGGCGCGGCGCCTGTACGCTCTGCGGGTGAAGAAACATGCGTGCGGGATCTGCCGGTCGACCCTCTTTTTCGAAAACTCCCGTTGCGTGGGCTGCGGCACCGCCCTCGGCTACTCCCGGAAGGAACGCGCCATCGTCCCCGTGGACGCGTCCGGCGCCTACGTCGACGCGGACGGGAACACCTGGCACGTCTGCAGGAACCTGGGGCTCTCCGGCTGCACGTGGCTG
This sequence comes from Arthrobacter sp. AOP29-A2-19, assembly GCF_058138025.1. Taxonomy (NCBI): domain Bacteria; kingdom Bacillati; phylum Actinomycetota; class Actinomycetes; order Micrococcales; family Micrococcaceae; genus Arthrobacter; species Arthrobacter sp. AOP29-A2-19. Next base: position 3,356,140 of record NZ_CM176894.1, read on the forward strand.
GCGGTCCGGTCAGGCGACCAGTGCTTCGGCTGCGGCCTGACGCGCACCCGGCCGAACGACGACGACGCCGCCGGGATGACCCAGTTTGTGGTCGGCGAGCGCGCGAAACGCAGGCTGGTGGCCGAGCTGGACGCCTTGGGCCTGCCGATCACCACGCGGGCCGAGGACCCGGAGGGCGGCCTGGCGTTCGACCTGCTCTCCAGCGCGGACGCGAACGTGGTCATAGGCCACGCCAACGGCGTGATCACCATCGACCTCGCCGAAACCGAGGACGCCTACCGGGAGAGGATGCGCGCGCAACTCGACGAGCCGTACCGGACCATGTTGGGGCACTTCCGCCACGAGGTCGGCCACTACTTCGAGACCGTCCTGGTCTTCGCCGACGCGGAGCGGACCCGCGCGGCGCGCGAACTGTTCGGCGACGACACCAAGGACTACCAGGCGGAGATCGACCGGCACTACGCGCAGGGCGCGCCCGAGGACTGGCCACGGAGCCACATTTCCCGGTATGCCACCATGCACCCCTACGAGGACTTCGCTGAGACGTTCGCCCACTACCTCCACATCCGGGACACCCTGGACACCGCCCGCGAGCACGGGCTGGCGCCTGAGACGGCGGCAGGCACGGCGGGCGCCGTTGGCGGGGCCAGCACGTTCCGGGACATCGTCCTCGGCGAGTGGCTTCCCCTGTCCATCGCCCTCAACGAGGTGAACCGCAGCATGGGCGCCAACGACCTCTATCCGTTCGGCATCCCGGACACCGTCCTGGACAAGCTGGAGTTCGTGGCTTCCCTGATGCCGTGACCGTGCGCCCGGACGCAACATTCGCCGCCGGCAACGCGCCGCGGTAGGCTCCTTGGCATCGACTCGGGGTGTCCCGGCCGCCGGCCGGGACTGAGATGAAACCCGTATTCACCTGATCTAGCTAGCACTAGCGGAGGGATGTCGCCCATGGTTTCTATTGCGCCTTCACACCTTGCCCCACCATCCGTCTCCCCTGCCCTCGCGGCGGAGTGTCTGGAGCGGGTCCGCGCCACGACGCCGCTCGTCCAGTGCCTGACCAACACGGTCGTCGCCAACTTCACGGCCAACGTTCTGCTCGCCGCCGGCGCCGCGCCCGCCATGGTGGACGTCCCGGGCGAGGCGGCGGAGTTCGCCCGCGTCGCCTCCGGGGTGCTGGTCAACCTCGGCACGCCGCACCGCGGGCAGCGCGAGGGCATGCTGGAGGCCGCGCGCGCGGCGCACGGGGCCGGCACCCCCTGGGTGTTGGATCCGGTCGCCGTCGGGGCGCTTGGCCTGCGCACCGAATTCGCCAGCCTGCTTGTGGAGCTGCGCCCCGGCGTCGTGCGCGGCAACGCCTCGGAGGTCATGGCGCTGGCCGGTGTCGGCGCCGGCGGGCGCGGCGTGGACGCGACGGACGACGTCGAGGCGGCCCACGAGGCGGCAACCGCGCTGGCGCGCCGAACCGGCGGCGTGGTGGCCGTGTCCGGCGTGGCCGACCTCGTCACCGACGGAGAACGGACGGTCCGGGTCCACGGGGGCAGCGCCATGCTCACCCGCGTGACCGGCGGCGGCTGCGCCCTCGGCGCGCTGGTCGCGGCCTTCAGTGCCGCGGCGGGGGACCCGTTCGCGGGCAGCGTGGGCGCCCACGCCCTCTATTCCGTCGCCGCCGAGACGGCCGAAGAGGCGTCCACGGGGCCCGGCAGCTTCGCCGTCGCGTTCCTGGACGCCCTGTTCACCACAACCCCGGAAGCCGTCGCGGCACGGGCGGTGCTGCGATGAACGCGTTTGGCCACACGTCGTTCGACTTGGGCCTCTACCTGGTCGCCAACGCGGGCAGCACCAACGGCCGTCCCCTTCCCGAGATCGTCGCCGCGGCGGTCGACGGCGGCGCAACGTTCGTCCAGCTGCGGTGCAAGGACGCACCCGCGCGCGAATTCCTGGACGACGTCGTGGCGAGCGCGCGGCACGCAGCGGGCCGGGCGGCACTGGTCGTCAACGACCGCGTGGACGTTTACCTGGCGGCCCTTGCGGCCGGCGCGCGCGTGGACGGCGTGCACATCGGACAGTCCGATCTACCGGCGGCGCTGGTGCGCCGCCTGATCGGGCCGGACGCGATCCTCGGGCTCAGCTCGTCGACGCTGTCCGAGCTCGACGCCCTTGCGGCCATGCCCGCCGGGACCGTCTCCTATCTGGGCACGGGCGCGGTGCGGCCCACCCCGACGAAGGAGGACCACCCGGAGCCCCTCGGCTGGGCCGGACTGGCGGAGTTCGCGGCCGCCGCGCCGCTGCAGTGCGTGGCCATCGGCGGGCTGGGCCACGGCGACGCCGCCGAGGCTGCGGCCGCGGGAGCCGCGGGAATCGCGGTGGTCCGCGCGGTCTGCGCGGCCGCGGACCCGAGGGCGGCCGCCCGGTTGCTGCGTGCCGAGTGGGACGCCGCGGCGCCGGCCCCGCGGGTGGGGGCACACGCGTGAACGCGGTTCCCAACGTCCTGTCCATCGCCGGATCCGACCCGTCGGGCGGCGCCGGCATCCAGGCGGATCTCAAGTCGATCGCCGCCTGCGGGGGCTACGGAATGGCCGCCGTCGCGGCGCTCACCGCCCAGAACACGCGGGGCGTCAGCGGCGTGCACATCCCTCCCGCCGGCTTCCTCACGGCCCAGCTGGACGCCATCGCGGCCGACGTGAGGATCGACGCCGTCAAGATCGGCATGCTCGGCAACGCCGAGGCCGTCCGGGCAGTGGCCGCCTGGCTCCAATCCCTCCGCGCGGGTGGGAGTCCGGTTCGGGGGCGCGGTCGGGGTTCGGGCCGGGGCGGGGGGCCCGTTGTGGTGCTGGATCCCGTCATGGTCGCCACGAGCGGCGACCGGCTGCTCGAGGCCGACGCCGAGGACGCCCTGCTCTCGCTCCTTCGCCTGGCCGACGTCGTCACCCCCAACGTCGCCGAGCTCGCCGTGCTCGCCGGGAAGCCGCCGGCCGAGTCCTGGGCACGCGCCCTGGAGCAGGCGCGGTCCTTGGCGGCCGCATTCGACGTCCTGGTGCTGGCCAAGGGCGGCCATCTGCCCGGGAACCCCGGCGGGTGCCCCGACGCGCTGGTCAATGCCGACGGCGTTGTGCTGCAGGTCGTGGCCGAGCGGGTCGGGACCCGAAACACCCACGGAACCGGCTGCTCGCTTTCCTCCGCCCTGGCGACCCTCTACGCGCGCACCGGCAACTGGCCCGACGCGCTCCGGCTGTCCAAGGCCTGGCTGGGGCAGGCGCTGGTCGCCGCAGACGCGCTCGACGTCGGGTCCGGCGCCGGGCACGGGCCCGTCCACCACTTCGCCGGGCTGTGGGCCGGGCAGCGCACGCCCTCCGCGGACGCGCTCGTGGACACGTGGTGGGACGGGATCGCCGGCGTGCGGGAGGGGATCGACTCGCTGTCGTTCATCCGCGGCCTCAAGGACGGCACGCTGGAGCGCGGGGACTTCGAGCACTACTTGTGGCAGGACGCCCTGTACCTGAGGACCTACGCGCAGGTCCTGTCACGCGCGTCGGAGCTGGCGCCCACCGCCGCCGAGCAGCGGTTCTGGGCCGCGGCCGCGGCGGGCTGCCTGGAGGAGGAACTCGAACTCCACCGGACCCGCCTCGGGTCCGGTCCCCTGCCGGAGCCCACGGCGACCACGGCCGCGTACCTCAACCACCTGACGGCCTCCGGAAGGACCTACCCGCTGCTGGTGGCCGCCATCCTGCCGTGCTTCTGGCTCTACCAGGACACCGGGTCGCGGCTGGCGGACGCAAACCGGGACGGCCATCCCTACGCCGACTGGCTCGCGGCCTACTCCTCCGACGAGTTCGACCAGGCCACCCGCGAAGCCGTCGCGGTGGTGCAGGCCGTGGCGCTGCGGTGTGGCCAGGAGGAGGTTGCGGGCATGCGCCGCGCGTTCCTCGAGTCGGCGCGCCACGAGCTGCTGTTCTTTGCCCAGACGGCGGCCGACGGCGATCCCGGCGGCGCGGGCGCGGAATTCGCCGCGGGCCGCCGCGAGCCCGCGGCCGGGGCATCACAGATGGCCGGGGCGCGCGCGGAGTAGGATTCCGTGAGGGTTTCGGGCGGGTCCGTGCCCACGGCACCGACCCGCCGCCCCACCCACAGCACCCTTTTCGGAAGGCCCCCCATGAGCAACAAACTCGGCTTCGGCTGGACCCTGCACGGCGACGGCAAGACCATCAGGCCGGGCACCGTCGTGGCGCCGGACGAGCGGCTGAACTGGTTCCAGACCACCGGAATCGGCGTCCAGCACGTGATGGCCATGTTCGGGGCGACCGTCCTGGTGCCAACCATCACCGGATTCCCCGTCACCACCACACTGCTGTTCTCCGGCATCGGGACGCTGCTGTTCCTCGTCATCACGGCCGGGCGCGTCCCCAGCTACCTGGGATCCTCGTTCGCGTTCATCGCGCCGGTCGGCGCCGCCATGGGGTCGCACGGCATGGGGGGCGCGCTCGGCGGGATCGTCGTGGCCGGCGTCGCCCTCTTCCTGGTGGGCCTGGTGGTGCAGAAGGCGGGCGCCGGATGGATCCACGCCATGATGCCGCCCGTGGTGATGGGCACCATCGTGGCCCTGATCGGGCTGAACCTCGCCACCACAACGACCTCGGCGATGCAGGAGGTCCCCCTGACCACCTTCACGACGGTCGCAGCGATCGTCCTGTCCGCGGTCCTGTTCAAGGGCCTCCTCGGCCGGCTCTCCATCCTGGTCGGGATCGTCGTCGGCTACCTCGTGGCACTCGCGCAGGGCCAGGTGGCGTTCGCCGCGGTGGGAGAAGCCGGCTGGCTGGGGCTGCCACCGTTCGCCTTCCCCTCTTTCCACATCGACGTCCTGGCCCTCTTCCTGCCCGTTGTGTTCGTGCTGGTGGCCGAGAACATCGGGCACGTGAAGACCGTTGGCCTGATGACCGGGCGCAACCTCGACGGCATCAACGGGCGGGCGCTGATGGCCGACGGCGCCGCCACGGTCGTCGCCGGGTTCGGCGGCGGCTCGGGCACCACCACCTACGCGGAGAACATCGGCGTGATGGCCTCCTCCCGCGTCTACTCCACCGCCGCCTACTGGGTGGCCGGCGTCGTCGCCATCCTTGTGGCCTTCCTGCCGAAGTTCGGCGCGGTCATCAACACGATCCCCGCGGGCGTCACCGGCGGGGCGGGGATTGTGCTGTACGGCATGATCGGCATCATCGGGGCCCGGCTCTGGGTGCAGAACCGGGTGAACTTCTCCAACCCGATCAACCTCATGACGGCCGGCGCAGGCCTGATCATCGCCATCGCCAACCCGACGCTCTCCATCGGCGGCATGCAGTTCGGTGGCATCGCCTTGGGCACCGCCGCCACGCTGGTGATCTTCCACGCCATGGGGGCAATCGCCCGCGCCCGCGGCACGGAGCCCACCGACGCGCCGGAGGACGAGGGCGCGGAGCCCAGCAAGCTCGGCTGAGTGTCGGCTGGGAGCCGCCGGTAGGATTGCCGGGTGGCCGATTGGAACGCCGAGTGGCGGACCGAACAGTGGCGGGCCGACGCCCACCAGTGGATCTCGATGGTGCTCGATTCCTACTCGCTGCGCCAGACGGGCCCCGCCGAACAGGGGCGGATCCGCCTATGGTCCACGCGGATCATGGTGCCCACGGACCACGGCAAACTGTTCTTCAAGGCAAACAACCCGGGACAGGTCGCCGAGGTGGCGGTCACGTCCACCGCGGCCAGCCTGGCGCCCGGGCAGCTGGTGATGCCGCTGGCCATCGAGCCGCTACGGGGCTGGATGATCTCCCCGGACTACGGCGAGACGCTGCTCTCGCTGCCCTCCAACGACTACCGGTTGTGGAGCCGGATCGTGCGGGACTTCGCGAGGCTGCAGCGCGAGTTGGCCCCGTTCGGCGACGCGCTCTTCGACGCCGGGCTGCTGCAGCTGGATCCGGCGTGGCTGCCCGGCTACATCGACGGACAGATCATGCTCCACGCCTCCATGCCCCCGGAGCATCCGCTGCACCTGCCCGCCCGCGACGCGGAGTACCTCGACGCGCGCCTGGGCTCTATCGGCGAGACGAGCCTCTTCCTGGCCTCGGGGCCCGTGCCGCTGACCCTGGACCACAACGACCTGCACCGGGGCAAGGCCTTCCTGCCCGTCTCGCCCGACGAGCCGCTGAGGTTCCTCGACCTGGGAGACGCCTACTGGGCGCACCCCTTTTCCTCCCTCGGCATACCCATCCGGGTGATGTGCGAGGAGTTGCGGACCACGCCGGAGGACCCCCGGGTGCGCCGCGTGGTCAGCGCCTATCTGGAGCAGTGGAGGGACTACGGGACGGTCGAGGAGCTCCGCCCCTACGTGGGACCGGCGCTCCGCGTGGGCAAGATGCAGGCTCACGGGACGTGGATGCGCATCCTCGCCGGCGCCGACGAGTCCGACGTCGAACGATACGCCCACCACGTCCTGCGGCCGCTGGCGGAACTGGCCGGGCCCGCGCTCGGCTAGGGAGCGCCGTCAGCCGGGGTTCCGCTGCGGCCAGTAGCCGCGCTCGGCCATTACCCCGGCCAGCAGGTCCGCGCGGTCGGCCATCAGCCCGTCGACGCCCATGTCCAGCAGCCGCCGCATCTCGTCGGGGTCGTCGATCACCCAGACGTGCACGTGCAGTCCGGCCGCGTGGGCGCGCCGGACGAAGGCGGGGGTCACCACGCGCAGGGGCCCCTTGCGCACCGGCACCTGAAGCGCGGCGATGCCGGCCAGCCGCCGGCGAAGCAGCCGCGTCAGCCCCACGGGGCCAAGGAGGGTGACCATCGCCACCGTGGAGGCCCCTCCGCTGGCGGCGACCGGCTCGCGCAGGGCGGCGGCCAGGCTGCGCCGCCGCGCGTCGGAAAAGGACGCCACCATCACGCGGGCGTGGGCGCGGTGCGCCTCCACGCTGCGCGCCAGCGGCACGACGCCGGACGGGTCCTTGACGTCGACGTTCAGGTGGACGTCGGGCCAGGCCTCCAGCAACTCGTCGAACGTGGGGATGGGTTCGCGGCCCGCGACGCGCACCGTCCGCAACTGCTCGAACGTGTGGTCGCCGATGCGGCCCGTTCCGTCGGTGGTGCGGTCCAGCGTCTCGTCGTGGAAGACCATCAGGACGCCGTCGCTGCTGGTCCTGACGTCGAGTTCCAAATAGCGGTACCCGAGCTCGACGGCGGCGCGGAACGCCGCCATCGTGTTCTCCTCGCCGGCGGGCGAATAGCCGCGGTGCGCGAAGGCGAGGGGCCAGCCGCGGAGCGGCCCGTCGAGGGTGCTGTGCAGATACGGGACCTCGTCCCGCGGTGCGGCGTTCACGGAACCGACTCTACCGGCGCCGGGACTCTTCGGAACCGCGTTTCACGGCCGGACTTGTATGCATTCCCAGCTAGGCATATGCGAATCGAGAGTCCTAACCCCGCCGCAGGAGGTCCTCTATCACGCGCGCGACGCCGTCGTTTGCGAGCGTTTCGGCGACGGAGCCGGCCGCGGCCTTGGCCAGCGGGTGCCCCGAGCCCATGGCGTAGCCGCGCCCGGCCCAGGCCAGCATTTCGACGTCGTTCGGCATGTCCCCGAAGGCGACGACGTCGGCCGCCTCCAGCCCGAGCCCGGCCGCGTAGACCTCGAGCGAGGCCGCCTTGTTGACGTCGTGGCGCGCCATCTCCAGCAGCGCGACGCGCGGCGCGGAATGCGTCACGGAGACCAGATGCCCGATCGTCGGGTGCACCGCCCGCAGGAACTCGTCCGCCGTGTATTCGTCGGACTTGGCCAGGAACTTGACGACGCCCTCCTCGCTGAGCCGGTCCATGGGGAACTCCGCCGGGACAACGCCCTCCAGAAGGCGCGCCTCGCCCGGCTCCACGAACCCCGGCTCAAGGTAGAGGCCGCTCGTGGTCTCGGCGGCGAAGCGCGCGCCGGGCTCCAGGCCGAGGATGAGCCGCCGGGCGTCCCGGACCAGGTCCCCGTCCACCGTCTTGGCCTCGAGGACCGTCTCCTCCTCCAGATCGTAGACGAGGGCACCGTTGGAACAGATCACGGTTCCGAGGTGCCCGAAGGCCCGCTGGACCGGACCGAGCCAACGGAAGGGCCGTCCCGTCACGAACACGATTTCCACGCCGGCGTCCCGCGCCGCGAGGAAGGCATGGACGGTGCGTTCGGAGATCGTCTCGTCGGGGTGGAGGATGGTCCCGTCGAGGTCGCAGGCGATGAGTCGCATGGGGGGTCGGCCGTGCCCGGCTAGCGGATCTCGTCGCGGTACGGCGGGTTGGCGCCGGGCCGCGAGACGGTGATGGCGGCCGCGCGGGCGGCATAGGAAAGGATTTCCCCGAGCTGGCCCGGCGTGAGCTCGTGCAGAGCGTCCCGGCGGGCGGCGCCCACCAGCTCGCGGTCGACGAGGGCGGACACGAGCGCGGCCATAAAGGAGTCTCCGGCGCCGACGCTGTCCGCCACGTCCACCACGGGAGCGGCGGCCTTCGCCGGCCCGCCGGCCACCAGCCCCCAGGGCCCCCGGGAACCGTAGGTCGCGATGACCATGGCGGGCCCCAGCGCCAGCCATTGCTTCGCCGTTTCCTCGACGCTGCGGCCCGGGTACAGCCATTCCAAGTCGCTGTCGCTGGCGCGCACGACGTCGCTGAGCTCCACGAACCGTTCCACCTGGGCGACCGCCTCGGCGTGGTCCTCCACGAAACTCGGGCGGACATTGGGATCGAAGGTGATGGTCGCGTGGGGTCGGGCGCGGCGGACGGCCTCCAGGACCGTGCTGGCTCCGGGCTCCAGGATGGTGGCGATCGATCCGGTGTGCAGCAGTTGGGCGTCGTCGAGGGCCCGCCCGGCCACCGCGCCGAAGCCGGCGAGGTCCCAGACCAGATCGAAGTCGTAGGTTGCGGCTCCCACGGGGTCCAGCACGCCGTGCGCCGTGCTGGTGGGGTGGCCGTCCGGCGGGAGCACCTCCTGGACGGAGTTGCCGCGGAGGTGTTCGTGGATCATACGGCCGTACTCGTCGTCGCCGTAGCGTCCAACAAACGTGACCGGGTGGCCCAGACGGGCAAGCCCGACGGCGACGTTCATGGGGCTTCCGCCCACATAACTTTGGGGTGCGGACATTCCACCGGACAGGACGTCCACTAGGGCCTCACCAATGACTGTCAGCACAACTCAACCTCACCTCGGCGTTGACGTGGTGCACTCAATATACCGGTGCGCGGCTTCCCGCCGGCCACCGGCCGGACCGATGTGCGCTGCGGCACAGGACCTAGGACGCGCCTGTCAGGACCTCGAGCGACCGGACGCACGCCGCCCAGGCCTCGGTGCCCGGCGTGATCGGCGCGAAGTGGTCCCCCGGCGTCGTTTCCAGGCGCACCGGATCCCCGGCCGCGGCGGCGGCATCCGCGTAGGACCGCGATAGCGCGGCCGGAACGTCGGTGTCGGCGTCCCCGTGCAGCGCGACCACGGGCACGCCGATGGGCAGCATCCGCGCGGGGTCGGCCAGGCGCCAGCGTTCCGGATCGGCGGACGGACCGGCGCCCATCAGCAGGCGGGCGGCGCGGCCGCTGAGTCCCAGCCGCTCCGCCATTCCCAGGTCCAACACGCCGGCCTGGCTCACCGCCCCGGCCACCCGCGCCGCCGGGCCGGCCCCCGGCGCTCCCGGGGGCAGGGTGTGGCGCCCGGCGGCCCAGACGCCGAGGTGTCCGCCGGCGGAGTGGCCGAGGATGACGATCGGACCCGTCTCGAGCCCCTGGTCCCGCAGCGCGCTCGGGAGCAGGTCCAGCCCCGCGGCAACGTCGTCGAAGGTCTGCGGCCAGCCTCCCCGGTCCCCGGCCGGGGCCCCGGTGCGGCGGTACTCCAGATTCCAGGCCACCCAACCGCGCGCGCCGAGGTCCGCCGCCAGCGGCCGGCCCAGCGCCGCGTCGTAGGCCGCGCGCCAATAGCCGCCGTGAATCACCACCACGACGCCGGGGCGGGTTCGCCGTGCGGGCAGTGTCAGTTCCGCGTACTGGCTCGCGGCGTCGCCGTACCGGTGGACAGACGGCCGCGACGGCACAGGCCCCGTGGCTTCGGCGGCGGGCACCGCTTAGCGGCCCGGGAAGTCGGGGGTTTCCTTGGCGAGGAAGGCCGCGCGTCCCACGACGGAGTCCTCCGTGGTGAAGGCCGCGCGGAAGCTCCGCGCCTCCACCTCCAGCCCCTCCCGGACGGGTAGGCCGTAGGCGTCGCCCATGGCCGCCTTCGCGTTGGCCACGGCCGAGGGCGCCTTGCCGGCGATCTCCGCGACCGTGGCCTTCGCCGCGGCCAGCAGCGCGTCGGCGTCGGGGAACACGGCGTTGGCCAGCCCGATCCGCAGGGCCTCCTCGGCGGGGATCCGGCGACCTGTGAAGATCAGCTCGCGGGCCTGCCCGACGCCCACGCGCTGCTGCAGGCGGACGGATCCGCCGAATCCGGGCACCAGGCCCAGGTTGACCTCCGGCTGTCCGAAGCTGGCGTTGGCCGAGGCGTAGATGAAGTCGCAGGCCATCGCCAGTTCGCAACCGCCCCCCAGGGCGAAGCCGTTCACGGCGGCGACGACGGGAACGGGGAGGGACTCGAGCCGCAGCGTCACATCGTGCATCCGCCGACCGTAGGCCTCGGCGGAGTCCGCGTCCATGGCGGACATCTCCCGGATGTCCGCGCCGGCCACGAACGCCTTGCCCGCCCCGGTGAGGACCACGCCGCGCACCGGCCAGTCGCCGTCGCGGCCCACCGCGGCGAGGAGCCCAGTCAGGGCCAGGAGATCGTCCACCATCTGGCCCGCCAGCGCGTTCATCGCCTCCGGCCTGTCGAGGGTGACGATCAGCGCGGGCCCATCCGCCTCCACGCGCAAGGTCTTGTACGTGCCCCAGTCCATGTCCGCTCCTTCGTCGTCGTTTCGCTCAAGCATGCCAGACGGCCCCGGCGCGGGCGACGGCCGGGATGTCCGGGGGCGTACGCCCCGCTATGCCTCGCGCGGCGGGTATTGCCGGAACTTGCGGAACTGGTTGACGGCACTCAAGGCGATGTACAGCAGGCGCCGGGGGTGCCGTTCGGCTTTGTAGCGCAACGGGTTGGCCACGCGACCCGCTTTGATCAGCCTCGCGGCCTTCTCCCCCACGGGGCCCCGCAGGTGGCGGCGCAACAGCGCCAGTGGCAGCACCGTGCACAGCACCTCCTCGCGGACGACGTCGAACCCGGAGTCGTCTGGGGATGCGGCCGCGTCCGGCGTCCCGGATTCGACGTCGGCGCCGAGCGGAGCCGCCCCTGAACCCGGCAGCGCGAGCGCGTCGTACCGCTCCCCCAGGTATTCGCGGACGTAGAACCTCGACGCGTTGTGACCGGCCGCCGTCAGGTAGAAGTGGTTCCGGCCAAGCCGTGGATTGAGCTCGAAAAACTTGACGACGCCGTCCCGGGGGTCCAGTTTGGCGTCGAACATGCCGAATCCGGCCCAGCCGAGGTGCTCGAGGATGCGCCGGCCCTGCTCGATCACCTCGTCGTTGACGGCGGTGACGATACCCGCCGAGTTTCCCAACACGATCGGCGCGTGCTCCTCGACGACGACCTCTCCGTAACCGGCGAAACGAACCGCTCCGGAGCGGTCGCTAAAATATGTGCACAAGCGCATATTGGTGTCGCCGCCGGGGACCAGTTCCTGGAGGATGAAGGGTTCCGCGTAGCCGGAACCGGCGATTCGAGCGAGCAAGTCGTCGAGTTCGGCTCGGCCGTTGATGGTGTGGATCTTCTGTTTGCCCGCGAACTTGGCCCGCACCCAGGTGGACGAGTCGGCCGGCTTCCCGATCAGGGGGTAGGGCAGGTCGTCCGGCAGCGGCTGCGGGTGGGCGGAGGTGTCGTAGGCGACGGTGCGCGGATGCGGCACACCCAACTCCGTGCACATGGCATAGAAGTTCTGCTTAAGCGCGGCGCGTTCCATGGTCTCCAGCGGCACGTACGGAATGGTGTAGAACTCGCCGAGGACCTCGCGGTGCCGGGTGATGAGCATGACCTGGAGATCCAACGATCCGCAGAGCAGCAGCGGCCGGGGATTCCGGCCGTCCCCGGTCAGCTCGCGGGCGACGGCCAGCAGGTGGGCGACCACAACGGCGTCGTCCACCATGGTGCCGGCGGGGCGGACATCGATGGCGACCGAGTGCTCGAGCACGCCGTTGGATCCGGCGGGCACGGCGACGCTGACGGCGCCGTAGGCCTCGTGGAACTCCCTCGCCAAGGAGTAGGTGCCGATGTCCCCGCCCAGGATCACGGGGACGAAGGGCTGTGAATCGGGAATGCGCATGGCATCCAACCTACTGGGCGGCGCGCACCCGCGGCGACTCACCGGAGGGGCGGCTATGCATTCGGAGTGATCCATAACACAATGTCCAGAGGCAACTATCGGCCGCGCGCCAGGCGCGGCCGTTCGCACGCGGAGCAGCAGGAGGCACCATGGGTTGGCTCGACAGATCACATTCAATCGCCCCGCCGGGATTTAATCGTTGGCTCATACCCCCGGCGGCGCTGGCGGTCCACCTGTGCATCGGGCAGGCCTACGCCACCAGCGTCTACAAGATCTCCCTGGTGGAGCACTTCGGAACCAGCCAGACGGCGATCGGTGTGATCTTCTCCATCGCCATCGTGATGCTGGGGCTCTCGGCGGCCATCATGGGAACCTGGGTGGAGCGCAGCGGCCCGCGCAAGGCGATGTTCGCGGCCGCGTCCTTCTGGGCGGCCGGTTTCCTGGTGGGCGCGGCGGGCATTTTCGCGGGCCAGCTGTGGCTCGTGTACCTCGGCTACGGGTTCCTCGGCGGTATCGGCCTGGGCATCGGCTACATCTCCCCGGTCTCGACTCTTATCAAGTGGTTCCCGGACCGGCCCGGAATGGCCACCGGGATGGCCATCATGGGCTTCGGCGGAGGGGCCCTGGTCGCCTCGCCGCTGTCCACCCAGCTTTTGCGGGCGTTCGACCCGAACTCGGGCGCGCAGGACTGGGTCGCCAGCGGCGACGCCGTCGGGCGGCTCTTCCTGACCCTCGGCGTCGTCTACTTCCTGGTCATGATGTACGGAGTGTTCAGCATCCGCGTCCCGGCCGACGGCTGGCGTCCGAACGGCTGGGACCCGTCGATGACCAAGCACTCCGAGCTGGTTACCCGGAACCACGTCTCGGCCGGCAACGCCATCAAGACGCGGCAGTTCTGGCTCCTGTGGACCGTACTGTTCCTGAACGTGACCGCCGGCATCGGCATCCTCGAGCAGGCCTCGCCGATGATCCAGGACTTCTTCCGCGCCGCCGACGGCACTTCCGCGATGAACGCCGCGGTCGCCGGCGGCTTTGTGGGCCTGCTGTCCATCGGCAACATGGCCGGCCGCTTCATCTGGTCGAGCACCTCGGACGTGATCGGGCGGAAGAACATCTACATGGTCTACCTGGGCGTCGGGGCCGTGCTCTACCTGGTCCTGTCCCTCTTCGGCGGCAGTTCCACACTGCTGTTCATCCTGCTTGCGTTCGCCATCATCAGCTTCTACGGGGGCGGCTTCGCGACCGCGCCGGCCTATCTGAAGGACCTGTTCGGCACCTTTCAGGTCGGCGCCATCCACGGGCGGCTGCTGACGGCATGGTCGGCCGCGGGAATCGCCGGGCCCATGATCGTCAACGGCATGCTCGACGCCCAGGGAAAGCCGGGCACGCTGGCCGCCCACAACTACCAGCCGGTGCTGCTGACCATGGTCGCACTGCTGGTCGTCGGCTTCGTGGCCAACCTGCTGATCAAGCCGGTGGACGCGAAGTTCCACGAACCCGAGAAGGACCCCGCCCCCGAGTATGCGAAGGAGTCCTGACATGGCCTCGAAGACAGAAGCGATGGCCCACGACGTTCCGACGAATCCGGCGGTCGGACGGCTGGCGGCCGGGTGGCTGCTGGTCGGCGTTCCACTCCTCTACGGAATCTTCCAGACGCTCACGCGCGTGGCCCAGCTTTTTCAGTAGGCCACCCGGTCAGCGGACGGACGCCGGCCACGCCACGGTGACCGCCGCGCCGCCCTCCGGAGCGTCGGTGATGGTGAGCGACCCACCGTGGGACTCCGCAACCCGGACGCAGATGGACAGGCCCAGCCCGGTGCCCGGCGGATCTCCGGGCAGGTGGAGTCGGGACATCGGAGCGATGGCGGTGGCCCGGTCCTCCTCCGCTATACCGCGTCCATTGTCCGCCACGGTCAGCCCCGTCAGCCCGTCCTGGTCGACCGGCCGTACGACGATGGACGGGGCACGGCCCGTCGGGCAGTAGCGGACGGCATTGACCACCAGGTTCTGCACAACCGCGCGGGTCTGGGCCCTGTTGCCGAGGACGGTCCCCGCGGCGCAGGACACCTTCGCGCCGGAACGGTCGATCATGCCGCCAAGGTCCTCCACGACCTCCAGCACAAGCTCCGGAAGGTCGATGCCGTCCCACGGCAGGCTGTGGCCCGCGGTCGAGTACTCGAGGAGGTCCTCCAGCATGCCCAACATGCGCTGACCCGCGTTACCCGCCTGGGAGACGTGCGCGAGGACCAGGCCGTCCGCCCCCTCGTCCTCGGCCATCTCGAGGTGGCCCAGAATGCTGGTGAGCGGCGCGCGAAGATCGTGGCTGACGTGTCCGGTGAATCCGCTGAGTCTCTCGTTGTTGCCCACCACCCTTGCCATGGCCGCGTCGAGTTCCCGCGTCCGCAGCTGCAGGTCCAGGACGTCCACGATGTGGCTGGCCAGGCTTTCGAGCACCTCGAGCGCCGCGTCCTCCAAGGTCCCCGCACGGTCGGAGAAAACGCACAGCGAGCCAAGCGGCACGCCGTCGGCGACCAGCGGTATCGACGCGTAGAAGCGGACGCCGCCTCCGGTGACGAACGGATTGTCCCGGAAGCGCTCGTCTACGGTGGCGTCCGGGACCACGGTCGGGTGGCCGGAGAGGAAGACGCGGGCGCACATGGAGTCTTCCCGCGAGCACACGCCCGGTTCGACGCCGAAGGCCGCCACCTGGTGCTGCTCGTCCACGGTGATGACGTTGACCACCGCGTAGGGGAGCCCGCCGGCCCTCGCGGCGGTCCGCGCCAGGGCACGCAGCTGGCCGAGCGCGGGGTCAAGGGCCACGTCCGCCGCCGGAGTCACGGCGCCGGTGCCGGGGCCGCGGCGCCTCCCGTGGGGCAGGCCGTAGGCGGCCAGTCTGAGCTGCCGTTCGGCCTCGGGGCCGGTCTGGATCACGCTGTTCTCTTCTGGGAGGTGGCTTCCCCGCAGTGCGTGGCCAAGCGACATGACATCCTCTGCAATCATTCTGGGCGAAAACGGCTTAACCCGAGTAAATCAGCAATCACCCACCGGGTGTCCGCGGGTGACCTATCGCGGCGGCTGTTCCAGCCCCTCCTCCAGGGCGGCCCGGACCTCGTTGACGAGATTTTGCATGTGTGACTCGGCCGCGGCCTGGTCTCCAGCGGCGACCGCTGCGGCCACGGCCTCGTGCTCGTCCAACGCCTCCGCGAGCGGCTTGAACGGCATCAGGCCCTGGTGGGTTCTGCCGGCGAGCACTTCGGCGACCACATTGTTAAGGGCCGCGAACATGGTGTTTCCGCTGGATTCCAGCAGCAGCTTGTGGAACGCGATGTCCACCGCTAGGAACGCCTCGAGCTCCCCGGCCTCACCGAGGCGGCGGAGTTCGGCTCCCAACGCAACGATCTCCACGCGCGCGGCGTCCGGGGCCTTCAGCGCGGCCCGCGCCGCCGCGAGGGGTTCGACCGCGACGCGCAGCTCGGTGAGTTCGGCATACTGGCGCTCCCTTCCCGGGCCGGCCAGTCTCCACCGGATGATTCGCGGATCCAGCGGATTCCAAAACCGGGCCTCTTGGACCACCAACCCCAGTCTGCGCTTCGGGTAGACCAGGCGAAGCGACTCGAGGACGCGCATGCAGTCCCGCATGACGGTCCGGGAAACGCCGAACCGCTGCTGGAGGCTCTCCAGCGTCAGCCTTTCCCCGGGGGGCAACAATCCGTCGACAATCTCACGGCCGAGCGTCTCGACGATGGGTTCCTGAAGCACCATTGCTCCGGCGGGCCTGTTCATGCCCCCATCGTAGACAGACCACCACCGAAAAATAGCAATAAGGTGCTACCTTTACGATCCCAAAGGTGCTATCTTTTGTTACGCACGACACACAGCACGGGGCCAACGACGTCCTTCCGGGAGCAGACATGAAAACTTCAGCAATACCCGCGCCAACCACCCACGTGGTGGTGATGGGCGTCTCGGGATCGGGAAAGACCACACTTGCCGGGCTCCTCGGTACGAGCCTCGGTTGCCCCGTCGCGGAGGCCGACGAGTTCCACCCCGCGGCGAACATCGCGAAGATGTCCTCCGGGACGCCCCTCACGGACGAGGACCGCTGGCCCTGGCTCGCCGCCATCCGGGACTGGATGGGCTCCAACGCGGAGGCCGGCACCGGCAGTGTCGTCACCTGCTCGGCGCTCAAACGAGAGTACCGGGACCTATTGCGCCAAGCGCCCGGCGTGGTCCGGTTCATCCATGTCACGGCGGACACGCAGACCCTGACCGAGCGCATGGACCACCGCTCGGGCCACTTTATGCCCGCCACCCTGCTTCCCAGCCAACTCCAGACGCTGGAGCCGCTGGAGGCGGACGAGGACGGGCTCACGCTGGTCAACAACACCACCCCCGAAGACTTGGCCGCCCGCGCCCTCGCGGGCCTCGGCTGCCGCTAACCCCACACTCAACGGAGAGAACATGACCATCGAAGGCTGGACCCAAACCCTGGGCGCAGGACCCCTTCTCGGCATCGCTGCCGCCGCAATCCTCCTGCTGCTGTTCCTGATCATGAAGCTTCGGATCCACGCATTCATCGCGTTGATCATGGTCAGCCTCCTGACCGCGTTCGCCACGGGGATTCCGGCGGGCAGCGTCGTGTCCGTCCTGACCACCGGGTTCGGCTCCACGCTGGCCAGTGTCGCGCTGCTTGTGGGCCTCGGTGCCATGCTCGGCCGCATCGTGGAAATGTCCGGAGGCGCCAAGGTGCTCGCCGACTACCTGATCCGTGTCTTCGGCGAGAAGCGGGCGCCCTTCGCCCTCGGCGTCGCGTCACTGATCTTCGGCTTCCCGATCTTCTTCGACGCCGGCCTGGTGGTCATGCTTCCCGTGGTGTTCGCGGTGGGCCGCCGCCTGGGCGGCTCCGTCCTGCTCTACGGCCTGCCCGCCGCAGGCGCGTTCTCCGTGATGCACATCTTTGTCCCGCCCCACCCGGGACCGGTGGCCGCCAGCGAGTTCTTCGGCGCAAACGTCGGCTACGTGATGATCATCGGGCTCATCGTGGCGCTGCCAACCTGGTACGTCACCAGCTACCTGTTCGGCAAGTGGGCCGGCAAGAAGTGGGTCCTCCCGATCCCCTCCATCCTGGGACAGGCCGACGCCGAGCACGAGGCCAACCCGCCGAAGTTCGGCACCGTCGTCGCCGTCCTCCTCCTGCCGCTGATCCTCATCTTCATGAACACCGGCCTCAACACGCTCTCCTCCTCCGGCGTCCTGCCGGAGGGGACCTCGGATGCCAACTGGTACCAAATCCTCCGCGCCATCGGCGAGACCCCGGTGGCGCTGCTGATCTCCCTGCTCGTCGCGGCGTTTGTCCTCGGTCGGCGCCGCGGCATGCAGTCCTCCGCGATCGAACAGATCATGGAGAAGGCGCTCGGCCCGGTTTGCTCCGTCATCCTGATCACCGGCGCCGGCGGCATGTTCGGCGGCGTGCTGCGCACCTCCGGCATCGGAGACGCACTCGCGGACGTCCTCGGCGATCTCGGCGTGCCGCTGATCTTCGCCGGCTTCCTCATCTCCGGCATCCTGCGCATCGCCCAGGGCTCGGCGACGGTCGCGCTGACCACCGCCGCCGGCCTGCTGTCCACGGCCGTCGCGTCCGCCGGGCTGAACGACATCCAGCTGGCCACCATGGTGATCGCCGTGGCCGCTGGCTCGGTGATCGTCTCGCACGTGAACGACTCCGGTTTCTGGCTGGTCGGCCGCTTCTTCAACATGGACGTCAAGACCACGCTGAAGACCTGGACCGTCCTGGAGACCCTGATCGGCGTCTGCGGGTTCGCCATCGCCGCGGCGATCTTCGCGCTCGCGTCCATCGGCTAGGCACCGGCAAAACCAGCGCACGACGGCGGATGCCCGCCCCTCAAGGGGGCGGGCATCCGTCGTCGTATGGTGGCGTATCGGGGCCGCGGGCGCCTTCGGTGTGCCTCAGCGCTTGCCGCGCCCGGACCCTCCGGGCTTGCCCGCCTCGCCCGACTTGCCCGGGCGGCCGCCGCGGCCGGACGAGCGGGTGCCGCCTTTGGGGCCGCCGGCCGACTTGGCGCCCTTTGCTGCCCCGCCGGAGGACTTGGCGCCGCCCGACTGGCGCTTCTTGAGCGCCTTGGCGGCCTCCTGCTGCTGCCGTTCCTGGACGGACGGCTGGCGCGAGGAGTTGGCCGCGCGCCCGCGCACGATGCCCACAAACTCCTCGATCAACGGGTTTTCGGGGTCGTCTCCCTGGGGTCGGCTCCACGCTAGCCCGATCCGCGTGGAGGGGGCGCCCAGGAGCCGCCGGCTGACAACGTCCTTGCGCTGGTACAGCCGCGCGACCGACATGGGCACGACCAGCAGCCCGGCCCCGGTCCCGACGACCTCCATGGCCATGGCCGTGCCGCCGACGTCGTTGGGGTAGTCCGCGAGGTCCAGGAAGGCCTCGCCGGCAAGCTCGGACAGCGGAACGTCGTCGTCGTAGAGCTCGACCTCGTGGTCCCGCGGGGCGCAGACCACGGGGAGCTCCTCGTACAGCGGGACCACGTGCGTCGTCGTGTCCGCCGGCGACTGCCCGTCGGGGAAGCGCACGAACACCAGGTCCGCCCGGCCGTCCACCAACAGGGGCAACGGGTCGCCGGCGTCGTGCAGGGCGGCCTGGACCGGGGCGTCCGGATAGCGCTCCTGCCAGCGGTCCAGCCATTTGCCGGGGGTCACCCCGGGTACGTACGCGATCTTCAGTCCTGACACCCGGCCCAGCCTACCGTTACCGGTAGTCTGGAGGGATGACGCAGAAGACCCCGCAGACCATGAAGCCGGCGACCGCCGCAAAGAAGCTCGGTATCTACCTCCCGGGCGCGCCTGCGGAGTTCCAGGAGAATCCGGTCAGCCGCGACGCCCTGAACGAACTGATGAACGAGCCGCCGCAGTGGCTGGTCGACCTGCGCCAGAACGGGCCGCATCCGCGCCCCGTCGTCGCGCAGAAGCTGAACGTTTCCATCTCCGGGCTGGCGCGCGGCGGAATCACCGACGCGCTGACCACCGCGGAGATCGAGGCCCTCTTGGCCGACCGCCCCGAGTGGCTGCAGGAGGAGCGCTCCAACATGGCCGCCGTCCGCGCGGAGGAGAAGCGCATCCGCGACGCCGCCGCGGCCAAGGCCGCGAAGGATGCCAAGGCGGAGAAGGACGCCTAGGCGCCTCCCGCCGTCGCGCGGAAAAGCCCGCCGATCCCGCCCAGTGCGGGGATCGGCGGGCTTCCCTTTTGCCCGTGGAGCCGGCGGTTTGGGCCGGGCTGGGACTACTGGGCGGTCTTGACGATGTAGACGTCGCAGGGAGCGGAGTGGGCCACGCTGCTCGCCACACTCCCAAGGACGCGGCCGAGGCCCTTCATGCCGACGTTTCCGACGACGATGAGCTGGGCGCCGGAGCGGACGGCCTCGTCGACGAGCGCCTCCTGTGGCTTGCCCTTCACCGCGACGGAAGCGATCTTCGCTCCGGGGACCAGCTCGCGCAGTTTGCCCGCCGTCTTCTCGGCGAGCTTCTTGGCCTGCTCCGCGTCGTCGAGGATCCACGTGTCGCTGCCGATCCTTACGACCTCGGTGTTGTCCTTCGCGTGGGCCGTGACGACGGAGAGGTCCGCCCCCAGTCCCGCCGCGATGGTGGCTGCCCGGGCCGCGGCCTTGAACGACGTGTCGCTGCCGTCGACCCCGACGATGACTGTTCCTGACATGGTGACTCCTCTGATGCGGTGCGCCGGCGGGGTGCCGGCGGGATGGATGTGCGCGTGCCCTCAGGCGAGGCGTTCCCGGAGGAACGAGACGGCCCGGCTCCAGGCCAGCTTCGCGGCCTCGGGGCGGTAGTTGCCCTGCGGATTGTCGTCGTTGTGGAAGGCGTGCGGCGCGTCGTAGAAATGGAACACGACGTCGGCGCCCGATTCGCGCCTGATCTGCTGTTCCTGTTCGCGCGCCTTCTCTGCCGGGTAGGACGTGTCCTGCTCGCCATAATGGCCCTGGACGGCCGCCTTGACGCCAGCGAAGCTCTGCGGAACCCCCTGCCCGACGCCGTAGAACGGCACGGCGGCGGCGATGCGGTCGCCCTGCTGCGCCGCGAGCGCCAGGACGAATCCGCCACCCATGCAGAAGCCGATGGCCCCGACGGCGTCGCCCGCGACGGCGTCGAGGGACAGGAGATGGTCGACCGCGCCCGCAAGGAGCCGCGCACCCTCCTCGGCGGGAAGCTTGGACATCATCTTCCCCGCCTCCGCTCCGTCGTGGGTGATCCAGCCCCCGTAGAGGTCCGGCGCCAGCGCCACGAAACCCTCGGCCGCGAGGCGGTCCGCCACGTCGCGGATGTGGTCCGTCAGGCCCCACCACTCTTGGATCACGATGACGCCTGGACCGGATCCCGAGTCGGGAAGGGCGAGGTAGCCGTGGGCCTGTCCGCCGGCGGATTCAAACGTCGTGTTCTGGTGCGGGGTCTTCTCTGCCACTCAAACGCTCCTCGTGATCGAATGTCGGATGCGTCACTAGTCTATGCACACGCGCCCGATGCCGCCCACGGCCCGAACCACTCCGTCGCCAAGCACCGTTTCCCAGTCGGCGCCCCCGCAAAAGGACCTGGGCTGGGCCGTGTGGGCGGACAGCGGTTCCACGTCCAACCCGTGGATTGCGTCGACGAGTTGCCGCAGGGCAACCGGGTCGCCCGAGCCCATGGGATGGGGCTCGCCTTCAATGCGCTCGGTCGGAACGGCCAGACCCCCTCCCCGGCAGGCCCCGCCATTGAGCGCGGGACGCTGAAAGGGAGGGCGGGAAGGCGATCCACGAGCACCCGGCTTCTCCTCAGGTCGGCGGCCGCCTCGGAGTCTCGCGCCACGCGGCACGCGATCGCTCCGGCCCGTCATTCCCCGCGGACGGTTTGCTCCGCGAGAGTGTCCCAGAAGGTGGTGTCCACGTCGGCTATCGACCCGTCGGAAATGGCGCGCACCGTCGCGTCCAGCGTGGTCACGGTCTGCGTGATCAGGTAGCCGTTGCTCTTCTGGCCGAGAACCGCGTCGGGGTTCGAGTGGTCGCTCATGCCGCGCATTTCGAAGAGCAGGGTAGAGATGCCGTATTCCACCGAGATGCCGTTGCGACTGATCGTCTCGGCCGTGCCACCGACGTACCGGCCGAGGTGGCCCCAGCCGGTGGAGTCCACGGCATCGAAGACCACCCCTCCCAATCGCTTCGAGCCCTCCAGCACGGCGGGATCGACGTTGGGCGTGGTGGGATACAGGATCGACCCGGACACCAGCTTGCCGTCGCGCTCGCTCCGGGTTCCCTGGTGGTGCAGGTCCACCATGTAGTCGATGTCGTAGGCGCGCATCACGTTCGAGTGCAGCGCGCGCGTCTCGGGCTCGATCTTCGTCACGTGGTCGCGGTTGAGGTCCACCTCGTTGGCGTTGTACCGCGTGAGGTGCCGGCCGCCGTCGGCAATGTAGTCGTCCAGCGAGAAGTCGACGTCGCCCATGGCGCCGTCGGGGTTGAGCATCGGAACGATCAGCACGTTGACGCCATCCAACACACGGCCGGTCTTGCCCGTCCCAAGGTGCTTGATGAACTCCAGCGCCCCCTCGGTGGTCAGCTGTTCGTTCCCGTGCTGCTGGGTCAGGAACAGGATCGTTGGGTTGTCCGGGTCCGAGATGTACTTGGCCAGGTAAAGGTCGCGACCCTTGACCGATTGCCCGATCACCTCGAGTTCCATGGCCTGCTGCCGGGCGTCCTGCTTTTTTAGCTCTGCGACCAGCTCGTCGTACGTGTGCAGGATGGAAGTGTTGATCGTCTCATTGCCGCCGTATCCGGGCCCGTTGCCCACGGCCGACGCCGGCTGGGCACCCAACGCGCCGGCGCAGGCGAGCGCAAGCACCGCGGTGAGCGTGGCCGTGCGATGAAGTAGGGGGCGTCGAGACTTGGCCATGGCTTCTCCTCATGATGAGTCAGGGTAGTGACATCATCAGTCAATCCTTAAACCGTTGCCCCTGTCAACGATTCTTTTGCCCCGCACCCGGCCGCGTACAAATCGCCTGAAGCGTCTCGGGCGCACGAAAAAACCGGCCACCCCCAAGGGATGACCGGTTTTCTCCTGTGTGCGCGAGGGGGGACTTGAACCCCCACGCCCTTGCGGGCACTGGCACCTGAAGCCAGCGCGTCTGCCAATTCCGCCACTCGCGCAAATCACCGAAGCGGGAGTTTCCCCCCGAACAGCGAGACTAAGCATACCCAGCAGAACCGCCCGATTCCTAATCGGGTGCCGCCGGCCCGAGGACCACCGCCCGACGGACGCCCTACCCTCGTTCCGCACATATCCATATGGGTGCGATTGACCACCCTCGAACCCATTCCAAGGTGGGGCAAGTAGTATCGGAAAGGCACGGGCCGTCCGGCCCGCCGTTCCGCCGCGCACCGCGGCGGACCACAAAGCACACCAAGGACAGCGAGAGGAGCGGCGCCGATGGGCTTGGTTGACAACGTTGAGCGCGGCCTGGAAAAGCTGGTGACCAGCGTGTTCCGGGGATCCGGCTCCTCCGACGTAAAACCCGTGGAGATCGCCAGTCGGCTGCGCCACGAGATGGACACAAGGTCGCTCACGCTGGCCCAGGGACGCACCCTCGCGCCCAACGTCTTCGCCATCCAGCTCAGCGAGGACGATTTCGCCAAGGCGCGCCAATGGGGTGGAACCTTGGCCGAGGAACTCTGTGACGTGGCCATCGAGCACGCCAAGGGCCAGCGCTACACGCTGCAAGGACCGGTCCGGGTTTCCTTCAAGAAGGACAAGGCCCTCAAGCAGGGCCACTTCACGGTCGACGCGACCATGTCCAAGGAGGCCGGTCCTCCCAAGACCGCGGCGGCCCCCGCCGCCCCGGCCCGCCAGCCCACCCGACTGCAGCCGGTCCTGGACCTGAATGGGCAGCGCTACGCCCTGAACGCGGACTCGATCGTCCTCGGCCGGGCCTCGGACGCCGACATTCCCGTCGACGACCCCGGCGTGTCGCGCCGGCACATCGAGATCCTCCGCGACGGCGGATCCGTCTACGCGGTCGACCTCGGCTCCACGAACGGCAGCTACGTCAACGGCCAGCGGGTCAACGGCCGTGCGGAACTCTTCGACGGCTCCATTATCGCGATGGGCCGGACCCGCATCACTTTCCGCCTATTGCCGCAGCGCAACGGAGGCCGCCCATGACCGAACTTGTCCTGACCGCGCTTCGCCTTGGCTTCCTCATCCTCTTGTGGGTCCTCGTCCTCAGCATCGTCGGCGCTCTGCGCCGGGACCTCGTTGTGGGCAAGCGGGAGCGCACCGGCGCGGCCACTGCCCGCGAGTCGCGCGGCAACGCCCAGCCCGCCGCCGAGGCGGAACAGCCCGCCAAGCAGCCGCTGCGCACCTTGGCGGTCCTCGAGGGACCGCTCACCGGCACCACCGTGGACCTCGCGGCGAGCCCCATCCTCCTGGGACGCGCCCAGGAGGCCACCCTTGTCCTCGAGGACGACTACGCCTCGGGTCGCCACGCGCGCCTGTTCCCCCAGGGCAGCCGCTGGTTCATCGAGGACCTCGGCTCCACGAACGGCACCTACCTCGGCGAAAACCAACTGACACGCGCCCAGCCGGTGGAGCCGGGTCAGCGGATCCGGATCGGCAAAACGGTTATGGAGCTGAGGCCGTAGCATGGCCCTCACGTTGCGGTTCGCGGCGCGGTCCGATGTAGGCAAGGTCCGTGCCAAGAACGACGATTCCGGCTATGCCGGGCGCTACCTCGCGGTGGTGGCCGACGGCATGGGCGGGCACGTCGGCGGAGACGTCGCGTCCGCGTCCACCGTCCTGGACCTGGTGCACCTGGACCAGGACACGACGACGGGCGCCGAGACGGTGCTCCCGGACGAGATCCAGACTGCGAACTCCATCCTCAACGAGCTGGTCAACGCCAACCCGAAGCTTTCCGGCATGGGCACCACCGTCACCGCGCTGCTGCTGACCGGGGACCGGTTCCAGTACGCGCACATCGGCGACTCGCGTGCCTACCGGCTCAAGAACGGCGTGTTCGAACAGATCAGCAAGGACCACACCTTCGTCCAACGGCTCGTCGACGAGGGCCGTCTGCGCCCGGAGGAGGCCGAGCACCACCCGCACAAGAACGTGCTGATGCGCGTCCTGGGCGACTCGGACGCCAGCCCGGAGCTGGACATCGAGCAGTACCCCGTGGAGCCCGGTGAACGCTGGCTCCTGTGCTCGGACGGCCTGAACGCCGTGGTCCCCGACTCCATCACCGAACAGATCATGCGCGGCACGGCGTCGCTGCAGGAGACCGTCGACGACCTCGTGGAGATCACGCTCGCCAACGGCTCGCCGGACAACGTCACCATCATCGTGGTGGAGGTCGGCCAGGACGACGGCGTCGGCGCCACCCCCGCGTCTCCGTCGCCTACCTACGAGACGGCCCCGGACACCGGCACCCTCGAGATCGCACGCGAGGGCGACGTCGAGGCCAGCGCCGCGGTTATCCGCCACGAGCTCTCCAACCGTCCGCACGCCCTGGTCGGGGCCGCCGAACTGGCCACCCGAACGGGACAGATTCCCGTGGTCACCCAGCGCTCCGCGGAAAAGCGCGCCGCGGCAATCCTCACCCACAAGTCGGCCACGAAGGCGTCCGGCGACGCGGTTGACGCCACGGACACTGCGGACGACCGGCGTCGTCCCCCCTTCCGGGGTTGGCTCATCCCGGCGTTCCTCGCCATCATGGGCCTGATCCTGGCCTCGGTACTGTGGTTCGGCTACGCGTGGACCCAGACCCAGTACTACGTGGGGAACTACAGCGGCCGCGTCGCCATCTTCAACGGGGTCTCGCAGGATCTGGGGCCGATCAAGCTCTCGCACGTGGACACGGTCACCGAGATCCCGCTGGACGCGCTGCCCGCGTACACCCAGCAGCGCCTCAGGACCTCCCTGCCCGCCCGGGACCTCGGCCACGCCCAGGACATCGTCGGCGAACTGACGATCACCGCGAAGCAGTCCTGCCCCGTCGTCGTTCCGGGCCAGCCCGGATCCGGCCAACGGCCCCCCACCCTGCCGTCCTACTGTGAGGAGGTGGCACCATGACGGACGTCCAAACCGCGCCGGTCGCACGCCGCAACACCGAGCTTGTCCTGCTCCTGCTGGCCCTCGCCGTGGGTGTCGGCGCCAACTATCTGGTCAGCCTGAGCAACCCCGACGGGCTCGACCCCGACTTCGTGACCCAGGGCGGCATCCTGGCCGGACTCGCCGTCGCCATGCACGTGGTGCTGCGCATCTGGGCCAAGTACGCTGACCCGATCATCCTGCCCTGCGTGGTCGCCCTGAACGGGATCGGCCTGGCCATGATCCACCGGCTGGACCTGGTCAACGACGACACCGCGGCGACCCGCCAGCTCCTGTGGACCGGCGTCGCCATGGCCGCCGCAATGATCACCCTCTGGGCCATCCGCGACCACCGGGTCCTCCGCCGCGCCACCTACATCTTCCTGGCGCTGAGCGCCGTACTGCTTCTGATGCCGCTCGTCCCCGGGCTCGGGGTCGAGATCAACGGCGCCCGGATCTGGGTGGGGCTGGGCCCGTTCTCCTTCCAGCCCGGCGAACTGGCCAAGATCACGCTGTCGATATTCTTCGCCGGCTACCTCTCCAGCAACCGGGACCTGATCCTGCTGGCCGGGCGGAAGTTCGGACCCATGCAGCTGCCCCGCGCCCGCGACCTGGGGCCCATGGTGGTGGCCTGGCTCGTCAGCATCGGCATCCTGGTCTTCCAGCGCGACCTCGGCTCGTCCATTCTGTTCTTCGGCCTGTTCATGGTGATGATCTACGTCGCCACGGCCCGCATCAGCTGGATCGTGATCGGCTTGGGCATGATCGCCGTCGCCGGCGTGCTGGCCGCCCGCTTTATGTCCCACGTGACCCTGCGCATGGATTCCTGGCTGAACGCCTTCGACCCGGACATCTACGAGCGCCGCTACGGCGGCAGCCGCCAGATTGTCCAGGGCCTGTTCGGGCTCGCCAACGGCGGGCTCGCGGGAACCGGCATCGGCAATGGCCGCCCGGACCTCGTGCCCCTGGCCAACTCGGACATGATCGTCGCCGCGCTGGGCGAGGAGCTGGGGTTGATCGGCATCACCGCCGTCGTCCTGCTGTACGTGCTGCTCGTCAGTCGGGGCATCCGCGCCGCCCTCGGGACCCGCGACGCCTTCGGCAAGATGCTGGCGGCCGGGCTGTCCTTCACGATCGGCCTCCAGTGTTTCGTGGTCATGGGAGGCGTCACCCGACTCATCCCGCTCACGGGCCTGACCACGCCCTTTATGTCCGCCGGCGGCTCGTCGATGCTCTCCAACTGGATCATCGTGGCCCTCCTGCTGCTTGTGTCCCACAACGCGCGGCGCCCGGCGGCCACGGGACCCATGACCGACCTTGAACAGGCGACCGCCGCCCCCTCCACCGCGGGCAGTAACACCACCACGAAAGAGGCCGGCTCGCCGGTCGGCAAGCGAGGACCGGCATGAACCAGGCCATTCGTAACGTATGGATCGCCGTGATGCTGCTCTTCGTGCTGGTGCTCGGCTCCCTGAGCTACATCCAGTTCTTCGCGGCGGGGGACCTCAACGCCAATCCGCTGAACAACCGCCAGCTCTACCGCGACTTCGACCTGGCGCGCGGCGCGATCCTGGTCGACGGGGAACCCGTCGCCGAGTCGGTCGAATCCGAGGGCCAGTTCGATTTTCAGCGCGTCTACAACGACCCGGAGCTGTACTCGCACCTCACGGGGTTCTACTCGCTGGCCTTTGGTTCCCGGCATCTTGAGTTCGCTATGAACCGGGAGCTGACCGGTCAGAGCGACAGCCAGTTCTACGACCGCATGATCGCGCTGCTCTCCGGGGGCACGAACGAGGGCGCCTCGGTGGAGCTCACCATCGATTCGGGGCTGCAGCGGGCCGTCTACGACATCCTGCCCGACGGCGTCCAGGCGACGGCGATCGTGTCCGACCCCGCCACGGGGAACATCAAGGCGATGGTCTCCAAGCCGTCCTACGACACGAACAAGCTCGCGGTCCACAGCACCAGCCGCGCCCAGGCCAACATGAACGAGATCCTCGAGACGCCCGGGTTGAGCCCCAACATCAATCCCGCGATCGGGCACCTCATCGCCCCGGGTTCCACGTTCAAGGTACTGGACATCGTCGCGGCACTCGAGTCCGGGCAGTACGACCTCGACACGGTGATCGACAACCCGGCGACCGTCACGCTACCCGGCTCCACCGCGAAACTGAGCAACTTCGGCGAGGGTATCTGCACGCAGCAGCCGCAGGCGAAGCTGTCGTTCATCATGGCCCAAAGCTGCAACACGCCCTTTGTGGAAATCAGCCAGAACGTCGGCGAGGACGCCCTGCGGGACGTCACGGAACGTTTCGGGTTCGGTCAGCAACTCGAGATTCCGCTGCGGGTCACCCCCAGCGTGTTCCCACCGGAGCTCACCAGCGCGCAGCTGGCGCAGTCCGCCATCGGGCAGTTCGACGTCAAGGCGACGCCGCTGCAGATGAACATGGTGGCCATGGGCATCGCCAACGACGGGGTCATCATGAAGCCGAACCTCGTCAGCAAGGTGGTGGCGCCGGACCTTCGGGTGCTCGAGGAGACCCAGCCGGAGGAGTTCAGCACGGCAACGACCGCGGAGGTCGCGGACCAGGTGACCGAGCTGATGCGCGGCCCGCTCAAGGGCGGTACCGCCACCGCCGCGGCCATCCCGGGGCTGGACATTGCCGCCAAGACCGGCACCGCGGAGATCGGCGACTCGGGGCTGGTGAACTCGTGGATCACGGGGTTCGCTCCGGCCGACAACCCGCAGGTTGCCGTGACGATCGTTATTGAAAAAATCGACTACGAGACCGGTCACAACCTGACCAGTCCCAACATGAAGAAGATCCTAGAGGCGGTGTTCAACAAGTGAGGCCAACATCGGGAATCACCCTGGGCGGACGGTTCCAGTTAACGGACCGCATCGCCATCGGTGGCATGGGTGAAGTCTGGAAGGCCAGGGACCAGATCCTCGGGCGCATCGTGGCCATCAAGGTCCTCAAGGAGGAGTACACGGGCGACCCCGGATTCCTCCAGCGCTTCCGCGCCGAGGCCCGGCACACCGCGCTGCTGAACCACAGCGGCATCGCCAATGTCTTCGACTACGGCGAAGAGGGCGGCTCCGCCTACCTCGTGATGGAGCTTGTGCCCGGCCAGCCACTGTCCGCGATCATCGAGCGCGAGAAGGTGATGTCGCCGGACCGAACGCTTTCCATCATCGCGCAGACCGCGCGGGCCCTCGCCGTGGCACACGCCCAGGGCCTGGTCCACCGCGACGTGAAGCCCGGCAACCTGCTGATCCTCCCGGACGGCCGCGTGAAGATCACCGACTTCGGCATCGCGCGCATCGCGGACCAGGTCCCGCTCACGGCCACGGGACAGGTCATGGGCACCGCCCAGTACCTGGCGCCGGAGCAGGCGACGGGGCAGCAGGCCACCGGTTCCTCGGACATCTACTCCCTCGGCGTCATCGGCTACGAGTGCCTCGCGGGCCGCAGGCCGTTCTCCGGGGAATCGCAGATCGCGATCGCGCTGGCCCAGGTGAACGACGCCCCGCCGCCGCTGCCGGACTCCATCCCCGCCCCCGTGCGGGCGCTGCTGATGTCGATGCTCTCCAAGAGCCCCTCCGACCGCCCCGCCAACGCCACCAAGCTGGCCGAGGCCGCTGAGGCCATCCGAGCCGGAAACGTCCGCGCGGCCGAGGCCGCCGTGCCCGGCATGCTCCTGTTCGAGGCCGAAACGTCCCCCACGCAGGCCGTCGCCGCGGAGGACATCGCCACCCGGGCCACCCCGACAACCGGCGCCGGAAACAAATCCCAGCCCAGCACCAGCGCGCTGCCGGCAGTCGCCGCGGGTGCGGCAGCCGCCGGCGCCGCAGCCGGAGCGGCGGGAGCCTCCAAGGCCGACGACTTCGACGGGGTCGTCGGGGCCAGCCGGACATGGGACCCGGACGCGAACGACGAGTCCGAGTACGGCCCGGACGAGGAGCCCGCGAAGCGGCGCCGCAGCCCGTGGACCTGGCCGTTGGTCGCCCTCATCGCCTTGATCGTCTTCGCCGTCCTCGGCGCCCTGCTGTTGCCGCTGATCAACCCGGGCGACGACGAACCCTCGCCGACCAACACGCCGGCCACGTCCTCGTCCTCTTCGTCCTCCAGCAGCAGCAGCTCGTCTTCGTCCTCGTCGTCCAGCAGCCCGCCGCCGTCGTCGGCCTCGCCCACCTCGTCCGAGCCGGAGACCATCACGGTGCGGGAGAACGAGTACCTGGGCCGGACGCTCGAGGACGCACGCGCGGAACTCGTGGGTCTCGGCTTCGACGTCACCGTGGAACCGAGGGAGAGCGAGGAGCCGGAAAACACCGTCATCGCCATCTCGCCCACCGGTGAGCGGAGCCCCGGGGACAGCATCAACCTGGTTTACGCCGTGCCGGCCGAAGAGGAGGAAACGGTCAGCGTGCCGTCGGGGCTGATCGGGCAGAGCGAGCAGGAGGCTGCGGCCGCGATCCGCAGCGCCGGCCTCATCCCCGTTTCCTCGGGCAGCGTCGCCAGCGACCAGCCGGAGGGAACCGTCGTCTCGGTGGAACCCGGAGAGGGTTCCGACGTGGACCCGGGTTCGGAGGTCGCCCTCACGATCTCCGAGGGACCCGAGGAAAGCCCGAGCCCTTCGTCTACCCCGGCGCCGAGCGCCAGCGAAGAAGCATCCCCGAGCGCGACGCCGTCGGCCGCTCCGACCGGATCCAGCTCGACTCCGGCCGACGGCTAGGAACGGCATCCAAAGGAACTCTGTGACTGAAGCCCGCATTCTCAACGACCGCTACGCCGTCGGCGACCTGATTGGACGCGGCGGCA
Source organism: Arthrobacter sp. AOP29-A2-19 (assembly GCF_058138025.1). NCBI lineage: Bacteria > Bacillati > Actinomycetota > Actinomycetes > Micrococcales > Micrococcaceae > Arthrobacter > Arthrobacter sp. AOP29-A2-19. Next base: position 3,386,420 of record NZ_CM176894.1, read on the forward strand.
TGGCCGACGTGCACCAAGGCACCGACGTTCGTCTCGGACGCGAGGTGGCCATCAAGCTTCTGCGGCGGGACCTGGCCCGGGACCCCATGTTCCAGAGCCGATTCCGGCGCGAGGCAAAGGCCGTCGCCGGGCTGAACCACCCCTCCATCGTCGCCGTCTACGACACGGGCGAGGAGGAGGTTCCGGACGCGCACGAGCACGATGTCCGGGCCCCCTTCATTGTGATGGAGTACGTGCACGGCCGCACGCTCCGGGACATGGTGCACTCCGGGGAACTCACCGTGGATTCGGCCGTCCGGTACACGCTGGGGGTGCTGGCGGCCCTGGCCTACAGCCACCGCAAGGGGATTGTGCACCGCGACATCAAGCCGGCGAACGTGATGGTCACCGCCGACGACGCGGTCAAGGTTATGGACTTCGGCATCGCACGCGCCCTCGCCGACTCCGCCGCGACCATGACGCAAACCCAGGCGGTCGTTGGCACGGCGCAGTACCTCTCGCCGGAGCAGGCGCGAGGCGAGAGTGTCGACGCGCGCAGCGACCTCTACTCGGCCGGTTGCCTGCTCTACGAACTGCTGACCGGGCGTCCGCCCTTCATCGGCGACAGTCCCGTATCCGTCGCCTACCAGCACGTCAGCGAGGAGGCGCCGGCACCGAGCGCGCTGAACGCCGCCGTCGGCCCGGAGCTGGACAAGGTCGTTGCAACGGCCCTGCGCAAGGACCGCGAGGACCGCTACCAGGATGCCGGCGCCTTCGCCGCGGCACTTGAGGCGGCGGGTGCCGGCCAGCCCGTGCCCGAGGACCTCGGCGACGCGACCACCGCGCTGGCCGTCTCCGCCGCCGCCACGCAGGCGTTGGGCACGATCGAGGACGCGCCGACATCGTACGCCGTGGGACCGGAGGACGACTCCCTCGCGCAGACGGGGGCGCTCGGCCTGATCGCCGCGCCGGAGGCGCTGGCCGAAAACCGGCCGTCTGCCCTGGAGGAGCGCCGCCGGTACGAGACGAGCCGCCGCCGGGCGTGGATCACGGTGTTCTCCGTGATCGCCCTGCTGGTCGTCGGGGTGGGTGCCTGGCTGTTTTGGACCTGGAACCAGCAGGAGCTCGCGCGCACGGCCACGGTCCCGGTCCCCAACGTGGCCTCGATGGACCAGACGCAGGCGCAGAACGCCCTGCTGGCGGTCAATCTGGTCCCCAGCGCGGAGGAGGTCTACGACGAATCCGTGCCCGAGGGCACCGCGGTCGGCACGGATCCCGCCGCGACCGAGCCGGCGCTGGTGGGCAGTCAGGTGCGCCTGCTCATCTCCAAGGGCCCCGAGCAGGTGACCCTGCCGGAGGACCTAGCCGGGCAGTCTGAGGCCTCCGCTGCGCGCGTCCTGCAGGAGTTGGGGCTAACGGTCGGCAACGTGACCCAGGAGAACAGCGCCAGCGTCCGGGTGGATCGCCTGATCACCACCAATCCCAAGCTCGGCGAGCAGGTCAAGGCCGGCAGCACCGTGGATCTGGTGCTTTCCACCGGTGAGGTGCTGGTGCCAAACGTTATGGACCTGACCCTTGAGCAGGCGCGAGAGGCGCTGGCCGACGAGGCCGTGGGTCTGACCCCCAACATCGTCGAGCAGGAAAACTCGGTGCTGGAGCCCGGAACCATCACGCGGCAGGAGCCCCAGGCGGGCAAGGCCATAGCCCAGGGTGGGACGGTGGTCATCACGGTGGCGAAGGCCCCGCCGGAGGTATCGGACCCGGCCCAGAGCGAACCGCCGGCCGATTCCAGCGAGCCCGCCGATCCCAGCGAAAGCAGCGATCCCGCCGACCCCAGCGAGTCTGACGACGCGGACGACTCCGGCGACGGACCGGGCAAGTCCGACGACGCGCCCGGCCGGCGGCCCTAGAACGTCGTCGTGCCTTCGACTGCTTGCCGCAGAAGCAGCGGACGGCGCGGCGGTCCGAGCCGACTCGTGCCGGGCTATTCCTTGATCAGGGGGCTGAGCGTGGACGCCTTGGCCGCGGCGCCGACGACGCCGAGCGACTCGAGCCAGTTGCCGAGCATCTGATAGCCGCCCTCCGTGAGAACGGACTCGGGGTGGAACTGGACCCCCCAGAGCGGGGCGTCTCGGTGTGCGAGCCCCATAACAACTCCGCCCTCGGTTTCCGCGATGATTTCCAACTCGTCGGGGACGGTGTCCCGCACCGCCGCCAGCGAGTGGTAGCGGGTGGCGGTGAAGGGGTTCGCGATGTCGTGGAAGATCGGGTGCCCGCCGTGGTGGATCAGGGACGTTTTGCCATGCATCAGTTCGTCGGCATGCGTCACCACGCCGCCGTAGGCCTCCGCGAGCGCCTGGTGGCCCAGGCAGACGCCGAGCATCGGCTTGGACTCCAGGCCGCACCACTTGATCATCTCCACGCAGACGCCGGCCTCCGCGGGGTTGCCCGGCCCGGGCGAGACGAGGACGCCGTCACGGCTGGAGGCGAGCTCGATCGCCTCCGCCAGCGTTACGTCGTCGTTGCGGACCACGGTGGTCTCGGCGCCGAGTTCCTGGAGGTAACCCACCAGGGTGTAGACAAAGCTGTCGTAGTTGTCGATCACGAGGATCCGTGCGGGGGCGGTCATCGCGGGAGCACCAAACCAATCGTCGAGTCGGTCCATGGGCTGAATTGGTTGGCCCACGGGAAGACGTATTCCATCAGGACAAGTATGACGGCGGCAATCAGTATGAGGGAAATGAGTACCCGGGCCCACAGGGGCCCCGGCAGGTGGCGGAATATCCAGGCGTACATGTCGTCCTATCCCCGGCCGGCCATGGTGGCCGCAACGGTGTCCGCGATTGCGGCGGGCGGCCCCGCCTCCGCGGGCCGCCAAGACTCGAGCTCGGCGTACGCGATGATCCGCATCGCCGTGCTGAAGGGTGGATCGCAGCTGGTCAGCGTCAGCATGGAGGTTTCGGGCACTGCGTCGGGCCGGTTCGGAACGGGCAGCAGGACGCTGGTTTGCGTGGGGTGGACGATCTCGGTGCCCCGGTATGCGTAGGTGTAGAACCCTTCGGCCGTCTGGACGTAGAGGCGGTCCCCCTCGCGCAGCTTGTCGATGTCGTAGAACACCTGGCCATGCGTCTGCCGGTGCGCGGCGACCGCAAAGTTGCCAGGCTCGCCGGGCAGCTGCGTGGACGGATAGTGTCCGATCCCGAGGTTGTTCAGGACATCCAGTCCGACGCCGTTGGTTACCGGCCTCGCAAAGTTCTCCCCCAGCCGCGGGACGTACATGATCGCGAAGGTGGATCCCTCCAAGGACAGGGTTGCCGGCGGCGGATCCCCGAATTCCTCGCGGTCCCTTTGCGCGGCGGCCCCGGGCTCCCGCTCAGCGGGAGCCGCCGGGCGGGCGGGCACCACCACGTCGCCGAACTGCCGGGCGAGCTGCGCCGTGGCGGTCTCCTGCTTGCGGTCGGCCTCCAGATTGGTCCACCACAGCTCCCACGCGACGAAGAGCAGGAGTATGAGCCCGCACGTGATCAGCAGTTCCCCGAGGACGCCGACCACACGCCGGACGGCGCCGGCAGGGGAGCTCGGGTCGGTGGGCACGTCTCTCCTTCGGCTCGGTTGGCGCACCAGGGCGCGCCCGGAACCGGAAAGTTCGGCACCGGATAGTATGGAAGGCATTGGCGGCGCCCGTCCGTCCACTGTGTCGGCGGGCTCCACCAGCCACAATATCGTCCGTCGGCCGGAACCGGGGTTTGTTCCGTCGACCGAGGTCAGGAGACGCAGTGCCAGAGTCAAGGACGCGCCGCAAGGACCGCCGCGAAGCCCGGTCCGCCACCACTGCCGGCGAGTACAAGCCGCTGCCCGTTTGGTACAAGCCGGTGATGTTCGGACTGATGCTGCTCGGACTCGTCTGGATCATCGTCTACTACATCTCCGAGGGTCTGCTGCCCATCGTGACGGTCGGCGGCTGGAACATCGTCGTCGGCTTCGGCCTGGCCATGATCGGGTTCGTGATGACCACCCGCTGGCGCTAGCGGCACCGGCAATGCGCATCAAAATAACGTCGGTGCACGTCACCGACCCCGAAAAGGCACACGACTTCTATACGGCCGTGCTGGGCTTCGAGACGTTGATGGCGATGCCCGAGCACAGCCTGTTCATCGTCCGCGCCAAAGACGACCCCACGGGGCCCGGCCTGCTGCTCGAACCCAGCGACAACCCGGTGGCGAGGGCCTACATGGAAGGCGTCCACCGGCTCGGGCTTCCCGCGATCGTCTTCGGGGTCGCGGACGTTTGGGACGAATACCGCCGCCTCGGCGAGCTCGGCGTCGAGTTCCGCGGCGAGCCCACCGAGGACCCATCGGGACTCTCGGTGGTTTTGGAGGACACGGTCGGCAATCTCGTCCAGCTCCACCAGGACTGACGGACCCCGGTTCGCTCAGGCGGAGAAGCCGCCGTCGGCCTTCACGAGCTGGCCGTTGATCCATCCGCCCGGCCCGGACAGCATAAAGGCGACGACGGCCGCCACGTCCGCGGGGGTGCCCAGGCGGCCCCCGGGCTGGCGGGCCGTGAGCTCGGCGCGGATCTCCTGCGACATCCAACCGGTGTCCACGGGTCCCGGATTCACCACGTTCGCCGTGATGCCCTGTCCCGCGAGTTCGCGCGCGGCCGCCAGCACGATCCGGTCCAGCGCCCCCTTGCTTGCCCCGTAGGGCACGTTCCCCACCGTGTGGTCGCTGGTGAGCGCGAGGATACGGCCGCTGCCGTGGAGCGCCGACGGGAAACGGGAAGCGAATTCCCGCACCAACAGCCAGGAGGCGCGCGCGTTGACGGCAAAGTGGCGGTCGAAGGCGTCCACGGTGGTGTCCAGCAGCCCGGAGTCGACGGATTCGCAGTGGGACAGCACAAGCGCCGAGACGTGCCCCAGCTCGCCCGCCGAGGCCAGGAGCCGGGCCGGGACGCGCGTGTCCGCCAGGTCCGCCTCGAGAAGGACCACGCGCGCTCCGGTCGCCTCCAGCTCCGAGGCCAACTCGTCGGCGTCGTCGGGCCGTCGTCCCCACGGCATGCGGTCGTCGTACGGTCCCCAGTAGGCGAGGGCCAGGTCCCACCCGGCCGCCGCCAGAGACCGGGCCACCGCGGCGCCGAGTCCTGCCGCGCGGCCGACGCCGGTGATCAGGGCGACGGGGCGGTGGCCGGCGTCCGCCGCGGGCGCCTCGGTGGTGTCGTGCATCGCATCGTCCATGGATCCAGCCTACGGCCGGGCGTGGCATGCTGGATGGTGGACGAAAGGACCCCATGACCGAGACCAGCACCCCCGCCTCCGCCGCCCCACCGACGACCAGGCTGTCGCCGAAGATGCTCTATGGTGCGCTCGCCCTTGCCGAGATGGTGACGTGGGCATTGCTCATCCTCGGGATGGTACTGAAGTACTCGGGTACCAGCGAAGCCTTTGTCCCGATCTTCGGCCCAATCCACGGGGTCGTCTTCATCGCCTACTGCGTGGTGACGTGCTTCGTGTGGGTCAACCAGCGCTGGAGCTTCGGTCGCGGGGTGGCGGGCCTGGCCTCCGCCGTCGTGCCCTTCTGCACCATTCCGTTCGAGCGGTCCGTGGAGCGTCGCGGCCTGCTCGAGGGCGGCTGGCGGCTGGCGGCCGGCGGCGACCGGCCGCGGGGCCCGATCGAAGGAATCCAGGCACTGTGCCTGCGCCACCCGGTTGCCGCCGCGTTCGCCGGAGTCGCGTTCGTGGCCGTGGTGACCGCGGTGTTGCTGTTCCTGGGCCCGCCCGTCCCCAAGGGGTGACCCTGCCCCTCAGGGGCGGTGGGCGTAGAGGTCCCGGAGCAGACAGACCTCGGCGCCATGGTGGATCACCTCGCGGTTGATGTGCAGCACCAAATCCGCCATCGGCGCCTGCGACCAGCCGCCCTCCGCCGGGCCGCACGCGTCCATGAGCCCCGCGTCGCCGAGATCGCGGACACCCGCTGTCCAAAGGGCGTACCCGGCATCGAGTTGGGCCAACGCCGCATCGGCCGTTGCCGCGTACTCGTGCGTGCCGTAGTCCATGGGCGGCGCGCCGAAGTGCCCGGCATTCCGCATGCCCAAAACGCCGACGACGACGTGGCCGATCCTCCAGGCGATAGTGGTCACGGGCGCCGGCTCGGGTTCCGGGAACGCGAAGTCGATGGCGAATCCGCCCCCGCCGAGCGCCACGGCTCCATCGTGGGAGGGTGCCGCCTGGCCGCGGGGCCTGACATTCCAACTGCCCGGGGAGGGTTCCCAGAAGTATTCGTCGTCGGTCAGGCCGTCGAGGCGCGGCCTGAGGTGCTCTCGCCAATGCCAGTCGAGCTGTTCAAGCAGGGCGTCGTTCCAGCTGTAGGTCGCCTGCGTGTTCTCCATGGGGTCTCCTGCGCCGTTCGTTCCGTGGAAGGGTCCGCCGGTGGTCCCGGGACCGTGCCCCCTAGAGGCGGTATGCGGGTGGCGTATGGCGGGACAGCCGTTCCCTGGACCAGTCCCCGAAGGGGATGCCGGGCTGGCTGGAGGCGGGCATCAGGTTGTGTCCCGCCCGGAAGCCGGCGATCACGGGCCCCGGCACCGGGACCTGCACCACGGCCCCGCCGCGACCTCCCGCTTCCCTCCGGGCCGCCAGCCACTGCTCGGCCGCTTCCTTGACGGTGAGCGTCTGGGGACCGCCAGCGCCGATGATCCCGTAGCGAGGGCCGGCGTCGAGCGCGTCGACCACCACGCGGGCCGCGTCCGCGGCCGCGATGGGTTGGACGGACACCCCGCGCGGCACCGGTACTACGGGTGCCTTGGCAAGAAGGCGAAGCATGGCATCGACGAGCTCGTGGAATTGCGCCAGTCGGAGCACGGTCCACGGAACACCGGAGGAGGCAAGCGCATGTTCCGCCGCCAGCTTGGCTCGGTAGTAGCCCATCGGGATGTGGTCCACACCCAGTATGGAGACGAGCACCATGTGGGACACGCCGGCCCGGCATGCCGCCTGGCCTAGCAGCCGGGTGCCCCCGACGTCCACCCCGTCCCATTCGCGCGGCGCGGCCACGGCGCTCGCCAAGTGCGCCACCGCGTCCATGCCCTCGCAGGCCTCGGCCAGTCCTTCCCCGCTCACCAGGTCTCCAGCCACCGCGCCGGCGACACCCGGCCTGCGGGTCAGCACACGCACCTCGTCACCGCGATTTCGCAAAAGGGCGACCACATGTGTTCCGAGGACCCCCGTTCCACCGGTCACCAGTACCCTCATGTCACAACTCCCATGCCCCCACTGTGGTCGGTGTCCGCGGAGCCGTCAACGGTTCACGCCACGTGCGGCGGCGTGGGCTTGAGCGCCTCGTAGTACTCCCGCATGCCGGGGTAGTAGGCCTCGAAGTCCGGCATGGGCCCGTCGACCCGGCTGGCGGCCAGCCGGTCGAGGTAGAACTCCCAGCCCGGGCCGACATCCCCGAGGCCGGCCCGCGACGCCAGATGGTGGACCAGGCGGACGATGGTCCCCGATCCTGCCCTCTCCAGCCTGATCTCCAAGTCCCACACGCCGTGCTCGTCGTGCATCGACACCTCGAGGCGGTGCGGGGGCTCGCACGCGACCACCTCCAAGTGGGACGTCGGCTGGCCGTCCTCCGCAGTCAACGTCACGACCACCCTCCCGCCGGGGCGCCCGTCGCCCTCCCAGGGGCCGAACCAGAGCGCCGTGCGCCCGCTCTCCGTCACACTGGACCACACGTCCGCGATTGGCGCCTGCAGATAGCGATCCACCGTGAGGTCGATGCCGGTCTCCGTCTCCCGGACGCTGCCCGTCGGCTCTACCGGCATGTCAGCACCTCCGTCGTGGGAACCGTTCCCGGTCCGCGCCGCCGTCCCGGGCAGTCCAGTCTGCTCCTGTTATCACACCGGGGCAAGGGACACCCGCAGAATCCGGGAGGACGGACCCTCGTTGGTGGCCACCCAGAGTTCGTGGCCGGGCGACTGCGCCCGCGACGACGGCACGGCGACCACGTCGCGCAGGCGCCCGTACTGACCCCGCAGGAACTCTTGCGCGCCCGGCAACGAACCTGCCGCCTTGGCTTCCGATCCGGCGCGCGGGAGGGGAAGCCGCCACAGGCGCTGCCCGCGGAGGCACGCCACGTAGGCATGTCCGTCGACGATCGCCAGGGCGCTGGGCGAGGCGTCTCCGGTGGACGGCCACACATGCACGGCGGGCGTGAAGCGGCCGTCGTCGGCCGCCCCCGTCACCTCGGGCCATCCGTAGTTGCCGCCCCTCCGGACCAGATTCAGTTCGTCGTCGCGGTCCGGACCAAACTCCGTCGACCACATGCGCCCGTCCCCGTCCCAGGCGAGTCCTTGGACGTTTCGGTGCCCCGTGGACATCAGCGGTGCCGGCCGCCCCACCGGCAGGGAGTCGGCGGCGGAGACCTCCAACCGGAGTATCTTGCCGGACGGCGAATCCGGTTCCTGTGCCGAGTCCCGCTGTCCCGCGTCGCCCGTCCCGACGTAGAGCGCGCCGTCCGGGCCAAACTTGATGCGCCCCCCGTTGTGGTTGCCGGCCGACGGCATGGCGGTCAGCACGGGCTGCTCGGGACCCAGCCCGTCGTCGCCCACGGTGAAGCGCGAGACCCGGTTGCCGTCGGTGGCTGTGAAGTAGGCGTAGAGCAGCGCGTCGTCGTCGAAGTGTGGCGACGGCTCGAGTCCGAGCAGTCCGCCCTCCCCGCCGTGCGCCACGCCCGGAACGACGCCCAAGGTGGACACGGCGCCGTCGTCACCGATCTTGCGGACAGCTCCGGTGTCGCGCTCCGACACCAGCGCGCTGCCGTCGGGGAGGAACACGATCGACCATGGCGTGTCCAGGTTGGTTGCCACCGTTCCCACCACGCGCGGTTCGTCGGCAACGGCGGTTTCCGGGGCCGGGGCGGACGTCGTGTCCCCAACGCTCGGGCCGCCGGACGAAGGCCGGCCCGTCGCGGTGTTCCCCGCCGGCCCGGAACATGCGGAGAGCAGGCCAGTGGCGAAGGCGGCCCCGGCGGCGGCGACGACCGTCCTCCGCCGGGCGGCGGTGTCTCGGAACTCCATGGGCCCCAGCCTAGGCGGGCCGGGCCGATCGGTCGACGCCCACCCTCAGAGCGAGCGCGAGTACACGACGTTCGTTCGGATCTTCCGGAATCCCACCCGCTCGTAGAGACCGACGGCGCCGGTCGGGCTCTCCGAGTCCACCCCCAGGTCGACGGTGCGGTAGCCGGCCTCCTTGGCGGCGCCAACGACATCGGCCAGGAGGCGGGCGGCGTGCCCGCGCCCGCGTGCGCGGCGCCGGGTGCCGACCAGGCTGACGTACAGTTCGCCCGGCACCCATTCGCCGCTCAGGAGATAGGAGTCGACGGCGTCGTCCGGCCCCGCCGTGGGGTCGGGATTGAGGATCAACCGGCTGTACGCCGCACGGAAGCTCCTGGAGCGCAACTGGTCCCGCCACTTTTCGGGCGAGCGTGCCGTGGATCCCCAATGGTCCTCAAAAGCCTCGTTGTGCGCGAGCCGGGTGGCTTCGTGAAATTCCTGGGCGAAGGTGACGGTTGGCGTTCCGGGTGCCGCTGCGTCTGCGGGCGCGGCCCAGGCGTCAAGTTCGACGCGCATGTCCTGGAAGTAGCGCACGGGCTCGTACCCCCTTGCGGCGGCCAGCCGCGTGGCGCCGGAGCCGGGCCGGCCGGCCCAGATCTCCACCGCTGCGGGCGCCGAGGGATGCCTGTCCTGCGTCAGTTGCCGCGCGCGGGCCTCCATCCTGTCCATCAGTTCCCGACCGATCTTGCGGCCCCTATATGCCTCCCGCACGCCGCCCGAAATGTTTGCCTTGGCGACTCCGTCCCGGAGGGCGTCCATAACCCGCAACTGGCCGAATCCCACCATGGTCCCGCCGTCCCAGAGCGCGATGCTGTCCAGCGCCGCGTCGAATCCTGGTTCCTCCAGTTCCTCGGCCAGATCCTCTGGTGCGTAGACCTCGTCCGTTCCGTCCTGAACGGCCAGCAGGTTCGTCAGTTCGCTCCATGCCGGAGTGTCCGCGGCGTCGATGCTTTTCCAGACGAGTCCCAATTTTTGCTCCCTGCTGTTCGGTGGGGTGCGGCGACGATCCCGCTACTGGTTGACATGTCCCAATGCCGCATCTTGAATAATAGGCGTCGGCGGCGAGGCGTGTCACCCCTCCGGGCGGTGCGAACACGACCGCGCGGGCCGAGGCCCGTCCGGCGGTGTACACATGCTGTGAACATGGTTATCCACAGGTGGGGACAAGTCTGTTGGTAAGTATGTTCTATTTCGCCCCAACAGGCGGATGCGCTCCCGATAACGTCCGTGAATTACACACGTGTAAGTTTTGAACACTGTGGATAGATGCTGTGGACAAGTCCGAAATGAGCCTAAAACAGTGGAAAACAATGGCCTGGCGAGGCGACAGGTCCGCGACGGGCGTCTTTTAGCCTCGCAGAATGGACCCCTCGTCAACACACAGGATGTGCACAAGAGTTATCCACAGCTGTGGATGGATATGTGAATCATCAAGGGTCCGCCGCCGATTCCGGCGCGGGAAAGGGCGCTGGCGGCGCCCACGGCACGCCCGAGTCGCTGAACCACATGGCTGTCACTTATTAACAGTGTGGATAACTCCTGTGGAAACGGAAGAGGCACGTCCCCGCACCTGACGGCGGGAACGTGCCTCTTGCGGAGCCGCGGGCGGCTATGCGCCTCCGAAGATCTTTTCGGGCACCAGATGCCAGCCGTACCAGGTCAGCGCGACAAGCAGCACGAGGACGGTGGCGGCACCGGAGAACTGGATGAGCGAGCGGTGTGGACCCCGCGGCGCGTAGGCGAAGACGGCGGAAAGTACCGCGCCGGTGACCAGGCCACCGAGGTGTGCCTGCCACGAAATGTTGACGCCGGGGAGGAAGCCCAGCACCAGGTTGATCGCTATCAGGATGAGGATCGGCCGGTAGTTGCCGCCGCGGGCCTTCATCACGACCAACAAGGCGCCGAACAGCCCGAAGACCGCACCCGAGGCGCCGACAACGCCGGTCCGGGGGTCCTCCAACAGCAGCACGGCGACAGACCCGCCGAAGCCCGCGATCAAATAGAGCAATAGGAAGCGCAGTCGGCCCAACATGGGTTCGAGTGCCTGGCCAATGGCGTACAGCGCGTACATGTTGAACGCGATATGCATGAGGAAGCCCGTGGAGTGCAGGAAGGTCGAGGTGAGCATGCGCCACGGTTCGCTGCCGGTGTAGACGCCGGCGTAAAGCAGGTCCCCCTCCAGCGATGGAATCGCGAACTGACCAAGGAACACGGCCGCGCAGATGGCGATGATGGAATAGGTCACGACCGGTTTGCCTTGGCGAACGGTGCCGCCGAAAGCCGTGCGCTGTGTGCGGACGTTCGCTCCCGCCTCCGCGACGCAGTCCACGCACTGGACTCCGACCGCCGCGGTGCGCTGACATTCCGGGCAAGCCGGCCTCCCACACCGCTGGCATCGGACGTAGGAGGCCCTGTCCGGATGCCTTGGACACACGGGGACCTGCATGTCTGGTTGCTGGGCGGGAAGACCGAAGGCCATGGACGTTTCTCCTGGTGGTGGTGTTGGCGGTCGCAGGCGACGCCGGCCGCGCGGCGGGCACCTCTCTGCGGGTCCCCTTAACTGCGGGCGGGTCCCGCCGCGGGTTCGATGGAACCACGGCAGAACCCGCCAGTCGCGGCCGCTGGGGCCGCGGGTTGCCTAGAGCGCTTCCACGTCGATGTCGTTGATGACGACGTCCTCGAGCGGCTTGTCACGGCCGTCGGTGGGGACGGCATTAAGCTTGTCCACCACCTGGCGCGAGGCGTCGTCGGTGACGTCGCCGAAGATGGTGTGCTTGCCCTGGAGCCACGTGGTGGGGGCGGCGGTGATGAAGAACTGCGAGCCGTTCGTCCCTCGTCCCATCCGGATTCCGGCGTTGGCCATGGCGAACTTGTAGGGTTCGGTGAAGTCCAGGTCCGGATTGATCTCGTCGTCGAACTGGTATCCCGGTCCGCCGATGCCCTGGCCCAGCGGATCTCCGCCCTGGATCATGAAGTCGGTGATGATGCGGTGGAAAATGGTCCCGCTGTAAAGCGGGGTGTTGGTCTGCTCCTCGCCGGACTCGGGGTGCACCCAGGTCTGCTCGCCGGTGGCGAGGCCGATGAAGTTCTTGACGGTCTTGGGCGCGTGGTTACCGAACAGATTGACCACGATGTCACCGTGGTTGGTGTGGATGGTGGCCTTGTGCGTGGGAATGGCAGTCATGCGCCCATTCTTCCACGGCACCCGTTGGCGCCCGTGCCGCTGGTCTACGCGGACAGTGAACATGGGAGGCGGCTGCCCGCGGGGCATCGTTCTGGATGGCTCGCCCGTTGCGCAACGCGTAGGCTAGGCCCGGATGCTCCAACAATTCGGGAGGAACGTGTGAAGAAGACAGAACGCATTGCCCGTGACCTTGGTGACTCGGTCACCACCAGCGTGGAAGGCGCCCGCGAATGGGCCACACCGCGCGTGGAGGCGGCCGTGAATTGGGCGGTGCCCCGCCTCGAGAAGGGAATCGAGACGGCTTCCCCCAAGATCCAGGAGGGTCTGCACCGCGCGGCGAGCGAGCTCGCCGACGGCGTCGCCAAGGTGACGCCCTTGATCCAGGACAGCCTGGATCGTGTGGCCCCACGCATTTCCCACGTAGTGGACGAGGCGTCCCCGCGCATACAGCACACCCTCGACAAGGCAACGCCGGCACTGCAGCACGCCCGGGACCTTGTCGTCAACGAGTACATTCCCACGGCCAGCGCCAAGTTGGGCGAAGCGGCCGACTACACCGCACGACGGTTGGACGCGGCACACTTCCCCCAGCCGGTCCACCAGGCGGTCGCCACGTTCTCCGGCGACAAGAAGGCACTCAAGCGGGCGCAGAAGTCGGCGGCCGGGGCGGTGCGGCAGGCCGGCAAGCAGCTCCGTAAGGAACAGGTCCACCAGGGCCGCAAGCGCGGCTTCCTGATCTTCGGGATCATCGCGGCCGTCGTCACCGCGGGCGTCGCGGCCTGGAAGGCGTCCAAGCCGGTCGAGGATCCTTGGAAGTCGCCGGCTCCCGTCGAGCCGGCGCCGGTCCCGGCTGCTGTCCCCTCCACGGAAACCGCGGCAACCACGGACGAAGTGCGCGAGCACTTGGCCGGAGCGGGCGCCACGGCACCGTCGGTCCAGACGTCCGAGCCGCTGTTCGCCGAGACGTCACAAGGTTCCGCCACCGGCGTCGACGCCGACCTGGCAACCGCCGATGCCACCGACGGGGACGCCGACGGCGCTCCCAAGCCCGGCCCGCGGGGCGCCGCGCGTCGCGCCTCCGCTCCCGGAACGGACGAGGCCGGCACCACGGAGGGCTAGTCCCGCCGATCGGCACACGAAAGGGGAGATTCGCTGCGGCGGATCTCCCCTTTCGTGTGTGTGGTCGCTGATACATTGGCCGTGTGGATAACGTGAAACCGTCGGTCTCAATCGTCGTTCCGGCGTACAACGAGGAGAGCGTGATCCGCCAATGCCTGGTGGCGGCGATCTACCAGACCGTGCCGGCCCACGAGATCATCGTCGTGGACAACATGTCCCGGGACACCACCGCGGCAATCGTCCGGCAAATGCAGGCCGAGTACCCGGAAGCACCCATCCGTCTGGTCAACCAGGACCGGGAGCAGGGACTCATTCCCACGCGCAACTTCGGCCTCGGCGCGGCCACGGGCGAGGTGCTGGGGCGCATCGACGCGGATTCGGTGCTTGAGCCGGACTGGGTGGAGCAGGTGGGGCTCACGTTCGCCGACACGTCCGTTATGGCGGCCACGGGGCCGGTGGTCTACTACGACATGCCCATGCGCCGCTGGGGACTGAAGGCCGACGACAAGATGCGCCAGCTGGTGCTCAAGCTCGCATACAAGCAATACCACTTCCTCTTCGGCTCCAACATGGCCCTTCGCCGCACGGCGTGGGAGACGATCTCCTCCGAAGTCTGCCGCGACGAGGCCGACGAAATGCACGAGGACATCGACATCTCCGTGCACCTTGCGGACCACGACCTCCTGATCCGCTACGTTCCCGGCATGGTTTCGGGGATGTCGGCGCGGCGGCTCGAGGACTCGCCCAAGGACTACCGCTACTACGTCACGCGGTTCGACCGCACGTACAAGGCGCACCAGATCAACAAGTCCGTCCTGAAAATCCCGATGCTGATCTTTATGTCGATCTACTACCCGGCCAAGATGCTTCGCTACATCCACACGGTGCGCAGCTCCCAGCCGGTTCGCCGCGGCGGGATCTGAGAGGTCCTAGTCGGCGCCCAGGTCCGCTGTCCGCCGCAGGGCTGCCGCCTTGCCTTGGCCGCGCACAACACCGACGAGTCCCAGAATGATCAGGCCCAGCCCGGCGTAGGTGCCGGCGGGAAGCTGCTCGGCGAGGAACACCGCGGCCAGGATCGCCGCACCGGGGATCTCCAGCAGAATGATGGAGGACACGGTCAGCGCACCCAACGACGAAAGCAGGTGGTTGAAGATGCTGTGTCCCAAGAGTTGGGCGCACACCGTGAGTGCCACGATGCCGATCCACCCCTCCGGCGGGAAACCCCACAGGGGCTCGCCGAAGATCAGGCACAACCCCAGGAGTACAACTGCGGTCATGGAGTAGCACAGGGTGGTGTACGCGCCCGTGTCCATGGTCTCCCGCGCCTTGCTCCCCGCAAGGGTATAGGCGCCGGCCAGCACCCCGCCCAGAATCGCCAGGATGTCGCCCCGCAGGGCGTCCTCCGAGCCGCCCAGATCGAATCCCGTGATGACCACAACTCCCACGAAGGCAAGAACCATGCCCAGTGTGGCCTGGACGGGCAGCCGGATGCCGCGGAAGCGCTGGAAGAGAGCGATCCAGGCGGATTGGAGGCACACGAGGGCCGTGGCGGCCGCTACCGAAGTCAGCCTGATCGAGGTCGTGAAACAGACGAAGTGCAGGGCCAGCGCCACCGCCGCGGCCGCACTCCATCCCCATTCCCTCCGGCCGGCCTCGCGCAAACCCTTGGGGCGGCGGGCCATCACGGGAACGGCGGTCGCGGCCGCTCCGATGGCGTTGCGCCAGAAGGCCATGGCCATGGGGGGAACACTCGGTGTCGCCGCAATGATCGGGCCCGACGCGGACACGCCGAGCACGCCGATGGCGGCAAGAAGGATGATCACTGAACCACTCTAGGCGGGCACGGCTGGGCGACGCTGGACTCCGGCGGAGCCGCCCGAAAACGACGGAAGGTCCCGGCCTGTGGCCGGGACCTTCGATCTCACGGTGGAGGCAAGGGGACTCGAACCCCTAACCCCCTGCTTGCAAAGCAGGTGCGCTACCAATTGCGCCATGCCCCCGTGGGGACGGAGCTAGTCGATGTTGTCCGTCGACCCGCTCCATACGGATTTCTCCGCTTCGGTTTCCTTCCACTTCCGGTAGGTGAGGATTCCCGCGGCAGCGGCTGCCAGTATCAGCAGTTTCCGCATCGGGGCCTCGTTCATAGGTTACCGGAGGGAGGGATTCCGTGGGCGTACCAGGACTTGAACCTGGGACCTCTTCGTTATCAGCGAAGCGCTCTAACCGCCTGAGCTATACGCCCTCAGTGTCCCTTGAGGACGAGATATGACTTTACCCGAACATTTGGCCCATAAACAAATCGGTTCCCGGGCCGTGGTGCGCGCCACGTCCCGGGAACCGCATGGTCCGGCTTGGGCGGGGTGCCTAGTCGTCCGTCAGCGTCACGCCGATGCCGCCGACGAGGGTCGAGGAGATGTTGTAGAGGACGGCCGCGAGCATGGACAGCGCGGTCAGCAACACCACGTTCACCACGGCGATGATGGTGGCGAAGGACGCCACCTGGCCCAGTGACGCGAGCTGCTTCAGATCGAAACTGCTCTCCGTGCCGGCCACCTCGCGGAGCAGTTCATTGACCCGGTCGAAGATGCCCGTGAGGTCCAGCACCGACCAGAGGACAACGGAGGCGACAACTGTCACTATGCCCAGCGCGACGGAGAGCAGGAACGCCATTTTCAGGACCGACCAGGGATCGACCTTGCTCACCAAAAGGCGTGCCTTGCGGACCTTCGCCTTCGGTGCGGGGCGCACCAGCTGCTGCGGCCGCTGGCCGGACGCCGCCGGGCGCTGGCCCGCGGACGGCCGCTGCTGGCCCGGGGCGGCGGGCCGCTGACCGGTGCCGGCGGGTCGTTGCTGCGTCGACGGCGCCTGGCGTGGCGCCGCCGGACGGGCTCCGGCCGCCCCCGCGGGACGTGGGGTTCCCGGTCGGGGATTGTTGGGGGTGCTCACGCGTTACCTCCATCGATTTCGGTCTCGGTGGCCGCCTCGGCCGCTTCCAACACGACGCCGGCCCCGGCCAGGGCGTCGTCGGACGGGGTCGCGTCCTCCGCTGCCTGGATTTGGTCTGCATCCAACGGTACTGCATCGTCTTCCGCGTCCACCCCCAGACCACGCTCGGCGTTCTTGGCCACGGCGATGATGCGGTCCTTCTTGTCCGGCTTGGCGAAGATGACACCCATGGTGTCGCGGCCCTTCGCGGGAACCTGCTCCACGCGAGAGCGGACCACCTTGCCTCCGCCCATCACCACCAGGACCTCGTCCTCGGCCTGGACGATCAGCGCGCCCACAAGGTCGCCGCGGTCCTCCGCGAGCTTCGCGACCTTGATGCCGATTCCACCGCGGGACTGCACGCGGTACTCGTCGACGGAGGTGCGCTTTGCGTAGCCCCCCTCGGTGACCACGAACACAAAGGACTCGTCGCTGACGACGTCGGCAGCCAGAAGCTCGTCGTTGCCGCGGAACTTCATGCCCGTGACACCGGACGTGTTGCGCCCCATCGGTCGCAGCGCCTCGTCCGTCGCGGTGAACCGCACGGACTGGCCCTTCCGGGAAACCAGCATCAGGTCGTCGGTCTCGGACACCAACTGGGCGGAGACGAGCTCGTCGCCGTCGCGCAGGTTGATCGCGATCACGCCGGCGGAACGGTTGGTGTCGTAGTCCAGCAGTCGCGTCTTTTTGACCAGGCCGTTCCGGGTGGCGAGCACCAGGTACGGCGACTGCTGGTAGTCCCGCAGGTCCAGGACCTGGGCGATGTGCTCGTCGGGCTGGAAGGCCAGCAGGTTGGCGACGTGCTGGCCCTTCGCGTCGCGTCCCGCCTCCGCGAGCTCGTAGCACTTGGCGCGGTACACGCGGCCGTGGTTGGTGAAGAACAACAGCCAGTTGTGCGTGGTGGTGACGAAGAAGTGCTCGACGACGTCGTCCCCGCGTAGCTGCGCGCCCTTGATCCCCTTGCCGCCGCGGTTTTGTGAACGGTAGTTGTCGCTCCGCGTGCGCTTGACGTAGCCGCCGCGGGTGATGGTGACGACCATCTCCTCCTCGGGGATCAGGTCCTCCATGGACATGTCGCCGTCGTAGCCCATCAACACATTGGTGCGGCGGTCGTCGCCGTGCTTGTCGACGATCTCCTTGAGCTCCTCGGAGATGATGGTGCGCTGGCGCACAGGATCGGCGAGGATTGCCTTGAACTCGGTGATCATCAGTTCAAGTTCGGCGTGCCGGTCCTGGATCTTCTGGCGTTCCAGGGCCGCCAGCCTGCGCAGCTGCATGTCGAGGATGGCGCGTGCCTGGTCGTCGTCAATGTCCAGGAGCTCCATCAGCCCGGCACGGGCGGCCTCGGTCGTGCTCGAGGCGCGGATCAGCGCGATGACCTCGTCGAGGGCGTCGAGCGCCTTGAGCAGGCCACGCAGGATATGCGCCTCGGCCTCCGCCTTCCGCAGGCGGAACTGGGTGCGGCGCACGATGACGTCGATCTGGTGGGTGACCCAGTGGCGGATGAACGCGTCGAGCGAAAGCGTCCGGGGGACGCCGTCGACAATGGCGAGCATGTTCGCCGAGAAGTTGTCCTGCAGCTGCGTGTGCTTGTACAGGTTGTTTAGGACCACCTTGGCGACGGCGTCGCGCTTGAGCACAATCACGAGTCGTTGCCCGGTGCGGCCGGAGGACTCGTCGCGCAGGTCGGCAATCCCCTGGACCTTTCCATCCTTGACGAGGTCAGCGATCTTGACCGAGAGGTTGTCCGGGTTTGCCTGGTAGGGCAGCTCGGTGACCACCAGGCACGTGCGGCCCTGGAGTTCCTCGACGCTGACCACCGCGCGCATGGTGATGGAGCCGCGGCCGGTGCGGTACGCGTCTTCGATGCCCTTGTGGCCGAGGATGGTCGCTCCGGTCGGGAAGTCGGGTCCCTTGATGCGCTTCAGGAGCTCCTCGAGCAGCTCCTCCTTGGTCGCCTCGTGGTTCTCCAGGTACCACTGGACACCGTCCGCGACCTCGCGCAGGTTGTGCGGCGGGATGTTGGTGGCCATTCCGACGGCGATGCCGGACGAGCCGTTGACCAGCAGGTTGGGGAAGCGCGCCGGCAGGATCGTCGGTTCCTGGTTCTTGCCGTCGTAGTTGTCCTGGAAGTCGACGGTCTCCTCGTCGATGTCCCGGACCATTTCCATCGCCAGCGGCGCCATTTTGGTCTCGGTGTAACGCGGAGCGGCGGCGCCGTCGTTCCCGGGGGATCCGAAGTTGCCCTGCCCGAGGGCCAGCGGGTAGCGCATGGTCCAGTCCTGGATCAGCCGAACCAGAGCGTCGTAGATCGCGGTGTCGCCGTGCGGGTGGTACTGGCCCATGACCTCGCCGACCACACGGGCGCACTTGTTGTACGAGCGCTCGGGGCGGTAGCCGCCGTCGAACATCGCGTAGAGGACGCGGCGGTGGACCGGCTTGAGCCCGTCGCGCACGTCGGGCAGCGCGCGTCCGACGATGACGGCCATGGCGTAGTCCAGATAGGACCGCTGCATTTCCGTCTGCAAGTCGATCTGGTCGATCCGGTCCACAAAAGTCGTGGTCTCCGGCATGATCTGGCCCTCGACTTCGGGGCCGTCGGGGTTCTCGGGCGTCTCGTCGCTCATCGAATTCTTCCTTTAGTCACATCTGGGGGAACGCTCGGGCGGTGCGCTGGACTAGATGTCCAGGAAGCGCACGTCCTTGGCGTTCTGTTGGATGAAGTTGCGCCGCGATTCGACGTCCTCACCCATAAGCACCGAGAAGATCTGGTCCGCCGCTGCGGCGTCGTCCATGGTGATCTGGCGCAGTGTCCGGTGGTCGGGATCCATGGTGGTGTCCCAAAGCTCCGTGTAGTCCATCTCGCCGAGTCCCTTGTAGCGCTGGATGCCGTTGTCCTTGGGCAGCCGCTTGTTGGAGGCGGCGCCGGCCTTCAGGGCATCGTCGCGTTCCTTGTCGCTGAACACGTAGTCGTGCGGGGAGTTGGACCACTTGATCCGATACAGCGGCGGCATCGCCAGGTACACGTAGCCCTGCTCGATCAGCGGGCGCATGTAGCGGAAAAGCAACGTTAGAAGGAGGGTGGTGATGTGCTGGCCGTCGACGTCCGCATCGGCCATCAGGACGATCTTGTGGTACCTGAGCTTGGTCGCGTCGAACTCCTCGCCGATGCCCGTGCCGAAGGCCGTGATCATCGACTGGACCTCGGAGTTTCCGAGCGCCTTGTCCAGGCGGGCCCGCTCCACGTTAAGGATCTTGCCGCGCAGCGGAAGGATTGCCTGGGTCCGGGGGTCCCGGCCCCGCTTGGCCGAGCCGCCGGCCGAGTCGCCCTCCACGATGTAGACCTCGCACTCGGCCGGGTTCTTCGACGAACAGTCGGAGAGCTTGCCCGGCATGCCGAAGGTCTCCAGCGGGCTCTTGCGGCGGGCGTTGTCTCGCGCCTTGCGTGCCGCAAGGCGGGCCTGCGCCGCGAAAAGCGACTTGCGGATGATGTCACGCGCGGTGTTCGGGTTGCGCTCAAGCCAGTCGCCGAGCTCCTCGTTCACGACGCCCTGCACGTAGCCCTTGGCGATGGAGTTTCCGAGCTTGGTCTTGGTCTGGCCCTCAAACTGCGGCTCACCCAGCTTGACGGAGATGACGGCGGTCAGGCCCTCGCGGATATCGTCGCCGGTGAGATTGTCGTCCTTTTCCTTCAGGTGCCCCTTTTCGCGCGCGTAGCGGTTGATCAGCGACGTCATGGCGGCGCGGAACCCCTCCTCGTGGGTGCCGCCCTCATGGGTGTTGATGGTGTTCGCGTAGGTGTGCACGGACTCCGAGTAGGCCGTGGTCCACTGCATCGCGACCTCGACGGAGATCTGCTTGTCCTGGTCCTCGCTCTCGAAGGCGATGACGTCCTCGTGGACGAGTTCCACCTTCTTGGAGGCGTTGAGATGCTTGACGTAGTCGAGCAGACCGTCCTTGTACCAGTAGTCCACGACGCGGTGCTTGGGTTCCGCGGCTTCCGCGGCGCGCTCGTCGTCCTCCTCGGCAATCTCGTCGGCGGAATCCTCGATGGCGCGCTCGTCCGTCATGGTGATGCGCAGGCCCTTGTTCAGGAAGGCCATCTGCTGAAGGCGGGCCCGCAGGGTCTCGAAATCGAACTCGACCGTGTCGAAGATCGCCGGGTCCGCATAGAACGTTTGCGTTGTGCCCGTGGCGTCCGCGTCCTCGCCCTTCACCAGTTCACCCTGCGGCTTGCCGCCGTCGGCGAAGGACATCCGCCACACGCTTCCCTGGCGCCGCACCTCGGTGTCGACCCGGCGCGACAGCGCGTTCACCACGGATATGCCGACCCCGTGGAGACCGCCGGAAACCGCATAGCCGCCGCCGCCGAACTTTCCGCCGGCGTGCAGGATGGTCATAACGACCTCGACGGTCGGCTTGCCCTCGGTGGGGTGGATGTCCACGGGGATGCCACGCCCGTTGTCCTCGACCCGCACTCCGCCGTCGGCCTGGAGCGTGATCTTGATGTGGTCGCAGTACCCGGCCAGGGCCTCGTCCACGGAGTTGTCGACCACCTCGTAGACCAGGTGGTGCAGGCCGCGCGGGCCGGTGGATCCGATGTACATGCCCGGGCGCTTGCGCACGGCCTCGAGCCCTTCAAGGACGGTGATGTCGCTCGCGCCGTATTCGTGGGTTACCCGCCCGCTCGGCGAACCGTCGTTTGCGGCACCGGATGCGGGCACGGGCTGCACCGCTTCCTCCTGGGGCTGCCCTGCGCCGGAATCCACGGGATCTTCGGCGGGGTTTTCCTCGGGTGCGGTGTTCTCAGTATCCACAGGCGCTACAGACTCCTTGTGCATTCGCGGCTGGCGGCGCCCGGAAGGCCGCCACTCATGAACCGGCGTCCCACAGGATCGGGGGACGCCACGTCTTGAATTCTACCGCGAAACGCTGCAGGAAGCGCGCTGATCGGCCCCCAATAGGCTGCCACTGGCCAGAAAAGTGGCATAGAACGTCCTAAACCGCCCTCGGATGAGGGCGGGTATGGCTCACGGCCCCACGAGGCGCCTGTAGGCGCCAGCACCGGAAGCGACTCGGTGCCTCGGCGGCGGCCCCCGGTGACCTCCTATCCGTAGGTGTCGCGGGGTCCTCGGCCCTGTACCCTTCGCATCCCCTTGCGCCAGCTAGGCGCGGACGGGCCGATGACGCGGATGACTGTGACGACGCCGGGGCCAAGCTTCTCGTCGAAGGTCTTCAACAGGCTGTGGCTCAGCAGGCGCAGCTGCGTCGCCCACGCCGTGGAGTCGCAGCGCACGATGACGGTGGTTTCCTCGAAGCTCTCCGGCGTGCAGTGTGCGGAGATCTGGGGCCCGACCAACTCGGCCCACCTGGCAATGACGGATCCGACGGCGACGGGAGAGGTCCACCCCCGGTCCCGCACCATGCGGGAGAAAACATTGCCGATGCCCTGCGGGTCCCGTCCGTCGTCGTACTGGATGTCCGACGGCGACTTGCGCCGTTTGGCACGGACCTCCGACGCTCGCTCGACGGCGCGTTGCGCCTGGGCCGCGTTGATGCGGATCTCGCCGCGGGCCGAGGCCGCCTCGCGCATCCGGTTGAGCATGGCCCTCGCCGCATCGAACTCCACCGGGGACTTGTCTGACGCTCCCGGGGTAGGCTCGCCGGTCAAGGCTCCACCGTTCCGGGACCAACGCGCAGGACCGTTCCCCCCAGCTCCCCGGGCACGTCGGCCGGTACCGCCGCGGTGACAATGACCTGCTCGGCGTCGGCCACCACGGCCGCGAGCCTCCTGCGCCGGCCCGTATCGAGCTCGGCGAATACGTCGTCCAAGATCAGGATGGGACGGTGCCCTTCGCGCGGATCGTCCTCGCACATGGCCCTGTAGGCCGCCAAGCGCAGGGAGAGTGCCAGCGACCACGTTTCTCCGTGGGAGGCATACCCCTTGGCCGGGGCCGATCCGAGTCCGAGGAGGAGTTCGTCGCGGTGGGGGCCGACCAGGGTGAGTCCCCGCTCCAGTTCCTTCTTGCGGCGTGTGGCCAGGGTCGCGAGAAACATGGATTCGATCTCCGGGATGCCCGCCGTCGCCAGGACGTCGTCCATCGTGGACCGCGGGGGCGACGGTGAGTCGTCGTCCTCCAATTCCTCCAGGACGGTTGAACGGTAGAGAGCCGAGACCGACTTCGATCCGTCCGTTAGCCCCTCATATGCGGTGCCCAGATGCGGGGAGAGGAGGGCCACGATGTCCAGCCGCCCACGGAGCAGCCTGGCCCCGGCCTGCGCGAGGTGCTGGTCCCAGACGTCCAGGGTCGCCTCGTGGCCGGACGTGAATCGGCCCGCCGAGCGGGCGGACTTGAGCAGGGCGTTGCGCTGTTTGAGGACCCTCTCGTAGTCGCCACGCGTTGCGGCATGGTGAGGCTGAAGGGAGACCAGCAGGTCGTCCAGGAAACGGCGCCGGTTGGACGGGTCGCCCTTCACGAGCGCCAGGTCCTCCGGCGCGAAGAGCACGGTTCTGACAATGCCCAGGATGTCGCGGGCACGAACGGGGTTTGCACGGTTGATACGGGCCCGGTTCGCTTTTCCCGCGGTGATCTCCAACTCCACGGAGGTGGCCTGCGAGCCCCGTTGGATGCGCGCCCGAACAAGCGCCCGCTCGGCCCCGAATCGGATGAGCGCCGCGTCGCCGGACACGCGGTGGGAGGACAGCGTTGCGAGATATCCCAATGCCTCGGCAACGTTTGTTTTCCCGACGCCGTTGGGGCCCACAAGAACCGTGGTGCCGGCTGTCAGTTCGATGTCGACCTGCGCGTAGCTGCGGAAGTCGGTCAGGGAGATGTAAGAGGCAAACACCCGGGGAGGTTCCCCCTATTCGCCGGGACGCTTGACGGCGTGCCCGCCGAACTGGTTGCGCAACGCGGCCACCATCTTCATGGCAGGGGCATCGTCCTGGCGGGAAGCGAACCTGGCGAACACCGCGGCAGTGATTGCCGGGGCCGGAACGGCGTTGGAAATCGCCTCCTCGACCGTCCAGCGTCCCTCGCCGGAATCCTCGACGTATCCGGCAATGTTGGAGAGCTCCGGATCCTCCTTAAGAGCGTTGACCAGGAGATCAAGGAGCCAGGAACGGATCACCGTCCCCTCCTGCCATGCTGCGAAGGTGCCGGGAACGTCCTTGATGATGTCCTTCGCGGCCAGCAGTTCGTAGCCCTCGGCGTAGGACTGCATGATGCCGTACTCGATGCCGTTGTGGACCATCTTCGCGTAGTGGCCGGCGCCAACCTCACCGACGTGGACAAAGCTCTTCGACAACTCTCCTTGCGGCCTGAGGGCCTCGAAGACCGGCATGATCTCCGCTATGTCCGCCTCCGTTCCCCCGGCCATCAGGCCATACCCGTTGTCGAGGCCCCATACCCCGCCGGAGACGCCGCAGTCGACGAAGCGGATCCCGGCTTCGGCGAGATCGTGTGCGTGCCGTCGGTCGTCGCTGAAGCGCGTGTTGCCGCCGTCGATGACCAGATCGCCGCCGGATAGCTTGCCCTTGAGCTCGGTCACCACCGC
The DNA here is from genome assembly GCF_058138025.1 of Arthrobacter sp. AOP29-A2-19. Taxonomy (NCBI): domain Bacteria; kingdom Bacillati; phylum Actinomycetota; class Actinomycetes; order Micrococcales; family Micrococcaceae; genus Arthrobacter; species Arthrobacter sp. AOP29-A2-19. Next base: position 3,410,349 of record NZ_CM176894.1, read on the forward strand.
ATCGGTGATCTGTCCCGCGGGGACCATCAACCAGACCACCTTGGGTGTGGGAAGGGCCGCAAGCATCGCGTCAACGGTCGCCACGTCCGAAACCTCTGGATTGCGGTCGTAGCCCGTGACCTGGACACCGCCATTGCGCAGTCGGGCGCGCATGTTGAAACCCATCTTTCCGAGACCGATCAAACCTATGTGCACGGGGGTTCTCCTTGTCGTGGATGCGGGTCGGCGGACAAGCCGCTCTAGTTCGGAAGCCTCACAGGCATCACGAGGTACCGGTAGTCGTCCTCGTCGTCGCCGTCCAGCGATTTTTGGGCCGTCATCATGGCCGGCTTCGGAGCGGTCGTGAACGAGAAACGGACAAATTCGCTGTTGAAGGCGTTCAGCCCCTCACCCAAGTAGGCAGGGTTGAAGGCAACGGTGATGTCTTCTCCGTCGAGCTGGGCCTCGATGGACTCCTCGGCCTGGGCGTCCTCTCCGGTTCCGGCGTCGAGTGCCAGCTGTCCCTCGGTGAAAGCCAGACGGACGGGTGTGTTGCGCTCGGCGACGACCGCGACGCGGCGAACCGCCTCAACGAGTTCCGTGGTCTTGACCGTGGCGTGGATCGGGGTGTTCTCGGGGAACAGCGACCGGATCTTTGGGTAGTCGCCATCGACGAGGAGCGACGTGGTGCGCCGGCTGCCGCTTTCGAAACCAATGAGGTCGTTGCTTTCGCCAAGCGCAATCTTGATGTCACCGGACCCGCCCAAGGTCTTGGCAACCTCGTTCAGCGTTTTGGCCTTGACCAGCGCCGACGTTGAGATTCCAGGCGTCGTGGGCCTCCAAGAAACCTCGCGGAGGGCCAGACGGTAGCGGTCCGTGGCGAGGAACGTGATGAGGTCGTCCTCAATCTCCATCTTGACGCCGGTGAGGATCGGCAGAGTGTCGTCCTTGGACGCGGCGACGATGACTTGGCTGATGGCTTGGGCGAAGGCCTCGCCATCCACCACGCCGGCGATTTCGGGGAGAACGGGCAACGATGGGTAGTCGGCCACGGGCATGGTGGCCAGGTGGAACCGGCTGCGCCCGCACGTGACGGTGACCTTGGTGCCCTCGGTCTCGATGGTGACCCGGGCTTGCGGCAGGCTGCGGCAGATCTCCGCCAAAAGCTTTCCCGAAACCAGGATGGTTCCCTCTTGGGTGGTGTCGGCGGGTATCTCGAGATGTGCGGAAATCTCGTAGTCAAAGCCTGCCAGTGAAACCACGCTGTTCTCTGCGGTGATCAGGATTCCGGAGAGAACGGGGGACGGCGGACGCTGGGACAGTGAGCGGGCAGTCCAGGACACGGCTTCCGCCAGGACGTCCCTTTCGACACTGAACTTCACGTAGTTCCGCCTTTCACAGCACATGGGATGACAGGTTTCCGTTGCAAGCTTAGCCGGAAGGCCAGAACTGGGAATACCAGCTTCTGAACGCGCGGAGCGGGAAGGTCGGTCGATGTGCGGAACGGGAACTTGTTATCTGGAATCTCATAAAAGTTGGGATTCGTAGTGTTAATAAGTCCTGTGGATTCTGTGGATAACCCTGATCCGCGGTGCGGGAAAGCCAATTATGCATGTGCACAACATGTTGGTTCGCGAAGGCTAAGTGCAGGTGTCCGGTGGACAAGATTCCGCGTCGTTTAAGGGATCCACAGGAGCGGGGGCAGTTATGCGCAGGTTTAAGGCCTTCGTCCACTTAACTATCCACAGCTTTATCCACACCTGTGGTTTTCGCCGCAATCTCGGGGTTTTACCGCTTGGGTTCAGCCCTCGCGTTGCTGCTGCTTGATCCTGTTGGTTAGCTCGGTCACCTGGTTGAATATCGCTCGGCGCTCGGCCATCAGTTCGCGGATCTTGCGGTCGGCGTGGATGACGGTCGTGTGGTCGCGGCCTCCCATTTCTTGACCGATCTTCGGCAAGGACATGTCCGTCAGCTCGCGCAAGAGGTACATGGCGATCTGCCGGGCCGTGACAAGCGTCCTTGTGCGCGACTTGCTGTTGAGTTCCTCGATGCTGAGATTGAAGTACTCGGCCGTCTGGGCAACGATTGCGGCCGGCGTGATCTCCTGCGCGCCCTCGTCGGTAATGAGGTCCTTGAGCACCGTCTCGGCCAGTGCCATGTCCACGCCCTGGCTATTGAGCGAGGCGAAGGCCGTCACCCTGATGAGGGCGCCCTCCAGTTCGCGGATGTTGGTCGAGATCTTGGAGGCGATGTACTCCATCACGTCGTCGGGCGCCGAAAGACCCTCGGCCGTCGCCTTCTTGCGCAGGATGGCGATCCTGGTCTCGAGTTCGGGCGGTTGGATGTCCGTCAACAGGCCCCACTCGAAGCGCGAGCGCATCCGGTCCTCGAAGCCGGCCAGCTGCTTGGGCGGAAGGTCGGACGTGATCACCACTTGCTTATTGTGGTTGTGCAGGGCGTTGAAGGTATGGAAAAACTCCTCTTGGGTGGCGTCCTTGTTCGCCAGGAACTGGATGTCGTCAATGAGGAGAATGTCCACGTTCCGGTAGGTCTGCTTGAAGCTTGCGCCCTCGTCGTCGCGGATGGAGTTGATGAAGTCGTTGGTAAATTCCTCCGAGTTCACATATCTAACGCGGATGCCGTTGTAGAGGTGGCGGGCGTAGTGGCCGATCGCGTGCAGCAGGTGCGTCTTGCCCAGGCCGGAGTCGCCGTATATGAACAGCGGGTTATATGCCTTGGCGGGCGCCTCGGCGACCGCGACGGCGGCCGCGTGGGCGAATCGGTTGGAGGACCCGATCACGAATGTGTCGAAAATGTACTTGGGGTTGAGCCGCCCAAATTCCTGGGACGTGGAGGGCGGCGAGGGCTGCGGACGGTTGTCGCTCACGCGCTCCTTGGGAACGGGCGGCTTCTCGGCTTCCTTCGGTTCCGGCGAAGGCTCGGGCACCAAATCCGAATCGATGCTGAACGCGCAGAGGATGTCGTCCTGGAACACTTGGCGCAGCGCGTCGTCGAGGGGGCTCTTGAGTTGGGTCTGCAGGACTTCGCGCGTGAGTTCGTTGGGGACGGCAAGGAGAAGGGTGGTGCCGATGAGCCCCTGGGGCTGGGCGAGTACAACAAACCCCCGCTGACGCGGCGTGACCCGGTCGTCCTGTTCCAGGTTGCGCACCACCTGGCGCCACGCGCTGCCCACGGTGTTCGATTCTTCCGTGCTCACAATTGCAGTCCCCTCAGAGGTATTGCCGCCGGCTCGGCGATGGATCCCGGCCCGACAAAGAGCGAAAGGCGTCGACGGGACTTTTGATTCTATCGGTCATCCACAGTGTTATTCACAGACAGTGGATAACTCGTGGCTCCTTCGGTGGCGCACGGCGAGGGGCGGAATAGAGGCGAAATTGCCGGAATGGCGGCGATGCGGGGCCGAAATAGTGCGGAACGCGGGCCGCACGTACGGTGCCACTTGTCCACATCTGTGGATTCGCTACGCACAGGGTGTGGGAACTCACGCTAGAGTTGGGGGAAGTAAACGGCGAGCCACCGTCGTCCCGGGCCGATAGTCCCCGGTTTGACGCGGGGGGCCTCTTTGCCCTACCGTTATTTAGTCCTGTGTGTGTGTTTTCAGTGATTCCGTACGCCCTCCATCCGGTTGGACAGGGGGACTGCGGCACTTGGGAGACCGCCACTAAGAATTCGAGCGTCAGCCTGTTCTTCCCCCTCGTAGCAACGGGTTAAGGCGCATCAAATGATCGTCTTGGAGTTACTACTGTGAGCAAGCGGACTTTTCAGCCGAATAACCGCCGTCGTGCCAAGAAGCACGGCTTCCGTCTTCGTATGCGCACCCGCGCCGGCCGCGCCATCCTGGCAGCACGCCGCGGCAAGGGCCGTACCGAACTTTCTGCATAGCATCGAGCGGACCCGTACGGACCGCCCGCATCCTCCCGTGAGTGTTCTCTCGCGCGGCTTCGGCGCCTGACGCCATGTTGCCGAAGGAACACCGGATGCGGTCCTCCGGGGAATTCTCGAACACCGTACGTTCCGGTGCCCGTTCTGGGCGCCGGAACGTAGTGCTATATGCACGTTCCCGGATCGATGAGGGCACACACGTGCCCACTCGGTTCGGGTTCATTGTGTCCAAGGCCGTTGGGAACTCCGTGAAGCGCAACCTCGTTAAACGAAGGTTGAGGGCTGTGGCCGCCCAGGCCATGGCACGCCACGGTCACGGATACGACGTTGTTGTGAGGGCCCTGCCGCCCGCGGCCGGCGCCAGCTGGAGCGAACTGTCGGGCGAGGCCGCCGAAGCCCTCGCCGCGGTGTGTCGCTCGGCGGATCGCAAGGCGGCCTCGAACAGGGCAGGGAAGGACAACCATGGCATCGCGTGAGAGCCGCGTGGCCCCCGGCATCGTCCGGTCGCTCCTCGATGTGCCCCGCAATGCAGTGGTTCTCCTGCTCAAGGCCTACCGGGCCGTCGTATCCCCTCTCTACGGCGACGTTTGCCGTTACTTCCCCAGCTGTTCCGCCTACGCGCTCGAGGCCGTCACGGTCCACGGCGTCGTGAAGGGCTGCAGCATGGCGGCCTACAGGGTCCTTCGATGTAATCCTTGGAGCCATGGGGGCATCGACCATGTCCCCGCCGGGCGCCGGATTTGGCCGGAGGGCCACACCCCAAAGATCATGGTGATGAATCATCCGCCGATTCCCGCCGACGATGATGCCGCTGATGCGGCTCGAGGAGCATGACCGTTAATGGAATTCTTTGACACGCTGCTGTGGCCCTTCCGCCAGGTGGTCTCGTGGATCCTCTGGGCGTTCCACGAACTGTTTACCTGGTTCGGCATGGATCCGAACTCCGGCTGGACTTGGACGCTGTCCATCGTCTTCCTGGTGCTCCTCATCCGCACCGCCCTGATCCCGGTTTTCGTCAAGCAGATCAAGGCTCAGCGCGCCATGCAGGCGCTTCAGCCCGATCTGCGGAAGCTTCAGGCCAAGTACAAGGGCAAGAAGGACCAGCTTTCGCAGCAGGCGATGATCGCCGAGCAGCGGGAGCTCTTCAAGAAGCACAAGACCAACCCCCTCTCCTCGTGCCTGCCCATTCTGGTGCAGATGCCGTTCTTCTTCGCGCTCTTCACGGTTCTGAACAACGCGGCAAAGGCCAGCCAGTCCGGCGAGCCCATCGGCGCACTGTCCGCGGCCCATATCCGAAGCTTCGACCAGTCTTCGATTTTCGGCGCGAAGCTGTCAGATACGTTCCTGGCCACGCTCAACTCCGGCGCGCCCAGCATCGCCGTCATCATCACCGCCCTGCTGATGATCATTGCCATGACCGCTTCGCAGTTCATTACGCAGAAGCAGATCATGTCCAAGAACATGACCAAGGAGGCCCTGGAGGGCCCCTTTATGCAGCAGCAGAAGATGATGCTCTACATCCTCCCGCTGGTGTTCGGCATCGGCGGCATCAACTTCCCCATCGGCGTGCTGATCTACTGGACCGCGTCGAACGTGTGGACGTTGGGACAGCAGTTCTATGTCATCCGCAACAACCCGACGCCCGGCTCCCAGGCGGAGAGGGAGCTGAACGAGCGACGGGCGGCCAAGGGCCTGCCGCCGCGCGGGCAGAAGAAGGTCGAGGAGACCGTTCCGGAGGTCGTTGAGCCCAAGGTGCAGCGCTCGCAGCCACAGCGCAAAAACAGGAAGAGGAAGTAGTCCATGAGCAACGTTGACGAGACCGCCACGCCGCTGGACACAACCTCGGAGGAAGCCGACGACGAGAACTCGCCGAGCCGGCTGGAGGAAGAGGGCGACGTCGCAGCCGACTACCTCGAGGAGCTTCTGGACATCGCCGATATAGACGGCGACATTGATATTGAGGTGCGTGGCGGACGGACCTACATCTCGATCGTGAACGAGGATGGCGACGACGAACAGCTGAGCGGCCTGGTGGGCCGTGGGGGCGAGACGCTGGAGGCCCTGCAGGAGCTCACGCGCCTTGCGGTCTTGACCGCAACGGGAAACCGATCGCGCCTTGTGCTGGACATCATTGGCTACCGCAAGGGTCGTGCCGGCGAGCTGCAGACGGTTGCCGAGGAGGCCGTCGCCAAGGCCCGTGAGACGCGTGAGGACGTCGCGTTGCCGCCCATGAGCGCCTACGAGCGCAAGCTCGTGCACGACGCTGTTGCGGCACTCGGCCTCCACAGCGAGTCCGACGGCGAAGGCGCGCGCAGGCACATTGTTGTGTCTGTCGACGAGGCCTGAGCGAATCAAGGGAAAGCGGAACCACGTGAGCTTGCAGCATGAACCCACGGCCGAGGAACGCCGTGCCGCCGAAACCGTGTTCGGCGACCGCCTCCCCCTTGCCGAGAGGTACGTTGAGCACCTTGCGACGTCGGGGATGGAACGCGGCCTTTTGGGTCCGCGAGAGGTGCCGCGCCTATGGGGCCGGCATGTGCTCAATTGCGGCGTTGTCGCGGGTCTGATTGCCGAAGGATCCGAGGTGGCGGACGTGGGAAGCGGCGCGGGATTGCCGGGGCTGACTTTCGCGATCGCACGCCCCGACCTTTCCGTGACCCTGATTGAGCCCCTTGAGCGGCGGTGCATCTGGCTCACGGAGGTGACCGAGGACCTGGGGCTGTCCAACGTCACGGTCTACCGATCGCGCGCCGAACAGGCAGTGGGACACGTTGAGGCCGACGTCGTCACGGCGCGGGCCGTGTCGGCATTGAGCAACCTCGCCGGGCTGACCATTCCGTTGCTTGGTGGTGCGGGAGAGGTTCTGGCCATTAAGGGCCGGAGCGCGGCCGAGGAGATCGAGAAGGCGGCCAAGACCATCCGTAAATTGGGGGGCAGGGGTACAGAGGTGCTCACTGTCGGCGAGGACGTCCTCGAAGAACCCACAACGGTGGTCCGCATCCGCGTTGGCTGAGGCCGACCCGATAGTCTGTACTGGTGGTCCCGAGGCCATGCTGTGCGTTTAGGAGGATTTGAAGTGAAGAAATCGGGAAGCAAGATTCCCCCGTTTGCCGCACTCTTCAGTTCCTCAAACGGTCTTCGGACGGAAAATCAACCTGTCACGGTTGGCGACGGTCCAAAACCCGATGTTTCACGTGAAACTGTCGCCGAAGTGCGGGACAACGATCCGGTTCCGGCTGTTACGACGGACGAGGAATCCGCACGGTTGCAAGAAGCAGTTCAGGCTCGAGCAGAGGCATCGGTTCAGAACGTTATGGACACCATGGACGACAGCACGCCGCTGGCAAGTGAACTCGCCAGCGAAAACAAGCGGCGGGAGCGGTTGAGCGGCCGCCAGCTGCCGCGCCCTGGAGAGACCCGATGTTTCACCGTCAGCAACCAAAAGGGCGGGGTCGGTAAGACGACGACGACGGTCAATATCGCGGCCGCTTTGGGTAGCGCCGGCCTGAACGTGTTGGTGGTCGATATCGACCCGCAGGGGAATGCATCCACCGCGTTGGGGATCGAGCACCACGCGGATGTGGACAGCATCTATGACGTTCTCATCAACGACGTCCCGCTCGCAGAAGTCGTGGCTCCTTGCCCAGACGTCGAGAATCTTGTGGTGGCCCCAGCCACCATTCACCTTGCGGGAGCTGAGATCGAGTTGGTTTCGCTCGTGGCTCGTGAGCAGCGGCTTCGGCGGGCACTGGACCAGTACGCGAAGTACCGCGAGGAGAACGCCCTCCCCCGCCTTGACTATGTCTTCATCGACTGCCCCCCGAGCTTGGGTCTCTTGACGGTGAACGCCTTCGTCGCAGCTCGCGAGGTGTTGATTCCGATCCAGTGCGAGTACTACGCGCTTGAGGGTCTCAGCCAGCTGCTGAACAACATCGAAATGATCCAGAAGCACCTGAACGCGGATCTTGTGGTGTCGACTATCCTCTTGACGATGTACGACGGCAGGACGAATCTCGCCTCTCAGGTGGCCGCCGAAGTTCGAGAACATTTCCCCAATCAGGTTTTGCGGGCCCTGATCCCTCGAAGCGTCCGCATTTCTGAGGCGCCCAGCTATCAACAGACCGTGATGACTTACGATCGCAACTCAACGGGCGCGCTTTCCTACCTCGAGGCAGCAACGGAGATTGCCGAACGCGCGTAGCCTCCCGGGGCGCGACAAAAAAGCCAAGTAGACTCGTCCTCGAGCATTCACGCCCGCCATCCGCGGGCCACGCGCCGAGAGGAAGTCACATGGCGGAAAAGCGTCGAGGATTGGGACGAGGACTGGGGGCGCTGATTTCGAGCGCACCCAGCGCTGGTGCGGATGTTGAATCCGGACCCGAGTTGCCGCATCCGGGGGCGGATCAGGCCGCCAAAGACCGGCCGGCCGGCCAGCCTGGTGTTTCACGTGAAACGGAGCGCGGGAACGCTACGGGCTCCCGGAACGCCAGCGGGCCCCCTAAGGACCGTAGCGCTGTGCCATCCACTCCGGCCGCATCCACGGACCCCCGAGCCGTTAGCGTCGAGCCTGCGGCCGCGCAGGGAGATGCGAAAGGGTCGGCGACCACGTCGGCGAAGAAGGAGTTGGCGTCTGAGTTGAGCGCCAGTGCGGCGGGCCAAAAGACAGCGCGGCAGCGCAAGACTCGCCCGGTGGACATGTTCTTCGCGCCCGGAAAGAGTGAGGAAGACGGCCGAGGCGCATCAACGGCACCTGAAGCCGAATCGGATCGGACTGCAGCACCACGCGCCAGGACCAAAGCAAATCCGAAGCGCCCCCAGATGCCTGATTTCATCGGCGAGGTGCGGAGCCGAGCCGCCGAGGAGGCCGCGGAGGGGATCGCCGACGAGCCATCACTGGAACGCGCAGCCGACACGCCCAAAAGTCCCGATGTCACGGTGGAACCCCGGGAGGGAACGGTCGCGTCAGCGGAGGTTTCACGTGAAACCCTCGTGGAGGTTCCGGGCGCCTCGTTCGCGGAGATCCCTGTCGGCAACATCCACCCCAACCGGAAACAACCGCGCACCGAGTTCGACCAAGACGACATGGCCGAGCTCGTTCACTCGATCAAAGAGGTGGGCCTATTGCAGCCCATCGTAGTGCGACCCTCCGCGGAGGGCGGCGAGCGCGACTATGAGCTCGTTATGGGTGAGCGCAGGTGGCGGGCGACACAAGAGGCTGGCCTCGCGACCATCCCCGCAATCGTTCGGGCAACCTCGGACATGGACCTTTTGCGGGATGCCCTTCTGGAGAATCTACACCGATCCCAGTTGAATCCCCTGGAAGAGGCGGCCGCTTATCAGCAGCTGCTGCAGGAATTCGGCTGCACGCAGGAACAACTCTCAGACCGCATCGGACGTTCGCGGCCGCAGATCTCGAACACCATTCGACTGATGAAGCTTCCTGCGCTCGTGCAACGCCGTGTTGCCGCTGGTGTACTGAGCGCCGGACACGCTCGCGCGCTGTTGGCGCTGGTCGACGCAGGCGACATGGAGCGGTTGGCGCAGCGGATTGTCAATGAAGGGCTCTCCGTGCGGGCCACGGAGGAGATCGTAGCGCTGAGCGATGGCCTACGGCGTCCCGCAAAAGACCCCACCCCGCGGCCCAATGCGCGGCACGAACGCTTGGACTTCCTGGCCACGGCCCTTTCGGACAGACTGGACACCAGCGTCAAGATCACGCTTGGTGCGAAGAAGGGCCGTGTCAGTATCGAGTTCGCAAGTGTTGACGACCTGAATCGCATCATGGGAGTCATCGCGCCGGGGAGTCCCAACTAGCTGAGTTCAACCCGGGATGTACGCAGGGGTGCTGTTTCACGTGAAACAGCACCCCTGCGGTCCCTGTGGAGACTCCTGTCTCCGTCCGTTGACTGATGCCGGCCCTCCCCATTTCTCTGGGGTGTCCCTGGAGGTCACCGTAGCCCACGTGCGTTCTGGGCACCTCCCGCCAGTCGACCTGCCCTCGCCCCGGGGCCCTATACCTGAGTGCGCGTTCGATTTCGTCGACGCTGAGCAGTAGGCCTTTTGAGATCCTTTCTATTGAAGCCGCGGCAGCAGGGTCGTGGGCCGACGATTGCACTTCTCATCGGTGTGTTCCCAATTCGGTGTTTCACGTGAAACGCAGCAGGCCTTATCGAAGAGAGGTAGCGAGTAGGCCCTCATCGCAGAAACCTGTCTTTGCGCCTATGCCGGCGTGCATGGGCAACATGTCTCCGGCCCAAAGGTCTGTGGTTTCACGTCAAATATTCGACATCCAGCAGTATCGTGTTGCTTGCCTGGGTCGGTCCAGGACCACAAACGCGGTGTTCCTACCGAGGCATTTCGCGTGCCAGCTGTGGTCTGGCGAAGGTTATGGAAGGACTGGGCTGCAACCCGGCATGCAATCGTAAATCCGTGTTTCAGCAACGATACGAGGCCCCAGGGCAGATACGCACACAACGGATCCACACATGAGGCGAACCTGCCGCGGTGAGCCAAATCGGCTTCGGTGTAGTGTTTCGAAACCGAAAACACCTGTTAGTGTTGAAGATGTCGGCCCTATGCTGGGGTCAGTAGGGCATCTCAACCAGCCCTTTGCGGATCTCTGAATGCCGCATCCAGGCGTGAGCGTCGGAGCAACTGTACCTGCCGCGCAGTCGGGATCGTCCTGTGCCTCTTGACCTGTATTGGCCGTTCCGCTTGCACCAGACACGGATAGACCAAAGTCAAGATGTGCATGCGTCAAGACTGCGCATGGGCTGGTGTCTTCCATCGACCAATCTGGGCCGGGGGCGCGCGGCGCGGTGTTTCACGTGAAACGCCAACTGCCTGAACACAATCGCAGAAGAGGACCGGCTATCGCGCGGCGAATGGGCCGAAATACAGGACTGATCGATGCGCACAGCATTCGAAGAACACTCGTAGCCTGCCTACGTCGAAAGGCTGCCTGTCTCTACGTGTACACGTTGCGTGCCAGACGACGCTGCGGAGTGCGGCGCGACAGATCGCGGCGACGCACTGAATGCCTCTTTGGTCTGCACATCAGATGTATTCGGCCTGCATCTGATGAGCATCTGCGCGATGGCAATCAACGCTCTATGCATGCGTTCGGGCCGAGTGAACCACTGCGTGTGAGCACCTGCGTGTGAGGAACCCCGCATGGCAGCGCAAAATTGATCTAACCGGAGGTGCCCGGACGTTGCCTGGACCAGTGCCAGGGCCCGGGCAATGTGAAGCTTCGTGATCATACTTCACGGTGATCGATCGGGCGGACGATGGGACTATAGCGATATTCGGCCTGGGCAAACACCGAACCAATAAGACATTGGACGCGCTGTCAGGCGTCAGCAGTCGTTGCGTTTTCGCAGGAATCCTCTCGGGAACGGGCAGTCATGAGATCCGTGCGCTGTTTCACGTGAAACACGGTCACTGTCAGTCGAGGTCTTCGAGTCGGCGGTTCCCCACAACGTGGAAAGGAGCGCCGTGCGCCATCGATTTGTAACGCGACATGCGCGTACGAGGGCCGTTCAGGGCAGCCAGCATTGTGGGAAGTCCGGTCGGCTGCGACTTGGTCGTGGCTGATGCTAGCGATCCGCGCGTTGGAAGTGCAGGCGGATACGGCCGACTGGGAGCGCCGACGTCGGGGGGCTACCAGGGCCGACTAGATGGAGCTTGTCTCGACAGGAAACAAACGTGGCATCATCGATGCCCAGCCATCATGCTGCGTTCGCGCCTTGCCACGGAACGTCCGGGCGTAATCCGCGATGCTTCGGGGAACCTCGCCGACACGAAGTGTGCCGGCGGTCTGGTGGCCGGCCAGTCGACGTGGCCGCCTCATCGGCCCGATGCACCGCTGTGGCCATACCGCGGGCCTTGCCGCGAGCTATTATCAGTCCGCGTACACGCGATCTCTCCATGCGGTGGCTTGGATCAATCCCGGCCATCCGAGCTGCCCCCAAGCGGTGCCAGGATCTTGACCGTTCCACCGCTCCTGCTTCGTCCGCCGAGCTTGCGCGGGTCACGACCGCCAGCCGCTCTTTGGTCTGGTGAGGTGCCCGCCCCCACCATGGCGCGGGGCACGTGCGGACTCATCGGGACCGGCGTGCCCGTTCCTACCACTTGTCCGTACTCTACAAAACTTCGGACGCGCTGAAACTGTACGGTGCCCGGAAGACATCCAATTCTGGATGTGGAGTCCGCGATGCCCAAGGATGCGCGAGTGACGCTGCTCTAACAACGAAGATCGGTTGTTTAGTGGGTCAAGTTTCCTTGGAGCATTCGCACCCGTGCCGTGTCCCGCGCTTGGCCCCTTGGCTCGACGCGCCTGCCATTTTTGGTCGGCAGGCAGGACTCGGGACTCGATGCTGGCATGAGAAAGGGACCTGCTCCGAGGATCACCTCGGAACAGGTCCCTTGTATCCTGCCGCGGACTGCCGGCGGGTGTTCTTCCCCTAGAGGTAGGCAGCGAACTCCTGCTCGATGATCTGCTTGGGCTTCGCGCCGATCGAGCTGGCCACGTGCTCGCCGCCCTGGAAAACGAAGACGGCGGGGATGCTGGTGATGCCGTACTTGGCGGCAATCGCCGGGTTCTCGTCCACGTTCACCTTGACGACGTCGATCTTCTCGGCGTGCTCCGCCGCGATCTGATCAAGGATGGGCGAGAGTTTGCGGCACGGTCCGCACCATTCGGCCCAGAAGTCCACGAGGACCGGCTTGGCCGATTCGAGAACTTCGGCCTGGAAAGTTGCGTCTGAAACGTCCTTGGCATGGCTCATTGTGTAAACCCTTTCTCTGGGGGACTAAAGGCTGGCGCCGGCGGTTTGGGCCTGTGATGCGTGAAGGTCGGAGAGGTAGTGCTCGACGTCGAGCGCGGCCACGCAGCCTGAGCCTGCTGCCGTGACGGCTTGGCGGTAGGTGGGGTCGATGACGTCGCCTGCCGCAAAAACGCCCGCGATGTTGGTCTTGGAGCTGCGACCCTGGACGGCGATGGTGCCCTCCGCCGTCAGGTCAAGCTGCTCCTTGACAAGTTCGGTGCGGGGATCGTTGCCGATCGCCACGAACACTCCGGTCACGGGAAGCGTGGAAGTGCCCCCGTCGAGGAGGTTGCGAAGCTTCAGGCCGGTGACCTTCGCGTCGCCCTCGAACCCGTCCACCGCTGTGTTCCACACGAACTCGATCTTTGGGTGCTCCAGGGCACGGTCGGCCATGATCTTCGACGCGCGCAGCGTGTCGCGGCGGTGGACGACGGTGACTTTGGACGCGAACTTCGTCAGGAACAGGGCCTCCTCCATCGCCGAATCCCCGCCGCCGACGACGGCGATCTCCTGATCGCGGAAGAAGAACCCGTCGCACGTCGCACACCACGACACCCCGTGGCCCGAGAGCCGCTTTTCGTCCGGAACGCCCAACTCGCGGTATGCGGACCCGGTGGACACGATCACCGCATGGGCACGATGAACGTCCCCGTTCGCCAAGACGACGGTCTTGACGTCCCCAGAGAGCTCAACGGAGGCCACGTCCTCGAACAGAACCTCGGCGCCGAAGCGCTCCGCCTGCGCCTGCATGTTGTCCATCAGGTCCGGGCCCATGATCCCGTCACGGAACCCCGGGAAGTTCTCCACATCGGTGGTGTTCATCAGCTCGCCACCGGCGGTTACGGACCCCGCCACAACGAGCGGGGAAAGGTTCGCCCGGGCCGTGTACACGGCCGCCGTGTAGCCGGCCGGACCGGAACCGATGATGATGACGTCGCGGATGGCGTCGGTAGTCTCAGTGGCCACGCGGGGTGAACCTCTCTGTAGGGCCGGGGGGCACGTCGCCCTCCGAATCGATTGATCGAGTCTGCCCTGCACAACGAGTGTGGGCAAGCTCGTATTCCCGGACTCGGGTCTAGGAGACCTTGATCTCGGCGACCTGCAGGCCGTATGGCCGCGAGTTGTTGGACGTCGACGCCAAACGGGGCAGTTCCGTCACGTTGATGAAGACGTACTGCGCCTTGGCCGGTCCGCCGTCGTCCCCCGTGACGGGCACCGTGACGGTGGGACCGGTGAACGAGCCGGACGTGACCTCCGTGGCCGACCCCAGGTCATCGGTGTCCCCGACGCGGATCTCGAACTCCCCCCCGGTCCCGTTCAGGCCGGACAGCTCGACTGATGAGACGTCGGACTCCTCCTCGAGTTCCACCACCAACACCATGTTGGAGGCGAAACCTCCGAACTGGGGCTGGGTGAAGGAATACGACCGGTAAAGGCTGCCCTGGCTGCCGTCGATGGCGTTGGCCAGGGTGGAATCGGTCTCGGCGTTCAGGGCCTGGTTGCCGGGGACCACTCGGGTGAGGCCGGCGATCTCGGGTTCCACGACGGCCGCGCCTGACGATTCGGCGGCGCCGCTGGTGGGTGCGCCGCTGTTCTGTCCCTCGCTGGCCGCCGAGCTGTTGCCGGCAACCGGACCCGGACCGGCGTCGGACCCGAGGTTGTTGAACGCGAAGACCACGGCGACGATCAGCAGGATGCCCAGCACGGCTCCGACGATAAGGCGCGTGGCCTTCTTGCCACCGTCGGATTCGTCCTCGTTGTCCTCGTAGTCGTCGTCGGCATATTCCGCGGGCCGGGATGGCTCCTGGAAGTTGCGGGCGCCGGCGGGGAAGACGGAGGCCTTGCGCGCGGCGCCTTCTTCGACCGGCGGAGGGACCGTTTCGGTGGCCCCGGTGGAAGTCACATCCGCCGAGGCGGCCGCCGCGGGCGCTGCCGCGGTACCCGCGCCGGTCCGGCCGTTTGAATCATCGTTGGAGGCGGCCTCGTCGTCGTTATACATGGAGACCTTGGACGACGTCGGGTGTGCGGCGGTCCGCGGCTCGGGGGCGGCGGGCTGAGCCTGCGTGGACGCCTCGGGTACCTCGCTGCGGACGGTGGAGGAAGCGGGGGCGGCGGACGGCCTGGGCGGAACCTGCGCGGCGGCAGCGGACGCCGCTCCGGAGTCGGGGCCGGCCTGAGTCTCCGCGCCACGTGCGCTGGACGGTTGTCCATCGGTCTCGGTGTCGTCGTCGGCGGCCTGACGGCCCGACACGGCGGCACTCGCCGCCGCGCCGGCACCGGCTGGACCGACGCCGGCCTCCCGGCCCTTGCCGAAGCGCGACTTGAAGCCGGAAAGACGCTCGGTCAGGTTGATCTCGGGGAGGCGGTCCATCACGCCCGGACGGTTCTCCTCCTGGGCGCGCAGCTCCTCGTAGTACTCGTCGTCGTCCTCGTAGACGTGGGGCTCGAGGGAGCGGGTCTCACCGAAGATCTCGGAGCCGAGGGTGTCCGTGTAGAACGGCTCGACGAAGGGTTCGTCGCGTTGGATGACAAGGTCCAACAGGTCCGCGGGATCGGCGGTGTTGGTGATCAGATAGGTGCTTCCGTCGGAAATGCCCAGGTCGAGGACCTGCATGGAACCGTAGCGCTCCCCAGTGGCGATCTCACGGGCGCTGGTGGCAACCTGACTGGCGTTCTCGGAGGACGCGACGAGGATGCTGACCTCGCGGTTGAGCACTTGGTCGGTGCCGTCCAGGACTACGTCGCCGTCAGCGGAGGCCAGAACGACTCCAGAGACCTTGTAGCGGCCGCCGAGTACTGCTCCGACATCGATGGGCTGCGACACTATTCCCTCCCGGGATTGGATGGTGGGTGCGACTGCACCCGCGTCAATTGCTCATACCATGCTACCGGTGTGTGCTCCGCGACCCGCGAAAATAGGTCGGCTACTTACGAACAAGGCGGCCTAGGTCCGGCACGCGACGCGAAACCGGTCCGATGAAGTCCACAAGTTCGGGAACACGGGCCGCCTTGAGCAGCAGGAGGTAGACGATGGCCATTACTGCGCCGACGACCGCGATGGTCACCAGCGCCGTGCCGATCGATTGCCACGCGAAGCCATTGGTGTAGCCCCCCATAAGCCACAGCACGGCCGCACCGACGCCGCCCGAGAACACCGAGAACCATCCAATGCGTATATAGGTATCGACGACTTCGCCGGTGCCGTAGTCGCCATACCGCCGCACCACCAGAACGTGGGCGATGATCGCGGAGAGGATGTTGGTGACGCCGAACAGCAGGGCGATGCCCAACGCGATGTGCGTCGCCGGGAGGACGGAGGCCAGGAGGTACGCCACAACCACACCGAAAACCGCGATCGCCGTCTGGATCACCATGGGCGTTTTGGTGTCTTCCTCGGCGAAGAAGACGCGGATGAGGAAGAAGTGGATGCTCTTGAACGGCAATCCCAGGGCCGTGAGGAGGAGCAACTGCCCGATGGCGGCGCCGGCGATCGCAGATTGCGGCCCCGATCCGGCGAAGAGGCGTCCCACCGGGCCGGCAAGCACGATGAACGCGACCGTCGCGAATACGACGGGGACCGCGGTTGTCCGCAGTCCCAGGGAAAGCGTCGGGCCGACCTTCTCCCGCTGGCCGTCGCTGAACGCGCGCGAGAGGTCGTTGAAGAGCACGGTGGCCAGGGAGAGGGCGAAAATAGAGTGGGGCAGAACGGTCACGAGCTGCATCGAATTGAGTGCCTGCTCGCCCGGAACGCTTGCGGCGACGTCCGGAGGCAAGGTCTCGCGCACGGCTGCGGCACTGGATACCAGCCGGGCATAGATCAGCGAGGCGACATTGCCCACCGTCATGGAGGCCAGCGTCCACGCGGCGAGGCGGCCGACGTGCCTTAGACCCATGCCGCGCCAGCCGAACCTGGGGCGGATGCGCAGCCCCGAGCGGGACAAGGGGATGAAGAGCAGCAGCGCTTGGATCGCGATGCCCAAGGTGGATCCGCCGGCCAACAGAACGGTCTGCTCCGGTTGCCAGTTGGCGAGTTGGTTCGGATCCCCGCGGTAGGCGCCGAACTGCAGGATAAAGATTCCGATGACGATGATCTGGACCAAGTTGTTCGCCACGGGCGCCCACATGTACGCGCCGAAGCGCCCGTGGGCGTTGAGGGCTTGTCCAACCACCGCATAGACGCCGTAGAAGAAGATTTGGGGCAGGCACCAGTAGGCGAAAGCGGTCCCCAAGGCCAGCATCGGCTGGGACCAGTCTTTGGTCAGGATTGTGATGATGGGGGCGGCGCCGAGCGTCAACAGCACGGTGAACACGCCCATGACCACCACGGTCAGCGTGATGAGTCGGCTGGTGTAGTCGGAGCCGCGGTCCGCGGCCCGCGAGGCCTTGATCATCTGCGGGACGAGGACGACGTTGAAGATGCCGCCGGCCAACAACATAAAGATGATGTTGGGGATGACGTTGGCCTTTTCGAAGATGTCGGCGACCATCGCGGTCGAGCCGATGGCAACGGCCAGCAAGGCGGTGCGGACGAAGCCGAGAACGCGGGACACCATGGTCCCGGAGGCCATCAGGGCATAGGCCCTCGCGTTTGAACCCGTCTTCTGGGTACTTGCGTTGTCAGTGGCCATGCTGGGGAAGGACTTCGCGCGCGAGGTCCGCTATCCGGCGCTCGTTCGGGAAGGAGAGCCGCTTGCCGAGGTCGGCGATCGGAACCCATGCGACGTCGACGGCCTCGTGGTCCGGATCGTTGTCAATGGTGAGCTCGCCTCCGGTGGCCTGCAGCAGGAAGTGGTGGACCGTCTTGTGCACCCTGTAGCTGGAGACCGTAAACCAGTAGTCGATGCTCCCCAGCGGCGCCAAGACGTGCCCGGCGATGCCGGTCTCCTCTTCCACCTCGCGGACCGCCGCCTCTTCGTTGGTCTCGCGACCCTCCGGATGTCCCTTGGGTAGGCACCACTCCAGTCGTCCACCCCGGTTGTACCGGGCAATGATCGCCACCGGAAGGCCGGGTTTGGTGGTGTCCACTATGACCCCGCCGGAGGAAACCTCCTCAACGGTGGGCAGGGAGTGGTGGCCCGGCTGCGCCTGCGCATGCGCCATTGACGCAGTCAACGGCGTGCGCTTCGGAGCGCTGGGAACTGGATGGGCCATGCACTCCACTCTATCCATCTTTCGTGCCGGCCCGTGTTGGGCCGGGCCAGCGGCGGGGGACGCGTCGTGGAGTAGTGCGAAAAGCCGAAAGTCTGGCACGGTTAAAGCACTATGCAGCAGCTTCCAGCCCCGACTGCGCTCGCCGCGCTCCTCCCTCCCGTTGTCTTCGATCTGGCGCGCCTGTTCACGGACGCCGGACACGAACTCTCGCTCGTCGGCGGCCCCGTGAGGGACCTCTTCCTGGGGCGCGTGTCCCCGGACCTGGACTTCACCACGGACGCGGACCCGGACCAGACGCTGTCCGTCGTCGCCGGTTGGGCGGACGCGACGTGGGAGGTCGGGCGCGCCTTCGGGACCATCGCCCTCCGTAAGGGCGAGTACACCATCGAGGTCACGACCTACCGGGCCGACGCCTATGACGCCGACTCCCGCAAACCGGCCGTCGCCTTCGGCACCTCGCTGCGGGACGATCTCTTCCGGCGCGACTTCACAATGAATGCGATGGCTCTGCGACTGCCCTCCCTGGAGCTCGTCGATCCCTTCGGCGGATTCGACGACCTCGAGGCCGGAGTCGTCAGGACGCCGGGGGCGCCGTCGTTGTCCTTCTCGGACGATCCGCTGCGCATGATGCGCGCCGCCAGGTT
The DNA here is from genome assembly GCF_058138025.1 of Arthrobacter sp. AOP29-A2-19. Lineage (NCBI taxonomy): Bacteria > Bacillati > Actinomycetota > Actinomycetes > Micrococcales > Micrococcaceae > Arthrobacter > Arthrobacter sp. AOP29-A2-19. The sequence continues at coordinate 3,428,854 of NZ_CM176894.1, forward strand.
CGCCTCGCAGTTGCGCGTCGCGGTGGCCCCGGAGGTCAGCCGGGCCATGACGGACATGGCGGACCGGATCGGGATCATCTCCGCAGAGCGTGTCCGCGACGAACTCGTGAAGTTGGTCTGCGGCGCCGACCCGCGGGCGGGAATCGACCTCCTGGTGGACACCGGGATCGCCGAGCGCGTCCTCCCCGAGGTGTCGGCGCTGAAGCTGGAGATCGATGAGCACCACCGCCACAAGGACGTCTACCAGCACTCCCTGCAGGTCCTCGAGCAGGCGACGGCGCTCGAATCCGGACTGGACGGGCCCGTCCCCTCACCGGACTTTGTCCTGCGTTTCGCCGCGCTGCTGCACGACGTCGGAAAGCCGGCGACGAGGCGGTTCGAGCCGTCCGGCGCCGTCACATTCCGGCACCACGACGCCATAGGCTCCAAGCTGGTGAAGAAGCGCATGCGCGCCCTGCGGTTCGACAACGACACCATCAAGGCGGTCGCCCGGCTGGTCGAGCTACACATGAGGTTCTACGGATATGGCGAGGCGGGGTGGTCCGACTCGGCGGTGCGCCGCTATGTCACGGACGCCGGCCCGCTTCTTCAGCGGCTGCACCGGTTGACGCGCTCGGACGTCACCACGCGCAACCGGCGCAAGGCCGAGCGGCTGGCGTTCGCCTACGACGATCTGGAACGCCGCATCGACGAGCTCGCCGAGCGCGAGGAGATGGACGCCATTCGTCCGGATCTGGACGGGGAGGCAATCATGAGGATACTGGGGATCAAACCCGGCCCGGTGGTTGGCCGCGCCTACCGGCACCTGCTGGAGCTCCGGCTGGACAACGGCCCCGTCGGGGCGGAATCCGCCGAGGTGGCACTCGCCCAGTGGTGGCTCCAGCAACCCGAATCCCACACCGAGGAGAACCAGACATGACCGACCTTCCAAGGCTGTGGCTCATCCGGCACGGCGAGACAGAGTGGTCCCGCAGCGGCCAATACACGGGACTAACGGATCTTCCGCTCACTGCTGAGGGCGAGGACCAGGCGCTTCAGACGGGCCGGAAACTTGCGGCCGTCCGCGCCGCGGGCATCGAGTTCGGACTCGTTCTGACCAGTCCGCTCCAGCGCGCGCGGCGTACGGCGGAACTGGCCGGATTCCCGGACGCGGAGCAGGTTCCGTGGGCGCACGAATGGGACTACGGGGACTACGAGGGGGTCAATTCGGCCGACGTCCGGGCGAAGGACCCGTCCTACCTCATCTGGGACGACGGCGTCCCGAACGGCGAGACGCTGGAGCAGGTCGGCGCCCGCGCGGACAGCGTCATCGACCGCGTGCGCTCAGAACTCCACGGCGGCGGCGACGCCCTATTGGTCTCCCACGGACACTTCAGCCGCGTGCTGACCGCGCGCTGGCTGGGATTGGACGCCAGCTACGGCCGTCACTTCGTTCTGGGGACCGCCCAGCTGTGCCGGCTGGGTTGGGACAAGAGGTCGCCGGCCGTGGAGGCCTGGGGACTCTAGGGCCCTGCGCCCGGCCACGCATCCTGGCCCACGCGCCTACCTTGCGGTGCGGCCCGCGTAGGTGACGAAGCGCAGCAGCCACTCCACGGGGCCGTACCGATGGCCGGTCAGCCACCAGCGGCTGATCGCCAGTTGGCAACCGAACACCACAAGGACGATGCCCGTCACGCCGAGCGGATGTACCCGGTCCGCAAGCGCCAGGCCATAACCGGTGAACAGCAGGCCCAACACCAGCGACTGCCCCAAATAGTTGCTGAGTGCCATGCGTCCGGCGGGGGCGAGGACGTCCCTTGCGCCGGCCCCCGACGGCGAGCGGAACCACAGCAGGAGCGCCGCTACGTAGGCGGCGGTCAGGAATGGTCCCGTTGCCGTGGCCGCCGCGTAGGCGGCCAACGTTCCGGTCAGCGAGCCCGCTAGCTCCGCGGCCCATCCCGTGAACGCGGCGCCGGGCAATCCGATGCAGAGGCCGACGACGACGATGCGCTTGAGCGTGGACACCGGGACGCCGCGCTCGAGAAGCCGGGCCTTGCCCGCCGCGAGGCCCAGGAAAAACATGGCGAGGGCTATGGGACCCTGCCCGAAGACGAGGGACGCCAGGGTCTGCGGGTACAGGGACGCGTTGAACGCGAGGTAGGAGGCGGGCGAGTCCGTGATGCTCGCTTGGGCCCCGGTTGGTCCCTGAAGGGCCTCGCGCAGCATCGGATCCCCGGCCAGGAGCGGTTCGGTGAGTGCCAGCACTCCCGTCAGCAGCAGCAGCACCGCGCACATGGCGATCCAGATCGCGATTGCGGTTCGCCGCGCGGCGCGGATGGACACGTTTCTGCACATCAGCATGAGTGCTCCGGCGACCGCGTACGTCACGAGTATGTCCCCGGTGAAGAGCAGGATCGCGTGGGAGAGACCGAGGACGAACAACATGGCGAAGCGGCGCAGGGCGACGGGAGCCACGTCTCTCCCGCGTTCGTGCACGGCATTCCAAAGGAGCACAAAGCCGTATCCGAACAGTGCCGAGAACAGGATGTAGAACTTGCCGCTGAAGAGGGCTGAGACCCCCGCCAAGACGGCCGTTCCCAGCGGGCCGGCTTCGGAGGCTACACCGAAAAGTCGCGCCGGGTCGGCGAAGAACTGAACATTGACCATCAGGATGCCCAGGAGCGCGAAGGCCCTTAGGGCATCCAGTTCCTCCAGACGACGGGCAGATGGCCATACCGTCGCGACCGGTGCCGAGGACTGGGAAGAAGGGGTTCTCACGGATTCAGCCTAGGAGCGGCGTCCCGGGAATGCGTCGCTCTCCGGGATGACTTTGGCCCGCCGGGCGTGGCCGATCGCTACGGCGTGTCGCGCGAGGCGCGCCGTTGACATGATTTCTGGTGGAAAAAGTTGCCCCAGAAGGTGGCACGCCGGCCGACTCGTGCGCTATGTTTGGACTTGTGATTGAGAAAGCTCAATGCGAGCACTCGATCAACGGACAATATTGGAGCCGGTTCGCCGGCATGTTCACCAGAAGGAGGTGGGATACGTGATGACAAAGATGGACTTCGGAGGAGTGTTTGTCGCTCCGACCGGCGCCGGCCGTCGAGCCCGCGCAATCGCCCCCGCCTCTGGAACAGCGCCCCGCTAAAGCGCGCGCCAGCCGTCTGACGCAGACGTTGCTCCCGAGGACCCCCGCATTAGAGGTTTCCTTCAGGAAGAGCAGCGATGTCCACCAAATCCAGCACCAACACCCTGACTCCGGCGCGCTCCGCCGAGTTCATCTTCTCCGGCCCCGAGGTGCTCAGCGCCAGGCCGGCGAACCGCGCGGTCCCCGTGCAACCCCCGTCCCTGCGCCGCAACGAGGGGAGGTGACAGGAATGCGCAAATCCCGACGCGACCCACGCGAGGAGCGGTCCACCCGGTTCAACCCGGAACCGCGCCAGCGCCACGAGGCACAATTCCCCGTGGAAATGCTCTACCGCCTCCGGTAGGGGCACGCCGCCGGCACTGCCGGCCGATTCAGCGGCCCACCACAGGAGGACAGATGAACGACATTCATGCACCGACCGCAAAGCCCGCCGGCTTCACCGGCGGGCTTTGCCGCTTAAGGTAGCTTGGAGTCCACGGCGGCCGACGGGGCGGCCGACCACCGACGCGGCCACAAGCCGGGAAGGCCCAGTGATCATATGACGACGACGTCATCCACCGACCAGAGCGATCTGGCCATCGCCGGACGCGCCACCTTGCGCCCCATTGCAGAGATCGCCGAGGCGGCGGGCATTCCGGAGGCGGCCCTGGAACTCTACGGTCGCCACAAGGCCAAGATCGACGTCACCCGACTCCCCGCGGCGGACACCGCTCCCGGCAAGGTTGTGCTGGTGAGCGCCATGTCGCCGACGCCGGCGGGAGAGGGCAAGTCGACCGTCACCGTCGGGCTCGGCGACGCACTGGCACTCGCCGGCCAGCGGACGATGATTGCGCTCAGGGAGCCCTCGCTGGGTCCCATCTTTGGCATCAAGGGAGGGGCGACCGGAGGCGGCTTTTCACAGGTCCTGCCCATGGAGGAGATCAACACCCACTTCACCGGCGACTTCCACGCCATCACCAGCGCCAACAACCTGCTGATGGCACTCGTCGACAACCACATTCATCAGGGCAACGAGTTGGGGATCGATCCCCGCCGGATCACCTTCCGCCGCGTGATGGACATGAACGACCGCGCGTTGCGGAGCATCGTTATAGGGCTCGGGGGACCGACCGAAGGCGTGCCCCGGGAGGACGGTTTCGACATTACCGTGGCCTCCGAGGTCATGGCCGTCTTCTGTTTGGCAGCTGACCTACCCGATTTGAAGGCCAGATTGGCGCGCATGACCATCGGCTACGGCTACGACAGGCGGCCCATCACGGTCGCCGACCTGGGCGCCCAGGGCGCGATGGCCATGCTCCTCAAGGACGCCATCAAGCCCAATCTGGTGCAGACCATCGCCGGGACGCCGGCGCTGGTCCACGGAGGCCCGTTCGCCAACATCGCCCACGGATGCAACTCCGCGATCGCCACGAACACTGCGCGACAGCTGGCCGACATCGTGGTGACCGAAGCCGGATTCGGAGCGGACCTCGGAGCGGAGAAGTTCATGGACATCAAGGCGCGCTACGCCGGGTGCCAGCCGTCCGCCGTCGTACTCGTGGCCACCATCCGGGCGCTGAAGATGCACGGCGGCGTCCCGCGGGACATGCTCGCCGAGGCGGACCCCGAGTCCGTGCGGGCCGGCCTGTCGAACCTGCAGCGGCATGTGGGAAACATCCGCAAGTTCGGGATCGCGCCAATCGTCGCCATCAACCGCTTCCACACGGACACCGAGGAGGAGCTCGCCGTTGTCCTGCAGTGGTGTGCCGGACAGGATGTGGAGGCCGCCGTGGCGGACGTCTGGGCGTCCGGCGGTGCGGGGGGATCGGAACTTGCCGAGAAGGTGCTCAGGGCGATCGGGGAACCCACGGACTTCCACCACCTGTATCCGCTGGAACTTGGCGTCGAGGACAAGATCACCCGGATCGTGCGGGAAATCTACGGAGGCTCCGTGGTCGAGTTTTCCGCGCAGGCCCGCCGGCGTCTAGACGAAATCAGGGACAACGGCTGGGACGGGCTGCCCGTGTGCATGGCGAAAACGCAATATTCGTTCTCCGACAACGCCGCATTGCTGGGGGCGCCGACGGGATTCACCATGCACGTCCGAGACCTGATTCCCAGGACCGGGGCCGGGTTCATCGTGGCGCTGACGGGGCAGGTGATGACCATGCCGGGACTCCCGAAGGTCCCGGCTGCCATGCGGATGGACGTGGACGACGAGGGCCGGGCCGTGGGCCTCTTCTAGGCCGGGCCGGCATCCCTGTCCGCCGGCCGCGGCGGCGACGTACACTGCACCATGGAATTTCCCTCCCGGCCCTTCCTCGAACCAACGGAACGGCGGATCAGGGTGCGCCTGGGTGGTTCCTTAGTGGCCGACAGCACGCGTGCAAAGCTGCTTGTTGCCTACGGCCCGGGCGCACTCCCCACCTACTACCTGCCGCTGGAGGACGTCCGGCCAGGAGCCCTGGCCAACGAGGAACACGGCGCCGACGGGCGGACCCGGTGGGACGTCAGGGTCGGCGCCCGCGGGGAGCAGCGCGCCGCGTGGACACATCCGGAACCCACCGGGGCCCTGGGCGGACTCGCGGGGCACGTGACCTTCTCCTGGAGGCAGCTCGCGTGGTTCGAGGAGGACGAACAGGTGTACGTCCACGCGCGCGACCCCCACAAGCGAGTGGACACGCTGCACAGCTCGCGTAACGTGCGGGTACTCGTCCACGGCGAGGAGGTGGCCAACAGCATCCGGCCGCTACTCCTGTTCGAGACGGGGCTGCCCGTCAGGTACTACCTGCCCTTCGCCGACGTGGGCACGTCCCTGTTGCGGCCGAGCGACACCGTGAGCTCCTGCCCGTACAAGGGCACGGCCCGGTACTTCTCGGTGGAGGCGGGAGGGCGGCTCATGCGCGACGCCGCGTGGAGCTACCCCGAGACGATCACGGAGAACCCGCGGATCAGGGGGCTGATCTGCTTCTACAACGAGAAGGTCGACCTCGTGGTGGACGGCACCGCCCTGGAGCGGCCGGAGAGCCCGTTCTCCTGAGCCCGGGTTAGCGCTCGATGTCTCCGCGGATGAAAGCCTCGACCTTTTCCTTCGCGATGTCGTCGTTGTACTGCTCCGGCGGCGACTTCATGAAGTACGAGGACGCGGACAGGATGGGCCCGCCGATACCCCGGTCCAGGGCGATCTTCGCGGCGCGGACGGCGTCGATGATCACGCCGGCGGAGTTGGGGGAATCCCAGACCTCCAGCTTGTACTCCAGCGACACCGGGGCGTCGCCGAAGTTGCGGCCCTCGAGGCGCACGAACGCCCACTTGCGGTCGTCCAACCACGCGACGTAGTCCGACGGGCCGATGTGCACGTCGTCGGCGTGCATCGTCGCCTCGACGTTGGAGGTGACGGCCTGAGTCTTGGAGATCTTCTTCGACTCGAGGCGGTCGCGCTCGAGCATGTTCTTAAAGTCCATGTTTCCGCCGACGTTGAGCTGGTACGTGCGGTCCAGCGTGACGCCGCGGTCCTCGAACAGCTTCGCCATCACGCGGTGCGTGATGGTGGCTCCGATCTGGGACTTGATGTCGTCCCCGACGATCGGGACGCCCGCCGCGGTGAACTTGTCCGCCCACTCCTTGGTGCCGGCGATGAACACGGGCAACGCGTTGACGAAGCCTACGCCGGCGTCGATGGCGCACTGCGCGTAGAATTTCGCGGCCTTGTCGGAGCCGACCGGGAGGTAGCAGACCAGGACGTCGGCCTTGGTTTCCTTGAGTGCCGCGACAATGTCGACGGGGTCGGCGTCAGACTCGACGATGGTTTCGCGGTAGTACTTCCCGAGGCCGTCGAGGGTGTGGCCACGCTGCACCGTCACGCCGGTCGGGGCGACGTCGGCGATCTTGATCGTGTTGTTTTCGCTGGCCAGGATGGCCTCGGAGAGATCGAGGCCGACCTTCTTGGCGTCGACGTCGAACGCGGCGACGAACTGGACGTCGTTGACGTGGTACTTGCCGAACTGCACGTGCATCAGGCCGGGAATGGTGGCATCCGGGTCGGCGTCCCTGTAGTACTCGACGCCCTGGACAAGCGACGTGGCGCAGTTGCCCACACCAATAATTGCGACCCGGATAGGGTTTCCCGACAATGTGACTCCTCAGCAGAAATTCATGAAAAACGGCACGCGGCCGCGATAAAGCCTTAACGAGTCTAAGTGAAGCGGCCGTGAAATTTATTCCTGGGGCGATCCGGAGCCGAACGGCCTAGGTGGCGGAAGCGGCCGCCCGATGCCTGATTCCGCGCAGCAGATCCAATAGCGGGCGCGGCAGGGCGGTCCGGACACGCGAGCGCGCGGCGCGGCGCCGGGCCCAGGTGAGGGCCGACGCGTCAACGGTTAGCTTTCCCGCGCGCGAGCGTTCGGCCAGTTGCGCCAGCAGGTCTCCCAGACCGACGTGTTCGGTGTGGAAGTAGTTGTCCCGGAGCCACTCCCGGTGCGGCTGGCGGAAGTCCAGCGCGGCCACGTCGTCAAGCGTGCCCAGGAGCCCGCTGCCGGCGAAGACCTGGTTCAGCAGGCGCTCGCTGACGCCGAAGTCGCCCAACACGACGGCGGGAAGCCCGCGGTCGAGCGCCTCGATGACTGCCGTCGACGAAACGGTCGCCAGGGCGGTGCCGGGCTCCAGCACGGTGGACATCGGGCCGGCCGCGAACCGAACCGACCCGTCGGTGACGCGTCCCGAGTCCACGAGGTCGCGCCAGAGGGAATCGTAGGGGTGGCGCTCGAGGTGGGTCTGCGGCTCGCCGGCGTAGGCGCGGAGCTTGACCACGACGTCGAGCCCGGGGTGGCCGAGGGCCGTATCGGCCAGGCTGAGCAGCACCCGCTCCCGCTCGGCGCGTTCGAAGGGCATCTTCGCCTGGGCGGCGAAGACCACCCGCCGGATGGGGACCGTGACGGAGGTCGGGCGGGCCGGCGAACCCAGAAAGGGGAGCCGGCCCAGCAGGATCCGTGTGTCGGTGTCCAGGGACTCGGCCAACTCCGAGAAAGCCCGGGACTCGGCGTGGCTGTGGGTGATAAACGCGTCGCCCAAGGCCCGGTACCGGAGGGCCTTCTCGGTGGCGGGATACGCGACCCCGGGCAGCGCGGACACCAGGGCCGGCCGGGTGGCCCCCCGCCCGGCCCGCGGTCCACGGGCGCGCGACATGCGGTAGAAGACCTCTTGCGCAACGGGGCCCGTGGCCGCGGCGAAGACCACGTCCGTTTCACGCAGTTCCGCCGCCAGGCGGTGGGTTTGCAGGATCGCGGGGGTGCGGCCCTCCATAAACGTGCCCGACACCGCCGAGCGCAACTGCAGCGCGGTGGGCAGCAGTGGGGAGCGGACCAGGACCACGCGGCGCTCCCACTCGGGACCCAACCGGTCCAGTTGGGCGCAGGCCAGCTTCAGGTACGAGTCGCTGTCGGCCACTGCGGTGATGCGCAGGCGGCGCTGGGTCATGTCGAGGATCCTTCCAGGGAACTGCTGAGGTGCGCCCGCAAGGCGGGGTTGGCGGCGTCGGTCCACCAGTCCTCGGGAACGGCGTGTCCCCGGATGGCCACCCCGTTGCCGGACAAGAGCAACCTCAGAGACGGCAGGACCGTGGAGGGAAGCGCCCGCACGGTTTGACCGGAGCGCAGACCGCGCAGCCGCATCTCCACGGGTACGGTGTTCGGGCGAATCCTGACCAGCGGGTGCTCCCCGAGCCGGGCGAGGAAATCGGGGTGCTCCCGGCGATGCGGGAAGTAACTCAGGGGCCCGTCCTCGGTCAGGGACTCCAACCACGTCGTGTAGGGCCCCTCGTGGATCAGGCCGTCGGCCGCCATGGCCGACCCCACCACGATGGTCGGTTCGTCGAACGTCTCTGGGACCGGCTGGGCTCCCAACCACTCGAAGTGATGGTGCTCCAGGTTGCCGCCGAGCCTGCGGAACCTTCGGTCGACGTCGAGCGGCATCGGCAGGGCCGTGATGACCATCAGCTTGCCTTGGCGCGCCAGGAGGCGCAGGCGGTACCAGGCGGCCAGTCCGAGCATGCTGCGTGTGGCGCGGGGCGTGGAGCGCGCGCGCACCAGTGGCGTCGGCCGGTCCCGGGTGAGGGTGGCCAGCAGGTTCACGGTCGCCAGCCCGTCGTCGAGTATCACCACCTCGCCGGCCGCGGAGGGCGCAAGCAGCGCACGTTGGATGCGCCCGGAGTAGGCGTCCCCGGTAACCCACCGGTCGATGCCCTTGGTGCGGACGGACGGCACTTCCAGCCCGGCGGCGGCGAATTCGACCCCCTCCGGTGCGTTGGCCATCAGTGCCTGAACCGTGGTGTCCATGCCCGCGGCTCCACCCCGGGGCCGAATCAGCGTCGACGTCCCCAAAAGGCCCGCGCCGTGCGCCTCGATGGCGCTGAGCAGTTGAAGGGGCGACTCCACCCACACCTCCGCGCGGCCGAACCGTGGCCGGGCCACCTCGGGCACCAGCCTGAGACGCCGGTTCTGGCGGTGGTGGAGGCGCTGGACCACAACGTCAGCCCCCGGCATGGCCGTGGTCCCGTTCAGGCCCGGTGCCGGCGCGCGCGTCGGGGGCGGGGGGCACGCGGCAGATTGCGGCATCGGGAAAGATCCTGCGCAGGGCGTCGGCCGGACCGGAGTCGACGGTCGGCAGGCGCAGCCGCAGCGCGGCGTCGCCCAGGTCCCAGTGGCTGCGCAGGACACGCTCCCAGATGTGGAGTTCGGAGTCGCGGGGAGAGAACTGCCCCGGCAGGAGCGGCCAGACCAGTTGGCTCAGATCGATGGTCCGATCGAACCGCGCGGCGAACTCGCCAAAGTCCTTGTCCTCTGTGAGGGGCGCTTCGACCTCGGGAATCAGTGCGGGATCGTGAACCAACAGGACGGACCCCGCGCCGGCGGCCGGGCCCGGGCGGTGGGGGGCAGCGACCGCGGCGGCGGCGCGGCGGCATTCGTCGATGCTGGATACGAGGAAGAGGTCGATCACGCGGTCACCCCTGTTGTGGCGAGCATACCGCGGCGTTCGGCGTCGAGCCGATCGATGGCCTGGCGGCGCACTTCCCTGGGCAGCGTGGAAGTCACACGCCCGATGCCGGCGTGCAGTTCGTGGCGGTAGTCCTCGCCCATGCCGCCGGAGCGCCCGATCTGGTGGCAGGCGATGGCCAGGAACTGGCGGGCGGCCTTGGGCCAAAAGCGGTCCCGTTCCGGGTCGGCGGCCACGAGACGGAAAACGTCGTCGAAGCATGGAAGAAAGTCCAGTTGCCTGCGGTCGAGGACCTGGGTCATGGAGGCGACGTTCCCCCGCCTGTAGAACGCGCCGAGGTGTCGGCTGACCGCATAGGAGGCGGCCTTGAGGTGCAGTCCCCAGATCCAGGGGCGGTCCTCGGCTGTGTGCCGGCCCGCCGGAAAATGCAGCAGGCCCCTGTCGCGCAGCCTGCCGTCGTATATGCCGAACGGCGGGAAGCAGTAGTCGACCATGGTGGACACGTTATAGGGCCCGACGTCGGCCCTGGGATTCAGGGCGACGCCCCGGAGGCGCTGGGGCGCACGATGGATGCTTCGCACCCCGGAGGTGTGGCGGACGTGGTCGGTGCGCACAAAGTCGACGTCGAGCCCGTCGATTTCCCGAACCAGTCGGTCCAGGTGTCCGGGCGCGAGCCAGTCGTCCGGATCCAGGAAGGCGACGAGGCGCCCGTTGGACACTTCGAGTCCCTTGTTGCGTGCGGAGGCGACGCCGCTCGGGGCGTCGTTGCGCAGGACGCGGAGCAAGGGGAGGCGATCCGCAAAGGAGGCCGCCACGTCGCCGGAGCCGTCGATCGAGCCGTCGTCGACCACGAGGACCTCAACGGCGGAGGGATCGGCAAATTGGCGGGAGAGGCTGGTCAAGGCGTCGTCGATGAAGGATGCCTGGTCCCGCGTGGGGACGATGACGCTGAGCGGAACGCTACCCACGCGTCCGCGCCTTCCAGGCGCGTCGCAGCGGATCGAGTCGCCCACCGAGCACACGCCGCGCGCGTCGGCGGACGCGTCCCGCCTGTCGCCGCCAAGAGGCGGCGGTCGCCTGGCCCGGCAGTCCGAGGGCCGTCAGGCGTCGGCGCTTGAAATAGCGCGGGAACCGGTCTCCGTGGTCCTGAAGGAAGGACTCGGCCGTGGACCTCAGGTCCGGCAGTCGGCCGGACTGCATGCAGTAGGCCACCGAGTCCACGAGGTCCTGCAGGCGGTCCGCCCGCGGTCCGGCCTCGGACGGCGCGGGCATGCCCCGGACCAGCAGGGCATCGATGAGCGTGACGGGTATCCGGTTGCTGTTCTGGTATGGCTGGAGCCGCTCCAGGAGCAACTCGGTTCCCACCGCGACGCAATCCGTCCCGAACAGGTACTTGAGTGTCACCAGGGCGGTGGAGAAGCAACTGACGACGACGAGCGGCTCGACCCACAGGGCAACGGTCTCCGCGGAAACGTTGTCTCGCACTACGGTCAACTCGATGCCGAGGCCGGCCGCCACCCCGAAGAGGGCGTTGGTGGATCCGTTGCTCGCGCTGGGGTGGGGCTTGAACAACACCAGCTCGGCTCCGCGTTCCCTGGCGGCGGCCAGCATCCCGCGGTGCAGCTCCACCTCCTCGTCCTCCGCGAGGACACGGAGATCGGCCAGGTACTGGCCCAACACGAGCGCGCACGGCCTTCCGGACGCTTGGGCCGCCGCGAGGTCTTCGCTCGGGACGGCGGCGGCGGCGAGTTCGCGGAAGACGTCGGCCAGTGCCTGCCGTGGGGCGGGAACGAGCTCCGGGCCGACCTCGTTCAGGAGCACGGGCCGGAGGCCGGGAACGATGTCGAAGTACGCGACCGCGTCCAGGCGCTGGCGCAACGGCGTGGGCACGCGGTTGCGCGTGGGCCCGTAGGCCATCAGGCCGTCGGAGTGCACCGTCAGGGGCGCGTCGTGGAAGATTCGGCTCAGGGCGATGGCCGGGTTGACCTGGATCGTGTCCACGACCAGCGCCACCGGCTCCGTTCCCAGACCCCAGTGAGACCTTAGGAGCCGTTCCCAGAGGTAGAGCTCCTCGTTGCGCGGACTGAACTGCTGGGGACGGCGCGGCCACAACAGCTCCGCCAGATCCACCACCCGGTCGAACCGCCGGGCCAGCCGCTCGAATCCGGCGGAGTCTTGGATGCGCGCGGTGAGCTCCGGCTGCTGCGAGCCGTTCGCCAGCACCAGGATGCGCTCTCCGCCGTCCGTGCGCAGTGTTCCGGCGTCGACCATCGCGGCCAGGGACGCGACCTGGTACAGCGTGGACGCGGTGAGCAGGTGAATCATGCGAGGACCCCTCGGAGTCTTTGGCCGGCGGGCAGCAACGGTCGGAGCAGGCGCTTGCGCCGCCGGTCCAGCCGGCGGAAGCCTTCGGAGCGGACATCGTCGGGCATGTCCTGCAGGCAAGAGCGAATGGCGTCGTCCAACTCGCGGCGGACGACCGCGTCCATGTTTGCCCGGCGGGACAGGTGGTGGGCGGCGACGGCCAGGAACTGGCGGGCGGCCTTGGGCCAGAAGCGCCCTGCTTCCGAATCAGCCGCCACGAGGTCGAACGACTGCCGGAAGGCCGGCACGAAGTCCAGCTGGCGCCGGTCGTAGATCTGGGTCAGCGAGCTGCTGACGCCTCGCCGATAGAGGATTCCCGGTGAGTTGACGACGGCGTAGGCGCGGCTTTGCAGGTGCAGGCGCCAGATCCACGGGCGGTCCTCGGCCGTAAAGAGGCCGTCGGGGAAGCGCAGAAGACCCCTGTCGGCGAGTGAGCGGTGGAACACGCCGGCCCACGCGTAGGGGTAGTCCACCATGCTGGACTCCGTGTCCGGAAGGATCGATTCCCGGGGATCCAGCGGCACGGCGCGGCGGGCCTGGGGCGCGCGGTGGAGCGCGCGGCTTCCGCCGGTCGCGCGGATGTGGTCCACCCGGACGAACTCGACGTCGAGCCGGTGCAGTTCGTCCGCGCAGTGGGCCAGGTGTCCGGGGGCGAGCCAGTCGTCGCCGTCCAGGTAGGCGAGCACGCCGCCCCTCGCCTGGTCAAGGCCTTGGTTTCTGGCCGTGGCTAGGCCCACGGGGACGTCGTTCCGGAGGATCCTGAGGCCGGGGAGCCGGTCCGCGAAGCGCGCGGCCAGCTCCCCGGTGCCATCGGTGGACCCGTCGTCGACCACCAGCACCTCGAGGTCGGCGGGATCGTTGAATTGCCGGGTCAGGGAGGCCAGTGCGTCCGAAATGTAGGGCGCCTGGTCCTTCGCCGGAACGATCACGCTGACGCGGGGCTGGTGGTCCATGTTTCCCTAACCTACGCGTCGACGCGGCGGAGGCGGGAGAGCGGTGCCAGCTCGCCCGGGAAGACGCGCTTGACGCCGTCGCCCATGGCTTCCTCGAGGATGCGGATGTCACGCACCAGGGACTCGAAGCCCTTGGGCTCCAGCGACGAGGCCTGGTCCGAGCCCCACATGGTGCGGTCCAGGGTGATGTGGCGCTCCACCGTCACGGCGCCGAGCGCCACGGCGGCGAGGGAGATTTGCAGTCCGCGCTCGTGGCCCGAGTAGCCGACCGGCACCTGGTAGCGCTCCCGCAGCGTGTTGATCATGCGCAGGTTGGCCTCCTCCGCGGGAAGCGGGTAGGTGGAGGTGGCGTGCATGATGACGAGGTTGCTGGTGCCGAGGGTCTCGACGGCCGTGTCGATCTGCTCGATCGTGGACATGCCGGTGGAGAGGATGATCGGCTTGCCGGTCTCGCGGAGGGCCTTGAGCAGTTCCAGATCCGTGACGGAGGCCGAGGCGACCTTGTGGGTCACCGCGCCCTGCTGCTCCATGAACTCGACCGAGGGGACGTCCCACGGCGAGGCGAACGCGTGCAGTCCACGGTCCTTCGCGTAGGAGAGGATCTCCCGGTACTGGTCGGCGTCGAACTCGACGCGGTAGCGGTAGTCCAGGTAGGTCATGTCGCCCCACGGGGTGGAGCGGATCTTGTCGCGCATGTCCTTGGGCGTGGAGATCTCGGGCGTGCGCTTCTGGAACTTGACGGCGTTGGCGCCGGCGGCGACGGAAACGTCGATGAGCTGCTTCGCGACGTCGATGTCGCCGTTGTGGTTGATGCCGATCTCGCCGATGACGTAGACGGACTCTCCGGGACCGACCTTGACGTCGCCGATCTGGACAGGCGACGTGCGGGTGATGGATTCGGTGGTCATGCGGACCGCCCCTTTCGTTGTGCTTCCGCCGAGGCCGGGATGGCGATCGGCTCTGGTTGTGCTGCGAGGATGCGTTCGCACACCTCGCGGACGGCGCCGTGGCCGCCCCTGTTCGCCAGCACAATCCGTGCTGCCCTGCGCGCCTCCGGACGGGCGTCGGCGACCGCGATGGGCCATCCGACGGCCGCCATGGCGCCCAAATCGTTGACGTCGTTTCCGACGTAGGCGACCCGCCTGGGGTCCAGCCCGTGGGTTTGCATCCAGGACGCCAGTCGCGAGGCCTTGTCGTCCACGCCCTGCATGACCTCGACGCCGAGTTTTGTGCCGCGCGCCCCGACCACGGGGTTCTTCTCCGTGGACAGGATGAGTTGGCGTATGCCGGTCCGGCGAAGCCGGGCCACGCCCATTCCGTCCCCGCGGCTGACGCTCACGTATTCCGTGCCGTCCTGCGCCACCAGCGCGTGGTCGTCCGTGTGCACACCGTCGAAGTCGGTGACAAGGGCGTCCACGTCGATGAGTTCGTGATCCTCGAAGGCACCCTCGGCGAACTCGGCCCCGTCCGCGGCACCGTTGGCCGCGCCGCGCGAGGCCAACGCGACGACGAGTTCGAGGTCGTCGAGCGAATCGATCTCCGTTGCATGGTCGGCCGGGACAACGTGCAGGTCGATCCGGCCGAAGAAGCGGTGGCCTCCGGCGCGGAACCCTTCCGCCCGCATTGCGTAGAAGGCGCCGGTCTCCCTGTACTGCGGTTCCCTGTCCTGCCGGCGCGGGCGGTGGTCGGCGCTGTGTCCCACGGCGTGGACCCGGCCGTCGGCGCCGCGCGTCCACAGGAAGTTGTGGTTCTCGGCGACGCTGAAGCAGACGTCGGCTCCGCCCGCAAGGACGGCCACGACGGCCTCGTCGAGATCCGCGGGATCGATGAACGGCGAGGTGCACTGCAGCAGCACAACGACGTCGGGTTCCTGCGGCGCGGCGTCCATGGCGTGCAACACCGCGGATTCGCTCGACGCCTCGTCTCCGGAAAGATGGGGTGGCCGCTGAACCACCCGGGCGCCGTGGCGCCGGGCCTCGACGGCGATGTCCGCGTGGTCGGTGCTCACGACGACGTCGGTCACCGACGGGGCGCGCAGCGCGGCCTCAACGGCCCTGGCAACCAGGGATCGGCCGGCCACCGGCTTGAGGTTCTTCAGTGGGATGCCCTTGGATCCGCCGCGTGCGGGGATCACAACAAGCACCCGGGCGGGTTCGTTTTGCATCACCTATTGGACGCTAGGGAGGCAGTGTTAATCGCCACCGTCATCCAGGTGAACTGCCGGTGATGATCAGCGAACCATCGCGAACGGCGGTGGCCAGTAGGCTGAAACACATGGCGCACCCAACCACCCGTGGCACCCCGGCGAAGCGGCACGGCGCGCGCCCCCCGGAAGGGGCCGGCACGCCCCGGGAGCCCGCGCCCAGAGCGTCGCTGGGTCCGCTGCGCATCACGGTGCCCACCCGCAACGATCCGGTGCTGCGCCGGTTGGTGGAGGTTGTCGGCGGGCCGCTGGGACGCCACGCGGATCCCGGACGGCAGTCCCCGGGATTCTGGACGGTTGAACGGGTCTTGGTGTTGCTGACGGTGGTCGCCGCCGTCGTGGCCGTCCTGGCGAAGAACATGTGCCGAACCCTCGGTTGGGGCGGATCCAATTCGTACATCTGGGCGTGCTACTCGGACTGGCCGGCACTGTTCCACGCCCGCGGCTTCGCCGAGAACGCCTTCGCCCCCTTCGCGGCGGGATCCCAGTTCGAATACCCGGTCCTGATGTCCGTCGTGGCCAGCCTTACGGCGCTGATGGTCGTGCCCGGCGACTACGACAGGTCCCTGGCGTTCTTCGACCTCAACGTCTTCTTTGTCTCCCTGCTGTGGCTGGTCACGGTCCTGGCCACGGCACGCAGCGCCGGGAGGAGGCCGTGGGACGCGGCAATGGTGGCGCTGGCGCCGGGAATCATCCTCGCCTCGACCATCAACTGGGACATGTGGGCGGTGGCACTGCTTGCGCTGGCACTCCTCGCCTTCGCCCGGAACGAACCGTTCCTCGCCGGTGTGCTTGTGGGATTGGGGGCGTCGATGAAGTTGTACCCGGTCCTCTTCCTGGGGGCCGTCCTTGTGCTGGCCCTGCGCACCGGGCGGGCCAAGCCGCTGCTGGCGACGCTCGGCGGAGCCGCGGCGTCTTGGCTGGCCGTCAACCTCCCCTTTATGCTGACCAACTTCGAGTCCTGGCTCTACTTCCTGCAGTTCACGCGGGAACGGGAGGCCGGGCTCTCCTCCCTCTGGCACGCGTGGAACGTCGCGGCCGCGGTTCTGCCGGGAGCGCCGCTCTTGGGAGCGGAAGCCATCAACGCGGCGGGGTTCTGGCTCTTCGCCGCCAGTTGCGCCGGCATCGCCGTGCTGGGACTGGCCGCTCCACGCCGCCCACGGATGGCACAGCTGCTGTTCCTGACCGTCGCGGCGTTCGTCCTGTTCAACAAGGTGTACTCGCCGCAGTTCGTTGTCTGGCTCATCCCGCTGGCGGCCCTCGCTTGGCCGCGCTGGCGCGACTTCCTCGTGTGGCAACTGGTGGAGGCGCTCCACTTCTGGGCCATCTGGATGTACCTGTACGCCTCCACGGCGGACATCCAGCCTCAAAACACCTTCCCCGAGGCCTTCTACGTGTACGCCGTGGCGGCGCACATGCTCGCCACGGCATACATCATGTACCGCGTGGCGCACAGCATGCTGCATCCCGAGTACGACCCCGTCCGCCGCGTCGGACAGGACGATCCGCAGGCCGGCCCCTTCGCCGGTCTGCCCGACGCGGAGTTCCTCAAGCGCGCCGGGCGAGGTCTGCGCCTCCGGGGTCGGCTCCGGGACAACCCCTAGTCCTGAAGGGGGACTGGCGCCACCCAAAGATCATCCATTGGGGCGGCGACGGCGGGCGGAGCCGTCCGTAGCCTTGAGACATGATCCAGGCAACCTCTCTCGCCAAGTCCTTCGGCTCTAAGCATGCCGTCGACGGCATCAGCTTCAACGTGCAGCCCGGCCGCGTCACCGGCTTCCTCGGGCCCAACGGCGCCGGCAAGTCCACCACCATGCGCATGGTCATGGGGCTGGACCGCCCCACGGCGGGGTCCGTGACGGTGAACGGCAAGCGGTTCTCCGAGCATCCGGCGCCGTTGCGCGAAGTCGGCGCGCTCCTTGAGGCGAAGGCGGTCCACAAGTCCCGCAGCGCCCGTAACCACCTGCGTTCGCTCGCCGCAACCCACGGCATCCCCAACCGTCGCGTCGACGAGGTTATCGAACTCACCGGACTGCAGTCCGTGGCCCGCAAGCGCGTGGGCGGCTTCTCGCTCGGCATGGGCCAGCGGCTCGGCATTGCCGCGGCACTGCTGGGCGATCCGCAGACCCTGATACTCGACGAACCGGTCAACGGGCTGGACCCGGAGGGTGTGCTGTGGGTCCGCAACCTCGCCCGCGGGCTGGCCGCCGAGGGTCGCACCGTGTTCCTGTCCTCGCACCTGATGAGCGAAATGGCGGTCACGGCGGACCACCTCATCGTGATCGGTCGGGGGCGCCTGATCGCCGACGCCCCGATCGCCGAAATCCTCAGCGGCCGCAACCTGACCCGCACCCGGGTCAAGACGGACCAGCCGGACGAACTGGTCCGCGCGCTGACCGCCCCGCACGTCCAGGTCACCGTCGTGGACGGCGAAACCCTCGAGGTCTCCGGCGCGCCGGCTCGGGACATCGCGCGGCGGGCGCTGGAGCACCGGGTGGTGGTCCACGAGCTCACCCCGCTCCAGGCGTCGCTCGAGGAGGCCTACATGGAACTGACCAAGAACGACGTCGAGTACCACTCCGGCACCCAGGGGCCGGCGGCCCCCGCCGCCACCGAAGACGGATTCTCCGCAGGAAAGCAGGCATGACCATGGCAACACTGGAATCCACCACCCGCGGGGACCTCGTCCGGGACACGGCCCACCACGGCGGAAACACCAACTTTGGACGCGTCCTGCGGTCCGAGTTCATCAAGTTCTCTTCCGTGCCGTCCACGTTGGTACTGGTCCTGTGCACCGTGCTCGTGATGGTTGGCTTCGCCGCACTCAACGCGTGGGCGATCGGCACCTTTTTCGAGGCCGCGGCAAACAACCCGGAGATGGGTTCCGCCGCGGGCGAGGTTGAGGGTGCCGCGGACAGCGTCGCGGCCGGCGGAGTGATCTTCGCCCAACTGATCGTGGGATCCCTTGCGGTCCTGGTGATGAGTTCGGAGTATGCCACCGGCATGGCGCGGGCCACCTATGCGGCCGTGCCCAAGCGGCACCCCGTGTTCCTGGCCAAGGCACTGCTCGTCGCATTCGTCGCCTTCCTCGTGGCCGCGGTGTCCATCCTGATCGCGTTCGTGGTCATCAAGCCCATCACCACGAACTATGGGATCCCCCTGGACTTCGCGTCCGAGGGCTTCCAGCGGAGCCTGTGGCTCTCGGCGGTCTACGTTGCGGCCATCGGCCTGATCGGCTTTTCCCTCGGTTCCCTGCTGCGCAACTCCGCGGGCGGCATCGTGACGCTGGCCGGCCTGACGTTTGTGCTCCCGATCGCCTTCAGCCTGCTGCCTGGCGAGTTCTGGGCGAAGGCCATCCGGTTCATCCCGGACGCCGCGTACAGCAACCTGCTGGCGGCGCAGACGGCACCCGACGCTCTGGAAAAGTGGCAGTCGGCGCTTGTGCTCGGCGCCTGGGTCCTGGTGCCGTTGACCGTGGCCGGCATCGTCGCGCAGCGCCGGGACATCTGACCGGCCTTCCCGGCACGGTGCCCCACCGCGCGGCGCCAACAGCTGCCGCGGGGACGACGGAACGAACGGCCGTCGTCCCCGCGGTCTTCCGTCATCCGGCAACCCTCCCGAAAGCTAAGCTCGCACCATGACCACAGAGCGGCCGCAAGAAGGCTTGGGGACCCCGGATGTCACCTTCGCCGAGCTCACCGAGCGGCGCCGCGGTCCGTTGCGCCGCTACCTGCGCGAACACCCGCTGGTGGTCGACGGTTTGGTCTGCGCCGGCTACCTGGGCGCCACCATTGTCCCGATCCTCTTCGCGGACCCCGGCGGCCGGTGGCTCGAGCTGGCCGTAACGCTGCTGATCGCCGGGCTGCTCTTCTTCCGCCGGCGCCGCGCGTTGCTGGTGCTGGCTCTGGTGTTCGTGCTGGAAAGCGCCGCGCTGTTCACCAACCCTGTGGACAGCCCCGCCGGCGTGGGCCTGTGGGTCGCGCTCTACACGGCCGCCACGAGATATACCGCTCGGCGCATGTTCACATTAGCGGTGCTGATCAGCGCGGTCGAGATCATGACTCTGGTGGTGTGGGTGTATCCGTTCCTGATGGGCCCGGCCGTCGACGCGCGGAACGTCCTGGACGGCGAGGAGCTGCCGCCCGACACGGTCTGGTTCGTCGCGGCTTTTATGCTGGCGCTCAACCTGGCGGCTGTCGCGATCGGTGCGGCCGTCCGCAACAACCGGCTCCACGACGCCGAGCTGGCCAATTGGGGACGACGGGTCCAGACCCTGGCGCAGGCGACCGAACGAAACCGCATCGCCCGCGAGATGCACGATGTGGTGGCGCACTCGCTGTCCGTCATGATCGCACTCTCCGACGGCGCCGCCGTGGTTCTCAAGCGCCATCCGGACCGCGCGGCGGAGGTCCTGAGTGAACTCTCGTCGACCGGCCGGGGCGCGCTGGCGGACATGAGGCGCGTGATCGGGGTCCTCAGGGACGGCTCCAACGCACCCCTGGCGCCGCAGCCGGCGTCGTCCTCCTTGCGGGAGATGCTTGAGGGTTTCCGCGTGGCCGGAGTGCCCCTGCGCTTCAGCCACGCCGGCCCCGAACTGCCCGCCGACGCGGCCTTCCAGCTCACCGTCTACCGGATCGTGCAGGAATCGCTGACCAACGTGCTGCGCTACGGCCGCGCCGTGACCCGGGTGGGCGTGGAGGTGTCCCGCGAGGGCCAGACGGTCCGCATCAAGGTCACAGACAACGGCCAGCAGGCCGGATCGGCCCGCGAGACCATCGGCAGCGGCCAGGGCCTCAAGGGCATCGCCGAGCGAACGTCCATCTACGACGGGTCCGTCTACGCGGGCCCCGGGCCCCAGGGCGGCTGGGTGGTCCACGCGATCCTGACCGCCCCCGAAGACGACCAGATCCAAAGAACCAACAAGGGGGAGAAAAAAGATGAGCAAGCAGGCAGCCGCTGACCCGGGACCCGTTCCGGCAAAACAGTCGGGACCGGGGGACGCCATCCGCGTGCTCCTCGTGGACGATCAGCCCCTGCTCCGCATGGGGTTCCGGCTGATCCTCGAGGGGGAGGACGACCTGCGCATCGTCGGCGAGGCGTCCGACGGCCAGGAGGGGGTGCAGCGGGCCGCGGAATTGCGGCCGGACGTGGTCCTGATGGACGTGCGCATGCCCACCATGGACGGCATCGAGGCGACGCGCAGGATCGCCGAGGCGAACGCCGATGCCCGCATCATCATCCTGACCACGTTCGACCTGGACGAGTACGCGTTCGCCGGCCTCCAGGCCGGGGCGTCCGCGTTCCTGCTCAAGGACGTGGCCCCGTCGGAGCTCGTCAACGCGGTCCGGCTCGTGGCCAGCGGAGACGCCGTGGTTGCCCCCCGCGTGACCCAGCGCCTGCTGGAGACCTACGTCCGTTCCACTGGAGGCAGGTCGGGCGGCGGCGAGCCCGGAACCCGCGGCTCGGGCGCGCTCTCCGCCCCGGCGGAGCGGGACCCGCTGCTGGAGGACCTCACACCGCGCGAGCTGGAGGTCCTCGGCACCATTGCCGAGGGCCTGTCCAACGCCGAGATCGCCCACCGGTTTTTCCTGTCGGAGGCCACCGTCAAGACCCACGTGCGCCGCATCCTGACGAAACTGCACCTGCGCGACCGCGTGCAGGCCGTGGTCTACGCCTATGAGACCGGCCTGGTCGTGCCCAGCCAGGGCCTGGACTTCTAGGGCGCCGGAATGGACATCGAGTTCCTCCGCAGCCCCTGGTTTATGCTCGCCGTGATACTGCTCGCCGGGGGCGCCTTCCTCGTCTGGGTCCTCGGCTGGGTGCCCGCAGGCTGGAGTAGCATCGTGGTGGGCGTGGCCGCCATGGCCTTCGCCCGGTACCGGCAGGGCCCGGGGGCCCCGCGGAACCACCCCGCAGACGGACCCAAGGATGGACATGCCCCATAGCGCCGCGCTGGAACACGTCGAGGATCTGGGACACTTCGTCACGGCCTCGCCATCGAGCTTCCACGCGGTCGCGGAGGCCGCGCAACGCCTCGACGACGCCGGTTTTGTGCGCCTCTCGGAGCGCGACGCGTGGCAGGGCACGCCAGGCGCGCGGTACACCGTGCGGGACGGCGCCATCATCGCCTGGGTGGTGCCGGAGGGCGCCGGGCCGGACACCGGCTTCCACATCCTTGGTTCCCACACCGACTCGCCATCCTTCAAGCTCAAGCCAAAGGCCACGATCGGCCGCGACGGCTGGCTCCAGGCCGGGGTCGAGGTCTACGGCGGGCCGCTCCTGAATTCCTGGCTGGACCGCGAACTCCTGCTCGCCGGTCGCGTGGTGACGCGCGACGGGTCCGAGCACCTGGTGCGGACCGGCCCCCTGCTGCGCTTCCCCCAGCTAGCCATCCATCTGGACCGCAACGTCAACGACGGCCTCACGCTGGACAAGCAGCGGCACATGAACCCCGTGTGGGGCCTCGGCGAACCGTCCGAGGCCGACGTGCTGGGCGTCCTGGCCGAGTCCGCCGGATTGGACCCGGCCGACATCGGCGGCTACGACGTCGTGCTCGCGGACACCCAGCCGCCCGCGGTCTTCGGCGCCGACGGTGAGTTCTTCGCCTCCGGCCGCCTGGACAACCTCTCGTCCGTCCACGCGTCGCTCGCCGCCCTGATCCGGCACCGCTCCGCCGGGGGAGGAAACCGCATCGCGGTATTGGCGGCCTTCGACCACGAGGAGGTGGGCTCCGCGTCGCGCTCCGGCGCCTGCGGTCCGTTCCTTCAGGAGGTCCTCGAACGCGTCTCCTCAGGCCTGGGCGCGGGAGCCGACGAGCGTGCCCGGGCCTACGCGGACTCCGTGTGCGTCTCCGCCGACGCCGGGCACGCGGTGCACCCCAACTACGGCGAGCGGCACGATCCGGCCAACCGCCCGCTGCCGGGCCGCGGGCCGCTGCTGAAGATCAACGCCAACCAGCGCTACACGACGGACGCGCACGGCGCGGCCCTCTGGTCGCGCCTGAGCGACCGGGCCGGCGTCCCCTACCAGGAGTTCGTCTCCAACAACGCGCTGCCGTGCGGTTCCACGATCGGGCCGCTCACGGCGACCCGACTCGGCATCCGCACGCTCGACGTCGGCATCGCCTTGCTCTCGATGCACTCCGCGCGCGAGATGTGCGGCGTGGAGGACCCGCTGGGCCTGTCCAAGGTAGCCGAAGCCTTTTTCCGGGACTGACAATCCACAACCACCGGGAGCGAGCATGTCCAAGGTGAAGCCGGAGACCATCTTCACGCACAAGCCGACCCTGCGGGGGGACGGGTTCCTGCTGCGCCCGTTCACGGACGCGGACATCGACGCCATGGGACCCATCCTCGCCGACCCGGACGTGCTGCGGCTGACCGGCAGCGTCCACAGCACCGGGGAGCTCGCCTCCGCCACCCCCGTCCTCGACGAGGGGACGCGGAAGTGGTACCGAACGCGTGCGCAGCAGGCCGACCGGCTCGACCTCGCCGTCGTCGACACGGCCACCGGGACATGTGTCGGCGAGATCGTCCTCAACGACTGGGAGCCGGCAAACCAGGCCTGCAACCTGCGCATCCTGCTGGGGCCCGCCGGCCGCGACCGGGGTCTGGGCACGGCGTCCGTGCGCCTGCTGCTCGAGTACGCGTTCACGCAGACCGACCTGTTCCGGATCGGGCTGGAGGTCTACTCGTGCAATCCCCGTGCGCTGCGGGTCTACGAAAAGGCGGGCTTCGTGGTCGAGGGCCGCCGCATGGCGGCCCACGTGTTCGACGGCGTGCGCATCGACGCGATCACGATGTGCGCGCTGTTGCGCGACTGGGTGGACGCGGACTCGGCCTAGTCCGCCGTGAGCGCCGCCGGCGGCCACCCCGGCTTAACCGCGCGTTCACCGGCCTCTGCTTGGATTGCTGGCCATGAGCGAACCACAGCGGCCGGCACGGCGATTCCTCCCGGAGGTTCAGGCCCTCCGAGCCCTGGCGGTCCTGCTCGTCGTCGCCTACCACCTGGAGCCGCGCGTCGTTCCGGGCGGGTTCGTCGGCGTCGACGTGTTTTTTGTGATCTCCGGTTTCCTCATCACCGGACACCTGTTGCGTGAGGCCGGGGAAACGGGAAGGATCGACCTGCCGCGGTTCTGGGCCGGACGCGTGCGGCGCATCCTGCCGGCCTCCTTGGCGACCATTGCCGCCGTCGTTGCGCTGTCCCTCGCGCTCTCCCCGTCGACGCAGTGGGAGACCGTGGGACGGCAGGCGCTCGCGTCCGTGTTCTCCGTGCAGAACTGGGTACTGGCCGCGGATTCGGTCGACTACCTCGCGGCGGAAAATCCGCCCACGGCACTGCAGCACTTCTGGTCGCTGGGCGTGGAGGAACAGTTTTACCTGGTCTGGCCGTTACTGGTTGTGGCCGCGGCGGCCTTGGCGCTGCGCCGTCGGGCGGGCGCGGGCTCGCCGGGCGCGGCCCGCCGTCTGGGGGATCGACGCCGGATGCCGTCAATAGCGCTGGCAATCTTCGGCGTGGTGGTGTGCGCCTCGCTGGCCCACAGCATCGCGCTGACATCCGCCGGCGATCCGGCGGCCTACTTCGTGACTCCCACGCGCGTCTGGGAATTGGGCGCGGGAGGACTCCTCGCCGCCGGTATTCTCCGGGGTTCCCACTCCACGTGGCGGGCGCCCCGGTGGGCAACCGGTGGCACGTCCCGCAGCCTGTTGGCCCTGGCCGGCCTGGCGGCCATCGCGGCCTCAGCGTTCCTGTACGACGCCGGAACGCCGTTCCCCGGGGCGGCCGCCGCCCTGCCGGTCCTGGGAACCGTCGCCGTGATCCTCGCCGGCCGCACGGCCGGCGCCCTGTCGGTGCACCGCGTCGTGGACCTCCGCCCGGTGCAGTGGACGGGCAACGTCTCCTATTCGCTCTATCTCTGGCACTGGCCCGCGGTGGTCTTCCACGCAACCGTGTCCGGAGGTGATCCGGGCCCGTGGGAGAGCCTTGGCCTTCTGGCGCTGTCCCTGCTGCTCGCCGCCGCGAGCCACCGTTGGATCGAGGTGCCGGCCCGGACGTTTGCGCCGCTGGTCCGCTCGACGCGGACGGCGCTCGTTGCCGGCGCCGTCGCGGTGGCGGTGGTGGCTTCGCTGTCCACCGTGCCGGGCATCCGGCAGGAACGCCTGCTGGCGGCCGAGCGTGCCGCCGCCGAGCAGCTCTTGGCGGCGCCTCCATCCGGTTTGGGGGCGGGGTCCATCCCGGCCGGAGCCCCGGCCTACGCCGGCGGCAGCCGCGCCATTGTGCCGGCCCCCGCGGCCGCCCCGGCGGACCGTCCCGCCCTGGGCGAGTGTGTTCAGGACCCGGCTGCACCGACCACCAAGGAGTGCGAGTTCGGGAACTCCGCTGGCGGCCTGACCGTCGCGCTGGTGGGCGACTCCCACGCTGGCCACTGGTACCAGGCCATGGCGGAGGCCGCCAAGGAGCGGGGCTGGACGCTGGTGACCTATCTGAAGTCCTCCTGCCCGTTCAGTGCGGCCAGGCGGACGGCCGAAGTGGAGGGCGGGATCTCCTGCGCCGGGGCGAACGCGGCCACGCTGCGGAGGATCGTGGAGCGCGGCGACGTTGACGCTGTGGTGACGGGCAACTGGGCGGGTTCCACGTTCGCGGGGGACGCGGCCGGCGGTTTTGCCGAGTACTGGTCCGCGCTCGAGGACGCGGGAATTCCCGTGTACCCGATCGTGGACAATCCCCGGCCGGGCCGCGACGAATATCCGCGCGATTGCGTGGCCGCGAACCCGGACAGCCCCGAGGACTGCGGGCGGTCGCAGTCCGACGCGCTGGAGCACACGGACGCGACCCTCGAGGCCGGCCGGCGGGAGCCGAGGGCGAACGTCTTGGACTTCACGGACCAGTTCTGCGTCGACGGTTTCTGTCCGGCCCTGATCGGGAACGTGCTGGTTTACCGGGACCACCACCACCTGTCCGACACCTACGTGCGGACGCTGGTCCCGGTCTTCACCGAACGCCTCCTCGCGGCGATGCGGGCGGACGGGCTGAAGCCCTAGCCATCGCCGCGGATCCTCCGCCTCCGGCGGCGGGGCATCGCCCTCCACATCCCCGGGCGCTGCGCGGCCTTCCACAGGGCGGCCGTGACGGCGCCGCCGCCGCCGGGACCGGCGTTAGGGTGGGCTTCGGACATCCGGTAGGATGGTTCAGGCTGTTTCCGCCGTGCCCGCAGTCGGGCGTGGCGCCAGCCAACGCAAAGAACCTCCTGTTACGGAAAGACCGTGACCGTTTAGCCCAAAGGAGGTGGGTTCACATGCGTAAATACGAATTGATGGTACTGATCGATCCCGAGGTCGATGAGCGTACCGTGGAGCCGACTCTCGGCAAGTTCCTGGACGTCGTCCGCAACGATGGCGGGACCATCGACAACGTCGACATCTGGGGCCGCCGTCGTCTGGCCTACGAAATCCAGAAGAAGACCGAGGCCATCTACGCCGTCGTCAACTTCACCGCCACCCCGGCGACTTCCGCGGAACTTGACCGCCAGCTGTCTCTCAACGAGACCATCATGCGCACCAAGATCACCCGTCCGGAAGAGCAGAAGGTTTCCGCAGAGTAGTCTGCGGCTCCCTCACGTAGAGACCGACAACAGGAGGCACCAATGGCAGGCGAGACCATCATCACGGTCATCGGTAATCTCACCGGTGACCCGGAACTTCGTTTCACCCCGTCGGGATCGGCGGTGGCGAACTTCACCATCGCTTCCACCCCGCGGACCTTCGACCGCCAGACCAACGAGTGGAAGGACGGCGAAACGCTGTTCCTCCGCGCATCGGTGTGGCGCGAGGCTGCCGAGAATGTCGCCGAGAC
This sequence comes from Arthrobacter sp. AOP29-A2-19, assembly GCF_058138025.1. Lineage (NCBI taxonomy): Bacteria > Bacillati > Actinomycetota > Actinomycetes > Micrococcales > Micrococcaceae > Arthrobacter > Arthrobacter sp. AOP29-A2-19. Next base: position 3,455,321 of record NZ_CM176894.1, read on the forward strand.
GCTGACCAAGGGCATGCGAGTAGTCGCCCAGGGTCGGCTGAAGTCGCGTTCCTACGAAACCAAGGAAGGCGAAAAGCGAACCGTCTCCGAGCTTGAGGTCGACGAAATCGGCCCCTCGCTCCGGTACGCCTCCGCCAAGGTCACCCGCACCCAGCGCTCCGGCGGTGGAGGCGGTGGCTTCGGCGGCGGAAACTCCGGCGGATTCGGCGGCGGCAACGCGGGCCAGTCCGGCGGGTTCGGTGGCGGAAACGCCGGGAACTCGGGCGGAAACGCGGGCGGTAACTCCGGTGGAAACTGGAACGCCCCGGCGGAAGACCCGTGGGCCTCGTCGTCCTCCGGCGGCGGTGGCTGGGGCAACAACCCCGGCTCCGACGAACCGCCTTTCTAACAAACATATTCACCATCCCGCAGAACCTTTCTGCGGGCTCCACCAGATCAAAGGAGCTCCACGATGGCTAAGGCTGAACTCCGTAAGCCCAAACCAAAGTCCAACCCCCTTAAGGCCGCTGACGTTAAGGTCATCGACTACAAGGACGTCGCATTGCTGCGCAAGTTCATCTCCGACCGCGGAAAGATCCGTGCGCGTCGCGTCACTGGCGTCACCGTCCAGGAGCAGCGCAAGATCGCCCAGGCCATCAAGAACGCGCGCGAAGTTGCCCTGCTGCCTTACTCCGGCGCTGGCCGCGGCTAAGGAAGGGATACCAACATGGCAAAGCTCATTCTGACCCACGAAGTCACCGGTCTCGGTGCAGCAGGCGACATTGTCGAGGTGAAGAACGGTTACGCCCGTAACTACCTTCTTCCCCGCGGCTTCGCCCTGACCTGGACCAAGGGTGGCGAGAAGCAGGTCGAGTCCATCAAGGCCGGCCGTGCCGCTCGCGCCGTTGCGAACCTGGAGGACGCGCAGCAGCTTGCTGCCTCGCTGTCCGCCAAGCCGGTCAAGGTCACCGTCAAGGCCGGCGCGTCCGGTCGTCTGTTCGGTACCGTCAAGGCCGAGGACATCGCGAAGGCAGTCGAGGCCGCGGGCCTCGGCTCCATCGACAAGCGCAAGGTCGAGATGCCGGAACACATCAAGTCGACCGGCAACTACCAGGCGACCGTGCGACTGCACGAGGACGTATCCGCCACGCTCGACCTTCAGGTCGTCGCGGCAAAGTAGCAATAGTAGCCGAGCACGGCGACGGAACACGTTCCGACGCAGCGCCCGGTAGACCGTGAAAGGGCCCCGCCGCAAGGCGGGGCCCTTTCGCGTTTCCTTGCGAAATGTTGCGCCGGACTTTTGACCTCGTCCAAGGGGGAAGCCTAGCGTTGTAGGTGAATCAAGAGTGCCAACGCGAAGCCCTGGCTAGTTGGACGGCAACCCTCTCAAGGTAGTGGGGTGCTCCAGGTGATGATTCGGCCGCCCGGATACACCGGCGTGGCAAGTACCGCACCCGCGGGCGCATCTCTGGCGCAGCGGTGTGCACTACGCCGAAGGAACGTCATGCCGCTGACAGAAAACCTCCAGCCAGATTCGCTCCGCAAGGCCTTTGCACGCTTTCCCTCGGGCATCGCGGCCCTGTGCGCCATCATCGACGGCAAGCCGCAGGGGATCATCGCGTCGTCCTTCACGGTCGGGGTGTCACTGGATCCGCCGCTGGTGATGTTCGCGGTGCAGAACACGTCCCGCACCTGGCCGATCGTGCGCGCCGCCGGAAGGATTGGCGTCTCGGTTCTGGGAGAGCGTCACGAGGGGGTCTGCCGCCAGATAGCTTCGCGGAGCGGCGACCGCTTTGCGGGGCTCAAACTCGAATCCACCGACGACGGTGCGCTGTTCCTGGACGACGCGGCGCTGTGGCTCGACTGCAGCGTGGAGCAGGAGGTGCCGGCGGGCGACCACCACGTGGTCATCCTGCGCGTGCACGGACACGAGACACACGGTGACGCCAACGAGCCACTGGTCTTCCACGGGTCCGAGTTCCGCAGGCTTCAGGAAGCCGCACTGGTCTAGGTCAATGCCTCCAGGCACACGCAGCCGGGTGCCGGAGCACCGGGTGCGGCGGCCACCCTAGGAGGCGCGGAGAGAGTTCACGAACTTGGTGGCCTCCGCCACGGAAATGCCCGTGTCCCGCCTTACCTTCCGGATCGCCTCCAGCGTCTTCCCCGCCCGGATCAGCTGCACCGTCTCGAGATACTCGGGATCCCCGGACGCCTGCGCGGAGCCACGGGCGGTGGCGGCACGGCTGGCAGACGAGGCTGCGCCCTGTCCGTTCCTGCCCGTGGAGGTGCGGGCCGCCGCTGCCGTGCGGGCCATGGTGGCCTGGCGGATCTTGTCGGCACGCTCCGTCTCCTGCCGCTGTTGTTGTGCCGCCGCCTCGTTGAGCCGTGCGATGTAGAGATCGGCCTCGTTCGTCTGGTTTTGCGGCCTCGACGCGATGGCGGCCACGAGCAACCAGAGCAGCGCCCCGACCACCAACACCGTGACAAGCAACTCCGGCAGGGTCAGTCCAAACATGGTTGTGCTCCTCTGTGGCGCCGTGCGCCGTTAGGTTGAGGGGTGGGCCGCGCCGGCGTTATGGAGGTTGTCCATCACGTGGCGGTAGCCGATCGCCGTCAGTCCGCGCAGGACGTCGAGATCGACGTCCGCGAGCTTGTTCACGTAGAGGCAGGCGGCCCCCACTTTGTGCTTGCCCAAGAGGGGGAGGATCCCCGGGGCGTCGGGGCCGTAGGTCAGTCCGTAGAGGGAGAGGCTGGCCTTGCGCGGCGAAAACCCCACGGCGCAGGCGTCGCCCTCGCGGCCCGAAGCATAGCGGTAGTGGTAGGCGCCGAATCCGATGATGCTTGGTCCCCACAAGATCGCCGGCTGGCCCGTGACGTCCGCCATCATCTCCATCAGGTACTCGGCGTCCGACCGGCGGACCGGGTGTTCGAGGGCGGCAACAAATTCCCGTGGATCCGCGGAACGCGGGGCCGTCTTGACTTCGGTCATGGGCCCAGTATCGCAGTGCCCCACACGGGCAACAAGAACGGCTCGCGCGGGCCGTCGGGGCCAATCCTCGGCGTGTCTGTGGATAACTTGGGGATATGTGGGTAACTAGTCTCACACGTGCCGGTTTACTCGCCAGTAAACATCCAAGTGCCGGGTGAATGTTGGGATAAAAAAACTTTCCTCACAAGGGGTGTGTACAAAGAAGTGCCTAGTCAGAGCGCGATTATTCCTGAAACAAATTTTTCATCCACAGGTTCGTCCCCAGTCTGTGCACACAACACGCCGCTAAACACACAGGTTCTCCACACGGGCTGTGGATAAGTGCCTTGGGTGTGGGCATTTAAGGGTCTATGGTGACAAGGTCTCCGGTCCATATGTGGATACCCGGCAATCCCCCCGCAGCGCTGTGCACAACATTCTCCGGGCGTGGGAAGCCGCTGGGATACTGGAGGAAACAACGGAGCGCACCGCAGGCCGCTCCGCGCTCAGTTGGAAGGTAAGTGCCGTGTCTTTGACGCAAGCGGAGCCCAAGGGATCGAGGGAGTCCGACTTCGGACGCACCCCGCCGCAGGACCTCGTGGCGGAGCAGAGTGTGTTGGGCGGCATGATGCTCTCCAAGGACGCGATCGCGGACTGTGTCGAGGTCCTCCGCGGTGTCGATTTCTACCGGCCCGCGCACGAATCCATCTACGAGTCGATCATCGACCTCTATGGCCGAGGCGAACCGGCCGACGCCGTGACGGTCTCCGACCTGCTGACCAAACGCGGCGAGATCTCCCGAATCGGCGGGCCCGCCTACCTCCACACGCTGATCCAGTCGGTTCCGACGGCGGCGAACGCCGGCTTCTACGCGGAGATCGTCCGCGAGCGTGCCGTGTTGCGCCGCCTCGTGGAGGCCGGCACGAAGATCGTGCAGATGGGCTACTCGCAGGACGGCGAGGTCGACGAGATCGTCAACCAGGCCCAGGCGGAGATCTATGCCGTGGCCGAGCGGCGCACGGCGGAGGACTACGTCGCCCTGCGGGACATCATCGAGGGGACGGTCGACGAGATCGAGTCCGCCGGCAGCCGCGGAGAGGGCATGATCGGCGTGCCAACCGGCTTCTACGAACTCGACGAACTGACGCAGGGCCTGCACGGCGGGCAGATGATCGTCATCGCCGCGCGCCCCGCGGTCGGCAAGTCCACCTTCGCGCTGGACTTCGCGCGTTCCGCCGCCATCAAGCACAATCTGACCACGGTGTTCTTCTCGCTGGAAATGGGGCGGAACGAGATCGCCATGCGCCTGCTGTCCGCGGAGGCCAGCATCGGCCTGCAGGATCTCCGCAAGGGCACGGTCAAGGACGAGCAGTGGGGCAAGATCGCCACCACCATGGGGCGCCTGAACGACGCCCCGCTCTACATCGACGATTCCCCGAACATGTCGCTGATGGAGATCCGGGCCAAGTGCCGCCGCCTGAAGCAGAAGCACGACCTCAAGCTCGTGGTCCTGGACTACCTGCAGCTGATGAGCTCGGGGAAGCGCGTCGAGTCCCGACAGCAGGAGGTCTCCGAGTTCTCCCGGGCGCTCAAGCTCCTGGCCAAGGAGCTCGACGTCCCGGTGATCGCGCTCTCGCAGCTGAACCGTGGTTCGGAGCAGCGCACGGACAAAAAGCCGATGGTTTCCGACCTCCGCGAGTCCGGCTCGATCGAGCAGGACGCGGACATGGTCATCCTCCTGCACCGCGAGGACATCTACGACAAGGAATCCCCGCGCGCCGGCGAGGCGGACGTGATCGTGGCCAAGCACCGCAACGGCCCGACCAAGACCATGGTTGTGGCCTTCCAAGGCCACTACTCCCGCTTCAACAACATGGCCAGCGAAGGCGGCGGGGGCTTCTAGGCGTGACCAACTACGCGCCGAGTCCCTCCGGCATCCTTGGTCGAGGGCTGGTCTGGAGCACGGTCGGCTCCTTTGCGCTGGTATTCCTCTCCGCGTTCGAGACGCTGGCCGTCACGACGGTTATGCCCGTGGTCAGCGCGGAGCTTGGCGGCGCCGCCCTCTATGCGCTCGCCTTCGCCGGCCCGATGGCGACCTCCGTCGTCGGCATGGTCGCCGCGGGCACGTGGTCGGACCGGTCCGGCCCCACAGGCCCCCTCTACGCGGCGGTGGCCACGTTCGTCGCGGGGCTGTTCGTCTGCGGCTTCGCCGGCGGGATGGAGACGCTTGTGCTCGGCCGGCTGGTGCAGGGCCTGGGCGGCGGCGCGGTGACGGTCGCGCTCTATGTCCTGGTGGCCAGGCTCTACCCGCCCGTCCTGCACGCGAGGATCTTCGCCGCGTTCGCGGCCGCCTGGGTCATCCCCTCGTTGATTGGGCCCTTCGCCGCCGGCATCGTTGCGGACACGATCGGCTGGCGGTGGGTGTTCCTCGGTGTCGTTGTCCTCGTGGCGGCGGCGACGCTGATGGTTCGCCCGGCGTTGGCGGCCCTGCCGCGGCCGGCGGCGGGTAGGGCCGGTGCGGTTGCTGGTGCGGGCGGGCCGGGCGCGGAACATCTCCGAGCCGGAGCTGGTCGTCGCCTGGCGGCGGCCCGGCTGGCCTGGTCCTGCGTGGCCGCGGCCGCCGTCCTGGGCCTCGACCGGCTCGGGGCGGTTCCACTGACAGGCCCTTTCCTGGCCGTGGCGGCCGCCGCCGTCGCCCTCTGGGCCGTCCGCCCCTTGGTTCCGCGGGGCACGCTGGTCGCCGCCAGGGGACTGCCTTCCGTCGTCCTGGTGCGCGGCCTGGTCTCCGCCGGGTTTATGGGCGCGGAGGTTTACGTCCCCTATCTCCTGACCGACAACTACGGATTCCCGCCCGCCCTCGCCGGGCTCGGACTGACGGGATCGGCCCTGACCTGGGCCGCGGCGTCGGCCGTGCAGGGCCGGCTCGGCGATCGACTGCCGCACGTGGTGGCCATGCGCGTTGGCGCGGCAACGGTCGCGGCCTCGATAGCCGTGGTCCTGGCCGCCTCGGCCGCCCACTTGCCCGGCGCCGTTGTGGTGGCCGGCTGGACGCTGGCCGGTGCCGGCATGGGGCTCGTGTACCCGCGGCTCAGCGTGATGACTCTCTCGCTGTCCACGCCGGCGAACCAGGGGTTCAACAGTTCCGCGCTGTCCATCTCCGACGCTCTCGGCGCGGCGCTCGCGCTCGCGGCGACGGGTCTCGCCTTCGCGGCCTTCGCTCCTGCCGGGCTTCCCTTCCCGGCGGTGTTCGCGCTGACCCTTTTCTGCGCCGCCCTGGCGTTCGTGCTGTCGGGGCGCGTTGTTGGTCCCGCTCCCCGGGGAGCGGCCACAAGCCGGTCCGCCTCTTAGGCGGCGCGCTCGGCGAAGGCCTTGAACGCTTCCATGAACTTCTGGTTCTCCTTGGGGAAGGACTTGCCGAACAGCAGGCCGATGACTTTCATCGCCCCACGGAATTCGAAGACGTTGTGCGCGACCCACCTCGTCGCGCCGGGCCCCGCCTCGTGGAACTCGTTGCGGCTGATGTTGTGGACGCCGCGCGCGTCGTAGGTGCCGTCGAAGGCGTCGGGCATTTCCCGGCGGGTGATGGTCTCGACCATCTCCATGGTGCCCCGGCCCCGCTTGAACGTCAGCTTGGACGTGGCCCCGGGGTGGCCAGGCGTCCCGCCGAGCGGCTCGAAGGCGACGAGTCCCTCCTGCCACTTGGGCAGGTTGTCAGGGTCGTCGAAGAGTTCGATGAAGCGCTCGCGCGCCACATTGACGATGATTTCGTGGCTGAAGTCCATGACCGAACGCTACCGGTCGACCGGGAGGTAGAGGTCCGTTCGCATGCTCGAGGGATCCGCGGTCGGCGACGGTTCCGTGACGTAGACCTCCCAGAACGGCAGGCCGGGCGTGCGGCCGTTGTCCCGGACCCAGTCCATCAGACCGGACCATGCCCCGCTCAGCTGCTCGTAGCTTCCCAGATGGGAGACCGTGGCCGCGGAACCTCCCGGCAACACCGACGCGTGCACCACCGTCCCGTCGTCCAAGGTGTGATCCCCGGACAGCGGGTGGTCGATCGCGAAGCCCACCTCGAGGTCCATGGTGTCGCTCGGCATCCGCGTGTACAGGCCGAACGCGGGTCCGACCGGTGTCAGCCCGCGCTGTTCCAGGAAGCCGGCGAGGGCGTTGAAGGATGCGTCGTAGAACGCCGCGATGGACTCCGCCGGGATGTTGGCGCCGCGGACGACGGCGGTGCGGGCCTCGGCCAGGTTCAGGATTTCCGGAGTCTGACGGGCCGGGGCCACGTGCGTGTTGTGCTCGGTCATGGTCTGCTCCTCGCAAAAGGTGTGGCGGGCGTCGTGCGCGCCACTCTACGCGCGGCCCATCATGCGCAAAAGGGGCCGGACCGGCTAGCCGCGCGGGCGCATCCGCACAGGGGGCAGGACGGGGGCGGGCAGCGCCGGAGCCCCGCCGTCGGGAAACGGTCCGAAGCGCGGGAACGGCGCCCCGTCGTCGTACGCGCCCGATTCCTCGGGGCTGGTGCCGTCGGAAGTCGGAACCGCGGGCTCGAAGCCCATCTCCGCCTGGTAGGCGGCGCGGTAGGCGACGACCTCCTCGTGCGTACGGCCCACGAAGTTCCACCACATGACGATCTGCTCCCCCAGTGGCTCGCCCCCGATCAGCAGCGCCCGCACGCGGCCCTCGCCGCCCGCGGCAAGGACGACGGCGGTGCGGCCGGTCGGAAGGTAGGCCAGGTGGTCCTTGGCCACGGGATGCCCGTCGAGGGACAGCTCGCCGGCGTCCAGAAGCACGCCGTGCTCGTGGCCCGGAGCAAGCTCCAGGGTCATCTCCGTCCCGGGATCGAGCAGCAGTTCCGCGCCCACCAGCGGGGTGTGGGTGCGCACCGGGGAAACGCTGCCCGCGAGTGAGCCCAGGAACACGCGCATCTCCCAGCCGTCGCCTGCAACCGGCTCGGGGCGGTAGTGCTCGAACCCCGGCGCCGCGTGGCGTGTGGCGTCCGGCAGAGCGGTCCACAGCTGCGCGCCGTGGAGGACATCGGTGCCCGGCGTGGAGAACTCGGAATGGGTGATACCGCGCCCGGCGGTCATGAGGTTGAGTTCCCCCGGGCGGACGACCGCCTGGTTGCCGGCCGAGTCCGTGTGCTCGATCTCCCCCGTGAAGAGCCAGCTGACGGTCTGCAGGCCAGTGTGCGGGTGCCGGGGGACCTGCATGCCGCCCGAGGCCGCCACGCGGTCCGGCCCGTAATGGTCCAGGAAGCACCACGCCCCAATGAGGCTGCGCTGCCGCTGGGGAAGGGTCCGCCGGACGTCCATGGCGCGCGGGCCGCCGAGCGGGACGTTCCGGGGCTCCAGGACCTCGATTCCGGCGTGGGCCGCCCCGCCGCCGTCGCAGAGGAGTTCGTCCGGTGCCGGGTCCAGGTTGCTCATGCCGCAAGCCTAGGCCCGCCGGCCCGCCTGCTGCTAGCCGCCAGCCACCGACTGGATCACCATGATCCGCGCGCCGTCGGGCGCGGGGGTGTCCAGCCCCTCGAGGTCGCGGATGTTGTCCTGGCCGACGAACACGTTCGCGAACCGCCGGACCTTTCCCGTCTCGTCCCGAATCCGGCGGGCGAACACCGGAAAGTCCGCCGAGACGGCGTCCAGGATGCTGCCCACGCTTGCGCCGTCGCCACACTCCACGTCGAAGACCCGGCGCCCGCCCACGGTGGGGGCGAGGACCGCGGGGACTTGGATCGTCACGCTGGCCATGGCGCGCCTAGCGGACGACGGCGGCGCGGACGCTCAGCACGTCGGGGAGCCGCTCGGCGACGGTCGTGAAGGTAGCGCCCTCGTCCGTGCTGGCGAACACCTCTCCGGCGCGGGTTCCGAAGTAGACGCCAACGTCGCCGTCGTGGTCGTCCACGGACGCGGCGTCGCGCAGCACGGAGTTCCATTCGACGTCGGGCAGGCCGGTGTGCTGTTCCTCCCAGGTGGCTCCGGCGTCGGTGGTGCGGTAGGCACTCAGCCGCGAGTCGACGGGCGTGCGCTGGAAGTCGGCCTTCAGCGGGACGGTCCAGGCCGTGCCCGGGGTGCGGGGGTGGGTGAGGAAAACGAAACCGAAATCCGCGGGCAGCCCGTCGGCGATGCTCACCCACTGGTCCCCGGCGTTGTCGGTCCGGTAGACGCCGCCGTGGTTCTGCGCGTAGAGGCGGTCCGGGTTGCCGGCGTCCGCAGTGATTCGGTGGACGCACTGGCCGAACTCGGGCTCTCCGTCGGGCATGAACCCGGCGGCGATGCCCCGGTTGCGGGGCTCCCAGGACTGTCCGCCGTCGCGGGACCGGTACACGCCGCCGGTGCTCATGGCCACGTGGACCACGTTCGGGTCGTCGGCGTTGGGCACGATGGTGTGCGCCGTGGCCCCGCCCCCACCGGGCTGCCACGCCTTGCGGTGGGGGTGGTTCCACAAGCCCCGATTGAGTTCGAAGTGTTCGCCGCCGTCGGTTGATTTCCAGACGGAGATCGGTTCGCAGCCGGCCCAGACCACGCCGGGCCTCTCAGCCGTGTCCGGCCGAATGTGCCAGATGCGCTCCAGGGCCGCCCCCGTGTCCTCGGGAAACTTGATGGCCCCGTTCTCCGGCTCGGACCACGAGGCGCCCAGGTCGTCGGAGTAGACCACCGTGGGTCCCCAGTGCCAGTCGTTGATGCCGGCGAGAATGCGCGTGTTGCCGTCGCGGGTGTCGATGGCGACCGAGGGAACCTCGACGTTGAGGAAGTTCGGACCGTCGAGCGTCCAGCTCCGCCGGTCCTCGCTCTTGGCCAGCCAGAGGCCTTTCTTGGTTCCGATGGCGATGATGGTCGCCGCGCCGGCGTCCGAGCGCTCTTGCGTCGCGAGGACGGCAGGGGAGGTGGGGGTTCCATTGCTCATGCCACACAGTCCACCACCGCCCGGGGTGCCCGGCAAGGCCGTCCGGGGCAGAATTTATTCGGCCGTCTACGCGCCGGCGGCCGTCCCGGGCTGTTGACGCCCATGCGCCCCCGCGTAGTCTCGGGGCCATGAGCGAAAATCTTGAACTGCAGCGCGACTTCGACGCGCCCCCCGCCGAACTCTGGCGCGCCTGGACAGATCCCAAGGTGCTCGCATCGTGGTTCGGGCCCGACGGCTGGTCCGTTCCGGAGGAGAGCGTCCGCGTGGATCCGCGCCGCGGGGGAGAGTGGCACCTCGAGATGGTCTCCGACGAGGACCCGAGCCAGGGCGCCCCGATCACGGCGGAACTGGTGGAGTTCGTCGAAAACGAGCTGCTGGTCGGACGGACGCCGGCGACCGAGGAGTCCGGCGGAAACGTGATGGAACTGCGCGTCGCGCTCGCCGAACGCTCCGGCGGCGGTACGCGGATGACGTTGACGCAGGGACCCTACGACGCTGCTCTCCTTGAGATGGCGGCCGGCGGGTGGACGTCGTCGTTCGGGAAACTGGACCGGCACCTGTCTGCCCTCTAGGGCGCGGTGAAAAAGGACTGCCCCCAACGTTGCTTGAATCTTCAATTAAAATGTCCTAGACTGGTTCCATGACACAGACGACCGAGCGGCCACCAGTTCTCTTCCTCAGCCACGGCGCCCCGCCGCTCGCGGACGACGCGCGCTGGACGCGCGAGCTCGCCGAATGGTCCGGCGCCGTGGGCAAGCCCAAGGACATTTTGATGATCTCGGCGCACTGGGAGAACGCGCCCGTGACGCTCAGTGCCACAAGGCGGCCCGCCGGGCTGGTTTACGACTTCTGGGGCTTCCCGCAGAAGTACTACGACGTGCGCTACGACGCCCCCCAGGCCACGGAGTTGGCGGACGAGGTCGCGCGACTGGCGGGCGACCACGGTCACCACGTGGAGCGCGACGAGGAGCGGGGCCTGGATCATGGCGCGTACGTGCCCCTGAAGGAGATGTTCCCCGACGCCGACGTGCCCGTGGTGCAGATGTCCATGCCGACGCTGGACCCGCAGGGACTGTTCGAGCTTGGGAAGTCGCTGGCGCCGCTCCGCGACCGCGGCACGCTGATCGTCGGATCGGGCTTCACCACCCACAATCTGCGTTGGTTCAATCCGGCCGCGGGCCCGGACGCCGCCCCGCCGGCGGCGTCCAGTGAATTCGACCACTGGGCGGAGGAGGCCATGGCCAGCGGCGACGTCGATTCGATTCTCGACTTCCTGCACAAGGCTCCGGCGGCCCGGGAGGCCCATCCGCGTTCCGAGCACTGGGCGCCGCTCTACGTCGCGCTCGGAGCGGCATATGCCTCTGGCGGCATAGAGGCGAGGACGGCGATCGACGGCTTCTGGTTCGGCCTCTCCAAGAGGTCCTGGACTCTGGGCTGACCTCTTTCGGCCTGGCCCGCCCAGTCGTCGAATCATCCTTGGGACGGATTGAAATGTCCCCGCCGCCCGGTAGTGTTTTGCTTGCTCCCGGTGCAGAAGGCCCGCGGGCGTTCCCCTCCGCCGCCGCACTGCGGGCGAGGGGCGTCTGAGAAGGACTCGAACCCCATGCTTTTGCGTCTCATCATCCAGTATTCCAAGCCCTACAAGCGCTGGATCGCGGCCGTGCTGCTCCTCCAGCTCGCCACGACCATCGCGACGCTCTACCTTCCCAGCCTGAACGCCCAGATCATCGACAAGGGCGTCACGCTAGGGGACACCGACTTCATCTGGCGCACCGGCGGCGTGATGCTCGCCGTCGCGTTCGTGCAGGTGCTCACCGCCGTCGCCGCCGTGTACTTCGGCGCCAAGACCTCCATGGCGGTCGGGCGCGACCTGCGCCGCGGCGTCTTCCACAAGGTGTCGTCCTTCTCCGCCCAGGAGGTCAACAAGTTCGGCGCGCCGACGCTCATCACCCGCGGCACCAACGACGTGCAGCAGGTCCAGATGCTGGTGCTGATGGGCCTGAACTTCATGGTCTCCACGCCCATCATGTGCATCGGCGGCATCGTTATGGCGCTCCGCGAGGACGCCGGTCTGTCGTGGCTCGTCTGGGTGTCCGTCCCCGTGCTGGTGGTGGTTGTGGGGTTCCTGGTCTACCTGCTGATGCCGCTCTTCCGCCTGATGCAGGAGCGCATCGACTCCATCAACGGGGTCCTGCGCGAACAGATCATCGGCATCCGCGTGGTCCGCGCCTTCGTCCGCGAACCCTTCGAGACCCAGCGCTTCGCCGGTGCCAACGAGCGCCTGACCGACGTCGGCGTGAAGGTCGGCAACCTGTTTGTGCTGATGTTCCCGCTGATCGGCATGGTGCTGCACCTCGCCACCGCCGCCGTGCTCTGGTTCGGGGGCCACCGCGTGGATACGGCGGAGATGCAGGTGGGCGCGTTGACGGCCTTCCTCCAGTACCTGCTGCAGATCCTGGTCGCCGTGATGATGGGAACGTTCATGGCCATGATGATTCCGCGCGCCGCCGTGTGCGCGGACCGCATCGCCGAGGTGCTTGCCGTCGAGCCGTCGCTCCGGGATCCCGAGACGCCGAGCGTCGACGTTCCCCGCAAGGGCACGGTCGAATTCCGCGACGTCACGTTCGGATACCCAGGTGCCGAGGCGCCCGTGCTGAGCGGCCTGAACTTCACGGTCGAGCCCGGCAGGACGACGGCGATCATCGGCTCCACCGGCGCCGGCAAGACGACCCTGCTGAACCTGATTCCCCGGCTGTACGACGCCGCCTCGGGCGACGTGCTTCTGGACGGCGTCCCGGTGCGCGCACTGACGCGCGCCCAGATCTCCGAACGCGTGGCGACCGTGCCCCAGCGGCCCTACCTCTTTTCCGGGACCATCGAGTCCAACCTCCGCTTCGGCAACACCGACGCGACGGACGAGGAGCTGTGGGCGGCGCTCCACACGGCGCAGGCGGACGGGTTCGTGAGGGAGCGCGCCCGGGAGCTCGAATCGCCCGTGTCCCAGGGCGGGACCAACGTCTCCGGCGGGCAGCGGCAGAGGCTGTGCATCGCACGCGCCATCGTGGCCCGCCCGTCTGTGTACCTCTTCGACGACTCCTTCTCCGCGCTGGACGTCACGACGGACTCCCGGCTCCGAGCCGCCCTGAAGGAACCCACCAAGGACGCGGCGGTGATCATCGTCGCGCAGCGGGTGTCCACGATCACGGACGCGGACCAGATCCTCGTTCTGGACCACGGCGCGATCGTCGCCCGCGGAACCCACGAGGAACTGCTCGAGTCCTCGGACACGTACCGGGAAATCGTCGAGTCGCAGATCAGTGTGGAGGAGGTGGCCTAGATGGCGAAGAGCAACAAGAACGCCGAGGCAGTGACCGATCCGGCCGCCGAGGACGGGACGGAAGAGTTCCAGGAAATGTCCATGGACGACGGCTGGGGAGGCCAGCAGTCCGTCCGCAAGGCCCAGCACTTCTGGCCGTCCGCCAAGCGGCTGGTTGGTCTGCTCGCGCCGGAGAAACTCGGCATGACCCTGGTCCTGCTGTTCGTCTCGGCCAGCGTGGTGCTGACCGTCATCGCCCCCAAGATCCTCGGCCAGGCGATGGACGTCATCTTCGCAGGCGTCATCGGCAGGGACCTCCCGCAGGGAGCGACGCAGGAGCAGATCATCGCCGGGCTCCGCGCCCAGGGGCAGGACGACTTCGCGGACATGCTCTCCGGCATGGTTGTGGTCCCCGGCGTCGGCATCGACTTCGTCGAGCTCGGCCGCCTGATCATGATTGTCCTGGCCATGTACTTCGTGGCCTCGTTCTTCATGTGGGCGCAGGGCTACATCCTGAACCGGCTTGTGATGCGCGTGGTCTACAACCTGCGCAGGGACGTCGAGGACAAGCTCAACCGCCTCCCGCTCAACTACTTCGACACCCGCCAGCGCGGCGACGTGCTGTCGCGCGTCACCAACGACGTCGACAACATCCAGAATGCGCTGCAGCAGGCGTTCGCCCAGCTGGTCCAGTCGCTGCTGACGGTCATCGGCATCGTGGTCATGATGTTCATCGTCTCGTGGCAGATGGCGCTGATCGCGCTGGTCGCGCTGCCACTTTCCGCCGTCGCCGCCGCGCTGATCGGCACCAAGGCGCAGGGTTTGTTCGCGGCGCAGTGGAAGTCCACCGGCGCGCTCAACGGTCAGATCGAGGAATCGTTCTCCGGCCACGACCTGATGAAGGTCTTCGGCCGCGAACAGGACGCCCGGGACAACTTCGAGGAACGCAACGAAGAGCTCTACAAGGCATCATTCGGCGCCCAGTTCGTCTCCGGGACAATCTTCCCGGTGATGCAGTTCATCTCCTACCTGGCATACGTAGGCATCGCCGTCGTCGGCGGCCTGCGCGTGGCGTCCGGCCAGATGACGCTCGGCGACGCGACCGCCTTCATCCAGTACTCGCGCGAGTTCACGCAGCCGCTGGGGCAGATGGCGGGGATGGCCAACATGCTGCAGTCCGGCGTCGCCTCGGCCGAGCGGACGTTCGAGCTGCTCGATGCCGACGAGCAGGATCGCGAGACGGCTACGGCGAGCCTGCCGGAACGCACGGACGGGCACGTGGAGTTCCACGACGTCACGTTCTCCTACGACCCGGAGAAGCCGCTGATCGAGGACCTCTCCTTCGAGGCCCACCCGGGCCACACGGTGGCGATCGTCGGCCCCACCGGCGCGGGCAAGACCACGCTGGTGAACCTGGTCATGCGCTTCTACGAGCTCGACGGCGGCCGGATCACGGTCGACGGCGTGGACATCACGTCCCTGGCCCGTTCGGAGCTGCGCTCCAAGGTCGGCATGGTGCTGCAGGACGCGTGGCTGTTCAACGGTTCGATCCTGGAAAACATCCGCTACGGCCGGCTCGACGCCACCGACGAGGAGGTGTTCGCGGCCGCCAAGGCGACGTACGTGGACCGCTTTGTCCGCGCGCTTCCGGACGGCTACGCCACGGTGATCGACGACGAGGGCACCAACGTCTCCACGGGCGAGAAGCAGTTGATCACCATCGCCCGCGCGTTCCTGGCCAACCCCTCGCTGCTGATTCTGGACGAGGCGACGTCCTCCGTGGACACGCGCACGGAGCTTCTGGTCCAGCACGCCATGGCCGCACTGCGCACGGAGAGGACGAGCTTCGTCATCGCGCACCGCCTCTCCACGATCCGCGACGCCGACACGATCCTGGTGATGGAGGCCGGGAGGATCGTGGAGCAGGGCAACCACGAGTCCCTGCTGGCCGCCCAGGGCGCCTACCACCGCCTGTACAGGTCGCAGTTCGCCGGCCCGGCACAGGACCCGGACAACGGCGACGGCGAGGGCGCGGCGGTGGCGGCCGGACCCGCGGCGGATGAGGAGCCGGCCAGCACCACCTGACCCCGTTGGCCGATAGGGTGGAGCGCATGCCTGCCGCCACTTCGGCCCCCCGCGCCGCCGCCTCCGCCCCGAAGGCCCCGCGCCTGCCGTCCTTCGCCCCGGCGTCGTATGCGGGGAGCGGCGACCTGACGGGACTGGAGCCGGACGGCCGCTGCGAGGGGCTGCTGTTCGACTCGGACGACGCCGACGGCCAGGACCTCGAGGACACCATGTTCACGGGGTGCGGCTTCCGGAGGGTCTCCCTGATGGGCGCCGCGCTGGCGCGGGCCAGCTTCGGAGAGTGCGAGTTCGACGACCTGAACGCGCCGGTCCTCGAGGCGCCGAACTCGGGGTGGCGGAACACGCGCATCAGCAGGGGACGCATTGGATCCGCGGAGCTGCATGGGGCCAACCTGCGGTCGGTCCTTTTCGACGGCGGAAAGCTCGGCTACCTGAACCTGCGGCAGGCGAAGCTGAAGGACGTGCTTTTCCGCGACGCCATCATCGAGGAGTTGGACCTCGGCGGCGCCTCGCTGGACCGCGTCGCGTTCGAGGACTGCCGCGTCGATTCGCTGCTGGTGAACGGGGCCCGGCTCGTTGACGTCGACCTGCGCGGGGCGCGCCTCCGGGCCATCACGGGGCTGTCCGGGCTCCGCGGCGCCGTCGTCGGGCAACTCCAACTCCAGGACCTGGCGCCGCTGCTGGCGCGGGAGGCCGGTCTCCGCGTGCTGTAGACCCCCGGCGAGTCGCTAGGGTTGAAGGCATGCAGCACTACCCCCAGCCCGGGGTGCCGGGCCCCTATTCCACACCGCCCGCAAGGCGGCGCCAGCCGGTGTTCGATCCCGGCCCGTTCAGGCGCGGGGACGCGGTGGTGCTGCTGGCCTACCTGCTGCTGTTCGTGCTCGGGCTCGCCGCCCTGCTGATGCTGATCCCCGGCTTCGGCGACGTGTTCACCACGCCGGACACGGCCAGCTTCGCCGTCAATCTCATCGCCTACGCGGTCCTGTTCACCGGCGCGATGATCATGGGCGTCGGCGCCCTCCTCTCCTCCCTGCGCACGTTCGCGTACCACCCGTGGGCCAAGGGCTTTATGATCCCGGGCGGATGGCTGGGCAGCCTGATCATCACCGCGACGATACTCATGACCATGGGCCAGGCCGTCAAGAGCGAGAACCAGCTGGCGATCGAGGGCATGACGACGTCGGTGCCCTTCCCCACGATGTTCGTGGTCGCGGTGCTGATGGGCCCGTTCGTCGAGGAGTACATCTTCCGGCACCTCTTGATCGGCAAGCTGAGCCGCAAGATCAACGTCTGGGTCTGCGTCGCCATCTCGATTGTGTTGTTCGCCGGCATCCACTTCATCGGCGCCGGCTCCTTCAATCCAACCTCGCTGGTCCCGTACCTGACACTGGGGACCGTCATCAGCGTCGCCTACGTCCTGACCGGCAAGTCGCTGGCGTACTCCTACATCCTGCACGTGTTCAACAACGGTGTGGCACTGGTGCTTGCATACACCGTCCTGCCGCTGCTGGAGCAGTAGTTGCCGCAGGGATCCAGCGGATGGGCCGGGCACGCGCACGGCACGCCCGGCTACCGGCGCATGATCCTGGCGCTGTTCGCCGCCGGGGTCGCGACCTTCGCCCAGCTGTACTCGGTCCAGGGTGTCCTGCCGGAGCTCGCACGCGATCTGGAAGTGTCCGAGTCCCAGGCGGCGCTTGCCGTTTCGTCGGCGACCCTGGGCCTGGCCGTCGCCGTCCTGGCCTGGTCCGCGGCCGCCGACCGCTTCGGCCGGCTGCGCACGATGACCGTGGCGGTCATCGCCGCCGTGGCGCTGGGCCTGCTGGTGCCGGCGGCTCCGGGCTACGAGGCGCTGTTGGCGATCCGCTTCGTCGAGGGGCTCGCGCTGGGCGGCATACCCGCCGTCGCGCTGGCCTACCTGAGCGAGGAGGTCGCGCCGCTGCACGCCGCCGTCGCGGCGGGAACCTACATCTCCGGGACATCCCTCGGGGGGCTGGCGGGACGACTCGTTGCCGGCCCTCTGAGCGAGTTCGTCAGCTGGAGGGTGGGCACCCTGGTCGTGAGCCTCTTGGCCGCCGCGGCCGCGGTCGTATTCATCCTGTGCGCGCCAAGGCCGCGGGGCTTCGTCCCCATCCCGCGGAAGTCCCCGGACGCGATGCCGCTGCACCGCAAGCTGGCGATGAACCTGCGAAGCCCACGGCTTCTGGCCCTCTACGCCCAGGGGCTGTTCCTGATGGGCGGTTTCGTGGCGGTCTACAACTACCTCGGGTTCCGCCTGGAGGCTCCGCCCTTCCTGATACCGGTCTCCCTGGCCTCGCTGGTGTTCGTCGCCTACCTGTCCGGGACGTGGTCCTCGCGCCGTTCGGGCGCCCTCGTGGGACGGTTCGGACGTCTCCCCGTGTTGTTGGGGTCGATCGGCGCCATGGGCGCCGGACTCGCGGTCACGCTCGTCGAATGGCTGCCGGCCGTCGTCGCCGGGCTCCTCCTCCTGACGGCCGGCTTCTTTTCGGCCCACGCCGTCGCCAGCGGATGGGTGCCGCTCCTGGGCGTGGGTGGCCGCGCGCAGGCCGCCAGCCTCTACAACCTCGCCTACTACAGCGGGTCGAGCCTGTTCGGCTGGGCCGTGGGCCTGGCGTTCGCGCCGCTGGGCTGGTCGGGACTCGTTGTGTTCGTCGGCGTGCTGCTGGCGGCGGCCGCGGCGGTGGCGGCGTCCTGCCTGCGCGGGACGGCTGCCCGCCACTAGGCTGGCAGGGTGACCCCAGACCCCCGCACCGACCGCGCGGAGCCCCGCCGCCTGGGCCGGACCATCCTGGCGCTGGCGGTCCCGGCCCTCGGCGCGCTCATCGCCGAACCGCTGTTCCTCATCGCCGACACGGCCATCGTCGGACACCTCGGCATCGACGAGCTCGCGGGCGCGGGACTTGGCACCACGGTGCTGCACACCGCCGTCGGACTGATGATCTTCCTCGCCTACTCCACCACGCCCGCGGTGGCGCGGCACGTCGGGGCGCGCCGCCGTGACCTCGCCCTCGCGGCCGGACGCGACGGCGTCTGGCTGGCCGTGGCACTGGGGCTGGTGCTCGCGGTCGCCGGATGGCTGGCCGCCCCCGCGCTGCTGCTGGCGATGGGCGCCGAGGGCGCCGCTTTCGGCTTCGCCGTCGACTTCCTGCGCTGGTCGATGCCGGGACTGCCGGCAATGCTGCTGGTCCTGGCCGCGACAGGCGTCCTGAGGGGGCTGCAGGACACGAAGACGCCCCTCGTTGTGGCCGGCTTGGGGTTCGGCGCGAACATTGTGCTGAACTTCGCGCTCGTGTACGGCGCCGGGATGTCAGTCGCCGGCTCGGCCCTGGGCACGTCGATCGCACAGTGGGGGATGGCGGCCGTCTACCTCTGGCTGCTGGTGCCCCGCACCCGCGCGGAGGGGGTCGGCCTGCGACCCAGCCGGCGCGGCATGCTTGCCACGGGCAAGGTGGGCTCGTGGCTGATGCTGCGCACCGCCTCCTTGCGGCTCGCCCTGCTGGCGACCGTCTGGGTGGCCACCTCCCACGGAACGCTCACGCTTGCGGCGCACCAGCTGGTCTTCACCATCTTCACGTTCCTGGCGTTCGCCCTCGACGCGCTGGCGATCGCCGCGCAGGCCCTGATCGGCAAGGAACTCGGGGCAGGGGACAGGGCAATGGCCCGCCGCCTGACCGCAACCATGACCCGCTGGGGCCTCCTCTTCGGCGTCGCCACGGGAGCGCTCCTAGCCGTGGCGGCGCCATTTGCCGGCGCGCTGTTCACCCCCGACGCCGAGGTGCAGCGGGCCGCTGCGATCGGCCTCTGGGTCCTGGCCGCGGCGCAGCCGGTCTGCGGGCTCGTGTTCGTCCTGGACGGGGTGCTCATCGGGGCCGGCGACGCGCGCTACCTCTCCCTGGCCGGGGTTCTCACGCTCGCCGTCTACCTTCCGCTGCTCTGGCTGGTCGCCATGATGGACCTGCCGGGCACGTCGGCCATCCTGTGGCTGTGGCTCGCGTTCGGCGTGGTGTTCATGTGCGCTCGGGCAGCCACGCTGCTCTGGCGGGTGCGCGGCGACGCCTGGATGGGGGAGCAGGCCACGCTCACAGCGGGAACATAGCGGACGCAGGGCGCGGCCATGGGAGGGACGGTTGGAATGTATACATCAACCTCCCGAAAGGAACATGGACATGAAGCCCGCGAACCGCACCCCCCGCCATCCCCTCGGACTCCGCCTCGGCGCCGGCGCCAGCATCGCCGCCCTGGCCATCGCATGCATCGCACCCGCGGCTTCAGCTGCCCCCGCCCGGGTGGCCGAGGCAGGGGCGTTCGGCGCCGCCGGCTACGCGGACATCGCCGACGCCTACAACGGCAGCCAAGGCTCGATCTACGGCTCCCCGCAAGGAGCGCCCTACGGTGACGACGGCTACTCCGGCGCAACCACCGGGAGCGCCACGGCGGATCCCGGCACCAGGACGGACGCGGCGGGCGTCCTCCTCGTCGAGACGGAGACCGCGGCCGGAGAAGCCGCCGGCACGGGCATGGTCCTCACCGCGTCGGGACTGGCGCTGACCAACTACCACGTCGTCGAGGACTCGACCGAGGTCCGGGTCACGGTTGCCGACACCGGCGCCACCTACACCGCAACGGTGGTGGGCAAGGACGCCACGAACGACGTCGCGGTCCTCCAGCTCCGGGACGCGTCCGGACTGGACACCGTGACGGTGAACGACGACGGCACGGAGCTCGGGGAGGCGGTCGCGGCGATCGGCAACGGCGAGGGCCAGGGCTACCTCACGGCCGTCGCGGGGGTGCTGGAGGCAACCAACGAATCCATCACCACGCAGGCGTCCGACGGTTCGGGCGAAAGCCTCTCCGGACTCCTCGTCACCGACGCAGACGTGGTTCCCGGATACTCGGGCGGACCGCTGGTCGACGCCGACGGAGAGGTCGTCGGCATCTCCACGGCGGCCTCCACCGGCAGCGAGATCAACGGCTACGCCATTCCGATCGACACCGCGCTGGCCATCGCCAACCGGATCGTCTCCGGCGACGAGTCGGGGACCGTGGACATCGGCCCCGACGCCGCGCTCGGCGTCGCCGTCGTGGCTGCCGGAACGGCGACGGCCACCCAGCCCTACGGGGAGAACGCCTACGGGGCGTACGGATACGACGGCGGCACGTCCGGTTCGGCGGCGACCGCCACGGCGGGCCAGACTCCTGCGTCGGGCGCGGGAGTGGTGGAGGTCACCGCGGGATCGGCTGCCGCGGCCGCGGGCCTCACGGAGGGCTCCACGATCACGTCCCTCGACGGCGTCGACATCGGCGGCTACGGCGACCTCTCGGAGGTCCTCTCCGGCCACGAGCCCGGCGACAACGTCGCGATCGCCTGGACGGACGCCGCCGGCGCGGCCCACACCGGCACGGTTGCGCTCGGTTCCAGCGCCATCAACTAGGTTCGTCCGCGGCGACTAAGATCGTAGGGTGCCTTCCCTGACGACGCCCCCCGAAATTGCCGAAGCACTGTGGAAGCCCGTGATGTTCCGGGCCGTCCTGGCGGCGGTGTTCGGAGGGCTGTCCGTCTTCTGGCCCGCGCCCGAGGCCAACGTGTTCGCGTACTGCTTTGCCGCCTACCTGGTCCTGTCCTCCAAGGCAGTGTGGGATTTCGCACAGGCGGCCGTTGTCCCGTCGCCGGTGCGCGGGCTGTTGGGCGGTGCGGCGATCGCCTGGTCGCTGGCCGCCGTCGCCATGCTGGTCATGCCGACGACGGAGGCCGTGGCCGTCGCCGGCGGCGTCTCCCTAATGGTCTCCGGCCTCCTGGAGCTGTTGGCCTGGCTCCGCCACCGCGCGGAACTGGTGGCGGTCCGGGACTTGCTCGTGACGGGAATCGTGTCCGTCGGCACCGGGGCCGCGCTGTTGGGCTCCCTGGCGCTGGACCTGAACCTCGGCGCCCACGGCCTGTTCGGCATCGCCGGCGGCGGCGCGATCATCGTGGCCGTCTTCGGCCTGATCGCCGCCTTCGGTTACCGGCACGATGCCCGGCGGTCCCCCGAACGTCGTTAGACTGAGGGTCTCTCAATCCCTTCAGGAGGAACCCCCGTGGGCAACAACCCGTCCCAGCAGAAGCCCGAACGGCAGCAGAGCATCAAGGCTCCGCTGATCTTCTCGCTGGTCATGGGTCTGATTGCCGGCGTGAGCGCCGCCGTCTTTGCGACCGGGGGCTCCGACGAGACGCTGCGCGTCGACATCGGGCTGACCGCGTTCGGCATCGCCTTCGTCGCCTGCCTGCTGGTCATCTCCGTCCTGACCATGGCCAGCAAGGAAAACCCGAAGAGCCACGGCGAGGGCTCCGGAGTGAACCGCTCCTCCGCGAACCCGGACAGGAAAAAGCCGAAGGCCTAGGCCTCAGGACGCGGTTTCCACGCCGTCCTT
The DNA here is from genome assembly GCF_058138025.1 of Arthrobacter sp. AOP29-A2-19. Lineage (NCBI taxonomy): Bacteria > Bacillati > Actinomycetota > Actinomycetes > Micrococcales > Micrococcaceae > Arthrobacter > Arthrobacter sp. AOP29-A2-19. The sequence goes on from NZ_CM176894.1 coordinate 3,477,001, forward strand.
GCCGCCCCACTCCTGGAGGAACTGCTCGCGCGTCATCTCCTCAAGGTCGCGGCGGATGAGCGCCACCAGCCCCTCGGCCTCATCGATGTTGTTGCCGGTGATGCGCAGGACCTCGGCATTGTTGTCGATTCGGCGTACGACGGCGGTGGCTCCCATGGCGTCCGATCCGTCGCCGCCGAGCACCGCGTCAACGATGCCGACAAACCAGCGGCCCGCGGCCTTGAGCGGACCGTCGGTGGCGTTCTCCAGGTCGACGTCGTAGTCGGCCGAGGCGTGGTCGCCGGGGATGTCTTGGGTCACGATGCTTCCTTCCGTGGTGCCTGCGGGCGGGGTGGGCCCGCCCGGTTCCAGTCTATGACCGGTTGGCCCCGGTTGGTCGAGACGGCCTGGTCCTACGCTGCCGGGCCCGCGGAGGCGGCCTTGCGTTGCCGGTAGGCGCGCACGTGCTCCCTGTTGGCGCAGTTTCCGGTGTCGCAGTACATCTTCGAGCGGTTGCGCGACAGATCCAGAACCACGGCCCCGCACGACTCCGCGGCGCAGACCCGGAGCCGGTCCAGCTCGCCGGACCGGAGGACGTCCACGAGGGCCATCGCCGCCTCCACCGCCATACGTTCGGCCAAGGGGGCACCGGGCGCATCGGCGTGCAGGTGGTAGTCCCAGTGGTCGTGCTTGACGAGTTGGGGCAGGGCTCGCGCGTTGCGCAGGATGTTGTTCACGGCCGAGACGGCCGCGTCCTCGTCCGCCAACCAGATGGCACGCAGCGTGGCGCGCAGCTGGCGCACGGCCCGCAGTTCGCCGAGGGTGTGGGCCCGCGAGCCGGTGTACTGCTCGCGCCGCAGGAACTCGTCCAGGTCCGCCCGCGTCAGCAAGCCATCGACATCCGCCTCGGAAGTGTTGATCAGATTGACCACCGAACCCAGCGCCACCAACGTGTCAGGTGCAAAGCTCATCGATACTCCTGTTTTTCTCTCCCAACCAGAGGGTAGGGTAGTGGTCACTACTATACGCACTTTGACTCATGACACCCGAAGGCGGCCCATGGCAATCCAGCAAGCATCACCGAACACCGCCACCAGGAGCCCGGCGCTCGCCGGCATATGGATTGCCCTCTTCTCGTCGGCCGTCTTCGGAGTCTCGGGCTCTTTCGCCAAGCCCCTGCTGGAGTCGGGGTGGACGAGCGGCGCGGCCGTCGGCGCCCGGATGGCGGGTGCGGCGCTGGTGCTTCTGGTCCCAACGGTCTTCGCGCTGCGCGGGCGGTGGGCCACGGTCCCGGCCAACTGGAAGCCCATCGTCCTGTTCGGTCTCTTCGGTGTCGGCATCTGCCAGTTCGCCTACTTCCAGGCGGTGGAGCGGCTCAGCGTGGGCGTCGCGCTGTTGCTTGAATACCTTGCGCCGGTGCTGATCGTCCTGGTCCTCTGGGCGCGCAGCCGCCGCCGCCCGGCCGTCCTGACCATCGCGGGCACCATCGTGTCGCTGATCGGCCTGGTGCTGGTGCTGAACCTGACGGGTGCCGAGCGCGTGGACCCCGTTGGCGTGCTCTGGGGCCTCGGTGCCGCCGTAGGCCTGGCGGGCTACTTCTTCATCACGGCCAAGGCCAACGCCACGCTCCCGCCGCTCGTGCTGGCGACCGGGGGGCTCGTGGTCGGCGCGGTCCTGATGTTCCTGCTGGGCGCCGCCCGCCTGCTGCCCATGAGGGCCACGTTCGGCAACGTGTCCTTCGTCGGGTTCGCGACGCCCTGGTGGGCGGCCCTCCTCGCGCTCGTGCTCGTCGCCACGGTGGTCGCGTACGTCTCCGGCATCATGGCCGCGCGCGCGCTCGGCACCAAGCTGGCGTCCTTCGTCTCGCTGACGGAGGTCCTCTTCGCGGTCTTGTGGGCATGGCTCCTGCTGGGTGAAATGCCCGCCGGCATCCAGCTGCTCGGGGGTGCGCTGATCGTAGGGGGCGTGCTGCTGGTGCGCGCCGACGAGCTGCGCTCCCCGTAGTCTCCTTCGGGCCTACTTGCCGAATCCGCGCAGCCGCAGGCTGTTGGCGACCACCAGCACCGAGCTGGCCGCCATGGCCGCCCCGGCGATCATCGGGTTGAGCAGCCCGAGCGCCGCCACCGGGATTCCCAGCGTGTTGTAGAGGAAGGCCCAGAACAGGTTGGTCTTGATGGTCGCGAGCGTCTTGCGGGACAACTGGATGGCCTGGCCCACCTGGGCGACGTCGTTCCCCATCACGGTGATGTCCGCCGCGGCTATCGCCACGTCGGTGCCCGAGCCCATGGCTATGCCAAGGTCCGCTTGCGCCAGGGCGGGGGCGTCGTTGACGCCGTCGCCGACCATCGCGACCACCGCGCCGCCGGCCTGCAGCCGGCGGACGGCCTCCACCTTGCCCTCCGGCAACACGTCCGCAAACACGGCGTCCTCCGGGATGCCGACCTCGCGGGCGACCCGGCGGGCGACCGGCCCGTTGTCGCCGGTGAGCAGTACGGGCCGCAGGCCCAACTCGCGCAGCCTGGCGATCGCGCCCGCCGACCCCGGCTTCAACGTGTCCCGAAGGCTGACGATGCCCACCGCCTTGCCGCCCACGGCCACCAGCACCGCCGTCGCCGCGCGGTCTTGCGCGCCGTGGAGCGCGGCGTAGTCGGCGTCGTACAGCTCCACGCCGTTGTCCTTCAGCCACTGCGCCTTGCCGGCCAGCACGACGGCGGTGCCGACGAGCGCGCGGACCCCGCCTCCTGGTTCGGAGGTGAAATCGCGGACCGCGGAGACGGCCAGCCGGAAGTCGTCGCCGGTGGCCTCCGCGGCGGCGACGATCGCGTGCGCAATAGGGTGCTCGGAGCCCGACTCGACCGCGCCGGCATGGACCAGCACCTCGGTGCCGGTCAGCTCGCCGAACGTCTCGATGTCGATGACCGAGAGCTTGCCCTCGGTGACCGTCCCGGTCTTGTCGAGCAGTACGGTGTCCACGCGGCGCGTGTCCTCGAGCACCTGGGGCCCGCGGATGAGGATGCCGAGCTGCGCCCCGCGGCCGGTGCCGACCAACAGTCCGATGGGTGTGGCCAAGCCCAGCGCGCACGGGCACGCGATGACCAGTACGGCCACCGCGGCCGTGAAAGCCGGCTGCACCTCGCCGCCCACGACGAGCCAGAGGGCGAAGGTGAGCACGGCGATCGCGAGGACTATGGGGACGAAGACCGCCGAGATCCGGTCGGCGAGCCGCGCGATCGGCGCCTTGCCGGTCTGCGCCTCGGACACCAGCCGGCCCATCTGCGCCAGCGTGGTGTCCCGGCCCACGCGTGTGGCGCGGACCAGCAGCCTTCCGGACGTGTTGATGGTGGCGCCGGTCACGGTGTCGTCGGGCCCGACGTCGACCGGAACCGACTCGCCGGTGATCAGGGACGTGTCGATGGCGGAGGAACCTTGGACCACGTAGCCGTCGGTCGCGATCTTCTCGCCCGGGCGGACCACGAGCTCGTCGCCGGGGACGAGCTCGGCCGCGGGCACGCGCACCTCGCGGCCGCCGCGCATCACGGTGGCCTCCTTTGCGCCGAGGTCCAGCAGGGTCTTGAGGGCGTCGGAGGCCCGGGCCTTGGCGCGGGCCTCGAGGAACCGGCCCAGCAGGAGGAAGGTGGCGACGACGCCAGCCGTTTCGAAGTAGAGCTGGTGTCCTCCCATGTCCATGTCCATCCCCGGGCCCGCGTGCGCCGTGAGGTCCGGCGACAGGATCAGCTGCCAGACGGAAAAGAGGTAGGCGGCGAGAACGCCGATCGAGACCAGCGTGTCCATGGTGGATGCCCCGTGTCGCGCGTTGATGGCCGCCGCGCGGTGGAAGGGCCAGGCGGACCAGAGGGCCACGGGTGTGGCGAGCGCGAGAGCCACCCATCCCCAGTTGGGAAACTGGGCACTCGGGATCATCGAGATGACAAACAGTGGAATCGTGAACGCGGTGGCCACCATGAGGCGAGGCGCCAGTTCCGCGGCCGTTCCCCCGTGGCCGACGTGGTCGTTGTGGGTGGCGTGGTCGCCCGCCGCGGAACCAGGGGGAAGGTCCGCCTCCGGGTGCGGCCCGGAGCCGTCGCGGGGCCGCGGGTTGAGCGTGCCGTCCGTGTGCGCCGTGTGGTGTGCCGCGGCGCCGGCCGGCGCATGGGCGTCCTGCTTCACGCGTGCGCGGTAGCCCGCGGAATTCACGGTATCGATCAGTTGCTGGTCGGTGACGGTGGCCGGTACGCTGACCCGCGCGGACTCCAGCGGGAGGTTGACCAGCGCGTCGACCCCCTCGAGTTTGCCGAGCTTGCGCTCCACGCGGGACACGCAGGAGGCGCACGTCATCCCTTGGATGTCCAGCTCGACCACCCGGTCCGGTCCCTCGTGCAGGTCCCGCCCTGGCAGGTTGGCGTTGTCCATCGCGTAGATTCCCCTCTCACATGATGCTTGCCGAGTCTCCGGGCGCTCGCCGGGCGGGCGCCCCGGATCAGGCGTTGGCGCCGACGATGGTGTAACCGGCCTCGGCGACGGCCTCGCTGAGCGTCGCCTCGCTCAGCGGCGCCGCCGACGTGATGGTTGCCGTGGAAACGCCGCCGGCGACCAGCTCCACCTGTACGTCCTGGACGCCCGAGATCGACTGGATTTCTTCGGTGACGGACGCGACGCAGTGGCCGCAGGTCATGCCGTCGATGCTGATGGTCGTGGTGTTCACGCTGTTCTCCTTGTGTGGTCCGTGTGGTGCGTCTGGCGGTTTTACGGGATTCAGCGGAGCAGGCGCCCGATGGCGGCCGAGGCTTCGCGGACCTTCTCATTGACGATCTCCGGGTTGTTCCCGGCCTCCGCGTCGCGCGCGGCGCCGACGACGCAGTGGGCGATGTGCCCCTCGACCAGCCCCAGGCTGACCCTGTGCAGCGCCGCGTTCACGGCCGAGATCTGGGTGAGGATGTCAATGCAGTACTTCTCGTCCTCGACCATTCGCGCTATGCCGCGCACCTGGCCCTCGATGCGGCTGAGCCGCCTCAACAGGCCCTCCGTGTCCGTGGTGTAGGCGTGTTCGCGGTGTTCGTCCACGTGTGTCTGGTCGCTTCCCATGCGGCGATGATACCCCCATAGGGTATCCAAGCACAAGTACCCCTAGGGGGTATCTCCCGGTGGAGAAGGGTCCGGCGTCCGGGGCCCCGTTGTTATGCTGTCTCGGTGCCAGAGAACCAGCTTTCCGTCCGCCAGATCACCCCCGATGAACACCGCGCCCACCTGGCCACCCGCCCCGAGGCCAGCTTCCTGCAGCTTCCGGCCTGGTCGCGCGTGAAGAAGGAATGGCGCGCCGAATACCTTGGATGGTTCGACGCGACGGGCGCCCTGCGGGGTTCCGCGCAGGTCCTGCACCGGCCGGCCCCGGTGGTCAAGTGGACGTTGGCCTATCTGCCCGAGGCCCCGGTGTTCGATTGGGACTCGGTTTCGGCCCCGGACGTTGTGGAGCCGATGCTGGAGCACTTCCGCGGAAACCGGGTCTTTCTGGTCAGGATGGGCCCGCCACTCGTCGGCCACCGGTGGACCGGCGCCGCCGTCCGCAAGGCGCTGTCCGCCGGGGGGCACGCGTTGGTGACCGAGCTTGAGCCCGCGGACGAGGACGGGCGTGCGGCCCTTGTGGCAGCCCAGTTGCGCACCACCGGCTGGCGCAAGCAGGACGTCGGCGAGGACTTCGCGGCGGGCCAGCCGGAGTTCCAGGCCAGGATTCCCTTGGTGTCCGACGACGGCGCGGCGCTGGACGTCGACGGCGTGCTGGCCGGCATGAACCAGAACGCCCGGCGCGAGACCCGCAGGGCCGCCTCCGGCCCGCTGGAGGTCCAGACGGGCGGCGCCGGGGACGTGGAGCGGTTCCACTCCCTCTACCGGGAGACAGCGGAACGCGACGGCTTCACCGGTCGCCCGGCCCACTACTTCACCACCATGTTCAATGAGCTAAACGCCCACGCCCCGGGCACCTGCACGCTGTACTTCGCGGTGCACGAGGGGCGGGACCTCGCGGCGGCCATCCGCGTGCACAGCGGCCACGGCGCCTGGTACGTCTACGGGGCCTCCTCAACGTCCGAGCGCAAGCTGTTCGCGCCGAAGGCCCTGATCCACCGCATGGTGGAGGACTCGCTGGCCGAGGGCTGCCACTACCTGGACCACGGTGGGGTGTCCGCCACCCTGGACAAGGCTCACCACCTCGCGGGCCTGACTCTGTTCAAGACCACGCTGGGCTGCGATGTGGTGCAGACACTGGGGGAGTGGGACTACCCACTGAATCGTCCGTTGGCCGCCGGCTTCAACTTCTACATGAAGAAGCGCGCCAAGCACTGAGCGCCCAACGTCCCCGCCTCCTCCGCGCCGGGGAGGAGGTGGGGGATCGGCGGGCCTAACGGCCGGTGATGCTCTCCAGCGCCGCCATCGAGCGCTCGGCGAGGGCCTCGGGCATGGGGGCGCTGCCGACCGAGTCGGCGGCGAGCTGCTGCCCCTCGCCGCTGACCGCGTACTGACCGAACGCCTTCACGAGTTCCACGGTCTCCGCGTCCGCGTAGGACGTGCAGTAGATCTGGTAGGACACCAGGACCAGCGGATAGGCGCCCGGGACGGTGGTCTTGCGGTCCAGCTTGAGGGCGGCGTCGTGTTCCCCGCGGCCCTCGACCGGCCGGGCGGCGTCCACGGCCAGGGCGGCCGCCTCGGGGCTCACGGCCACGAAGTCCTCGCCGACCTTCAGTTTCGCCTTGCCGGCGGTCTTCCCGGCGACGGAGTCGTCGACGTAGGCGATGGAGCCCTCGGTGCGCGTGACGGTGCTCATAACACCGGCATTGCCTTGGGCGTTCTCGCCGCCCAGCCCGCCCGGCCAGGAGCCGTCCTCCTCATCGGTCCACACGTCGGGCACGGTGGCGTGCAGGTACTCGGTGAAATTCTCGGTGGTCCCCGAATCGTCCGAGCGGTGGACTGCCGTCAGGCGCAGGTCGGGCAGCTCGGTTCCCTCGTTCAGGGCGACGATCGCGGGGTCCCGCCACGTGGTGACGTCGCCGCGGAAGATGCGCGCCACCGTCTCGGGGTCCAGGTTGACCTCCTTGATCCCCGGGAGGTTGAAGGCCAGGGTGATCGGCGAGATGTAGGCGGGAATGTTCATGGCCCCGCCGGGGCCGCAGACGGCCCGTGCGTCCTCCATCTCCTCGTCGTCCAGGTAGGCGTCCGAACCGGCGAAGGCCACGCCCCCCGCGAGGAACGCGGTGCGGCCGGCTCCCGACCCCGCGGGCGAGTACTGGATCTCGGCGTCGGGGTTCAGGGAACCGAAGCTGGAGATCCACGTGGACATGGCGGCGCTCTGGGCGGAGGAGCCCACGCCGGTGATGGTGCCGGAGAGGTCCGAGCTGTTCTCCTCGGCGGCGCGCCGCTGCTCTTCGCCGAGCGGATAGTCGGAGCCGCAGGCGCCGACCATCAGGACGACGGCGGCGCACGAGACGGCGCCCGCAACGGAGCGCAGGCGGATGGGCAGCGGGCGGGACGTTGACGGGGAAAGCAGGGAAAGCATGGAAGCCAGTGTACGTAAGGGCGCCGGTAGAGTTGGCGGGCACCCGCAGCGCCAACCGATGGGACCCCGTGACCGAGACCGCGCCGATCGAGACGCCCGAGCAGCGCCAGTCGGTGTTGCGCACCCTGCGGTCTCCGCGCCACCTCAAGACCGAGGTCCTGGGCGGGCTGGTGGTCGCCATGGCGCTGATCCCGGAAGCGCTCGCCTTCAGCGTCATCGCGGGGGTGGACCCGCGCGTGGGCCTCTTCTCGGCGGTCACGATGGCCATGACCATCGCGATCGTCGGTGGCCGCCCGGCCATGATCTCGGCGGCCACCGGCGCCGTCGCACTGGTCATCGCGCCGCTCGTGGCGAGCCACGGCGTGAGCTACCTCGTTGCCGCGGTCCTGCTGGCCGGCCTCCTCCAAATCCTGCTGTCCATCCTCGGGGTGGGCCGGCTGATGCGCTTCATTCCACGCTCGGTCATGATCGGGTTCGTCAGCTCGCTGGCCATTCTTGTGGCCGTGGCCCAGCTCCCCGAGCTCGTCGGGGTCCCGTGGGCCGTGTACGCGATCGCGGCCGCGGGTTTGCTGATTCTTTTCGGGCTCCCCAAACTGACCACCGCCGTCCCCGCCCCGCTGGTCGCGATCGTGGTGCTGACCGCCGTCGTTGTGGTGGCGGGGATCAACGTGCCGACCGTCGCGGACAAGGGCGAGCTGCCGACGTCGCTTCCCGGCCTGTTGTTGCCGGACGTCCCGTGGACCCTCGAGACGCTGCGCACGATCTTCCCGTATGCCCTGTCGATGGCGTTCGTCGGCCTGCTGGAGTCGCTGATGACCGCCAAGCTGGTCGACGACGTCACGGACACCCGGTCCAACAAGACGCGCGAGGCGTGGGGACAGGGCGTCGCGAACCTCGTGACGGGTCTGTTCGGCGGGATGGGCGGCTGCGCGATGATCGGCCAGACGATGATCAACGTGAAGGCCTCCGGCGCGCGGACCCGCATCTCCACATTCCTCGCCGGCGGGTTCCTGCTGGTGCTGGTCATGGCGCTGGGAGACCTGGTGGGGCTGGTGCCGATGGCCGCGCTCGTGGCCGTGATGCTGTTCGTCTCGCTGATCACCTTCGATTGGCACTCGTTCGCGCCGTCCACGCTGCGCCGCCTTCCCAAGTCGGAGACGGCGGTGATGCTGGCGACCGTCGTTGTGGTTGTCGCCACGCACAACCTGGCGATCGGCGTCGGGGTCGGGGTCCTCGCCGCGATGGTGGCCTTCGCCCGCCGGGTCGCGCACTTCGTGACCGTGAAGCGCACGGTCATCGGCGCCGGGGACGCGGCCATTGCGCGCTATGTCGTCGACGGCGAGCTGTTCTTCGCGTCCTCCAACGACCTCTACTACCAGTTCAGCTACGCGGAGGACCCCGAGCGCGTTGTGATCGACATGGGCGGCTCGCACCTGTGGGACGCGTCGACCAGCGCGGCTCTTGACAGTGTCCAGGCCAAGTACGCGCGGCTCGGCAAGGAGGCGCGGATCGTGGGCCTCAACCGCGCCAGCGAACTCATGCGCGCCCGCCTGGCCGGGAAGCTGAACGCGGGCTAGGCGGGGTTCCCGCCGATGGTGGCCGGGCGTAGAGTGGCGCTACCTGACACTCGAGTAGGGAGATCGCTATGGGCGAGTACCGCGCCTACACGGACGAGGAAAAGGCCACCTACGTGGCCCCTGCCTGCGAGCGGTGCGGCCAGCACCGGCATGTGACCTGGGAGGACAAGGGCGGCGACGGCGCGCACTGGATTCCGCGCGACGCCGGCTGCTCGAACGAGGCCTGCACCGGATAGGCCCCCGGCGCCCCGGGACCGAGGCTATTCCCCGGAGGCCTCGGTGGGCGTCCCGTCGCCCGGCTGCTCCATCCACATCAGCTCCCAAATGTGCCCGTCCGGGTCGCTGACCGCCGAGCCGTACATCCCGGGGAACTCCGATTCCGGCTCGCGGTAGACCGACCCGCCGTGGGACGCCGCCACCTTGGTCAGCTCGTCCACGTGCTCGGCGGAGTCGCAGCTCAGCGCGTTCAGCATCTGCTTTCCGCCCTCGCCGAACGTCGGCTTGTCTCCCCCGCGCAGGAAGCTCCCGAAGAACGGCTCCATCAGCGACATTACCCAGATGTCCGGGGTGATCATCCAGGCCGTGGCGTTCTCGTTGGAGAACGTGTTGTTCCGCTCGAAGCCCATGGCGCCGTAGAAGGTGTTGGCCGCCTCCAGGTCCCGGGTGGGCAGGTTCACGAAGATCATTCGACCCATGACTCAGTTCCTCCTCATCGGGGCCGGCGGTCCGCTCTCCGCCGACAGTGGCTTAAGACTTGCATCCGCGGCGGGTCCTGCCAAGGTCGCCGAACCGACGGCCGCGCGGGGTGGGCCACCTGCCGAGGGCAGCGGCTTCGGCGGTACCGCGACGCGGGAACCTCCCCTAGACTGTGGCCCACGCCACATTGGCCCACGTTCCCGGCAGGGGCCGGAACGCCCTTGGGGCAATTCGACGGACGGTGGACCCGCATGCGCCTGAACACGCCAGCCTCCCGGATGCTGCAGCGCCACGCGCGCGCGGCACACGAGATTCTGGGCCGCGCCCGCGCGGGAGCGCCGGGCGGTGCCGCCTTGGACGGGTTGCGCCCCGTGGTGCACGACTCCTGGCTGCGTTCGCTCGGTTTCCTGCCGGATCCCGACAGGGTCGAACCCGGGCCGGGGCTGGGCGAGGCCGAGTTGGAGGCCTACCGGCGCGAGCATCCCCTCGCCGGCATCATGCCCGTGATCGACCGCCTGCTTGTGCAGCCCGCGCGGGACACGGGTCTGTTGGTGGCGGTCGGGGACGAGTTCGGCCGCCTCCTGTGGGTGGAGGGCGACGCATCCGCGCTGCGCCGCGCGGAGGGCATGGCGTTCGTGCCGGGGGCGGACTGGTCCGAGCGATCCGTCGGAACGTCCGCGCCCGGAACTGCGTTGGCCACGGGCAAGGGCGTCCAAGTCAGCGGCGCGGAGCACTACAGCCGACAGGCGCACCGCTGGAGCTGTACGGCGGTCCCGGTCCACGATCCGGCCACGGGCCGCCTGCTGGGCGTCGTGGACCTGACGGGAAACGCGGACGCCGTCGCCGCACACTCCCTGGCCCTGCTCCACGCGGCCGTCGCGGCCGCGGAGGCGGATCTTATGCTGGGGGGCGCGTTCCGCCCGCGCCGGCCACTGGCCGCGCCCGTCCACCGCACGTCCGCCGCGGCGGGGCTCGCGGTCCTTGGGCACGACGGCGGCCTGCTCACCTCAGCGGGCACCGGCCTGCCGCTCGGCGGACGCCACGCGGAAATCCTCACGCTGCTGGCCTGGCACCGGGCGGGGCTCACCGCGGAGGAGCTCGCCGCCGCCGTGCTTGGCGACGCCGGCCAGCCGGTCACCCTGCGCGCGGAAATGGTCCGGCTGCGCAAGGCGCTCGCCGGCCACGACCCGGGGCTGTCCCTGCTCTCCCGCCCCTACCGCCTGGAGCCGTGGGTGGTCCTGGACGCCCGCGAGGTGCTGGACCTGGTCGCGCGCGGACAACACGGGCGCGCGCTGGCCGCCTACCGCGGCCCCGTGCTGCCTCGATCGACGGCGCCGGGCATCGAGGAGATCCGGGCCGAAGTTTCCGGCGGCCTGCGCCAGGCCATGCTTCAGGACGCGTCGGCCGATGTCTTGATGGACTACCTGGACCTGCCGGAGGCGGCCAGGGACGCCGAGGCCCTGCGGACCGCGCTGCAGGTGCTGCCGCCGCGCTCGCCGCGCCGCGCCGTCGTTGTGTCCCGGCTGATGCGGCTCGAGGCCGAGCTCTCCTGAGTGCAACCCGATTGCAACGTTGCCCGGCGTAACGTCGCAACCACCAGCACCGAAGACCCGCGCACCGCCGGCCCAGCCCGCGACGCGCGGCCGCCGGCCCACTGATCGTCAGCCAACAAAGGAGTTGCCATGACCGTTTATGCCGTCCCCGGCACCGAGGGATCGCCCGTCACGTTCAAGACCCGCTACGAGCACTACATCGGCGGAGAGTGGAAGTCGCCCATCAAGGGCGAGTACTTCGAGAACATCACCCCGGTCACCGGCAAGGGATTCTGCGAGGTGGGCCGCGGCACCGCCGAGGACATCGAGGCCGCCCTGGACGCCGCCCACGCCGCGGCGCCGGCCTGGGGCCGCACCAGCCCGGCCGAGCGCGCGGTGATCCTCAACAAGATTGCCGACCGCATGGAACAGAACCTGGAGATGCTGGCGGTCGCCGAATCGTGGGACAACGGCAAGGCCGTCCGCGAGACGCTGAACGCGGACATGCCGCTGGCGATCGACCACTTCCGCTATTTCGCCGGCGCCATCCGCGCCCAGGAGGGAAGCCTCTCCCAGCTCGACGACAACACCACGGCCTACCACTTCCACGAGCCGCTGGGCGTCGTCGGCCAGATCATCCCGTGGAACTTCCCCATCCTGATGGCCGTCTGGAAGCTGGCTCCGGCGCTCGCGGCCGGCAACGCCGTCGTGCTCAAGCCGGCCGAGCAGACCCCGACGTCGATCCTGGTGCTCGCCGAACTCATCGGCGACCTGCTCCCCGCGGGCGTCCTGAACATCGTCAACGGGTTCGGGCTGGAGGCCGGTAAGCCGCTGGCGTCGAACAAGCGCATCCGCAAGATTGCGTTCACCGGCGAGACCACCACGGGCCGGCTCATCATGCAGTACGCCTCGGAGAATCTCATCCCCGTCACGCTCGAGCTCGGCGGCAAGAGCCCGAACATCTTCTTCGAAGACATCGCGGCCAAGGACGACGCGTTCTACGACAAGGCGCAGGAGGGCTTCACGATGTTCGCCCTCAACCAGGGCGAGGTCTGCACGTGCCCCTCGCGGGCACTGATCCAGGAGTCCATCTACGACCAGTTCATCGGCGACGTCATCGGGCGGACCCAGGCCATCAAGCAGGGCAACCCGCTGGACACGGAGACGATGATGGGCGCCCAGGCGTCCAACGACCAACTGGAGAAGATCCTCTCCTACCTGGACATCGGCAAGCAGGAGGGCGCGGAGGTCCTGACGGGCGGGGGCCGCGCCGACCTCGGGGGCGACTTCACCAACGGCTACTACGTGGAGCCCACGATCTTCAAGGGCCACAACAAGATGCGGATCTTCCAGGAGGAGATCTTTGGACCCGTCGTCTCGGTGACCACCTTCTCCGACTACGCGGACGCCATGTCCATCGCCAACGACACCCTGTACGGGCTCGGCGCCGGGGTCTGGAGCCGGAACGGCAACGCCGCCTACCGGGCGGGCCGCGACATCCAGGCCGGACGTGTCTGGGTCAACCAGTACCACGCCTATCCGGCGCACTCCGCCTTCGGCGGGTACAAGTCCTCGGGCATCGGCCGTGAGAACCACCTGATGATGCTGGACCACTACCAGCAGACCAAGAACCTGCTGGTCTCCTACGCGGAGGACAAGCTCGGCTTCTTCTAGGCCGCCGACACCGGGGCCCTCCACCCTCCGGACGGCCCCGACAGACAGACCTTTCCACGCCCTGCCGCGCGGACGGGCCAGCGGCGTACGCGCCCGCCCGCGCGGCAGTCAAAGAACAAGGGACAACTCTTATGAGCACCATGCGCGCTGCAATCGTCAACACGTTCGGAGAAGAGCTCCACGTCGGCACAACACCGGTTCCCGAGCCCGGACCCGGCCAGGTCCTGGTCAAGCTCGTTGCCTCGGGCGTCTGCCATACCGACCTCCACGCCGCCCACGGCGACTGGCCCGTCAAGCCCAAGCTTCCCTTGGTTCCCGGCCACGAGGGCGTCGGCCACGTGGAAAAGATCGGGGACGGCGTCACCGAGGTCGCCGTAGGCGACCTGATCGGAAACGCCTGGCTCGCCAGCGCCTGCGGCACCTGCGAATACTGCCGTACCGGCTGGGAGACATTGTGCGAATCACAGCAGAACGGCGGCTATTCGATCGACGGTTCCTTCGGCGAGTACATGCTGGTCGACGCCAAGTTCGCCGCCCACATCCCGGAGGGCGCCGATCCGTACGAGATCGCCCCGGTGCTTTGCGCCGGCGTCACCGTCTACAAGGGCCTGAAGCAGACGGAGGTCAGGCCCGGCCAGTGGGTCGTGATCTCCGGAATCGGGGGGCTCGGCCACATCGCCGTGCAGTACGCGGTCGCCATGGGCATGCGGGTGGCCGCCGTGGACGTCGCCGAGGAAAAGCTGGCCCTGGCGCGCAGCCACGGCGCCGAGGTGACGGTCAACGCGTTTGCCGAGGATCCCGCGGAGGCCATCCAGGCCGCTACCGGCGGGGCCCACGGTGTCCTGGTCACCGCGGTGCACCCGGCGGCGTTCGGCCAGGCCATCGGCATGACCCGGCGCGGCGGGACGATCGTGTTCAACGGCCTGCCGCCAGGGGAGTTCCCCGCGCCGATCTTCGACATCGTCCTCAAGGGGCTGACGATCCGCGGCTCGATCGTCGGCACCCGCCAGGACATGATCGAGGCCCTGGACTTTTATGCCCGAGGCAAGATCAAGCCGACCATCCAGACCCGCCCGCTCGAGGACATCAACGCGGTGTTCGACGAGATGATCCACGCGAAAATCGATGGCCGGGTGGTCATCGACTACGCCGGACACAGATAGAAACCACTCCGAAGGCACGGCATCCTCCGTCCGGAAACGCCATCCGCGGCGGCTCCGGACGGAGGTGCACCCACAGGCACCGAAGGGACCGACCATGACCAGCACGACTGCGGGCGGAACGGACACAGGCGAGGTTCACGCCCGGCCGACGATCGAGGGCGAGGCGCGCTCCCGCGTGGCGCTGTCCGCGGACGCCGCGGCACTGCTGCGCAGGCTGTGGGAGAGGCACGGCCCGCTGATGTTCCACCAGTCCGGCGGGTGTTGCGACGGATCGTCGCCCATGTGCTTCCCGGAGGGCGACTTCAAGACCGGGGGCTCCGACATCCTGCTCGGCGTCTTCGAACTCGACGACGACGCCGGGGCTCCCTTGGGCGAGATCGGTTTCTGGATGTCGCGCGAGCAGTTCGAATACTGGCGCCACACCCACCTGACCGTGGACGTCGTCAACGGGCGCGGCGCGGGGTTCTCCGTGGAGGCACCCGAAGGCAAGCGCTTCCTCATCCGCAGCGAGATCATGGAACCCGAGGTGGGCTGACCCCTCGCCCCCGCCTACGTGTCGCACCCCCGGCGGATATGATCGGGTGTACGCCGTGAGCGTCCGCGCACGGGCGCGGGCCCCGCCGTTGCTTGGGGAAGGGGAAGCCGTGGACCAGCTGGGTGAACTTCTCCGCGACGTCGATTCGTGGTGGGTCTATCCCCTGGGGGCGCTCTTCGTCACCGTCTCGGCCATGCTCCCACCGGTCCCGAGCACCACGCTGTTCGTCGCGCTGGGAGCCCTGTCCGCCAGTTCCGACGCGCTGAATCCGTTCCTGCTGGCCACCGCGATGCTGGCCGGGGCCATGGCCGGCGACGTGGGAACCTACGCCCTTGCGCGGCGCTTCGACATGTCCTCCTGGTCCCTGATGCGCGGCCGGAAGCGGCAGGCCGCCTTAAGCTCGGCCCGGCGGCGCCTGGCCAGCGACGGGCTGCCGCTGGTCATGACCTCGCGCTACATACCCCTGGGACGGCTCACCATGAACCTCGCGGCGTCCCTGGCCCCCGTGCCTTGGCGCAGGTTCCTGCTGCAGGCCGGCATCGCGGGTCTCGTGTGGTCCGCCTACTCCGTCGGCGTGGGCGTCCTCTCCGGCGTGTGGCCGCAACTCTCCACCGAATTCGCGGTGGTGCTGGCCATCGCCGTGTCCCTGGTGCTCGGCAAGGCCATCAGCATGGTCGTGGAATGGATCGACGAGCACCGGCCGGACCACGAGCAGGAGCTTGAGGCCGCCACGGACTGACCTGGCGCGCGTCCTGCGCCTAGTGTGGGGTCATGTCGAGAAACGAGATCACCTTCCACACCCGGAAGTGGGTGCGTCCCGAGGACCTGAACGCGAACGGGACCCTCTTCGGTGGCAGCCTCCTGCGCTGGATCGACGAGGAGGCGGCCATCTACGCCATAGTGCAGCTGGGCAACGGTATGGCCGTCACCAAGTACATGTCGGAGATCAACTTCGTCAGCTCCGCCCAGCAGGGCGACCTGATCGAGATGGGACTGACCGCGACGGACTTCGGCCGGACGTCCCTGACCATGCGGGCCGAGGTCCGCAACATGTTCACCCGGCAGTCGATCCTCACGATCGAGAAGATCGTTTTTGTGAACCTGGGCGAGGACGGGATGCCGGCCCCGCACGGCTACACAGACATCACGTACGACCGGAACCGGGTCCCGCGCCAGCACCTGGACAGGACTTTCGGGCAGAGCTGAAGCCAGGCCGGCACCCCGGTGCCGGTGGCGCGGCTGCGCCCGGCGCGGGTTGTGGGCCGGGGACAGAGGGTGTTGGACGCGATCGAGACGAGGGCCGGCAACGGCGGGACCACATACGGATTGGAGCTTGAGAATGGCACGGAACTTCACCCTTTTCACCGGGCAGTGGGCCGACCTGCCGCTGGAGGAGGTCGCCCGCCTAGCCGCCGGCTGGGGCTACGACGGGCTGGAGATCGCGGTCTCCGGCGAGCACCTCGACGCCTGGCGGTGGGACGACGACGACTACGTCGCCGAGCGACTGGGCATCCTCGAGAGGCACGGCCTCAAGCTCTGGGCGATCTCCAACCACCTCAAGGGCCAGGCGGTGTGCGACGACCCGATCGACTTCCGCCACCGGGACATCGTGGGGGAGAGGGTGTGGGGCGAAGGCGACGCGGAGGGCGTCCGGCAGCGCGCCGCCGAGGAGCTCAAGCACACCGCGCGGCTGGCCAAGAGGCTGGGCGTGGACACAGTGGTGGGGTTCACCGGCTCGTCGATCTGGCAGTACGTGGCCATGTTCCCGCCCGTGCCAGCCGCCACGATCGAGGCCGGCTACCGGGACTTCGCCGACCGCTGGAACCCCATCCTGGACGTGTTCGACGAGTGTGGGGTGAGGTTCGCGCACGAGGTCCATCCCTCAGAGATCGCCTACGACTACTGGTCCACGGTCAAGACGCTCGAGGCCATCGGTCACCGCGAGGCGTTCGGACTGAACTGGGATCCGAGCCACATGATGTGGCAGGGGATCGACCCGGTGGCCTTCATCTCCGACTTCGCGGACAGGATCTACCACGTGGACTGCAAGGACACGCGGATGAGGATGGGCGGCGGCCGAAACGGCGTCCTCGGCTCGCACCTCGCCTGGGGCGATCCCCGGCGCGGGTGGGACTTTGTCTCCGCGGGGCGCGGCGACGTGCCGTGGGAGGACGCCTTCCGCGCGCTGGCGGCCATCGGGTACGCCGGCCCGATCTCGGTGGAGTGGGAAGACGCCGGCATGGACCGTCTCCACGGGGCACCGGAGGCCCTGGCCGCGCTGAAGCAGTTCGACTTCCCCGCCTCCACCCAGTCCTTCGACGCCGCCTTCAAGCAGGACTGACCCAGCTGCGCCCGGACGACGGCTCGGGGCCGCGGGCGCGTGCGTCAGGCGATCTCCCACGGCTCTACCGGTCCGTCGACCACGCGGAACAGCGGGTGCGGCTCCAAGGAGCGCACGAGACCCAATGCCGCGAGCCGCTCGGGGTCTCGGACGGCGAGCTTCGCGGCCAGGTGGGCGCGCTCGTGGTCCATTTGGCCGCTGGTGACATCGAGGAGGGGCGGAGGGGAGGTCGGCTGGGAGAGAATCAGCGCCCGGTTGAAGTTGTAGCCGCGGGCCGCGGCCTCGTCCGCCACGCCCGTGAGGTAGGCGCCCACCGTCGCCAGCGGGTCGGGGCAGGCGCGAAAACGGATCAGTTGCGGGTGGTTGCGGTAACCGGCGGTCGCCCCTTGTAGCACCTTCTGGGCCAACAGGGTCTCTCGCCAGCAGGCGACCAGCCCCCTGGAGTCGAGGTACCGCGGATGAAGGCTCCAGATGCGCACCCGATCAGCCTAGCCCCGGGGCGGCGCCGAGCCGGAAGCGGCCGGCAGGCGCCGGGGAGACCCCACGGCGCGGGCCTCCCCTCCGGCACTAGTGCAGGTGACTGCCGCCGTTGATGTCCAGCGTGCTCCCGGTCAGGTAGGACGCGTCCTCGCTGGAAAGGAAGGCGACGACCGCCGCGACCTCCTCGGTGGTGGCGGTGCGGCCCAGCGGGATGTCACGCGTGATCGCCGCCTCGGTCTCGGCGGTCGACCCCACCCGGATGTTGGTGTCGACGGCACCCGGGGCCACCGCGTTGACGGTCACGCCGCTGTCCCCGACTTCGCGGGCGAGCGCCTTGGTGAAGCCCAGAATCGCGGCCTTCGCGGCGGAGTAGGGGACCTTGCCGAAGACCCCGCCACCGCGCTGTGCGGAGACTGATGACATGTTTACGATGCGCCCCCAGCCGTTCTCCAGCATGTCGGGAAGGAAGGCCTTGGTGGCGAGGTACGTTCCGGTCGCGTTCACGGCCATCACCTTGTCCCACAGTTCGCGCGTGGTCTCCAGGAACGGCACGGGGGACGTGATGCCGGCGATGTTGGCCAGGGCCCCGACGGACGGGAGGTTGCCCGCCCGCACCTCCGCGCGCACGGCGAGGTGTGCCGCCGCGACGGAGGGCTCGTCCGCCACGTCCACGGCATGGCCGAAGAACGGGACATCGTGGGCGGAGCCGATTTCGGCGGCCACCTTCGCGGCCCTTTCCCCATCCAGGTCCAGGACGACAATGGCCCAGCCGTCCCGGGCATAGCGGGAGGCGACGGCCATGCCGATCCCCTTCTCCGAGGCGGCCCCGGTAACGACGGCGGTTCGCTGTGTGGTGTTCATGGAGCGCTCCCTTGCGCGGCCCGGCGTAGCGGACGCCTTGGGCCAAATCGAGTGGATGTGATGCCCACCACGTTATGCGCGTTGACTGTCAACAGTCAACCAATAAAAAACTTGGATGTTGACTGTTGACAGTCACGCGTGGCGCAGATCACACTTGGAGGCATATTCTGTTGACTGTTGACACTGGCGAAGCCAAAGGCGGACTCGTCGGTTTGTCCGAAAGGTAAAGACATGACAACCCAAAACCTCGCGATGCGTGGACACGTCCATGGCACGAAGGACGCCCGGCGCGTGGCCATCGGCTCCGGTGTCGGCGCGGTGATCGAGACCTATGACTTCATCGGCTTCGGCACGGCCGCCGCGCTGTACTTCGGCACCGCGTTTTTCCCGGGGGCCGACTCGGTCACGGGGACACTGGCCGCATTCGCCACCTTGGGCGTGGGCTTCGCGGCGCGCCCGCTGGGCGGCATCCTGGGAGGGCACCTCGGGGACAAGCTGGGCCGGAAGCCGGTCCTCGTGGCGTCGCTGATCCTGATGGGCCTGGCGACGTTCGCCATCGGGCTGCTGCCGACCTACGAACAGGTGGGCCTCGTGGCCCCGATCCTCCTGGTGCTGGTGCGTGTCATCCAGGGCCTGGCCTTCGGTGCCGAATGGGGCGGCGCGATCCTCATGAGCTACGAGCACGCACCGTGGAAAAAGAAGGGCAAGTACACCGGCATCGTCCAGGCCGGCTTCCCCGTTGGACTCCTGTTGGCGAACATCGTCTTCCTGTTCAGCGTGAACCTCGGCGGCGAGTGGGCGTGGCGCGTGCCGTTCCTGGCCAGCATCGTCCTGGTCGCTGTCGGCCTGATCATCCGCTCCAAAGTCCCCGAGTCCCCGGTCTTCGAGGAGGTCAAGAGCTCCGGACAGATCGAACGCGCCCCGATCGTCAAGGTCATCCGCGAGGACTGGCGCAACATCGTCCGCGGGATCGGCCTGCGCATCGCCGAAACCGCGGGATACGCCGTCTCGATCACCTACATGATCTCCTACCTCCACACCAGCGATCTCGCCACCAAGTCCGAGACCCTGATCGCCCTCTGCGTGGCCTCCGGCATCGGGATCTTCGCCACGATGGCCTGGGCCTCGCTGACGGACAGGATCGGCCGGCGGCCGGTCTACCTCGTGTCCACGGCCTTCGCGGTGCTCTTCGGCATCCCGATGTTCATGCTCGTGAACACCGGCCTGTTCGTCCTGGTCATCGCGACGTTTGTGATCTCCTACGCCGTGTGCCAGAACTCGCTGGCCGGGGTTCAGGGTGCATGGTTCCCGGAACTCTTCCCGGCGAAGACCCGCTCGTCGGGCGCCTCGCTGGCCTACCAGATCTCCGCCATGGTCTCCGGGTTCACACCGTTCGTGACCACCCTGCTGTTTCTCGGCTTCGGCTGGCTCGGACCGGCCCTGCTCTTCAGCCTCTACGGGGCAATCGGCCTCTGGGCGGCCATCTCCACCCGTGAAACCTGGGGCCGTGAGGAGCGCAGGATCGCCGACCAGGCGGAGCAGGCGCACAACAACCACCACGTCACCGCGTGAACACCGCACCCCAATCCAAAGGAACCAGCATGACCACCACCACGACCCCCTACGCCCAGGCGGAGGACACGACGGCGGAACGCAGGCGCCGCGTGGAGGACTTCGCCTACCGGATGCGCCACCACGCCCTGAACATGGGCGAGGTGCAGGGCCAGGGCTACGTCGGCCAGGCCCTTGGTGCCGCGGACATGTTCGCCGCCGTCTACGCCGACCAGCTGAGCCACCGCCCCGAGAACCCCGACTGGGACGGCCGCGACCGCTTCCTGCTCTCCACCGGGCACTACGCCATCGGCCACTACGCGGCGCTCGCCCAGGCCGGCATCGTCCCCGTCGAAGAGCTCGAGACCTACGGATCGGACGACTCCAGGCTCCCGATGTCCGGCATGTCCACCTACACGCCCGGCATGGAGATCTCGGGAGGCTCCCTCGGCCACGGGCTTCCGATCGCGGTCGGCACCGCCCTTGGGCTCCGGCACCAGGGCTCGTCCTCCCGCGTCATCAACTTCATGTCCGACGGCGAACTCGACGAGGGCTCCACGTGGGAGGCCGCGATGGGCGCCCACCACCACGGACTGGCGAACCTCACCGTCCTGGTGGACATCAACGCGCTCCAGGCGGACGGCAAGACCGACACCGTGATGCGGACCGAGCCCGTGGCGGACAAGTGGGCCGCGAGCGGCTGGTTCGTCCAGCGCGTGGACGGGAACGACGTCGGCCAGCTTCTGGCGGCCTTCGACGCCGTCGCCAAGGAATCCGAGACGGCCGGCCGGCCGTCGGTCATCCTGTGCGACACGCGAATCGGGCGCGGGGTGCCGCTGCTGGAGAACCGCGAGAAGGCGCACTTCATGCGCATCGACGAAAACGAATGGGCAACCTGCCGCGAGCAGCTCTCCGCGGGACACGAAGGAGCAAGCAAGTGACCACCACACCAGCGAAGGCCAGGCTGAAGACCTCGGCCATGATCGCCTCGTTCGCGGACCCCGGCCAGAAGACCGCGTCGGCCCCGTTCGGCCACGCCCTCGTCAAGGCAGCGGAGGAAAACCCCGCGATCGTTGGGCTCACCGCGGACCTGGGCAAGTACACGGACATGCACATCTTCGCGCAGGCGTTCCCTGAGCGGTTCTTCCAGATGGGCATGGCCGAGCAGCTCCTGCTCGGCGCCGCGGCAGGGATGGCCCAGACCGGGCTGGTGCCCTTCGCGTCCACCTACTCGGTCTTCGCCGCCCGCCGAGCGTACGACTTCCTGTGCCTCGACGCGGCCGAGCCGAACCTCAACGTCAACGTCGTCGGGGGCCTCCCGGGGCTCACCACCGGCTACGGACCCAGCCACCAGGCCACGGAGGACATGGCGATCTTCCGCGGCATGCCCAACCTGACCATCGTGGACCCCTGCGACTCCGTGGACATCGAGCAGGCCGTTCCGCAGCTCGCGGCCAGCGAGGGGCCCACCTACCTGCGCCTCCTGCGCGGCAACGTGCCCACCGTCCTGGACGAGTACGGCTACTCGTTCGAGCTCGGCAAGGCGAAGGTCCTCCGCGGCGGCGCCGACGTCGTGTTTGTGTCCAGCGGGCTGATGACCATGCGCGCGCTCTCCGCCGCCAAGGAGCTCGCCAAGCACAATGTCGACGTCGCGGTGGTCCACGCCCCGACGATCAAGCCCTTCGACACGGAGACCGTCCTGCGGGAACTGGACACGGACCGGCTCGCCGTGACCCTGGAAAACCACTCGGTCGTCGGGGGGCTTTTCGAGACGGTGGCCTCCGCCGTCGTCCAGTCCGGCATCGGCAAGCGCGTCGTCCCCGTAGCCCTGCCCGACGAGTTCCTCCACGCGGGGGCCCTGCCCACGCTCCACGACCGGTACGGACTGTCCGTGGACCGCATTGTGGAACGGGTCCTCGGCGAACTCTGAGCGCCGGCGCGGGGTCCGCGGCGTTCCGTGGGCCCCGGGCCGGGTCTAGGATCGAACGAGAACGTGCGGATGTCGACGGTCGACACCGGATCCGGAAGGCGGGAAGCCATGGTCGCAGAGGCGATGTCGTTGTTGGGGCTGGAGAAGACCAGCCTCCGCCAGCAGGCGCTCACGGCGCTGCGCCGGGCGATCACCACCGGCGAGATCCCGCCCGGCAAACACCTGGTGGAGACGGAGCTCTCCGAGATGCTTAACATCAGCCGCGGCACGCTCCGCGAGGCGCTCCGACAGCTCCAGCAGGAGGGGCTGGTCGCGGCCGGCGCCCGCGGCCGCCTGGCCGTCAGGAACCTGGACGCGAAGGAGATCCGCGACATTTTCGCGGTCCGGGCCGCCCTCGAGACCCTTGCGGCGCAGCTGCTCTGCACGCTCGGCGACCGCACCGCTGCCGTCGGCGCATTGAGGGATGCCCTGCGCCACATGGACGATGAGGCGAAGCACGGCATCGAGCGCGGGGTGGAGGCCGACCTCGAGTTCCACCGCGTCCTGTGCAGGCTCACCGGCAACGAGCCCCTTCTCCACGCCTGGGAGCAGCTGGAGGGCAGCATCCGCATGTCCATCATGTGGGGCGGCATGGAGCGCGGCGTGAAAAACATGAGCGTCGAGCGGCACGCGGAGATCGTCGACGCCATCGACTCGGCCGATTCGGGACTTGCCGCGAGCGTCATCAAGACGCACATGGACAGCGCCGCAGACGTGCTGGTGACCAGCTAGCGCAGCCACGCCCCGATCCCCGTCAGCGGAAAGTCGCCGTTGATCAAGTGGATTGAAATAAGCCTTGTTCCGGGGGTCGTCCCATGGGAAGCTCTTGCCGACCGAGTGGGGGGACTGGGATGGGGTGTGCGGCGTTGTGATTGAGGGAGACACCGTGTATCAGGCCGCGCGGAGGCTTGACGCGGCCCTGTCCGGCCGGGTCCTCACGGGCAGCGTGTTCCGCGACCTGCCCTACGCCGCGCTCGATCTGTCCCGCTGCCGAGTGGGTTCGGTCGTGTCGCGTGGTAAGCACGTGCTCATTCGGGTCGGCCGCCTGTGTATTTACACGAACCTTGGCCTGGGCGGACGCTGGGAGGCCTATGCCCCCGGCGAGCGGTCGCGGACGCCACTGCCCCAGGCCACATGTGTGCTCAGGAACGCCGACTTCCTGGCAGCGGGATTCGACCTTGGGTTCCTGCGCGTCATCCGCGCCAGCGACGAACCCGTCGCGCTTCGGCACATGGGCCCGGACCCGTTGGGCCACTCTTGGGACCCGGTCGAGGCCGCTCGTCGTCTTGTGTTGGACCCCGACCGGCCGATCGGGCTTGCCTTGCTGGACCAGCGGCTGATCGCCGGGATCGGCGACGTCTACCGTTCCGAGGTGCTGGCCATGACGCACACCAACCCTCACACTCCCACGGGGCTGCTGGAGGACCTGCCACGACTCGTGGACGTGGCCCGCGAGCTCCTGAACTCGAACAAGGACCGGGCCAGGCGCCTGACCGCCCCACGCTCGAGCGGGGAGAGGCATTGGGTGTACGGCCGCGCGGGACTCGGTTGCCTGCGCTGCGGATCGCCCGTCGTCCAGGGCACCCTGGGGAAGGTACCCCGTGTGCCGCGCCGCGCCGCCCCGGCGGCGCAGGAGGGCACGATGCTCGAGGCGGAACAGGGTGACTTCGAGGAGACCGGCGGGCGGCACGTGTTCTGGTGCCCGCAGTGTCAGCCGGCGGCCGACGGCACGTAACGGACCGGATCCGTCGAGTGCGGGTCGGCGACGGGGGCCGTGCGCGAAGGCCCCAGACCTGGATTGGGCCGGGGCCTTCGTTACGTCCGCATGGCGCCGCGCGCAGAGCCGCCCTTGCAGGAGCACCGAGCCTAGCCAACGACGCGGCGGAGGGGTAGACCGGCGTCGCTCGTCCTACCTGTGCATTCTCTTGGAATCCCCGCGGCATGGCCTTACGCTGTAAGGCAGTGGCGTTTGCCATGTTCCCGCGGTGATTCTCTGCCCGGACCGACCCCGTTCGCCCTCTCCGAAAGCTGCGCCAGTTCGATGGAAGACCTTTCGAAGCTCAGGATGCTGGGCCGCGTTCCAGAGGGCGACACCGTCCACCAGGCGGCAAGGCGACTCGACGCCGCGCTGACCGGCAAGATCCTGGAGCACACGGCGTTCCGGACGCCAGAGCACCACGCTTTCGACCTGAATGGGCTGAAGGTCGGTTCCGTGGTCTCGCGCGGCAAACACCTACTCATACGCGTCGCGGATGCGACGGTCCACTCGCTTCTCTCCTCGGGAGGGCGCTGGGACGTGTACGCCACGGGGGAGCGCGCCCGTTCCCCTATCCGCAACGCCCTCTGCGTGCTGAGGAACCGCGACTTCCAGGCCGTCGGGATCGACCTCGACGTCCTCCGCGTCTTTCCCACCGTCCGCGAACCGGAGGCCGTGGGACACCTCGGACCGGATCCGCTCGGCCACTCTTGGGATCCGGTCGAGGCCGCACGCAGGCTCGCGCTGGACCCCGCCCGTCCGATCGGCGCGGCGCTGGTCGACCAGCGGCTCATCGCCGGCCTGGGAAACGTCTACCGTGCGGAGGTGCTTTTTACGGCGGGCGTGAATCCACACGCCTCGGTCGGCGACGTCGCGGACCTGCCGCGCATCGTCGAGATCGCCCACGGCCTGATGAACGCCAACAGGGACCACGCCCGGCGGCAAACGGCGTCCCACGGACATGGCGCCCCGTACTGGGTGTTTGGCCGCGGCGGCCTTCCGTGCCCGCGGTGCAACGTTCCCGTCGTCCACGAGTTCGGCGGCAGGCTCCCCGCGTATCTGGCACCGCGCACGGCCGCCCTCGCCGCGCAGTCCGGCGGCGTCCCGGACCTCGGGGGACACGATCTCTTCTGGTGCCAGCAGTGCCAACCCCTGCCTGCCAAGCGGGCGGTGTGGAACCCGGAGGGAGGGCGTAGTCAGGGGCTGGTTCCCAAGCGGCGATGACGCCGATGTCCTGCGCTCGGTGGGATCAATAGCCTTCCCGTGCCGGCGGGCTGGCGGCCGCTATTCCCGGGCGTCGTCGTCGTTCGAATTCCCGTCCCGCAACGCGTCGGCGCGGATCTTCCGGCCGTCCGTGGCGTCGTCGTCCTCCCTCGCCCCGGCTCCGCCCTGATCCTCAAGGCCGTCGGCCTCCAGTTTCTCGCCGTCGGTGCCGCCGGACCTTTCCTCCCGAATGTCGGCACCGTCGCCGAGCTCGTCGTTCCGGTTCATCGCGTCCTCCGTCTGGTTGCGTGCAAGGCCCTCAATGTAAGCCAGCGTCGGCACGGTGTAAACGCCGTGCACGGACTTTCGGTTCGGCGGCCGTTGCCCTGTTTCGCGGACGCCGTCCACCGTACGCTGTGGGCATTCGGAACACGGAGGAGACACCATGCGCACTGCGGAAGCCCTGGTCCAGAACGCTCGAGCCCGCCAGCTGTCGGAAAGCCTCGCGCTGCGGCTGGCGAAGGGGAAGGAGTGGGCAACCCCCGGCGTCGAGGCGGCGCTGCAGAGGGCGGTCCTGGGCTTGGATGCCGGCGTCGAATCGGCGTCCCCGCGGATCCAGGCGGTGGTGCGCCGCTTGGCGGACGAACTCGCCGAGGGGGTCGAGTCGGTGACCCCACGCATCCATGAAGGCCTTCAGCGGGCTGTTCCTAGGGCCGAGAAGGCCGCAACGGTTCCGGCGCGGTCTGGCCGGTCGTCGACGTGGACCGCATGGCTGTTGGCTGCCGCGCTCGCCGTCGCGGCGTCGGCGGGGGTGGCCGCGTGGCGGTATGCCCGGACTCCCCGCGTGGAGCAGGTGCCGCCGGCCGGGACCTCCCCGCGCGGCGCCTGGAACCCCGAGGACGATCCGGACAGCTCGGCCGCCCGCATCTAGCGAACGGCCCGGGCGAGGGCTGCCAAGGCGTCGGCCCCGGGATCTAAGCTAGGGGCATGTCGCACGAGGACACCTCATCCGCGCCCGTCGGGACGGCGGGCGCGGAGGCCAGTAGCGGTGAGGCTCCACCGCCAAGCGGGCACCGCGCATTCATGCACGTGCTCGTCAACACCGCGTTGGCGAACGTCGTCACCAGCTTCCTTTGGTTTGCGCTGACCTTCTGGGTCTACTTGGAGACGCGGTCTGTGCTCGCCACCGGGCTCATCGGCGGGGCCTACATGCTGCTGGTGGCCTTCTTCGGCCTGTTCTTCGGCGTGCTCGTGGACCGCTACCGCAAACGCGCGGTGATGCTTGGCTCCACGCTGTTCACGGTGGCCTGCTTCGCCGCCGCCGGGCTCATCTTCCTGCTGGTGCCGGAGGAGGACCTGCTAAGCCTGGCCGGAATCTGGTTCTGGGTCTTCGCGTTGGTGGTGCTCGTGGGGGCCGTCGTCGAACAGCTCCGAAACATCGCGCTGTCCACCACCGTGACCCTGCTGGTCCCGGCCGATCGCCGCGCGAAGGCCAACGGCCTGGTCGGCGCAGTGCAGGGGCTCGCGTTTATGGCCACCAGCGTCTTCAGCGGCCTCGCCATCGGCATGCTCGGCATGGGCGGCACGATCGTCATTGCGCTGGCGGCCTGCCTTGTTGTCCTGGCGCACCTGCTGACCATATCCATCCCGGAGCCCAAGATCGTGCGGGCCGCGGAACGTGAGAGTTTCGCCGAACTGCGCGCGGGCGTGGCCGCGGTCCGCGCCACGCGGGGCCTGTTCGCGCTGATCCTCTTCACCACCTTCAACAACCTGACCGGCGGCGTGTTCATGGCGCTGATGGACCCCTACGGGTTGACGATCTTCCCGGTGGAGATCTGGGGTGTGGTGCTCGGGGTGACGGCCACCGGCTTCCTCATCGGCGGGGGCTTGGTGGCCAAGTTCGGGCTGGGCAGGAATCCCATCCGCACCATGCTCGTCCTCGTGGCCTGCACCGGCGTGCTCGGCGCCACCTTTGCGTTGCGCGAGTGGTGGTGGCTCTACGCCGCGGGCATCTGGATCTACATGATGATCATCCCGGCCGTCGAGGCTGCGGAACAGACCGTGATCCAAAAGGTCGTCCCGTATGCCACGCAAGGACGGGTCTTCGGCTTCGCCATGACCTTCGAGTCGGCGGCCGCGCCGGTCACGGCTTTCCTGATCGCGCCGCTGGCGGAGTTCTGGATCATCCCTTACATGGATTCGGAGTCGGGGCGGCAGGACTGGTCGTGGCTGTTGGGCGAGGGGGAGGCCCGCGGTATCGCGCTGGTGTTCCTGGTGTCCGGTATCGCGTCCATTTTCCTGGCATTCGGCGCCATGCTCACCCGGTCCTACCGTCGGCTTTCGCTCGCTTACGCCGCGGCCCCGGACGGCGCGCCCGTGCCGTAGTGGGCGCGCGGGGCTGCGGCAAGAATATTTTCGTCCCCGGTCGCGTTCAAGGAACATCCACCCAACGAAGGAAACAAATGCCGAACCCCAAACATGCAACCCTCGCGGACGCCCGCGACCGTGCCCTGGAGGTCCGCGCCCTCTACGAAATTTTGGAGCAGCGCCTGAACGGGAAGGTCTGGTCCGATCACGAATTGATGCTGGGCTTCGCAAACGACGTCGGCCACATCGGGCGCCTGCTCTTGGCCCGTGACGGAACCTGGGACATCGAGGGTGATCCCGCGGCGGAACTCGAACACAAGCTGGCGGAATCGTTGTGGTGGATCTTTGTCCTGGCCGACCGTGTGGGCGTCGACATGACCGATGCTTTCAACACAACGCTGGACAAGATCCAGGCGGGCCTCGAGGGCGCCGTCAAGGGCTGACGTTCAGCGAAGGGCGCGCAGGTAGCGCCGCCGGACGGCCCGCTGCACGATCCGCAGCAGCGGGAAGAGTACCCGCCAGGGTTGCCGCGGCGCCGCGCGCGTCAACGAGCGGATAGTCAGGCGCACCTGGTCGCCGTCCCTGTGGACGATGAACGCCTCCTCGCCGTCCACGGGGTGCCCCGGCAGCGTGCGGTACGCGAATCCAACCCGGTCCGGCTCCCGCACCACCGCCACGACCTCCACCGGCTCGACGACCGTGGCGCCGAGAAGGCGTGCCGTCACCAAAGCCCTGTCCCCGGGCGACACCGGGCCCGGGGAGTCCACGGTGAACCCGCTTCTGGTCTTCACCGTCCACCGCAGCACTTGGTCGGCGGCCCTCTCCCACACGGGGTCGCCAACACCCACGGTTGCCGTCACCTCGGACCGCTTGAACTTTGGGTCGCTCGGCGGCCACGTGCTCAGCCCTGGAGTTGTCATGCGGCACTCGCGTCAGTCATTGATCGCCTCGACGCCGAGCCGCTTGAGTTCATCGAGTCGGTCCCGCATGTGTTGGAGCGCGTTGGGGGAGTGCGGTTCCCAGTCCCGGACCTCGTCGACGACGCGCAGGGGGTCGCGGGTGCGGTACGACCGCGTCGGGTTGCCCGGGAACTTCTGGTCAGTGAGGTTGGGGTCGTCCTCGAAGTGCCCCGTGGGCTCCACCCGATAGATGCGGCCCGGCCCCTCGCCCACCCCGAGTTCGGCGCCCCATGTGGCCGCATCCAGTGTGGCCGTCAGATAGACGAAGTTCGCCATCCTGCGCTCCCCGAAATTCGAGTCGTGACCGGGCTTCACCAAATCCCCAACCTTCAGGGCGGCCATCGTTCCGTGAAAAAAGGGGCCAGCGTCCTTGGCCACCGTCGGTGTCGATTCGTTCTCCATGCGTCTCCTCCCCGCAATCGTGGTTTCGCCTTCGGGCGAGAAGGCCTATTGTGCGCGGACGCCAAGGCGCCCGCAATTCACTTGATGCGACCCCAACTTTCCCAATTTGTCATTCCGGTGCCGTGATGTGAAGACTGTGTCATTTGTGGCAGTCGTGAAATAAGGGCAGTATGGGGGCCGCGTCGGGTTTCCCCCAAGACCCCGACGCACCGCGTGCGCTGTCGACCCCCCAAGTGTCCGGCGCACGCCAGAAGGCGCCCTCCGGCCCCCAAACGGCAGGGCGCCTTCTCCTTTCCGCGATAGGCATGCACACCGGCATCCAGGCGCCTGAGCACATGGTGCCCTCCGTTACTCGATCGGGTGGTCCGCGCGCTGCGGATTGACCCTCAGCAGGAAGTGGGGGGCGGGCCCGGACCAGCGAGTTGTCACACTTGCGGCCACTGCTTCAGAGGGCGCGTGGAATCCGTGCCCGCCCCTTGACTTCCTGTCTACCAGTGCCCAGGCCGCCGTCGGGGCGAAGATGCAGGATCGGTATCGGACTGCATCAACCGTTATGGACCGCCCCCATGGGGGTCAGGTGGGCGGCAACCTGCAGATCTGACGGGCCGCGGTTTATTCAGGCGGGGAGACGGACGTGGCGGTTGAGGAATCGAGAACGGGATCGTTGCTGTAGGCGGCCCGCGGAAGCGGCGGAATCGCTGCGATGAGCTCGTTGGCCGCCTCGGCCAGGAGATCGCACTCTAGGGCCGGAAGGGACAGGAGCCCGTGGATGTGCGCCTCGACCTCCGCCTGGTCGGCAAGTCCGCCCAGACCGAGATAGGCGACCCATAACTCGCCGGACGCGATGAACGACGCCTGCAGGGCCTCCACCAGCGTCCTGAGCTGTTGCTCCTCGTGGCTGTCCAACGTCTTGCTCCTCATGTTGGAGATCGAGCGGAATCCGCATCCTGTCGTAGCCATTTTGACCCCGCAAGGAGGCGCAGGGGAGGGATGCGCGCCAGGGCATTTGGCGACTTGCCCGGCTGGGTGGCGATGGCTCCGGCGGATGGTCCGGAGCCCGTCGTCTGCGCGTTCTTTGCCTAGTAGGTCTTGATCCACTCCTTGGCGTCGAGGCAGGCCATCCTGCGGTACAAGGTGGCCCGGGACATGCCGAGGTCCCGGGCAACGTGAGTGGCGGGCTGGCCGGAGTCGAGGAGCCGCCGGGCATTGGCGATCTGGCTGTCCGTGAAGATCGGGCGGCGACCGCCAAGGTCGAGGCCGGCGGCCCGGCGCTTTGTGATCGAGTCGATGATGCGTTCCCGCTTGACCTCCAGCTCCATCTGCGCGAGGGCGGCGGTGATGGTGAAGAGCATGGCGCCCATGGGCGATCCGGTGTCGATGTCACCTCCTCCGAGGTTCAGGACGCGCAGGTGCGTTCCTCCGTTCGTGAGCTGTTCGGCGAGATTGAGCATGTTCGCCGTTGAGCGCCCGAGGCGATCCAAGGTGGTCACGACCAGAGTGTCGCCCGGCTCCAGCGCGTCCAGCGCCCTGTCGAACTCGGGCCTCCGCTCGCGTGCGCCGCTGACTCCACGATCAACGTAGATGTCGTCCCGGCGAACGCCTGCCGCGATCAGATCCGCGGTCTGCCGGTCCGTGTCCTGGGCGCGGGTTGAGACCCGTGCGTACCCGATGAGTTTGCGCATTTCTCTGTCCTCCGACTGTCTCGCTAGTGTGGTTGGCCAGCTTAAGTCGGCCAGTGGGTTGCGATGCATGGTGGCGAGAGTGCAATCCGGTGGGCTCTCGCGGATGCCCGGAATCGCGGGGCTACGTCTTGATTTTTGTCGATTGCGAGGCACTTTCGGCGACTGTGTGCTGACTTCAAGTTCCCGGTAGGTCCCAGTGCTATTTTCGTGCGTTCTTTTTCACAGCCATGCTTATGATCACGCCGATAGCAATGCTGGTCGGCAGAAGGAAGATTTGCGACGTCTGCGGAAAGAGCCCGACCAATAGGGCTCCGATCAAGGCAGCAACAAGGATCAGGACCATCGAAAGTAGGACGATTCCGGTCCACGACAGGTGCTTCACCTTGAATCTCCCGCCGACGGTCGGGGGGCCGCCTGCATACAGGGTGACGAATACGCGGAGAGAGGGCGCGGGCTTGAGTGAAGAACCAACCGTAATGTCATCTGCGCCTCGGGTCTCAGTGTGCGCGGAAATAAGCCGCTGCGCTCCTAACCGAGCACAGGCCGATCCTTGTCCAGGCCATGGACCAAAGCAAGAGCGCAACTCGCCGGCATGTAACGGTCTACGCCGGGGAGCCATCCCGTGGCTCTCGCGTGCCTCACCAACGTGGCGCGATCGACTATCTGCAAGGTAAGAGCAGCCGGGCGGCCTGACAAGAATCAGGATCAATCGAGGCATGCCGCCCGACTCCTGGCTTCGCGCCGCGCCGACGAGCGCGATGGGCTGCTAGAACTGGTACATGGGATGGCTCGACAAGTGGTTTGACGAGAAGGACTGGCCGAAAGACCCGGCTTTGGACGCGTTCCGGAACTCGGTTTGGAAGCTCTCTCGTGACGGTGCGGCTGTGGGGTGGATAACCACGTCCGTCATGCCTATGCGGTCCTTTCCGCTGCTTGGGATCAGGCAGGAACAGATGTGGTCCCAGGTGCATTGGTTGGATGGGCGCCACGAGTATTGCGAGGAGGACTACGGGCCTGACTGGCCCGTAGTGGAGGAATTACGCGGTGGCCACTTCCGCACATTCGAGCCCGGCGGGGGTAGCGAGGTCGACTTCGAAGTCGTGACTGTCACGGGTGCCGAGCGGGACCAGTTATGGGCGTTCCTTGAGCACGGGCGTGAGCCGCACGCGCGGGGATAGGTGTCATGCCCGGAGGCAGCGCGGGTATTCCATGCACGCGGCAGCAGAGGGAGGCGTCTCGACCCAGCGGTTGCAAGCGACCATCTATGAGGCGGCCGCAATTCGCCTGTTCCCGAGCTCCTGAGACACGTGCATTCTGTCGGTCGCAAGACGCAATCCGTTCGGATCGATGGCGCCGCGGCCCACACTCGTAGTGGGCCGCGGCGCCGTTACTTCACGTCCACGGGTAGGTGTGTTTTCGGTCGTTTGGCTGGCGGTTACCCGCCGATGCCGGTAACGGCGACCATGATGGGGACGATGCTGATGATGAGAATGGCACCGAGGATGTCGAAGACCAGGCCGGTGCGGATCATTCTGGTGATGGGCACCGTGCCCGAGCCGTAGACGATGGCGTTCTGTGGCGTGGACACCGGGAGCATGAAGCCGAAGGACGCCGCGAACGTCGCGGCCAGGGCTGGGACGAAGGGGTCGACGTCCATCGCCATGCAGAGCGGGATGACGATGGGAACGACGACGGCGGCCGAGGCGGTGTTGCTGGTTGTCTCCGAGATCAGGATGGCCAGGATCACCGAGAACGCGGTGATCGTGACGACGTTGGTGATGCCCAGGCTCTGGGAGGCGGTGGTTCCGATGGTCTCGGCGAGGCCGGTGGCCGCCAGGAGGGAGCCGAAGATGATGCCGGTGCCGAAGAGGATGATCGTTCCCCAGTCGATCTTGGCGGCGTCGGACCACGTGAGGGTGGCTTGGCGCTTCTTCCAGTCGGTGGGGAGGATGAACAGCAGCGAGGCTCCGAGCACCGCGACGATGCCCTCGTCAAGGCGGTCGTCGAGGAAGATGTAGAGGTCCGAGTCCGTGCCGAGGAAGAGGCTGGCCACCGCGGGGAGCAGCCAGAGGGTCACGGTGAAGCCGAACGCGACCAGGGTGTTGACCTCCGCGCGCTTCATCTTGCCGTGGGCGGCCTTCTGTTCGCGGATGAACTCGTCGACGCCACTGATGTTGCGGATCTCCGGCTTGTTCAGCAGGAACATGACGAGCGCAAGGACGACGAACATGGCCAGGCACAGGGGCGCGGCGGTCGCGGCCCACTGGGCGAAGGAGATGCGTTCCCCGGTGGCCTCCTCGATGAGGCCGCGTCCGATGAGGTTCGGCGGGGAACCCACCGGGGTAAGCAGGCCGCCGACGCTGGCGCCGTAGGCCAGCATGAGCATCAGCGCGGCCCCGACCCGCAGCCGGAGCGGGTCGAAGTCGGCCTTCACGATTCCCCGGTCCTGCATGAGTTGGGCGATGACGGCCAGGATGCCCAGGGCGGTGGGCATGAGCATGGCCACCGTGGCCGTGTTGGAGACGAAGGCCGAGAGAAGGCAGGTAATCACGCCGAACGCGATGATGATGCGGTAGGTGGACTTGGCGACGCCGGGGATGGAGAGGACGGCGAAGGCCAACCGTTGCGCGATGCCGTGCTTGAGCATCGCCTGGGCCAGGATGAACGCGCCGATGAACGTGAAGATCGTCGTCGAGCCGAAAGGCCTCAACACGTCGGCGGCCGGCGCGACCCCCAGGATCACGACGGCGGCGACGCCGATGAGTCCTCCCACCGGGATGGGCACGGGTTCGCAGATCCAGAGGATGATCACGCCCAAAAGGATCGCGGCCAGGAGCTGTTGCGTCGGGTCCATCGCCGTGGGCAGGAGCGCGAAGACGATCGCCACCGCCGGGGCCAGGAAGAACCCCAATGTCTGGCGGGCGCGCTCGAACTTCTCCTCCCGTGGCGACAGGGTCTGTTCGCTCAGGCTCCGGAACGTCTTCCCGCCCAGCAGGGCGGCCGTGACGTCGGTTCGCTTGGGCGAAGTCGATGGTTGCAGGGGGGCAGGTGAATTGCTGGACATCCTCGTCCTCCGGTCGATGGGTGAATCCCACCATGCACCCGTGATCTGGGTCACGTCTAAGACCGGTTACCTACCGTCCGCATAGGCAAAGGCAATACGACGCCCGACGGCTGGAGGCTCCCGCGCGGCCGGCCCGTCACCCATTGGCCGGGCGCGCCGCTTTTGCGCAGGCACATAATGGGTGTTGGCCGCCCCGCCCGATGGGCGGCCCTGGAAACGGGGAAGACCGCATGGATGTCAGGCAACTCAAGTACTTTCTGGCGGTGGTGGACCACCAGGGGTTCAGCCGGGCGGCCGGGCAGCTGCTCATCGCGCAGCCGTCCTTGTCGCAGACCATCAAGACCCTGGAGCAGGAGGTCGGCGTCCCGCTGTTCCACCGGGTGGGCCGCCGCGTTGTGCTCAGCGACGCCGGCAAGGAGCTCGTGGGTCCGGCCCGGCTCGTCGTACGCGACCTGGACGCGGCCCGATCCGCCCTCGACGCGCTGAAGGGCGTGCGCAGCGGCCGACTCGAACTGACGGCCATGCCCTCACCGGGAATCGAGCCGCTGACGTCCATGATCGCCACGTACACGCGCCTGCACCCGTCCGTCACGGTCAGTGTCGACGCCGCGTTCACGCCCGAGGATGTCGTGGCGTCCGTCCGGAACGGCAGCGTCGAGGTCGGCCTCCTCGGCTCGGACCGGCCCATCCAGGTCCCCGACGTCGACGTGATGCAGCTCGAGCGCCAGCCCCTGGTGCTCATCGTCAACCCCCAAGCGGATGTCTTCGGGAAGCGGGACTCCCTGGAGCCGGGGGACCTGGGCGGCCACCGGGTCATCGTCTCGCAGCGCGGATCCCTCATGCGCTCGCTCGTCGACGACGTCCTGGCCAGCGGCGTGAACGTGGAGATCGCCGTCGAGGTCGCGCACCGGACATCGGTGCTGCCCCTGGTCCTGGCGGGCGTCGGCCACGCCGTGATGCCCTCGTCCTGGGCGCCGCTGGCACGCCAGTCCGGGCTCCGGGTGATGGGCATCGAACCGGTGTCCGTGCTGCACGTCGCCGTGCTCAGCCGGCCGAGCAACCTGACGCCCGCGGCGCGGGCGTTCCTGGCCGTTGCGGCGGACTACGCCGACCAGCACACTGACCACGAAGAATAGGTACCGCCTATGCGTCCTATGGCTTTTCGGTCTTGGACGCGATGAATTCCGGGCGCTCTAATTGAACGTAACGCCGCACACGTGATGCGGGACACGTTCAACTAGGAGAGCAACACATGAGCGAGACCCAGGTTTTCAAGATCGCCTCGATCCCCGCCGACGGCGTGGGCAAGGAGGTCGTCGCCGCAGGACGCCGGGTGCTGGACACCGTCGCCCAGCAATCCGGCGGAAAGTTCGCCTTCGACTGGACCGAGTTCCCCTGGGGCTGCGAGTACTACGCCGAGCACGGCGTCATGATGGACCCCAACGGGCTCGAGACCCTGAAGGACTTCGACTCCATCTACTTCGGCGCCGTCGGCTGGGAAAACGTCCCGGACCACATCAGCCTCTGGGGCCTGCGCCTGAACATCACTCAGAACTTCGACCAGTGGGCCAACATCCGCCCCGTCCGCTTCCTGGAAGGGGTCCAGTCCCCGTTGCGCAAGGCCGACGACACCGAACTGGACTGGGTTGTGGTGCGCGAGAACAGCGAAGGCGAGTACGCCGGCATCGGCGGCCGCAACCTCAGCGGCCGCGGCCCGGGCAACGAAGTCGCCCTCCAGACCGCGCTCTTCACCGAGAAGGGCTGCGAGCGCATCATCCGTTTCGCGTTCGACCTGGCCCGCACGCGCACGGTCAAGAAGGTCTCCTCCGTCACCAAGTCCAACGCCCAGCAGTACGGCATGGTCCTCTGGGACGAGGTCTTCGACCGCGTCGCCCTGGACTACCCCGACGTCGAGACCGAAAGCGTGCTCGTCGACGCGATGAGCGCCAAGTTCATCCTGCGCCCGGAGGACCTCTCCGTCGTCGTCGCCTCCAACCTCAACGCCGACATCCTCTCCGACCTCGGCTCCGCCCTCGCCGGCAGCCTCGGCCTGGCGGCCAGCGCCAACCTGAACCCCGAACGCCGGTTCCCCAGCATGTTCGAGCCGGTCCACGGCACCGCCCCCGACATCGCCGGCCAGGGGATCAGCAACCCGATCGGCGCGATCGCCAGCGCCGCGCTGATGCTCGACCACTTTGGCCTGCACGAGGAGGCCCGCAAGGTCGAGGCCGCCATCGAGACCGCCACGGCAGCCGGGCACCTCACCCGCGACATCGGCGGGCAGTCCGACACCGACGAGGTTACCGAATCGATCGTCGCGGCCCTGAGCGACAAGCTCGCCACGGTCTGACCCCACACTCCGGTCCGGGCGGTCCTAGTCGCCCGGACCGGGCACTTCCCTCGAAGCACGTGCCCCTCGGGGCCCCCTTTCATTTCCCAAGTCCCAGACTCCGCACGGACGAGACCCGGAGCGCGACTTATTCCAACAATGAGGTAGGAATCATGGACCACACCATGCACAGCGACGCCCTCCGGCCGGCCGCGCGAAAGCGCTGGTACCGCCAGTTGTACTTCTGGGTCCTGATCGCGATCGTCATCGGCATCGGTGTGGGCTGGCTGGCGCCGGCGACGGGCGAGGCGATGCAGCCGATCGGCACCACGTTCGTCGAGGCCATGAAGATGCTGATCGGGCCGATCGTCTTCCTGACCATCGTCGGCGGCATCGCCAGCGTCGCGGACCTCAAGCGGGTCGGGATGACCGGGCTGAAGGCGCTCGGCTACTTCCAGATCGGCACCATCGTGGCCATGCTCATGGGCCTGGTCGCCATCAACATCTTCCGGCTCGGCGACGGCGTCAACGCCGATGCGAGCAAGATCGAGACCACCGGCACGGCGGCGGAGCTGATCGAAAAGGGCGAGAACCAGCAATGGTGGGAGTTCCTCACCCACATCATCCCCGGCAGCGTGGCCGGACCCTTCGTCGAGGGCGACATCCTGCAGATCATCTTTATGGCGGTCATCTTCGGCATCGCCCTGAACGCGGTCGGCAAGATCGGCGAGCCCGTGCTCGACGTCGTCCAGCGGCTGACGGCGATCGTGTTCAAGGTCCTGAACTTCATTATGAAGGCCGCCCCGCTGGGCGCCTTCGGCGCGATGGCGTTCGCCGTCGGAAAGTACGGCGTCGAAACGCTCTCCAGCCTCGGGTGGCTGATCCTGCTCTTCTACGGGACGTCCATCATCTTCGTCGTCGTTGTCCTCGGCGGGGTCATGGCCTTCCTCAAGCTGAACATCTTCAAGATGCTCAAGCACTTCAAGGAGGAGCTCCTGCTGATCCTGGGGACGTCGACCGCCGAACCCGCGCTCCCGGGACTGATGCGCAAGCTGGAGCACGCCGGCGTGAAAAAGGAGACCGTGGGCCTGGTGGTGCCCACCGGCTACAGCTTCAACCTCGACGGCGCCGCGATCTACCTTTCTCTCGCGGCTGTCTACATCGCCCAGGCCACCAACACGGAGCTCACGATCGGCCAACAGCTGGGAATGCTCGCGGTCATGCTGCTCACCTCCAAGGGCGCCGCGGGCGTCGCCGGCGGCGGGTTCATCGCGCTCACCGCCACGCTGAGCACGCTGGGGACCATCCCCGCGGCGGGCATCATGCTGATCTTCGGCATCGACAAGTTCATGTCCGAGTGCCGGGCCCTGGTGAACTTCTGCGGCAACGCCGTCGCCACCCTGTTCATCGCGTGGTGGGACAAGTCCCTGGACATCGACCGGGTCCGCCGGGTCTTCAACGGGGAGGACGTGGGCCCACTGGAATCCGCCACCGCCGACACCGCGTCCGACGCCGACACCGCACCGTCCAGGGGCGGAAACTCCGTCCCGGCCGGCGACGCCACGAGCGCCACTGCTGACCGGGACGAGCCGCTCGTGGGGGCCTCGGCCCGATGAGCGCCTTCAGGATTCTTCTGGCCATGGACAAGTTCAAGGGCTCGCTCAGCGCCTCCGAGGCAGCCCATTGGATCGGAACCGGACTGGTCTCCGGCACGAACCGGGGACGGATCGACTGCAGGTTCCTGCCGCTGGCCGACGGAGGGGACGGCAGCGTGCAGGCGGCCCTGGCGGCGGACTTCGAACCGATCACGTTCACGGTCACCGGCCCGACCGGCGAGCCGACTACGACCACCGTGGCGCTGAACGCCTCGTCCGCCGTCGTCGAAGTGGCCACCACCTCGGGACTGCAGATGCTGCCCCCGGGACGGCCCGCCCCGCTGGCCAGCAGCAGCGTCGGCTTCGGAGAGGCCATCGCCGAGGTCCTGGGACACGGGCCGAAGCAGGTCGTCCTGGCGCTCGGCGGCAGCGCCACGACCGACGGCGGCGCGGGCATGCTCAGCGCCCTGGGGGTCCGGTTCCACGACGCCAACGGCGACACGTTCGTGCCCGCCGGGGAAAGCCTGAAGGACATCGCCCGGATCGACCCCACCGGACTCGTCGGGCTGGACGGCGTGGACCTGGTCGCCGCGAACGACGTCCAGAACCCCCTCCTCGGGCCTGCCGGAACGGCCGCCGTCTACGGGCCGCAGAAGGGCGCCACCCCCGAGGACGTGCTCTTGCTCGAATCCGGCCTGGCCAACCTGGCCCGCCGGTTCGACGAGGCAGGCTGGCCGGGCACGGCCTGCGCGGAAGCCGCGGGCGCCGGCAGCGCCGGCGGGCTCGGCTACGCCGCGATGCTGCTGGGCGCGCGGATGGTCTCCGGCGCCGACTTCTTCCTGGACCTGCTCGACTTCGGCCGCGCCCTGGAGGACTGCGACCTGGTCGTGACCGGCGAGGGAAAGATGGACGAACAAACCCTCTCCGGCAAGCTTCCCCTCGTCGTCGCACGGCGCGCGGCCCCGGTGCCCGTCATCGCCGTCGTCGGCCACAACACGCTGAACGTCGACCGGCTCCCCGAGCACCACATCGAACGGATCCACGCCCTGAGCACCATGACCAAACGCGACAGTGCCCGCGACCCCGCGCTCTCGGCCGCTCTGCTGGTCGACGTCGGACGGCACATCGCCCACTCACTCAACGTGAAGGACAGCATCCATTCATGAGACGCGCCAAGATCGTCGCGACCTTCGGGCCCGCCATCGGCAGCTACGCCGCCACCCTCGCGGTCCTGGAGGCCGGCGTCGACATCGCCCGGCTGAACATGAGCCACGGCGAGCACGACGTGCACGAACAGACCTACCTCAACGTGCGCAAGGCCGCGGAAGAGCTGGACAGGCCGGTGGGAATCTTCGCGGACCTCCAAGGCCCGAAGATACGCCTTGGACGGTTCACGGACGGTCCCCACCATCTCGCCGCGGGAGCGCGGTTCACGATCACCACCGCGGATGTCGAGGGAACGGCGGAAATCTGCTCCACCACGTTCAAGGGACTGCCCGGAGACGTCCGCCCCGGAGACACGCTGCTGATCGACGACGGGAAAGTCGCGCTGCGGGCGCTCCGGGTCGACGACACCGAAATCCTGACCGAAGTCACAGTGTCGGGCCATGTCTCCAACAACAAGGGGATCAACCTTCCCGGCGTTGCCGTGAGCATCCCCGCCCTCACCGCGAAGGACGAGGTCGACCTGCGCTGGGCGCTGAAGACCGGCGTCGACATGGTCGCCCTGTCCTTCGTCCGGGACGCCGCCGACATCCGCCGCGTCCACGAGATCATGGACGAGGAGGGCCGCCGCACACCCGTCATCGCGAAAATCGAGAAACCCCAGGCCGTCGAGGCCCTGGAGGAGATCATCGACGCGTTCGACGCCATCATGGTCGCCCGCGGAGACCTCGGCGTGGAGCTTCCGCTGGAGGACGTGCCCCTGGTGCAAAAACGCGCCGTTGAGCTGGCGCGCCGCTGGGCCAAACCCGTGATCGTAGCGACCCAGGTCCTGGAGTCCATGATCGAGAGCCCGACACCGACCCGTGCGGAGGCATCGGACTGCGCCAACGCCGTGCTCGACGGCGCCGACGCGGTCATGCTCTCGGGCGAGACCAGCGTGGGCAAGTACCCGCTGGAGACGATCCGGACCATGGCCCGGATCATCGAGTCCACGGAAGACCACGGGTTGGAGCGCGTACCCGGGCTGGGCACCAAGCCAAGGACCCGGGGCGGCGCGATCACCCTTGCGGCCGTCGAGATCGCAGACCAGCTGGACGCGACATGCATCTGCACCTTCACCCAGAGCGGGGACTCCGCGCGCCGCCTCTCACGGTTGCGCCCGGGCAAGCCGGTCTACGCGTTCACGCCCGCTCGGGCCACGATGAACGTCCTGGCGCTGACCTGGGGAATCCAGTCGCGGCAGGTCCCGTTCGTCGAACACACCGACGCAATGACCGACCAAGTCGACCAGATGCTCCGCGAAAACGGCCTGGCCTCGCCCGGCGACCTCGTCGTTATCGCCGCCGGATCACCCACCGGCACCGCGGGCTCCACCAACATGCTCAAACTCCACCGCATCGGCATCCCTCTCGATTGAGCCCCGCCGCTGGCGATTCCGCACCCCTGAGTGCGCCTTCCCGCAAAGTGCCCGTGTCCCCGAGATCAACCGGCTCGATGCCATGACCGACAATGTCGCCCAAGCGATCACAGGAATTAGGACTCCGTGTCTCGACAGACAGTCCTGATACCGACGATCTGCAAGGTAGCCGCATCACGCCGGCGCGACTCTGGTGCTGCCAAGATCGGGGCCCGTATAGGTCGGTGACTTACTATGAGGAAATGCCAGCGATCCTGTCCGGTCGAGTCCGTGTGCTTGTCCCGTACGTACTCTTACTAGGTGCGACAGGTTGTCTGGCATCGGCAGCTGCGATCGCGGGAGCACTTGGCTCGCTGCACGACTGGATTGAGGACTCATCGCAGGCAGCCGCCCACGTGGCTTTTCTTCATGGCGCGTCGTTCGGACTGGTCATTGGCGGTTTCGCCCTCCTGGTAGGTGCCTACGTCACTCGAGTGCGTACCGCAGAGTCAAAAACATAGGCACCAGCAACGAAATATCTGCCGCGAAACACTGCGGGTGCATGCCTCGACGGCCTGTCTTACGAGCGACCATCTACAAGGTGACCTCAGTTTGGATAATCCGTATCTTTCAAGACAGCTTCGGCGGATCGGTTGTGAGGCGCCACTGATTGGTTCCTGGCGCCCGGAACCGATAGCCAGTTCCGTGCGTGTGATGGCGCCCTTGGCTATTGCCGAGCCGTTTGCCGGGACCACCGTCCGCAAGGGTCCTGGAACGGACCGCGGCAGTACGATCACTTCATGGACATCCCGGCGAAGGACCGGCGCCCGACAGTGCGCATGTTTCCCGACTACGCGGACACGGTGCTGTGGTTCGAAGGACCCGTCGACTATGACCTCACCGGCCTAACCCCGGACCTCCTCCACGATCTGACGGCCTGGGAGCAGTCCTACTATGATTCCCTGACTTCGGACTTCGACTAGACCTCGGAGGATGAGGCCCGCCGGTTCACCGCGGAAGGCAACCTCCTGGCCCGGCGCGTGGCGGATGAAATCGGTGACGGGTACGACGTCGAGTTGGCCACCTACGAGGAAAACGCGCCGGCACGCCGGTTCCGGGGAAGGGGTCCAGCTCTCAATGCCCGGGCAGCAGCCGCATTCGCTGTCCTGGCCGCGGCCGCGGCCGCAGAGGCAGAGGAGGAAGAGGTCGACCAGGCGAGGGAAGCCACCAGACGCACGGAAGACACCGGATGGATAGCCTACGCGCCGCTGTCGGGTACCGTCTTCAAACCGCCCCCGCCAGGCCCGGAGTAGCCAATCGGAGAGCGCGCCCGTCGCAGCCCGACACTGCGACCGAACGTCGTCTGGCCCGCCCGGTGCGGCCGTTCCCTCAAGGGGGTGGATGGTCTCGAAGTGGGCGCGGGGGATTGCCGCCTGGGTCAGTGCGGGGATGTCGCCGCGGCGCATGATTGCAACAAGGTTCTCCATGGCGGGCAGCACGCGGCCGGTTGCGGCGGGACGAAGTGCGCTACGCCGGGTACTCGCCACACCGATCCAGTTCTGGGCTCCGCGCGCGGACTTCGCGGCCGCTGGCCGCAAGTCCCGGCAAAAGTGGGGAGATGGACTAGTAGGCGCCAGGACTGTAGCCGGTGCCGAGCGCGCTGCTCGGGCCTATGGCTTCTGGACAGCGGGGCCGGGTGGGAGGATTCGCGTATGCATACGGAAGCCACCATGGGGCCGGTCCCTGCATCACAGCAGCCGGCCGCGCCCGCCACCAACCCGCTGGACGTGCTACCGGCATCGGACCCCCGCGAGGTCGCCAAGAGGCGACGCGATGCCGAGCGCAAGCTCCTCCGGCACCTGCTGTACGAGCGCGACGGACGGCCGGTCGCACCGCCCGACTATTCGTCCAGCATGTAGTCGCACCCGCCGGGGTTCAGTTCGTAGGTCACGTTGGTGACCTCCGCGTACTCCCGCCCGCCGGACCGGTAGCGGACCAACAGCTGGTGCGCACCGGCCGGTTGGGACGGGTCCAGGACCTCGGCGGCCACGGCAACACCCGCCTCGTCCCCGGGGTTGAGGACGAAACCCTCGGCGGGGGAAAGGTTCGCGACGAATTTCGCGGCGTCAGGATCGCGGTCCACTATCGCATCGGACCACATGTAGAACATCGGGACGCTCTCGTCCAACTTCCACGCGCCAGTGTCCTTGACCTCGAGGTTCCTTGCCCCTGCCAACTCGACGGAGAGGATCTCCGCCGCCTGGTTGGTCCTGTTGAAGACGGTCTCGCCGAAGCCGGGCTTCAGCATCTCGGG
The DNA here is from genome assembly GCF_058138025.1 of Arthrobacter sp. AOP29-A2-19. NCBI lineage: Bacteria > Bacillati > Actinomycetota > Actinomycetes > Micrococcales > Micrococcaceae > Arthrobacter > Arthrobacter sp. AOP29-A2-19. The sequence continues at coordinate 3,519,133 of NZ_CM176894.1, forward strand.
TTCGATGGGCGAGCAGATGGTGTTCTCCGGCTCCCCGGACGGGGGTCCGACAAGGAGCGGACCGGACTGGTCCGGGTAGGCCCCGCACCCGGCGAGGAGCGCCGCACCGACCAGCACTGGGACGGCTGCGGCGAGGCGGCTCACCGGGGAATCACCTTGATGCTCCGCGGGCCCAGCCCCTCGACGACGCCTGGCAACGTGTGGTGGCCGCAGATCCAGCGGTCTTTGGACCCGGGGTTGATGACCACCTTGGACTGGTTGGTGAAGCCCGAGCGCGAGGACAGGTTCAGCCCGATCATCCGCCCGGTCTGCAGGCCGCTGGTCCAGGTGATGGCCGTGGTCGTGTTCTTTTCCCATGTGTGGCCCTTGCCGAGACCGGTGCAATGCTTCGTCGTCTTGAAGGACGTGCCCTTGACGGTGTTTCCGCCGCCCGCGTACGAGGTCGCGCGGACCTCATACCAAGAAGTATAGGGAACCCCGTCGGGCGTGTAGCAGGTGTTTTTCAGCTTTTTCGGGATGACGTACGCCTGGTGGAAGTAGGCGCCCTTCTTGGTCGTCGGGAAGTTGATCGAGAAGTCGGACGTGAGCGAGCTGGTGCCACCCGCCTCGAACGTTCCGTAGCGTCCCTCCCCGGAGGTGCCGACGCCGAGTGTGGTGCTGGCGCCGGCGGTGAACCTGTATTTCGACGAAGCCCCGGCCGCGTGGACGAACGTGGCTCCCACCTGGGCGGGCACCTCCCGGTAGATGGCGGCCACCGTGGTCCCGCAGAACCCTGCGGACCCCGCAGCCGTGGCTCCGGGCACGGCAACGGGTTTCACGGTGACAGGCATGGCGACGGCCCCGCTGGCGTCCACCCGCATGTCGGCCCGCGGGATCGTTGGGTCGATGGTGGTCGCGTGCCGGTACTCGCCGGCGCTGGACGACCCCACGACGGTCACGTTGACGGGTTCTCCTTCGGGGCGGCGTGCCGGGTCCAGTCCCGTGAACGTGAAGTTTCCCGCGCCGTCCGTCGTGGTGTTGCCGATCGGTTCGAGCCGTGCGGTTTCGCCGACCTTGAGCGCGGCCAAGACCTTGTTGGAGGGCCAAGCGTATATGGTGAGTGGGCTGGAGGCCGGAACGCCGAAACCCTTGGCATCGGTCAGCTGGAACGAGAGGTTGCCGGGGGCGCCCCGGCCGGCGGATCGCGGTTCGGCGACCTGCCCGGCGGCCGAAGCGGGCGAGACCAGAAGGCCTGCAACCAGTGCCGCGCAGGCCACGTACAAAACCTTTCCCCTGTTCATTCTTGACGCTACGCCTCCGGGCCTTGTGGGCCCCGTCGGGTACTGCAGAGTTGGATGAGGGGAGGTTACTCCCGGGTCGCAAGCGAGGCAAGAGAAATCCACGTGGGCCTGGGGGCGTCCCATGCCCGCTAGCGGCCTGCGGGGATGTCCTTCACGGACCACGGGTGGCGCGGCAGTCCTCCGGCAGGGCGGGGGCTCGTGGCCCAGCGCATTTGGATGGCCTCCGCTCCGGTCGAGGAGAGCGACACCGAATGGGCGTTAGGAGGGTCGTTCCGCGATTTCCTTGAGCTTGGCCAGTGCCTTCGGCCAGGAGTCGTTGAACATCCCGGAGAACTCCTCGTCACTGTCGAGCTCCACTTTCAGGGTTGTTGCCCCGCCGGCCTCGCTGAAGGAGTAGTCCTCGTGGCCGCCGATGAACCGCCTCGCGAGGTCGCTCGTGGTGTCGTCCACGCCGCCGGCCACCTGGCCGACGTACTCGAGGGACACGAACTCGTACGGGCGATTCTCGACGACCTTGGCGATCATCCCGCCAAGAGAACCATCGTCGTCGGGCCCGAGGAAACGGATGGTGCTGCCTTTTTCCCAGCTGCCTTCGTAGTGGGATCCTTCGTGGAACCCGCCGGTCCACTCCCGGTACGTTGTGTCGTCAAGCATGGCGCTCCAGACGGTGTGCACGGGCGCGTCTATTTGGACTGAATAGTGAAGCTTTTCCATGCGCGATTGTAGCGCCGCCCTGGGACCGCCAACTAGGGCCCCGCGGCAATCCCGGGTTACCGATGAACCGTTCCGGCCGGGAATCGGACGGCGAGAGCACGGAACGCGAGGTCTCGGACGACACGCGGTGGCTAGCGATGGCGGCAGGCGGCGGAGATGCCTTCGGCTGTCCCGCCCGCCCCTTCCGATGCCGCAATGCACAGGCGAGGACAACAAATGTTTGAACTGCGACCAACGATACGAGTTCCTGGGAATTGAGGGGTGCCGACGACCTCCAAAAAGCGTCTTCCGTGTGGCCATAATGAGTGCGAGAGCGAGAACGGAGGAAGTAGCATGCGTGGAAGCAACCTCATCTGGACCATCGTGGGCGTGTTGGTGGCCGTGGCCCTGGTCATCTGGATCGCATCGGCGATCTAGGACCCGAGGCCCTCAGAGCCCGGCGTCCGTGACCGGGCTCTTTCGCCCCGCGCTGTCCGCAGGACGCGCGAAGCCAGCCGTCGTCTAGGCGCGCCGGACGGGAACGCCGCGCTGCGTGGCCGCTGCGCCCAAGATGGCCGCCCGGGCCATCACATCGAGCTATCCCGACTAGCCATTGTCGTGGATGCATTCCTCCCAGATACTGGCCGCGTGGGAGCCTCGTGGGTTTTCGGTGCGGTGGCGTCCAGCGCGCTCGTGCTGGGTGCCTTGATCGGTGTGCGGTTCCAGCTGCCGAAGCGTCTCCTTGCGATGCTGTTGGCCTTCGCCGCCGGCGCCCTGATTACCGCACTCACGTTCGAGCTGTTTGAGGACGCCTATGAGAAGGGCGGCATGTGGCGCGCGGCGCTGGGGCTGTTGGCGGGAGCGGTCGTGTTCACCATCCTCAGCGCGCTGCTGGACCGTTGGGCGCAGCCGGGTGCCCCCAACGGGCGTGCCGGCGCACGAGTTCCGGGGCAGCGCCAAACTGGACACGGACGCCGCGGCGGCGGAAAAGGCACCGAACAAGGCCTCGACGCGCGGGGCCGCGGGCCTTGCCCTGCTCGCGGCGGTGACGCTGGACGGGGTTCCGGAAAACGTGGCGCTCGGCGTCGCCCTCACCGAGGGAACGGGCGGGCTGGCGCTGCTGGCTGCCATCTTCGTGTCCAACCTTCCCGAGTCCCTGGTTGGCGCGGCGTCGATGCGCAGCCAGGGCCAAGCGGCCGGCCGGATCATCGGGCTGTGGTTGGCGTGTGCGGCGTTGCTCATCGTCGCCGTCGTGCTGGGCGCCGGGCCGCTGGCCGGCTCCGACCCGGAGACCATTTCCCTGCCATTGGCCTTCGCGGCCGGCGCGGTGATCGCCTCGCTCGCCGATACGCTGATGCCCGAAGCCTACGAACACGGCGGTCCCGCTGTGGCACTGAGCACGACGGCCGGGTTCGTGCTGAGCTTCGCGCTGTCGCTTGCCTGAGCCAGCTCATTGGAATCGGCACATACGGCCACAGCGAGCAGCTGTTTCGGGGATGCCGGGCACACCGTTGACGCGCTCCTGCATGGTTGGGGGTGCAGGTCCTGGCCGGAGCGCCCGCTCGTGGTGGCCCGCCCGTTCCCCGCCGCAGAACGCACATAAGCCGGCACATGACCTTGGCCGGTGCCCGACCCCAGTCGATGGTCGGAGTTGCCGCTGGCGGAGCCGGCGGCAACCAGGGCGGTCGGTCGCTCTCGCGGCGTCAGTACGTTCGGGAATCGACCATCTCCAGGATGTGTGTTTTGGGTTCGCCAACCTTGGGCGGGGCGTTTTCGGGCGAGGGCCATACCTTTGCCCGGAGGATGTCGAGGAACTCGCTGGCCTCCGCAGCCGAGTCGACATCGAGGTCCAGCAGGACCTCGTGATCGTTGTCGATGGGACGAAAGATCCGGTAGCTGCGCGCCCCCAAGCGGGCCCGTCCGCCGGCATCCTTCTCGAAGGCGCTCCTCCACAGGTCATAGTCACGAACCGCAACTTCAATTCGCAGGGTCGTCATGATCGTCATCCTCTCTTTGGCATAGCCCCTGATTGTCATTGTCCGCACCTTCACTCGAGGCGCGCGTCCGACCTCGCCGGTCGCCGGGGCCCCGTATTTTCAGGCATAGCGTCCCTGCCAGCAGGCTAGGCCGCCTCTTAGCGCGTCATCTAGACCTGCCTCCGGCTGATGGGGCAGGGAAGGGGAACGGGCTCCTCGGTCGAGGGTGGTGAGACGCCGCCGCGTGGGCAGATTTTCCCGGGAGGGGCTAGATCGCGGTCTTGGGTGCTTGGCCCTCGTCGCCGAACTTCCGGACGGCCTCGCGTTCGCGGCGACGGTCCAGCCAGTTCATGACCGGTGCGGTGGTTGTCCCATGCAGCACGATGGATCCCGCGACCACCAGGCCCACGATGGCCCACAGCTGCTTTGTCTGGGCGCCGAACTCGCCCTCGCCCAAGGCGTACGCGAGGTAGTAGAGCGAGCCGATCCCGCGGATGCCGAAGAACGCGATCGCGGTCCGCTCACGGGGACCGGTCGTGCCCCCGGCCAGTGCGGTCCAGCCGGCGAGGGGACGGACAATCAGCAGGAAGGCCAAGGCAACCACGATCTCGGGCCAGCCGATGCCGGCGAGGAGTCCGCGTGCGATCGCACCGCCGAAGAGCACCAGTATGACGACGGTCATCAGGCGCTCCAGCTGCTCGACGTAGCTGTGCAGCACCCGGTGGTAGCCGTGCGTGTGCTCGGCCGCACGGATCGTCACCGCGCAGACGAAGACGGCGACGAAGCCGTAGCCCTCGATCATTTGCGTCGCGCCGTAGGCGAGGAAAGTGGCGGCCAGGGCCACGAACCCCTCGGAGTGTTCGGCCAACCGGATGCTCTCGAGCCGGGAGGAGAAGAACACTGCGGACAGGAGCTTGCCCGTGCCCAGGCCCATGAGCACGCCGGCACCGATCCTCCATAGGATGTCGATGGCGAACCATTCCGGGAACCAGCCGCCGGGGGCGGCGCCGACCATGCTGAGCGCGATCGCCAGGTAGACGAACGGGAACGCGAGCCCGTCGTTCAGCCCGGCCTCGGACGTCAGGCCGAAGCGGACCTCGTCCTCCCGGTCGGCGCTCTCCTCCTCGTCCGCGGGTTCGCCGACCTGCACCTCGGAGGCCAGCACGGGATCCGTCGGTGCCAGGGCGGCGGCGACGAGCAGGGCCGCGGCGAGCCCGAGCCCGAGCACCCACACATTGAGCAGTGTCAGCCCGACAATGGAGAGTGGCATGGCCACCCCGAGCATCCGCCAGGTCGTGGCCCACCGGCGCCACCCGACGGGGCGGTCCAGAGCCAGGCCGGCGCCCATGAGCGAGATGATCACGCAGACCTCGGTGAGGTGCGTCGTGAACACCTGATGGGCGACGGGGTCGGGATCCGGCAGGTCCCCGAGCAGGCCGAACACCAACGCCCCGGCGCCCAGGAACACCATCGGCATGGACACCGGAGCCCTGCTCAGGAGCCGGGGCAGGACCGCCGCGGCGAAGACCGCCGCGCCCGCGGCCACAAACACGATGCTGGGCGGTTCCAACACGGCCGGTCCTTCCCGGGAGCCCGAAGTATTTCCGCAGCAGGCGCTGTTGCGCTGAACTGTTCCGCAGCTTCACGGGATTCGCAATGCCCGCGCCCGGCCGTCGGGCGGCTCAACGCATCCCAGCGGTGGATTCGGCGTATTCGGGAACGCGTCTTGTGCGGACCGGGCCTGTCGCCTCCAAGTAGGCCGGGAACGCTGCTCGGCCCGAGGAAAGGACCGCGGAGCGCGCTGGCACCCGCCGCGGCGCGGGCGCACATTTTGGAGGAGCCGGCGTGGACACTGGAGAACCGCTGATCGAGAGCGCCTGGCCGGTGAAGGTATTCGGACACACCCGGGCATTGACGGGCTGGACTCTCGGCGCGCGAGGGCGAGGGGCATGGCTTCCCGGGACCCGACGGAGCCGGGACGTCCGCAACCCCAAGAATTTTCCTGGGACGGTACCGGGCGGCGGCGGAATCGGTGTGCGTTCTGGGGGCTTGGTCCCTGGCGGGACGTTGTCGAGTCCGCCGCCAAAAAATTGCCCGGTTCGCAAAGGATTCGCCGCAATGCCGTGGAAGGGTGGGCCATTGGAGGCGGGAGATGGGGCGTGTTCTTGGGGGCATCGCGGCGCGCGTTGCGTCAGCCGGGGGTTCCGCCTCCCGGGTCGGGGGGGCGGAGCGCGGCGCAATGCCGTCGACAACGGATGGACGCGGAAGAGGCCGGTGGGCCTCGGTGAGTTCCCGTGCGGCCTCTTTCAGAAGCTCGCCCTGCAGGTGATCCAGGGACAGTGTCCCGCGGAGGTGCGCCGCGACGTCGTCGCGGCCGGCGGTCCCGCCCAGACCGAGGTACGCGAACCACAGGTCGGCGTAGCCCAAGCCGGAAGAGCGCAGCATCCGAGTCAGCACCCTGCGCTGTTGGTTCTCTTGTATGTCCACCGTGCCACCCCCCAACGGCCCACCGCGATAGCGCGTGTGCGCCAGTGGTTTCGTGCCGGAGGACGAAGGGAAGCGATCGCGTCTGGTGAAGCGCCCGCGGGAGAATTCGCCGAAAGGGACGAAGAATCGCCGCAAGGTGTGAGTGACCGCGGAGGAACAGGCGCAGCTGGTGATGAGGGCGGAGCGCGAGGGCGTGACGGTTCCGCGGCCTTGGTCAGCGCGGCCATGTCGGCGTAGGTGGAGACGTCGACCGAGCGGCGCGCGGTGGTCGCTGAGCACGCTCCGGGACCGCAACAGACCGTTCGGCCACCAACCAAGCGGAAGGACAAGACTATGAGCGGCACCCGAGCACGCTCCACCGAGCGCAACCACGTCCAAACGGCGGCCCTGGCCGTCGGCGTGGTGTTCCTCCTCGTCTCGCTCCTCGGGTCCGTTCCCGGCGCCACGTCGAACGACGGCCGGCTCTCCTTCGCCGGCCACCATTCCGAGGCCATGCTCGTGGGCGTTTTTCAAGTGTCCGTCCTGCACGACGTCGTGCACCTGCTCTTCGGCGTGGCCTGCATAGCAATGGCCAAGACCCGAGACGGCGCGCGAGGAGCTACCTGCTTTGGGGCGGCGTCGTGTACCTCGCCCTGTGGATCTACGGCCTCGTGATCGAACGCGACAGCGAAGCGAACTGCATGCCCGTGAACAACGCGGACAACTGGTTGCACCTGATCCTGGGGATCGGCGTGGTTTCACTTGCCCTCCTGCTGAGCCGGGACACCCACAGGACTGGCCGAGCGGCCACGCGCCGATAGGGGCTCGTCCGCCCGAGACCCCGGACGGCGGCCCGCGTTGGAGAGATGCCGCGGACGCGGTCCCGGCCTCCACCACCCTTTTACATGCCGATCGTTCGTGGTAGGCAGGCTATATGACGACCACCGCTGCAAAGGCCGTGACGGCCATGATCCTCGGCACCATGGCGGCTGCGCTGCTGACGGGGTGCAACAACACCGGCTCCGACGCCGCCGACGACGGCGCGCAGGGCGGCCCCACCGCCGCACCCCCATCGGAGGTAGCATCGAGCTCCGCCAGCATGTCCGCCTCGCCGAGTCCGAGCGCCGGCGACGAGGATGCCGCGTTCGCTGCCATCGACACCGTCGAGGCCGCCGGAGGCGACGTCGTGGGCATCGACCGGGAGGACGACGGTGCGGGCGGCTACCAGGTCGATGTGCTCGACGGCAACGAGTTGTTCGAGGTCGAGGTGGACGCCTCCGGCATGAACCCGGGGCAGCGCGCCAAGGGAACCGCAGACGCCGCCGAACTGGACCGGCTCAAGGGGATCGCCATCCCGCTGGCCACCGCGCTTGAGACCGCACGTGCCGAGGTATCCGGGAAGGACATCGACGAAGCCGAGATCGACGACGAGAACGGCGTCGTGGTGTGGAAGATCGAACTCGATGCCGACAACCAAGCGGGCACCGAGGTGGTTGTCGACGCCGCAAACGGCGCGGTCTTGAAGTAGACGCACGACGCGGCCCGCCTCGTCGGGTGAGAGATCGAGCCGGCGAATGGGGCGGTCGGCCCTCCAAAACCGTCGCTCCGGGTTTGCTGTCGCTTCACCCACGGTTCCGCACCGGGTACCCTCGGCACATGCGTATCGCCGTCGTGGGTGCCACAGGAAACGTGGGCACGGCCCTGCTGCGCCGGTTGCGGGCCGCGGCCGCCGAACGTCCCGAAGGGGTGGACGTCGTGGGCATCGCCAGACGCCTCCCTGGGCAGGGGGCCCCGTACGACGGCGTCGCCTGGCGCGCGGTGGATGTGGCCGATCCCGCGGACCACGAGGCGCTTGTCGAGGCCCTGACCGGATGCGATGCCGTTGTGCACCTGGCTTGGCTGCTGCAACCGAACCGCGACGAAGCCCGCCTGCGGCGAACAAACGTCGACGGCACGGCCAACGTGCTGGATGCCGCCGCGCGGGCCGGCGTCCCCCACGTGGTTTGCGCGTCCAGCGTCGGCGCCTACAGCCACGGGCCGAAGGAACGGCGGGTGTCCGAGGACTGGCCCGCCCGCGGCATCGCCACCTCCCACTACAGCCGCTTCAAGGGCGAGCAGGAGGCGGTGCTGGATGCGTTCTCCGCCAGCCAACCGGACATCCGCGTTGCCCGGCTGCGCCCGGGTTTGATCTTCCAGCGGGCGGCGGGAAGCGAGATTGCCCGCTATTTCCTTGGCCCGGTCGTTCCCAAGTTCTTCCTGCACCGGCTGCGGCTTCCGCTGCTGCCGTTCGCGCCGGAATTCGTGTTCCAGGCCGTCCACGCGGACGACATCGCCGATGCCTACTGGCGGGTGCTGGACCGCGGCGCCGTTGGCGCATTCAATGTGGCGTCCGAGCCGGTGCTCGGACCGGATGCCGTGGCCGCGCTTTTCGGCGCCCGGCGCTGGCTGCCGTTGCCGTCCCGGGCCTTCAGGACGTTGGTCGGCGCCGCCTGGTCGGTCGGCTTGGTGGCCACCGACCCCGGGTGGGTGGACATGGCGGCAGGATCACCGGTCATGGACACGTCACGTGCCCGCACGGAACTCGGTTGGACGCCGCGGCACAGCTCACTCGCCGCGCTCCGGGAGTTGCTGGACGGCCTCGGCGCCGGCGCGGGGCTGGGGGCCTCGCCGCCCCTGGTTCCCCGACGCCTTCCCAGGCGCCCCGGTCAGGGCGAGGGCTTCCCGCCGTTGACGTTGAGGGTCTCGCCGACCACGTAGCTCGACTCGGCGGAGGCAAGGAACACGTAGGCGGGAGCCAGCTCCACGGGTTGCCCCGCCCGGCCCAGCGGGGTGTCCTGCCCGAACTCCGGGAGGGCATCCTTCGGCTGCCCGTCGGACACCTGCAGCGGCGTCCAAATGGGGCCAGGCGCAACGGCATTGACGCGGATCCCGCGCGGGGCCAACTGTTGGGCCAGGCCCTTGGTGAAGTTGTTGATGGCGGCCTTCGTGGACGCGTAGTCCAAGAGGTTCGGCGACGGGTCGTAGGCCTGGATCGACGTCGTATTGATGATCGACGCGCCCTCCGGCATGTGCTTGAGCGCCGCGCGGGTGACGGTGAACATGGACATGATGTTGACGGTGAAGGTCTGCAGCACCTGCTCCTCGTCGAGGTCCTCGAGCTTGTCGACGCTCAGCTGCTTCCCCGCGTTGTTCACCAGGATGTCGATCCCGCCGAGCGCCTGAGCGGCGTCGTCGGCCAGGGACGCGCGGTAGTCGCCGTCCATCAGGTCCCCCGGGAAGCCGATCCCGATGCGCCCCTCGGCCTCGATGACGGAAATGATCGCGCGGGCGTCCTGCTCCTCGGCCGGCAGGTACGCGATGGCGACGTCTGCGCCCTCGCGCGCGAAGGCGATGGCCACGGCCGCCCCGATGCCCGAGTCCCCGCCCGTGACGAGCGCCTTGCGGCCCTTGAGCCGGCCGGTCCCGACGTAGGACTTCTCGCCGTGGTCGGCGCGGGGCTCAAGCTTGGCGTCCAGCCCGGGTTCGGGCTGGTCCTGCTTCGGCGGCGAAATCTTGGGGTGGCGGTCCACCGGATTGTCCAGCGTCAGTTGGCCGGCTTCGGTCTCCTGGGTGTTCGGTTGGCTCATGTCGTCCATGGAGGATCCCCTCGTTGGTCGTGCCGTACAGCGGACCCATCCGACGCTAGGGGAAATGCGGCCACCGATCAACGGCTGGCCACGCCGTCGGCCGCCCTTGGCATAGTCCGGCGGAGCCCGTTGTCCGATGGAGCCACCCACGCCTTTGTGCCCGTTGCCGGGCATGGTAAAGAGGTGGCGGTCAGGACAACGATCAGTGCCGAGGAGTGGGGTTCGATGGGACAGCGGCTGGTGGCGGACGTAATGGTTGAACGGCTCGGGGCGTGGGGCGTCAAGCGGATCTTCGGATACAGCGGCGACGGGATCAACACGTTCCTGGGCGCCCTGCGACGAGCGGAAAACGGTCCGGAGTTCGTCCAGGCCCGCCACGAGGAGAGCGCCGCGTTCATGGCGGTGGCGCACGCGAAGTACGGAGGCGGGGTGGGTGTGGTGGTCGCCACCCAGGGCCCCGGCGCGGTCCATCTCCTCAACGGCCTGTACGACGCGAAGCTGGACGGCGTCCCGGTGGTGGCGATCGTGGGCCAGCAGGACCTCTCCGTCCTCGGCTCGCAGTACCAACAGGAAATCGACCTCCCGGCCGTGGTCAAGGACGTGGCGGCGCAGTTCTCCCAGCAGGTCGCCGCCCCCGAGCAGGTGCCCATGGTGTTGGACCGCGCCTTCCGAACGGCGCTGGCCACCTCGTCGCCCTGCGTCGTCGTGGTTCCGCACGACGTGCAGCAGATGCCCGCCCCCGAGCTGGAGCAGGAGCACGGCACCGTCGTCACCGCTCCCCTCTTCGAACGCCCCCGGATAGTGCCTCGGCAGCCCCAGTTGGACGCGGCCGCCGACCTACTCAACTCCGGTGAGCGGGTCGCGCTGCTGGTGGGCCAGGGCGCCCGGAACGCCGAACGAGAAGTCGTGGCCATCGCGGAGCGCCTCGGTGCGGGCATCGCGATCAGCCTGTTGGGAAAGCCGTACGTGGACGAGGCACTCCCGAATGTCGCGGGGGTGATGGGCCACCTCGGCACATCCGCGAGCGCGTGGCTGATGGAGCACTGCGACACCCTCCTGGTCATCGGCTCCAACGACCCGTGGACAGAGTTCTACCCACCCCCGGGAGCCGCCCGGGCCGTGCAGATCGACATCGACGGGCGGAAGATCGGGAACCGCTACCCGATGGAGGTGGGTCTGGTGGGGGACGCGGCGGAAACCATCGCGGCCCTGCTGGAAAGGCTTGAACCGCGCACCGATGGCACGTGGCCCTCCCGGGTGGCCAAGGTGGTCCAGGACTGGGACCGGTTGTCCGCCGAGCGCGCCGCGACGCCGGCGGATCCGGTGAACCCCGAACTCGTCGCACGAGAGCTCGGCGGCCGGCTTCCGGCGGACGCTCAGGTGGCGATAGACGTGGGCAGCTGCGTCTACTGGTACGCGCGTCAGTTACGCTTGCCGCCCGGCGTCCCGGCCCACCTCAGCAGCACGCTCGCCAGCATGGGCTGCGGTGTGCCCTACGGGCTGGCGGCGAAACTACTGGCCCCGGAACGTCCAGTGGTCGTGCTCGCCGGGGACGGCGGGATGCAGATGAGCGGGATCGCGGAACTCGTCACCGTGTCCCGGATGTGGCGCAGGTGGTCTGATCCCCGGTTTGTGGTGTGTGTCCTGAACAACCGCGACCTCGCGGAGGTGACGTGGGAGCAGCGCGAGACCGAGGGCGACCCCCGATACGCGAACAGCCAAGACCTGCCGGCGTTCCCGTTCGCCGGCTACGCGGACCTGCTCGGGTTGCGGGGGATCACCGTTAAGGATCCCGCATTGCTCGGCCCGGCCTGGGAGGATGCGCTGTCCGCGGACCGTCCCGTCGTGATCGACGTGCACACCGACCCTTCCATCCCGCTGCTGCCGCCATTCCCCCACGGGGCCGAGAAGCTGGAATCGATGCGCGCCGGGCTGACGCAGGAAGGCGAGACGGGGCGCAGGGCCCTTCAACTCCTGGAAACCTACGCCGCTCAAGAGGACAGGCTCTTTGGGTAGGTGTTGCGGACCCGGGCGGCAGGTGGGCCCGCGCAGGACCTCACGCCGCGGGCCTACATCCATTCCGACGTGCCGGTTCCCGGCAAGCCTTGGATCCTTCTTCGGCCTTGGACGTATTGGAGGCCCCCCGCCCGATCCAGGACGGGGGGCCTTCGCGTCCGGTCCCAAGTTCCCGTGTCCACGACGTCGGGGACGGGACCGGCGACGGACTACCGGCGGGTGGTGCCGTCCGAGTCCGCCGTCGGGGGCGAGACGTTGTCCGCACCCGGACCGGCAACCGTGATGCCGGCGTCCGGGTCGACTTCCTCCACCAGCACGGGCTCCGGAACGACTACGGGAGTTGCCGGGGGAACCGAAGCCGTCGTGGCCACCGGCTCGGCCTCGGTCTTCTTGTCTCCCGCCGCTGCGGCCACACCGGCGGCCGCAGCCGCGGCCAAACCGATCCCGGCGGCAACCGCGGCCCCGGAGACGCCGGCCTTGCCACTGTCGCCACGGGATGCGGCGGCGGCCTCGGTGCCGGGGGTGCCGGCGGCGCCCCCGCTGATGGTGCCGCGCCATGCGCCCGAGGCGTAGCCCTCGGACTCGATGAGCTCCTTTTTGAAGCGCGCCAGATCGCCTTCGGCCTGCTTCTCCACGACATTGAGCTTGTCGCCGATCTTTTCCACGATGCCCTCGGGCTCGTAGTCCAGCGACAGGCTAACGGACGTCTGGCCGCCGCCCACGTCCTCGAACGTCACCGCACCGGCGTTGGTGGCACCCCCGGTTGCGGCCCACGCAACCTTTTGGTCCGGGACCTGCTCCAGGATTTTCGCCTCCCACTGCCGGCGCACCCCGCCGATTTCCGCGACCCACTCCAGACGGTCGTCGCCGAGCTGCGTCACCTGCTTGACTCCGCCCATGAACTGCGGGAAGTCCTCAAATTGGGTCCACTGGTTATAGGCCGTGCTGACCGGCACGTTCACCATGATCTGCTTTTCGATCCTTGTGCTCACAGCGTCTCCTTCATCTAGAAGAGGAAGTGACGGAGCTCAACCACCCGTCAGCGGCCTACGGTACCGCGCACGTGTGCCCGTGGCCAGAGGATGTACAGACGTGCCGGATCCCCGCGAGTAGCTTGACGGGCGGAGCGGGAAGGAGGTGCTCCTCGCTGTTTGCGTTCGGCTGGGGGGGCTTCCGTGCCGCAGGCTCGGCGGCCCTTGCGGTCGAAAGTCAGACGTTCCTGACGCCGATCAGCGGCCCGTCAAGGCATCGTCGGTAGAGTGTCCAGCGGACGCGTCCGCTGCCGGGTCCGCGCCCGCCGACCGCGTGCCCGCGGCCTTCCGTTCTGCCGCGCCGCGGACGCGCCGCGGACCCGGCACGGGCACCCTGACCGCGAGCCGCAGCAGTTCGGCCTCGTAGGCACCAGCCATGCATTCGATCGAGAACCGCTTCGAAGCCCGGACGACGCCGGCACGGGGCAACCGCCGCGCCGTAGAGACTGCCGCGGCCAGCGCCTCGGCGTCTGACCGGACGGCAACAACCCCTGCGCCAGGCGCGATGATCTCCGCCATGGCCCCGGCCGGAAGCGCCGCCACCGGAGTGCCGCAAGCGAGGGCTTCGACGACGTTCAGGCCGAACGGCTCTTCCCATAGCGGCGAGGCCACAAACACTTCGGCGCCTGCCAGCAGTCTGCGAAGGTGCTGGTGGTCGAGGTGTCCCGCGTAGCGGATCGAGGCGTCCAGTTCCGGTTCGATCATGACCGAGAAGTACTCGCGATCATGAACCGGGCCGGCCAGGGTCAGCTCCACTCCGGCTCCGCGCGCAGCCGCGATGGCCACGTGCGTTCCCTTCTCCGGGGTGATGCGGCCGGTCCATACCGCCTGGCCGGACCGCACGCCGACGGAAGGACCCCACCATCCCCCAGGGATGCCATTGTGGACCACGCCGAGGGAGGGCACGTGCTCCCGCCACCCGCGGGCATTGGACTCAGACACGCTGACGTAGGCGTGGAGCGGATCGGGTGCCCACGCGTCGTGGGAAAAGACGGACACGATGCGCGGCAGGGGCGGTGTGTGGAACACATTGAGCACGGGAATTCCGCGCAGTTCCACATGCGGGACCGGACTGAGCGAGTTGTTCAGGACGACGTCGAATCCCTCGCTGGCCAAACGGGTAGCCGTGCGCATCGCGCCGTCCAGGACACCGTGCTGATGGTCCCTCGCGACGCTCTCCGGGTAGCCGTCCACATTGAAGCGCCCGTCAAGGACGCTCACGTGCCGGCACGCCGCCCGCGTGCCGCCTTTGGCGAACAGGACAACCTCGTGTCCACGGTCCGCGAGGGCCTCCACGACGTGCGCCGTGTGGGATTCGAGTCCTCCAGCGAACGGGGAGGCGATGGGGTGGTGCAAGTGTGCCAGCACCGCGATCCGCAGCCCGTTGGTTCCTGGTCGGGACTGGGGCGTTCGCGTCATTCCTGCATCATGGCAGAGAAGTGCCGCCATCCGAGGGATAGGACGGCCGAATGTGGCACCGCCGAACGGATCGCTGCGTGGGCCATGGCCTCCGTGCCAGCGACCCGCGGCCCCGTTGTCGCTAGTCATCAACGGCATTCCGTGCATTGCGCGATGGCCAAGGGCGTGCCTATGATCTCTGGCGTCACAGGAGTTTCACCCAGTTTTCAACCGCGCGACCGGCACCTCAACCAGTCGCGAAAAGGAGGACGACGCATGACTCTTGAATCCAAGATCCACGGTATCCGCGCGGCCTAATAGCCGCACATGGATGCACGTCCGGGCTCACATCACGTCCCGAACCGGGGCTGCCGCATGCGGCCACTGCCTTGGTTTCGATCAAGCGGCGAACACGGTTCGCCGACCGCGTGACAACCACCGATGCATTGGAGGCAACACCATGAGTACAGAGAATCTCCCGCAGGACCCTTCCCGCTCCTCGGCAATACCCAGCGGCAACGATCCCCTCAAGTCGGCGGCTCTTGTCCCCGAGGACCCGTTCACCGAACCGCCAGCCGGCCCCGCGACCACGTCGGACACCCCGGCCGGCCAGCACGTTCCCGGCACCGTCCCGGTCTCCGGCAGCTCTGGAGCCACCGACGCCCAAGACACCAAGACCGCCGCCAAGGAAGAGGCGCGCCAGCTTGGTCACGAGGGCGCCGAGACCGCCAAGCAGGTCGGTCACACCGCCAAGCAAGAGGCGGGCAAGGTGGCCCATGAGGCGAAGGCGCAGGTGCGCGGCCTCGTTGACGAGCTCGGTTCGGACCTGAGATCCCAGGCCGGCGCCCAACAGCAAAAGGTCGCGCAGGGTCTGCGGTCCATGAGCGACGAACTGCGCAGCATGGCGAAGAACTCCGAGGGCTCAGGAACGGCAACGTCCCTCGTCGATCAGGCGGCAGGCAAGGCGGGCGACGTCGCCGATTGGTTGGACGGCCGCGATCCGGGATCGTTGCTGGAGGAGGTCAAGGGGTTCGCGAGGCGGCGGCCCGGCGTTTTCCTCGCCGTGGCGGCGGGAGCAGGCTTGCTGGCCGGACGGCTGGCACGGGGCATGACGGGCCAGGATTCGGCCACGGGCAACACGTCGACGGGCTACACCGGCGGCACGGCCGGCGTTCGCCCGCCCGCCCAGCCCGTCCGACCGCCAACCGAGACATACCCCTTGGCCGAGACCTATCCGGCCTCGGACACGGGGTTCGAGTCCCCCACGGAGACCGGCGCCCGCAGCATCCCCTCGGACGTTGGCGGACCGGAAAGGTTCCCGGCGGACACCGATCGGGGGTACCCGCGGCCATGAGCGACTACCAACAGGGTCCGCCGATCTCCGGCGTACCGCCGACGACACCGGGCGAGCGGGCCGAGACCAGCTCCCTGGGCGAGCTGTTCGGCGAGCTCACGCGCGACCTGTCCACCTTGATGCGTCAGGAAGTCGACCTCGCGAAGGCCGAGCTGAAGGAATCCGCGTCCTCGGCCGGAAAGGGCGCCGGCATGCTCGGCGGCGCCGGCGTCGCGGGTCACTTTGTGCTGCTGTTCCTCTCGCTGGCCCTGATGTGGGCGCTCGGATCGGTCATGCACCTGGGCTGGTCCGCGCTCATCGTCGCGGTCCTCTGGGCCATCGTCGCGGCCGTTCTGGCGTCTGTCGGCAAAAAGAAGTTGAAGGAAGTAAAGGGCCTCCCGCAGACGGCGGCCACGGTCAAGGAAATTCCCCCAACCATGAAACCAGGTGAGACCACGCCATGAGCCAAACACCCGATGAGATTCGTGCCGACATCGAACGCACGCGCCAGGAGGTCGGCTACGACGTCGACGCGCTGTCGGACAAGGTCAGCCCGTCCTCGATCGCGCACCGCCAGACCGACAAGGTGCGCAACGCCGTCCACAAGGTGCGCTCCAACGTGATGGGCACCGCCGACGACGTGCGTGGGACCGCTTCGGGCAAGGCCCACAACGCCGGCGGCGCCGTGCAGGACCTGGGCCAGAACGTGGGGCACGCCGTCCAGGACGCCCCGCACCAGGCCATCGCGCAGACCAAAGGCAACCCCCTGGCCGCCGGACTGATCGCCTTCGGCGCCGGCATGTTGGCGGCGTCGTTGATCCCGGCGAGCCAGAAGGAGCGGGAGGCGGCCACCGCGCTGAAGGACAAGGCGCAACCGCTGACCGACGAGCTGACCAGCGCGGCCAAGGAGGTCGTGGAGGACCTGAAGGAGCCGGCGCGCGAGGCCGCCGAGTCCGTCAAGGCCACCGCCACCGAATCCGCCCAGACGGTTAAGGACGAGGCCCAGACGGGCGCGCAGGACGTCGGCGACCGTGCCAGGGAAGCCAAGACCAACGTGGCCGACGCGGGAGGTCCCGCGGCCCCCGGGGAATCCCGCGCCCTGTAGCAACCGCACCAAGAACCGCCCCACGCGAGTTGTGGGGCGGTTTCTGGCATCCGGGAGGCTATTCGCTCTCCGTCGAGGACCGCGCGTGCGGGGTGCCCACCGGTTTGGACTCGGAGGATCCACGTTGCCGCAGGTAAATGGACAGCACCACCATGCTCCCCACCGCGAGGAGCTCGGACTGCCAGTTCTGGAGCGTCCGGTTCCAGAAATCCGCCGAGACGGCATAGCGCAGCCAGTCGACCGGCGGTTGTCCGTGCTGGGCCTGCTCGTCGTTGAACACAACCACTCCCGCAACGGACTGCGCCCACCAGGAGAGCACGAAGACCGATCCCATCACCAGCAACAGGGAGTTGGAGAAGACGAACCGGCGCCATCCGGACGCCTTCGCCCACTTCGGCGAATCCGCCAGCGCGTGCTCGCCCACGAGTTGGTCCTCGTCGCTGCCCAAACCCTCGTCCCCCGGCTTCTTCGATTCGGGGGACCCACGCTGCACCAGCCAGATGGTCGCCAGGATGAACAGCGAGAATTGCAGGTACTCGGACTGCCAGTTCTCCGCGACGTCCACAACAAAAGCCGACGACGTCACGAACGCCGTGTAGGAAACCTCCGGCTGGCCGTGCGCGCCCTGCTCCTCGTTGTACACCGCGAAGCCGGCGACCGACTGGCCGGCAAGCGCCAGCAGGAACAGGAGGCCGAACACGAGGCTCAGCGCGTGGTTGCGGACCTTGCCCACCACGTTCACCGCCCCGCCAGGCCGATGGCCAGCATGTAGACGAGACCGGCGGCGATCGCGCCGATCCAGAAACCGAAGACGACTCTCATACGCCAAACTATGCCCCCGAAGGGGGCCGGTGGCCAAGCATCAGCTCGTCCCCCCGTCCCCGTCCACCGTCCGCCGGGAAGCTCAGGGGTCGCCGCGCATCCAGTCACCCAGCGTGGTGCTTTCGAGCTGCTCCTGCCGGTATTGGGAAGCAAGCTTGTCGAGCGTCTGCCGACCCAGATCCGGATCCATGGATCCGATGGCGTCCATCGCGTAGGCGACGGCGAAGTCGTTGGCGAAGGCGTCCGCCCCGGTCCGGGCAAGGCAGTCCTCGCCCGAGACCCCGCACAGGACGAGGCGTTGGACTCCCAGCACGCGCAGGCGCTGGGCGAGGTCGGTGCCGTGGAAAGCGCTGTCGCGGATCTTCACCACCGTCGTTGCCCCGGCCGTGTCAAGGTCATCCAGCAGCGCGGCCTGCCGGGTGCCGGCGAACGCGAACCCCTGGTCGTCCTCGAGCATGCTGAGCGTCCACGTGGACCGGTCGCGGGAATGCTCCGTCACCACCGTGAAGACCGGGACCCCCGCGGAGCGGGCCAGGACGACGAGACGGTTGCACGCCCCGACGACCTCCCTCCGCTGCCCCTGAAGGGCGGAATCCTCAAAGTACGCGTTCTGCATGTCGACCACCAACAGCGCCGCACCCACGACCCCTCCTTCTCCTGAACCTCATGACTCCGCCTCGGCGTCCCGCTGTGTCGCGGGTCACCTGAAGCGTAAAATATGCCCATACAGACCAAGGCTACGGGGGGACAAGCCGCCAGAGTCCACCTAAGGAGTGAAAGGATGCGCACCACCAGGGCACGCGGCCAACACGCCAATCACCGAGCCACGGAAGCCCCTCCGGCGAGGGGGGCCCAGGACCCCTGGTGCCCGAGCTGCCGCACCGGCGACCACCTGGTCTTCGAGTCCGCCGTTCCCCGCATCGACGCGGTCGGCCTCCGGGACACCACCTGGGACGTGGAGTACTGGTGCGCCCGGTGCGACGGATACTTCGGGCACGAAACGGTCCACCTTCCGGAGGAGGCCGCGGGGATTGCCGCCGGCATGGTTTACGTCCACTGCGGCCAACCGATGTCGCCTGCCGCCATTGAACCCCGCACCATCGGAACGGACGGCGACGCCACCGGGCCATCGCTGCCCGCGGTGGCCCTGGACGCCCAATTGTGGCGGTGCCGGTGCGGCTTCGCCCTTGCCGTGCCGGACCTCGACGAGGCCTGACGATCCGGGATCACCTTTTTTGGTCCTGGGATGGCCGTTCGAACCGGGTGAGCTTGTGCGAGCCGTCGCAGAACGGCTTGGTCGCCGAGCTCCCGCACCGGCATAGCGCGAGCGTGGAGCGCGTCTGTTCGATCCGCCCGCCGTCCCCGTCGACCAGCTCCACCTCTCCGCGGACCAGCAGCGGACCGCGCGGGCACACAGTGATCTCGACCGCGGGCCCCTCGCATGCCGTCGGCGTGTCGTGCGCGCTCGCGCCAACAGGCTGTTCGCCCATCACGCGGCGTCCGGGGCCGGCAGCGGTGCGCGCAGGGAGGTGCGCCTCTGCGTCCAGGCGTCGTGTTGCCAAGTGCCGACGAGTTCGTCGAGCAGGCAGACGCTGGCCGCGCCGAAAAACACGTCGCTGGCCAAACGCGGGTCCTCCTCGATCAGGCCTCCGGCCAGGTCCCGGCCCGCGATCTGCTCGTGTACGGCGTCGGCCTCGACGTGCTCGTCGAAGTAGTCCGTCACCGGGGCGTCGAATCCGAGCCGCCGGAACCCGCGCGCGTACTTCGCGTTGGGGATGGACGAGGTCATTTCGTAGATGGCCAGGTGGCCGGCGATGGCGCCGCGGAGCCGGCGCTGGAGTCCGAACAGCGACATGGCGTTCACCGACGCGAGGCTGATCGCCGGCACATGGTCGAGGTAGCGCCCGAACCCGGTCTCGAGCCCGAGGCCCTCCATGGTGCGTGCGAAGAGTTGCGAGTGCATGCGTCCCGGTCGTCCGCCGCCGTACTCGTCGGCCTGGATCTCCACCAACGCCGACTTCGAACGACCCGACAGCCGCGGAATGGCCCAGGTGTGCGGGTCCGCCTCCTTGAGCTGATAAACCGACTTGTGAACCAGGAATTCCCGTGCCTGCGCCGTGTTCGCGCGGCGGGCGACGAAGTCGGAGACGGAGGGGCCCCCGCCGGCCTCGGCCATCGCGAACAGCCGGTCGGCGACGTCCTGCGCCCCGCGCGGGGGCGCGCCCATGGCGGACACGCCGTCACGCAGCCGGGCCTCGAACGCCTCCTCGATCCGGGCGCGGACACCGAGGAGGGCGGGGTTCCATTCCCAGCGCTCCTCCACGGACTCCAGCCCCGAGTAGTGCAGCTCGTACAGGCAGAACAGGACCAGTTGGAGATCCTCGTCGTAGAGGACGTCGCCGCGATCGCGCAGCGCGGTCTCGACGGCGACGTCGAGACCGGGCAACGAGTCGGAGGGACCGTTCCGCGTCAGGACGCCGAAGAGCGACTCGGTGACGGGTCCTCGCGCCTGCGGTAGTTCCATGGGGATCTCCTGGGGTCTTCGGGCGGCGGCGGCCCCGCCGGTCCCATCGAGGGTCGGCCCGATGGCTGCGGCGAGGACACCTGAACCTGAGAATCCTAAGCCCACCTTGGGCCCTTTTGGAAAGCCTGTGCGCTTCGGATCCGTCGCCTTTTTGGGAGGACTCGGCTGGGACGCTCGACGCGAATGCGATTCCCGCGCGCCCGGCCGGCGGATCCCGCGCGCGCTGGATTGTGGCGGGGTTCCCGGGGGCCAAAAATGCGCCTCCTACTGCTATGTCGCCGCGCGCCGCGGGCCCATAAAGTCGGCCCATGTCCTCAGGTAGTACCGTCCCACGACCGGCCCCCAGCATCCAGCAGCGGGACGAGAGCGCCCTGCCCGCCTTGGAGTACATCCTCCCGCTGCGCAGCACGACTCCGATGGGGGCCGAGTTCGCCGCCTACCTGCATCGGCTATGCGGCTGGGTGGACGTCACGGTCGTCGACGGCTCCGGACCGGAAGTGTTCCTCGAACACGCCCGGTCGTTTCCGGTCCGGGTCCGGCACATCCGCCCGGACGGACCGTGGCAGGCGAACGGCAAGGTTGCCGGGGTCCTGGCCGGCGTCCGCCACGCGCGCCACGAACTGCTGGTGCTCGCCGACGACGACGTCAGGCACACCCCCGGCACGCTGCAGGAGATCGCGGCACTGTTGGGGAATGCGGACCTGGTGCGGCCGCAGAACTACTTCGATCCGCTCCCGTGGCACGCCCGCTGGGACACGGCCCGGTCGTTGGTCAACCGGGCCTTCGGCTCCGACTACCCCGGCACCTTCGGCGTCCGCCGCTCAGCGCTCACCGCGGGCTACCGGGGGGACGTGCTCTTCGAAAACCTCGAAATGATTCGCACCGTCAAGGCCCGCGGTGGCCGTGAGGTGCGCGCGGACGGGATTTACGTGCCCCGGCGGCCCCCGACGTTCAGGCACTTTCGCGGGCAGAGGATCCGTCAGGCCTACGACTCGCAGGCACAACCGGCGCGGCTGGCCGTCGAGCTCTCGCTCCTGCCAGGGCTGTTGCTGCAGTCCCGGGCACCGATCGGATACTTCGCATGGGCCGCCGTGGTCCTCGCGGCCGCGGCGGTGGGGCGCCGGCGGGAGGGCGGCACGCGTGTCTTTCCGCGCACCGCCCCCCTGTGGGCACCGCTCTGGCTACTGGAGCGCTCCGTCACCGCCTGGGTTGCCCTTGCGCTGCGGTTCCGCGGCGGGATGCCCTACGCCGGGAGCCGACTCAGGACCGCAGCCGGCCCGACCCGACGATAGGGGTCCGCTTCCCCGCATTGCCCGCTAGTTCGTGGCCCCCTTGGGGTTGTCGGCGTCCTTGAGTTCGAACTCGGCCGTCGCCTGGATCAGCGAGAGCAGTTCGGGGTCCAGGCCGGGGGAGAACTCTTCGCGGCGTTCGGGCGAGATGGTCATGGGAAATCCCTCGGGCATGACCTCGGTCCGCAGCTCCTGGGAGGCGTCGGACGGGGACGCCCCGCGGAAGAGCTTGCCGGCCTCGCTGAGGTTGTCCGCGCCGAAGGTGTACTGCACGTTCTGCAGTCCCTGGTCCAGGAGCTTCTTCACCTCCGGGAACTGTTCGGCGTTGGTCTTGGGGATGGGAACCGCGGCGCCCCAGTTCACGCCGAGGCTCTCGAGCGCCTTGGCGTAGGCGTTCTCGTGGGCCTGGTCCCGGACGATCAGGTAGGCGATCGTGGAGCGGGCGGTCTTGTTCTCCGTCATCTCGTAGATGCGGCACTTTTGCAGCCGTCCCGTGGACTCCAGCATGAGGTTGTAGAGCAGGTCCAGAACCAGGTTCCCGCTGTTGTAGACGTAGCTTCCGCTCCAGGGGTTCCCGGCGGCGTCGACAGGCAGGGCGCCCTGGGCGGCGACGAGGTAGTGGTGGATGTTGCCGGTGTCCAGGGCGATCTTCAGCGGGGTGGCGCCCTTGGCCCCGGGCTCGTCGACGGGGTCGGTCTTTTTCCCGTTGTAGCGCGGGGACCCGTCGAGGAGCCGGGAGATGGTGGTGCCGATCAGCTCGACGTGGCTGATCTCCTCGGTGCCGATGCCCTGCATCAGGTCCTTGTAGGGTTTGCCGGCGGCGTCGCCGCGGAAGTTCATGCTTTGGAACAAGTACTGCATCATGGTGCGCATCTCGCCGAATTGGCCGCCGAGGCCTTCCTGCAACGCATTGGCCGCGGCCGGATCCGGCTCGTCCAACCACTCTGCGAATCTGTGACGCGCGACACTAAACCACACGCCCGGAACCAGAATCAAGGGAACCAACACCCTTCCCCGGCACTGCCCGGCGAATTGCGAACCCGGTGTCCCACCCTTCGCCCGGTGGTGCGCAGCGGGCATGTCCACAGGGAACGCGGGTTGCGTCGCCGGCCTGCACTGTGTGAACGAAGTCCCGAACTCGGGGAGGAGGCATCGTATGCCCACTTTCCCACCTGCAGTCGATGGCCGAGCTTGAGGACCCGCTCGCCAGCGGACCCGAGTCTTACGTCCGGTCATCGGAAGGCTACGAATCCGACCGCCAGGCCGGCAGCCCGGACATCGAGACCGGACCAGACCTCCCCGGCCTCTCGCTCCTCGGCGACACAATGGAAGACGCCACGGATTGCCGCCGTTCCTGCTGTGGACTTGCGGGAATCCCCTACGTACCGTGGCACCCTTGGTTCGTCCGCGTGGTCGCGCCCCTCGGTCCGGCGCGAGCCGGAGATGAAACACCGCAACAGCCCTGAAAGGGATGGACGACATGACCACAGCACGTGAAATCATGAGCGGATCCGCCGAATGCGTCGGCGAAAACGAAACCCTCGACGTCGCCGCCACCAAAATGCTGGAACTCGACGTCGGTTCCCTGCCCATCTGCGGCGAGGACAACCGGCTCAAGGGCATGCTCACCGACCGCGACATCGTGGTCAGATGCCTCGCCACCGGCGGCGACCCCCGCCAAACCAAGGCTGGCGACCTTGCGGAAGGCAAGCCCGTGACCATCGGAGCGGACGACAGCGTCGAGGAAGCTATCGCCACCATGAAGGAACACCAGGTGCGCCGCCTCCCGGTGATCGATGGGCACGACCTCGTCGGCATCGTCAGCCAAGCCGACATCGCGCGGAATTACCCGGAGGACCGTGTCGGCGAACTCGTCGAGTTCATCTCCATGGACAACTGACCGCCGCACCCAGTCCTCCACAACGGGGTCCACACACGGTGGGCCCCGGCACGTCTCGCCAACAAAGGAGCCAGCATGATGCCCACCGACCAGCCGTTCGACCCAGCCCCGGGGAACCCCTTGGACCGCGACGCCGCACCCGATCCGAACAGCGGCATCGAAGACGAGGTGGCCCAGGGCGAAGAAGGCGAGATCCCCGTGCAGGGCAACGAGGAAACAGCCGACGACCTCGCCCTGAAGGCCTTCGGCGACAAGGACCACGACGGCGAGGGCGACGTACCCAGCGTTCCCTTTCCCGGCTAGTGTCCGACGGCCCGCCTCATCCGCCGCCACCGGGCCGGCGGAATTCGCGGGGGCGCCGGCCCTACGGGCGAAGTCGGCCGCGGGCGGACTTCTGGCCTAGCCACGCGGGAAGGGCGCGCCTCACCGGGACGTGCCCCTCCTTTCGCTGGTGTTGGTGTCCGCCCCGGTGTGGGCGCGGCTCGTTCCGGTCTGGATCGGCACCGTCGTCCTTATTTCCCTGACGGTACTTTGGCGACGAGGCTCGCTGCGGCGCAGGGGCACCGGCGGCTGAGCGGACTCTCGGCTGCCCCTGGCGGGAGTCTTCCGCCGCCCACCCGACGGTCCTAAACTCGGCACACGGGATGGGGACGGGACCGGCGCGGCCCCGGCGGCGTCCGGTGCGGGGCACCGCCCGATCCATCGGAAGCGGCGCGGGCCCCTTGCGGTCCGGCGGAGGCAAGCCAGCCAGAGGGAGAAGTCCGGCATGAGAATCGTCGTCGATCTCACCAAGTGCCAGGGATACGCCCAGTGCGCCTTTCTTGCCCCGGACGTTTTCACCATCCAGGGGGACGAGGCCCTCACCTACGACCCGCATCCCGACCCGGCCCAGCACACGCGGATCGTGCGGGCAGCCGCCGCGTGTCCCGTGCAGGCCATACGGATCGAGCAGGTTGTCGGGCGGGACGGGACAGCGGTCCGGGACGCGCCGACCGGGAACGCAGCCACGGCCGAGGGCGGCGGCACGTTCAAGACCAGCGGCGGCATCGTCATCGTCGGGGCGTCGATGGCCGGGCTGCGGGCGGCCGAGCGGCTTCGCGAGGAAGGCTTCACGGGCTCGTTGACCCTGGTCGGCGAGGAGCCGCACGAGCCCTACGACAGGCCTCCGCTGTCCAAGCAGGTCCTGACCGGCTCCGCGCCGTGGGAGGACACCTCGCTCCCGCGGCACCGGGACCTCGACGCGACCTGGCGGCTGGGTGTGGCCGCGACCGGCCTGGATTTGGCCGCGAAGCAGGTCCTGCTCGCCGACGGGAGCAGGCTCGGATTCGACAAGCTGCTGATCGCCACCGGGCTCCGGGCGCGCCCCTGGCCCAACGACGGGGAGGCGGCGCTGACGGGCGTCCTGACCTTGCGTACCCGAGACGACGCCGCGATCCTCCGGCGGCACCTCGCCGACCGGCCTCGCCGCGTGCTGGTCATCGGCGGCGGGTTCATCGGGTGCGAGGTCGCTTCCGTGTGCCGCGAGCTGGGCCTGGACGTCACGGTCGTGGAGGCCGGCCCCACCCCGCTTGTGGCGGCACTCGGCGAGGTGGTCGGAGCCATCGCCGGCGAACTTCAGACCGGGCACGGCGTGGACCTGCGCTGTAGCGTCCGGGTCGCGAACCTAGAAGGCGATGCGGCCGGGCACCTGCGGCGCGCCGTCCTGTCCGACGGCACAACGCTCGAGGTGGACGTGGCCGTTGCCGCGCTCGGCGCCGTCCGCAACGTCGAGTGGCTGGCCGATTCGGGGTTGTCGTCGGGGGTGTGGGGCGTTGCGTGCGACGCCGGCTGCCGCGCCTTCGACGCGAACGGCCTGGTGACGGACGACGTGTTCGTCGCCGGAGACATAGCCCGCGCCCCGCAGCCGATGTACGGCTACCAGTACCTCGCCGTCGAGCACTGGGGCAACGCCGTGTCCCAGGCCGAGGTCGCCGCACACAACATGGTCAGCAGCGAAACCGAACGGTGGCCGCACCTGGAGGTGCCGAAGTTCTGGTCGGCGCAGTTCGGCACGGAAATCAAGACCGTGGGCGTGCCCTCCGTCGCCGACGAGGTCGCCATCGTCCAGGGATCCGTGGCCACACGGCGGTTCCTGGCCGCCTACGGATACAAGGGCCGCATCGTGGCCGCGGTCGCCTTCAACCAGAACAAGTGGCTCGACTTCTACGTACCCCTGATCGAGCGCGCCGCACCGTTCCCGCCATCGTTCCGCCACGTTGACGAACCCGCCCATGCCCGTCCCGTCCCGGCCGGGTTCCGGCCCACCGTCAGCCCCACCCAGGACGCCACCGTGGTGGTGACCGGCCACGACCCCAACGAACGGCGCGCCCGGCTGATGAACCCGGTCGCCGGGGACAAGCCGTCGCTGACCCCGGCTGGGGCGGCCCCCCGGTCAAAGGAGACCCCGCAGTGAGCCCGGCAACCCCTTGGGAGCAGGCCCTCGACTACGCCAACCGGGCCAACCCCTACCCCTTCTACGCCGAACTCCGCGGGACCCCGGTGGCGCGGCAGCCCGACGGCTCGTACCTTGTCAGTGGCTACGCCGAGATCGCGTCGCTGCTGCACGACCCGCGGGTTAGTTCCGACATCAGCCGTAACCCGGCCGCGGCCGCGGCCGGCGCCACGGGGGACGGCGGTGAAGGTCCGGGGATGTCGCCGACGTTCCTGAACACGGACCCGCCCGACCACGACAGGCTTCGACGGATCGCCATGCGCCACTTCGGACCTCCGACGACGCCGGGCCGGGTCGCCGGCATGGAGCCCCGGATGGCCCAGATTGTCGCCGAGCTCATCGACGGCATGGTGGGGCGCACCAGGATCGACGTGGTCGACGAGCTGGCTTACCCGCTTCCCGTGACCGTGATCTGCGAGCTCCTCGGCGTGCCGCCGGGGGACGAGCGGCGCTTCCGGCACTGGGTGGAGGTCGCCCTGCAGTCCACCGATCCGGGCCTTGACCCGGAAACGCAGCAGCAGAGGCAGGCGGAGGCGGGCGCGGAGCTGCGCGCCTTTATGGAGGACCTGGTCGAGGCCCACCGCCGGACCCCGGGGGAGGACCTGCTTTCGGCGATGGACCGAGACGACGGCCCGGAGGGCCGCATGACGGACGAGCAGCTCGTGGGCACGGGGCTGCTGCTGCTGATCGCCGGCCACGAAACCACCGTGAACCTCATCGCCAACGGTGTGCTGACGCTCCTCCGCCATCCGCGGGAGCTGGAGAGGCTGCGCAACGACCCAGCCCTGGCCATCCCGATGGTCGAGGAGCTGCTGCGCTACGAGCCTCCGGTCCACTTCGTCCCGTTCCGCACGGCCCTCGACGACATCGACATCGCGGGCACCACCATCCCCGAGGGATCCTCCATCACGCTGCTCTTGGCCGCGGCCAACCGCGACCCGGCCCACGTCGCCGACCCCGACCTCTTTGTTCCGGACCGGCCGAACAACCGACACCTCGGCTTCGGCGGAGGCATACACCTCTGCTTCGGGGCGCCCCTCGCCCGGCTCGAGGCCCAGATAGCGCTCACCGAGTTCGCCCGCAGGGTCGAGAACCCGCGGCTGGTGGAGGATCCTCCCCCTTACCGGCCGAGCCCGTTCCTGCGCGGCCCGTCCCAGCTCCCGATCGACATCGACGGCGTCGCGCCGGCCGGCCAGGCCGCCGGCCCCGGCGCCGGAAGCTAGACGGCGCGGGAGGGGCGCCGACGGATCACGGAGTGGGTGGCGGGGGCGGCTCATCCTTGCCGACCGCGCCCGGAAGCGCGAACAGGCTCCCGATCAGTGTTCCGGCCGCCCGTCCGAGGAGGTCGCGCTCAAGCGGCGGGAGGGACATCAGCCCGTAGATGTAGGCCTCCACCTCCCGGTTGCCGACGATCCCGCCCGCCCGGCCGTACTGGACCCAGAGCTCGTGCGGCCCGATGCTGGCCTCGTGGATCGTGCGAAGGAGCCGGATCCGCTGCTCCTCTTCGAGAATTTCCATTGCGCTCCCCGCAATCCCTTGTTCCCCCGCCGCCGCGGGTGTTTGCCTTACGTAACAAGGTATGCGCGCGCACCGCCACCGCGATAGGGCGGGGCGGCGAGTCACAGTGGAGCCACAGCTTGATGCTAAAAAACGCCTAGCCAACGGTCTCTTGCCGCACCATGATGCGGCGGAGCGCCGGGGCGCGCTGCCCTTCCGCCAAGATCGCTTAGGTGGCGGCGAGCCGTTGGGCCGGAGCGGCGGTGTGCTCTTCCGCGGTCAGGTACTCCTGGACGGCTTGCGCGGGGACGCGGTAGGACCGGCCGAAGCGCACGGCGGGAAGATCCCCTGCGTGGACCAGCCGGTAGACGGTCATCTTCGAAACCCGCATCGCCAACGCGACCTCGGCCACCGTCAGGTAGTTGGCATCCTCGAAACTCTGCAGATCAACCATGGTGAGTCCCCATTTCGCTATGTCATCGGCCTGGATGTGGGCCGGAAACCGTCCACACCTTCAACCACTACTACAACGTTGTTCACATGCTAGACACAAATGAGCAGGGGCACCATGGTTTTCGGATATTTTCTCCTTTTGCTGGTTTTATAAAGTCTTGACCCAGCTTGACTGCCTGCCACGTCGCCGTCAAAAGTCCACCGGACCGGACGCGCCGTCGCCGGGCCTACCGCCGGTGAATGGATTTGTAGGACAGGTAGGCGGCCAGCCCCTCGGGGCCGTACTCCGTACCGAGGCGCGTAGGCCGGAAAAGGGTCCTTCATCCGGAACGGTTCGTAGCCGTGGTGGTCCGCGGGAGCCTCGGCGCCGTGGCCGAACGGGCATGTCGCGGTCTTGTCCGTGGGGGAAGACATTGGTGCTCCTTGGTTCATCCGGCACCGTGCTGCTGTGGTGCCCGAGGCGTTTCACCCAGTGTGGCCCCGCTCACGTTCGCACCGTCACCCCTGCCTTCCACTCAGTGGAAGGCATCTTCTTTAGGCCAGCGGAGGGCCCGGCGGCAGCTGCCCACGTACGCTGCCCATCAGCGTCTCCAGCGGAATGTGGCTCGTTGTTCGCTCGATCCGCGCGGCCACACCCTTGAGCACCGGGAGGTGGCGCAGCATGGTCCCCGCCTGCGCGGACGGGATGACCAGGCCGATCGCGCACCCGAGCTGACCCGTGTGGAAGACGGGGACCGCGATCGAGCACGATCCCAGCCGCATCTCCTCCAGGGTCGTCGCATACCCCTGCTCGGCGACCTGCGCCAGCTCCTCGGCCAGCCTTCGGGGATTGGCGTGCGTGTGGACCGTGGGCTGCTCGAGGTCCCGCAGAAGGTAGGCGTTGCGGACCCGCTCCGTCTCGAAGGCGAGGATGACCTTGCCGACAGCCGTGGCGTGCAGCGGCAGGCGTCCGCCGACGCGCGAGGCGCGCGGAACCCGCTTGGTCCCGTAGACACGGTCGATGAACAGCACGGAATTGCCGTCGCGGACCGCCAGCTGGCTCGTTTCGCCGGTGAGCGAGAAGAGGTCCTGGACGAGCGGCAGGGCCGTCTCCCGCAGCTGCCGGCCGGCGTTCTGGGCGATCGCCCACAGTCTGATGCCCAGCTGGACCCGTCCGTTGGGCCCCCGCGACAGGAAGCCCCACTCCACCAGCTCGCCGACGAGGCGGTGGGTCGTGGAGAGGGGCAGGCCGGAGAGCTCGGCCACCTCGGTCAGCGTGAGCGAGCGTCGCGCGGTCTCGAAGACGCCAAGGATCGCGAGGATGTTGGACGTGACCGTGCGTCCTGGCTCGCTGCTGCCGCCGGCCACCGCTTCCTCCTCGCTTCGGCGGGCCGTCCCGCC
This sequence comes from Arthrobacter sp. AOP29-A2-19, assembly GCF_058138025.1. Taxonomy (NCBI): domain Bacteria; kingdom Bacillati; phylum Actinomycetota; class Actinomycetes; order Micrococcales; family Micrococcaceae; genus Arthrobacter; species Arthrobacter sp. AOP29-A2-19. Next base: position 3,548,413 of record NZ_CM176894.1, read on the forward strand.
GTCGGGCCGATTCTAGCCCTCGGGGCTACCCTGCCGGGTCCTTCGCGGCCCCGCGGGTGAACGGGAGCACCAGCCGGGACCGGTGGGCGGCGTCGCGGTGGATCTTGTGCGTGACGGGCCGGCCCACCGGCAAGTGGAAGGCGTCCGGCGGCAGCAGGGCGTTGTGCTCGTCCGCCAGCGGCTCGGCGTTGGACAGCTCCGCGACCAGCTTGTGGCCCGGCATAAACGTGTTGGCGAACGGGTAGAGGCGCAGGACGTACTCCTCGATCTTGCCCGGCTCCACGGGCACGGCACGGGTGTGCGGGTGGACGGGACTGCCCGGGGTGCTGCGCCGCTCGTCCAGCTCGCGGTGCGACGCCTTGAGGTAGCCGGTGGTGATCAGCTGGCGCTTGCCGTTGGGGGCGTAGTCCCACAGGCGCAGGATGAAGTTGGTGTCCACGGCGTCGATCTCGGCGAAGATGTGCGCCGCCCCGGTGCCGATCATTTCCGACGCCGCCTCGAAGACGGGGGTCTCCCACTTGATGATCTCGACCTTGTCGGTCACGGTCAGCGGCGCCTGGTAGAAGCCGTCCGGCGCCGCATACTCGACGCCCATCGTCTCCGGCTCCGTGGACAGCTTGCGGCGGGGGCGCAGGTAGAGGTTCCTGTACTCGATCTCCTTCGGCGGCCACGCGGCGGCCGTGACCAGCTCTCGGGAGCCCTCGACGAAGACGCTCACGGCGGGTTCGTCCATCACGCCGTTATCGATGCCCTTGATCCAGTAGTCGTACCACCGGAACATCTTGTTGTGCTCCTCGATGAACGGGCGCGACTGCATGGGCGGGTAGGGGCCGATGTCCAGCTTCTTCGGACCCTTCAGGGCGTCGAAGAGCTCGATGGTGCCGTCCATGGTCCATCCGCGGCCCTGGTCGATCTGCAGCCAGACCGGGATGTCGATGTTGGGGGCGAGCGTGATCGGGTTGCGCTCCTCGTACCAGTCGCCGTCGAGCTCGTTCATCACGATGTCGAACCAGGCCTCGTGGTTCTTCGGGTAGTTCAGGACGTGGACCAGGTTCGGCCAGGCGGCGACGTCGGGGTCCTCGAGGCGCTTGGCGACGCGCTCACTGATCTCCGCCGGGGAGTACTTTTCGAGCATGCGGGACTTGACGCCGTCCGTGAAGGCCCAGCCGGAGTCCCCGCCGCGGCCCTCGCGCGCCGCTCGCGGCATAAACCACATCACGCCGCCGTGGTAGGTGGTCTCGTAGAAGTCGTAGTGGCCGCCGGAGACGAAGATGGCCTTCAGGTGAGGGGGGCGCTCGGCCGCGGCCAGCACCTGCATGGAGCCGAAGTAGGAGATGCCGACCATGCCGACGTTCCCGTCGCACCACGGCTGCGCGGCGACCCATTCGATGAAGTCGTAGGCGTCCTGGCCCAAGGACACGCCGCCCGCGTTGTAGTTGCCGATGTGCTCGCCGCCGGAGTGCCCGGAGCCGCGCAGGTCGCCGATGACGTGGACGTAGTCCTCCTTGACGATCCTCGCGATGTCGCCCGCCTCGATGCAGCCGTCCCACATGGGGCTGGGGCGGCGCTGCGGCGGCGTGGTCAGGGCGAGCGCCTGCAGTTCCTTGCCGTAGGGGCTCAGCGCCACCAGCGCCGGGCGCGGCTTCTCGTCGGTGCCCTGGTACGCGTCCGCGGCAAGCTCGATGCCGTCCCGCATGGGGACCCGCAGGTCCTTGCGGATCGCGATCGTCGCGCCGCCGGCGTTCCACGTCGTGAAATCAGTCATGGGTGTGCAGCTCCTCGTTACCGTTCAGCGCCGGGCATCTGGCCGACGGGCATGCTCTCCCGAGCGTGACGCCATCATATTATTATAATAAAGTCGCATGTGGCAAGATCACGCATGGTCGCCGGAACCGAGGAGAGAACGATGTCGCACGAAGTCAAGGTCCATCCGCTGGTCTCGCCCTGGGGCCGCTTCGGCCTCTACAGCTTCCTCATCGACGCTCCGGAGCTGGCCATCGTGGACACCGGGATCAACTCCTCGCCCGCGGAGGGCATGGTGCCGGCGCTGGAGAAGCTGGGCCGCCGGATCGAGGACGTGCGCTGGATCCTGCTGACCCACGGCCACATCGACCACCTCGGCGGCGCGCACGCGCTGTGGGAGCTGACCGGCCGGCGCGCGCAAGTGGTCATCCACGAGGCCGACGCGCCGCTGTTGCGGTCCCGGCGCGCCCACGTCGACCAGTACCTGGACGTGCGGCGGCAGTACATCGACAACCCGGATGCGGTCCGCGAGCAGACAAGGATGGCGGACGCGGTCATCTCCGGCGAGATGGAGCCGACCCTCGTGGTGAGGGGCGGCGAAACCCTGTCGCTGGGAGGGGGCGCCACCGTCTCCGTGCACCATACCCCCGGCCACACGGCGGGGTCCGTCGCGTACGTGCTGGACGGGCAGGGCGCCGTCTTCGTCGGAGACTCGGTCCAGATCCACGGCGCCGCCAACGGGTTCCCGGGCTACGAGGACGCCGCCGCCTACCGGGCGAGCCTCGCCCACCTGCGGGACGAGGTGCGTCCGAAGCACCTGTACCTGGGGCACCCGTACCGGGGCGCGGACGGTGTGCCGTACGACGTCGTGCTGGAGGAGGCGGGGGCACGGCGGGCCCTGCAGGAGGCGCTCGACATCGAGGCGCGAATCGACGAGGCCGCCACGCGTTGCCTGCGCGACGGCCTGCGGGAGACCCGCTCGGCCTACTCTCCGTTCGCGCCGGTCGCTGACGAGGTCGGCTACACCGGGGACCCCACGCTGGAGCCCTCCCCCTTTTTCACGACCCTGCACGGCTACCGCCGGGCCTTCGAGTCGCGCTGATCCGCGCGGAACCGCTCGACGGATCCACTGCGCGCGCACGCGGCGCCATCATCGACGTTTGGGCCACCCCGTCCGGCAAGTGGGTCTTCGGGGTCGAGGACGTCGACGGGGAGGTGGGCTACGCCACCGGAAGGGCCCTTCGTCTCGCGCCGATCTAGCCTTCCGCGTTGAGGCTGCGGGTCCCGTGGGCGGTCGTGCCGGTTCCCCACGACGCCTCGGACTTGGACAGGCTGCTTGGCTTCGCCGGTCGCGATCCAGCGTGGGTTCCCCCGCGGACATAGCGGGGGACATCCCGCTAGAGGTTGTCCGGCATGGCGCACCCGAGGCTGCTAGGCGTCGATCACCAAGTCGGTCCGCGCCGTGGAGCAACAGGGCAGGAACTTGCCTGCGTCGATTTCACGTGCCCGGATCCCGCCCTGGTGGTTCATCTCGACCTCCCCGGAAAGCTTGACGACCTTGCAGGAGCCGCACATGCCTTCCTTACAGTTTGCGCCGATCCTGACACCCGCACGCTGGGCCGCCCCAAGGATGTGTTCGGCCGGATCGATGCGAACGTTGATGCCGGTGCGCATGAAGGACAGGGTGAGACTTCCCGTTCCGACCGTGTCGAAGCCCGAGGCGTCCGGGACCCCGGACTGGGTCCGCGCCTGCGGAATGCCGTCCGGGCGCGGGGTGTGCGGGTCGGCGGATTCCAGCGGCAGCCCCGTGGCCTGCAGGGTTCCCTCGGCGTCGTAGCCCGGCTCGTAGAGTCCGAACGCGGTGGGCTGGCTCTCGTAATAGTCCTCGGCGGAATCGGCGATTTCCTCTGCGATTCCCTCCGCAATGTCCGCTGCCAGCGCTAGCTCCGCCTGGTATTCGAGAATCGTCTGGCGGTCTCCCGAGAAGAACTCCATGTAGATGGAGGTGTCGTCGACGCCAACCTTCTTGAGGAGCTCGGCGGCGGTGTTCAGGTAACCCTCGGGCCCGCAGGCATAGACCTGGCGGCCGTTGGCATCTGGGGCCACCTCGTCGAGCATGGCCGCCGTCAGCCTTCCCGTGAGCCCTTCCCACCCCGCGGGCATGGTGCGGTCGCCCAGGGAGTAGAAGACCTTGACGCGCGAGTCCACCGAGGCGATGTAGGCCAACTCTTGGTGGAAGGCGAAGCCGCCCGCCGCCGCTCCGTGGTAGAGCACCACGACATCGGCCTGTCCGGGCAGGGAATGGATGGTCCGCAGCATCGACATGATGGGGGTGATACCTGCGCCGGCGGCCAGCAAGAGATACCGTGCCCGCCGGTCGGCGTCGGGCAGGTGGAACGCCCCGACCGGTCCGAGCATCTCGAGAACGGTGCCGGGCTTGACGTTCTCGTGCACCCACGGTGACACGAGTCCGTTGGGATCGCACTTGACCGAAATGTCGAAGGTCCACGGCTGCGTGGGCGAACTCGACAGCGAGTAGCTGCGGTCCACCGGGTCCTGGTCCTCGCCGTGCACGGGAAAGGCCACATTCACATACTGGCCCGGGCGGAACGCCAGCGGCGCACCGTCGCAGCGGCGGAACACGAACGTCATCATGCCGCCCACTTCGGGAACGATCTCGACGCACTCGGCCGTGAACTCCTGCGGATGCCAGGGGCCCAGCGCGCGGGCGGCGCCGGCGGGTCCCTCGGTGGTGCCCATCACCCTGTTCCACGGCATCTCGAGACCTCGAATGCGGTGCGGTTCCTGGATGGCCGTCGCGGTGAAAAGTGCTGTCATGCCAAGTGCTCCTGCACACGCTGGACGTACCAGTTGATGAACGCCTCGACCTGGTATTCGCTCTTCATGTACGGGCCGGGCTGGTAGGCGGGGCTGCCGGCGCCTTGCTGGCACAGCTCCACGAACGCCTTGTCCTGCAGGTTGGTCTGCTTCCAGGTGTAGGTGAGTTTCTCTAGGTCGTAGTCGACGCCCTCCTCGGCGTCGTCGGCCACCAGCCAGGTGGTGCGCACCAGCGTCTGGTGTTCGTTGACGGGGAAGGCGCCGAACGTGATTACGTGGTCCCCGAGGAAATGGAACCAGCTGTTGGGCTGCAGGTGCATCGAACAGCGGCCAAGGCGGAAGTCCCGCAGGTCCCCGAGCAGCTTCTTGGAAAGCCTGCGCCCATCGGCCGAGAACGATTCGCCGTCACCGTCGAGCGATTCCCGTGAGATGCGGATTCCCGCGATGCGCGTGTCCAACTCCTCGACGACTTCATACGGAAGGCCATAGCGCCGGCACCGGTCCTCGAGCGAGGACTGCGCTTCCTTGTTGCGGTCCCACACGTCCTCGAGGTGGGCCGGTATCAGGCCCTCCGTGAGGCCCCAGGTGGGAAAGAGGGAACAGGCGAGCTCCGGGTGGCCGTCGCAGTGGTAGCACTCACGGTTGTTCTCCATGACGAGCTTCCAATTGCCCTCTTCGATGATGTTCTGCTGGTAGGCCACCTTCGCATTCGACAGATCGTGGGGCGCGAGGTAGGGCTCGAAGATCTTTCCGGTTTCGTCGAAGTCCGTCGGTGGTTCGTCCGCAATGCAGACGAAGATGAGCCCGGCGAACACGCGGCTGTGGGCGCGCTTGAGGCCGAAGCAGCCCTTGTCGAACTTCGCTTCCCCCGGCGCCGAGGCATGGATCAAATCGCCGTTGGGGGAGTAGGTCCACGAGTGGTATCCGCAGACCAGGTTTCCCGTGGTCCCGGCGGGTTCGGTCAGGACGCGCGCGCCGCGGTGGCGGCACACGTTGTGCAGGACGTTCACGCCGCCGTCGTCGTTGTGCAGGACGATCAGGGAGTAGGGCCCGTAGTCGACGGTGACATAGTCGCCCGGCTCCGGGAGTTCGGCGATGCTGGCGGCGAAAATCCAGTGCTGGCCGAAAATGGCCTGCATGTCGATGTTGAAGATCGTCGGATCGGTGTAGAAGGGGGCATCGAGGGAATATCCCACGCGCCGGGAGTCGAACAATTCGGTGATCTCCGCCAGCTGCTCGGCAGGCAGCGATGAAGCGAGTTTCCCGCGTGAATTGATGGGCACGTTCACTGGAGCAGACATGTTTTGCCTCCCGGGAGGGTGGGTGGTTGTGCGATCCGAAGGGACCCCGGAGTCGGTGGGTGCAACCGCCGTTGTGGAAAGTGTTGTTATGAGATTAGACACGATCGCCTTGCAGGAAAAGCGCAACATCTGAGAGATAACAGTGCACAATATCTGCATGATTGACACGCGGCTTATAACCCTTCGGGTGTTTGCCCGGTGCGGCACGATTGGCGCCACCGCGGAGCTGACGGGCTACTCTCCCTCCGCCGTCTCCGCGCAACTGAGGGAGCTCCAGCGCGTGCTGGGAATGCAGCTACTGACAAAGGACGGCCGGGGCGTGCGGCTGACCGCCACGGGCCGCTTCCTCGTGGCGGGCTCGGACACCCTCATTGCGGAATGGGAGAGTCTGCGCGCCGCGGCCATGGAGGCCGGCGACCAGGTTCCGTCCCGTTTTGGCCTCGGAGGATTCTCCACGGCGGCCGCCCAACTGCTCGCGCCCTTGGCAGCGACTCTGCGTTCAACACGCCCCCTGTTGGAGGTGCAGGTACTCGAGGCCAATCCGGCCCGCTGCTTCGACTTGTTGGTTGCCGAGCGAATCGACCTCGCGGTCATCGTCGCCATGCAGTCGGACACCCATGTTGAGGAGGATCCGCGCTTCGAGCAGACCGTCCTACTCGATGACCCGCTGGACGTGATCATCCCCTCCGACCATCCGTTGGCATCGCGGGAAACGGTCACGCTCGAAGAGCTGGCAACGGAGCCATGGATCACCGAGGCCGCCGGTTCCACCTACCATTCCCTCTTCACCGCGGCGTTCACGGCGGTCGGGGTGACACCGCGGATTGCCCATGAGGCCGTTGAGTGGGAAACCCAGATCGCCTTCGTCGGCGCGGGGCTGGGAGTGGGCCTGCTGCCGCGACTGGCGCCCCTGCACGGCGCCGAAAACGTGGTTCGACTGCGCATTGCCGGCAAGGGGAAGCCCGCACGCCGCATTGTCGCCGCGATGCGCAAGGGCGGCATCACATCGCCGCTGATCCAGGAGTCGCTCGGGATCCTGCGGGCCAGCGCCAATCGGATCCTCGCCGGCCGGCCCGAAGACGATCTCTGAGTCGCCTGGACTTCTTGCTTCGGGCGCGCAGCTACTTGCTGTTCGGGTCCGGATGCTGGGCCTCGACGGTGGGCGTGCTTCCCGTCGGCGCCTCACCGAGAGATGTCGCGTCGGGGTGCCTTTCGTCGCCGTCGTGCCTTGTTACGAGATCGAACTGCACGCCACCGTGTTGTTCCACCCCGGTGCGTATGGCCCGCTCGACCACGGATGTGGCCAAGCGACGCCGCAGGGAGAGGGGATCGCGACGCAGGTCCTTGGTGAGGGCAAAGCAGAGCAACATCATGACGACGACGAAGGGTAGCGCCGCCACGATGGTGATCCGTTGCAGCCCGGCCAAGGCCTCCGAGGGCTCATCGCCACCAGCCAGCAACATGACCGCCGCCACGGCACCGGTGAGGCAGCCCCAGAAGACGACCACCCCGCGGCGGGGGTGCTCGGCGCCGTTGGAGCTGAGCGATCCCATCACGATGGAGGCGGCGTCGGCACCGGTGACAAAGAAGATCGCGACCAAAACCATGGCCAGCACGATGACGGCGGTGGTGGCCCAGTCGGGCATGCTGAGGTTCTTGATCAGGTCGAAGAGCGCTCCGTCGAAGTTGACGGACGGTGTCCCGTCGACCATGGTGACCAGGCCTGGGGCATTCGCCTCGTCGGCTTCCTGCTGGACGTGGAAGGCGGCGCCACCGAAGACGGCGAACCAGATCAAGCTGACGACGCTGGGCACCAGCAGGACGCCCGTGACGAACTGGCGGATGGTGCGGCCGCGGCTGATGCGGGCGATGAAGAGTCCTACGAACGGCGTCCAGGAGATCCACCAGGCCCAGTAGAAGATCGTCCAGCTTGTCATCCAGCTGCGTAGGGACTCGTCGCCGACCGCCTCGGTCCGCGAGGCCATCTCGGTGAGGTCGCGCGCGTAGTCGCCCAGCGCGGAGGGGATCAGGTTCAGGATAAAGAGGGTGGGTCCGGCGACGAAGACGATGATCGCGAGGACCACGGCCAGCACCATGTTGATGTTGGAGAGCCACTGGATGCCGCGGCTGATGCCGGAAACGGCCGAAGCGACGAAGCATAAGGTGAGGACAGCGACGATCACCACAAGCACGGGTGTGCCGATTATGCCGAACCATCCGTTGGAGGTCATGCCGCTGCCAATCTGCAGGGCGCCCAGGCCCAGCGATGCGGCGGTGCCGAACAGCGTGGCGAAGATGGCCAGGATGTTGATGAACTTCCCGAGCGGCCCTTCGACCGTCCTCACGCCGAAGAGCGACGTGAAGGCGACGGAGACCAGTTGTCTGCGACCCAGGCGGTAGGTGCCGTAGGCCATGGCAATGCCGACCACCGCATACATGGCCCAGGGGTGCAGGGTCCAGTGGAAGATCGAGGTTGCCATGGCGGTCTGTATGGCTTCGGGCGTCCGTCCCTCCACGGTGCCGGGCGGCGGGGAGATGTAGTGGTAGAGGGGTTCGGCCACCCCGTAGAACATCAGCCCGATGCCCATGCCGGCGGCGAACATCATGGCGATCCAGGAGACAGTACGGAATTCGGCTTTTTTCGCCATCCTTGCCCAGCGGGATGTTGCCAAACTTGCCCAGGGCCAGCCACAGGACAAAGACCACGAAGAGCGAGGCCAGGAGCATGAACAGCCATCCCGTGTATTCCATGACCCAGTTGAGGGCACTTGTGGAAGTCTCGGACAGGCTGTCGCGTCCCGCGAAGCCCCAGATAACAAACGCAATGGCGACGACGCCCGTGGTCCCGAAGATGACCTTGTCGAGCACGAGTTTATGGTTCCGTCGATCCGCAGCCGCTTGCTCGGTCTTGGAATGACGGAGCTCTTTGAGGATTTGCTCGCACTCGACGTCCGGCAACTTGGGTTTGTGTGGTTCTCGGTGGTTCTGAAAAGCCATGCGCGGTTCCTTTGCTCGGTGAGGCATGGTCTTGGCGGCTATTGACGTCGACGGCTGGTGCCGGGGCACGAACGGGCGACATCGCGTATCGACGTGGCGACGTGTTCGCACGTGGGCGCCATACTCACGCTTCGGCCCGTTCCAGCCGAACGATGACGGACTTGGATGTGGGTGTACCGCTAGTGTCAGCCACCGAGTCGAGCGGCACAAGGACGTTGGTCTCCGGGTAGTACGCCGCGGCACAGCCCTTCGGCGTCGAGTACGTGACGATCCGGAAGTTGCCGGCCCGCCGCTCCGTGCCGCGAAACTCGGAGATCAAATCAACCATGTCGCCTTCCCTGAAGCCCAGCTCGGCGATGTCGCGCTCGTTGACAAGAACCACCCGCCGCCCTCCGTGGATGCCGCGGTACCGGTCGTCCTTGCCGTAGATGGTGGTGTTGTACTGGTCATGCGAGCGCAGGGTCTGAAGGACCAGCCGCCCCTCGGGCACTTTGATGAATTCCAGCTCATTGCCGGTAAAGAGGGCCTTGCCCGACGCCGTGTCGAATCGCCTAGCGTCGCGCGGAGGGTGGGGGAGAACAAAGCCTCCCGGGTCCTGGATCCGCTCCTCGAACTTTTCGAAGCCGTCGATGACCCCCTCGATGTGCTTGCGGACCAGGGAGTAGTCGTCTTTCATCGCGAGCCATTTGGCTTTGGGAGTGTTGGGAAGCGGAACGTTGTCGGCGTCGGTGAAGAGCTTGTGGGCCAGATTGCACACGATGGCCACCTCAGAGTGCAGGTGGCCGCTGGCCGGCTTGATGCGTCCGCGCGAGGCGTGGACCGCGCTCATCGAGTCTTCCACCGTCACCCTCTGGTCCCCGGTGCGCTGCGCGTCCCTTTCGGTCCGACCCAGGGTCGGGAGAATCAACGCACGTCGGCCCGTGGACACGTGGGAATGGTTCAGCTTCGTGGAGATCTGCACCGTCAGGTCCGTGTTGGCCAAGGCCCGCTCCGTGACGTCGGAATCCGGGGCCGCCCGGACGAAGTTCCCGCCCATTCCCATGAACACACGGATTTCGCCGTCCCGCATGGCACGAATCGCGGCCACGGTGTCCAAGCCGTGCTTTCGAGGGGAAAGGAACCCGAACTCCCGGTCCAGCTTGTCGTGGAACGCCTCGGGCATCTTTTCGAAGATGCCCATGGTGCGGTCCCCCTGGACGTTCGAGTGGCCACGGACGGGGCATACCCCTGCCCCGGGTTTGCCGATGTTGCCCTGGAGAAGCAGCACGTTGACAACGTCCCGCAGCGTTGGAACCGAGTGCTTGTGCTGGGTGAGGCCCATGGCCCAGCAGACGATGGTGGCGTCGGAGGCCAGCAGGCGTTCGCCCGTGGTCTTGATCTGCTCCAAATCCAGGCCCGTGGCCTCCACGATTTCACTCCACTGGACCTTTTCGAGGTGCCGCAGGTACTCGTCGATGCCCACGGTGTGGTTGTTGATGAAGTCGTGGTCCAGGACCGTGGCCCGTCCCGGGGTCTGCCTCCCCTGGGCCTCCGCCTCCAGGAGGTACTTGCCGAGCCCCTGGAAGAGGGCCTGGTCCCCGCCCGCCCGGATCTGCAGAAAGTCGTCGGTCAGCTGCGTGCCCACGAAAGTTCCGGTGACCGTCTGGGGGTTCTCGAACCGGAGGAGCCCGGCCTCGGGAAGGGGGTTGACGGAGACGATGACGGCGCCGTTCTTCTTCGCCTTTTCCAACGCGCTGAGCATGCGCGGATGGTTGGTGCCTGGATTTTGCCCGGCTACGAAGATCAGCGAGGCGGTCTCCAGGTCGACGAGGCTGACGGAACCCTTGCCGATGCCGATGGTTTCAACGAGGGCCGAACCCGTGGACTCGTGGCACATGTTGGAGCAATCGGGGAGATTGTTCGTGCCCAGTCCCCGCACGAGGAGCTGGTAGAGGAAAGCGGCTTCATTCGAGGTCCGCCCGGACGTGTAGAAGACCGCCTGGTCGGGATGCTCCATGCCTTGCAGCTCCCGGGCGAGCAGCTCATAGGCCTCGTCCCACTCGATGGGCGCGTAGTGCGTGGCCCCCTCCGCCAGAAACATCGGGTGGGTGAGCCGGCCCTGCTGCCCCAGCCAGTAGTCGTCCCGCGTTTTCAGATCCTCGATGGAGTGTCTGGCGAAGAACTCGTCGGTCACTCGGCGGCGGGTTCCCTCCTCGGCCACCGCCTTCGCGCCATTTTCGCAGAACTCGGCTGTGTTGCGCTTTTCATGTTCGGGCCACGCGCAGCCCATGCAGTCGAATCCGTCGACTTGGTTCACTGCCAGCAGCGTTTGCACGCTGCGCAGCGGACCCATCTGCTCGAGGGAGATCTTCAGCGAGTTCACCACCGCCGGGATTCCGACGGCCTTGGTCTTGGGTTTGGTGACGGTCAGCTTCGACTCGTCGATGTTGTCCAACGGGGCTTTCGAGGCCATGTGATTGTTCCTTCAGGTCTGTGCGGGAATCGCGGGCACGTGGCTACGTCTGTTCCGTGGGCGGTCATCCTGCGGTCCCCGCGAGGAGTGCCCGCGACTGTTCCAGCGCGGCTTCGGTTGTGTGCAGGAGAAGCAGGGATGTGGTGACGGAGCCGACGCCGCCGGGGACCGGACTCAGCGCCGCGGCGACGCTCCGCACGCTGGCCTCGTCGACATCCCCCACGAGGGATCCGTCGGGAAGGACGTTGGTGCCGACGTCGATCACCACGGCCTCGGCCGAGACATGGCCGCCGTTAAGCAGGCCGGTCCGCCCGGCCGCCACGACGACGACGTCGGCGGCCTTGGTGTGTCTCACCAACGGACCCGACCGGGAGTGGCAGACGGTGACCGCGGCGTCGCGCTCCAGCAGCAGCAGGGACAGCGGCCTTCCCACTACGGCGGAACGGCCAATGACGACCACGTTCCGGCCCGCCAGCGGGATGTCGAAGTGGTCCAGGATCTCGATGACGGCGCGGGCCGTGGCGGGTGCGAACGAGGGCTGGCCAACGGCCAGGCGGCCAAGGCTCAATGGGTTCGCGCCATCGACGTCCTTCTCCGGGGCAATGTGCCCCACCAGCCCGTCTGTACCGACGCCGGGGGGCAGGGGGGTCTGGAGGATGATGCCGTTGACGGATGGGTCTTCGCTGAGGTCCTTCAGGACCGAGGCCAGGACCTGTCCGGTGGCATCGGGTCCCAGGTCCACGATGCGGCAACCAATGCCCGCGCTTTCCGCGGCCCGCGCGATGGATCGGACGTACCAGTGAGTGGAGCCGTCGTCGGTGGCCACAACCACCGCGAGTGTGGGGCTGATGCCGATCGCCTCGAGTTCCCGGGCACCACCCTGCGCCCGCTCCCGGATGCTCTCGGCCAGCGCCTTCCCGGAGAGGAGCGCGGCGCTCAAGCGAGAATCCTTCCACGCACGCGCCCCACGAGGGAGTCTGCGGCGAGGATGACCTTGTCCTCGAGTCCGTCGGTTTCATCGGCCAACCGCGAACGGGCGGCGGCGTCCTTGACGGCCGCCACGTTGATGTCGATGTTCACCCGGGCGGTGCTTGCGGCCGCGCGGGCGGCGTCGGCGGCGGCGGCGATGTCGCTGATCACATTGGCGTTCGCAACCTCGAAGAGATCCGTCGCGAGATCCAGGATGACTCCGGCGAGCTTGATGAGCCGTGCCGGGGGCTGGGCGGCCAGGATGAGCGCGTCCTGGATGGATGCCGTCCGTGCGACCCGGAGGTCTTCGGTCCCGGACGGAAGTTTGTAGGCGTCGATGACGCCTTGGAACGCATGTTGGTCGGCTTCCACCAGGAGGAGGGCCTCGGCGACCAGTCCGTCGGCGACGCCGATGGTCTTCTGGACGAGGTCGGCGTGCCGCTCGTACTTCGGGCCGGTGCTGTATCTTGCCACCATCCCGACGAGGGCTGCGCCCTGGGCGGCGTGGAGCGCGGCGGCCGCGCCGCCGCCTGGTGTGGGTTCTCGCGAGGCCAGCCTGGCGAGGTAACCGCTGATTGTTTCTGAGCTCGTCATGAGTCTTCCTGGGCTGAAGTTTGAGTCGACCGGGAGGGATCGAGGCGTGATGGAAGAGCGGCGGCCCGGACTCTGGTTGTGCACTGGAGAGCCCGGGCCGCGTGCCCTTGAGCGGCTGGCGGGTGCCTAGCCGCGAAGCCTGGTCATCGTCGGGTCGTACAGTGGATCCGCGGTGACCGTTGCCTGGATGCGCCGTCCGAAGTACTCGATCTCGACCGAGTCGCCGATGGACACGTCGGCCGCGAGGTACGCGTAGGCGATCGGCTTGGCGACGGTGTAGCCGTAGGCGGCGCTGGTGACGTAGCCGGCCACCTGGTCCTTATAGAAGACCGGTTCCTTGCCCAGCACGATGCTCCGACCGTCGTCGACCGTCAGGCAGCGCAGGTGGCGGGCGGAGTTCTCCTCGGTGCGTCCCGCCAGGGCGTGCTTCCCCACGAAGCTTTCCTTGGCCATCTTCACGGCGAATCCGAGGCCGGCTTCCAGGGGGTCCTGCTCGGTGGTCATGTCGGTGCCCCACGAGCGGTAGCCCTTTTCAAGACGCAGGGAGCCGAAGGCGGCCCGGCCCGCGGCGATGACGCCGTGGGGCTGACCGGCCTTCCACAGGGCATCCCAGAGGCGCTGGCCGTTGTCCGCGCTGGTGTACAGCTCCCAGCCCAGCTCGCCGACGTACGACAAGCGCATCGCGGTCACGTTGACGCCGCCGATGACAACTTTCTTGGATCGGAAATAGCGGAGACCGTCGTTGGAGAAGTCGTCGGTGCTGACGGTGCTGATCAGGTCCCGGGCGAGGGGTCCCCACAAGCCGATGCAGCAGGTGCCGCCGGTCGTGTCGCGCACCTGGACCCAGTCGCTGGCGGTTCCGCTTTCCGTCTGGTGGCGTGCGGCCCGCTCGAAGTAGGCGGTGTCGGCGTTCCCGTTGGCGCCGAGTTGGAAGGTGTCTTCGCTCAGCCGGGCGACGGTGATGTCGCTCCGGATGCCGCCGGCGTGGTCCAGCACAAGCGTGTAGGTGACTGCCCCGGGCTTCTTGTCCATCTCCGCCGTGGTGAGCTCCTGCAGCAGCTTCAGTGCTCCCGGACCGGACACCTCGAGGCGCTTGAGCGGAGTCATGTCATACATGGCCACGGCGGTGCGGGTCTTCCAGGCTTCGGCGGCCGCAATCGGCGAGCTGAACATCGCGGACCAGGCGTCCCGGGCCGGGGGTTGCCATTCGGCCGGCATTTCCTTCAGCAACTCCGCGTTGGCTTCGAACCAGTAGGGACGTTCCCATCCCCCGCCTTCCAGGAAGAATGCGCCCAGTGCCTTATGGCGGGCGTGGAAAGGGCTGACGCGCAGGTTGCGCGGTGAGAGCTTGGGCTGTAGTGGGTGCAGGACGTCGTAGATTTCCACGAAGTTCTGCTGGGAGGTTTCGCTGACATACTCGGGGGTCAACTGGACTTCTTCGAACCGGTGGATGTCGCACTCGCCCAGGTCTGTTTCGGACTTGCCGGTGGTCAAGAGTTCGGCAACAGCCCGGGCGATTCCGGCCGAGTGGGTCACCCATACGGCCTCGGCCACGAAGAACCCGTCGAGCTCCTTGGACTCGCCCACCAGGGCCCCGCCGTCCGGAGTGAAGGAGAAGATGCCGTTGAAGCCATCCTCGATCTCGCTTTCCCGCAGGGCCGGAAGCAACTGCTTGGTGGCCTCCCATGCCGGGATGAAGTCCTCCAGGGTGAATTCGAGGCGCGAGGGCATGTTGTGCTCGCTGATGCTGTCGGCGGCGTAGGAGTCAAGGTCCGCGAGATCCACGGGCATGGGGCGGTGCGCGTAGGAGCCGATGCCGTAACGGTCGCCGTGTTCGCGGTAGTAGAGGTCCTGGTCCTGGTGCCGCAGGATCGGCAGGGAGGCCCCGTTGGGGAGCTCGTTGCGGCCCTTTCGCGCGGGCACCGGAGTGGTCTTCACGTACTGGTGGGCAAGGGGGAGGAGGGGGACGGACATGCCAATCATCTCGCCGATCTTGGCGCCCCAGAAGCCCGCGCAGGAGACCACGATGTCGGCGGGGATGACGCCGTCGGAGGTCTCGACGCCGGTCACGCGGCGGCCGGACTGTTCGATGCCGGTGACCGTGGTGTTACCCAGGTATTTGACGCCCGCGGATTCCGTGCGCTTGATCAGCAGTTGGACGGCGCGGGCGGCGCGTGCCAAACCGTCGCTCGGGACGTGGAGCCCACCCAGGATGTCCTCCGCGTTCAGGAGCGGGTAAAGCTCCTTGCACTCGCTTTGGGAGAGGATCTTGCCTTCGATTCCCCACGCGGCGGCGTATCCGAGCTTTCGCTTCAGATCCGCCAGACGGGTCTCGGTGGTGGCGACTTCCAGGCCGCCGACCTGGTCGAAGCAACTGACGCCGTCCTCGGTCAGAGACAACAATTTCTCAACGGTGTATTTGGCGAAGGTGGCCATGGTCTTGGAAGGGTTTGTCTGGAAGACCAGGCCCGGGGCGTGGGACGTGGAGCCCCCGGGCATGTTCAGCGGGCCCTGGTCCAAGACGGTGATGTTGTTCCAGCCCCGGGCGACCAGTTCATCGGCCAGGTTTGTGCCGACGATTCCAGCTCCGATGATGACAATGCGTGGCGTCGATGCCATGTGGTTTCTCCTGCTGATTCTCGGGTGTTGCCTCTGCTGGTCTGGTGGCCGGGCCTAGCGGAACACGACTGTGCTGGTCTGGTCGAGCAGCACGCGGTGTTCGCAGTGCCACCGCACGGCGCGCGAGAGGGCCAGCGCTTCGGCGTCCCGTCCGACTGTTGAAAGGGTGTTCGGTCCGTAGCTGTGGTCGACCCTGATGACTTCCTGTTCGATGATCGGGCCCTCATCCAGCTCGGCGGTCACGTAGTGGGCCGTTGCGCCAACCAGCTTGACTCCGCGGTCGTAGGCCTGGTGGTAGGGGCGCGCCCCCTTGAATCCCGGGAGGAAGGAGTGGTGGATGTTGATCGCCCTGCCCTCCAGGGAGCGGCAGAGGTCGTCGGACAGCACCTGCATATACCGGGCGAGCACAACGAGGTCGATGTTGTGCTCGTCCACGAGGTCCAGCAGGCGCCGTTCAGCATCAGACTTTGTCTCGGGGGTGACCGGGAGATAGATGAAGGGGAGGCCGGCCGCCTCGGCCATGGCCCGGTGCGTTTCGTGGTTGGACACTATGAGGGCGATGTCGCCGCCGAGGCTTCCTCCGCGCCAGCGGAACAGCAGGTCGTTCAGGCAGTGGCCGAACTTGGACACCATCACGAGGATGCGTTGCTTAGTTTCGTCGTGGAAGCCGAACTTCATGTCGAAACGATCGGCAATGGAGCGGAACTCTTGCTGAAGCTTCTCCGGGGTGTAGGCGGGGGAGCCGGAGAAGGCGGTGCGCAAGTGGAGTGTCTGGCGGAGTCCGTCGTCGAACTGCTGGTGTTCGTCGATGTTGAAGCCGCGCTCGAACAGAAACGTGGTGACGGCCTGCACGATGCCCGCGCGTTCGCCGCACGACAGTGTGAGCACGAACTTCTGCGTCTGGTCTTTTACACGGGCCTCCGGCTGAGGAAGCGTGCTGGTCGATGAGTCTGTCGCCGCTAGGGTCATGACCCCTCCTTAGGATATATTCCAAAAACTAGTACTGATATATCACCAGTGGAAATTAGCGTATACTGGCTACCGGTGGAGGTCAATGGTCTTCTGCCTTGGATGAAAAGGGGCCCGCAAGATGGCTTTTGAAGCTCTGGGAGATGCTGGCGCGGTAAAGAAGTCGTTGGCCGACGTGGCGTACGAGCGCATCCGGGACAGGCTGCTGGTGCTCGACATCAAGCCTGGCGATCTCCTTAATGACGAGGCCCTCGCCAAGGAACTCGGCGTGGGCCGGACTCCAGTTCGCGAGGCCCTGAAGCGGCTGGAACTGGATCGCCTGGTGATCTCCTATCCGCGGAGGGGTACCTTCGCGGCGCGGGTGGACGTCACTGATCTCGCCTTCATTTCCGAAATCCGCACCCAGCTCGAGCCTCTTGCGGCTTCTCGGGCGGCACGGGTGGCAACCGAGTCCATGAGGGAGCACTTGCGGAACGTTTTGCGCGACGTCGAAACTTTCGACACGAGTGCGGCCTCCGTCGTTGACACCCTGCGCCTCGATGCGCGGGTGCATCAGGGCGTCTACGCGGCCGCCGCCAATCCTCACCTTGAGGACGTCCTGATTCGCTACGACAATCTCGCGACACGCATCTGGTGCATGGTCCTGGATCGCCTTCCCGACCTGTCCCATCACGTGCGTGAACATGTGGACCTGCTCCGTGCCGTGATCGACGGAGACGAGGCGCGGGCCGCGGAACTCGCGCGGAGGCACGTCAGCGGGTTCGAGCGGGCTGTGCGGGAAGCCCTTTTCGCCGCGTAGACCAGACCTCCACGCGCTAACGGCCTTCGTCTGCTGCGAGGCCGCCCGGAGGGCGCGTCATAGTCCCGCCGTAATGTTCCGGGGGTACGACGGCCTGCTGCCGGGCGGTAGTTGGATCCCACGCCAGGATCGAACTTGAGTACTATTGAGAGCATGACCGTTAGGACATTGCTCCATGCGGATGCCGACGCCTTCTACGCCTCCGTGGCGTTGCGGGGACGGCCTGAGCTAGCCGCGGCGCCCGTCGCGGCCGTGGCGCATGTCTTTATTGCCAGCGCCAACTACCCCGCCCGAGCGTGCGGCGTCCGATCCGGTTCGCTGGTCCAGGATGCCTTGGCGCGGTGCCCCGACCTGGTCCTGGTCGAGGTACCGCGCGCCGAGATCGAGGAGGTGGGGGACGCCCTTCTGGATCTCTTCCACGCCAGCGCACGAGCCGTGGAACCTGGATCGATCGAAGAGGCGTTCCTTGACGTTGGGCCGGTCGGCTGGGAAGGGGCCGTGGAGGCCGCTGCCGATCTGCGCAGCCGAGCCGCCGAAGAACTCGGCATTCCTGTCAGCGTGGGGGTGGGCAGGACCAAGCTGATGGCGAAGCTCGCCTCCCGGGCGGCGAAACCGGACGGGATCCATGTCATCGGGATCGAGCAGGAAGCCGTGCTGCGGTCTGGACTGCCGATCTCCGATGTGTGGGGCATCGGACCTGCAACCCAGCGCCGGCTTGGCCTACTCGGCGTCGAGAAGCTCGCTGACATCGATTCCATTCCGCCTGCGACCCTGCTGAAGTCCTGCGGTACGACGATGGCCCGCCAGCTGTGGGGGATCCGGAACTCCACCGACGACGCCGTTGTTCGGCCGGTGGAACGGCGCTCGTCGCTCACCGCCGAGGGGTCGATCCAGGGTTACAACCGGCCCGACTTGACGCCGGCGGAGCTCGTGGAAAACTGCGTGGAGCGCGCATGCCGCCGTGCGCAGCGGGCTGGTCTGGCGGCGGCCGGGATCACTTTGACGCTCAAGCCCGTCCGGAGCGCCACGAGTGTTGTGCTGAAGCGAGGCGCGCCCAACGCCACGGCCGACCGGGACGTCTGGCTGGCGGTGGCCCGCGAGCTCCTGCGACCCGGCCACGCGCCCGAGCTTGTCGGGGTGCGCGTCACCCTCACGGGCCTCGTCCCGGCGGATCGGCTGCAGGACAGGCTTTTCTGATCCATCCGCCGCGGCCAGAGACACCCACGACGGGGGGTGCTTCTATGGTGTTCGTCAAGCCGCGTCGGGGAGCGGCTGGTTCCGACCCTCGTAGATGGTTCCGTCTCTGAGCATGGCGAAGAGGACGTCCGAGCGGCGTCGGGCGAGGGCGATGAGTGCTTGGTTGTGTCGCTTGCCTTGGGCTCGCTTGCGGTCGTAGTAGGCGCGGGACTCCGGGTCGTGGAGCGCTGCGAATGCTGAGAGGAACAGGGCGCGTTTGAGGATCTTGTTGCCGCGGCGCGAGGCTTGTTCGCCTCGGATCGAGGTTCCGGATCGCCGGGTTACCGGCGCGATCCCGGCGTACGAGGCGAGATGCGCGGATGATTTGAAGTCCTTGCCGATGACTTCGGTGAGGATCCTCGCCGTGGTCCTGACGCCGATGCCGGGCATCGACGTCAGGACCACGGTAAGAGGGTGGGCATCGACCGCCTGAAGGATGTCCTCGCCTATCTCGGCGCGCTGGCGGTGCAGTTGCTGGAGTTGTTCGGCCAGCCGGCCGACGACTTTCGCTGCCGCGTGGGTTCCGGCCACGACGACCGTTTGCTCGGCCAGAGAGGCGAAGACCTCTTCGGTCAGGCGCTCGGCTAACCGTGGCGCCTGTTTCCTCAGGCGGTCCCGCACATGGCCCCTGCCGGCGCTCTTCAACGCCGCCGGGCTGGGATACCGCATGAGCAGGTCGGTCACGGCTGGATGGGACAACCGCGGGCCGAGGACGCGCTCCAGCGACGGATGGACCTGCGTCAGGAGTCCACGGAGCCGGTTGCTGACCTGGGTCGCCTGGGCAGTGAGGTCGTCGTCGAAACCGCAGAGCATCGAGAGTTCGGCGATGCTCTCCTCGCTGACGGTGATGTTCCGGAGCGTGTGGGGCATCGTGCGGGCGGTGTCGGCGATGATGTACGCGTCCCTTGCGTCCGTCTTCGCTTGTCCCGGATGCAGGTCTGCGACGCGGCGCATTGTCAGGCCCGGCAGATACGCCACGTCGATGCCGATCGACTGAGCGATCGCCACGGGCAGCGCTCCGATGGTTTTCGGCTGGTCCACGACCACGAGGCAGCATCCGTGCTCACGCCGGAGCCGCTCGAAGACCTCCCGAATCCGCGGTTCCGACTGGGAGAGGATCTTGTCGTGGACGATCGTCCCATCGGCCGTCAGTGCGGTGGCATGGTGTTCGCTCTTGCCGACATCCAAGCCGATGAACAGGACATGCTGGTCGTTCATGGGAGTCACCTTTGAGTCGTGGGCCAGTCCTTGGGCGGCCACTAGGCGGTGACGTTCGCATCCACGTTACGAAGACCCCGAACTCGGGCGTGCTTCTATTAGCGATCCGTGACCGCCGGTACCGGCTCCGGTGACTACACCCCCCGGATCATGAACGACTGGGGGCAGACATCATGCCGGAGCCGGCTGGCTACCCACCCCTGATCATCGCCGACCAGCGGGCTACGAAAAAGGTAACGGGGGCACGCAGAGACATTCGGCCGACCGCGCGCCTGTCGCGTTGGGGTCGGGAATGGAAGCGCCCCCGCCGGTCTCATCGGCAGGGGCGCGACCACGCGCGGCCCGAAAGTCGCGCATACTGTCCCACGTGGGGGGTGGAGGGACAGCGACCCCATTGGCCTAGGGAGGCATTGGATCTGGCAAAACCGTACTGGTCGGCAATGTCTCATAGAACCCCCTAATTGGAGGGGGGTTGGAGGTGTAAGAGGGCAGCGCGACTGGATGGCAACACATCCCGCCCCAAGAAGCCCGCCGGCTCCTTCGCCTCACGGTTTCCCTCGCGGGCGTAGCTCGTGGCCTCGGCGACGAGCTGCCGGTCTGGGGGTGGAATGCTGGTTGTGGAACCCGTCCACCCGAACTTGGGAGCAACCATGACCATAAAAGACCGCTTGGCTCGGCTGGCCGATCCCGCGTCGCCGGCGTTCGGTGCCGCCTCGACCGCGATTGTCGCCGCGCTGACGCTGGTGGACCCGGAGAGGCTTTCCCGCGCGGGGCGCCGGGGCTTCCGTGTGGTGAGCGCCGTGGCCACCGGCTTCTATGTTGGGGTCGCCGTCGATAGGGACGGCACGATTGTTGTGCCGGCGCGGGTCATGGCCGGGGTCGCGGTCGGGGGCGTGGCGTTCGCTGCCGCGGACCTCTCGGACGCGTTGGATGGCCGCATCGTCCGCAGGCTGTGCGCGGTCGGCTTCCGACACCCCCGCTGGTGGTTGGCCGCCGGCGCGGGTGCCGCGACGTTCCTGACGCACTTGGCCGACCGGGCCGCAGCCGGAAGGGACGGCTGGCGCGAGTTCGCAGACGATCCCGGGATGCTGCGCCCGGTGGATCCGGCCGCGCGGGCACTGGTGGCGGGCATCCTGAATGCGGCCCAGGTTCCCGGTTCCGAGGCGCTACTCGGGCAACTTGCAGTGGCCCAAGCGCGCGTGTGGGACGACGAATTCTCCACCACCCTGCAGTTTGCGGTCCCCGACCGGTCCCCGCGCGTGGTGCCTCACAACCATGTGTATCCCGTCAGGGCCAGGTTCGAGGCGTCCACCGGGCAGCCCCTAGAGGTGTTGCTCCAGGTCTACAACGGCAAATTGGAGCACATGGCGATCGATGCCCCCGTCGACGGCTATCCCGGATCGATCGAGGAGCTCGTGGACCGGTGGCCCGATGCAACCCGTGTCAGTTATGTCCGCGACGGCGCCGACGGGCAGCTGTCCCCGGTGGAGATGGCGTAGGTTCACTGAGGACCTTCCGGCACGAGTATTGCGAGGAAGATTACGGCCCCAAGTGGTATGTCGTGGAAGAACCAGAAGCGCGGCACTTTTCCACATGGAATCCCGCGACCGACAAGGAAGTGAACTTCGCTGTTCGGGATGCAGGCATTCCACGCGCTCAAAGGTCGGAGCGGGGACGTGTGCGCCGTAATCGGCGCAATGAAACAACCACGAATCCTTACAGGAGCCGCTCACAACGGCTGTCCCCGCCCAGCCATGGGTGCGGGTGTTGCCTCCGAGTCTTGACACTGTCGACCGCCCACGATCAACTTGCTTCAAGGCGTGTCAACGAGTTCGCACCGGTGAACGCCGGGTGGGGGCCGAGCTGGCAATGGTGCCGGATATTCCCGCGACTCCCCGGACGGGCAGGAGTAGGCCATGATCGCCCTTCATACCGCGATAGCGATCATTGTTATCGTCCTGCTCATCATCAGGTTCAAGGTCGACCCGGTGATCTCCCTGATCGTCGGGTCGCTCTACCTCGGTCTCGCCACCGGCGTCGGTTTCACGGCGACGATCGTGGCGATCGCCACCGGTTTCGGCGAGATCATGGGAGAGGTCGGGCTGCTCATCGGCTTCGGGGTTCTCATCGGGGCGATGCTCCACGCGATGGGCGCCTTCCGCAAGATGGTGACGATGCTCGTCAACGGTGTCGGCGCGCGCCGGCTCCCGTATGCGTTGACCGCCGCAATGTCTACGGTCTTCCCCTCGATCTACGTGGACGTGCAGGTCGTGCTGGCCTCTCCGGTGGCCCGCTCGACCGGGCCCATGATCGGCCCGACCGGCTTGCCGCACATGGCAGGCGCCCTCGGAACCGGGATCTTCGCCGGCTACGTCTTCGTGATCCCGGGACTGGCCGCGGTCTCCATCGCGGGCCTGCTGGGCATCCCTCTGGGCATTTGGCTGATCTACGGCCTCCTGCTCGGACCGCTGACCGCAATCGCGACGACGCTGCTTTTCCGCTTGCTCCTCCGCGGGCGCTATTGGAACCCGGACAAGGACGAAGAGGTCGACCGGGCGATGGTCGAGCTGGAGACCACGGAGCTGGTGGAGGATGACACGGTGGCGCCTCCGCTGTTCGTCTGCCTGCTGCCGATTCTCGTGCCGCTGGTGATGATCGCGTTCGGTGCCTTCGCCGAGCTGTTCGGGTTCTCCAACGATTTCATCGCGTTTCTCGGCGATGCGAATTTCGCGCTCTTCGTCGGCTTGCTCGGCGCCTATTTGCTGTGCCGCCGCACCCTGGGATCGAAGGGCACGGAGACGGCGATGAGCGAAGGATTCCACACCACCGGCGAAATCCTGCTCATCACGGGCATCGGCGGTTCCCTGGGCGCCGTCATCGGGGAGACCGGGCTGGATTCGATCCTGGCCGGTCTGTTCACCGCCGACGCGGCGGCGCCGGTCATCCTCAGCATCCTGCTCGCCTGGCTCGTCGCCGCTGTGCTGCATCTGGCGATCGGGTCGGTGTCGGTGGCGGCCATCGCGGCCGCCGGGATCATCGGACCGGTCCTTGGGTCGATCAATGTCTCGCCGATCGTGATCGGCCTCGCCATCGCCTCGGGCGCGATGTTTGCCCTCCAGGTCAACAGCAACTTCTTCTGGATGTTCAAGTCGCTGCTCGGACTCTCGACGCAGGGGACCTTCAAGACCCTGACGATGGTCACCTCCATCGCCTCGGTGGTCTCGTTGCCGATGGTCATGGCGGTAGCGCTCATCGCATAGGGCGGGCGCCGCCGGCGGCGCGTCCGGTCGTCCAGCCGCGGCATCCGGGACGTCGCCGTCTGACTAGTCGTCCGCCTCGTCGGCGTCATCGTCATTCCCGCCGCCGTCGTCACCGTCGTCGTTTTCCTCGTTCCCTCCGGGGTTCTCGTTCTGTTCCTGCTGGACTTCGTCGTTCGGCGTCTCGTCCTGGTTCGGGTTGTCACAGCCCGTCAGGAGCAGGGCGCCCAGCGCCAGGAGGGTGGCGAGACCTTTGGTCGTCCGCGTCGTCATCGGGTTGCCTTTCGGTGGACTTCAGTGGCCGGCCGCCTTTTGAAGCGCAGGGTCCAAGGCGGGGGAGGCGGCCGAGTCGTCAATGTGTTGATCGTCCGAGCCTAGGACGACTGCGTGAGAAGGGCATGAGAATCCGTGGATGGACGCCACCCCGTTCAGGTGGCGCCCATTTGTCGATCTCACTCGCGGAACTGCTGGACGCGTTTCCGCCGGATGGGCGGCGAAGCTTGGCGGGGAACGCCACTGCGCGCCCCGGCATGCGCTAGCTTGTGGAAGTACAGATGCCGTCGCCGGTCGGGACGGCATAACAGGCAACTGGAGGGATGGAACTCGTGGCAGGTCTGGGTGGATTGGGCAAGATCGTCAGGGACGCGGCACGGAACCCGAAGGTGAGACGCGCGCTTCAAAGCCCGCAGGCCCGGCAGGTGGGTGGCAGGGTCGTTGATGGGGCCGCTGATCTGGCCAAGAAGGCGACGAAGGGCAAGCATCAGGACAAGATCCAACGTGCGCGCGACGAGGCACTCAAGCGCCTGGGAGGCCGCTCCTAACCGCGATGCGGCCGTCCGGTGCGTTGGTGTGGCGAGGCCCGGCAAAGACCTGCAAGCACAACCTGACCGTCACGAATTAGGCCCCCGACATCCGGTCGGCCCGAAACCGCGAATCACGGGTTCGGGGCGGAGGGCGGGATGTGCCATCGGCTGGGAACCAACTTGGCTGGCGGAATCGCCACGAGGCGACCGCGCCCTACACCCTGTGCGCGTGCGTGCCGCCGGAGGGGCTCGGCCTGGTTCCCTTGGCCGGCACCGACCCGACCGCGCCGGCCGAATCAGGACGCCACGCGCATGACGTTCGACGCCGAGGTGTGCGAGGCGGCCGTTGCCGGCGAGAGCGTTGCCGAGGGGCAATGCCGGGCCGGAGCAAACCGGTGGAGCTAGTTGGCTCGCCGGCCGCGGCCGTTGCCCCGTCCGGCGTTGCGGGCCCGGCTGCTGGTGCGCTGTTGGCCGGGTCGCTGCTCCCTGGACGCTTGCGGACGGAACGGGATTTCCGGTTCCGGCAGCGGCTCGCCCAGGGTCTCGATCGCCGGGGGAGCCTCGAACACGGCCGGAGGCGCGAGCGTTTCGGGGGAGGCCGGGCCCGTCAAGGGGTCCGGTCCGGCCAGTGGGTTCATGAATAGGGTTTCAGGGCGCACGGAGGCCTTTCAAGCGGGACGGGGGATCGGATCAGCCTACCCGCGAAATCCGAGACGTCATTGCCCGCGTCGCCCCAGCCCGGGCCATGCAGGCCGGATCCGCCCGGCGGCACGAGTCCGAAGTCTCGTGCCGCCGCCCGGATGCACTGCGCGGGAACCCCGGCCGCCGGCTAGTCCCTGTTGAGGAAGTCGCCGGCCTCGCGGAAGACCCCGTAGAACTCCGGGATCCATGAGAAGTTCTGGACGAAGCCGTGGTTCGCTCCGGCGTAGCGGCTGACCGTGGCCTCCACGCCCGCCGCCAGAAGTCGCCGCCCGTAGAGCTCCGCCTCGTCCCGCAGCGGATCGAACTCGGCCGTGATCACCAGGGCCGGAGGCAGGCCGGCCAGTTCCCCGCGCTTGATCGGGGAAACCAGCGGATCCGCGGGATCAGCGCCGCTGTCCAGGTAGAACGCGTTGAACGGCGCCAGGCCCGCGGTCTCCAGCCCGTAGCCGGTGGCGTTCTCGCGCATCGAGGCGTACCGGTCGGCGTCGAAGTCCAGGTCCAGCGACGGGTAGAACATGACCTGGTGCGAGATCGCGCCGAACCCGTCGTCGTGCGCCCTCGCCGCGACGGCGGCCACGAAGGTGCCGCCCGAGCTGTCGCCCGCGATGGCGAGGTTCTTGCCGTCCCACCCCACGGCCTTGCCCTGCTCCGCGGCCCAGCGGACCACGCCGTAGCAGTCGTCGAGGCCGGCCGGGAAGGCGGCCTCGGGGGCACGCCGGTAACCGACGGAGACGACCTTATGGCCGCTCTCCAAGGCCAGGGCGCGCGCGATGTGGTCGTGGGTCTCAAGGCTGCCCAGGAAGAACGCGCCGCCGTGGAAGTACACCAGCAGGCCGTGGGAGTCCGCCTCGGTCGGCGTGTAGATCCGGACGGGAACGTCGCCCTCGGACGTCCGCGCGACGGCGTCCTCGACGGAGTGGATCGGGAGGCGGTCCGCCACAGGGGTGACCATGGACTCCTCGGCGGCCCGCATCGCCTCCGGGTTCAGCGGCGAGCCGTCCGGGGCGGGAATCATGGCGAGGATCTTGGCGATCTCGGGGTGGATGGGCATGGTCTGCGCCGCCCTACTGGTTCGCCGGGAATGCGGAGTCCACGGCGTCGGCGTGCCAGCCCTGGCGCGACACGCGCTGCAGCTCGTCGGTCACGGGCTTGCGGGTGGCCTCGTAGATCGCCAGCGCGTCCTTCACGGACTCGCCCTGCACGAGCGCGTCGGCGAAGCCGCCGGCGTCCAGGATCGCCGAGTTCGCGCCCTGGCCCTGGTGGTGGAGCATCGCGTGCGCGGCGTCGCCGAGCAGCGCGACGGAGTCGGTGTGCCATCCCTCGAGTGGATCGATGTCGAACACCGAGCGGCTCGTCACCTGGCTCAGGTCCAGTTCCCGGGCGACCCGGACGATCCGCTCGTCGAAGCCCTCCAGGATGCGCATCAGGTACTCGGTGGAAATTTCCGGAGCCCACGAGGCGTCGTCGGACGGGGCCGTGATGTCGTAGGAGAGCTGCCCGCGGTGGCGCAGCGGCAGGTTGTAGGCGATGGTGCCGTTCTCGCCCATGTAGAAGCGCGGGTTGTCGTCCGTGACGAGCCCGTGTGCGTCGTCGATCGAGATGACCGCGCGGTAGGCGTGCTCGCCGGAGAAGACCGGCTCCTTCTGCGAGAACAGCTGGTTGCGCACGGTCGAGCGGATGCCGTCGGCGCCGATGACGAGGTCGGCGGTGACAACCTCGCCGTTCGCGAAGGTCAGCGTCGCGGTCTCGCCGTTGTCCTCGATGGTCTCGAGCTTGTGGCCCAGGTGGACCATGCCCTCGGGGAGCACGCTCAGCAGGGCGTCGATGAAGTCCCCGCGGTGGATCATGCGGTTGTGGTTGACCTGCTCGTAGGCGTTCAGGAAGGGCCACTCCTCGTTGGCGAGGACGTGCCGGCCGTCCGCGCTGAGGATCTCGAGGTGGTCGCTGGGGGAGCTGACGGCGGCGATCGCGTCGAAGATTCCCCACTGGCGGAACAGCTCGACCGACGGAGGACGCAGGCCGATGCCGGCGCCGACCTGGGCGAGGGCGGGGGCCTGCTCGTAGACGTGGACGTTCTCCGCGCCGATGCCCTGCAGGGCCTTGGCCACGGAGGCCCCTCCGTAGCCGCCGCCGACGATGGCGATCCTGAGGTTCTTGATGTCTGCTGTCTTCATGGGTTCGTCTCTTTCGTGGGCCAGGCCGTGCCTGGGAAAGTGGTGGTGTGTGGTGGAGGCCCGGAAAATCAGGCGTTGATCGACAGGAAGCCGGCGGGGTTCTCGACGAAGATCTTGTTGATCGCCGCGTCGTCCAGGCCCTCGTTGCGCAGGTCCGGGATGAGGTCCTCGAACATGTAGTTCACGGTGTGGCCCTTGACGCCGGGCCAGCCCAGCGGGGAGCAGTTGGCGTCCACGCCGGCCAGCACGTTGTCGATGTTCCCGGCCTTGAGGAAGCGCATGAAGTGGTCCAGGCGCTCCTGGCGCGGACGGGCCCAGAAGGGCGGGTCCTCCAGCTCGGTCTCGTAGCCGAACGTATCGAAGCCAACCCGGCCGCCCTGCTCCGCGATCCACAGGTCCGGCGTGTTGTCCGCGTTGAAGCCGTCGTCGGCGTGGCCGAACAGCACGCGGTCCAGGGGCAGGCCCTCCTCGGTGAAGATGGACATGGCCGGCTGGACGTCGATGGCCAGGTGGGTCAGGATCGGCACGCCCGTCACGACGGCGGCGCGCGCCGCCGCGCGGTAGATGCGCTTGTCCAGGTCGGTCATCCTGCCGCCGCGGGAGACGCCGACCTTGATGACGCCGGCCTTGGAGCCGGTGCCGCCGATGCCCACGGTGATCTCGTGGACGAACACCTTGGCCAGGTAGTCCACGGTCGCGCGGGCGAAGTGCGGCAGCGCCGTGTCCCCGCCGACGAACCCGGTGCAGGCGACGATGTTCACGCCGGTCTTCGCGGACAGGGACTTGTAGTAGTCGATGTCGCGGCCGTTGCAGATGCCGGTGGCGTCGACGAATGTGCCGCCGCCGTACTCGTGGAACGTGCGCAGCTTCGGCACGGTCTCCGCGTAGCGCTGCTCGGGCGTCTTCCACCACGTGGAGTCCAGTTCGCTGCCGGGCATGCCGTAGCCGATGTGCTCGTGGATGGCCACCAGGCCCAGTTCCTCGGCCGGGATGGTTCCCAGCACTGTGTTTACCTTTGACAACAAGCTCACCTTTTGAAGATAGAAAGTTTGGGGGGTTCTTGCCGGTTCGGCGCCTAGCGCACGGCGAGCAGGTCGCGCGGGTTGCCCACGAGGATGCGCTCGGCGCCCTCGTCGCTGAGGCCGCGGGACTTCAGGAAGGGAACGAACGTGGAGACGACGTGCCCGAAGGGCAGGTCGTAATCCGGCTGCCCCTTGGCGACGCCGATGGCGTTGCCGGAGAGCAGGATCCGGTCCGCGAAGCCGGCCTCGACCAACTCCAGGACCAGTTCGGCGCGCTCGCCGTCGTTGATGTGGTCGTCGTCGTCGTTCATGCCCGCGTGGTCCAGGCCCACGTACGCGCCGCGCCGTGCCACCTCGAGGGCGGCACCGGACGCTGCGGCGTCGCGTCGGTCGAGCCCGCCGACGAGCACGCGTTGGGCCGGGAGCCCCTCGTCCAGGACGACGTCGAGGTCGCGCAGCGCGTCGGCTCCGTAGCGGATGGACAGGGCGACGCCGGTGCCCAGCGCGGTCCTCGCGGCGCCACGGAACAGGCTCTCCTCGGTGGGGGTCATGCCGGCGCGGTCCGCAGTCGTGGTCACCAGGCCTGCCGCGCCGCGGCGCTCCAACCGCGGGACGACCATGCCTTCCGTGACCTCACGGGAGAAGAGGTCGGCGAACTTTTCGGCCGGCCACGGCGTGGGCGGGTTGGTCTGCGGGGTGAGGAAGTAGCCGCCGAGCGTCTCCTCCGGGCCCATGCCCGTGGAGGCCACGATGTGCACGCCGGTCGAGCGGGAGAGGGACTCGTAGAGCTTGAGGTCCCGGCCGTGGAACATGCCCGTGCTGTCGACGATCGTCCCGCCGCCATTGGCGCGGAAGTCGCGCAGTTTGGCCGCGAGCGCCTCGAAGATGTCCGCCCGGTCCATCGAGATGTCCGGGGCGTACTGGGCGCCGGGGACCACGGAGAGGAGCGCCTCGTGGACGGCGACCACACCCAAGTCCTGGGCGGGCACGGGGCCGAGGACCGTGTTGACGGTCCGGCCGTTGGAAGTTGTTGTATCCGTCATTGGCACAACCTTTCGTTAGCGTCGCGCCCCGGTGGGGCGCCCCGCGCTGGGAAGGATCATGCACCGCGACCTCTGGATCATTTCCTCGCCGAACTCGGTGCAGGCTTTGGTACCCGGAGGGTCGCCGCGCGGCTGGGAGCCCTCCATTGCGCCGGAGAACCGTGTGCTGCCGCACGGGAACATGTGACCTCGATTACCTGTCCACTAGGTTTACATGGTGTCGTGTGAAAGTCAAGGACGTCACACTATTGGCTTTGTTGATCAGTGGGCGACGGCGGGGCGGGCGACTATGTGCGCCGAGGGGGACTAGTCCTCGTCCCAGCGCGGGTCGACGAACGGTGCCGGGAACCGCGAGCGCAGGAACTCGCCGACGACGGCGGCGCCCAGGTCCTCGGGGTCGGGCGCCACCACACGGCCGCCGACGCGGCGGGCCATGGCGGAGAGAAAGCGCTCCAGGCCGGGGTCGCCGCCGAGCCGGAAAAATGTGGTCTCGGCCCCGAGCCGGCCCACGCGGTCCAGTTCGGCCACGGTGGACCGCAGCGTCTCGGGATCCGGCGGGTAGGAGAACCAGGACTCGCCGTGCGGCAGAAGATGAGCCGTGGGTTCGCCGTCAGTGACCACCAGCAACACCGGCTGCATGGTGGGGTGCTGCCGGAAGAAGCGGGTGGCCAGCAGCAGTGCGTGGTGCAGGTTTGTGCCCTGCTCGCGCCGCGGCGGCAGGGAGGTCAGTTCGCCGATTTCCACGCGCTCGGCGTAGCGGCCGAAGTTCACCAGTTGCAGGCGGTCGCCGCGGAACCGGGTGGAGACGAGGTGGTGCAGGGCCAAGGCGGTGCGCTTCATCGGCACCCAGCGGCCCTCGGCCGCCATCGAATACGAGGTGTCCACCAGCAGCGCCACGGCGGCCTGGGTGCGGGCCTCGGTCTCCTGGACCTCGACGTCCCGCACGTCGATCCGCAGCCGGCGGCCCGGATCAAGGCCCTCCGCGGCCGTGCGGGCGATAGCGTTGGTGATGGTCCGGGTGACGTCCCACGGCTCGACGTCCCCGAACTGCCAGGCCCTGCCCGCGCCCGTCGGCTCGCCCGCCGCCCCCGCGTGCCGGGTGTCGCGGCGGCCCTGCCTGCCCGACAGCCGACCGGCCGCGTCCTTGAGGAGGGAGCGGCCCAGACGACGCATTGCGCGCGGCGACAGCCGCAGGTCGCCGTCGGTGCCGCGGCGCAGCAGGCCGCTGTCCCGCAGCGCCTTTTCGAGGTCCGCCAGCGTCCGCGCGTCGGCGGCGGCGTCCGGGCCCAGCTGGCGGGCGAGCTTGTCCACGTCCAGGTCCGACAGCGCGGATCCGGCATAGGACTGCGAAAGCTGCTCCGCCAGCTCGTCGAGGTCGGCCAGATCCTGGAGGACTCCCGTGCCGTCCCCCAAACCCAGGCCCTGGTCGCCGTCGAACTGTTCGGACCCGCCCCAGTCCTCGCCGGGTCGCAACGCCTGCAGGGCCGAGTCCAGCCGGCCCAGCTGGCCCATGAGTGCGGGGGAGCCGAATGCCTGCGCGGACAGGGCCATCAGTTCCTCGCGCTGTTCCGGCGTCATCGACCGGAGCATCCGCTGGGCGGCCGCGGACCGCTTCGCGAGCGCGTCGATCAGCTCGTCGATGTTCCGCGGATCCTCGGGGAACTGGTCCCCGTGCTTGGCCATGAACTCGTCGAAGTCGGCGGGGGTGTCCTCGCCCCGCGCATGCTTCTCCAGCAGGTCGTTGAGGTCGCCGAGCATCTCGGTGATCGCCGCCCGGTCCTCCTCGGTGGCGCCCTCCAAGGCGTTCTTCAGGCCCGCGAACCGCTGGTCCAGCAGCTCCCGGCCCAGCAGGTCGCGGATGCGCCCGTAGGCCCGGCGCGCCGAATCGGACTGCCAGTCGTAGGTGGAGAGCTCCGTGACCGCCGCGGCGGTGGACGAGGGCAGGCCCTGGAGCTGCATCTCGCGGAAGGCGCGGTCGGTGTCATCCATGCGGGTGTCGCGGGCGAGTTGCTTGCGCTCCTCGAGGACCGCCTCGTCGAGGAGTTTCCGGACCTCCTGCAGGGTGCCGTCCAGCCGGTGGCGGCCCAGCAGGTCCCGGCGCCGTTGCTGGACGCGGCCCGTCAGGTCGTCGAGCCCGGCACGCGACCGGCCGCCGCGGCGCAGGAACTCGCGAAGCGCCCGCTCGGGGGAGTAGCCGGCCATCACGTCCTCGGCCACCGATTCGAGCGCCTCGGCGAGATCCACCGGGGGCGCCAGGGGGTCCGGGCCGCCATCGTACCGGCCATACCTGGATGACATGCCGTGCCGCACGGGGGTCTCCTTCCGCAGTTCGCTCCGGGGCCTACCACGTTGGTACCACTCTGCCCCGCCGGACGTCAGCCGTACACCGTTTCGCCGTCGTCGGATTCCTTGGAGAGCCGGCGGGCGAGGTAGAGCCCCTCGAGCGCCAACTCGATCGCCCCGGCGCGGCGGCCCTCCTCAGACCCGGCCCCGCCGCGTTCGCCGTCGCCGGCCAGACGCGCGGCGATCTCGTCGTAGACGGCCGGGTCCCGGAGCTTCGGGAGCCCGGCCAGCACCTCGGCGGCCGTCACCCGTTCGCCGGTGGTCAACGTGAGGTGGCCATCGAAGGCCTCCACGAGCGGCGTGAGGTCCAGCCCGCCCAAGTGCGAGCGCACCGCCTGGGCGGTCGCCGAGCGGAGCAGATGGTCGAGAATCTCGCCCTCGCGGCCCTCCTCCCCGGACTCGAACTCGATCTTGCCGACCAGGACGTCCACCGCCGCACCGAGGTCCACGAGGCGGGCAACTGAGGCGTCCTCGCCGCGGACGGCGGAGCGGTGCCTCGCGGCCGCGGCGATGGTCTCGGCGCCCGCGATCGCGAACCGCGCGGACACGCCCGAGGACTGGTTGACCGCGCCCGACTCGCGCAGCGACCGCGCGAATCGCGCCAAAATCTCCAGCAGGATGTCCGGGACCTCCGCCGTGAGGTTGGCCTCCTGGCGGATCACGGCGACTTCGTCCTCGAGCTCGATCGGATAGTGGGTGCGGATCTCGGCGCCGAACCGGTCCTTCAGCGGCGTGATGATGCGCCCGCGGTTGGTGTAGTCCTCCGGGTTGGCCGAGGCCACCACGAGCACGTCCAGCGGGAGCCGCAGCACGTAGCCACGGATCTGGATGTCCCGCTCCTCCATCACGTTCAGCAGGGCCACCTGGATGCGCTCCGCCAGGTCCGGGAGCTCGTTCAGCGCCACGATCCCGCGGTTGGAGCGCGGCACCAGGCCGTAGTGGATGGTCTCGGGGTCGCCGAGGCGGCGGCCCTCGGCCACCCGCATCGGGTCCACGTCGCCGATGAGGTCCGCCACCGACGTGTCCGGCGTGGACAACTTCTCCACGTAGCGCTCCGAACGGTGCCGCCACGCGATCGGGAGGCCTCCGTCCTCGGCCGCCGCGCGGGCCCGGGACCCGGCGGTGATGGGGTCGTACGGGTGCTCGTTGAGCTCGGATCCGGCGATGACGGGCGACCACTCGTCCAACAGTCCCTCCAGGGTGCGCAGCAGACGCGTCTTGCCCTGGCCGCGTTCGCCGAGCAGGACGACGTCGTGCCCGGCGATCAGCGCGCGCTCGAGCTGCGGGAGGACCGTCCGGCCGAAGCCGTGGATACCGGGCCAAGGATCCATTCCAGTGGCGAGGGCGGCCAGGAGATTGTCCCGGATCTCCTCGCGCAGGGACTTCAGGACGTGGCCGGACGCGCGGAGCTCGGCGAGGGTGCTGATGGCGGGTGGGATGCTCACCGTGCCAACGCTAGCGGCGAAGGGCGGCGCCGTCGATCCCCTCCGTGCCGCGGGCCCGGGCCCCGTGACGCGGTCGGCTGACCGGGCATAGGCTGGCCGTGATGGGCACCGACACGCAGGCACCGGCCACACTGATCCTCCTGGTCCGGCACGGAACGACGCCGACCACCGGTCAGGTGTTGCCGGGGCGCGCCGCGGGGCTGCACCTCTCCGAGCAGGGGCGCGCGCAGGCGGAACGGGTGGCCGGACGGCTGGAGGCCGCCGGGCCCACCGCGATCTACGCCTCGCCCCTGGAGCGCACGCGGGAAACCGCCGCGGCGACGTCGTCGCGGACCGGGGTGCCCGTCGTCGTCGACCATGGCCTGCTGGAGGGCGACTTCGGCGACTGGACCGGCGCGGCGCTCGCCGACCTGGCCCGCCTGCCGGAATGGGCCGCGGTCCAGCGCGAGCCCGGGGGGTTCAGGTTCCCGAACGGCGAGAGCTTTGCGGAGATCCGCGACCGGATGGTCGCCACGCTGGCCCGCCTCCGCGCCGCGCACTCCGGCGGGACGGTGGTGTGCTTCTCGCACGCGGATCCCATCCGGGTCGCCGTGTCCGACGCCATGGGCGCGCCGCTCAACCACTTCCAGCGCCTCAGCGTGTCGCCGTGTTCCGTTTCGGCGATCTCCTACCCCCGGGACGGGGAGCCAGTGGTGCTGACCGTGAACTCGACCCACGAGTCCCTGGCCGACCTGCGGGCAACGTAGGGGCGCGTTATGACCGGGGACGAGCGTGATCCGATAATTGGCGAGCGGGACCCGGCACTGCTGGAGCACGGCGGGATCGAGGTGCTGGGCCGGCTGGCCAACAGCAGCAACGAGACCTTCCTGGTGGAGGTGGCCCTCGGCGGGGACCGGCAGTGGGCCATCTACAAGCCAGAGCTCGGCGAGCGGCCCCTCCTCGACTTCGACCCCGGGCTCTACCGCCGCGAGCGGGCGGCGTACCTGCTCAGCGAGGCGCTCGGGTGGGGCATGGTGCCGACCACAGTGGTCCGCGAGGACGCCCCCTTCGGCGTCGGCTCCCTCCAGGGCTTCGTGGAGCACGACCCCAACGAGCACTACTTCACCCTGGTGGCGGAGACGCCCCAGGCGCACGACGAGCTGCGGCGGATGGCGCTGTTCGACGTGGTGGCGAACAATACGGACCGCAAGGCCGGCCACGTGCTGCGCGGCGCCGACGGGCGGCTGTGGGGCATCGACCACGGGCTGTGCTTCGCGGCGGCGTTCAAGCTGCGGACGGTGATCTGGGACTTCGCGGGAGAGCGGGTCGACGACGGACTGCTCGCCGACGTCGGGCCGCTCGCCGACCAGGTGCCCGCCGACGTCGCGGACCTGTTGACCGGGGGCGAGGTCCGGGCGCTGCGCCAGCGGGTGCGGACCCTCCTGGCCGCGCCGGCGCTGCCGGTGGACCACACGGGGATGCGCTACCCCTGGCCCCTGGTCTGACGCGACTAGCCGCCGGTGCTGAACCGGTACTTGAAGTTCTCGGCCTGGTGCACCGCGGTGCGCCACCCGGCGGGCCGGTCGCCGGTCGTGAAGAAGAGGGTCTCGATGACCAGCAGCGGGCTCCCGGGCTCGACGCCGAAGGTGGCGGCCTGCGCGGCGGTCGCGGCCGTCGCCCAAGCCTCGTGCTCGGCGCGGGCCTGCGCGATCCCGAACGCCCGTTCCAGGAGCCTGAACGCGGACCCCTCGTCGTCCAGCTCCGCCGCGGTGGGACTGAACTCCTCGGGCGCCCTGATGTACACGTCGGCGTCGACCAGCGGCTGCTCCCCAACCGAGATCAGGCGGCTGAAGTGCAGCAGGCGCTCCTTCGGATCGAGCCCGAGCAGGTCGCGGATCCGCGCCGGCGGCTCCACCCGCTCCACGCCGGTGACCTTACCGCTGGGGTGCAGCCCGCTCTCGGAAAGGTACTGGTACAGGGCGCCCGCCGGCACGTTGGCCGGCCGCTGGATCCGGGGGCCGGTGACCGGGAACGTTCCCTTGCCCTGTTTCCGGTAGACGTAGCCCTCGTTGGCCAGCTCCTGAAGGGCCTGACGGATGGGGGCACGGCTGACCCGGAACCGGTCCAGGAGCTGCGCCTCGGTCATCGGCTTCCGCGGGTCGGCGACCCCCTCGGCGACCTCCGTGCGCAGGATCTCCTTGATTTGTCGATACAGGGGTACGCCGGACGAGGAGTCGAGCTCGCCATATGCCATAGGTCTTCCGTCACTCCGCGTCGTCGGTCTCCGGCTTGTAGCCTGCAGGAAGTCAACCACAGAACGGCGGGCGCCTGACGGTGCCGTCGGGTGGGCGGTGCCGCCGGGTCGGGCGGCGCGCCCGGGCCGAACCCCGCCCGGCGCGGGCGCCGCGTTGTCGAGGGGAGGGCCGTCGTCGTTCGCTCGCCCCCGATCGTCACATAACAAAACGGTAACGCTCTGCGGGCGGCGCTGCCCGGTGGAGGCGAGTCCGGCGCTGGCCGCTCCATCCTTGGGATGCGCGCGCATAGCCGGCGCCCACCGCGCGGCCGCTTTGGGTGGCCGAACCGTGTCAAACCGGGGGAACCCGGCTTGATGTTGCCGCCCGGATCGTTACGTTGGAATGGATGGCTGACCAACTCGAAGAACCCCAGACACGTCCGAGGCACGAGACAGAATTCCGCCACCCAGCACTATCCGACGGCCGCGCCCTGTGGCGCATGGCACGCGACTCGCAGGTCCTGGACCTGAACTCGTCGTACTCCTACCTCCTGTGGTGCCGCGACTTCGCGGACACCTCGATCGTCGCCAGCACCGCCGGCGAGGCCTGCGGCTTCGTCACGGGCTACCTGCGCCCCGACGAGCCCGGCACGCTGATGGTCTGGCAGGTGGCCGTGGATGCGGACCACCGCGGACGCGGGCTCGCCGCCGCCATGCTGGACGAACTCGCCCGCCGCGCGGGCGCCGACCGCGTGGAAACGACGATCACCGCGGACAACGAGGCCTCCAACCGGCTCTTCACGCGCTTCGCGGAGCGCAACGGCGCCGGGTGCGAGCGCGAGCCGCTCTTCACCCCGGACCTCTACCCGGACGGCCACGACACCGAGTACCTGTACCGCATCGGTCCGCTTGGCCTCGACGCGGACCTGCGCGCGCTCCAGCTCGCGGGAACCGCCGCTCTCGGCTAGCTTTCGCATGCCACTGCACGGGCATGCGGTTCCCGCAGGGGCATGCACTCCGCGCGGCGCACCCCCAACCCTGCGCGACGCACCCAACACCACACAGCACGACGGCGAGGCGCCCCACGGCCGAAGCGGCCACGGCGCGCCCCCGTTCCCCACGACCGAAGGGATACCCCCCCATGACCGACATCTTCGAAACGCTCGAGTCCGAGGTCCGCGGCTACTGCCGCAGCTGGCCCACGGTGTTCACCCACGCCTCCGGCAGCACCATGACCGGCGAGGACGGAACCGACTACCTCGACTTCTTCTCCGGCGCGGGCGCCCTGAACTACGGGCACAACAACCCCAAGCTGCTGGGACCGCTGGTCGAATACCTGGCGAGCGGCGCCGTCGTGCACTCGCTGGACATGAAGACGCCGGCCAAGCGGACGTTCCTCGAGACGTTCCAGCGGCTCATCCTGAAGCCGCGCGACCTGGACTACAAGGTGATGTTCCCCGGCCCGACCGGCACCAACACGGTCGAGGCCGCGCTCAAGCTGGCCCGAAAGGTCACCGGCCGGCAGCACATCCTCTCCTTCACCAACGCGTTCCACGGCATGACCCTGGGATCGCTCTCGGTGACCGGGAACTCGATGAAGCGCAAGGGCGCGGGCATCCCGCTGACCAACAGCTCCAAGATCCCGTACGACGACTACTTCGACGGCGAGACCGCCGACTTCCTCTGGCTGGAGCGCGTGCTTGAGGACAGCGGATCGGGCGTGGACAAGCCGGCCGCCGTCATCGTCGAGACGGTCCAGGGCGAGGGCGGCCTGAACGCGGCCCGTTCCGGCTGGCTGCGCGGCCTTTCCGACCTGTGCAAGAAGCATGGAATCCTGCTGATCGTCGACGACGTGCAGGCCGGCTGCGGCCGCACCGGGACCTTCTTCAGCTTCGAGGAGGCGGGGATCGTGCCGGACATCGTGTGCGTGTCGAAGTCCATCTCCGGCTTCGGCCTCCCGATGGCCCTGACCCTGTTCCGCCCGGAGCTCGACGTTTGGGAACCGGGGGAGCACAACGGCACCTTCCGCGGACACAACCCGGCGTTCGTCACCGCCACCGCGGCGCTGGAGAACTATTGGGCCGACGACGACTTCCAGAACCGGGTCGCCGGGACCATCGCCGCGTTGCACCGCGGGCTGGACTCCCTGGCCGCCTCCGTGGAGGGCGCGTCCGTCCGCGGCCGCGGCCTGCTGGCCGGCGTGGTGTTCCCGGACAAGACGACGGCGGGGCTGGTCGCCGCCGAGGCGTACCGCCGCGGGCTGCTGGTTGAGACCTCCGGGCCCGACGACGAGGTCCTAAAGCTGATGCCTGCGCTGACCATCACGGACGCCGACCTGGCACGCGGGCTGGACATCCTGGCCGAGGCAATCCGCGCCGTGAGCCCGGCGCCAGCGCTGGCCGCGGTCTAGGCGCCGCGCGCCTCCCGCGCAACCGCTGGCGCCGGCACCCCCAGCGCCGACAACACCGAACAAAAGGAGCACCATGCTTGTCACCCAGCTGAACGACCTGAACGACACCGACCGGGACGTGAAGTCCGAGACCTGGCGCAGCCGCCGCATGGTGCTGGCCGGCGATGGCGTAGGGTTCTCGTTCCACGACACCGTGATCTACGCCGGAACCACGTCCACGTTCCACTACGCCAACCACATCGAGGGCGTCTACTGCGTCCAGGGCGAGGGGACGCTGACGGACGAGACCACGGGCGAGGTCCACGAGCTCCGGGACGGCACCATGTACCTGCTGGACGGCCACGAGAAGCACACCGTCCGTGCCGCCACCGAGCTGCGGATGGCCTGCGTGTTCAATCCCCCGGTGACCGGCCGCGAGGTTCACGATGAGAACGGCGTCTACCCGTTGATCGAGGCAGCCCCGGCGCACTAGCTTCCGGCAGCCCCGTGCGGGACGCGCATGCCCCCGCACGGGCATGCGCGTCCCGCACGCGCATGCGCCGCCGGCCGGCGCACCTCCCGTTTCCGGGCTGGACAGACGTGGGAGAATGGGCGTAATGACTTCAGACCAGCACCGTAACGAGGACCGGCCCCACACCCCCGCCGGCCCGGGTTCCCCCGCCGTGCACGAGCCGGCCGACCTGCACCCCGCCGACGGCCACCACCGGACCGGCACGTCGCGCGCCCACGCGACCCGCCCCGAGAGGACGCCGAACGCGCTGACCGCCAAGCGCAACGACGGCCGCATCCAAGTGAAGCCGACCGCGGAGGGCTGGAAGCAGGCCATGGGCCCGGACGGGCGGCCGCAGTTGCAGTTCGGCACGCGCACGCGGGTCACGCAGCCGCCGGAGCACCTCGCGGACCTTTCGCTACAGGAGCGCCAGGACAAGCTGAAGGACATGGGCCTGCCGGCCTTCCGCGCCAAGCAGCTCTCCGTCCACTATTTCCAGCACTACACCACCGATCCCGCCCTGATGAGCGACCTCCCGAAGGAGCGCCGCGAGGAGCTGGCGGAGGCCATGTTCCCGAAGCTGCTGACCGAGATCAAGCGCCTGACCACCGACAACGGCGACACCGTCAAGTTTCTCTGGCGTCTGTTCGACGGCTCGCTGGTCGAGTCCGTGCTGATGCGCTACCCCGGCAGGGTCACCCTGTGCGTCAGCTCGCAATGCGGTTGCGGCATGAACTGCCCGTTCTGCGCCACCGGCCAGGCCGGGCTGACCCGCAACATGTCCGCCGCCGAAATCCTGGACCAGATTGTGCAGGCCAACCGCGTGATCGCCGAGGGCGGCCTGGGCGGCACCCGCCGCGACGGGGGGCACGACGCCGAGCGCGTCACCAACATCGTGTTTATGGGCATGGGCGAGCCGCTGGCCAACTACAAGCGGGTGATGACGGCGGTGCACCGCATGATCGCCGAGGCGCCCGAGGGCCTGGGCATGAGCGCCCGCAACATCACCATCTCCACCGTGGGCCTGGTACCGGCCATCAACAAGCTGGCGGAAGAGAACATCCCCGTCACGTTCGCGCTCAGCCTGCACGCGCCCGACGACGAGCTCCGAGACGAGCTGATCCCGGTGAATTCGCGCTGGAACGTGGACGAGGCCATCGACGCCGCGTACAACTACTACCGGCAGACCGGGCGTCGCGTTTCCATCGAGTATGCGCTGATCAAGGACATGAACGACCACGCCTGGCGCGCCGACCTGCTGGCGAAGAAGCTGAACAAGCGCGGCCGCGGATGGGTCCACGTGAACCCGATTCCGCTGAACCCGACGCCGGGCTCCATCTGGACCTCCTCGGAGCGAGACGTCACCGTGGAGTTCATCAACCGACTGGTCGACGCCGGCATCCCCACCACGCTCCGCGACACCCGCGGCAAGGAGATAGACGGCGCCTGCGGCCAGCTCGCCGCGGCCGAGTAGGTCCGCGGCCCCGCCTAGAGCTTCGACCCGGCGAGCGTGCCGGAGCTCTCGCGGAGACCGGGCAGGCCGACGAGGCACAGGATTCTGCGCTCACCCGCGGCCCAGCTCTCGGGCGACGGGGTGAAGGTTGTGGTCTCCAGCGTGGAGACATCCCAGGCCACACCGACGAACTCGGCGAAGGCGGGATCGCACATTTCCGCCTCCAGACTAATCCACTCGTCGTCGGTGGTGGGGATGCTTCCCTGGGTGAGCTTGTGGCCGTGGAAAACCTCCAGCTGGTGCGGGTCTCCGCAGGGAACGATCTCCACGTCGTAGAAGTCCTCACCGCCCGGATCCTGCACGCAGTCCCCAACCTTGACGGCGGTGGGGTCGGCTCGGGCCGCCGCCGTGGCCACCCCGTCCGCGTCCCGCGGAGCGTCCCGCTCGAAGCCCAGCATGGAACAGCCGGACAGCACGACGACGGCCGCCGCCGCCAAGGCAGGGCAAAACAAGCGATGGTTCATGGGGTCCCCCGACCGGTGAAAGCGAATGATGGCAAGAGCCTAGTGCAGGCTACGATCGCGGACATGGGAATCGATCGAAAACGCGGCCGGGACGTGCACGGAATCGCCGACATCGCGCCGGAATCGGTGCTGCTGGCCGGGGCCGGCAGGGCGATCCTGCTGCAGCTCGCCCACCCCGCGGTCGGGCATGGCGTCGCCCGCCACAGCGACTTCGCGCGCGACCCCATGAAACGCTTCCACGGCACCCTTCGCTACATCTACTCGCTCACCAACGGCACGCCGGAGCAGGCGGCGGCGGCGCGGGCCTGGGTGGACGGGGCGCACAAGCCCGTGCGGTCCGCCGCGGCCGCCGACGGCAGCCACCCCGCCTACGACGCCCGCGACCCCAGCCTGCAGCTATGGGTCGCCGCAACGCTCTACGACTCGGCGGCCGCCGTCCGCGACGCGGTCCTCCCACCGCTGACTCCCGACGCGGCCGAGGCGCAATACCGGGACTACGCGGTTCTCGGCACGGCGCTGCAGATGCCCGAGGGCGCGTGGCCGGCCACACGGGCGGAGTTCGCCGCCTACATGGCCGGGATGCTCCAGACCCTGCGGGTGGACGACGCCGTCGCCTCGGTGGCGCGCGAACTGCTGGCGGCCCACAGCGCGCCGGCCTGGGCCCGCGCGCTGATGCCCCTTGCCCGGCTGTTGACCGCCGGGCTGCTGACGCCTGAGCTGCGCGCCGCGTTCGGCCTTCCCTGGTCGGCGCGGCGGGACCGCGCCTTCCGGACGGTCATGGCCGCGACCGCCGTCATCTACCCCCGCCTGCCGCAGGCCGTCCGGCACGCGCCGATGCGGTACTACCTGCGAACTCCCTGACGCGCGGGCGCCCGCGCAACGGGGCGGGACGCCACGCTAGGCGAGCCGCACCCGGGACCGCCAGAGCAGCCAGATGAAGTACGGGGTGCCGACCAGCGCCGTCATGATGCCCGCCGGGATCTGGGCGGGCGCGATCACGGTCCGGCCGATGGTGTCCGCCAGCACCACGGTGCACGCCCCGAGCAGCGCGGCGACGGGCAGGACGCGCGAGTGCCGGGCGCCCACCAGGGTGCGTGCCGCGTGCGGGGCCACCAGCCCCACGAAGGCGATCACGCCGACCGACGAGACGGCGCCCGCCGTCAGCACCACCGCGGTGGCCAGCAGCAGGAGCCGGGAGCCGGACAGCGGGATCCCGAGCACGCGCGGCGAATCGTCGTCCACGGCCAGCAGGTCCAGGTCGCGCCGCATCCCGGCCAGGACGGGGAGGGCCAGCACGACGGCCACGATCAGCGGGGCGACGGACGCGAACGTGCGCCCGTAGGTGGAGCCCGAGAGCCACGTCAGGGCCTTCGTCTGGTTGTAGGGGTCGGTGGTCACCAGCAGGACGGCG
Source organism: Arthrobacter sp. AOP29-A2-19 (assembly GCF_058138025.1). NCBI lineage: Bacteria > Bacillati > Actinomycetota > Actinomycetes > Micrococcales > Micrococcaceae > Arthrobacter > Arthrobacter sp. AOP29-A2-19. The sequence continues at coordinate 3,589,437 of NZ_CM176894.1, forward strand.
ACCGCCGCCGCCAGTCCCGCCGACACGCCGATGCCGATCAGCACCAGCCTGTTCTGCTGTAGCCCTCCGCGCAGCGCCAGCCCGAAGACCAGTGCCGCGGTGAGCGCCGCGCCCGCGAGGGCCGCCGCCGTCACGAGCCACGACCCGGCCATCGGGACCATCGTGATGACCAGGACCGCCGCCAGTCCGCCGCCGCCGGAGACGCCCAGAAGCCCCGGTTCCGCCAGCGAGTTCCGGGACACGGCCTGGACCAGCGCGCCGGCCAGGGCCAGCGCCGCGCCGGCCAGGACGGCCGCGGCGACGCGCGGCATGCGGGTGTTCAGGACGGCCGTCACGGTGCCCCCGGAGCGGCCGGTGATCCAGTTCAGCAGGTCGCCGAGCAGCAGTTTGGCGTCGCCGAGCAGGGCGCCCGCGACGACGAGTCCGGCCAGCAGCAACAGCAGGCCGATCAGGGCAAAAAAGAACGCCCCCCGCGAGCGCAGCCGCGCCAGCGCGTCGCCGGCGGAGCTGAGCCCGGCATCGGTCATGCGCATGGCCAGCAGCACCAGGAACACCGCGCCGACGACGGTGGTGACGGCTCCCGTGGGCACCTCGACGCCGGCGCGTGCCCCGAGGGCCACACGGACGACGACGTCGGAGCCCACCACAACGACCGCCCCGACCAGGCCGGACACGGGGAGCAGCGCCCGGTGCCGGGCGAGTCCCCGGACGCGCGGGGCCAGCAGGCGCACGATGGCCGGCGCGCACAGCCCCACAAAGCCGATCGGCCCGGCGATGGTCACCGCGCACGCGGCCAGCAGCACGGCCAGCACAAAGGCGATCAGGCGTGCCACGCGGGGATCGGCGCCGGCCAGCCGGGACGCGTCGTCGCCCAGGCCCAGCAGGTCCAGCCGCCGCGAGGCTAGGACCAGTCCGGCGATGGCCAGCAGGATGATGGGGGCGAACTCCGCCAGTTCCCGCGGGTTGGTCTGCGCGATGCTTCCGCTGCCCCACGCGAACAGCCCCGTGGTCTCCTGGCTGAAGAGCAGTAACAGCGCGCTGGTGACGGACGCCAGGCCCAGGGCCAGCGCCGTGCCCGCCAACACCAGGCGGATGGGGCCGGTGACCCCCCTCGCGCCCCCTCCGGAGAGGGCCAGCACCAGCCCGGCCGCCGCGAGTCCGCCGACGAACGCCAGGCCTCCGGACAGTAGCGAGGGAAGGCCGATGCCGAACGCCGCGACCGCCACGATGGCGAGGTGCGCGCCGGCGTCGACCGCCAGCGTGTCCGGCGACGCCAGGACGTTGCGCGTCGCGGACTGGAGCGCCGCGCCGGCCACCCCGAGGGTGACGCCGACCAGGGCGCCCGCGGCCAGCCGCGGCACGCGCGACTCCAGCAGCACGGCCGCCTGCTGTTCGGTGCCGTTGCCGAACAGCACGCCCAGCAGGTCTGCCACGCCGACGGCGGCCGTGCCTTGGGTGACGTGCACCAGCGCCAGGACGAACAGGATGCCGACGGTGCCGGCCACGACCCCCGCAACGCCCAGACGCCCGCGGGCGGGGAGCGTCGGAAGGGTCGCCGTCGCGGCCGCGCCATCCCTCGTCGCCGTATTGCTCATGTGTTCCTACCCTCGCTGCCCGTCAGCTGCCGTTTGCCGTCCGGTATCCGGACTACTTGGCCAGGGCCTGGACGAGGGCGTCCACGTACTGGGTCATCGAGGCCGGGCCGCCGAACATCCAGATGCCGTCGGCCAGGCGGTGCACGTTGCCGGACTCGACGAACGGCAGTGACTTCCACACTGCGTTGTCGGCTAGGGAGTCGGTGAAGTCGCCGTCGGCCTCGTTGGTGATGTAGACGAAGTGCTCGGCATCGACCGTGGTGAGTCCTTCGACGTCGGTCGAGGCGAGTCCGTAGGCCGGGTCGCCCTCCATGTCCCACGCGGAGACGAGACCGAGCTCGGTGTTGATGTCCGTCAGGAGCGCGCCCTCAACGAACGGGCGGATGGAGACCTGGCCGTCGGCGACCCATCCGTCGGCGAAGGCCACGCGGGATCCCTCCAGCCCCGCGTCCCACAGGGCGGTCTTGCCCTTGGCCACGGCGTCGTCGAACGTGGCCAGGACCTCGTCGGCCTTGGCCTCCGTGCCGGTGGCCTCCGCGATGAGCGTGAGGTTTTCCTCGGCCTTGGCAATCTGGCCGGAGGCGTCCGCGGACTCGACGACCACCACGGGGGCAAGGTCCTCGAGCTGTGCGATGGCGGCCTCGGGGAGGTCGCTCGTCGCGACGATCAGGTCGGCGTCCAAGGTGGCCACGGTGTCCAGGCTGGGCTCGCCGCGCGTGCCGATGTCGGTGACGCCCTGGTCCAGTTCGCCGGCGGTGACCCAGGCCACGTAACCCTTCACGTCGGCCACGCCGACCGGCATCACGCCGAGGGTCACCAGGTTTTCGACGACATTCCATTCCGTGCCGACCACGCGGGTCGCCGGGCCGTCGAGTTCGATCTCCTTGCCCCGCGAATCCGTCACGGTGATCTTTTCGGCGGCCGCCGTGGTCTGTGCCGCGGGCTCCTCCGTGGTGCCGCAGCCGGTGAGCAGGAGGGCCATGACCGCGACGGCGGCGAGGGAACGGGTCTTCATGATTTTCAAGGTGTCCTTTCGGGTTGGGCGTGCGCGCGTTCGCTGTGCCTGCCGACCGCGCGGGTGCGCAGCAGGCCGGTGAACGGGTCGGTGTGGGTAACGATGGGGATCGAGTAGACGTCGCTGAGCAGTTCCGCCGTCAGGGCCTCCGCGGGAGGGCCGGAGGCCGCCACGCGGCCGGCGGAGAGGACAACAACGTGGTCGGCCACGGCGGCCGCCTCGTCGAGATCGTGCAGGACCAGACCGACGGCGATGCCGTGTTCGCGGGCGAGCTCGTGCACAAGGTCCAGGACCTCGACCTTGTACCGCAGGTCCAGGTGGTTGGTGGGCTCGTCGAGCAGCAGGACCGAGGTGTCCTGGGCCAGGCAGCTGGCCAGCCAAACCCGCTGCAGCTGCCCACCGGAAAGCTCGTGGACGCCCCGGCGGGCGAGGTCGCCGACCCCGGTCAGGAACATGGCGTGGTCCACGGCCCGGGTCCCGTCCGGGTCGGCGGCGCGCCAGCGCCCACGGTAGGGGTGGCGTCCGAACTCGACGACGTCTCGCACGCTGAGTCCGTGGGGCACCGCGCGGCTCTGCGACAGCAGCGTCACGTGCTTGGCGAAGTCGGCGCGCCTCATCAGGAGGGCATCCTGCTCCGGTGCGCCGTCCTCGCGGACCGTCACCGAGCCTTCGGACACGTCGTGGAGGCAGGCCAGGGCGCGAAGCAGTGTGGACTTGCCGCTGCCGTTCGGGCCCACCAGTGCGACGATCCGCCCGGGCTCCAGCCGGACGTCGGCGCCGTGCACCACCTGTTTGCGGCCGTAGCGCAGCACAACGTGGCCCGCCTCGATGCCTGCCTTCGGTCTTTGCTCAATCACGAGCCAAACATTAGCCTAGCCTTACCTAATTCAGCGATTTGCGTCTAACCTATTCGGGGGCACGTGCGAAAAGTGCCGGACGGGCCCAGGAACCACACAACGGATGGACCGATGACCGCCAATTTTCTGATCGGCCTGCGAGAGGGCCTCGAAGCAGTGCTCATCGTGGTCCTGTTGCTCGCATACCTCACCAAGACCGGGCGGACGGCACTGCTGCCGCGCATCTACGGCGGCATCGCGGCAGCGGTCCTTGTTTCCCTCGGCTTCGGTGCGCTGCTGACCTTCGGCCCGCGCGGCTTGACCTTCGAGGCGCAGGAAATGATCGGCGGCGGGCTGTCGATCGTCGCGGTCGGGTTCGTGACCTGGATGGTGTTCTGGATGGCGAAGGCATCCCGTTCCCTAGCCGCCGATCTCCGGGGCAAGGTCGACGGCGTGGCGGACGGGCCCGCCTGGGGCCTGGTGCTGGTCGCCGCGCTGGCCGTCGGGCGGGAGGGGCTGGAGACCGCACTGTTCATCTGGGCTGCAACACGCGCCACCGGCGAGACCTGGGAGCCGTTGCTCGGCGCCCTCTTGGGCATCCTCGCGGCCGTGGCGCTCGGCGTGCTCCTGCACAAGGGTGCCGTGAGAATCAACCTCTCCAAGTTCTTTGCGTGGACCGGAGCGGCCCTGATCGTCGTGGCCGGGGGCGTGCTGGCCTACGGCATCCACGACCTGCAGGAGGCCGGCGCGCTGCCGGGCCTGCACAACCTCGCGTTCGACGTCTCCCACGTGGTCGCCCCGGGCGGATGGATCGCGACACTGCTCAAGGGCGTCTTCAACTTCTCTCCCGCCACCACGTGGCTCGAGGCGGCCGCGTGGGTCCTCTACGTCGTCCCCGTGATGTTCCTCTACCTCCGGCGGATCAGGCGCGGGCACACCGACGCCAAGAGCCTCCCCGTCCCCTCGCGCGGCGCCGCCGCCTGACCCGCCGGCTGACCCGCCGGCGGAGCCGAGCCGGGCACCACGCCGATTACCCCACACCGGACCCCCACACGGCCGGACCGCTCCACGAAGGAACCACCATGAAGACCAGAATCCTCGCCCCCGCGGCCGTCCTGGCCGCCGCCACGCTGGCGCTGACGGGCTGCACCGACAACACGCAGGCCGCCGGCGACGGCGCCATCGACGTCGTCAGCACAGCGGACGCCTGCACCGTCGCCACGGACACCACCCCGGGCGGCACGCTCAAGTTCAACGTCAGGAACGACGGCGAACAGGTCACCGAGTTTTATCTCCTCGCCGAGGACGGCCTGCGCATCGTCGGGGAAGTGGAGAACATCGGCCCGGGCCTGACCCGAGACCTCGTGGTCATCGCCCCCGAGGGCAGCTACTTCACCGCCTGCAAGCCCGGCATGGTCGGCGACGGCATCCGCAGCGGCTTCACGGTCACGGCGGCACCCGCCGGGGAGACGGTCTCGGCGGACCGCGCCGCGCTGCAGGAGACCGCCACCGGGCAGTACGCGGCGTACGTCAAGGACCAGACGGAACAACTGGTCGACGGGACCGCGGCATTCGCGGCGGCGTTCGCCGCGGGCGACGCCGATCGGGCGCGGGAGCTGTACGCGCAGGAGCGCATGCACTGGGAGCGCATCGAGCCCGTCGCCGAGTCCTTCGGCGACCTCGACCCGATGCTCGACGCGCGCGAGGCCGACCTCGAGCCGGGACAGGAATGGACCGGCTGGCACCGCGCCGAAAAGGACCTCTGGCCGCAGGCCGCGGGCTACACGGCGATGACCGACGCCGAGCGGACGGTCCTCGCCGACCAGATGGTCGCCGACACGGACGAGCTCTACGAACGCACCCGGGAACTGACCTACACCGCGGACAAGCTGGCCAACGGCGCCAAGGAACTCCTGGACGAGGTGGCCACGGGCAAGGTCACCGGCGAGGAGGAGGCCTGGTCCCACACGGACCTGTGGGACTTCCAGGCCAACCTGGAGGGCGCCGAAATCGCCTACGAGGTCCTGCGCCCGCTGCTGGCCGGGGTCGAGGACGAGCTCGACGCCTCGCTCGAGACGAACTTCGCCGAGTTGCAGTCGCTGCTCGACCTGTACAAGGACGGGGACGGGTTCGTCTACTACGACGAGCTGGAGCGGGCGCAGGTCCGCGAACTCAGCGCCGCCGTCGACTCGCTCAGCGAGCCGCTTTCCAAGCTGACCGCGGCGGTGGTGAAGTAGCCATGAACGCGGAACGGGACACGGGGACCACCCCGGAGGCCCGCGCCGACGGCGGCACGGAGGGGCGCCCCCGCTTGAGTCGTCGGGGACTGCTCGCGGCCGCCGGCGCGGGCGGGATCGGCATCGCCGCCGGCGCGCTCGGCCACGCAGCGGTGGCCGGCGAACGCGCGAACCGGGCGGCGTCCGACGTCGTTCCCGTCCACGGCGAACACCAGGCGGGCATCGCGACCGAGGCCCAGGACCGGATGCACATCGCCGCGTTCGACGTGACGGCGACCGACCGTGCGGAGATGGTCTCCCTGCTCCGCGATTGGACGGCCGCGATCGAGGACATGGCGGCCGGCCGGGAAATCGGCCAGGGCGGCGCCACTGGCGGGCACTACGCCGCTCCGCCGGAGGACACGGGCGAGGCGATCGGCCTGTCCGCCAGCCACCTGACCGTGACGCTGGGCTTCGGGCGGACGCTCTTCGAGCGCGACGGCGAGGACCGGTTCGGGCTGGCGGAACGGCTTCCGGACGCGCTGGCCGATCTTCCGCACTTCCCCGGGGACGCGTTGGAGGAAGCGCGCTGCGGGGGAGACCTGGTGGTCCAGGCGTGCGCCGACGATCCGCAAGTCGCGGTGCACGCGGTGCGGAACCTGGCACGGATCGGATTCGGGCGGGCGCGGGTGCGGTGGTCGCAGATCGGCTTCGGCCGGACGTCGTCGACCTCCCGGAGCCAGACCACGCCACGCAACCTCTTCGGCTTCAAGGACGGCACGGCCAACCTAAAGAACGAGGAGCGGGAGGCCCTCGACCAACACGTCTGGGTCTCCGGACAGACGGCCGGGGCGGCGTGGATGAACGGCGGGACCTACATGGTGGCCCGGCGCATCCGCATGCACATCGAAACCTGGGACAGGACGCCGCTGGGGGAGCAGGAGAACATCCTCGGCCGCACCAAGCGCGAGGGAGCGCCGCTCTCCGGCGGCACGGAATTCAGCGAGCCGGACTTCGGCGTGGAGGGCAGCGCCGGGCCGCTGGTCGCCGCCGACTCCCACGTGGCCATAGCTCACCCCTCTGCCAACGACGGGGTCAAGATGCTGCGCCGAGGGTTCAACTACACGGACGGCTCCGACGGGCTGGGCCGGCTCGACGCCGGCCTGTTCTTCATCGCGTTTGTTGTGGACCCGCGCACGCACTACGTGCCGATGCAGACGGCCATGGCGAAGGTGGACCTGCTCTCCGAGTACATCCGGCACACCGGATCCGGCCTTTTCGCCGTCCCCCCGGGAGTGCAAGCCGGGGGGTACATCGGCCAGCAACTGCTTGAGGCCTAGGGGTTCCGGGACACCAAGGTATTTCCAACCTTGGGCGGAGAGGATCTTCCTGTCTCCGGAAAAAAGGTGAGCTGGCCCGCCGCTCGTGAGGTCCGGAGACGGTCCGAGCCCACGGACCGATCCGGTCCTCCCATCCCAAGTGAGGGGGCCGAACACGGACCGGGCCGGCCTCCGCGCCAAATCGGAGGCCGGTCCGGTTCCCGTGCCTGCGGGTCCCCGGGGCCGCGATCCTCCGAGCCCCCACCCTTGGCCCAGACCATTCCCAAGCGTTGGCGCACCCCCCCAATTAGGGGGGTGCATCCCCCAATCGGGGCTTATCCGCCCGCCGCGCGGCGCGGAACATGGAGGGACTTGGACGAGGGGGAATCATGAACAAGGCCTTGGGGGCGCGCGACGGGGACGCGATCGCGCCGGACTCGAAACTGACGGTTAGGATCATCGGCACGCTCGACGTTCGCCGCGGCGGGGAGCGGCTGGATTCGCGCGCGCTGGGCGGCCCGAAGTGCCGGCAAGTCCTGGAGATACTTCTGCTGCACCTGGGGCGTCCCGTCTCAAAGTCGCTGCTCATCGATCTCCTGTGGGACGGCAAGCCGCCACACGCCGCCTTGGCCACCTTGGAGAGCTACGTCAGCGTCCTTCGCCGGCGGCTCCAGCCGGGCATGGGGAAGTCCGGTCCCCTGAAGACGACCACCGGTGGCTACCTGGTGGACAGGGATTGGGTGGACCTGGACCTGGACCGCTTCGAAGCCCTGGTGCGGGCCGCCGAGCACTTGGAGCCGTGCCGCACCTACGCGTTGCTGTGCGAAGCGCTGGAACTGGCCACGGCGCCGCTGCTCGGCGACGAATTCCTGCAGGGATGGGCGGAGAACGAACGCGCATTCCACGCCTCGCGTGTTCGCGGCGCTCGCGTGCTGGCCGCCGAGACGGCGCTGCGGCTAGGCAAGACCGACGAGGCAATCGGTTGGGCGCATTCCGCGCTGGCCACGGAGGCGCTGGACGAGTCCGCGTGGACGGTCCTGGTCCTGTCGCTCGAGCAGTCCGGACATCCGATCGAGGGCCTGCGCACCTACGAAAACTGCCGGCGTCTGCTGGACCAGGAGCTGGGCTGCGCGCCGGGGCCGCTGTTGCGGGACGCCCAGGCGCGCATGCTGCGATCCACCGCGGACGGCGCCAGCGAGTTCGGCGAAGTCCTCGCCGCGCTCCTGACCCTCCAGCAGCGCATCGGCGGACCCGGCACGGCGGCCACGTTGGCGGCGGGTCCCTGCGCCCCCGCGCGGGACAGCTGCGAGGCCGCCGGCACGGTGGTCCGGCGCTATCTGCGGAGGGCGCTCGCGGTCGCCTAGGAGTGCGTCCAGGCCCATCCACGACGTTTGTCAAAAATCGGTGTAACCCTTTGCGGGCCGGCGCCCCCTGTGGATACTGAACGCACGCGGTGCGGGGCGATGGGACCTCACACCGGTTGCGGAACGGCGGATGGGGGGCACGTGTGACGATCGGGGACCCGGCAGCCGAGCCGGTGCTGCCGGCAAGCATTCTGGTCGTCGACGACCATACGACCTTTGCGGAGCTTCTGACCCGCGCGCTCGCCAGGGAGAGCGATCTGGACAGCCTGGGCATAGCCGCCACGGTTGAAGACGGCGTCCGCCAGAGCCTTGAACTGCGGCCGGACATCGTGGTGATGGACTACCACCTCCCGGACGGCAACGGGTTGGACGCCGCCGAACGCATTCTGGCCGTTCGCCCTGAAACGCGCATCGTGATGTTGACGGGGAACCCCAGCCCGGAGGCACTGGAGCGCGCCGCGGGGCTCGGCGTCTGCGGCTTCCTCCCCAAGGACGGATCCCTCTCGACGATGCTGGAGACCCTTCGCCGGGCACGCAGCGGCGCGATGGTGGTCGATCCGGCCCTGCTGGCGCAGGCCCGCACCAGGGCCGACCGGAAGGAGCGGGGCGGCGTGGCGCTGACGCAGCGCGAACGGGAAGTGCTGGGACTGATGACCCGCGGCGGGGACGTGCGCACCAACGCCAAGAGCCTGGGCATATCGGCCCACACCTGCCGGGGGCACGTCAAGGCCATACTGTCCAAGCTGGGCGCCCGCTCGCAGCTCGAGGCCGTTGCCATTGCCACGAAGTCAGGGCTCTTGCGGCCCGTCCATGACACGTAAGACGGACGGACGCGACGACGCTGGTGCCGCGGCCGCCGCGGGAAAAGACCGCGAGCCTCCCGCCGACCAATGCAGCGGCGTCGCGCATGATCCGCAACCCCAGACGCCCGTCGCGCGGGGTCGTGCCCTGGGGGAATCCGGCGCCGTCGTCGCGCACCGTCATCACCACCCGGTGTCCGGTCCGCACCACCGAAACGTCCACGGAGCGCGCCCCTGCGTGCAGCGAGACGTTCGACAGTGCTTCCCTCGCCACACGGTAGAGGAACAGCGAGTGCGCCGCGTCCAGCGGCAACGGATCCTGAATCCTGAGGGAGGCGGACACGTTGCCCGCGGTCAGGGGATCCGTCAGGCGGGCGAGGACCTCGGGTAGCCCCAACCCGTGAATGTCCGGGTAGTGCAGGGTTCCGGCGAGTTGGCGGAGCGTTCCGAGAGTGTTTCCACCGTGGCACCTTCCAGGCGTGGGGACGGGCGGGCGTCAGCCGGAGTGGTGGCCGGTGCCGAGGGACAGCCGCGTGGCGCCCGGGCCGGAGAGGAACAACTCGATGGCCCGGTCGGGGATGTCGAACACGAGGGTCGCCTCGAAGACCTCGCCCTGCTCGGGGTCGGCGTGGGCGGGAGAGGCCCACAGCGCCGCGGGGGCCTGCGCGCCCACGTAGCCGACCCGGTAGTCGGCGGCGCTGAACCCCAGACCGTCCGGATCCAGGGCGGTCAGTTCGAGGAGGATGCGGACGCGGTGCGCCCCGGCGGGGACCGGTGCTGCCAGCGCCGCCGCGCCGCCGTCCGGCGCCCAGTCGTCCGATTCCAGCGGGATGATGCCGTTGATCCGCGCCAGGCCACCGTCCACGGCGCCCGAGGCGCCCAGCATGGTCGCCGGGGGTGCCCCGTTCCTTGTGGCGGCGGTGCCGAGCACAACGCCGGCAACCAGCAGCAGCACGATCAGCGGTATCGCCCAGCGCAACCGCGCGGCGCGCTGGGCCGGTCGTAGGGCCGGCCCGCGGTGGGCCGGTGCGGGAATCCTGTCGACGAGCGTGTTCATGGACCAATCCTCCGGCCCGCACCATGGGGAAACCCTGACACGGGCCGGCCGCGGATCCGCGGCCGGCCCGTGCGCAGTTCACGTCGCGGTGATGGGGATGGCACGCCGGAAGAGGACCTCCTTCGTGATCCAGTGCAGGAGGTCGACCGTGAGCGTGTACTTGCCCGCCCGCGGTGGCCTGAGCAGCATGTCGTAGCGTTCCGCGGCCCCAAAATTCAGCCGGCTGGTCTCCAACCGGCCGTTGTCTGTCAGGTAGGACGGCCTGGCCGGACCGTTGGGGTCGTTGGTGTCCCGGAACGGCCTACCGTCGTGGGAGATGAGCTCCCCCATCCGGACCGGCTGGCCCGAGGCGTCGGTGAAATTCGCGTCCACGGCGGGTTATGCGGACGTTATGCGGCCGGCCCGTCCCCGCCCCGGCGGCGCCGCACAGGGTCCGGATCCGAACGCCGGTGGCCGGTCCCGCCGCACGATCGTCCGGCCCTGACGGCCGCATCAAGGTTTCCCGATGGTGCCCGTCCCAGAGTGGGGACTCCAGTCGATCTTTTTTGAAGGAGTTGAGATGGGGACCACGAATTCTCAGAGGACGCGGAGTGCGCACCGGCCGCGCACGCGAACCGGGCGGCGCGGCGTGGCGGCGGCGACGGCCCTTGTGCTTGCGACGGCCGGCATCGGCACGGCCCAGGCCGCCACGGTTGTCACGCAGACCAATCCGGGCGGCCTCGTCGCCGTCGGCCCGGTCAACACGGCGAACGGTTTCCCAAGCTGGTACCAGGACAAGGACGGAACCCGGGTGGAGCTCTGCCTCGACGCGGAGAATCCGCTTTGCGGTTTCCTCCCCGGCGACGTTCCCGACGAAGCGGCGCCCATTTCCTTCCCGGACAACTTTCCGGAAGAGGCGTTCTACATGCTCGCCGGCTCGGAGCTGGACCTGCCCGGCGGGGGGCGCGCCGTCCTGGTCCTGGGGCTCGAGGCCGCCTTCGCCAACACGGTGACCGCGGGAGACCAGGTGGTCTTCGGGCGGCAGCGCGTCACGGTGAGGGGTGCCCCCGCAAACACCACGCTGACCTTCCGGCATCCCTACGGGACCATCACGATCGACACGGACGCCACGGGCAGCGGCAAGCTGGTGGAGGACATCTCTCCCGCGGCCGGAAACTTCACCACGGCTCTGAAGAGCAACGTGGGACCGTTCCTCAAGTGGGATCCTGCCACCGCGCCCGCGGCGCCCGAGGGCTACCTGGGCGACCCCGGGCGGGACCACCCGGTCGTGGGCAGTCCCTTCGGATACAACCGCTTCTCGGTCACCGGCGGCGGGCTGGACGTGACCACCGACCAGTTTTCCCTCAACGGAAAAATTTCCACCAACCGTGGGGTCAACGCCGACAAGGCGGTCCTCAACGGCGATATGATCGACGTCTTCGCCAGTAGTGGGGGCGGGCTGCTCCAGGTCGACGGACAGGACGGCAAGTTCGCCACAACGCCGATGGTCACGGACCCGGACTCGGGCCGCTACTACGCCCGGATCAAGTTCGACGGCGCCGCGCCAACGGACCTCAAGATCACCAACATTTCGGACAAGCCCGCCAGCAACAGCACGGTCAAGGTCGGCAGGAACGCCGGCATCACCGTGCTCGACGCCAACTACGACGGCACCAGCCTCGCGGTGTCGGCCCGCTCGGCATCGGGCGCCGCCCTGGCGGTGCGGGGCTACGGTTCCCTCGGGACTCCGACGACCACCGGAGGACCGAGCCAGTCGGTCTGGGCGACCAAGGCGCCGCCGTCCCTTGTCACCGTCACGGAACCGGGCGGCGGATCGGTCAGCGTCGAGGTCACCGTCACCGGCGGGGCGGCGACCGCGGCCGGTCTTCCCCCGGTGGCTCCCGCGCCGGATCCCGGGCCGGTCACCGACCCCGGGCCGGTCACCGACCCCGTGCCCCCGACGCCCGAGGCGCCTGCCGCTCTTGCAGCCGTCGCGACGCCGGCCACGGCAACAGTCGCCCGCGGGGCCTCTACCGTCCTGGACGGCAGCGGCTCGACACGGGCCGTGGGGTACCAGTGGCGGCAAGTCGGCGGCACACCGGTCACGATCTCCAGCACCACAGTGGCGAAGCCGACCGTCACGGTTCCCTTCTACACAAGGACCACGGACGCGGCACCTGTGCCGGTGGTGGTCAACGGGCCGGTTGTGCTTGAACTGGTCGTCACCGGGGCGGACGGCGCCGCCAGCGCACCCGCCAGAGTCTCGCTCAGCGTCGCCACGGACCAGTTCGGCATCGACGCGGGGGGCAGGCACCGGCTGAACAAGGAGTTCAGGTTCTCGGGCACGTCGGTCATGTCCGGCTTCACGGGAACGCTGACGCCGGCGACCTCGGTGGTCGTCTACGACACGACGCCGGGGCGGGCGGTCAGCAAGCTGGGAACGGCGCAGGTGGACGCGCTCGGCGCCTGGTCGCTCAAGCTGAAGCCCGGGCCCGCCAGGCAGGTCACCTCGGTGCGGGCGCAGTCGACCCGGGGCGGAGACGCCAGCTCCGCGGTGGGCAACTAGCAAAACAACACACAAGACCGGGCCGGACTCCTCCGGCCCGGTCTTGTGTGTCACGCCCACTTTGGGGGGTGCCGGGCGCACCCCCCTTTTGGGGGCGGCGCACCCCCAACGCGGGGCTTATTCCTCCCGCCGCCCGCCGCCACGATGGAGGCATTCGGAGGAGGGGAACAATGAAAGATCTTCATGGGGTGCAGGGACGGGAACGCGCCGGGCGGCAGGACGCTTTGGCGGTTCGGATCATCGGTGCGCTCGAGGTGCGCCGCGGCGGCGAGATGTTGGGGATGAAGGAGTTGGGCGGCCCCAAGTGCCGGCAAATTCTGGAGATCCTCCTGCTCCAGCTCGGGCGTCCCGTCTCGAAGGCGCGGCTGGTCGAGCTGCTGTGGGGGGAGAGGCCCCCGGCCGCGGCGGTGTCCACCCTGGAGAGCTACGTCAGCGTCCTGCGCCGCAGCCTGCAGCCGGGCATGGGAGCGGCGGGTCCCCTGAAGACGACGACGGGCGGGTACTTCCTGGACCGTGCCGGGGTGGACCTGGACCTGGACCGCTTCGACGCCTTCCTGCGGGCGGCGGAACAGGCCGAGCCCGCCCGTGCCCACGCGCTCCTGCGCGAGGCGCTGCAGCTCGCCACGGCACCCTTGCTCGGCAACGAGTTTCTTCAGGGCTGGGCCGAGAGCGAGCGTTCGTTCCACGAAGCGCGGGTCGCGGGCGCCCGCCTGCGCGCGGCGGAGACGGCCCTGACGCTCGGCGACACGGACGACGCCGGGCGATGGGCGAAGGCGGTGCTCGCGTCCGAACCGCTGAACGAGGCCGCCTGGACGGTCCTGGTCCTGTCGCTCGAGCGCGCGGGGCATCCGGTGGAGGGTCTTCGCGCGTACGAGGACTGCCGCCGGGTCTTGGACACGGAGCTGGGATGCGCCCCGGGGCCGAGCTTGCGGGAAGCACAGCAACGCCTGCTGGGAGCGACCGCGGACGGCTCCGGCGAGTTCGGCGAGGTCCTCGCGGCGCTCCTGACGATCCAGGAGCGGATCGGCAACGGGGCAGCGGACACGGCGTCGGGACCGGACCGCAATCCGGCGTGGGACGGCTGCGAGGAGGCCAGCGGGATTGTCCGGCGCTACCTCCGGCGCGCGATGGCGGCGGCCTAGGGGGTTTCGTCGGATCAACAAGAAATTGCTGTCAATTAGACGTGTAGCCCTATGCGGGAGCCGCCCCCGTATGGATACTGAGTCCACCCGTTTCGCGGCGTTGGGACCGCGGAGCGGATGTGGAATGGCAGGATGCCGGGGGACGTCTCATGATTCTGGATCTGACTCGCACGCAGGCGAGCACAACGAACATTCTGGTGGTCGACGACCACGTGACTTTCGCCGAGCTCCTCACCGGTGCGCTGAATCGGGAACCGGGGCTCCGGGGCGTCGGCGTGGCGACCACGGTCGAAGAGGGCGTGCGCATGAGCCTGGACGTGAACCCGGACATCGTTGTCATGGATTTCCACCTCCCGGACGGGGACGGCCTGGACGCCGCGGAGCGCATCCTGGCCGTGCAACCGGCGACGCGCATCGTGATGCTGACCGGAGACCCGACGCCCGAGGCGCTCGAACGCGCCGCGGCGCTCGGGGTCTGCGGGTTCCTCCCCAAGGACGGTTCGCTCGTGTCCATGCTGGAGACCCTGCGGCTCGCCCGTGCCGGGTCGATGGTGGTGCATCCGGCGCTGCTGGCCCAAGCGCAGAGCAGGGCCACCCGGCGGGCACGGACCGCCCTGGTTTTGACCCAACGCGAGCGGGACGTCCTGGGGCTGATGGCGAGGGGATGCGATGTGCGCACAAACGCCAACCGGCTGGGCATGTCGACCCACACCTGCCGGGGCCACATCAAGGCGATCCTGGCAAAGCTCGGGGCCCACTCGCAGCTCGAAGCCGTTGCCGTCGCAACGAGGCTGGGACTCCTGCCGGTCGCCCAGGATGCCTAGGCGAGGGTCGAAGATCCTCTCCGACGAAGGACTGGCCGAAGAGCGCTCGGTGGTGGGCTCCGCCGTCGCACGCTTTCTTGTGACGGGGCTGCTGGTGCTTGTCCTCGTGGCGACGCCGGTGGTGTTGTGGATCCGCGGCGTGGCCGAGGATCACGCCCTGAACAACGCGATCGGAATGACCCAGCGGCTGGCCGACTATGCGATCGGTCCCTTGGTCACGGAGGAGTTGCTCGCCGCCGATCCGGCCGCCATCGCTGCGATGAACGAGAGGCTCGAGCCGTGGGTGGACGACGAAGCCATCCATCGGATCAAGGTGTGGACGGCCGACGGTCGGATCGTCTATTCGGACCAGGAGGCGTTGATCGGCCGAAAATTCGCGTTGGAGACGTGGGCCGAGACCCTGCTGGCGGGAGGGCCGGCCACTGCAAACCTGGAAAGCCAACACGAGGTCGAGAACGAGTTCGAGGCCGGCGAGGGTGAACTGGTCGAGGTCTACGCGTCGGCGGTCTCCGCCACCGGCGACCCGCTGATCTTCGAGGCCTACTTCGACGACCGCATCGTCCGCCAGGAGCAACAGACCGTCCTCGCGTCCATCGCCCCCGCCTTCCTCCTCGCGCTGCTGTTGCTGCAGCTGGCCCAACTCCTGCCGGCCATCCGGTTGGCGCGACGCGTCCAGGCGCACCAGGCGGACAGGCGGCGGCTGCTTCAGCACGCCGTCCATGCGGGCGAACTCGAGCGCGCGCGCCTGGCCCGGGACCTGCATGACGGCGTCCTCCAAGAACTCGCGGGACTCTCCTACGCGTTGGAGGCCAACGACCGGCACGGGGGGGCCGAACGCGGCGGCGGCGGGATCGGCACCCTGTCCCATTCCATCGTGCAGGGCAGCATCCAGACCCTGCGGGACGTCACCGGTTCGCTTTACTCGCCGGCCCTGGACGCCCCGGGGCTGCCGGAAGCCATGGCACGACTGACGGACCCGGTGGCCGCGCGCGGGATCGCCGTGCGGCTGGACCTGCGGGAGGTCGACGGGCTGACGTCGGAACAGGCGACGATGCTGTACCGCGTGGCTCGGGAGGCACTGGCCAACGTCGTCAAGCATGCGCGCGCGGGCAGCGTGGACGTCGCCCTCGCCCGCAGTGGTTCCCGCGTGTCCATGACGGTCCGCGACGACGGGCGGGGCTTTGATGCGCAGGGCCCCCCGCCGGGCGGTCACCTGGGCCTGCGCATCATGCGCGACCTGGCGGCCGCCGCCGGCGGGAGCTTCGAGGTTGGGTCGACCCCCGGCGGCGGAACCAGCATCGTCGTCACCGTCCGCGAGGAGACCTAGAGGCACGTCCCGGCGGCCCACCGACGGGGGCCGGGGGCACCCGCGGAGCCAAGCGCCCTTGTCAAAACCTTGTCAGGTTTTTCCCAAGGGGGTGGCGCCACGCTTGTTGGAACAGGAGCAGGAACCTTCCAAGGAGCAACCGATGAACGTATCCAGGCGGCAAGTACTCCTGCTGGGCGGGTTGGGCGTCGTCGGCGCCGGTGCCGTGGGCGTCCCGTGGGACAAGGTCGAGGCGAAGTCGGCGAGCCGGCTCGCCTCCAGCGACATGCCCAAGCCCTATGCGGCCTCCTTTGTCCAGGCGCCGTTCCTGCGGCCGTACTCCACCGGCATCGATCCGCTCGACGGCGCACCCGTCAACTACTACTCCGTGACAGAGCAGGCGGCCACGGCCCAAATCCTCCCCCGTCTCACCACGCCGATCCTCGGCTACAACGGGATCTTCCCAGGACCGACCATCAGCGTCGACCAGGGAACGAAGGCGGTGCTGCGGGTGCGGAACAAGCTGCCCGCCACGCACCCCGCCGACGGGCACACGCTGTCGACGTCCACCCACCTGCACGGTTCCGCCTCGCTGCCGCAATACGACGGCTACGCCTCCGACATCACGCACCCCGGTTTCCAGAAGGACTACCACTACCCCAACTTCCAGCCGGCGAGGACGCTCTGGTATCACGACCACGGCGTCCACTTCACCGCCCAGAACGCCTACTCGGGCCTGGCGGCGCAGTACCACATGCACGATCCGCGCGAGCGGGAGCTCCTGCCGCAGGGCCCGTTCGACGTGGGGCTGACCATCACGGACGCGATGTTCGCGGCCAACGGGGCGCTCGGCTACGACGACAACTCGCACTCCGGACTGTGGGGCGACGTGATCCTTGTGAACGGCAAGCCCTGGCCGGCCATGAAGGTGCAGAAGCGCGTCTACCGGTTCCGCGTCCTGAACGCCAGCATCTCGCGTTCGCTGCGCCCCACGCTCAGCACGGGGGAGCCGATCGTGGTCGTCGCGACCGACGGCGGCCTGATGCCGACGGCGCAGAGCGTCGCCTCCTGGCGGCACGGCGGGGCCGAGCGCTACGAGGTGCTCATCGATTTCCGCAAGTACAAGACCGGCCAGCTCGTTGAACTGCGCAACCTCTCGAACAAGAACAACGTCGACTACGACCACACCAACAAGATCATGGTCTTCGACGTGGTCGACACCGCGGTGGACACAAGCGACCCGACCTGGAACACGATCCCCGCCCAACTGGACGTCGGCAACGCGGTCATGGCGCTGCGGGAGAAGGACGCCACCAAGGTCCGCAAGATGCGGGTCCAGCGCGACGACGCGACCAACCTGTGGTCCCTCAACGGGGTCAGCTGGCAAGACGTCATCGCGAGCGGCTACAAGAAGGTGTTCGCCGACGTCGAGCTCGGCGCGACCGAGATCTGGGAGATCGAGAACAAGTCCGGGGGCTGGTTCCACCCGCTCCACATCCACCTCGTGGACTTCAGGGTCCTCGGCCGCAGCGGGCGCGCCGCGCTGAGCCACGAGCAGGGTCCCAAGGACGTTGTGTACGTGGGCGAGGGGGAGACCGTCCGCCTGCTGATGAAGTTCGGCCCGCACAAGGGGCGCTACATGGTGCACTGCCACAACCTGCCGCACGAGGACCACGACATGATGGTTCAGTTCCGGGTGGGCCTGAAGGAGACCGACGCCGATGACAACGATCCGATGTACGCCGCGGAACCCGAATGGGACGACGACTAGCCGGTGGCGCGCCGCCGCGGCGCCCGCGGACCTTCCCGGGCGCCGCGGCGGCCATGGTTGCCGTCCTGCTGGCCCTGAGACTTTGGGTCCTCGTCCCCATGACGGTCGTCTCGGACAGCATGGCCCCGGCCGTCCCGCTCGACGGCACCGTCCTCACCTTCACCCTCGGTCCGGCGCTGGGCGGCGTCCACGCCGGCCGGCTGGTCGTCTTCGACGGACCCGAGGACGGCGGGCCGGTCCTGAAGCGGGTGGCCGCCACCGGGGGGCAGTCGGTCGCCATCCGCGACGCCGTGCTGCTGGTGGACGGCGTCCCGGTGTCCGAACCCGGGGTGGACCGCAGCCGGATCGACGGCACGTACTTCGGCCCGGTGACCGTTCCCGCCGGCCACGTGTTCGTCCTGGGGGACAACCGGGCGGCGTCGATCGATTCGCGGGACTACGGCAGCGTCGACGTCTCCCGCATTCGCGCAACCGTTCTCCTTCCCAGACTCTGACGGCGCGCAGCTCCCGCCGATCGGGGCCACCGCCGTCCCGCCGGTCCTCGCGCTCTCCGAGCCGCCCGTAGCCTCCTGCCGTTTTACAGGTTTTTCACAAGGTTCGAGTCGCACTTTGAGTCGTCACATTCCTTTCTGAGGCAGGCACATCATGAACATGTTCGATGCAAGACCAGGGGACCCCGGTCCCAGAGAGAACCGCGAAGCGCTCCGGGGACAGCCCAAGAAGCGGCGCGGGCGGGCCGGGCAGTTCGGCGCGCCGGCCCGGGCGGTTGCGGCGGGCTCCGCCCTGTTGCTGACCACCATGGTCGGGTTTCCGGCGGTGGCCATCCCGGCCAGCGCCGCCGTCGCGCCCCTGGGGCAGGGCTTCAGCGTGACCCCGAGCGATCTGGCATTCATCCTCAAGCAGATCAAGATCGCCGAGGCGCACGTCGCCAACACCACCTCCGCCACGGGGCCCTGTGGCGCGCTGCTCGGCAACGGGCCGAACCAGGTCCCCGACGCCATCACCACCTACGGACTGCGCACGGTCGACGGGTCCTGCAACAACCTCATCGCCGGACGCGAGACGTACGGCGCCGCAGACCAGCTGTTTCCCCGCCTGACGAGGCCCACCTTCGGCACCGCCGAGTCGGCGCCGACCTTCGGGCAGACGGCCGTCACCACCTACTCGCAGAAGGCCGGGGACGTCTTCGACACCCAGCCCCGCGAGATCAGCAACCTCATCTCCGACCAGACGTCCACCAACCCCGCCGCCGTCAGCGCGGCGGGGTTCCCCGTGCGCACGCAGGGAAACGTCGGCAAGTTCCCGTGCACCACCGATCCGGACCCGCTTGCCGACCCGGTGGTCGAGGGCGTGCCGGCGGGCTGCGTGCCGACCGGCGAGACGCTGTTCATCCCTAATGTGACCACCGACGTCGGGCTGTCGCCGCCGTACAACTCCATGTTCACGCTGTTCGGCCAGTTCTTCGACCACGGCGTCGACCAGACCGTCAAGGGCGGGGCAACGGTCTACGTGCCGCTCAAGGCCGACGACCCGCTGCGGACGGTCGGTCCCGACGGGAAGGCCAACACCGGGGACGAGGTGCCGGCCAGCCGCGCATTCATGGTGCTGACCCGGGCGCAGAACCAGGCGGGCACCGACGGCATTCTGGGGAATGCCGACGACGTCCAGGACGCCGCCAACACCGACTCGCCATACGTCGACCAGTCGCAGACCTACACGTCCCACGCCTCGCACCAGGTGTTCCTGCGCGAGTACGTGAACAACAGCACCGGACGTCCGGTCGCCACGGGCAAGCTGCTTGGAGGACCCGCGGGACCGACCGCGGGAGGAATGGCCACGTGGGCCCGGGTGAAGTCGCAGGCCGCGGCCCTCCTGGGCCTCTCGCTCTCCGACCGGGACATCACCGACGTGCCGCAACTCGCCGTCGACCCGTACGGAAAGTTCATCCCCGGCCCGCTGCGGGGGCTTCCCCAGTATGTGACGCCGACGGGTCTGGTGGAGGGGAACATTGCCGCCCCGGTGCCTGTGCCCGCGAACGCCGTGCACTTCCACACGCCGTTCATGACGGACATCGCGCACAACGCGGACCCCAGCCCGCAGGACACCGACCACAACCCGGCGACTCCCGCCGTCGCGCCGGTCCCGGACACGAACACCACGGCCTCGGCCGACTTCGCCGCACAGCCGGCGGGCACCTACGACGACGAGCTGCTCGACGCGCACTTCGCCGCCGGAGACGGGCGCGTCAACGAGAACATCGGCCTCACCGCCATCCACCAGGTGTTCCACTCGGAGCACGACCGCCTGGTCGACGACATCAAGAACACGCTGAGCACCGACACGTCGGCCAAGGGCGTCGCGGCGCTCGCCGAATGGAAGGCCGCGGGCGGCGCGGCGGGGTGGAACGGCGAACGCCTGTTCCAGGCCGCCCGCTTCGTCACGGAGATGGAGTACCAGCACCTGGTCTTCGAGGAGTTCGGCCGCAAGGTGCAGCCCGCGATCCAGCCCTTCCGCGTCTACCACTCCGACCTGAACGCGGCCGTCAAGGCCGAGTTCGCCCACGCCGTGTACCGGTTCGGTCACTCCATGCTGACGGAGACCATCTCCCGCACCAACGTGGACGGTGGCGACAACTCCATCTCGCTGCTCGACGGATTCCTCAATCCGCCGTCCTACACGGACGGCGGAGCCGCCGGCCAACTGACCTCGGAACGGGCCGCGGGCAGCATCGTGATGGGCATGAGCGACCAGACCGGCAACGAGCTGGACGAGTTCATGACGGACACGCTCCGCAACAACCTGCTGGGCCTGCCGCTGGACCTCGCGACGCTGAACCTGAGCAGGGCCCGCGAGGCCGGCATCCCGCCGCTGAACGAGCTGCGCCGCCAGATCCACGACGCCACGGGCGACGGCCAACTGGCCCCGTACACAAGCTGGGCGGACTTCGGGCAGAACCTCAAGCACCCGGAGTCGCTCATCAACTTCGTGGCCTCCTACGGCACCTACCCGACCATCACGTCGGCCACCACGGCCGCCGGCAAGCGGGCGGCCGCCAAGGCCATCGTGGACCCGGGCGCCGGGGTTTCGCCGACGCCGGAGGCGCTGGACTTCATGAACAGCGCCGGCGCCTACGCCAACCAGGAGTCGGGCCTCAATAAGGTGGACCTCTGGATCGGCGGCCTGGCGGAGAAGACCAACCTCTTCGGCGGACTGCTCGGCAGCACGTTCAACTACGTCTTTGAGAACCAGATGACGGACCTCCAGAACGGCGACCGGTTCTACTACCTGGCCCGCACGCCCGGCATGAACCTGCGCGCGCAGCTCGAGGGCAACAGCTTCGCCGAGATGATTATGCGCAACACGGACGGGACCCACACGCTGAAGGCCGACGTGTTCGCCACCTCCGACTGCAAGTTCCAGCTTTCCAACCTCGCCGGCACGCCGGAGGGGTACCTCGCCTCCGGCGGGCCCGTGGTCGCCGACGACCCGGCGTCGGAGTGCGACGAAACGGCGGTGCTGCTCCGCAAGCCCGACGGGACCATCCAGTACAAGGAGAAGAACACCGTCGATCCCTCGGGCATCAACGGCCAGTCGGTCTACAACGGCACCGCCGCAGTCGACCGGGTTACCGGCGGCAACGACAACGACACCTTCTGGGGCGGCGAGGGCAACGACGTCATGGAAGGCCAGGGCGGCGACGACATCGCGCTCGGCGGCAACGGCGACGACCGCATGACCGACCTCGCGGGCGCCGACGTGTCCAAGGGCGGCCCGGGCGACGACTACGTCAACACGGGCATCGGCGACGACATCGTGATGTCGGGCGACGGGCAGGACTTCACCAACGCCGGCGCCAACGACAACGAGACGTTCGCCGGCGAGGGCAGCGACTTCGTTCAGGCCGGCGACGGCGCGGACGCGGTCTTCGGCGGCGGCGGCGACGACTGGATCCAGGGCGGAACCGGCCAGGACCTCCTGATCGGCGACCACGGCGCGCCGTTCTTCGACGATCCCGCGCAGACCAAGCCCGGCAACGACGTCTTCGTCGGTCAGGTCGGCGAGAACGACTACGACGCCGAGGGCGGGGACGACATCATGTCCTCCAACTCGGCCGTGGACCGCTACGCCTCGGCTGGCGGGTTCGACTGGGCCAACCACCAGTACGACACCGTCGGCGCGGACGACGACATGAACATCAACCGCAACCTGGTGGGGCTCAACCTCCCGGCCGTCGTGAACCGCGACCGCTGGCAGGAGACCGAGGCGAGCTCCGGTTCGGCCTTCAACGACACCATCCGCGGCGACGACGTGGTCCCGAGCGCGCAGGGCGGCGGCGGCTTCACCGGCTGCGACGCCCTGGACCAGGCGGGAATTGACAGGATCGCGGGGCTGGGGGCCATCCTCCCGGCGCCGACCACGCCCCTCGCCCCGGTCGAGGCGGCCTCGGCGCCCGGCGCCTGCCCCCTCGAGGGACCGGTGTGGGGCGCGGGCAACATCCTGCTCGGCGGGCTCGGAAGCGACGTGCTCGAGGGCCGCGGAGCGAACGACGTCATCGACGGCGACCGCTCCCTGAAGGTCCGCATCAGCGTCCGCAACAGCGCCGGAACGGAGATCGGAACCACCGAGCTCATGGAGCGGCCGTACCAGGCGGGCAACACGAAGACGCTCGCCGCGGACGTTGCGGCCGGCATCGTGGATCCGGGCAACCTGGCCATCGTCCGCGAACTCGTCGTCCCGACCGCGGCGCAGGCCGCGGGGACCACGGACTCCGCCGTCTTCTCCGACGTGAGGGCCAACTACACGATCACCACCACGGGCGGCAACGGGACACTCGGCTCGCCGGGCTCCGTCACCACGGTGAACCACAACGGTGGGGCCGACGGCGTCGATACGCTTCGCAACATCGAGCGCATCGTCTTCGCCGACACGGTGGTGACTCCGGCCCCGCCCGCGGTGCTCCAGGGGGCGGCCCGCATCGGCACCGTCACGGCGGCGAACGCCTCGGCGACCGTCCGCTGGCTGGCCCCGCTCCCCGTGGCCAACGCGGCCCCGGTGACCGGCTACCGGGTGCGCGCCTTCGCGGGCACCACGCTGGTCAGGACGCAGACGGCGGCCGCCACGGCGACGTCGGTCCTGGTGACCGGCCTGACCAACGGCACGGCCTACACGTTCGACGTCGCGGCCGTGAATTCCGTGGGAACCGGCCCGGTCTCGGCGCGGAGCGCCGCGGCCACACCGCGCACGGAGTTCGTCGCCCCCACGGTGACGTCCCGGACGCCGGCCGCCGGCGGGCAGTCCGCGAGCCCGGCGACGAACGTCCTGGCGACCTTCAGCGAAGGTGTCACCGGCGTCTCGGGGACCACGTTCGTCCTCCGCTCGGGCACAACGACGGTGCCCGCGACGGTGACGTACAACGCCACCACCCGGGTCGCGACCCTCAACCCGTCGGCCACCCTGGCGGCGGACCGGACGTACACGGTGTCGATGACCGCGGGCATCCGCGACGCGGCCGGCAACGCGCTGGCGGCGACCACCTGGTCCTTCACGACCGGGCCGGCGCCGACGTTCACCGTGACGTCGGGCAGCACCGGGGTCCGCAGGACCGGCAACGCGACGGCGACGTTCAGCGAGCCGGTCACGGGCGTCTCCGGGACCACCGTGCGGCTCACGAACGTCAACAGCGGCGCGACGATCGGTGCGGTGGTCAGCTACAACGCCACCACGCGCGTGATGACCGTCAACCCTTCGGTGACGCTCGGATCGCTGACCCAGTACCGGGTCACCGTGGGCACCGCCGCGGGCATCCGCGACGCCGCCGGCAACCCGCTGGTCGCCCGTTCGTGGACGTTCACCACCGGCTCGGCGCTTTAGCGGGGCACCTTCCGGAACACCACGGTCCGGCGCAGCCAGCGCCGGCCGCCGGAGGCCCGGCCAACCCCGGTTGGCCGGGCCTCCGGCGTGCGTGCCAGGGCCGTCCGGGGCGCGTTGCCCCGGACGGCCGGCGGCGGAACTCAGCGGGCATGGGCCGCCGGCTGTTCCTGGAAAGCCGGAACGACGTGCTCGATGAAGAGCTCCAGGGAGCGCTTCTTCTCCTCATGGGTCAAGGTGTTGTCCGACCAAAGGCTGAACTCGTCCACGCCGAGTGCCTCGTAGTGGCGCAGGCGCTCGATGATGTCCGCGGGCGTCCCGATCATCGCCGTCTTGTGGAGCGACTCCGGCGCGAATTCGGGCCGTTCCGCGAACTTCTCCACCGGGCTGGGCTCGAGGAAGCCGTTCTTCGGTGTGGTCTTGTTTCCGAACCAGGCATCGAAGGTCCTGTAGAACTTCTGGATGCCCTCGGCCGGGCGGCGCCATCCCTCGGGCTCGTCCACGGGGTGGACGTGCGTGTGGCGGAGCACCATCAGTTCCGGGCGGGGGACGCCGGGGTTGTTCGCAACGGCCGCGTCGAACTTGCCCGCGAGGTCCGCGACCTCCTCGTCGCCCTTCATCAGCGGCGTCACCATCACGTTGCACCCGTTGGCGACCGCGAAATCGTGCGACGAGGGGTCCCGAGCCGCGACCCACATCGGCGGGGTCGGCTTCTGGACGGGCTTGGGGACGCTCGTCGAGGTGGGGAATTGCCAGACCTCGCCGTCGTGCGCGTAGTCGCCCTCCCACAGCGCGCGCACGGCCGGCACCATCTCGCGCAGGTGCTTGCCGCCGTCGACCGCCGGCATGCCCTCCAGCAGGCGGTCGAACTCGAACTGGTAGGCGCCCCGCGCCAGGCCCACCTCCGCCCGGCCGTTGCTGATGACGTCCAGGAGCGCCGTCTCGCCGGCGACACGGAGGGGGTTCCAGAACGGGGCGATGATCGTCCCGGCGCCCAGGCGGATGGTCGACGTTCGCGCCGCGAGGTACGCGAGCTGGGGCATGGGACTGGGAGAGATGGTGTACTCCATCGAGTGGTGCTCACCGATCCAGACGGTGCCGAAGCCCCCCGCCTCCGCGATGAGCGCGAGCTCCGTCAGGTTCTCGAAGCATTCGCGGTGGGAGACGCTCTCGTCCCAGCGCTCCATGTGTACGAAGAGGGAAAAACGCATTAGTGGCTCCTTCGTTCTGCGGCGGTCTCGGCCGACGCTGCGGGGGTGGATGCGGCAGGGCGGGCTGCCGCGGTGCGTTCGGCGATGGTCAGGTCCGCCTTGGACCAGTGGGTCGGCGGGACCTCGCGGATGATGACGGTGGTGTTTTCGGGGAGGGCGCCGACGGTGTCCTCGGCGGCCCGGTGGAGCGCCGAGACGAGCGCGCGCAGCTGTTCCGGGCTGCGGCCCGCGGCGATGGAGACGTCGATGAGTGGCATGGCGGTGTCCTCCTAGCCGCGCATCACGAAGGGATCCGCGACCGGGTCCTCGTCCGTGTTGATCCACACGCTCTTCAGCCGCGTGTATTCGTGCATGGACTCCAGGCCGTGCTCGATGCCCACGCCGCTGCTCTTGAAACCCTGGCGCGGGGACATGGGGGACATTGCCCGGTAGGTGTTGACCCAGACGGTGCCGGCGTCCAGGCGCCGGGCCATGCGGTGCGCGCGGGCGAGGTTCTGCGTCCAGACGCCGGCGGCCAGGCCGTACTCGGTGTCGTTGGCCAGGGCCAACACCTCGTCCTCGGTGTCGAACGGCATGACCGCCGCGACCGGGCCGAAGATCTCCTCGCGGGTCACCCGCATGGAGTTGTTCACGTCGGTCAGGACGGTGGGGGCGTAGAAGTAGCCGGGCAGGTCGACGGCCGGGCGGCCGCCGCCCGTGAGCACGGTGGCGCCCTCGGAGACGCCGAGCTCGACGTACGAGTTGACCTTCTCCTGCTGGTCGCCGAAGGCCAGGGGCCCCATCTCGGTGGAGTCCAGCATGGGGTCGCCGATGATGATGCTCCGCGCGCGGTCCGCGACCTTCTCGAGCAGCTCGTCGTACACCGAGCGGTGCGCGAACACCCTGCTGCCGGCGATGCAGGTCTGGCCCGAGGCGGCGAAGATGCCAGCGATGACGCCCATGGCCGCGTTGCCGACGTTCGCGTCCCCGAACACGATGTTCGGGCTCTTGCCCCCGAGCTCCAGCGTGCAGCCGATGAAGCGGGAGGCCGCGGAGGCGGCGATCGCCGAGCCGGTCGCCGTGGAGCCGGTGAAGGAGATCTTGGCGATGCCGCGGTGCGCCACTAGGGGCGCCCCGGCCTCCTTGCCGTAGCCGGTGACCACGTTGATCACGCCGTCGGGGAAGCCGGCCTCGACGGCCAGCTCGGCCAGGCGGAGCACGGTGCGCGAGGTGTACTCGGAAGGCTTGATGACCAGCGTGTTGCCCGCGGCGAGGGCCGGGGCGAGCTTCGACGTCGTCAGGGTGAGCGGCGAGTTCCAGGGCGTGATGGCTCCCACGACCCCGAGCGGCTCGCGCTGCGTGTAGTTGAGCATCAGTGCCGAGTTGGTGGGGATCTGGCTGCCCTGGACCTTGTCGGCCATCCCGGCGTAGTAGTAGAGGTACTCCGGGAGCGTGGCCAGCTGGCCGCGCATCTCGCGCAGCAGCTTGCCGTTGTCCTGGGTTTCCATGGTGGCCAGCTCGTCGGCGTTCTCCCCGACGAGGTCGGCGAGCCGGCGCAGCAGGTGCCCGCGCCGGGTGGCGGAGAGGTCGCGCCACAGCGGGTTGTTGAAGGCCTGCGAGGCGGCTTCAACGGCGGCGTCGACGTCGGCCTCCGTGCCGCGGGCCGCCTCGTAGAGCACCTCCAGGGTGGCGGGGTTGGTGCTGTCGAAGTACTGGCCCTCCGCCGGCGCGGCGTGCCGCCCGTTGATGAAGTGGTCGTATCGCTTAGACATGGGGATCGCGGCTCGATTCTTCGATGAAGTGGTGGATGATGGCGGCCAGCTCGCCGGGATCGGTGACGGGCAGCATGTGCCGGGCGCCGGGCACGACGGCGGTGCGCGCCCCGGGGATCGCCTCGCCGAGGCGGCGCGTCATGTCCGGCGTCGAGCCCGGATCGAGCTCCCCGGTGACGGCCAGCGACGGCACGGAGATCCGGCCCAGTTCGGGGCCGATCTCCGCGTCTCCGGTGGCGAAGACGTTGTACGCGTGGAGGTATGAGGCGGTGGGGTTGGCCAAGAGTGTGGCGCGCGTCCCGGCGACCAGCTCCGGATCCGTCCCGCCGCCGGACGGATACCAGCGCTGGATGGACGCCTCGACGCTTCCGGCGAAGTCGGAGTCGGCGTTCTCCAGCCTGGCCCGCACGGCGGCGGCCTCCTGCGGGGTCCGCAGGCACACCGAGCTGACGCTGGTCAGCGACGCCACCCGGTCCGGACGGTGCCGGGCGAGGTGCTGTGCGATGAGCGCGCCCAGGGAGAAGCCGACGAGGTGCGCCCGGTCAGGAAGCCGCGCCGCGACGTCGTCGGCCATCTCGGCGAGGGTGGTGGGCCCGGCCAGGGGCGGACGCGCCCCGTGGCCGGGCAGGTCGAGCGCCTCGACGGGCGCCCCGGTGAGCCGGCCCAGCTCGGTGCTGAACGGCTCCCACATGGTGTGGTCCAACCCCACGCCATGGAGCAGGACGATCGGCAGCGGCTGGGTCATGCCTACAGCTCCGTGCTCAGGGCGGCGAGGCGCTGCTGCGGGCGGCCCTGTGCCGCTGCGGCGAGGGCGACGACGATCTCGCCAGGATGCGGCGCGTCCGCGAGCCGGACCTCGATGCTTTGGTGGTGCGAGCGGATGGTGGCGTCGGTGATGTGCTTGAGCGGGATGTCGAACGTGGTGCCGGCCGGTCCACGCTTCTCCACCGCCGGGAGCAGCGTGGTCGCGGACGCCGCGTTGCGGAAGTGGTCGCCGAACTTGAGCGTGTGGATCAGCGCCGACCCGTGCTCGATCTCGCCGTTCAGGCCCACGATGGCGGCCTTGCCGTAGGCCTCGACCGGGACGCCGAGCGCCTCGACGACGCGCGGCGCGAGCAGCGCGCCCAGGTCCGACGCGGTGGCGTCGATTCCGGGGTTCAGGTCCTCGACAAACCCCTGGCCGTCCCACGGGTTGTCGATGATGGCGGCGACGACGACCACGCGCGCGGCGGGTTCGACCGGGCGGCCGCCTTCGGTGAGCGTCTCTTCAACGAGCGTGATGATCTTACGGGGGTTCATGCGGGGATCCCTTCAAGGATGGTCGAGGTGACTGCCGGATCGGTGGCGCGGTCCCCGATGCGGGGATGCGGCCGCGGCCCGGTGGACGCCGCGACGACGACGACGATCTCATCGGCGCGCGGCCCGTCGCTGACGCGGGTGGTGACGGTCTGGTAGTGGCTCCGGGTCGCGGCGTGCGTCTTGTGCCACAGCGGCACAACCAGCGGCTGGCCGGCGTCGGCGCGGTCGTCGGCGAAGCAGATGATGGACGTGCCCTCGAGGAACTCGCGGACCAGGTTGCCGAAGTACGGCGTGTGGATGAGGGCGCCGGCGTGCTCGATCTCCCCGTCGGTGCCCACGATGGCGGCCTTGCCGAAGGCCTCGATGCGCTCGGCGCCGCCGAGGCCCTCGAGCAGCCGCTCGGTGAGCGCCTGCGCCAGCTGCGGGGCGAGCCGCTCCGTGGCGGGGGAGAGGTCCGTGTCCGGTGACGTGCCCACCCAGGGGTTCGCTACGACGGCGGCAACGCTGGCGCGGACGGCCGGCACGGCGGGCTGGCTGCCGTTTTCGAGGAGGACCTCCTCCTGGTAGTAGACGATCTTGCGGATGGCCGGGAAGCGCCCGGCCTCCGCGGCGGCGGCGGTCATGGCCGGCCCGCGGGCAATAGGGAGAAGCGCATGGCGTGTTCCTTTCGTGTCGGCCGTGCGGCCGGCCGGAATGGCTAGGGGTGTGTGTGGTCGGTGGCGGTCCGGGAGTCGGTCAGCACTTCCCGGGCCGAGGCGTAAACGTGGTTGCGCATCGCCGCTTCGGCGCCGAAGTGGTCCTTGGACTTGATCATGTCCAGCACGGCGCGGTGTTCGCCGGTGGACGTCTTGATGCGTCCCGGGTGCTCCGCGGTGCGCAGAACCAGCCGGTGGTAGGCCAGCTGGTTCATCAGCCGGTCGTACTGCTCGATCAGCTTGCGGTTGTCGGCGCCGGTGATGATGGTGCGGTGGAACTCGTTGACCAGTTCCGCGTACCTGGCGGCGTCCTGGTCCAGCGAGGCCTGGTCGGAGGCCTCGACGTTGCGCTCCAGCACCCGCAGCTCGGGCACGTCGCCGCGCCGGGCCAGCAGGCCCGCGGCCAGCCCCTCGAGGCCCTCCTTGAGCTGGAAGAGCTCGACGATTTCCCGGCGGGTGGGTTCGCGGACGAACGTGCCGACCTTGGGGCGGATCTCCACCAGGCCCTCATGCTGCAGCTGCTTCAGCGTTTCCCGGATGGGGGTGCGGCTGACGTCGAACTGCTGGGCGAGGACGGCCTCGGACAGGGGGCTGCCCGGGGGGAACTCCCCGCCGAGGACCAGTTGGCGGACCCTGTCCAGGAGTGTGGCCTCCGTGAGGTCCCCTGTTTGGTCGACTTGCTGCATCGTCTGTTGCATACAACAAACCGTAAGTCCCGCATTCGGACCCGTCAAGGCAATTCGCCGAAGTCGCGCCGAAAACCGCGTGAAACAAAGAATTAACTCGAATATTTGGCCAAGGCATTGACGCTGGCATGTGATCAGGATTACGTTCATTGCCATGCAACAAGAACTCAAAGCCACCCTCACCAACGTTTGGCGCCAGGCCTGGGACCTCGGAGACGTCGAAGCCCTGCAGTCTGTTGTCACTCCCGACTACGTCCGCGTCAGCCGGGCCAGCGGGCAGACGTCCACCCTGAAGCAGCTCCAGGACGAGATCCTCGCGGTCCGCGCCGGCTTCCCGGACCTCAGCACCACGATCGACGCCGTGGTGACCGAAGGAAACTCGGCGGCGATCTTCTGGACCACCACCGGCACGCACACCGAGCCCTTCCTGGGGGTCCCCCCGACCCAGCAGCGGGTCCAGACCAGGGGCTGCAACCACGTGACCCTCGTCGACGGCCGCATCGACCGCGAGGAAGTGACCTGGGACGGGTCGGAGCTGCTCAACAGCCTGGGCGTCCGCCACCTCCGCGACGCGCGGAAGCCCGACGAGCTCGTCGTCGACGACCTCTCCGGGGACCCAGACCACGAGGTCATGAAGACCTTCAACCGCAAGTTCATCACCGGGGTCACCGTGGTGACCACGCAGGAGAACGGCGTGCCCAAGGGGCTCGCGGTCAACTCCTACGCCTCGGTGTCCCTGGACCCGGCGCTGGTGATGGTCTGCATCCAGAAGACGTCCTCCACGTATCCCGCGCTCCACGCCGCGACCCACCTGGGAATCAACATCCTGGGCACCGACCAGCGGGCCACGGTCGCCACGTTCGCCTCCAAGTCGGCCGACAAGTTCGCCGAGGTCGACTGGCACGCCGGGCCGCACGGAAGCCCCCTGATCGACGGTTCCCCCGCGTCGCTGGAGGCGGAGATCCGTGAACGCTTCCAGGCCACGACGCACACCGTGTTCATCTGCCGCGTCCGGCATGCCGAGGTCACCGAGGCAAGCCCCATCGTCTACAAGGCCGGCCGCTTCTACGACAGCGACGACCTCACCCAACTTTGAGCCGAAGGGCCCGCGGGCCCTCCGAACGAGCAAAAAAGGAGAAACCCGTGGTGCAACAACTCAACCCATCGGCCCCGCCGCGTCCCCGGACGCCGCGCCGGGCACCGGACGGCAGACCGGGAGCGGTCTTCCTGCTCTCGGTGGGACTCATCGCCGTCTTCGTCGTCTGGGCCGCGGCGTCCCCGGACAGCCTCGGTTCCGTGATGACCGCCAGCATGAACTGGGCGGCCGCGTCCGTGGGCTGGAGCTATCTGGTGGTGCCCCTGCTGTGCATCGGCCTGCTTCTGTTCATGGGCTTCAGCCGCTACGGCACCATCCGGCTCGGCTCCGCCGACAGCCGCCCGGAGCACAGCACCTGGGCGTGGCTGGCCATGATCCTGTCCGCCGTGATGGGCATCGGCCTGATCAGCTACGGCGTGGCGGAACCCATCTCCCACTACATGGCGCCGCCCCACGCGCTCGCCGACGCGGAGACCATGGACGCGGCCGTGCGGGCCATGCAGTTCAGCTTCTTCGACTGGGGACCGCATGCCTGGGCCATCTTCGGCGTCTTCGGCCTGGCCATCGGCTACTCCACCCACCGGAAGGGCCGCCCGGGGCTGGTCTCGCCGATGCTGCGGCCGGTTCTCGGCAAGCTGGTGGACGGCTGGTTCGGCAAGGCGATCGACATTTTCGCCATCATCGCCACCCTGTTCGGGACCACCACGTCCCTTGGCCTCGGCGCCTCGCAGATCGCCGAGGGGCTGAACCGCATCCTGGGGTTCCCCACCACGTTGCCTATCCAGATCGCCATCATCGCCATCATCACCGTCCTGTTCACGCTCTCCGCGCTCTCGGGCGTCAACCGCGGCATCAAGTACATCAGCCAGATCACGATGGGCCTGTCCCTGGCGCTCGCGATCTACGTGCTTGTCGCGGGGCCGACCAACTTCATCAGCAACCTGTTCTTTCGCTCCGTGGGCCAGTACGCCAGCGACTTCTTCGCTACGAGCCTCTACACGCCGTCGACCGCCGACGACCTGCAGTGGATGCAGTGGTGGACCTACTTCATGATGGCCTGGTGGCTCAGCTGGGGCGCGTTCGTCGGCGTCTTCCTCGCCAAGATCTCCAAGGGCCGCACGGTCCGCCAGTTCGTTGCCGGCGTCCTCGGCGTGCCCAGCCTCGTGTTTTTCGCCTGGTTCACGATCTTCGGAGGATCCGCCATCAAGATGGACATGGACGGCGCCGGGATCGGCGAGGCGACGACGGCGAACATCAACTCCGCGTTCTTCTCCATGCTTGACCAGCTTCCGGTGCCCGAGCTGACCGCCGTTGTCACGGTGGTGCTGGTTGCGCTGTTCTTCATCTCCGGTGCGGACGCGAACACCTACGTGCTCAGCATGCTCTCCTCCAAGGGCACCCTGAACCCCACCAAGCCGGTCCTCACGCTGTGGGGCGTGTTGACCGGGGCGTGCGCCGTCCTGCTCCTGGTCGTCGGCGGCCTGTCCGCCCTGCAGCAGGCGGCGATGCTCTCCGCGTTGCCGTTCACGATCATCGTCGGGCTCCTCGGGGTCTCGCTGATTCTGGAGATCCGCGCGGATCCGGAGTTCCAGGCGCACTTCCGGAACCGCTACGCCGGCGGACTGCCGCCGACCGGCGCGGACGCGAGCGAGGGCAACCGCCAGTAGTCCTGTTCGGCGGCGGGTGGGGCGACGCCTTCGGGTGCCGCCCCACTCGTTTCCCGGCGGGAGGGTACCCCGCGGCCGCCCGTGCCCGGCGTGGCGGTGCGACGGTGTGGAAAGCTGGACGCGACCGCCGTCGTCCTTTTGCAGGAGTGTCCCGTGAAACGCCAACTCACCGTCGCCAGCCGCGCCCAGGTGCCCGCCTTTCAGGTCATGGACATCCTGCGGCGCGTCGCGGAGCTCCGGGCCCGGGGCCGCGACGTGGTGTCCCTGTGCGCCGGCGAGCCCAGCGGGGGAGCGCCGACCGGGGTGTCGGACCGCGCCGCCGCGCTCCACGCCTCCCACACGCCGCTCACCTACACGCCGGCGCTGGGCCTCGCGGTCCTCCGGACGGCGATCGCCGACCACTACCGGCGCTGGTACGGAATCGAGTTGCCGGTGCACAACGTCGCCGTCACCACCGGATCCTCCGGGGCGTTTATGCTCACGTTCCTGGCCGCCTTCAACCCGGGCGACCGGGTGGCGCTCGCCCGACCGGGCTACCCCGCGTACCGCAACATCCTGCGCGCGCTGGGCGCCGATGTTGTGGAGCTCGACTGCGGCCCCGAGTCCCGCTACCAGCCGACGCCGGAACTGCTCGACGCGGCCGAGCGCGAACACGGCCCGCTCGCCGGCCTGGTGCTGGCGTCGCCCGCCAACCCGACCGGCACGATGGTCTCCCGCGCGGAACTCGCCGATCTCGCGGCATGGTGCGCCGACCGGGGCGTCCGGCTGGTCAGCGACGAGATCTACCACGGCATCACCTACGCGGACGGGGCAACGGCCGACCGCCGGGGAGTGTGCGCGTGGGAACTGGACCGGAACGCCGTCGTCGTCTCCAGCTTCTCCAAGTACTGGGGCATGACCGGGTGGCGGCTCGGCTGGGCGATCGTGCCCGACGACATGTTGCCGACGGTG
The DNA here is from genome assembly GCF_058138025.1 of Arthrobacter sp. AOP29-A2-19. Lineage (NCBI taxonomy): Bacteria > Bacillati > Actinomycetota > Actinomycetes > Micrococcales > Micrococcaceae > Arthrobacter > Arthrobacter sp. AOP29-A2-19. The sequence continues at coordinate 3,622,451 of NZ_CM176894.1, forward strand.
GATGCGCTCGCCGGCAACGTGGCACTCTGCCCGCCCGCGCCCGCCCAGTATGCGGCCATCGAGGCCTTCACCGAGGAGTCGTACGCCCAGGCCGAGGCCTTTGTCGCCGAGTTCGCGGACACGCGGGCGGCCCTGCTGGACAACGTCGGACGCCTCGGCTGGGGCAAAGTCGCGCCTGCGGACGGCGCCTTCTACCTGTACGCCGACCTCGGCGGCGCCCTGGAGGGCTTCGCGGATTCGGCCGCCTACTGCGCCGCGCTCCTGGAGGACGAGGGGGTGGCGCTGGTGCCCGGCGCGGACTTCGACGCCGAGGGCGGACGCCGGGCCGTCCGGCTCAGTTTTGCGGCAGGACGCGAGGCGGTGCTCGAGGCAGTGGAGCGCATCGTGAGGTTCCAGGAGCGACGCCGGTAGCTGGCTCTGGGGGGGGTGACCGTCCCTTCCGAGCCGTCCCACCCGAGCCGTCCCACCGCGGGCCGTTCCTCCACAGGCGGCTCCACCGCGCGGCCGTCCACAATGTGGGGCGCGCGCCCCTGGGCGTGTTCTCCACTTGCCATGCTTCAGGCACCGGCGATCGTCGCCGGTGGACGGGAGAAGAGTCATGGGCGGGCTGGACGTCAACGACCTGGAGCGCGAGCTGCGGTCCCTGTCCGCGGAACTGACGAGTCCCCGGGCACGGGAGTGCCTGGTGTGCTACCTCTACCGGATGCTGGACTTCGGCTGCCGGGGCCACGCGTTCACCGAACGCTACCGCGCCGAGGCGGCGCCGCGGGCCACGGCGCTGGTGCGGCGGCTCTCCAGGATGGGCGCCTGCTGCTGCGAGTGCGAGGTGTTCCTCAATGCGTACCAGCCGAATCCGCGCCACGTCCCCGTCGACGAAGACGGCGAGTTCGTGATGGTTCCGGTGCCGGAGTGCCACGGGGTCCGCCGGGGATCGGCGCAGCCGTGCTGCCTGTGGCTTCGCATCACGCGGCGCCGGTGGCGGTGACCGCACGGTTCGCGGTGCCTGAGGGACCATGACGGCTGTCATGGGCGATCCGTGTCCCGGGACCCATCCTGCGGCCTCCGCGGTGCGGAAGGCTGAATCCATGAGCACATGGGGAACCACAGACAACGGGGCCGGCACTGCGCTGGAGCTCCGCGGAGTCAGGAAGGCGTTCCGCGGCGCTGGGCGCACCATCACGGCCGTCGACGGGATCGACCTGTCCGTCGACGTGGGGGATATCGTCGCCTTCCTCGGACCGAACGGGGCCGGCAAGACCACAACAATCGACATGATCCTGGGGCTCACGATGCCGGACAGCGGCACGGCCACCGTGTTGGGAACCACGCCAGGCAGGGCGGTCCGCGACGGCAGGGTCTCCGCCGTGATGCAGACAGGCGGCCTCCTCCGGGACCTGACCGTCCGCGAGACCGTACAGGCCATTGCCTCCCTCCACGGCGCGAAGCGCCGCGTGGGCGCCGTGATGGACCGCGCGGGAATCGCCGGGATTGGCGGACGCAAAGTCTCAAGGTGCTCCGGGGGAGAGCAGCAGCGCGTCAAGTTCGCCCTCGCCTTGCTCCCGGACCCGGACCTGCTGGTCCTCGACGAACCCACGGCCGGGATGGACGTCAACGCACGCCGCGAATTCTGGGACACCATGCGGCAGGACGCCGCATCGGGCCGAACCGTCCTTTTCGCCACGCACTACCTCGAGGAGGCGGAGACCTTCGCCGAACGCACCGTGCTGGTTGTGGACGGCCGGATCGCCGCCGACGGTCCAACCTCCCAGGTCCGGTCGATGGCCGCGGGGCGAACCGTGTCCGCCACGCTAGCCGCCGCCGGCATCGAGGGCGCGCGGGCCCGCGACGAGTCGGTGCGGGAATTGCGATTGATCGAGGGCGTGATCCGCGTGGACCTTGCCGGCGCCCGGGTCAGTGTGGCGACAAGCAACTCGGACGTGGTGGCCCTCGCCCTGCTGCGAGACCACGGCGCCCGCGACCTGGAGGTCTCCTCCCCGAGCCTCGAGAGCGCCTTTATGCGTCTAACCAGTGGGCTCGCGTCGGGCATGGAGAGGAGCGCCCGGTGAACGCCACCTATCTGCGCATCGACCTGACGCGCCAACTGCGCGACGTCTCCAACCTGATGTTCATCGTCTTGATGCCGTCCGCCATGTATGTCGTTTTCGGCGTGTCGATGGGGTACGGCGGGGATGCGGCGGGGAACGGCAACGTCAAGTTCTACGTGATGGCCTCCATGGCGGCCTACGGGGCGGCGTTGGCCGCAACCTCCACCACGGGCGGCGCCGCGATCGAGCAGATGCAGGGTTGGGGGCGCCAGCTGGGTCTCACCCCGGTCACCCCGGCATCCCTGGTCGCCGGCAAGGTCGTGGCCTCGCTGGCGGCCACGTCCCTGAGCGTGCTGGTGGTCTACGCGATCGGCGCGGTCACCGGGGCTGCGGCTGACGATCCGTGGATCTGGGCCGCGACGTTCGGTTTGACCCTCGCCGGGTCGGCCGTCTTCGCCCTGTTCGGGTTCGCCGTGGCCATGCTGTTCAAGAGCGAGTCCGCACTGGGGGTGGCGACGGGCGTCCTGGTGCTGATGTCCTTCGTGGGAAATGTCTTTATGCCGTTGTCCGGGGGGATCCTCGAGTTCGCGCGACTCACGCCCATGTACGGCTACGTCGGTCTCGTCCGCTGGCCCACCCTCGAAGGGGCCATGGCGACCTCGGGCGAAACGGCGGACACCCTGGGCGGGCTACTGGCTAATGTGGTGGCATGGGTCCTGGTCTTTGGGGCCATCGCGATCGCCGGCGTCCGGCGGGGGAGGCGGCGGCAGTGAACGCGGACTCAACGCGTGTGGCGGCCCGGTCCGCCGAGGAAGCCGGCGAACCATCCGGCTGGGCACGCCACGGCTGGGTGCTGCCCGCCGTCTGGCTCATCTTCCTCGGCTACACCGTGGGGGCCGTGCTGGCGGAGGGGCTCGGGCCGGCAGGAACCGCCGCGGGACTCGGACTCGTTGTCCTCTTCGCGGGCATCTATCTGGCGGCATTCGTTGCGCTGGACCGGCCCAACGGCGGGGGACTGCGCTTCGCCCACTGGAATTGGGCGGGCCTCGGCTCCATGCTGGCGGTGATGTTGGGCATGGGTGCCCTCATCGGCATGGAGGCCATCTACATGGCACCCTTCATTCCGGCCTACGCCTGTTACCTGCTCCCGCGCCGCTCCGGCTGGTGGGTCGGTCTTGGCTCCATCGCCGGGGCGCTCGCCCTGGTCTTGGCGGTGGGGCAGCCCGGCGACTACATGTTCATCGTTTTCATCATGGTCGGTGTTTTCGTGGTGAACATGGTCACCAGCGCGCTCATGGAAGCGGACAGCAGGTCCCGGCGCATCGGCCAGGACCTCGCGGTCGTGTCCGAGCGCGAACGGGTGGCGCGCGACGTGCACGACGTCCTTGGGCACGCGCTCACCGTCGTCGCGGTCAAGGCCGAACTCGCCGAACGCCTCTTGGACATCGATCCCGAACGCAGCCGGTCGGAGATCGCGGAGATCCGTGGACTGGTCCGCGGCGCGCTCGCCGACGTCAGGGCCACCGTGGGTGGCCTGCGGGGCACTGATTTCCGGTCCCAAATCCAGGCCCTCGAGATCACCCTGGCCGGCGCCGGGCTAGACGTGGAGGTTGAGACGGGCGACCCGGCAGCCATCGACCCCCATCTTGTGGTGCCCCTGGGGTGGGTGCTGCGGGAGGCCGGCACAAACGTGCTGCGCCACGCGCGCGCGAGCCGGTGCCACATCCGGCTGGAACCGGGCAGGCTCAGCATTGAGGACGACGGCGTTGGCTTGGCCGGGAAGCCGGCGGGGAACGGGCTTCTGGGCATGCGGGAACGGATGGACGACGCCGGCGCGCGCCTCGCGGTGGGCGCCGCCGCGGCCGGCGGTACGCGCGTGGAGGTCACCTGGTGAGCATTCGTGTGCTCGTCGCCGACGACCATGCGCTGGTCCGCGGCGCCCTGGTGGCCCTGCTCAACCTGGAGGCGGACCTGGACGTTGTGGCCGAGGCCGCGGACGGCTCCACGGTTCCGGCCCTGGTGCGGGAGCATGCGGTGGACGTCTGCGTGCTCGACATCCAAATGCCGGTGGTCGACGGGATCGAGACCGCGCGCCGGCTGCGCGTCGGGTCTCCGGGCTGCCGCTCGCTGATGGTCACGACCTTCGGCCGGACGGGCTACCTCCGCCGCGCACTCGAGGCGGGCGCCAGCGGGTTTGTCGTCAAAGACACCCCGGCGGCGCAGCTTGCCGACGCCATCCGCAAGGTGCACCGGGGGCTGCGCGTCGTCGATCCGCAATTGGCGGCCGATTCGTTGGCCGTGGGCCAGAACCCGCTGACGAACAGGGAGCGGGAAGTTTTGGAGCTGGCCGCCAGGGGACTGTCGGCGGCGGCCATTGCCGCGGCGCTGCACCTCTCTCCGGGCACGGTGCGCAACCACGTGTCCTCGGTGATCGGCAAGACGGGTGCGGCAAGCCGGGCCGAGGCCGCCGACATCGCCGTCGAGCGCGGCTGGATCTAGGGGGCGCCTGCGGGCGCCCTTCGGAACTACACCGTCAGGAGCGCGTCCTGGATCCGGTGCAGGCACTTGGACACGGACCCCTCGAGGCGCGGGTCGCCGTCGTCGTCGTCCCGGGACGCCAGCCAGTCCTGCAGCGCTGCCAGGGGCTTGGAGGGCTGCTGCGGTGTGTCGCTTGTGCGGTCGCCGTCCGCCTCGGTGAGTGCCGACGCTTCCTTGAGGCACTCGGCGACCAGGCCGCGGAAATGGTCGGGCAGTTCCCCGCCCATGCCCTCGCCCACTGTTGGCCCGGCGAGCAGCTCGGAGAGGTCGTGGATCTGGAACACCACGCTGTCCAGGGCGTTCATGGTGACGTAGTCGTCCGCCTGATCCACACCCTTGATGCGTGCCCTGGGATTGCCCACCGAGCTCTCGTGGCCGAGATCCAGCGATGCGCGAACCCGCCGGGCGTCGTCCAGGAGGGTCTGGGCGCGATGCGTCCAGTGCTCCGTGTCCGGCGGCCAGGTCTCGACGACGTCCGTCGCCATTGATTCGAGGTCGCGGGCCACGCGTTCGCGGAACTGCTCCAGGTCGAGCTTGGCCGTGGCCGTCCGCAGCGGCGGGAAGACCAGCAGGTTAACGGCCAGTCCGACGGTCACGCCGAGGGCCATCTGGGTCATGTAGCCGAATGAGTATCCGTCGGCGTCGCCGCCGCCGAGCACCAGGACGAACAGGGCGGCGACCGGCAGATAGTCGCGCCCGGCGCCGACGCGGGGCAGGCCGCCGAGGAGGACGCCGATCCCGGTCACCAGCATGATGCCGGGCAGCGGGGGGATCGCCAGGAGCACGAAGGCGCCGGCCAACAGGACGCCCAACAGCAGGCCGAGCAGCGTCTCGAACCCCACGCGGAAGGACTGCGCGAAGGTCGGGTGCATGCTGATGACGGCCCCGAGCGGGGCGTAGTACGGGTACTCGTCGGCCGTGCCCGGCATCAGCGGAGCCAGCAGCCACGCGGCGCCCGCGGCCACGGCGACCTTCGCCGCCAGGAGGGCGCGGTCCCCGATGGCGGTGCGCATGCGCGCGGAGAGCATCATGCGGCCAACTGTGCCACCGCCGCCGTCGCAGCGACAACATCAGTGGGCGGCGACACGCTCCCCTAGTCGGCGGCGCTACCTCGCCAGGTGGTCCACCAGGTCCGGCGCGATGCCGTGGTACGTGGCCGGGGTCAGCTGCAGCAGGCGTTCGCGCGCCGCATCGGACAGTCCCAGGCCGCCGACGAACTCCTTCATGCGGGCGGCGTCCACCCGGTGGCCGCGCGTGAGGTCCTTGAGCCGCTCGTAGGGGTTCTCCATGCCCTCGACCCCGGCGACGGCCTCGGCGCGCATCACCATCTGGATGGCTTCGCCGAGCACCTCCCAGTTCTGGTCGAGGTCGTCGGCCAGGACCTCGGATGCGACGTCGAGGCGGTCGAGGCCCTTCGCGACGTTGGAGATGGCCAGGAGCGAGTGGCCGAAGGCGGTTCCGATGTTCCGCTGCGACGACGAGTCCGTGAGGTCGCGCTGCCACCGGCTGGTCACCAGGGTCGCGCCCAGGGTGTCGAGGAGGCCGTTGGAGATCTCCAGGTTGGCCTCGGCGTTCTCGAAGCGGATCGGGTTGATCTTGTGCGGCATCGTCGAGGAGCCCGTGGCGCCGGCCACCGGGATCTGCGCGAAGTAGCCGATGGAGATGTAGCTCCAGACGTCGGTGCAGAAGTTGTGGAGGATGCGGTTGAACCGGGCGACGTCCGCGTAGAGCTCGGCCTGCCAGTCGTGCGACTCGATCTGCGTGGTCAGCGGGTTCCACGTGAGTCCGAGGCCCTCGACGAACGTCCGGGAGACCTCCTGCCAGTCGGCGGCGGGCACCGATGCGTAGTGGGCGGCGTAGGTGCCGGTGGCTCCATTGATCTTGCCCAGGTATTCGGTGCGCGCGATCCGGTCCAGCTGGCGGCGCAGGCGCCACGCCACCACGGCGAGCTCCTTGCCGAGGGTGGTCGGCGTGGCCGGCTGGCCGTGGGTGCGGGACAGCATGGGGATTTCGCGCGTGGAGCCGGCCATCGCGGCGATCTGGTCCACGATGGCGCGGGCCGCGGGCATCCACACGTCGTCGACGGCGCCCTTGACGCCGACGGCATAGGCGAGGTTGTTGATGTCCTCGGAGGTGCATCCGAAGTGCACCAGCGGGGTCAGGTGCTCCAGGCCCAGGCCGCCGAGGCGGCGCCCGATGTAGTACTCGACCGCCTTCACGTCGTGGACGGTGACGGCCTCGATCTCGGCGAGTTCCGCAACGGCCGCGGCGTCGAAGTCCGTGACGATCTTGCGCAGGCCCGCGACCTGTTCCGCGCTGAGGGGCCGCGCACCCGGCAGGACCGATTGCCCGGTCAGGTGGATGAACCATTCGACCTCGACGTGGACCCGGTCCCTGTTCAGCGCCGCCTCCGAGAGGTAGTCCACCAGCGGCGCGACGGCGCTGCGGTAGCGGCCGTCAAGGGCGCCAAGCGCCAGGGGTTCGGATGCAAGGGAGGTGCGCGCGGAATCAGCCATATGGCCATTCTTCCATGATCCGCGGCGACGCCGAGAGTTGGTGTCCTGCCCTCCACACGCCCGGTCGGCGCCGGCGGTTCCACAGTCGGGGGACCCTCCGGGTCGGGCGTGCGGCGGGACCCTAGCGTTGAATGACCGGCTCCGGAAGCCGGGGAAGGGGCGGTGGAGCAGTGGGCGGGCAATGGAGTGATGCTGCGTGGGAGGACATGGAGCGGCGTGCGCTGCAGGCCGACGAGTATGTCGCCGCCGCCCGGCGAAGCCTTGATGCCCTGCGGGGCCTCCACTGGGTATCGCCGGCGGGCGTGGCCTTCCAGCGGCAACTCGGTCTGCTGGCCGCCGAGCTGGGGATCCTCGCCGGGACGGTCGATTCGGCGCGGCACGACGTCGCGCAGGCGAGGATCAGGGCCGCGGCGCTGCGCACCGTGCGCGAGCTCTCGTTGGCGGCCGCCCTGGAGCACGCCGTCGCCGCGCAAACATCGAGGCCGCTTCCGGGGAACGAGAGGCGGTGGGGGCCTTGAGCCACCGCAGCAGCGGCGGCATTGCCAGCGTCGACTTCAACCTGGGCGAACTCGAGCGCGCACGGGGGCTCCTGGGCCGTTCCGCCGAGGAGCTGGGCGGGGCGGCCGGGTGCCTCGACGGCTCCCTGCTCTCGCTGGGCATGCTCGCCTTGTCCGGGGATGCGGTGGTCGCCGCCTCGGCGGAATGGGGGCTGAGGCGCGCCTCGCTGCTTACCCGGGGCGCGCAGCTGCACGTCGGCGCCGTCGGCCAGGCGGTCGAGCACAGCCGGGCCGCCTACGCGGAAGCCGAACACCGCGTGCAGCGGGCGGTCAACGACGCACGTGCCGCCATGCTGCCGCTGATACTGGCGCACGATCTCCACACCAACAACTACCGCCCGCGGACGGCGACCACGCAGGACCTCGTCAACCAGTCCCCGGCGCTGGTCGGCACCATCCTTCCGCTGTTGTTCCCGGCCTCGTTCCCCGTGGCCTCGCAGCTGGGCAGGCTGAGGGACAAGGCCCACGGTGGGACGTTCGAGACCTCGGTCGCCGAGCGCCTGTACCCGCGCCTGGCCGGCGTCGCGAGCTCCCTGGACTGGGTGGACATTGGGCCGCTGGAGATCGTCGGCGCCTCGTCCCGGGCGGACGTGCCCTTCACGGGAAGCATGGGTGAACTGATGTCGCTGCAGGGGGCCGCGGAAGCGGGGAGCGCAGGCGCCGGCGCGCTGCTCGTGACCACGGTGCAGACCGCCAACGGACCCGTCCACGTCCTTACGCTTCCCGGTACCCAGCCGGGCGACGGGCGAGGGCCGGCCGGCACGGATGCGGCGAACACCGAGGACCACAGAACAAATCCATGGGACGAGGGCGGCGTGGTGGAGGGCATGGGACTGGGCAGCCAGCACGTTGCCGCGGCGGCGTTGGAGGCCCTGGAGCGCGTCGGTGCGCGGCCCGGGGACGCGCTGGTGCTCACTGGGTACAGCCAGGGCGGCATCCACGCGGCGAACCTGGCGGTCGACCACAGACTTGCCGGAGAGTACAACGTGGAATACGTGGTGACGGCGGGGTCGCCGGTCGGCGGCACCACCCTGCCGGCGGACGTGCGGGGGCTCCAGCTGGAGCACGTCGACGATCCGGTTCCGGGCACGGACGGGGCGACGAACGCCAACGGACGCAACCAGGTCACGGTGTACCTGGACGGCTACGCCGCCGGAATCGACAGGCGGCAGGGCGGATTCGGTGCGGCTCACGACCTGCGGAACTACTCGGGGCAGACGGCGGACGTTGTCCGTTCCGGCGATCCCGCCGTTGCGGAGGCGAACGCGGCGCTCGGGGCCGTGTTCGCGGGTGCCTCCACCGCGACCGTCCACACCCTGCGGCTCAGGCGCACGGGCGGCGGATCGCCACGACGCGGGGCGGGAGCGGAGGGTGCCCCGCGGTCTAGTCGCGCCCCGGGACCACCCAGCCGATGACGGCGGACACGATGCTGATGATGATCGACCCGAGGACGGCGTCCCAGAAGAAGGTGGCCACATTGAACTGCACGGGTGTGTAGCTGGAGATCCACGACGTCAGCATGAGCATCCCCGCGTTGATGACGATCGCGAACAGCCCCAGCGTCAGGCAAGTGATCGGCAGGGACAGCAGGCCGACGATGGGCCGAACGAAGGCGTTGACCAAACCGAAGATCAGCCCCACGAACAGGTACGCCAGCACCACACCGACCGTGTTGCTGCCGGTGGCCTCGGAGGCCGCCTCCGAGCCCACGGTGATTCCGGGCAGCAGCCACGCGGCCGCGGCCAGGGCGAGTGCGTTGACAAGGACGCGGACGACGAAGATCAGCATGGGCCCATCCTGACACACGCCGGCGCCAAGGTCAGGCCGGAACCGCGGACGACTTCGCCAGAATCTCCTCGATCCGCTGCCGACATCCGCCGCACCCGGTCCCGGCGCGGCACGCCCTGCCGACGTCGCCGACCGTCGCGCTTCCCGCGTCGACCGCGGCAGCGACCTCGCCGTGCGTCGCGCCGCTGCACCTGCACAGCACGTCGTGCTCGCCCGCGGGGGCGGCCGCCGCCGGGAGGGCCGCGTCGTCGAGGCGGAACAGGGTGCTGCGGTCGGCCGGCAGCTCGCTCCCGCGCTCGTACAGCAGCACCAACTCGGCTGCCGTGCGCGGCATGCCCACCGCGACGAATCCGGTGAGCGCACCGTCCACCGTGACCATCTTGCAGTAGCGTCCCTGCGCGGGGTCGACCCAGACGCTGACGCGTTCCGGCCCCCGGTCCCAGGGGCCGACGGCCACCGCTCCCGCCGCCGCCAAATCGACGCCCCGAGCCTTGAGCACGATGACACCGGGACGTTCCGCGGGGACACCCGGCTGCGCCACGGAGCCGGATCCCGTCGCGGTCCCGGGGAAGGACGCCGCCGTGCGCGCGGCGGGGGAGCCGGTGGCCGGCGCGGCCCCGGCCCCGGCGCCGAAGGGGCGCAGCGGGTTCTTGGCCAGGTATCCGGCCAGGAACGCGGCCTGGGTCCACCCCGGGCCCACCAGCCCGCTGGGCGCGCGCCCGTCCACCGCGGCGCAATCGCCGATCGCGAACACCCGGTCCTCGGTGTCGGCGCGCAGGAAGCGGTCCACGCGGATGCCGTGCTCCACCACCAGGCCGCAGCCCTCGGCCAGCCCGGTCCGCGGGCGGACACCGGCGGAAATGACCAGCGCGTCGCCGGGCACCACCGACCCGTCGTCGAGTTCCAGCCCCGCGAAGCGGCCCGACTCCAGCTTCACGGCGACGGCCTTCGCCCGGGGCGTGACGCCGACGCCGGCGCCCTCGAGGGCGGCCGCCAGGACTCGGCCCCCGTCGGGGTCCACGGAACGGGCCAGCGGAACGTCGCCGTGGTGCACCAGCGTCGCCGACGCCCCGGCCTCCCGGATCGCCAGCACCGCCTCGACGCCGAGGATGCCGCCGCCGAGGACCACCACGTGTCCGCCCGAGCGCACGACCGGCAGGAGGTGGGCGGCGTCGTCCAGCCCGCGCAGCGCGATGACGCCCTCCGGGAGGGAGGGCTCGCCGTGCGGCGAAAAGTCCAGGCCGCGCAGTACGGGGATGGCGGGCCGCGCGCCCGTGGCGAACACAAGCCGGTCATAGGGAACATTGGAGCCGTCGGAGGTCGCCACGGTCCGTCGGGCGCGGTCGATGCGCACGGCCGAGGTTCCGAGGCGGACGGCGACGCCGGCCTCCTCGAGCTCGGCCGCGTCGGCCAGCGCCACCGCCGCCGGCGTGGTGCGGCCGGTGCCGACGTCGGCGACCAGCACGCGGTTGTACGCGGCATGGCGCTCGGCTCCCAGCACGGTCACCGCGACGTCGCCGGCGGCGACGCGCGGGAGCAGCTCCTCCACCAGGCGAGCCGCCACCGGACCGAACCCGACGACGACGATGCGCTCCGGCCCGCCCGGTCCGGCGGCGACCGCCGGGCGTGCGGCGCTCATCGGGCACCCGCCACGGACAGGGCCGGCCCGGCGGCGGGCAGGACCGGATCGGGGTCCAGGGGCCGCACGACCACCGACGTGTTCTTGAACGCGGGCATCGAGCTGATCGGATCGGTCAGGGCCGGCGTGAGCAGGTTGGCGCTCCCCGCGCCACCGAAGTGGAACGGCAGGAACACGCAGTCCGGCCGGACGTCCGGGCTCAGGCTAGCGCGGGCCACTGCCTGGCCGCGTTCGTTGCGGACGGATACGAAGTCCCCGTCGGCGATGCCCAGGAGCCGGGCCGTGGCGGGGTTCAACTCGGCGCGCGGCTCCGGCTGTGCCGCGAGCAGCTCTCCCACCCGTCGGGTCTGGGCGCCGGATTGGTAGTGCTCCAGCAGACGTCCGGTGAGCAACGTAAGCGAACCCGGGACATTGAGCTCCTGCGCCGGGGGACCGACGCGCACCGGCACCAGGCGCGCCCGCCCGTCCTGGTGGGCGAATCCGTCGAGGAACAGCCGGGGGGTGCCGCGGAGGCCGCGGCCGGCCGAATCGGGCGACTTGGCCGGAGCGGGGGACTCGGGGCACGGCCAGTACATGGCGGCGCCGGCGTCGAGCGCCTCGTAGCTGACGCCGGAGTAGTCGGCGAGTCCGCCGCGCGAGGCCTCGCGCAGTTCGGCGAACACCTCGCGGGGGTCGGCGGGGAAGCGGCCGGGGGCGTCCAGCCGCCGAGCCAGCTCGGACAGGATCCACAGCTCGGAGCGCGCCCCGACGGGCGGTTCGGAGGCGCGGCGGCGGCGCAGCACGCGTCCCTCCAGGTTGGTCATGGTGCCCTCCTCCTCGGCCCACTGCAGCACCGGGAGCACCACGTCGGCCTCGGCCGCCGTCTCTGAGAGGAAGAAGTCGGACACCACCAGGAAGTCCAGCCGCCGCAGCCCGTCGATCACCCGCCCGGCATCGGGCGCGGACACCGCGACGTTGGCGCCGTGCACCATCAGCATCTTCGGTCCGCCGGGCAGGCCGAGGCTGTGGAGCAGCTCGGTGGCGGGCACGCCCGGTCCCGGGATCAGGGACTCGTCGACGCCCCACGCGGCGGCGACGTGCGCCCGGTGGGCGGGGTCGGTGATCCTGCGGTAGCCCGGAAGCTGGTCCGACTTCTGCCCGTGCTCGCGCCCGCCCTGCCCGTTCCCCTGGCCGGTCAGGGTCCCGTAGCCGCCTGCCGTTGTGCCCGGCAGGCCGAGAAGGAGGGCAAGGTTGATCGCTGCCGTGGTGGTGTCGGTGCCGTTCGCGTGCTGCTCCACTCCGCGCCCCGTAAGCACGTACACGCGCGGGCCGCCATCGCGCGCGGCGCGGGCCGCCGCCGCCAGCCGGTGGGCGGTCTCCCTCACCAGCGCGGCGGGGACTCCGGTCACGGCCTGCACGCGCTCGGGCCACCACGGGGCGACGGAGCGCGCTATGGCGTCGCGTCCGGTGGTGCGCCGGGCTACGTAGGACTCGTCGGCCAGATCCTCTGTCAGGAGCACGTGCGCGAGCCCGAGCAACAGCTGGAGGTCGGTGCCCGGCGTGGGCTGGAGGTGCAGCCCTCCGCCGTCCTCGGTCAGCCGCGCGGTGGCGGAGCGCCGCGGATCGGCCACTATCAGGCCGCCGGCGTCGCGCGCGCCCTGCAGGTGGCGCACGAACGGGGGCATCGTCTCGGCGACGTTGGACCCCAGCAGGAGAATCGTGCCGGCCCCTCCGAGGTCGGTCAGCGGGAACGGCAGGCCGCGGTCCATGCCGAACGCACGGTTGCCGGCCGCCGCCGCGGAGGACATGCAGAACCGCCCGTTGTAGTCGATCATCGCGGTGCCGAGCGCCAGGCGGGCGAACTTGCCGAGCTGGTAGGCCTTCTCGTTGGTCAGGCCCCCGCTGCCGAACACGGCGACCGCGTTCGCGCCGTGTTCGCGGCGGATCGAGCGGGCCCGGTCGGCGACGGCGTCGAGGGCCTCGGCCCACCCCACCGGGCGGAGCTCGCCGTTGGTCCCGCGCAGCAGCGGGCGGACGATGCGCTCCGGGGAGGACAGCAGTTGGGCCGCCGACCATCCCTTGCGGCAGAGCGCGCCCCCGTTGGTGGGGAAGTCGCGTCCCTGGATCTCGACCTCCACCCGCGCCGGGGCGCCCGTCGCGGACGACGGGGCCCCACCGGTAGCGGGCCCCACCGTCATGGCGCACTGCAGGGCGCAGTACGGGCAGTGGGTCGCGGTGGCGCGCGCGGCGGTCATGCTAGACCCCCTGCCGGGCGAACGCGGTTCCGGGACGCAGGTAGCAGAACCAGGTGAGGGCGAGCATAAACAGGTAGGCGGAGACGAAGCCGACGAACGCCGAGGTGTACGCGCCCGTGGCGCCGGCGGAGGCGCCCAGGGCCTGCGGGATCATAAAGCCGCCGTAGGCGCCGATGGCCGAGATGAGGCCCAGCGCGGCGGAGGCCTGGCGCTCCGGCGAGACGGCGGAGGTTCCCGCGGTGGCCGCGGGCGGCGCTTTGGTGACGGAGCGCAGCGCGAAGACCGTGGGGATCATCCGGTAGGTGGAGCCGTTGCCGATTCCGCTGGCGGAGAAGAGCAGGATGAACAGGCCGAGGAAGAGCCAGAAGTTGCCCAGCGGCAGCGTCAGCGTGACGGCGATGGTTATCGCGGCCATCACGGCGAAGGCCGCGACGGTGATCCTGGCCCCGCCAATGCGGTCGGCCAGGCGTCCGCCCAGTGGCCGGGCCAGCGATCCTACGAGCGGGCCGAGGAACGCCAGGGAGAGCGAGGCTCCGGCCACCGCGAACGTCGAGAACTCGGGGAAGGTGTCCTTGATCAGCTTCGGGAAGACGGCGGAGAACCCGATGAAGGAGCCGAAGGTCCCGATGTAGAGCACGGCGATCACCCACAGGTGCGGCTCGCGGAGCGCGGCGAGCGACCCCGCCACGTCGCCCTTGGCGTGGCTGAGGTTGTGCATGTACCGGCGCGCGCCCCAGGCGGCGACGAGGATCAGCGGGATCCACACCAGTCCGGCCATCGGGAGGTGCAGCGCGCCGGCGGCGAAGGCGGTCACCGCCAGCGGCACGATCAGCTGCGCGACGGCGGCGCCGAGGTTTCCGCCGGCGGCGTTCAGGCCCAGCGCCCAGCCCTTCTCCTTCGCCGGGTAGAAGTAGGTGATGTTGGCCATCGAGCTGGCGAAGTTGCCGCCGCCGAAGCCCGCCATGCCGGCCAGCGTCAGCATCATCCAGAACGGCGTGGTCGGATCGGACACCGCCCAGGCCAGGCCGCCGGCCGGAAGGAGCAGCAGCAGCGCCGAGACCACAGTCCAGTTGCGGCCGCCGAACCGGGCCACCATAAAGGTGTACGGGATCCGCAGGGTGGCCCCCACGAGGCTGGGCATGGAGATCAGCCAGAAGATCTGCCCGGTGGTCAGGTCGAAGCCGGCCGCCGGCAGGTAGATCGCCACGATGGACCACAGCTGCCACACCACAAAACCGAGGAACTCGCAGAAGATCGACCACTTCAGGTTCACCCGCGCCGTCTCGCGGCCGATGCCCTCCCAGAAGTGCGGATCCTCGGCGTTCCAGTTGTCGATCCACCGACCCGGGCGCATGGCCAGTGCCGGTGTCTGTGCCCGGGTGCGGGTGGTGAGCTGCTCAGCGGGACCCATCGGAACCTCCACTTTGATCTGAATTCGTTGGCCCCAGCCTCCCAACTTCGCGTTTCAGGGAATCCCGGCCCACGTTGCGATTAGCGAAATGGTTTCTCACCGCCCTCCGCCCCGGGCGTGAGAAAGATGCCCCGGCGTTAGGCTTGGGGCATGACCACAGAGAACTCCGTCGCGCCCAACGAGGTGCAGCCCCGTCCCGTGCTCGAGTCGCTGCCGAAGTACGCCGCCGGCAAGCCGCCGGTAGCCGTTGGCGGGATGACGGCCTACAAGCTGTCCTCCAACGAGAACCCGCTGCCACCCGTGCCGGCCGTATTGGCCGCCATCAGGGAGGGCGTCGACTACAACCGCTACCCGGATCCCGTGGCAACGAAGCTGCGCGAGGCCCTGGCAACCTTCCTGAACGTCCCGGCCGAGGACGTGGTGACCGGGGCGGGCAGCCTCGGAGCCCTCACACAGATCCTCCAGACGTTCGCGGGCCAGAACGACGACGGCGTCCCCGACGAGGTCGTCTACGCCTGGCGCTCCTTCGAGGCGTACCCGATCTGCGTCGGCGCGACCGGCGCGAGCTCCGTCAAGGTGCCGCTGCTGGCCGACGGCCGCCACGACCTCGACGCCATGGCCGCCGCCGTCAACGACCGCACGTCCGTGGTGCTCCTCTGCACCCCGAACAATCCCACCGGACCGGTGCTGACCACCGCCGAGGTCGAGGACTTCCTCGCCAAGGTGCCCCGCAACGTCCTGGTGGTCATCGACGAGGCGTACATCGAGTTCGTCCGCCACGGCGAGGCGGTGGACGGCATCGAGATGTACCGCCGGCATCCGAACGTGGTGGTCCTGCGGACCTTCTCCAAGGCCCACGGCCTCGCGAACCTGCGCGTGGGCTACTCGGTCTCCCGCCCGGCGATCACCCAGTACCTCCGCGTGCTGGCCACGCCGTTCGCCGTGTCCTCGCTCGCGGAGAAGGCTGCGGTCGCGTCGCTGGAAAACTACGGCGAGGTTGTTGAAAGGGTACAAAGCCTGGTCGACGAACGCGCGCGCGTGGTCCAGGGGCTGCGGGACCTTCGGTGGGATGTTCCGGACGCACAAGGCAACTTCGTCTGGCTGAATCTCGGCGCGGACACCGCGGATTTTGCACGGGTGGCCGCGGAGCACGCGCTGTCGGTGCGCGCCTTCGCCAACGAGGGCGTGAGGGTCACCATCGGCGAGCCGGAGGCCAACACCCGATTCCTCGAGGTTTGTAGCATCTATCCAAAGCGCCCCGTGGTTTCCTAGTCGGTAACAGAACGGGGGAGGCTTCCGCCGGGCCAGTAGGCTGGTGTGAAATGTTTCCGTCATATGCCCGGCGGGGAATGTATTCCCCGCCGGGCATATTTTCAAACGAAGGGCAGCGGCGTATGACGTCCACAGGGCAGGAAGTCACCGAGACGGGCGTCGGCGAGCCCGGAATGGTCCAGCTGCTGGGCCCCGACGGGTCGCTGGGGTTCGACGCCGACTACTCGCCATACGTCGCCGACGTGGACGCCGACGTCCTGCGCGGCTTCTACCGGGACATGGCGCTGACGCGCCGCTTCGACGAGGAGGCCACGGCGCTGCAGCGGCAGGGGCAGCTGGCCCTCTGGGTTCCGCTCCGCGGACAGGAGGCGGCGCAGATTGGTTCCGGCCGCGCCACCCGTCCCAACGACTACATCTTCCCGACCTACCGCGAGCACGGGGTCGCGCTGACGCGGGACGTGGACTTTCCCCAAATGCTGCGGATCTTCCGCGGCATCTCCAACGGCGGCTGGGACCCCCGGGAGAACAACTTCCACATGTACACGATGGTGCTGGCGGCCCAGATGCCCCACGCCACCGGATACGCCATGGGTGTGCAGCGCGACCAGGCCGGCTGGGACCGCGACCGACTGGAGCGGGACGGCACCGCGGTCGTGGCCTACTTCGGAGACGGAGCCTCGTCCGAGGGCGACGTCCACGAGTCCATGGTCTTCGCGGCCAGCTACAAGTCCCCTGTGGTGTTCTTCTGCCAGAACAACCAGTGGGCCATCTCCGTCCCGTTCAGCGTCCAGTCCAAGGTGCCGCTTGCCGAACGCGCGCACGGCTACGGATTCCCCGGCGTGCGTGTGGACGGCAACGACGTCCTCGCCGTGCTGGCCGTCACGCGCTGGGCCCTGGAGCGGGCCCGCCGCGGCGAGGGCCCCGTCCTCATCGAGGCCTTCACCTACCGCATGAGCGCGCACACGACGGCGGACGATCCCACCAAGTACCGGCTCAGCGCGGACGAGGCGCCGTGGATCGCCAAGGACCCGCTGACCCGCCTGGGGCGCCACTTGCGTGCCGAGGGGTACGCGGACGACGCGTTCTTCGAGCAGGTCGCCGCGGACGGGGCGGCCATGGCAGCCCGCGTGCGCCGCGAGGCCCTGGCGTTCGAGGTGCCCGGCCTCGAGCAGTCCTTCCGCAACGTCTACGCCGAGGCGCACCCGCTGATCCAGGAGGAGCTGCGCTGGCACCTCGACTACGAGGCGGGCTTCGCCGACGGGGCCGCTTCCACTAAGGAGTCCTCCCGATGACCTCCATGACCATCGCGAAGGCGATCACCGCCGGGCTCCGCCGCGTGCTCGACGAAAACCCCAAGTCGCTCCTGATCGGCGAGGACATCGGCCGCCTCGGCGGCGTCTACCGCGTGACCGAGGGGCTGCTGGCCGAGTTCGGCGAGGACCGCGTCGTCGACTCCCCGCTGGCGGAGTCCGGCATCGTCGGCACCAGCATCGGCCTGGCACTGCGGGGGTACACGCCGATCGCAGAGATCCAGTTCGACGGCTTTGTGTTCCCCGCCTTCAACCAAATCACCACGCAGCTGGCCAAGATGCGGGCCCGGGCCGAAGGCCGGTTCGGCGCCCCGGTGGTCATCCGCATCCCCTACGGCGGCGGCATCGGCTCGATCGAGCACCATTCGGAATCGCCCGAGGCGCTGTTCGCCCACACGGCGGGCCTGCGCATCGTGAGCCCCTCCAACGCCAACGACGCCTACTGGATGATCCAGCAGGCGGCCGCGTGCGAGGATCCCGTCATCTTCTTCGAACCCAAGCGCCGCTACTGGCTCAAGGGCGACGTCGACACGGAGAACCCTGCGCCGGACGCCTTCAGCGCGCAGGTTGTCCGCGAGGGCACCGACGCCACGATCGTCACCTACGGCCCGCTGGTGCCCGTGGCCCTCGCCGCGGCGGAGGCCGCCACGGAGGACGGCCGCGAGGTGGAGGTGATCGACCTGCGCTCGATCAGTCCCATCGACTTCGACACCGTGGTCGCCTCGGTGGAGAAGACCGGCCGGCTCATCGTCACCCACGAGGCGCCGACCTTCGGCGGCGTCGGCGGCGAGGTGGCGGCCCGCGTCTCCGAGCGCGCCTTCCTGTCCATGGAGGCCCCGGCGATCCGCGTCGGCGGCTTCCACATGCCCTACCCGGTGTCCAAGGTCGAGGAGCAGTACCTCCCGGACATCGACAAGCTGCTCGACGCGCTGGACCGTTCGTTCAGCTACTAGCCGCCGCGCACCCCTCCACCACGCCCGCCACACAGGAGACACCATGAGCACCTTCACACTCCCCGACGTCGGCGAAGGCCTGACCGAGGCCGACGTCGTCTCCTGGAAGGTGAAGCCCGGGGACACCGTCGTCGTCAACCAGATTTTCGTGGAGATCGAAACCGCCAAGTCGCTGGTGGAGCTCCCCAGCCCCTATGCCGGCACCGTGACGGAACTCCACGCCGCGGAGGGCGAGACGCTCGCCGTCGGCGCGCCGCTGTTCTCCGTCGACGAGACGGTCGCGGCGGGGGCGCCCGGCGGTGGGGACGGCGCCGCCGAGGTGCCGGACCTTCCCATCGAGGTCGCCGAACCGGACGAGCCCGTCGCCGCCGGCGACGACAAGGCGGCGCCCGGACCGCTGGTCGGCTCGGGTCCCAAGGCCGACCCGGTGCGACGCCGTCCCCGCCTGCGCGCGGGCGCCGGCGCGGCCGAGGCGCCGCCGGCCGCGCCAGCGGTCCCGACACCCGCGGCACCACCCGCCGCCGCGGCCGGCGCGCCCCGGTCGTGGAGCGCCGCGTCCGCCGCCGCCTCCGCCGGCCCAATGGCCGCGGAATTCCTGGGGCGGGTCCTGGCGAAGCCCCCCGTCCGCAAGATCGCCAAGCAGCTCGGCGTGGACCTGTCCAAGGTCCGCGGCACCGGCGGCCGCGGCGAGGTCACCCGCGAGGACCTGATGTCCTACCAGGCCCAGCGCGAGGCCGAGCAGGCCGCGGCCCCGACGTTCTGGGCCGCCAAGGAGGCGCCGCTGGACAGCCGGATCGAGCGCGTCCCGGTCAAGGGGGTGCGCAAGGCCACGGCCAAGGCCATGGTGGAGTCCGCGTTCTCGGCGCCCCACGTCAGCATCTTCGTGGACGTCGACGCGTCGCGGACCATGGAGTTTGTCCAGCGGCTGAAGAAGAGCCGAGACTTCGAGGGGATCAAGGTGTCCCCGCTGTTGATCCTGGCGAAGGCCGTGGTCTGGGCGGCGGCCCGCAACCCCAGCGTCAACGCCAGCTGGGTGGACACCGACCATGGCGCCGAGATCCGCGTGAAGCACTTCATGAACCTCGGCATCGCCGCCGCGACGCCCCGCGGCCTGCTGGTCCCGAACATCAAGGACGCGCAGGACCTGGGGCTGCGCGAACTGGCGATCGCCCTCAACGAGCTGGCCACCACGGCTCGCGAGGGCCGGACCCGCCCCGAGTCGATGCGCGACGGGACGCTGACCATCACCAACATCGGCGCGCTCGGCATCGACATCGGCACACCCATCATCAACCCCGGCGAGGTGGCGATCGTCGCGTTCGGCACCATCAAGCTCAAGCCCTGGGTGGTGTCCGGTGAAGTGATCCCGCGCTGGATCACCACGCTCGGCGGCAGCTTCGACCACCGCGTGGTGGACGGCGACCTGTCCGCGCGCTTTATGGCGGACGTCGCGGCGATCATGGAGGAGCCCGCTCTCCTGCTCGACTAGGGGCGGCCGGGTTGCGGTTCGGTCACCGAGCCCGCCCGGCCTAGTGGCGCAAACCTCCCGGTGGTACGTTGCGCGCATGGAACGCGCCCAGGGTTCCGCCTCGGGAACCGGACAATGCATCGCGCTTATGGTGCTCGCAGCGCTCCTGCTCGCCGCCGTCGTGTGGATCATCGTGCTGCTGAACGCCCCGGGGGGGACCACCGGCGCGCCGTCGCCGGCCCCAACCCAGACGGCCGCGCCCACGGCGCCAACCGCCACGCCGACCGCCACCGGCTCCGCGACGCCGGCGCCCTCGGGAAGCGGAACGCCGGGCAGGGACGGACTCCCGAGCGCGGAGGCCGCGAACGTCGTCTGGCCCGATCCGCGCGGCGGCGTGGAGTATGCCGAACCGCTGGCCGCCGCCACGGGATTCGCGGAGGATCTGGCTGGATTCACCGGCCCGATCATCGGCGCGTTTTTCCAGGGGGACAGCCGGTCGGGCGAGGTCGAGGTCCGTGCCGCCAAGGACGGTCCCGCGACCACCGTGCTGGTCCGCCAGATGAGCGACGGAAACTGGTACACGATCGGCGCCACGACCTCCGAGATCGACGTCGCCAGCCCCCGGGCCGCCGAAACCATCGAGTCCCCCGTTACGGTCGAGGGCCGGGCGCGGGCGTTCGAGGGGAACGTTCTGGTCTACGTGTTCGGGTGGGACTCCACGGAGCCACTGGGGCGGGGCCACGTCACGGGCAGCGGGGGACCGGACCTCGGGCCCTTCTCGGGCGACATCGAGTTCGAGGAATCCGCCGCCCCGCGCGGCGCCCTGCTCTTGACGATCCCGAGTGCCAAGGACGGAAGCGTCTGGGTCGTTGCCGCCTTGCCGATCGGCCTGTAGCCTGTGCGCCGGTAGTACGACGTGGACGGCCAGTTATATGTTTTGCGTATCAAACAAGGCTAAAGAGGTATTTCCGGGAACTAATGCTTCGGCCCTATGGTGTTGCGTGGGGCACACGCCCCGCCGAACCGAGGAGCGCCAATGGAGACGCGACAGCTGCGCTATTTCGTGGCCGTGGCAGAGGAGCGCCACTTCGGCCGCGCCGCGCTCCGCCTCCACATGGCCCAGCCGCCGCTCTCCCAGCAGATCAAGCAACTCGAGGAGCAGCTGGGAACCAAACTGCTGGCGCGCACTACCCGCAAGGTCGACCTGACGCCGGCCGGGGAACTGCTCCTGGCCCGCGCACGCGTACTGCTGGCGGAGCTCGATCAGCTGGGCCAGGACGTGCGGCTCGTCGGCGAGGGCGCCAGCGGCGTTATCCGCGTCGGCTTCTCCGGCTCGGCGACCTACCGGCTGATGCCGCGCATCGTGGAGTCGGCCCGTCGCGGGATGCCCGGCCTGCGGCTCAAGGTCCAGGGCGAGATGCTGACCCCGCAGATGGAGGAGGCGCTCGAGGAAGGGCGCATCGACGTCGCGGTCCTGCGGCCGCCGGTGCGGACGGAGGGAATCGAACTGAAGTTCCTCGAACAGGACTCGCTGGTGGTCGCGCTGCCCGAGGACCATCCGTTGGCCTCGCGGGGAACGCTGGACCTGGCGGAGCTCTCGGCGGAGGCGTTCATTTGCTATCCGCAGACCTCGGCCGTGAACAGCATCTTTATGGAGGCGTGCCGCAAGGCTGGCTTCCGCCCCGACGTTGCACAGGAGGCCCGCGAGACGTCCACCCTGCTGTCCTTCGTCGCGGCGGGAACCGGCGTCGCACTGGTGCCCACCACGCGCCGGATGTTCGCCCTGCAGGGAATCGTTTTCCGCCCCCTCCGCGACGCCCCCGTCGTCGACCTGGCCGTCGCCTGGAAGAGCGGCAACAACAGCCCCCTGGTCCGGAATTTCCTGGCCCTCTTCGACCCACCCGCCTCCCCGGAAGGAACAACAGCGTGAAAATCGAGCGGATCGAGGCGATCCCCTACGCCATCCCGTACACCCACCCCCTCAAGTTCGCCAGCGGCGAGGTGGAGACCGCGGAGCACGTCCTGATACGGATCCACACCGACGATGGACTGGTGGGCACGGCCGACGCCCCGCCGCGCCCCTACACCTACGGGGAGACGCAGAACTCGATCGTCTCGATCGTCGAAAAGGTCTTCGCGCCGCAACTCGTTGGGCTGGAGGTCCTCGACCGCGGCAAGGTGCGCGCGGTCCTGGACCGCACCATACACAACCAGGTGGCCAAGGGGACCGTGGACATCGCCCTCTGGGACCTTATCGGCAAGTCGCTGGGCACGCCCGTCCACAGGCTCCTCGGCGGCTACACGGATCGCCTCCGCGTCAGCCACATGCTGGGGTTCCGTCCGGCCCAGGAGCTGCTGGAGGAGGCGCTTCGCTTCGGCGAGGAGTACGGGATCACCACGTTCAAGCTCAAGGTGGGACGCCGCCCGCTCGCCCTGGACATCGAGGCCTGCCACGTCCTCCGCGCGGGCCTGGGCGACGACGTCGAACTGTATCTTGACGCCAACCGCGGCTGGACCGCGAACGAGGCCTTGGAGGTCCTGCGGCGCACCGAGGGGCTGGGCATCACCCGGCTGGAGGAGCCGTGCGACGCGAAGGAGGCCATGAGCCGTCAGCGCCTCGTCTCCAAATCGCCGATCCCCATCGTCGGCGACGAATCCGTGCCCACGGCCGGCGACGTCTCCCGGGAGCTGCTCTCCGGGGGCTGCAACTCGATCTGCATCAAGACCGCGCGCAGCGGCTTCACCGAGGCCCAGGAAATCCTGGGCCTGTGCACCGGCCTCGGCGTCGACGTCACCATGGGCAACCAGATCGACACGCAGATCGGATCGCTCGCCACCGTCACGTTCGGCGCGGCCCACGAGGCCACGTCGCGCCGGGCCGGCGAACTGTCCAACTTCCTGGACATGGCGGACGACCTCCTCGCCGACCCCATCCGGATCGTGGACGGAACCATCGGTGTCCGCGACCTCCCCGGGGTGGGCGCCGAGGTGGACGAGGACAAGCTCGCCCGCTACCGCATGAACTGACCGCACCCCCACCCCGCCACACCGACCACACGAAGGAGAGCCACATGCTGTTTCTGGCCCGCATGGACATCCAGTTCCCCCCGCACCTGGGCGCGGAGGAGATCTCCCGCCTGCAGGGACTCGAGAAGGAGTACTCGCAGGGACTCCAGAAGGACGGCCGGTTCGCCGGCATCTGGAGGGTCGTCGGCGAGTACGCGAACTATTCGCTGTTCGACGTCGAGTCCAACGACGAGCTCCACGCGATCCTCAGCGCCTTCCCCATGTACCCCTACATGAAGATCAAGGTGACTCCGCTGGCGAAGCACCCCAACTCGATCCGCTAGGCGCGCGGCCGGATTGATCTTGCACGCATATCAATCCGGCCGAAAAGGGTATTTCCCCTCCCGGAAACGCCCGCCTACATTGAAGCAAGACGCGCGAGACCCACATCACGCCGGCCCGGCCCGGCAGCAAACACCCGAGCATCCAACCCACGCACACACAGACAAGGACGTCGCCATGAGCACCGAAACCGAAGCCAGCGCAGCCGCCAGCGGAAACGCGGCCACCGACCGCTTCCGCCAGTCCGGCAAGACCGCGACCATCCAGGCCTCCACCGAGCGGGTGAACCTGTTGGCGGGCAAGCTGATCAAGGCCGCCAACGACATCGTGCTCGAGGAACGCGTCACCTACGACGAGTTCAACGCCCTGAAGGCCTGGCTGATCAAGGTCGGCGAGGACGGCGAGTGGCCGCTGTTCCTCGACGTGTGGCTAGAGCACTCCGTCGAGGACGTCGCCACCAGCCACCGCAAGGGCAACAAGGGTTCCATCGAGGGCCCCTACTACGCCCCGAACTCCCCGGAGCACAACTCCCCGGCGACGATCGACATGCGCGCGGACGAGAAGGGCACCCCGCTGCTCTTCCAGGGCCAGGTGCGCAGCACGGACGGCAGCCCGCTGCCGAACGCCAAAATCGAGCTGTGGCACGCCGACGAGGACGGCTTCTACTCGCAGTTCGCGCCGAACATCCCGGAATGGAACCTGCGCGGCAGCTTCATCGCCGACGGGCAGGGCAACTTCCAGATCCGGACGATGCAGCCCGCGCCCTACCAGATCCCGACCGACGGCGCCTGCGGCCAGATGATCGCGGCCGCGGGCTGGCACGCCTGGCGTCCGGCCCACCTGCACCTGAAGGTCTCGGCGCCGGGGCACGAGCTGCTCACCGCCCAGCTGTACTTCCCGGGCGACGCGCACAACGACGACGACATTGCGACCGCCGTGAAGCCGGAGCTGCTCCTGGACATCCGGCCCGCCGAGAGCGGCAAGGGCGTCCAGACCACGTACGACTTCGTGCTCGACCCCGAGGCCTAGCCGGGAGCGGCGGTCCGGCCGCCGCGCCAGGCGGCCCGGCCGCCGTCCCCTTTTGACGACCGATACCAAAGGAGCCACCGATGACCCGGCAAGAGGTCCTGAGGGCGGTGCGGCCCGCCGTCCTGCGCGACGCGTTCGGCCGCCTGGGCACCGGCGTCGCGGTGGTCACCACCTTCGACGAACACCGCGAGCCGTACGGCGCGACCGTCACCGCGTTCGCGGCACTTTCCGTGGACCCGCCACTCGTGCAGGTCACGCTCCGGCGCACGTCCAAGGCCACCCGGGTGCTGCAGTCCTCGCCGTTCGCGGTCAACGTGCTTGGCATGCACCAGGCGGACGCGGCGCTGCACTTCGCGGGCCGGCCGTCCGCGTCCGCGCCCGCCTGGGCCCCGCACGGCGGGGTCCCGGTGCTCACGGGAAACGCCGCGACCCTCGAGTGCCGGTCCTGGAACATGTACGACGGCGGCGACCACGTGATCGTCGTCGGCGAGATCGTGGCGGTCGCGGTCGGCGCCGCCGAACCGCTGATGGCCCAGGGGAGCGGCCTGAGGCGACCCGGGGATCCGGTGCGGGCCGGGGGTGGCGCCACGGGGGCCGCGGAGCCGGCGAACGCGGTGCTGTGGGACGGCGTCGGCGGCGGCTGGTTCGCCGGGGTCGGATCCTTCGCGCCGTTCTAGCGGCGGCGGCCACCGTGCCCCGGCACGCGGGGCGGAACCCGGGCGGATGTGCCTCGTCGATGCCGATCGGATAGGGTTCCGGAAAGGCCAAGGCGAGGTGGGTTGATGTTGCAGCAATCGGACGGGACGCGTGCCGCGGTGCCCGAGAGCGTGGTCCTGTTGGACGGGTCCAACAACCCCATCGGCACCGCGCCCAAGGCCACCGTCCATACCGACGACACCCCGCTGCACCTGGCGTTTTCCTGCCACGTCTTCGCCGCGGACGGCCGTGTGCTGGTGACGCGCCGCGCCCTGGACAAGAAGGCCTGGCCGGGCGTCTGGACCAACTCCGTGTGTGGCCACCCCGGCCCGGGAGAGGAAATGGCCGCCGCCGTGCGCCGCCGCGCGACCTACGAGCTGGGCCTGCAGGTGGAGTCGCTGGGACTGGTGCTGCCCGATTTCAGCTACCGCGCGGTGGACGCCTCGGGCATCGTCGAGAACGAGTTCTGCCCCGTGTACTTCGCCCGCGCCGTGGCCGATCCCAGCCCCGTGCCGAGCGAGGTCGCCGAGTACCAGTGGGTCAACCCGGAGGACCTCGAGTCCGCGGTTGCCGCGACCCCCTGGGCGTTCAGCCCGTGGATGGTGTGGCAGCTGGAGCGGCTCCGCGCGCGCGGCGTCCGGTATGCGGCGCCCGCGTCCTAGGCGCGCCCCGGGTCAGCGCCCGCCGGTGTTCCAGTCGGAGAGCCTGATCCGGTCCACATGAAGGATCTCGCCCAGCGTGGAGTATCCGTTGCCGCCCAGGCGGGCCAGCGGATCCAGCGCCCGCGGATCCGGCCGGCCGGCGTCGTTCACCACGGAGTCGTCGACGGCGATGTGCCTCACCAGCCCGAGCACCAGAAACGAGCTCCCCACGGGGATGACCTGGTGCAGCGCGCACTCGATCGCGGCGGGGGAGTCGGCGACCCGGGGAGGCGCCACCGTCAGGCTCGGCTCGGGGCGGACGGCCGCCTGGGTGAACTCGCTGGTCCCGTGCGGAAAACCCGTGGAGGACGCGTTCACCTGCTTCAGCAGCGCGCGCGGCGCCATGTTAACCACGAACTCGCCGTTCGCCTCGATGTTGCGCAGGGTGTCCTTGCGGGTCACGGAGGTGAACTGGACGATCCCGGGATCCGTCGAGGCCACCGTGAAGAACGAATGCGGCGCCAGGTTCGCGACCCCGTCGCCGTCGATCGTGGAGACCCAGGCGATCGGCCGCGGGATGACCAGGGCGGTCAGCAGGGAGTAGACCTCCCGCGACGGGAGCGATCCGGCGTCGTAGTCAATGCGCATGACCCCAGCAAAGCACACCGGGCCGCGGCCGGGCAGCCGCCGGCCCGCATCCACGGCCCGGCGCCGCGCCCCGTGCCTAGTTGGCGACCGTAAAGCGCCGGTTCTCGTGCTTGGGTGCCTCGAGCTCGTCCAACACCGCGACGGCGAAGTCTTGGGTGGACACCGCGTCGCCGGCCGGCGAGTCCACCCCCAGCCTGTAGGTGCCGGTGCGCTCGCCCGGCGCGATCCGCGGGGCGGGCGCCAGCATGGTCCAGTTCAGGCCGGACGCCGAGTTGTACGCCTCGAGCACCTCGGCCATCGAGACGGCCTCGGGCCGGTAGGCGTCGGGGAACCCGGGCAGGTCCTTCAGCTGGACGCCGTCGACTTCGGTGGCGCCGGCGCCGCCGACCACAAACACGCGGGCCGGGACCAGGGTCTCTGAGATGGCCTCGTGGGCGTCCACGAACGCGGCGTGCGAGTCTCCATTGCGCGGGGGTGCGACGGAGAAGACCACCGCGTCGTGCGCCCCGGCGAGCTGCTTGTAGGTGGCGAGGTCGCCCAACTCGGCGGCGCGTGCGGAGGCGCCCGGAACGTCCGCGCCGCCGCGGGACACCGCGGTCACCTCGTGGCCGCGCGCCACGGCCTCGGCCGCGATCTCGCGCCCGACCATGCCCGTGGCTCCGTAGACTGCGATCTTCATGGGAATCCCTTCGTTGGCGTCGGCACCGCCGGCCGGCGGTGCGTTCGCCGCCATGGTATCAACTTGATACTGGCTACCCCAACGTCATAAAGTAACCCCATGGATACCGTCCAGCGATTCGATGTGATGGAGCAGGACTGCCCCTCGCGCGTGGTGCTGCAGCGGATCGGCGACAAGTGGACGCCCCTGGTTTTCCAGGGATTGAAGGACGGTGCCCGCCGCTTTTCGGTGCTGCGCGCGGCGATCGGGGGAGTGACGCCCAAGGTGCTCACGCAGACCCTCCGCTCGCTGGAGCGGGACGGGCTGGTCCGGCGGACCGTCTACGCGGAGGTGCCGCCGCGCGTCGAGTACGCGCTGACGGACACCGGGCGGACCCTGCTCGGCCCGCTCGACGCCGTCCGCACCTGGGCGGAGCGGAACGCGGCCGGGATACTCGACGCCAGGGACCGGTACGACGCTCTCGCGGACGCCCCGCGCGCGGGCGTGGCCATAGACGGCGGCGGGGAGCCGACCACCACATGAGCGACAGCAGCGGGCTCCACGGCGACGCGGCGACCGTCGTCCTGCTGCGCGACGCGGACGGGGGGCCGGAGGTCCTCCTCCTCGAGAGGCTGCGGCACCGCGGATCCTTCGCCGGCGCGTGGGTCTTCCCCGGGGGTTACGTGGACCCGGGGGACCGCGGCGACGACGGGCTCGACGCCGCGGCCAGGCGCGCCGCCTCCCGTGAGACCCTCGAGGAGACCGGACTCGCGGTCGATCCGGGCTCGCTGGCGCACCTCTCCGTCTGGCTGCCGCCGGCCAGCGCGCCCAAACGCCTGCGCACCTGGTTCTTCCTGGCCCCGGCGCCGGACCAGGAGATTGTGCTCAACGCCGACGAGCACCTGGACCACCTCTGGCTGCGCCCCGCGGACATGCTCGAGCGCCACGGTCGAGGCGAGGTGTCCTTGGTTACTCCCACATGGGTGACGCTGCACGGCCTGACCGAAGCCGCATCCGTGCGGGAGGCCGTCGCGTCGGCCGCGGCCGCGGCCCCCGAGACGTTCAGCAGCCGCATGCTGTCGCTGCCCGGCGGCGGGCAGAGCGTCCTCTGGGAGGGCGACGCCGAGTACGGCGCCGCCGGGCGGGGCGGCCCCGGCCAGGATCCCTCGCCCGCCGCCCGGGGGGGCGCGGGGACCCCGCGCCACCGCCTGGACATCACGTCGCTGCCGTGGATCTACAGCAGGAGCCGGTGACCGGCTGGGGAACTCGACCGCCGGGCGGTAGAGTCGGGGTGATGCCTTATTGCCCGCAGCCCGTCTCGCTCCGCGCAGGCGCACCGCCGATGAACCCCGCCGGCGGCGCCGCGTACCGCGCCGGACCGGCCGGCCGCACATGATGCGTCCCCACATTTTTTGATCCACCCCAATTTTGAAGCACCGCGGACCAACGTCGCAGGACAGCCTGCCGCCGCAAACAACGAAATCCCAGACACCCTGAGGAAAGCGAACACATGTCGAAGGCACTCGCAGAACTGTCCACCCCTCCCAAGCTGGCCCACGGCGCCATGCGCGTCGTGGCGCTCGGCGGCCTCGGCGAGATCGGCCGCAACATGACCGTCTTCGAGTTCGGCGGCAAGCTGCTGATCGTCGACTGCGGCGTCCTCTTCCCCGAGGAGGTCCACCCCGGCGTCGACGTTATCCTCCCGGACTTCACTGCCATCCGCGACCGCATCAACGACGTCGTCGGCATCGTCCTCACGCACGGCCACGAGGACCACATCGGCGGCGTGCCGTACCTGCTGCGCGAACGCCGCGACATCCCGCTGATCGGCTCCAAGCTGACGCTGGCCTTCATCAAGGCCAAGCTCAAGGAGCACCGCATCAACCCGAAGACCGTCGAGGTCAAGGAGGGCGACCGCACCGTTATGGGGCCGTTCGACCTCGAGTTCGTGGCCGTCAACCACTCCATCCCCGACGGCCTGGCCGTGGCCATCCGCACCGGCGCCGGCATGGCGCTGCACACGGGCGACTTCAAGATGGACCAGTTCCCGCTGGACAACCGCATCACGGACCTCGCCGGCTTCGCGCGCCTCGGCGCCGAGGGCGTCGACCTGTTCCTCACGGACTCGACCAACGCGGACGTCCCCGGCTTCACGACGTCGGAGAAGGACCTGCTGCCGGCCATCGACGAGGTCTTCCGCAAGTCCCCGAAGCGCATCATCGTCTCCAGCTTCGCGAGCCACATCCACCGCATCCAGCAGATCCTGGACTCCGCGCACGAGCACGGCCGCAAGGTCGCCTTCGTAGGCCGTTCCATGGTCCGCAACATGACCACCGCCCGCGAGCTGGGCTACCTCAACGTGCCGCGCGGCCTGCTGGTGGACTTCAAGGCGCTCGAGAAGATGCCGGACAACAAGACCGTCTTCATCTGCACCGGTTCGCAGGGCGAGCCGATGGCCGCCCTGGCCCGCATGGCCAACCGCGACCACGTCATCAACATCAACGACGGCGACACCGTGCTGCTGGCCAGCTCGCTGATCCCCGGCAACGAGACCGCCATCTACGGCCTCATCAACCAGCTCACCCAGCTGGGCGCGCGGGTGGTCCACAAGGGCAACGCCAAGGTGCACGTCTCCGGCCACGCGTCCGCCGGCGAGTTGGTCTACTGCTACAACATCATCAAGCCCAAGAACGTGATGCCCGTGCACGGCGAGCACCGCCACCTGCGTTCCAACGGCGAACTCGCGGTCCGCACGGGCGTCCCCGCGGACCAAGTCATCATCGCCGAGGACGGCGTCACCGTGGACCTGCACAACGGCAAGGCCCGAATCAGCGGCCGGATCCCCGCTGGCTACGTCTACGTCGAGGACGGCGTGGTCGGCAAGGCCACGGAGGCCTCCCTGCAGGAGCGCATCCAGCTCGCCGAGGACGGCACCATCACCATCCTCGCGATCATCGACCCGCGCACCAACAAGCTGGTCGAGGACCCCGAGTTCTTCCCGCGCGGCTTTGTGCACGAGCCGGCCGACTTCAAGCCGGCCATCGCGGTCATCGAGAAGGCCCTCAACGGCGCGAAGAACCGCGATCCGGAGCAGGTGATCGGCGACGCCGTGTCCGTCTGGATGAAGCGCACCTACCGCCGCAGCCCGGTCATCACCGCCATCGCGGTCGACGCCTAGCAACTCCCGACCGGCGGTCGCCGCATGGGAATGCCCCTCCACCGCGCGGGTGGAGGGGCATTTCCGTGTCCAAGGGGCCCGGTGCGGGCGCCCCCAGGAGAGGCCCGCACCGCGGCCGCTACTGGGTGATCGCCTCTGCCAACACGGGCGCCAGCCGCCTGACCCCCTCGTGGATCTTGTCCGACGCGACGGCACTGAAGGCCAGGCGCAGCTTGTTGCTGTCCTCGTTTCCGGGGGTGAAGGCCGCGCCCGGGATGAACACAACCCCGGCGTCGATGGCCTTCTGCAGCAACGGGTACGTGTCGATCCCCTCGGGCAGGGTGACCCAGACGAAGAACCCGCCCTCGGGCCGGGTCCATTCGACGCCGGCCGGCATAAACTCCTCCAGCGCGTCCAGCATGGCGCCGCAGCGCTCCGCGTACAGGGACCGGTAGGTGCGGATCTGGCCGCGCCAGTCGTGGCCGTCGAGGTAGGCGCTGATCAGCGCCTGGTTCAGGGTCGGCGGGCAGAGCGTGACCGCCTCGCTGGCCAGGTAGAAGCGGCGCAGCAGGTGCTCGGGGACCAGGGCCCAGCCGATCCGCAGCCCCGGGGCCAGGATCTTGGAGAACGAGCCCATGTAGAGGACGTCCTCCGGGTTGCCCGCGCGCAGCGTGGTGTGGGGTTCGCCGTCGAACTTCAGGAGCCCGTACGGATTGTCCTCCACCACCAGGATGTTCGCCGCGCGGCAGATGTCCACGATGCGCTGCCTGCGGTCCTCGGCGAGCGTGATGCCGGACGGGTTGTTGAAGTTGGGGATCGTGTAGAGGAACTTGATGGACCCGCCCGCGTCGCGGACCTCGACGATGCGCGCCTCCAGCTCCTCGGGGACCAGGCCGTGCTCGTCCATGCGGACGGGAACCACCGTGATCTCGTGGGACTCGAACGTGTTCAGCGCGCCGACGTAAGTCGGGTCCTCGCACAGGACGACGTCGCCGGGGTTGCAGAACACCTTGCACGCGACGTCCTGCGCGGACTGCGATCCGGTGGTGACAACGACGTTCTCCGGTCTGGCGTCGGTGATGCCCTCATCGGCCATCACCTCGCAGATCTGGGCGCGCAGCTCGGGCGTCCCCTGGCCGCCGCCGTACTGGAGCGCGGACAGGCCCTCCTCGGTGATGAGGCGGTAGGCCATGCCGGCGATCTTCTCCAGCGGCAGCGACTGCAGGAACGGATTTCCCCCGGCGAGCGAGACCAGTCCGGGCCGCAGCGAGATCTCGAAGACGTCGCGGACGGCCGACTGCTTGATGTTGGCGGCGCGCTGCGAGAACAGGGATTCGTGGCGGTGGGAAGCCTCGGCGCGGGCCAGCGCGACGTCTGCCTCGGTCTGGACCGGGTCGCTGGCGGCAAGTGGCGTTTTGGGTGTGGTCACCGACACATCCTAGCAACCCGTGTTGCCGAATAGGCAACGGTTGTTCTTCCGGGAATGCCGGGCGGTCCGATCATTTTTGACTCATGACCTCCTCGATCGGGGTGCCGTCCACGAGGATCTCGGCCCGGACCGTCCCCGCCGCGGTCATCGCGGTGTGCCGGAGCTGTTCCTGGATCCGCGGGTCGTCGCACGTGCCGCCGGACACGGGTTGCCCGGTCAGCAGCACCGTCACGGTGTCGCCCTCGATGGACGAGGAGACGTACGCCAGGTCGGACCGGTGCAGGGCGTTCATCAGGCCGGACTCCCCGAGGAAGCGTTCGCGGTCCGCCAGCAGGTGCTCGATGGCCGCCGCGATCTGGTCGGTGAATTCCACCGGGCCCGTGGTGGTGGGCACCACGCTGTCCCCGCAGCCGATCGCCGGCCCTGACACCCCGCCGTCGTCCAAGGCGACGTAGAAGACCGTCAGGGCCGCGATCGCCGTGAGGCTGGCCGCCGCGCCGTCGGTGCCGGCAGACGACGGCGCCACGGGCATGGCGGAGGGAATCGCGGCGCCGGGGGATTCCATGGGGGACGCGGAGGGGGTTGTGCCCCGCGCCGCCGAGGAGCCGCCGGAATCCGGGGAGGGTCCGGGCCCCGGCCCGGCTCCGGAGCAGGCGGACAGGGCGAGAAGCGCCACCGCGGCCAGGGCGGCAAGCGGTGCGCGCGGGGCGGTCGAGGGGACGGACATGGTGCTCTCCTGTGGCCCGGGCGCCGCCGGTGCGGCGCGTGGGATCACCCTAGGTCCGCGGAGCGGCGGGACACAGCACGCGCGGGCAACGGTTGTGCGACGGTTCTGGGACCGGCGCCGGGTGTGTCAGGGCGCGACGGCCCCGGACGACGGCGCCGCGGCGCCGTCCCCCACCAAAGTGTCCCCCGCGTGCCCGGCGGCCGCGCGTGCGTCGAGCCACGCCTGCACGTCGCGCGGGCGGATGCGGCGGTGGCTGCCCCGGTATTCGACCGGGATGGTTCCGGCGTCGGTCAGCTTGCGCATGTACGTGTTGGAGACGCCGGCCAACTGCGC
Organism: Arthrobacter sp. AOP29-A2-19; assembly: GCF_058138025.1. Classification (NCBI taxonomy): domain Bacteria; kingdom Bacillati; phylum Actinomycetota; class Actinomycetes; order Micrococcales; family Micrococcaceae; genus Arthrobacter; species Arthrobacter sp. AOP29-A2-19. The sequence continues at coordinate 3,654,848 of NZ_CM176894.1, forward strand.
GGCCTGCGACGTGTTCAGGAGCAGCTCGCTGGTGGCGATGGTGACCGCCTCGCCCCGGCCCAGGCGGGCCAGCAGGTCCATCACGGCCTCCGCGGCCCCGGCGGAAAGCCGCAGCGCCGTGCCGTCCACGAACACGGTGGCGTCCGCCGATTCTCCGAGCGCCTGCGCCAGCCGCTTCGCCTCCGGCGCGGGCAGTGCCTCGTGGTGCGTGGACTTGGTCAGGGCGGTGGTCTCCGACGGCATGGCACCATCATGCCTCCACGGCGTCGGGTTCGGGCGAATCGGCGTCCGCGGGTCGGCCGTTACGGTGGCTGAGCACCTTGGCCAGCCAGTGGTAGGAGGCCTTCGGGGTCCGCTCGAGGGTCTCGCGGTCCACGTGGACCAGACCGAACGTCTGCTGGTAGCCGGCGGCCCACTCCCAGTTGTCCATCAGCGTCCACACGAAGTAGCCCCCTAGCTCCAGCCCCTCGGCGGGACCGGCAGTTCCCACGGCGTCCAGGGCGGCGGTGAGGTGGTCGCGGAGATAGTGGGCGCGGGCCGTGTCGTGGACCTGCCTGATCCCGGTGTCCGGGTCCGTCTCCGGTTCCTCCTCGAAGCTCACGCCGCCCTCGGTGATGTAGACGGGCGGCATGTCCGGGTAGCGGTCGCGCATGCGGCCCAGCATCACGCCGAGGTGTCCCGGCACCACGGGCCACCCGTAGGCCGTCCGTTCGGCGTCGGGCCACTCGACGATGTGGAAGGGCGTGGTCGCGTCCTCCGGCTCGCCGCCGGTGGGCAGCACCAGCGACGCCGGGAGCGGGCCGTCCTTGCCGGGTCCGGCGGCCACCAGCGTGGGCATGTAGTAGTTCAGACCATAGAAGTCCAGGGGCTGGTGGATGGTCTGCAGGTCGCCGTCCTGGATCCGCAGGTCCGCCATCTGCGCGGCGGCCTGGACCAGGGACGGGTAGGTGCCCAGCAGCACCGGGTCCGCGAAGAGCCGGTTGTAGAGGGTGTCCACGATCCCGGCGACGGCCCGGTCCAGGAAGCTTCCCGGGTCCGCCGGTTCGCTGGGGGAGTGGACGTTGGACATGCCGATGCCGCCGGACACCCCCTCCGCGCGGAGCGCCTGGACGGCGAGGCCGTGGCCGAGCAGCAGGTGGTGGACGGCCCGGAGCGCCTTGACCCCCGAGTTTGTCGCGGGGGCGTGCAGCGAGGCCCCGTAGCCGTTCCCGGCCACCGTGGCCGGCTCGTTAACGGTGCACCACCAGCGGACCCGGTCCCCGAACTCCCGGCCCATGACCGCCGCGTAGTCGGCGAAGCGGTGCGCCGCGTCGCGCTCCAGCCACCCGCCGTCGTCCTCGATGTACTGGGGAGTGTCCCAGTGGAACAGGGTGAGCATCGGCGCGATGCCGCGGGCGTCCAGCTGGTCCAGCAGGCGGTGGTAGAAGTCCAGCCCCCGGCGGTTGGGAATCGATCCCCCGTCCGGGAAAATCCGCGGCCAGGCCACGGAGAAGCGGTAGGCGTCCAGGCCCATGCCGGCCATCAGGGCGACGTCCTCCGGCATCCGGTGGTAGTGGTCGGCGGCGACGTCGGCGGTGGAACCGTCCACGGCCGCCTCCGGATCGCGCAGCCAGGTGTCCCAGACGCTGGGGCCGCGGCCGTCCTCCCGCACGGCGCCCTCCACCTGGTAGGAGCTGGTGGCCGCGCCGAGTACGAATCCCGGCGGCAGGCGGTCCGCCAGCACCCTGGCGGAAATACTGAGGTCCACATGGTCGGGGCCCAAGTCCCCCGTGCCCGTCGCGTCGCTGGTCATAGGGATATTGTGCGCCGTCGGGTCAAGTTTTTGTCCACGACTTTTTCCGAAGCCGCACATGGCGGGGCGCCCCGCCATGACGTACCGTGGAAAGCGAGGTCTAAAGAAAGTACTGACCACTGCGAAGGTGCGTGCCCCCACCCCGGGCCGGCATCCGCAGAGCGAGGCAGGAATCCCGCCGCCCGAACACGGGCCGCGATGTTTCCCGCGGAACCCGCGCCACGCCCGCTGACCGTTCAGAGACTTTCTTTTTCAGGAGTGACGCATGTCCGCCGCAACCACAGATTCACAGTCCATCATCGCGCCCATCACCGAAGACGAGATCTTCGCTTCCCACGAGGGGGGCAAGCTCTCCGTCGAGTCCACCATGCCGCTGGACTCCAAGCGCGCCCTGTCCATCGCCTACACGCCGGGCGTCGCCCAGGTCTCCCGGGCCATCGCCGAGGATCCGGCCAAGCACGCCACCCACACTTGGGCGTCGCGCCTCGTTGTGGTGGTCTCCGACGGCACCGCCGTCTTGGGGCTCGGCGACATCGGCGCGGCGGCGTCGCTGCCCGTGATGGAGGGGAAGTCCGCGCTCTTCAAGACCTTCGGAGGACTCAACTCCATCCCGCTGGTCCTGGACACCACCAACGTCGACGAGATCATCGAGACGCTGGTCCGGCTGCGCCCGAGCTTCGGCGCGGTGAACCTCGAGGACATCGCCGCCCCGCGCTGCTTCGAGCTCGAGGAGCGCCTGATCGAGGCGCTCGACTGCCCGGTCATGCACGACGACCAGCACGGCACCGCCGTGGTGGTCCTCGCGGCCCTGACCAACGCCGCGAAGGTCACCGGACGGACGCTCCGGGACCTGCGCGTCGTCGTCAGCGGCGCGGGCGCCGCCGGGATCGCGATCGCCGAGATCCTCGTGAACGCCGGCGTCGGGGACGTGGTGCTCGTGGACTCGAAGGGCACCATCCACCGCGAGCGCGACGACCTGAACGCGATCAAGGCCAAGTACGCGGCCAAGACCAACAAGAACGACATCATGGGGGGCATCCGCCAGGCGCTCGAGGGCGCGGACGTCCTGGTGGGCGTCTCCTCGTCGAAGGTGGCCGAGGAGGACCTCGCCGGGATGAACGAGGACGCGATCATCTTCGCGCTGTCCAACCCGGACCCCGAGGTGCTGCCGGACGTGGCGGCCAAGTACGCGGCCGTCGTGGCGACGGGCCGCTCGGACTTCCCGAACCAGATCAACAACGTGCTGGCGTTCCCCGGCATTTTCCGCGGCGCGCTGGACGCCGGCGCGCGCCGCATCACGCCCGCCATGAAGATCGCGGCGGCCAACGCCATCGCGGCGCTCGCCGGGGAGCGGCTCGCCGCGGACCACATCGTGCCGTCGCCGCTCGACCCGCGCGTCGCGGACGCCGTGGCGAAGGCCGTGGGCGAGGCCGCGGCGCTGTAGCGCGAGCGGGACGTGCGCCCGCCGAATGCACGACGCCGTGTGGCCGGTCTCCCTGCGAGGCCGGCCACACGTGCGCGTGGGCTTGGTCACCGGATCGACTGTGATATTTGCGCGCGCAACCCCGAACCCGGGTCCGGGTCCCTTTGTTAGCGTGGGCAACCGGTCCGGCCAAACGGCGCGATGGTGCGGACCCTCTGCTCTGTACGATTCCAGCCTCGATGCAAGGACGAACATGAACTCCGCCGACACCCAATCCGCTCCGCCCGGCCCGCAGGAACAATCCCGGGTCAACAAGACCGTCTTCTTCGGCTCCGCGATCGCCATCCTGGCCTTCGCCCTGTGGGCCATCCTCGATCGCGAATCCGCCGACGCCGTCATCAACACGGTGGTGGCCTGGGTCGGGTCCACGTTCGGCTGGTACTACTCGCTGGTTGTCGTCCTGGTCCTCGCCTTTGTGGTGGCCGTCGCCGTCAGCAAGGTCGGCAAGACCCGGCTGGGCCCGGACCACTCGCGGCCCACCTTCAACCTGTTCACGTGGACCGCCATGCTCTTCGCCGCGGGCATCGGGATCGACCTGATGTTCTTCTCGGTCGCCGAACCGGTCACGCAGTTCCTCCAGCCTCCGACCGGAGAGGGCGGGGACGTCGCCGCGGCGCGCCAGGCCATGGCCTGGACGCTCTTCCACTACGGGATCCTCGGATGGGGCCTCTACGCGCTGATGGGACTGGCCCTGGGCTACTTCGCCTACAGGCACAACCTGCCGCTGAGCATCCGCTCGGCGCTCTACCCGATCCTCGGCAAGCGGATCCACGGTCGCATCGGCGACACCGTGGACATCGCGGCCGTCCTGGGCACGATCTTCGGCATCGCCACCAGCCTCGGCATCGGCGTCGCGCAGCTGAACTACGGCCTGAACTTCATGTTCGGCATCCCGGAGACGACGGCGGTCCAAATCGCCCTGATCGCGATCGCCGTGGCGATGGCCACCGTCTCCGTCGTGAGCGGTGTGGAGAAGGGCATCCGCCGCCTCTCCGAACTGAACATCCTTTTGGCCGTCGCGCTGATGCTGTTCGTCCTGATCGCCGGCAAGACCACGTTTCTCTTCGACGCGATCATCCAGAACATCGGAGACACGCTTTCGCGCTTCCCCGCGATGGCCCTGGACACGTTCGCCTACGACCGCCCGGACGACTGGCTGAACTCGTGGACGCTGTTCTTTTGGGCCTGGTGGATCGCTTGGGCGCCGTTCGTCGGCCTCTTCCTGGCGCGCATCTCCCGCGGCCGCACCATCCGGGAGTTTGTCACAGGCGTGCTGGTGGTGCCCTTCGCGTTCATCCTGCTCTGGATCTCAATCTTCGGAAACAGCGCGCTGGACCTGGTGATGGGCGGTAACGCGGCCTTCGGGGAAATGGCCATGAGCACACCGGAGCGCGCGTTCTACGGCCTGCTGGAGCAGTACCCGGCCGCGCCGGTGAGCGCCGCCATCGCCACCTTCACCGGACTCCTGTTCTATGTGACCAGCGCGGACTCCGGCGCCCTGGTGATGAGCAACTTCACCTCCCACCTCAAGGACGCCGACTCCGACGGGCCCAGCTGGCTGCGGATCTTCTGGGCGATGGCCACCGGACTGCTGACGCTGGCCATGTTGCTGGTCGGCGGCGTGCCCACGCTGCAGAGCGCGACGGTGATCATGGGCCTGCCCTTCTCGGTGGTCCTGCTGTTCATCATGCTGGGCCTCTACAAGGCGCTGCGCGTGGAGACGGCGCTGGCCGCCAGCTTCCGTGCCGGCCTGCCCTCCGTGCTCTCGTCGCGCGCAAACTCCGCGGGCCAGGACGCGCGCCGCGGATGGCGCCAGCGGCTCTCCCGCGCCATGAGCTATCCCGGCCGGCGCCAGGCGCAGCGCTTTGTGGAGGACGTCGCCCGTCCCGCCCTGGAGGAGGTCAGGGGAGAGCTCGTCACGCAGGGCGTCCACGCCCGGCTCGAGGGCGGGATCGTCGAGCAGGTCGGCATCGAAACGGCCGACCTCTACGTCGAGCTCGGCGAGGAGCGCGTCTTCAAGTACCAGGTCTACCCGGTGCAGCACGACGTCCCCTCCTACGCGAAGTCGACCGCCGCGGGGGAGAAGTACTACCGCATGGAGGTCTTCTCCCTCGAGGGAAGCCACGGCTACGACCTCTTCGGGTCCTCGCGCGAGCAGGTCATCGCCGATGTGCTGGACCACTACGAGGTCCACCTGGAGTTCCTCCACCAAAACCGGGAGACGCTGGCGTCCAGCACGGTCGCCGAGAGCGTTGCGCCAAAGGCCGAGTGGGAGGGCGACTACGAAACCGTGGAAGAGGACGCGCTGGTGCCCGCCGCGGCCGTTCTCCCCGAGCCTCGGCCTTCCTCACCCGGGACATCAGACCACACCGACCCGAACCACACCGACCGGAACCACGCCGAGAAGGAGACACCATGACCACCGCACCCGCACCCGCGGCCACGTCCCTGTACATCAACGGAGCCTGGACCGCGGCCCGCTCCGGGGCCACCCGGGAGATCGTCTGCCCGGCCGACGGCTCCGTCGTCGCCACGGTCTCGGAGGCCGCCCGCGAGGACACCGAACTGGCCATCGCCGCGGCCCGCGCCGCCTTCGACTCCGGCGTGTGGTCCAGCGTCCCGGCCCCGCGCCGCGGCGACCTCCTCCTGAGGACCGCCGCGCGGCTGCGCGAACGCCGGGAGGAGTTCTCCCGCGCCGAGTCGCTGGACACGGGCAAGCGGATCGTCGAGAGCCGCATCGACATGGACGACATCGCCGCGTGCTTCGAGTACTTCGGCCGCCTCGCCGGCCAGGAGGCCGGCCGCGTGGTCGACGCCGGGGACAACAGCGTGGTCAGCCGGGTCGTCCACGAGCCGGTCGGCGTCTGCGGCATGATCACGCCCTGGAACTACCCGCTGCTGCAGGCGGCCTGGAAGATGGCGCCGGCGCTCGCGGCGGGTTGCTCGTTTGTGCTCAAGCCGTCCGAGCTGACCCCGTCCACCGCCATGCTCATGATGGACGTTTTCGAGGAGCTCGGTCTGCCCGCCGGAGTCGCCAACCTGGTCACGGGCGCGGGCGCCGAGGCCGGGGCCCCGCTGTCCGAGCACCCGGACGTGGACATGGTCTCCTTCACCGGCGGCCTCGAGACCGGCAAGCGGATCGCGGCCGCCGCCTCGTCGACCGTGAAGAAGGTTGCCCTTGAACTCGGCGGCAAGAACCCCAACGTGGTCTTCGCCGACGCGGACTTCGACGCCGCCGTGGACAACGCCCTGAACGCGGCCTTTGTGCACTCGGGCCAGGTCTGCTCCGCGGGCGCCCGCCTGATCGTCGAGGAGTCCATCGCCGGGCGGTTTGTGGACGAGCTGGTCCGCCGCGCCGAGGGCATCCGCTTGGGCGGACCGTTCGACGAGGACGCGGAGACCGGGCCGCTGATCTCCGCCGCGCACCGGGACAAGGTGGACGCCTACGTCCGCGCGGGTGTGGCCGAGGGCGCGCGCCTGCGCTGCGGCGGCGCGTTCGGCGGAGGGGACCTGGCCGCGGGCCAGTACTACCTCCCGACCGTCCTGGACCGCGTGCGGCGCGGCATGTCCGTGGTGGTGGACGAGGCCTTCGGGCCCGTTGTCACGGTCGAGACGTTCTCCGGCGAGGACGAGGCGGTCGCCACGGCCAACGACACGCACTACGGGCTTGCCGGCGCCGTCTGGACCCAGGACGCGGGGCGCGCCCAGCGGGTCGCCGGCCGGCTGCGCCACGGCACCGTCTGGATCAACGACTTCCACCCCTACCTCCCGCAGGCCGAATGGGGCGGCTTCGGCCAGTCCGGCGTCGGCCGGGAGCTCGGCCCCAGCGGCCTCGCCGAATACCAAGAGGCCAAACACATCTACCAGAACACGGATCCGCAGGTCACCGGTTGGTTTGCGGACCACGGACAGGGAAAGTGACGCCATGACCCAGAACGAAACGCTGAACGGGCGCGAATTCGACTACATCGTCGTTGGGGGAGGCTCCGCGGGGGCAGCCGTTGCTGCACGGCTGAGCGAGGACCCCTCCGTCGAGGTGGCACTCGTCGAGGCAGGTCCCGACGACCGGGACCTGCCGGAGATACTGCAGCTGGACCGCTGGATGGAGCTCCTGGAGTCCGGCTACGACTGGGACTACCCGATCGAGCCGCAGGAGAACGGCAACTCCTTTATGCGCCACGCGCGCGCCAAAGTGATGGGCGGATGCTCCAGCCACAACTCCTGCATCGCCTTCTGGGCGCCCCGGGAGGACCTGGACGAGTGGGAGTCCGTGCACGGCGCCGCCGGATGGAACGCCGACGCCGCCTACCCCCTCTACCAGCGCCTGGAGACCAACGAGGATGCGGGACCGGACGCGCCGCACCACGGCGATTCCGGTCCCGTGCACCTCATGAACGTGCCGCCGGCGGACCCGTCCGGCGTCGCGATCCTGGACGCCTGCGAGCAGGCGGGCATCCCGCGCGCCCGCTTCAACGACGGCGGAACGGTGATCAACGGGGCCAACTTCTTCCAGATCAACCGGCGGGGCGACGGCACGCGCTCCTCGAGCTCCGTGTCCTACATCCACCCGATCATGGACCGCCCCAACTTCACCCTGCTCACCGGCCTGCGCGCCCGGGTGCTGAACTTCGGCGACGACCGCCGCTGTACGGGAGTCGACGTCGTCGATTCGGCCTTCGGCACCACGCACACGCTGTCCGCGCGCCGCGAGGTGGTCCTGTCCGCCGGGGCAATCGACTCCCCGAAACTGCTGATGCTTTCCGGCATCGGCCCGGCGGGACACCTGACCGACCACGGGATCGAGGTCCTGGTGGACTCGCCCGGTGTCGGCGAGAACCTCCAGGACCACCCGGAGGGCGTCATCCAGTGGGAGGCGAAGAGGCCCATGGTCGAGCAGTCCACCCAGTGGTGGGAGATCGGCGTCTTCACGCCCACCGAGGAGGGGTTGGACCGGCCGGACCTGATGATGCACTACGGCACCGTGCCCTTCGACATGCACACGCTCCGCCAGGGCTACCCGACCACGGAGAACGGATTCTGCCTGACCCCAAACGTCACGCACGCCCGCTCCCGTGGAACGGTCCGGCTGCGCAGCCGCGACTACCGGGACAAGCCCATGGTCGACCCCCGCTACTTCACGGACGAGGACGGTCACGACATGCGCGTGATGGTCGCCGGCATCCGCAAGGCCCGCGAGATCGTGGCGCAGCCCGCGATGGCCGAATGGGCCGGACGCGAGCTCTACCCCGGCCCGGACGTCCAGTCCGACGACGAAATCCGCGAGTACATCCGCAAGACGCACAACACGGTCTACCACCCGGCCGGAACCGTGAAGATGGGCGCGGACACCGATTCGGCGGCGCCGCTCGATCCCCAGCTGCGCGTCAAGGGAGTCACCGGCCTGCGGGTCGCCGACGCGTCCGTGATGCCGGAGCTGGTGACCGTCAATCCGAACATCACCACCATGATGATCGGCGAGAGGTGCGCGGACCTGATCCGCGGGAGGGCCTAGGCCCCGGCGCGGGCGCCCGATCGACCACTCGTGTGGCCGGCCTCTTCCGGAGGTCGGCCACAAGCGCGTCCGCGGCGCTCCCGGGGTCAAGCATGTGACGGCGCGTGACCCACATGACCGCGTATGACGCGCGCGGGCGGCACGGCACCCGGGAGTGTGACGCCGGAAGGGCCGATTCGTGGCCGCGCATGTCGCCGTGTGTGACCCCTTTACGCGCTCCTTGGATCCCGCGGCGGGCTCCGGTCAACTCGTACCAAGACGTGCGCCGGCCCCGGCGCGCATGGGTTCGAGGAGTAGACCGTGACAAACCGCCAGCCGGCGTACCCGCCGCCACCAGGCCGGGACGCCCCGCGCCAGCACGCAGGGACCAACCCGCGGCGATCCGGGTGGTCCGGCCGCCGCGTCGCCGCGCTTGCCTCCATCGCCGCCGGCGTCCTCGCCCTGACCGCCTGCGGAGGCGGCGAGGCCGAGCAGGGCGCGCGCACGGGCGAGCCCGTCGCGGGCGGCACCCTCACCTACGCCACCGGCGACAACGAGCCGGGCTGCCTGGATCCCATCGTGTCCGGCAACGTCCCCCAGGCGCTCGTGTCCACGCAGTACCTGGAGCCGTTGTTCTTCCAGGACGAGGACGGCGAAATCGGCCCGTGGCTGGCCAAGTCGTGGAAGTGGTCCGAGGACCGCCTGTCGCTGGACATCACCGTCAAGGACGACGTCTTCTTCACGGACGGCCAGCGGCTCAACGCCGAAACGATCGTCGAGAACGTCGCGTACATCAAGGACCCGGAGACGCTCTCGAGCACCGCCCTGCTGGCGGTGGAGAAGATCGCGTCCGTCGAACGCGTCGGCGAGTTCACCGCGCGCCTCCACCTCTCCGAACCGGACAACGCCCTGCTGGAGCACTTCGCCCAGGTGTGGGTGCCCATACAGTCGCAGAAGGCCCTGGCCCGCGGGGCGGACGCAAACTGCCTGTCCCCGGTCGGCACGGGTCCGTTCCGGGTGGAGAGCTGGAGCAAGCAGCGCGAGATCGCGCTGGTCCGCAACGACGGATACCACACGCCGGCCCCGACGGCCGGCCACGCGGGTCCGGCCTACCTGGACAGGATCGTCTGGAGGTTCCTGCCCGACCACGCGGCGCGGTACTCCGCCCTCCAGGCGGGCGAGGTCGACGTCATCGACGTCATCCAGCCGCAGGACGCGATCGCCGCGGACGCCGATCCCGCGCTCGAGACGCTCATCGGCTCGCGCCCCGGCCACGTGGTCAACCTGACCCTCAACACCAAGGAGGCGCCGTTCGACGACGTGCGCGTCCGCCAGGCATTCGTCCGTTCCGTCGACGTCGCCGCCGCGCTCAAGAGCATCTTCCTCGGCACCGTCGAACGCTCCAACTCCGTGCTGAGCAGCATCACCAAGTACAACCTCCAGGACCCGGACGTTTTCGGAACCGACGTCGAGCGCTCCAACGCCCTCCTCGACGAGGCCGGGTGGACCGGGCGCGACGAGGAGGGATACCGGACCAAGGACGGCAAGCGGCTATCGTCCACCGTCATCCAGACCGACGCCGTGCTGGTTCCGGTGCCCGTGCTCGAACAATTCCAGGCCAGCGCCAAGGCCGTCGGCTTCGAGCTGCTCATCAGCCAGGAGGAACCGACCTCCTTCAACGAGAAGCGCTACCAGTGGCGCTACGGATTGTCCCCGCTGTACTACACGAAGAACTCCCCGGCCGTCCTGAACCTCACCCACGACACATCGAAGATCGCCTCGGTGGTCGAGGGCGGCTACCACGCCAACAACCACGGGCTCGAGGGGCCGGTGGCGGAGGAGATCGACGTCCTGCTGCGGGACGCGGCCACGACCGCCGACGAGCAGGAACGCCGGCAGGGCTACACCGAGGCCCAACGGCTCATCCACAGGCAGTACCTGAACCTCCCGATCTTCGACCAGCAGACCCGGTTGGGCTTCCGCGCCGACGTCGAAGGCGTCCGGCTGGTCTCCCCGCTCGGCATGCCCACCTTCTACGACACATGGTTGGACCGCTGATGACCGCTCCCGCTCTCTCCGTCCCCGTCCGCCCCCGTGTCGCCACGCCGTCGGCCGCCCGCTGGATCGCGCAGCGCCTCGGCGGAGCGCTCTTTGTGCTCTGGGCCGTCGCCACCCTCTCCTACTTCGCCCTGCGCCTGGTGCCGGGCGATCCCGTCGACGCGCTGCTCGGCGGGCCCGGGAACAACGCCACGGAGGAGATGCGCCAGGAGGCGCGCGCCAACAACGGGCTGGACCGTCCGGTCCTCGTCCAATACGTCGCCTACCTCGGGAACCTGCTCCGCGGCGACCTCGGGCAGTCGTACCAATTCCGCCAGCCGGTGGCCAACATCCTCGGCGAGCAGCTGGGCAACACGATGGTCCTGGCCGTCGCCGCGCTGGCCACCGCCTGGGTCTTCGCCCTCCTGCTGGCCCTGTGGTCCGCCCGCGGGGGCCGAACCGCCGCCGCGATCGGCAACATCCTGGAGATCGTCGCGGCGGCCGTGCCGCAGTTCTGGCTCGGGACGCTCCTGATCCTCCTGTTCAGCGTCAACCTGCAGCTCCTGCCGGCCACAAGCGGCGCGCCGGGCCTCCCCAGCCGGGTGCTGCCCGTCCTGACCCTCGCCATCCCCCTGGCCGGCTTCCTGGGACAGGTCATGCGCGAGTCCATGCAGACGGCGATGCGCTCGCCGTTCGCGCTCTCCGCACGCGCGCGCGGCGAGGCGGAGACGGGCGTGAGCCTGCGCCACGCCCTCCGCCACGCGGCGCTCCCCGGCATCGGGTTGTCCGGCTGGGCCATGGGCTCGCTTATCAGCGGCGCGGTGGTCGCGGAGACGGTCTTCGCCCGTCCGGGGATCGGGCGCACCCTGCTGCAGTCGGTGCTCGTCCGCGACGTCCCGGTTGTTCTCGGCGTCGTTATCCTGGTCGCCGCGATCTACATCGTGGTCACGCTCCTGAGCGACCTCGCCGACCGCCTCGTCGATCCCCGGCTGCGCGAAGCATGAGCGCCGCGAACCGCACGATCGCTCCACCGCCCGCGCACGGCACGTCCGCAACGGACCAGTCCCCATCGGAGGCACCATGACACAGACCATTGAGCAGAACCACGGGGTCTCGACCCCACGCGATGCCGGGGGCGCCGGCGGGCCGTCCGCGGCCAGGCGCGGTCCGCGCCTCAACGTCCCCCTCGACATCGCGATCCCGGCCGCCGTGATCCTGGCGCTCGGTCTCTCGGCGGCCGTTCCGGGACTCGTCGCGTCCGGGGACCCCTTGGCCATGGAACCGGCCAACGCGTTCGCCGCGCCGTCTGCCGGGCACTGGTTCGGCACGGACGAGTCCGGGCGCGACGTCTTCACCCGCGTCATCCACGGCGCCCGCGATTCGCTGCTGATCGGCATCCTGGCCACGGTGATCGGCCTCGGCGTCGCCGTTGTGCTCGGCGCGATGGCGGGGCTGGGAACCCGGAAGGTGGACTTCGGGGTCTCCAGGTTCCTGGAGGTGCTCTTCGCGTTCCCGGGCCTGCTCCTGGCCCTGCTCGTCATCACGATCCTCGGCCCCGGCGTGGTGACGACAACCCTTGCGGTGGGCCTCTCGACGGCTCCCGGCTACGCCCGGATGATCCGCACCCAGGTCCTCTCCGTCCGGCGCTCCGGCTACGTCGAGGCGTCGATCGTGCAGGGCCGGTCCCGGTGGTTCATCATCCGCCGCCACATCCTGCCGAACGTCGCCGCCCCGTTGTTCGTCCTCGCCACACTCGGCGTCGGGCAGGCGATCGTCTGGGCCTCCTCGCTCAGCTTCCTCGGCCTCGGCGCCACGCCTCCCGCCCCGGAATGGGGCTCGATGCTCGCGGCGGGCCGCGGCTACATGAGCATCGCCTGGTGGATCACGCTCTTCCCGGGGCTGTTCATCGTGCTCAGCGCCGCCGCCACCACCGTCCTCGGCAACGGTCTCCAGCGCAAACTCAAGGACAAGTGATGACCAACCCCACTCCAGCCGACACCCAAACGCCGCCCGCGGTGGTCAGTGTCCGAAACCTCCGCGTCGCCTTCGGCGCGCCGCAGGATGCCGCGCCCGTGGTCCACGGAATCGACTTCGACATCGCCCCCGGGGAGTGCCTCGCCATCGTGGGGGAGTCCGGCTCCGGAAAGTCCGTGACGGCGCGCTCGCTGATCGGGCTGACCGGCGACAACGCACGCGTCGAGGCCGACCGCATCGAGATCGGCGGAATCGACCAGCGGCGCAACTCGCCCGCCAAGTGGCGGAAGGTCCGCGGGACCCGGGTCGGCTACGTCCTTCAGGACGCCCTCGTCTCCCTGGATCCCCTGCGCCCCATCGGTCGCGAGATCGAGGACGCCCTGCGGCTGCACACCCGCCAGACCCGTCGACAGCGCCACGATACTGTGCTGGGACTGCTCGCCGATGTCGGGATCCCGGACCCCGCGCAGCGGATCCGCCAGCGTTCCGGCGAGCTGTCCGGTGGCCTGCGCCAACGCGCGCTCATCGCCTCCGCGATCGCGCTGAACCCGCCCCTCCTGGTCGCCGACGAGCCGACGACGGCGCTCGACGCCACCGTGCAGAAGCAGATCCTCGCGCTGCTGGGGGACCTCAAGGGACAGGGCACGGCCCTGCTGCTGATCAGCCACGACCTGGCCGTCGTCGGGCACATGGCGGACCGGATCGCGGTCATGCGCCACGGCCGCATAGTCGAGTCGGGAACGGCGGAGCAGGTCCTCCAGGACCCCCGGCACGAGTACACGCGCAAGCTCCTGCGCGCTGTGCCGACGGACCGTCCCCGCGGAACCCCACTGGCCGAGACCCCCGTCGGCATCTCGGAGCGCCAGCACCGGCTGATCCAGGAGCGGCGCGCCGGGCAGCCGACCGGAGGCCTACCCGCCGCCGTCGAGGGGCCGATCCTGGTCGGCGACGGCCTGCGGAAGACCTACCGCAACCCCGACGGAACCGCACGGGTCGCCGTCGCGGACGTCTCCTTCTCGCTGAACCGGGGCGCGACCCTGGGCATCGTGGGGGAGTCCGGATCCGGCAAGAGCACCGTCGCCCGGATCGCGCTGGGCCTCACCGCCCCGGACGCCGGCGGGGTCCGGCTCCTCGGCAAGCCGTGGAGCGGCCTGCCCGAACGCGAGCGCCGACCCAACCGCCGTCGGATCGCCGCCATCTACCAGGACCCGCTCGGTTCCTTCGATCCGCAGTGGACGGTGGGTGAGATCCTGTCCGACTCCCTGATCGACACGGGCAAGCTGAACCGGGGGGACCGGCGCGACGAGGTCGCGCAGCTTCTGGAAACGGTCGGGCTGGACCCGGCCGTGGCCAACCGGAACCCGTTGCGGCTCTCCGGCGGACAGCGCCAGCGCATCGCGATCGCCCGCGCGCTGGCGTCCGGGCCGGACGTGATCGTGTGCGACGAGCCCGTGTCGGCGCTCGACGTCTCCATCCAGGCGCAGGTCCTGGACCTCCTCGACGAGCTGCAGCGCGAGTTCGCGTTGAGCTACCTGTTCATCTCCCACGACCTGGGCGTGGTGCGGCACGTCAGCGACGAGATCGCGGTGATGAGCGAGGGCCGCGTGGTGGAGGCCGGACGCGCCGAAGAGGTCTTCGGGAACCCCTCGCACCCGTACACCAAGAGCCTGCTCGGCGCCGCCCCGCGGCTCGGACACGCAACGAAGGGACTGGCATGACCGCCACGGCCACGCACAACCAAACCCACGACGCCGGCGCGCGTCCGGCCGACGCGGGCCCGGCGCCCACGACCCGGGCACTGCTGGCGCGCTTCCGACCCGTCCTGGACGAGATCGCGGCCGGAGCCGCCGCGCGGGAGACCTCGAGGACGCTGGCGTACGACGCCGTCGAGAGGCTGAAGAGGGCCGGATTTACCGCGGTGCGTGTGCCCGCCAGCTGGGGCGGCGGCGGAGCGACGCTGTCCCAGACCCTGTTGCTGCTGGTGGAACTCGGCGCGGCGGACTCGAACCTGGTCCAAGCCCTTCGGGCGCACTTCACGAGCGTCGAGTCCCTCGTCTCCGGTGCCGACGCCGAACGGCGGGCCCGCTGGCTACCGCGTGTCGTGGCCGGGGACATCTTCGGCAACGCGACGACGGAGAAGGGGAACGCCCCCGGCAGGAACTCGACCATCCTCTCCGCCCGGGACGGCGCCCACCGCCTCGACGGAACCAAGTTCTACAGCACCGGCAGCCTGTACGCCGACTGGATCCGGGTGCACGCGGACACCGAGGACGGCGGGAGCGTGAGGGCCACCGTCCACCGGGACGCGCCCGGGCTCGAGCTCGTCGACGACTGGGACGGCTTCGGCCAGCGGCTGACGGCGTCCGGCACCACCCGGCTCACCGGCGTGCCCGTGGAGACGGACAACGTCGAATGGTCGGCCTCCGGGGAACGGCCCGGATTCACGGCGTCCTATGTCCAGGCCGTCCTGCTGGCCGCGCTCGTGGGCATCGCCAAGGCCTCCCGCCGCGACGCGATCGAATACGTCCTCGGCCGCGGGCGGGTGTTCTCCCACGGCGTCGGCGACAGCCCGCGGCGCGACCCGCTCGTCCAGGAGGTGGTGGGCCGCATCAGCAGCACGGTCTTCGCCCTCGAGGCGGCGTTCGGGGCCGCCGCGCTGGAGGTCGAGCGCGTCGCCGACGCGTCCCGCCACGGGCCGGTCGACGACCCGGACGTGGAGGAGCTGGACACGCTCGTCTCCGAGGCGCAGATTTTCATCTCCGAACAGACGCTGGACGTCGCCAACCGCCTGTTCGAGGTGGGCGGCGCGTCGGCGGCGTCCGAGTCGCGCCGGCTGGACCGCCACTGGCGCAACGCCCGTGTCCTCGCGCAGCACAACCCGGTCATGTATCGCGCCCGCGCAGTGGGCCAACAGCGGCTGACCGGAGACCACCAGACCACCCCGATCTTCGTCGGCGCCGCCGGACGGACCCAGGAGCAGCAGGCATGAGCAAACCACTCCACTTCAACGCGTTCCTGATGAACACTCCCTCCCACATCCACCACGGCCAGTGGCGGCACCCGGATGCCGGACAGACCGGATTCAACGGGCTGGACCTGTGGCTGGACCTCGCCAGGACACTCGAGGACGGGCTGTTCGACGCCATGTTCTTCGCCGACGTCACGGGGCTGTACGGGCCGGCGGGCGGATCCCACGTGGACAACGTCAACGAGGGACTGCAGATTCCGTCCAACGATCCGGCCGTTTTGCTCGGGGCGCTCGCCGTGGTCACCAGGAACATCGGCCTGGCGTACACGTCCAACGTCATGCAGAACCACCCGTTCAACTTCGCCCGCCAGGCCTCTACGCTGGACCACCTGTCCAAGGGGCGCGTCGCGTGGAACATCGTGACCAGCACCCAGGAAAACGCCGCCCGAAACTTCGGGCTGCCGCAGCTGGTGGAGCACGACGCTCGCTACGACTGGGCCGACGAGTACCTCGACGTCGTCTACAAGCTGTGGGAGGGATCGTGGGAAGACGGCGCCCTGCTCGTGGACCGCGAGGGCGGGCGGTACTCGGATCCGTCCAAGATCCACAAGATCAACCACGTGGGCGAACGCTACCGCGTGGAGGGGCCGCACCTGCCGTCCCCTTCGCCGCAGCGCACCCCGCTGCTGTTTCAGGCCGGCGGTTCGGACCGCGGCATCCGGTTCGCGTCGCGGCACGCCGAGGCCGTCTTCATCGGTCCGCCGAATCCGGACGTCGCCCGGCAGCACACGGAGTGGGCGCGGACGCTCGCGGTCGAGGCGGGACGCGCCCCGGAGGACATCGCGTTCTTCCAGGGCATCACGTTCATCGTCGGCGCGACGGCCGCCGAGGTGGCCCGCAAACGGGCCGACTACGCCGAGTATTCCTCGGTGGTCGGCTACCTGACGCACGCCTCGCTGGGCGTCCTGCCGGACGGGACACGACTGCCGTCGGACACCCGGCTCAAGGACATCCCCAACAACGGCGGCCAGGGACACGTGGAGTGGCTTCGGAAGGCGACGCCGGATCGGGAGCCCACGCTCGCGGACCTGGCGGAGAGCCGGATCGACCGCGGCGTTGTGGCCGGCACACCGGACCAGATCGCCGACCAGCTCCAGGCGTGGCAGGCGGCGGGGGTGGACGGGATCAACGTCATCAACTGGCGCCTGCCCGGAACCTACATTGAGTTCAACGAGCAGCTCCTGCCCACGCTCCAGCGCCGCGGTCTGGCCAAGACCGAGTACGCCGAGGGGACGCTGCGCCGCAAGCTGTTCGGCCGCGACCGCCTCCCGGAAACCCACCCGGGCGCGCGGTACCGGGGGGCGTTCGCGCCCGCCGGGCCGCGGGCGTAGGCAACCGGGGACGGGTCGCGCGGCACCCGGTTCTCGCGTTTGCCAAGGTACGGCGACGGCCCGGCCACCTTCGCTGGGAAGGCGGCCGGGCCGTCGTCGTGCCGCCGTGCTGCCCGGGGGCTTGGCGGCAGGGCTCCCGCGGGTTAGCGGCGCGCCAGCTCCGCCTTCTCCTCGGCGACCTTGGCGTCGTGGGCCGCGCGGATCTCGGCGTGGACCGGGTTCCGGCGCAGCATCAGGTAGCCGATGCCCAGCGCGACGAACCAGATCGGCGTGAACAGCAGCGCAGCCAGCGTGTCCGGTTGGGTGGTCAGGGCCCAGAGGATGAAGGCGAAGAACGCCATGACCACGTAGGGCATGAACGATCCGCCGGGCATCTTGAACGTGCTGGCCTCGTGCAGGTGCGGGCGGCGGCGGCGGTAGACCACGTAGCTGACCAGGATGATGGTCCAGACGAACATAAAGCACAGCGCGGAGATGGTCGTGACCAGGGTGAACGCCTCGGCGACGGAACCCTCCGCGTACAGCAGCACCACGCCGGCCAGCAGGAACATGCAGGAGAACAGCAGCGCGTTCCTGGGCACGCCGCGGCCGGACAGGCGGGCGAACGTCTTCGGGGCGTCGCCCTCCTGGGCCAGTCCGTAGACCATGCGCGAGGTGGAGTAGATGCCGGCGTTGGCGCTGGAGGTCGCGGACGTCAGGACCACGAAGTTGACCACGCCGGCCGCGCCCACCAGTCCGGCGAGGGCGAACATGCCCACGAACGGGGACTCGTCGGGGGTGTAGCCGGTCCACGGGCGGACGGCCATCAGCACGATCAGGGCGCCCACGTAGAAGAGCAGCACGCGGATCGGGATGGAGTTCACGGCGCGCGGCAGGTTCTTCTCCGGGTCCTTGGTCTCAGCGGCGGCGGTGCCGACCAGTTCGATGCCGACGAACGCGAAGACGGCGATCTGGAAGCCGGCGACGAAGCCCATAAAGCCGGTCGGGAACATCCCGCCGTGCTCCCAGAGGTTGGCGAAGGAGGCGCGGGCGCCCTCGGACTCGAATCCGCCGATGATCATCACAAGACCCGTGACGATCAGGGCCAGGATGGCCACGATCTTGATCAGCGCGAACCAGAACTCGGTCTCGCCGAAGGCGCGCACGGTGGGCAGGTTCAGCCCCAACAGGACCAGGATGCAGGCGACGGCCGGAATCCACAGCGGCAGGTCGGGCCACCAGAACGCCACGTAGTGGGCGATGGCGACCACGTCGGCGATGCCGGTGACCACCCAGCAGAACCAGTAGGTCCATCCGGTGAAGAACGAGGCCCAGGGGCCCAGGATGTCTCCGGCGAAGTCCCCGAAGTTCTTGTATTCGAGGTTGCTCAACAACAGCTCGCCCATGGCCCGCATGACGAAGAAGAGCATAAAGCCGATGATCATGTAGACGAAGATGACGGACGGTCCGGCGACGGAGATGGTCTTGCCGGAGCCCATGAACAGGCCGGTGCCGATGGCGCCGCCGATCGCGATGAGCTGGAGGTGCCGGTTGGACAGACCGCGCTCGAGATGCGGAGCGCCGTCCTTTTCGTGGGCCCGTGCTGTGGCAGGGGGCTGAGACATGCGAAGTTCCTTGGTTCCTAGGGGGTGGCCGGGTGTGACCCGCGCGACATTCGACCGTAAGAGACTACGCCCGCGAGGTGCCTGCGCTGAAAACGGGCTGGTGGGGGCCCGTGTTCGGGCGCGCGCCCGGGGCGTCCTCTAGTCGTCGTCGGAGGAATGGATGCGCCGCCTGGCGCTCAGCAGCTCCACCTCCGGACGGTACGCGACGAGCCGTTCGACGGCGTCGAGCACCTCCACAACGTGGGCGCGGTCCGCGGCGACGAGCGCGGCCGAGATGCCGGCCCGGCGGTGCAGATCCAGGTGCCCGGTCTCCGCCGCGGACACCTCGAACCGGCGCCGGACCTCGGCGATGATCGGGCGCACGGCGCCCCGCTTTTCCTTCAACGAGTGCACGTCGCCGAGAAGGACGTCGAACTCTATCCAGCCGATCCACATGCACACATCATGCCCCGCCGTGTGCGCTGCGGCACCCGGCAAGTATGAACCTGCAAGTCAGACCGTACTTTGGGGGTCGGCAAGTGGAGCCCACGCGGGCGGAGTGGGTAGGCTGGAGGCATGTCCCTTCGCAACCGACGCGCGGCATCGCTGCCCGCGAAGCTCTCCCGTTCCTGGCTCCTGGTCAACGCCGCCAAACCTGAGCTGTACGCGCCCGCGCTCGCATCCGAAGCCGACTCGGTCATCTTCGACATGGAGGCCGCCGTTCCCGACGCGAAGAAGGCCGAGGCCCGCGACGCCGTCGTTGAGGCGCTGAACTCGGGCATGACGGCCTGGGTGCGCGTCAACGGCATCGAGACAGAGTTCTGGGCCGAGGACCTCGCCGCCCTCTCCAAGACCAAGGGACTGCGCGGTGTGATGTTGGCCATGACGGAGAAGCCGGAGCAGGTCACCTACACCGCCATGCGCCTGCAGGCCGGAACCCCGGTGCTCGCCCTGATCGAGTCCGCGATCGGGATCGAGAACGCGACGTCGATCGCCTCCGCCCCGGGCACGTTCCGCTTGGCATTCGGAACCAACGACTTCCGCAAGGACACGGGTGTTTCCGAGGACCCGCTGGCCCTCGCCTACGCGCGCGGCAAGCTGGTGGTCGCCTCCCGGGTGGGCCAGCTGCCCGGCGCCATCGACGGCCCCGCGACGCCCGGCGCGGCCAAGGACGAGGTCTACGCGGCCTGCCAGACGACCGCCTCCATGGGGATGACCGGCAAGCTTTGCCTGTCCGTCGACCAGGTGGAGGACGTCAACACCGGCCTGTCCCCGAGCACCGACGAGCTCAGCTGGGCCCACGAGATGCTGGTGGCGCACGCGGCCGGCGCGTCGATCGGCGACGGCTCGTACCTGCCCCGCCTGGCCCGGGCCCAGAAGATCGCGGACCTCGCGGACTCCTACGGCCTCTGGAACGCCTGACCGGTCAGTTCCCCCTCAGGCGGGCGAACATCCCGCCCCGCGGGCAAAGGAGAGGCCCCGGTTGCGCCTTCTGGCGCGTCCGGGGCCTCTCTTCGTTCAACCTCGCCTAGCGGCGGGTGAAGCTTTTGGGGTTACAGCGGGCGAATGTTCTCAGCCTGCAGACCCTTGGGGCCCTGCACGACATCGTATTCGACCTTCTGGTTCTCATCGAGCGACTTGTAACCGCTGCTCGCGATTGCGGAAAAGTGGGCGAAAACGTCCGCCGATCCATCGTTGGGCTCGATAAAGCCGAAGCCCTTTTCGGCGTTGAACCACTTAACGGTGCCTGTTGCCATGATGCTTCCTTCGATATTGCGTACAGCTGCGATCAGCGATCAGGGAGCCTCGCAGCATCGCTGGTTCCCTCCCCTAAACCTAGGGTGGCTCGCCCGGTGTGGCAAGCGATATCGGGTACTGGTTTCCCAGGCGACGCCAAAAGTTCACATTTCCGCTCCTGACGGGCGGAAATGGGCGACGCGCCGTTCTCGGGCGGGCATCGGGCGCACTGGGCGGAGCAGCGCTGGCCCGAGTCCTCGACCGGTGCGGGCAACGGTGTTCGTTATTGGGAATCATTCGCATAAGGGTAGTGTGGAGCGTAGACCTGTCAGCGTGAAACAAAGGATTCAGGATGCCCAATGCCAACCGGCCTCACCCGCGGCGACGGGGCCCGAGGGATGCCCCCACAGGACTTCGACGGGGATTGTTGCCCGTTGGAGTCGGCGTGGCCATTCTGCTCGGGGGTTGCGGCGGCGCGATCGGCGCGGACACCGGAGCGGATCCGGTGGCGGTGGCCACCACCACGCAACTGGGCAGCGTCCTCCACCAGATCACGGCCTGCGCCGGCACGACGTCGAGCACCGTTATGGGCCCGGGCGACGATCCCCACGATTTCGCGCCGTCCTCGCAGCAGATCGCGCAGATGACGGCGGCGAAGCTTGTGGTCTCCAACGGTCTGGACTTGGAGGCTGGGATGCAGACCGCGCTCGACAACGCCGAGTCCGACGGGGCCGTGCTCTTCGAGGTCGGCCCCGAGGCCGATCCGCTGCCCTTCGCGTCACACGACCACACCGGGAGCGGTGGTGGGCGTTCCGAAGATGGCGGAGGCGCAGCCGGAGCCGAGTCTGGTCACGGAACCGGAAGCCTCGATCCGCATTTTTGGATGGACGTGGGCCGCATGGCGGATGCCGCCGAGGCCATCGGCGGTCGGCTCGCCGCGACCACCGGCGACGAGCAGTACACGGCATGCGGCGAACAGGTCTCCGACAGCCTGCGCGCCGTCGATGGACAGGTGAAGGAGATCCTCTCCGCCATCCCTGAGGATCGCCGGACGTTGGTCACCGACCACGCGGCCTACAACTACTTCGCCGACGCCTACGGCCTGGACGTGGCCGGCGTCGTGGTTCCCGGGGGCTCCACCGACGCCGCGCCGTCGTCCCAACAGTTGTCGAGGCTGCACGGCGAGATCGGCAGGGAGGGCGCCGACGCCCTGGTGACCAGTATCGAGGCCAACAACGCCATGGTCGGCGCCCTGTCGGAGGAGACCGGCGGGACCGTTCCCGTCGTCGAACTCTACGAGGGCGGGCTGGGCCCGGAGGGCTCCGGCGCCGAAACCTACGAGGACGCCATGCTCTTCAACGCCCGTGCCCTGGCCGAGGCGCTCGGAGCGGGCGCCTGATGCTGCCGGCGCGGCGGCGCGACCGGCGGGACGTGTCATGGACTGGTTGATGGAGCCGTTCGCCCTGGGATTCCAGCAGCGCGCCCTGATCGGCGGTACCATCGCGGCGGCTACGTGTTCGGTGGTCGGGGTCTGGCTGGTCCTGCGCGGCATGAGCTTCTTCGGGGACGCCTTTGTGCACGGGGTCATCCCCGGGATCGCCGCCGCCGTCCTCTTCGGCTTCTCGCCCCTCGTCGGCGCGGCGCTGGCCGCCGCCGCGATGGTCGTGGGCATCGGGCTGGTCCACCGCAGCACCACGCTGAAGGAGGACACGTCCATCGGCCTGCTCTTCGTTGGCATGATGGCCCTCGGCGTGGTGATCATCTCCCGGTCGGAGTCGTACACGGGATCCCTCACGAGCATCCTGTTCGGCGATGCCCTCGGTGTGGGCTGGGACGACATCCGCACGCAGGCCGTGCTGGGTGTCGCCGTGGTCCTGCTCGCCCTGCTCCTGTACCGGCCTCTGATGGCGCTGTCCTTCTCGGTGGAGAAGGCCGGCTCGCTGGGAATGCGCCCGAAGCTGGCGCACGGGCTGCTGCTGGTGCTGATCGCCGCGGCCGTCATCGGCAGCTTCCGTGCCGTCGGCACCCTGCTGGTTTTCGGGCTACTCGTCGGCCCGCCGGCCACCGCGGCCCTGATCTCCCGCAGCGTGCCCATCATGTTCCTCTGGTCGCTCGCGGTCTCGGTGTTCTCCGTCTTGGCCGGGCTGACGATCAGCTACCGGATCGGGACTGCGGGCTCGGCCACCATGGCGCTGGTGCCGATCCTCGTCTTCTTCCTCACGCTGGCCGTGCGGGAAACCGCGCGCTCCGCGCGGGCGCGCCGCAGCGCAACGGCCGGGCCCCGGAGGAGCCCCGAACCCGCCGGCCACGGACAGGCGTTGGAGGGATGAGGGCGGCGACGGGGGCGCCCGCCCCGATGGTGCGCGCGCGTGGCCTGGTGCTGGGGCACGGCAACCACATTGCCGTCGCTCCCTCCGACGTGGAGCTTCCCGGCCGCGGGCTCACGGCGGTTGTCGGGCCGAACGGCTCGGGAAAATCCACACTGCTCAAGGCCATCGCCGGCGTGCTCGAGCCCCGGGCCGGGCGGCTGGAGGTGCTCGGCGGGCCGGTTCGCGAGGCACGCGGGAGGTTGTCCTTCGTGATGCAGTCCGTCGTCTACCCCGCCGGAACGCCGATGACGGTGCGCGACGTCGTCGCGATGGGCCGCTATCCATCCGTTGGGTGGTTCCGCCCGTTCCGGCGGGCGGACCGCGAGGCGGTCGCGGTCGCACTGGGGCAAATGCAGCTGCTTGATCTTGCGGGGCGGCACCTGGACGAGCTGTCCGGGGGACAGCGCCAGCGCGTGTACGTGGCGCAGGGGCTTGCGCAGGAGCATGAGGCACTCATCCTGGACGAGCCGCTGACCGGCCTGGACCTGGTGTCCGCGCGGACCATCGACCGGATCATCAATGCCGAGACCCGCGGGGGCCGGCCCGTGGTGTTGACGACCCACGACCTGGACGAAGCGCGGGCGGCGGACCACGTTGTGCTGATGGACGGACGGGTGGTGGCCTCCGGTCCGCCGGACCAGGTGCTCACCCGTGCCAATCTCGAGGCCGTCTACGGCAAGGGCGTGTTGCACCGCCGCGGCGGTCCGATCATCGATGATCCCGTGTGCCGGCCGGTCGCCGGGGCGCTCGGCGTCCGCGGCCAGCGGCCGGACGAACACTCCGGGCACACGCCGTAGCTCTCCACCGTGGCGAAGCGCCGCGTCACGCTCGAGTCGCCCCGGCGGCGGCGCCTACGACTCGTCGTCGTGGCCGTGTGCCCCGTGACTCTCGTCGGCGCCCTCCGGCGCCTCGGGATGGCCGGTCACAACCGCCATCTCCACCGGAACGACGCCCAGGTCCATCTCGTTGACGACCTCGCCCGCCGCCAGGTCCACAACAACGAGTTTCTTGTTCTCCGCATCGGTAATGTAGGCCATCCCGTCGGCCGTCTTGAGGATCGGTCCGGGCTGCTGCCACTCGGACTTCTCCTCCCAGGCGCCGATGGCCGGGATCGCGGCCGTGACCTTCCCGGTCTCCTCGTCGATGACGTTGAGCTTCCCGTCGTAGGTGAGCACCAAGGCCTCGCCTTCGGGGCCGCGGGCCAGCGAGCGGAACCAGTAGGAGGAGCCCAGTTCGACTGTTTTTTGCGAGTCGGAGAGGGAATCGATGAGGACGACCTGGGTGGGGCGCTCCTGCTCGGCGTCGGCGTCGACCTTCATGTCGGCGAGCACGATGTGCGACTCCTCGGAGCCCGCGAGGTTGCCGTTGCGCTGGTAGTCCCGCTCCGTCCGCACCTTGTGGAACGCCCCGTCACGGTAGACGACCGGTCCGTTCTCGCATCCGAGCACCACCACATCGCCGTTCTTGTTCGGGGCCGCGGCGGTCTCGCCGTGCACGCCGGGGCAATCGGACGTCTCCGCCGCGGTGTCGCCACCGTCCTTGACCTGTACGGTGTCGCGGGCCTCCTCGGTGCCCTGCGTGGTCAGCAGGGTGCCGTCGGCCAGCCGCAATGCGACCCCGTGGTGCGGCGAGTCGGAGGCATGCCGCTCAATCCGGGGTTGGCCGTCCTTGAGGTGTTCGGAGGTGAACGTCTGGATCGAGCCGTCGCCGTCTCCGAACAGCGTGGTCAGGCCGTTGTGGACCACAACGTGGCCGGCGTGGGGTGCGGCGAAGCCGATCCCGCTCAGTCCCGGGTCCGATTCGTAGTAGTGGAAGTGGTCCCCATGGCCTTGCGCGTCGATTCCGCTGTTGTAGACCTCGAAGCGGTTGCCGTGGGTGACCACCACGTGCTGGCCGTCTCCGGCGTTGTTCAGCCGCAGGAATCCGCGAAGATCCTCCTCGTGGACCGTTGCGCCGGTCTCGGCGTCGAGGGTGAGCAGGCCGCCGTCGTGGCTGAGGACGACGCGCGGGGAAATGGAGGCGACCTCGGTCCGCGAGGCGCGCTGTTCCGCGCTCGCCGGGTTTTCGGCGGCGGTGGGATCGGAGGAGGGAGGCTGTGCGCCGGGTCCCGGGTCCTGCCCACAAGCCGAAACGGCGAGGGCGAGGGCCGCCAAGGAGGCGGCCGACCAGAGGTACCGGCTCCGTCGACGGCCCGCGGACGGGGAGCTCGCTGTGGAGCCGAGCTGGGGCTGGGGTAAAGGTGGGAGTGTGTTCATGCGATTGATTCTAGTTAATAATGATAGTCATTCGCAATAATCGCGCGCTGCGCTCTTGTCGGACGGCGGCGGTAGGCTGGCGCCCAGCGAAGGAGGGGCCGCGGGGCCGAGCGGTCCCGCCAGCGCTCCCGTCGGACGGACAGCATCAGGGAGGGGCAGGATTCCGTGGCCACGACCAACGAGACCAACGCCGAGATACCGACGGCGCGCGCCGGATACGCCATCGACTTCCTGGGAGACCGGATCGACCCGCCGACGCTGGGGGAGGGCATCCGGGACGACGCGGTTCCCATGGAAGGATCCCCCGTTGTCCCCTACACCCACTTCTCCCTCAGTGTCAGCCGCTCGCGGCGCCTCGCGCGCTGGGTCGCCTGGAACGTCGACGGGGCCAGCCTGAAGAAGCTCAGCCGCGCCAACATCAATTTCGCCCGGGATCCCCGCCTTCCCGACGACGTCCAGACGGGCAACGAGTTGTATTCGGGCAACAGGCTGGACCGCGGGCACCTCGCGCGGCGCTCGGACCTGCTGTGGGGGGACCTGCAGGAGGCCGGGCAGGCCAACCGGGACTCCTTCTTCTTCACCAACATCGCCCCGCAGATCGACGACTTCAACCAGAGCGGCAAGGCCGGGATTTGGGGCCGGCTGGAGGACGCCCTGTTCGAGGGGATCGACGTCGAGGACCTGCGCGCCACCATCATGGGCGGGCCCGTGTTCCACGCCGACGACCGCGTCTACCGCGGCACGGCGCTGCCCCGCGAATACTGGAAGCTCGTGGTCTACCGGGAGGGGGGCGCGCTCAGGGCCAGGGCGTTCCTGCTCACCCAGGATCTTGTGGAGATCCAGGCCCTGCCGGACCTCGACGAGTTCCGCGTCTACCAGGTCACGCTGGGGGAGCTCGAGCAGCGCACGGACCTGGGCTTCGCCGAGGTGCTGCACGCGGCCGACCTCCCGGCGGCCGCCATCGTCAGGGTGGCGGGGGAGCGGCGGCCGCTGGAGAGCGTGGCGCAAATCCGCTGGTAGGCCCGCGTGGCACTAGGTGTCCTCGGCGTCCCGGTCGGCTGCCTCGAGCCGATCCCGCGCACGTTCCGCGTCCCTCCGGCTCGCTTCAGCCTTGCGGTCGGCGGAGGCGAGCCTCGCCCGGGCCTTCTCCAGTTCGCGCTCGACGGCCGCGATGTCCCGGCGGGCCCGCTCGAGCTCGCGGATCAGGAACGCCCGGCGCTCGTCGAGCGCCTCGACCTCGTCCTCGGCGTCGCGCCGCCGTCCGGAGTCCTGCTCCGCCCGCTCCCGGGTCCGGGCTGCCGCCTCCCGGGCCGCGCGCAATGTCCTCTCCCGCGCCTCGGCCCGCTTGGCCTCGATCCTCTTCGCGTCGATCAGGTTCGCGTCGCCCTTCCCGGACGCCGGGCGCGCCCCGCCGTCGTTCCCCGGCGTTCGGCCACCGGACATGGGCAACCCCGGCGCGTCAGGAACTGCGACCGCGCCGGCCAGGTCCGCCGGATCCAATCCGTCCGCCGAGATCGTGCGCACCAGCACTCCGCTGGCCGTGGCCTCCGCCGCCGCCGGATCGGCCATCGCGGCCTGCAGGTGCTCCCTGACCTCCGCCACGGTCGGGCCGCTGGCCGCCTGCCCCAGTTCCTTGGCCAGGTCCGCGGACTCGCGCTCAAGCGCGGCCAGCAGCGCGCGGCGGTCGGCGGACAGCCCGCGCAGCCGTTCCGCGTCCAGGTTCTCCTGGGCCGCCCGCATGTCCTCGCCCAGCGCAAGCACCGCGTCGATCCGGTCCCTCCGGTGGCGCACCAGCATGTTCACCAGCCACGCGGCCGACGACGGCTTCGGCAGCGCCCGGATGGCCTTGGCGGCCTCCTTGTCCCCGGTCCCCTTCGCCGCCTCCGTGCGCCGAGACACGAAGTCGCCGGGCATCGACCCGTAGAGGTCGGCGGCGACGGCGGCGAGGTCCACGCCCTACCGCCCAGTGACCGGGCCGGCCACCAGGACGTTGCGCTGTGCGCCGAGTCCCTCGATTTCCGTCTCCAGCACGTCGCCGGGCTTCAGCCACGGATGGCGGCCCTCGGCGTTGCGCCGCCCCAGGGCCACGCCGGCGGGCGTGCCGGTCAGGATCAGGTCGCCCGGGCGCAGCGTCACGATGGTCGAGAGGTAGGCCACCAGGGCGGCCGGCGAGAAGACCAGGTCCGACGTCGAATCCTCCTGCACCACCTCGCCGTTGACCCGTGTGGTGATGCGGGCGCCGGCGGTGAACTCGTCCGGGGTCACCAGATACGGGCCGAGCGGGCTGGCGGCCTCCCAGCACTTGCCCTGTGTCCACTCCGGCGTGCGTCCCTGCCAGCCGCGCATCGAGACGTCGTTGGACACGGCGTAGCCGGCGATGTGCCGCTCGGCGTCTGCCTCCGGGATGCGGCGCCCCGCCTCGCCGATGACGATCGCGAGCTCGCCCTCCCAATCGACCCGGTGGTCCTCGGCCGGGATTTCGATCTCGTCGTTCGGGCCCGTGAGCGATTCCGCGAACTTGGTGAAGACGGTCGGGAATTTCGGGACCTCGTTGCCGGTCTCGGCGATGTGGTTGCGGTAGTTCAGGCCCACACAAAAGACCTTGGCGGGGTTCGGGACGAGCGTCGCGAAGGCGGCCGCGCGGGCGTCCTGACGTGTGCCGCCGGACGCCGCGGCCTCCAGCGCCGCGTCCCGCCTGCCGGACGGCGCCGCGAGGAAGGTCCCGACGTCGGCGAATCCGGTGAGTTCGACGGCGGAGTCCCCGTCGATGACGGCGGCGAACGTTCCGCTGGAATCCGGGCGGCGGAGGGTGGCGAGTCTCATGGTTCCCATCCCACCACAGGGGGCGGCTCGTGCGTCCAACCGGCTACCGAAATGCGTCGTTCGCCGACGGAGAAATCACCTCGCGTACCTCTGGCACTGTCCATTGCCGAGTGCTAACTTAATTCCGGGTTGAGCGTAGGACACTCAAGTCTGGGCGTCCGGCTCATCCCCGCAAACACAAGCAAGCAGCGGCACCCGCCGGTGCCGCACGAAGGAGTTGATCATCATGGCAAACAATTTCGATCCGTTCCGTGAGTTCGACCGCCTGGCCGGCTCCCTGTTTGAGAACCGCCTCCGGGACGTGCCCATGGACCTCTACCGCCAGGGGGACCACTACATCCTGAGCGCCGACCTGCCGGGCATCGATCCGGGCTCCGTGGACATCGACGTCGACGGCCAGCTGCTTACGATCCGCGCGGAGCGGACGCTGGGGGCGGAGGAGGGCGTGAAGTGGCTGACCCGCGAGCGCCGCGGCGGCAGCTTCGTGCGCCAGCTCAACCTCGGCCAGGGCATCGACATCGAGTCGATCACCGCCCACTACAACAACGGCGTCCTGATGCTGACCATCCCGGTCCGCGAAAGCGCCAAGCCGCGCAAGATCTCCGTGGAGGTCGGCGGCAAGCAGAACGGCCACATGATCGAGGGTGAGACCACCACGGCCACGGGCCAGGAGTCTGTGGAGAAGTAGTCCCGGCGCCCATTAAGCGGGGCGGCGCCCGGCGCCCATCCGGAGGCCGGGCGCCGCCCCGTGTCCCGCGTCCCGCGGCGCCGTCGGCCCCGCGGCCCTCCGGTTCGACCTCTCGACGAGGCCACATGTCCCGCCCGTCTCGTTTCGCCGAGGATAGATGTCCCGAAACCCCCGAAAGCGCGCATCTGCCTTCGTCGAAACGGGGTTGGGGAGCGGGTGGCTTCGTCGAAACGGCTAGGGGGCCGCCGCCGGGAGGGCCTGACCGATCTTGCGGAGCCTGGGGATGGCGATCCGGTAGTTCAGAGCGACGGCGGTGCCGGTCCCGTCGTCGTGGGTCCAGCGCAGCAGGGACGAGCCGCCGCCGGGGTCGCCGTCGACAACCTCGGGCTCGCCGGCCAGGGGCAGGAACCCGCTGGCCTTTAGGGTGTGGCCGAACTGCTCGGTCCAGAAGTACGGCAGGAAGTCGAGCTCCGGCGCCTCCTCGCCGCGGACCAGCGCGAGCGCCGCGGCCCTGCTCTGTTCGATCGCGCTGGTCCACAGGGGAACGCGCGTCGGTCCGCGACGGGTCGGGAACGTCGCGACGTCGCCGGCCGCGAACACACCGGGCCCCACACGCCCGCGCCGGTCCGCCTCCAGCGCGCCGTTCGTCAGCAGGCCGCTGGTCGCCAGCCACTGAAGGTTCGGCAGGTCCCCCACGGCGCTGACCACCACCTCGGCCTCGATCGTCGAACCGTCGGCCAGCACCACCCCGGCGTGCCCGCCCGCGTCGCGCAGTTCCGCGGCGCGGGACGCGACGACCCTCAGCCCGCCGCGCAGCGCGGACTCGAGGACGACGCCGGAGAGGTGGCCTCCCAAGTGGGCGGCCAGCGGCGCGCCGTTCGAGACGATGGTGGTCTCGCAGCCGAGCGCGCGGCAGCCGGACGCGATCTCCATGCCGAGGGCGCCGCCGCCGAGCACCACCACGGACGGCCGGTCCGCGAGCCGGCGCCGCAGCGCGAGCGCGTCGTCGAGCGTCCGGAGCGTGTGTTCCTCGACGCCGGACCCGCCGCCCAGTCGCCGGGCGCGCGAGCCCGTGGCGACGAAGACGGCGTCGTACGGGAGCCCCGTGCCGTCCGCGAGGTGAACGATCTTGCGGACGGCGTCGAGGCGTGCCGCGGAGGCTCCGAGGATCTCGACGGCGCCGTGGTCCGGGGCGGGCAGGAGGTGGGAGGCCATCTCCCCGTCGTCGACGAGGGCCGCCTTGGAGAGG
The DNA here is from genome assembly GCF_058138025.1 of Arthrobacter sp. AOP29-A2-19. NCBI lineage: Bacteria > Bacillati > Actinomycetota > Actinomycetes > Micrococcales > Micrococcaceae > Arthrobacter > Arthrobacter sp. AOP29-A2-19. The sequence continues at coordinate 3,684,688 of NZ_CM176894.1, forward strand.
GCGGGCCGGCTGTACGGCGCATGACGCTCGTCGCCCACGATCGTGAGCTCGCCGTCGAAGCCGGCGTTCCGGAGCGAGTCCGCGGCCGTGAGTCCGGCGATCCCGTTGCCGACGACGACGACGCGGTCCAGGCGGCCCACGCTCACGCCAGCCTCAGCGCGGCGACGGGGCAGACGCGGACGGCCGACTGCGCGGCCTTGAGCTGGTCGCCCTCGACGGCCTCGACGTCGATCACCAGTTCGCCGTCGTCGTCGAGGTGCATCAGCCGCGGCGCGGCCTCCTCGCACAGGCCGTGGCCCTCGCAACGGGGACGATCAAGGATGATGTTCATTTCTACCTCCGCATGGGGGCGGCAGTGCCCGCCCGGTACCACTCGAGACTTCCAGCGTGTGCCACGCGCCACAAATGAATTATTGTCATCCCGAACGTGCATGGCGTGAATAGTTGGCCGCACTGGGCGGCGCGGACGAGCGGAGGATGCGATGGAGCACGGAATGGTTTGGGGCGTGAAGGACAGCCTGCTGGCCTATGTCGAGGGGCTCGACGACGGGGCCGTCGCGACGGACGCGCCGGCGGTCCGGCAGGGTGGCGGGTTCGCCTTTCCCTTGGTGACCGCGGGTGCGGCGGAGTTGCGGGTCGCGGACGAAGCCGGAGGAGTTGCGGCTGGCTTCGGCGGCGGCCTCCGCTTCCAGGGGTCCGTGCGGCTGACGGGGCACTGGGGCATGCTCGACGTCGAGCTCCGGGATCCGCGGGCCGAGCTGCGGGGCGCGAAGGCAACCCTGCTGATCCGGGAGCGCGGTGGCCGCGACCCCGAGGCGGCCCTCCCGTTCGCGGACCTGACTCTCGCCGCGGTGTCCGCGGACGACGGTCTGCTGTGCCTCGAGTATGCCGCGGCCCTGACCGGGCAGGGTGGCTTCCTGCTGGGTGGGCAGTACCCGGCCGGCCAGGAGCTCGAACCCGTCCGCCTGACACTCCCGGACCCCGGCGCCGCGGAGCGCCCCGGCGAGAGGGACCGCCGTGCATAGCTCGCCGCCGCCGGCCATGGACGCCAAACTCGCCCGGCTCGGCGCCGTCGACCTGAACCTTCTGGTGCCGCTGCTCGCGCTGCTCGAGGAACGCTCCGTCACCCGGGCGGCCGCCGCGGTGGGACTCTCCCAGCCGGCCATGAGTCATGCCCTCAACCGGATCCGCCGGTTGATGCACGACGAGCTGCTGGTGCGCCAGGGCCGGGGGATGGTGCTCACCCCGCGGGCGGTGGAGCTGCTGCCCGCGCTGCGCCAGTCGCTGCACCAGACGGCGCGCATCGTCGATCACGCGCCGTTCGATCCCGCCGTCGACCGCCGCCTGATCACCGTGGCCATGGCGAACAGCACCGCGTTTGTGATCGGCGGCGAAATCACTCGACTCCTGAAGGAGCGCGCCCCGCACACCGTGCTGCGCCTGCGGACCACCAGCGTCGATTCGGCGGCGGTGTTCGCGGAGGATGCGGCCGACGTCGCGCTCCTTCCCGAGGCCTTCGCCACCCAGCTTCCGCGCGAGCGCCTGTACGACGACCGCTGGGTGGTGGTCGCGTCCTGGAACGAGCCGCGCGACGCCGGCGCGCTGGAGCTGTTGGAGACAGTGCCGCACGTGGTGTCCGACGCGGCGCCCCAGCGGGTGCTGCCGTACGAGGTCCTGGACGAGCACGGGGTCTCCTACACCGTGGGCCAGCGGGTGTCCGACTACCTGTTCGTCCCGCACCTGATCGCCCGGGCCGGCGGCGTGGCGCTGCACCGGTACCAGGTCGGGATCGCGTTCGAGGGCAGGTTCGACCTGCGCATGGAGGAGTTCCCGTTCCCGATTCCCAGTCTGGGGATCGACATGGTCTGGAACCCGTGGCTGACCGACGATCCGTTCAGGGCCTGGCTGCGGGATCTGCTGATCGAGGCCGCCGAGCCGATCGTGGGGCGCTACCGGCCCGGCCCGCGGGCCGTGGCCTGACCGGGGATTCATTGCCTGCATGGGTTGTATGCGAAGTATTCACTTCCGCCCCGCCGGGTCGGTGCCTTGAATAGACGTGACGCAAACCATAACCCCGAACAGCGCGAGGTGCCCCATGACCGCAGAAACCCTGGCCACGTCAACGATCGACCTCTTTTCCGACGAGGTGCTCCTCGACCCGTACCCCGCGTTCGCCGAACTGCGCCGGCGGTCCTCGGTGGTGCGGCTGGAGACCGACGACCTCTGGGCCGTCACCCGCTACGACGCGATCCGCGACTCGTGGGGAAACGCGACCCTTTTCTCGTCCACCCAGGTGGCCTTCAACGACACGATGAACGAGGTCCTCGTGGGGACCAGCCTGGCGACGGATCCGCCGCACCACGCCGCGCTGCGCGCGGCCCTGACCGAGAACCTCACCCCGCGGGCGCTGCGCAAGATGAAGGCGGAGATCGACGCGAAGGCCGACGCGATGGTCGAGGCGCTCGTGGAGCGCGGGAGCTTCGACGGCATCGACGACCTGGCCCGCGCCCTTCCGCGGCAAGTCGTCGCCGACCTGATCGGGGTCCAGGGCGAGGCGCGGGAGAACATCCTGCGCTGGGGCGCCGCGGCCTTCAACTGCCTCGGGCCGATGAACCAGCGGACCGTCGACGCGTTCCCCGTGGCGGGCGAGCTGTTCCACTGGGCCCACGGCGTGCAGGCCAAGGACCTCACCGAGGGCAGCATGGGGCGGGCGATCTTCGACGCCGGCGAACGCGGCGAGATCCCGCGGGAGAACTGCGGCAAGATCATCCACCAGTACGTCGCCGCCGGGATGGACACCACGGTGGCGGCGATCGGCAACGCCATCGCGCACCTCGCGGCGCACCCGGAGCAGTTCGATCTGATCAGGGAGGACCGGTCCCTGGTTCCCTCGGCCTTCAACGAAATCCTGCGGTACGAGGCCCCGTCCCAGGCGTTCGGCAGGCTCGTCAAGGAGGACACCGAGATCGACGGGATCTCCGTTCCCGCCGGCGCGCAACTCGCCCTGCTGCCCGGCTCCGGCAACCGCGACCCGCGCCACTACGAGGATCCGGACACGTTCGACGTCCGCCGGAATCCGGTCGACCACCTCTCGTTCGGGTACGGCATCCACGGCTGCGCGGGGCAGGGGCTGGCACGGCTGGAGGCCTTTGCCGTCATCGACTCCCTCGCCCGGCGCGTGAAGAGCTTCGAGGTCGGACAGTCCGAGCGGGTCATCAACAACTCGACGCGCAGCCTGGACAAGCTGCCCGTGCTGCAGGTTGTCCCGGCCTAACCGCCGCGCAGCACACCCCCCCGTTTCGACGAAGGCACACGTCCCACCCCCCCCGTTTCGACGACGCTAGGTGTCCGGAAACCCCCGGAAACGCGCATCTGCCTTCGTCGAAACGGGGGTGGGGGAGCGGGGTCGTTCGTCGAAGTGGGGAGTCCGGGCGGCGGGCGGCCCACTAGCCTTGACGGGTGAGTGAATTTACGCGGCGCGCGGCGGGCGAGCTGGTCCAGCCGATCATCCTGCTGGTCGACAAGGAGGATCCCGCCAGCCATGCGGAGGGCATCGCCGCGGCGGCGCTCGCCTCGGTCACGGCCTTCCTCGGCGACCTGGGCAATCCCGACTGGCGGGACTGGGCCTCCGGCGCGTTCGCGAAGACGGTCAGGCGCGCGGATCCCAAGGCGTTCGCCAAGGTGCTCGCCGCCCACCCGGCCCATGCCGTGGCCGAGGTCGGGAAGGCGCGCGCAGCCGGGCTGGCCCCGCTTCCCGCGGACGCTCTGCCCAAGCCGCTGGCCAAGCTGCAGGTCTCCGGCACGCAATTGCCTCCCGGCGGGGCCCTGCCCGACGCGCCCGTGGCCGTTGTGCTCAACGCGTCGCTGGGCATGTCGACCGGCAAGGCCGCGGCGCAGGCAGCCCACGCCCTCTTCGCGTGGCTGCTCGAGGCCGACGGGCAACGGCTGCGCGCGTGGCGGGAGGCCGGGCGACCCCTGGCCGTGCGCGAGCTGTCGGAGCGAGACTTCCTCGCCGGCGTGCGCGGGGCGGCCGGCCCCCTCATCCAAGACGCCGGCCGCACGGAGATCGAGCCCGGCACGGCGACCGCCTACGTCGTCGTCCGTCCCTAGCGGCACCCCGCTCCGCTCAGAGCGCCCAGGGCCCGAAGCGGCCCCAAGCAACAAAGGCGGCCAGCGCGAACAGCGCGCCGGTGAACCCGATGGCACTGAGCTCCTTTTTGCGGAAGTGGTAGGCGGAGGCCAGTACCATCACGACGGCCAGGCCGCAGGCCGCCACCGGAACCAGCGCCGGGGCGATGCGCGTGAGGGCCGGCAGGACGAGTCCCACCGCGCCGAGGAATTCGGCGACTCCGATGAACCGCACCGCGGCCGGGCTGAAGTCGCGCGTCCAGGGCAGCGACTTCGCCAGCTTGTCGGCCGGTTGGGTCAGCTTGGTGATTCCGGCCGTGACAAACAGCGCGGCGAGAATGATTTGGGCAATCCACAGGGCGACGTCCACGGGCTGGTTCCTCCGTTTTTCCGTGGCCTTCCGGCCGGCTCGACCCCATCATCTGCCCGGCGGGTGCCGGTGGGGAAGCCCGCGGGGCGCCCGGTGGGAACGCGGGTGCCACCAAGGAAACGCGGCGGACCAAACGGCGCCGGAATCAACCACAAAAATCCCCGGAAATCCATTGCTACCAAGGTTGCGAAGTGGTAACGGTCTGGGCTTCGAGCGCCAGAGCGGGGGCCGCGGCGGGCCTCCGTAGCTACGCTCGTACCCCTGACAAGGACCCGTGGAGCCCGGTCAGCAACTACGAAACCAGGGTGAAGAAGGTCCTAACGTGTGGGAATTCGTTGGCGAAAGATATCGCCAAATACTTTTTGCCGCGTGGCAACATTTGAGCCTCGTGGTCCAGTGCCTGGTGCTCGCGACCGTCATCGCGGTGCTCCTCGCCGCGCTGGCCTACCGCAGCAAGGCGGCGAGCGGCGTCGCGAACAGCATCTCCGCCATCGGCCTCACCGTCCCGTCCTTCGCGATGATCGGCCTGCTGATTGCGCCGTTCGGGTTCGGGGTTCCTCCGGCGGTCATCGTGGTGGCGTTCTTCGCGGCCCTGCCGATCCTGCGCAACGCGTTGGTCGGCCTCGGCGGCATTCCCGCCGCGACCGTGGAGTCGGCGCGCGGCATCGGCATGAGCCGGCTTCGGACGCTGGCCACCGTCGAGATCCCCATGGCCTGGCCCGTCATCCTCGCCGGCATCCGCGTGTCCGCCCAGATGGTCATGGGGGTCGCCGCCGTCGCGGCCTACGCCCTGGGCCCGGGCCTCGGCGGATTCATCTTCTCCGGACTTTCCCGACTCGGCGGCGCCAACGCGTTCGAGTCCGTCCTCGTCGGCGTCGTCGGCGTCGTCCTGTTGGCCCTTCTCCTCGACCTGCTGCTCGTCGGCCTGGGTCGTCTGACTACTCCGCGAGGTATCCGTGTCTGAGACCACCACCGCCACCACCACCGGCCCCGAGGGCGTCACCGGCGCCTCGATCCTCCTGAAGGAGGTGACGAAGCAGTACCCGGGACAGGTCAAGCCCGCCGTCGGCGGCCTGACGCTGGAGATCCCCGCCGGGTCCATCGTGATGTTCGTCGGCCCGTCCGGCTGCGGCAAGACCACCACCCTGAAGATGATCAACCGCCTGATCGAGCCGAGCAGCGGAAGCATCGTCATCAACGGCGAGGACGTCACCGGGATGGACGGCGACAAGCTGCGCCGCAAGATCGGCTACGTCATCCAGGCTGGCGGCCTCTTCCCGCACATGACCGTCGCCACGAACATCGGGCTGGTGCCGAAGATGCTCGGGTGGGACAAGGCGCGCATCGCCGCCCGCGTCGACGAGCTGCTGGAGCTGGTCTCCCTGGACCCGGACACCTACCGTGACCGCTACCCCAAGGAGCTCTCCGGCGGGCAGCAGCAACGCGTCGGCGTGGCCCGCGCCCTCGCGGCCGACCCGCCGGTGCTGCTGATGGACGAGCCCTTCGGCGCCGTGGATCCGATCACCCGGCAGCGCCTGCAGGACGAGCTCATCAACATCCAATCGGAGCTCCAGAAGACGATCGTCTGCGTGACGCACGACTTCGACGAGGCCGTGAAGCTGGGCGACTGGATCGCCGTCTTCGACGAGGGCGCGCAGCTGGTCCAGTACGACTCCCCGGACCGCATCCTCGCGAACCCCGCCAACGAGTTTGTCGAAAACTTCATCGGCTCCGGCGCGGGCCTGAAGCAGCTCACGCTGAACCGCGTGCACGACGTCGAACTGGCGGAGGCCGTCACGGCAGTCCCTGGCGACCTCGCCAGCGATGTCCTCTCCCGCCTGCAGGGCGCCGGCGCGAAGCACGCGGTGGTGCTGGACAAGCGCAGCCGGCCCATCCAGTGGCTCTCCCGCCGGCAGCTCAGCCGCATGCAGGTCGTGTCCGACGCCGTCGATCCGGCGCTTCCGCTGGTTTCGGACCGCTCCACGCTCAACGACGCGCTCGACGCAATGCTGGTGGGCAGCGCCAGCGCTGCGCTGGTCACCGGCCGGCGCGACGCGTTCCTGGGCCTGGTCACCGTCGACACGGTCATGGATTCGATCCGGGCCGCGCAGGAGGCCGCCAAGGGCGATTCGGAATCGCCCGTGGGGCTGAACAGCGGCGCCATTCCGATGGCGGCCCTGGAGTCCGCCATCGCGGCGGCCGGAAACCCCGCGGACCCCGCGGGCGCCGCCGGCACCGGGGGCGAACGATGAGTTCGGCGGACACGGCCCGGCACACCCCGCCTGACGCGTCGGACGGCACAGCAACCGAAGCGGCGCCGGAAGCGGCGCCGGGAACGACGGCGGAGCAGGCCGGTCCGCGCGCGGGCCGCACCGCCGTCGCCTCGTGGAAGGCCCTGTGGTGGCAGCTCGGAGGCATCGCGCTCGGCTTTGCGCTGGTCGTCGGCTGGCTCGCCACAGCCGACCTGACCGAAACCGAGCGCGCCACCTTGGCCCCGGACGCGCTCTGGGGCTACGCCCAGGAGCACCTCCAGCTGACGGTCGTGGCCGCGCTGATCGTGCTGGTGGTCGCCATCCCGCTGGGGATCCTGCTGACCCGCGGCCGGCTGCGCCGCTTCAGCGCCCCGGTGATGGCGCTGGCGAACATCGGCCAGGCCGCGCCGGCCATCGGACTGGTCGTGCTGCTGGCGTTCTGGCTGGGCTTCGGCTTCTGGGCCGCCGTCGTCGCACTGGTCGCCTACGCCCTGCTTCCCGTGCTGCGCAACACCATGGTGGGGCTGCGGCAGGTCGACGAGCGGCTGATCGAGGCGGGCCGCGGCATGGGCATGAGCGCCGCGGCCGTGCTGTTCAAGGTGGAACTGCCGCTCGCCGTGCCGGTGATGCTCTCCGGCATTCGGACCGCGCTGGTGCTGCTGGTGGGAACCGCCACGCTCGCCACGTTCATCAACGGCGGCGGGCTAGGGATCCTGATCACCACCGGCGTCAACCTCAACCTCACCACGGTGCTGGTGGCGGGGTCGCTGCTTGTGGCCCTGCTGGCGCTGGTGGTCGATTGGCTGGGACGGCTCGTGGAGCACGTCGCCCGCCCGAAGGGACTGTGACCATGGGGAACAAGGCGAACAACGGGACCGCCGCACGCCGCCGTCGCGCGCTGGCCGCCGCCGCGGCGCTCGCCGGGGCCGGACTGCTGGCGGGCTGCGGGCTGCAACCCGCCGCCTCCTACGTGCCGCAGGCCGGACCCGGCACCATCAGCCCGGCCGAGGACCTGCCGGAGGACGCGTCCGTGGTGGTGACCAGCAAGAACTTTACCGAACAGCTGGTGCTGGGCAAGGTCGCCGTGCTGGCCGCCCAGGCCGCCGGCTTCGAGGTCACCGACCTGACCAACGTCCCGGGCAGCCAGCCGGTCCGCGAGCTGATGCTTTCCCAGCAGGCGGACTTCACGTGGGAGTACACGGGCACCGCCTGGATCACCTACCTGGGCAACGCCGAGGGCATCCCGGACAAGCGCGAGCAGTATGACGCCGTCCGCGAGGCCGACGCCGCCAACGGCCTCACGTGGGGCGAGCCGGCTCCGCTCAACAACACCTACGCCATGGCGGCGAGCCGCGAGGTCGCGGAGGAGCTCGGCGGGATCACCAAGATGTCGCAGATCGCGGACCTGCCCGCGGCGGAGCGGACCTTCTGCCTGGAGCCGGAGTTCAACTCGCGTCCGGACGGCTTCAACCCGATGCTGGAGGCCTACGGGTTGGAGCGCGGGGCGGCCGACGGCGTGCCGGACGACAACGTCGGCATCTACGACACCGGCGCCGTCTACTCGGCCACGGACAACGGAGATTGCAACTTTGGCGAGGTGTTCACCACGGACGGCCGCATCGATTCGCTGGACCTGGTGGTTTTGGAGGACGACAGGAACTTCTTCCCGGCCTACAACGGCGCCCCGGTGTTCAACACGGCGACGCTGGCCGAGTACCCGCAGTTGGAAGAGGTGTTCGCGCAGGTCTCGCCGCTGCTCACGGACGAGGTCATGCGCCAGATGAACCTGCGCGTGGACGTCGACGGGGAGGAACCGGCCGACGTGGCGTACGAGTGGATGGTCTCGGAGGGCCTGATCACCGAGGCGGGCGCCTAGGACCAGGCCACCACCAGGCGTGCGGCCTGGTCCGGGACCGTGACGTCGATCCCGGTCAGTTCGGCAAAGCGGCGCAGCCGGTTCATCAGTGTGTTGCGGTGGCAGAAGAGCAGCCGCGTGGATTCGGCCACGCTGCCGGTCGCCAGGTAGGTCCTGGCCGCGGCCACCAGGCGCTCGCGCTCCACGCGCCCGCACCGGTCCAGGGCCGCCTCGACATCGGACGCCACGGGCATCCCGGCCTCCGCCAGCCGGAGCCGGGCGATCCGGGTCCAGGACCTCTCGAGGGTCAGCGCCGCCTCGTCCGACTCTTCCACCAGCGAGGCGAGCTCCCGCGCGAAGCGGGCCGCGGACGCGACGCTCCCAAGCCCCGTCGTCCGCTCCACCAGCCCGCACCGAAGCCCGCGCAGGCGCTCCGTGGTCTCGCTGGCGGGGGAGCCGGCCTTCCCGTCCACGGGCCAGAAGGCCACCAGCCCGTCCGCCAGCGGGTGCGTCAGCATCACGCCCCCCGCGCGGGCGGCCAGCGCGACGGCGACGCGCAGCGCGGGGGCGTCCTCGCCGAGGGCCACCGCGACTCCCAGCGCCGCGTCCGGCGCCACGCCGATCTCGGTGGCTATCCGGCCGAGCAGCTCGGGCCCCGGGGGGTCCTGGCCGAAGATCGCGGCGACGTAGCCCTGGCGGATGGACGACGCCTCGCCGAGCATCCGCTGCCGTTCGGCCGCGTAGGTCGCCTGGGTCTGGCTCGCGTAGGAGTCCACGACCCGCCAGACGCTCTCGGTGTGGCGGACCAGCAGCGGGGCGTCCTCGTCGGCGGCCAGCCGCGTCAGCTCGGCCCACAGCACGGAGAAGTCGAGCCGGATCGCGGTCATCAGGGACTCGATGGGGATGTTCGCGCGGGCCCGGGAGACCCCCACGTCGGTCGCCTGGCCCAGGCGCGCCTCGTCCATGGCGCGCGCGTCGGCGTCGTGCCTAAGGCTGGTGATCAGCGCATTGAACGACGCCGTCGCGGTGCGCCGGATCTCGCTGGCCGGGAGGGGCGAGGCCGCGTAGTCCTCGATGCGCAGCACGCGTTCCAGGAACGTGTCGGTCAGCCGGTCGACGTCGAGCCGGTCCAGGAGCGCGTCCCACCGCACGGCGTCGGACGTATCGTCGGTTCCCACAAGATGTGACGTGAATAGTTCGCTCACATCAACACTTTATGGGCTTTTGCACACCTCGTGCCACAAATCCCGTGAGAAATCGCCGATGCGTGACGCCGCTCACTCCGGCATGCTGGAAGGCATCACCGCCGCGGGGCCGATCCCCCCACCCGCGGACACCGTCCCTGAGCAGCACCTAGTGCGGAGGCACCCATGACCGATCCCACGGCAGCACCCCCAGGAACCACCCGAACCGCGAACATCGAGGCGGGCGCCACGCGGCAGATCAGCGACAAGGAGGCCACCAAGGTCGCCATGGGCGCGCTCGTCGGCACGGCCATGGAATGGTACGACTTCTTCCTGTTCAGCGCCGCCGCCGCGCTGATCTTCAACGTCCAGTACTTCGCCAACGAGGACGCGACCGCCGCCGCGCTGGCGTCCTTCGCCACCTTCGGCGTCGGGCTCGTGGCCCGGCCGCTGGGCGGAATGTTCTTCGGCGCCATGGGCGACAGGATCGGACGGCGCAAGACCCTGATGATCACGATCGTCGGCATCGGCATCATCACGGGCTTCATCGGCCTGCTGCCGACCTACGCGGCCATCGGCATCGCGGCGCCCATCCTGCTGGTGCTGCTGCGCATCTTCCAGGGTCTCTTCGTCGGCGGCGAATGGTCGGGCGCCATGACCATCGTGGTGGAGAACGCGCCGCTCAAGCGCCGCGCCCGCTACGCCGCGCTCCCGCAGATCGGCTCCCCGATCGGCACCATCCTGTCCTCCGGCGGCTTCTTCCTGATGACCATCCTCTTCTCCCAGGAGAGCTTCGACTCGTTCGGCTGGCGGATCCCGTTCCTGGCGGCCTTCCCGATGCTGCTGGTGGCCCTCTACATCCGTTCGCGGCTGGACGAGTCCCCGGTCTTCACCGAGCTGATGGAGACCGGCGAGACCGAGAAGACCCCCATCCGGACCGTGCTGACCCACCACTGGAAGCACATCATCATCGGCATGGCCGCCGCGCTGCTCGGCGTCGGCGGCTTCTACCTGGTCACGGCGTTCGTGGTCTACTACGGCGTCAAGATCCTGGGCTACGAACCGTCGCTGATGCTGCTCGGCGGACTGGTCGCGGCCGTCGTCGAGATCCCGGTCCTGATCGCCGGCGGACGCCTCGCCGAGCGCTTCGGCGCCAGCAAGGTCATCATCTACGGCGGGCTCGTGTCCGCCGCCGTCGCGTGGCCCGCGTTCCTGATGATCGAGAGCGGGAACGACGTCGTCGTGGTCCTGGGCATGACCCTCGCCGTCGCCGCGCTTTCCTTCCCGTACGCCGCGTCCGGCACGGTGCTGACCGGCCTGTTCCCGGCCGCCACCCGCTACACCGGTGTGGGCTTCTCGCAGAACGTGGCCGGCATGCTCAGCGGATTCGTCCCGCTGCTCGCCACGGCGTTCGTCGCCGGCGCCGGCAACCACTGGTGGCCCGCCGCCGCGATGCTGGTGTTCCTGTCGCTGTTCACCGCCGTCGCGGGCGTCATCGCCCCGCGCATGAGCGTTGACCTGCCCGGGTTCAAGCACTAGTTCGCCCCCACCACACCTTACACACCGAGCAAGGAGACGCGCATGCCGCAGTCAGCCGGACACCTGATCGTCCGCCAACTCGAGGCGCACGGGGTGCGGCGCGCGTACTCCGTGCCGGGGGAGAGCTTCCTCGACGTCCTCGACGGGCTGTACGACTCGCCGATCGAGGCCGTGGTGGCGCGGCACGAGGGCGGCGCGGGGTTCATGGCGCTCGCCGAGGGCCGGCTGACCGGGGTGCCCGGCATCGCCATGGTCACCCGCGGGCCGGGCGCCGCCAACGCCATGATCGCCGTGCACACCGCGTGGCAGGACGCCACGCCGCTGGTGCTGTTCGTCGGGCTGATCCCGGTCGCGGACCGCGAGCGGGAGTCGTTCCAGGAGTTCAGCCTCACGGGGTGGTTCGGCAGCACCGCCAAGCGCGTGATGGTGCTCGACGACGAGCACCGCGCCGCGGAGATGGTGGCCGAGGCCATGCACGCCGCCGCCACGGGCCGCCCGGGCCCGGTGGTCGTCGGCCTGCCCGAGGATGTCCTGGTCCGCGTCACCGACGCGGTCCCGGTGGAGCCGCGCCGGGCGGTCCCGTCGCGGGTCTCGCCTGAGGACGCCCTCGATGCCGTGGCCAGGATCGCGGCGGCCGCGCGGCCCCTCGTCGTCGTCGGCGGCGACGGGTGGGACGGCGGCGACGGCGGCGCGGACGGATCGGTCGGCGCCGAATTCGCCGCCTGGGCCGCGGCCGCGCACGTCCCCGTGGCCGCGGACTGGCGGGCGTACGACGCCGTCCCGCACGGCTCGGACGCGTGGGCCGGCTGGCTGGGCTACTGCCGGGCGGACACGCTGGCCGCGCGGCTGGACGAGGCGGACCTGCTGGTCTTCGTCGGGTGCGGGCGGACGGACAACCTGACGGACGGCTACCGCCGCGGGCTGGACGCCGAGACGATCGTGGTGCTCCCGGATCCCGAGGCCAAGGGGCACGCCGGCCGGATCGACCTGCAGGTGGTCGGCAACCCGGCGGCGTGGGTGGCCGCTCTGCCCGAACCGTCGGCCGCGCGCGGCGGACGCACCCGGGACTGGATGGACGAGCTGGCCGCCGACCAGCACAGGTTCTCCGAGCCCGCGCCGGAGGCCTGCGACGGCGTCGACCTCTCGACGGCGATGGGCCTCCTGGACGCGCGCCTGCCCGACGAGCGGGTGGTGACCTACGGGGCCGGGAACGCCACCATCTGGGGCCACCGGTTCGTGGGACACAACCTTCCCAACTCCCTCGTGGGGCCGCGCAACGGGGCGATGGGCATGGCGGTGCCGGCCGCCGTCGCCGCCTCATTGGTGTTCCCCGACCGCCAGGCGGTGGCGATCTGCGGCGACGGCGACTTCCTGATGAACGGGCAGGAGCTGACGGTGTGCGGGGCGCACGGCGGGACCCCGCTGGTGATCGTCGTGGACAACGGCATCTACGGGACCATCGTCCAGCACCAGCGCGCGCACTATCCGGGCCGGCCGTCCGGCACCTCGATGGACAGCCCGGACTTCGCGGCCGGAATGCGCGCCTACGGCGGATTCGGCGAGTACGTGGAGACCACCGCGGACTTCGGCCCGGCGCTGGACCGCGCGCTCGCCAGCGGCCTGCCCGCGCTGCTGCACCTGCGTGCGGACCCGGCGACCATGCCGCCGTCGTCCGCGAATGCCGGCGCCGCCTCGAGCGTCGGGGGAGTGCGATGAGACTCGACCTCATCCTGGATGACGCCGACATCGTCACCCTCGAGCCGGTGCGGCCCCGGGCCCGTCGCGTGGGCGTGCTCCACGGCCGGATCGTGGGCTTCGACGAGGAACTGGACGGCTGCACGGCCGACCGGACCGTCTCGCTGGGCGGCGCCGCCGTCGTCCCGGGATTCATCGACGCCCACTGCCACACCACGTGGTGGGGGCTGGGGCTTTTCGCCGTCGACCTGGAGCCGGCGCGCGGGCTCGAAGAGCTGTACGCGCTGCTGGAGGCGGAGGTGGCGCGCCTCGCCGACCGGCCGGGCGTGTGGGTCAACGGCACCGGCTACAACCACAAGAACCACGGCGGCGCCTTCCCTGACATCGATCGGCTGGACGCGATCACCGGGGACCGGCCGCTCTACCTCCGCCACGTCTCCGGGCACCTGTCCATCACCAACACCGCGACGCTCGCGCTCGCCGGCGTCCTGACCCCCGGGTTCGAGGACCCCGTGGGCGGCGCCGTGCTGCGCGGCCGGGACGGCAGGCCGACCGGCGTCGTAGAGGAGTCGGCGCAGTCGCTGATCCAGGACCTCCTGCTGCCGTACCCGGTGGAGCAGATCGTCAAGGCGCTCGACGACGCCACCACGCGGTACGCGGCCGAGGGCATCACCAGCTTCACGGAGGCGGGCATCGGCGGCGGCTGGATCGGGCACAGCCCCGTGGAGCTGCAGGCGTACCAGGCCGCGCGGGCGGCGGGCCGCCTGCACGCCCGCGCCCAGCTGATGCCGGCGCTCGACGCGCTGCGCCCGCTGGCCGCGAACGCGGCCGACATGCACGGCGAGGGCCGCGGGCTGGGCTTCGACCTGGGGCTGCCGGCGGGCTTCGGCGACGACTTCCTGTCCCTGGGCCCGGTCAAGGTCTTTATGGACGGCTCGCTGCTCGGCGCGACGGCCGCCGTCACCGAGGACTATTGCGGCCACCCGCACAACCACGGGTACCTGCTCGACGACGCCGAAAGCTTCCGCGAGCGCGTCGCCGGCGCCTACCGCGCGGGTTGGCCAGTGGCCCTGCACGCGATCGGCGACGCCGCGATCGACCTCGCCACCGAGATCATCATCGGGTGCCAGGACAAGTACGGCCGCAACGCGCTGCCGAACCGGATCGAACACTTCGGCATCGCCCGCCCCGAGCAGGTGCGGCTGGTCGCCGAGCACGGGATCGCCGTCACGCCCCAGGCCGCGTTCATCGGCCCGCTGGGGGACCAGATGGCAGAGCTCGTGGGACCCGAGAGGGAGGGCTGGCTCTACCGCGGACGGTCGCTGGTGGACGCCGGCGCCGTCCTGGCGGGCAGCTCGGACCTCCCGGTCGCGGACAACAACGTGCGCCGAGGCATGCAGGCTTGGGTGGACCGGCTGACGGAAAACGGGCGCGTGCTCGGCGGGACCGCCGCGGACGGCACGGCCACCGAGGCCCTCACCGCCGAGGAGGCGCTGCGCACCTACACGGAGTGGGCCGCCGTCGCCACCGGGACGGAGGCGGACAAGGGCACCCTGCGCGCGGGGAAGCTCGCCGATTTCGCCGTGCTCTCCGCTTCCCCGCTGGCCGCCGCGGACATCTCCTCCCTGGACGTGCTGGCCACGATCGTCGGCGGCCGCTTCACCCACAACACCCTGGACGCGTCCGCCGAACCAGCCGGCGCCGCACCCGTCAACGCAACAGCTTCGAACGGAGCCCACCGATGAGCGCCATCACCCCCAACGAGGCCTTCCTCGCCGACTTCCGCTCCATGAGCACCATCGGGGCGACCGCGGGCGGGGGAGTGGACCGGCAGGCCGCGACCGTGGCCGACGGGCAGACCCGCAATTGGTTCCGCGGGCTTGTGGAGGGCCACGGGTTCGAGGTGCGCTACGACGAGATCGGGAACCAGTTCGCGCTGCTCGAGCTGGCGCCGGGCGCGCCGTACATCGCCATCGGATCCCACCTGGATTCGCAGCCGCTCGGCGGACGCTTCGATGGCGCCTACGGGGTGCTGGCCGGGGCGCACGCGGCGGTCCGGCTCAGGGACCGGCTCGCGGAGGATGCCGCGGGAGACGCCGGCGGCGCACAGGGCGTCGACGCCGGGGCGGCGGCGTCCGCGCCGAAGTTCAACATCGCCGTCGTCAACTGGTTCAACGAGGAGGGCTGCCGGTTCAAGCCGTCCATGATGGGCAGCTCCGTGTTCACCGGCAAGATCCCCGCCGAGCAGGCGCTCGCCACCACGGACCCGCACGGGGTCAGCGTGCGCGACGCGCTGGAGGCGATCGGCACCCACGGGGACTACCGGCTGGACGTGGCGGCGTACCTGGAGATCCACATCGAGCAGGGGCGCTCGCTCGAGGACGACTCCCTGGCGATCGGCCTGGTGGAGTCCACCTGGGGCGCGAACAAGTACGAGTTCGTTGTGCACGGGGAGCAGGCCCACACGGGGGCGACGCTGATCGCCGACCGCCGGGACGCCCTGCTGGGCGCCGCGGAGCTGGTGGTCGCGGCGCGCCGGATCGCGGGCGAGCACACCACCGAGGAGCACATGGTGATCACGTCCTGCGGCGAGCTCAACGTCTTCCCGAACTCGCCCGTCGTCGTCGCGAGCCGGGTGAACCTGCTGGTGGATGTGCGCAGCACGGACCCCGAGGTCCTGGCCGCGGCGGACGCCGACCTGCACCGCCGGATCGCGGACATCGAGCGCAGCGCCAACGTGACCATCGAGCGCGGCGCCGAGCACGTGTGGGCGGCGAAGGCCTACGACCAGGCGGGCATGGCGCTCGCCGCGGCCAGCGCCGACGCGCTGGGGCTGGGCCACGGCGTCGTCAGGACCCTCGCCGGGCACGATTCGACGAACATGAAGGACATCGTCCCCACGATCATGCTGTTTGTGCCCAGCGTCGAGGGCATCAGCCACAACGAGCGCGAGCTGACGAAAGACGAGGACATGCTCGCCGGCGTCGACCTGTTGACCGAGCTGGCCGGCCGCGTGGTGGCGGGCGACTTCGTCGCCCCCTAGGCAAGGCGTTTCGCCGAACGTAGGCGCTCCCCGCAGCCCGTTTCGACGACGGCAGATGATCGAAATGGGGCCAAACGCGACATCTGCCGTCGTCGAAACGCCGGGTGGGAACATCTGCCGTCGCAGAAATCCGTCCCAACGGCGAGCCGCCGCGGCGATTGTCAGGCCCGAGTGGCGGGCGTAGAGTGCGGACCCTCATCGGACAGATCGGGCCACCGGAAGGAACGGCAGTGCAGCAGTTGCTTCGAGTGCAAAACTTTGGTGTCTCCAGCGACGGATACGGCGCCGGCGAGGGGCAAAGCCTGGAGCGGCCCTTCGGCCACGCGGAACCCGCGGACATGTTCTCGTGGGCCGGGGCGACCGCGAGCTGGCCGAACCGGACCGATCCCGGCGGTAGCCGCGGGTTGGACGACTATATGACCCGCGACTTCCGCAACAACATCGGCGCCGAGATCATGGGGCGCAACAAGTTCAGCCCCTACCGCGGCCCCTGGGCCGACCACGAATGGGACGGCTGGTGGGGCGACGAGCCGCCGTTCCACACCCCCGTTTTCGTTATGACCCACTACGGGCGGCCGCCGCTCACCCTGTCCGACACCACCTTCCACTTCGTCGACGGCGAACCCGCGGCCGTGCTGCAGCGGGCCCGGGAAGCGGCCGGCGGGCGCGACGTCCGGCTGGGCGGCGGCGCGGCGACCATCCGCGAGTTCCTCGACGCCGACCTCGTCGACACCCTGCACGTTGCGGTGTCCCCCGTTGAGCTGGGCCGCGGCTCGAGGCTGTGGTCATCGCCGGAGGAGCTGTTCGATCGCTTCCACTGCGACGTCGTCCCGAGCCCCAGCGGCGTGGTGCACCACCTCTTCTGGCGGCGCTGAACAGAGAGCGCCCCACCGGCCCGGCCCCACCCGCTACTTTCGACGAAGGCAGACGCGCCCGCCCGGCGTTTCGACGAAGGCAGATGCTCGAGAAGGGGCCGAACGCGACATCTACCTTCGTCGAAACGGGAGGGGGGGACACCTGCCTTCGTCGAAGGCGCGGCACAGCCCCGCCACAGCACCGCCCAAGTTCGCCCATAGCCACCCTGCATAACGTGAGGTCAGGCGCGGCGAGGGTCCGTGCAGCGAAGGGAATCCCATGTTTGTTCGGTATCTGCGGCGCGAATTGTCTGGCAGGCGTAAACAGACCGCCATCATCGCCACCGCCATGGCCCTGGCCATCGCCCTGGTCATCATCGTCAACTCGCTGTCCTCCGGCGTCCGGGACGCCCAGGGCGCCGCGCTCGAATCGGTCTACGGGGTCGGCACGGACATCACCGTGACCACGACGCCGACGGCCCCCACCGAGAGCGGCGGCGGACCCCGCTTCGAGTTCGACGCCGGCGAGGGCACCGCGACCGACGACGGCGCGACGGCGGTCTCCCAGTCCCGGTTGACCACCGGCCGGGGCACGGCCACCTTCGATTCCGCAGCGCTCGCCACGGTCGCCGCCCAGGACGGCGTCGCCGCCGCGTCCGGGACGCTGTCCCTCACGAACTCGACCTTCAACGGCGAGCTCCCGCAGGCCGGCACGGCGCCCGACGCCGCGGCCGGCGCGGACACCGCCCAGGCGCCGCCCGGCGGCGGCCCGGGCGGCGGAGGCTCCTTCGACGTCGATTCCTTCTCCGTGATGGGCGTCGACGCCGGCGGCGCGGAGGTCGGCCCGCTCGCCTCGGCCACCCTCTCCGAGGGGCGGCTGCTGACGGCCGACGACGCCGGGGCCCACAACGCGGTCGTCGACGGGGCCTACGCGACCACCGCGGACCTCGCCCTCGACGGGACCGTCGCGATCGGCGGCGAGGACTTCACGATCGTCGGGATCGTCTCCGGCTCGGGGGTCGACGCCGAGAGCGCGTCCAACGTGTACATCCCGCTCGACGTGGCGCAGGAGCTCTCCGGCGCCGGCGACGCGGTCTCCACCGTGTACGTCCAGGCGGACTCGGCCAACCGGATCCCCGCGCTGAAGTCCTCCCTCGAGGCGGAGCTCCCCGACCAGACCGTCAACACGCAGGAGGACCTCGCGTCCACCGTCTCCGGTTCGCTGTCCACCGCCTCCGGGCTGGTCTCCAGCCTCGGCACCTGGCTCTCCGTCGGCGTCCTGGGGGTCGCGTTCCTCCTCGCCATCCTCCTGACCCTGTCCGGGGTGGCGCGGCGCACCCGGGAATTCGGGACGCTCAAGGCCATCGGCTGGCGCAACAGCCGGATCGTGCGGCAGGTTGCCGGCGAGTCCATGGTGCAGTCGGTCATCGGCGGCGCCGCGGGAATCGTGGTCGGAGTCGCAGGCATCGCTTTGATCAACCTGTTCTCGCCGACCCTGACGGCCTCGGCCGCGGCCACCGGCGCCGGACAGGGCCCCGGGCAGATGATGCCCGGCGGCGCGGGTGCGGTCGGCGGCCCGGGCGGCGGCTTCGGCGAGTCGGCCGCCGCCGCGGCCGACGTTGTGCTCAACGCCCCGTTCACGCCGGCCATCATGGCCGTCGCGGCCGGCATCGCGGTGGCCGGTGGGCTGTTCGCCGGCCTGCTCGGCGGCTGGCGCGCCGCACGGCTTCGCCCCGCCGAGGCCCTCCGGAGAGTCGCATGAGCGCGCAGCCGGACACCTCCACCACTTCAGGGACCCCGAGACACCAGGAGAACACCATGACCGAACAGACACTGTCCGTCCCCGGGATCGCCCCGGCGGATCCCAGCGTGCCGATGTTCCGGCTGACCGGCGTCGGGAAGACCTACCGGCAGAAGGACCGCAACGTCCGGGCCCTGGCCGGCGTCGACCTAACCATTCCCGCCGGCCAACTGGTGGCCATCCAGGGATCCACGGGTGGCGGCAAGTCCACGCTGCTGCAGATGCTCGGCGCGCTGGACCGGCCGACCACGGGCTCCGTCGCCCTCGCGGGACAGGAGATTTCGACGCTTGGTGACGGCGCGCTGGCGGGCATCCGCGCCCGCGATATCGGGTTCGTCTTCCAGCACTACAACCTCGTGCCCACCCTGTCGGCGCAGGACAATGTCGAGATGGGGCTGGAGCCGCTCGGCCTCTCCTCCGCAGACCGCGCCGCGCGGGCGGCCGAGGCGCTCGCGTCGGTGGGGCTCGCCGACCGCGGGAGCCACCGGCCCGGGGAGCTTTCCGGCGGGCAGCAACAGCGCGTGGCCATCGCGCGCGCCCTGGCCAAGCGTCCCAAGGTGCTGCTGGCGGACGAGCCGACGGGGAACCTCGACGAGACCACGCGGGACGAGATCATCACCCTCTTCGCATCGCTCTGGCGCGGGGGTTTGACGATCGTGATGGTCACCCACGACTCCGCCGTCGCGCGCCGCGCCGAGCGCCGGCTGCGGATCGACGCGGGCAGGATCTCGGAGATGGCGTAGCCGAAACAAGAGCGCGGCTCCGCGGGGGTGCCCGCGGAGCCGCGTCGTCGGCGGTCGGTTCGCTGGGTGTGCGGGGCGGATGCGCCCGGCACGCCCCCGCGCCGTCCTAGCTGGCCGGGTATCCGCCGTACTGCGCGCCCGGCTGGTAGCCGTCGTCGAAGCGGGCGCCCTGCGGATTCGCCGGAAGCAGCATCATGACGATCACGGCTACTTGGCCGAAGAACGGCACCAGGTTCAGAAGGATGAACCAGCCGCTGAAGTTGGCGTCGTGCAGGCGGCGGATGCCGAGCGCGATGCTGGGAATGATGACGGCGAGGCCGAAGAGGCAGTAGAGCAGGGTGCCCGTGAGGATCCCTCCACCCGGTTCTCCTGTCGTCGGATCCATGGTTGCCACGGCGCCCGCGATCATGACGGCCGTCAGGACGATGTAGACGAGGAAGTTGAACAGCGCCACCCACCAGTACTCGCTGCGGCTGGCGCGGCCGCTGAACGTGGCGTACTTCTTGAAGAAGCGCTTGATGGACGTTCCGAAGCCCGCGCCGTAGAGCGGCTGGGCCAGGCTGGCGGCCTGATTCGGGGCGTGGTCGATCGGCGTGGCCGCCGTGGGGTTTGGTTGCGTCATGGTTTTCCTCCAGTTGAGTGATCAAAACGCACGTTACGGGATCGGTGACAACTTTCACCCGCCATTCACCGCGCGTTGTTAAGCCTGTTGTGCGCGTGGGACAGCGTCGGACGCTGGGGGAACCGTCCACAACAACAGGAAGAGGTCCACATCATGACCAACCGCTTGGCCACAACGCTCGCCGGGTCCGCCACGGCCGCCGCCGTCGGAATCTCGCTCTTCGCACCCGCCGCCGCGGCGCAACCAGCCGACGCTTCCGGACGGGAGCGGACGGCGTCGCCCATCGTCATCGGGCACCGCGGCGCCGCCGGCACCGCGCCGGAGAACACCGTCGCAGCATTTAGGGACGGCCGCGCCTCCGGGGCCGACTTCTTCGAGATCGACGTCCAGCTCAGCGCCGACGGCGTGCCGTTCCTCTTCCACGACAACACGCCCGCGCGCACCACAAACGTCGGGACCATCTTCCCGGGCCGCGAGAACGACCCCATCACCTCCTTCACCTGGGCCGAACTGCAGCAGCTCGACGCCGGCTCGTACTTCTCCGACAAGTACATCGGTGAGAAGATTCCGCACTTCGATGCCGCGGCGGCCGCCGCGACGCGCAACACCGGCGTCTTCATCGAGATCAAGTCCCCCGTGTACTCTCCGGGCGTCGAGGAGGTCGTCGCCGACGCGCTGGCCACCGACCCGCGGTGGAAGAAGCTGGTGGACGCGGACAAGATCGAGGTCCTGGGCTTCGACGAGGCGTCCAACGTCCGCTTCGAGGAGCTGGCGCCGGAGATCCCCCTGCAGCAGCTGGCCGGCACCGTCCCGGACGCCGCCACCCTGGAGCGCTACGCGGGCTTCGCCGACGCCTTCGGCACCAGCTACCGGACGCTGGACGCCGACGGCGCCCAGCGCGTGAAGGACGCCGGCCTGGGGCTGGGCGTGTACACCGTGAACTCGATGGAGGCCGTCGAGGAGTCGACCGCCCTGGGCGTCGACCGCGTCACGGGCGACTTCCCGATCCAGACGGAGCGTTACCTGGAGGGCAAAAAGCCGTTCCCGGCGGCGCGCGGGCTGGAGATCTCCGACAGCGTCAACGATGTTCCGGGCGCCGACCTGGCTCCGGAGGTCGGCGAGCACGTGGTCGTCACCAACACCAGCGGGCGCGCCATCGACGTGTCCGGCCATGTCATCCGAGACGCCGCGAACAACATCCTGACCATCGGCGAGGGCTACGTCCTGGAGCCCGGCGCGCAGCTGCGCGTCTACAGCGGACCGGGCACCAACAGCGCCGACGCCTACTACAACAACGGCACCGTCAACGTCCTGAACAACGGCGGAGATTCCGTGGCGCTCTGGACTGGTCGCGGGACCCTGCTGGACACGTTCGCCAACTAGGGCCCTCCCGCCGCCGCAAGGCACAGCGCATTGATAGCTTCCCGACAGCCCCGCCTCACCCGGTGTCCGCATCGTAGAGAGGAAGCCGGCAATCCGTGCCGGCCCAACGGACTGCGCCGCCTCGGCGGCCCATGAAGGGAAATCACATGCCATCAAGGAAAAAGATCGCGCTGGGCACGTCGGCCGCCGCGCTGACGCTGGTCGCTGGACTCGGGGTCGCGGGGGTCGCCTCCGCGGCCTCGACGACGTCGGCGGCACCAGGCGCCAGCTCGGCCTCGGCGACGGACAATACGGCGGCCGACAACACGACGTCGGAGTCCACCACCGACGGCCCCCGCGCCGGCCACCGGGGCGACCGCGGCGCGTTGGCCGCGGGCCTCGCGTCCACGTTGGGCCTCGACGAGGACAAGGTCACGGAGGCCATCGAGGCGTTCCGCGAGGCGAACAGGCCGGCCGCGGGCTCCGGAGAGACGGGCGGCGCCACCAAGCCGGACCGTTTCGCCAGGGACGCCGAGCTTGCCGCCTCCCTCGCGGAAACGCTGGGCCTGAAGGAGTCGAAGGTCGCCGCCGCCCTCGAGGAGTTCCGATCCTCGGCCCGGACGGAGCGGGCGGAGGCACTCAAGACCACGTTGGACGCCGCGGTTGGTGACGGCACGCTGACGCAGGCGGAGGCCGACGCCGTCACGAAGGCTATCGAAAAGGGCGTGATCGGCGGGGGTCGCTAGCCGAACCGGTCACTCGGGGTCCCGCGCGGTCGTCCGTGCGGGACCTTGCCGGTCTGTGTCCGGATGTCCGCGGTGCACGGCGGCAGGCAGTCGCGCAGTGCGCGGACGTGCCTAGGCGACCAAGTCCGACTGCGCCGCCCGTGCCTGCCGGCGGGACTGGGCCTCCAGCAGCGACCAGATGTTCCCGGCGACCTCGGCCGTGTTGCTTCCGGCGACGACGACGGTCTGGTCCTCGTGGGTCAGGGTCAGGTCCACGGCCCTGACCGGGGACTTCTTCCGGCAGACGACGCCGCCGGTGAGCGAACCGTAGCGGACCGCGATGTAGACGGAGGAACCTCGATCCACGACGTCGGTGACGCCAACGGGAGTCTGGTTTCGGAGCTGGTCTAAGAGGTTGTGCATGGTGCCCTTGTTTCTCACGACAAGACGGGGGATGCCGCCTTGGGGTTTTCCCTCAGCAGGATATACGGGCGCCCGGCGCGCTTCCCGTTTGCGCCGCTCGATGACGCCTCTCCCGGCCCAAGACCGGTTGTCAGGGCGCTTTCGGCGGTCGGTCGAGTGCGGAACAACACACTTTCGAGGGGTCGGGACGGGTGTTGGACCACGCATCTGCCGGACTCGTCGAGGCGTCGGGACGTGTGGGCGGACGGCGAAGGACCCCAGCCGTGGGGGGGATGGCTGGGGCCTTCGTCGTCACTCGCACCTTCATGAGGTGTCTACGACACTAGGCGCCCCCGCTGAAAGGAACCTGTGCGCGGGGTGGCAGGAAGCTGGGCGCCCGGGACGGGCCTAGCGGCCGGGCCTGCGCCGGGCGTTGAGGCGGAGGGCCACCACGTTGGCGCCAACGATCAGCGCGATGCCCGCCCACTGGCACGAGTGCAGGCCCTCGTTGAGCGCGACCACACCTATGACCGCGGCGAAAACCGGATTCACGCTCGCCAGGATCCCGTAGAGGTTGGCAGGGATCCGGCGCAGCACCAGCAGATCCACGGTGTAGGGGACCACCGTGGCGAAGACCCCGGCGCCCAGGGCGAAGAGGATCGTTGCGCCGTCCGGGCGTCGGGTCGCGAAAACGAACAGCACCGCGGGAAGGAAAACGGCCGCCGAGACCCCCGCCGCCGCGGCGGTTCCCTGGACGCCCGGGATCCGGGCGCCGACCGTCTTGTTGAGGGCGATGTAAGCCGCCCAGCATCCCGCCGCGGTCATTCCCAGCGCGATGCCGAGGTAGTCGGTCGACGGCCCGGGTTGGGTGATCGCCACGACGCCGGCCGCCGCGGGCAGCGCGCACGCCTTTCCCGCCCATGTCCTGACGCCGGCGATGGCCACGGCGAGCGGGCCGAGGAATTCGAGGGTCATGGCCAGGCCCAGCCCGATCCGCTCCACCGCCGCGTAGAGGCTCAGGTTCATGCCCCCGAAGACGAGCGCCAACAGCAGCACCGGCCACCACTGCCTTCGCGAGAAGGAACGAAGGTCAGGGCGCACCATGGGCAGCAGCACCACGGCGGCGACGAGTTGCCGGACCGCGACCACTCCCAGCGGTCCCATGGCGGGGAAGGCGAGGGAGCCGCTGGCGGCGCCAACCTGGTTGGACAGAGCGCTGCCGATGTATGCCACTACCCCGGCAGAGCGCCCCTTGACCCCGGATACTGTCGTTTCCATGGGCCGATTCTGCGCCCCGCGGGGACCCCCGCAAAATGCATAAGTTAGTGTACTCATACGACTACTGCATGAATACACTGGTGGCGTGGACTTCGAATTGCGGCACCTGAGATCCCTTGTTGCCGTCGTGGAGACCGGAAGCTTCACCGACGCCGGGATCGAGTTGGGGATTTCCCAGGCCGCGGTCTCGAGGAACGTGGCCGCCCTCGAGCGGGCGCTGGGCGTCCGGCTGCTGCACCGGACCACGCGCAGCGTCGAACCCACCGCCGCGGGGGAGCGGACCATCCGCAGGGCCCGCCGCATTCTCTCCATCGTCGGCGAACTGCAGCGGGAAGCCACGGCGGAGGAGGAGACATTCAGGATCGGCTACGCCTGGTCCGCCCTAGGCCGCCACACGCCCGAGCTCCAGAGGCAGTGGGCCGAAGTGTTTCCGCACAGCGAGCTTCGGCTCGTCAGGAGCAACACGCCCACCGCCGGACTGGTCGAAGGCGTCAGCGACTTCGCCATCCTGCGCAGGATTCCGGAGGCCTCGGTCCTTGAGCTTGTGCTCATCGGGCACGAGAAGCGCTACTGCGCCATGGGCGCCGGGGACCCGCTGGCCGGGCGGCGGACCGTGTCCCTGGCCCAGATCGCGGACGCTCCCGTGGCCCTGGACCCCAAGACCGGCAGCACCACCCTGGACCTGTGGCCCGAGGGTCGGCGCCCGGTCCGGACCATCGAGACGGGGGACACCGAGGACTGGATGACCATGATCGCCACCGGCAAGGCCCGCGGCGTCACTGCCGAATCCACCGCCTACCAGCACCGCCGCCCAGGCCTGGTGTACCGGCTGGTCCGCGACGCCCCGCCGCTGGCCGTCTATGCAGCCTGGTCCAAGGCGGACCCGCCCCGAGGCGCGCGGGACGTCGTCGAACTGCTCGCCAGCCTGTACGCCTGAGGCGCGCTACGTGCCCACGACGTGGTGGACGGGCGCGGCCGCGTGCTGCTCCGCGAGCAGGTATTCCTGCACCGCCAACTCGGGCACCCGGTACGAGCGGCCGAACCGCACCGCCGGAAGGTCACCGGCGTGAACCAGGCGATACACGGTCATCTTCGACACCCGCATCGCCAGCGCAACCTCCGCCACCGTGAGGTAGTGCGCGTTCTCGAACCTCTGCAAATCAACCATTTGAAACCCCAATCAAGTGCTTACCGCTTCAGATGAATCAGTCGGCGCTCCACTCACGCGAACCACGGGAGCATCGTTGCTCGCTAGGTAAACACACGTTTCGGCGGGGCGCTAGGCCTATTTGCAACATATTGACTTCCTCAACTTGACAAACTGTCCCATGAGTCACACCGGTATTCAGGGAGCCCATGAGTCCCGAGTTACCAGAGAGTAGGGGATCCCAGCCCTGGGACGCGGCGTAGCTTGGGTCCATGAAGATCGTCTTCGCTCTGTGGTTGACAGTGATCGTCGGTGGTCTGGCGTACATGCTGGCCATCGGATTCTCGGGACGGTGAGATTCGTGGGGAGGGTGTGGCGGGACCACGCGTTGAGCATCGTTTTCGGCCTGTTGTTCGTGTTGTCGCTGGCCGGGCAGTCCCTCGCCGGGCTGGCCGTGTTCAACGAGGGACAGGCGGCGCACGGCGGGCCGCCGTCGTCGTACCTGGCCTTCGTGACGTCCTCCGCCTTTGTTGTGGACGTTGCCGAGAACTGGCAGTCGGAGTACCTGCAGTTCTCCCTCTTCGTCCTGGCGACGATCTGGCTGGTGCAGCGGGGCTCCCCCGAGTCCAAAAAGCCGGGCGACGAGGGCGTGGGCACGGACGCGGAGCAGTTCGTGGGTGGCCACGCACGGCCCGATTCTCCGGCCTGGGCAAAGGCGTCCGGCTGGCGCCGAGCCGTCTACTCCAATTCGCTGCTGCTGGTGATGGGCTCGGTCTTTTTCCTGTCCTGGTGGGCCCAATCCGTGGCCGGAGTGGCGGTCTTCAACGACGAGCAGGCCGCGCACGGGCAGCAGGGCGTCGGATGGGGGGCCTATGTGCTGGGCGCCGATTTCTGGAACCGCACACTGCAGAACTGGCAATCGGAATTCCTGGCTGTTGGCAGCATGGTGGTGCTGTCCATCTACTTGCGCCAGCGGGGATCCTCCGAGTCCAAGCCCGTGGGCACGCCGCACGCGCACAGTTCCACAGAGAGCGAGTAGGCGAGCCCATCCCGCCCTCCGGCTCGGCGCGCCTCAGGCGCGGACTTGCCGCGCGGCGCGACCCGCCAGGACGGGCGAGAACGCCAGGACGAGGATTCCCGCCAAGGGAACCACGAGCAGTCCGGTCGCCAGGCTGGTCGCGTCCGCGACGGCGCCCACAATCGGCGGGGAGAGCAGGAACCCGACCCGCATCAGCCAGCTGACGATGGTCAGCCCGGTGCCCGGCCGCAACCCCGGGAGTTCGTCCGCCGCGTGCATCGCGGCGGGCACCAGGGTGGCGACACCCAGGCCCGCTGCGCCGAATCCCACGATCGTCCCGGGGACGCTGGGGAGCAGCAGAGCGGCGCCCATGCCGACGACGACGATCGCGCCGCCCGCCTGCGCGACGGCCCGCTGCCCGAAGCGGTCCACGAGGCGGTCGCCGAGCAGGCGGCCGACGAATTGCGCGCCCGTGAGCGCGACGAAGCCCAGCGCCGCGACCGACGCGGCGGCTCCCAGGACGTTGTCGAGGTAGATGGCCGACCACGAGCTGCCGGCATCCTCCACCAGCGCGCCGGACGCCGCGATGAGCACCAGTGCGGCCAGCAGGGCATACCGCGCGATGCGCGCACGCGCCGCGGGAGGAGCGGCCGCCTGCCCGCGGCCACCGTCTGCCGCCCCGGCCGCCGCGGGTTCGAGGGGCTCCGGACCGGGCAGAAGGAAGCGGTAGAACAGCAGGATCGCGGAGCTGAACAGGATCAGGGAGGTGGCGAGGTGGGCGCCGCGGGGCACGTCGAGCCCCGCCGCGACCGCGCCCATCAGCCCGCCGAGGACGGCCCCGATGCTCCACACGGCGTGGAAGGAGTTGAGGATCGACCGCCCGTAGAGGCGCTGCACGCGCAGGCCGTGGGAGTTCTGCGCGACGTCGGTGATGGCGTCCATGGCGCCGGCCAGAAACAGGGCCCCCGTCAGCAGCGCCCACGTGGGGGCCAACCCGGCAAGCAGTATCCCGGCTCCGGTGAGGATGGTCCCCGCGACGGCGACCCGCGAGGAGCGGAACCGGCGGATGAGCATCCCGGACGCCAGGCCCGCGATGAGGGCGCCCAGCGGGAACGCGGCGACCGCCGCCCCGAAGGCCGCGTTGCTCAGGCCCAGGGCGTCCTTAATCTCCGGGTAGCGCGGGAGGAGGTTGGCGAAAAGCGCCCCGTTGGTCAGGAACAGCAGCGAGACGGCCAGGCGCGCTCGCCGGTTGTCGCGGCCGGCCGGGGCGGCCTGGAGCGTGTTGTTCAGGGCCTCGTGATTCATCGGGTCGTCACCATTCTCAGGACCGCGGCGCGGACTTCTGCTTCTGGGAGGGGGTTGAGGGATAGTGTCCGGTGGATCGAGAGTCCTTCGATGAGGGCGTCGAGCAGCGCGGCGGTGGTCGAGTCGAAGTGGCGTTCGAGCTCGTGGCGGCTACGCGCCATCCACGCGTCCGTCACCCGCCGCAGGTCCGGATTCCGGGCCGCCAGCGCGTACATCTCGTAGGACAGCATGGCGTTGCGCCGCGATCCGAGCGGTTCTCCGGTGATCAGCCCGACCACGGCGTCCACGGCCTCGGCTCCGTCGCGGGCGGCACCGAGGGCCTCCTCGAAACCGTCAGCCGTGGAGTCCGCGAGCAAGGTGAACGCCGCGGTGACGACTTCGTCGATGCCGGCGAAGTGGTATGTCATGGAGCCGAGGGGGACATCGGCGGCGGCCGCGACCTTGCGGTGCGTGGTGCCGGCGACCCCGTGTTCGGCGATGACGTCCAGTGCGGCCCCGATGATGCGCTCGCGCCGTTCCGGATCGTGCCGGCGGGGGCGCGCCCGCCCCGCTGGCGCCGTCACAGCTCGCGGATGACGCGCGCGGGGTTGCCGACCGCCACGACATTCGGGGGGACGTCCCGGGTCACGACCGCGCCGGCGCCGATGACGCTGTTGTCGCCGACGGTGACGCCGGGAAGGATGATCGCGCCGCCCCCGATCCACACGTTGTCCCCGATCGTGATCGGTTTGGCGGCCTCGAGCTTGTTGCGCCTGGGCTCTGGCTCGACGGGGTGGGTCGGGGTCAGCAGTTGGACGTTCGGCCCGATCTGCACGTCGTCGCCGATCGTGATGGGCGCGACGTCCAGGGCCGTCAGGTTGTAGTTGATGAAGGTGCGGTCACCGACGCTGATGTACTTGCCGTAGTCCACCGCCAGGGGCGGCCGGATCTCCGAATCCTCGCCGATGTGACCCAGCAGTTCCTTGAGCACGGCGGCGCCCCGCCCGCGGTCCTCGGGCCAGACCCGTCCGTAGCGGGAGGTCAGCTCGATCGCCCGGACGCTGTCCGCGGCCAGTTCCGGGTCGTCCGCAACATAGAGGTCGCCCGCGAGCATCCGCTCGCGCATCGATCGGTTGTCTGCCGGGAAGTGGTCACTCATGTGTACAAGTGTACGCATGGAGCCGATGGTGTCCAGTTCCGGCCCGTGGTTGGCCGATCGGGTCCCTTCCGCCGTCGTGTGCGGCCATTCAGGCCGTCGCCGTCGGCGCCCTGTTCCGCGTCCGGAAGGCGGTCGGGCTGACGCCGAACCGGCGCTTGAAGGCGGTGCTGAAGGCGAACGGGCTGCCGTACCCGACTCGGGTGGCGATGGCCGCGGTGGTCAGCCCCGGGTCGGACAGCAGTTCGCTGGCCAGGAGCAGGCGCCAGTTGGACAGGTAGGTCATGGGTGGCTCGCCGACCTGGGCGCGGAACCGGTTGGCGAGCGTCGCCCGGGAGACGTTGAGCCGGGTGGCGGCGGACTGGATGGTCCACGGTGCCGCCGGATGGGTGTGGAAGAGCTCCAGCGCCCCGGCAACCAGGGGGTCCGCGGCGCCTGCAAGCCAGCCGCCGAGCCGGTGGGCATTGAGCTCTGACCAGGCGCGAACGGCATGCACCAGGACAACGTCGAGCAGCCGGTCGACGACGCTGCCCTGGCCCGGCGCGCCGCCGGTGATCTCCCGTTCCAGGAGGGCAAGCAGGCCGGCGTCGATGGTGCCCGCGGGAAGTACGGCCACGTCCGGCAGGGGGCCGGTGACCGCCGTCGTGAGTTCGGCGTCTGTCAGGTACGTGCCGATGAGCAGCGCGGCCTGATCCGGGCGGCCGGTGCCCCACGTGCGGACGCCGTGGTGCAGTGTGAGGCCGATTTTCATTCCGGAAGGTGTGGAGCACTCCTGATCGGGATGGATGACGACGTCGGGCGCCCGGTCCGCGGAGTCGGCCACCGTGTACGGGGCGGGGCCGCGGACGAGGACGACGTCGCCCGCCCGCAGTTCGTGCCGCTCGCCGCCCGCGGCGACCCACGCCCGCGGCCCCAGCGCGACCATCAGGGTCAGCGGGGCCCGGTCCTGCACGAGGATGGACCAGCCCGGCGCCATCAGGACCTTCAACGCGAACGCGCCCCGGGCGCGGGGGCCGGCGAGGAGGTGGGACAGGGGATCCATGCGGTCAGACTATACGTTCGCGTATGTGAACGCGCGTCTGGGCTATCGCATGCTGATCGCGGTCGCTGTTGCATGGAGACATGACAATTTTCCTGACAACCGCTGCGGCGGTCGGCGGCGCCCTCACCGCCGGCGTCTACGTATCCTTCTCGGCGATCGTGATGCCGGCGCTGGGCTCGTTGGATGCCGCCAACGCCGGGACGGCCATGCGGAGGATCAACGTGGCTGCCGTGAGGCCGCCGTATATGGCGCTGTTTTTCGGCGGCGCGGTGGCGGCGGTGGCGGTTGCCGTCGCGGAACTCGCCTCGGGTCCCCTCGACGGAAGGGGCGCCGCCCGGGTGGCCGGGGCGGCCCTGGTGCTGGCCTCACACGGCGTGACCGTGGCCGCGAACGTGCCCCTGAACAACGCCTTGGCCGCCCTCGCCCCGGGCAGCGGCCAACTCGCACGGCACTGGCCGGTGTTCGCGTCCCGGTGGGGCAGGGCGAACACTCTGCGTGCCGTTGCGGCGGCCGTCGGCTCCGTGGTTCTCGCGGCCTCGCTCGTCGGCGCGACGGCCGGTACGGAATCGGCCGGGCCCTCCGGCGCGCGGACGGTTACGCCGCGCTAAGCAACGTCTCGGAGTGTGACGCGCGTGGAGCGTGTGACGCCGCGATTGTTACCCCGCACGTAGCGTCGTGGCCCCGTGACGTCACGGCGGGTAGCCACACGTAAACGGATCTGACGCGTGGCCGCCGAGTCCACATAGTTGTGTGAAACCCGCCAAGCGACGGCGGATTCGACACCACGTGAAGGACCCAGACCATGCGCCACATTCTCACTTCAGTTCAGCGGACGACGGTCCTTACGGCCGCGTCCATGGCGATCGTCCTGCTGGCCAGCGGTTGCAGCGCGTCCGCCGGCGCCGACGCCGACGCAGGGCAGGGCGGCGGCGAGAAGCGAGGCGGCGAGGTCGTCTACCTGGACGCCGAACTGTCCCGCAGCACACAACTCCAGTCCAGCGGCACCTGGCAGGACAGCGCCTACATCGAGAATGTCGCGGACCGCCTGGTCTACCGGGACGCGGAGACCAAGGAAATCAAGCCCTGGATCGCCGAGAGTTGGACCGTCAGCGAGGACAACCGGACCTACACGTTCACGATCCGCGACGGGGTCACCTTCAGCAACGGACAGGCGCTCGACGCCGCGGCCGTAAAGCGCAACCTCGACTGGCAGGTCAAGGGCGACGCGGAGAAGGGCATCCCGGCCAACAACTGGTTCCCCAAGGTCGCGTCGATCACCGCGGACGACGCCGCCCAGACCGTCACCGTGAAGCTGGACGACCCGAGCACCGCCTTCCTGGCGATCCTGTCCTTCTGGCGCTCGGCGCTGGTCGCCGACGAGACGATCGAGGCGCCGATCGAGAAGCAGCAGCAGCTCTCCGGCGTCGTCGGCTCCGGCCCGTTCGTCGTCGAATCCGAGGAGTACGGATCGGAAATCGTCCTGACCCGGCGCGACGGCTACTCGTGGGCCCCCGAGGGGCTCGAGAACCAGGGGGAGGCCTACCTCGACAAGGTCACGATCATTCCGGTGACCGAGGACAGCGTCCGGCTCGGATCCCTCCGCGCGGGAGAGGCGGACATCATCCGCTACATCCAGCCCAGCGAGGAAAAGACGCTCACGGACGCCGGCTTCGAGGTGGTCGCGAGGCAGGGAGTCGGCAACGCGAACGTGTGGGACCTGAAGCAGGCCTCGCCGTTCCTGGACGACGTCCGGGTCCGGCAGGCGCTCCAGCACGGGATCGACCGCCAGCAGATCATCGACGACCTCTACACGGAGAACTGGTCCGCCGCCACCAGCGTCATCACGCCCGGCTCGGTCGGTTACGAGGACGTCTCCGACCTGTTCGCATACGACGCCGACAAGTCCAACAGCCTGCTCGACGAGGCCGGGTGGGACAAGCGCGACGCCGACGGCTTCCGCACCAAGGACGGCGAACAACTCAAGATCCTCACGTACGTCGACGTCTACGACTCCACGGCCAAGCCCTTGTTCCAGCTGGTCCAGTGGCAACTCAAGCAGATCGGCGTAAACCTGGACATCAAGGAGACGGACTACGCGAACTACGCGTCCGTCTACACCGATCCCTCGGTGGGTGCCCTGCGCAACGGCTGGCCCGAGGCGGACACCACCCGGCTGAGCATCGGCTACCACAGCGAGGGCTCCAACTCCTTCGCGTTCCAGGAGCCGGACGCCGAGCTCGACGGCCTCCTGGAGGACCAGCTGACCGCGGCGACCGTGGAGGAGCGCGAGGAGACGATCGGCAAGATCCAGGAGCGCATCGTGGAGCAGGCCTACGCCCTGCCGATCATCAACGACACCCAGGTGTTCGGACTGGCGGAGACGGTCAACGACCTGACGTTCAGCTCCGAGGCCCGCCCGCACTTCTACGAGACCTGGACCGAGAGGAAGTAGCGCCGTGGACCGCGCCTACTTCTTCCTGCGCCGCGTCGGCCAGTCGCTGCTGGTCGTCGCCCTGACGTACGTCTTCGTCTTCTACGTCCTGTTCCTCCTGCCGGGCGACCCGGTCAAGAGCCGCATCGAAAACCCGCAGAATCCCATTCCCGCCGAGCAGGCCGCGGCCATCCTCGAGTACTACAACCTGGACCGCGGCGGCCTGGAGCAGTTCTGGCTCTCTGTCACGCGCCTGTTCCAAGGCGACCTCGGCTACTCGCTGGGGACGGGCCGGCCTGTGGCCGAACTGATCGGCGACGGCTTCGCGGAGACGATCACACTCGCCGCGCTGGCCCTGGTGCTCGCCCTGGCTTTCGCCTTGGCCGTCGCGGCCACGGCCGTGCTTGCCCCATGGCGGTGGGCCCGGGCGCTCGCGGACAAGCTGCCGGTGGTCGCGCTGGCGACCCCCGGCTTCCTCGTGGGCCTGGTGCTGCTGCAGGTGTTCGCCTACCAGCTGGGGTGGTTCTCCTCGATCCGCGACGAGGGCCTCAAGTCCCTGCTGCTCCCGGCGCTGACCCTGGCGGTCGGGGTCAGCGCGCCGATCGCCCAGGTGCTGATCCACGGACTGCGGCACGCCAATGCGGAGCCCTTCGTCGCCGTCCTCCGTGCCAAGGGGGTCCCGGAGTCGCGCATCTTCGGCGGCCACGCGCTGAAGAACGCGTCCATCCCGGCGCTGACGCTCTTCGGCCTCACGGTCGGGGAGCTCCTCGCCGGATCCGTGATCGCGGAGGCGGTCTTCAACCGCTCCGGCCTGGGATTCATCACCGAGCAGGCGGTGCGGGCGCAGGACGGGCCGGTCGTCCAGGCCGTGGTCATGCTCGTCGCCGTCATCTTCACGACCATCAACCTGGTCACCGACCTGCTCTACCCGGCCATCGACAAGCGCGTGGCGGCCAAGGTCATCGGCGTGCGGAAGTCCTCCGCGCCGGGGGCCCGCCCCACAAATCCCCAGGAGGTACCGGTCCCATGAGCCAGTCCACTCTCGCCGCCACCGAAGCTCCCGCCCTCCGCCGCGGCGCCGTCGCACGCCTGGCGGACCGGCTGCGGATCGGCGACTGGGTGGCCCTGGGCTTCCTGGCCCTGCTGCTGCTCGCCATCGCAGCGCCCGGGCTGCTCTCGGCCTACGACCCGCTCGAGGCGGCGCCGGGGGACACCCTGCAGGCGCCGAGCCTCGCCCACCCCTTCGGCACCGACTACCTGGGGCGCGACGCGTTGACCCGCGTGATCCACGGAACCGGCCGGACCATCGGAGCCTCGCTGGTCGCGGTGGGAATCGGACTCGGCGCCGGCTCGCTGCTGGGCCTCGTCGCCGCCTACTTCGGCCGATGGGTCGACGGGATCGTCTCGCGCATCGTGGACGTCCTGCTCTCGATCCCGGGCCTGCTCCTATCCATGGTGGTCGTCGTCGCGCTCGGCTTCGGCACCCTCAACGCGGCGATCGCCGTCGGCATCGCCTCCGTGGCGACGTTCACGCGGCTGATGCGCTCGGAGGTCCTCACGGTGCGCAACCTGCCGTTCGTCGAGGCGGCCCACCACATCGGCGGCGGGCCGGCGACAACGCTGTTCAAGCACGTCCTGCCCAACTCCTACACGGCCGTGCTGTCCATGACGGCGCTCCAGTTCGGGTCGGCGATCCTGTGGATCGCCGCGCTGAGCTTCCTCGGCTACGGCGCCCCGCCGCCGCAGCCCGAGTGGGGGCTGTTGGTCGCGGAGGGCCGCGAATACATC
The DNA here is from genome assembly GCF_058138025.1 of Arthrobacter sp. AOP29-A2-19. Classification (NCBI taxonomy): domain Bacteria; kingdom Bacillati; phylum Actinomycetota; class Actinomycetes; order Micrococcales; family Micrococcaceae; genus Arthrobacter; species Arthrobacter sp. AOP29-A2-19. The sequence goes on from NZ_CM176894.1 coordinate 3,718,407, forward strand.
GTGTCCTCCCCGTGGCTGACCCTACTGCCCGGCCTCGTGATCGTCCTGACCGTCCTGTCCATTAGCCGCGTCGCCGCGCTCTTCCGCGCCAACCAAGGAGCCTGACATGACCATCACAGCCACAGCCACGGCGGCCGCCGGAACGGACCGGCATGCCACGGCACTCGAGATCCGCGGACTCGGCATCGCCTACGGCAGCGGGGGGCACCGCAAAGACGTCCTGCACGGCGTGGACATCACGCTCGACGCGGGCCAGACCTTGGCGCTCGTGGGGCAATCCGGCTCGGGCAAGTCGACCATCGCGCTGGCGGCCGGCGGGCTGTTGCCGCCCAACGGCCACATCACGGCGGGCTCCATCCGCGTGGCCGGCCGTGAGGTCACCGGCTTCGGCCGCCGCGACTGGCGTGCCCTGCGCGGGACGGGCGTCGGCTACATCCCGCAGGACCCCCTCAGCTCCCTGGATCCCCTGCAGACCATCGGCCGGCAGGTCGGGCAGGCCCTCCTGCTGCACACGGACGCCACGCGGCGCACCGTTCGCGCCCGAACGGCCGAACTGCTGGGGCACGTGGGAATCCGCGAGCCCGCGCGCCGGCTGGACTCCCACCCGCACGAGCTGTCCGGCGGGCAGCTGCAGCGCGTCCTGATCGCGTCCGCCATCGCCGGGCGCCCCGACCTGCTGATCGCCGACGAGCCGACCTCCGCGCTCGACGTCACGGTGCAAAAGACCATCCTCGACCTGTTGGGGGACCTGCAGCGGGAGCTCGGGTCGGCCATCCTTTTCATCACACACGACCTGGCGCTCGCCAAGGACCGCAGCGAGTCGATCGCCGTGCTCAACCACGGCAGGCTCGTGGACACCGGCGGGACCCAGGCCGTGCTGAGGGACCCGTCCGACGACTACACGCGCCGCCTGTTCGCCGACGCCCCGGCGATGGCGCCGGACAAGTACCGCCACCGGCTGGCCGCCGACGCCGCCACCGCCGCGGCCACCGGGCGCCGGGACGCGATCGTGGTCCGGGACCTCGTCAAGCACTATGGCGACCCGAACGGGACGGCGGCCGTGGACGGCGTCGGACTCACCGTCCGAGGCGGCACCACACACGCGCTGGTCGGCGAATCCGGGTCGGGCAAAACAACGATCGCACGGGTGATCGCCGGGCTCGAGCCCTTCACGTCGGGGTCGGTGTCCGTGGACGGCAGGGCCCTCGATCCGGCGCCGCCCACCGCGAACGCCCACGCCCGCCAGTTGCAGCTCGTCTACCAGAACCCGCTGTCGGCACTCGATCCGAAGTACAGCATCCGTCGCAGCATCGAAGAGCCGCTCCTGCTCCACACCGGCGCCGACTCGGCGGCGGAACGCACGCGCCGGGTCCATGACGTCGTCGACCGCGTGGCTCTCCCGCGGGACCTGCTGGACCGGCTGCCCCGCGAAGTGTCCGGCGGGCAGCGCCAACGCGTCGCCATCGCGAGGGCGCTGGTTCTGGCCCCCGACATTCTGGTGCTCGACGAACCGACGTCGGCGCTGGACGTCACGGTCCAGGCGCGGATCATCGAGCTGCTCTTCGAGCTTCGCGAGGAACAGCGGCTGACCTACCTGTTCATTTCCCACGACCTGAGCCTGGTGCGCCAGATCGCCGACGAGGTGTCCGTCCTGGAGCACGGCCGCCTGGTCGAAAGCGGCCCGGTGGACGCGGTCTTCCGGAACAGCTCCCACGCGTACACCCGCAGGCTCATCGACTCCATCCCCGGACGGGGCGCCGCCGCAGTCCCGGGAACCCGCAGAAAGGACCAGGCATGAGCACCGAAGCCGACACCAGGCGTTCCCCGAACGCACCCCGAACCGGAGAGGCGGAGCCCGCCGCCGCAACGCTCGTGGAACTCCGGGCCGCCTACCGCCCCCTGTTCGAGAGCATCCGCGCCGGTGCGGTGGACCGCGAACGGCGCCGCGAGTTGCCGTTCCTTGTGGTCGAGGAGCTCAAGGAGACGGGCTTCACCGCCCTCCGCGTGCCCGTCGAGTTCGGCGGCGGCGGCGTGCGGCTGGAGGACTACTTCCAGCTGTTGCTTGACCTCGCGACGGCCGACTCCAACGTCGCCCACCTGCTGCGCGGACACGTTGCCCACGTGGAGAACCTGCTCCTGAGGGCCCCGGGAGCGCACCGGGACACGTGGCTGCGGCGCATCGGTTCCGGCGCGCTGATCGGCAACGCCGCGTCCGAACGGCAGGAATTGACCGAGCTCACCACGGTCCTCAGCGAGCGCAACGGCGTCCTCAGCGTCTCCGGGACGAAGTACTACACCACCGGCAGCATCTACGCCGACTGGATCTCCCTCAGCGCCGTCCGCGACGGTCGTCGCTTCAACGTGCTGGTCCGCTCGGACCATCCGGGCGTGGACGTCGTCGACGACTGGGACGGATTCGGGCAGCAGCTGACGGCCAGCGGAGGCCTGACCCTCGAGGACGTCCCGGTGCACGAGGACGACGTCACGGCGTTCGACCTGGACAACCCGCACGTCGGGTTCGGCGTCGGCATCTTCCAGACGGTGCTGCTCACGGTCGCCGCCGGGATCGCCCAGGCGGCGGTCGACGACGCCGTCGATTTCGTCAAGCCTCGCCGCCGCACGTTCGCTCACCCCGGGGAACTCCCGCCGCGGGAGGAGGACATTGTCCAGACCGTGGTGGGCGAGGCGTCCGCGAAGGCCTACTCCGCCGCACTCGTTGTGGGCGGCCAAGCCCGTGCGCTCGCCGCCTACGCCGAGCGCGCCGCCGGCGGGCGCAGGGAGGGCGGGGACACCGACGCCGGCCTACTGGAGGCCTCCGGCCTGCTGGCCCTGGACGTCTTCAGGGCCCAGCAGGTGGTTCTGGCGCTGGCCCTGGACACCGCCACCCAGATCTTCGAGGTGGGTGGAGCGTCGGCCACCAGCACGTCGCGGCGCCTTGACCGCCACTGGCGGAACGCCCGCACGGTCGCCAGCCACAATCCCGCGAAGTACCGCGCCCGCGCAGTGGGGGAGCACCTGCTGACCGGACGGCTCCGGCTCTGGGGCGACCGCGGCCCGTCCGCCGCCGCCGCTCCCGCGGACACGCGCCCGGCGGGCTGACTCCCGCGTGCCGGCTCTCCACCCGCAGACCAACCATCGATCACCCACACCAGAAGGAACACCGTGAAGACCCCATCCACCACCACCGTCCGCAAGCCGAACCGCGCCTACTCCGCCGTGGCACTCCTGGCTTCCGCCACACTCCTGCTCGGCGCCTGCGGCGCCGAGGCGTCCGGCTCGGCCGAGCCCGAGGCGCAGAAGATCACGGTGGGCACCGGAGAGCTCTCGCCGGTCAACGACGCGATCGATGTGGTCGCGGCGGAGAACGGCGTCGACATCGAGTGGCAGACCTTCTCCGACTGGACGCTGCCCAACCAGGCCCTGGTCAACAAGGAAACGGACGTGAACGCGTTCCAGCACCTCGCGTTCCTTTCCGCGTTCAACGTGGCGCAGCAGGTCGACGTCACGCCCGTGGGGTCCACGCTCATCACCACGTGGGGCATCTACTCCGGCAAGCACTCCAGCATCGACGGCATCCCGGACGGCGCCACGATCGCCATCCCGAACGATCCCTCCAACGGCGCCCGCACCCTCTTCCTGCTGGAGGCCGCCGGTCTGATCGAGCTCGCCGACGGCGTCGGCGTCTACCCGACGGTCGATGACATCACGTCCAATCCGAAGAACATCAAGCTCTCCCCCGTCGTCGCGCAGCAGCTCGTGAACGTCTACCAGGACGTCGATGCCGTCGTCGTCGGAGCGGCGACGATCGATCAGGCGCTGTCCATCGCCAAGGACAAGGCGCTCGAGCTCGACGACCCGGAGGCGGACACGTCCCGGCCGTACGTGAACGTGGTGGCCGTCCGGGGCGAGGACAAGGACAACGAGGCCTACGCCAAGCTCCCCACGTTCTGGCAGGATCCGCGCGTCAAGGAGGCCCTGGAGGCAGAGAGCAAGGGGAACACCGTGGCCGTCGACGTGCCGGTCGAGGAGCTCCGCGGCACGTTGGCGGACCTGGAGGAGCTGGCGCGTGAGCTCGAAGAGTAGGTCCGCGCTGGCGGTGGGCCCGCCCGCCTCGGCCGACGCCGTGGAGGACATGATCGTCTTCGACGACGTCTCGAAGGTTTTCGAGGGCCGCGGCGACGAGGTCCACGCGCTGCGGAACGTGGACCTCGCGGTCCGGCGGGGCGACATCTTCGGAGTCGTCGGATATTCCGGAGCCGGCAAGTCGACCCTGCTGCGCACGATTAACGGCCTCGAACTGCCGACGAGCGGCCGCGTGGTCGTCGACGGCAAGGACATCGCGTCCCTCAACGGCAGGGAGCTGGGTGCGATCCGGCAACGGATCGGCATGATCTTCCAACAGTTCAACCTGCTCCAGTCGCGCAACGTCTTCGGCAACGTCGCATACCCGCTGAAGCTGGCCGGCCTGCCCAAGAGCGAGATCCGCGAACGCGTCAACGGGCTCTTGGAGTTCGTGGGGCTGGCGGGGAAGGCGAAGGCATACCCCGAACAGCTCTCCGGCGGCCAGAAGCAGCGGGTCGGCATCGCCCGCGCCCTGGCCAACCGGCCGGCCGTGCTGATCTCGGACGAGGCGACGAGCGCCCTGGACCCGCAGACGACGGGCGAGGTCCTGGCGCTGCTGAAGCGGGTCAACCGGGAATACGGCGTCACGATCCTGCTGATCACGCACGAGATGGACGTCATCCGGAAGATCTGTGATCGCGTCGCCGTGATGGAGGACGGGCGCGTGGTCGAGCACGGGAACGTCTACGACGTCTTCGCGGACCCCCGGGAACAGGTGTCGCAACGGTTCGTCTCCTCGGTGCTGCACCACCACCCCGGCCGGGAAGCGGTCGAACACATCCGCAAGGTGCACCGCGGCCGACTGGTGGAAATCCACGTGGAGGACCGGGAGTCCAGCGAGCCGTTCCTCTCGCGGATCGCCAGGGAGCGCGGCGTCGACTTCAACATCGTCTTCGGCGGCGTCAACGAGCTGCAGTCGCGCATCTTCGGCGCGCTGACGCTGGAACTGCTTGGACCGCCGGCGCAGGTCGACCTCGCCGTCGCGGACCTGCGCGACATCGGACGGACACGGGAGGTGGAGGACATTGGGAACCACTAACTGGGAGACGCTCTGGCCCAAGATCGGGGCCGCCGCCCTGCAGACCCTGCAGATGGTCACGGTGACCATGCTGCTGGCCAGCATCTTCGGGGTGCTGCTCGGCCTGGTGCTCTACAGCACGCGCCCCGGGCACATTCTGCAGAACCGGCTGGTGTTCGGCCTGCTCAACGCGGTCATCAACGTCATCCGTCCCATCCCGTTCATCATCTTCATCGTCGCGATCGGACCGCTCACCCGGTCCGTGATCGGCACAACGATCGGCACGGAGGCCGCCATCTTCGCGTTGACGATCGTGGCGTCGCTGAGCATCGCGCGCATCGTGGAGAACAACCTGGTCGCCGTCGACCCCGGGGTCATCGAGGCGGGCCGCGCCATGGGGGCCCGGCCGCTGCGGATCCTGTTCACGATCGTGGTCCCCGAGGGGCTGGGGCCTCTCATCCTGGGCCTGACGTACATCGTCGTGGCGCTCATTGACGCGACCGCGGTCGCGGGGATCGTCGGGGGCGGCGGCCTGGGCGACCTGGCCATGGTCTACGGCTACCAGCGCTTCGACACCGGCGTGATGGTTGTTGTCATCGTTTTCCTCATCGCATTCGTCCAACTCGCACAGCTCGGCGGAAACACCCTGTCGCGCTGGATCCTCAGGAGGGGCTAGCCGCCATGACCGAACTCTCAACCAACGATCCGCCCCAGGCGGGGGCGCCCGGCGGCAGGATCCTGCTCGGCGACGGGCTAAGCGTCCCGCGCCAGGGACTCGGCGCGATGGTCTTCACGGACGCCTACGGCCCGGCCGACCCGGCCGCGTCCCTGCGCACCATCCACCACGCCATCGACGTCGGCGCCGGCCTGCTCGACACCGCCGACGTCTACGGGGGAGGACGCAACGAGTCGCTGCTCTCCGACGTGCTGAGGACGCGGCGCGACGAGGTGGTCCTTGCCACCAAGTTCGGCATCCTCCCCGGCGCGGGCCCGCACGAACCTAGGGCCCAGGGCGACCCCGCGCATGTCCGCCGGTCCGTGGACGCCAGCCTCGCCCGCCTGCGGGTGGAGGCGATCGACCTGTACTACTACCACCGGGTCGATCCGCGCGTGGAGATCGAGGAGACCGTCGCGGCCTTGGCCGGCCTGGTGGCGGCCGGGAAGATCCGGCACATCGGCCTCTCCGAGGTCACCGCCGTCGAACTCGAGCGGGCGAACGCGGTCCACCCCATCGCCGCGGTCCAGAGCGAATGGTCCCTCTTCAGCCGCGACGTGGAGCAGCTGGTGCTGCCGACCGCCAGGCGACTCGGCGTTGGCTTTGTGGCCTACTCGCCCCTGGGGCGGGGTTTCCTGACTGGGGCGGTCACCTCCACGGCGGACCTCGGCCCGGGCGACGCGCGGCGCAACTTCCCGCGCTTCGGCGCGGACGAGATCAGCCACAACGCCCGGCTCCTCCGGGTCGTGGAAGCCGTGTCGGAGGGCGAGGGCACCACCCCGGCCCAGACGGCACTGGCCTGGCTGTACGAGAGCGGGCGGCGCATCGGGGTCCCGGTGGTCCCGATCCCGGGGACGAGGCGCGCCGAACGCGTCGACGAAAATGTGGCGGCGGCCTCCGTCGCGCTGTCGCCGGCCTCCCTGGCCACGCTCGACGAACTTGCGGGCAGCGTGTCCGGGGACCGCAACGACGATCTCCTGTACATCTCGCAGGGACGCGAGCAGCGCGAGCTCCGCGGCGCGGCGGGGGGTGGGACCGGATGGGCCAAGAACCCAAGAAGCTGATCGTCAACCTTTTCGAGATGGCCTGCGTCAGCCACATCACCCACGGACTGTGGGTGCTGGAGGGCAACAACCGCCACCGCACGGCCGACATCGACTATTGGACCGAGCTGGCCCGGGTCTCCGAGGACGCCGGATTCGACGCGATCTTCCTGGCCGACGTGATCGGCGCCTACGACGACTTCCGTGACGGCCCCGAGACGGCCCTGCGCGAAGGGCTCCAGATCCCCAACCTCGACCCCCTGAACGTGATCCCGGCGATGGCCGCCGTGACCTCGCACGTCGGCTTCGGCGCGACGCACTCCACCAGCTACGAGCCGCCGTTCGCCTTCGCGCGCCGCGCCGCGACGCTGGACCACCTGACCCGCGGCAGGTTCGGCTGGAACATCGTCACGTCCTACCTCAGCAACGCGGCACGGAACTTCGGTCTGGCCGAGCAGATCGAGCACGACACCCGCTACCGGATCGCCGACGAATACCTGGACGTGCTCTACAAGCTCTGGGAGGGATCGTGGGACGACGGCGCGATCGTTGAGGACCGCGCGGCGCGCGTCTACTCCGACCCCTCGAAGGTCCGGTACGTCAACCACTCGTCCGAGCATTTCGCCGTCGCCGGCCCGCACCTGGTGGCGCCGTCGCTGCAGCGGACCCCGCTGCTGTTCCAGGCCACGGGGTCTCCGGCGGGCATGGATTTCGCGGGCAAGCACGCCGAGGTCGTTTTCACCGGCGGCCGCACACCCGCGGAATTTCGGGCGAACGCCGGCGCGATGCGGCAGGCGGCGGACCGGCACGGACGCGCCGGCGACGACCTCAGATTCATCGTCCAGGCCGGGGTGGTGGTCGGTCGCACGGAGGAGGAGGCCGCCCGCAAGTGGGACCTGTACCGGGAGCACACCTCGGTGGAGGGCATCCTGGCCCACGGCGGTTTCGCGATCGATCCGACCGCGTACCCGCCGGAGACGCCGGTCCGCGACATCCTTGCCGCAGAGGGCAAGCTGGGCGCCCCTGTGGCGCGTTCGCTGGCTCCTGGAACTACGGCGGGGCAGCTGCTGGAGAACGTCCGCGACAGCCGCGAGGGCCGCTACTTCGTGGTGGGCACTCCCACGGTGGTCGCCGACGAGATCGAGCGTTGGCTCGACGAGGAGGGGATCGACGGCATCAACCTGCGCCAGTACCACTCCTTCGACACCGCCCGCGACTTCGGGGAACTGGTGGTTCCGGAGCTGCGGCGGCGGGGACGCCTGCGCGAGGGCTACACGCCGGGGGAGACCCTGCGCGAACGCCTCTTCGGACCGGGGAGATCGCTGTTGCCCGCCACGCACCACGGTGCCCGCTACCGCGGAGGTGCCAACCTCTAGGCGGAGGCCCTTGCGAGCCGTGCGCGCGGAAGCGGCCCGGGACAACCAGGGTTGCTCCGGGCATGCCGGCAGCCGCGGAGGGGAAAAAGGGCGCGGCGGTCCGTGTGGGACCGCCGCGCCCGTGGACCGAACCGCTACTTGCCGGCCTTGATGGTCAGCGGCTGCGTCTTGCTCGTTGTGTAGACCGGGGACCAGGACGTCTTGGAGACCTGCTTGGACGTCGTCGTCGACTTGTAGAGGTAGTCCCTGGCGGACAAGACGAACGGGTAGAGCGTGACCTTGGCGGTCGAGCCCAGGACCGGCTTCACCGCCGATCCGGAGACGGTGTCCTCAAACCAAAGAACCTGGTTCGCCATACCGCTGGCCCGATTCGATGCGGTGTCGGGGAAACGGCCCGCGAGGCCCGCGTAGGATCCGTCGAAATCCCCGGTGCATTTCAGGTCGATCTCCTCAATGTCCACGGGATTCCCCATCGGGTCGACGTCGGAGTACACGGGCCAGACCTCCACCACCTTGCACGTCATGGCGACGGCGGTAGCGCCGTTGGACACCAGCTTCTTGGTGGTGGTCTTTACCGTGGACGTTGTGGTGATGGGGAACTGGTACTTAACCGTTGTGGTGGCGCTGTACTTCCCGGCCTTCAGGCGTGCGGTGGGCTTCCCGGAGACGAGAGTCTTGGTTCCCTGCTTGACTGTCAGCGCCTTGGATACCAGCTTGGCGCCGGACGCGGCGGCCACGTTGGGGGCAACCACAACCGTTCCGCCGCGGGGAGCGGTCGCGCCCGGAATCGTCTTGACGGCGACGGCGTCGCGGACGACGAGTGTTTGGGTCTTGCTGGCCGTCTTCGAGACGGAACCGGCCCGATAGGCGATCCGGGTGGTGACCGAGTAGGTGCCGGCCTTGAGTTCGGCGCTGGCCTTCCCGAAGACGAGCGTTTTGGTTCCCTGCTTGACGGTCAGGGTCTGCGTCGTCACGTTGGCCGCGCCGACCACGGCGATCGAGGGGCGAACGGTCGCGCTGCCGCCGATCTTCGCGATCGGGCTAGCGATGGTCTGGATGGTGACGCGTGGAGCGGTGGTGGACGCCGCCACGTGGGCGGTGGTGCCGAACGTGGCGCTGGATGCGATCGCCTGCGACGGGGCGGCAGAGGCCCCGACCGCGGAGCCGAGAACAAGCGATGATGCTGCTGCGATGGTCGCGATGGCGCGACCCAATGATGTGGCCAAGAGATTCCCCCGAATGTCATGCGGCGCTGCGGCGCCGATGCGTGTGATGAAGGCATCATATGCGCTGCGGCGAATCGATTTTCCGACGAAACATTTTTCGTTATCAAATTGCCGTTGTATCGCGGCGGATTCGGCATTGGCGGGGCGTCCCATGCCTGTTGCCGGTCGTTCGACGGACCTAGCATTAGGCGCGTGAGTATCGAACAGGCCCTGTTGTCCTTCGGCGTCGTCGCCGCCCTGCTGACCATCATCCCGGGCCTGGACACGGTGATGGTGCTGCGCTCCGCCATCAGCCAGGGACGCCTGCACGGCTACGCGACGGCGCTGGGCATCAACGCCGGTGCCATGGCGTGGGGCATCGCGGCGGCCGTCGGAGCGTCGGCGCTGCTTGCCGCCTCCGAGACCGCTTTCACCGCGCTCAAACTCGCCGGTGCCGCCTACATGGTCTGGCTGGGAGCGACCATGCTGTGGCGTTCGTTCCGCCGCGCCGCGCCGGCCGCGATGAGCGTCGGCACGCCGGGCGCCCAGCGCGGAGGGTTGGCCGTTTCGTGGGCCAAGGGAGCCGGTACGAACCTGCTCAATCCCAAGGTCGGCGTCTTCTACATCGCCATGATCCCGCAGTTCATCCCCGAGGGCGCCTCCCCCCTGGCCATGGGCGTCGCGCTCGCCGGCGTCCATAACCTGCTGGGACTGGCGTGGTTTTCGCTGATCATCAACGGAACCCACCTGGTCCGGGGCAAGCTCCAGACGCCGCGCTTCGTCCGCGCCACGGACCGCTTCACCGGCGTCGCACTGGTGGGCTTCGGCGCGTCGCTGGCCCTCAAGGGCCGGTGACTCCCCGGTTCGGACGATCTCCGCGCGGTCGGCCTAGAGCGGACGCCAGGCATAGCCGCGTTCGGGGCGTCCGGCCCCGTAGCGCAGCTTGATCTCCACCCGGCCGACCTCGTTCAGGTACTCGAGGTATCTTCTGGCGCTCACGCGCGACGTCCCCAGCTCTCCGGCCGCCTCCGTGGCCGAGAGGTCGCCGGGGCTCGCGCGCAGGAGTTCCACGACGCGCTGCAGGGTCTCCATGCTGCAGCCCTTCGGCAAGGGCTGCTGACTGCTGGCGATACCGAAGATGCGGTCGATGTCGGACTGTTCCGCGGGGGCGCTCGAGCCGATCAGCGGCTGGTACGCCTGCTGGTAGTGCTCCAGCCGATCCCGCAGGTCGGCGGCCGAGAACGGCTTCATCAGGTAGTGCACGATGCCCCCGCGCAGCGCCCTCCGGACCGTGTCCACCTCGCGGGCCGCGCTGATGACCAGGATGTCCAGCTCGGGGTCGACCTCGCGCAGCAGGTGGAGGAGGTCCAGCCCGTTGATGTCCGGGAGATGGATGTCAAGCAGGGCCAGGTTGGGTCGGTGCGTTCTCACCGCCTCCAGCGCGCTGGCGCCCGTGTGCGCGGCGCCGACCACGCTGAAGCCGGGCACCTGCCGCACAAATCCGGCGTGCACCTTCGCGACCATAAAGTCGTCGTCGATGACCAGTGCCTTGATCACGTGTCCGCCCCGTCCTTGGCGAGCCGGGCCTCGAAGACCGCGCCGCCGTCGTTCCTGATGGTGATGTCCCCGCCGCGGCGCAGGCAGACCAGGCGCGTGAGCGCGAGCCCGAATCCCCTGCCTCCGTCCACCCCTGGCAGCTTGGTGGTGTAGCCCTGGCGGAAGATGTCGCCGACGTCCGCGGGCGCGACGCCGGGCCCGTTGTCCCTCACCCGGACGTGGATGGCCCCCTGGGAGTCGTTGATCGCGACGTCGACGGTGGGGGAGGAGGCGCCGAGCACAGCGTCCATGGCATTGTCCACCAGGTTTCCGACGACGGTGGTCAGGTCTCGGGAAAGGTCCTCCGGCAGCCGGCCGAGCCGGGACGCGCCGTCGAGGTGGAGCCGCAGCCCGCGTTCGGCCGCGATGCTGGCCTTCGCGATGAGCAGGGCCGCGACCGCCGGGTCCTCGACGTGGGACGTGACTTCGTCGTGCAGTCGCGTGCGGCTCAGGTGGACGCCGTTGACGAACTTCACCACCTCGTCGTGCTCGCCGATCTGGATCAGGCCGGAGATCGTGTGGAGCTGGTTGGCGAACTCGTGAGTCTGCGCGCGGAGCATGTCCGTGGTCGCGCGGGTCATGCCCAGCTCCCGCTCGAGCGTCGAGAGCTCGGTCCGGTCCCGCAGCGTGGTCACCGAACCGATCAGCCGGCCGTGCGAGCGCAACGGCATCCGGTTCAGCGCCACGACCCGCTCGGCGACAAGGACCAAGCGGTCCGGCTGCTCCTGTTCGGACGTGAGCACCTGCCGCAATTCCTCCGTCAGGGGGATGTCCTTGAGCTGCCGGCCCACGCAGTCCGGCGGCAGCGAGAGCAAGCGGCGCGCGGTCTCGTTCGCGAGCGTGACGCGCTGGCCGCGGTCGAGGGAGAGGACACCCTCCTTGACGCCCTGCACGATGGCCTCCCGGTGCTTGACCAGCCCCGCGATCTCGTCCGGTTCCATGCCCAGGGTCTGGCGCTTCACGCGCCGGGCTAGCAGCAGGGACCCGGCCGTTCCCAGTGCCAGGGAGATGCCAAGGTAGGTCAAGAGGTTCGGCGCCGCCTCGCCGAGGCGTTCCGGGACGGACGGGTAGGCGCGGGCCGCGGCGGCGATGCCGACCATGGTGCCGCCGTCGTCGAACACCGGGACGTGCGCGGCGAGGTACGTGTGGCCGCCCATGTCCAAGGGGCCGGTCCACGCTCGGCCCGACTGGACCTCGCTCTCGCCCAGCGGCAGCGCTTCGCCGATCTGCGACGGGTCCGGGGACGTGAGGATGGTCCCGTCCCGCTTGGCCAGGGCCACGTAGCTGAATCCCGAGACGCTCCGCACGGACTCGGCGAGGGCCGGAAGGGCGGCGCCGAGGCGCGGCTCGGCGGCCGGGATCAGGGACCTGACGGCGGGGTTAGCGGCCAGCGACTCAGCGGCGGAGAGCGCCCGCCGCCCCTCCACGCGTTCGAACGACTGCGCGGATTGGGCGAGGGACAGCGCGACGACGCCGATCAGTACGGCGACGACAATCGCCAACTGCAGGACGAGGTACTGTCCTGCGAGGGTGGTGCTTCGGCCGTCCCGCGAGGGCGCGCGCCGGCCGAACGACCTCTCATGCGGCATGCGGCGTCCTCCCGGATGGAATCCCGCGGGGCGGGCTTGGCTCTTGGTGCAATATAGGCGCAGCCTGCCGATTGCGGCTCGGAGGAGTGAACACAATGAACACAAGTTTCTTTGAGAACGCAAGAGTGGCGTGCGTCACACCCGATCCTAAGGTTGGGGGACACTCAGCCATTATCCCGAAGGAAGTACATTCATGCGTGCAATGAACACCTTGCGCCTGGCCGCAGTCGCAACGACGCTCCTGCTGACCGCAACGGGTTGCGGCGTCACCGGATCCGCCAACGAGGCCTCCAGTGCCAGCGCGGACGGTCCGGTCGACGGGCTCCGCATCATGGTCCCCAACACGGCCGGCGGCGGCTACGACACGACGGCCCGCGTTGCCGCGAAGGTGATGGAGGAAGGCGACATCACCTCCAACATGGAGGTGTTCAACCTCGCGGGAGCCGGCGGCACCGTGGGCCTCGCGCGCGCGGTCAACGAGAAGGGCAACGGCGAACTCGCGATGCTCATGGGGCTCGGCGTCGTCGGCGCCAGCTACACGAACGAGTCGCCGTCCAAGCTCACGGACACCACGCCCCTGGCCAAGCTGATCGAGGAGCCCGGCGCCATCATGGTCTCCAAGGACTCGCCGTATCAGACCATCGACGACCTGGTGCAGGCGTGGAAGGCGGACCCGTCCAAGGTCGCCGTGGGCGGCGGATCCTCGCCGGGCGGGCCGGACCACCTGTTGCCGATGCAGCTGGCCCAGGCGGTTGGCCTGGACCCGAAGGACGTCAACTTCGTCTCCTACGACGGCGGCGGCGACCTTCTGCCGGCGATCCTGGGCAACAAGCTGGGCTTCGCCGCCTCCGGCGCCGGCGAGTACCTGGACCAGATCGAGTCCGGAGCCATCCGGGTTCTCGCCACGAGCGGCGAGGAACGCCTCGAGGGCGTCGAGGCCCCCACGCTGACCGAATCCAACATCGACCTGGTCTTCACAAACTGGCGCGGCATCGTCGCGCCGCCGGAGATCTCCGACGAGGACCGCGCCCAGTGGACCGCGCTGCTTGAGGAAATGCACGGCACGGACGCCTGGAAGCAGGAGCTGAAGAAGAACGGCTGGACCGACGCCTTCGCCACCGGCGAGGAGTTCGAGACGTTCCTGGCGGAGCAGGACAAGCGCGTGGCCGACGTGCTGAGCGAACTGGGACTGGGATGACCTCGCTGACCACCCGGCTCAAGGGCCGCTCGGAGCTCGCGATCGCCGCCCTGCTGGCGGCGGTCGGGGCGGTGGTCCTCTGGGACGCGTCCCGGCTCCACGTGACCTACTCGCAGGCGGACGCCGTCGGGCCCAAGACCATGCCGTACATCGCGGCCTCCCTGCTGCTCGTCTGCGCGGTCCTGCTGGCCGTCGACGTCCTCCGGGGCGGCCGCGGCGAGGCGGAGGAGGGCGAGGACGTCGACCTCACGCACCCCAGCGACTGGCGAACGGTGCTCCCCCTGGTGGGGGCGTTCGCCCTGAACATCGTGCTGATCGACGCCGCCGGCTGGGTCGTCTCCGGGGCCATCATGTTCTTCGCGAGCGTGTGGGCCTTGGGGAGCCGCAGGTACATCCGCGACGCACTGATCTCTGTGGCACTCTCCCTGTCCACGTTCTACGGCTTCTACCTCGGACTCGGCATCAAACTGCCGGCCGGCCTCCTGGAAGGAGTGCTCTGATGGAAACGTTCGACCTCCTGATGCAGGGCTTCGCCGCCGCGGCGACCCCGATGAACCTGCTCTTCGCCCTGGCTGGCGTGCTGCTGGGAACCGCCGTCGGCGTCCTCCCCGGCATCGGCCCGGCCATGGCCGTCGCCCTGCTCCTGCCCGTGACCTACAGCCTCGAGCCGACCAGCGCGTTCATTATGTTCGCAGGCATCTACTACGGCGGGATGTACGGCGGGTCCACCACGTCGATCCTGCTGAACACCCCCGGCGAATCGGCCACGGTTGTCACCGCCATCGAGGGCCACAAGATGGCCAAGGCCGGCCGCGCGGCCCAGGCACTGGCCACCGCCGCGATCGGCTCGTTCATTGCCGGAACGATCGGCACCGCGCTCCTCGTGGTCCTGGCTCCGGTGGTCGTGAAGTTCGCGGTCAGCCTCGGGGCGCCGACGTACCTCGCCATCATGGTGCTGGCCCTCGTCGCCGTCACGGCGGTCCTCGGCTCGTCGAAGATCCGCGGCTTCGCGTCCCTCGGGCTCGGCCTGGCCATCGGACTGGTCGGCACGGATCCCGTGTCCGGGCAGCAGCGGCTCATCTTCGGGCAGCCCCTGCTGGCCGACGGGCTGGACATCGTGGTGGTCGCGGTGGCGATCTTCGCGGTCGGCGAAGCGCTCTGGATCGCCGCGCACCTGCGCCGCAACCCGCTCAGCACCATCCCCGTCGGACGCCCGTGGATGGGCAAGGAGGACTGGAAGCGCTCCTGGAAGCCCTGGCTGCGCGGCACCGCCTACGGCTTTCCATTCGGCGCGCTGCCCGCGGGCGGCGCGGAGATTCCCACGCTCCTGTCCTACATCACGGAGAAGAAGCTCTCGAAGCATCCGGAGGAGTTCGGCCACGGTGCGATCGAAGGCGTCGCCGGCCCCGAGGCCGCGAACAACGCCTCGGCCGCCGGCACGCTGACGCCGATGCTGGCCCTGGGCCTGCCCACCAACGCCACGGCCGCGGTGATGCTGGCCGCGTTCATCCAGTTCGGCATCCAGCCCGGCCCACTGCTGTTCGAGCGGGAGCCGGACCTGGTCTGGGCGCTCATCGCCAGCCTCTTCATCGGCAACGCCCTGTTGCTGCTGGTGAACCTGCCGCTGGCCCCGATGTGGGCGAAGCTGCTGCAGCTGCCGCGACCTTACCTGTATGCCGGGATTCTGTTCTTCGCCACGTTGGGCGCCTACGCGGTGAACCTGCAGGCGTTCGACCTGGTCATCCTGCTGGTGCTGGGGCTGCTCGGGTTCGCGATGCGCCGGTATGGCCTGCCCGTCCTGCCGCTGGTGATCGGGCTGATCCTCGGCCCGCGCGCCGAGGAGCAGCTGCGCCAGGCCATGCAGCTGAGCGGAGGCGAGATCTCCGGGCTCTGGAACGAACAGCTGGCCGTCGTCATTTACGCAATCGTGGTCCTGGTGCTTCTCTTCCCCCTCGTCGCCGCGCTGGTTCGCAGGTTCCGCCCGCGCGCCGCGGTGCCGGCGGCGCCGGAGGATACGCAGGGGCCGGGCGGCTCCGCCGCGGCGGACCCGGAGCGCCTCCGCGTTCCGTCCAGCACCACCAACGCCAACGAAACGAAGGAGAAGGCATGAGCATCGTCGTCGGCTACATTCCCACGCCCGAGGGCGAGGCGGCCTTCGAACGGGCCATCGAGGAGGCCCGGAAAGGCGGGACGCTGCTGGTCGTCGTCAACTCCTCCCGCGGGGACGCGCTGGTGGACCAGAGGTTCGTCCAGCACGACGACGCCGACGGCCTGGTCCAGCGCCTCAAGTCGGAGGGGATAGAGCATCTCCTGCTTCAGCCGCTCCGCGGGCACGACGCGGCCGAGGAGGTCCTCGAGGCCGCCCGGGAGCACCAGGCCGACCTGGTTGTCATCGGCCTCCGCCGCCGCACGCCGGTGGGGAAGCTGATCCTTGGGAGCACAGCCCAGCGGATCCTGCTTCAGGCCGAGGCGCCCGTGCTCGCAGTCAAGGCCTGACCGGCGCCGATTAGTCCCCTGCCGCGCACGCGCGCGCGGCAGGGGACCAGCCCGCCGCGGGTGCCCCAGCCGGGGCACGCCGCGGCGGGCCTTCGACGTCTGGGCGCGCCCCTAGCGCGGCGGACGGATCCGGTTCTAGGGTGGATTGAGGGTTGGGCCGAATACGCCCGCCGGTCGCTGGAAGGAGCCCAAAATGACGGCGACTCACCCATCGCGGCACCCGGGACTGGGGGACGACTTCCGGGACGCGTTCGCGGGCCACCCCGCCGCCGTGGCGATCGTCACCGCCGCGGGGCCCGACGGCCCGGCCGGAATCACCGCGTCGTCCGTCATCTCCGTGTCCGCCGACCCCGCGGCGCTCGCCTTCTCGGTGGCCCCCGGAACGGCGTCCGGCGCGGCCGTCCTGGCGGGCGAGCACATCGCGGTCCACCTGCTCACCGTCGCCAACCGCGGCCTGGCCGAACTGTTCGCCGCATCGGGTTCGCGCCGCTTCGGCACGGACATGGCCTGGTACAACGCCCCCACGGGCGAGCCCGTCATCCGCGGGGTCGGCACGGTCCTCCGCTGCAGGATCCTCAACCGGACACCCGTCGGCTCGGGAACGATCGTCGCGGCCGAGGTCCTGCAGGTGCTCGACGGCGGCTCTCCCGCCGTTCCGCTGCTCTACCACCGGCGGACGTACCACGCCCTCGAGCCGCACACCGCCCTGCGCCAGCGCCGGGGACCCGCCCGCTAGCCTCGTTGGCCTCGGCTGCGGTGGATCGTTGAACTTGACACTTTCTTGAGCGAATCTTGAACAAGTCTTGACTGGAACCAGTAGCGGGTCTAGAGGAGGCGTTCATAGCCTCGGGGCATGAAGTCATTGAGCCTAAGCCGCGGAGCCGGACTGCTTATCATGTCGATCACCATTGGGGCGGCGGTTTTCCTGTGTGCCCTGATCGCGCGCCACACGCCGCACCTTGAGGGCCGGGTCAGGTCCGCGTCGTGGAACACCGGCGATGTGCTGTACAGCCTGCAGGCACCGGCGGTGACGGTGATGGCAGCCGCGGCCCTCATCGCCCTGGCCATGGCCGGAGGGATCGCCCTGCTGGACCGCCGCGCCGCCAACCGCTACCGGCGGTCGGGGGACGCGGGCTCGACCCCGCTGGCACCACGGGTCGTCATGGAGCGCACGCGAGGAATCCACGCCGGCCAGATGACCGTCACGGTCTTGGTCCCTGCGCACAACGAGGAGGCGTCCCTGCCGGCCACACTGGAGTCGTTGCGCTGGCAGACCCACGCGCCTCACCGCGTTGTCGTTGTGGCAGACAACTGCACGGACCGCACGGCGGAACTGGCGCGCCTGCACGGGGCCGAGGTCATCGAAACACGCGGCAACACGGCGAAGAAGGCCGGTGCCCTCAACCAGGCGTTGCGTGAAATCCTTCCCGGACACGGCGACAACGACGCCATCCTGGTGATGGACGCCGATACGCGCCTCGACCCCCGCTTCCTGCAGGTGGCCCTCCGCAGGATGAGCGACGATCGGGCTCTGATGGCCGTGGGCGGGCTGTTCCTCGGGGAGGAAGGTCACGGGCTGATCGGCCAGTTCCAGCGCAACGAATACCTCCGCTACTGCCGCACGCTCGGACGGCGCCGGGGCAGGGTCTTCATCCTGACCGGCACCGCGACCGTATTCCGCCCTCGGGCGCTGCGCGCCGTCGCCTCCACCCGCGGCACGATCCTGCCGGGCGAAGCGGGCAACGTCTACGACACGATGGCCCTGACCGAGGACAACGAGCTGACGATCGCCCTGAAGTCCCTCGGCGGGCTGATGGTCTCGCCGCCCGAATGCACGGTGGTCACCGAACTGATGCCGGGCTGGCGGACCCTGTGGCACCAGCGGCTGCGGTGGCAGCGCGGCGCCCTCGAGAACATCGGCGCCTACGGCATCACGCCGCCCACCCTCCGGTACTGGGCGCAGCAGATCGGGATCGGCTACGGGGTCATCGCCCTGGGGTCCTACTTCGCGGCGCTGTTGGTCATGCTTGTCGCGCTTGACCACTGGGTGTGGTTCCCGTTCTGGCTCGGCATCGGACTGGTGTTCATGGCGGAGCGGGTCTGGACCGTCTGGCACGGCGGCTGGCGGGCCCGGCTCACCGCGGCGCTGGTCTTCCCCGAGCTCGCGTTCGACATGTTCCTGAACCTGGCGTACCTCCGCGGCGTGATGGACAGCGCGCTCGGGCGCTCCGCGGCCTGGAGGCACGTGGCCCACACGATCCCCGCAAGCGACTTCGAGAAGGCGGTCTGACCCCGTGCGGACACTTGTCGTCCCCTCCGGACTGCTGCTCCCCGAGACGGTGCTCGTTTCCCCCTGGTACGCGGTGCTCGCGACATTCGTGGCCATCAACACCCTGATGTACGGCGCCCTGGCGGTCTCCCAGATCCTGCCCAAGCTCTACCTCTCGGACTTCTCCCGCCAGCGCGGACGCCGGGCGGAGACGCGCAGCATTGATCCGGACGCCGCGCCCTGAGGTCTCCGGCGCGCGCGCGCCGGCAGGGGGAACGCGCCCCGTCCACACACGAAGGAGCGGGACCGGCAGGGGCTGACGGTGGTGTCCAACGACCTCGGGACCGCCACCGCCTTCCTCGACCACCCGAGCGTCGATCTGATCTGCGTTGGGGGACGCATCGACCGGGACAACCAGTCGATGATCGGCCGGCTGGCGGCGCTCACCCTGTCCCAGCTGTCTCTCGACGTCGCCTTTCTGTCCACGAGCTCGTGGGACGCCAGGCACGGCGTGACCACGCCCGTCGAGGCGAAGGTGGACCCAAAGCGCGCGGCCATGGATGCGGCCACGACCACCGTTCTCCTGTCCGACAGCGGCAAGTACGGCCGGTACGCCAAGTACCGCGTGCTCGCGCTGAACGAACTGGACACGATCATCACCGACACCGGACTGGACGACGGCGACGTCGAGCGGATCAGGGCCCTCGGCGTCGACGTCCTGCGCGCTGAGACGGACGCGTCCGGCGGCTAGGCGAGGAGCCGCGTGGGCCGCGGCCAGGCCTCCAGGTCCGGCCCCCATAGTGGTAGTTCACGACGGCGCTGCGGTTCGTTGGCACGGTGATCTTCCGGCTCGGTGGGAATACGGTCCCCCCATTCCGGTCGGGGACCATAATGGGTGCGGGCCGGACCGTAGACCGGCGGTTCGTCGACAGCGCGGGAGTTCGCATGGATGTCAGACAGCTGAGGTACTTCCTGGCGGTGGTCGACCATCAGGGGTTCAGCCGGGCGGCCGAGCACCTGCTTATCGCGCAGCCGTCCCTGTCGCAGACCATCAAGACCCTGGAGCGGGAGGTCGGCGTCCCGCTGTTCCACCGGGTGGGGCGGCGCGTTGTGCTCAGCGACGCCGGCAAGGAGCTCGTGGGGCCGGCGCGGCTCGTTGTCCGCGACCTGGACGCGGCGCGGTCGGCCCTCGACGCGCTGAAGGGCGTGCGGAGCGGCAGGCTCGAGCTCACGGCCATGCCCTCGCCCGGCATCGAGCCGCTGACGTCCATGATTGCGGCGTACTCCCGCCTGCATCCCTCGGTCACGGTCTCCGTGGACGCCGCGTTCACGCCCGAGGAGGTGGTGGCCTCCGTTCGCAGCGGCAGTACCGAGGTTGGCCTCCTCGGCTCGGACCGGCCCATCCGGGTCCCCAACGTGGAGGTGATGCAGCTCGAGCGGCAGCCCCTCGTCCTCATCGTCAACCCCGATTCGGATCCGTTCGGCGAGCGGGAGGCCATCGACCGGAAGGACCTGGCCGGCCAGCGGGTGATCGCGTCGCAGCGGGGGTCCCTGATGCGATGGCTGGTCGACGACATCCTCGCCAGCGGCGTCAATGTGGAGATCGCCGTGGAGGTGGCACACCGGACGTCGGTGTTGCCGTTGGTGCTGGCCGGAGTCGGCCACGCGGTGATGCCGTCGTCCTGGGCGCCGCTGGCACGCCAGTCCGGGCTCCGGGTGATGCGCATCGAGCCCGTCTCCGTCCTGCACGTCGCGGTCATCAGCCGCGCCAGCGACCTCACGCCGGCGGCGAAGGCTTTCCTCGGCGTTGCGGAAGAGTACGCGGCCCGGCAGGCCGACGTCGTCGTATAGGCAAAGCCTATGCGGCGTATGCCAAACCGGTCTTGGACGCATCGAAAACCGCTCGTTCTAATTGAACCTAACGCCGCACATGTGATGCGGGACACGTTCAACTAGGAGAGCACGACATGAGTGAGACCCAGGTTTTCAGGATCGCTTCAATCCCGGCGGACGGCGTGGGCAAGGAGGTCGTCGCCGCAGGACGCCGCGTCCTGGACACCGTCGCCGAACACTCCGGCGGCAAGTTCGCCTTCGACTGGACCGAGTTCCCGTGGGGCTGCGAGTACTACGCCAAACACGGCGTCATGATGGACCCCGAGGGCCTCGAGACACTGAAGGAGTTCGACTCCATCTACTTCGGCGCGGTCGGCTGGGAGAACGTCCCTGACCACGTCAGCCTCTGGGGCCTGCGCCTGAACATCACCCAGAACTTCGACCAGTGGGCCAACGTCCGCCCCGTGCGGTTCCTCCCCGGCGTCCAGTCCCCGCTGCGCAAGGCCGACGACACCGAGCTGGACTGGATCGTCGTCCGCGAGAACAGCGAAGGGGAGTACGCCGGCATCGGCGGCCGCAACCTCAGCGGCCGCGGCCCGGGCAACGAAGTCGCCCTCCAGACCGCGCTCTTCACGGAGAAGGGCTGCGAGCGCATCATCCGTTTCGCGTTCGACCTGGCCCGCACGCGCACCGTGAAGAAGGTTTCCTCCGTCACGAAGTCCAACGCCCAGCAGTACGGCATGGTCCTGTGGGACGAGGTCTTCGACCGGGTCGCCCTGGACTACCCGGACGTGCGCACCGAGAGCGTGCTGGTCGACGCGATGAGCGCGAAGTTCATCCTGCGCCCGGAGGACCTCTCCGTCGTCGTCGCCTCCAACCTCAACGCGGACATCCTCTCCGACCTCGGCTCCGCGCTCGCCGGCAGCCTGGGCCTGGCGGCCAGCGCCAACCTGAACCCCGAACGCAGGTTCCCCAGCATGTTCGAGCCGGTCCACGGCACCGCGCCCGACATCGCGGGCCAGGGGATCAGCAACCCGATCGGCGCGATCGCCAGCGCCGCGCTGATGCTCGACCACTTCGGCCTCCACGAGGAGGCGCGGAAGGTCGAGGCCGCCATCGAGGCCGCCACGGCCTCCGGGAACCTCACGCGCGACATCGGGGGCCGGGCCGGCACGGACGAGGTCACCGACTCGATCGTCGCCGCCCTGAGCCACAGCCTCGCAGCGGTCTAGGCTTCCCGCGGCACTCGGCGTTCCCCGACGCACCGCCGGTCCGGGCGGCCTCCGCCGCCCGGACCGGAACCCCCGGCCGGGCCCACGCGCCTCCCGGACACCCACTTTCCCAGTCCCGACTCCGACCGGATGAGACACCCGGAGTGCGACTTATTCCAACAATGAGGTAGGAATCATGGACCACACCATGGACAGCGACACCCTCCGGCCCGCCGCGCGAAAGCGCTGGTATAGGCAGTTGTACTTCTGGGTCCTGATCGCAATCGTCGTCGGCATCCTAGTAGGCTGGCTGGCGCCGGCGACGGGCGAGGCGATGCAGCCGATCGGCACCACGTTCGTCGAGGCCATGAAGATGCTGATCGGGCCGATCGTCTTCCTGACCATCGTCGGCGGCATCGCCAGCGTCGCGGACCTCAAGCGGGTCGGGATGACCGGGCTGAAGGCGCTCGGCTACTTCCAGATCGGCACCATCGTGGCCATGCTCATGGGCCTGGTCGCCATCAACATCTTCCGGCTCGGCGACGGCGTCAACGCCGATGCGAGCAAGATCGAGACCACCGGCACGGCGGCGGAGCTGATCGAAAAAGGAGAGAACCAGCAATGGTGGGAGTTCCTCACCCACATCATCCCCGGCAGCGTGGCCGAGCCCTTCGTCGAGGGCGACATCCTGCAGATCATCTTTATGGCGGTCATCTTCGGCATCGCCCTGAACGCGGTCGGCAAGATCGGCGAGCCCGTGCTCGACGTCGTCCAGCGGCTGACGGCGATCGTGTTCAAGGTCCTGAACTTCATTATGAAGGCCGCCCCGCTGGGCGCCTTCGGCGCGATGGCGTTCGCCGTCGGAAAGTACGGCGTCGAAACGCTCTCCAGCCTCGGGTGGCTGATCCTGCTCTTCTACGGGACGTCCATCATCTTCGTCGTCGTTGTCCTCGGCGGGGTCATGGCCTTCCTCAAGCTGAACATCTTCAAGATGCTCAAGCACTTCAAGGAGGAGCTCCTGCTGATCCTGGGGACGTCGACCGCCGAACCCGCGCTCCCGGGACTGATGCGCAAGCTGGAGCACGCCGGCGTGAAAAAGGAGACCGTGGGCCTGGTGGTGCCCACCGGCTACAGCTTCAACCTCGACGGCGCCGCGATCTACCTTTCTCTCGCGGCTGTCTACATCGCCCAGGCCACCAACACGGAGCTCACGATCGGCCAACAACTGGGAATGCTCGCGGTCATGCTGCTCACCTCCAAGGGCGCCGCGGGCGTCGCCGGCGGCGGGTTCATCGCGCTCACCGCCACGCTGAGCACGCTGGGGACCATCCCCGCGGCGGGCATCATGCTGATCTTCGGCATCGACAAGTTCATGTCCGAGTGCCGGGCCCTGGTGAACTTCTGCGGCAACGCCGTCGCCACCCTGTTCATCGCGTGGTGGGACAAGTCCCTGGACATCGACCGGGTCCGACGGGTCTTCAACGGGGATGACGTGGGCCCGCTGGACGCCGCCAGCGACACGGCCGTGTCCGCGTCGAGGACCGGCGGGACGGAGGCGGACGACGACGGCGGGCGCGGGCCGCGAAGCCGCGACGGCGTTCTGGCGGAGGCAACCGCCCGCTGATCCCGCAAGGGGCCTCCATCCACCGGACCAAGGTGCCGGCGGGTGGAGGCCCCTTCCGCGTGGTGTGGCCGTGGGGGTCTGGCCGGGCGGCGCACGCTGTGCTAGACCGGTGCACGTGTGACCCACCATGAACGCACGCGCAGGCCCGGATTCCCGCCGGCCCACCCGCGCGGCCCCGGGAAGGATTGAAGCGATGCCCACGTACAAGATCGGCTACTTCGTCGGCAGCCTGTCCAGCAACTCCATCAACCGCACACTTTCCAAGGCCCTGATCCGGTTGGCCCCGGAGGATCTGGAGTTCACGGAGATCCCCATCCGGGACCTCCCGCTCTACAGCCAGGACTACGACGAGGACTTCCCGGCCGCGGGATCCGCCCTGAAGTCCTCCATCGAGTCCTCGGACGGCATCCTCTTCGTGTCGCCCGAGTACAACCGCTCCATCCCCGGGGCGCTGAAGAACGCCATCGATTGGGGCTCCAGGCCCTGGGGGACCAACTCGTTCGCCCGGAAGCCCACGGGTATTATCGGCGCCTCCCCGGGCGGCATCGGCACGGCGGTGATGCAGTCCTCCATGCGCGGCGTCCTCAGCTTCCTCGACGCCCCGCAGCTCAACGCGCCGGAGGCATACATCACGTTCAAGCCGGAAGTTTTCGGCGAGGAGGGCGAGGTCAAGGACGAGTCGAAGGCGTCCTTCCTGCGGCACTACATGGAAGAGTATTGCGCCTTCGTCCAGCGCGTCCTCTACGCCGCGGGTCCGGGACACATCGGGGACGCGCACCCCGATTCACGGAAATAGCAGGGACCGCCGTTTGGCCACCAATGCTCCGACGCCTGCCGAGGGCCGGTTCCGGCGGTGGCCCGCACGAGGACCATTCCAACAATCCGTCGACGGTCGTGGACGGCGAACCGGCGGGCGGTGCTATCGGGGACGACGACGGGCTTGCCCACCGCCGGAATAGGCGCTGAGGCGGACGCCGTTGGGCAACCAGTCCATGGGGGCAGAACTCGGGGATCGTCCACTGGTCGGACAGAATCCCGGTGAAGCAGGCCGTGCCGCCGCGGCACGCGGAGCGCAGGGTGTCGCGCCTGACGTTGACCCCCACGAGCTCGACCGCACCGTCGACGCCGCCGGGGACGATGGCGCGCACCTTGTCGGCGACTTCTCCGTCGTCAAAAAGGACGTGGTCGACGCCGGCGCCCTCCAGCAGCGCGCGCCTGTTCGGGTCGCGGGTTGTGGCCAGGACGCTCATTCCTTGCAGCGAGCCGCGGGTGGCCAGTGCCAGCCCCACCGACGACGTCCCTCCGCGGATCAGTAGGCTTTGGCCGTCAACGGCCTCCAGCCCGACCCGGAGCGAGCCCGCCGCTGCCCCGGGGCCGGGCGGGGGACCGGCACGTCCCTGACCTGGAGGACTTCCGGGCCTTCGGGCCGATCGACCCCGCCCGCCCGCACGGCCCGCGTCACGCTGGCGCGTCGGCGCGCGCATGCCGGCGAAGCGAGGCCAGTTCATGGTGAAGGCGCCGGGTGCGGTCGGGCGGAGCGGATCGCCAAGCCGTCGCGCTCCTGCCGGTCGACCAGCTTGCTGGTGGCTCCCACGGCGATCGCCATTTGCGCGGAGATGTCCTGCACTCTGGCCGCGCCGCCCCGGTGGTCCACAGCGGCGAGCGCCTGAAACTGGGACAGGCCCACACCGGCGGTCTCCAGCAGATACGCGTCCATAGTTTTCGCGACCCTTGCGTGCGCACCCAAGACCGCGCGCAGGCGACCGCAATCTAGCGGCGGTCATCGCAGGACGGGTGATGGCGGAACGGGTACGGACGTGTGGTGCGGGCCGGCGGTTGAACGGGCTGCGAATGGACCCCCTCTTACAGGGCTCGCGTGAATGTCCCCAGTCCCGTGCGGTCGTAGAAGTCCAGGGTGACGCTCGGCGAGGTGCCGCCGCGTGCTCCCGCAAACAGGGCGCCGGCGAGGCCGTTGGCGTTCTCGCCGATGGATTCGAAGGTAAACGTGTCGCCGTCGAAGTGGGTGAGCTGGAAGGTCGTGGGACTGTTCCTCGGTCCCATGCGCATGGCAAGACTCCCACCCTTCGCGAGGACCGTCAGCGGCCCGTAGTAGGGGTTGTCGTAGGTTCCCGTGTAGGCGCTGTTTGTGTTGGCGGGAGCGGGGTCGGGCGGCATCCGGGTGTAGTCGACGTGAGGTTTGTCGGCCTCATCGATTTGCTTGAAGATGGCTGCGGTGAATGCCAGCCAGTCCACGGTGGGCGATCCGTGCTGGGCCGTGTCCAGGAAGGCGGCGTTGATTGCCTCGGGAATGCCCTGGGGGCGCCCGTTGGTCAGCGCCACGATGGCCAACTGTTCTCCCGGGAGCATGGACACCGCGGTGGCGGCGCCGAGATTGAAGGCTCCGGAGTGTCCCAGTTCAAGACGGCCCTGATCGTCGTAGGAGACGTTCCAGCCGAGCCCGTAGAACCGGGTGCGGGCGGCTGGGGCAGCCGCGGGCCCGGAGACGGCGTGGGGGACGTGGGTTGTTTGGAGGGCCGCCGAATCTATGACCGGCCGGCCCTGGTAGGTGCCGTTGCCGAGCTGCAGCCGGAGCCATTGGGCCAAGTCCCGCACCGACGAGCTCGCGCCCCCGGCCGGCGCCTCGGAATCGGCGTCGCGCTGGAATCTTGCTTCCCATTGCTTGTTCCCGATCGGCACGTGAAGGACTGCCCGGTCCGCTGCCTGCTCAAGGTCCGAGTGGCGGTAACTACTGGCCGACATGCCCAGCGGACGGAAAAGGATCTCGTCGGCCAAATCGTCCCAAGACACCTCCATGGCGTCGGCCGCTGCCTGGGCGCTTTCCGTGAAGGCGAAATTGCTGTAGTTGTAGCTGGCCCGGAACGTGTCGAGGGGTTCCTGGCGGAGGTGCCCGAGGATGTAGGCGCGATCGAATCCGAGGTCCTCCAGCAGATCACCCGAGCCTGTTTTCAGACCGCCGACGTGTGACATCAGATCGGCAATGCTCGCGTTCCGCGTGACGTAGTCGTCCTTGAGCGCGAAGCCCCTGTTGTGTTCCAGCACGCGGCCGGTCCATTGGATGACCTGCCGTCCCACCACTCCGGCCACCACGGTGGACGCCAGAGGCTTGGAGACGGAAGCCACCTGGAACACCGTGTCGGGACCGATCGTTTCGGGCTTTCCGACCTCCCGCACTCCGAATCCCTTGGAATACACCACCTCGTCCCGATACACCACGGCCACAGCCATGCCGGGAAGCCCGGTATCTTCCATGGCGTCCCGGATCAGTCCGTCGAGCTTGCCAAGGGCATTGTCGATCCTCGGCCGGTCCAGCAGCGGTTCGACCTGTCCCGGCGGGGCCGGGAGCAGGGATGCCGGCGCCGATGATGCGGGCTGTGCGGAGTCGCCGGTGCAGGCGGACAGGAGGGGCACGCCGACAACACCGGCGGCCCCGATGCCGGCCGCCTTCAGCACCGCGCGTCGGTCGGGGGAGGTAGAACTGGTCTTGTCCACGAACGCCCTCGATTCACATGGCCCGCGCGCCACCGATCGGCGCCGGTCTACTCGCTTGTCCCTACACTGTGGACCCGGCACCCCAAGCCGGCAATGGGTGCCGGGACCGTCTCGCCGACACGACCACGTCCACAAATCTTCCCTGCGGGACGGGCTGCGACCACATCCAATGCCCGCCGATCGGGGCGAGTCTGCTGCGCAGCTCCAAACCGGTCCGCTCGCTAAACGGTTAACCCGCTTCCGGGCCGGGGGAGAGGGAGTACTGAACCTGGAGCGACTCTTGCGTGCCGCTATCGACTCGCCGCACTGTGTGAGGCCCAAGAGGTCCGCGGTCCTTCGGGGCGGGGAGTTTCGGCGACGAATTCGGCGGGTCCAATTTCCGCGCTACCGACCTATCGATGCTTGCGAGCTGGCGAGCCGGCGAGCCGGCGAGCCGTTGGTCGGTCGGTCCCATGCGGTGGAGCCGTCCCGCGACACGCGCCGTGGCCGATGGGTTCGGCTAGCAGCAGGACCACTTCGGACGAGTCCCAGTCCGAGGCGGCTACGCTGGCGCCATGAGCGATCGGGTTGCTTTGCGTGCCGCGCGCCTCGACGATGCGCCGGCCATTCGGAAGATCCAGGAAGCCTGCGGCCGGTCCGGGGCTTCCGACGGCGAATGGCCGCTGCGGGCGATCGGTAGCGCCGACGTGTGCGTCGTTGTGGCGGAGGTCGGCGGCAACGTCGTCGGCTGGCGCAAGACCCACCTGTGGGGCCACGCCTCCGGCACCGCCCCAGCCGGACACTACCTGGGTGGCGTGGGGGTGCTGCCGGAACGGCGGCGCATGGGCGTCGGTTCGGCGTTGACCGACGCCCGGCTGGAGTGGATCTGGCTCCGTTCGCCCCGCGCCTGGTACGTCGTGAACGCCTCGAACACTGCGTCCCTCCGGATGCACGCGCGCTGGAGCTTCCGCGAGGTGGCGCGCGCGCCGTGTTTCCACTCGGTCGGGTTCGCGGGCGGCGACGGGATCCTCCTGCGCGCGGACCGCCCCGGCGTCGTACGCTGTGAGTCCGCCTAGCCGAAGGAGCACCCGCATGACCAACGCCGGATCCCGCCTGATCTTTGGATGCATGGGACTTGGCGGCGCGTGGGGCGCCGGCCCGCTCGAGGCCACGGATGTGGCGGAGGCGCACCGCGCCGTCGACGCGGCGCTGGAAGCCGGAATCGTGGTGTTCGACCACGCGGACATCTACCGCAACGGCAAGTCCGAGGAGGTGTTCGGCCGCGTGCTCGCGGCCCGGTCCGGGCTTCGGGACCGGTTGCGGCTCCAGACGAAGTGCGGAATCGTCCTGCCGGCGGGCGAGCGCCCCGGGCGCTACGACTCCTCGGCGGCGACCATAGTGGCCCGCGTGGAGGACAGCCTGCGGCGGCTGGGGACGGACCATGTCGAGACGCTGCTGATCCACAGGCCGGATCCGTTGGCGACGCCCGAGGAAATCGCGGGCGCCTACGCGGGCCTCAAGGCGGCCGGCAAGGTGCTCCGACTCGGCGTCTCCAACATGTCGGCGGAGCAGATGGGCGCCCTGCAGGCCGCGCTCGACGAGCCGCTGGCCGTGAACCAGCTGGAGATGAGCCTGCATCGTCGTGGCTGGCTGGAGGCCGGGATTCTGGTGAACCATCCCGAGGGGGCGGACGTCTCCTTCCCGCGGGGCGCGCTGGAGTACTGCGCGGCGAACGGGGTGGAGCTCCAGGCGTGGGGCTCGTTGGCGCGGGGACGCTATACCGGCCGCCCGGCGGGCGACGCCGACGAAATGCCCGCCGACGCCGCGGCCGCCCGGCTGGTGGCGGAGACTGCGGTGCGGTTGGGCGTCTCGCGGGAGTCGGTGGTCCTCGGCTGGCTGATGCGCCACCCCGCGGGAATCCGCCCCGTCGTCGGCACGTCCAACCCCGAGCGCATCGCGGCCTGCGCCGGGGCCGAGCGCGTGGCGCAGACGATGACGGGCGACGAATGGTATTCGTTGTGGGTCGCGGCGCGCGGGCGGCCCCTGCCCTGATGGACTCGACAGGGGCCGCCCGCGGCCGCGGTTAGTGCTTCCTCGGGTCTCCCAGGCCGTACGTCGCGTCGCGCTCGATGGCTCCCTTCCGAGAATCGAATTGCGGTCGCTGGTAGGCCAGCTCGCCGCCCTGGCGCCCGCCGTAGGGTCGGCCATGGTCCGCGTATTCCTCGCGCACGTAGACCAGACGCCAGTCCCCGATGGACATCCGCGCGCCCGTCCGGAGCGTGTAGGAGGCCTCGGCGCTCAGGTTGGCGCTGCCGCCGACCGGGCCCTGGGCGGTGAGAACGTACTCGTCGTCGTCGGTGTGCGTAACGGTCGCGTGGGCGGGCAGCAGGCCGGGGAGCGCGAGGTCCGCCTCCGGCCCGGCCCCGATGACGGTGGTTTCTCCCGTGAGGTCGAAGACGGCCGCGGGTCGGCCGTCCCACGTCTCGCTGTCCCGCACGAACAGCAGGCGGGGCCTCCCGCCACCGCGTGTGTAGTGCGTTGTGGTCGGGCGCATGCGGTAGCGGCGCTGGAACGTCGGGGAGAGCGGAAACGGTGTACCGGGAGGCACCAGGCTGGGCGCGGCATTTCCTTTCCCGCCCCGCAACAATGATGCCCACGCGCTGACCTGGCCAGGCTTGATGTGGGCGGAACGGGTCACCAGGCGCTGCGCCGCCGAGGCCTTGACCGCGCCAAAGCTCACGATGGTGCCCTCGGGGGATGCCAGCGACACGCTGACGCCGTGCTCGTTGAGGGACTTGGCGAATTCCCGGATCGCATCCATGCCCGCGCGGGGCCCGACGCGGAAGAGGTCGGCGTTGTCTGCCCTGACGACGACCTCCGTGCCCGCCGCCGTGATGGTTCCGTTGATCGTGCTCTCCGCGCCGTCCGAACCGCCGGGGTCGCTGACCGAGAACGCGATGTCTATGTCCAGGCGCACGGCGTCATCGCTGTCCGCGCAGGGGATCGGAACCCGAGGCCTCGTTGTCGCTGGTGGTGACGCGCAGGGTGCCGTCGAACTTCCACGTGGCCCGCGGGGCGTCCGGTCCGATGTCCCGGGGGACCTCGACCGTCATGTCGACGAGCGTGTAGTTGACCGCCGCGCCGCGCCCGGTCAGGTAGGACCAGAGTTGCTGGCCGAGATCGGACCAGTCGCTGATTTGGGGGGTGTCCGTGGTGTGTGTGGGGGTCGCTTCTTGGCTCACGGTGATCTCCTGTTCAGGGGCCGCACGGTGGCGGCCGAGGTCGGCGGCCGCCTTCGTGACCGAGGACCGGCGGTGTGCCGACTACCCCGGCCGTGGCCGTGGTCCAACACTAGTTAAAATGCCGCAACAGTGATAGGGGTCACGCGCCGGTCGTCGGGCGCGCGACCCCTGGCCCGTGGCGGGGCTAGTTGGCGGTGACCTCGATGTCCACCGGGGTGGCATTGGCGAAGAGGTCCAGGACGGGGCAGCGCTCGTCGACCGTCCGGCGAAGCTCCTCGTAGCGCTCCTGCGTCTCCGGGCCGGTGATCCGGACGTGCAGGCGGACGGCCGCGAAGCCCGGCCTCACGGAAGAATCGGCGCCGAAGAGCCCCTGGACGTCGAGGTCGCCCGCCGCGTAGATCGTGATGTCGTCGACCCTGATGCCCAGCTGGTGGGCGTACAGGCGGTACACGACCACCTGGCAGGAGGCCAGGGCGCCCAGCGCATACTCGACCGGGCTGGCGGCAGCGTTGTCTCCGGCGAGGCCGGCCGGCTCGTCGACGACGAATTCGTGGCCGCCGGTGCTGACGCGCGTGGCAACCGCGCCCTCCCCCGACCCCTGCGCCGTGTACGTCAGGCGGGCGTTTTCCGCCCCCTCGGCGATCTTGCCGGATCAGAAGGCGCCGGCGTCGTCGAGGCGGGCGGCCCGGACGGTGGAGAGTTCCTGCACGGGTGTGTTGGTCATGGTCGTTCCTTCGTGTGGTGGCGCATGCCAAGCACGTCGCCATACTTACGCCGCCCGGGCGGGCCGGCGTCGAATCCTCACCTGGGGCACCCCGCTACAGCAGGAGGGTTGCCGTCCAACCGGCCAGGGCCTTGGGTTGGAACTCTTGATTCTTCGGCGAGTCTTCCCTGCGTGGCCGGGTTCGCTCAAGGGTCCGCTTCACGTGACGCAACACTGCCGCTTTCGGCACGACGGCGCCCGCCCTCGCCTCAGCGGGTCTTCGGGAGCAGAATGGGATCCGTCAGCCGGAGGGGGCACGCGGAGGCCCGGAGTCCGGACCAGCGAGCACCAAGGAGCACGGCAACCATGGCGACCCAACTCAACCCCTACCTCGGCTTCAAGGACAACGCGCGGCAGGCGCTCGAGTTCTACCACGACGTCTTTGGCGGCGAACTGACCCTGAACACCTTTGGGGACTTCCAGGCCAGCGAAGACCCGGCGGAGAAGGACAAGATCATGCACGGCCAGGTCGCCGGCGCCAACGGACTGACCCTGATGGGTTCCGACACGCCCAACTCCATGGAGTACTCGGAGCCGCAGGGCTTCTCGGTGTCGCTCAGCGGCAGCGACGAGGCGGAGTTGCGGGGATATTGGGACAAGCTGGCCGCGGGCGGCGCCGTCCTCCAGCCGCTGGAGGCGGCGCCGTGGGGAGACAGCTTCGGCATGTGCACGGACAAGTTCGGGATCGGCTGGATGGTCAACATCGCCGGAAACGCGGGCTAGGGGGTCGGGCCCGACCCGGACGGGCTTCAAAGTCTGCACTTGTGCAATTATTGCGCTAGTGCATAAAATGTACTCATGCAAGAAATTTCCTTGAGCCTGCGCGAGCGAAACCGCATGGAAACCTGGAGCGCGGTGCACGAGGCCGCGGCCGGCCTGACGTTGGAAGCCGGGCTGGCCGCGGTGACCGTCGACGCCATTTCGGCCCGGGCGGGGGTGTCCAAGCGGACCTTCTTCAACTACTTCCCGTCGAAGGAGGACGCGATCATCGGAGTTCGCGCACCCACGATCCCCGAGGACCTGCTGCGCGCGTTCCGCGAGAGCGGCGACGATCTCCTGACCCGCACCGTGCGCCTGCTCGCCGAGACCCTGCGCGTCTCCGCGGTTGCGGACGTCTCGATCGAGCGGCGCCGACAGCTGATCCGCGCACACCCCGAACTCCGCTCGCGCATCCTGCAGCACATCACGGCGGTCGAGCAGCTCGTTGACACGGTCCTGAGCGAACGGCTGGGCGACGCCGACTCCGTCGCGCCCATCGCGCAGCTGCCGGACCGCGACGGCTCACCGCGGGCACTGCTGATGTTGGCCGGCACCATCACCCGTTTCGCTTTTTCGCAGAATCCCGGTTCGACCGTCGACGAGCTCGGCGACAACATCGAATCGGCCATCCAGACTTTCCGAGAGGTCGTCAAAACCACCCTATGAAAACCACAGAGATCGAAACCCGCGAGGTCGCCGGGCAGCAGGAGAAGAACGGCCTGGTGCTGCTCTTCGGGGCACTGATGGTCACCATGCTGCTCGCCTCGCTGAACCAGACCATGCTTTCCGCGGCCCTGCCGACCATCGTCGGCGAGCTCAATGGCGTCGAGCACATGGCTTGGGTCATCACCGCCTTTATCCTCGCGTCCACCGTTATGATGCCGGTGTACGGCAAGCTGGGCGACCTCTTCGGGCGCAAGCCGCTGCTGGTCTTCGCCATCGTTGTGTTCATGGTCGGTTCCGTCATCGGCGCACTGGCCGACGCGATGAACACCCTCATCGTCGCGCGGGTCATCCAGGGCCTCGGCGGCGGCGGGCTGATGATCCTCTCCCAGGCGACCATCGCCGACGTCGTCCCGGCCCGCGACCGCGGGAAGTACATGGGCATCATGGGTGGCGTCTTCGCGTTCTCGTCGGTCGCCGGGCCGCTCATCGGCGGCGGCCTCACCGAGGGCCCCGGCTGGCGCTGGACCTTCTGGCTCAACGTCCCCCTGGCCATCGTCGCCGTCCTGGCCACGATCTTCCTACTGCGGGTCCCCAGGAAGCGCGCCGCCGTCCGTCCCAAGATCGACTACGCCGGCATGATGTTGATGGCCGTCGCCACCACGGCGATCGTCCTCGTCGGGACCTGGGGAGGGGCGACCTACGCCTGGAACTCCCCGGAAATCCTCGGCCTGCTGGTAGTGGCGATCGTCGCCGCCGTCGTCTTTGTGGTGGTCGAGTCCAAGGTCTCGGAACCCGTGATGCCGCTGATGCTCTTCAGGGACCGGAACTTCAACCTCACCACCGTCGCGGCACTGGTGACCGGCGTCGCCATGTTCGGCGCGATCGGCTACATGCCCACGTACCTGCAGATGGTTACGGGGTACGGCGCCACGGAGGCGGGCCTCCTCATGATCCCGATGATGGGCGGCCTGCTGGTGACCTCAGTCCTCATCGGACGCCAGGTCTCGAAGACGGGCAGGTACAAGAAGGTGATGATCGCGGGCACCGTGGTGGTCGCGCTCGGCCTCTTCCTGCTCTCCACCATCCACGCGGACGCGCCCGTCTACCTGATCTGCGTCTACCTCGCCGTGATGGGCGTTGGCTTGGGCGCCTCCATGCAGATGCTCACGCTCGTGGCGCAGAACTCCTTCCCCCTTCGGTTCGTCGGGACGGCCACCGCCGGCCAGAACTACTTCCGCCAGGTCGGCGCGACACTCGGCTCCGCCGTCGTCGGCTCGCTGTTTGCCACGCGGCTCAAGGACCTCATCGTCGAGCGCATGCCCGCCGGCGCCGGATCGGACGTGGGCACCAACCCGCTCACCCCACAGATGGTGTCCGGCCTGCCGGCGCCGCTCCGCACGCTGATCGTCGAGTCCTACAACGAGGCGCTTGTCCCGCTGTTCCTCTGGATGGTTCCGCTGACGCTCGTCGCCACCGTTGTGCTGCTTTTTGTGATCGAGAAGCCGCTCGCCACGAAGATCGAGCGTGACATCCCCGCCGAATCGCTCGCCGAGGGGCAGCTGGCCCCCATGGCCGGCGCGTCTGCCGCCACCGACACGGCCACCGACTCCGCCGGCGCGCGGTCGGCGGCCAACGGCGGGTCCCGGCCCGCCCGCCACCGTCAGTCGGGCGACAACGCCCGGTAGCGATGGTCGGGGCGCGCGGCCGGTTTCCTTGACAGGCAGGGGCGCGCCCGCGACGCTGGTCGGGGCGGCGACTAGGGGGTCTGATGAGCGGGATTTGGACGGTGGTTCACGCCGAGCGCGAGGCGCTGGCGCGGGACCTCGAAGCCTTGCCGCCGGGACTGTGGGAGACGCCGTCGCTGTGCCCCGGATGGAGCGTCCACGACGTCCTGGCGCACCTCGTCGACGACGCCAAGACCACGCGGCTGGGATTCGTCCGGCACTTCGCCGCGGCGGGATTCGACTTCGACCGGTGCAACGCCGCCGGCGTCACGCGCGAACGGGCGGACGACCCGCGCCGCACGCTCGCTGGGTTTCGTGCGGCGAGCGGCCGGACGACCAGCGCCCCGGCTCCGCTGGCGACGCGTTTGGTCGAAGCGTTTGTCCATGGCGAGGACATCCGCCGTCCCCTCGGAATGAGCGGAACCTATCCCGCAGCCCACGTGGCCACCGCCCTGCGCTTCCAGGCGAAGACCCCGGTGGGCCAGGGCGGCGGAAAGGAGAGGGCGCGGGGCCTGCGGCTGGTCGCCACCGACGCGGGCCTCGACGTCGGCGCCGGCCCGGAAGTTCGGGGCGCGGCGATCGTGCTGCTTCTGGCGCTGTCCGGGCGCCCCGTCCGCCAGGGTGAACTCAGCGGACCGGGCGCCGCGGCGTTCGGGCCTCCCGGCTGACGGGACCTGACGGCGCCCCCGCCTACGGGGCGGCCGCCCGCCCAGGACGCGTATGGAAGCGGTCGCTTGTGTAGGCCAGGGCGGCGCATGCCAGCAGCGCCGAGCCGAGCAGGACGAAGCCGAGCGGGACCGCGCTGGAGCCGCCCCCGATGCCGCTGAGAGGGCTGACGACGGCGCCCATGGTGAACTGGGCCCCGCCCAGCCACGCCGAGCCGCTCCCGGAGACGTGCCGGACCTCGGCCAGCGCCAGGCTGGTGGTGTTTCCCATAACAAAACCGACGCCGGACGTCACGCCGAAGACCAGCACGGCCAGCGTCCAGGCGGGGGCCCCGAAGACCGCGCAGCCGGCGAACACCGCGGAGACGAAGAGCAGCCAGAGGACGGCCACCGTCACCGTGCTGCGGACCCGCACCCGCGTGGCGAGCCGCGCCGCAACAAGGCCGGAAGCCATCAGCCCCAGCGCGTTGACGCCGAAGAGGATGCCGTAGACCGTCGGCGTCACGCCGATGATCTCCTGGTAGAGGAAGGGCGAGCCGGAAATGTACGCCATCATCACGCCGAACGCCGAGGCGAACAGGACCACGTAGCCCACGAAGCGGCGGTGGCGGATGGCGGCCGCCAGCCCGCCGAAGAGCGAGCCCTTGCGCCGACGCTCGGGCGGCAGCGTTTCGCGGATCTGCCACAGGGTTCCCAGCAGCATCAGGGCCGCGGCCCCCGCCAACACCCAGAGCACCCCGCGCCAGTCCGAGGCCAACAGCACCAGGCTGCCGGCCAGTGGCGCGACGGCCGGCGCGACCGCCGAGATGGTCATGAGGATACTGAACAGCCGGGCCGCGGGCGGCCCGGACACCCGGTCGGCAATGATCGCGCGGGCAAGCACCACACCCGCGGCCCCGCCCATCCCCTGCAGGAGCCGGAACGCCGTGAGCATCTCAACGGATGGGGAGACGGCCACGCCGACCGATGCCGCGACGAAAACGGAGCAGCCGAACAGCAGCGGGCGGAGCCGCCCATAGCGGTCGGACAGCGCGCCGAACAGCAGCTGGCCGGCACCCATGCCCAGCAGGAACGCGGTCAACGTCAGCTGGACGGCCGAGGCGCCGACGCCCAGGTCCTCGGCGATCCGCGGAAACGCCGGCAGGTAGAGGTCGGTCGCCAACGGGCCGGTCATCGTCAACAGCGCGAGCGCGGCCAGCAGCGGCCAGGGGATGCGACCGGATGCGCCAACGGCGCCGGACCCGTGGAAGGACATGGGCAGATGCTATCCCGCGGCGCGCGCCCGCCCCGCTTCGTGAACCCGCCGGAACGTGCCGCCCATCGGAACACGCCCGTGGCACGCCGCCGCCGCGTGCCTAGGCTGGATCGGGAGGGGACTCCCGCGCGCGGCGCGGGCCGAACCACCCATGCCACGGGTCCGCGAGGACCTCTGCGCGACGACGAGCAACAGGAGTGCGCCATGACCACAGTTCAGATACCCGACTATGTCACCGACGAGTTCTTCGGCCTCGAGGACAAGTGGCTTCAGACCGCCCCCGGCGAGGTCACCCACTACCACGAGCTCGGCGAGGGCACCCCGATCCTGTTCCTGCACGGCTCGGGCACGGGCGTCACCGCCGCGGCCAACTGGTGGCTGAACCTGCCGGAGATCTCCGAGCTGGGCCGCTGCATCGCGATCGACTCGATCGGCTACGGCCAGTCGATCGTGGCTCCCGGCACCGAGTACGGCATCAAGGAATGGGTCCGCCACTCCGTGCGCGTGCTCGACGCCCTCGGGATCGACAAGACGTGGATCGTTGGCAACTCGATCGGCGGCTGGGTCGCCATGCAGTTCGCCATCGACTTCCCGGAGCGGCTGCTGGGCATCGTCTCCATGGGCACCGGTGGCGCCAAGAAGACCGCCGCGCTGTCCGGCCACGCGAAGCCGGAGCTCTCCGAGGCGGGCATCCGCCGCACGCTGGAGCAGTTCGTTGTCGACAAGTCATTGGTCACCGACGAGCTCGTCTCGCTGCGCTACCAGTCGGCCCTCAACGACACCGCCTCCGACCGCCTGGTCGAGGTCGTCACGGCCCGCGACCGCGACCGCGACGCGCTTCCGCTGGACTTCGACGTGCTTTCCACGCTGGAGATTCCGGTGCTTCTGGTGCACGGCATGCAGGACGTCGTGATCCCGCCGTCGCGCACCTGGGAGCTGCTGAACGTGATCCCGAGCGCCGACGCGCACATCTTCAGCCAGTGCGGCCACTGGTCCCAGGTAGAGCGCGCCGAGGAGTTCAACGCGGTCGTCAAGCAGTACCTCTCCGCGCGCGGCGTCGGCGGCAAGTAGCCCGCGGCCACGGGCGGGAAAGCGCGGCGCCACCTCTTGACCGGGCGAACGGCGGGGTCTCTCATGGAGTCATCGGAGGGGTTCTCGTTGCCGCCCACACAGGGCGCCACGGCCGGCCCGAACCGGCCGCTCGGAGCCCCGGAACAGGGATTGCCATGATCCGCATGCTGCTTCAGGCGGCCATCAACGTCGTGATGGCCGCCATCGGGCTGCTGCTGGCGGGCGCGCTGATCGACGGCGTTGCGCTGCAGCCCTCGGGATTCGTTACCGCCGTCGTCGTCTTCGTCCTGGCCCAGGCAGTTCTGGGCCCTTTCGTCTTCAACATGGCCCGCCAGTACGCCTCGGCCATCCTCGGCGGCGTGGGCCTGGTATCGACCCTGCTGGCTCTCTGGATCGCGACCCTCATACCGGACGGCCTGGCGATCTCCGGTCTCACGGCCTGGATCCTGACGCCGCTGTTGGTCTGGATCGTGACCGCCCTCGGGACGTGGATCCTGGGATTCCTTGTGCTCAATCGCTGGTGGGACAAGCGCACCGAGAAGAGGAACATCCGCCGGGCCGTGGCCTGACGCCTGCGTCCCACGGTCCTTTGGGTCCGCGGGCCCGCCGCCGACCTCAGCCCACGTGGACCCAGGGCCGCCGGGCGACGTCGGGCTCGGCCCTGCGCAGCACCTCGCGGGTGACCGGCGCGATCTCTCCCTCGCCGAAGACGAGGAAACGCACCAGATTGGCCAGGGGGTTGCCCTCGGTCCACCGGAAGTAGACGTGGGGCATCAGTCCGGTCACGTCGCGGATGTGCAGCAGCACCGAGGCGATCGTGTTGGGTACCCCTGGCCCGTGGACCTCGAGGATCCGGTACCCGTGCCTGGTCCTCCCGCGGACCTCCAGCTCCGTCTCGAATTCGGAGGAGTCGTCGACGACGACCTCCAGGAACAGGACGTCCACGTCCGCCGGCAGCCGGTTCACCGTCCGGGCGGCCGCCAGCTTGCTGCGGTAGGCCTCGGCGGCCTCGTGGTTGGGATCGTGGGCGATGATCGGGATCGGCCCGGTGTCCTCGGCGACGAGAAACTCCAGGGCCGCCTCGTCGAAGCGGGTGCGGGTTGAGTGCAGCTCGAAGGACCGCCGCGCCCTGGACAGGAACGAGACCACCACGATCGCCAGGATGAACAGGGACGCGATCCGGATGCCCTCGGGCCGTTCGACGATGTTCGCCGCCGTCGTGTAGAGGAAGACCACGGTGATCGCGCCGAACCCGAGGGCCGGCCACCGCTGCCGCCGCTGCCGGGCGGACAGCGTCACCGCGATGGCCGCGGACGTCATCAGCACCAGCACGCCCGTGGCGTAGGCGCCGCCCTGGGCGTCGACGTCGGCCTCGAAGAGCACGGTGACGAGGAACGCGACGGCCGCGAACACCAGGACCAGGGGCCGCTTGGCCCGCGTCCACTGCGGTGCCATCCCGTAGCGGGGCAGGTAGCGCGGGACGATGTTCAGCAGCCCGGCCATGGCCGATGCCCCGGCGAACCAGAGGATGAGGATGGTGCTGGCGTCGTACACCGAACCGAAGCCCGTCCCGAGATTCTCGTGTGCCAGATAGGCCAGGGCCCGTCCGTTGGCCTCGCCGCCGGGCAGGAACTCCGCCGCCGGGATCAGGACCACCGTCACGAAGCTGGAGGCGAGCAGGAAGCAGCTCATGGTCGCCGCCGCCGTGGTCAGCAGGCGCCGGGCGCCAACGATCCGTCCCGCCGGATACTCCTCGGAGTCGCGGTCGGCGCCCCGGATCTGGGGCATCACAGCCACCCCCGTCTCGAATCCCGACAGCCCCAAGGCAAGCTTCGGGAAGACCAGTAGGGCGACGGACACGGCCAGCATGGGGCTGCCGTGCGAGGAGGACAGGGCCTCCCACCAGTCGGCCACGGCGACCGGGTGGGTCAGCGCCTCCACCAGACACACGGCGATGAGGACCGCGTTGAGCCCCAGGTAGAGCGCCACGACGGCCACCGCCACCCCGATCGCCTCCCGGAACCCGCGCAGGAAGACCGCGGCCAGGGCGCCGAGGAGCACCAGGGTGATGCCCACGGCATGGCTCCGCGACGAATCCGGAAGCAGCGGGTTCTCAACCAGGTGCGCGGTGGCGTCCGCGGCGGAGAGCGTCATGGTGATCATGAAGTCGGTGACGGCGAAGCCCAGAAGGGCAAGGACGAAGAGCTTGCCGCGCCACCGGGGCAGCAGCCGCTCCAGCATCGCGATCGACCCCGACCCGTGCGGGCTCTCGGCGGCGACCCGACGGTAGACCGGGAGGGCGCCGAGCAGGGTCACCAGGACCAGCACCAGGGTGGCCAGCGGGGACAGGGCGCCCGCGGCCAGCGCGGCGATCGCCGGCTGGTATCCCAGCGTCGAGAAGTAGTCCACGCCGGTCAGGCACATCACCTGCCACCACGGATGCTTGCTGCCCTCCGCGACGGATACGGCGTGCGGGCCGTGCGAGAGTCCCGTGGCCCTGGGGAGGTCGTGGAGCAGCCAGGCCCGCAACGCCGCGGCGGGGCCAGGCTTTGGAGCCAGCAAACCCTCCGGCGGCCTGCTCATCGTCGTCATCGCAAGCCTCCCTGAACCACCCGGCCCAACCAACAGGAACACTGCGAGAGTAGCAACGCGACGGGCCCCGGGACCGGGCGCGGAACGGATCTTGATGGATCCTTAACGCCCTCCCGCCGCCGGCCGGCCGACGCCCGGTTTTCCAGCCGCACCTACTCCAGCAGGGAGCGCGCGTCGTTGGGGACGACCACTTGGCTGGGCTCCGCGCTGCGGCCGGTGAAGGCCATGGAGCGGAGGATCGCGTCCAGGGTGGCGGGGGCATCCTGCGTCAGGCAGGCGCCGGCGACGAAGCGGTCCGGCCGCAGGAAGACCAGCGGCGTCGGCCGGTCGTCGAACCACTTTTTCATCCGTCCCGTGTGGTCGCCGAGGACCAGGACGTCCCCTCCCATGTTCTCTTCGGCCCAACCACGCTGCGTTTCGGGCAGGATACATACCAGCCGGGCGCCGAGGGCCGCCAGCTTGTCGAGGGACTCGGCCGGCAGCACGTCCTTGGGGCTGTTGCCCCACACCACGACGGACCACCAGTTGCCGATCGCGTCGTCGAGCAGCATGTCCTCGCCGTCCCGCGAATTCACGCGGGGCTGCGGGAACTGGACGCCCACCGGGGAGACCTTGTTGTTGGCGCTCAGGACCGGCACCAGCCTGCTGGTGAGCCTGGCCCCCGCGCTGCCGGAGGCCTGGGTGTTGGGATCGGCGAGGACGCCCCGGGTGTAGCGCGGCATCGGCTTGAACTTCATGTCGGAGAAGTAGCTCTTGACCGAGGGGAAGAGGTTGAGCACGGAGGACGCGGCGTCGCGTCCCGCGGCGAGGACGGGATTGGTGATCTTGATGAAGTTGCCGAAGGTCAGCGAGAGGTCCACCATCGCCTGGGCGTGCTCCTTGCGCTCCGAGGTGAAGGTGTCCAGCAGCGCGTCCCCCGCCTGGCCTGACAGCACGGCCGCCAGCTTCCAGCCCAGATTGGTGGCGTCGCGCATGCCGGAGTTCCAGCCCTGTCCCATCCAGACGGGCATCAGGTGGGCGGCGTCGCCGGCGATGAGTTGGCGGCCCTTGCGGAAGTTCCCCGCCACACGCGCGTGGTGCGTGAACACACGACGGCGGATGAACTGCAGCGTCGAGGGGTCCGGGACGTGGGCCCTGAGCAGTTCGTTGACATAGGCCGGGTCGGTGACCTGCTCCTCGGTCTCGTCGTTGTGCAGCATGAACTCCCAGCGGCGGACGGCGTGCGGCAGGCCGATGGACACGTACGGGCGCTTGGGGTCGGCGCCGAGGAAGACGTTCGGGGTGCCCAGCGGATCGTTGTTCACGTCGACCACCAGCCAGCGGGTGGACGGGGACTCGCCCTCGAAGGTCACGCCGAGGCGTTTGCGGGTGGGGGACTTGCCGCCCTCGCAGCCCACCAGGTACTGGGCTCCGAAACGGCGCTCCTCCAATTCGCCGTCCGGACCCTCGACGAGCGCGATCGCGGTGACCCCGTCGGCGGTCTCCAGGACGTCCTCGACCCGGTGCCCGAAGAGGACGCGAACGTGCCCGAACCGGCCCAGGCCCTCGTGGAGTGCCTTGTCCGCCTCCGGCTGGATAAACCCGTGCTTGCGGTCCCATCCGAACTCTTTTGTCTGCGGGTTGTTGACCAGGATGACCTTGCCGGCGCCATTGACCAGCCGCATGATGTGTTGCGGGGTGGTGTGCGGCCGGATCGAGTCCACGAGGCCCACCGTCTGGATGGTGCGGAAAGACTCGTCGTCCAGGCCCACGCCACGGGGGTAGTCGATGAGCCGGTCCATGGCCTCCAGCACCGTGACGCTGCGGCCGTACATGCCGAGGATGTTGGCCAGCATCAGGCCCGCGGGGCCGGCGCCGACAATCAGGACCTCGCTCTGGGTGTCGGTCCTCTGCGGTTCAGTGTTCACGGTGGTCCCATCCCTCGATGGTGCATATATCGCACCATGTAGCCGTTATTTGCAGCTGTTGCCTCCATCACAGCACCGGAAAGTGACGTGGTCAACGGGGGCGTGCTGTGGTGCGGAACGCCTGCAAAGCGGGTGGGTCGGTGCCCACGCTAGGCGCGAAGGCGGTCCGCGATCCGCGCCGCTGCAGCGCGCAAGGGGGCCACGGCGTTGACGGCCACGTCCTCGCGCACCGTGATGACGTTCAGGCAGGCCTGGACCCCGGCGGCCTCGGCGTCTATGGGGACCGCGAGGCCGTGCATGTTGGGTTCCACCTCGGCGAACGTCCGGGCGAATCCGGCGGCCCGCACCCCGCGGACGGCATCGGATTCGCCCGGCTCCGGGGCGCCGGACGCCAGCAGGGCGTGGCCCGCGGCCCCGCGGTCCAGCGGATGGCGGCTGCCCTCGGAAAAGGCCACGTGGTAGGTGCCCCCGGTCGGCGCGACGACGGCGAGAGCCACGGCGTCGTCCCCCTCGCGCACGATCAGGGCGACCGTGGCCGCCAGCCGGTCCACCGTCTCGCGCAGGACCGGAAGCGCCGCGGCGTTGAGCGACTGGAGTGCCGCGGAGGACAGGGCGAGCAGCCCGGCGGCGCCGCGGTAGCGCGCATCCGGCCCCCGGTGGATCATGCGCGCGTCCGCCAGGGTGTTGAGGATCCGGTATGCGATCGTGCGGTGGACTCCCGCCCGCTCGGCCACCTCGGCGACGCTCAGGCCGTCGCGGGACGCCGCCACCTGCCGCAGCACATCGAGTCCGCGGGCAAGGGTCTGCGAGCCGGCGGTACGGGAGGCCGGGCGGGCGGGTTCGGCGGTGGGCTGCACGTTCACGGCTCGATCTTCGCATACGCATTCGCCGTGACCACGCGGTTCGTCCTCGCTCCCGGATTGGTTCAGGACGTTGGTTGCCACGGCGGCCTTCAGCGCGACGGAACCACAAGCTGTCACGCAGCGGCCGGCTACTTGCCCTCGGCCGCCAGCTGCACGGCGACGTCCACGATCATGTCCTCCTGCCCGCCGACGTAGCCCGCCTTGCCGATCTCCTCGAGGATCTTGTACGCGGGGACGCCGTAGCGCTCCGCCGCGCGCTCCGCGTGGATCAGGAAGGACGAGTACACGCCCGCGTAGCCCTGCATGATGGACGCGCGGTCCATGACCGGCATGCGCGTAATGAACGGCTTCACGACGTCCTCGGCCGCGGCCATCAGCCCCTGCGTGTCCACGCCGGTCTTGATTTCCAGGCGGTCGAACGCCGCGGCGAGCACCTCGGTGGGGGAGTTGCCGGCGCCGGCGCCGAGGGCCACCAGCGTGCCGTCGATCTGCTTGGCTCCGGCGCGCACGGCGTACACGGAGTTGGCGACGCCGAAGCTCATGTTCTGGTGGCCGTGGAAACCGACCTGCGCGTCGTCGCCGAGCTCGGAGACCAGGGCCTCCACGCGGTCGGAAACGTCCTCGAGGATCAGGGCCCCCGCTGAGTCCACGACGTACACGCATTGGCAGCCGGCGTCGGCCATGATGCGGGCCTGCTTGGCGAGGTTCTCCGGGGACGTGCGGTGGGAGAGCATCAGGAAGCCGACGGTCTCCATGCCCAGCTTGCGGGCGTGCTGGAAGTGCTGGATCGAGATGTCCGCCTCGGTCGAGTGCGTCGCGATGCGTGCCACGGAGGCGCCGGCATCGTGCGCCTGGTTGAGGTCGTGGATGGTGCCCAGCCCGGGCAGCATCAGGACGGCGATCTTGGCCTGCCTGGCCTCGTCGACCGCGGCCCTGATCAGGTCAAGCTCCGGCGTCAGGGAAAAGCCGTAGTTGAAGGAGGAGCCGCCCAGGCCGTCGCCGTGTGTGACCTCGATGACCTCGATGCGGGAGTCGTCGAGGGCGCGGACGACGTCGCGGACGTGGCGCTCGGTGAATTTGTGGCTCATGGCGTGGGAGCCGTCGCGCAGGGTGGTGTCCGTCAGGCGGACGTCGAACATGGTGGGCACGGGCTGGTCCGTTGTGGTGGTCATGGCGGGTTCCTACTTGGTCTCGGTGCCGGCGGGGGCCAGCTCGGCGGAATGCTCGTCCATCCGCTGGGCCAGCAGATCGGCGGTGCGGGTGGCGGCCGCGGTGATGATGTCCAGGTTGCCCGCGTACTCGGGAAGGTAGTCGGCGGCCCCGGCGACCTGCACCCAGATGCCGACGCGCCCGTTGCCGCCCCAGTCCTCGCGCGCCGCGTCGAACTGCGGCTCGACGCGCAGCGCGTAGCCGGGGACGTAGTCGCGGATCTTGGCCGCCGCCTCGTCGATGGCCGCGCGGATCCTCTCCCGTGTCTCGCCGGGCTCGGCGGCCTCTGCGGGGATGGCGCAGTAGATGGTGTTGCGCATCATCATGGGCGGCTCGACCGGATTGATGATGATGATCGCCTTGCCGCGCTTGGCGCCGCCGACGACCTCGAGGGCCTTCGCCGTCGTCTCCGTGAATTCGTCCACGTTGGCACGGGTGCCCGGGCCGGCGGACTTGGAGGCGATGGAGGCCACAATCTCCGCGTAGTCCACGGGGACCACCGAGGAGACGGCCGCAACGATCGGCGTGGTGGCCTGTCCGGCGCAGGTGATCATGTTGACGTTCATAACGTCGGTCAGCGAGTCCAGGTTCACGACCGGTGCCAGGTAGG
Organism: Arthrobacter sp. AOP29-A2-19; assembly: GCF_058138025.1. Taxonomy (NCBI): domain Bacteria; kingdom Bacillati; phylum Actinomycetota; class Actinomycetes; order Micrococcales; family Micrococcaceae; genus Arthrobacter; species Arthrobacter sp. AOP29-A2-19. The sequence goes on from NZ_CM176894.1 coordinate 3,762,517, forward strand.
GTCCGACGGCGGCCGGGGTCAGGTCGATCGCGTGGATGCCGGCCGCCTTGTACTTGGGGGCGTTGGCTTCGTGCGCCTTGGCGGAGGTGCACTCGAACACGAAGTCCGGCAGCTCGTCCTGGGCCAGCAGCCAGTCGACGCCCTCGGCCGAGGTGGTGAGGCCGAGGCGGGCGGCGCGGGCTAGGCCGTCCGACGCGGGGTCGACGCCGATCATGTACTTCACCTCGACGTTCCGCGAGCGGCGCATGATCTTGAACATCAGGTCGGTTCCGATGTTGCCGGACCCGACGATGGCGGCGGTTTTTTTGGCCATGGGGAAATCCTTTGTGTGTGGGGAAGTGGGAGGGGCGCGCGGGTGGCGGCGCGCGCCGGGTGGGATGGCGGCTAGACGAAGTGGATCGTCAGCGAGCCAAGATCCCCGAAGTCCGCGGTCGCGGACTCGCCGGAGACGACGGGCAGGGCCTTCGTGAAGGAGCCGGGCAGGATCAGCTGCCCTGACTCCAGCGCAACGCCCTGTGCGCCGAGGACGTTGGCCAGCCAGGCGAGGGGCGCCACGGGATCGCCCATCACGGCGTCGCCGGTTCCGGTTTCGCGGACCTCGCCGTCGATCAGGAGGGAGCAGGAGACCGCGGCGAGCCGCTCCACCGGAACGTCCAGCGGCGTGGTGCCGATGGCGATCGCGCCGCAGGAGGCGTTGTCAGCAACGGTGTCCACCAGCCGGATGTCCCAGTTGGCCACGCGCGAATCGATGATCTCGATCGCGGCGTAGACCTCGCCGATGGCGGCACGGGCCTGTTCCAGCGTGACGCCCGGGCCCCGCAACGGTTCCCTGAGCACAAACCCGAACTCGGGCTCGACCTTGGGGGCGATGAACGCGCCGGCGGGAAGCCTGGCGCCCTCGTTGTGGACCATGTCCTGGAAGAAGTAGCCGAAGTCGGGGGAGTCGACGCCGAGCTGCCGCTGCATGGCCGGCGACGTGAGGCCCACCTTGCGTCCGGCCAGGACGCGCCCGCCGGCCAGGTGCCGCTCCAGCTGGTGTGTCTGGATCGCATAGGCGTCCTCGAGCGTCATGTCCAGCACGCGGTCGCGGAGCGGCGGCACGGGCTCCAGGGTCTCGGTGGCCTCGAAGAGCTGGTCCGCCAGGCGGCGCAACTGCTCGTCGCGGGTCGCCTCGTCGGAGTGGTTGGACGTCCAGGCGGCCGCGCCGCTCTCTGCCGCGGCGGTCACGGCTTCAGCACCGCGGTAGTGACGCCGAAGCCGGCGATGTATTCCTTGATCGGCTTGTAGAACTCGTACGTGACCTCGTACTCGCCGCAGGCGCGCAGCGCCGAGTAGGCCGCGACCCAGGTGCGGACCTCGTGCGAGGAGTGGCCGGCGACGGCGTCCATCTCCGCGGGGATGTAGGCGTCGAACCGTCCCACGTCACCGGACTTGCAGACCTCCAGGAACTCGCGGTCCCACTCGGGGTTCAGGTCCATGATGTCCGCCTCGCCGCGGGCGAAGGCCTTGGCGGTGTCGATGGTGCGCTGCTGCCGCGCGGCGCGCGCCTCCGGCGTGGGGTGGCGGCCGTCCGTCAGGAACGCGCGCTGTTCCTCGGTCGCGGTGGCGATCTGCGGAACCGGCGGGTCGTGGGACAGGCCGCCGGAACCGATGAACAGCACCCTCTTGTCGGTGTTCTTGAAGAACTCGCCGACCGCCGTGCCGAATTCGCGGATCCGGCTCATCTTCGAGAACGGCGGGGCGACGGAGTTGACGAACACGGGGATAACCGGGATGGCGCTGATGTCGCCGTAGATGATTTCCATGGGCTGGACGGCACCGTGGTCGACCTCCATCTGGCGGGAGATCGCGGTTTCGATGTCCTGGTCGATCACGTACTGGGCCAGCGCCTCGGCGATGTCGGTCGGGACGTTCAGCGGACCGTCCCACGAGTCGTAGTCGCCGGTGCCGTGGGCCCGGTAGCCGATGCAGAACGGCGGCATCAGGTCGTAGAAGAAGCCGTTGTAGTGGTCCGGGCCGAAGTTCACGATCAGGTCCGGCTTGAAGTCGGCGGCGAATGCCCGGACCTGGTCGAAGGCCGCCTCGACGGCCGCCTTGACCTCGGCCGGCGGGTCGGTGTGTTCCAGCAACGGGCTGTGCGACATGCACACGAGGGCCTGCTTCATGGGTTAGCTCCTTAGGATCGTCCTGCCTTCAATTGCACACCCGGCCGTGGCGCGTGGACACCCGACCGTTCCACCCAGCGGTACGACCCGACCTACTTCCCGAGCTTGCGTTCCTTGAGGACGTAGGTGAACGTCGAGTGCACCAGGTCCTTGCCGTCGGCGTCGCGGACGACCACCTCGGCGACGGCCACCGAGCCGCCCCCGCGCAGGATGCGCGCCGTGGCGACAGCGGGGGAGGCCTTGGAGTTGGACATGAAGTTGAGGTTGGACTGGACGGCCAGCGGGAACTGCCCGCTGCCCGCGTAGGCCTGCATGGCCAGGAAGGTCCCGGTGATGTCCGCGGCGCCGAAGAGGGCCGCGGCCGAGAACATCCCGTTGGCCTGGGACAGCGGGTCCGTGAGCGGCATGCTCATGCTGATGGAGTCGGCGTCGACCGCCTGGGGCTGGAGCCCCAGCGTGGCGGCGATGTCGTCGAAGCCGCGCTTGGCGGCGAACTTCTCGACGTAGGCGGTGAACTCTTCGAGCGTGGCTGGAAGTGCCATGGTGGGCTCCTGGGATGGTGGGGGACGCCCCGGAGGGCGCGGCTGGTCTCACCCTAACGACGGCGGCACCCGTCCGGTGAGGACGGGTGCCGCCTGGCAGAACGGGCGCCTGTTGGGGCCGCGCGGGGGTCAGACCGCGCTGTCCGCCGTGGCGTCCTGTCGCGACGTCCGGTCGCGGTCCGCACGGCCGCGGGTCTCCTTGGAGAGGTGGACGGCGAGCGCGGAGACGGCGATCAGTCCGATGAAGTACCAGGCGATGTTGGTGGTGCCGGCGCCGTTCTCCAGGCCCACCAGGAGGGTGGCCAGCAGGGGCGCCGTGCCCGCGCCCAGCACGGAGCCCATCTGGAACGTCAGGGAGACGCCCGTGTAGCGGTCCTCGGTCTCGAACTTCTCGGCCAGGAAGGCGCCGATCGGGCCGTACATCGAGGCCTGGATGATGGGGTTGCCGACCATAAACGCGAGGGCGATCAGCCAGTAGCTTCCGGAGTTGAACATCGCGAACATCGGGAACACCAGGGCCACGGAGACGGCGGCCCCGACCAGCATGACCGGCTTGCGCCCGAACTTGTCGGAGAGCCAGGCGAAGAACGGGATGGCGAAGATGTGCACGAACGAGGAGGCTGTCAGCATCATCAGCGCGGTTTGGCGGTCGACGGCGCCCGTCGAGACGACGTAGGGAACCATAAAGACTGCCAACAACGCCTGCATGAACAGGGGGCCGGCGGCGGCCAGGATGCCGTACAGGGTAGACAGCGGGTACTTCCTGAGCACGCGCAGGATGGGGACGCCCGTGTGGACGTCGCCCGCCTCGCGGGCCTTGACGAAGTCGGGCGACTCCGTGACCCGGTAGCGGAGGTAGAGGCCGATGACCACCAGGGCGGCGGACATCAGGAACGGAACGCGCCAGCCCCAGCTGAGGAACGCGTCCTCCGGGAGGCCGGCGAAGAGGCCGAGGACCAGCGTCGCCAGGACGGAGCCGGTCGGGCCGCCGGTGACGGCAATGGATGCGGCGAAGCCGCGGTTCTTCTCCGTGACGTGCTCGGCGGCCATCAGCGTGGCGCCCGCCCATTCGCCGCCGACCGCCAGGCCCTGGATCACGCGCAGCAGCACCAGGATCAGCGGTGCGGCGACTCCGATGGCGGCGTAGGTCGGCATCAGGCCGATGCAGATCGAGACGATGCCCATCATCATCAGGGTGATGAAAAGCATGTTCTTTCGGCCGAACTTGTCGCCGAAGTGCCCGAACAGGATGCCGCCGATCGGACGGGAGATGTAACCGGCCAGCAGGATCACGAAGGAAAGGATGGTGCCGAGCGCCGGGTCCATCTCGTTTGAGAAGAACAGCTTCGGGAAGACCAGGCCGGCAGCGGCCGCGTAAAGCAGGAAATCGTAGTACTCGACCGTCGAGCCGAGGAAGCTGGACACCAGCGCGCGGCGCTGGTCCTTCTTGGCGGGGCCGCCGTTCGCCGGAGGGACGGCCGCCGGCGTGGAAAGGTTCGATGACATGGGTTCTCCTGGACGTTCTGTGGGGATCGGACCAGTGGGTCTAGGTATCACCCTGAATGGTGTGACCCCCACCACCTACCGTGCGTGCCGAGGCGTGGAACGTTCGCAGGGTTTTGTGGCCTCCGGCGCAGTGGACAGGACGCCCGGGGGAAGGCGCGCCGCCCAGGGACCTTTCGCGACCCGCGGGACGCCGGGCATCAGGCATCCTTGGCCGGCGGAGTCCCGTTAGGTAGACTGGTCTACCTAACTATGTTTGACGACAACAGGAGGCTCCATTGGGTGAGCGGCAGGCTCGCGTGTCCGCACGGGAGCGGATTCTCGCGGCGGCGGCGAGGCGCTTTTATGCCGACGGGATCGCCGCGACGGGGATCGATACGATCACGGCGGAGGCGGGCGTGGCCAAGATGAGCCTTTACAACAACTTCGCCTCGAAGGCGGCCCTGGTCGAGGCGTACGTGGACGCCCGCCACGACGAGTGGCTCGGCCTCTGCCTGGCGCGCTCCGCGGCGGCGTCGTCCCCGGCGGAGCGTGTCCTCGCCGTTTTCGACGCGTACCTCGACCATGCCGCGGCGGCCTACGACCACGGGTTCCGGGGCTGCGGACTCCTCAACGCCGCCGCCGAGCTCGGGACCGACGACCCGGCCCGCGCCGCCGTCCGCCGCCACAAGGAGGAGGTCGAGGTCATCCTGGCGGAGCGGCTGGCCGAGGCCGCCGGCCCCGAGCGGGCGGTGGGCCTGGCGGAACACCTGTCCTTCCTGCTCGAGGGTGCGGTGGCCCGCGCGGGACTCGAGGGCGGGGATACCCGCCTGGTCCGGGCACGGGCTATCGCCGCGGACCTGCTGGGCGCGCCGTGAACCGACCATGGCACGGGCCCATCAACGGCGGAGTCCTGGCGATTCTTCTGACGTCGATCCTGTGGGGGACCACGGGCACGGCGGCCACCTTCGCCCCCGGCGTCGGGCCGCTGGCCATGGGCGCCGCAGCGCTGGGCATCGGCGGCCTGCTCCAGGCGGCCATCGCCGTCCCGTCCCTGCGGAGGGCATGGAGTGCGCTGCGCCGCCACGCGCCCTTGGTGGCCGCGGGCGCGCTGGCCGTGGCCGTCTACCCGCTGGCCTTCTACAGCTCGATGCACCTGGGCGGTGTGGCCGTCGGGACGGTGGTGTCGCTGGCCTCCGCCCCGCTTGCGTCGGGCCTCCTCGAGCGAGTGGTGGAGCGGAAGCCGCTGAGCCGGTGGTGGATGTTCGCGGCCGGGCTGGGCACGGTCGGGTCCCTCCTGCTGTGCCTGTCCAAGATGAACGGAACGATGGCCAGCGTCGGCCCCCTGACCGCGAGCATCGCGCTGGGGCTGGTTGCCGGCGCCACCTACGCGCTCTATTCCTGGGTCGTCCACCGGCTTATGGCCCTCCGGGTGGGGAGGGCGGCGTCCATGGGGGCGGTATTCGGCGGCGGCGGGGTGCTCCTCGTGCCGGTCCTGCTGGCGACCGGCGCGCCGCTCCTCGCCTCCGCGCAGTCGTTCGGCGTCGCCGCCTACATGGCGCTGGTGCCGATGTTCCTGGGTTACCTGCTCTTCGGCTACGGACTCACCCGGGTGCGGCCGACCACGGCCACCACGCTGACGCTCAGCGAACCGGCGGTCGCCGCCGTCCTGGCGGTGATCGTCGTCGGCGAGCGCCTGTCCGCGGGCGGCTGGGCCGGGCTGGCGATCATCGGCGCCGCGCTGGTGGTCCTGGCCTTCGCGCCCACCAACGCGCCGGGAGGGCTGTCCGCGGAGCCCGCCCGGTTGCGCCCCGCGCCCTCGCCCGCCGGCGCCGCCGCGGTGCGGGACCCGCACTGAGCGGCCGCTGACGGCGCGCTCACCCCCGGGTGCGGGCCGGAGGTCGGGAGGCTCCCCCTCATGCGACGATTTGTGCCATGGAGAAGCGCCCCGAAGAGCCGATTGACCATCACCTCGTCTTTGTCCATGGCGGCGGGGTCGGGCCCTGGATGTGGCGGCGGCAGCGCGAGCACTTCGGCGGGCGATACGGCGTTCACACGCCCACCCTCCCGGGGCACGAGCCGGGCAACCCGACCGTGTACCGTTCCCATGCGGAGGCGGCCCGGGCAATTGCCGGGGAGATAGGTCTCGAGGGGCTGGGCGGGAGCGTGACGGTGGTCGGGTTTTCGGTCGGCGGGCAGGTGGCCCTAGAGCTGGCGCGGGCGAACCCGGCCCACGTCTCGCGGACCGTGGTCGTCAGCTCGCTGCTGTCGCCGTGGAGGGGCGCCCGGCTCGTCGCCAGGGTCTCGTCGGCCGCGGCCCCGCTGGCACGGGTCGAACGGTTCGCGCGACTGCAGGCGCGGGGGCTGTCCCTCCACGGGGACGAGCTGGAGGAGTACCTGGCCGTTTCGCGGTCGATGACGGCGTCGTCGCTGGAGAACCTGCTCTACGCCAACTTCTCCTTCAAGATGCCTGCGGAGGTTGTCCGGCCGGCCCGCCCCCTACTGTTCGTGGCCGGGTCCCGCGAGCGGAGGACGCTGATCGCCGGTATGGAGCGAGCGTCCGCCTTGCTGCCGAACAGCAGGCTGGCGCTGATCGACGGCGCGGGGCACGATGCCCCGTTCGCGCAGCCCGAACGGTTCAACCAGGCGCTGGAGTCGTGGATGGCATCGTGACGTCGGGCTGGGAGGACGCGCTTTGGGGGTCAGTTGTCCGCCAGCCGCTGAAGGGCCTCGGAGAGGGTCTTGTGCACGCCCGCGAAGCCGCCCGCGCCGTCGACGGCCTCGTAGCGGCCGTCGTCGCACACCCGGACACCGCCCAGACTCCTGTGCGTCGCGGCCACGCGGACGTCGTAGCGCGCGGACCCGGCCGGACGGGCCTCGATCCCGTTGATGCTCAGCGGTTGGAGCACCGCCCGGCCCGTCATGTGGCCTCCGGTGCCGCGCATGGCGTCGGCGGGAGTCGGAGCCGCCTCTCCGTGCGCGTGTTCCTGCGCATGGGTGATGCTCATGTTGTCCTGCCTTCCCGCGGGCAGGCGCGGGGCGTTCGCTGCCCCCGCAGCCCGGTAGTTAATGGTCTTCGCATGTTCTCCCATTCCGCCGGTTTAGGGAACACAGGCAACCAAATGACTTTGGCCGTCCTCCGCGGACCCGGCGCCGGAACGCAGGCCGACGACGGCGCCGACGGTCCGTGGCGGGGCGAAGGGAGCGCGGAAAGCTGTGGCGGGACGGCCGATTGCCCTTAGGGTGAGTGCAGATGCCGGCACGGCATTCCAGCAACCGAGAGGTAGTGAACCAGCATGGAGTTCATCCCCGGAGTGATCCTGCTTCTGATCGTCTTTGCGCTGGGCATCGCCTGGCGGATCCGCGCCGCGAAGAGGGAACGCGTGCCGCAGAGTGAATCGGCGGGCGGCGCGCGCGCCCGGGACCAAAAGATCGGCATCGCCGACATCGGCGTGGTCTTCATCATGGGATGGTTCATCGTCAGTCTGCTGGTGGGGATGATCCCCGTCCTGGTGGCGGTCGCGGGACAGAACGGCATTTTGGCCCTGGAGATCTTCTACCTGACGCTGCTGGTCGCCGCCGGCATCGGCATGGCCGCGGTTGCGGTGCTTGTCCTGGGCCGCCTCCTGCGGGAGCAGCGCTAGGGTCCTCCCCTACCGCCACCTCTCGCAGGCCCGTCGCGCGTCGTCCTCGTCGGCAGTGCAGATGTCCGTCCGGTTGCCGCCATGCATACGGTCGTTCCCCGCGGCGCCGTCCAGACCGCCGAGGTAGTCTGCGCCCCCGTCTCCGAAGGCGGCGTCCGGTCCGGGCCCGCCGAAGACGAAGTCGTTTCCGCCCCCGTCGAACAGGGAATCGCGGCCGGCGAGACCGCGTATCAGGTCGTCTCCGCCGTGGCCCCATATCCGGTTGTCCTTGAAGTTTCCGACGAGGGTGTCCGTGGCCCCCGTCCCGACGATGTTTTCCACGTCGCCGCGCACACTGTCCTCCTCGCCGGCCCCGCCGTCTGCCGTCCAGACTCACCGTCACCGGCGTCGGTCGCCCTGCGTAGGAGACCGTGTCCCGCCCGGGACCGCCCGCCAGGATGTCGTCGCCGTGGCCGCCGGTGAGGACGTCCCCGGAGTCCCCGCCGTACAGCATGTCGTCTCCCGGCCCCCCGTCGAAGACGACCGGGGCGGCCTGGCCCATGCGGGCGCTCAGCCAGTCGGACCCGCGCCCGCCCGAGGCGCGCACGGGGACCGGCACGTGGACGCTGAGCCAATCCGCACGGGGCGAGAGGACGACGGCGACCTTTGTGACGCTGCCGTGGCAGACGGCCTTCCGCGAGTGTGGCGCCGCCCTGCACCCGTGCCCGGCGGTCACCGGACCCCGTGCGTCCCTCACCACAAAATCCACGCCACTCTTCGAGACGGACAGGTGGTTGCCCGCCGCCGTCCGGGACCGGACCGTCAGCTGACCCCCGCCGTCGAGCGACGCGACGGCGACGGCGGGCGGATCGTCCGCGGCCGAAACACCCGCGGCGGCCAGCGGACAGAACGCGCCCAACAGCCCCAGGGAGGCCAGGCACATGCAAGGCCTTCCGCACGGTGGCGGCGGCGGCGCCCGCCAGCCCAATCCGTTCGCGTGTTCCATGGCCGCGCCCTCGACCCGCCCCATGATGGGGCACTACGGTGTGCGAATACCTGTCCCGGTGGGGAATGGGCCGGATCCGGCCCACAATTCAGTGGTCCCGCGGCCAGTGTAGGTCGCGTGCATCCGGCCGCAGCACCGGCGGAGCACAAGATGTGGGCACCAAGTTCGTTCTCCGCCGCCGGTGACAGCCATCGGCGACGGACGGGTATCCTGCCCGCGGCGGGCCACGCCGTGGCCGACGGTTTCGTTCCGCTCACCGGAACATGCGGCATCGGCGGTGTGTGCGCGCGTGCGACCGTGGGTCCGGACGCGTCCGCCGACCGAAAGGCACCCCATGGAATCCCAACCCGAGCCGACCGGCGTCGTGCTGGTTGAACGCATCCGAGCCGCGCTGGTCGTGACGATCAACCGGCCGGAGCGGCTCAACGTCATCAACACCGAGGTCGCCACGGCGCTCGGCGCCGCATTCGAGGAGGCCGACGCCGATCCCGCCGTCCGCGCCCTGGTCCTGACCGGTTCGGGCACCAGGGCGTTCACCGCCGGGGCGGACATCGAGGCGCTGGCCGCGGGGGAGCTGCTGCGCTCGAGCGCGCCCGGGGGGGACGCGTGGGGCTTCGCGGGAATCGTCCGGCACCACATTTCCAAGCCCGTCATCCTCGCGGCGAACGGGGCGTGCCTGGGCGGCGGCACCGAGATCCTGCTGGCCTGCGACCTGGTGGTCGCGGCCGAGAACGCCGTCTTCGGTCTGCCCGAGGTCAAGGTGGGGGTGTATCCGGGAGGTGGCGGGGCCTTCCGCCTCTACCGGCACCTGCCGCCCAAGATCGCCCTGGAGGCCATGCTGACCGGAAGGGCGCTGTCCGCGGACGAGGCCGCGCGGTGGGGGCTGGTGAACCGCGTGGTTCCCGCGGCGGGGGTGCTCGAGGCCGCACTGGAGCTCGCCGGCCGCATCGCCGCCAACGCGCCGCTGAGCGTCGCCGCGACCAAGCGGATAGCGCGCGGTTTCGAAGCGTCGGGGGACGGGCTGGACTGTCCCGACGAGGACGGCGGCTGGGCGCGGACGTATGCGGAGGGGCCGGGCGTGCTGGAATCGGCCGACTGCGGCGAGGGCGTGGCGGCCTTCAAGGCGAAGCGCGCCCCTGCCTGGACCGGTCGCTAGGTTGTGCTCCCGACCACCGATCGGTCGCGTGTTCCGGGTATCCCGGCGCCCTGCCCTAGGGCGAAAGGATCCGTGCCTTCTGGGCCTGGAATTCCTCCTCCGTCAACACGCCGGCGCTGCGTAGTTCCCCCAGCTGCTTGAGCTGGGTGAGCATGTGGTCGGTGTCGTCGACCACGCCGCCCTGCGCGGCCCCGGCCGGCGGCGGCGTTCCGGTGCGCGCGGCGAGGGCGGCGTCCTCGGCCGCAAAGCGCTGCTGTTGCCTGCGGTGCGTGCGGCCGACCACCGCCCCCACAACCGCCGCGCGGCCCGCTGTCCTGAAGATACCCATGGTGATTCGCCTTTCGTTCGATCCACTGCTGTCGGCTGACGTTCAATCCCTTCCGAAGCGGAGGGCGAGGTCGATGAGCAGCCGGGCACCGAACCCGGTGGCCCCCTTGCTGCGCCACGCGTCGTCCTTCTCCGTCTGCATGGTGCCCGCGATGTCCAGATGGGCCCACGGGGTCTCGCCGACGAATTCGGCGAGGAACAGCGCGGCCGTGGTTGAGCCCGCGTAGGGGCCTCCGAGGTTGGAGATGTCGGCCACGTCGGAGTCCAGTTGCTGGCGGTACGCCCGCTCGAGCGGCAGTTGCCAGACCTGCTCGTCGGTGTCTCCGCCGGCCGCCAGCACCTGATCGACCAGCGCCTGGTTGTTCCCAAACACGGGCGCGGTGAGCTGTCCGAGTGCCATCAGCGCGGCACCCGTGAGCGTCGCGATGTCCACGATCGCGTCGACGTCGTCCTCGATGGCGAGAGTCAGGGCGTCGCACATTACCAGGCGCCCCTCGGCGTCGGTGTTCTTGACCTCGATCGTGGTGCCGCTGCGTGAGGTGAGCACGTCGCCCAGCTTGTAGGCCGAGCCCGAGGGCATGTTGTCGGTGCACATCAGGAAGCCGGTGACGGCCGCGGTGCAGCCGAGGTCGCGCAGCGCGGTGAAGACCGCGAGGACGGCCGCGGCCCCGCCCATGTCCATCTTCATCAGCAGGTGCATGGGGTCGCTGGGCTTGAGGCTGACGCCCCCGGAGTCGTACATGATGCCCTTGCCCACCAGGCCCAAGTGGCCGGAGCGGGTGCCTTCGGGCACGAACGCGAGCTTGAGCATGCGCGGCTCCTGGGCGCTCCCGGCGTTCACGCCCAGCAGGCCACCACAGCGCAGGTCGATGAGTTGCTCCTTGTCGGACTCCTCAACGCGGAATCCGAAACGCCGCCCAAGGTCCTTCGCGACCTCGCCAAGTCCGGCGGCGGTCAGGTGGCTGGGGGGCGCGTTGGACAGGTCCCTGGCGATGTTCGTGGCCCTCACGCACACGCGACCCCTCGCCGCGCCTTGGGTCGCCTCGGCCCCGTCGACGCCGGGGGAGCGGAACTGCAGGAGCGAAAGGGCGGGACCCGCCGCCTTGCTCTTGAGCGGGTCGTAGCTGTAGCGGGCCAACAGCGCGCCCTCCGCCAGCGCCTGGCCAAGGGCACGGGGGTCCGCCCCGGGGAGCCCGGGCAACTCGAAGCCGATCCGCGCGTGGCGGGACGTGGCACGCACGAGCGCCGCCGCCGCCTTGCGCCACTCCGCGGCGCCCAGGGAGCCCAGGCTCCCGCCGCCGACGGCCACCAGCAGGGCGCCGGAGGGGGTGGCCACCTGCAGGGTTGTGCCGGGCTCCGCCTGGAAGCCGGCGCGTTCCAGCGCCGGCCGGTCCAGGCCGAGGGACGCGGGAACGTCCCCTTCCGACGCGACCAGGACGCCAAGCGCGTCGAGTTCGCCGAAATCGTCCACCCACTGCAACTCGGGCTCCGGCCGCTCCACGCTCGGGATGGGGGTGAATCCGTCGGGGATGAGCTTGTACGGTTCGGGGTTCATGGTCTCGCCTCTCTGCTCGTGGTGGGCTCGTCGGGGAGCGCGTCCGGATCGTCCGGCTCCAGCTGCTCGGGCAGGTCGCCCTTCATCCGGCCCGGCATGCGCCCCGCCGGGACGATGGCCAGCAGGGCCAGGCCGGAGAGTCCGAGCAGGGAGATCTGGAGGGCCCGCAGCCGGGCCTCGGCGTTGACCTCGGTGGCAGCGGCCAGTTCGGCAGGACTTCCCACCAGGTCCCCGAGGGCCGCCTCGAGCTGCTCGTTGGTCATGAAGTCGGCGTCGTTGATGTTCACGCCGTAGATGAGCTCCGGCGAAATGTCCGGGTGCTCCTCGGCGCCGGTCGCGATGAGGGCGGACAGCATTCCGACGGCGAAGGCGCTCGCGACGGCGATGCCCACGCTTCCCGACAGGTTGTGCACCAGGCCCCTCCAGGCGCCGACGTCGCCGGCGAGCTGCTTGGGGACCGCGCTGAGCAGCGTGTTGAACACCAGCGCCACGATCGCGCCCTGCCCCAGCCCCAGCAGGATCAGGCCGAGGACCACAAACAGCTGCCCCCAGTCGTTGCGGATCGTGAACGCGATCAGGGCCAGGGCCCCGGCCACCACAACGAAGCCGGCCTGGGCGATGGCGCGCGGCGGGAAACGGTCGTAGAGGAACGCCACGAAGGTGCTGGCCAGGAAGATGGAAAGCGTGTAGGGAATGATCGAGAACGACGTCTCGATGCTGGACCGGCCCTGAACCATCTGCATGTACAGGGGGATCAGGAAATTGGCGGCCGTGCCCACAAACAACATCGTCGCCATGCAGGCGGTCACGGCGAGCTCGGACCTGGATGCCAGGACCCGCAGGTCGAAGATGCGCGGCTGCTTGGCCTCCTGGCGCTTGCGGACCCAGAGGAAGAACACCTGTCCCGCGATGGCCCCGAGGAGGATCAGCAGCGGGGCGGGGGAGAGGCCTAGGATGGTGAAGGGGGACTGGTCGGTCGCGATCCAGACGCCCCAGGAGGCCATGCCGCTGAAGCCGAAACTGAGCAGGATGATGGAGGCCGCCGCGACGAACGCGCCGACCCAATCGATCCCGAGGGCGGGTTGGGCGGGGACGCTCCGGAGCCTGAAGCTCAGCAGCAGGTTGGCGGCGCCCAGCAGGACCATCAGTCCGAAGGAATACCGCCAGCCGATGGTGGTGGCGAACCAGCCCGCGACCAACAGCGCCAGGACGCCCGCCGCCGGGATGGCGGCGGCCAGGAGCCCGATGGCCTTGGCCTGCTGTTCGTCCTTGTAGTTCGAGGCGATGAACACCGTCAGCGCCGGCGCGATGAGGGCTATGACCGCGCCGGACGAGGCCTGGGCGATGAACAGCATCGCCGGGCTCAGGCTCAGGGCCACGCACGCCATGGCGGCCGCATGGATGCCGACGGCGATCTGGAAGACGCGGCGCGTTCCGAATCGCGCGCCGACCTTCGCCCCGAGCAGGATAAAGGCGGCCATCGAAAACGTGCCGGCGGTGATGGCGGTGCCGACCGAGGTCGCGGGCGTATCCAGATCCGTGGTGATGCCCTGCATCGAGACGGTCAGGGCGTTCACCGCGAAGGACGCCTGGATCTGGGTCATGACCACCACGATCAGGGGCAGCCAGGACGCCGCGACCTCGGGCGCCGTCGTTGTGTTCGGCGTGGAATCATGGGCCATTGCAGGCTCCTTGGTGTACTAGGCCCGGTCCCGGAGGATGGGCGGTGGAATCCGGCGGAAAATGTGGGCAAGCGCCCTCGCGCGCGCCTCCGGTCCCGGTCATGGGGCCCCCATGGGCCAAATGACGGGCACCAGCAGGATGGCGACCGCGGCGTACAGCGCCATGATGGCCAACCCGAACTTCCAGTAGTCCCCGAAGAGGTAGCCGGCCGGTTGCATGATCATCATGTTTGCGGGCGTCGAAACCGGGGTGAGGAGGGCCGCGGAGGACGCGACGGACACGCACATCAACACCGTGTAGGGGTTGATGGACGACTCGTCGGCGACCGACAGGGCGATGGGGATGATGATGAGCGCCGTGGCGGTGTTGCTGATCAGCTGGCCCAGGGCCGCGGTGACAAGGAAGATTCCCGCCAGCAGCGCCAGCGGTCCGGAGGCCCCGGTCGCCGAGACAAGGACGTCGGCGAGCGCGTCAGCGGTGCCCGTTGCGGTGATGGCCGTGGAGAGCGGAATCATGCCGGCCACGAGGATGAGTGTCTGCCAGGCCATCGAACGGTGTGCCTGGCGCGGAGTCACCACCCCGAACACCACCATGGCCATCGCGGCCAGCACCGCGGCGACGGGTGCGGGGACCGCGTTGGTCGCGAGGAGGACCACCATGGCGGCCAGCACCGCGAGCGCGGGCACGGCCTCGGGCCCGAAGGGGGCGGTCTGCCGCCGGATGGCGTCCGGCGAGTCGACCAGCAGCACGTTGTGGTCCTCGGTGTGGCGGTCCAGGGCGGACCACGTGCCCTGCAGGAGCAGCCTGTCGCCGGCCGCGATCGTGGTTCGCCCCGGGGTGTGCGCGGCGCCGGGATGCTGGTGGGCCAACACCACCAGGGCTCCGCTGTCCGTGACCATGCCCGGGTACGCCTCGGTGCCGACGAGGTTTGAGCGCGGGGCGACGACCACCTCGGCGATGCCGTAGGAGCCGCTGATCAGGCCGCAGGTTGCCCCGGCGTCCTGCTGGAGTGTGTGCCGGGCGGCGAAGGCGTCGATCTGGCGCTGGTCCCCGCGCACAACGATGTGGTCCCCGGCCTCCAGCGCCGAGTGGGTGGACGGTTTTCCGTTGGGTTGCTGCACGCTGATCAGGTGCACCCCCGCGGCCGCGTCTTCCCCCCGAAGCCCGCGCAGGGGCAGGCCCACCAGCGCCGAACCCTCGGGGATGCGCAGCCGGCTGAGCGCGTCGTCCCCCAGGTAGTGCCGCCTGAGTGTCTCGCCGTGCGATCCCAAGTCCCGGGGGAGGGACTGCGGGACGCGGTCCGGCAACAGGGCGGGGCCGAGCCACAGGGTCAGGGCGATGGTTCCCGCCAGCAGCGGGAGCCCGACCAGCGCGAACTCGAAGAAGCCGATCCCGCGCCCCGCCGATTCCACGGTGGCGTTGAGGATCAGGATGTTGACGGGCGATCCCGTGAGCACAAGCAGCGAGCCGGCGTGGGCGGCGAAGGCCATCGGCATGAGGAGCTGCGCCGGCTTGCGGCCCAGGCGGACGGCGAGCACAACAACCATCGGCAACAGGGCGGCCACGGCGCCGTTCACGCTGATGAAGGCGGTCAGCAGGGCGGTGAGGCCCATCATCAGCGCCAGAAGCCGCGCGCGGCTCGTTCCGGCGAACCTGATGAGCAGGCTTCCGAGCCACGTGGTCACGCCGGCGGCGTCGAGCGCCTCGGCCACCACAAAGAGGGCGGCGATCAGAACCACCGTTCCGCTGCCGAAACCGGCGAACGTGTCGTCAAGGCCGACGACGCCGGTCGCGTAGAGCGCCAGCGCCACGCCCAGGGCCACGACCTCGACCGGCAGGCGGTTCCACACGAACGCCGCGATCGCGACGACGAGGACCAGCAGTGTCAGGCCGATGTCTGTCATGAGGGAAGCCGGACGTCGACGGGCGTCCACCAGGGCGGGCCGACAAGCAACTTGTCCTCCTCCCGACGAACACGATGGGCGCGCGCTAGCCCGACGGCTGCGCGGTCACGTGGGGCACACATCGGAGCCCGCGTTGCTCGCCCGTGTAGATCCCGGCGAACGCGACGTCGACCGAATCCCCCGCGGCCAGCGTGAACGTGTCCTGCTTCATCCCGTGGACGTCCGCATTGGGGCCGCCCACCACCGAGAAGCGGACGGTGTACGTGTTGGTGGCGGCGCCGACGTTGGTCAGGAGCGCCTTGCCCCGCCACACGCCGCCGTCGTCCGCCGCGCACAGGAAACCGCTGAGGACGTCCGCGCCGGCGGAGGGCGTGGCGGTAACCGTCGCGGTGACAGTCGCCGTGGCGCCGGAATCGGGCGGGGAGCCCGCGCAGCCCGCCAAGGCGAACAGGATGACGGCGCTCGATGCGACCGCCGGAAGCGCAAGTCGTCTCATCTGCTCAGGTTAGGACCGCGGGCGCACGGGCGGATCATCCCAATGGGGTGAATGGCGGTGGATCGTCCCGGCCCCGCCTACGGCAGGTGTCCGAACTTGTAGGCCGCGGCGACGGCGTCGTGCCTCGAGGTCGCCCCCAGCTTGGAGTAGAGGATGCGGACGTGCGTCTTCACCGTGTTCACCGACAGTTGCAGCTCGTGGGAAATCTGCTCCAGGGACAGGTGGGAGGGAAGCAGGGTCAGGACCTCGTGTTGGCGGGGCGTCAACTTCTCTGCGGGCGCCGCGCCCGGATGGCGGGCCAGCACGAGCATCGCCAGGGCCTCGCGCGGCCCGTGGGCGCACGCGCGCTGCGCCAGGAGGTCGATGACCTCCTGCGGCGCGTTGGCCAGCGGCCTCAGCACGTCCAGCCGGTCCGCCAGACGGAGCGCCCACTCCAGGCGCTGGAACGCCAGCGAGCGTCGCCCGGCGCCGAGGGCCAGGGAACATTCGATGATGGCCACGTGCAGCCAGGTCCAGGCCAGCAGGGGCACCGCCGTCCCGTCGTGTACCGGGCGAAGCCGCTCCGCGGCAGTGTCCAAGCGCCCGGCGGCGCCGGGCCCCAGGGCCCGGAGCACGCAGAGCTCACCCGTTCCCGGAAGGCGTTCCTCCGCCCAGTCCAGGACCTCGCGCGCCCGTTCGGTGCGTCCGTGGGCGAGTGCGGCCGTGTATTCGGAGACGGCCATCCAGGCGGAGAGCGACAGGGCGAACATGTGGTCCCCGCCCATGCGGGTCCTGGCGCGCCGCATGGCGTCGAGGGCGCCCTGCCCGCCGCCCAGATCAAACCGGGCGCACGCTTCGACGATCTCCACGGTGGACCGCATGGCCGCGCCCAATCCCTCGGAGGCGGATCCGAGCTGCCCGAGGTCGGCCGTCCCGTCCCGGGCCAAGGCCAAGGCCGTCGCGGGCTCGGAGCGCAGCATCGCCGCCGCGGCGCGCATCAGGGAACCGGCCGACCGGCCCGGCCCTGTTGCCCAAGCTTGGCTGGGCAGCCGCTGCTCCGCCTGCTCGAGCAGGCGGAGGGACCGGCGCATGCGGCCCTGCATCGAGGAAGCACCCGCCATCTTCAGCAGGATCTTGCCCGCGAGGTACGCGTTGCCGGACTCGTTCGCCTCGGCCAGCGCCGTCCTGGCCTCGTGTTCGGCGGCCGGGTATTCCCCGTGGGCGAGGGCGGCCGTGACGCCGACCATCATTGCCTCGATGCGAACGCCCGGGTGCGCCGACGCGGGAAGGGCGGCGTCCTCGATTTCCCGCAGCGGGAGCGGGTCCTCCCATCCATCGGTGAACCACAGGAGCCGGGCCCTCGCCAGCGCCCGAAGCTCCATCAGGTCGCGCCCCGGGCGGACGGGCCAGCTCCGTTCGGCCGCGGCCAGATAGCGGGCCGCCGTGACCGGCTGCCGTTTCTCCACGTTCGCCAGCGCGGCGACCAAGCTCAATTTCGGGTTCAACACCACGGCGGTGTCGGTCAGGTCCGCGAGTGCCCGGCGGACCACGCCGATGCCGCCCAAGCTGAGAAGGGTCGCGCCGTCACGCTGCAGCAGGGAAGCCACGCGCCGGCCCGCATCCGCTTTCATCGCGTGCCGGAGCGTGGGCATGGGCTGGCCGGCGGCTTCGTGCCAGTCGGCCGCGGCTGCGTGCAGGCGGCGCAGCTCGTCGGGTTCCTTGCGCTCCAGCTCGGCCCGGAAATACCCGCGAAGGACGGGACGGACGCGGAAGGCGGTCCGCCCCCGGCCCGCGAACTCCACGAGCCCGCGGTCCCCGGCAAGCCCGGACAGGATGCCACCGGCATCCATCCGCCCGGAAAGGGCGTTGGCCTGGGCCGCCACGACCGTCCGGCAGACGCTGGTGCTGGCGAGCACGTGGGCCTCCTCCGCCGAAAGGGAGGGCAGCACCGCCCGGACCAGATAGTCGGAAAGTTCCCTGACGTTGGCGGCCGGATCTCCCGCGGCCGCATCCGCATCCCCGGACTCGTCCAGCGAACGCAGTGTCAGGGCGACGCACGCCGGCCAGCCGCCCGTCTGCCGCTGCACCTCGTGCAGATGGCGGGGGACTACGTTCGGGGAGGCGCGGGAGGCCAGGGCCGCGGTTTCGTCATAGGTGAAGGCGAGGTCGTCCGCCAGCAACTCCAGGATGCGGCCCTCGAGCCGGGCGGGGCCGGCATCGACGATCGAGCTGTCCCGCGTGGCCATGAGCAATTGGATAAGCGCCCCGTCCTGGCCGATGAGCGCCGCAAGCCACCGGTCGCGTTCGGCGTCCGCGAAGTCGTCGACGCCGTCAACAACGAGGCGAATGCCGACGTTGGCGCCGCCCAGACGATCGGCCAGGATCCGCAGGGCTTCCGGGGGGTCGTCCCGGTGCGCGGACATCCGCGCCACCGTGCCGCCGGGAATGGTCGGACAGCGGCGCAGGCCCTCGACGAGGGCCTGCGCCAGCGTTTGTTGGGTCTGCGGATCCTTGCGGACCCACACGAATCCGTCGGGGCTCCCGCCGGAGAACTGCCGCAGAAGGGTCGTTTTTCCGAAGCCGGCCGGGGCGGCGACAAGAACCGGACCGGGCGCGCGCTCCAGCCGGGACAGCAGCAGCGGTCGCGGCAACGGGTCCAACGGCCTGGGGGAAACCGCCGGTGGCTGGAGCGGCTGCTGCGGGTCGGAGCGGCTGGGGCCCAGGTAGTCCACGCGCCCAGTGTAAGACCGCCGGTCGTGGAATCACCCGATAGGGGCGATGCCAACGCGGGCGTCCCGTGGGCGGCCGCCGCGGGCGGCCCTTGGCGGGGCCCCGGCCACACCCCCGTTGCCTTCCACGGTGCGGCGAGAACGGTGTGCGCGCCGGCATCGGCCCGCCGGCCGCCGGGGGAATCACCCCCTGCGGGTGAGCCTGCGGCGGCCTCCCGGACCGGCGCCGGCGGCGCCGGAACCGGCCGACGGCGACGGCCGCACGGGCCTTGACAAACGGCCCCGTCCTAGTGTTCGGAACGCTTGTTGGCCTTCGGGTCGCGGCGGGTGTGTGATTGATCCACAGCACCCGAAAAACGGCGCCACGCGGCGCGGCCAATCGTCCCCGTCAGAAGGAATGTTCCAGATGAGCACCACGGATTCCTGCCCGTCGAAGGCCAACCCGGCCATTGGGCGCATGCCGCGCCCCGCGGCCATGACCGCCAACGTGGACGTCTCCACGCTCGTCGACGCCGACGGCGGCATGATCGACCGCTCGATCTACACGGACCAGGGCATCTACGGCCAGGAAATGCGCCGCGTCTTCGCCCGCAGCTGGCTCTTCCTGGCCCACGAGAGCCAATTCAAGAAGCCCGGCGACTTCTTCACCACGTTCATGGGTGAGGACCCCGTCATCGTCACGATGGACAAGTCCAGGACGGTCCGCGCGTACCTGAACTCCTGCCGCCACCGCGGTGTCCGGCTGTGCCGGGCGGACGCGGGCGCCACCAAGATGTTCACGTGCACGTACCACGGCTGGTCCTTCGACCTGGCCGGCGCCCTCCAGACCGTGCCCAACGAGAAGGCCTACCCGGAGGACTTCGACCGCAAGGACTGGAGCCTCATCGAGGTGCCCGGCCTGGCGGTCTACAAGGGGCTGATCTTCGGCAACTGGGACCCCAACGCCGAACCCCTCGAGGAGACGCTGGGGGACATGCGCTACTACATGGACGCCATGCTGGACCGCGACCCGGAGGGAACGGAGGTCATGGGCGGCGTGATGAAGTGGGAGCTGGAGGGCAACTGGAAGCTTGCCGCCGAGCAGTTCGCCACCGACTGGTACCACGTCAACATGTCCCACGCGTCCGCGCTCATGGTCATGTCGCCCACCGGCCGCGGCCCCAAGGCGGACATCGTGGCCACCCCCGGCCGCCAGTTCGTGGCGCCCAACGGCCACGGCGCCGGCTTCCCGACCCACCCCAAGTCGCGGTTCGACGCCGGCCCCGTGCACGAGTACTACGACTATCCGGCGCTGCGCGAGCGACTGGGCGACGCCGCCGTCGAGGGGCCGATGACCACCGGCCACGCGACCGTGTTCCCGAACTTTTCCTACCTCCCGGTCAACGGGTCCATCCGCGTCTGGCACCCCAAGGGCCCGGACAAGATCGAGGTCTGGGCATGGATCCTGGTGGACAAGTCCATGCCGGAGGAGGTCAAGGACGCGCAGCGCCTCTACAACCTGCGCACGTTCGGCCCCTCGGGCATCTTCGAGGCGGACGACGGCGAGAACTGGTCCGAGGTCCAGGCGATCTCGCACGGCTTCGTGACCAACAGCGTGCCGCTGAATTTCCAGATGGGCATCGGCAGCGAGCGCGAGGACGGCGTTTATCCTGGCCAGACGTCGGAGCTATACTCCGACGCGGCCGGTCGCTCCTTCTATCAGCACTGGGCCAACCTGATGAACGAGCCGGCCTGGCACGAGGGCACCGGCAAGTAACCACCAACCATTCCTCCAAGGAGAACCACCATGAGCGAAGCAATCAACCTGGGCAGCGTCGACGACATCGACGAGGGCGAGGCCAAAGTTGTGCCGGGCGACGAGAACGGAACCGGCGAGGACATTGCGGTGTTCCACGCCGAGGACGGCAACTTCTACGCCCTGAACGACGAGTGCACCCACGAGACGGCTTCGCTGGCCGACGGGTGGATCGAGGGCACCGAGGTCGAGTGCCCAGTGCACTCCGCGAAGTTCTGCCTCAAGTCCGGCGAGGCGCTCTGCATGCCGGCCACCATTGCCGCCCGCACCCACAAGGTGGTCGTCGAGGACGGCGCCGTCATGCTCTACCCCAACTGCCCGGTCGCGGCCCAGGCCTAGTCCCGGCCACGCTCCACCCCGTCCACGCCACCGCCCCACCAAACCGCAAGGAAACTACCCATGTCGCTTGAATCAGTCATCATCGTTGGTGGTGGGATGGCGGGCTTCACCACGGCCAAGGAGCTGCGCTCCCGGGGCTTCGGCGGCCAACTGACCATCGTCGACCCGGAGGGGCTGCCCTACGACCGCCCGCCGCTGAGCAAGGACTACCTCCTGGGCAGCCGGACCTCCGAGCAGATCCTGCTGTCCGACGCCGGCTGGTTCGAGGAGCGCAACGTCACGGTCGTCACCGGCCGGGCCGTGGCGCTTCGCCCCGACTCGGGGGTTGTGGTCCTGGAGGACGGCCGCGAAATCACCGCGGACCGGATCGTCCTGGCCACCGGCGGCGCGGCCCGCCGGCTGGACATCCCGGGCGGCGACCTCGACTCCGTGCTGGAACTCCGCAACCGCGCCGACGCCGACAGGCTACGCGGCCTGCTGAAGCCCGGCGTCAGGCTCGCGATCGTCGGGGCCGGCCTGATCGGCGCCGAGACCGCGTCCTCGGCGCTGACTTTCGGCGCGGACGTGACCCTGATCGATCCCATCGACCCGCCCCTGGTCCCGGCCGTCGGGCCGGAGCTGGCGGAGCGCCTGCACCGCATGCACACCGACCGCGGCATCCGCCTGGTCACGGGCATCCCCACGGCCATCACGGTCGACGGCGCCGGGCACCACATCGTGATGGACGGCGGCGGCACCATCGACGCGGACCTGGTCCTGGTCGGCATCGGAATCGTCCCGGAGACGGCGCTGGCGGCCTCGGCCGGCCTGGACATCGACAACGGCACGCTCGTCGACGACCACCAGCGCAGCAGCCACCCCGTCGTCTACGCGGTCGGGGACTCGTCCCGCACCCGCCTGCCCGACGGCACCCTGCTGCGCCGCGCCGAACACTGGGAGCACGCCATGAACACGGGCACAACGGCGGCGGCCTCGCTGCTCGGCCAGGACCTCCCGGCCCACGGGGCGTCCTGGTTCTGGTCCGACCGCCACGGGGTGCACGTCGAGGGCGTGGGGTCCATGCTCGGGGAGGGAAGCGTGGTGGTGCGGGAACGGGACGGCGTCCCGCTGGCGAGCTTCCGCCTGGATCCGGAGGGCCACATGGCCGGCTGCGCCGCCATCGACGGTGGCCTGACGGTGCGCGCGGCCCGCCGCATCATCGACCGTCGGATCCTGGTGGATCCCGCCAAGCTGGCGGACCCCGACGTCGACCTCAAGAAACTCGCCCGCTGATTCCCCCGACGAAACGTGAGCTGACACCATGACGGAAAACGTGGCCCCCGCGGCGGGGCAGGACACGACCGGGACCGACGGCCGACTGGCCGACTCCGAGCTGGCCTACCGCGTCCAGCAGTTCTACTTCCGCGAGGCCGAACTCCTCGACGACGGCCGGTTCGCCGACTGGCTCGAGGTCTTCGACGACGACCTCTTCTACTGGGCCCCGCTGCGCACCAACCGGCTCCGCCGCCAGGCGGCCCTGTCCATCGGCGGCCGGGGCGAGGCGGCCTACTTCGACGAAACGAAGGAATCCCTGGCCTGGCGCATCCGCCGCTACGACTCCGGCATGGCCTGGGCCGAGGATCCGCCATCGCGCACCCGGCACCTGATCTCCAACGTCACCGTCCACCACCAGGCGGACGGGACGCTGAGCGCCCGTTGCGCGTTCCTGGTCTACCGCAACCGGCTGCAGACGGAGACGGACATCTACGCCGGTGGCCGAACGGACGTCCTGCGCGTCCAGCCCGACGGCGGCTTCCGGGTCGCGCGGCGGGAGATCCTCTTCGACGCCAACGTCCTTCAGGCCAAGAACCTCAGCACCTTCTTCTAGCCGCGCCGGTTCCGCGGCATACCGACGCTCCGCGGCGCCAAGCCCGCGGGCGCATCCAGACGATCCGCGCACCAAGAGAGGTCCACATGAGTGAAACACAGCAGGCCGGATGGCTCCAGGGCGACGTCGCCCTGGTGACCGGCGGAGGCTCCGGCATCGGCCGGGCCGTGGCCGAGCGCTACCTGGCGGAGGGCGCCTCCGTGGCCATCTTCGGCCGCGACGCCGCCAAACTGCAGGCCGTGGTCGACGCGAGCGGCGCGCCGGAGCGCATGCTCGCCGTCGCCGGCGACGTCCGGGACACCGAGGACCTGCACGCCGCCGTGCGGCGCACGGTCGAGCGCTTCGGCGGGCTGGACGTCCTGGTGCCCAACGCCGGGATCTGGGACTACAACCGCGCCATCACCCGGTTGGACGGCAGGCAGCTCTCCGAGGCCTTCGACGAGCTGTTCTCCATCAACGTCAAGGGCTACCTCCTGACCGTCGAGGCGGCCTGGCGGGAGCTGGTGAAGAGCCGCGGATCGATCGTGATGACGCTGTCCAACGCGTCGTTCCACACGGCCGGCGGCGGGCCCGTCTACACCGCGTCCAAGTTCGCGTGTCGCGGCCTCGTCAACCAGCTCGCCTACGAGCTGGCGCCCAAGGTGCGCGTCAACGGCGTCGCCGTGGGCGGCATGAACACGGACCTGCGCGGACCGGCGTCGATCGGGCTGAACGAGAGGTCCATCTCCGCGTCCTTCGCCCGCTCCGAGGTCACGGGCGACAACCCGCTGATTCCGCTGCACGACGCGTCCGTGGAGCCCGAGGACTTCACCGGCTCCTACGTCCTGCTGGGGTCGCGGAAAAACGCCGGAAACATCACCGGCGCCATCATCCCGGCGGACGGCGGGATTGCCGTCCGCGGCTTCGGGGCCCGGGCCGCGGGAGGCGACCAGCTGTGACCGCCCGGATCAACATCAATCCCGTCGCCGGCGTGCTCCGGCAGGCACAGTACGGCCCCGCCGCGACGGCGCTGGTCTACGAGGACCGCAGCCTCACCTACGCCGAGCTCGTGGACGAGGCCGGCCGGCTGGCCGCGGCGCTGCGGGCCAACGGCGTCGTCGAGGGCGACCGCGTCGCCTATCTGGGGCTGAACAGCGCCACGTTCGTCACCACCATGCTGGCCTCCTGGTGGCTCGGGGGAGTGTTCGAGCCACTCAACTTCCGCCTGGCGCCGCGCGAGGTCGGCGTCCTCCTGGAGCGGTCGGCGCCGAGGGTCGTGATCACCGAGCCGTGCCACCAGGACGTGGTGGAGGCGCTCGCCGGATACGAGGGGTTCGACGCCGGTGCCCACGTCCTGGTGCTCGTCGACAACGACCCGGCCGTCCCCGTCGCGGCCGAGCCCGCGCCGTTCTGGACCCGCCTGAGCGGCCTCCTGGCCACGGCCGGAGGGGAGCGCCCGGAGGCGCTTCCCCGGTTCGAGGACGACCTGGCGATCCTGATGTTCACCTCCGGGACCACCGGGGTGCCCAAGGGCGTCCAGCTGACGTTCGGCAACCTGTGGTGGAACTCCGTGAACGTGGACTCCCTGGTGGACACGCGCCGCGGGGACACCAACCTGGCGGTCGCGCCGCTGTTCCACGTGGGCGGGCTGAACGCGCTGACCATCCGCGTGCTGGTGCGCGGCGGCACCACGGTGGTCCGCCGCACCTTCGATCCGCGGCAGACGCTGCGCGACATCGAGCACTACCGGGTGTCCCAGTCGTTCCTGGTTCCCGCCCAGCTGTCGGCGATGCAGCAGGCCGACGAGTTCGGGCAGCGCGACATCTCCAGCCTGCGCGCCCTGATCTGTGCCGGCGCGCCCGTCCCGCCGGTGCTGCTGAAGCAGTACGAGCACAAGGGCGTGCCGGTCCAGCAGGCCTGGGGCCTGACGGAGACCGCGCCGTTCGCCACCTACCTCCCGTCCGAGCTGACGTACAAGAAGGCCGGGTCCTGCGGAATCCCCATGCCGTACACAGAGGTCAAGATCGTGGACCCGGCCGCGGGCCGGGACGTCGCCGCCCCCGGAACGACGGGCGAGATGTGGGTCAGGGGGCCCAACGTCACGCCGGGCTACTGGAACGATCCCGCGGCGACGGAGGCCGCCTTCCGCGACGGCTGGTTCCGCACCGGGGACATCGGCTACCGGGACGACGACGGGTTCTTCTACATCGTGGACCGGCTCAAGGACATGATCATCACGGGCGGGGAGAACGTCTACCCCGCGGAGGTCGAGCGCGCGCTGATGGAGTTTCCCGGGGTCCTGGATGTCGCCGTCGTGGGGGTCGAGGACAGCAAGTGGGGCGAGTCCGTGGTGGCCGTCATGAGCTGCGCCGACGGCACCGTGCCGGACATCGAGGAGGTCCGGACCTTCACGTCCACGTACCTGGCGCGCTATAAATTGCCGAAGAGGCTGGTGCTGACCGGCACCGTTCCGCGGAACGGTGCGGGGAAGCTGGACAAGCCGGCCATCCGCAGGATGGTTGAAGGGGAGGGGTAGCGATGTCCGCCGACGACGAGGTCGACCTGCTGAGGTGGCCCGAACCGCTGCCGGGGTCCTGGGCGGCCGAGAAGACCGGGGCCGGGCCGGGCCCCGCCGGGACCTATGCGGTGACCGAAAACGGTTCGCCCCGCGGCCGCATTTCCGTGGCGCTGGTGGTCGGGAGCGAACTGGACGCGGCGTACCCAGCCTCCGTCCGGGACCGGCTGCTCGCGCCGTCCGACGACGCCCCCGCCGAGGCGCTGCAGCTGGTCTCCGAGCGCGTTATGGCCGAGGATCCGTCCTGCCGCCGCCTGGTGGTGGCTACCCCCGAGGACGACGTGGAGCAGATCGCCCGCGCCGAGCGGGCCGGCTACCGCTACGTCGTCGACGTGGACCTGCCGGACCGCGCGGTGTCCCTGATGGTCGCGGAGCCGGACTGGGTCCTCGAGGAGTCCCGCCGCATCGACGACGTCCCCACGCGCTAGGCCGTCTTGGCGACCCGCCGCTTGGCCGGGTGCTGCTGGCCGCTGATCGCCGCCACGGCCCGCGACGCCGCGTAGCAGACCTTGCGCAGCACGGTCGCCTGGGACTCCGGCGCGAACTTGCCGACCGGCCCCGAGACGGACATGGCGGCGACGGGCTTGCCGTCGGGTCCGAAGATCGGCGCCGCGACGCAGTTGAGTCCCGTCAGGATTTCCTCGCGGTCGAACGCCAGGTTGGTCCTGCGGATCTCGAGCAGCTCGCGCCTGAAAACCTCGGGGTCCGTGATCGTGGCGGGGGTCCACGCCAGCATCTCCGACCTCGCGACCTGTTCCGCGCCCTCGGGGTCGTAGGCCAGCAGCACCTTGCCGACGGCCGTGCAGTAGGCGGGCGCCCGGCCGCCGATGCGCGACGGGCTGCGCACCTGGAGGTGTCCGTAGAGCTTGTTGAGGTAGACCACGTCGGTGCCCTGGAGAACCGCGAGGTGGACCGTCTGCTTCGTGAGCTCGTAGAGGTCCGCGAGGAAGGGCGTGAGCGCGTCGCGCATGCGGCCCTGCAGCGCGTCCTCCTGGGTGGAGCCCAGGTCCTGGATCATCTTGCCCAGGCGGTACGCGTTGCCCGCCCGCTCCACCGCGCCGTTGTTCTGGAGTGTCGCGAGGAGCCGGAACGCGGTGGACTTGGAGAGGGAGGCCCGGCGGGCGAGTTCGCTGACGCCCACCCCGACGAACGCCTCGTTCCCGAACGCGTTGAGCAGCGACATGGCCTTGTCCACCGCGGTGCGTTCGTCGCGTGCTGCGGGCGTGCTGCGGGTCATGGTTTCCTCCGGCAGGGCGAGATGTGCGGGCCCGACGGCAGGGGCCCTGGTGTGCCGGTCAGCGGTACGCGGTGCCGGTCCCACCAGTTTCCCGCGCGGCCCGGTGACTGTCAAACATGACAGAACGTCACTTATAGGTGACACTTGCTTACGTGCAAACGAACGATCTCGTCTCGCGGAACATCCGCCGCTTCCGTGTGGAGCGCGACCTCTCCCTCGGCGATCTGGCCGCGCTCGCCGGCATCTCCAAGCAGACGCTGTCCAAGGTGGAAAGCGGCGTGGGCAACCCCACCGTCGAAACCCTCGAAAGCATCGGGCACGGCCTGGGCGTCGGCGTCGCGAGACTGCTGACCGAGTGGGGGACGCCGATGCACGAGTCGCCGGCCGCCGACGCGGTCTGGCGGGATGCGCCCGGCGGACGGCACCGGGACCTGGACCGCATTTACGGCTCCGGCTACGTCCGGACGCACGTCATCCGCGTGGAGCCGGGGCGGGAGGCGCACCAGGTGCGGGCGCACGGGTTCGGCACCCTGCACCAGCTTTACGTCGTCTCGGGGACGCTCGAGGCCGGGCCGGCGGGGGACCTCCGGAGGCTGGGCGAGGGCGATTTCCTCCGCTTCCCGGGCGATGGCGACCACGCCTACCGCGCGGTGGGCGGTCCCGCCGTGGCACACCTGACGACCACGGCGCCCCAGGTTCCGCAGTTCTCGCATCAGGGTGGCGGCGAGGCGTCCGTCTGACGTGCCGAGCGCCGGATTCCCGAGCGGCGAGTGCAGGCGGCGAGTCCTCGCGGCGCGCAATTCCTACGAATGTGCGGCTCTAACTAGCCATTTGCGCCGCACATAGGGAACCATGAAGCCATGCCAATGATTCGCATAGCGGAGGCCGCGCGCTTCCTCGGGGTAAGCGACGACACCGTGCGCCGGTGGACCGAGAACGGCACGCTGGCGCCCGGCAAGGACGAATCCGGGAGGCTGGCCGTGGACGGGTTGGAACTCGCGCACCTTGCACGCGAGCAGGCCCATCTTCCCGACGACCCCGCCCGGGTCGGGCGATCCGCCCGGAACCGCTTCGTTGGGCTCGTCACCGGCATCACGCAGGACAAGGTGATGGCACAGGTCGAGCTGCAGTGCGGGCCGTTCCGGGTCGTGTCGTTGATGAGCAGCGAGGCGGTCCGGGAACTGGGGCTCGAGCTGGGCTCCGTCGCCACCGCCATCGTCAAGGCCACCACGGTCATGATCGAAACGCCGCACGGGAAGGGCGCACCGTGAGGCGGGCCGGACGACGGGCGGCGGCGCTCCTGGCGGCCGGAATGCTCGCCGCGGGCCTGGCCGGCTGCGGCGGGTACGCGCCCGGCGGAGCTGCGGCGCCGGGCGCGGACAACGGGGAGCCCGGGGTCGAGGGCGCCATCACCGTGTTCGCCGCCGCCTCGCTCAAGGCCACGTTCACGGCGCTGGCCGAGGAATTCGAGGCGCGGCACCCCGGCACCGACGTGACGCTGAACTTCGCCGGATCCTCGGATCTCGTCACGCAGATCAGTCAGGGGGCGCCGGCCGACGTCTTCGCGTCCGCCGACGTGGCGAACATGGACAAGCTCGCCGACGCTCAGCTGATCGACGGCGCCGCCACGGACTTCGCCACGAACGTCCTCCAGATCGCCGTCCCCCCGTCGAACCCGGCGTCGATCGGGGCCTTTGCCGACCTGGCCGCCCCGGGCGTCAAGGTCGTCGTCTGCGCACCCCAGGTGCCGTGCGGCGCCGCGACGGAAGCCGTGGAGAAGGCGGCCGGCACCACGCTGGCGCCCGTCAGCGAGGAGTCTTCGGTAACCGATGTCCTCGGGAAGGTCGTCTCCGGCGAGGCCGACGCCGGGCTGGTCTACGTCACGGACGTCGAGGCGGCCGCCGGCAAGGCGCTGGGCATTCCGTTCGCCGAGGCGGGCCAAGCCGTCAACACCTACCCGCTGGCCACCGTGGGCACCAGCAGGAACAAGGCCGCGGCGAGGGCGTTCGTCGACCTGGTGACCGGTCCCGAGGGGCGGAAAGTGCTGAACGACGCCGGATTCGGCACGCCCCGAGGGGCGCCTTGAACCGACGCACCGGCACGGGTTACACCGGCATCCCGTCCTGGATCTATTACATCGCCGCGGCCGGCGCGCTTATTGTCCTGCTGCCGCTCGTCGCCATGCTGGCCAAGGTCAACTGGTCGCAGTTCGTCCCGCTGGTCACCTCCGACGCCGCGCTGACGGCGCTGGGACTGAGCCTGCGCACGTCCGCCTGCAGCACGGCCTTCTGCGTCGCGTTCGGCGTGCCGCTGGCGCTGGTCCTCGCGCGGGGACCGTTTCCCGGCCAGCGCCTGCTCCGGGCCTTCGTCCTGCTGCCACTGGTGCTGCCGCCGGTCGTGGGCGGCATCGCCCTGCTCTACACCTTCGGACGCCAAGGCCTGCTGGGCAGGCACCTAGAACTCGCCGGAATCCAGATCGCGTTCTCCACCACCGCCGTCGTCCTCGCCCAGACCTTTGTGGCGCTGCCCTTCCTCGTGGTCAGCCTCGAAGGTGCGCTGCGCACCGCCGGCAACAAGTACGAGGCCGTCGCCGCGACGCTCGGGGCCCGCCCCACCACCGTGCTGCGGCGCGTGACGCTGCCGCTCGTCCTGCCCGGGCTGGCCTCCGGGGCCGTGCTGTCCTTCGCGCGCAGTCTCGGCGAGTTCGGCGCGACCCTGACCTTCGCCGGCAGCCTGCAGGGCGTGACCCGGACCCTCCCGCTGGAAATCTACCTGCAGCGCGAAACCGACGCGGACGCCGCCGTCGCCCTCTCCCTCGTCCTCGTCGCGGTGGCCGTCGCCGTCGTTGGGCTCGCGTACCGGAGACCCGCCGCGGCGCCGGAAAGGGCGGCACCGTGACGTTCCACCTGGAGGCCACCCTGGCGGCCCGCCGTCTGGACGTCTCCCTCAGCGTCGGAGAATCCGAGACCATCGCGATCCTCGGACCCAACGGCGCCGGAAAGTCCACGCTGCTCGCGATCATCGCCGGGCTGCTCCGGCCGGACACGGGCAGCGCAGCCATCGGAGAACGGGTTCTCTTCGATCTCCAGGGCGGCAGGCCCCAGTGGTTGGCCCCGCATGCCAGAGGAACGGCGCTGCTGGCGCAGGAGCCGCTTCTTTTCCCGCACCTCAGCGCCCTGGACAACGTCGCCTTCGGGCCCCGAAGCGCCGGCGAGTCCGCGGCCGGGGCCAGGGACACGGCGCGGCGGTGGTTGGCGGAGGTCGACGCCGAATCCTTGTCCGCACGGAGACCCGGGGAGCTCTCCGGCGGCCAGGCGCAGCGCGTCGCCGTCGCGCGCGCGCTCGCCGCCGACCCCGAGCTGCTGCTGCTGGACGAACCAATGGCGGCGCTCGACATCCACGCGGCGCCCCTGCTCCGCCGGCTCCTCAAGCGCGTCTTGGCCGGGCGGCGGGCCATCATCGTCACCCACGACGTCCTGGACGCCCTGATGCTGGCGGACCGGGTGATCGTGGTGGAGGACGGCCGCGTGGTCGAGCAGGGTCCCACGCGCGCGGTCCTCGAGCGGCCGCGCAGCCGCTTCGCCGCTGGGCTCGCGGGCCTGAACCTGATGGCCGGCACGGTCGGCGACGGCGGGGTCGCCACCGCCGACGGGAGGTTCGTCGCGGGCCGCCAGGACGACGAGGTCCCGGGCGGGCGGGACGGAGTTGCGGTCTTCCCTCCATCGGCCGTGTCCGTG
The DNA here is from genome assembly GCF_058138025.1 of Arthrobacter sp. AOP29-A2-19. NCBI lineage: Bacteria > Bacillati > Actinomycetota > Actinomycetes > Micrococcales > Micrococcaceae > Arthrobacter > Arthrobacter sp. AOP29-A2-19. Next base: position 3,792,693 of record NZ_CM176894.1, read on the forward strand.
TTCCTCGCCGAGGAGCACGGGAGCCCGCGGAACTCCTTCCGGGTCCGCATCACGGATCTCGAACCACACGGTGACCAGATCCGGGTCCGCGGTGGGGGACTTTCGGCGGACATCACGCCGGCCTCGTCGGCGGACCTCGCTTTGGCACCGGGCATGGACGTCTACTTTGTGGTCAAGGCCGCCGCCGTCGCCATCTACCCGGCCTAGGTCGTCACGAGGCTTGCCGGGCTCCGCCTCCTGGCAGGGCACGTCGATGGCGTCCAGCGTCCGGAGCGGGAAGCGCACCGGCTTCCCTGCCTCGTACGTGGTCCGGATGCCGACAGGCGGAACACGGTGTCGATCCGGCGACGCACGTTCGGCAGACTGCTTCCAGTGCCCATGCCCGCCGGAACGCCCGCGGCCGCCCACCCACATCCCAGGAGCCCCACCGAATGCTCGCCGCCGTTGCCGTCTCGCAGAACCCCCACGATCCGCTGTCCTGCCTGGAACTCAAGGATGTTCCCACCCCCGTGCCCGGGCCGGGCTGGACACGGGTGAAGGTGCGCGCCTCGTCCCTGAACATGCACGACGTGTGGACGCTGCGCGGGGTGGGGCACGATCCCAAGAACATTCCCATCGTCCTGGGCTGCGACGTCGCGGGCGTCACGGACGACGGCCGCGAGGTGGTGGTCTATCCCGTGATCGCCGATCCCGACGCCGGGTTCGGGGACGAGACGCTGGATCCGGACCGGGCACTGCTCTCGGAGCGGCACAACGGCGGATTCGCCGAATACATCGTGGTCCCGGACCGCTGCGTTGTGGACAAGCCGGAGCACCTCACCTTCGAGGAGGCCGCCTGCCTGCCGGTCGCGTGGTCCACCGCGTACCGCATGCTCTTCACCCAGGCGGCGATCAAGGCCGGCGACCGCGTCCTGGTCCAGGGCGCCGGAGGGGGAGTGGCCGGCGCCGCCATCGCCCTGGCCTCCGCGGCCGGCGCCACCGTCTACGCGACCAGCCGCACCGAGGACAAGCGCCGGCTGGCGCTCGAGCTGGGCGCGCATGAGGCCTTCGCGACCGGCGAGCGCCTGCCGCAGCGCGTCGACGTCGTCATCGAGACCGTCGGCGAGGCCACGTGGGCGCATTCGCTGCGCTGCCTGCGCCCGGGCGGCGCGATCGTCATCGCGGGGACCACCAGCGGCACCAGCCCCGAGGCGGACCTGGGCCGAATCTTCTACCAGCAGCTGCGCATCCTCGGCTCCACCGGATCGACGCGCCACGAGATGGTGGCGATGCTCCGGATGCTGGAGGCAACCGGGCTGCGCCCGAGGATCGACCGCACGTTGCCGCTGGCCCGCATCCACGAGGGTCTCCGGGCCATGATCGACGGCGAAGCGGCGGGCAAGATCGTTGTGACCATGTAGCGCTCCGCCAAGGGTCAGCCGTGCCCGCCCACCCGGGAGAGCGCCGCGGGCGTGCCGAGTTCGGGGCGGTCCGCCGGATGCGACATGTAGTGTTCAAGCGCCCGGAGCAGCACGTGCGGATCGCAGGAGAGGTGCTGCACGTGCACCACCATCGCGCTTTCCGTGTCGGCGGCCGCTCCCGGCCGCAGGCGGACGACCACCAGGGCCGGCCCGCGCTTTCCCAGGGGAGCGCGCCGCGGCGGGTTTTCCGCCGAGACTGATTCGACGTCGCGCCAGTAGGCCTCCCGCATGTCGTGCGGCGCCAGGAGCACCACCCTGCTTCGCGTCAGGTACACGCCCGCGGGTTCGCGGGAGGCGGCGGTCCGCATCAGGCGCAGGCCGCGGCGCAGGATCGCCAGGCCGACGACCAGCAGCACCGCCGAAGCGGCCACCACCAGGTACCGCCACGCCTCCGTGTGCAGGAGCAGGTACCTGGCGGCCAGGGCCAGGGCGGCCACCGCCGTCACCACGCCCAGCCCCACGGTGCTGGCGCCCAGCGGGACGGAGACGGGCACCATGGGGAACCGCGTGGCCGCCCGCCGGCCGGTGGAAGTCTCCACCGCGGATGTGCACGGAAGCTCATCGGTGTTCGAGCGGCGGAACGCTCGCAGGATGGATCCGGCGGTTCCCGCGGCCAGGGCCAGCATCGGCACGGCGAAGAGCCAATTGCCCAACACGCCGGACGCCACGCCCAGCGCCAGCAGGAACAGCGCCAGCACAAAGGCGGGCAGGAGGTGGTGCGCCAGCTTCCAGCCCCTGTGGCGCGGGGTCCAGAGCGGACGCTTCGAGGCGGGTTCGGGCATGGGTGCGGGCCTAGCCCTTGTTCGCGGAGGCGCGCGCCAGCGTGTGGGCCAGGGATTGCGCGTGCCGGCCCAGCAGTTCGTGGACGTCGTTCGTGGTCTCCGACAACCCGCCGGAGGCGATCGCGGTGTACGTGCTGACCCACGCGTCCACCTGCCAGGGTTCCGCGCGATAGCCGGCTCGGGAGGCGTAGGCCTCGTCCAGCGTCTCGTTGTGGAAGGCGGCGGACCTCCCCATCAGGGTCGTGATCGCGGCGCACGCCTCGGCGAGCGTGAAGGCCTCGGGGCCGGTGAGGTTGTAGGTCCGGCCGGCGTGGGCCGAGCGGCGCCCCGCGTCCAGCGCGGCGGCGGCCTCCTTGAGGACGACGGCGGCGCACGCGGCGACGTCGTCCCGGGCCACGGCGGCCACGCGACCGTCGCCGGCGGGGCCGCGCAGGACGCCGTCCGCGCCGACAAACGCGGGGAAGACGTCCTGGTAGAAGTTGTCGCGGAGGATCGTCCAGTCCATCCCCGAGGCGCGGAGGTGCTCCTCGGTGTGGAAGTGGTCGCGGCCCAGCGTGAAGACGGCGTCCGGCGCCGCGCCGAAGAAGGACGTGTAGACGACGTGGCGGATGCCCGCCCGCGCTGCGGCGTCGATGAAGGTGCGGTGGCTTTCCAGCCGGTCGGCGGCCTCCGCGGCGGACACCATCAGCAGGACGTCGGCCCCGCGCATGGCCAGCTCGGCGTTCGGGTCCGAGTAGTCCGCGACGCCGACGTCGACGGCGGCCGCGGGTCCGGACGGGCCGTCCGGCGCCGCCGGGTCCGCGGTCCTCAGCGAGGCTGCGGCCGACTCGGCGCGGCCCAGGTCGCGGGAGAGCAGGCGCAGCGGCACCTTGCCCGCCAGATCGCGGGCCACGCGCCCGCCGATTTCACCGGTGGCCCCGGGGAGGACGACGACGGCGCGGGAAGATGCTTGTTCCATGGCTCCACCGTACGCCGCGGAGCGGGGTGGCCAGAGGGTTAACCCGCCGTTCGCACACGCGTCGTCCGCCGTAGTTCCGCCGCTCCTAGCGTGGGGGGATGGGTGAACGGTTTGTGGCGATCGGCGATTCCTTCACCGAGGGCGTGGGGGACTGGGACCCCCGCCTTCCCAACGGGGTCCGCGGATGGGCGGACCGCGTGGCCAAACAGCTCTCCAAGGCCGATCCCGCGTGGGAATACGCCAATCTCGCGGTGCGCAGCCGCCGACTGGGAAAGATCATCGAGGAACAGGTCGAGTCGGCCCTTGCTATGAACCCGACCGTCATCTCCTTCTACGCCGGCGGCAACGACATCCTGGAGCTGCGCAACGACATGGGCGCGCTCCTGGAGAGCTACTCCCGCGCCGTGGAGCGGCTGTGCTCCTCGGGGGCCCGCGTCCTGCTGTTCACCGGGTTCGACGTGCCGATGCACCCTGTGCTGGAGCCCATGAAGCGGCGCAACTGGGTCTTCAACGACGCGGTGCGCGTGCTGGCCGCGAAGCACGAGCGCGACGGCGCCGTGCTGGTGGACTACTGGACCTGGGACGCCTACCAGGACCGCCGGATGTGGGATTCGGACAAGCTGCACATGAACCGCGCCGGGCACCGCTACATGGCGATTCAGGTCCTGAACCTGCTTGGGGTCGTTCACCAGCTGGAGTTCGAGGACCTGGGACCGGCCGAGCGCGTGGCTCTGCGCGACGCGCTGATCCGCGACGCGGAGTGGCTGAGGCAGTGGGTCGTTCCCATGTTCGGGCGGCGGCTGCGCGGAATCACCCTTGGGGACGCCCTAGAGCCCCGCTGGCCGGAGCCGGTCCGGCCAGCCGACGGGCTCAAGAGGCTCTACCGGAAGCGAACCCGGACTAGCATGAACGCATCATGAACTCACTGCGCAAACTTCAGAAGCCCGTGGCGTGGATCGTCGCCATCTCCCTGGTGGCCATGGCCGGCGCCGGACTGTTCCAGAGCCTCGCGGCGTGAGCACGGAGCCCCGGACGGGCGGCGTCGCCGCCCCCGAGGCGCTCGCCGAGCCGGTCCGCCGGGTCGGACCCGCGTGGGTCACCGGCGTCGTCCTCGTCAACGTTGGCATCAACGTCGCGTTCTTCGCGCCCATCAACATTCTCCTGGGGCTCCAGGCGACCATCATCGACGCGGGCAACAAGGAGGCGATCCTTTCCCTGGTGACGGCGTGCGGCGCGGCGGTGTCCCTCGTCGCCAACCCGCTGTCCGGGGCGCTCTCGGACCGGACCGTCTCGCGCATGGGGCGGCGCTCGCCGTGGATCCTCGGCGGCGCCATCCTCGGCACGGCCGCGCTGTTGATGCTCTCCGGCTCCACGACGGTCGCCATGCTGCTTTTGGGCTGGTGCCTGGTGCAGGCGGGCGCCAACGCCGCGTACTCCACGGTCTTTGCCGCAATCCCCGACCGCGTCCCGGTCTCCCAGCGCGGTCAGGTCGGCGGCCTGGCCGCCATGGGCCAGACGCTCGGGATCTTGGGCGGCTCCGTCATCGGCTTTGTGATCTTCGGGAACATCGCGTTCGGCTACTGGCTCTGCGCGGCCGCCCTGCTGCTCTCGGTGGTGCCGTATCTGCTCCGCTCCAACGACCCGGTGCTGCCGCGCGGGGCCCGCGAGCCCTGGCGGCTAGGCGCGTTCCTGCGCGGCTTTTGGATCGACCCCCGCACCCACCCGGACTTCGGGTGGGCCTGGCTGACGCGCTTCCTGATGTTCGTCGGCAACCAGCTCACCATCGTTTACCTGCTCTTTTTCCTCACCGACGTGATCCGCCACCCCAATCCGGCCGGGGGAGTGCTGGTGCTGACCGGGCTGTATGCGGTCATGGTCATCATTACCAGCGTTGTGGCGGGCCGGTGGAGCGACCGGGTGGGCAAGCGCCGCGTCTTCGTCGCCGGATCGTCCGGCCTCATCGCGTGCGCCGCCCTAATCATGGCGTTCTTTCCCGTGTGGCCCGGTGCGGTCGTCGGCGCGGGAGTGCTGGGGGTCGGCTTCGGCGCGTACCTGGCGGTCGACTTCGCGCTGCTGACCCAGGTTCTGCCCTCGGCGGCCGCCCGCGGCAAGGACCTCGGCGTCATCAACATCGCGGCCGCGCTCCCGCAGGTCGTGGCCCCGGCGCTCGCGCTGCTCGCCGTGAAATTCCTGGGCGGCTACACTTCGATGTTCACGCTTGCCGCGGCGATCGGGCTGGTCGCCGCGGTGTTGGTGTACAGGATCAAGTCCGTCCCGTAGGGCAGGCGGCCCGCTGAGGCGCGCTGCGGCGCGCTGCGGCCCGCGGTCCGGGCCCCGTGCCGGCGGGTGCCGGGGCGATGGCCGGTACCGTTGAACAATGGACTGGTTGCGCGAGGCCCCCTTCGGCTGGGCCTTCGCGTTCCTGTTCGCCCTGGCCATGCTCCGCGCGAACACCACCTACTGGATTGGCCGGGGCATCGCCGCCGGGGTCCGCCACACCAGGTTCGAGCACTACCTCACGGGGCCGATCTACCGCCGCGCCCGGCGGTTTATGGACCGGTGGGGCGTCCTGGCGGTGCCGCTGTCCTTCCTGACCATCGGCATCCAGACCGCGGTCAACGCCAGCGCCGGGGTCTCCCGCATGTCGCTGCCGCGCTACCTGCCCGCCGTCGTCGTGGGGTGCCTGCTGTGGGCGCTCGTCTACGCGACGGTGGGCATGGCCGTGCTGTACGCCTGGCTGGCGCTGGGCTGGCCGTGGGTGTTGGGCGCCGTGTTGCTCGTTGCGGCGGCGGCCCTCGCGTGGATCGCCTACCGGCGGCGCACGGGGTGATACCGGCGCGCCGCCCGCCGGCCTAGAGGGCCAGCGACTCCTCGGCCAGCACGGAATCCGTCGCCACGTACTCGAGGCCGTGCGCGTCCGCGACGGGCGCGTAGGTGACGCGGCCGGCGTGCACGTTCAGGCCGGCCGCGAGGCCGGCGTCCTCGCGGAGCGCCTGGCGCCAGCCCTTCGAGGCGATCCGCAGGGCGTAGGGGAGCGTCGCGTTGGTCAGCGCCGCGGTGGACGTCTGCGGGACGGCGCCCGGCATGTTCGCGACGCAGTAGTAGACCGCGTCGTGCACCTTGAAGATGGGGTCGGCGTGCGTGGTGGGCCTCGAGCCCTCGAAGCAGCCGCCCTGGTCGATCGCGATGTCCACCAGCACCGAGCCCGGCCGCATCTGCGCCACCATGTCCTTGGTGACCAGCTTCGGCGCGGCAGCCCCCGGGATCAGCACGGAACCAATCACCAGGTCCGCCCCGGCCACCTCGTGGGAGATCGTGAAGACGGAGGACGCGAGCGTCTTGATGCGTCCGTTGTGGGCGATGTCGATCTCCTTGAGCCGGGCAAGGTTGATGTCGATGATCGTGACGTCCGCGCCCATGCCGGCCGCGATGACGGCCGCGTTCTCGCCGGCGACGCCGCCGCCGATGACCACGACCTTCGCGGGACGCGTTCCGGGGACGCCGCCCATCAGGATGCCCGCGCCGCCGTTGGGCTGCTGCAGGTGCACGGCGCCGATCTGGGCGGCGAGGCGCCCGGCGACCTCGGACATCGGGGCCAGCAGCGGCAGCGAGCGGCCGGAGGTGACGGTCTCGTAGGCGATCGCCGTGGTTCCGGCGGCCACGAGGGCCTCGGTGCACTCGCGGGACGCGGCAAGGTGCAGGTAGGTGAAGAGGACTTGGTTGGGCTGCATGCGGTGGAACTCGTCCGCGATCGGCTCCTTCACCTTGAGCACGAGCTCGGCGGGTCCCCACGTGGAGTCGGCATCGGCCGCGATGCGGGCGCCGGCCTCGACGAAGGTCTCGTCCGGAATCCCGGAGCCGACGCCGGCGCCGGTCTCCACGACCACCTCGTGGCCGCGGGCGACGAACTCGGAGACGCCGGCCGGGGTGATGGCCACGCGGAATTCGTTGTTCTTGATTTCCTTGGGGACGCCGATGATCATTTTTCGCTCCTGCGGTCTTGGCCTGCGTGTGGACGGGGTGCCCCGGAGGTCGTCCGGGTGCCGCTCCCCACGGGAATCCATGGCTGATTCCCGTGCATCAAGCGTAGGTTTTCCTGCGGTTTCGGGGGTGTAAAGCGGAATTTCCTACGGTAGTCTGAATGGAATCGAGCTTTTATTTCGGCAAAGGGCGGGTGTGACGGTGGCCACAGTGAAAGATCTTCGGCGCCGGCGCCCGGTGGACCTCGACGACGTCGACCGGGGACTTTTGCGGATGCTTTCCGAGAACGCCCGGAGGACCAACAACTCGCTCGCGCAGGAGTTGGGCATAGCGCCGTCGACCTGCCTGGCGCGCGTCAACGCCCTCCGGGAGTCCGGCGTCATCCGGAAATTCACCGTGGACATCGACCCCGAGGTGCTGGGCCACGCGCTGGAGGCGCTGATCTTCGTCCGGATCCGGGCGGGGGCGCGGCACCTGATGTCGTCGTTCGCCGAGGAGATCCGCGCGAAGCCGGGCGTCACCCAGCTCTTCTTCCTGGGCGGCACGGACGATTTCCTGATCCACGTGGCCGTCAAGGACTCCAACGACGTGCGCCAGTTTGTGCTGGACAACCTCTCCGCCAACCCCGCCGTCGCGTCGACGCAGACGTCCCTGGTGTTCGAGCATTCGCACGGCCTGGTCCCCTGGGTATAGCTACCAACGAGTAGTTCACCTGCCATGTCTGGTGTTGCCGTGGCGAGTGTGAAATGACTGAAGGCACAACACCCCACGAAGGAGCATTGATGGCGATTCCGAACACCGACCTGCGGCTCAAGGCCGTGCTCGATTTGCTGAGCGCTGCCGCCACGGAGGGCCTCCCCGTCAACGCCGGGACGGTCCTGGCCGAAGCCCTGGTACAGGTCCCGCCCACACCCCAAGAGGCCGAGCTGCTCAGCGGAGGGATTCCCCGCGGGCACAAGAATCTGACCACGGCGACCGCCCGCCTGGTCAAGGCCGGTTGGATGGTCAAGGGCAGGTCGGGCTGGAGCGCCACCGAGCTGGGCCAGCGGGCCACCGTGGCCTTCCCGACGGCGCAGCGCTTCGCCGAGGCGTTGGCGGCCGGGACGCCCGTGCCGGAGGGCACCCCGCTGCCCAAGCCCGCCCCCAAAAAGCGTCCGACCCGCGCGAAGGCCGCGCCGGAGTCCGGCCCGAAGTCCGCCTTGCCCACGTCCGCCGCGCCGAAGCGCACGCGGAAATCCACGGCGGAGGTCGCGGCCGTGGCCGAGGCGCCCTCCGGCGCGGATCCAGTAGCCGGCACCACGGCCGCCGCGGACGTCCCGGACGGCCAGCCGCGGTCCGTGGCGCTCGCCGGCGACTTCGCGACGCACTTGGGCGCGGGAGAGAACTGGAACCCGGCCACCGACGTCGTGCAGATGGCCTTCGATCCGGCCGAGCTGCGCTGGAAACTGGCGGTTGACCTGCCCGCGGGGCGCTACGAGTACAAGGTGGTGCTGGAGAACTCCTGGGAGGAGAACTACGGCGCCTTCGGCGTGCGCGACGGCGCCAACCACGAGCTTGAGCACGCCGGCGGAACGGTGCTCTTCGCCTACGACCACAACGCGCGCGACGTCGTCGTGGCCTAGGCTCCGGCCGCACCGCAGGCGGGAATCACCATCGCCTCACACCACCAGGTTCGCCCGGCGCCGTCGCGCCGGGCGAACCTCGTCACGTGGTGCGGCCGCGCGTCCCTATAGTCTGGGGACAGGCACGACTCGGCCCGGCATGGGCCACGCGCATGACTGAAACACGATGGCTTGGAGATTTCATGGAAGTTTGGCCCGGCGACGCCTATCCACTCGGCGCGACCTACGACGGCAACGGAACCAATTTCGCCCTCTACAGCGAAGTGGCCGAATCCGTTGAGCTTTGTCTCTTCGACGACGAGGGCGAGGAAACGCGCGCCACCCTGACGGAGGTCGACGGCCTCGTCTGGCACTGCTACCTCCCGCAGATCATCCCGGGACAGAAGTACGGCTTCCGCGTGCACGGCCCCAACGACCCGGCCTCCGGGCAGCGGTGCAACCCCAACAAGCTGCTCCTCGACCCGTACGCCAAGGCGGTCCACGGCGAGATCGACTGGGACCAGGCCCTCTTCGGCTACAACTTCGGCGACGAGGAGTCGCGAAACGACGATGACTCCGCCGCGCACATGATGCTCGGCGTTGTGGTCAGCCCGTTCTTCGACTGGGACGGCGACCGCAAGCCCAAGACGCCGTACCACCAGTCCGTGATCTACGAGGCCCACGTCAAGGGCTTGACCGAGATGCACCCGGACATCCCGGAGGAACAGCGGGGCACCTACGCCGGCGTCGCTCACCCCTCCGTGATCGCGCACCTGCAGAAGCTGGGCGTCACGGCGCTCGAGCTGATGCCCGTGCACCAGTTCGTCAACGACAGCACGCTGCAGGACAAGGGGCTCTCCAACTACTGGGGCTACAACACCATCGGCTTCTTCGCCCCGCAGAACACCTACAGCGCCACCGGCGACACCGGCCAGCAGGTGCAGGAGTTCAAGGCGATGGTGCGCACGCTGCACCTGGCGGGCATCGAGGTCATCCTCGACGTGGTCTACAACCACACCGCCGAGGGCAACCACCTGGGCCCCACGCTCTCCATGCGCGGCATCGACAACGAGTCCTACTACCGGCTGATGGACGACGACAAGCGCTACTACATGGACTACACGGGCACCGGAAACTCGCTGAACGTGCGCAGCCCGCACTCCCTGCAGCTGCTGATGGACTCCCTGCGCTACTGGGCCACGGAGATGCACGTCGACGGCTTCCGGTTCGACCTCGCCTCCACCCTGGCGCGCGAGTTCTACGACGTGGACAAGCTCTCCACCTTCTTCGAGCTCATCCAGCAGGACCCGGTGGTCTCGCAGGTCAAGCTGATCGCCGAGCCGTGGGACATCGGCCCCGGCGGCTACCAGGTGGGCAACTTCCCGCCCCAGTGGACCGAGTGGAACGGCAAGTACCGGGACACGGTCCGGGACTTCTGGCGCGGCGAGCCGTCGACGCTGGGCGAGTTCGCGTCCCGCCTCACCGGCTCGGCGGACCTGTACGAGCACTCCAGCCGCCGCCCGGTGGCGTCGATCAACTTCGTCACGGCCCACGACGGCTTCACCCTGCGGGACCTGGTGTCCTACAACGACAAGCACAACGACGCCAACGGCGAGGACAACAACGACGGCGAGTCCCACAACCGTTCCTGGAACTGCGGTGAGGAGGGCCCGACCGACGACCCGGAGGTCCAGGCGCTGCGCGCCCGGCAGCAGCGCAACTTCATCGCCACACTCCTGCTTTCACAGGGCGTGCCCATGATCGCCCACGGCGACGAGCTGGGCCGCACCCAGAACGGCAACAACAACACCTACGCCCAGGACTCCGAGCTCAGCTGGATCCACTGGGACGAGGTGGACCAGCCGCTCCTCGAGTTCACCGCGGCGGTCAACAAGCTGCGCGCCGAGCACCCCACGTTCCGGCGCCGGCGCTTCTTCGACGGCCGCCCCGTCGAACTCGAGGACGGCGGCAAGCTGCCGGACATCGAGTGGCTGGGCGCCGACGGCCGTCCCATGAAGCCGGCCGACTGGGACGCGGACATTGCGGCGTCCATCGGCGTGTTCCTCAACGGCAACGGCATCGCCGGGACGGACAGCCGGGGGCAGGAGATCCACGACCTGCACTTCCTGCTGTTCTTCAACCCGCACCACGAGGACGTCGACTTCAAGCTGCCGCCGAAGACCTACGCGCCCAAGTGGGACCAGGTCATCGACACGGCCGGAGCCTACGCGGACAGCGAGCCGGTCGACGCCGGCACGTCGGTGACCGTCGTCGGACGCTCCATGTTGGTGCTGCGCGCCCACGAGCTGGAGGAGGCGGACCCGGACCACTCGGTGGCCGCGTCGCTGGCCGCCCTCGCCGGATCGAAGAATCGAGAGACGTCCGCATGAAGACTCCGCTGAGCACCTACAGGCTGCAGATCCGCCCCGGTTTCACGTTGTACGACGCCGCCGCGGTGGTGCCGTACCTGCGGGAGCTCGGCGCAGGCTGGGTCTACCTGTCGCCGATCCTGACCGCCGAGGAGGGATCGGACCACGGGTACGACGTCACCGATCCCACCTCTGTCGACCCCGCGCGCGGCGGGGCCGACGGGCTGCGGGCCCTCTCCGAGGCGGCCCACGCCGCGGGGATGGGCGTGCTGGTGGACATCGTCCCGAACCACATGGGCATCGCCACGCCGCGGCAGAACCCGTGGTGGTGGTCGCTGCTGCGCGAGGGGCGGGAGTCCCGCTACGCCGAGGCGTTCGACGTCGACTGGGACGCGGGCGGCGGGCGGATCCGCCTGCCGCTGCTCGGAGACGGCGACGGCGAAGACGGCGAGCTCAAGCTCGTGGCCGGCCCCGGCGGGTTCGAGCTGCACTACTACGACCACCACCTCCCGGTGGCCCCGGGCACGGCGCGGGACGGCGACGACCCCCTGGCCGTGCACGACCGCCAGCACTACCAGCTGGTCAACTGGCGCCGGGCGGACAGCGAGCTGAACTACCGCCGGTTCTTCGGCGTCACGACGCTGGCGGGCCTGCGGGTGGAGGTGGACTGGGTCTTCGACGAGTCCCACGCCGAGGTCAAGCGCTGGTTCGACGAGGGGCTCGTGGACGGCCTGCGGATCGACCATCCGGACGGCCTGGCCGACCCGGCCGGCTACCTGCGCCGCCTGCGCGAACTCACCGGCGGCGCCTACGTGCTGGTCGAGAAGATCCTCGAGCCGGGCGAGCGGCTGCCCGAGGACTGGGAGTGCGAGGGCACCACTGGCTACGATGCACTGGCCGACGTCGACCGGCTTTTCGTTGACCCCGCGGGCCGCGAGGTCCTGAGCGAGGTCGCGCAGCCGGAGCGGTACGCGCCGATGATCCACGAGACCAAGCGGGCCATCGCCGACGGGCTGCTCCGCTCCGAGGTGCTGCGCCTGGCCCGGCTGGTGCCGAGGGACGCCGGGCTGGACGCGGAGACCGCGGCCGACGCGATCGCCGAGCTCCTGAGCTGCTTCCCGGTGTACCGCAGCTACCTGCCGGTGGGTGCCGAACACCTCGAGGAGGCCGTCATCGCGGCGCGCGTCCACAGGCCGGACCTCGCCGAGACCATCACGGCGCTGCACCCGCTGCTGGCCGTGCCCACGGGAACCAGCGAGCTGGCCACCCGGTTCCAGCAGACCTCCGGCATGGTCATGGCCAAGGGGGTGGAGGACACCGCGTTCTACCGCTTCACGCGGCTGACCTCGCTCAACGAGGTCGGCGCGGACCCGTCGGTCTTCGCGATCGAGCCGTTCGACCTGCACACCAAGTTCGCCGCCCGCCAGCTGGCGAGCCCGCTGTCCATGACCACGCTGTCCACGCACGACACCAAGCGCAGCGAGGACACCCGCGCCCGGATCAGCGTGCTCTCCGAGCTCCCCACCGAATGGGCGGAGGAGTTCGCCCGGCTGGACGCGCTGTCCCCGCTGGGAGACCTGCCGTTCGCGGACCTGCTGTGGCAGGCCGCCGTCGGAGCCTGGGCCATCTCCCGCGAGCGGGCCCACGCGTACGCCGAGAAGGCCGCGCGGGAGGCCGGGAACAGCACCACCTGGACCAACCCGGACACGGAGTTCGAGCGGGGCCTGCACGCGGCCGTCGACGCGGCCTTCGACCACCCCGAGGTCAACCGGATCCTGAACGAGCTGGTGGACCGGATCAAGGACGCCGGCCGCTCCAACTCGCTCTCCGCCAAGCTGGTGCAGCTCACCATGCCGGGCGTGCCGGACGTGTACCAGGGCACCGAGCGTTGGGACCACTCCCTGGTGGACCCGGACAACCGGCGGGCCGTGGACTTCGAGCGGCGGCACACCACGCTGAGCGCCGTGCGGGACGCCCCCCCACCGGCGGTCGACGACAAGGCCGCAGCCAAGATGCTGCTGATCAACCGGGCGCTGCGGCTCAAGCGGGAGCGTCCGGAGTACTTCGCGGGCTACGAGGCGGTCGCCACCGAGGGCGACGCCGCCGAGCACGTGTTCGCGTTCGACCGCGGCGGCGCCTTCACCCTGGTCACCCGCCTGCCCGTGGGGCTGGAGCGCGCCGGCGGCTGGCGCGACACCCGCGTGCTGCTGGCGGCCGGCGAGTACCGCGACGTGATCACGGGGCGCGTGCTGACCAGCGACGGGACGCTGCCCGCCAAGGAGATCTTCGCCGTCTATCCCGCGGCGCTGCTGGTGCGAGAGGAAACCGCATGAGGAAAAGGTTCGACGTCTGGGCGCCGGCCGCCACCGGGGTGGAGCTGCTGGCCGACGGATCCGCGCTCCCCATGTCCGCCGCCGGCGGCGGCTGGTGGACCCCGGCCGGGCCCGCCCCCGAGGGCGAGGTCGACTACGGCTACCTGATCGATGGCGATACGGCGCCGGTGCCGGACCCGCGCTCGCGGCGCCAGCCGGACGGCGTGCACGGACTCTCGCGCACGTTCGATCCGGCCGCGCACGTCTGGACCGACGGCGGATGGTCCTCGCCGGGACTGGCCGGCGGCGCGATCTACGAGCTGCACATCGGCACCTTCACGCCGGAGGGCACGCTCGACGCCGCGGCCGGGAAGCTGGGCTATCTGGCGGACCTGGGCGTGGACTTCGTGGAGCTGCTCCCGGTCAACGCGTTCAACGGGACCCACAACTGGGGCTACGACGGCGTCCTTTGGTACGCCGTGCAGGAGACCTACGGCGGGCCGGAGGCATACCAACGGTTCGTCGACGCCGCCCACAACCACGGGCTGGGCGTTATCCAGGACGTCGTCTACAACCACCTCGGCCCCAGCGGCAACTACCTGCCGCGGTTCGGCCCCTACCTCAAGCAGGGCGACGCGAACACGTGGGGGGACTCCGTCAACCTCGACGGGCCGGACTCCGACGAGGTGCGCGCGTTCATCGTGGACAACGCGCTGATGTGGCTGCGCGAGAACCACGTCGACGGGCTGCGGCTGGACGCCGTGCACGCGCTGCGGGACGAGCGCGCCGTGCACATCCTGGAGGAGATGGCGGCCGCGACGGACGCGTTGGCCGCGGAAACGGGCCGACCGCTGTTCCTCATCGCGGAGTCGGACCTGAACAACGACCGGCTCATCCAGCCTCGGGACGTCAACGGGTACGGGCTCGGCGGCCAGTGGAGCGACGACTTCCACCATGCCGTCCACGTGAACCTCACGGGTGAGACGGACGGCTACTACGCAGACTTCGACTCCGTCGGCGCGCTCGCGAAGGTGCTGGGGGACGGCTTTTTCCACGACGGTGCATGGTCCTCCTTCCGCGCCCGCCACCACGGGAGGCCGATCGACCACGCGCGCGTCGCAGCCCACCAACTGGTGGTGTGCACCCAGAACCACGACCAGATCGGCAACCGCGCCGCGGGGGACCGGATCACGGCCACGCTGGGCTTCGACGACCTGGCGCTGGCCGCCGTCCTGAACCTCACGTCGCCGTTCACCCCGATGCTCTTTATGGGCGAGGAGTTCGCGGCCTCCACGCCGTGGCAGTTCTTCACGTCCCATCCGGAACCGGAGCTGGGCAAGGCAACGGCGGAGGGCCGGCTGGCCGAGTTCGAGCGCATGGGCTGGGACCCGGCGGTGGTCCCCAACCCGCAGGATCCGTCCACGTTCGAGGACTCGCGCCTGGACTGGTCCGAACCCGGCACCGGGGACCACGCCCGGATGCTGGGCCTCTACAAGGACCTGCTGGCCCTGCGCAAGGCGGAACCGTCCCTGCGGAATCCGTCCTGGCCGGACGCCGTCGACTTCGACGAGGCCGACCGCTGGCTGGTGCACTACCGCGGCGGCACCGCCGTCGTCCTCAACCTGTCCGGTGACGAGCGCCGTGTCCCGCTGCGCGCCGGCGCGGACTCCGTCCTGCTGAGCACCCGGGACGTGGGCGGCGACGCCGGTTCGGCGGCGGGTGCCGAGGCGGCGATCACGCTGCCGGCCAAGTCCGCCGCCGTGATTCGCCTGGCCTAGCCGCCGGAAAGACTCCTCGCCCGTCCCCGGCGCGTGCCGGGTGCGGTGTTGGATCCGCGTCCCAGCGGGCCCCACTGGTGTCCATGGACTTCGCGACAGCCCTGGGCATCGGTGTGCTGGCCGGAATGGGCGTGGCCATGCCGCTCGGGGCGATCGGCGTGCTCCTCGTCCGGGAGGGGGCCACGCGCGGCTGGGCCGGATCCATGCCGGCGGCCGCGGCCGTCGCGACCGTTGACGTGCTGTATTGCGTCGTCGCCGTGGCGGCGGGCTCCGCCATCGCGCCGGCGGTCGCGGCGTGGTCTCCGTGGCCGCAGCTCGTCGGCGGGGCGGCGCTGCTGGCCATCGCGGTCCGGGGCCTGCTGGCCGCCCGCCACCAGGTTGACGACGGTCCGGACCCCCGGCCGGGACGCGCCGGTGGCTGGCGCAGGTACGCCGTGTTCTTCGGCCTGACCGCGATCAACCCGGCAACCCTGCTGTACTTTGCCGCCCTTGCCGCGGGCCTCGGCGCCGTGATGGCATCCGCTGCGACGGCGGCGGCCTTCGCCGCCGGGGCGGGGGCCGCCTCCCTCGGGTGGCAGCTGGTGCTCGTCGCCTCCGGCGCGCTGCTGGGCGCGACGTCCGGCGGCCGGCTGAAACGGTGGACGCCCGTCGTCGGCAGTGGCGTGGTAGGCGCCCTGGGTGTGCTGATGCTCGTTGGCGCCCTGCTCTGAGGCGGCCGCGCCGCCCCGGCGGCCTAAGTGTGCGGCCGCAGCCGTTGCGCGACGTCGCCGAGAGCGTCCAGGGAGGCGAAGAGCGCCGCCCGGTGTTCGGGGGAGAGCTGCTCCAGCACCTCCTCGAGGGAGCCCGTCACCGCGCTGTCGATGCTGCGCTTGTTCTCCCGCGCCAGCGGCGTCAGGTAGAGCAGGGACTTCCGCTTGTCCGAACGGTCGGGAGCCTTCTCCACCAGCCCGCGGCCGACGAGGTCGCGGACCGCGGAGGAGACGTTCGACGGCTTGATGTCCAGCGCGGCCCCGACCTCCGTGACGCCGGGGCCGTCGTGATCCTCCAGATAGCCGAGGATGGCCCGCTCCGTCGCGGGCAGCGGCTCCAGCCCCGCGCGAAGGGGGCCTTTGCGCTGCACCCACCATGCCAGCTCCAGGAGAGCCTTCGCCGCCTCGTGTACTTTTTCCATGCCACCAATTTTGCTATCTAGACATACATATGTCAACATAATCGAGCCGCCCAACGAAAGTGAACCGATCCACCATGACCACCTCCACCAAAACAACGGTGTCCCTGATGACCATGCTGGCGCTGCTCAGCGCCCTGGGCCCCTTCGCCATCGACATGTACCTGCCGGCCTTCCCGCAGATGATGCGCGACCTGGACACCAGCGCGGCGACGATCCAGCTCACTCTCACCACGTTTATGCTCGGCATGGCGGTCGGCCAATTGGTCATCGGGCCGCTGTCGGATCGTTTCGGACGGCGGAAGCCGCTGCTCGTCGGCGCGTGCGCATGCCTGGCCGCGAGCGCTCTGTGCGCCGTGGCGCCCAGCGTGGATTTCCTGATCGCCATGCGATTTGTCCAAGGCTTCGCCGGCGCGGCCGGCGTGGTCCTGGCCCGCGCCATCGTCTCGGACTCCGCCCGCGGAGTGCACGCCGCCAAGCAGTTCGCCATCCTGATGGCCGTCGGCGGCGTCGCGCCGGTCCTCTCGCCGCTGGCCGGAGGCGGAGTCATCGGCTTCGCCGGATGGCGCGGTGTGTTCTGGGCGCTGGCAATCCTGAACCTGCTGATGGTGGTCGGCTCGATCCTCATCGTCAAGGAGAGCCTGCCGGCGGAACGGCGCAGCAAAGGCGGCGCCAGGGAGCTCTTCGCGAACACCGGCCGCGTGTTGGGCAACCGGCGCTACCTCGGCTTTACGTTCGCGTTCGCGTTCTCCATGGCCGCGATGTTCGGCTACATCTCCGCCTCGCCCTTCGTCTACCAGGACATCCTCGGCCTGAGCACCACCGCGTTCTCGGTGGCCTTCGCGCTCAACGCGCTGGGCATCACGATCACCAGCATCATCGGCGTCAGGCTGGTCGGCAGCCTGGGCCCACTGCGCATGACGTACATCGGGGTCTCGGCCCTGGTGGTCCTCAGTGCCATCCTGCTGGCGGTTGTTTCGCTCGGAAACACCCCCCTGGTGCCCACCGTCGTGGTGCTGTTCCTGGCGATCTCCTCGCTGGGCCTGATCTTCGGGAACGCAGCGGCCCTGGCCACGGAACAGGTCAAGGAGTATGCGGGCAGCGGGTCCGCGATCATGGGCGCGCTGCAGTTCACCCTGGCCGCCGTCGCCTCGCCGCTGGTGGGCCTCGCCGGCGAGGGAAGCGCCGTGCCAATGGCGATCGTGATGCTCGTTGCCGGAGCCATTGCCCTCGTGAGCCTCGTTGCGCTCACCCGCGGCCCGGCTGCGGAACGGGACGCCGACGCCGTCGAACGGGATCCGGAGCCGGCCCACCTGCGCTGAGTCCAGAAATACACGCGGAAACCGGCACTAATTTTCCGGGTGCGATCGGGTCTACCGTGGTGATAGCGGCCCGCACCGGCCGGGCCGATGGCATGAGGAGAACATCACCATGACTGTCACGCCACCCGTCGCGGAATGCACCGTGGACAATTGCTCCTTCAACGACCACTCCCACTGCGAGGCCGCGGGCATCACCATCGGCGGCGCGTCCGACCACGCCCAGTGCGCAACATTCGTGGACACCGGGACGCACGGGGGGCTGCCGAAGGTCCTGTCCTCGGTTGGCGCCTGCCAACGCGGGGAATGCGTCCACAATGACCGCCTGATGTGCACGGCGAGCGAAATCCATGTGGGGCCCGGGGCGGACAACGCCGATTGCCTGACCTACAAACACGCCGTCTAGAAGCGTTGGGAAGCCCGCCCGCGGCGGAGTGGTTGTTCAACAATTCCTTGCGGAGATTGTTGAACAACCTGTAGGGTTCTCTGAAACAACCCTGTGACTGTCGTCACCGCACCGGACGGATACTCCCATGGCAGAGACCGGCACCAACGAGCCCGGCACCAAAATCAACCTGAGCCACTCGGCCAGGCGCACCGCCCTCCTCGGGGCGATGTTCCTGATGGCGACCAGCGCCATCGGCCCCGGCTTCATCACCCAGACCACGGTCTTCACCGTCCAGCTGGGCGCGGCGTTCGCCTTCGCGATCCTGGTTTCCATCCTCGTGGACATCGCCGTGCAGATGAACGTGTGGCGCGTCATCGGCGTCTCGGGACTCCGAGCACACGAACTCGGCAACAAGGTCCTCCCCGGCATCGGCTGGTTCCTTGCGGCGCTGGTGTTCATCGGCGGGATCGTCTTCAACATCGGCAACATCGCGGGGACCGGCCTCGGCGTCAACGCCATGATGGGGCTGGACCCCAAGATCGGCGGCGCCGTTTCTGCGCTTATCGCCATCCTGGTCTTCGTGAGCAAGAAGGCCGGCATGGCGCTGGACCGGATCGTTGTGCTTCTCGGGGCCGTGATGATCCTCCTGATGATCTACGTGGCGATCGTGGCCGCGCCCCCGCTGGGCGACGCCCTGAAGAACACGTTCCTTCCGGAGAAGGTCGACTTCCTGATCATCACCACCCTCGTCGGCGGCACGGTCGGCGGCTACATCACGTACGCGGGCGCCCACCGCATGCTGGACTCGGGCGCCACCGGTGTGGAGAACGTCAAGCACATCACGCGCAGCTCGATCCTCGGCATCCTTGTCACGGGCATCATGCGCGTCCTGCTCTTCCTCGCGATCCTCGGCGTCGTCGCCGGGGGCACGGTCCTCACGAGCGACAACATGGCGGCCGAGGCCTTCGGAGCCGCCGCCGGCGAGATCGGCATGCGCCTCTTCGGCGTGGTCCTCTGGGCCGCCGCCATCACCTCGGTCATCGGCGCCGCGTTCACCTCGGTTTCCTTCATCACCACGGCGAAGACGCCGGAGCGCACCCGCAACCTGATCACCGTGGCCTTCATCGCCGTGTGCGCCGTCATCTACCTGTTCCTCGGCCAGGCCCCGCAGCAGCTGCTGATCTTCGCCGGCGCGTTCAACGGCCTCATCCTGCCCGTCGGCTTCGCGATCCTGCTGTGGGTCGCCTGGCGCCGCCGCGACCTGATGCAGGGATACGCCTACCCCAAGTGGCTCCTGATCCTCGGCGTCGCCACCTGGCTGCTGACCCTGTTCCTGGGCTGGAGCTCGCTGGCCGGCCTCGCGAAGCTCTGGGCCTAGCGGCATGGGCCGCCCGGGCACCGGCGTCGTGCTGCCGGAAAACCATGCCGACCTGACGCCCGCCGCGGCCCGTGCCCTGTTCCGCGCGGGCCTGGTGGCGCCGACCGCGGGCGTCTCCCGCGGCCACGCGCAGGCGAACCTGATCATTGTCCCGAAGGCTCAGGCGTTCGACGTCCTGCTCTTCGCCCAGCGCAACCCCAAGCCGTGCCCCATCCTGGGTGTTCTCGACGCCGGCGAGACCACGGGGCCGCTGCTGGCCGGTGGGGACATCCGCACGGACGTGCCGCGATACACGGTCTACGAGGACGGCGTCCTGGTCGACGAGCCCACCGACCTCACCGCCCACTGGCGCGGGGACCTGGTGACGTTCATCGTCGGCTGCAGCTTCACCTTCGAGTCGGCGCTGATCGACGCCGGCATCCGCATCGCGCACATCGACCAGGGCGTGAACGTCCCGATGTACCGGACGGACCGACGCTGCGCTCCGGCCGGGGCCATGGCCGGGCCGATGGTGGTCTCCATGCGGCCGATCCCGGCGTCGCAGGTGTCCGACGCCGTGCGGATCACCTCGCGCTACCCGGCCGTCCACGGGGCGCCCGTGCACGTCGGAAACCCGCACGAGCTGGGCATCGCGGACCTGGGCAGGCCGGACTTCGGTGATCCCGTGGCCATCCCCGACGGGCACATCCCCGTGTTCTGGGCGTGCGGTGTGACGCCGCAGGCCGCCGTTATGGAATCCCGCCCGACCCTGGCGATCGGGCACGCTCCCGGCCACATGCTCATCACGGACGCGCGGGACAGCGACTACCTGATCCCCTAGGCGGACCGCCGGTTACGGGAGGATGGCGAGCGGCAGCATGCGTTGCGCGCAGGAGACCCGTTCAAGGGTGGCGCCGGCCCCCGGAGATCCGCCTCGGGACACCCGGTTGTTCTTGCCCGTGTCGTCGCACCAGTCGACGTCGGCCGGGCCGGCCTCGACGAACCCCGGTCCGGCCGCCGCGTCGCGGGGCACCACAAAGGCGACGCTGAACCCGCCGTCGTCGCTCATGGGCCCGCGCCGGGTCAGGACGGCCCTGCCGGTCGAGTCGTGCAGTGTCAGTTCTACCTCCGCGTCCTCGCCGTAGCGCGGCCGGCAGTCGGCGTCCGGCGCGCTCACGGTGACAGTGTCCCCGGGCGCCGCCCGGGCGGGGGACACGGAATAGGGCGGCGGGAAGCACGGGCCCGTGAAGGGCGGAAAGCCGTTGCACGCGGCGAAAACGGGCGCAACGAGCAGCACGACCATCACGACCCAAAAGACGCGCCAGAGTGGCCTCATAACATCAGTGTGCGCCCAGGTGGCCCAACAGTTCCGCCTCGGCGGCGTCGAGGTAGGCGCGGAGGCCCTCCGCCGCCTCGGAGCGGCGGCCGGCGCGCAGCCTTCCCACCAGCTCCACGTTGCGGTTCACGTAGTGGCTGTGGAAGTCCGGGGCCGAGGCCATGGCGTGGAACACCAGACGCATCTTGGCCAGGACGCGGTCCATCAGCAGTTCGAGGGTGCCGCTCCCGGTGAGCGAGACGACCGCCCTGTGCAGCGCCTGGTTCGCGTCGGCCATCTCCGCCACGGAGCCGGCGTCCCGCGCGGACACGGCCCGGGCCACGATCGAGTCCATGGCCCCGAGCGCCTCGTCGGTGACCTCGCCCCACAGCGCGGCGGCCGGCTCGATCATCCGCCTCACCCGGTAGATCTCGCGCACGTCGTCGGCGCCGGGGGAGGCCACGAACACGCCGCGGTTCGGGATGCGGTCCACCATGGATTCGCCGGCGAGCACCGTGAAGGCCTCGCGGAGGGTGTTGCGGGAGACCCCCAGCGCCGTCGACAGCGCCTGCTCGGAGAGCTTGGACCCCGGCACCAGACGCCCCTCGGCGATGCGGGAGCGGAGCACGGACGCGATCCACGCCCCGGTGTGCGCGTGCTCGGCGGCAGCGGTCTCCAGGTTACCCAGCATGGCGTTCATCGGCATGGCGTCCAATCTACCGGCCGCCGTGGGCGCCCCGGTCCAGCGTTTCGACAAAGCAAACCGTCCCCGCCCCCCGTTTCGACGAGGGCAGATGCCCGATTCCGACCGGATCCGGGCATCTGCCCTCGTCGAAACGGTGGGGGAGGGCAGCTAGCTTCGTCGAAACGCCGGGCCACGGCGGATCAGGCGATCGTCGCCAGCTGCTCGCCGCGCACGACGGCGGTGCCCGGCTCCTGCCCGCCACGCGCCAGGGTGCCGGCGCGGTGGGCGGCCACGGTGGTTTCCATCTTCATGGCCTCCAGCACGGCGATCGGGGCGCCCGCGTCGACCGCGGCGCCGTCGTCGGCCAGCCACTTGACCAGGTTGCCGTTCATCGGCGACGCCAGGACCTGCCCGTCCCCGGATCCCGCATCCAGCGTGGACTCGGCGTCCGGGCCGGAACCGGCGGCGCGATCGCCCCACGAGCCGCCGCCGCCGAGCAGGGCCGCCAGGAGGCGGGCGGGCAGGCCCAGTTGCACGGCCTTGCCGTCGATCTCCACGGTGATCCGCTCGCGCTCGGCACCCGGAGCCGCCGCGGCGAGCTCGTCGGAGGCCGCCAGTTCCTCAGCGAAGCCGGACTCGATCCAGGTGGTGTGCACGCCGAGCGCGTCCTCGGCCGTGAAGGCCGGGTGGCGCACGACGGCCCTGTGGAACGGGACCACGGTCGGCAGCCCGCGGATGACCAGTTCGTCGAGGGCGGCGCGGGCGCGGCGGATGGCCTGCGGCCGGTCCTCGCCGTGCACGATCAGCTTGGCCAGCAGCGAGTCGTACTCGGCCGGGATGGTGGAGCCGGAGCGCACGCCGGTGTCCACGCGGATGCCCGCCCCGGTCGGGGCCTCGAACGCCTCGACCACGCCCGGCGAGGGCAGGAATCCCCGCGCGGGATCCTCCGCGTTGAGCCGGAATTCGATCGCGTGCCCGCGCGGTTCGGGGTCCTGGGTGAGGGACAGCTCCAGGCCGTCCGCGATGCGGAACTGTTCGCGAACCAGGTCGACGCCGGTGGTCTCCTCGGTGACCGGGTGCTCCACCTGGAGGCGCGTGTTGACCTCGAGGAAGGAGATGACCCCGTCCGGCGCCACCAGGTATTCCACGGTCCCGGCGCCGGTGTAGCCGGCCTCTCGGCAGATCGCCTTCGCCGACTCGTGGATGCGGGACCGCTGGTCGTCGGTGAGGAACGGGGCGGGCGCCTCCTCGACCAGCTTCTGGTTGCGGCGCTGCAGCGAGCAGTCGCGGGTCCCGACCACCACCACGTTCCCGTGGGTGTCGGCGAGGACCTGGGCCTCGACGTGGCGCGGCTTGTCCAGGAACCGTTCGACGAAGCACTCGCCCCGGCCGAACGCCATGGTGGCCTCGCGGACCGCGGACTCGAACGCGTCCTCGATGTCCTCCATGCGACGGGCAATCTTCAGCCCGCGGCCTCCGCCGCCGAACGCTGCCTTGATGGCCACCGGGACCCCGTGGGCCTCCGCGAACGCCCGGACCTCTCCTGCGTCTGCCACGGGGCCGTCCGTCCCGGGAACCAGCGGCGCCCCGGCACGGACCGCGATCTCCCGGGCCGTGACCTTGTTGCCGAGGTCGCGGATTGCCTGCGGGGCGGGCCCGATCCAGCGGAGCCCGGCGTCGATGACGGCCTGGGCGAAGTCGGCGTTCTCGGAGAGGAACCCGTAGCCCGGGTGGACGGCGTCCGCGCCGGAGCGGTGGGCGGCGTCCAGCAGCTTGGGGATGCTCAGGTAGGTGTCCGCGCTGGCGGAACCGCCCAGCGCGTAGGCCTCGTCGGCGAGCCGGACGTGCAGCGCATCGGCGTCTGGGTCCGAGTAGACGGCGACGGAGCCCAGACCCGCGTCGGTGCAGGCGCGAGCGACGCGCACCGCGATCTCTCCGCGGTTGGCGATCAGGACCTTCTTCATGGGTGGATTCCTTCGGGAAGTCGGGCGGCGTGCGGTGGGGCCGTGGATTGGAGGGTGTCGGGGTCGACGACGGCGAAGCGCACCGGCGAGCCGGGCGCCAGTTGCGCGGCGGCGGGCAGGTCCTCCGGCACAACGACGGCGACCACCGGATAGCCGCCCGTCACGGGGTGGTCGGCCAGGAAGAGGACGGGCAGGCCCGACGGCGGGACCTGAAGCGCCCCGGCGACGGCTCCCTCGCTGGGGAGTTCGCCCCCGCGGATCCGCTCCAGCGGTCGCGCCCCGGGTCCCGGCTCCAGCCGGACGCCGATGCGGTTGGACTGGGACGTGGCGGCCCAGGCGTGGCCGGTGAGCGCGTCGATCGCGTCGGGTCCGAACCAGTCGTCGCGCGGGCCGAACGTGATCCGCAGGGTGACCTCGCCGGAGGGGCGCAGCGTGGACTGTTCGGGGTGGCCCACGATCTGGCCTGGGGCCGCCTCGCCGACGCCGAGGACTGTGCCCGGGGCCAGCGGCGGATGCCCGATCCCGGACATGGAGTCCGTGGACCGGCTCCCGAGGACTGCGGGGACGGCGATGCCGCCGCGGACGGCTAGATAGGAGCGCAGCCCGGCGGAAGGCGCCCCGAGCGCGAGCGTCTCGCCGTCCCGCAGCGCGAACGGTGCGCGAAGCGGCGCGGGCCGCGGTCCGCGGGGGCCGTCGATGCCGGCGGGGGTCTCGGCGCCCGCAAGCGCCAGGACCAGTTCGCCCCGGGCGGTGACCTCGAGCCCGCCGAGGAGGGACTCGACGACGGCGGCGCCGGGCGTGTTGCCCACGAGCCGGTTGGCCTGCCGCGCGGCGGTCTGGTCCGCCGCGCCGGAGGCCGAGACGCCGAGGTCGCCGAACCCCGGTCGGCCGAGGTCTTGGATCAGCGACTGCAGTCCGGGGGAGCGGACCTCGAGCGCGGCGGCGTGCTCCCGGGAGTCCGGGACGCGGTGGTCGTCGCGCCCCGGCCCCGCCAGGTCCATTGATTCGCGGACGGCGCGGTAGCGGACGGTGTCGCCAGGGCGGACCAGCGCGGGACGATCGCGCCCCAGGTCCCACATGGCGGCGCGCGTGTGCCCGATGAGCTGCCACCCGCCCGGGGACTGCCGCGGGTAGACGGCGGAGAAGTTCCCCGCCAGGGCCACGGACCCCGCCGGGACCGCCGTGCGTGGAGTCCCGCGGCGGGGAACGTTGAGCGAGGTGTTCTCGCCGACGAGGTATGCGAACCCGGGGGCGAACCCGCCGAAGGCCGCCGTCCAGAGCTGGCCGGTATGCGCGGCAACGACGCCGTCGGGGCCAAGGCCGGTGAGGCGCCCGACCTCGGCGAGATCCTCGCCGTCGTACACGACGTCGATCTCGACCGGTGGGGAGGCTTGGGCGGCGTGCCCGGTCCCGGCGTCGGGCAGGCGGCCCTCGAGGACGGCCCGCCCGCGCAGCGCGTTGGCGCGCGAATCGAACTTGACCAGGACGGTCTCGGCGGCGGCGAGGACATCGACCTGTCCGGGAAGCGGGCTTTCCAGCAGCAGACCGTGGAGGCCGAGGACGGCGTCCAGCGATTCGAGCTCGACGAGGACGGAGCGGGTACCGGCCCAGCGGAAGCCGGCCTGGCTCATACGAAGCTCCGGATCTCGACGCCGGCGTTCTCCAGCCCGGCGCGCACCGCGGCCGCCATGGCCACGGAGCCCTCCGTGTCGCCGTGGACGCAGATGCTTTCGGCGTCCGTGCGGATGACCGATCCGTCCCGGGCAACGATCTTGCCCTCGGTGGCGAGGCGCAGCATGTTGGCCGTGACCAGTTGGTGGTCGTGCAGCACGGCGCCCTCCTCGCGGCGGGACACGAGGGTCCCGTTGGGGTTGTACGCGCGGTCGGCGAAGGCCTCGGAGACGGCGCGCAGGCCGGCGCCCTCGGCCAGCTTCAGGGCCAGCGACCCCGGGAGCAGCAGCAGCGGGAGCTCGCCGCCGAAGGTGCGGACGGCGTCGACGACGGCGCGGGCGTGGGGCTCGTGGGAGAAGATCGCGTTGTAGAGCGCCCCGTGGGGTTTCACGTAGCGGATGGTGCCGCCGGCCGCGCGGGACATGGCGTCGAGCGCGCCGAGCTGGTAGAGGACGTCGTCCGCGAGCTCGGTGGGGGAGCAGTCCAGGAAGCGGCGGCCGAATCCGGCGAGGTCCCGGTAGCCGACGTGGGCCCCGATCGTCACGCCGGCGGCGACGGCCTCGCGGCAGGTCCGGGCGATGGTGCTCGGGTCCCCCGCATGGAAGCCGCATGCCACGTTGGCGCTGGAGACCGAGCGGAAGATCGCCTTGTCGTCGCCTAGGGTCCAGTTGCCGAAGGACTCGCCGACGTCGCTGTTGAGGTCGATGGTGGCCATGGTGATCCCCGTCTCGTTGGTGGTCCTTCAAGCATGCACCAGAGACGCGGATTGTTCAACAATATTATTCGCGGGTGGCCGCGCGTGGTGTTGGCGCGACCACCCGCAACGCTAGATTTCCCAGTCGCTGGCGTTGTCTCCGCCGAACAGTCCGCCCTCGCCGCCGAGGAAGCCGTCGAACAGGCCGCCGGCCTGTCCCGTGATCTCCTCGCCGACGCCCGTCACCTGGTCGCCGATGCCCGCGACGGATTCCTCCAGTCCGCCGAAGCCCTCGCCGAGACCCTCCGCCGCGCCCGCCAGCCCGTCGCCGATGCCGGAGAAGCCCTCCAGCAGGGGGCCGGCGATCGCGGAGCCGATGAACGCGCCGGCTACGCCGGCGAGCAGGCCCGCTCCCAGGCCTCCGGCGGCGCCCGCGGCCATGCCGCCCATGCCCCCGCGGCGGCCGCCAGTGGAACCGCCGCGGCTCAGGATCTTCTCCATAAAGCCCGGGCGTGACAGCTCGGCGCGAGTTGCCGCGCGTGCGAGGTCCTCGGGCCGGTCGGAACGCGGTCGCTCGGCCGGGGGCAGCTGCTCGCCCAGCTCGGTCTGCAGCAGCGCCCGCTGCTGCGGCGTCAGCCGGGAGAAGGCCTCCTGGTGTGCGCGCTCCATGTCCTCCGGCGGGGCAGTGCGCAGCATGTACTTGTACTTGGCGACGGCGGCCTGGTCGCCCGCGGAGCCTTGCCCGGACGGACGCCCAGCCTGCGGCGCCTGGCGGCCATAGGGCTGCTGGCCCTGCGGCTGGCCATAGCCTTGCTGTTGCCCGTAGTTCTGCTGCCCGTAGCCCTGTTGGCCCTGCGGTTGGCCGTAGCCCTGCTGCTGCCCGTACCCCTGTTGGCCTTGTGGTTGGCCGTAGCCCTGCTGCTGCCCGTACCCCTGTTGGCCTTGTGGTTGACCATAACCTTGCTGGCGCGGTTGGCCCGACCGCTGGCCCAACTGCTCCTTGACGTACTCCCCGGCCATTCGCTTGCCCTTCTGGACCAGCTTGTCGAACATGCCCATGATGGTGCTCCTTGCCTCGGTTGGATCAAGCTCTTTTGCCCGACGCTAAGCGCCGCGCCCACCTCGTACAACTCCCCGGCTCCCCGCGCCGTTCCCCGGACCGGTGTGGCGTTCCCGGCTGCGGCTCCCGAAGCCGTCCCGATGGCAGACTTGGGCCGTGGACACTCAAATCATCGTCACCATAGTCGCCGGACTGCTGCTTGTCGTCGCCGCCGTCGGGACCGTGTATCCGATCCTTCCGGGAAGCTGGCTGGCGATCGGCGCACTGCTCGGCTGGGGCTGGATACTTGGCAGCGGCGCCTCCTGGACGGCGGCGATCCTCGGCATGGCCATAGCCGGTGTCGGGTGGGCGGCCTCCGCCGTCCTGACCGGCCGCAACCTTCAGCGGCAGCGGATCCCGAAGGGTTCCATCGCGGTCGCGCTGGCCTGCGCGATCGTGGGCATGTTCCTGATCCCCATCGTCGGCCTGTTCGTCGGGTTCGGCCTGGGGCTCTTCCTCTCCGAATTCGCGCGGCGCAAGGACTTCGGCGCGGCCATGCGCGCCAGCGGGTCCGCGCTGAAGGCGACCGGGATCGGAATCCTGGTCGAGTTCGGGTGCGCCGCGCTCGCGTCGTCGGTGTGGGCCATCGGCGTCGTCTGGCATTTCGCCACGCGCTAACCCTCCCCGGATTCCGGGGCGGTCCCGCCGCCGGCAAACCCGGGCCCGCGCCGCTACCCCTCCTGGTGAATGATCTGGATCAGGTTGCCGCAGGTGTCGTCCAACACCGCGGTGGTCACAGGCCCCATGGCTGCGGGGTCCTGGGTGAAGCCCACGCCGAGCTCGCGCAACCGCTCGAACTCGGCCTGGACGTCGTCCACGGCGAACTGGGTGAACGGTATGCCGTCCGCCACGAGGGCCTCCTTGTACGGCTTGGCGGCGGGGTGGCCACTGGGTTCGAGCAGCAGCTCGGTGCCGTCCGGGTCCTGCGGCGAGACGACGGTCAGCCACCGGTCCTGGCCCAGCGGCACATCGTGCTTCACCACAAAACCCAGCACATCGGTGTAGAACCGGAGCGCCTTCTCCTGGTCGTCGACGAGCACACTCGTCAGGTTGATCCTCATGCGGGTCTCCTTCTGCGTCTGCGCCGCCGGTCGGGCGACCGCCAGCATTCCCTGGCCATCGCCCAATCATCCGCCCAAGCTGTGACAGGTTGCCGCTGGCGCCCTGGTGACGCACCTTCGGACAAGCACCGCGCCTGCGCGGCCCCCGGGGGTCAGCGGATGCTGGCGTACGCGTCGAGCGCGTGCTGCCGGGACTCCTTGAGGTCGACCAGCGGCTCCGGGTAGGACGGCAACAGCGCCTCGGGGACCCACCGCGCGACGTACTTGCCGTCGGGATCGAACCGCTTGGCCTGGGTCTGCGGGTTGAAGATGCGGAAGAAGGGGGAGGCGTCCGCGCCGGAGCCGGCCACCCACTGCCAGTTAGCGGGGTTGCTCGCCGCGTCGGCGTCCACCAGCGTCTCCCAGAACCACTCCTCGCCCACGCGCCAATGGACGCCGAGGTTCTTGACCAGGAAGCTGGCGGCCACCATCCGCACCCGGTTGTGCATCCAGCCGGTCTCCCACAGCTGGCGCTGGCCGGCGTCGACCAGCGGGATGCCGGTCAGTCCGGCCTTCCAGGCCGCGACGGGATCGAGGCCCTCCGGGCGCGAGGACGCCACCGGATCGGCGTCGCCCCGGTTCCGCAGGATGTCCGGCGTCTCCGCCCCCGGCTCCTGGGGCCACTCCCACGGGAACGCGTCGAAGGACGGCCGGAGGTTCTTTGTGGCGAGGTCCGGATGGTGGAAAAGCTGGTGCCAGCAGAACTCCCGCCAGCCGATCTCGCTGCCGAAGACCCCGGGGCCGTCGCCGTCGCCGCGCACGGCCGCCAGCCGGTGCCAGACCTGGAACGGGCTGACGTGCCCCCACCGCAGGTAGGGGGAGAGCCTGCTGGTTCCCGGGCGGTCCGGCTGGTCGCGCCCGTCAGCATAGTCCCGCACCGGGCCGTCGAGGAAGTCATCGAGCACGGCCAACCCGGCCTCCTCGCCGGGGGTCCACGCCTCGGCCAGCCCTGCCGACCAGTCGGGCCGGCTAGGCAGCAGCCCCCAGTCGTCGAGGCGCTCGCCGTCGGGAACCTCGGGCGCCCGCCCGGCCGCGGGCTCCGGCGCGTCCAGCGGAGCCCGAAAGTCCTGCGCGGAGACCGTCCGCCAGAAGGGCGTGAACACCTGGTACGGGTTGCCCTGCCCGGTGCGGACCGTCCACGGCTCGTGCAACAGGGATGCCTGGAAGCTCTCCGCGTGCACGCCGGCCGCCCCGGCCGCCCACTCCTTCACCGCGGCGTCCACCTCCCGCTCCGGCCCGCCGTAGCGGCGGTTCCAGAAGAGGTGGTCCGCTCCGGCCTCCGCGGCGAACTCCGGGACGACGTCGGCCGCCGCGCCCCGGAGCAGCACCAGCGGGATGCCTAGCGCCTCGAGGTCGCCGCGCAGGGACAGGAGCGCGTGGTGCAGCCACCACTTGGCGGCGGCGCCGAGCGGGCGGATCCCCGGCGACGCCTCGTCCAGCACGTAAAGCGCCACCGCGTCGCCGTTGTGGGCGGCGGCAAGCAGGGCGGGGTTGTCCTCGGTGCGCAGGTCGTCGCGGAACCAGACGGCGGAAACCATGGACGCGTCCTTTCGTGGGGGCCGGTGTTCGGAAGTGGTGCCTGGTCTCGGGCGTCCGCCTAGCGCACCGTGGCGTACCAGATGAGCAGCATGGTCACCAGAAAGCCGGTCAGGTAGTTCAGCCACAGGAAGCGCCGCCAGCCCGCGTTGGCGGCGGGCGATCCGGCGTCGTCCAGCCGCGCGAACGGCAGCACGTTCGCCAGGTACGGGAGCGCCAGCAGGGCACCCAGGGGTCCGGGCCACTGCGTCCCGAGCATCAACAGCCCGGCCGCCGCGTAGGCGCCCGCGGCGGCCAGCACCGTGCGGCGCGCGCCCAGGACCGTGCCGATGGAGCCCAGCCCGGCCTCCCGGTCCGGCACGATGTCCTGCACCGCGCCGAACGCGTGGCTCGCCATGCCCCACAGGAAGTACGCGGCAAGCAGGCACCACAGGCCGGTCGTGTACTCGGCGCCGGCGAGGGCCAGCGCGTACGCGGCGGGGGAGACGAAGTGCGTGCTGGACGTGATCGAGTCCAGGAACGGGCGCTCCTTGAAGCGCAGGCCCGGCGCGCTGTACGCGTAGACGGCGAAGAGGCTCACCAGCAGCACCATGTTCGCGCTCCAGGACCCACGGATCCCGAGCACCACCACAAACGGGACGACGGCGATCGCCGAGGCCCAGAGGATGGTCCGGTGCCGGGAGCGGTCCACGACCGCGCCCTCAGCGCCGCCCTTGCGGGGGTTGCGGAGGTCCGACTCGTAGTCGAAGACGTCGTTGACCCCGTACATCGCCAGGTTGTAGGGCAGCAGGAAGAACACGGTGCCGACCACGAGGACCCAGTCGATCCCGCCGGCGGACAGCAGGTACGCGGCGGCGAAGGGGTAGGCGGTGTTGACCCAGGAGACCGGCCGCGACGTCGCGATCAGGTCCCTCAACGCTCCGACCCGTCCCGCGGGGACAGCAGCATCCATAGCGCGGGGAGCAGCAGCGCCGCGCCCAGCGGGTAGGCGAAGTCCTCGATCGGTGCCAGCCCGATCCGGATCCCGGCCAGGGCGTGGCCGCCGTAGTCGAAGAGCCCGGAGGCGATCATCACGTTGTCGAAGACGGCCGTGAGCACAAAGAGCGCGGCGACGGACAGCGCGACGGCGGCGGGCGCGCGGCGCGGGATGCGCCGGGCCGCCCAGGCGGCCACCCACGCCAGTGCGGCGATGCCGAGGAACACGGCGTTCAGTTCCAGGAAGCTCACGGTCGGGCCTCCCGGCCGGTGGTTCGGAGGGGTGACGACGGGGGTTCTGCGGCGGCTGAGCGCCGCCGCAGCCACTGCAGGCCGCCCGTGAAGAGGACCATGGTCTGGTAGCAGAGGAAGGCCAGGAAGAACGCCTCCTCCAGCGGGAACTGCTCGCCCAGCATGATGCCGGTCATCAGCGGGGAATCGCGGTGGAGGAAGATGCCCTCGGCGATCGCCCAAACGTCCCAGGCGGAGAAGTAGGCGACGCCCGCTGCCATGACCACGGCCGCGCGGACCGGCCGGTGGAAGAAGAACAGCCGATGGCGGGCGTCGAGGAGCGCCATGCAGCCCAGGAGGACGATCAGCACCAGCAGGTAGATCACGCCGGTCCTCCCGCGTTGGACGGCGCCGCGGCGGGCTCCTGGAGCGGGCCCGGCGTGCGGTCGCCGCGGACCGCCTTGAGGACGAGCTCGGCGCTGATCATGCACATGGGAACTCCGATGCCGGGTCGCACGGAGCTGCCGGCATAGAGCAGGCCGGACACCTTGGCGCTGCGGATCCCGGGGCGCAGGAACGCGCTTTGGCGCAGGGTGTGCGCGGCGCCGAGCGCGCTGCCGCGCCACGCGTTGACGTTCAGGGCGAAATCGCCGGGGCCGTAGGTCCGGCGGAGCACGATGCGCTCGCGCAGGTCCTCCACACCCGTCCAGGCCGCCAGCTGCTCGATCGCCGAGTCCGCCACCTGTTCCACCTTGGCCGACCCGCCGCCGTCGATGCCGCCGGCGCCCCAGGAGGTTTCGGCGGGCGAGGGCACCAGGACGAACAGGTTCTCGTGGCCGTCGGGCGCCACGCCGCGGTCCGTGGCGCTGGGCCGGCAGACGTAGATGGACGTTTCGGGATTCAGGTCGCGTCCGGCGTCGATCCGGCCGAAGTTGTCCCGCCAGTCGGCCGTGAACAGCAGGTTGTGGTGCGCCATCTCCGGCAGTTCGCCCCTCACACCCAGGCACACCAGCACGGCGCTGGGCCCAGAGTCGCGGCGTTTCCAGGCCTTCTCCGGGTGGGTGCGCAGGCGCTCGGGCAGCAGCTCCGTCTCGACGTGGTGGAGGTCCGCGGCGGCCACAACGGTTCCGGCGTCCTGGCGGTGTGCCGTGCCCTCCGCGGAGGTCCACACCACGGCCGAGACGCGCTCCCCTCCGGGGCCAGGCGCCGTCTCGATGTTCCGCACCGTGGCGCCGGTGACGATCCGGACGCCGGCGTCCCTGGCGACGCGCTCCATGGCGTCCACCAGCGCGGCGAAGCCGCCGCGCGGGTACAGGACGCCGTCGGCCAGGTCCAGGTGGCTCATCAGGTGGTACATCGCGGGGGCCTTGAACGGCGTCGTCCCGAGGAAAACGGCCGGGTAGCCCAGCAGCTGGCGCTGGCGTTCGTCGGAGAAGCCGGACCCGACGAAGGAGGCCAGCGGCTGGAGCAGCAGGCGGCCGAGGCGGGCCATGCGGGTGACGACGGCGGGGTGGACGAGCCCGCGCAGGCTCGCGAAGTCGTCGTAGAGGAAGTGGGCCTTGGCCAGCCGGTACGTCTCGGCCGCCGAGTCGAGGTAGGCACCGAGCCGGGCGCCGGAGCCGGCATCCATGGACTCGAAGAGCGCGATGGCCCGGTCGCGGCCGGTGACAACGTCGACCGGTTTCGCGTGGCCCTCGAACCAGGTCCGGTACGCCGGCTCCAGCGGGACGAGGTCCAGCTCCGCGGCCGCGCTGGTGCCCATCAGTGCGAACCAGTGGTCGATCACCTCGGGCATCAGGTACCAGGACGGGCCGGTGTCGAACATAAAGCCGTCCCGGCTCCACCTTCCCGCCCGGCCGCCGAGCCCGTCGTTCTTCTCCAGCAGCACGGTGGCGTGGCCGTCGCGGGCCAGCAGCCCCGCGGTGGCGAGTCCGGCGATGCCTCCGCCGACGACGACGCAGGGATTGTCTGCCGCCGCCGGGCTTCCCGCGCCAGGCGCCACGGACACGGAACGACGGCGGGCGGCGAGGAAGCGGGAAGCGGCGCGGCGCCGGAAGGACAGCCAGGTCACGATGCCGCCACCGTCCCCCGGGCGGAACCGCGCGCGCCGCCGAGCGCGGGCTTGAGGGCGAGGACCCGAACAGCCACCGCCGCCTTCGCGGCCGCGGGGACGCGGATGCGCTCCGTGCGCAGCCGCTCCGCCGGTGAGCGGTCCAGCCGGTCCACGAGTTCCTGGAAGAGCCCGTGGGCCAGCGCGACGGCGCGGCGCGCTCCCGGAGCCAGGAGCGGTAGCCCGGCCTCCGCGGCCCGCAGGTCCGCGCGGATGTCCGCCACGAGTACGGCCTTGCGCGCGTCGTCCAGCTCCTCGGCGGACGTGCCGGGGAAGTAGGACCGGCCCAGCTCGCCGCCGTCTGCCGCCAGGTCGCGCAGGAAGTTGACCTTCTGGAACGCCGCCCCGAGGTGGACGGCCGCATCCTCCAGCTCCGCGTCGTGACCGCGGACGGCCCCGGGCATGGATTGGAACACGCGCAGGCACATCAGGCCCACCACCTCGGCAGAGCCGTGGATGTATTCGCCCAGCGACGCGTCCGAGTGGCGGGTGAGCGTGAGGTCCGCGCGCATCGAGGAGAAGAACGGGCGGGTCAGGTCCGTCCCGATGCCCCGGGCCCGGGCGGTCGCCGCAAAGGCGTGCACGGCCAGATTGGTGCTGTAGCCGCAGCGCATCGCCGACTCCGTCTCGCGCTCCAGTTCGTCGAGCTGCGCGGCCACGCCCTCCGGGTCCAGTCCCGCGGCGGCGGCGGCGCCGTCGACCACTTCGTCGGCGATCCGCACCAAAGCGTAGATGTTTTCCACGTCGCGGCGCGCGTCCCCGCCCAGGAGGCGGCAGGCCATGCCAAACGACGTCGAGTAGCTGGAGATGACCACGGCGGCGCTGCGCGTGGCGGCGTCGGAGTAGCGGCCAAGGGGATCCAGGGTCATGGTGCTATTGCTCCCGGTAGAGGACGTGGTGGGTGATGGATTCGAGTTCTGCGTAGCGGGCGGCGTCCAGGCCCAGGCCGGCGGCCTCCCGCAGGGCGGCGGCGACGAGACGCGCGGCGAGCGAACGGGCGTGGGCCTCGGCGCCGCTCGCCTGGAGTGCGGCGCGGACCGGAGCCACGGCCGTTTCGCCGCGCCGGAACGCGCTCCAGGCGGCCTTGAAGTCCGAATCTGAGGCGGCGAAGGCCGTCAGCACTGTGCGCTTGCCCCCGCGGAGATCGGATTCCACCGACTTGCCGGTGGTCGCCGGGTCGCCGAAGGTTCCCAAGACGTCGTCGATGACCTGGTACGCCGTCCCGATGCGCCGGCCGATTCCGCCGAGCCGGGCGGCGTCGTCGAACGGCGCGCCCGCCAGCAGCGCGCCGGCGTGCAGCGGCGCCTCGAAGGAGTAAGCGGCGGTCTTGAGCCGCTCCATGTTCAGGATCTGGTCGAGTTCCACGGTCTCCGGCGCCAGCGAGAACAGCAGGTCGTCGAGTTCCCCGGCCGCGGAGGCCTGGATGGCGCCGTGGACGACGTCGACGATGTCGCCCGTGCGTCCCACGGCCGCGCCCGCGGTCGCCGCGAGCTTGATGGAGCCCGCCAGCAGGAGGTCCCCGGCGATGATCGAGGCCGAATGCCCGGCGTGCTCGGCATCCTGCCGGTCGAAGCCGACGGCCGCGGCCTCGTCGCGGTACAGCGCCCCCACTGTGGGTGCCCCGCGGCGGACGAAGTCACGGTCGATGACGTCGTCGTGCACCAGCAGCGCGGCGTGGAGCATCTCGAAGGCTGCCCCAAGCCGGGCGCAGGCCTGGTGGTCGGCGCCGGCGTAGGCGCGGAAACCGAAGTGGACCAGCCGGGGGCGCATCCACTTGCCGCCGGCCACGGTCCCCTCCAACCGCGACCAGAGGGTGGTGAAGTTGTTGGACAGGATGCCCGGGTGTCGGCGCGCGGCGCCGACCTCGTCGTCCAACTCCGAGCGGACGGCGGCCCGGTAGGTGTCCCAACCGGCCGGTTCCGGTGACTCTCGCATGGAAGTGCCCGTCGTTTGCGCACTGGTGTTCAGGTCCATGGCCCGGCGCCCGTCTCCGGGAACTCCGTGGCCGTCTGCGTGGCCTCGGAGGCGGCGGCCATCGCGGCGAGCCGGCGCTCCATGGCCTCCACCACGGCGTCGATGTACGTCACGACGGCGCGTTGCCCGGCATCGTCCATGGAGGCGACCACGGCGTCGGTCTCCATGATCATCGGCATCAGTTGCCCCATCGTTTCGCGTATGGATGATTCGGTCGGCTGGACCAGCCATCTGCGCCGATCCGTGGCGTGCCGGACTCGGCGCGCGTGCCCGGCCGCCACCAGCCTATCCACAACAGTGGTCGTTGCGGCGCTGGTCAGGTGCACGGCCTTGGCGAGCTCGCCCGGGCTCATCGAGCGGGCGCGCATCAGGTGCTGCATGGCTTGGAAATCCGTCTCGTTGATGTGGAGATGCTGGCGCATGCGGTATTCCATGGCCTCGTTCAGCACCAGCACCTTGCGCAACCGGGCGGTCGCCTTGTGGACTGGTGGTGGCCGGAAAGGCTGTTGCTCCGGGTCCATTGCTTCTCCAATTGATAATTAGAAATTCTAGAAACATACTGGTGGAACAAGATTGATTTGTCGAGCGGACGCCGGACCAGAAATCGGCGGAAGCCCCGAGTGAACGGAGCGCACGGCATGAGCCACACCGAAGCAGCGGGAAGGAGACTTTCCGCATGGGCGGTTGCCGCATGTGTCGCCGCGTCGATCTTCTTCGCCTTCCTCGGCAGCGGCGCCATCGGGGGGACGCCCATTCAAGACGCCGCGGACGGCTGGCTGTCCGCGGACGGAACCCCGCTGGCCCCTGGCCGGACGGCGTTCTCCATCTGGACCGTCATCTACGCGGGCCTCGTGGTGTACGCCGTGGTCCAGCTGCTCCCGTCGCGGCTGCGTTCGGAGCGGCACCGCGCACTGCGTCCCTGGGCCGCCGCCTCCGTCCTGCTCAACGCCGCGTGGATCTGGGTGGTCCAGTTCGGCTGGCTGGCCGCCAGCGTCGTGGTGATCATCGCCCTGTTGGCCGTGCTGGCCCGCATCCTGGTCCTGCTCGTGGCCCGGCCCGTGGGGAGCGCGGTGGACGCGGTCGTCGTTGACGGAACCTTCGGCCTGTACCTCGGCTGGGTGTGTGTGGCCACGGTCGCCAACGTCGCCGCCTGGCTGGCCTCCCTCGGCGTCACCGGCTTCGGCCTGCCCGTGCCGGTCGCCGCCGGCGTCGTCCTCGCCGTCGCGGCGGGCGTGGCCGCGGCGATCGCCTTCTACACCGGCGGCCGCGCGGCCCCCGCCCTCGCCATGGCGTGGGGGCTGGCCTGGATCGCCGTCGGGAGGCTGGACGGCGGGATCGTGTCCGAGCCCATCGCTTGGACGGCCGCGACCGCCTCGCTGGTGGTGGTCGCCGCGACCGTCCTGGCCCGGCTTTCCCCGCGCGCCAGAACCGAGCACAGCCGCAAGCTGGCCGCCTCCCACGGGACACGGCGATGAGCGTCGTCGCCGTGGCGGGTGCCACGGGCTACATCGGCGGCCGGCTGGTTCCGCTCCTCCTGGAGCGCGGCCACACGGTCAGGGTACTCACCCGGGACGGTTCCAAGCTGCGCGACGTCCCCTGGGGCAAGGACGTGGAACTGGTCGAGGGTACGCTGGAGGATTGGGCCACGGCGGCCGCGCTGGTGGACGGCGCCGACGTCGTCTACTACCTCGTGCACTCGATGGGCGGCGGAAGCGCGGACTTCGAGCGCACCGAGCGCGAGTGCGCCCGTCACGTCGCGACCGCGGCGCGAAACACCGGCGTCGCACGGATCGTCTACCTCTCCGGCCTTCACCCCGACGGCGAACTCAGCCGGCACCTGGCGTCCCGGACCGAGGTCGGCGAGATCCTGCTGGACTCGGGTGTGCCCACCATGGTGCTCCAGGCCGGCCTCGTGATCGGCTCCGGCTCCGCGAGCTTCGAGATGGTCCGCCACTTGACCGACGTACTGCCGGTCATGCCCGCCCCGCGCTGGGTCATGAACCGGATCCAGCCCATCGCCGTGCGCGACGCCCTGCACTACCTGGCGCATGCCGCGGAGGTCCCGCCGGAGGTCTCCGGAACCTTCGACATCGGCGGTCCCGACGTCCTGACGTACGCGGACATGATGCGCGGCTACGCCCGCACGGCCGGGATCCGGCAGCCCCTGGTGGTGGCGCTCCCGGTGCTGACCCCGTGGCTGGCCGCGCAGTGGGTGAACCTGGTGACGCCGATTCCTCGGAGCCTCGCCATCCCGCTGGTCGAGTCGCTGCAGCACGACTGCGTGGTGCGCGAGCACGGGATCGACGCCGTGATACCGCCGCCCGAGGGCGGGCTGACGGGCTACCTCAAGGCCGTCGAGCTGGCGCTGATCAAGATCGAGGCCGGCTCCGTCGAGACGTCCTGGGCCACGGCTCAGGCGATCGGGCAGCCCGGGGAACCCCTGCCGAGCGACCCCGAGTGGGCCGGTCGAACCGTCTTTACTGACGCGCGCGAACGGGCCACCAGCGCCACCCCGGAACAGGTCTGGAAGGTGATCGAGGGCATCGGCGGGGAGAACGGCTGGTACTCCATGCCGCTGGCCTGGTCCGTCCGGGGCTGGATGGACAAGCTGGCCGGGGGAGTGGGCCTGGAGCGCGGGCGCCGTAGCCGGCACCAGTTGCAGTTCAACGACGTCGTGGACTGGTGGCGCGTCGAGTCGCTCGAGCCCGGGAGGATGCTGCGCCTGCGCGCCGAGATGAAGGTGCCCGGCGGCGCCTGGCTGGAGCTCTCGGTCGAGGCGGCCGACGGCGGAGGGAGCCTTTACCGGCAGCGGGCCATCTTCTTCCCGCGCGGCCTGGCCGGGCGCGCCTACTGGCTGGCCGTGCTGCCGTTCCACGGGATCATCTTCAAGTCCATGGTGGACAGGGTCACCGCCGCGGCGGAGGGGTCGGCGCACGCGGTCGCGTGACCGCCCTCCTAATCCTTTCCGCCCAGCAGTCCGGTGGTCCGGTAGGCGATGACCTCGCGGAGGAACATGGACGTGGACGTGCGGGTGATGCCGGGACAGAAGCGGATCTCCTCGCTCACGCGGTAGAGGTCGTCCGGATCCGTGGCCACCACGCGGATCAGCAGGTCCGTGTCCCCGGCCGGGGCGAAGCACTCCAGGACCTCGGGGATCCGGCGGAGCGCCTCGATCGCCTCGTTGAGCATGGACTGGTCCAGTTCCGCACTGACGGACGCCGAGACGCCCCGGCCCAGCGCGGCCGGGGTGACGCGGCTGCTGTTGGGCCGCAGCGCGCCGGACGCCGCGAGCTTCTCGAGCCGCGACTGGACGGTGCCGCGGGCAAGGCCCAGCCGCTGGGCGAGCATCATGACCGGGATGCGCGGGTCGTCGTCCAGGGCGGCGAGGATCCGCCGGTCGGTCTCGTCGAGTTGGTAGGTCTCGGGCGTCATGGGGCTCCTTGGGTGGCCGAACCCGGGTGGAGTGCGGGAGGGTGCGCGGCCGGGCCGGTCAGACTGACCAAACCAGGCACCTTTGATGGATCCAGACTAGGCATATTGATCAGCCGATCCCAAGCCTGTTGCGCGGTATGACCGATGCTTGCTTCACTTGCGACAGACGCACGGCGGCGCCACAAGCGCAGTCCCTGCTCGTTGACGGTCCGCGGCAACATCCCTGACGCGGACCGGCACGGCCCACAAGGCCCGCAACGGAAGAACCGCACCAGACGGCGACAGACGCGAGGGGCCAGGCGGCCGGACCGCCGGGCCCCTCGCTGTTGTCCACATCCGCGCGTCCCGGCTGGTCTGGCACAGCAACTCGGGATAACTTCGTAAGCATGAGATTCATGCGTCTTGAGGACGTGGCCGAGGAGTTGAACGTCAACATGCCCCAGGTCCGTTCCCTCGTGCGCAGCGGGGATCTGCCAGCCATCAAGGTCGGCGGCCGGGGGGTCTGGCGTGTGGAGCGCGCGGAGCTCGAGGCCTACATCCAGCGGCAGTATTCGGCAGCCAGGGAGTCGCGCGGGTCCGTGGACCGCGAATCCTCCGGGACGCTTGGCCAGGAGGCCGTCGAGCAGGACCACTAGGGGTGTCACGCCCGGTCCGGTGGCGGTAGGGTTCACATCCATGCACACACGTCGGGAGGGCGCCATGTCGGAGCAAAGCGGATCCTTCGACCACCGTCTCTACAGCGCGTATCTCAACGAGCATCTGCTGGCCTCCGAGGCCGGCGTGAAGGCTTTCAAGGCGGCAGCCGACACGTGGGAGGGCACCGAATACCGGTCCGTGTTCCTGGACCTGGTGCGGCAGATCGACGATGACAAGCGGGACCTCGTGCGCCTGATGTCGACGCTCGGGTACCGGCCCCATCCCGTGAAGCAGGCGCTGACGCTCGCCGCGAATGCCCTGGGCCGGATCAACCCGGTCAACCTCATGCGCTCCAAGAAGGGCGGCATGACGCAGCTGGAACTCGATGTGCTGGTTGGCATGGTCACGGCCAAGAAGATGATGTGGGAGACGCTCACCATGCTCTCCGCCGTCGACAAGCGGCTGGATCCCGCCCAGCTGGCGGACCTGACGCGGCGTGCCGAGGATCAGATCCGGCAGATCCGCGACGTCAACACCGAAACCTACCTTCGCCGGTTCGTGCCGCACGAGGGCGACGACAGGTAGCCGCCCTTCCGGAGGCCGCCGCGCACCGCGGGGTCCAGCAAACCAACCGATCAGGAGAGCACACCGTATGGATGGCACCGCCGTCGTTGTCGGAGCAGGACCGAACGGATTGGCGGCCGCGGCACGGCTGGCCGTCGCCGGGATGAAAGTGACCGTCTACGAGCAGGATGGGGTTGTCGGGGGCGCCGCGCGCTCCGGCGACGTGCTGGGCGAGGGGACCGTCACGGACCTGGGCGCGGCCGCGCACCCCTTCGGCGTCGGCAGTCCGGCCTTCCGCGAGCTGGGCCTGGAGCAGCGCGGCCTCGAGTGGATCCATCCCCGGTACCCCATGGCGCATCCGCTTCCGGACGGGACCTCGGCGATCCTCCATCGGGACGCCGCAGAGACCGCGCGGAGCCTCGGCGTGGACGCGCGGGCCTGGCTCCGCGTCCACCAGCCCGTGACCAAGCGCCCGTTGGACGCGCTGGAGAATCTGTTGGGCCCCCTCGTGCGCATGCCCCCGCACCCGGCGACCATGGCCTCCTTCGGGATGCGCGCCGCGTGGCCGGCCTCGGTGCTGGCCCGATCGGTCTTCCGGACCGAGGCCGCCCGCGCGCTGTTCGCGGGATCCGCGGCGCACTCCACGCTGCCGCTCGGCCACCCCATGACCGCGGCGTTCGGCGTCATCTTCGGCGGGCTCGGCCACACCACCGGATGGCCGGTGGCCAAGGGCGGCACGCAACGCATCACGGACGCCCTACTCGCCGTTGTGCTGGAGAACGGCGGGACGGTCCACACGAACTCGCCGGTGACGGATTTGCGCCAATTGCCGACGTCCGACGCCGTGCTCCTGGACCTGACGCCGCGGCAGCTGCTCAAGCTCGAGGGCGCCGACCTAACGGACCGGTACCGCGCGCACCTGAGGCGCTGGAAGTACGGCACGGGCGTCTTCAAGGTCGACTACCTGCTGGACGGGCCGGCCCCGTGGGCCGATCCGCGCACCGCCGGCGCGGGCACCGTCCACGTGGGCGGGACGCTGGGCGAGCTGATGGAGGCGGAGCGCCAGTCGAACCGCGGCCAGCCACCGGAGAGGCCGTTTGTGCTGGTCAGCCAGCAGTCCGGCGCCGACCCCACGCGCGCGCCCGAGGGGCGGCAGGTGCTGTGGAGCTACGCCCACGTGCCCAACGGGAGTACCCAGCCGATGGGTGCGCGCATCGACGCGCAGTTGGAGCGGTTCGCGCCCGGGTTCCGGGACAGGATCATCGGGCGCGTGGAGACCAGCCCCAGTCAATTGGAGTCCTGGAATCCCAACTTGGTCGGCGGGGACGTCGGCGGGGGATCGTTGGCCGGAGTGCAGCAGGTCTTCCGCCCCGTGCCTACGCTCAAGCCCTACAACACTGGGACTCCGGGCCTCTACGTGTGTTCGTCGTCCACGCCGCCAGGCGGTGGAGTGCACGGCATGGGGGGCTGGAACGCGGCGAAGGCCGTCATGAAAGACCTCGCCAGGACCCGCCGCTAGCGTCGGCGCCCGGCGGATGCGCGCGCGGGAACCGGCCCCTCTTGGGGGGCGCTTTTGCCCGGCGGGCGGCTGGCCGCTAACCTTATGGATGTTGCGTTTCCCCGGAACCGCAACACGGGGCTTTAGCTCAGTTGGTAGAGCGTTTCGTTCGCAATGAAAAGGTCAGGGGTTCGATTCCCCTAAGCTCCACAGTTTGATGACTCGCGAGACGCCTGTCAGTGATTTGGGAAATGCCCCGGCCGTCGGCCGGGGCTTTTCTGTTGGTTGCGCCAGTCGTCGGCGGCCGGTTAGATGCGTTGCTGGCTGAGGATGCCTTCGATGAGGATCTTCGAGGCGCCGCGGCGGTAGGCCTACGTCGTGGGCCCCGACAGTTCGACGTCGCCCGGCTGCGGGTGCTCGCCCTCGTCCCACAAGAGCTGGATCGCGTACGCCGTCAGCTCGTGGTGCCAGACGACGACGTGGCCCACCGCTTCGGGTCCGGTCCGGGCTCGGACGGTCGCCGGGAACTGGAGCGGGTTGGGTGTCTCGGCCGGGAGCAGCTTCGGGCTGAACGGCATCAGGTAGAAGCCGTTACCGCAGTCTTCGTGCACTGTGGTGAAGGATCCTGTGAACTGCGCCTTCAGGGCGGCCCGGAACTTGCCGGCCCGCTCGAGGATCTGGTCCATGAGCGCGCGCTGCGCGTCGTCGGGCTGGACGAGCGTTGCCCATGGGTGCGACGCTACCGGATCACGGCGACACTCCATCGCGGGCACACGGAGGGGCGCCGCCCGCCTAGCGCGGGGCGCCGCTCCGGGATCTAGTTCGACGCTAGGCGGAGGGCCTTGCTCGTGAAGGAGCGTACTTCTCCGGTGGCGTCCTCGACGCCGTAGACCCACTTTCCGGAAGCGGTGGCTCGGACCTCGATGATTGTCCCGCACGAGTGTGGAGTGATGACGTCGTCTCCGGGCTTGAAGGTGGTGGTCATACGCCCGATTGTATGGGCGCCCGACTGCTGTCCCTCTCGCGGGCGCGGTGGTCGGGCGCAGCCGAGGCCGCTGGCTCGGCGGGCACCGCATCGTCGGACGGCACGCCGCGATCGGACGCGGCGTTGAAGA
Source organism: Arthrobacter sp. AOP29-A2-19 (assembly GCF_058138025.1). Lineage (NCBI taxonomy): Bacteria > Bacillati > Actinomycetota > Actinomycetes > Micrococcales > Micrococcaceae > Arthrobacter > Arthrobacter sp. AOP29-A2-19. The sequence goes on from NZ_CM176894.1 coordinate 3,834,765, forward strand.
TCGCGCCGAGGCTGTAGAGGGCAGCGGCCAAGGCCGTGAGCCGTGCGACGAGATCCAACCAGGAGAACCCGTCGCCGAACGGGCCGTTCAGCGTGGCGGCCAGCAGGCCGAGCAAGCCGGCCAGGATCCACAGGCCGAGGCCGATCAGGAGCGCGCGGGCATAAGGCAGTGGTCGTGCAGTCATGTGATTACCCCAAGTAAGCGAAAGCGAACCTCCAGCTTACCGAGGGCACGGAGTTGCTTCAGCCGGCGGCCGCGGAGGACGGCGAGCCGGTGGGTCCGGGTGCCGGGAGGTCGGGCCACATGACGCGGTATCCCTCGTCGCGGATGACGAGGACGTCGAACCCGAGGGCGATGTCGCGCGTGTCGGTGCGGGGTTTGATCGTGAGTCTGGCATGGCTGCCCATCCGCTCGTCGAACACCAGCCTGGCGGTGTCCGGGTGGGCACCGCCGTCGCAGAACTCGCCTTCGGTCGCGGCGCAGGCGCCAATGCCGGCGGCGACGCCCAGAGACAGGTGGGTGGTGAGGATGTCGACGATCGGATCGTTCCCGGCCGGCGGCGCGGTCGCCACCGCGTGGTGCAGTGAGGTGGCGTGCGAGGACGAGTGCCGGGTCCGCCGGCCGGCTCACCGTGGGCAGCCCGCGCACGCCGCGTCACTCGCTACGACCATAGGATCAAACCAAAAGGAGCATCGGGGGAACAGTGCAAGAGAACGACAGAACAAGCCCGGCCACACACGAGGCCGCGGCCGAGGGCATCACGCCGGCGTTCCGCAAGGCGTGGCGCAGGCTGAACGCCCGGCCGCTCGTGCTCTGCCTGATCGTCTGCGGGCTCACCTACTTCCAGCGCCCGCTCGAGGCAATCATGCTGGCGGGCCTCTGTGTCGTGTTCGGAGCGATGGCCGCGGCGATCTCCATGGTCGCCGCGCACTGGTGGGCACTCACCCTGAAGCCGCCCATGGTGTGGGCCGGCATCGCCCAGCTGTGGGGGACCGGCGTCGCGTGGCTGGTCATCCACCCGGCGGCGCTGGCCTTTGGAGGGCTCGCCGCCGGGGACTGGTCCACGGAACCGTCCATCTGGCTGTACGCGCTCATCCCGGCAGCCTTCTGGGCGACCGCCGCTGTCCGGGCGCTCGTCGTCGCGCAAGGCACTACACCTACAACCGAAGGCAGGGACGCGCAATGACCCTCGAACAGACACGGTACGGTCGACCGACTGGCGCCAGCGGATTCACCCAATGGTGGAAGCTCCACGCGTGGTCCGTCGGCGTCTATGTCGTCCTCGTGATGGCGGTCAGCATCGCCGCTCAGGGCGCAGGCCTGATCCTTCTCGCCGTGGCGTTCGCCTTCGTACCGGCCGCGCTCCTGATCTCCGGCATCGCCATGACGGCGATGCGGAGCCGGTTCGCCGCACGGACCGCGCCCGGCTCTCGCCCCGGGTTGGCCCACGTCATCGGGGCGCTTGGCGCGGCGCTGATCGTCTATATGCCCGTCTGGGTGAACGAGGCTGCCGGCCGTTCTTCGATGCTTGGCGATTCCGGGCCGTGGATCCTCCCGGTCCCGGCCGCCTACTGCGCGGTGGCGGTCAGGTCGCTGGTCCGAGCCCAACGTGGTGAGGCGGCGTGAGCACTCCTGCCCGAATCGCACCTACCCGTGCCTACCGTGCCGCGGCCGTTGCCGGGGTCCTGCTTTTGACCGGCTGCACTGCTGCCCAGACCCCCGAACCGGTCGAAACCGCGGACGCAGCATGGCCCACCGTTGCGCCGTCCGTGTCGCCGACACCGTGGACGGCGCCGGAGCGAGAACCGCTGCTCGCCTACCGCCCCGTGGATGAGACAGTGCTCGTGGCGCTCGACAACCAAGAGGGCGTGGAGACGATCTTCGGCCTCCCGATTGAGGCACCCGTGCTGGCCGTGTACGCCGAATGCACGCGGGGCCAGTCGACCGACATCAGAATCTCGATCGGCGGGATCGACCTGCTACCCATGGGGTGCACGATCAACGGCCAGGGCCATCGCCAGGAAGTCGACGTCAGCTTCCTCGACCTCGACGAGGGTCTGCCGGTCACCGTGAAGGTGAAGGCCGGCACGACCTGGGCGCTCACCATTGCGGAAACCAAAGGCGGAGCCTCGAGTTGATGGCCACGAGGAAAGGCGAACGGCGGAGCGGCAGCGAGGTCAACCGTGGATGAGCTCGCAGCCAAGTGGGACATGCTGCTCGTCCGGCTGGCTAGGGCGTTGGACGGCAAGGCCGCCGTCGTGGAGACGCATCGGTCGACCGACCGGACCAAGACGGTGTTCGCGGAGGCGGAGTTCCGCTCCCCGGTCGGCAACGGCCCAGAGCTACAACTGCGCTTCGAGGTCGAAGTGGACGACGGCGAGGTCGTCAGGGCCACCACGTGCGGCACACCGGCCGGCTCCTCTCTGGCAACATTCCGGTTCCGAACCGTTGCGGCTATCGTTTCCCCGATCATCCCCGGGACACCTCCGGCGCACAAGGTCGGCCAAAGGAACGGCACCCCTGGCACGACCCCATGAGGCCCAGCCCGCAAGCACCACCCCGGGTACCTCCACGCTCTGGACAAGCTCTGGCTTTCCCCGCAGGGTGGGGGCAGGACGCCCGAGCTCCGGGCGCCAAGGCGAAGGGACCCCATGGCCGAAAGGGACATGCCGGCCCGTTGGGCGCGGGCCCACCAGAAGGCCGCTACCGTCGCCGACCGCGGCTTCGACGAGCCGCTGCGAACATACCTCCGCTGGTATCTGCCGGCCGGCGCCCTGCTCCTCGTCTGCCTCGGATACACCCTGTCCAACCTGCTGCTGGACTTTGCGTGGAACACCGACTTCGCGATCGCCATGCTGCTGGCCCTGTTCGGTACGTGCGTCGGGGGTTACGCCTACGCGAACCGGCGTCTCAAGCCCCGGGTGACCCTTGCCCGGTCGACCCCGCTCTACGGGCTGGAGGAGGGCGAACAAAAGTCCATCCGCCGACAAATGCTGGGGAAGGAACCACCGGTTCCGGAACAGCTCGCCGTCGTCCGCGGCGTCGCCATCGAACAGCGGTACACCCTGGCCAAGCAGTTCATGGTCCTTCTGCCGTTCCAAGTGCTCCTGTGCACGGCCCAGATCGTCAACTTTTCAGCCAGACAAGGCTCCGTCGCACTATGGCTTTATGCCCTGTGGCTGTTCATGTGTTTGTGGCTGATCGCCTACGGCGCCTGGCAGTACCGCCGGATGGGCGCGTTCCTGGCCGACACCCGGGATGAGGGCGAACAGGACAACGCCCGGCCGTCATAGGCCCCCTAACCGCGGGTCCCACGGGGGCAAGTCCCGCTCTTCCTCGGTCAGCTCGGGAGGCAGGCGCCGGTACTGCCGTTCGTGCTCCCAGGCCACCAGCACGGCAATCGGCGCGGTGGCCAGTGCGAAAACGAGGATCGCCCAGTCTCCGGGCCTGCTCAGCATGGAGAAACCAAGAATGAATGCGCCCACGGCATAGAGCACCAGGGCGACGGTGAAGAACCTCTTGGGGCCCAAATGGCTCGGCATTTGGCCCCGCTTCGGAGACATTGCGGTTCCAAACCCTTGATTTCCCTTCCTCCGATTGTCCGCCTGCCGGCACCGCCAAGCAATGCATGCCACCGCGACAGGCGCGCCCGGTCCGGTCGCCCCAAGACGCCCCGGCAACTTCTGGAGGTAGGACCCGCGACCACCGGAACACCGCCTTGCCCGGCCTCGTCACCGCCCGCGACATGTCGCTCGTCTGGACCATGGCGCCTCGATTTGTGGAGCGGCGATCACCTGCCAAACGACCCCCTCAGCCGTGAGGTGCCCGCGCACTCGATTGATGGGTGCTGGTGGCCCGCGTCCAAGCCATTAGCGGCGGGATGCCCCGTGGAGCGAGGGTTGCGCCGGGAGCACGCAGAATTCGTTGCCCGAAGGGTCGGCGTAGATCCGCCACGGCAGCTCGCCCCAATCCGGGCGGAGTTCGCGTCCACCGCGCGCGGCGATGCCCGCCGCGACCTCCTCGGGATCGTCTCCGGCCTCCAGCCGGATGTCCAGGTGCAGCCGGTTCTTGTCCGTGCCCTTCGGGGCCGGCTCGGGGCACAGCTCCAGCAGCGGGCCCCGAAGCGACGGGTGGCGCAAGGATTGCGGCTCCCCGGGCACCGGGTTCCAGCCCGTCAGCCAGGACCAGAACGTCGCGTCGTTCTCGGGGTCGGAGGAATCGAGCGGGAGCGCCGCGATCGGGCCGGTGTCGACGTACGCCGCCCGGTCCTCCATCACGCAGCAGGGATTGCCCTCCGGGTCGGCGAGCACGGTCCAGGGCACGTCGCCCTGGCCGATGTCGATATGCCGCGCCCCCAGTCCGATCAGGCGGTCGACCTCCGCTGCTTGGCGCCCCCGCGCCCCGCCGCGGAGGTCGAGGTGGAGCCGGGGCGATCGACCCGCCGGCTGCTCGGCGACACGCTGGAAGCAGAGGTCAAGCACCGGTCCGCCATCGATGGCGAGCCGGGTTTCGAAGCCGTCAGTGTCGTCAGTGAGCCGCTCGCCGCCGACCGCCGCCTCCCAGAACCGGCCGAGCCGCCGCGGATCGACCGCATCGATGACGAGGTTCTCCAGATACATAAGCCACACCGTAGGCCAGCACCGCATCTTCGGCAACGACGGCGGCGGGGCCGCCAAGGATGGGCCGACGCTTGTCGGGCGCAAGCGGAGGCGCGCCTGGCGGGTTCAAGCTGTGCGGCGGAAGTCAGCCACCTCCGGGGAGGGCGTGAAACCGGCCGCGACGTAGGTGGCCACTGCCCCCGTATTCGAGCTCTCGGCGCAGACTGTGGCGCAGGACGAACCCACCTCGCGCAGGGCGGATGCCGCAGCGAGAGTCATGGCGGCGCCGTGGCCTTGCCCTCGATGGTTTTGGTGCACACCAAGAGGCTCCACGAGGCCGGGTCGTTCGCGCCCGGCCGACCAGACGGCCGCCACCGCCACCGCCTTACCTTGCCGGTCAAACGCGATCAAGCTCCGCGCGTCCTCGTAGAACGGTCCGGCCGCCATGGCGCGCCACCCATCAGCGAAACGACGTCGTTCCTCCGCCGCGAGCGGCGCGTCCCGGAAAGCCGACCAGTGGATTGACACCCACAGATCGGCGCGATCGGGCCCGACCGGCTCTACACGTAAACCGCTGTTTTCGACCGGCCCCGTGAGATCGCGGTGCAGCGGCGTCCACGGCTCGTCCGATTGCCAGCCGGATCCCGATAGCGCCCTCGAGAGTCCCGAGGCACCCCGTGCCTCGACCGCCGCTTCCCCTGGATCCAGGACTCCGCCCTTTGCATCTTGCAGGTCAGCGAGAATCCTTAGGGCAAGCCCGTCGTCGTCGCTATGTTCGGGGTCGAGTGCCATACGCAGGAGTTGCGGGCCGTCCAGGAGTCCGACGGCAAGGATTCGTTTCCCGCGCGCCCAGATCCTGATCGCGGTTGCCGTGGCGGAAGCTCCCCGGAGTGAGTACCAGCCAAGATCGCCCGGGTGAAGGTGCAGCGGCCCGCCGTCGTTCTGCCATCCCCTGAGCGCCGTTACGACGCGGTCCAGATCCCCGGGCTCCGGGGTGCTCATCACGATGTTCATGAGCCCGATTCAACCGTGCCGGACGCCGCACCCGCAACGAGATGCCCGTGAATGCCGGGCGCGCACCGCATGACGGCAACGCCGGCGGCGTACATCCCGGCGGTCAGGCCAGCGTCCGGAATCCGCGGTTCCTGCGCGCCAGGAGGGCGTCGACGGACCACCTGCCGGGTCCGATGAGCGCGAGGGCGAGGGCTCTCCGCGGCGGGAATGCCCATCGCGGCGAAGCCCGCCTGGGTGCCGGGGATCGTGTTCTGGAAGACCTTCTGCCAACCGCGCATAAGGAACACGACGCCGATGACGACGTGCAGGACGGTCAGGCCGAACTGTGCCAATGGTTTCGGGGACATGGTTACCTCATCTCATCGTTGTTCTCGCGGACCCAAGGGCGGGCCGCTCCGATCCGGTACTACCAATACACCCCCCGGAAGCGGCAGGTGCGCCCCGATGTGGGGAATCTTCCCCGCAGACCCGTAGCCACGTTCCAGGGGTGGATCCGGGGCAACCGACGAGAGAAGGTTTCAGGGTGGAACACGATTGGAGCGGCGCATGAACATCCGGCGGCCACGGCTCGACGCCGTGGAGATCAAGGTCAATGTTGGCGCGGCGGACATGTCGGCCGCCGCCGAGGCCTTCGGTCTGGGCAACGCCGAAAAGAGACGTCGGACGATCTACTTTTGTGAGGACCTGTCCGGTCCCGGCGGACCCACCGCGCTTCCGCTTCTGACCCACGGAATCATCCTTCGGCTGCGCCAAAACAAGGGTCGGCGGGACGATGTCACTGCCAAGCTCAGACCCTGCACGGACACCCAACTCACGCGGCCGTGGCTCGATGCACACGGGGGCGACGGCTGGGCATTCAGGGTCGAGGGAGACTGGACCGGCCCGCGCCGCGTAGTCTCAGCGTCACTGGAGGCGAAAATCGATGAGGACATCGTCGAAGCCGCCGCTGCGGGCACACATCCAATCCCGTTGACCGCGGAGCAACGGCGCTTCCTGAAGGATTGTGCGCGGGCACCCGTGGACTTGGCTCCGCTGACCCCGCTGGGCCCAATCGACGCCACAAGGTGGGAGCTGGACCGCAATGGGCGGGAAGTCGTCGCCGAGGAGTGGGCGGTGGGCGACGGGCTGCGTTTCCTTGAGTTCTCCATTCGCTCGCGGCCGGAGGACGCGGAGGCGGCGCAACTCGCCTTCGAGAACCTGTTCCGGCAACACGGCATCGACCCCGGCGCGGTCCACGAGACCAAAACGCGCATGGTTCTCGAACACCTGTCCCGTCCGTTCCGGTCTTAGCGCCAACGTCAACGCCGCCTGCGGCACGGAGATTTCGCGCCCCGTTAATCCAGCGGCCCCCACGGACGGCGAGACTTGGACCATGCCCGCACCCGCAGCCAGGAGGAGCCATGGAACCGCTAGAGAATCCGCGCGATCCGCAAGCGGCTGAATCGGTTGCGGCCCCGGGTGCCTACGGAGAGATCCGGGGCCGGGTGGACGAGGCCGCCCCACATCTGGACCTCCGCCGGACACGCGAGAACCACAGCGGTACGCGTCGGACAGGCTCGTGACATGACTGCACCTCGCACACGTCCCCGCACGGCTCGGCCACCGGCGACCGCCACACTCGCCGTGGCCATCTCCTACGTCCTCGCAAGGTGTGTGGGCCTCGCCATCGGGGCGCCTCAGCTTGGCCCCGGCGACGGCGGGGAGATGGTGATTGCCGCCTACGCCGCGGCCCCCGCCGCGCTGCCACAGGCGGTCCTCACACACGGCGTCGCGGGAGTCCTCATCGGTCTGCTCGCCTACCTGCACGCCCGGCCCCAGCGTGGCCTGACGGCGAGTCGCCGTCGCCTGACAGCCGCTGCCGGGGTGACCGCGACCATCCTCTCTTTTGCCCAACTGGCCGGCGAAGCCATGCTGGTCCGGGGCACGCCGTCCGGTAGCGAGGCCGAACGATTGTGGGCCCTGATTGCGGTCCTGGACGGCGCCAAGATGCTGGCCCTCGCGCTTCTGATCGTGGCGAGCCGCCCTCTGTCTCGCAACCGGTTCTCCACGGCGCTCGCCGCAGCCGCGGCGATCAGTCTCGTAGTGTCCGGAGTCGGCTATCTAAGCCTGAATCCCGCGCTTATGGCGGCCGCCTTCGTCTCGCTGCCGTTGCTGCTGCTCTGGGCCATCGGCTCGTCACTGCCGGCGCGGGCCCCCCGCGGGGCCCAAGGGCGAGGCGGGGCCGACTAGTGCTCGGCTCGGTGTGCCGAGCCGATTCGTGGTGGGCAACAATCTGCGCTCGTCGTCGCGCTAGTCTCGCGGGCCGCGCCGCTTCCGGGCGGGCAGAAAGATCACCCAAAAGACCGATGCATGCCGACGGCCAGCGCGAGCCCCGCGGTGCTGTTGAACGGGATGACGGCGCCGGCGGGGAGCGCGAGTACCGCGCCGAACCCGGCCTGTGGCCAAGACCAGGCCAGAGAGGTCATTCGGGGGCGAAGACGCTGCGCAGTTTCTCTTCTTCCTCGCGGCTCAGGTTGGTCTCGAGGAGCTCGGCCTTCGCGCCGCTGAAGACCTCCGCGACGCGGTACACCACGGCGCCGCTGGTCATCACGAACAGCGCCGACGTCCCGGGAGTGACGTTTCCACGGACCCGCGTGATGAAGGAGTCGTCGATGCCGACGTCCGCGAGCGAGCCGCTGAGTCCCCCGATCGCGGCGCCCACGGCCGCCCCCAGCAGCGGAACGAAGAAGAGCAGGCCGAACAGGAAGCCCCAGAACGTGCCTCCGAGGGCCCCGGCGCCAGCCAGGTTGTGGAGTTGGCGTGTTTTCGGCTTCTTGGCACCCTCCTCCCACGACACCACGGCGGCATCGTGGACTTGTATCAGGCCTTGGGTCTGTAGATTCAGCAGAATCTTCTCCGCCTGCTCGGCACCGCCCACGTCATGGAACTTCCATACGGAAAGAGTCGACACGATGATTCCTTTCACCCTCGGCCTGAGAACCAGAACAACCCCCACACTGCACCCGAGAACGGCCTCCCCACATCATCCGAAAAGTATGATCTGGCCATCGTCCAACCGTGCGGTCGAGCGGTTCCCGCCGACGTCGTCGACCGCGTCGGCGGGCGACATCGCGGACGAGGCCCAGTTGGAACGGTTGTGGGCGGAAGCCGGGGAGGTGGACGCGGTGGTGTGTGTTGCCGGCGAGATTCTCTACGCGAGGATCGAAGAGCTCGGGCCACAGGATTACCCAGCGACCTTTAGCCAGAAGGCGGTCGAGGGCGCGGCGACAGGGCAGGTGATCACCCTGCCCTGACGCCGGCCCACTTCACCGTGGTGTCAGCCGTGGTTGTACATCACGTGCTTGGTGCGGGAGAAGTCCTCCAGCGCGTAGAGGGACAGGTCCCGTCCGTAGCCCGAGCCCTTGAAACCGCCCCAGGGAACCTCGTTGGCGATGACGAGGTGCGAGTTGACCCACACGGTGCCGAAGTCCAGTTGGCGGGGGACAGAGAGAGAGCGCGCAGCGCTCGTGGTCCAGACCGAGGCGGCGAGCCCGTAGATCGTCTCGTTGGCGCGGGCCACGGCCTCCTCCTCGCCGCCGAACGTTTCGATCGAGACGACCGGCCCGAAGATCTCGGTGCTCGCGATCGCGGCGCCGGCCGGCACGCCGGTGACGACGGTCGGTTCGATGAAGTAGCCCGGCCCTTCAATGGCGTTGCCGCCGACGGCGATGGCCAGGCCGTCCTCGCGGACGTCACCGAGCGCGGCCAAGACCCGCTCGTAGTGGTCACGGGAGATCATCGAACCCATTTCGACGTCGTCGCCCGCCCCCGGCGCGCCGACGGAGATCTCCCTGACCTCGCGCACCAGCAGTTCCGTGAACCTCTCCGCGACCGATTCGTGGACCAGGACGCGGCAGGCCGAGCCGCATTCCTGTCCGCCGTTCCAGAACCCGGCGGCGCGGACTCCCTTGGCCGCGGCCTCGAGGTCGGCGTCGTCGAAGACGACCACGGGTGCCTTGCCGCCCAGTTCAAGATGCACGCGCTTGACCGAGGCCGCGGCGTTGGCGGCCACCTTCTGGCCGCTGCCGACGCTGCCGGTGATGGCAACCAGGTCGACGTCGGGGTGTTCGGAGATGCGGTTTCCCACCACCCGCCCCGAACCGGTCACGATGTTCAGGACCCCGGCCGGGACCTCCGCGGCGATCAGTTCGGCCAGTTTGAGCGTGGTCAGTGGAGTCTGCTCGGACGGCTTGAGCACCATGGTGTTGCCTGCCGCCAGGATCGGGGCGATCTTCCACGCGGCCATCAGCAGCGGGTAGTTCCAGGGAGTGATGACGCCGACGACCCCGACCGGTTCGCGGAAAACGACCGACGTGTGGCCCTCCGCGTAGTCGTCGGCGCCGAGGGTGGTGAAGGCGCGGGCGGCGCCGGCGGAGAACCTGAACGTGTCGGCCGCGCTGGCGATGTCGTCTTCGGCCACGGCGGCGGGCTTGCCCGTGTTCGCCGATTCGAGGGTCTCGAGCAGTGAGCTGTTGTCCTCGATGATGTCCGCGATGCGGAGCAGGACCGCGGAGCGTTCCTTGGGCGTCTTCGCCGCCCAGCCCTTCTTGGCGGCGACGGCGGCGGCGACGGCGGCGTCCGTGTCCTCGACCGATCCGGCGGGGACCCGCGCGAGGATCTCCTCGGTGGCGGGGTTCTGCACGTCGACCGTGGACGCCGACGCGGACGCGACGAACCGTCCGCCGATGAACTGGCCGAAGGGCGGGAGCGAGGGCGCGGGCACCGTTTCGGCCCGGCGGACGGTGAAGGTCTCGGTTTGCTTGGTGGTCATGGTGTTCCTCGAGTTCGGTCTTGTCGGTGGGCGGTCGCGGCCGTCCGCTGCCCGGGCGCTGGGTCCCGGGCAGCGGGCGCACGCTACTTGCTGGCGGGGGCGGAGCTGGAGCTCTCGTTCTTGTGCTCCCAGAATTCCGCTCCTTCGATGCCCAGGGCCTTGGGATCGAAGGTGGGGTCCAGTCCCAGCTTCCGCTGGCGCTCGTAGTCGCGGTAGATCTTGCGCACGAGCGGGAAGAGGAAGGCCAGGCAGATCAGGTTGACCCAGGCGATCAGGCCCAGTCCGATGTCGCCGGCGGCCCAGATGAGTTCCGCGTTGACGATGGATCCGAAGAACACGATGGCCATGGTTCCGATCTTCAAGACGGACTTCCACACGTGTCCCGGCCGCCCGTCCAACAGGTAGAGGAGGTTGGAGTTGGCGACGTAGAAGTAGGCCAGCAGGCAGGTGAAGCCGAACAGGAGCACGGCGACCGCCACGAATCCGGCGCCCCAGCCGGGCACCAGCGTGTCGATGGACTCCTGGACCCAGTTTGCGCCGACGGGCACACCCGGCAGGTTGTTCACGAGGAATCCGTCGGAGCCGTCGGAGACGTTGTATTTGCCGGAGACGACCATCATGAGTCCGGTGGCCATGCAGATCAGCAGCACGTCGATGTAGATGCTGAACGTCTGGACCAGGCCCTGCTTGCCGGGGTGGGAGGTGCGCGCGGCGGCCGCCGCGAACGTCGCCTCGCCGAGGCCGTTGGAGGAGGCGAAGACGGCCCGGCGCACGCCCCAGGCGACGGCGGCGCCCGCGACGCCGCCAAGGATCGGGTGGACGCCGATGGCCGACTGGAAGATCAGGACGACGGCCTCGGGGACGCTGGAAAGGTTGATGAAGATGACGGCCAGCGCGAGGAGCAGGTATCCGACGGCGAGCACGGGAACGAGGGTCTGGGTGACCTTGACGATGCGCGTGGTGCCGCCCAGGATGACCAGGGCGATCAGGGCCGTGACGACGACGGCGGGGACCCAGCTGGGCACGTTGAACGCGAGGTTCGCGCTGGAGGCGATGGTGCTGACCTGGAATCCGGGGAAGACGAAGCCGTAACCGATGACGCCGAGCACGGCGACCAGCGCCCCGACCTTCGGCATCTTCAGCCCGTACTTGATGTAGTAGGGCATGCCGCCGATGTCTTCGTTGGCCTTGCGGCGGTCCTCGTCGCGGACCTGGCGCTTGAAGGCTTGGGACAGGGTGGCCTCGGCGTAGCCGACCGTGCAGCCGACCAGGCCGGTGACCGCCATCCACACCAGGGCGCCGGGTCCGCCCGCGCTGATGGCGGTCGCGACGCCGGCGATGCTACCGACGCCGACGCGGCTGGCCAGGGCGAGGACAAGGGCCTGGAACGACGTCAGGCCGCCGCCTTCGTTGCCGTGCTGGGTTTCCCGCAACTGGCGCAGCATGTCCGGGATGCGTCTGAACTGCACGCCCTTGGTGGCGATCGAGTAGGCGATGCCGAGGCCGAGCACCACATAGGCCATGGGGGCCCAGATCGCGTCGGAGACATCGGAGAGGAATGCCGGGAGGTCGAAGGTTTCCATGGTCTATCCCACTGGTTGCTTGAGGGCGGACAGGGTCTGCTGGAGCCGGGCCAGGTCTTGGGCGTTGAGCCCGGCGGTGGGGCGGCGGGGCGATCCGGCTTCGAGCCCCTGCAGGGAGAGGCCGGCCTTGACGGCGGGGATGAACGGCACGGACAGCAGCGCGTCGATGACCGGGTAGACCCCGTCCCACAGGTCGCGGCCACCGGCGAGGTCGCCCTCGGCGACGCGGCGGGCGACGGCGACGATCTCGTCGGGCACCACGTTGGCGGCGCCGGCCATCACGCCGGCGGCGCCTTCGGCGAGGGCGCTGTAGATGTACGCGTCCCATCCGATGAAGGTGCCGATCGCGTCGCGGTGGTGGTGGATCAGCTGGAGCGCCTGCTCCCAGTTTGCGCTGGAGTCCTTGATGTAGCGGATGTTCTCCACCTCGTCGGCCAGCGAACGGACGGTGGCCGGGTCCAGGTTGACGCCCGTGACGGCCGGGATGTTGTAGAGCATGACCGGCAGGTCGACGGCGCCGGCGACGTCCTTGATGTAGGCGACGGTTTCGTCCAGGGTCAGCGGCTCGTAGTACGGCGTGACCAGCATCAGCACGTCGGCGCCGGACTTCTGGGCCGCCTTCGAGAGGCGGATGGCCTCGCCGGTGGAGGTGGCCCCGGTCTGTGCGATGACCGGGACGCGTCCGTTCGTGTGCTCGACGACCGTGTCGATGAGCAGGAGCCGCTCCTCGGAGGACAGGGCGCCGACTTCGCCGGTCGAGCCGGCGGCCACGACGCCGTCGACTCCGGCGTCGATGGAGCGGTCGACGATGCGCCGCAGCGCGGCGACGTCGATGGCCTCGTCTTGGTTGAAGGGGGTGGACAGTGCGGTGAGGACGCCGCGGAGATCGTTGGACATGGATACTTCCTGTTCTTTAGGGTGGTGGTCAGGCGGCGATGGTGATGCCGGGCTGGGGCGGTGACTGGCGGTGGGTGGCCAGCAGGCTGGCGGCTTCCTGGGCCGCGGAGAAGCCTGACGTGATGGAGCTTTCGGTGTAGAGGGTTCCGAGGAAGTCGCCGGCCAGGAACACGCGGTCCGTTCCGCGCATCAGCGTGGACTGGAGTTTTGCGCGGCCGGGGAAGGAGTAGGGTGACGCCACCTTCCAGCGGGCCGCCTTGGCCTCGACGACGCTGTCGGCGAATCCGTGTCCGAGCACCTGGTCGAGGTCGGCGAGGTGTGTCTGGATGACTTCGTCGTCGCTCTTTTCCAGCAGGGCCCGTCCCAGGGCGGCCGGGGAGAAGGTCATGAAGCTGCCGCCGGGCTTGCGCACGGACTCGGTGCCGCGGACGATGCTCGCCTGGTTCAGCGCGATCGCGAACGAGCGCTTCGGGGCCGCGATGGCGTAGATGTCGTCCCACGGCCGGGCCGAGGTCTCGTCGGTGAGGAAGGCCGTGCTGACGTGCGGGCCGTACTTGATCTGGCCCAGCGCGCCGCGCAGGTCCTCGGGGAGGTCCACGCCGATCCGGTGCGACACGTCGGCGGTGGTGGCGAGGACCACGGCGCGGGCCTCCACCTCCTGCTCGGCGCCGTTCTGGCTGTACCGGACGACGACGGAGTCCTTCTTGTGAACGACCTCCCGCACGGTGGCGCCCAGCTGGACGCGCTCGCCGAGGGCGGCGGCGATCGATTCCGTGAGGGTCGACGGGCCGCCCACTATGCCCCGGTTCAGGCCCTGACCGAACCCCAGCACCAGGCTGAAGTATCCGATGCCGGCTCCCGCGGAGATCTCGTCCATGTCGCCGGCGGAGCGGGTGACGGTGGTCTTGAACAGGGCTTCCGCGTCCTCGGAGAGGTTGCCGATGAAATCCTGGAACGAGCGGTCGTTCTGGAAGTCGTAGATGCGCTGCTGGCGCATCGCGCCGGACTCCCCGGGGCGCTTGCGGACAACGCGCGTGTACTTCGCGACGCCGCCCACCACCTTCATCCCGGCGCGCAGGGTGTCGAATCGGGAGGCCAGGGACATCGGGATGCGGAACGGATAGCTGGCGATGTGTCCCTCGCGGATGAACTTGCCGTTCATCGACAGGCCCTGAAGGGAGCCGGGGATCTGCACGGCCGTCACGCCGACCTCGTTGAGCAGGGCATCGGTCGAGGAACCGGCCCCGGCGAAGACGTGCCCGCCCCAGTTCAGCCAGTACGAACCCCGGCGCTCCGAGCGGATACGGCCGCCGATGCGGCTGTCCGACTCCAGGAGGAGCGCGTCCCAGTGGCGCAGCCGCCATGCGGCGGAAAGGCCGGCGAGGCCGCCGCCGACAATGACCACATCTTTCATGGTTGATCTTCTTTCTTAAGGAATAGGGGGATACGGCCCGCCTCGGCGGGCGATCCGGGCTGGCGGGAGGCCGGGCCGGGATCCAAAGCCCTACCGTTTCTTGGTGTGGCTCCGGTCACATGTAAAAGATACTACATTGTATGATTAATGCAATAGGTTTTGAGGATATGAGGAAGGATTTACCTCCGCGCAACGAGGCGCGAGTGGGCATGGCAAGGCGGAGGTGTGCCCTGGCTAGGCAGGCAGGGTGAAGCGGCCCGGCGGGGAAGGGGCGGGTGGCGCAGCGGTGTGAGGGGGCGGAGCGGCTCGGGCGGGCGCGGGCCTACGTGCGGAGGCTAATCAGCTTCCAAGGAATCCGGCCCGGCTCGTCGGGGCAGACGTCCACGGAGTGCTCGACCGCGCGCAGGTCCTCTTCGCCAAGCAGTATTCCGGTGGCGATGCGTGCGTCGTTGGACGCGATGACCCGGTCGTTGGGGCCGAGCAGGACCACGGAGGGCTCGCGCATCCGAAGCTCCCGAAGGAACGCCTTCTCCAGCTTCGCCAGAGTCAGGTCACCGCCCAGGATGTGGGTGCCCTGCGGCGTCGGGGCGGGAACGCTGAGCGTGATGATGCTGACGTTGATGCCACCCAGGTCCACGTAGGGTCCGACGGCCACGGGCGCGCCGCTGGCGGACGGGGCCGTGAACCACTCCCGGCTGGTGTAGTCGTAGTAGTTCAGCGAGTCGGGGTTCAGGTCGTGGGTGACGAAGTGCGTGTGCCCCTCGGGCGCCGAGGGGTGGGCGCGCCACCACTCGAGCCAGTGGGGGGACTCGGGCAGGCTGCCCGGGGCGAAGGCGATGCCGGCGCCGACGATCAGCCGCGAGTGCCGTTGGATGAACCCGGCCAGGTCCCGCTTCAGGAACTGGAACGCGCTGCGCGGCGGACTGCCGTGGGCGCTGGCTGCGGCATCGGAAACGGATGCCGCAATCTTCTCCAGGTCCCCGAAGACGCCGTTGATGCCGGCCGAAAGGGTCCCTGCCGTCCGCTCGAGTGCTTCTCTTACCGGTTCCATGTCACGTTCCCTGCTCGGGCAGCATGTTCAGCGCCAGATGTTGGTCTATCAGCGACTCCGTTAGGCTCCGGCTGTGCAGCTCCGCGGCGGCCGCCGCCGCGTCGGGATTTTTGCTCCGGATGGCGTCCACGATGGCCTCGTGTTCCGTGACCGCCGCGTCTCTTCCGTCGGCCGCATTCGAATCGCCCCACCAAAGGGTCATCAGCTCGGCCTCCAGTTGCAGGGCCGCAGATGTCAGCCGGCTCGACTGCGCCGCAATGCTGACGGAGACGTGAAAGCGACTGTCCATGCGCTTGCGGGTCCGCTCGTCATCGGCGTCGCGGTGGCGGCGCACCAGGTCCTGCAGGTGCTCCACGTTCTGCGGGTCCGCACGGCTCGCGGCCAGGCGGGCGGACATGGACGAGATGGCCGCGCCAAGGTCGCCGAGGTCGCGCAACGCCTCCGTGCTGGTCTCGCGGAGCTTGTGCCGCTGCTCCCTGTCCGTCAGCTCGATCTGGCGTCGGACCACGCTGCCGCCGGTGCGGCCGCGGCTCGTCTCGATGAGGCCTTTTGTGCGGAGCGTGGCCAGCGATTGGCGCAGGGTAATCGGGGAAATCCCCAGTTCGGCGGCCAGCACGGACTCGGTGGGTAGCCGGTCTCCCTCGGCAAGAATTCCCATCAGGATCGCCGTCTCGATCTGGTAGGAGACCTGGTCCGCGCGTCCCAGCCCCTCGGGCTCGCTTCCCCTCAGCAGGAGCAACAGGTCCAGCGCCGAGGAGGACATCGCCGCGCTCTGCATCCCGACCCTCCTGAGCCTCAACCGCCGGAGAACGCCGCCCGCGGGCGGCGATTTTCCAATTACCTTCAATCTTTGCATATTGGCGGGCGGGCACCGGGGTTGTGGCCGGCAAGAAAAGGCCCGAAATGCCGGACGAACGCCCCTGCGGGAACGTGGCGCAGGGGTTCTGGCGCTACGCGGGATCGTCCGCACGCTCTGCCTGCCGGTTGAGGTACCGCTGCTCGGGGACGCTGCCGGCGAACCTCGCGGCCCGACGATAGGCGTCCCGCGCCTCCGTCGTTGACCCCGCCATGTCAAGGAGGTGGGCGTGGGCGGCGTGGACGCGGTGGTTGCGCCGCTGGTCTGGCCTCCCGAGCAGCGGGGTCAGGGCGCTGAGCCCGGCGGCCGGGCCATGCGCCATGCCGACGGCGATGGCGAGGTTGAGGGCCACCGTGGGGGAGGGGCCCAACCGGTCCAGCATGCGGTAGAGCATGGTGATCTGCGTCCAGTCGGTCGCCTCTGCGGTGGCGGCCTGTCCGTGGACGGCGGCGATGGCCGCCTGCAGCTGGAACGGACCGATGCCTCCCGTGGGAAGGCACTCCTCCAGTAGCGTCGTGCCGCGGGCGATCCCGTCCTGGTCCCAAAGGGTTCGGTCCTGCATGGCGAGCGGCACCAGCTCGCCGTATTGGTCGGTGCGGGCGCGTGTACGTGCGTGCGTCAGGAGCATCAGGGCCAGCAGGCCGCCCGTTTCCGTGTCCCCGGGCGTCGACCGGTGCAGACGTTCGGCGAGGCGGATCGCCTCGTCGGCAAGGTCCGCGTCGACCAGGCCCGAACCGCTGGACATGGCGTACCCCTCGTTGAAGGTCAGGTACAGGACGTGGCGCACCACGTGCAGCCGGGCGGGCAGGTCCCCCGGGGTTGGTGCCTCGAACCTGGCCCCCGCGGTGCGCAGGGTCGACTTGGCCCGGCTGATGCGCTGGGCCATGGTCGCCTCGGGGACGAGGAAGCCGGCGGCGATCTGCGCCGTGGACAGGCCCGCCACGGCGCGCAGGGTCAGCGCGACCTGGGACGCGACGCTGAGGGAGGGGTGTGCGCACAGCAGGAGCATCTGGAGCGTGTCGTCACCGCTGGCCGCGGTGGGATTGTGCGCGGGGTCGGCGTACTCGGCCGGATCTTGTGCCGCGGCGTCGAGTTCCCGTTGGGCGCGGGCCGCGTGGCTGCGCTGGTGGTCGATCAGCTTCCGGGAGGCAACCCGGATGAGCCATCCACGCGGGTTGCGCGGCGTTCCCTCGGTGGGCCACTTGTTGGCGGCCGCCAGGAGCGACTCCTGGACGGCGTCCTCGCACGATTCGAAGTCGGCGCTGCGGCGCAGCAGTGCCGCGAGGACGTGTGGCGTCTCGATGCGCCACACGTCCTCCCAGCGGTCGGGGCTCACGCGTCGTCGGCGCCCGGCGACATCAGGGGGCGCAGCTCGATGGTTTCCCCGGGGCCGGAGAAGCTCGCGGCGACCTGTTCGGCCCGATCGCGGGTCGGCACGTCGATCACGAAGAATCCAGCGAACTGCTCCTTTGATTCCGCGTAGGGGCCGTCGGTTGCGATCGGCGTGCCGTCCTCCCACCGGTAGAGCTTCGACGTCGCCGGGTCGCCCAGCGCTCCGCTGGTCAGCAGCTCGCCGCTGGCCTCCAGCTGCGAGAGCATGGAGCCGAACTCGGCATTCATCTGTTCGAGCTGTTCCTTCGGAACGTTCCGGTTCTCTGCAATGAAGTCGCCGGTGGGGTGCCCCCATGGCTGTGGATTGGAGTGGATGAGGATAACGAACTTCATGGTTCCGCCTTCCTGCGGGACGTGGACCGTGCGGTCCTGGCACCTGATACGTCGACGCCGAAATGATCTGCTCGACATCGACCACCCTAGTTTGTCGATATCGCGGCATCGGCTACGACGTTCCCCACGTCAGACCAGACGACAGACAAAACGATAGACAGGAACCAAATCATGGACGCCACCAACACCCAGCCCTGCATTCCGGAACGCGGACGCATGAGGGGACCGCAGCCTTACATCAGCTTCCCCGGCACGGCGCGCGAGGCCCTCGGCTTCTACGCGGATGTTTTCGGCGGGGAACTCTCCCTCCACACCAGGGCGGACTTCGGCGCGACGGACGGCGACCCCGAAGCGATCGCGCACGGCGTCCTCGACGGCGTCGTCGCCTTGGCTGGATCGGACGCGCCGGCGGACGGGCAATCCGTCCGGTTCGAGGGACTGATGCTTTCGCTGCTCGGCGCGGCAGAACCCGAGGTGCTCCACGAGTGGTTCGACAGGCTCTCGGAGGGCGGCCGCGTCGTCGACCCGCTGGCCCCGAAGCCCTGGGGCGCGTCGGACGGACAGGTCATCGACCGCCACGGCCTCCACTGGCTCGTCGGATACGAGCCGGCGCAGTGATCGGCGCGCCGGGCGCCTGCCCATCCGGCGTTACGGGGAGTCCGTGCGGTCCCGGTCCGTGCGCAGCCTAATCCCGTCGATGATCCGCTTGAGGGCCATGGCCACGGACCCCGCGGGGGAGAGGGCTCCGGCGCCCTGTTGCCGCTGCTGGTCCATCGTGGTGATGACGTCTTGAAGCGCCGCGTCGGCGTCGGCGAGTTCGGCGTCGACGCCGGTGCCGGAGTTCCATGCGCGCAGCAGTTCCGCGACGGAGTGCAGGGCCGCGCCCAGCGGTGCGCACAGTTCGGGCGGAAGCTTGACGGGGAAGGGTTTTCCCCAGACCGCGGCGGAGAGCACCTCGCCGAGGTCGCGGACGTGAAAGGTGATGCCTTCGAGTGTCCTCAGGTCCGCGTACTCCGACGGGAGGTCGTTGTGGTGGAGCCTGGCGCGCGGGTTGCCCTTCCGGCTCTGGTCCGCGTCGACCACAACGCGGCGGACCGTGGTCGCGGCGCGCTCCAATTCGTGGGTCTTCCGGGACCAGTCATTGTGCGCCGGCGGCCAGCTCTCGGCCAAGGCGTCGCCGATGTCGTCCAACTGCCGCGCGAGGGTTGTCCGCAGGTCGGATATCTTCAGCCCCGCCGCGCCCAGTCGCAAGGGCGGCAGGATCAGAAGGTTGACGGCCAGCCCGACGGCGACGCCCAGCCCCATTTGCGCCAGATATCCAAGCGAGAACGCGTCCGCGTTGGGTCCGCCAATGACCAGCACAAACATCGCCGCCATGGGGACGTATTCCTTCCCCGCGCCGAGCCATCCGCTGCCGGCGATCAGGAAGCCGGCCAGGACGACGCAGGCGACTCCCGGCAGCGGAGGAATGCCCAGGGCGGTGACCGACCACGCCAGCAGGATCCCGATGGCCAGGCCGGCCATTGTCTGCAGGCCGGCCCTCACGGAGCCCATCAGCGTCGGGTACATGCTGATCAGCGCCCCCAGCGGCGCATAGTAGGGGTACTCGTCGGTGACGCCCGGCATCAGCGGGGCAACAAGGTAGGCAGCCGACGCGGCCAAGGGGACGGCTGGCGCTCCGACCCGTGTTGATCGACGCGCGGTCAGGGCGGGGCGTCCGTGGGCTGCGACAAGCGGTGGCGTCCCCACGCCTTGCCCGTCTGGACGACGGCGACCAGCAACAGGACAAGGAGTGCGGTGGAGGCCACCGGGACGAGGTCCAGCGGGAGCGTGTAGCTCATGACCACCCGTGCCGCGGCGTCGATAAGGAAGGCCAGCCCGAAGCCCCAGGTCATGCCGCGCATCGCCCGACGGAAGGCCCCGCTGGTCTCCCAGGACCGGTGCCACTCGTCGGCTGCCGTCCTGGGCATCTCGCGGGCCATCATCAGCCGCGCGTCGGCGTTGAGCAGGCCGATCGCGGTTCCGGCGGTGAGTAGCACGAGGGTGAACAGCGTGGTGAGCAAGGGGCGTCGCCGGAGGATCAGGCTGATGGTCATGCGCAGCACCGGCAACGCCGATGCGGCAATGCCTAGTCGCGAATGCCGCCCAGTTCCCGCAGTTCCGGGGGCGGAGACGCTTCCGCGGCCGCCGTCGTGCGGTCCGGTGGCGTCACGGGGAATCGGCGGCAAGCAGGAGTCCAGCGCCCGTTGTGGCGGTGCTCCGGTCCGCGGCGAGGCCGATCTGGCAGTTTCCTATCGCCGGCGGATTATTGGCATTCTTCGCTTTCCGCCACCAAGGCCCGGGCGGCGCGTGACAGCCCAGTGACAGTCTGGCGGTTGGCTTGTTGGGGTCATCAGCTCCGACCCCTCCAACCCAGAAAAGAAGGAATCCACCGTGTCACTTGTCCAAGCCAACCGCCCCAGCGCGGTGGGCGAAGATTACCCCGCGGCGCCCACCCTGCGGCCGCAGCCAACGTCAGGACGGCTCGTCGGCGTCGACGTCGCGCGCGGCGTGGCGCTGATCGGGATCGTCGTCGTCAACGTTCTTCCCGCCATGACCGAGACCGGCGAGCCCAGGCTCGTCTGGACGTTGCTCGGGGGCCGCGCCGCCGCCCTCTTCGCCCTGATCGCGGGCATCTCCATCGCGCTGCTTTCGGGCGGCAGGCGGCCGCCGGTTGGCAGGGCCATGACGGCGAATCGTGCCGCCCTGGCCCTGCGCGCCCTGATCATCACCGGCCTCGGCCTCCTGTTGGGACCGACCGATACCACCGTCGCGATCATCCTGCCGTACTACGGAATCCTGTTCCTGCTGGCCGTCCCGCTGTTGGGGCTGGGGCGAAGGGCCCTGCTGGTCCTGGCGGCCGGGTTCGCGGTCCTGGGTCCGGTGGCG
The DNA here is from genome assembly GCF_058138025.1 of Arthrobacter sp. AOP29-A2-19. NCBI lineage: Bacteria > Bacillati > Actinomycetota > Actinomycetes > Micrococcales > Micrococcaceae > Arthrobacter > Arthrobacter sp. AOP29-A2-19. The sequence continues at coordinate 3,855,641 of NZ_CM176894.1, forward strand.
ATGCAACTGGTCCGCGTGTGGTGGCCGGACAGGCCCGTGGTCGACGACGAATACACGTTCGGCCTGGCCGCCGCGCACCCGGGAGTCTTCTTCACGGACATGCTGCTCACCGGGTTCTACCCGGCCCTGCCCTGGCTCGCCTACATCTGCGTCGGGCTCGCCGTCGGGCGCCTGGATCTCACGTCCAGGAAGGTCGGGCTCGGCCTGCTCGGCGGGGGGATCGCGCTGGCGGCGTCCATGTGGATTCTGTCCCTGTTCCTGATGGGCCCGGGCGGTGGATTCGAGCAGCTGGTTGCGTCGACGCCCGACCTGGGCCGCGGCGAGATTGCCCAGATGCTTGTACTGGGCGGCGAGGCCGACGCGTGGGACGACGCGCTGCCGGCCACAACCGGCTGGTGGCTGGCCATCTTGGCGCCCTACACGTCCACGCCGTTGACCATCCTGCAGACCTTGGGAACCTCGCTGGCCGCCCTCGGCGCCGTGCTGCTCGCCGTCCCGCACCTTCGAAGGGCGGCCTCGCCCCTTGCTGCGGCCGGTTCCATGACGCTCACGCTCTATTGCGCCCACGTCGTCATCCAGGCCGCGGACATTCTCGATTCGGAACGCCCGATCATGGCCATCGCCATCCAGTGCATACTGTTCCTGCTCGCGGCGGTCCTGTGGCAGGCGGCCGTGGGCAAGGGGCCGCTCGAAAGCATCGTCGCCGACGCGACCGGCTGGCTGCGCACTCTGGTCCGCACCGGGCGCCGCCCGGCACAAGCACCGGATAAACGCGCCTCCGGCAGGCGGCGGCAGAATGGCGCAACGTGATCGAAGACGTGGCAGCCTGGTGGAAACCGTCCACCCGGGCGCGGTCGCTGCGGGCAGTGGAGAGCGTAACCTTCGCTCCGGCCCGGGGCGTGGCGGCGGGGATCCGCCACGCCCGTTCGGGCCGCGTCGCTAGCCGAGCGTGGCCGTGTCGATGACGAAGCGGTAGCGCACGTCGGACGCGAGGACGCGCTCGTAGGCCTCGTTGATCTTGTCGGCCGGGATGACCTCGATCTCGGCGCCAATGCCGTGCGCGGCGCAGAAGTCCAGCATCTCCTGGGTCTCGGGGATGCCGCCGATCATCGAACCCGCGAAGGATCGGCGACCGCCGATGAGCGCCATGGCGTTGACGGGCAGGGGCTCGGCCGGAGCGCCGACGTTGACCATGGCGCCGCCAACGGTCAGCAGTCCCAGGAAGGCGCTGACGTCGATTGCGGCGCTGACGGTGTTGATGATGAGGTCGAAGGAGCCGGCCAGATCGGTGAACGTGGCCTCGTCGCTGGTGGCGTGGTAGTGGTCCGCGCCCAGCCGCAGGCCGTCCTCCTGCTTCTTGAGGGACTGCGATAGGACGGTGACTTCGGCGCCCATGGCGTGCGCGATCTTGACGGCCATGTGGCCGAGCCCGCCCAGTCCGACGACGGCGACCTTCTTGCCGGGCCCCGCGCCCCACCGGTGCAGCGGCGAGTAGGTGGTGATGCCCGCGCAGAGCAGGGGGGCGGCGACGTCGAGCTCGATGCCCTCGGGGATCCCGAGCACGAAGTCCTCGGTGACCACGACGTGGGTGGAGTAGCCGCCCTGGGTGATGGACCCGTCGCGGTCGGTGGCGCCGTAGGTGCCCACCGAGCCGTTGAGGCAGTACTGCTCGTCGCCCGCCTCGCAGTTCTTGCACTCCCCGCAGGAGTTGACGAGGCAGCCGACGCCGACCCGGTCGCCGACGGCGTGGCTGGTCACCTCGGATCCGACCTCGGCCACGATCCCGGCGATCTCGTGCCCGGGCACCAGCGGGTAGGCCTGCGGGCCCCATTCGCCGCGCACCGTGTGGATATCGGAGTGGCAGATGCCGGCGTACTTGATCTCGATCAGGACGTCGCGCGGTCCGACCTCGCGGCGCTCGATGCTGGTGGGTACCAGATCCTCGGCGGCAGCGGGGGCGGCGTAGGCGTGAACGGTGGTGGTCATGGTTTTCTCCTTATGGGGTTTCAGTTGGAGGTTGGTGTGGGCTTGTTGTATTCGTGGTCGGTGACGTGTTCCCCCCACGTCACGACCTGGCCGTCGTCGTCGGCCTCTTGGATGGCGACATGGGCCATAAAACGGTCCGTGGTGGCGCCGTGCCAATGCTCCTCGCCGGGCTCGATGTAGACGACGTCGCCGGGCCGTATCTCGCGCACCTGGCCGCCGCGGGATGCGACGTAGCCGATCCCGTCGGTGACGTACAGCGTCTGGCCCTTGGGATGGGTGTGCCAGGCGGTGCGGGCGCCGGGCGTGAAGCGCACGTGGGCGCAACCGACCGCGGACCGACCGTCGGGGTTGCGCACGCCGTCGATGTAGACGGTGCCCGTGAACCAGGACTCGGGGCCGGTGGCGGTCTGGCCGCCACTCCGGGTGAACTGCATCGTCGGTCCTTCCTCTCGTTGGGCGCGCCGAATACCGCGAAACGTTGGGTCCGCGTTCCGGCACGTGTTCCCTAGTGCTTCTTGGTCCGCTTGAGGTCGTTGGCCAGTGTGCGCGCCTCGTCCGACAGCAGCTCTGCCCTGGCCTTGTCGCCGGCCTGGAGCGCCTGCCAATACCCGATCTTCAGCCCGACATAGCGCCTCCGCAGGGCGACGGCCTCCGCCTCGGCGGCCAGCTGTTCCTGTTGCGCCTGCAACAGTTCAATCTGCTGCGCGGCCGCGTCCGGTCCGAGGGCACCGTTTTCGAGGTACCGGCGCATGCCGGCGACCGACATTCCGGTGGCACTGAGGCATGCGACCCACGTCAACAGGTCCAGGTCCTCCTCGGTATAGACCCGGTGTTTGCTGCTGGCGCCGCGACGGATCGGCGCGATCACGCCGATGGTTTCGTAGTAGCGCAGAGTGCTGGCCGGCAACCCTGTCAGGGCTGCGGCCTCCTTGATGGTGTACGTGGGCCGGATGCTTGAAATGCTCACCCGTCAACGATAGGAACTTCAAGTGCTTGAAGACAAGCGGGGGTCCAAGCGAGGCCGTCCCATGGCCTCCCGCGTCGGGACATCCCGGATGCCCAGGCGGACGAGCTCCGCGTAGGTCGAGGGGCGGCCCAGCGGGGGACCGTCCGGTTCAGAGAGCAACTGGAACTCCAGGGCGCCGCCGGTCAGCCGGGACGTGCCGTAGCCCCACCGGCGGCGCAACGAGTCCGGGAGCGCGTTCGGGTGCCGCAGCCAACCCTCGAACGAACCTGTTGCCGCGGCCGCCCGACCGAGCCGGTTTCTCCGCTGCCGGTTCCGGGCCCGCCACAGCAGAGACCCGCACAGTCCAAGGACGGGAACGAGCACTGCATTGCCCCACCAATATCCCAGAAGGTTCTGGAGGACGGGTTTTTCGGAGCCTGACTGGGCCTTTTCCGGCTCCTTCTGGCCATCTTTGCTTCTCGTCCAATCCAGTTGCCCGGTGGGTCCGAACCCCCGGTGTCCGAATGACCCGGCAGCAATGATGGAGGTTCGAATAATGCGCAGCAATTTCTGGACGAAAACTTTGGCAGTGACCGCGGTTTCAGGCGCGGTGATGGTCGGCGGCGCCGGCATGGCAAGCGCCGACACGTGGGACGGCTCCCGGACCAGCGCCGACGAGACCGTGACAAACGTCAGCGACAACCAGCTGGTCGACGGCGGCAACACGTCCATCGGCGACACGCTCAACGACGCGGTCGACGTCGGCGACGTCGCGAGCGGCAACAACGTGCTCAACGGCGTCGACGCGGACGTCACGGGCGTCCTGGCTGGGATCCTCAGCGGAAACCACGTGGACGCCGACGCGAACCCGGACGTGGACACCGACGTCGACGGGGGCACCTCGCTGGACTCGGTCACCGATTCCGGCAACGGCAACGAGGGATTCCTCGGACTGTTCTAGTCCACAGCCCTCGTGTGGCGCCCGTCCCGACCCGGGACGGGCGCCACGCCCGTCTTGCCGGTGGCTCATCCGCGCGCGCGGGGTTCCAATGCCGGTTTTTTTAGAGGAGGACCAGTGGTAGACCTGCAGGAATTTGGCAACGCGCAGTACCTGACGGTGGCGGAGATCGCCTCCGCGATGTTCGTGTCGAGGATGACCGTGTACCGGCTAGTGCAGTCCGGGGAGCTGCCGGCGGTGCGGTTCGGACGGTCCTACCGCGTGCCTGCAATGGCACTGAAGGAGTACTTGGCCGATCGGCCCGCGGCGGGACAAGCCCAACAACCGCCGCCCGGCTGACCCTAGGGGTCCAGAAACACGGGATCCAGAGTGCGGTCAGTCCATGCAGTCCCGGCACTGGCCCGCGCCCGCGGGATCGCGGACCAGTTGGGAGCGGTGCCGGACGGTGAAACACGACGGGCAGACGAACTCGTCGCTGCCTTGGGGAACGACCGCGACGACGAGTTCGTCCTCGACGATCGCGCCCGGCAGATCGTGGGCATCGCTTCCGTCGGCGAAGTCGAGCTCCTCCACGACCGTGCGTGCGGTCGGGGCGCCCATGGACTGGACATTCTTGAGGGTCTCCTCGCTGCGTTCAGCGACCTCGGGTCGTACGGCGTCGTAGTCCTGTGCCACGTTTTCTCCCTGTCTCGTGTGAATCCTGCCAAGAAGATTAGTGCTCCCGGCGTGTTCGGGGTGGACATTCGCCTTAGGGCGTACCGTCCCGAGACCCGGAGCGCCACAGGCCGTGGACGAACACCCGGCCACCCCTGCCCGTGGCGCACTTGGCGATGTGCGGCAGGACGGCGTTGAGGAGTTCGCGGGCTCCGTAGTCCACGTGCGCGGCCGTGCCGAGATCCACGAACACGGTGTGTTCAGGCGCGCGGGCCAGGGCGTCCAGCATGGCCTGGACCAAGGGCCTGACGCCGTCCACGGTGAGGGAGCCGTGAACACGGACGAGGGCACAGGTGTCCTCCGCAGCCGTGCGGATCAGCAGGTAATCCCTGGGAGCCATGGGCGGGCCTCCTGGAGGGGGTCGGAGGAGTCCTGGTTCGATGTGCGTCCAGTGTAGGAGCCTGCGGGCGTGCGGTGTAGATATTCCGTTCCGCGGAAGGCTATGCGACGTCCCCGCGCGCGAGGTGCAGGCGTCGGATGCCGTTCTGCGGCGTGTCCCTTACGCGAGGTGGCGCAGGTATCGTTCCGGGGCGTCCAGGAACGACCGCCAGTTCCTGACGAGGTCGAGCTCGTCGTACGCGCTGGCCCGTATGCCCCACTCGCCGATCTCGTAAAGGTCGGCGCCCGGGTACGCCGCAAGGACGGGGGAGTGCGTGGACACAATAACTTGTGAGCCGCCGTCGACGAGGTCGCGCAGGAGTCCGATCAGTGCGAGGCAGCCCGGCAGCGAGAGGGCGGACTCCGGCTCGTCCAGGAGCCACAGCCCGTGCATCCGGGACCGGGAGGCAAGGAGGTCGAGGACGGATTCGCCGTGGCTGCGCTGGTGGAACGAGCCGGCATCACCAATGGACTCGAGGTAGGTGAAGAGCCCATGCATCGTCTCCGCCCGCAGGAAGAAGCCGCGTTTGGAGGCCCCGCCGCCCCGCACGAGCCGGAGGTGGTCGGCGAGGTCCGATTCCGTTGCGCGTGTTCGGTTCATGGCGTTCGTGGACCCGCCCTCGGCGTTCAGGCCAAACGCCATGGCGATGCCCTCCATCAGGGTCGACTTGCCGGAGCCGTTGTCCCCCACGAGGATCGTCATCGGCCCCAGGTCGAGCCCGGTGTCCAAGAGTTGCCGGACTGGCGCGAGCGTCGCCGGCCAAGTCCCGCGGCTCATGCGCTCGAGCGGGTGCTCCTCGACGCGTCGAAGCGGCAACTTCAGGAATGGCGGGCTGGCTGGAGGCACACGTCGATTCTGCCATCGGCGCCCGGGCCCGATAGCGAATGGAAACATCGCGCCCGGCCGACGCGGCCGGCTACCGGGCCATCACTACCCGGTTCCGGCCTTGCGCCTTCGCTTCGTACAGGGCCACGTCGGCCGCCGCGATGGCACCGTCGAGGTCCCCGTCGCCGAGGGGCGCGACGCCGTAGCTGACGGTGGGCAGCGGAAAGCCGGCCGGCGTCTGGGAGCCCGCAAGATTGCGGCTGATCTGGCGGGCGACGGCCGCGGCCAGGTCCGTTCCCGCTCCCGGCAGCAGCAGCACGAACTCCTCGCCGCCGTACCTGCCCACCAGGTCCGTGGAGCGGGTGGTCGCAGTGCAGGCGGCCGCGAAGGAGCGAAGGGACTGGTCGCCCGCGGCGTGCCCGTAGTGGTCGTTGACCGTCTTGAAGTGGTCCAAGTCCGCCAAGATCAACGCGCCGGCAGCGCCGGCCTTATCCAGCCGGCGGCTCTCCTCCAAGGCAAGATCCAGGAAACCGCCGCGGTTCAGCAGCCCGGTCAGCCCGTCCCGCATGGCCCGGGTGCGCAATTCGCGTGTCACCTGTTCGTTGCTCAGGGCCGCCATGCTGAAGGAGACCACGACCAACAGCATCAAGGTCAGAAGCGTGGTCGGGGCCGAGCCGAAGACGGTGCGGAAGACCGGCCCCTCGGGGCCGTCAACGATGAAGGCGGCACACCGGCCGAGGTAGTAGGCCGCCACGGCCCCCGCGGCGATGGACAGCGGTCGCAGGACCCGGGTGTAGTCCGGCGACAGGCGCCACAACTCCAATGACGACAGGCCGATCAGCAGGGACATCGCGGCCAGGAAGTAGGGTCCTCCCGACCACTGGTTGGTGCCCGGATCGTCCACGGCCGACGCTACGGCCACGGCAACGGAGGGTCCCGCCAGCAGTAGCCACATGTCTGGCCTCAGCGATCCGGGTGCGGCGGCACGCAGCGAACCCGCGCCCACGCGCACGGCTCCGGCACCGAGCACCGTGAGGACGTTTCCCAGCGGATTCGCCCACGCCTGGTGGACGGTCCCGTTCAGCAGGTATGCCGAGCTTCCCGCCAGGAACAGGGCCAGGGCCCCGGACCACCAGCCGCTGTAGGTGGACCCGGTGCGGCGAAAGGTGACGAAGTAGGACAGAAGGAAAAGGGTCAGCGCCACAACGGCGAAGGCGACCCGCAGACTTACGGTATCGAGCATTTCCACCAGTTTTCCACCTGTTCCGATGACCGCCTGATGCTGGCCGAGATCAATTATTGCAGTTGCCCGCGGTGCCGCCGTGTCGGCCCCCGGCACACGTCCGGGCCCGCGGTCATGAAGGGAAGCCGCGGGGCGCCCGCCGTGTAGGGTCGTGATCGAACACGGGAGTCCGGTGAGCCGGGCTGAGAGGAAACTTCTCAAGTTTCGACCGTTGAACCTGATCTGGATCATGCCAGCGCAGGGAGTCAACTTCGAATCCCGTGCCCTGTTCTCACAACAGAAGGGCGCGACCATGCATTCGCATCATTCAACCCAGGTCAGCACACCATCCGTGGCACCCGCCCCCGGCGTCTTCCCCGGACCCGACCACAACAATTTCGGCATAGGCGCCAGGGTCACACTCGCTGTGATGAGCGCCGACTACGCCGACATCATCCTCGGCGCGCTCCGCGCCGCCGATGCCACCGGCCTGGAGATTGAGACCGGCGACGTCAGCACGTTCGTCGGGGGCGCGGAACAAGACATACTGCGGTACCTGTGTCAGCTGCTTTCCGCGGCGGGCCGCAGCGGCGCGCACGTTGCCGCGACCGTGCACCTGTCCCGTGGGTGCCCCGGCGAAGTGCAGTGCGAACTTCCCGGCGGGGCCGGGCCGTTGCGCAGCGACGTCGTCGAACTGGAAGATGCCGGCGTGGCGGCCACGGGGGAGTGGGCGCTGTATCCGTTGGACGACGGTGGGCGCGATGGGATCGAGCCGGACCACATGCGGGACATCTATGCCGCCATCGGCCACGCCAAGGCGAACGCGACCTTCGTGAGGTCGGAGCATTTCGTCACTCGCCTCGAGGGCGATGTCGCACGCATCCTCGAGACCGTGGCCGCCGGCTGGGTTCTGGTCGGCCGAAGCGTGCAGCACGTGACGTGCCACCTCACGCTATCCATCAACAGTCCCACCTCCCGCTAAGCCTCCTCCTTCCACTTTTCAAGGGTTCTCCTATGTCTTCTCCCAGCACACACGCCCCCGCCCGCAAACGCGCCCCACTCGCCCTGAAAGACCTGGTGCTCATGGTGGTCCTCGGGGTGGTTTTCGGCTTCCTCTACTGGGCCCTGGTCCAGGCCTGGACCGGGCTGTCCATCCTGATGGGACCGGCCGGCGACCTCGCCCAACACGTGCTCCTCGGCGGGTGGTTGCTGGTCGCGCCGATCGCCGTGGCGATTGTCCGCCGCCCCTTCGTGGGGATCATTGCCGAGGTGCTCGCGTCGGTCATTGAAGTGGTGTTTCTTGGGTCCGCAGTGGGTCCCGTCCTTTTCATCGCCGCCGCGGTCCAGGGCCTGGGCAGCGAGATCCCGTTCGCGCTGCGCCGCTACCGAAGCTTCGGCTGGGGAGTCTTCGCCGTCTCGGGTCTGCTCGGCGCGGGTCTGGTCTTCTTCTTCTCCGCCTTCCGCTTCGGCTGGTACGGCCAAGAACTGTTCACCCTGCGCCTGATCGTGCAGCTGCTCTCCGGTCTTGTGCTCGGCGGCCTGCTGGCCAGGGTCATTGTTGGGGCCCTCGCGAAAACCGGAGTGGTCGACAACTTCGCGATCGGGCTCGACCGGCTCGGCAAGGGCTAGCCGATGACCAACGAGGACCTTGGCGCCAGCGTCCACACGAAGGGCGGGGCGACCGCGCCGGGGCTCCCGCCGGATCTCCCGCCCGGCGTCGCGGCCGTGGAGCTACGCGACGTGTCGGTGGAGTTCCCGCGCCGAACAGGACCGGTGCTGCGCAACGTGGACCTGAGACTGAAGTCCGGTGAGCAGTTGATCGTCTTCGGTCCGTCCGGTTCGGGGAAATCCACCCTCCTGCAGCTGATCAGCGGTGTGGTCCCGCACGCCGTTGCCGCGCGGGTGTCGGGGTCGGTGCGGGTCGGCGGCACGGACACCCCGGAAACGACTGTGGCCGAACTCTCGCGCAGTGTCGGCGTTATGGCCCAGGACCCCTCTTCGGCCGTGTGCCTGCCGGACGTTGAGCAGGAACTGGCGTTTCCGTTGGAGAACCGGGCCGCCGACCCCGGCACCATCTCGTCGCGCATCGATGCCGCGCTGTCCGCCGTCCACGCCGCCGGACTGCGGTTGCGAAGGACCTCGCAGCTCTCGGGCGGCGAGGGCCAGCGGGTGGCTCTGGCCGCGAGTCTCGTCGCCGAACCGAACGTGCTCATGCTCGACGAGCCGACGTCGATGCTCGACGCGGCGGGCATCGCCTCCGTCCGGGAGGCGATCGGACGGGCCGTCGACCACTACGGTCCGGCCGTTGTCCTCGTGGAGCACCGCCTGGACGAGTACGCGGGACGCCAAGGGGTGGCCGGATTGCCCGGCCGGGCCGTGGTCCTGAACGGTGAGGGCGAAATCGTCCACGACGGCCCGACGCCGGAGGTGCTGACCGACGCGGCCGCGGACCTCCAGAGGCGGGGCTGCTGGCTTCCGCTGGAGGCCGAACTGCAGGCGGTCTTCGGCTGCCCGGGCGGGCTCTCCGCCGAGGAGGTGCGCCGCGGACTCGGGGACCTCGCCGCGTCGCGCCCTGCCCAGGCGTTCGGGGACGGGCCGGCCGTCGACGCACGGGACCCCGTGCTGCAGGCGGCCGGAGTGACGGTGAGCCGGAATCCAGCCGGGCCACGCCGACGTCGTCTCTTCCGCCGCCCAGGAGCGAAGGCAGACACTCCCGGCGTTCCCGGACTACTGACCAACGTCGACCTGGCCGTCCGTCCGGGAGAAATCGTCGCGATCCTCGGCGCGAACGGCACTGGGAAAACGTCACTGTTGCTGACCCTCGCCGGACTGCTGAGGCCCGCGCACGGACGGCTGGTCGGTGCGCGGGCCGCCATGGTCTTCCAGAACCCGGAGCACCAGTTCGTGGCGGCAACCGTCCGCGGTGAAGTCGGCCATGGGCTCGCCGCCGGATCGGAACCAACCGTCCAGCGACTCCTGCGGCAACACCGGCTGGAGCATCTGGCGGACCAGAATCCCCAGCGGCTCTCCGGCGGCGAAAAGCGCCGGCTCAGCGTTGCTGCGATGCTTGCCCACGACCGACCCGTCCTGCTGGCCGACGAACCCAGCTTCGGGCTGGACCGGCGGGCCACCATAGCCACGATGGAGTCCCTTCGCGCCGCGGCGGCGGAGGGCCGGGCCGTCGTGTTCTCCAGCCACGACCTGCGAACCGTGGCGACGCTGGCGCAGCGCGCCGTGGTCCTCGCCGGGGGAACCGTCATCGCCGACGGGCCGATGTTCGACGTCCTCGCCCGGCGCGAGGTGTTGGAACGGGCCGGTCTTGCCCTTCCGGCGCTCCTGGAATGGCTGTTGGAAACCTTCGAAACGGCGACGCAGATGCGCGCCGTGCTCGCGGGCCTGGACGCAGCCGTCCCCCGCGGCGACGGGGAGCACCGGACATGAGCGTGGGTGTGGAGCCCCGACGGTTCACCGAGTCGCCGCTGGGCCGGCGCAATCCCACGGTCAAGCTGGGGCTGCTGTTTGCCGTCTCCGTGGCATTGCTCCTTGTTTTCGACCCCGTCACGTCGGCCGCGCTGTACATCCTGGGGCTGGCGTCCGTTGTGGCGGCGGCGCGGATCCCTGCGCGGATCCTGCTGCTGGCCCACATACCGTTCGCCGGGTTCGGGCTGGGCCTGCTGGTGGTCAACGCCCTCAGCCGGCCCGGGACCATCCTCTGGGAGATGGCGGGAGCAGGCGTGACCGCCGAGGGATTGGCCGTCGGTGCGTCCCTGGCATTGCGCAGCATGGCCATCGGTGTGCTCTCGATCGGTTTCATCGCCTCGACCGACGGCGTGGCCCTGATGACCAGCTTGCACCAGCACGCGAAGTTGGGCGTGCGCATGACCTATGCGATGCTGGCGGGCTACCGCCTGCTCCAGGACATGCCGGCCGAGTGGAGGATCATCCGCTCCGCACACGGCGTGCGCGCTCCGTTGCGCTCCAATGGGCGCCCCCGCCGCGACGTGCGGAACTTTGGCCGATGCGCCTTTGCGCTTCTGGTGGTCTCCCTGCGCAAGGGGGAACGGATGGCCCAATCCCTGGAATCGCGTGGACTCGGGCTCGGCCCCCGCTCCACTTGGCGGCCGGTCCCGCTGGGCTGGGCCGACTGGGGACTGGCCGCGGCTGTTTTCGCCGTCCTTGCCCTGGTCTTTGCCGCCAGCGTGGCACTCGGCGTTTGGAAGGGCCCCGACGTGCTCTTCGCCTGAGCTATAGCGATGACGCCAAGGCGGGACCGCAACGCACCTGCGGCAGCTCTTCGAAGGCTGGCCTCGCAAACCAATATCCCTGGAACAGGCGGATGCCTGCCGCCTTCAATGCCAGGAACTCCGCCTCCGTCTCGATGCCCTCGGCGAGCACCGTGATGTCGAGCTCCTTGCCGATGTCGACAATGCCCGAAACTATGGCCCGGCGGGCCCTGGACGCGTCGATCCCTCGGACGATCCTCATGTCGATCTTGATGAGGTCGGGTTGGAAATCGGCCAAGAGCCCGAGCCCCGCATGACCGGCGCCAAAGTCGTCGATGGCGGTGGTGAAACCGCGCTTTCGGTACTCCCTGATGATGTTCGTGAGGTGGGCGGTGTCCGAGACCTCCTCATTCTCCGTGAACTCGAACATGATCGACGACGTCGGAAACTTGCATCGCGCGGCCGCGAGCAGCGTCGCCCGCAGGCACGCGGCCGGCTCGTAGACCGCGTTCGGCATGAAATTTATCGACAGCATCAAGTCCTCGCCCGCAGGGAACAGCCGCGATGCCAGCTCGATGGCCTTGACGCGGCAGTCTTGGTCGAAGCGGTACTTCTGCTCCGGCGAGACCCTCGACAAGACGTCGAGAGCGCCCTCGCCCGACGAGCCCCTCACCAGCGCCTCGTATCCCCAGACCCGACCGGCAACGGCGTCATAGATCGGTTGGAAGGCCATGCTGAAGTCGAAGTCAAGGTTCGAAGATGTTGTGCAGCCGTCGCATGCCATATGCGGTCCTCTCGCTCATTACGTCCACCGTAGGGCACGGCGCCCGGTGGCACCCGCGGCAGGAGTTCTTCCCGATAGAGGGGCGGACCTTCGTGGAGGGCGAGTTCATCGACACCGTCACCGCGATCCCGGATTCGCGCACGGAGATCGTTATGTTGCGCACGCCAGGCGGAGGCACAATGGTGGAGCTCTCCAGCTTCGTCCGGCCGGACCCCGTACCTGGCTCGTCCGCCGCCATGGCCAACGAACTCGGGCTGCGCAGTCTGTCCTTCGAAGTCGACGACCTGCAGGCGCACGTCGATCGGATGGCGGCGGAGGGGTACGGGCTGGTCGGAGGCGTCGGCGAGTACGAGGCCGCCTGGCGCATGGCCTACGTCCGCGGCCCCGAGGGAATCATCGTGGCCTTGGCGGAACGGATCGGCTGACGGGGCCACGGGCCCCGGCCGGCCCTAGGGAGCGTCCTCGATGCCGGCGAGGGACGCCGTCGCGCTCATGAGCGCCTCGGTCATCCGCTGCAGCACGTTCATGTCGACGTTGTCGATGGTGTCGCAGGCCATGTGGTAACACTCGTCGTACTGGTCCCCGGCCTGCCCGCCGAATGCCCTCGCCTCGGCCGCGCTCTTGCTCCCGGCGTCTCCGGTGAACAGGCCGCCGGTCGGGATGTCCCGCTCCACGAAGGCGTCGTAGTCCGAGTCGCCGATGAAGCCTACTGGCAGCGCCTGGACGCCCTCGGCCCGGAAGATGTCCAGGAAAACTTGTTCTATGGCGGCCGACCCGTCGGGCCCGTCCGAGTCGGTGTCCGAGCCGTCGCCGTCGTACACGAACACCGCGGCGTTCGGCGAGCCGACGACGTCCACATTCAGGTACGCGGAGTGCTCGTCCGCCTCCGCGTCCGAAAGCTCCTCGACGTAGTGCGCGGAACCCCACATGTCGTCCTCCTCCCCGCCCCAGAACGCGAACCGGATCCGCTCCCGCGGGACCGCGCTCCCCTCGGCGATCCGGAGCGCGACCTCGAGGACCGCGGCGACCCCGCTGCCGTTGTCGTTGAGCCCTGGGCCCTCCTCGACCGAGTCGAGGTGCGCGCCGATCACCAACAGGCCGTCGGAGCCGGTGTCGGTGTCGGCCAAGATGTTGAAGGTGTCCACCGAGTCGTAGCTGAGCTCCTGGCGCCTGGTCTCGTATCCGGCCGAGCGCAACTGTGCCTCGACGTAGGCGGCGGACGCCTCGTAGCCCCCGGTGTCGTCGGCGCGGTTCCCGCCGTTGGCGTCCGCCGCGGCCTGCAGGGCCTCCAAGTGCCGCGCCAGCGCGCCGGGCTCCCGCTCCGCCGCCTCCTCGATGACGGACGGCTCCGGCTCCGGAGGTGTGCCCACGCTCGCCGGCGGCGTCGCCTGCGAGCTCGACGAAGACGGCGCCGCTTGCGCCGGACGCGAGGGGGCCGGCGCGGCGGTGGTCGCTTCCGTGCTGCCCGACGGCAGCGGTTCGGCCCTACCGGCCGCACAGGCGGCCATGCCGCCGACCAGAGCCACGCACAGCACGCCGGCCCACAGTCGGGCCCTGCGCCGCGAGCGGTTCCGAACGTCTCGCGCATCCGTTTTTCCAGTCTGCATGTCGATTCCCCCAAATCTGCGTCTGCCGGTACCCCCAGGCACAAGCAAGACACGGCCGCATAGCACGCGCTTAGCACGAACCTGTGCCTTTGCTGTGAGTGGACGCCGTCGCTTGCGCTGCGCCCGGCTCCCGTTGCCGCCGTCGTCTCCTGTGACGAAAGGCCACTAGCCCAGATCGCCGGAATAGGCGAGGATTGGGGTGCAGCACGACCGGCGGCAATCCCGCACCCGGGTGCTCACACGGGGGATGGATGGCCGTCGCCCGGCGCCTGGGAACGGAACACATGGACGACCACCACGAAGAGCTCCGCCGCCGCGACGCCGTTGCGGATCGTTCGATACGTCACGGCCGTTCCGGCCACGGAGCCCCCTTGCCCGGGCCCAAGCGCACACGAGCGGTCGCCCGAGGCTTCCTGGGCGCGATCGCGATCGCCCTGCTGGCCGTCGAGCTGGCCGTTCCCGCCGCCGCCACCCTTCAGGAACCGGCGCCGTCCGATCCCGTCCCGCCCGCTGTCGGGATCGACGAACCGAGTCCCGCGCCGGCGTCGTCCGTGCCGGAGCCAACCCCGACGCCGACGCCGACGCCGACGCCGACGCCGGCTCCGGGGACGCCGTCGGTCACGCCCCCGCCGAAGCCCACGCCAACCCCACCACCGACGCCGAAGCCAACGCCAGCCCCAACGCAGAAGCCGACACCAGCCCCGACGCCGTCCCCGCCGCCCGTGGCGAAACCGGTGTACCGCTACGTGCTGGCGCCGGCCGTCACCCGTGCGAAGCCCGGCGGCGGAGCAACCATCCACCGGCTGGCCCGCGGGACGAAAGTGCAGCTGGTCCGCGCCGGCGCGACGTGGTCGCAGATTCGGTCGGGCACCCGCACGGCCTGGATCCGCACCGACGGGATCGCCACGGTCCGCCCGGCTGCGCTGCCACGGAACCCGGGCAGCTCACTGGTGCTGGTGAACAAGAAGTACCCACTGGTGCCCAAGGCCTATGTGCCCAAGACGGTGCAGGCCGGCCCGGTGCGGCTGACCCGCTACGCGGCCAACGCGCGCACCACGCTGGTCCGCGCCGCGGCCCGGGACGGCGTCACGCTGCGCACCGTCTCGGGATACCGGTCGTTCACCAGGCAGGCCACCATCTTCGCCAACTACTCGAGGCTCTACGGGACAACCTACGCGGAACGCATCTCGGCGCGGCCCGGGACCAGCGAGCACCAGACCGGGCTGGCCGTCGACTTCGGGGCCGCCAACGCGCGCTGCGAACTGCTCGCCTGCTTCGCCACCACGCGCGAGGGCAAGTGGCTGGCCTCCAACGCCCACAAATACGGGTTCATCCTTCGGTACCCCAAGGGCTACGAGTCGATCACCGGCTACAACTTCGAGCCCTGGCACTACCGCTACGTGGGCGCGCCGACGGCGAGGACCATGAAGGCCAACAAGACCGCCACCTACGAGCAGCACCTCTACCTCGCGCCCCGCTGATGCCGCGGGCACACTGACCGGTGCTAGCCGGCGGTCGCGCCACCGGCGGATGCGCGACGCCGGGACCGTCCACGCACGGCCCCGCTCAGGCGCCGTTCGAGGACCAGGAGCCGGGGCACGGCGAAGTAGACGGCGATCGGAACGACGACGAGTGTCAGGGCCAGCGCGCGCAGCAGCGGATGCCAATCCGCCGCGACAGCCCCCAGAACGGTCATCCCGACGGCGACCATGGGGAAGATGGCGAGCCATGTGATGAAGGCCCGGGTGTGGACGGACGCGATCCCCGCCCGGTGGTGGTGCGAGTCCGTCTCGTCGGCCGCAAGCGCCTTGCCCTCGTGTTCCAAGCTTCCGCCAACTTTCCAATAGTCCTGGTGCCGAATGGTCCCGATGCCGAACGGCCGCCCCTGGAGGCGCGGCGGCCGTCGTCGTGCGTAGGACTGCAACCGCAGGGAGCCGCCGGGTATTCCGCGGTAGCGGAGAATGGAGACCATGGCAGAGACACCGGACCCGTTCAAGCACTCGGACAAGGCCGCAGCCAACCGTCTGGTCAAGGCCAGGACACTGGCCCGCTGGCTCTGGGACCGCGGGATCGACGGGGACGAGCTGGTGGCGTGCACCCCAGCCCTGCGCCGAAGGATCGCCCGAGCCGCCGGTGTGAACCCGCCGTCGGGCATCGACACCTGGTCCGTGGTCGCCGAGATGCTGGACGAGAAGGACGAGTGGCTGGGACGCCATCCCGGGCACCCGTCCGGGGCGCGCGCCCATGAAGGCGAGAAGGCCGACTGGATCCCCGAGGGTTCCCCGGAGGCCGGCCCGGCACGCGAAGCGTAGGTCCGCGCACCGGGCGCGCGACTATCCGATCCCACCGTACTTTCGCTCGCGTCCCGCCAGCAGGGCGGGGATCGGGACGTGCCCCAATTCCTCCATCGCGGCGGCCACCGCGTCGGCGATGCGCAGCGAGAAGGCCCGCGGGTCCCGGACTGCGTCCTCCGGCTCCGGTACCACCCGGTCTACGATGCCCGCGCCGAGCAGCGACGCCGAGTCGACGTGTTGCCGTTCCGCCATCTCCGCGGCGCGGTCCGCGGTCCGGTAGCGGATCGCGCTGGCGCCCTCGGGCGGGAGGGGGGAGAGCCAGGCGTTCGCGGCGGCGATGGTCCGGTCCGCGGGGAGCAGGGCCAACGCGCCTCCGCCGGTCCCCTGGCCGAGGAGCACCGAGACCGTGGGGGTGCGCAGGCCGATGAGGTCGGAGATGGACCGGGCGATCTCTCCTGCGATCCCGCCGTTCTCGGCCTCGACGGACAGCGCGGCGCCCTCGGTGTCGATGACCGTGACCAGGGGGAGCCCCAGTTCCTCGGCCAGCCGCATGCCGCGGCGCGCCTCGCGCAGGAAAGCGGGACCCATGGGCGGTGCGACGGCTGAAGGGTGGCGGTCCTGTCCGATCACCACGAAGTTGTTGCCGTCGAACCGTGCCAGCGCCAGGAACATGCGCGCGTCGCGTTCGCCCTGGGCGGTGCCGTTGAGTTGGAGGACGTCCGTGGCCGCGTACTTGAGCAGGTGGCGGATCCCCGGGCGGCGCGGGTGGCGGGTTGCCTGGATCGATTCCCACACCGTGGCCGGCGCGCCTCCCGGTAGGGGGTCGCCGCCGGCGGTGGGGCCCGGCGCATCCCTTTGCGGGGTGCCGCGGCGGACGTCGAGCAGGGAGAGCGCGCGGTCCACGATGGCGGCGAGGTCGCTGACGGGCACCACGGCGTCGATGAGTCCGTGGGCGTAGAGGTTTTCGGAGACCTGGACGCCCTCTGGGAACGGGGCGTCGTACAGCGCCTCGTACACGCGCGGCCCGAGGAAGCCGAGCAGGGCGCCGGGCTCGGCGACGGTGACGTGGCCGAGCGACCCCCACGAGGCCATAACACCGCCGGTGGTGGGGTGGCGCAGGTAGACGAGGTACGGCAGCCGGGCCTGCTTGTGGTGGCGGACGGCGGCGGTGATCTTGACCATCGCGACGAAGGCCGGCGTGCCCTCCTGCATCCGGGTTCCGCCGGAGGCGGGGCTCGCGAGCACGGGCAGGCCCTCGGCCGTGGCGCGTTCGAACAGCTGGACCAGCCGGTTGGCGGTGGCCAGGCCGATGGAGCCGGCCAGGAAGCCGAACTCGCTGACGGCGAGTGCGACGCGTCGTCCGCCAATGCGGCCCTCGCCGGTGATGACGGCCTCGTCGGCGCCGGACCGCTCCGCGGCGCGCTCGAGTTCGCCGCGGTATGGCTCGCTCTGCGTGGAGTAGTCCACGGGCGCGTCCCAGGAGACGAAGGAGCCCGGGTCCAGCACGGCGCCGAGCAGTTCCCGTGCGCTGGCGCCGCGGGTGGGCCGGCTGGCGGCGGGGGCGGTCACGGGGACACCTTCTCGGCGAGCCACGCCTGGATCGCCGGCCCGTGCTGGTTCAGCAGGGGCGGGGCCTCGTGGCGCAGTCGGGTCGTCTCCGTACCGTCCTGGTCGAAGAACCGCAGCGCGGAACCGGGCAGGCGCACCGTCCCGAGCACCGGATGCTCCACGTCGACGAGCAGGTGCTGGGAAGCCAACTGGTCCCATTGGTAGACCTCCTGGAGGTTGCGGACGCGGCCCGACGGGATGCCGGCCCGGTCGAGGATGGCGAGCAGGTCGTCGGGCCCGTGCTGCGCGAAGGCCTTCTCGATGGCCTCGACCAGTTCGGTCCGGTGGGCGACGCGCTGGGCGTTGCCGGCGAAGCGCGGGTCGTTGGCGTCGAGTCCGAAGCGTGTAGCGAACGCCTGCCACAGCTTTTCGCTCCCGACGCTGATTTGGACGTGGCCGCCGCGGCAGGGGAACAGCCCGTACGGCGCGATGGATGGGTGTTGGTTTCCCTGCGCCAGCGGGGTTTCCCCCGCCACCGTGGCGCGGGTGCCCTGGAAGGCGTGGACACCCACGATCGAGGCCAGCAGCGAGGTGCGCACGACTTGGCCCTTGCCGGTCCGCTCCCGCTCGAGGAGGGCGGCGGCGACGCCGTAGGCGCCGTTCATGCCGGCCAGCAGGTCAGCGATCGGCACGCCGACCCGCTGCGGGTCCTCGGGTCCGGATCCGGTGATCGACATCAGCCCCGCCTCGCCCTGGAGGATCTGGTCGTAGCCGCTGCGGTGGGCCTCGGGCCCGTCGTGCCCGAACCCGGTGATGGAGAGGATAACCAGCCGCGGATTCAGCTCGACAAGCCGTTCCACGGGGAATCCGAGGCGGTCCAGCACGCCGGGGCGGAAGTTCTCCAGCAGGACGTCGGCCTCCCGGACCATCGAGGTCAGCGACGCGACGCCGTCCTCGGACTTAAGGTCCAGCGCCACCGATTCCTTGTTGCGGTTGCAGGAGAGGAAATAGGTCGCCTGGGGATCGTCGGCGGGGCCCACGAACGGCGGACCCCAGCCGCGGGTGTCGTCCCCGGAGGGGGTTTCCACCTTGATGACGCGGGCGCCGAGGTCCCCGAGCATCATGCCGGTTTGCGGGCCGGCCAGGGCTCGGGTGAGGTCCAGGACCAGGATGCCGGCCAGCGGGCCGGACGGTGTTGCGGGGGTCGCGTTCACGGGGATGCTCCTAGTGCGTTGTGGCGGTGGTCGTGGTGCCGGGGCCTACAGCCATCCGGGAAGGACGAGCGCCGCCCAGACCAGCAATGGGCCGGCGACGATGACGATGCCGCTGTAGATGAGGATTTGGCGGTAGAAGCGGTCCTTGTCGACCCCCTCCGGGGCGTTCGCCAGGACCAGCGCGCCGTTGGTGGAGAAGGGGGAGACGTCCACGATCGTCGAGGCGACGGCGAGGGCGCAGATCACGCCGGCGGCGCCGATCTGCCCGGACGCGAGGAACGGGACGGCCAGCGGGATGAGTGCGGCGAGGATCGCCGTCGAGCTCGCGAACGCCGAGACCACCGCGCCGATGTAGCAGATCAGAAGCGCGGCCAGCAGCGGGACGCCGATGCCTGCGACGGCGTCGGAGACGTACTCGATGGTGCCCGCGGCCTCCAGGACGCCGACGAAGGTGAGCATGCCGCAGAGCAACAGGACCGTGGACCAGCTGATCTTGTTGATCGCACCCTTCTGCGCGTTCGGCGAGAGGAGGGCGAGGATGACGGCGATGGTGATGGAGACGAATCCGATGTCCATCTTGAAGCCCAGGGCGACCACGGCCAGGGCGACGAGTCCGACGACGGTGGCGACCTGGGCGAAGTCGAGGGGCGCGCTCTTCACCGAGGCGGCGCCGTCGCCGGCCGGGTCGCGCGGGCCGTACATGCCCGAGCCGGTGCCCTTGTAGTCGACGTCGGTGGCGGCCTTGGCGCCGCGAGAGACGTTCAGCCGGGCGGTCGACACCGCAGTGGCGAATTCCTCCACACGTCCCCCGCGCAGCTTGTTCCCCCCGAGGACGATGAAGAGCACCGCGGAAATGAGGATGTTGAAGACCAGGCTGCTCAGGAAGACCAGCGTGGGGCTGACGGCGAGGCCGGCCTCGGCGACGATGGTGTTCACGGTGACGCCGTAGACGGCAATGGGCGAGAAGCCGCCGCCCTGGGCGCCGTGCACGACCATCATGCCCATCAGCAGCGGATTGATTTTGTACCGTCCGGCGAAGGACAGCGCGATCGGGGCGATGATCGCCACCGCGGCGGGGGACAGGGCTCCGACGGCCGTGATGACGGCGGTGATGCCGAACATGATCCACGGGATCAGGGCGGCGCGGTCGCCCACAAGACGGACGGCCCCTTGGACGAGTTTGTCGATGGTGCCGTTGTTCTGCGCGATGGCAAAGAGATAGGTGACCCCGACGATGGTCAGGAAGAGGCTGCCGGGGAAAGCGTCGAAGACTTCGGCGGGCGTGAGGCCCATGACGAGGACTCCGAGGACGAAGGCGCCGACGAAGGCGAGCGCGCCCATGTTGACCGGCAGAACCGTGGCGATGAGGAACATCGCCGCCAGGATCAGGATCGAGAGCAGGGGTATGGACATGACCGGTTCCTAAAGTGTGAGGTGGGTAACAGTCTTAGTGGACTAGCCTCTTGTACACTCAGTCTCTTTGTCAAGGGCCCGCGCTCCGCTACGCTGGTCGGTGACGCACGGAAGGCGGACTATGGCGGGCGATCCTGGGACCATCGGGTTCACGAAGGCGGCACGGCCGCGGCTCTACGAACATCTGGTGACGCAGATCCTCGATTACGTGGAGCGCAACAGGCTCGATCCCGGGTCCCTGCTGCCTCCGGAGCGTGACCTGGCCGATCAGTTGGGCGTCTCGCGCGCGACCGTCGCGCAGGCGCTCGTCGCGTTGGAGGTCCTCGGCGTGATCCGGGTCCAGCACGGCACGGGCGCTGTGCTGCAGTACCGCCCCAACGCGGTCACGGTCCTGCGCCGCCTCCGCGAGCACAGGTCCCGGCTACCCGAGATTGTCGAGGCCCGGCTGGGCCTCGAGCTGCAGATCGTCGAGCTGGCCGCGCGCCGCCGCACCGACGCGGACCTGCTGAGGATCGACGAGGCCCTGGAGTACATGCGCGCGGAGGTGGACCGTGGCGGGCGCGGAGAGCGCGGCGACGAGATGTTCCACCGCGCGCTGACCGATGCCGCCCATAATTCCGTGCTCGCGCAGCTGATGGAGTTCATCGGCGAGATGGTGCTGGAGAGCCGCATCGAGTCCCTGGGCCAGGAGGGCAGGCCTGAGGCCTCGCTGGCCGCCCACGGCCGCATCGCGGACGCGGTGCGGGAGGGCGACCCCGAGGGCGCGGTGGCCGAGATGCGCGCCCACATCCACACGGTTTCCGACGTCGAGCTCCTCAAGGACGACGCGCCCGCGTAGGCAAACACCGGTCGTGTCGGTCCGGTGGGCCCGGCTGTCGCCGGCTCGGGGGAGCGTGCGCCCTAGAGCACGGCCCGGATGGTCTGTTCGAAACTGCTGATGTGTTCCAGCGCCAGCCTCGCCGCCAACTTGGAGTCGCCCGCGACGATCGCCTCCAGCAGGTCCACGTGTTCGTTGATGTGCCCGGACACCGACGGGACCTTGTCCAGGACCAGGCACCAGATGCGCGTGGCGAGGTTGTCCAGCCGGATCAGGGTGTCCTCAAGGTGTGGGTTGCCGGCGGCCCGGTAGATGAGCCGGTGCACGTCGAGGTCGTATTCCATCAGTCCGCGCTTGTCGACGACGCGGTCGTGCAGGGTTCCGATGTCTCCCGCCAGCGCCTTGAGCTGGCCGCGCATCGCATCGGATGCGACCAGGGCGGCCTTCGAGGCCGCCATGGGCTCGAGCGCGCGCCGCAGCTCGGAGACGTCGGCCAGTTCGGTGATGTCGACGATGGTCGCGAAGGTGCCCCGGCGGGGATAGGAAACCACGAGGTGGTCGATCTCCAGGCGCTTCAGCGCCTCTCGCACTGGCGTCCGCCCGATCCCCAGCTCCTGCGACAGCTGCCCGTCGTTGATGGGGGCTCCGGGCCGGATATCGAGCATCACGAGCTTGTCCCGGATGTCCCTGTAGGCCTGCTCCGCGAGCGAAACGGGCTCGCCCGTGCGGCTCGGGACCGTCATCATTTCGCTCATACCTAGCTCCTCACCCAGCTCGGGAGTCCTCCCGAAGAATCATTTCCAGGACCATTGACGTCCTGTGATCCCCATCATAACATTGTGCCTAACACTGATATATCAGTAGTTCAGAACTTATACGCTACACAGTGAGGACGACATGACTACCGAGATCTCCACCATCGCGGCACGGTCGCTGACAGAGGACATTTCCACGCTGGATCCTGAGGTTGCGGCGCGTATCGATGCGGAGTTGCGCCGGCAGCAGGACGGGTTGGAGATGATCGCGTCGGAGAACCACACGGCGCAGGCGGTGATGCAGGCGCAGGGTTCGGTGCTGACGAACAAGTACGCGGAGGGGTATCCGGGCCGGCGGTACTACGGTGGGTGCGAGCACGTGGACGTGATCGAGCAGTTGGCGATCGACCGGGTGAAAGCGCTGTTCGGGGCGGGGTTCGCGAACGTGCAGCCGCATTCGGGGGCGCAGGCGAACGCGTCGGCGATGCACGCGCTGATCCGTCCGGGGGACACGATTTTGGGGTTGAACCTGGCGCACGGGGGGCACCTGACGCACGGGATGAAGATCAACTTCTCGGGCCGGCTGTACAACGTCGCGGCGTACGGGGTGGATCCGGAGACGAACCGGGTGGACATGGCCGAGGTCGAGCGGTTGGCGGTGGAGCACCGGCCGAAGCTGATCATCGCGGGCTGGTCGGCGTATCCGCGGCAGTTGGACTTCGCGGCGTTCCGGCGGGTCGCTGACCTGGTGGGGGCGTACCTGATGGTGGACATGGCGCACTTCGCGGGCCTGGTCGCGGCGGGGCTGCACCCCTCTCCGGTGCCGCACGCGCACGTGGTGACGTCCACGACGCACAAGACGCTCGCGGGTCCGCGGGGCGGGATCATCCTGACCAACGACGCGGACGTGGCGAAGAAGGTGAACTCGGCGGTGTTCCCGGGGCAGCAGGGCGGGCCGTTGGAGCATGTGATCGCGGGCAAGGCGGTGGCGTTCAAGGTCGCGGGGACGGCGGAGTTCCGGGACCGGCAGGAGCGCACCCTGGCGGGGGCGGGGATCCTGGCGGAGCGGTTGGGCCGGGAGGACGTCGCGGCGCGGGGGATCAGCGTGTTGACCGGGGGTACGGATGTGCACCTGGTGTTGGTGGACTTGCGGGACTCGGAGTTGGACGGGCAGCAGGCGGAGGATTTGTTGGCGTCGATCGAGATCACGGTGAACCGCAACGCGGTGCCGTTTGATCCGCGGCCGCCGATGGTGACGTCGGGGTTGCGGATCGGGACGCCGGCGTTGGCGACGCGGGGGTTGGGCGCGGCGGCGTTCGGGGAGGTCGCGGACATTATCGCGGAGGCCCTTGTCGCGGGTCCGGGCGCGGACGTGTCCGGTCTGCGGGCGCGGGTCCAGGCCGTCGCGCGGGCCCATCCCCTCTACCCAGACCTCGCACCCCTCTCAACCCGGATTGGAGCCTAAGACCATGGCCGACCTTCTTCCCGAGCACCCGGACTTCCTCTGGCACAATCCGGACCCCAAGCCGTCCTACGACGCCATCATCGTCGGCGGCGGCGGCCACGGGCTCGCCACCGCCTACTACCTGGCCAAGGACCACGGCATGAAAAACATCGCCGTCCTTGAGCGCGGCTGGCTCGCCGGCGGCAACATGGCCCGCAACACCACGATCATTCGCTCGAACTACCTCTGGGACGCCAGCGCGGGCATCTACGAGCACTCCCTCAAGCTGTGGGAGCAGCTCCCCGAGGAGCTGGAGTACGACTTCCTGTTCTCCCAGCGCGGGGTCATGAACCTGGCGCACACGCTGGGCGACGTCCGCGAGAGCGTGCGCCGCGTCCATGCGAACAAGCTCAACGGGGTCGACGCCGAGTGGATCACCCCCGAGCAGGTCAAGGAACTGTGCCCGATCATCAACATCGGGGACGACATCCGCTACCCGGTCATGGGCGCCACCTACCAGCCCCGCGCCGGCATCGCCAAGCACGACCACGTGGCCTGGGCCTTCGCCCGCAAGTGCGACGAGATGGGCGTGGACATCATCCAGAACTGCGAGGTGACCGGCTTCATCAAGGACGGCGACCGCGTGGTGGGCGTGGAGACGAACCGCGGCCGCATCAACGCGGGCAAGGTGGCCCTCTGCGGCGCCGGACACTCCTCCGTCCTGGCGGAGATGGCCGGCTTCAAGCTGCCCATCCAGTCGCACCCGCTGCAGGCGCTGGTGTCCGAGCTGCACGAGCCGGTCCACCCGACGGTCGTGATGTCCAACCACGTCCACGTCTACGTCTCGCAGGCGCACAAGGGCGAACTGGTCATGGGCGCCGGCGTGGACAGCTACAACGGTTACGGCCAGCGCGGCGCGTTCCACGTCATCGAGGAGCAGATGGCCGCGGCCGTGGAGCTGTTCCCGATCTTCGCCCGGGCCCACGTGTTGCGCACCTGGGGCGGCATCGTGGACGTCACCATGGACGCCTCGCCGATCGTCTCCAAGACCCCGGTCGACCAGCTCTACGTCAACTGCGGCTGGGGCACGGGCGGGTTCAAGGGCACACCCGGCGCGGGCTTCACGTTCGCCCACACCATCGCCACCGACGAGCCGCACCCGCTCAACGAACCCTTCGCGCTGGACCGCTTCGAGAGCGGCCGCCTCATCGACGAACACGGCGCCGCGGCCGTGGCCCACTAGGAAGGATCCCAACATGCTTCTCATCGAATGCCCCTGGTGCGGGCCCCGCAACGAGACCGAATACCACTACGGCGGACAGGCCCATGTGGCCTACCCGGAAAACCCCGACGCGCTGAGCGACAAGGAGTGGTCCGAGTACCTCTTCTACCGCGAAAACCCCAAGGGCCTCTTCGCGGAGCGCTGGGTCCACACCGTCGGCTGCCGCAAGTGGTTCAACGCGGTGCGCGACACCGTCACCTACGAATTCGCCGCCGTCTACAAGCCGGGAGACCCCCGGCCGGACCTGCAGATCGGCAACCGGAACAACACCAGCAAGGGAGGGGCCAAATGAGCACCCCGGTACAGAACCAACGGTTGGACGCCGGCACGTCGCCGCACGCGCGCATCGACCGCGCGGCGACCCTCACGTTCACGGTCGACGGCGAGACCCTCACCGGCCACCCGGGAGACACCGTGGCCTCCGCCATGCTCGCCTCCGGGCGCGTCGCCTGCGGCAAGTCCCTCTACCTTGGCCGGCCCCGCGGCATCATGTCGGCCGGGGTCGAGGAGTCCAACGCGCTGATCAAGGTCCGCTCCCGCTTCCCGGGCCACGTCGACGAGTCGATGCTTCCGGCACCCGCCGTGGAACTGACGGACGGCATGGACATCAGCCTGCTCAGCGGCCTGGGACAGCTGGACCCGCGCAAGGACGAGGCCGTCTACGACCGCAAGTACGTCCACGCCGACGTCCTCGTCGTCGGCGCCGGCCCGGCCGGGCTGGCCGCCGCCCGCGAGGCCGCTGCCTCCGGCGCCCGCGTTGTGGTGATGGACGAGCAGCCGGAGGCCGGGGGCTCCCTGCTCTCGTCCTCGAACGAGACCATCGACGGAAAGCCGGCCCTCGAGTGGGTCGCCGAGACCCGGAAGGCCCTCGACGATAGCGCCGAGGTCACCTACCTGGCGCGCACGACGGCGTTCGGCAGCTACGACGCGAACTTCATCGTCGCCGTGCAGCGCCGCACCGACCACCTCGGAGGCCAGCTCGGCTCCGGAGTGTCCCGCGAGCGCATCTGGCACGTCCGCGCGGCCCAGGTGGTCCTGGCCACCGGCGCGCACGAACGTCCGCTGGTGTTCGGGAACAACGACCGGCCCGGCATCATGCTGGCCTCGGCCGCGCGCAGCTACCTGAACCGCTACGCGGTCGCCGTCGGCGCCAACATCGCGGTCGCCACGACCAACGACTCGGCCTACGCGCTGGTCCAGGACCTGCACCGGAACGGCATCCGCGTGCCCGCCGTCGTCGACGCCCGGGCCGAGCTCACGCCCGCGGCCGCCGCCGTGCAGGCCTTGGGCATCCGCGTGCTCACATCCTCCGCCGTTGTGGATACCGCCGGCGACGCCTCCGGACGCCTCTCCGGGATCACGGTCGCCGGCATCGACGGCGCCGGCGAGCCGGGCGGATCCACCGAGGGCATCGACGCCGACGTGCTGGCCGTGTCCGGCGGCTGGAACCCTGTGGTCCACCTGCACTCGCAGCGCGAACGACGGCTCGGCTGGAGCGACTCGCTCTCAGCCTTCGTCCCGAAGCACCCGGTCGCGGACCAGCAGACCGCAGGCGCCATCAACGGGCGCCTCGACCTGGCCTCCGCCCTGTCGGAGGGAGCCACTGCCGGGGCGGCCGCGGCGACGACGGCCGGCTTCGCCGTGGACGCCACAGTCCCATCGGCGCCCGCCGAGGCGATCGGGGATACGCGCCCGCTGTGGCTCGTGGCCGTCCCCGGGGCCCAGCGCGAGGACTACCGGAACCACTTCGTGGACTTCCAGCGCGACCAGACGGTGGCGGACGTGCTCCGCTCCACCGGCGCGGGCATGCGCAGCGTGGAGCACGTCAAGCGCTACACATCCATCAGCACCGCCAACGACCAGGGCAAGACGTCCGGCGTCAACGCCATCGGCGTCATCGCCGCGGCGCTGGGCACCGAGGATGTGGCCGGCATCGGCACCACGGCCTTCCGGGCGCCCTACACGCCGGTCGCCTTCTCCGCGCTGGCCGGGCGCCAACGCGGGGAGCTGTTCGACCCGGCGCGCCTGACCTCCATCCACCCGTGGCACGTGGAGCACGGCGCCCTGTTCGAGGACGTCGGCCAGTGGAAGCGCCCCTGGTACTACCCGCAGGACGGCGAGGACATGGACGCCGCCGTGCTGCGGGAGTGCGCGGCCGTCCGCGACTCGGTCGGTTTTATGGACGCCACCACCCTCGGCAAGATCGAGATCCGCGGCAAGGACGCCGGCGAGTTCCTGAACAGGATCTACACCAACGCGTTCAAGAAGCTCAAGCCGGGGCTGGCGCGCTACGGCGTGATGTGCACCCCGGACGGGATGATCTTCGACGACGGCGTGACCCTGCGCCTCGACGAGGACCGGTACTTCATGACCACCACCACCGGCGGCGCCGCGAAGGTGCTGGACTGGCTCGAGGAGTGGCAGCAGACGGAGTGGCCGGAGCTCGACGTGTTCTTCACGTCCGTCACCGAGCAGTACTCGACCGTCGCCGTCGTCGGACCGAAATCCCGCGCCGTGATCGCCAAGCTGGCCCCGGACCTGGACCTGGACAACGAGGCGTTCCCGTTCATGGCGTTCCGGGAGACCACGCTGGCCTCCGGGATCCCGGCGCGGGTCTGCCGCATCTCCTTCTCCGGGGAACTGGCCTTCGAAATCAACGTGTCCTCCTGGTACGGCCTCCGGGTCTGGGAGGACGTGGCCGCCGCGGGCGAGGAATTCAACATCACCCCGTACGGCACGGAGACCATGCACGTGCTCCGCGCCGAGAAGGGCTTCATCATCGTCGGCCAGGACACGGACGGCACCGTGACCCCACAGGACGCATCCATGGACTGGGTGGTCTCCAAGGTCAAGGACTTCGTCGGCAAGCGGTCCTACACCCGGGAAGACAACCAGCGCGTGGACCGTAACCACCTGGTCAGCCTGCTGCCCGTGGACCGCTCCTACCGACTCCCGGAGGGCGCGCAGCTGGTCAAGCAGGGCACGCCGATCACCCCGGAGCAGGGGCAGGTGCCCATGGAGGGCTACGTCACCTCCAGCTACCACTCGGCGGCGCTGGGCCGCAGCTTCGCGCTCGCGCTCATCAAGAACGGACGCAACCGGATCGGGGAGACGCTGCAGGCGCCCCTCGACGGCCGGCTGATCGACGTCGTCGTCTCCGAAACCGTACTTTTCGACCCCGAAGGGAGCCGTCGTGACGGCTGAACAGGTAATGACCAACATCTCCGCACTGCGCCGCAGCCCACTGTCCCACCTCGCGGACAGCTTTCCCGAACACGACGTGGCGGGCGCGCGCGGCGTGACCTTGCGCGAGGTCGCTTTCGCCACCATGGCGGGAATCCGGGCCGTCCCGGGCACACCGGCCCACGAGGCGCTGTCCGCCGCCACCGGTGTGGGACTGCCGTCCGGCCCGGGCCAGGTGGCCGGCGCCCCGGACGGGACCGCCGTCCTGTGGCAGGGGCCGGACGAGTTCCTGCTGGTCGCGCCGGAAGGCACCGAGATCGTGCCGGGTCTCGTCGACGCGCTCGGTGACCAGCCGGGCTCCGTCGTGGACCTGTCGGCGAACCGCACCATCCTGCGCCTTGAGGGCCCGGGCGCCCGCCTGGTGCTGGAGAAGGGCTGCCCGGCGGACCTGCACCCGCGGGTCTTCACCCCCGGCACGGCCACCGCCACCACGCTCGGGCCGATCCCGCTGTTCCTCTGGCAGACCGGACCCGAGGCCTACCTCCTGCTGCCCCGTGCCTCGTTCGCCGACTACACGGCGCGCTGGCTGCTGGACGCCATGACGGAGTTCGCCTCGCCCGAGGTGCCGTGATGGCACTCGGCGCGCTGGATCTCTTCTCCATCGGCATCGGCCCCTCGTCGTCCCACACCGTGGGGCCGATGAAGGCGGCCAGGGCCTTCGCCGAGGGCCTCCGGGCCAACGGCGGACTGGGGAGGACGGCGCGGGTCCGCGCCGAGCTATTCGGTTCGCTGGGTGCCACCGGGATCGGCCACGGATCGGACAAGGCCGTGATCCTGGGACTCCAGGGCCACGACCCCCAGACGGTGGACACCGCCACCTCGGACGCGCTGGTCGCCGACTCCGTGGCCGCCGGGAAGCTGGAGCTCTGCGGGGAGCGCGTCGTCGCCTTCGACGAGGACGACGACCTGATCCTCCACCGCCGGCGATCGCTGCCCGGGCACCCCAACGCCATGTCGTTCCATGCGTACGACGACGGCGGCACGGTGCTCGCGGAGCGGACGTTCTACTCCGTCGGGGGCGGTTTTGTGGTCGACGCCGAGGAGTTCGGCGCCGATCGACCCTCCGACGGGCCGGACGTGCCGTACCCGTTCTCCACGGGTGCCGAGCTGCTGGCGCACTGCGCCGCGGAGTCCCTCTCCATCGCCGAGGTGATGCTGGCCAACGAGTTGGTCGCGTGCCCGGAGAAGGAGCTCCGCGCGGAACTGCTTCGGATCTGGCAGGTGATGCAGGAGTGCGTGGAGAACGGATGCACCCGCCGGGAGGACCTGCTGCCCGGCGGGCTCAAGGTCCGCCGGAGGGCGCCGGCACTGCGGGAGAAGCTGCGGGCCGTCGAGGCGGCGGCCGCCGGACAGGTCCCCGATCCGTTGTGGGCCATGGAGTGGGTGAACCTGTACGCGCTGGCCGTGAACGAGGAGAACGCCTCGGGCGGGAGGATCGTCACCGCCCCAACCAACGGCGCGGCGGGCATCATCCCCGCCGTCCTGCACTTCTTTATGCGGTTCGTACCTGGCGCCGACGACGGCAAGGTGGTCGAGTTCCTGCTCACCGCCGCGGCGATCGGGATCCTGTTCAAGCAGAACGCCTCCATCTCCGGGGCGGAAGTGGGCTGCCAGGGCGAGGTCGGCTCGGCCTGTTCCATGGCGGCCGGCGCACTGTGCGCGGTCCTCGGCGGCACGCCGGCGCAGGTCGAGAACGCCGCGGAGGTGGGCATCGAGCACAACCTCGGGCTCACCTGCGACCCGATCGGGGGCCTGGTCCAGATCCCGTGCATCGAACGCAACGCCATCGCCAGCGTGAAGGCCATCAACGCCGCCCGGCTGTGCCTGCAGGGGGACGGGGAACATAAGGTGTCCTTGGATGCCGCCATCGAGACGATGAGGCAGACCGGGGCGGACATGAAAACCAAGTACAAGGAAACCTCGCGGGGCGGACTCGCTGTCAACGTAACGGAGTGCTGAAGAACATGGAACCGAGCAACGACGTCGAACACATCCTGACGCTGCACTGCCCCGAACGTCCGGGGATCGTCCACGCCGTGTCGGGCTTCCTGCTGCAGCAGGGGCGCGACATCGTCGAGCTCAAGCAGTTCGGCGACCGCCAGGCCGGGCACTTCTTTATGCGTGTGGACGTCGCCGGGCCCGACGGCGAGAACCTGACCGAGGACATGCGGGCCGCGTTCGCGCCCATCGCCGAGGAGTTCAACCTCGAGTGGCGCCTGGAGCCGCTGGGCACCAAGCGCCGGGTCCTGATCATGGTCTCGAAGTTCGGTCACTGCCTCAACGACCTGCTTTACCGGTCCCGGATGGGGGAGCTGCCCATCGACATCGTCGCCGTGGTGTCCAACCACCCGGACCACCGGGACCTGGTGGAATGGCACAACATCCCCTTCTTCCACGTGCCCGTCACGCCCGAGACCAAGCCGGCCGCCGAGGCCAAGCTGCTGGACCTGATGGACGACTTCGACGTGGAGCTGGTGGTCCTGGCCCGCTACATGCAGGTGCTCAGCGACGACCTCAGCCGCAAGCTCACCGGCCGGACCATCAACATCCACCACTCGTTCCTGCCCAGCTTCAAGGGCGCAAAGCCCTACCACCAGGCGTACGAGCGCGGGGTCAAGACGGTCGGCGCCACCGCCCACTACGTAAACAGCGAGCTGGACGAGGGCCCCATCATCTCCCAGCAGACGGTGGACGTGGACCACACGTTCTCACCGGAGGACCTGGTGGCCGCCGGCCGCGACACCGAGTGCAAGGCGCTGTCCAACGCGGTCAAGTGGCACAGCCAGGGACGCGTGTTCCTGCACAACAACCGGACCATCGTGCTGCGCTAGGAGCCCCGCCCCTCCTCCGCGCGCTTCTTGCGATACGCGCTCGGGGTGGTGCCGGTGTCGTTGAGGAAGTGCCGGTTGAAGTTGGACAGGTTGGTGAATCCGACCCGGTGGCAGATCGTGGAAACCGGGGTATCGGTGGTTTCGAGCAGCCGCCTTGCCTGCGCGAGCCGTAGCTTGCGGACCAGGTCGCTGAAGTTCTGTCCCGTGGCTCGCTTGAAGTACTTGGAGAAGGTGGGCTCCGCCATGCCCACGAGCGCCGCGGCCTCCGACATGCGCACGCTCCCGGCGTGGTGGTTGAAGACGTACTCCAACACCAGGTCGACGACGGCGGCCGCCTGCCCGTCCAGTTGCGGCCTGAACCACTCGTCCGCCAGGTAGCGGCGGTCTTCCGGGGGCGACCCGGCCAGGACCGTGAACAGCGTGATCAGGTGCCGGAGCCGGGCGAGGCCCTCGGACGCGCCCATGGCCTCGATGGACGCCGCCGCGTCGGCCGCCGTGGTCCCGAGGAACTGGATCCCGCGGGCGGACTGGTCGAGGAGTTGGCGCACCTCCGCGAGTTCCGGCATCACCGCGGCGCACTGTTGGATCCACTTGCCGTCGAACTGGATGACGGCGTCGCGCCTCTCCAGCACCTGGCCCGGCTCCAAATCGCTGACCCAGTCGTGGGGGAGACCCGACCCGATGAGCGCCACATGACCGGCCTCGAACGTGCCGATGTGGTCGCCGACGATGAACTTGCCGGTCCCCTTCCGGATCAGGTGGACCTCGTACTCGGGATGGTAGTTCCAGCGCGCGAGCGGGCTGGGGTAATCGTGTTCGTGCCACCGGACGGAGCGGTTCGGGTCCGCGGGGATGACCTCGCGGTTCGCGCGGATCCCCAGTAGCCGCTCCGCCAACCGCGCCGTTGCGCCGTCCGTCTGATCCAGCGCCTTCATGGGGTCTCCGGTTGCTTCGCAGTCATGAATTTTGGACGCCGCCACGGTCCGATTCCCAAGAGTACCCGGCTGTTTGCGCCCCCGACAGGGCAAATTAGTATCGGAAATTCGCAAGCAGGGCGCTAGTTGTGCGGTGGGTCACACCCGGACACTTGAACTACCCCAACGCGGCGCTTCCGTCTCCGGATACCGACCGCGACCGCACCGGACGGACCCCCGACGAGGCAGTCGGCGATCCGTGGCCGTGCCCACACCCAAGAACAAAGGAGTCCTTAATGCGCCCGAAAATCCGCGCCGCATCGATGGCCGCCGGCGCCCTGTGCCTGGCCCTGGCCGCCTCGGCATGTGCGGGAGCCGGAGGCGGCACCGCCGCCGGCGACCAGAACAGCATCAACGTCCTGATGGTCAACAATCCCCAGATGGAGGACCTCCAGCGCCTGACGGCCGAGAACTTCACGCAGGAGACCGGCATCAAGGTCAACTACACGGTCCTCCCCGAGAACGACGTCCGCGCCAAGATCAGTCAGGAGTTCTCCAGCCAGGCCGGCCAATACGACGTCGCCTCGCTGTCCAACTACGAGATCCCGTTCTACTCGGCCAACGGCTGGCTGGCCCCCTTGGATGGGGTCGCGGCGGACGCCGCGTTCGACCAGGACGACATCCTCCCCGCCTACACGGCCTCCCTCACCGGCGAGGACGGGAAACTCTACGGCGAACCGTTCTACGGCGAGTCATCCTTCCTGATGTACCGCAAGGACGTCTTCGAGGCCAAGGGCCTGACCATGCCGGACAAGCCGACCTGGGACCAGGTCGCCGAACTCGCCGCCCAGGTCGACGGCGCCGAGGCCGGGATGCGGGGCATCTGCCTGCGCGGCCAGCCGGGCTGGGGCCAGGTCTTCGCACCGCTGACGACCGTGGTCAACACCTTCGGCGGCACGTGGTTCGACAAGGACTGGAACGCCCAGGTCAACGCGCCCGAGTTCAAGGAGGCCACGCAGTTCTACGTGGACCTGGTGCGGGAGCACGGGGAGGCCGGCGCCGCGCAGGCGGGCTTCACCGAGTGCCTGAACAACATGACGCAAGGCAAGACGGCCATGTGGTACGACGCCACCTCGGCGGCGGGCGTGATGGAAGCGGACTCGTCCCCGGTGAAGGGCAAGATCGGCTACGCCCAGGCCCCGGTCAAGGAGACGGAGTCCTCCGGCTGGCTGTGGACGTGGTCTTGGGGCGTGCAGGCAGCGTCGAAGAAGCAGGACGCGGCGGGCCAGTTCATCGCCTGGGCCAGCTCCAGCGAGTACGAGGAGCTTGTCGCCGAGAAGCTCGGCTGGGCCAGGGTCCCCTCGGGCAAGCGGATCTCGACCTACGAAAACGCGGACTTCCAACGCGCCGCGCCGTTCTTCGAGGCCGAACGCACGGCCATCGAGAACGCCGACCCGACGAACCCGGGCGTGCAGGAGAGGCCCGCGATCGGGATCCAGTTCGTCGGCATTCCCGAGTTCGCCGACCTGGGAACCAGCGTCTCGCAGGGCGTCAGCTCCGCCATCGCCGGCCAGGGAACGGTTGACGAGGCGCTGGCCAAGGGCCAGGAAGACGCGCAAAAAGTCGCCGACAACTACAAGAAGTAACACCCCCACCACCAGGTTCCGTGGCCCGCCCGCGGGCGGGCCACGGAACCGCAGGAGACCACCATGACCACCACCACGAAGCGCAGGGCCCCCGGTCCCGGCGCACCGCACACCCCCCGGAATCCAAAGTCGCGCCAGCGGGCGCTGGCCTGGGCGCGGCGCGCCCCGCTGCTGCCGGCGCTGATCTTCCTGATCGTTGTGACGCAGCTGCCGTTCGCGGCCACCCTCGTCATCTCGTTCCTTGACTGGAACAGCCTCCGGCCGGACGAGACCGGCTTCGCCGGTTTCGAGAACTACGCCGAGGTCATCACCGACCCAGACATGCGCCAGGCCATCGTCACCACCATCGTCATGACCGTGTCCGTGGTGCTCGCCAGCCTCGTGATCGGGCTGGGCCTGGCGCTGCTGCTGGACAAGAAGTTCATCGGCCGCGGCCTGGCCCGCACCCTCCTGATCGCCCCGTTCCTTGTGGTGCCCGTCGCCGCCGCGCTGATCTGGAAGCACGCCCTGCTCAACCCAACCTATGGGCTGATCAACGGCACCCTGACCTGGATCTGGTCACTCTTCGGCAGCGACACCCCGCCCCAGCCGGACCTGCTCTCCCAGGCGCCGCTGGCGGCGGTCATCCTCTCACTGGTCTGGCAGTGGACGCCGTTCATGATGCTCATCCTGCTGGCGGGCCTGCAGTCCCGCCCCATGGACACCGTCGAGGCGGCCCAGATGGACGGCGCCAGCTCGTGGGACATCTTCCGCCACCTCACCCTGCCCCACCTGCGCCAGTACCTGGAGCTCGGCGGCCTGCTCGGCGCCATCTACATCGTGCAGAACTTCGACGCCGTCTTCACCCTCACCTCAGGCGGCCTCGGCACCGCCAACCTGCCGTACGCGATCTACCAGACGTTCTACTTCGCCAACGAGTACGGCCTCGCCTCCGCGGCGGGCGTCGTCGTCGTCATCGGCACCATCATCGTGGCGACCTTCGCCCTGCGCACCGTATTCTCACTCTTCAAGAAGGAGGCCGCGCGATGAGCACGCTCACCCCCGCCGCGCCCCGCAACACACCCCCCGGCCCAACGGCACTGAACACCGGGACCCGCCGCCGGCGCGGGAAGTCCCGGATGGACCCCACCCGCAACAACACCGCCGCCGGTATCGTCGCCTGGCTGATGGCCCTGCTCTTCGCGACCCCGGTGCTGTGGATGGTGCTGACCTCCTTCCACTCGGAGACGGACGCCGCGACCAACCCGCCGTCGATCGCGGCCGGCCTGACCCTGGACGCGTACAAGGAGTTCTTCGGCGCCAGCTCCGGCGTGAGCCCGTGGCCGCCGCTGATCAACTCCGCCACCGCGTCGATCCTCTCCACCGTCCTGGTGCTGGTACTGGCGATCCCCGCCGCCTACGCCCTGTCCATCAAGCCCGTGAAGAAGTGGACCGACGTGATGTTCTTCTTCCTCTCCACGAAGATGCTGCCGGTCGTCGCGGGGATCCTGCCGCTGTTCCTCTTCGCCAAGGGCGTCGGCGCGCTGGACAACATCTGGTTCCTGATCATCGTCTACACCTCCATGAACCTGCCCATCGCCGTGTGGATGATGCGCTCGTTCCTCGCCGAGGTGCCGGTCGAAATGCTCGAGGCCGCCCAGATCGACGGTGCGGGACTACTGTTGATCCTCCGAAAGGTCATTGCCCCCGTGGCGATGCCCGGGATCGCCGCGACCGCGCTGATCTGCTTCATCTTCAGCTGGAACGAACTGCTGCTGGCGCGCGTCCTGACCGGCGTCGTCGCCGGGACCGCGCCGGTCTTCCTGACCGGCTTCGTCTCCAGCCAGGGCCTGTTCCTGGCGAAGGTCTGCGCAGCCGCAGTCGTCATTTCCCTGCCCGTCCTCTTTGCGGGATTCGCCGCGCAGGACAAGCTTGTCCAAGGACTATCCCTCGGCGCCGTCAAATAGCCGAGCCGACCCGAACCAAAGGAGCACCCAAGATGACGGACACCACCCCGCTGGCCGCCCCGGCGGGCACGGACCTGCCGGCCACCATGCGCGCCGCCGTTCTCCAGAGCCCGGGCCGGATGGCCATGGAGACCCTGGATCTTCCCACCCTGGAAGCCGACCAGGTCCTGGTCCAAGTGGCGGCGGTCGGCGTCTGCGGCAGCGACGTCCACTATTACGAGCACGGACGGATCGGCGACTACGTTGTGGACCATCCGCTGATCCTCGGCCACGAGCTGTCCGGCAGGATCGCCGCCGTCGGCAGCGCCGTGGATCCGGAGCGCATCGGCCGCCGCGTTGCGGTCGAGCCGCAGCGTCCCTGCCGCAGGTGCGCCCAGTGCAAGGCCGGCCGCTACAACCTCTGCCCGGACATCGAGTTCTACGCCACCCCGCCGATCGACGGCGCCTTCGCCGAGTACGTGACCATCCAAGCGGACTTCGCGTACGACATCCCGGACACCATCAGCGACGAGGCTGCGGCCCTGATCGAGCCGCTGTCCGTAGGGCTGTGGGCCTGCGAGCGGGCGGGAATCCGCCCGGGCAGCAGGGTGCTGATCGCGGGCGCGGGGCCCATCGGGATCATCGCCGCGCAGGCGGCGCGCGCGTTCGGTGCGGCCGAGGTCCACGTCTCCGACATCGCCGAGGAACGGCTGGAGTTCGCGCTCCGGCACGGCGCCACGCACGCCGTCGACGCCAGGACGGACAGCACGGACGGACTCGACGTGGATGCCTTCATCGACGCCTCCGGATCCCCGCAGGCGGTCCGGTCCGGCATCAGGGCCGTGGCCCCGGCCGGGCGCGTCATCCTGGTCGGGCTGGGTGCCGACGACGTCGAACTGCCCGTCTCCTTCATCCAGAACCGCGAAATCTGGCTCTCCGGGGTCTTCCGGTACACCAACACGTGGCCCCTGGCCATCCAGCTGATCGCGGCGGGGAAGGTGGACCTGGACATCCTGGTGACCGGGAGGTTCCCGCTGGCGGAGGCCGAGGCCGCGCTGACGTCCGGCCGGCAGCCCGGGCAGCTCAAGGCCGTCGTGTACCCGGGCCGCTAGGACGGCAGCCGAACCCGAACCACGCAGCATCGATCGAGGAGACAACATGCCAACGGAAACCAGCGGCACAGCACCCGGTGCGCCCCAGGCCGGAGGCCTGGTCACGGTCATCGGCGAGTCCCTGGTGGACATCATCAGCGATCCGCGCCGGCAGGGGGCGGAGGACGAGACGCATCCCGGGGGCAGCCCCCTCAACGTGGCTGTCGGCTGCGCCCGCCTGGACCTGCGGACGAGGCTCGTGACGCACTTCGCCGACGATCCGCACGGGCTCCTGATCGCCGACCATCTTGCGGGCAACGGGGTCGACGCCATCGTCGACCACGCGCCGCCGACCTCCTCCGCGCTGGCGGTGCTGGACCACGACGGCGCGGCTCGCTACACGTTCTCGATCGGCTGGGACATCGCGGGTGCTTACGACCGGGCGCTGGCCTCGGTCCAGGAGTCCATCCACGTACACGCCGGCTCCATCG
Source organism: Arthrobacter sp. AOP29-A2-19 (assembly GCF_058138025.1). Lineage (NCBI taxonomy): Bacteria > Bacillati > Actinomycetota > Actinomycetes > Micrococcales > Micrococcaceae > Arthrobacter > Arthrobacter sp. AOP29-A2-19. Next base: position 3,892,193 of record NZ_CM176894.1, read on the forward strand.
CCGCGGTGCTTCCGCCGGGCAGCGAGCTGGTGCTGCGACTCCTCGAGGCGGCGCGCGGGCACGCCACGGTCAGCTTCGACCCCAACTGCCGTCCCGCCATCAGCCCGGACGTGTCCGCGGCGCGCCGGCGGGCCGAGGACTTCGTGGCTGCCAGCGACGTGGTGAAGGCCAGCGACGAGGACCTTCGATGGCTGTATCCCGACAGGTCCCTGGACAGCTCAATGGAGGCCTGGCTGGGACTCGGCCCCTCGATCGTGGCCCTCACCCGCGGGGCAGCCGGTCCGGTCCTCCTGTCCCGTGAGGGGCGCGTGGACCTCCCCGGCGAGGCGATCACGGTGGCCGACACGGTGGGAGCGGGCGACTCCTTTATGGCCGGGCTGATCTCTGGCCTGGCGCAGATGGACGTGGTCGGCGCCGCGGGACGGGAACGGCTGTGCGGGCTGGGGGCCGACCGGTTGCGTGCGCTCGCCGCCTACGCGAACCGGGCGGCAGCCATCACGTGCTCCCGCCGGGGAGCCAATCCGCCGCGGTCGGCGGAACTGGGCCCGCTGACCGGCGCCGGCCCGTCCTAGGCGGTGGGCCGGCGCCGGTCGTGCGGTCCGCGGGTCAGGCGGTCGTGCGGTCCGCGGGTCAGGCGGTCGGCACCGGCGCGCCGAGCTCGGCTCGCAACGCGGACACCATGTCCTCCGTTGCGGCCCGCAGCAGGATCTCGCCCTTCAGCGCGGTCGCGGCCGCCGCCGAGGACAGGCAACCCGATTCCGGGGTCAGTTCCGGCCGCACCGGCAGCACATCGTATTTCGGCAGGACGGCCGGCGGGTCGTCGCTCACCGCGTCCATGTCCACGAGCCGCGGATGCAGGTGCAGCATCAGCGAGGTTTCCAGCACCCCTCCGTGCTCCAGGTCCCATCCTGTGAAGCCGTCCGGGTACAGCCGCTCGATCGTCTCGTCGTTGACGAAATCCCAGTAGGACAGCAAGACCACCTTCAGGTCCTCAACGCCCCCGAGCGCCAGGTCCCGCAGGGCCAGGTCCACTCCCTCGTAGAGGAACTGGTAGTTCTCGTAGTGTCCGTTCAGGAACACCAGCCTGCGGACGCCGTGCCGGGCGAACTCCCGGGTCAGCGTCTGCGCGATGGAGATGAGGGTCCCGGCATCCAGGCTGGTGGTGCCGGCGAGGTGGTTGCCGCCGCCGGAGCGCTGCTGCGACTTGTAGCCGTAGACGATGGGGGCGGCCACAAGCCCGCCCATCTCCCGGGCCACGGAACCCGCCATGGCCTGGGACAGCAGCACGTCCACGTTCAGCGGCATGTGCGGGCCGTGTTGTTCGATCGCGCCGATGGGGATGATGACCGGCCGCGTGCCGTCGGCGATCGCCTGGCGGTAGCTGAAGGCGTCGAGCTCTTCGATGTTGATGCTGTCGCGCACTTTGGGGGTTCTCCAATGCAGGGCGTCGGTGGGGACGGCCGGGAAGGGCGGGCGGCGTCGTGTTGACGCGGCCCGCCCCTTCCGGCCCCGGTGTTGCTAGGCGGGGATGATGTTGTTTTCGGGTCCGAAGCCGAACTTGGTGATGTTTTCGGCGCCGTTCTCGTTGACCACAAGGATGTCGTGCTCGCGGTAGCCGCCCGCGCCGGGCTGACCGTCCATCACGGTGATCATCGGTTCCATGGACACGACCATGCCGGGCTCCAGGACCGTGTCGATGTCCTCCCGGAGTTCCAGGCCGGCCTCGCGGCCGTAGTAGTGGCTCAGCACGCCGAAGGAGTGGCCGTAGCCGAAGGTGCGGTTGGCGAGCAGGCCGCGGTCGACGTAGATCTCGTTGAGTTCGGCTGCGATGTCCTTGCAGACGGCGCCGGGCTTGATGAGTTCCAGGCCGCGGCGGTGGACCTCGACATTGACGTTCCACAGTTCCAGGCTTCGCTCGTCCGGTTCGCCGAGGAACAGTGTGCGCTCCAGGGCGGTGTAGTAGCCGCTGGTCATCGGGAAGCAGTTCAGCGAGAGGATGTCGCCGCGCTGGAGCTTGCGGGTGGTGGCCCAGTTGTGGGCGCCGTCGGTGTTGATGCCGGACTGGAACCAGACCCAGGTGTCGCGCACCTCGCGGTGGGGGAAGGTCTTTGCGATCTCGTGGACCATGGCCTCGGTGCCGATCAAGGCGACCTCGTACTCGGTGATGCCCTCGCGGATCGCGGCCTTGATGGCTTCGCCGCCGAGATCGCCGATGCGGGCGCCGTGCTTGATGACCTCGATCTCCTCGGCGGACTTGATCATGCGCTGGCGCATGGCGTCCTGGGAGACGTCGAGCAGTTCGGCGCCGTCGAACGCGGCCTGGATGCGCTGGCGGGTGGCCAGGGCGAGGGCGTCGTCCTCGACGCCGAGGCGGCGGGCCTTGACGCCGCGCTGGCGCAGGGCCTCCTGCAGGGCGTAGTAGAAGTTGTCGCGCTGCCAGTCGGTGTAGACGATGTTCTCGCCGTAGCTGGTGCGCCACGGCATGCCGGCGTCGATGTTCGCCGTGATGGTCACGGAGTCGTTGGCGGTGACGACGAGCGCGTAGTTGCGGCCGAAGGTGGTGAAGAGGAAGTCGGAGTAGTACTTGATGCCGTGGTAGCTGGTCAGGATGACCGCGTCGAGGTCCTTGGTGGCCATGATCCGTCGGAGACCGGCCAGACGGCGCTCGAACTCGGCGTCGGAGAATGTCAGTTGCTGCTTGGTCCCGTTGTGGAGGACTTTCAGGCGCTCCAGCTCGGCGACGTTGGCGGCGGGTACGGAAATGCTCACGGTGAGCTCCTTTGGTGGTGGTGATGGATTGGTTTTGGGGGTGGTGGTTTGCTGCCCGGGGCCCTAGGCCCCGACGGTCCGCTTCGGCTTGGTGGCCGCGGCCACCGGCTCCGCCGGCAGCTCGCCCGGTTCGTGGGGCAACTCGGCCGACGTCGGCGCCTCGGCGGCGGCCGCGTCCTCCAGCGGGGCCTCGGCGCTGCCGAAGTCCTCGATGTACTGGGCGTCCGAGGTCCCGAGCTTGATGCCCAGCGGGACACCGGCCGCGATCCTGGCCTTGAAGCGCGGGTATCCGAGGGCGAAGTAGATGCCGGCCGCGGTCAGCGTGCCGCCGAGCCAGGAGAAGTCGATTCCGCCGATCGCCGTGGCGATCGGGCCCTGCAGCGCCGGAACCGAGCCGTACATGCACATCCAGGTCATCAGGATGCCCGCGCCGAAGGCGATGAACGCCGACGGGTTGAAGGCCTTGAGCTGCGAGTCCTTCGGGCTGCCGAAGAGGTACGTGAAGTCGCGGTGCCGGCGCTCGAAGACGAAGTAGTGGACCGCCATGATGCCGCCCCAGGTGGCGACCCAGGCCGCGATGGAGATGATCCAGTTGTGCAGCACGTGGGCGAAGTCCGTGGCGAAGAGGAAGCCGATGACGGCGGCCATTGCCAGTGCCCCGACCAGCAGGGACAGCTTCTTGCGGGAGATGTTGATGTCCAGCGCCTGGGTGGCCACGCCGAAGGTGTACATGTTGATGATGTTTGTGGCGATGGGGCCGTGGATGACCAGCAGAATGACGGGGATGGACAGGGATCCGAAGCTCTCGACGATGAGTTGGCCCGGGTCCGCCGTTCCGTTGCGGGTGGCGAGGCTGGCCCCCAGGACTCCGAGCCACACGACCGGGATGAACTGGCCGAGGACGCTGACGATGTAGAGGCGGTGGGGCTTGATCGACTTGCTGACGAAGCGCGAGTAGTCGGGGGCGTAGGTGAACCAGCCGATGCCCCAGCCGATGCCGATCGCGGTCATGATGGAGGACATTGCGGCGATGCGCGGCATGCCAGTCAGGACCTCGCCGACCGGCCCCTGGTAGGTCCAGTCGATGTCCAGCTGCGTCCATGCGAGGACGGACATGGCGATGAGGACCAGGATGGTGGGAGGCATGGTGATGCGCTCGAACTTCGCGATGGCGCTGTATCCGCGGTAGCAGATGGCCACCTGGATGCCCATGATCAGGGCGGCCGTGCCGATCTTCCACGCCAGGTTCTGTTGGGTGGGATCGACCAGGCCGATCTTTCCGAACAGCGCCATGATGAGGTCCAGGATCACCCAGGTGTTCACGGCGGACCAGCCGATGGCGATCACCGCCTGGATGGCGGCCGGGAGGTAGGCCCCCCGCCGGCCGAACGCGCCGCGGGCCAGCAGCATGCCGGTGGCGCCGGTCTTCTGTCCCAAGACGACGAAGAAGCCAAAGCCGAGCATGCCGATCACGTTTCCGGCAATGAGGACGATCAGCGTGTCCGCGAGGCCGAGGCCCAGGTGGATGCCGAGCGCCCCGAGGATCCAGTTGATGGGCGCGACGTTCGCGCCGGCCCAGATCCAGAACTGGCCCGAGAGTTTGGTGGTCCGCGCCGATTCCGGAACCGGCTGGAGAATGTCCTCGACGTTATGCGTGACGCTCTCGGACTTGCTTGCCGAACTAGCTTTCATGGGTTGTCTCTTTTCCTGCGATGCCTAAGGGGAAGACCTGTCTTCAAGCGTAGGAGTGATCCACGTCACCCGATATGCGCAATGTGTCTGTATATTGGCCGTATCGGATGACAGACCGCCACCTCCCTTGGGCGGCCACCGACCACGCCGCGAGGAGTCAGCCCATGGTGATCCCACTGTCCGAAGTTCTGGAGAGCCCGCTGTTCCGCCGCGCACAGCCCAACATCCTGGCCGGGGCCTCCGCCATCTTCCGGACCAACGTTCGCTGGGTGCACTCCAGCGAGGTCCTGAAGATCGCCCCGCTACTGCGCGGGGAGGAACTGCTGCTCAGTGGCGGCGAGGCGCTGCTCAACCTGCGGACCGAGGCGCAACTGGAGTACCTTCACAGCCTGGTCGAGCGGCACGTCGCCGCGCTGGCCATCGAGACCGCCGGGCTCCAGAAGAAGATTTCGGCCCAGCTCGTCGCCGCGGCCGAGGAGGCCGGCCTGCCGCTGATCGAGTTGAGGCACACCGTGCCGTTCGTCGAGATGGCTGAGGAGATTAACCGCGCCATCGTCTCCAAGCAGGCCACCGCCCTGCAGAAGGCGGATGCGATCTCCCAGCAGCTGGCCCAGCACATCGCCTCCGCCGGTCCCGGCCTTTCGCCGCTCGCGGCATTGATCGCGGAGGCCCTCGACGTGAACGCCGTGCTTATCGACACCGGAGGCATCGCGCTGGCCGAGTCGCGGCCGAACCCCGCCGCCGACATCCTGCACGAGGTGGTCACCGACATCTACCTCGGCGGAGTCCTTGCCGCGCGGCTCCTGCTCCAGAGCCCGCGCGACAGCGACCGCGATCTCCTGCCGACCATCGGCGACCGGCTGGCCAGCATCCTGGCGCTGGCGCTGTCCCAGAGACACCGGCCGACGACGACGCAGATCGCCGACACGGCACTGATGCAGGGGATCATCGCCGCCGCCGGCCCCGCGGAGATCCGTGAGCTGTGCTCCACGCTCGGCATCCCCGTGTCCCGCCCTGTCGCCGTCGTCATTCTGCGCAGCCTCGAGTGGGGGCGCCTGCGCGGCCCGTTCGAACAGATCCTGCGCCGCAACTGCCCGGAGATCCGGACCCACCTCGACGGCGACTACCTCTACGGACTCGTCCCGCTGGCGCCCGCGAACCCGCGCCAGGACCGCCAGGCGATCAGGGACAGCCTGCGCCGCGACATGGAGCCACTGAACATCCGCGGGGTCCTGGGGCCGGTGGCCCGGGACATGGCGCACGCTTCGTGGTCGCTCCGCGAGTCCAGGCTCGCGGAGACGCTGGGGAGCGCGCTTAACGATCCCGGCAACCTGCGCGACAGCGGCGACTTCGCACTGGAGCGGCTCTGCACCCATGAGCTCACCGGGACAGGCATCCAGCGCTTCACCCGGGAGCTGCTCGGCGAGCTGCTGGAGCACGACGCGCAGAAGGGCACCCAGATGATCCACACCCTGGACGCCTGGCTGACCTCCGGCTGCAATTCGACGGCGACGGCGGCCACGCTCTACCTGGAGAGGCAGACGCTGCACAAGCGACTGACCAAGATCTTCGGGATCCTCGGAGGGGATCCGCGCGGCACGCAGCGCATGGCGGCGTTGCACCTGGCCGTGCGGTTGGCCCAGTCCTCGATCTCGCCCGAGCGGGACGGGTGAGGCCCCGACGGATGGACGGCCCCGCTTGTTTATCTAGTTCGCACCGAGGGGGCTCCCGGAGCGCGCGTTTTCCAAAAGCTCCGCGTAGATCCGCTCGTGCGCCGCGGCGAGGCCAAGCCGCTCGGCCAACCGGTCGGCAACGGTCGGGGCGGGCCACGGCCGATGCCGATAGAGGCGATCGATCGCGTCCCGCAGCGAGGCCGCGTCGAGGCCGGCAGAGTCGTGGGCGTACTCGACGACGGAGCGATGCTGGTCGCGGTAGAAGCCGCAGCCCGGTGCGACGACGGACGTCCCGACGTCGCGGCACGCCTCGAGCCAGCCCGAGTGCGTGCCGAAGCGGTAGGGCAGGACCGAGACGTCCAGCGAAGCCAGATACGCGAAGAAGGCCCG